>NZ_FOGB01000009.1:0-98873 GCF_900111095.1 Amphritea atlantica | reverse complement strand
GCGTCGGGCTCGGCTCTTAATAAGGGCTGGAAGGTCGTCGGTTTATATTTGGCCCCGCTCCCACAACGGAAAGATAAGCTAATCGAAAGATTGGCTTTTTTTGCCTGAAATTCGGTGGTTTGAAGCTGGCATAGAAAGCGTCGGGCTCGGCTCTTAATAAGGGCTGGAAGGTCGTCGGTTTAGATCTGGCCCCCGCTACCACAACGGAAAACAAGACTAGCCGAAAGGTTGGTCTTTTTTTTGTCTGAAATCTGAGATCAGGCGTCGGGCTCGGCTCTTAATAAACGCTCGGGAAGGTCGTCGGTTTAGATCTGGCCCCGCTACTACAACGGAAAACAAGACTAGCCGAAAGGTTGGTCTTTTTTTTGTCTGAAATCTGAGATCAGGCGTCGGGCTCGGCTCTTAATAAACGCTCGGGAAGGTCGTCGGTTTAGATCTGGCCCCGCTACTACAACGGAAAACAAGACTAGCCGAAAGGTTGGTCTTTTTTGTCTGAAATTTGAGATCAGGCGTCGGGCTCAGCTCTTAATAAGGGCAGGAGGGTCGTCGGTTTAGATCTGGCCCCGCTACCAACGTAATAATTAAAGGTGTGTCGTAATGACATGCCTTTTTTGTGTCTGTAACAAAATCCTTTAAAGCCCGGGTTGAGTGTTTATGGTCGTGGCACTTGTCAGCTGTTTTATCGCGAAACCGGTTTATGCAGGTTAAAGGATGGTGTTTACTCACGGGCTTATAAAAAAGGCTTGTAATAAAGAGCAAAACCAGAGATGAAATGCCAACTGATTCTAATCAAATACACCTGCGTTAAGAACCCTGTCGTCATTGTGGAACAGGTTGTTATCCATTACCCAAGTTGGGTAATTTAACTGGCAAAAACTGATTGAGATCACTTTTTATACTGTTGGGCTGTGTTATCTTCTGTTCGTAACGTGATCAAACGAGCGTTTGTATAGAGGTTTGAGGCCTGGGGGGGCTAACAACACGTGAATTGATTGAAACTTCATTAGCTTTTAATAGGTGTAAGGCTATGAACAGATATCTGATTCCAGTAATGTCCCTCCTTCTGCTGCTGCCCTGCAGTGGAAACTGTGCCGGACTGGACGGCTTGATGGACATGATAGCAGGTGCAATCGGGCGTGCAGAATTGCAACAGAACGATAAGGAGCAAGCCGGCCAGTCTGAACAGCAGACTGAGCAGGAGATTGATCTCTCAGGCAAGTTCTATCAGATGGCGCGAAGCAACCGGTCTGGTCTGAATGTTGACACCGGTCAGTTTGTGTTGGTGCGGGTGTCATCCGGTGTGTATGCACTTTACAGTCTTAACTCTGAAGACCGAAAAGATCCCGGTGTGTGGCTGGGTAGTGTTAACGGGCGTCTGGGTATGGGAGTGTCGTATAAGTTCTGAAAACTGAAACTCACCAATGCCACTCAGTGGTAGTTGGTTTGATTTGCTGAGGGTGCATGTCAGCACTCTCTCCGGGGTAGTCGGGATCTTTAGTCATGGTTGTTAGTACCCGGCAGGTTAACAGAATTACTTGTAAAGTCTTCAACTGATCTGTTTCAGATCAATTCAGCACATTCCATCTGATCTTCTCTGATCATCAAGCGTGTATCAACTGCTCATACAAGGGCTGATATCTGCACTGTCATCATTTCAACAGATAGTTTAATACCAGTCGGGTAAACACTGAGGCTTTCTCCGCATGCGGCCAGTGTCCGGTGCCCTGTACCATCCGGTAGTCGGCTTTTGGGAACAGCCTGAGTATCTGATCGCGGTAGTCTGCAGTGATATAATCTGAGAGTTCGCCTTTAATAAACAGTACGGGCTTTTCGAAAGCAGGACCAGAGGGCGGCTTGCTAATCTCAGCATAACAGGCTTCCAGCACCGGCAGGTTCATCCGCCAGGCAAACTGTTTCGCTTCGGTTCGATAGAGGTTGGTGAGCAGAAACTGACGTACACTGAGTTCATCGATATAGTGCGCCAACTGCTGATCTGCTTCTCCACGGGACTTCAGGCTACCGAGTTGTACTGCATTCAGACCGCGGAATACATCGCTGTGGTGGTTGGGGTACTGTACCGGGGCGATATCGACAATAATCAGCTTGTCGACCCGTTGAGGGTGATTCATCGCCAGTTGCATAGCCACTTTTCCACCCATGGAGTGGCCCAGAATATGGGCGCTTTTCAGCCCCTGCTGATCCATCAGTTCGATAATATCATCAGCCATCAGCGGGTAGCTGGTGGTGTCGGTGTGGGGGGAGCGCCCATGGTTGCGCAGATCCACGGCATAAACCGTGAAGTGCTCTGACAGGGCTTTGATCTGTCCACTCCAGTTCAGCAGGGTGCCAAACAGCCCGTGCATAATGATCAGGGGGGCTCCGCTACCGGAGACCTGAAGGTGCAGTTGCATAAGTGTGCTCCATAAAAAAGACCGGGGCAGAAGCGGCCGGTCTTTAGTATTACAACAGTTGTGGATAACTGATTACAGAATATCCAGCAGCTCTACATCAAATACCAGCGTTGAATAGGGTGGGATACCGCCGGGTGAACCCTGGGCACCATATGCCAACTGATAAGGAACCGTCAGACGCCATTTAGCGCCTTTGGTCATCAGTTGCAACGCTTCAGTCCAGCCTGCAATCACACCGCCGACAGGAAATTCTGCTGGCTGGCCGCGATCATAAGAGCTGTCGAACACTTTGCCGTCGGTGAATGTACCATGGTAGTGAGTACGTACGGTCGATTCACGGGTTGGGCTTACGCCACCCTCTTCACCGGCAGTGATAATTTCGTACTGCAGGCCTGAATCGGTAACAAATACCTCTTCGCGCTGAGCGTTCTTCTCCAGGTAAAGCTCGCCTTCTGCGGCAGCCTCTTTCGCCAGCTTTTCAGCTTTTTCCTGCATGCGAGCCTGAATCTCGTTAAATGCAGCCTGGATTTTTTCGCCTTCGATGCTCAGTGCTTCACCGGCAAACGCTTCCTGGATACCCGCAATGACGGCATTCAGTTCAACGCCCTCAAAGCTCTGGTTGGCCAGGTGGTCGCCCATCTGACGGCCGATACCGTAGCTGGCGATCTGTTCAGTTGTTTCAAATTTAATATCAGACATGAGTACTCTGTCGGTTCGGTTTAAAGAGCGCAAAAGCCTATCATATTTAGACGCCTATATCTCGTCTGCAGTGTTACTGTTTAACAAACAGCAGGGGGTCAACCCTGGTGTTATTCAGGCTAACGCTCCAGTGCAGGTGAGGCCCGGTAACACGACCGGTTTTACCGATAGCGCCGATACTGTCGCCGGTATTAAGCTGATCGCCGATCTTTACATCAATTCTGCTCATGTGGCAGTACATGGTGGTGAGGCCATAACCGTGATCAATTATCACTGTGTTGCCATTAAAAAAGTATTCGCCAACGGCAACGACCTTACCCGGTGCCGGGGCGCTGATAGCCCCCCCCTGACCACCGGCAATATCCAGGCCGCTGTGAGGATTGCGTGGCTGGTCGTTGAAAAACCGTTTAAGGCCAAACGGGCTACTGAAACGGCCGGTGGCGGGTAGTTCAAAGTTCACACTGCTGATCTGAGGTGTGCTCCAGCTTTTGAATGCTGCAACCATCTCCGTTTTTTCGCGCTTATAGCGGGCCAGGTCCTGCTTGTTTGGATTGACGTGACGCTTGTTGGTAACGGTAAGCCGCTGCTCCTCATACTCTTTATCCTGAATCTGGAATGGAAAGCTCTTGCCATCGGCTTTCATCAGCTGATCTTTTGTAGCCTTAGCCGAGAGCGGAATACCGATCACCGCGACCCAGGACGCCTGTTGTGAAAAGGGCGTTTCTGTGGTGGGTAAAACCATCACCCGGTTACCCTTATACCAGGCAGATGGGGCCGTTGCGCTGTTCAGACCGGTGAGAGGTATCAGAGCGATACCGCCGGGAACCCTTGATTCCTGGGGCAGATCAACCGCTGCAGCGGAGTAGCTGAGTAACAGAGTGAATATAAAACTGAAAAGACGCATAGTGATTTTTTACTCCTGTATAACCTGAGTGACTCTGCTGACAAAGCGGCCCTTACTGAGTCGTGTTTCGACGGTGCTTTCTGGTGTTATCTGGCTGATATCCTGAATTACCTTACCCTGTTCATCCTGAACGATAGCGTAACCGCGGTCCAGCGTTGCCAGAGGGCTGACGCTGTTGAGTGTGGCCGCCAGGCCGCTGAGTTTAAGGTTGCTCTGTTTCAGATGGGTCTGGATCAGGGTGAATAATCTGTGCTCCAGCTCATCTTTACGCTGCTGCCCGGCGGCGATACGGGGCATCGGAGAGCAGCGCTGATAACGTTGTTGCAGCTGTTTGAACGTCTGTTTTTGTCGTTCAATGTGGTGTCTGACCGCACGTTGCATCCGCAGTTCAAGGTCATCCAGTTTCTGTGCCTGCTCCCTGAGTTTGTCACCGGGGTGGCGTAACCGGCTGCGGGTCCATTGCAACTGCTGTTGGCGTTGCTGATGGTTGCGCTGCCAGGCGCGCAGCAGTCGCTGCTGTAGTTGTTGCAGGCGCAGCAGAATCTGTTGCTGATCCGGGCTGATAAGTTCTGCTGCGGCCGAGGGGGTGGCGGCGCGCATATCCGCAACAAAGTCAGCGATAGACACATCTGTTTCATGACCGACAGCGCTGATGATGGGGATCTCGCTATGAAATATGCTGTGCGCTACGATCTCTTCGTTAAACGGCCACAGGTCCTCCAGAGAGCCACCACCACGACCGACAATCAATACATCACAGCGACCATCCTCATTTGCCAGTCGGATCGCATTGGCTATCTGAGCGGCGGCTTCACTCCCCTGTACGGCGGTTGGAAACAGTGTCACGGGGAGTGAGGGAAAGCGGCGTTTGAGCACGGTCAGAATATCGTGAACCGCCGCTCCGGTGGGTGAGGTGATCACGCCCAGGTGTTTCGGGTGAGTCGGGACCGGTTTTTTAAATGCCGGATCAAACAGGCCTTGTTGCTGCAGTTTGAATTTGAGCGCTTCATAGGCTTGCTGCAGTGAGCCGACACCGCTCTCTTCCATATAATCGCAGATCAGTTGGTAGTCACCCCGACCCGGGTATAAGCTGACTTTCGCCCTGACGACGACCTTGTCGCCGTTTTTAGCCTGGTATTTCAGGTATTGATTGCGGTTGCGGAACATCGCGCAACGCACCTGAGCGTCCCGGTCTTTGAGGGTGAAGTACCAGTGTCCCGAACTGGCTTTAACCACATTGGAAAGCTCGCCCTCCACGTGGATGGTGAGAAAAGAACTTTCCAGCAGGGATTTTACCTGGCGGTTGAGTTCGCTGACACTCAGAGCCCGGTTGTCGGTTCTGTTGGCGGTCTGATTCTGGGCGTGTGTATAAGGTTGCATAGTGCGCATATTAAACCAACCGATCATCGCTTTGTAACGGCTGTTTGGCAGAATGGCTGAATTGAATAAAAATGGCTGGGATTCGTTGCATTTTGATTGTCGGACGTTCGACAAAAGGCTATAATCCCGCGTCTTATTTTTTTAGACACTACAGGCAATCTCACCCATGTTGCGAATCGCTGAAGAAGCCCTCACTTTTGATGATGTTCTACTGGTTCCCGGTTACTCCGAGGTTCTGCCTAAAGACGTTTCGTTAAAGACACGCCTGACCAAAGGCATCGCCCTGAACATTCCTCTTGTCTCCGCCGCTATGGATACGGTTACTGAATCCGGCCTTGCTATTGCTATGGCGCAGGAAGGTGGTATCGGTATTATCCATAAAAACCTGACTATTGAGCAGCAGGCTGAACAGGTCCGCAAGGTCAAGAAGTATGAAGCCGGCGTTGTCAGTGATCCTGTCACCTGCAGTTCGGATATGAGCGTTGGTGAATTGAACGCCCTGTCTGCCCGTCTCGGCTTCTCCGGTTTTCCTGTTGTTGATAACGGTGAGCTGGTGGGTATTGTGACTGGACGTGATGCCCGTTTCGAAAAGAAACTGGAAGCCTCTGTTGCATCCATTATGACCCCTAAAGAGCGCCTGGTAACGGTGATTGAAGGGGCCGACCCTGATGATGTTCGCAACTTGCTGCGCAAACACCGGATCGAAAAAATTCTGGTGGTTGATGATCAGTTCGCACTGCGCGGTATGATGACCGTTAAGGATATGAATAAGGCGTCCACCCACCCGATTGCGGCTAAAGATGGTAAAGGTCAGTTGCTGGTGGGTGCTGCTGTTGGTACCGGGGCAGAAACGGCAGATCGTGTTGATGCACTGGTTAAAGCGGGTGTGGACGTGATTATTGTTGATACCGCCCATGGTCACTCCAAAGGGGTTATTGAGCGTGTGTCCTGGGTAAAACAAACTTATCCGAATGTTCAGGTGATCGGTGGTAACATTGCCACAGCTGAGGCAGCGGTGGCGCTGGCCGAAGCGGGTGCCGATGGTGTTAAGGTGGGTATCGGCCCTGGCTCTATCTGTACGACACGCATTGTTGCCGGTGTTGGTGTTCCACAGATCAGTGCCGTGGCCAATGTGGCCGCAGCGCTTGAACCTTACGGCGTACCCTGTATTGCTGATGGCGGTGTGCGTTTCTCTGGCGATCTGTCCAAAGCGATTGTAGCAGGTGCATCTGCTGTGATGATCGGCTCTATGCTGGCGGGTACTGATGAGGCGCCGGGAGAGGTTGAGCTGTTCCAGGGACGTGCCTATAAGTCATACCGTGGCATGGGGTCTCTGGGGGCAATGGCCCAGACCACCGGTTCTTCTGACCGTTACTTCCAGGATGCAGCGGAAGGTGCTGAGAAACTGGTACCGGAAGGCATTGAAGGCCGGGTGGCCTGTAAAGGTCCGATGGGTGGTGTTGTGCATCAGTTGGTCGGAGGGCTGCGCTCCTCAATGGGCTACACCGGTAGCCCGGATATTCAGACGATGCGTACGGTGCCACAGTTTGTTCGCATCACCAGTGCAGGCATGGCTGAAAGCCATGTTCATGATGTCAGTATTACTAAAGAAGCACCTAATTATCGCGTCGGATAATCGCTTCAGAATGATTAAAACAGGTGGGATGGCTTCGGCCCTCCCACTTTTTCTTTTTTAACACGCTGCTAAAACAGCCAATCGCCAGCATACACCTGCATAGGTATTGGCGATGATTTCGGAGTCATCGAAATGTCACAAGATATTCATGCTCAACGAATTCTGATTCTGGATTTCGGTTCGCAATATACACAGCTGATCGCCCGGCGGGTACGTGAGATCGGCGTTTACTGTGAGATTCATCCATGGGATATGGATGAGGCTGAAATCCGTGAATATAACGCTAAAGGGATTATCCTGGCGGGCGGACCGGAATCCGTTACCGAGGGCAACTCTCCCCGCGCTCCTCAGTCAGTTTTTGAACTGGGTATTCCATTGCTGGGGATCTGCTACGGTATGCAGACGATGGCTGAGCAACTGGGTGGCAGCGTTGTATCCTCTGATCAGCGTGAATTCGGTTATGCCAAAGTACGTCTCGAAGACAGTCCGAGCCGGTTGCTGGAAGGTATAGAGGACCATATTGCTAATAATGGCTCCCTGTTGCTGGATGTATGGATGAGCCATGGCGATAAGGTGGGTAATCTGCCGGAAGGCTTTAATGTGATTGCCAGCACCGAGAGTGCTCCGGTTGCAGCGATGTGTCATCCGGGTAAAAACTTCTACGGCGTACAGTTCCATCCGGAAGTGACTCACACTAAACAGGGTGGGCGAATTCTGGAACGTTTCGTTCGTGATATCTGTGACTGTGACGCGCTCTGGAATCCGGCCAATATTATTGCTGACCTGATCGACAAGGTGCGTGAGCAGGTTGGGGATCAGAAAGTGCTGCTGGGTCTTTCCGGTGGTGTGGACTCATCGGTGGTTGCGGCACTGTTGCACAAAGCGATTGGTGAGCAACTGACCTGTGTGTTTGTTGATAACGGTCTGCTGCGCAAGAATGAAGGCGATCAGGTGATGGACATGTTCGCTAAGAACATGGGGGTCAAGGTTATCCGTGTTGATGCGGAAGACCTGTTCCTGGGGCGCCTCAAGGGTGAAAATGATCCCGAAGCCAAGCGTAAAATCATCGGTAATACCTTTATTGAGGTGTTTGATGAGGAAGCCACGAAGCTGACTGAGGTGAACTTCCTGGCGCAGGGTACGATCTACCCTGACGTGATTGAGTCTGCCGCGGCAAAAACCGGTAAAGCGCATGTGATCAAATCTCACCATAACGTCGGTGGCCTGCCGGACGATATGAAGATGGATCTGGTCGAACCACTGCGTGAGCTGTTTAAGGATGAGGTCCGCAAGATCGGTCTGGAACTGGGACTGCCTTACGATATGGTTTACCGCCATCCGTTCCCCGGTCCGGGTCTGGGAGTGCGTATCCTTGGCGAAGTGAAGAAAGAGTATGCCGATATTCTTCGTGAAGCGGATGCGATTTTCCTGGAAGAGCTGCACAAAGCGGACTGGTATCACAAGACCAGTCAGTCATTTGCAGTATTCCTGCCGGTGAAGTCTGTCGGTGTGGTTGGCGATGGTCGCCGCTACGAATACGTTATTGCACTTCGCGCGGTTGAAACCATCGACTTTATGACCGCTCGCTGGGCGCATCTGCCCTATGAGCTGCTGGAAACGGTATCCAGCCGTATCATCAATGAGATTGCCCATGTGTCACGGGTGACCTACGATGTTAGCTCTAAGCCGCCAGCGACCATTGAGTGGGAGTGATATAGTCTGAAAATGAAAAGCCCGCTGATGCGGGCTTTTTGTTGTCTGCGCAGATTCAGATCAGGATGAAGGCACGGTCATGCTTATGCGGCGAGCAGGAGGGCCTCCAGCGACAAGGATGCTGGTCGTTACCTGGGGCCACTGATCCTGACCATCCGGAGTATGGTGCTGGGCCACCCTCTACAATCGTTCTCTGCTATGGTCGTGGTGATGCCTCCAGGCCGCTGTTAGCCTATGGCACCTAGACCCAGATTCGCAAGCGGTATAATCTCACTCCACTACAAAGTGTCTGAAAAGTAACACTGGCCCGGCCTGTTAAAGCTTTATTGATGCCTATCCAGAAAGCCCCTTCACCAAACCGCATAAGATGAAGCTCCCAAGCTGAAATAGTTTAAGAGGAGAGATGAACGGTAAGCAAAATTGGACGGTCAATTGCCACCGACATGCGTCGTGATAAATATAGGCTGTAGCTGTTCAGCTATCTAAAACAGCAAAACTTCAAAGCGGCATTGGATATATTTCCCGAACTGGCATCCTAACCGGTTGATACCTATCCGTTGCTAAAGTATTTTTACAATAAAGCGTTGTTAAAAACCAACCAGCTGGCCAAGGCGATGCAGAAGCTTTATCAATATTAACGAGCAAGGCACTGGCGCAGCCCACTGCGCCCGAGCGTTGGAAATGATTAACGACACAGAATCTGAACTTTAACCTAACCGCATAGTGACAGAACGAAGGAGTCGTCATGAAAAGCGTCATAGAACACTACAAATATTTTACCTTGCTGGTTTTAGTGGGATTGTTAAGCGGCTGTGCCGTAACGCTTGACGTCGATAATATGAACGATAGCTATGGCGACCCCGATCAACTAATAAAGGCCGATGGTATTCCCCAGCAAGGCTACTATACCACTCGTGTGATCTCAGACGAAGACACCCCTAACCGCTTGTATAACAATGGGGATTTCATTGGCAACACTTATGTGCTGGATATCGATCTGGAACTAAAAAAAACCGCCAATGGTAACTATTACCGGTTTTTGATTACGCCTCTGCATCTGAGCAAAGAATTGAAGGCCAGTTGGAATCCCTGGCTTCAGGCCATGTTGAATTTCACCAGTACCGGCGAAGACCCAAAGGCTATTAAGCTATATGCTAAACTGCCAGACGATCTGACCCAAAATAGCGACGGCAAGATCGTCACTGACTGGTTTATCTGCGATGTCTGTACCAAAGGCAAAACATCCCAGTTCGCAGAATTGGCGAATGCAGACTCAAAATCGACACATCGTTTCTGGTATCAATTCGTTCAGTCACCAACCTACGAACCCAACTGGCAAGGCGACATGGCAGCCCGGGAACACCAAATCACGGTGATTGCCGAGGAAAATAAACGCCGCATTGAAGCGATTGAAGCGAAAATGCCGCCTTCTGTACGTCGCGATAAATACATGGTTCAGCTTTCCAGTTATCTGAAAAAACAAAACTACAAAGCTGCCCTGGATGTATTTCCTAAACTGGAATCACTACCGATTGCTACTGATCCGTCGCTGAAGTATTTCTACGGCGAGGCACTGTTAAAAACCAATCAGCCTGCCAAAGCGATGCAGAAATTGTATCAATACATCAATGAACAGGGCACCGGTGCGGCTCACTACGCCCGGGCGTTGGAAATGATTAATGAAGCTGAGTCACAATTATGAATACCAATTGTAAGGGGGTGTGGCTGATATTCCTGGCAGCACTTATGCTAGCGGGCTGTCAGACTAATCAGGTCACAACACAGACCTCCGAGCTTGCAAGCAGCGCATCTGTGCCAAGCAGTCAGGAACAGGCGCAACGCTTGCTCAGTCAGAACCCTAAACTAACCACTGTTTATATCTTTGTTCCTAAACTATTACGGGCAACGGACTATGCCAACTCTATGAATGGCAGAACAGCTAATCTTAGAGTCAACCTCAACGGCAAAACTATAGCTATTTTGCCGGTACAAAGAGGGCTGAAACTTGAACTGCTCCCCAACCAGCAATATAACTTTGTGTACGGGGAAGATTGGGAACAGCAAAACGAGCATATGTTAAGGAAGGTAGTTTTAAAAACGCTGGCACCTGGGACCTTCAAAGCCTTTGATGTGTATACCGAAATGGAACATGCCAACGTTGCAGAAGTAAAACGACTGACGGTGAATGAAACACTGGATCGCCTTAACAGCTATGCTATGGTCCAGGCTAAAGTCCCCATGCCTGAGATTGCTTTGGCAGCTAACGGTTTCAATCAACAGTTGGATAGCTGCCTGAAACAGAACGAACTACCTCCCTGCCAGCAACTGGTGCAACGTCTGCCCAAAGGCTTCGCGCCCAATAGTATTGTTGAACACATAAAATTAATTGAGACCGAACAAGCCCGCAAACAGCAGTTAATCGCCATGGAAGAGGCGTTACCCACCAGCGTTCGTCGCGATAAATATATGGTCCAGCTTTCCAGTTTTCTAAAAAAACAAAACTATAAAGCAGCCCTGGATGTATTTCCCAAACTGGAAGCACTACCGATTGCTACTGATCCGTCGCTGAAGTATTTCTACGGCGAGGCACTGTTAAAAACCAATCAGCATGCCAAAGCTATGCAGAAACTGTATCAATATATTAATGAGCAAGGCACTAGCGCTACCCATTATGCGCAAGCATTGGAAATGATTAACGATGCAGAATCAAAACTTTAACCTGACAGAATATCAGCGTTGTAGGAGAGCAACATGATTCGTAAGCGGTTTTTACTTATCTTTTTCGTCATGGCACTGACTGGCTGCGTACAACCTGCATTGAAAAGCACTAACGTTGCCAGCAATGAGCTGATCTCCTCAGAAGTCACGGCTGAAAAGAACCTTACCCATGTTTATATCATGTCCCCCTCACCCAACAACGAAAGCTATGACTTATATTTTGGTACCACCAAAATAGCTCGCCTGGATAAAGGGCAGGCGGTACATCTGAAGTTATTCCCCAATAACGCCGCCTATAAACTGACCATTAAAGATGTGCTTTACGGCCCGTCACGCGACATTCAGACAGTTGTGAAAACAACGAAACCGGGGAAGGTCTCTTACTGGGTTATTGACAGCCACTATTCTTATTGGAAGCCGGTTCATCCTAAAATCGCACCAATTGACGGACAGCAAGGGGCGCAGACCCTAAAAAACTACACCTTGGTTAAACCACTGGCGACTGAGGCAACCATCGCATTTGCGGGGATATCCTCTATTCAGGAAGACCGGGACGCCTGCATCAATGGCAATCAACCGGATAAGTGCCTTAAGCTGCAATCTGAACTATCAGCAAACCTGATACCGGCCGCTGTCGCTGAAAAAGTCTCCCAAATACAGGAGCAAGCAGAGCAACAGCAAAAACTGGATGCCCTGGAAGCTAAGCTGCCCGCCAACGTGCGTCGCGATAAATATATGGTGCAATTGTCCCAGTTTTTGAAACAGCAAAATTATAAAGCCGCATTAGACGTTTTTCCCAAGCTGGAAGGCCTGCCGATAGCCACTGACCCGTCGTTGAAGTATTTCTACGGCGAGGCGTTGTTGAAAACTAACCAGCCTGCCAAAGCGATGCAGAAACTGTATCAATACATCAACGAGCAAGGTACCGGTTCAACCCACTATGCCCAAGCGTTAGAAATGATCAATCAGGCCGAGTCTAAACTCTGACTGGCAAGGAGCGGATGGTGAACTTATTTAAAACTACAATACTAACCCTCTCTTTGTTACTGGTTAGCTTGTCCAGTAGGGCAGAACCCAGCAATGAAGCGTTTGAAAAACAGCTGGATTTCACTATCCGCAGTGCCTGTCACGGTTATATGGTCGATGCGTTACCGAACTTCCTTTCCGGGGTGCGCAGTTGGCTCAATGCCAGCAGTCCGTTTTGCCAGACAGTGCGGACACTGCCAGATGATCAGTCGGCCTATGCCGAGCTTAAACGGGAGAACCCCAGCGTCGATTACCGTAATGATCCGGAATATAAAATTACTGTAGGAGGCTATAACGCAGATCGTGATCGTTTCAACGACTGTAACGACTGGATGTGTGAACACATTCGCAAACAGGTTTATCACAAAGGTCACCCCATCAGTTTGGCGGATTACAATAAAGTCGAGCAGCATTGTAAGGGCCCAGGGGAATACAACTGTATTGAGCACTGGTTCAAAAGCTGGCCGAGGCCCCTGCCACCCCTTAAGACTCAGCAGGCTGATACCGGTATGTCGTTGGACGCTATGATGGCAACTGAGTCCCCGCTTTCCGAAAAGGCGCAGCAGGCACCAGTCAATCCCAGCAACTTATCACTAGACAGCATGCTGGCTGAAGATCAACCAGCGGCTACAACGACACCACAGCCATCACAAGCATATACAAAGGGGCCTGATACCAGTCTCGACAATATATATGCCGCTCGAGAGCAGTTGGCTCTTGATGATTCGATGAAAAGTATTCGTGGCTACAACGAGCGTATGAAAAACCGCTGCAAGTGTTCATTAAACAACACAGGCTGTTATCAGTTACCGGATGAATCCCTGCTGGATCGCGCCAACAAACAGGAGCAGCAACGTTACCAAGCCTGCATGCAATGGCAGGAGCAACGCTCAATCCAGCCGGCATCCAGTCAGGCCGCTGACCAGCAATTAAAAATGCTGGCCAGCCTGGAAAAGCAGATAAACACTAATGATGAAGAGATTACAGACGCTATCAACGATTGGAAACGTCAACGCCGCGAGCAAATCGCTCAACAGCAACAGGAAGCAAGTGACCGCTCCAGTACTGGCTACCTCGCTGGTATGGCTTCTATACTGTTACAAGCCGGGGCGGTGGCCAATGGTAATATCAGCGTCGAGCAGGCATCGCAGAATGCGGTGCAGATCGCCAATAGTGTGGAGAGTGGAGAAAGCTGGGGCTCTGCCATGGGTAATACCCTGACTTCTTCAATTACCAATCTGCCGCGCTCTGGCAGCGGGACTGGCACTGGTACTTCATCCGCTGATGCAATCGGCAATTTTTCGTTTTCCTGTTACACTCAGGGCGTATTTATCTGCACTAACTACACCCTGCACAGTAAGCAACGCTTTGAACAATTTAAACAACAGTGTCAGCAAGCTGGTAGTCGTATTGTTTCGTCATGCGACAGCAATGCACCAAGTTGCACTCAAAGCAGTTCTACTGGGCAGCAAACCACTTATGATTACACCTCGGGTTCTGATGACCTGAAACAAAAATGTCAGGCCAACGGAGGGAGTTTCCGACCTGGCTAAGAGCACTGACAGTAAACCAGGCTTTAAGCGATTCTGGAGGTGTATTGCCTGAAAAGTGCCTCCTGCAATTCGCTACGGGAAATTAGGCCTACAATCTCTACATCGCTGCAAATCTTTAAAGTCCGGCACCACTACACAAGTGGATGGCGGACCAGGACCAGTAATACTTGGCCCAGCGCACAGTGTAATGGGACCATATCACCTAACCTGTCAGCAGTTCTCTTCGAGATGTTGTGCATAGACGAAACGGTGGTAAACCGCACGGCTGACGCTTCTGGATGCATCGTACAGTCCCCGGGCACCAAACAGCACCTGCTGGTATTTGGACAGGCGGTTCTCAATATTGATGATCGCATCATGAACCTGGAAGTCGAAATAGTCCTGACAGGCTTTTTCTGTGTTGGTGGTTGTTTGATGCCAGATGACAAGGTTGATGATCAGCAGAATAAGCGTGACCAGAGCTGGCAGGCTTCGAACCAGTTTTAACCGCTTGGCCTCTGTATCAATGATTTTTATTATGAAGTTACATCAGTTTCAAAGTCATAAAAAAACCTCAACCAACCATGGAATTTAAATGGCCAGGGGACGGGATATCCTATGACACTCATAGTGTGTAGTTATGGAAATAGCCCGCTTGGTTTCTATAGAGAACAGTACCTTAGTTCAGCGTCTCTGGTTAGGCGACCCACGGTTGCTATCTGGTATCAAACCGATGATTAGCAGGGTATAGAGAGTTGAGGGTGAGCATCGCCTCTTTTATCAGCTTGCGGTTTTCATATTCATGACTCGGAAGAAGCTGCCGCCTGCTGTTCGATCAGGGTCTGTGTTGCTTCGGCTGGCATGGGGATCCCCAGATAGTAGCCTTGAACCTGTCCAGAGCCGGGTGCGGTATGGATGCGGGCCTGTTTGCTCATTATCGACACCTTCTGCAGAGATATCGAGTCGCAGTGCTTCGCCGATGGCGATAATAGCCCGGATCAGCGCCTGGCTTTCAGGGGGTGAGTTGTGCGACAAAGCTGCGATCAATTTTGATGCGGGTGAAGGGGAATGTGTGTCGCCACAAACGCATCAAATTCTGTCACCGTTATCGGTTTACTGAAGAGATAGCCCTGATAGTTTGTGCAGCCATGCTGCTCCAGAAACTGCTTTTGGGCTTCGTTTTCCACGCCTTCAGCGATAACTGACAGCTTCAGGCTTTGTGCCATAGTGATAATCGTTTGTACCACCACCGCATCATTGTGACTGTCCGGTAAAGTACTGATGAAGGATCTGTCAATCTTAAGTTGTTCCAGCGGTAGTTGAGTCAGATAGGATAGCGATGAGTAACCTGTCCCAAAATCATCCAGTGAAAACTCCACGCCCAGGGCTCTGAGGCTATGCATTTTATTTATTGAACACTCGATATCATCGATTAATAAGCTTTCGGTAAGTTCAAGTTTTAAACGCTTAGGTGGTGCACCGGTTTCCTCCAGTATCTGACGTACCTGATCCGTAAAGTCGTCCTCGCGAAACTGGCACTGACTGACATTGACCGCCAGATTCAGGTTCTGAAAATAGGGTTGATCTGCCCAGACTTTCAGCTGCTTGCAGGCGGTTTCCAGAACCCACCTGCCAACCTTCAGGATCAGTCCGGTTTCCTCTGCCAGCGGGATAAACTCATCGGGACGTACCATCCCGCGCTCGGGATGCTTCCATCGAAGCAACAGTTCGGCGCCGATAATATTGCTCCGCTTATCGATCTGGGGCTGATAATGAACAATAAATTGTTGGTCCTCTATTGCGTAGCGCAACGCAGCCTCAAGGGTTGCGCGTTCAATAACGGTTGCCTGCATTTCAGGATCGAAGAAACACAGCGTATTTCGACCATCGGCCTTGGCCTGATACATTGCAATATCGGTTTGTTTTATCAGGTCGTGTGCGCTATTTTCAGCGTCGCTGAACAGAGTAATCCCCAGGCTTGTGGTCATGTGCTGTTTTTGCCCTTCGATGGTATAGGGCAGATGGAGTTCATGCAGTATTTTTTCCCCTATTCGGCGGCTCTGTTCGGCGGCTTCCTGAAGGTCAGAACTCAGGTTCTTGAGCAAGATCATAAATTCATCACCACCAAAACGAGCGACGGTATCGCCTTTACGCACACAGGTCATCAGTCGTCGGGCAACATCGATCAGTAACTGATCACCGGCGTCGTGGCCACGGGTATCATTCAGGGTTTTGAAGTTGTCCAGATCGATGAGCAGCAGGGCCCCTTTGTGTTGGCTGCGATTTCCGGCGGATAATGCCTGATCCAGCCGGTCTAACAGTAAACGGCGGTTTGGTAGCAGGGTCAGGGGGTCATGGTAGGCAAGATGTTCGATTTCTGCTGCGGCCTGCTTTCGTTCGGTTATGTCCGTCAGCGTCCCGACATAATGGGTAATGTCACCACAGAGGTTTTTCACGGCTGTAATATTCAGCCATCCGGGGAATACTTCACCGTTTTTACGACGGTTCCAGATCTCATCCTGCCAAGCTCCTTCCCGTATAATACTGTCCCACATCGATTGAAAGTAAGCGCAATCATGGTAGTCCGATTTGAGTATGTTTGGTGTTGAACCCACTGCTTCTTCGGAAGTAAAGCCGCTTATCTCGGTGAAGGCTGCGTTGACGCGCAGAATCCGTTTTTGTGCATCGGTGATGATGATGCCTTCCTGGGCCTCGAAGGCCGTGGCTGCAATTCTGATCTGCTCTTCGGCCCGGTTATGCTCGATACGTCTGCGTAGCGTCACGATCCCGAAGGCCAGATCCTCTGCGAGCTCAGATAGTAAACGTTGTTCCTCTTCTATGAAGGCATTTTTTTCGGTTGAATAGATGTTCAGAACCCCAAAGGTGTGTTGATTCTCATCTTTCAGGGGCAAGGCAATGGATGATTCATAACCGAACTCAGCGGCGATATTGAGCCAGGGGTGTCCTTTACTATCCGTCACAAAGTCATTAACGCAGGTAATCTCTCCGCTACGCAGGGTAGCACCGCTGAGACCATGATCGTGATTTGTCCAGGATTCTTGCAGTCGTTCAATATAGCCTTGTTGGGTGCCTGGTCCTGCTGAGGCCACGGGTCTGATGGTGTGGGTTGAACTGTCTGCCTGTAGCCCCACCCAGGCGAGGAAGTAACCGGCCTCATTGCAAATAATATGGCATATGTCATCGAGCAACTGTTGTTCGTTTTCAGCGCGTACCAGTACCTGATTACAATCACTGATCGCGCGTAATTCACGGTTCAGGTGTTTTAATGCCGCTTCATCCTTTTTTCTTTGCGTGATATCGCGGCCGATGGCCAGCACTGAAACAATGTTGCCGAAGGGGTCATGTTCTGCAGCAAAGCGCACGAACTGGTTTCGGGGCTCTCCATCGGTATGCCGTATAGTCAGCTCCATCTCTGCGGGTTGGCCGTTTTGCAGCACTTGGCGGAGTTTCGATTCAAACTCAAGAATCTTTCGACTTTTACTGTAATTTGTTATTTCGGCGGGTGATTTGCCGAGTATTTCTTCTTCAGATAACCCCAACGCCTTGGATAGAGCGGGGTTGCAATAGATGGCGTGACATTGATGATCATAACGGGCAATGCTGTCAGGTGAGTTATCGGACAGATTGCGATACTCCTGCTCACTCCTGATAAGAGCTACCTGAATTTTCTCACGCTCGCTAATCTCTTTTTTAAGGTATTCGTTTGCCTGAGCCAGCTCCGACGTGCGCTCCTGTATGCGACACTCAAGGTTTTGTTTCGCATCCTTTAGTCTGCGGGTCAATTCCTTAAAACGAATCTGCATGGAGACCCGTGCCAACACTTCCTGATGGTTAACCGGCTTGGTAATGTAATCAACGCCGCCAACGTCAAAGCCGAGAATTTTACTTTCCGTCTGGTCTGCCGCTGTCATAAAGATAACGGGAATCTCCCGGGTCCTATCGTCCGCCTTCAGGCGGCGACAGATTTCAAAACCATCCAGATCGGGCAGATGTACGTCCAGCAAAATCAGTGTAGGGGGGTGATCCATCGCGATTTTCAGTCCAGACTCGCCATTGATCGCCACCTTGATCTGAAAACCGGTTGCGGACAGGTTTTCAGCTACCAGACTGAGGTTAGCCGGAATATCATCAATAATTAATATCGCATGATCTACAGGGTCAAAGAGGTCATCAGAATATTGGTCAGGCTCATTCATTCACTGTTACCCCTGGACTGCGTGATAAAAACTTGTAACTGTGCAATATCGAATTGTTTCGCCAGTTTCTGCAGGTGACGTGCAAAAGGGACATACCTTTCGTTCTCGTTTTCCAAATGCATAGCCTGTTTCTGAATATCGAATATTCTTCCCTCTTCTGCTAAATCATGCAACAGAGTCAATGTCTTAATAGGTGGAGCAATCAGTGATAATTCCGGCTCTGCTGGCGTATCAGTATAAACCCATGTCAATTCAAGCTGTGTTTCAAGAATGTCCAGCAGGCGATCCAACTGAATGGGCTTAGGCAGAAAGCCATCACAGCCTGCTTGCAGGCTATTTTGACGATCAGCTTCTGACACGCTGGCGGAAACGGCAAGAATAAAAATGTTCTTCAATTCAGGCAACAGGTGAATCTCCTGTGCCGCCTCGAGTCCCGATTTTACCGGCATCACCAGATCCATCACGATGATGTCTGGTTGCCAGCTTAAAGCTTTATTTATCGCTGCTTGTCCATCTTCTGCTGTGTCAATCGCAAAGCCCAGGGGTTCCAGTAGATCCTTTAGCAGCAGGCGGTTGTATTGCTTGTCATCAACCACCAGAATTTTACGTTGCTTGCCCACATAACCGGTGATGCGGCGAAGCAGTTCAGATTTTTGAGGGGGGGCGCCCTCTGCCACAGGCAGGGATATGTCAAACCAGAAAGAACTGCCCCGGCCCAATTCACTTTCAACCAGTAGTTTTCCTCCCATTTCCTGGACAATTCGACGGCTGACGGACAAACCAAGCCCCGTGCCTTGCACTCGCATGCTGACTTCGCCGGCTTGGTTAAAGGGGTGGAATATCCGCTCAAGTTCACTTGGGGCGATACCGATACCAGTATCTTCAACTTTGAAGCGTAAGGTCGTTGTTTCGTTCTCTTTAATGGTATCGAGTGCCTGTACCGTCAGGGTCACGCTGCCTTTATCGTTGAATTTAACTGCATTGCCCAGCAAATTCAGTAATACCTGACGCAGGCGCGTCTCATCAGTCACTACCAGGTGAGGTAATGGGGACAGGCTCTCGTAGGTGAATGATAGTTTTTTCTTCTCGGCCCGGGGCTGGATGATACCTAAAATTTTTCGTATAAAGCTGTCAAGATGGAAGGGGGCTGGCGTAAGGGGCAGTGAGCCTGCTTCAATTTTCGCCAGATCGAGTATGTCATTGATCAGCGTAAGCAGGTGCTCGCCGCTATGCTTAATGATATTCAGACCATCGGCCTCAGGATTATTGTCCTTGCGCGTTCGCTGGAGGAGATCAGCATAGCCGAGGATCGCGTTAAGGGGAGTTCGCAGCTCATGGCTCATATTTGTTAGAAAGGTGCTTTTGGCCTGATTCGCAACCTCGGCTTTTTCCTTGGCTATCTGCAGTTCTTTGGTGCGCTGCAGGACCTCTTCTTCAAGATGAAGACGATAATGCCTCAGCTCCTCTTCTTTCCGCTTCTGCTCGGTAATATCCCGTCCTTCAGGAATCAACTGAAGAACCAGGCCAGTGGCGTCGGTAATAGGTGAAAGCGAGAAATCGACATTGTGTAAATTACCATCCTTGTCAGGATGGGTTACCTCGAAGCGTATAAACTCTCCACCCGCAGCACGGCGAATTGCATCCTGCAACTGATGTTGCAGTTCAATGGAATGGGCCCACCAGGGCGTCTCCCAGAAGGGCTTGCCGACGACCTCACTTTCCTCGATACCGACAAGGTTTAATGCGGCGCGATTGGCTTTCAGGATTGTGCCATCCGTGGATAACAGACCAATAAACTGGAAGGTCTGATCAAGGATTGCCTGCACTCTCTGTTCACTGGCACGCAGTTTCTCCTGCATATGCATGCGTTCGGTCACATCGCGTGAGAGAACAAGAAAGTCGACATCAGCGTCGGAGTCTTCAGCGGGTATTTTAGAGAGTGATAGCTCAAACCAGCGGGTACCATCGGGCAGATCCAGGCGCAGGATATTCCCTATTGATACACCTTCCGCATCCGCCTGGCGGATGGCGTTCATACAGACATCGGCTGCTTCAGGCGGGAGAATCTCATAGGCCGTCCTGCCAATCAGTTCCTCTCTGGGGGCTGCCAGTAATTCTGGCCGCCGTGTCCAGACGTTGAGATACCTTCCTTCTGTATTTACCTTAATCAGGATATCCGGTATGGCGTTAATCACTCCCTCACTAAATGTCAGCGCCTGTTTAAGTTGCAACTCGGTTTCTTTACGTTGTGTGATGTCGATCAGCGATACGAAAACCTTGGACAGGCTCTCTTCATAGCCTGGGCAGACAGTCAGATTGAGCATCACATTTCGTCGCTCACCGCTAAGGGTTTTAACCACCGCATCGCTTTTTATTCTGGTATTACCATGCCACAGTTGGATCAGCTCATCGCGAAATGTATCGAGCGTTTCTCGGGTAAAGGTATTAATCAGGCCTGCCAGCAATTCTGCTTTGTTAGTCGCCCCGTGTAACTTCAATGCTGCTCTGTTTACCTCTACGATTTTGGCCTGCTCCGCACATCTGTGAACGCTTTCTGGATGCTGATCAAAGTAAGCTTCTATATCGTTCACTCCGCTATTGCGCAGATCGTCGAAAAAACACTTTATCGCAGAAAAATCGTCCTCCCAGGTTGGTACTGGGGAGTTGTCAAAGATCAGGTGGTAGTTCGCCTCGTTTTCAGTTAACGCATCGAAGTCATCGGCAGTTTCAAATGAAACAGCAGCCAGGGAAACCAGCATTTCAATCACCGATACCTGCTGTTGCGTAAAACTTTCCCCTGGTTTGTTGTTTTCGAGATAGATGACTCCGCGTGTTTGCTGCTGGATGATGATCGGCGAACAAAGCAGTGACTTTGGCTTTGCCTGCAACAGATGTTTGTCATCGGCAAATTCACCGCTATCTGTGTCCACATCAGCAAGCAATACGACACGGCCGGTCTTTTTCACATAACCGACAATGGACTCGGCAATAGTGCGAAATCCAGATGTCGGAGCATATTGGAATTCAATCTCTTCATCCTTAGCCGCCAACGCAAATAATTCGAGGTCAGGTTCGACAGACAGGTAGGCAAACTGTGCTGCCGTATGCTGCATGACACGGCATACGAGGGTTTCAGCGATTTTATTCAGATACTCAGTCATCACTTGAACCTGTTGAGAAACTCGACAATCTGCTGCATATCAAACCCTTTGGCCAGTTTCTGCAGGTGCCGAGCAAATGAGCCATAGGCTTCATCCTCTGTTTCCAGATGTGCGGCTAACGTCTGTATTTCAAAGATCTGCCCTTGTTCGGTTAGTTGAAGTAACTCTAACAGATATTCGCTGGGCGGTACGAGCAGGGGGACTTCGCTTGAGCTATCTTCTTCCTCAGCGTATGCCCAGGTTAATCCCAGTCGTGCGGCCAGTATATCAAGCAGATACTGCACTTCGATCGGTTTGGGGAGAAACTCATCAAAGCCGGCTGCAAGGCTTTCGCCCCGATCTGATTTTGACACACTGGCCGAGGCCGCAACCATTATCACATCGTTTAATTCCGGCCTTTGGCGCATCTCTCTTGCTGCAACTATCCCGGATTTGACTGGCATCACCAGGTCCATCACGATAACGTCTGGCCGCCACTGCAGGGCCATCTCTACCGCCTGCTGTCCATTTTCGGCTGCTTTCACCTCAAAACCCAGTGGTTGTAGTAAATCTACCAGTAACTGCCGGTTAAACAGCCTGTCGTCAACCACCAGTATTTTGTATTGTGCGTCCGCTTCGTAACCGGTAACAGGACGCGTCCATGATGGTTCCTCCTGCATACTGGCTGATACCGGGAACGTCAGGTCGAACCAGAAGGTACTGCCGTGCCCCAGCTCACTCTTAACCAGCAACTGCCCCCCCATCTGTTGCACAATCTGACGGCTGATCGCCAGACCGAGCCCGGTGCCTTCCTCACGCTTAAGGGTTTCACCCGCCTGCTCAAAGGGCTGGAAGATCCGTTCCAGTTTATCCTGCGCGATGCCTACGCCAGAATCCTCTACCCGGAAACGCAAGGTGACAACTTCCACATCGTCATCCCGTAGCTGTTGCAGCACCGAGACGATCAGCGACACATTCCCCTCATCGTTGAATTTAACCGCATTACCCAACAGATTGAGCAAGACCTGGCGCAGACGTGTCTCATCCGTCACCACGACCCCGGGTAAAGGGGAAAGGGGTTCATAGGTTAGTGACAGGTTTTTATCCTCGGCTCGAGCACGGATAATGGCGATAATCTGCTGTAAAAAGTAGGGCAGGTTAACTGGCGCAGAGTGGATTTCCAGCTTACCCGCCTCTATTCTGGCCAGGTCAAGGATGTCGTTGATCAGGGTCAGCAGGTGTTCACCGCTGTGCTGGATGATATCCAGGCCCGCGTAAGCAGAGCTGCCAACGTCGCGGTTGCGATAGAGAATATCGGTATAGCCCAGGATGGCATTGAGTGGGGTACGCAACTCATGGCTCATATTGGCCAGGAACACGCTCTTGGCTTTGTTTGCCGCTTCTGCTAGTCGCCGGGCTTCATCAGCAGCTTTCTCTGCATCCTGTAACTGCTGGTTTGACTCGGTTAATTCACGTGTACGTAGTGTCACTTCTCGCTCAAGTTCTTCGGTCCTCTGGTGAAATTTTCGCACACGATAGCGATACCCGGCCATAATAAGGGCGACGATAAACAGCCCGGCCAGAGTCCTGAACCACCAGGTTGCCCACCATGGCGGTGTAACCGTAATTATCAGCGATGCCCCTTGTTCATTCCATACGCCGTCATTGTTGGCAGCCTTGACTCGGAAGGTGTAATCCCCAGGATCAAGATTGGTATAGGTGGCGCGTCGATTCGCAGTGTCGGTGGATATCCAGCTCTGGTTAAAGCCCTCCAGCATATAGGCGTACTGGTTTTTTGCTGGCGCACGATAATCTAAGGCGGCAAATTCCAGGCTGAGTGAGATGTAGTTGTAAGGCAGGGTGATATGCCGGGTAAAGCCGATACTCTGCTGTAATGGCGAGTTATCACCGATTGCAACCGGCTTGTTACGCAGTTCAAACTTCGTTAAAACCACTGGCGGAGGAGTCGGGTTATCAGGCAACTGATCGGGAAAGAAACTGTTGAAACCTTTGGCCCCGCCGACGAATATTTCGCCACTGGGGCTCGTATACCCCGCCGTGTTTTCCAGTGAATTGCTCAATAGTCCATCATTCTCGTCATAGCGGCGCAGGCTGCGGCTGTCAGGGTTAAAGCGCGCCAGGCTTTTACCGGCAATCACCCATAGATTACCGTCAGCATCATCGGCCAACACAGCGCTAATCTCTGGATAGGTGGTGAAATGCTTACTTGCAGGATCATATTGGTTCACCCCGCTGGTGGTTGCTACCCATATTCTGCCTTGCCGATCCTGATAGGTTTGATGGCTGGTAAGGCCGCTAATGCCGTGCTGGTCGGGGGTGAAATTCAGCGCTTTCTCGGTTAGCGGATCGAACAGGCTAACCGACGCATCACCGCCTATCCACAGCTTGCCATCCGCCTCAGCCTTCACATAGTTCAGATTCACATTGTCCGGCATGCTGTGCGGATCGCTCGGATCATAGGTAAAGCGTGTAAAGATACCGCTGACTGGGTCGAAGCGATGTAGGCCTGCGCCATACACAGCCAGCCACAGGTTACCCTTAGCATCGAGTTCCACGCCGGAGACCCAGTCGCTGGCCATCGCATTGGGATTAGCCTCGTCGGCATGGTACTGGGTCCAGGTTTTGCTACTGATGTCAAACTTGTTCAATCCTGCAGTGGTGGCGACCCACAACCAGCCACGCGGATCATAGAGGATGTCGAAAACATTATCGTTACTCAGGCTGTTGCGGTTGTTTGGTTCAGCCTGGTAACGCGTATAAGCATTGTGCTCCCGGTCAAAGCGAACCACGCCCTGATCCCACATAGCGATCCAGAAGATGCCGTCCTTGTCCTGGGTGATTTCACGCACCCGGCCTGCTGGCAACGAATTCGGGTTGTCCGGTTGATGCTGGTAGCGGGCGAATCGCTGCCCATCGGGATCATATCGGTTGGCACCCCCCATGCTGCCAAACCACAGTGCCCCGTTGCGGTCTTCGGAGAAGTACAGACCGAGGTCATTGCTAAAACTGTCTGGGTCATGCGGGTTACTCTGGAAGCGTATGAACTGCTGCTTTTGCTCATCAAAGCGGTTGAGTCCGCCACCCCAGGTGGTGATCCACAGATCACCACGGCTATCACGCTTCATATCAACGACATAGTTGTGGCTCAGACTATGGCTGTCGGTTTCATCGTGCATATAGCGAATGGAGCGGCCGCTGGCAGGATCGAAATGATTGAGGCCGTTAGCCGTTCCCACCCAGAGTGTGCCGTCGGGATCTTTCCAGATCGTATCGACACCGTCGTCGCTCAGGCTATCTGGATCATCCGGGTCGTGCCGGTAGTGGGTAAAGACGCCGCTCGCCGGATCGAACTTGTCGAGTCCGCCACCGAAGGTACCCACCCAGAAGCTGCCATCGTCATTTTGAATGACCTGACCCGCAACCGTGCCACCCAGACTGTTAGGATCATCCGGATTATGAAGGTAGTTAGTGAATTGCTCGGTAGCCGGGTCAAAGCGGCTCAGACCATTGAAGGTGGAAACCCACAGGATACCATCACGGTCCTCATACAATAGCCACAGGGTATCGTTGGCCAGGCTGTTGGGGTTGTTTTCATCGTGTTGATAGTATTTCCAGCTATCGTTTTCCGGATCATATCGAACCAGTCCGGCACCATAGTTGCAGAACCACAGCGTACCATCACGACCTTCGAGCATCGTCTGGTAGAACTGCGGCGTGCTTTTGCTGCCCCTGGCCTGGGGCATGAAAGTGGTCATCGTTATGCCGTCGTAGCGGTTAATGCCTTCGACCGTGGTCATCCAGATAAAACCCTGACGATCCTGCAGCACGTGGAATACCGAATTGTGAGACAGGCCATCATCAATGGTCATGTGGTGAAAGACTGGTGTAGCGGGCAGGCTTTTAAGAGGGTTCGCAGGCTGAATCGTCGGTGAAAGGGGGCTGGGCTGGGCATAAAGAGCAGTAATGGTACTGCCGAGTAGTATGATAACCGTCAATTGTATAATTTTTGTTATCGTGACTGTGGCTTTCATCGGCCTTCTCAATCGCTTTGTTCTATTATCTGCTTAGTCCGCCCTGACTGAGTGCAATATTTATTGTTAACAATACAGTTAATGTCTGTCCTTCAAAGCGTAGCCTGGTCGGCGCAGATCAATCCATTGCAATCAACCGTACAGTGATTGATTGTTGAGTTAAATAAACCTGGCTATTTAAACTCACCAAACTGACTATCTAAGTATCTTCCACATTAAGGCTTTGCGGTATGTCTCAGATCAATCCGGTTTGCCATACTTCCTGTAGCATGAGTAGAGCTCTTAAGGCATCAGAATAATTTTTGTGTATATTGATATTTATGAATTCAAACGAAGATTTACACTGGGTGGCGCATGCTTTGTAACTGGCCCGCAAGGCTGCTGAGGTTGATGAATTGCCAGTGGGAGCCGTCGTTGTGCTGGATGGTAATTGGCGAGAACTGGTACCTGCCGATCATGCAGGCATGACCCGACCGCTTATGCGGAAATAATGGCGCTACGTGCAGCGGCAGCTAAAACTGAAAACTATTGACTTAACGGAGCGACGCTGCATGTCACCATAGCCGAGGTGAAACTGTTGTTATCAGAGGCTTATGCGCCTTAGTGAGGGGGCTTATCGGTCTCAGATATAAACCAGAATTGCAATATAGTGGCTGATGCTGCCCCCCAGCACGAACAGATGCCATACCCCATGCATCCAGGGGTAACGATGGTCCAGAGCGTAAAACAGAATGCCCGATGAGTAGAGAATGCCTCCGGTTAACAGCCAGAGAAAACCTGCGGCAGGCAGCACGGCGAGCAATGGTTTTATTGCCAGCAGAATTAACCAGCCCATTACAAAATAGAGAGTCATTGGCAGCACCCGCCTGCCGCGCTTGGGACGTGCAACGAGTACCACTCCCAGTATGGCCAGGCTCCAGACTGCACCGAACATCCACCACCCCACAGTATCTTTAAGAGTAATCAGCATGAATGGGGTGTAGCTGCCGGCGATCAGCAGATAAATAGCCTGATGATCCAGTACGCGAAATATCCGTTTCGCACGTCCCGGGGGCAGACCGTGATAAATGCTTGATATTGAATAAAGCAGAAAAAGCGTGGTGCCATATAGACTGAACGCTACGATGTGGTACTGATCACCGCTCCGTAAACCTACCAGAACCAGCGCAACTGCGCCCACCAGCGCCAGTGCCGCGCCAATCAGATGTGAAATGCTGTTAAACCGCTCGCTGCCGCCCATAATGGATGCTTTCGAATGATACTGCTATCCGCTGAATTAGATTAAGTCCCGCTGTCCCACATCACGTTGCAGTGATCTTTGGCTGCCGCCCTGAGCAGCTCTATCACCGGCAGGGCACGATGGGCGAGGTTGACGTCAGGTTCATCGTCATACCCGCTCTCTGTGGGCGTTTGCTCCCCGTCGGCAATCGCTTTTTCCAGGCGGGCTAATGCTGCTGGAACATCATCAGCAAGCAGTGCCCCAGGCACAGTCTCGCTATGGCCCATCATTTTAAGTAGCCTGATGGCGACTTCGCCAAACAGGGTAATGTTCGCGTAGGCGGGACAGGAAAAGGTTATAAGCATAAATATCTCCTTTTTCTGAGCTTTGTCTGGTAACAAGCTCACTTTCATAACTATATCGTTGCATATCCAATACCAGAGCGAAACTGATAATACTCAGTGCGCTTGAGAAACAGGTGAGACTGGATGACTCTGCAGAGCAGGCTTCGTCATTATCTACAGTTTGAGTATGGGAGTGACGAATACCCTGGACCGTAAGATGATCAGACTTCTGACTGAGATGGCTTATTTAACAGACTTTTCTCTAGAAGATTCTGTGCCCCCGCTGTAATGGTTTTGGTATATTGCATCTATGAATGAGATAAATGATATTCGCTGGATGGAGCATGCACTGCAACTGGCTAAGCGGGCTTCGGATGCCGGTGAAGTGCCTGTAGGAGCGGTTGTGGTCCAGGATGGCAAGGTAATTGGAGAGGGATGGAATCTGCCTATATCAGGGCACGATCCTACCGCTCATGCTGAGATTATGGCGTTACGTGATGCCGCAACTCGCATTGGTAATTATCGTTTGGTGGGAGCAACACTCTACGTCACCATTGAGCCCTGTACTATGTGCGCTGGTGCCATTATTCATGCCCGGGTGGAGCGGGTGGTGTTTGGTGCCACCGAACCCAAGGCTGGAGCGGTTATTAGTAATGCTCTTCTGTTTGATCAACCCTGGATAAACCACTGGCCTGAATATCAGGGGGGGGTCTTGGCCGAGCGTTGTAGTGACGCTATCAGTGCTTTTTTTCGCCGTCGCCGTTCAGAAAAGAAAGCTGAGAAAAACGCTGGTCAGGGGCTGACGTCAGGTGCAAAAATTATTACAGGCCCGGAATCAAATACCTCAGGTTGATGGTTTTTCTGTTTGGAGTTTTACGAATATTTAACGAAATATGATTTTCTTATCCTGTTCAATGGATGCTGATAAAACTGTTTCAGATCAATCATCAGGCTCTGTTAAGTACGATACGATCTTTGCCCCGGGCCTGACATTCGATGATGTTTATGAAATTTATCGGATTATTGGCCCGATTACTCAAACCGGATTGTAAAAGTAGATGGCTAAGACCTGACTCGAATACAAGCCTGAAGAGTTTTCCTATACTCGGTGGTTCCAGTTTTTACAGGGTAAGGGACGCGTTTTTAGGGGGGGGGTAAATTATTAGTTGGACTCTTGTTGGGATTGCTTGTCGGTATTGTAGCGTTGAACAGTCAGGCTGCTGAGAAAGTGGTGCTTGTGTATGGGTATCCTGATGTATCAGTCTGGACCACGAAATGAGATTCCGATGGGCAACTGAAAAATCCGCTGCTGGTTGTGGCGGAAAACTGTTCAGTGAAGCCGATGTCGAGTGGCAGAGCAGGGCGCTTCCCGCCAAACGTTGATTCAAGTATCTGCAGGAAGGGGGTCATACCTTTCTCTATTTCGCGCATCAACTCTTGAGGTATGTTGTCTGTTTAGTCAACCCGTTGACGCTCAGGCGTTTGAGGATTATCTCCGCCTGCAGATGACAACCAGAGAGTTACTGTCGAACTTGCAACCCGTTATCCGACCCGCTTTGGGGGGCCTCCTTGCGGGCCAGCAGAGTGCCATCACCTTCGGTACGTTGTTTTATCCATTGGATCAGATCGCTCCACATTCTGTCGATGTCGTGCTGACTGGGCATAATCCCGGCGTGCTTGAGTTCGATCGTCATGACCGGAATATGTTTGACAAACCAGCCATAGTTGCCCAGAGAGCCGGGATAGGTCCCCAGCTGTCTCAGATGCAGAGGCCCTAAACGTCTTGGCGGGGTTATGGTGCCATCGTAATCCAGTATGCCATGGGGGGCGTGAACCGAAACGATGATATCCGGTTGCAACTCGTCGATCAGTTGATGAATCGCCTGGGTTTCAGGTTCGCTCAGGGGGGTTGTGCCAGGGTAGTAACGAGCTCGTTTTTTGGCGTAGGTTTGCCAGTGTTTGAGGGGATCAATGGCAGTTTCTGCCGGGATGAAGTTGCGATTGAGGTCGACATTGTTGGCGTTTACCCGGGTCGATTTTTTCTGCAGCAGTCCATCGGGATTGGTCAGCGGCATATAATGCCAGTCAAAAATACCACTGTGGTTTTCCTGTAAAATTTTCAGCCATTTAAATGAAATACTGACGCTGGAGTATTCATCGCCGTGTATGCCACCCAAAAACAGAATTCTGGGCGCTTTTTCCGTGTCGGGATCGGCTGGAAAATGTTTTTCCAGCAACGGCAGGTGACGGTTTGAATAAAATCGCGGCGGATCAAACTTTGCGGCGAGGCAATCAGCGGTTGAGACGCTGCCGAGTTTTGCACCAATCTGCTGACAGATGCTGATAACATCCTCATAGGGCCCAGTCTGGGGGGCAGGTTTCGTGACTTTACCGGACAAGCTGCCCTTGGCTTCGCTGCGGGATTGTGAACGGTTGGCGTCGGCACTATGCGTATCAGCGATCTCAGTTTGTGAGTTTTTGCTTTCTGCGCTTTTGCTTTCTGAGCTTTTGGATACTGAGTTATGAGTTTCTGGGCTGTTCGTCGCTGGAGTTTTGCTTGCCGCGGTCGAGACTTTATCGCGAACATCGGTTGTATCGGAGTCTGCGGTTGTGGCGGCGCCGCTGTCTTTTGTTTCTGGCAGCACTTTGCTGTCTGTCGGGTTATTAACAGTGTGATCTGCTTGCCGGGGCTGGGTGTTAATGTACAGGGAGAGAGGATCTTCCGGTTCGGCAACACTGTATGAAGCTATGCTGAGAGTAAGTCCGGCGACAATTATCGTTATAAGTCGAAGAAACATGGGGGCAGGCTTACTCGGTTGAATGGTTTAGACCCGCATTGTAATCGGCTTTTTGATGGATGTGGAGATCTGCTAATACGATTGTTTCAAAAACTATGTTTAGTCAGGGGGCGGGGCGGGTGTTGCTTTATAGTGTTGAAGGAATGGTATCGATCATCTCCTGAACCGCTTCCTCACCATTATTCAGGGGATTTCCCGGCATGACTATTTCCCCCTCGTTTTCGGCTGGACTCAGTGGCGGTTTTGCCGCTTCAATCCTGGCCTTACGCAGCTCCCAGTCCAGCAGATCGTAGTAGTTGCGGATATTTTTCACATAGAGCACCGGTTCATAGCCACGGGCATACCCGTGGCGCACGGTTTGGTAATACTTTTTCTGGGTCAGGAGTGGCAGAAACTCTTTAACATCACTCCACTTGTCCGGGTCTCTGCCAGCCCGTGCGGTCAGAACCCGGGCATCTTCGAGATGTCCGTAACCTATATTATAGGATGCCAGTGAGAACCAGATGCGCTCTTTGCCCTGAATTCTGTCGGGGATCTTGGCCATCACTTTCTTGAGATAGTAAGCCCCTCCCAGAATGCTCTCTTCCGGGTGGGTCCTGTCTTTAACACCCACTTCTCTGGCCGCCGCCCGGGTCAGCATCATCACGCCTTTTACACCGGTGGGTGAGACCGCTTTAGGATTCCAGTGTGATTCCTGATAGGCGATTGATGCCAGCAGACGCCAGTCGATATCGGTTTCCTGCTCTGCGATCATGAAGTATTGCTCAAGTTTACAGAAGCGCGATTCCAGATCTGACCTGAAGGTCTCTATATCAACATAACCGAGGCGGGTCTGGCGGGTCAGATACTTCTTTTTAAGCCTGACCAGTAAATCCTGAGTAGAGGGCGCTTCAAAAAAACGGTTGGTGGCGCGCAGCAGGCTCTGATCGTTCTGTTTGATTAACAGCCAGGCTACCGGTTCTGGTTTGCTGAGTGCCAGGGATTTTTTCAGACCGGGAAAATAGGATTTCTGCGCATCGAACACAAAGTCGTCACTGATGGTGTAGTCGATCTCCTGTTCATACACATCTTCAAGCAGTTCCGTGACACTGCTGGTGGTTGTTTCCTGCCATTTGAGAAAGCCGTAGGTCTGCTTCAGTGTGCGCAGCAGTTCTGCATGGCTGCTATTGGCAATCACCTTAATGCTTTTATTTTCAAGATCAGCGATGGTTTTGGGTTCCGGTTTTCCCTGGGTAACACGATAGATGAGGGTGGGAGTAGAGTAGGCATAGGCGGGAGAGAAGCGGAAACTTTTTTTGCGCTCCTCAGTCATGGTCAGGCCGGCGGCGGCAATATGGGCGCTACGGTTCTGAACCAGTGTGAACACCTCACCAAACGTGTCGGGAATAATCAGCTCCAGCTCTACTCCCAGATAATCGGCGAAAGCTTTCAGTAGTTCATATTCAAATCCGGTGGGGTTGCCGTTGTTATCCTGATAATAGGTTGTCGATGTATTGCGGGTGGCAACCCTGAGTGTTCCGTTTTTCTGAATTGAATCAAGTTGAGTGTGATGGCCCAGGTTATAGAGCAGCAATGCCGCAAACAGTGATACTGAAATCAGCAGGAAAAGAAGCTCTTTGGCGTGAAATAAATTTATTCGCATAAGAAAATGGGCTTTTTCTGGTAACTAATCCGCTATTTCAGTAAAATTCGGCCTTAATTTTCTCCTACATACAACCTATCTGTTAGGCACACTCAAGAGGCTTGAAACTAACATGCTGGTACTGCGTGGAGCGCCTGCTCTTTCTGCTTTTCGTCACGATAAGCTGCTGTCTGCCCTGAAATCCCGAATTGCCCATATCACCGGCGTTTACGGTGAGTATATGCATTTCGCTGATCTGGAAACTAACCTGTCCGATCAGGAGCAAAACACGCTGGAGCGTATCCTTTGCTACGGCCCTAAAGCTAAAGTGGAAGAGCCATCAGGTCAATTGATTTTAGTCATACCCCGTCCAGGTACGATCTCGCCCTGGTCATCCAAAGCCACCGATATAGCCAGAAACTGCGGCCTGCAGAGCATTAAACGGCTGGAGCGCGGAACTGCCTATTTTGTGCATTCTGAGCAGCCTCTGAGTGATGTGGAGTTGGAGCAGGTGCGTACCGAGTTGCATGATCGTATGGTTGAGGCGACGCTCAGTAGTGTTGATGAGGCAAGTCAGCTGTTTCGTACTGATCAGCCTGCACCACTGACTCTGGTAGATATTCTTGCCGGTGGTCGTGATGCGCTGGTTAAAGCGAATACTGACCTGGGTCTGGCGCTGGCCGATGATGAGATCGATTATCTGGTGGCCAGTTTCACTGAACTGGGGCGGAACCCTGCCGATGTTGAGCTGATGATGTTTGCTCAGGCAAACTCAGAGCACTGTCGTCATAAGATCTTCAACGCATCCTGGGATATCGATGGTGAAGCTCAGGAAAAATCGCTGTTTGCGATGATCCGTAACACCAATGAGCTGGGTGGCGAGAATATTCTTTCTGCTTACTCTGATAATGCTGCGGTCATGGTGGGCTCTGAGGCCGGGCGTTTCTTCCCTAATCCTCAAACTAAAGAGTATGGCTACAATCAGGAAAGTATTGAGATCCTGATGAAGGTTGAGACCCATAACCATCCGACTGCGATTGCGCCGCACTCTGGTGCTGCGACTGGTTCCGGTGGTGAGATCCGTGACGAAGGTGCGACCGGTAAAGGCTCTAAACCGAAAGCGGGTCTGACCGGCTTTACGGTTTCTGATCTGAAAATTCCCGGGTTTGTACAGCCGTGGGAATCGGATTATGGCAAGCCCGAGCGTATCGTATCGGCGCTGGATATTATGCTTGAAGGTCCTATCGGCGGAGCTGCGTTCAATAACGAATTTGGTCGTCCTGCCCTGAACGGTTATTTCCGTACCTTCGAACAGCGGGTTAACGGTGCGGCCGGTGAAGAGGTGCGTGGTTATCACAAGCCGATCATGATTGCTGGTGGTTACGGAAACATTCGTACCGATCATGTTGATAAAGGTGAGATCGATGTGGGCGCGAAACTGATCTGTCTGGGCGGGCCTGCTATGCAGATCGGTCTGGGCGGCGGAGCAGCCTCTTCTATGTCTTCTGGCACTTCCTCTGCGGATCTTGATTTTGCCTCTGTTCAGCGGGATAACCCTGAGTTAGAGCGCCGCTGTCAGGAAGTGATCGATCAGTGCTGGCAGCAGGGTGATGCTAACCCGATCGCCTTTATCCACGATGTGGGGGCTGGTGGTCTGTCCAACGCCTTCCCGGAGCTGGTTAAAGATGGTGGTCGTGGCGGTGATTTTGAGCTGCGCAATGTTAATAATGATGAGCCGGGGATGTCCCCGTTGGCTATCTGGTGTAACGAAGCGCAGGAGCGCTATGTGCTTGCCGTTATGCCAGAAGATATGCCGAGATTTGAAGCGATCTGTGCCCGTGAGCGTTGCCCATACGCTGTTGTGGGCACTGCAACTGAAGAGAAACATCTGACGCTGAGCGATGCTCATTTTGGTAATAAGCCGGTTGATCTGCCGATGAGTGTGCTGTTTGGTAAGCCGCCCAAAATGCACCGCTCAGTTAATCGCATCAGCTACGAAGTGCCGGCCTTTGATGCCAGCAGTATCGACCTGAAAGACGCTGCTGACCGGGTTTTGAAGTTACCAGCTGTTGCTTCAAAATCGTTCCTGATTACCATCGGCGATCGCTCCATTACCGGTCAGGTCGCCCGTGATCAGATGGTCGGGCCATGGCAGGTGCCAGTGGCTAACTGTGCAGTGACCACCGCTGCGTTTGATACCTACGCCGGTGAAGCGATGGCAATGGGTGAGCGGACGCCGCTGGCACTGGTTGACTCACCAGCGTCTGGCCGGATGGCGGTGGGTGAAACGGTGACCAACCTGGCCTCCGCCCGGATTGGCGATATTATTGATATTAAACTCTCTGCTAACTGGATGTGTGCTGCCGGCCACCCGGGTGAAGATGAGAAGTTGTACGACACCGTTAAAGCGGTGGGGATGGAGCTGTGTCCACAACTGGGAATTACCATTCCGGTGGGCAAAGACTCTATGTCGATGCGTACCGTCTGGAATGATGAGGGTGAAGATAAATCGGTCACTGCGCCGACTTCGCTGATTATCACCGGTTTTGCGCCGGTGCTGGATGTGCGCAAGACACTGACGCCGCAATTGCGGACCGATATTGAAGAGACGGACCTGATCCTGCTGGATCTGGGTAACGGTAAAAACCGGCTGGGTCTGTCTGCTCTGGCGCAGGTGTATAACGAGGTGGGCCAGGATGTGCCCGATGTCGATGACCCTGAACAGCTGGTGGCGTTCTTTGCTGCGATCCAGGAACTTAACGAACAGGGTTTGCTTCTGGCATACCATGATCGTGCCGATGGCGGACTGTTTACCACCATTGCCGAGATGGCGTTTGCCGGACACACCGGTGTCGATATCAATCTGGATATGTTGGCAACCGATAGCTCTGAATTTGCAGCCGCCCTGTTTGCTGAAGAACTGGGTGCGGTGATTCAGGTTAAGCGTGCTGATCTGCAAAGTGTGCTGACTGAATTGAATGCGGCTGGCCTGGCAGAGATCACCAAGGTGATCGGTTCGGTTAATCTGGATGATGAGCTACGGGTTCATTTTGATGATGAGGAGATCTATTCCGAGTCCCGCACAACCTTGCAGCGGGCCTGGGCAGAAACGTCCTACCGCATGCAGGCGCTGAGGGATAACTCTGACTGTGCGCAGCAGGAGTTTGATACCCTGTTAGATAAGCATAATCCAGGCCTGCATGCTGAACTGACCTTTGATCAGAACGACAATGTTGCGGCACCCTTTATTCAGACCGGTGTGCGCCCTGAGATGGCGATCATTCGTGAGCAGGGTGTTAATGGCCAGATAGAGATGGGCGCGGCCTTTGACCGGGCTGGTTTTGCTGCCGTCGATGTTCATATGAGCGATATTCTGGAAGGGCGGGTTGAGCTGGAGCGCTTTAAAGGCCTGGTGGCCTGTGGCGGCTTCTCTTACGGTGATGTGCTGGGTGCCGGTGAAGGCTGGGCTAAATCGATTCTGTTCAACACCCGTGCACGGGATCAGTTTGAAGCGTTCTTCAATCGTGAAGATACCTTTGCGCTGGGTATCTGTAATGGCTGTCAGATGCTGTCTAACCTGCATGAGCTGATTCCGGGGGCCGACCTCTGGCCGCATTTTGTGCGCAATATGTCTGAACAGTTTGAAGCCCGTGTAGCGATGGTTGAGGTGCAGGAGAGTCAGTCTGTCTTCCTGCAGGGAATGGCTGGTTCGCGTATGCCAATCGCTGTGGCTCATGGTGAGGGACGGGCGGAGTTCGCCGATCAGACCCATCTGGCTAGCCTGCAGAGTTCTGGCGCAGTCGCGCTGCGCTATGTGGATAACCATGGCCGGGTGACTGAGTCTTATCCAGCTAATCCGAATGGCTCACCAGAGGGTATTACGGGTGTGACCACCACTGATGGCCGGGTGACCATCATGATGCCACACCCAGAGCGGGTGTTCCGTGCGGTCACCAATAGCTGGGCTCCGGGGCATTGGGAAGAAGATGGTGCCTGGATGCGGATGTTCCGCAATGCCCGGGTATGGGTCGGTTAATCGGATAGTTATTTCGTTGCCAGCCTGAAAGCGTTCTTTCGGGAGCCACAGAAAGTGAAAACGCGCCGTATAGGCGCGTTTTTTATGGCAGCACTCTGGCTGTTAAAAGCTCAGGTTGATGCCCGCCGAGTAATAGCGCGAACCCGGGTCTTGCGGTGTGCCACGCAGCTCCATATTTTCCGGTAGTTCCCGGTTAAACAGATTATCGATACCTGCTGTCAGTTGCACAGAGTTATTGAGCTGGTAGCTCAGATGGGTATCCACGGTGGTAAAGTGTGAATCATAGGGTGACATTAGACGGGTGGGGGTAGCGTAGTAGTAGCCCGTATAGCGAAATCTGACACTACTTGACCATGCGGAGCTCCACTCTGAATCAAGGGATAGCCTGCTTTGCCAGCGGGCACGCTCAGTCAGCCGCTCATCGGTGGTTGCATCCCTGGCATCAAGGTATTCAAGGGAAGCGCTAAGCTTCTGCTGCCCGGTTAATGCATAGGAAAGTGTTGCTTCAGCACCCTCCAGTGTCGCTTTATCGATGTTGCTATACAGATAGGTTTTGGTGCAGGTAAAGCTGGGGCAGGTACCTGAAGTGCTATTCAGCTCTGCGGCAATTAGCTGGTCTACATCGGAGCGGTAGAGAGTGAGTTCCAGAGCACCCTGTTCCAGTTGATATCCAAGGCTAAGCTCATAACTGACCGACTCTTCCGGTTGCAGATCCGGGTTGCCATTGATGATGCTGGTACCATAACCGTTGCGGGTAAAGGTGGAGTACATCTGCACCAGCGAGGGCGCGCTGAAGGCCGTGCCGTAGCTTCCTCTTATTTTCCATGGCCCCTCGCTCCAGGAGAGTGATAAGCGGGGGTTGGTTGTGCTACCGAAGTCATTGTAGTTGTCGTGACGTATACCAAGGGTCAGGTTAACACTGTTTGTCAGGCTCCACTGATCCTGCAGAAACAGGTAGTAGTTATCGCGATCAACGGTTTGGGTATTGATGCTGATATCGACATCATCCTGGCGGTAGCCTGCACCGAGATTATAGAGGTGGATGTCATTGAGAAGGCCTGCATAGCGCCCCTCTAGCTGAGTTTGCCTGAAGTCGGTGCTCTCCTCTCCTGAGCCACGGTTGACCAGTGCATCGCTGTAACCCTGAGAGAGATCCAGATCAAACTGATCCGTGTCGAACTGCTGTGTATAACGGCCATTGAGTTGATAGCGCTTCTCTGATTCAAATTTTCCGCTGCTGGTGTCAGGGTTTTCATCGTTCTGATCAAGATATTCTGCACCTATCAATAGCTGAATATCATCCCGCAGATCATACCGGCCACGATAGTTGAGAAAGGTGCGTTGTTCCTCATTCAGGGTGCCGTTATCGTTTTCATAAGGGTTGCGCTGCTTATATTCAATCCCGATGCTATGGTTACTGCTATCGGTTACAAAATCACGGCTGGCATGCACAATGACGGTTTCTCGTCCGGCGGGAGATTCTGCTCCGCCAAGGGTCAGGCGGATTCGGGACAGATCTTTGTCCGGCTTCTGAGTAATGATGTTGATGACACCCCCGAGGGCATCGGAACCATAGAGTGCTGACATCGGTCCCCGTACTATTTCGATACGCTCCACGTTTTGTAGCGAGATATTGTTTACGTTACTGCCTGCGTATTTCTCAGTCCGGCGCATGCCATCAACCAGAATAAGCGTGTGTGTACCGTTGAAACCACGAATAGAAACAGATGAGCTGGAGCCACCGTCGGTGACCTCCAGTCCCGTACTCTGTTTCAAAATCTCGGCAAGGCTGCGGCTGGAAAATGATTCGATCTCCTCCCGGGTGACAACCTCAATAGAGGCGTCTACATCCTGAATCGACTGCTCAACCTAAGTTGCGGTAACAACGATGGTGCTATCAACAGAATTTGTAGCCGCTGCTAACGGTGCCGATACGCCGTAGACTCCCAACAACACATATGCTTTCACGTACTTCATAACCTTACATTCCATCAGTGATTTTGACGCTGCTATGGTAAAGCCTGAAGGTTAGCGGGAGGTGTGACAGAAACGCACATGCGTCAATTTGTCGCTTGAGCGGGCCGGTTTAGTAATGCTTTTGAGTGTAAAGGCGGTCAGATCAAAGCGCTCTCCAGGAGAAAGCGGATAAGCGGAAGAGTTTATTAGAAAAGCATAAACAGAACGGCGACTGGATGGAACGCTGTCAGGCCTGCTCCTCTAACGGTAGTTTTAGTTTCCACCACGCCAGCATGCCACCTTGAAGCTCATAGGCATCAAATCCGCTGTTGAGAAACTTTCGGGTCGCGGGTTTGCTGCGGTGGGCGGACCGGCAGATACAGAGAACCGGTTTGTTATTCTGCAGTTGTTGTAATTGTGTTTTGTTTAGTGTGTGTAGTGGAATCGATATAGAGCCAGGGATATGACTTTTTTTGAATTCCTGAGCAGTACGAACATCAATAATCAGAAACTGCTGCAGATCTTTGGCAGCGCTTTCCGGGGTGATGTAGGGAACAGCGCCAAAAGGTAGCCAGCTAAGCCAGCCGGAGAGGGGTAATTTACCAGTCATTGCTGAATTACGGTTTTGTAGTTATCTATCCGAAACAGGGTTTTCATAAGCATCATCGTTACAAATAAAAAAACCGGTTAGCACAATATTAAATTGTGCAATAACCGGTTTATATCAGACTTTACTCTGGTATTGGAAGTAGAGTCTGGAGGTTAGTTCGTATTACTGCTGAACCATGACCTTTTTCTGACCGCTGATAGTTACTTCTACGCGACGGTTTTCTCTCAGACAAGCTTTGCGTGACGCACCTGTATCGGTACATACCTTAACTGGATTCGCTTCACCGAAAGAGTAGGACACGACTTTGTCCGTTTCGATACCAGCTTCAACCAGAGCGGCGTCTACCGCTTCAACGCGACGCTTGGAAAGTGCATCGTTATAAGCGTTGGTGCCGATCGAGTCAGTGTAGCCTTTCAGCTCGATAGAGTTCAGTTTAGCCAGAGAACCTACATAGTTTACGATAGGGCTGACGTCATTTACTTTACTGCTGTCGAAGTCGAAGTAGATGATGTGGCTCTCCTGAGCATCTACCATCTTCATCATCATTTTAGGTGCTGGAGCAGGTGCTGGCGCAGGTGCCGGAGCGGCCATTGCAGGTTCTGCGCCGCACTCAACAGTTTTGTCCTCTTCAGTCCAGTAGCCGTGCTGCCAGCATTCGCCGTAACCGGTTTTCCAGACGGTGTCAGTAGAGTTGGTAGCATAACCGGCATTGATTGGGTGAGCGTTAGCAACTGCAGATAATCCCATTGACAGCGCCAGAGCGGTGGTGAGTGCAAGTTTCTTCATCGTATACATCCTTATGTTGTAATTTTCATCGAGTGTTGGCTATTTATACCAGTTCAACCTGAACCTAAGTTAAACAGAGTGCTCTGATAAGGGTATTTAAGCCTAAAAAGCGACACTATGGTAAAACTTTTTTGTATGGTTTTACCATCACCTTTCGATAAACACCTGCTTTTATATATGGGTCCTGGTCTGCCCAGGACTGTGCCTGTGGTAACGATTCAAATTCAGCGATGACAAGGCTACCAGTGAAACCCGCAGGGCCTGGATCCTCGCTGTCAATTGCCGGATGTGGCCCGGCAACCAGAAGTCTCCCCGCATCGCGCAGAGCTTCGAGGCGAGCCAGGTGATCAGGTCTGGCCGACATGCGCTGTTCAAGAGTACCGGGGTGATCTTCGCTGATAATGGCGTAAAGCATTATGACATCCTTAGTTTTCGCTGTGGTTTTCGTTGCTGTCGGGTTTGATGTGCTTTGATATGTAAAAACCCTGTAGCAAAATAAAGATCAGAGTGAGTCCCAGCATGCCGAACAGCTTGAAGTTAACCCAGGTTTCTTCGCTCATAGTATAGGCGACATACAGGTTTACTCCACCCAGAATAAGGTAGAATATGATCCAGGCAATATTCAGTTGTGTCCAGGCTCGGGAAGGCATCTCAATGGTGCCGTCCATGAGTCGCTGAATGATGGTTTTCGTGCCGATAAACTGACTTCCCAGAAACGCCAGGGCGAACAGCCAGGTGACGACGGTGGGTTTCCACTGAATAAAGGTTTTATCCTGAAACAGTACAGTAGCCCCCCCCAGAATGACGACCAATCCAAGCGTGACCAGTTGAATCATCTCGATCTTATGCGTTTTTATCCAGGTGTAGAGCATCTGTAACAGAGTGGCGGGAATCAAAACCGCGGTGGCCAGAATGATATCGTCGGTGCTTTTATAGACGATAAAGAAGATAATGACCGGCAGAAAATCCAGAAGTAGTTTCATAACAACATTTTTTTGATTAGAAGTGGGTCGATTATAGAGTGAGCCAGTTAAGTTATAAACCCGAATCCTATGGGGAATTGCCTTTCAGTGATCTTCACTGTCATTCCTGCTTCTCCGATGGTGAGTTGAGCCCTGCGCAGTTGCTTGATGGGGCTTCGCAAGCCGGGGTTGTCGTGTTCGCGATTACCGACCACGATACGGTAGCCGGTGTCGGAGCGTTGCGGACAGCTGCTGCGGATGCTTCTGAGGCCGATAAAGTGAAGGTTGTTTCAGGTGTTGAACTGACCTGCCAGTGGGGCCGGAATATGGTGCATATCATCGGCCTGGGTTTTGATGAAACCGATCCGGCGTTGACAGGCTATCTGAAAAAACTGGATGAACTGCGTCTGGTTCGCGCCGGTCTTATTTCACAAAGGCTGTGTAAGCGTAATATTCCCGATCTGCTTCCCCGGGCGTTGGAGTTGGCTGGGAGTGGTCAGATTGGTCGCCCCCATTTTGCTTTTGCGATGGTAGAAGCTGGCGTTGTTAATAATGAAACGCAAGCCTTCAACCGTTATTTAGGTGCCGGGAAAATAGGAGATGTTAAAGTTGACTGGCCAACAATGGAGCAGGCAATTGATATTATTCATCAGGCTGGAGGAATCGCGGTTCTTGCTCACCCGACAAAATATAATATGACCTTTACCAAGGTGAGGTTATTAACGGGTGCCTTTTCTGAGCAGGGCGGTGATGCAATTGAAATAAGTTACCCGGGTATTGAGTCAGGGCACCTGTTGCAGCTGGATAAGCTCGCCTCAAAACATAAACTGATGGTATCAGCGGGCAGTGATTTCCATAAAAGGCAATTTCACTGGACAGGTATTGGAAAATATCCACGCTATAGTAGCAATAATCCCCATGTGCTTTCTAAATTGCTTCAGGATTAACTGAATATTAAGTAAAATAGATTCAATTACATTTGTGGAAGGATTTCCCGTGAGCCAGCTGTTTCAGATTCATCCTGACAATCCCCAGTCGCGTCTGATTAATCAGGCTGTTGATATCATAAAAAAAGGTGGGGTTGTTGTTTATCCTACTGATTGTGCTTATGCCTTAGGCTGCCATCTGGGAGATAAGTCAGCCGTTGATAAAATTAAGCGTATCCGCAAACTGGATGATAAGCATAACTTTACACTGGTCTGTCGTGACCTGTCTGAAATTGGCACGTATGCTAAAGTAAATAACTCGGTATACCGCTTGCTAAAAGCTATGACACCGGGTGCATATACTTTTATTTTAAATGCGACAACGGAAGTGCCGCGCCGTTTATTACATCCTAAGCGACGCACAATAGGCCTTAGAATTCCACAGAATAATATCGCTTTGCAGCTCATGGATGCATTAGGCGAGCCGATAATGAGTACCTCCCTTATTATGCCTGGGGAGGAGCTGCCGTTGATTGATCCTTATGAAATCCGGGATCTGTTACAGCATGAGGTTGATCTGGTTATTGATGGTGGCTATTGCGGAATGGAAGCAACCTCTGTGATTAATCTGGTAGATGATGTGCCTGTCATTATTCGGCGCGGTGCCGGTGATGTTTCTGATTTTGAATAAATAAACTTAATAAGTTTTTATTGAAAAAAAGTAATACATAATCAATAATTCAGGCCTGTTCCCAAACTAATTTTATATTGGTGATTTATAATGACCGACTTTGTAAAACTTCTTACCCGTAAAAACTCACTGCGTAAACAGTGTCAGACACTTTCCAGTGCTGATATTGAAAAAGCGATTGCTGATCTGACTGAAATTCTGGAAGAAAAGCAGGCACAGGAAGAGGAATTGCTGGCAGTTGAGCGTGAGCGCGCAGAAAAAATTGAAGCAATTAAGCAGAGTATGCAGGAGGCAGGTATTGGTCTGGATGATCTGATGGTTCTGGTTGATGCGCCGGTTAAGAAAAAGGTCGCGCCTAAGTATCAGATTACGGATGAAAGTGGTGAAGTACATCAGTGGTCGGGTCGTGGCCGGACTCCTGCAGTATTTCAGGCTGCTTTTGCCAAAGGTAAAACGAAAGAAGACTTCTTAATTTAATCAGTCCTTTCCGTTATTATTGAAAAGCTCTTCGGCGCAGCGTCGAGGAGCTTTTTTGTTTATTTTTTCAGAAACCTTTTTCAGGTTTCTTATATGTGAGGATGCGTCGGTGACAGACGAAAAACTGCAGAAAGTTTTGGCGCGTTCCGGATTGGGTTCACGTCGTGAGATGGAACGTTGGATAGAAGCTGGCCGTATTGTTGTGAACGGTCAGGTTGCAACGCTCGGCGACAGAGTCTCGGTTCGGGATGAAGTAGAAGTTGACGGGCAGGCACAAAAAATGGTGTTTGATCGTGATAGTGAACGCCGGGTGCTTATCTATAATAAGCCATTGGGAGAGGTGGCGACCCGCCATGACCCGGAAGGCCGTCCTACGGTGTTTGATCATCTGCCGCCGTTGAAACAGGGGCGCTGGATCGCTGTCGGGCGTCTGGATATTAATACCTCAGGTCTGTTGTTGTTCACCACTGATGGTGAGCTGGCTAATAACCTGATGCACCCCTCTGCAAATATTGATCGTGAGTATGCGGTACGCATTCTGGGTGATGTCGATGAGGCGATGATTGCACGGCTGAAAAAGGGGGTGCTGCTGGACGATGGCATGGCCCGTTTTACCGATGTGCAGTTTTTTAATGGTGAAGGCGCTAATAAGTGGTATCACGTCTGTATTATGGAGGGACGTAATCGCGAAGTACGGCGTTTGTGGGAGTCTCAGGAAGTTCAGGTGAGTCGCCTCAAACGTGTGCGTTACGGACCCTTCTTCCTGCCCAGTGAGGTTAAGGCGGGGCACTGGAAGGAGTTGTCACAGAAAGAGATCAATATGCTGTCCAGTATGATGGACATGAAACAGAAGCATAATAAGCCGCTATCGGTGAAAGAGAAAGACGCCGCTGAGCGGCGGGCAAAACGACAGAAGACACGCCGTTCCGTCGGCCCGAAGCGCTCTGAAAGGTAAAACAAAAACGCAGCTTTTGAAATGAAAGCTGCGTTTTTTATCTATGAAAGGCCTGAACGTTATTGGGCGTTGAGTGACTGGCCGTTGACCGAGCGGCTGTCGCGACCCATCAGGTAGAGATAGAGGGGCATGATCTCTTGTGGGGTTGGATTGCCTTCTGGGTTTTCAGCCGGATAAGCATTGGCTCTCATATCGGTTCGGGTCGCGCCAGGGTTGATGGCGTTGACGCGGATATTGGTGTTGTGCTCCAGTTCATCCGCGAGCACCTGCATCAGGCCTTCGGTGGCGAATTTAGACACAGCATAAGCGCCCCAGAATGCTTTGCCTTTGCGGCCTACCCCGGAAGAGGTGAAGATAATAGAGGCGTCTTCTGAAGTGTTTGTCAGCGACAGCAGTGCCTGAGTCAGCATAAAGGTGCTGTTGACATTAACCTGCATCACCTGTTGCCAGACAACCGGGTCGTAGCTTTCAATCGGCGTGCGGATGCCGAGGGTTCCGGCGTTGTGTAAGATCCCGTCAATTCTGCCAAACTCCTGTTCCAGTGTGGCTGCGAGATTATCAAAGTCAGTTTCGCCGGCGGTTTCCAGGTTGAGCGTAATAATAGCTGCCTGAGGGTAGCCAGCGTCTTCAATCTCATCGTATACGGCATTCAGTTTTTCTTCGGTCCGCCCCAGCAGAATAACGGTGGCGCCGTGAGCGGCGTAGCTAAGGGCCGCTGCCCGCCCGATACCGCTACCGGCTCCGGTAACCAGAATGATTTTGTCCTGCAGTAAGTTTTCCGGTGCCTGATAATCGTACATGACAGCTCCTGTGTCTGAAGGCTAAGGTTGAGTGGCTGGCCGGTGTGCTCTGTCGTTTGTTGTGCACTGATGGTTCGGTCTGGCCTTATATTTTACTTAGCGGTTGTAATAAAGGGTTTCTAAAATCGGGCGGATCTCGTCAGCGTGATCTACCCGGTAATGGCTGTTCCAACTGGCGATATTTTCGCCGCTATCAATATAGCCGTAACTGACCGCAATCGTCTGCATGCCGGCATTGAGTCCTGCTTCAATATCCCTGCGGTGGTCGCCGATATAAACACTGCGCTCCGGTGTTGTTCCCAGCTCATCACAGGCCAGGAACAGGGCTTCCGGGTGGGGTTTTTTCTCACGCACATGATCCGGACAGATCACGGTGCCCGCAGCCGGTTGCAGGTTCAGTCCCTGCATCAGCGGCGTGGTATAGCATTCGGGTTTGTTGGTGACGATCCCCCAGGGGATGCTGTTTTCCCCCAGCCAGTTCAGCAGGTTCTGTATGCCGGGAAACGGTTTGGTGTCTACGTCCAGGTGTTGCAGGTAGAGCTCCAGCATCCGTTGATGCAGTGCGTCAAAGTCGGTTGTGTGTTCGTCGGTCTGGAATGCTGCGCAGACCATCGCCCGGGCGCCATTGGAAACGTAACCTCTGAGGAAATCATAGCTGACCGGCGGTTGCTGCTGCTCGGCCAGAAGCTGATTGATCACGTGGTGAAAATCCGGTGCGGTATCAAGCAGTGTGCCGTCAAGATCGAACAGTACGGCTTCTGGCAGGGCTTTGTTCATGGTTCAGTCCGGCTTGCGGGTAGCGACCATATAATTGACATCCACATCCCGGTCGTTAAGTTTGTAAACTTTGCTCAGTGGGTTGTATGTCAGGCCGGTTATTTTTTCGCTCTGCAGGCCGCTTTGGCGTATCCAGCTTGCCAGCTCGGAAGGGCGGATAAATTTCTTGAAATCGTGGGTGCCTTTGGGCACAAGCTTAAGCAGGTGTTCCGCCCCGACAATCGCCATCATATAGCTTTTAGGGTTGCGGTTGAGGGTGGAGAAAAACACGTAACCGCCAGGCTTTACCAGTTGGCTGCAGGCATCAACAATGGATGATGGGTCAGGCACATGCTCCATCATCTCCATGCAGGTGACGATATCAAAACTCTGTGGCTGCTCGGTGGCCAGCTGTTCTACCGTGACCTGACGGTAGGAGACGTTGACGCCGCTTTCAAGACCGTGCAGTTTGGCAACTTTGAGGGGCGCTTCTCCCATATCGATGCCGGTCACTGCGGCGCCCCGGTGAGCCATCGCTTCGGAGAGGATGCCGCCACCACAGCCGACATCCAGTACGGTTTTGCCATTCAGCGAGGCGATACGGTCGATAAAGTCCACCCGCAGTGGGTTGATGTCATGCAGGGGTTTGAACTCGCTTTCACGGTCCCACCAGCGGCTGGCCAGTTCTTCAAATTTCGCTATCTCCTGAGGATCGATATTTGCGCCGTTGTTGCTTTGTGTATCAGTCATAATGTGCCGCCAAAGGCTAGTGTCTGGAGAAAATTCTGCGCCATTCTAGCACCGCTGGATGGTCGAATACAGATTGTCTGGCGGGTTCCTGCTGATAACCCTGATTCAGGTGTCCAAGACCTTAATTTTGCGAGAATATTGCCATTTCTTTATGGTATACTCGCGGGCTTATGGTTTACCGCTTTCAGGGTGGGATTAACCACTTAATTCTCAGCAGTCAGATTCAAGGATAGCCAGAGCTATTATGGGTGATTTAGCCAGAGAGATTCTGCCAGTAAACATCGAAGATGAACTGAAGCAGTCATATCTGGATTACGCCATGAGCGTAATCGTGGGGCGTGCGTTACCAGACGTACGGGATGGACTTAAGCCAGTACACCGTCGGGTGCTGTTCGCTATGAGCGAACTGGGCAACGACTGGAATAAGGCGTACAAGAAATCTGCCCGTGTGGTGGGTGACGTAATCGGTAAATATCACCCTCATGGTGATAGTGCAGTGTATGACACCATCGTGCGGATGGCTCAGCCGTTTTCGATGCGCTATATGCTGGTCGACGGTCAGGGTAACTTCGGTTCAGTGGATGGTGATTCCGCTGCTGCGATGCGTTATACCGAGATCCGTATGGCCAAGATCTCGCACGAGTTGCTGGCGGATCTCGATAAAGAAACCGTTGATTTTGTACCCAACTATGATGGCACGGAACAGATTCCGGAAGTGTTGCCTACCAAGGTGCCAACACTGCTGGTCAATGGTTCTGCAGGTATCGCCGTGGGTATGGCAACCAATATTCCGCCCCATAATCTGGGCGAAATCGTACGTGGTTGTATTGCACTGATCGATAATCCGGATCTCGGTATCGATGGCCTTATGGAATATATCCCGGCACCGGACTTTCCGACCGGCGCCATTATCAATGGCCGCGCGGGTATCCTGCAGGCCTATCAGACCGGTCGTGGACGGATCTATCTGCGGGCTAAGCACCATATCGAGACCAATGATAAAAACGGTAAAGAGTCGATTATCTTTACTGAGATCCCCTATCAGGTTAACAAGGCGCGGCTGATCGAGAAGATCGCTGAGCTGGTTAAAGAGAAGAAGCTCGAAGGGATTACCGAACTGCGTGATGAGTCCGATAAGGATGGCATGCGCATCGTTGTTGAGCTGCGCAAAGGTGAAGTGTCTGAAGTTGTGGTGAACAACCTCTTTATTCAGACTCAGCTGCAGAACGTTTTCGGTATCAACATGGTGGCGCTGGTCGATGGACAGCCGCGCACGCTGGACCTGAAGTCAATTCTGGAATGCTTTATTCGTCACCGCCGCGAAGTGGTGACCCGTCGTACCGTTTACCTGCTGCGCAAAGCGCGTGAGCGGGGGCATATCCTGGAAGGTCTGGCGATTGCGCTGGCCAATATCGATGCCGTTATCGAGATGATCAAGAGCTCACCTACTCCGGCGGAAGCCAAAGAGCGTCTGATCGAAACCTCGTGGCAGCCAGGTGAGGTGACGGTGATGCTGGAACGGGCGGGAGAGAATGCCTGTCGTCCGGAAGATCTGGAAGCTCAGTATGGTATGCATGATGGGGTTTATCATCTGTCTCCGGCGCAGGCTCAGGCCATCCTTGAGTTGCGTCTGCACCGTCTGACCGGTCTGGAGCATGACAAGCTGATTGCGGAGTATCGTGAACTGCTGGATCGCATCGCAGAGCTGCTGGCCATTCTCAACAGCCCCGAACGGTTGATGGAAGTGATTCGTGAAGAGCTGGAGCTGATTGTTGAAGAGTATGGCGATGAGCGTCGCACCGATGTGATCGCTTCGCAGCAGGACTTTACGGTTGCCGATCTGATCGCTGAAGAGGATATGGTGGTTACCATCTCGCACGGTGGTTATGCCAAGACCCAGCCGCTGACAATGTATCAGGCCCAGCGCCGTGGTGGTAAGGGGCGCTCAGCGACGGCCGTTAAAGATGAAGATTTCATCGAGAAACTGCTGATCGCCAGCACCCATGACACGATTCTCTGCTTTACCAATCTGGGTAAAGTGTACTGGCTGAAAGTGTATGAGATTCCTCAGGCGAGCCGGGCGGCCAGAGGCCGGCCTATCGTAAATATTCTGCCGTTGCAGGAGGGTGAGCGTATTACCACCATTCTGCCGGTGAATGAGTATGCGGATGAGCACTATGTGTTTATGGCAACCGCTGACGGAACGGTGAAGAAGACGCCACTGGTTAACTTCTCCCGACCCCGTTCGACCGGTCTGATTGCGCTGGCGCTGGATGAGGGCGATACCCTGATCGGTGCCGCTATCACCGATGGCACCGCTGAGGTGATGCTGGTCTCCAGCGAGGGTAAATCGATCCGTTTCCCTGAAGATGATGTGCGCCCAATGGGTCGTACCGCACGGGGTGTTCGCGGTATCAAGCTGAAGAATGATGCCCGGGTTATCTCGCTGATTATTCCGCAGGAGAACGGCCGCATTCTGACTACCAGTATCAATGGTTTCGGTAAGCAGACTGCCGTTGAGGATTTCCCCACCTACGGTCGTGGCGGCCAGGGCGTGATTGCGATGCAGTGTACTGATCGTAATGGCGCGCTGATCGGCGCGGTGCAGATGTTTGAAGGCGATGATGTGATGCTGATCAGTGATCAGGGTACGCTGGTGCGCACCCGTAGTGATGAGATCTCTGTATTGGGTCGTAATACTCAGGGGGTGCGTGTTATCCGGGTGGCCGAGGATGAAAATCTGGTAGGTGTGGCGCGGATTGAGGAGCCTGAGGTGTCGGAGGAAGAGCTGATAGAGGCAGGCATCATCGAAGGAGAGGCGGGGCCGGTTGTTGACGGTGAAGATAACCCAGCCGACTCACCTGAAACGCCCGCCAGCGATACCGAAGAGTAACCCGGGTGGTTAAACTAATGTGCGGCTCAGGCCGCACATTTTTGTATCGGACCTGTGTTGCTGATTTTTAATAGAATCTGTTTCATCTCTCTGAGTGAAACTTTTTCTGATCGTTAATACGAACTTTGTAGCAGATCTATCATAATGACACGTAATTATAATTTCAGTGCGGGTCCCTCTGCACTGCCTGAAGATGTCCTCAAGCAGGCTCAACAAGAACTTTTAGACTGGCATGGCCTGGGCCTTTCCATCATGGAGATGAGTCACCGCAGCAATGAGTTTGTCGGTGTCGCAGCGGAGGCAGAACAGGATCTGCGGGATCTGATGCAGATTCCGGATAATTATAAGGTGCTGTTTATGCAGGGTGGCGCCAGCAGTCAGTTCAGTATGATCCCGATGAACCTGCTGCGGGGAAAAAACAGCGCCGACTATATCAATACAGGTGACTGGTCGAAGAAAGCGATACAGGAAGCGTCTCGCTATTGCGAGGTCAATGTTGCCGCAACCACTGCGGACAATAATTTTACCAGCGCACCGGCACAGCATGAGTTGAAGCTTAATCCTGATGCTGCTTATGTGCATTACACGCCAAATGAAACCATCCGTGGCGTTGAATTTGATTACATCCCGGACACCGGAGATGTTCCGCTGGTGGCCGATATGTCATCCAATATATTGTCCCGCCCTGTCGATGTCAGTCGCTTTGGTATGATCTACGCGGGTGCACAGAAAAATATCGGTCCGGCAGGGCTGACAGTGGTTATTGTGCGTGAAGATCTGTTGGGCAATGTTTTGCCAGCAACGCCTGCGCTCTATGATTATAAAGTGAATGCCGATGCTGACTCCATGCTCAATACCCCGCCAACCTTTGGCTGGTATCTGGCTGGCCTGGTCTTTAAATGGCTGAAAGCGCAGGGTGGCGTTGAAGGGATCGCTGAGATTAACCGACGTAAGGCGGAAAAGCTCTATACTGCTATTGATAGTAATCCTTTCTACTCAAACCCGGTGGCGACACCTGTGCGCTCATGGATGAATGTTCCCTTTATTCTGGCCAATGCTGACCTGGATAAGCGTTTTCTGCAAGAAGCTCAGGAGCAGGGCTTGCTGAACCTTCCGGGGCATCGTTCAGTAGGGGGGATGCGGGCAAGTATCTATAACGCGGTCCCCGAAGAGGCGGTAGATGCGCTGATCGCCTTTATGCAGGACTTTTCGCAGCGTCACGGCTAAGCCCGATAGCAGAGGACGGTAGGATGAGTGATCAGGAAACTGAACTGAAGCTTCTGCGGGATCAGATCGATTCGATCGACCAGCAGATCCATGCGCTGCTGAATGACCGTGCGCGATGCGCGCAGAGCGTTGCTGAGGTGAAAGAGCGATATCAGGGTGACCGGGAGGCGGTTTTTTATCGCCCGGAACGGGAGGCTCAGGTGTTGCGCCGGGTTATGCAGCGCAATGACGGACCGCTGGCCGATCATGAAGTAGCCCGGCTGTTTCGTGAAATTATGTCGGTGTGTCTGGCGCTGGAAAAACCGATGCATGTGGCGTTTCTGGGGCCAGAGGGAACTTTTACCCAACAGGCGGCCAGTAAGCACTTCGGGCATTCAGCCCACTGCATCCCTTTCAGCACTAATGATGAAGTTTTTCGTGAAGTTGAGTCTGGTGGAGCCCACTACGGTGTTGTGCCAATTGAGAGCTCTTCTGAAGGAGTGGTCACTCATACGCTGGACCTGTTTAAGCGGTTTAATCTTAAAATTTGTGGCGAAGTTGAGCTGCGCATTCACCATCATGTGCTGCGTGCGGCAGAAGAGGGACTGGATAATATTACCCGGATCTATCTGCCACAACAGACGTTGTCGCAGTGTCGTAGCTGGCTGGATACCCATTTTCTGTCCGCTGAGCGGATTCTTGTCAGCAGTAATGCAGAAGCGGCGCGTATGGCCATTCAGCATGGGGCTGAAGCGGTAGCGATTGCCAGCGATCTGGTGGCTGATCTGTATCAGTTGAATATCGTTGCCAGGAATATTGATGATCAGTCGGATAACAGCACCCGTTATCTGATTATTGGCGATCAGGAGGTTGGTGAAAGTGGCCATGATAAGACCTCAATACTGGTAACGGTGCCCGATAAAGCGGGTGCGCTCTATGAGTTATTGCAGCATTTTCATCAACATAAGATCAGTCTGACGGGTATTGAGACCCGGCCTGCCAGTCCCGAAAGTCCACATTCAGTGTTTTATATCGATTTTGAAGGGCATGCAGCCAATCAGCATATACAGAACGTACTGCAAGAGCTGCAGTCTGATACTGTAGAACTTAAATTGCTGGGGTCATACCCGGTTGCTGTACTCTGATCCGGAGCTAAATAAATGGCATGTGATTTCTATCAATTGGCAACCCCGGGCGTTCAGGGGCTTCATCCATATCAACCCGGTAAACCGGTTGAGGAGCTGGAGCGCGAGCTGGGTATCAGCAACAGTATTAAACTGGCCAGCAATGAAAACCCTATGGGGCCAAGCCCGGTTGCAATGGCCGCAGTGCAGGCGGCTCTGGGTGAAAGCTGTCGTTACCCCGATGCCAGTGGTTATAAACTGAAACAGGCCCTGTCAGAGCGCTATGGTATCAGTCCGGACACCATCACCCTGGGCAATGGTTCGAATGATGTTCTGGAGCTTATCGGGCGGGCGTTTATTGTTCCCGGTGATGAAGTTATCTACTCCCAGCACGCTTTTGTTGTGTATATGCTGGTGGCTCAGTCAACCGGCGCTACCTCTGTCGTTGTGCCTGCACGGGAATGGGGCCACGATCTTGATGCCATGGCGGCTGCAATCACGGATAAAACCCGCATCATCTTCCTGGCAAATCCCAATAATCCCACCGGCACCTGGTTTAGTGGTCAGGCACTGCAGGCGTTTATGGCGAAAGTGCCCGATGATGTTGTGGTTGTTCTGGACGAGGCTTATCTGGAGTATGTGACCGAGGCCGATTATCTTTCGGGCGTTCAGTTGCAGGCAGGATTTCCCAATCTGGTGGTGACCCGGACTTTCTCGAAAGCTTTCGGACTGGCAGCCCTGCGAATAGGTTATGCCGTGGCGAATCCGGCGATTACCGATCTGCTGAACCGGGTGCGTCAGCCCTTTAATGTCAATATTCCCGCACTGGAAGCAGCGACCGCAGTACTTGGCGATACAAACTATCTTCAGCGTAGTGTTGAACTGAATCGCACCGGTATGGTGCAGCTGGAGCAGGGGCTGACTCAGTTGGGTGTTAACTGGATTCCCTCGGTGGGCAATTTTATCAGTGTCGATTGTGGCCGTGATGCCGCGCCCGTCTATGCCGAATTGTTGCAGGAGGGCGTAATTGTCAGGCCTGTCGCTAATTATCAGATGCCTCAGCATTTACGGGTGACGATCGGTCTGCCTGAAGAGAATAGTCGCTTTTTAACGGCATTTGCCAGCGTATTGCAGCGCTTATGAAGGACAAACACAACGTGAGATGTTTGACTGAAAGGGTTCTGGTTATCGGTTTAGGTCTGATTGGCGGCTCCCTGGCGAGTGCTCTGCGGACACGCGGTATCTGCCGTACAGTGATTGGATATGACCGGGACAAAGATGAACTGGAGACCGGGCTTCGTCTGGGTATTGTTGACGAGGCTGCCGCAGACCTGCTGGCTGCAGCAGCCCAGGCTGACGTGATAGTTCTGGCGGTACCGGTGAAAGCGATAGAAACGGTGCTTGCTGAAATATTGCCAGTTTTGCGGACGGACACTATTCTCACAGATGTCGGCAGTGTTAAAGGCAACGTGGTGCGCTCAGCGACAAGACTGTTTGGTTGTGTACCAAACCGGTTTATTCCCGGACACCCCATTGCGGGGTCTGAGAAAAGTGGTGTGGCTGCAGCCGATGCAACACTATTTGAACATCATAAGGTGATTATTACACCGCTGCCGCAGAGCGATTCAGACGCTGTGACACTGATTGCCCGGATGTGGCAGGCTGTCGGAGCGCAGGTGTTGCAGATGGATGTTGAACGGCATGATGAAGTACTGGCAGCCACCAGTCATCTGCCACACCTGCTGGCGTTTTCCCTGGTGGATACGCTGGCGCAGGAGCAGGATTGTAATGACATCTTTCGCTATGCAGCGGGAGGCTTCAGGGATTTTACCCGTGTTGCTGCCAGCGATCCTACCATGTGGCACGATATTGGCTTGGCGAATAAGCAGGCAATCCTGCAAAAGATTGATGAATTTACAGCGGGTGTTGGTCGGCTGCGCAAGGCGATCGAGACTGAAGACAGTGTGGCGATGCTGGGGATCTTTACCCGGGCTAAAGCCGCACGCGAACACTTTTCAAAAATTTTATCGGGCTCAGCGTACACGCAAAATAATATGATGACTAAAGATACTACATTCTATGCACAACCGGGTGGTCAGGTGCAGGGTACTATTCGGGCTCCGGGTGACAAATCGATCTCTCACCGTTCCATTATGCTGGGATCGCTGGCCGACGGAGTGACAGAGATTACCGGCTTCCTGGAAGGGGAGGATAGCCTGGCGACGTTGCAGGCGTTTCGTGATATGGGAGTTGTGATTGAAGGCCCGCATCAGGGCGCAGTAAAAATTTATGGTGTCGGTATTAACGGCTTACGTCAGCCACCGGGGCCTATCTATGTTGGTAACTCCGGCACCACTATTCGACTGATGTCAGGTCTGCTGGCCGGTCAGTCCTTTGATTCCGAACTCAGTGGCGATGCGTCGCTGAGTAAGCGTCCGATGGAACGCGTGGCTAAGCCGCTGCGTCTGATGGGGGCGCAGGTAGAAACGGGAGAAAACGGCTGCCCGCCAGTAAAAATTAAGGGCGGTCAGGCGCTGAAAGCGATCAGTTATGAGATGCCGATGGCCAGTGCTCAGGTTAAATCCTGTGTAATGCTGGCGGGTCTTTATGCCGAAGGTGAGACCACTGTTATCGAGCCTGCGCCCACCCGGGACCACACAGAGCGTATGCTGCGAGGCTTCGGTTACCCGGTGGATGTGGACGGTAATAAGGTTTCTCTGGCCGGTGGCGGCAGTCTGAAAGCAACGAAAATTGATGTGCCGGCAGATATCTCCTCTTCAACGTTCTTTATGGTGGCTGCGGCCATCTGCCCCGGCTCGGATATTACTCTGGAGCATGTCGGCATCAATCCCACCCGGATCGGTGTGATCAATATTTTGCGGGCGATGGGGAGTAATCTTGAACTTCTCAACGAGCGGGAGGTAGGTGGTGAGCCGGTCGCCGACATTCGCATCCGCTATGCGCCGCTTAAAGGGATTAAAATACCCGAAGATCAGGTGCCACTGGCGATCGATGAATTTCCTGCGCTGTTTATCGCAGCGGTGTGTGCGGAAGGCGAAACAGTGCTTACCGGTGCCGAAGAGTTGCGGGTCAAAGAGAGTGACCGTATTCAGGCGATGGTGGATGGATTGAAAACACTGGGAGCTGATATCGAAGGCACGCCGGATGGCGCGATTATTCGTGGCAGCAAAATGGGCGGCGGTGTGATAGAGAGTCATGACGATCACCGCATTGCGATGTCATTTACCATAGCGTCTCTGCGTGCTACAGGAAACATTGAGATTCGCGAATGTGCAAACGTGGCGACATCATTCCCTAATTTCATTGAGCTGGCTCAGCACGTGGGTATCCGGGTACGCAAGGAGGAGAAGTAATATGGGCGATTTCCCGGTTATAGCAGTCGATGGTCCCAGTGGGTCAGGTAAGGGAACAATCTGTAGTTTACTGGCCCGTGAGCTGGGCTGGAATCTGCTTGATAGCGGCGCGTTGTACCGGCTGGTAGGTCTGGCTGCCCGTCATCATGGGGTTGCGCTGGACGATGAGGATGCGCTGGTGGTACTGGCTGCGCATCTGGACGTGCAGTTCGGCACCTCGGCGAATCAACAGGAAGTTTCCATTATATTGGAAGGGGAAGAGGTAACTAACGCGATCCGTACCGAAGAGTGCGGTGCGGATGCCTCGATTATCGCTGCCATTGGTTCGGTAAGGGCCGCCCTGCTTGAGCGGCAGCGGGCTTTTGTGTCAGAACCGGGGCTGATTGCCGACGGCCGGGATATGGGCACCGTCGTTTTTCCTGATGCTCCACTGAAAGTTTATTTGACGGCCAGCGCAGAAGAGCGTGCAAACCGCCGTTATAACCAGTTGATAAATAAGGGTCTGGGTGCTAGTCTTCAGGCAATATTGGAGGATATTCAGGCAAGAGACGCGCGTGATATGAACCGTGCTGTAGCGCCTCTTAAGCCTGCAGAAGATGCTATCTGCCTTGATACGACTGACCAGAGTATCGAAGAGGTATTGGCTTCTGTGCTGGATCAGGCGAGACATAAGGGTCTGCGTTAACGGCAAAAAATGAGGTTTAGCCGGTATGAATGAGAGTTTTGCTGAGCTGTTTGAAGAGAGTCTGAAAGAGCTGGATATGCAACCGGGCTCTATTGTGACTGGTACCGTTGTCGCGGTTGATGGCGATTTTGTCGTCGTTAATGCGGGACTGAAGTCGGAAGGGATCATCCCCCGGGGGCAGTTTCTGGATGATGAGGGTAAGCTGAACATCGAAGTCGGTGATCAGGTTAAAGTTGCGCTGGTCGCTCTTGAAGACGGTTCGGGTGAAACTCAGCTCTCTCGTGAAAAAGCCAAACGGGCAGAAGCCTGGGAAGTGCTGGAAAAAGCGATTGAGAATGACGAGATTATTACCGGGCGCATCACCGGCAAAGTGCGTGGCGGCTTCACGGTTGACGTGAACTCTATCAGCGCCTTTCTGCCGGGGTCTCTGGTCGATATTCGCCCGCTGCGGGACACCTCTCATATAGAAAACAAAGAGCTTGAGTTTAAGCTGGTTAAGCTGGATGCCAAGCGTAATAATATTGTTGTATCCCGGCGCGCAGTGCTTGAAACCGCCTACAATGAGGAGCGGGAGAAACTGCTGGCAACCCTCAATGAGGGGATGACGGTAAAAGGTGTGGTGAAAAACCTTACCGATTATGGTGCCTTTATCGATCTGGGAGGGGTGGATGGTTTACTGCATATAACCGATATCGCCTGGAAACGTGTTAAGCATCCCAGTGAACTGCTTAGCATCGGTGATGAGATCGATGTGAAAGTACTGCGCTATGATCGTGATAAGAGCCGCGTATCCCTGGGCATGAAGCAGCTGACTCCTGATCCCTGGGATGAGTTCAAGGCGGCCCACCCGGTTGGTACTAAAGTGACAGCCAAAGTGACCAATATTGCTGACTATGGCTGTTTTGCTGAAATTCAGGAAGGGATTGAAGGTTTGGTCCATGTGTCTGAGATGGACTGGACCAATAAGAATGTTCATCCCTCCAAAGTGGTTCAGCTAGGCGATCAGATCGAGGTGATGATTCTCGATATTGATGAACAGCGCCGTCGTATCTCTCTGGGGATGAAGCAGTGTCAGGCTAACCCCTGGGATGCCTTCGCAGAGCGATATACAAAAGGTACTGAGATCACTGGTGTGATCAAGTCGATCACCGATTTTGGCGTCTTTATCGGGCTTGATGGCGGTATCGATGGCCTGGTCCACCTGTCCGACCTTTCCTGGGATCAGGACGGTAATGAAGCGGTAAAAGCCTACAAGAAGGGGGATACTGTGAGTGCGGTGGTGCTGGCGGTTGATTCTGAGCGAGAGCGTATCTCACTGGGGATTAAGCAGTTAGGTAGTGATCCTTTTTCTGAATATACCGCCAGCAATGCAAAAGGTGCGGTGGTTCAGGGTAAAATTGCTCAGGTTGAGCCGAAGCAACTGGTGGTAACACTGGCTGAAGGGGTCGAGGGTACCGTTAAGGTACAGGAAGCCTCGTTTGAACGGGTCGATGATCTGACGCATATGTTCAGCGTTGGAGCGGATATCGAGGTGATGCTGGTGAATATTGACCGGCGCACCCGATCAATCGCTCTGTCGGTGAAACAGGTTGAAAAACGGCAGGAAAAACAGGCTCTGGATGCCATTAAGCACCAGCAGGTTGAATCTGAAGGCCCGACGACTATCGGTGATCTCATCAGAGCTCAGCTGGAAAAGAAATAGTAACGGATACACATAATTTCTGATGAGAGGTCTGGTCGTTACCAGGCCAACCACTGTCAGGGGGTGAGCATGACTAAGTCTGAACTGATCGAGCGTTTGATTGACCAGAATGAACAGCTTTCAATAAAAGATGTAGAGCTGGCAGTTAAAACTATGCTGGACCATATGACTGAGTCTCTTGCTCAGGGGGATCGTATTGAGATCCGGGGGTTTGGTAGTTTCAGCCTTCATTTTCGGGCGCCTCGTGTTGGTCGCAACCCAAAAACCGGTGATTCAGTGTCGCTGGACGCCAAATATGTACCGCATTTTAAACCAGGTAAGGAACTGCGTGAGCAGGTCAATGACAGTCTGAAAAACGGGCGGTCTTAAGGGATTAAATAACTTTAGGGGTAGATAAATGCGTTGGTTAAAAACGCTGCTGGTGCTGGCTCTCTGTATCGTATTTCTGTTCTGTGGCTGGACCTTCGCCACGCTCAATACCGAGCTGGTGAGTATTAATATGTTCTTCTTTACGCTGCCTGAAGCCAGTCTGTCGATCTGGTTGATGGCAAGCTTTGTCGTTGGCGGAATCGCCGGAGTGCTGGTGAGTAGTCTGTTTGTCATGGTACTGAAACTAAAACTGAAAGCGGCAAAACGTAAGATCAGTTCTAGTGACAAGGAGCTAGATCAGTTGCGCACGGCGTCACTGAAACGCTCTTCATGAAATGAATGATTATCTGTTTATTATCCCGCTGTTTATTGCGGTGGCGCTCGGCTGGCTGTTGGGGCGTCGCCAACGGGATAATAGCTTGCCAGCGCAAAATACCCTGCAACAGGAGTATTTTCGTGGGCTCGATTTTCTTCTCAGTGAAAAAACTGACGAAGCGATTGAGAGCTTTATCCGTGCACTGGAAGTTAACTCAGACACCATACCTGCCCACCTGGCCCTGGCTAAGCTGTTTCGAAAGAAAGGGGATGTCGAACGTGCCATTCAGATCCATCAGAATCTGTTAGCCCGGTCAGACCTGAGTCGCGAGGATTTTCTGCGTATTCAGATGGCGCTGGCCCGGGATTACTTCGCTGTGGGGCTTTTTGATCGTGCCGAGAACCTGCTATTGGAGATTCAGTCCCAGCGACCCGGCCCGCAGACTCAACAGAAAGCGATATCCCTGCTGATTAAGCTCTATGAAAAAGAGAAAGAGTGGCAGCGTGCGATCGAGGTTGCCCGGCAACTCAGTGCTGATGAGCTCGAAGGACTTGAGGTGGAGCTGAGTCACTACTGTTGTGAGCTGGCAGAGGGCTACATTGGGCAGCAGCGCTATCGTCATGCGGTGGGTAAATTAAATACGGCGTTGAGCTTCGATAAGGGGTGTGTCCGCGCCAGCTTGTTATCTGCTGATATGGCCATCAGGCAGGAAGACTGGAAAGGCGCTATTCGCGAGTTGAAGCGGATAGCGGTGCAGGACCCGCTGTTTCTCTCCGAAACGGTAAAGCGACTGAAGCAGTGTTATTCTGAGCTGAATCAGATGGCCGATTATGAAAAGCTGATGAAGCAGTGGTTAAGCAAATATCCATCTACCAGTATTATGCTGGCGCAGGCTGATATGATACTTGAGCGGCAGGGGGCGTACCCAGCCGGAGCCTTTATTACCGATCAACTGAAGCACAGGCCCTCTGTGAAAGGTTTTAATCAGCTGATAGATCTGTATATTGCCCACGCCTCAAAAGGGACCAATGAAAGCCTGATGGTGTTGCGGGGGCTGACGGGGCAGCTCGAACTGAGCAAGCCTGTGTATAATTGCCAGCGATGTGGTTTTTCAGGTAAATCCCTGCACTGGCAATGCCCCTCCTGTCAGAGTTGGGGAACGACTAAACCGATCCAGGGTCTTGAGGGTGAGTAGACCGGATCAGAATCTGTATGAGAAGTAGCCGAATGAATGATTTAAAGCGGGTTATTGTTGCGCTGGATTACCCGGACCAGATTTCAGCCCTGAAGATGGCGGATCAACTGGACCCTGAAAGATGTCGTGTTAAAGTCGGCAAAGAGTTATTTACCCGGGCGGGGCCCGCAGTGGTTGAAGCGTTGCACAACAAAGGGTTTGAGGTTTTTCTGGATCTCAAATTTCATGACATTCCTAACACCACGGCCAAAGCGGTGAGAGCTGCTGCTGAGATGGGGGTATGGATGGTTAATGTGCATGCCTCCGGCGGCCGACGGATGATGGAAGCAGCGCGCAACGAGTTAGATCAGGTTAATGGGGCGCAAACACTGCTGATCGCAGTGACCGTCCTGACCAGTATGGAACAGCAGGATCTGGCAGATATCGGTCTGGATATTAATCCTCTCGAACAGGTTAAACGTCTTGCACTACTGACGCAGAACAGCGGGCTGGATGGTGTGGTCTGTTCAGCGCAGGAGGTCCGGCCTCTTCGACAGCTCGTTTCTGCGGACTTCCAACTGGTGACGCCGGGTATTCGTCCTGCGGATGCCGAAGTGGGGGATCAGAAGCGTATTATGACTCCGGGTGAGGCCATTGTTGCCGGCAGTACACATTTGGTTATCGGGCGACCGATTACCCAGGCTCAGGTGCCGGTTGACGCGTTGGGACGGATCGAACAGGAGATTCTTGCGGCACGTTAGTTGTCACATTTTTGTCATATGCTATTAATAGTAAAGCCGGTGTTTACCGGCTTTTTTATTAACCAGAAGGAAATAGCTATGAAATGGAATTCGTGTCTTAAATCGATAGTACTGTGTCTGTGCCTGAGTCTGCCTCTGGGAGTCTCTGCCGAGCCAATGCTGAACATCAACACCGCCACTGCCGATCAGCTTGCTGAAGTGCTGCAGGGGGTGGGGCCAGCAAAGGCGAAAGCGATCATTGATTACCGTGAAGCAAATGGCCCGTTCAAAACGGTTGACGAGCTGGCGAACGTGAAGGGCATAGGCAGTTCGACTGTGGCTAAAAACCTGCAAAGCATTATGGTGGATGAGCCGCAGTAAGGTTTAAGCACTTATTGTTGTGAAAAATGTTGTAGAGGCTGCCTTATGGCAGCCTTTTTTATAGCACAAACACCAGTGTGAGGGGGATGAAGATCAGTGCGCCCATATTACCGAGTAAAACAATCGATGCGACCTGTTTCGGTTCCTGGTTATATTGCTCGGCAACAATGTAGTTAAGCACTGCGGGAGGCAGCGCGCCAAAGATAATCAGATAGGCAAACTGTTGCGCTTCAAGATGTAACAGTTGCTGGATTAAAAAAGCGATGACAACGCCGATAGCCGGACTGATGATGGCACCTGTGATACCGATTCTCCAGGCGCTGAAGTCGACCGTGATCAGTCTAACCCCAAGGGTGAACAGTAACAGAGGGATCGAGATCTGTCCCAGCATATCCAATGCGGTGGCGATGGAGGCGGGTACTGTGAGATTGAGGCTGCTCCAGCCTAGCCCGGCGATGGTGGCGATAATGATGGGCATGCGCAACAGTCGCCAGGGGTGGGTGCGATGATCCATCATATAGATACCGACGGTAAAATGCAGGGTCATCTCAACAATAAACAGCATGATCGCCGCGGGCAGAGCCTGTTCGCCAAAGGCCAGGATAATCAGGGGCAGCCCCAGATTACCACTGTTGCTGAACATCATTGGTGGGAGAAAGGTTTTTGGTTGTACTTTCAGCAGCTTGCACAACGGCCAGATCAGCAGGCCAGAGCCCAGTATGACGATCGCGGCAGCTAATGCCAGTGCCTGGTATTTGACCAGATCAAAGGATTTGTCTGACAGCACAAAGAAGATCAGTGCTGGCACGAAGATATCCATATTTAACTGGTTGGCCAGAGCCATATCGGGTTTTTTATAGCGGCCATACAGATAACCACAGAGAACAATAGCAAAGAGGGGGAAAACGGTCAGGAATATCCGTTCAGCAAGTGCCAGGGTGGTCGTTTCCATCGGGGTCAGACTTCCAGTAAAAAGGTCACAGGACCATCGTTGATAAGACTGACCTGCATATCTGCGCCGAAACGGCCGGTTGCTACGTCAGGGTGCTGCGCGCGGGCCTGATCAACAAAGTATTGATACAGGGCTTCACCCTGTTGCGGTGTTGCGCCTTTGGAAAAACCCGGGCGCAGGCCTTTGGCGGTATCGGCTACCAGGGTAAACTGAGATACGATCAGTAACCCGCCTTGCCGTTGTTGCAGATTGAGGTTCATTCTGCCCTCTGCATCCGCAAAAATCCGGTAATTAAGAATCTTCTGTAACAGTTTATCTGCGCTGCTCTGGGTATCGGTTTTTTCAACCCCCAGCAGCAGGAGTATGCCCGCACCAATCTCACCATGGCGCTCTCCGGCGATATCAACAGAGGCGGATTGTACCCGCTGAATAAGTGCTTTCAACTTGACTCCTGGATGACTTAATCAGGCTTTAGATTGTGCGAACTGATTGGTGGCTTTTATCAGGTTGTCCGTGATACCCGCTTCCAGCGCACTGTGGCCCGCATCTCTGACAATGTGTAGTTCAGCCTGGGGTAGTGCGTCATAGAGAGCAAACGCCTGCTCAATTGGGCAGACCATATCATAGCGGCCATGTACAATCACCGTGGGTATCTGCTGAATTCTGTGGGCATCACGAATAATCTGGTCTGGCTCGATAAAGGCTTCGTTAATAAAGTAGTGTGCTTCTATCCGCGCCATGGCCAGAGCGATATGGGGATCGCCAAAGTGATCAACGATGTCGCCGTTAGGGTCCAGGGTCGAGCAACGTCCCTCCCAGACAGACCATGCCTTGGCGGCGGACATCCGGGCGATTTCATTATCGGATATCAGGCGCTGATAATATGCCTGCAGCATATCTGTGCGTTCTCCTTCCGGGATCACTTTTCGGTACTCTTTCCAATAGTCCGGGAAGATAGCGCTGGCACCCTCCTGATAGAACCAGTGGATATCCCGTTTCCGACAGAGGAATATACCGCGCAGGATCATACCTGAAACCCGTTCAGGAAAGCTTTCGGCGTACAGCAGGCTGAGGGTAGACCCCCATGAGCCACCAAATAGTAGCCACTCATCTACATTGAGGTGCAGGCGGATCTTTTCGATATCACTGATCAGGTGCGCAGTGGTGTTATCCTGCAGCTCTGCATGGGGCGTAGACTGGCCACAGCCGCGTTGGTCGAACAGAATAATGCGGTATTTTTCCGGGTCAAAGAAACTGCGGTGGTAGCTGCTGGTGCCGCCACCGGGGCCGCCGTGAATAAACAGAACCGGGATTCCCTGGGCGTTGCCGCTCTCTTCTATATAGAGGGTATGCAGATCATCAACAGCAAGATAGTGCTGTTTATACGGGTGAATATCGGGAAAGAGGGTGTTCATATGAGTGTCCTTGTCAGTCTGGCAGACACCGGGAGTATAGCCCGGAACAGCGGTCGCTGTCCGGGCTATTTACGTGCAGATATAAACGCTTTTTGAAAAAGTTAAAGCATTTACTTGCCTGAGCGGGAGTGACGCTTACGCTCGTTCTCAGTGAGCATCTTTTTACGGATGCGGATGTTCAGCGGTGTGACTTCCACCAGTTCATCATCTTCGATGAAGTCCAGAGCCTGTTCCAGGGTAAAGCGCACCGGCGGTGTCAACTGAATGTTTTCGTCGGTACCGGAGGCACGAACGTTAGTCAGCTGCTTGCCTTTGATCGGATTGACCGCAAGGTCATTACTGCGGCTGTGAATACCCAGAATCATCCCTTCATAGACTTCGATGTTGGGTTCAATGCACAGACGGCCACGTTCCTGCAGGTTCCACAGGGAGTAACCCAGTGCTTTACCGGTCACCATTGAAACCAGTACCCCGTTATTACGGCTCAGCACTTCACCCTCTTTGACTTCACCGTAGTGGTCAAACACTGAGGTCATGATGCCGGTACCGGAAGTCATGGTCAGGAACTGTGAACGGAAGCCGATCAGACCGCGGGAAGGGATCAGGAAAGTCAGACGTATACGCCCCTTGCCATCCACTTCCATATTGGTCATATCCGCTCTGCGTTTACCCAGCTCTTCAATGATGCTGCCCTGATGCTGTTCTTCAACATCGATCATGACGATCTCAAAAGGCTCGTGAGTTTTACCGTCAACCTCTTTCTGAATAACCTCAGGACGGGAAACCCCCAGCTCAAAGCCTTCGCGGCGCATGGACTCAATCAGCACCGACAGGTGCAGTTCACCACGACCGGACACTTTAAACTTCTCTGGAGAGTCACCCTGCTCAACGCGTAAAGCAACGTTGTGAATCAGTTCGCGATCCAGGCGGTCTTTGATGTTGCGGCTGGTAACAAATTTACCATCCTGACCGGCAAAAGGAGAGTCGTTAACCTGGAAGGTCATCGATACTGTCGGCTCATCCACAGACAGCGGTGGTAGCGCTTCGACGGCTGCCGGGTCACACAGAGTATCGGAGATATTCAGGGCATCGATACCGGTAACGCAGATAATATCGCCAGCCTGTGCAGACTCGACGTCGATACGATCCAGGCCCAGATATCCCATGATCTTCTGAACTTTACCGTTTCGAACCTTGCCATCACGATCAATGACTTTGACGACGTGGTTCAGTTTCACGGTACCGCGGGATACCCGTCCCACACCAATAACGCCGACATAGCTGTTATAGTCCAGTGCAGAGATCTGCATCTGGAACGGTCCAACAGTATCGACCTGGGGTGGGTTTACATGTTTAACAATCGCTTCAAACAGCGGTGTCATGTCATCGGCCAGTTGATCTGGCTCGTTACCGGCTACACCGTTCAGTGCAGATGCGTAGATGATTGGAAAGTCCAGTTGCTCATCGGTTGCGCCGAGGCTGTCAAACAGATCGAAAACCTGATCGATAACATAATCCGGACGTGATCCTGGGCGGTCTACTTTATTGACCACGACGATAGGACGCAGCCCCTGTTCAAAGGCTTTCTGTGTCACAAAGCGGGTTTGCGGCATCGGGCCATCAACCGCATCTACCAGCAGGCAAACGCAGTCGACCATTGACAGTACCCGTTCAACTTCACCACCAAAGTCGGCGTGTCCCGGAGTATCAACAATGTTGATATGGTAGTCGTTCCATTCGATGGCGGTATTTTTTGCCAGAATGGTGATACCCCGTTCTTTTTCCTGGTCGTTCGAATCCATGATCCGTTCGGTGCCTTCGTCCCGACGGCCCAGTGTACCGGACTGTGAGAGAAGTTTATCAACCAGGGTGGTTTTACCATGGTCAACGTGGGCAATGATGGCGATGTTTCTTAAGTTTTCGATCACGTCTGGGGACCTGTGCAGACAAATTTTAGAAGCGCACATTATACATGAGATATTCCGCAGCTGCGTCTTTCTTATGTACTCAATGGCAAAAATAGTTTTTTTTCCGGTTTGTTGATCTGTTTTAGAGGATAAGTACTATATGTTGGAGTAATATGATGGCACCTTTTTGAGGCAGCGAGGGAGCAGGTAAACCGGGAAAACGGGATATGCACTATTTTGGTTCAATATTTGTCTCTTTGCTCTATTTTGGTTCATTTTGCAGAGTTTAAATTGTTTCAAATCTGATCAGAACCGCTCTATGTCGCGTGTTTTCGGTGCTGGCGCAAACTGGCATACCACTTGCTGCTTAAAGGCGAAACAAACCTGACTGGTTAGGCTGCTATGCAGTTGTGTCTAATCGGTTGGGGGTCTGACAATATAATCTAGTGGAGAAAGTCAAATGTCAGAGACTCTGAATCTGATCAAAGAGCATGATGTTAAGTGGGTTGATATGCGTTTCACCGATACCCACGGTAAAGAGCAGCACGTTACTATCCCAGTAACCGAAATTAGCGAAGACTTCTTTGAAGAAGGCAAGATGTTTGATGGGTCTTCCATCGCTGGCTGGAAGGGAATTAATGAGTCTGACATGATCCTGCAGCCAGACGATTCTGCGTCTGTTATGGACCCATTTGCAGAAGATTCAACCATCATCGTTCGTTGTAATATCGTTGAGCCTTCTACCGGTCAGGGTTATGAGCGTGATCCTCGTTCGGTTGCCCGTCGCGCTGAAGCTTACCTGAAATCTACCGGTATTGCTGACACCGCTATCTTTGGTCCTGAGCCAGAGTTTTTCGTGTTTGATGAAGTTAAATGGCACGCGGATATCAGTGGTTGTGGCTACACTATCGGTTCTGAAGAGGCTTCATGGTCTACTAACAGCACCTTTGAAGGTGGTAATACCGGTCACCGTCCACGGGTTAAAGGGGGTTACTTCCCGGTTCCTCCGGTTGATTCCCTGCATGACCTGCGTGCGGCGATGTGCGATGCAATGTCTGCGATGGGTCTGACCATTGAAGTACATCACCACGAAGTGGCGACTGCGGGTCAGTGTGAGATCGGTGTGGGTCCAAACACCCTGACGGCTAAGGCTGACGAAGTTCAGGTCCTGAAGTACTGTGTACACAACGTTGCTCACGCATATGGTAAGACTGCGACCTTCATGCCTAAGCCACTGGTCGGTGATAACGGTTCTGGTATGCATGTTCACCAGTCTCTGTCTAAAGATGGCGTGAATATCTTCCACGGCGATGCCTATGCGGGTCTGAGTGAAACTGCTCTGTTCTACATCGGTGGTATTATCAAGCACGCGAAAGCGCTGAACGCACTGACTAACGCCTCTACCAACGCATACAAGCGTCTGGTACCTGGCTTTGAAGCGCCTGTTATGCTGGCATACTCTGCCCGTAACCGTTCTGCTTCTATCCGTATTCCATACGTGACTAATCCTAAAGCTTACCGTATCGAAACCCGTTTCCCGGATCCATCTGCTAACCCATACCTGTGCTTTGCTGCACTGATGATGGCGGGTCTGGACGGTATTCAGAACAAGATTCACCCTGGTGATCCAGCTGATAAGGATCTCTATGATCTGCCTGCAGAAGAAGCGCTGGCGATTCCAACCGTTGCTGCTTCTCTGGAAGAGGCACTGGATGCGCTGGATAACGATCGTGCCTTCCTGACTGCCGGTGGTGTATTCACCGACGACATGATCGATGCTTATATCGGTCTGAAGAAGGAAGAGTGTCTGAAAGTGAGCCAGACTACTCACCCGGTTGAGTTCGATCTGTACTACTCTGTTTAATCCACAGGATTAACCGGAAAAGCCTCCTTTATGGAGGCTTTTTTTTTGCGATGATTTAGTCTTCAAATTATGTTGCACTAAAATAGTGCAATGGGTGCTATTCTATAATTGTCGCTGGTAGGTAAAAACGGGTTGCAGAGCCTGTAGATCCTTGATTTGGTGCTCATTTTTAACTGTGCACTGAGTTGGTTTGCTTTTTGCTACCATCTTTATAACAACCGCCTGTGTTGAGTCGAACGCAGTCATGGTCAGTTTCTGAGGCAGAACATCAAAGATGAAAACACCGGATCTGCATAAACACATATTAGATAACCTGTCGACGGCGGCACTGCTGGTCGATGGGCAATTACAGCTGGTGTATATGAACCCATCGGCTGAAATGTTACTGGAAGCGAGTGCCCGGCGTCTGCGTCAACTGCCTTTTCACAGCTGGTTTCTGGTGGACGATGAGAGTGAGGCTCTGAAAGGTGCTCTGGATAGTGGCCATCCATTTACCAAACGGGAAGCTAAACTGACAACCCTGACCGGCCGGGAGATCACGATTGATTACAGTGTTAATCCAATGCCTGAGAGATATGGTCGTCTGGTGTTGATTGAGTTGACCCCGCGGGACCGGTTGATCCGGATCTCCCGTGAAGAGGAGTTGCTGAGCAATCATGAAACCGTGATCTCTCTGGTCAGGGGGTTAGCCCATGAGATCAAAAATCCGCTGGGCGGATTGCGGGGGGCGGCGCAGTTGCTTGAGCGTGAGCTTCCTGATGAGGCACTGCATGATTATACCCGGGTGATTATTGAAGAGGCGGACCGACTGCGAAATCTGGTTGACCGGATGCTGGGGCCGCATAAGATGCCGCGCATGGAGGAGGTTAATATTCACTCCATCCTCGAACATGTCAGCAGTCTGGTGATTGCAGAGGTCGGCGGTCAGATCCATATTCAGCGCGACTATGACCCCAGTCTGCCCGAATTTATGGGGGATCGGGAGCAGTTGATCCAGGCGGTGCTGAATATTGTGCGTAACAGTATGCAGGCGCTACAGGAGTCAGACGTTGAAGAGCCGCGTATTCTGTTGCGTACCCGGGTAGTGCGTAACCTGACCCTGGGTGCTGAGATGCACCGGCTGGTGTGCTGTGTCGAGATCACCGATAACGGTCCGGGAATTCCGGAAGAGCTGTTACAGAAAATTTTCTATCCGATGGTGAGTGGCAGAGCTATCGGAACGGGCCTGGGATTGTCAATTGCTCAATCTGTACTGGCGCAACACCGGGGGCTGATCGAATGCCGTAGTGTTCCTGGTGAGACCTGTTTTCAACTATTAATACCTCTGGAGCAACAATGATGACTAAGGCTGCATCTGTATGGATTGTAGATGATGACCGTTCGATTCGCTGGGTGATGGATAAAGCCCTCTCCAGCGAAGGGGTCAGAGTCACGCTGTTTGAAAGTGGCGAGACGATGTTAACGCAACTTCAGCGGGAGACTCCGGATGTTGTTGTCAGTGATATCCGGATGCCGGGTATCAACGGGCTCGATCTGCTTGAGCGAGTGAATGCCGAGCATCCGGAACTGCCGATTATTATCATGACAGCGCATTCAGATCTGGATAGTGCGGTTGCCTCATACAAGGGCGGTGCATTTGAATATCTGCCTAAGCCTTTTGATATAGATGAGGCAGCGGCGCTGGTGATGCGGGCAGTGGAACATGCCCGGGAGCAGCAACAGCAGCGGGGTGAAGAGCCCGAGGCTCAGACCGAGATTATCGGTGAAGCCCCGGCAATGCAGGAGGTATTTCGCGCGATCGGTCGCCTGTCTCAGTCCAATATTACGGTGTTGATCAACGGTGAATCCGGCACCGGTAAAGAGCTGGTAGCCAATGCGTTGCATCAGCACAGTCCCCGTTCATCAAAGCCATTTATCCCACTCAATATGGCGGCTATTCCCAAGGATCTGATCGAGTCGGAGCTGTTTGGCCATGAGAAAGGTGCTTTTACCGGTGCGGCCTCAGCCCGCCCAGGGCGTTTTGAGCAGGCGGATGGCGGCACGCTGTTTCTTGACGAGATCGGCGATATGCCGGCCGATACCCAGACCCGTTTGCTGCGGGTACTGGCTGAAGGAGAGTTTTACCGGGTAGGGGGACACACCTCAGTGAAGGTGGATGTGCGGATTATCGCGGCAACCCATCAGGATCTTGAAAAACTGGTTCAGGAGGGGCGTTTCCGGGAGGATCTGTTCCACCGTCTGAATGTTATCCGCATCCACATTCCGAAACTGGCAGAACGGCGGGAAGATATTCCCCGCCTGACACGCCACTTCCTGCAAAGCTCGGCGGAAGAACTGAATGTTGAATCGAAGCTGCTGCACCCGGATACCGAGACGTTTCTCAGTACACTGCCCTGGCCGGGTAATGTGCGTCAGTTGGAAAACACCTGTCGCTGGCTGACGGTTATGGCGTCCGGGCGTGAGGTGCTGGTGAGTGATCTGCCGCCGGAGTTGCTGGATCAGACCAGCGATGAGCAGGTAGTGACCTCCAACTGGGAGAAGGCGCTGCGTAACTGGGCCGAGAAGCAGTTGCAGCAGGGGGCGACCGCTATTCTGGATTCTGCCGTACCGGCGTTTGAAAAGATTATGATTGAGGCGGCGCTGAAACAGACGGCGGGGCGACGCCGGGATGCTTCGCTGTTACTCGGTTGGGGGCGAAACACTCTCACCCGCAAGATAAAAGAGCTGGGAATGGATGATGTGCCCGAATCCGTAGAGGATTAATCCTTCCGGAGATTCAGCTATAATCCCTGCCTTGTAGTGAGTCAGGGATTTTTTATGCTTCATGTTGTGCTTTATCAGCCCGAAATACCGCCGAATACCGGAAATATCATTCGTCTGTGCGCCAATACCGGGTTTCATCTGCATCTGATTGAGCCGTTGGGCTTTGACTTCGACGATAAAAAATTGCGTCGTGCCGGTCTCGATTACCATGAGTTTACCCGGGTGAAACGGTATACCGATCTGGAGAGTTGTCTGTTGGAACTGGAACCGGGTAAGGTCTGGGCCCTGACGACAAAGGGTAGTCAGAACTATGCGAAGGTGAGTTTTTCTGCCGGGGATGTGTTGCTGTTCGGGCCGGAAACCCGCGGATTGCCAGCGGAGGTGCTTGAGAGCCTGCCCGCTGAACAGCGTCTCAGGTTGCCGATGAACGCTGATAGCCGCAGTCTGAATCTGTCGAATACCGTAGCAGTCATGGTCTATGAAGCCTGGCGCCAGCTGGACTTTGGCGGCAATAGCTAAAGGGGGGGCTCAGCTTTTCCAGACGCTGTGTCTGGTTGATCGAATGCGATCCTGCTGCGTTAAAACGAAAAAATCCGATTGCATCGCTGCAATCGGATTATTGGCTGTGCATTGATTTATCAGTGCTGTGGCGCTTCTTCAGTTTCAGCCTGAGCTTTCTGTTGCATCTGCTGTGCGTACAGAGCATCAAAGTTAACTGGCGATAGCATAAGTGCAGGGAAGCTGCCTTTGTTGACCATATTATCAATCGCTTCCCGAGCGTATGGGAACAGAATGCTCGGGCAGAATGCACCCAGTGTGTGATGCAGTTCCGCTTCACCCAGCCCGGTCACGGTAAAGATTCCCGCTTGCTGAACCTCAACCAGAAAAGCGGTATCGCTGTCATTCTTAGCGGTAACCGTCAGGGTCAGAACTACTTCAAAAACACCGTTATCCAGCGTGGTTGTGGCTGTATTCATATCCAGATTGATCTCTGGCTGCCACTGCTTGGTGAACACCTTGGGGGAATTCGGCGCTTCAAAAGAGGAATCTTTCAGATAAACACGCTGAATTGCGAACTGAGGAGCCTGCTGTTCCTGGGTGTTGTTGTCATTTTCTGCCATGGTCTTATGTTCCTTTAAAAATGAGTTAACCGGCCAGTAACGGATCAAGTTTTCCCTGCTGTTCCAGGGCAAACAGATCGTCACATCCGCCGACATGAAGTGTGTTGATGAAAATCTGAGGGACCGATGTGCGGCCGCTGAGCTTAATCATCTCCTGGCGAGCGCCCGCGACAGCCTCAACATCTATCTCGTCGAAACTGACACCTTTGTGTTGCAGCAGCATTTTGGCTCTGCGGCAATAGGGGCACCAGCTATTACTGTAAACTGTGATCGTTGGCATAACTATTTAATAACCGGCAGGCTCTGGGCTTTCCACTCAGTCATGCCACCGGACAGGCGCACAACATTTTCAAAGCCCGCATTTTTGAGCTTTTTGCTGGCCGCTCCGGCAGTCTGGCCGATGTTGCAGACAACGATGATCGGCTTCTGCTTATGTTTATCCAGTTCGGTGATACGTTTATCCAGTTCAGATACGGGAATATGTACGGCATCGGTAATGTGGCCGGTGATAAACTCTTTCTTTGGCCGGATATCCAGAATGACGGCATTATCTTTATTGATCAGCCGGGTGGCTTCATGAGTGCCGACGGACTTGCCTGCTTTATTCTGTTCTGTCCACAGTAACATCGCCAGGGTCAGACCCCAGGCCGCTACCAGCATAATATTGTTAGTGATGAATTCGAGCAGTTGTTCCATTCTCTGTATCCGGCCAGTTGCGAAATTGCGGAATTAATCGCGAATCGCGGTGATAGTGATTAACGGTGATCGTTTTTAAAGGCGGTAAGTATACCTTGCCAAAGCGAAACTGGTAACAGTCGGGAGGGGGAAAAGCTGAGGAAAAATGATCAATGTCGGGGATATCCGATCTGACAGCTATTTTCTTGGGATCTCAGCGGCGGTAATCCCGGGATAATTAGCCATTAGTGCGTTTTGTCAGTAAAATAGCACGCCATTGAACCCGTGTTAAAAAGCAGCTTCAACTGACAGCTTCGCATTAAAATAACTCTGAGTGAAAAGACCTCTATGACTGAACAGCGCTCCCCAAAAGCATTAATTATTCTCGATGGCTTCGGTGTGGAACAAACCGAATCCAGTGCCATTGCCGCGGCTAATACGCCAAACTGGGATCGTTTGATGGCCAGTGCGCCTCACAGTCGTATTGCTACCTCAGGTTTAGCCGTTGGCTTACCGGAAGGGCAGATGGGGAACTCCGAGGTCGGGCATATGAATATCGGTGCTGGCCGGGTGGTGTACCAGAATTTTACCCGCATCAGCAAAGCGATTGCAGAGGGGACGCTGTTTACCAATGAGGTGCTGGTGGCGGCAATCGATAAGGCGGTTGCAGCAGGGGGCGCGGTGCATGTTACCGGCTTGCTTTCGCCGGGTGGCGTCCATAGTCATGAAGAGCATCTGTTCGCGTTGCTGGAGATGGCGGTTAAGCGCGGGGCTAAACAGGTCTTCCTGCATGGCATTCTGGATGGACGTGATATGCCACCGCGCAGTGCCGAGGCCTCTATCAAAGCGGCGCAGGCAAAGTTTGATGAGTTAGGTGTCGGTGCTATCGCCACAATCGTTGGCCGCTATTTTGCGATGGACCGGGATAACCGCTGGGACCGGGTTAAACTGGCTTATGATGCGATGACCGCCGGTGTGGCCCCCTGCTATGAAACGTCAGCGCTGGATGCCCTGCACAATGCTTATGAGCGGGATGAGAATGATGAGTTTGTACAGGCAACAACGATTATCGGGGACGATGGTCAGCCGAAGGGTCTGGTACGGGATAACGATACCGTAATCTGTGCTAATTTCCGGCCGGATCGCTCCCGGGAGATTACCCGTGCCTTCGTCGATACCGACTTTGACGGCTTTGTCCGCAGTGTAACGCCAAAGTTGGCTGACTATGTGATGATGACGGAGTATGCGTCCGATATTCAGGCCAGCTGTGCTTATCCGCCGGTTAAACTGTTCAACAGCCTGGGGGATTTTCTGGCGAAACAGGGGCGCACTCAGTTGCGTATTGCAGAAACTGAGAAATATGCCCATGTCACCTTCTTTTTTAATGGCGGTGAGGAGCAACCCTACGAGGGGGAAGAGCGGATTCTGGTGCCATCACCTGATGTTGCGACCTACGACCTCAAGCCAGAGATGAGTGCCCCTGAGGTCACCGATAAGCTGGTTGAAGCGATCGGAAGTGGTCGCTTCGACCTGATTGTGTGTAACTTTGCTAATCCGGATATGGTGGGTCATACCGGTAATTTTGCTGCGGCGGTGAAAGCGGTTGAGGTGATCGATCAGTGCATCGGTCGGGTGCTGGAGGCGATGCAGAAGGTTGCGGGTGAAACCCTGATTACCGCTGACCATGGTAATGTTGAGCTGATGGTTAATCCGAAAACAGGACAGGCGCATACGGCGCATACGATATGGCCGGTGGCGCTGGTATATGATGGTCCGCGCCGTTCACAACTGCACTTAAATGATGGTGCTCTCTGTGATCTGGCACCGACGCTGTTGGCGCTGATGGGGCTGGAACAACCGGAAGAGATGACCGGTCAGTCACTGGCTGAGCTGGGGTAGGGATCGGGGCCGTTCATTGAACGGCCTTTCTGTATATGCCGATAAAATTACGTACCGCTGTTATTGTTTCGCTGGTTTCGACACTGCTGCTTTTGCCAGGGCAGGCGCTTTATGCTGTGCAGGAAAAAGCTACCGAAAAAGAGATCGTCAGTCTGAGAAAATCGATCGCCAAACTGACGCAGACACTGGGAGCATTAGAGGGAGAGCGCTCCTCTGTGCAACAGGCGTTGCGCCGGACCGATAAGAATATTGGGGAACTGGCGCGGGAGATTCTGCGTTTGAATACCCAGCTTAAGGGGGCGGAGCAGCGGTTAGCCAAGTTGGAACAGCAGAAAAAACCTCTGCTGGCGGGGCTGCAAAAGCAGGCTGCCGGTCTTGAGCAGCAGCTGCGACAGCAGTATAAGGCGGGTCATCAGCCCCGCTTGCAGTTGTTACTGAATCAGCGTGATCCGGAACAGGTGTCCCGCATGCTGCACTATTATGACCGGATCAATAAAACCCTGAGTGAACGTCTTGAATCATTTCGTCAGGGGCTGGAGCAACTGGACAGGGCTGAGCAGGAGATCCGTTCAGCGCAACAGGATATTTTTGATCGTCGCGATCTGCTTAAAGCCCGCTCTGATGATCTGGAATCGGTGCGGCAGGAGCGTCGTGTGGTGTTGAGCAAGCTCGAGTCCAGACTTAACGATGGTGGTCAACAACTTAAATCGATGCAGGCTGACCAGCGGCGTCTGGAAAAACTGCTGGCTCAGATTCGTGAGTCGATTGAAAAGATCTCGATTGGTGGTGATGAGCGTTCATTCAAAGAGCTGAAAGGGAAGTTGCCCTGGCCGGCACAGGGGCGAGTGAGTCGCCGCTTTGGTAGTCAACGGGATGGTATCCGCTATGAAGGGATACTGGTTGAACAAAAGGCGGGTCAGCCGGTCAGAGCGATCCATCATGGTCGGGTGGTGTTTTCCGACTGGTTAAGGGGTTATGGATTGCTGACAATTGTGGATCATGGTGGGGGGTATATGAGTCTCTACGGTCACAATGAATCACTATTACGGGAGGTTGGCGAGTGGGTTTCCGCAGGGGATCAACTGGCCACGGTGGGCAATAGTGGCGGTAGTAACCATTCGGGCCTTTATTTTGCTGTCCGCTATAAAGGAAATTCTACAGATCCGTTGAAATGGCTGGCGAGAAGGTAGCCGTAGCGGTTATGCTGTCTTAATATTTAACAGATGTATAAAAGGATTAACCATGACGCTGAAGCAACAGCTATCCTGCCTGACTAAACCTCTGTTGTTGGGCTGTCTGCTGAGTGGGCTGGCAACCCCTCTGTTTGCTGCGACTGCAACACCGGAAGATGAGGCGGCTAAAACCATCCCGCTGGAAGAGATCCGTCTGTTTACCGAAGTGTTTGAACGTATTAAGAATGCCTATGTTGAACCGGTTGATGACGCCAAACTGCTGGAAGATGCAGTGCGGGGGATGCTGGCTGGTCTGGACCCACACTCTGCGTATCTTGAGCCTGAAGCGTTCTCCGATCTGCAAAGCCACACCAGCGGTGAATTTGGCGGGTTGGGGATTGAGATTGGCCTGGAAGATGGCTTTATCCGGGTCATTGCACCGATCGATGATACCCCGGCACAACGGGCTGGCGTGAAAGCTGGCGATCTGATTATTAAGCTGGGAGACCAGCCGGTACAGGGTATGGGGCTTGCCGATGCAGTCAAACTGATGCGTGGTAAACCCGGCTCAGAACTGGTGCTGACGGTGGTGCGTGAAGGCGAAGATAAGCCGCTGGAGATTGTTGTGGTTCGCGACATTATTCGCGTTGCCAGTGTCAAACAACGGATGCTGGATGGCGGTATCGGCTATTTGCGTATTACCCAGTTCCAGGTGAATACCGGTCAGGATCTGCAGTCGGCCATCACAAAGCTTAAAGCGGAAAATGAGCTGAGCGGTGTAGTCCTGGATCTGCGTAACAACCCCGGTGGCGTACTGCGGGCAGCGGTAGATGTGTGCGATGCGTTTCTGGATCAGGGGCTGATTGTCTATACCCAGGGGCGGGTTGCCAATTCCGAGCTGCGCTATAACGCCACGCAGAAGACTCTGATCGATAACAGCGTACCGATTGTTGTGCTGATCAATCAGGGCTCGGCCTCCGCGTCTGAGATCGTTGCGGGTGCACTTCAGGATCAGGGTCGTGCCGTGATTATGGGAGTTGATAGTTTTGGTAAGGGATCGGTGCAGACCATTTTGCCGCTGACCCGGCAGCGGGCACTTAAACTGACCACCGCCCGTTACTATACTCCGCTTGGACGCTCGATTCAGGCTCAGGGGATTGTACCTGATGTTTATGTGGCTGAGGCGGATGTTAATCTTAAAGAGTCAGGGAATTTCATTAAAGAGCGCGACCTCAGTGGTCATCTGGAAAACACCCGGGCAAAAGAGCCCGATTCGAGCGAGCCACTGGTGTCCATCGTTGAAAATGATTTCCAGCTGTATGAGGCACTGAATCTGCTTAAGGGGCTCGCTATCGTCAAATCGGCGGCTTCACGTCAGTCACAAGACGGTACTCAGGCTCAGTGAGCCGCGCTTTTGAGCCTAAAAGGCATACCGTTTATTGCCTTGGGCTGATGTTGCTTTTGCTGTTGTTTCAGCCCGTCAGGGCTGAAACAGGTCCGGCGCGGCTGATTATTATCGTTGATGATCTGGGCAATAGTCTGGAAAAAGGGCTGGCCGCGATTGATCTGCCAGGACCGGTTGCTTATTCTGTTCTGCCCCACACTCCCCACAGCGTTGCACTGGCTGAGAAAGCATATAGCCTGGGGAAAGAGGTCATGTTGCATGCGCCGATGGCAAATACGGCACATCTCAGGTTAGGGCCGGGTGCATTAACCGAGAACCAGAACCAGTTACAGCTGGAACGTATTCTGCGGGATGATATCGCTTCAGTTCCCCATGTTTCGGGTGTGAATAACCATATGGGCAGTCTGTTAACCCAGCAGCGCTCGAAAATGGACTGGGTGATGGGGGTGTTGGCTGAGCAGGGGTTGTTCTTTCTGGATAGCCGCACGACCAGTCAGACAACGGCCTGGAAGTCAGCTTATTCAAAAGGTATCCCCTGGCTGGTGCGCGATGTTTTTCTCGATCATGAGCAGAATACTGCTTTTATTGATAAGCAGTTCCGCTATGGTCTGAAGTTGGCGCAGGAGCAAGGGTTTGCTGTACTGATCTGTCACCCTTATCCGGTCACTATCCGCTATCTTCAGCAGGCATTACCTGAAATTGGTGAGCAGGGTATTCAACTGGTGGCACCCAGTGGGTTTCTGTTTCAGCAGGCAGAGGCGCGTCGGCTGGTGGAAGCGCGGTTAGCTGAGCGCCAGCTGGATCATGAATGTGACCGGCATGAGGGACATTGCCGCGATAGTCTGGCTCAGCAGGGTAGTCGTCACGCCCTAAAACAGTAGTGTCGCATCATAAATCAGCTTAACCCCAACGATGATTGTCAGCGCTTCAAAGACCCGCTTTACCAAGCCGTTCCCCCTGACCAGTGCGATATGAGTGCCGGTATAAGCGCCAATGATTGCGCCGATAATCAGGGCTGGCAGCCATTCCCAATGGGGCGGTTGTTGCAGGGCAACCGTTATTGCGCCTGAACCGTTCCAGAAGAGACCGACCAGGATTAAGACGTACGCTACAGCGGTTTTATAGTCCAGCCCGAACCAGCGAACCAGCCACAGGGTGACAAACAGCCCTGTTCCTGAGGTCAGCGATCCGTTGAGAATTCCGATCAGACAGAGCACCAGTCCACCCAGTAACATACCTGAAAAGTGACGGTTACAGGGCTGGTGGGTCATGCCCAGCTGAGTTTTGAAGATTGAATAGAGCCCCAGTCCGGTGGTGAGTAGTCCAAGACTGAGAATGGTCAGCGATTCCGGCAGTTGCAACACCAGTATACCGCCGGTGATCACGCCCGGCAGGCCAGATGCAAGTATAAACAGGCAGAAGCGTCGGTTGAGGGATTTTTCCCGCAGATGGCGCAGGGTTGCGCCAATTCCCAGTGCTACACTGGCGATCTTATGGGTTGCCAGTGCGGTGCTGAAACTGAGCCCGAGAAATAGCAGTACTGGCAGTTGAAGCAGACCGGCACCGCCGCCAGCCATCGCCGAAAGGGCGTTGGCCAGCAGCGAAATCACCACCAGACTGAGTTGTTCGATGATCACGTTGTCAGAGTGCCTCAGGCTGAATCGAATTCCGGATGTTAGCGGCTGGCGGCAACCGCCAGAATACTCCACTGATCGGTCCAGTTGATCGTTGGCCGGGCTTTGAATTCACTACGGACAAACTGACGGATGCGCCCCTCTGCGCAGGCCAGCATCAGGTTGGCAGTCGCCCCGCTGGGCAGCTGGGTACGCAGCCCCTCGGTCTGTTCGGCGGTGCGCAGAATCTGCTTCAACTGGGTTTCCATACGCTCAAAGAACTGATTGATACGCTGTCTCAGCCGGTCGGTTTCACCGGACAGGGCGTCGCCGGTAAGAATCCGTGCCATCCCCGGGTTCTTCTCCACAAATGCCAGCAGCAGAGTAAGAATCTGCTCGCACTGTTTCATCCCGTTGGCATCAGAACCGGTGATGATGTTAATGCGGCTGAACATGGTGTCTTCAATGAACGCGATAAGCCCTTCAAACATCCGGGCTTTGCTGGGAAAGTGGCGGTAAAGCGCAGCTTCTGAAACACCTACATGCCGGGCAAGAGCGGCGGTAGTGATGCGTGCGCCGGGATCGCTTTCCAGCATCATCGCCAGAGATTGAAGAATCTGTTCACGCCGTGACGGCTTTTCGGTTAGTTCGGCATCCATTACTCTTGAACCTTCCGGTGCTGGTTGGTGATCAGGGTACCCACACCTTCATCGGTGAAGAGTTCCAGTATGCAGGAGTGTTCAACCCGGCCATCGATAATATGGGCGCTGTTCACGCCGCATTTAACGGCGCTCAGGGCGCAGTCGATCTTGGGCAGCATGCCACCGTAGATGGTGCCATCCTCTATCAGTGCATCAACCTGTGTGGTGGTCAGGCCGGTCAGAACGTTGCCCTCTTTATCCAGCAGGCCGCTGATGTTGGTCAGCAGGATCAGTTTTTCCGCCTGCATCACTTCAGCCACTTTACCGGCAACCAGGTCGGCATTGATATTGTAGGATTCGCCATCGCTGCCAACGCCGATAGGAGCGATGACCGGAATGAAGTCTGAATTGCTCAGCATATCAAGGACTTTGATATTGACGTGATCGACCTCTCCAACATGACCAATGTCGATAATTTCTGGTGCTGACATCTCCGGAGACTGATGTTTTACCTTCAGTTTTCGGGCGCCCAGCAGCATGCCGTCTTTGCCGGTCAGGCCGATCGCTTTGCCGCCATTGCGATTGATCAGGCCGACAATATCTTTGTTAACCATGCCGCCCAGCACCATCTCAACCACGTCCATAGTTTTTGAGTCGGTTACCCGCATGCCGTTAACAAAGTGAGATTCAATGGCCAGCTGATCCAGCAGCTCACCAATTTGCGGGCCACCCCCATGAACAACGATCGGGTTAATACCGATCAGTTTCATCATCACGATATCGCGGGCAAAGCTGTCCTTCAGTCTGTCATCGATCATCGCGTTACCGCCGTACTTGATGACAACGGTTTTACCTGCAAACTGCTGGATATAGGGGAGTGCTTCGCTTAGCACGTTGGCGGTATTCATCGCATCTTTACGTGACAGTGGCATGAGTATCGTCTCTATCTGTAGGGTTTGTGTAGTTTGTAACCGCTAACTCAGGGATTTGCAAGTCAGGAATTACCTGTTTCAGTTTCTGCTCCAGCAACTGACTGATCCGCTGCAGCGCAACTACGGTGAGTGCTTCAATTCTGAGCGTCAGCATCGGGGTTGTATTGGATGGTCTGATGCCAAACCAGCCATCGCTGTATTCTACCCGCAAACCGTCTGTATTACAGACCCGGGCCGGGGAAAAGTCCTGCTGTGTTAACTGTTCAATGATGCGGAACTTGTCCTCGTCGCTGACCGCGATATTGATCATCGGGGTGGAGGGCAGCGTGGCGAACTGGCTGAACAGCTCAGCGGCGGATTTGTCCGAGTCACTTAGCAACTGTAGTAGTCTGACTGCGGCATAGAGGCCATCGTCAAAGCCATACCACTGATCAGCAAAAAACAGATGGCCGCTGAACTCGCCGCCGAACAGGGCGTTGGTTTGCCGCATCCGGTTTTTGATCATGGAGTGGCCGCAACGCCACATATCGCCTTTACCCCCCTGTTGTTCAATCAGCAGGGGAAGGTTTAGCGAGCATTTAACGTCGTAGACGATCTCAGCGCCGGGGTGTTGTTGTAACAGGTCCTGCGCGAACAGGCAGATCAACTGATCCGGGGTAATGCTAACTCCGTTGTCACTGATTACTGCCAGGCGGTCGCCATCACCGTCCAGTGCCAGCCCGATATCTGCCTTTGTTTCAATGACTTCAGTGATCAGGTCTGCCAGATTTTCAGCTTTTTCCGGGTCCGGGTGGTGATTGGGAAAAGTCCCATCCACATCGCAGTACAGCGCGGTCACTTCACAGCCCAGACGCTGCAAAAGCCTGACGATCCAGGGACCGGGGACGCCGTTGCCGCAATCGACCACCACCTTCAGGGGGCGGCGCAACCGCCGTTCCAGTAATACCCGCTTAAGGTAGGCCTCGCTGATATCCTGAGAGAGCAGGGCGCCCGAGCCATGGGTAAACCGGGAGGACTGGATGCGCTGATGGAGGTCGGTGATCTCGTCGCCGGACAGGGTATGCCCCGCCAGCATAATCTTAAAGCCGTTATAGTCAGCCGGATTATGGCTGCCGGTGACCATCACGCCTGAGCCGGTGTTCAGTGCGTGGGTGCCGTAATATAAAACCGGGGTTGGCACCATCCCCAGATCAACTACATCGATACCACTTAGCCGCAATCCGCTGATCAGTGCCTGGCTCAGTTCCGGGCTGGAAAGGCGACCGTCATGGCCAACACAGAGACGCTGTTGCTGCCGTTCACGCGCGTCGCTGCCAATGGCCCGCCCGATCTGGCAGGCGCTGTCCGGGTTCAGGCTATGCGGATAGATTCCGCGGATATCGTAGGCGCGAAAGATCGCTGGATTGAGGTCTTGCCGGTTCAACGGTTCAATTTCCTAAAAGCTATTTTTCCTGGAAGCTACATTTCCTGGAAACTATTGCGCTGGGGATGTGCCGGGATGCTTCAGCGTTTTTGGCGCCGCTTCAGCTCTCCTGATGCGCCGCGATGATCTCAATCAGTTTAGCCGCTAACTGGCGTTTGCTGCTCAGCGGCAGTTGCTGGACATCATCGTGGCTGACCACGGTCACTGCGTTATCATCACTGTTAAAGCCGATATCGCTACGGGAGACATCATTGGCAATGATCAGATCGAGGTTTTTACGGCTCAGCTTATCCTGCGCATAATGGACAACATCACGGGTTTCGGCTGCAAAACCCACCGTAAAAGGTTTATTCTGCCGGGCAGCGACACTGGCAACGATATCTGGGTTTTTCACCAGTCGCAGCTCCATAATCTCTTCGGTGCCTTTTTTCAGCTTATGCTCAGCGACCGCAACGGGGCGAAAATCCGCAACTGCGGCAGAGGCGATAAAGATATCGCACTCATCGATATGTTCAAGCGCTGCGGCCAGCATCTGTTCAGCGCTTTCAACCATGATTCGTTCACAGCGTTGGGGGGCTGTCAGGTTAACTGGTCCGCTGATCAGCGTGACTTTTGCTCCCGCATCTACAGCTGCTTCAGCCAGGGCGTAGCCCATCTTGCCGGAGCTGTGATTGCTGATATAGCGTACCGGGTCCAGCGCTTCCCGGGTGGGGCCTGCGGTAATAAAGACCCGCTTACCGCTGAGTGATCCCCGGTCGAACAGTGCTGCCGTTTGCTGGGCGATCTGGGCGGGTTCGAGCATTCGCCCGGGGCCCGTGTCGCCACAGGCCTGATCACCGATCCCGGGTCCCAGCAGACGCACCCCTTTCCCTTCTAAACTGGCGGCATTGCGCTGAGTTTGCTGATCACGCCACATGGCCTGATTCATCGCCGGAGCCAGTACGATAGGGGCTTCAGTTGCCAGGCAGATTGTGCTGAGCAGGTCATTTCCCAGGCCCCCGTCTAAACGCGCCATGAAATCGGCGCTGGCGGGTGCGATCAGAACCATATCGGCCCATTTAGCCAGTTCAATATGGCCCATGCCTGCTTCCGCTTCGGGATCGAGCAGATGCTGATGCACAGGGTTTCCGGAGAGCGCCTGCATGGTCAGAGGGGTAATGAATTCGGTGGCTGCCGGGGTCATCACCACCTGAACGTCAGCGCCGGCACCTTTGAGTAATCGGGTGAGTTCGGCACTCTTATAGGCAGCGATGCCGCCGGTAATACCTAATACAATCTGTCTGTTAGTGAGTCTCTGCATACCGGGTAACTATTCATCTGCGGTAATGTGGGAGCCATACGATACCACTATCCGGTAGCGAGTTACATTCCTGCAGCGCATTGCAGGGGGCTGGTCTACAATGGTTGGGTAAAATTCATTTATCAGTGATGACACAGGGATGTGATAATGGCGATTACTGACTGGCCGGAGGCTGAACGCCCCCGGGAAAAACTGTTACGGCAGGGAGCTGTGAGCCTGTCAGATGGCGAACTACTGGCAATTTTTCTACGCACGGGTGTCAAAGGCTGCAGTGCTGTAGATCTGGCTCGCCAGTTGCTGACACGGTTTGGTGGTTTACGAGCGTTAATAAAGTCGGATCAGCAGACGTTTTGTCAGCAGCTCGGGCTTGGGCCGGCTAAGTATGTTCAGCTGCAGGCGGTTATGGAGATCAGTCGCCGCTGTCAGGCTGAGCAGTTACAGCGGGATTCTGCGCTGACATCACCCGACCTGGTGCGGGATTATCTGCAGCTGCAGTTGAGTGATCGCAGTCGTGAGGTGTTTGCCTGTCTGCTGCTGGATAGCCAACACCGGGTTATCTGCTTTGAGGAGTTATTTAAGGGCACCATTGACAGCGCCACCGTACACCCCCGTGAGGTTGTAAAGCTGGCACTGAGTCATAATGCCGCCGCGATGATTCTGGCCCACAATCACCCCTCTGGAATTGCTGAACCCAGTATGGCCGACCAGCATATTACTCAACGGATTAAAGAGGCGCTGAGTCTGGTGGATATCCGCCTGTTGGATCATATGGTCGTGGGCAGCGGAGTCACCGTCTCTCTGGCAGAAAGAGGGCTGATCTGATGCAGAATAAAATTGTAAGCTTATGTAGCCATTAGCGTTTGTTTTCTGTACAATGCGCGCTCTTCTATCCACCGGTACGGGTTATTGTCTTTGGTTTGGACGCACCGCCTGAGGATATTGAAGCCACCCCATTTTAGCGGGGATCTATGGTTTCAGATCCAATAAGTATCTGATAGAGGCTACATAAACAACGTTAAAAGGTATTTTCCATGTCTCGAGTTTGCATGGTTACAGGCAAGCGTCCTGTAACAGGAAACAATGTTTCCCACGCACTGAACCGCACACGTCGTCGCTTTTTGCCGAACCTGCACTGGCACCGTTTCTGGGTAGAGAGCGAGCAGAAGTTTGTCCGTCTGCGTGTTTCTTCCAAGGGTATGCGTATCATCGATAAGAAAGGTATCGATGTTGTGCTGGCTGAAGTTCGTAAGAACGGCATTAAAGTTTAAGGAGCACGATTATGCGCGATAAAATTAAGATGGTTTCATCTGCAGGTACTGGTCACTTCTACACCACTACTAAGAACAAACGTACTACGCCTGATAAGCTGGAAATGAAGAAATTCGATCCAGTTGTTCGTCAGCACGTTATGTACAAAGAAGCTAAGATTAAGTAATAATCTGAGCTAAGCATAAAAAACCCGGCTGGTCCGGGTTTTTTTGTGTCTGGAGACACCTGAACCGATTCACTCTGAAGCCTGTTGAATATGCCAGAATTACCCGAAGTTGAAACCACCCGCCGGGGTATCGAACCACACATTGAAGGGCGTACGATCACTGCGCTCACCGTGCGTCAGCCGAAATTGCGCTGGCCGGTTCCTGAGCAGTTGTCTGAATGGGTAACAGGGGGGCGCATCCATTCGGTCACCCGCCGGGGTAAATACCTGCTAATCAACCTGCCGGGTGGTTCGGTAATGATCCATCTGGGGATGTCTGGTAGTCTCTATATGGTGTCTTCAGATCAGCCAGCGGGTTATCATGACCATGTCGACCTGGTTCTGGATAGCGGTATGGCGTTGCGGCTGACTGATCCGCGCCGGTTCGGTTCGGTATTGTGGCAGCCCGCAGGGCAGCAGCATCTGTTACTCGAAGCGCTGGGGCCTGAACCGCTGAGCAGCGATTTCACTGCAGAATACCTGCAACAGCGCTGCAGCGGTCGCAAGCAGGCGATCAAGCAGTTTATTATGAATAGCCAGGTTGTGGTGGGGGTGGGTAATATTTACGCAAACGAGGCGTTGTTCAGTGCGGGTATCCACCCCAAACGGGCCGCAGGTAATATCTCTGCTGAGCGACTGAAACGCCTGGTAGAAGAGATCAGGATAGTGCTGGCCCGGGCTATCGAGCAGGGGGGGACCACGCTGAAAGACTTTGTCGGTGGTGATGGTAAACCCGGCTACTTTAAGCAGCAACTGAATGTGTACGGTCGTGGCGGTGAACCTTGTCATCACTGTAAATCAACACTGAAAGAGATCCGTCTGGGTCAGCGATCCACTGTCTATTGTCCGGAGTGTCAACGTTAATGGGAATTCTTGAACCGCTCTTGAAACCAACCCCGACAGGAGGGGAGATCTGCCCCAGCCGGGAGGATTTGCAACGTGCTCTGGGCAGTGGCGCCTATCTGGCTAAGCGTGAAACATTCCATGTCAGCGAGCTGCCTATCCATTGTGAGATCTATGAACACGGAATTGATTCTCCGGTACTGATGTTTCTGCCCGGTATTGGCACCTATGGTGAGCTCTATGCTGAGATGCTCTGGTCACTTTCTCAGCGGGGTTTTAATGTTGTGGCGATTGATCCACCAGGCCATGGATACTCCGGTGGTGAGCGCGGAGTCTATACCGTTGAGTCGGTGCAGGAATCTGTCTCTCTGGTGATTGATGCTCTGGAGCAGCGCTATGATGGCCCCTATTTTATCTATGGTTACTCAATCGGTGCGCTGTTGGCGGTAGCTGCGGCTGAGAATGATGAGCGGATCAGTAAGGTGGTTTGTGGCACGCTGCTGACAACGGAAGTACCCCCTGACCTGTTTCACCTGCTGGGTTGGCAGTGGACCTGGGGGAGTGCGATGCTGTTTCCGGGGATGCGGTTACCGCTGGCCTGGATGGTGGATTATGATCATCTGCTGGCAGGGCATCCGGCAGGGATGTTGATAAATCATGACCCGATGCTGGTGCTGGACTACCCATTCAAAACACTGGCCAGCCTGTTCAGTCACAGAGCGGGGATTATGAAACGTAAATATCCGTTCCAACTGGCTCTGGTCCAGGGGGAACAGGATGAGGTGCTGTCTGTAGGCTATAGTCGTCGGGTAGTCTATGAAGCTGTACAACCGATAGAACTGATTACGGTGCCGGGAGAGGGGCACATGATGCCGCTGACAGCACCGCTTAAACTGGCAAATATTATTGCTGGCTGGCTTAACTCTTAATAATATAAGCATTAAAAATCAATGCTTTATAAATAAAAGCTTCATAAATGAAAGTCTTTGTAAACCAAAGGCCTGAATATCGCCTTTGGCCTGCGATCGCTATGGGTTAACTATGATAAAAAGCTTTGCTATCAAGCGCTTCGCTGGCTGAAAAAACACCCTGACAGCATTATTGTGGGTGCCTGTCAGTTCCTTCCCTCACTTGTCCCTACCTTTCCCTGCAGTCGTTACGGCTGTCACCGAAGCTTAAATAGCCGTTAACCGCTCTGTAATAGTTTTTGGAGGAGAATGTTGCCAAACAGCAAACATTTGGTCCGAAACTATGAACGCACTACAGCAACGCATAGTCGCATTTGATGTGGCACTGTACTATCTCTGTTTTGGTACCTGCAGACTGCCGGTGATGCCGACAATCAGCCGTCTTATCTCAAAACTGGGTGATGGGGGGTTCTACCTTGTATCCGGCCTGCTGGTGGCCTGGTTAGATATTGAAAACGGCATCGATTTCCTGTTAGCCGGACTGTTTGTGTTTGCCATTGAGTTGCCTGTGTATATGTTTCTTAAACAGGCAATCAGGCGCGACCGACCCTGTGATCGCTTTGCCGATGTCATACCTCAGATTACCCCTTCTGATAAGTTTAGTTTGCCGTCCGGGCATGCCGCCGCCGCGTTCGTTTTTGCCTCGCTGTTGAGTTACTACTATCCCGCGTTAATGTTGCCTGCTTACACCCTGGCATCTCTGATCGCACTGGCCAGGGTGTTCCTGGGGGTGCATTACCCCACTGATATTCTGGCTGGCGCTGCATTAGGCCTGACCTCCTCGGTTATCGGGTTAAACCTGATTGATCTGCTCTGATATCTCTTTTTAAATCGTTTCAATATAGTCGGGATCTGCAATGAAAATTCTGTATGGCGTTCAGGCAACGGGTAACGGGCATATCACCCGGGCCAGAGTGATGGCTCCGGCGCTGGCGAAGGAGGGGATCGAGGTCGATTTTCTGTTTAGTGGAAGGTCTCCTGATAAGCTGTTTAATATGGAGCCTTTTGGTGAGTATCAGGTTCGCCGTGGTCTTACCTTCAGTGTTACCGACGGTAAAATTGATCGCTGGCGCAGTCTGACTCAAAACAGTCTTATTCAACTGGTTAAGGATATCCGGGCACTGGACCTTCAAGAGTATGATCTGGTCATCAGTGATTTTGAGCCGGTGACGGCCTGGGCCGCTAAGCTGCAGAAAAAGCCCAGCATCGGTATCGCTCATCAGTACGCTTTCAGTTATCCGTTGCCGGGGCCGGGTATCGGTCGGGTAATGATGCCGATGATCCGTTTTTTCGCACCCGTCCAGCAGGGGATCGGTTTACACTGGCATCACTTTGATGGACCGATACTGCCCCCTTTGATTGAGGCCCAACCCTATCCGATCACCGTGCAACCGGGAATGATTCTGGTCTATCTGCCATTTGAAAACCGCGAGCAGATCAGGCAGTGGTTATCACCATTCAGTGATTATGAGTTTCATGTTTATTGCGATATAGAAAGCCCGGAAAATGAGGAGCATATTTTTTGGCGACCTCTGTCACGAGAGGCATTTCGTCAGGCTCAGGCTTGCTGCGATGGTGTGATTGCGAACTGTGGCTTTGGTCTGGCCAGCGAGGTAATACAGGCGGGGAAAAAGTTGCTGACCAAGCCGCTTGCCGGCCAGCCTGAGCAACTGTCTAACGCCGCTGTGCTGGAACATCTGGGGCTGGCAGAGGTTTTTTCAGAGTTGGAAGAGGAGCAGTTCTATCGCTGGGCGGGGCGGTTATCACCTGACCCGGTCGACTATCCCGATGTAGCGGCGGCTCTGGCCAGGTGGATACTCAACGGTTGTCATCAGAGCGCCGGGATGCTGGCCAGTGAGCTGTGGCAGGATCTGGCGGCCGAACCGGCTGTTGTTTGAGATAGAGTCTCGATAATCGTAGCGGGGAAGCGTTGGCGGGGTTGCTGAGCTGCTCTTCTGGTCTACTGGTATTCTGGTCTAAGGTCTTAGGGTTCAGAGCTAAACGTTATACAAAAAAAGAGAGTGCTCAGTTCCCCTTGAGCACTCTCTTTTATTTTACTGGCCAGATGATCTGTTCCTGATCCGTTGCCCTGGTGAAATCTAATCAGCTTCCTGCTGACATCCCTGTTTCCTTTTCACCTATCTATCATCTACGCCTGATATTTCAGCCGCTTGCCGTGTCCCTCATCCGTGAAGGCTATCGATCCGTCAGAATCAGTATCCTATTTCAGCGGTTAAGGAGCTATAGGAAAAAATCCTATTTTGCGCTGCGATAGCAGGGGGCGATAATGGGGAAGTCTGTGGTATTAAAAGCGGGCAAAAAAAAGAGAGTACTCAGTTCCCCTTAAGTACTCTCTTCATACTGGCATCCCTATTCCCTGCAGTTAATCCATGGCATCCTGCCAGCACTCCATGCTTCCTGATCCGCTTGTCTGGGCCATCCCCTGTTCAGTCCCGAACATTTAATCTTCCTGAAGCACATCATGGGTGAATTACAGTTGAGTGGATATAGGAAAAAGTCCTATTTTTTTATTTGTGCCGGGCAAGGCTTGTCCCATGTCAATTTTCCTGACGAAGATGGACATGTTGAACGCTTGGACATAAACTATACAGATCTTGTCGGGGTGCCCATCGGGCTGAGAGTTGGAGTGAGACTAAACCAACAACCCGCGAACCTGATCCGGTTAATACCGGCGTAGGAAATCGAGATAAACCGAATTACTGCCTTTGTCGTACCCGGTTTAGCTCATTAATGCTGGACTGGTACCGATGTCTGAAAGAAACATTCCAATTGCTTTGACTATCGCTGGTTCTGACAGCGGTGGTGGTGCCGGTATCCAGGCAGATCTGAAAGCCTTTTCCGCCCTGGGGGTGTACGGTGCCTCTGCGATTACCGCGATCACCGCACAGAACACCCGTGAGGTGAGGGCGATCCATCCGGTGCCGTTGCCAGTCCTCTCCGAGCAGATCTGCGCAGTCTTTGATGATCTTAATGTCACTGCGGTTAAAACCGGGATGCTCGGCGATGCTGAGACTGTCGCCTGCGTTGCAGACAGACTGGAGCAATATCGCCCCGCTTATCTGGTTGTTGATCCGGTGATGGTGGCGAAAAGCGGTGATGCGTTATTACTGGATAGCGCAGTCGAATCACTGAAAAAACGGCTGTTCCCTCTGGCATCCCTGATTACCCCGAATCTTCCTGAAGCTGCAACTTTGCTGGGCTGCCCACAACCAGGCACGCCGGCAGAGATGGAAACGATGGTTCAGCAGCTGTTCGCCCTTGGCGCTGGCGCGGTATTGCTCAAAGGTGGGCACCTTGAGGGAACGGATGATGCCGTGGATCTGCTGTTTGATGGTGATCAGCTGTATCGTTTTAGTTCTCCGCGCATAGCAACCCGCAATACCCATGGCACAGGGTGTACTCTGGCATCCGCTATTACCGCCGGGCTGGCGTGCGGGTTAAGTTTGCCAGAGGCGGTACAACAGGCAAAAGATTATATCTCTGCGGCTATATCTGCCGCAGACCGGTTGCAAGTGGGGCATGGCCAGGGGCCAGTGCATCACTTTTATCGATATTGGTAGCCGGCCTCAGCCGGAACCTTATAAGAAAAACTCAAGACGCAGGTAATAATATGACCGATAGTCAAACAGTTCTAAGTCGCAGTGCACAGGTTGATGAAGCCTCTGTTCAACCGTTTCCTAACTCCCGCAAGGTCTATGTCGAGGGTTCCCGTGCCGACATCCGGGTGCCGATGCGTGAAATCTTTCTGGCGGATACCCCTACTGATATGGGCGGCGAGAAGAATGATCCCCTCTATGTGTATGATACATCTGGCCCTTACACCGACCCGGATGCCTGTATTGATGTACGTAAAGGGCTAGAGCCTTTGCGGGCTGGCTGGATTGAAGAGCGTGGTGACACGGTGCAACTTGATGGGCTGAGTTCAGAATATGGTCGTGCCCGTGAACAGGATCTGCGTCTGGATCACCTGCGTTTTGAACTGACCCGCAAGCCACTTAAAGCAAAGCCGGGGAGTAACGTTACTCAGCTTCACTATGCGCGCCAGGGAATTGTTACCCCGGAGATGGAATTTATCGCCATTCGTGAAAACATGAAACTGGCTAAAGCGCGGGCGCAAGGTAATATCGTTGCCCAGCAGCATCCCGGTCATAGCTTTGGCGCTAAACTTCCCGATGAGATCACTCCTGAGTTTGTCCGTCAGGAAGTGGCAGAGGGACGGGCGATTATCCCTGCCAATATTAACCATCCTGAAGTCGAGCCGATGATCATTGGCCGCAACTTCCTGGTGAAAATCAACGGTAATATTGGCAACTCTGCGCTGACCTCTTCCATTGAAGAGGAAGTGGAGAAGATGACCTGGGGTATCCGCTGGGGTTCCGATACGATTATGGATCTGTCCACCGGCAAGAATATTCATGAAACCCGTGAATGGATTCTGCGTAATTCGCCCGTGCCTATCGGCACCGTACCGATCTATCAGGCCCTGGAAAAGGTGAATGGTGTCGCTGAAGACCTGAGCTGGGAAGTGTTCCGGGATACGCTGATTGAACAGGCCGAGCAGGGGGTGGACTACTTTACCATTCATGCTGGCGTGCTGCTGCGCTATGTGCCGATGACCGCTAAGCGGATGACCGGTATTGTCTCCCGCGGTGGTTCTATCATGGCAAAATGGTGTCTGGCACACCATGAGGAAAACTTCCTTTACACTCACTTTGAAGATATTTGCGAGATCTGCAAGGCGTACGATGTGTCTTTCTCTCTGGGGGATGGCCTGCGTCCCGGATCGGTTTACGATGCCAATGATGAAGCGCAGTTCTCTGAGCTGGAAACCCTGGGTGAACTGACTAAGATTGCCTGGAAACACGATGTTCAGGTGATGATCGAAGGTCCGGGGCATGTGCCGATGCATATGATTAAAGAGAACATGGATAAGCAACTGACCGAGTGTCATGAGGCGCCGTTCTATACTCTGGGACCACTGACCACCGATATTGCACCGGGTTATGACCATATTACCTCCGGTATCGGTGCGGCGATGATCGGCTGGTATGGCTGTGCCATGCTCTGCTATGTAACCCCGAAAGAGCATCTTGGGTTGCCCAACAAAGATGATGTTAAGACCGGTATTATCACCTATAAGATCGCTGCCCACGCGGCTGATCTGGCCAAAGGCCATCCGGGTGCACAGATTCGTGATAACGCGATGTCTAAGGCTCGTTTCGAGTTCCGCTGGGAAGATCAGTTTAATATCGGCCTGGACCCGGACACCGCCCGGGCATTCCACGATGAAACCCTGCCGAAGGAGTCTGCTAAAGTGGCTCACTTCTGTTCTATGTGTGGTCCGAAGTTCTGCTCAATGAAGATCTCACAGGAGGTACGTGATCTGGACGAGTCACAGATCGCATCGATGCAGGCAGCTGCCGATAAAGGGATGCAGGAGAAATCTCAGGAGTTTAAAGAGACCGGTGCTGAGATCTACCATAAGGTGTAAGCGCTATAAGGAATAAGCTCCATAAGATATAAGCGCCATAAGATATAAGCTCCATAAGATATAAGCATCGCAGGGTGCAACCCGCGGGGGTCATATCATTAAAAAGCCGCTGACGTCAGCGGCTTTTTTGTATCTGTTGTAAAACCCTCTCAAACAGTCTCAGGTGGTTATCCATATCTTCGCTCAGTGCCTCAGTTAGCAAGCCGCCCAGTTGCCCGGTGGCACCAACCATCATCAGGTTATCGGCCATCTGAAACGCTTCAATGCTAAAGCCATCCCGATCAGTTTGTTCCCCTTCAATACGGTCACTGTAGAGCCGGCCATCCAGGGTGTAGCCCCAGACCGCTTTATTCTGGGCGGTCATATAGCCCATCTCAAAGGCGGTACCCACATCCATACTGGGGCCTCTGAACGGTGTCATATTGGCAATAATGATATGACACTGGTTCATCAGACCAATATTGGCCTGATAGATAGCTATTCCTGCTTCATAGGGCGCTAGCGCTGAAAGGTCTAATTCATTATCCAGAGGAAAGTGGCCGGTAAAGCCATATTGCTGGCAAAGCGCCTTTTTCGCTTCTCCCAACGCCACTGCGTTGGGCCAGAAGACATCGGGGCCCGCCAGATAGATCGATTGCTGCACGGTTATTCTTCCAGCAGGGGGTGGCCTTTCGGCAACTGACGGCTAATCCAAAGAGCCAGCTTGTGCTTCATGTTGGGTTCGCTCTCTTCACCTTTGGCCAGGGGTTGAATCAGCTTATCCAGCACCAGAAGGCGATAGATAGCGGTAATCTTATTGCTGGCACTGTCTGTTGCCTCAAACTGTCCGGCCCCTCGCTTTTCCATATAGACACCACCGATACGGATCGCCTCTTTAACCAGTTCAGCTTCATGCTTCAGCTTTTTCATCGCTCTCTCCAACAGAACTAATCGGGAATTGGTTGCTACTATGGCATAGCTTCCTGAGCGGGGTAAATATATAGGGGAGGGTTTTATCGGGATGGTGTGACCATCCCGATAATGCTAAGCACTTTGAATCAGTGGCTTATCATGCCGTGGGGTTTCTCTGACATCACCTGTTTGAAGGTGGATTGAGAGAAGCAGAGCAGGTCCTGATGATCGCCTGCTTCCATATAGCAGTCGGGTTCATCGGCCAGATGATCATCCCAGATGACCGGTATGTTATAAGCCTGGCCCAGCGCAGGGACAGCGCCCCGGTTGCAATCCCGGAAGAGAATTTTGACATCTCGTTGAGCCGCGGGCGAAAAAATCCGTCCCATCTGGCGGTTAATGGCATGCAGATCGACCCGTCGGTCTGAAGGTACAACTGCCATCATAAAACCTTCATCATCCCTGAGTACGACACCTTTAGCCATTCGCCGGGCAGGGACATGGGCGGCAATGGCGGAGCTGAGAGAGGTTTCCGCATAGGGGTGCCGGATCAGCCGATAGGGGATATCCCCCCGATTAAGGAACTTTTGTAAAGTGGGAGATACAGACATCTATATAACCTCCTGACAGTGTTAACTGCCTGTCCTGAAGTCTGGTGCTTACGGATTATTTAACCCGCTATGGCATATCGAAGGATAGTTCAGAAATAGGTATACTGCGGGATCTCTTTTCAATGACTGCGGCACCATTATGAAATACAGTATTATTCCCGTTACCCCTTTTCAGCAAAACTGCACACTGTTGTGGTGTGAAGAGAGTAAAAAGGCGGCCGTGGTGGACCCCGGCGGTGATATCGCGGTGGTGCTGGCCAGAATCGCTGAACTGGGGCTGGAGCTGGAAAAAATCCTGCTGACTCATGCGCATATTGATCATGCAGGTGGTACCGCGGAGCTGGTAAAGCAGACCGGTGTACCTATTGAGGGGCCACACATCGGGGATCAGTTCTGGATTGATGGTTTGCCTCAACAGAGCCAGATGTTTGGCTTTCCTCAGGTGGAGATCTTCACCCCGGACCGCTGGTTGGAAGAGGGTGACAGGGTCACCGTGGGCAATGAAACGCTAGAGGTGCTTCACTGTCCAGGGCACACCCCGGGTCATGTCGTGTTTTACAGTCCGGAGAGTCAGCTTGCGCAGGTGGGTGATGTCCTGTTTCAGGGCTCAATCGGCCGTACTGACTTTCCAAAAGGTGATCATGCCACACTGATCAGCTCTATTCGCGAAAAGCTGTTTCCGCTGGGGGATAGTGTCGCGTTTATCCCCGGACATGGACCGATGTCGACCTTTGGCCATGAACGCAAGACCAACCCTTTTGTCAGTGATTCCAGGGGTTAAGTTGATTTTTCAGTGGTGGACACACCGCCACTGACGATAAAGGTGGTGACTTTTCCTGCACTGACGTCGAGCGGGATAACCTGCTCTCTGGGGACGATAATCAGGTTGCCGGAGAAGTTGTAAGAGTCGGGCAGATAGACGGCAACATCCTCACTGAGTCCGAAACTGTTGAGATCTTCGCAGGTCAGGAAACCCATTACTTTGATGGTTTTCTCCCTGTTCAGGAAGACCATCACCGGCTTGTCAAAACTTTTCTGGTCACCTAACAGTGCCTGGAACAGATCTTTCAGAGAGTTATATAACAGCTTTACTACTGGGATGCGGTCCATCAGTGAACCGATAATATTCATCAGAAAACGGGTGAGGTAGAGCGACCCTGCAATCCCGGTGAGAATAATGATGATGACTGTCAGCACGATACCCAGCAGGGTTTCGGTCAGGCCGGGTTGTAATCCTGGAATAAAATAGCCGATCAAAGAACCGACCGCTGAAAAAAGTGTTTCATCCAATGCGGTAAAAATGAGAAACACCAGGTAGATAGTCAGCACAAAAGGCAGCAGTATCAATAATCCCTGAAAGAAAAAACGCAACGCAGTTTTCATGAAAATTATTCCTGTTGAACGTCTGTTACTTCAGACTGCTCGGCTATAATTACCCTCATGCATCATGTGATGTCGGAGGTGTTTGATGAATCAGATTGACTATGGTGATTACCGTATTACCGCTCTGGTCAGACATATGGGGCACAACCGCTGGACGCTTGAACCTAAAATTTATCACAGGGATCTTAAAGATACGATTTTTCATAACGCCGGAGAGCTTGAAGCGGTGCCGGAAAATCAGGTCATTGCCGCCTCTGAAGATGAAGCGATTCGTCAATGTTTTGAACTGGGCAAACTAGTCATAGACGCCGACCTTCATTAAGCGATTGGCAGACGAAGTCATTCATCGCGTAACGGAGTTATCGGTCTGTGGGTTGGCGTTGTTGATACTCCCACGACTGCATCTCGGTCAGACGGCTGTATGTTCTGGCAAACTCAAATACCAGACTACCCTCCATATAGAGTTTTTCCAGGGGGACCTCCACACTCAGAAACAGGTTCACTCCCCGGTCATAGAGTTCATCGACCAGGCTGATAAAGCGTCGTGCCGGATCATCCATACTGCCCAGTAATACCTGCCGTTCTCCCGCTTTTACCGCTTCGCTGCCATCTTCTGTACCCCGGGCTTTTATCTGTTCTGTGCTGCGGCTTCCCAGCAGGGGGACCTGGCTGACAAAGATATGGCTGAAGCGGTTCGCCAGTTCGATGTAGTCCATCTGGCTGCGGGCACCCATGCAGATATGTTCAAAGTCAAACCAGACACATTCCGGGCTCACTGCCTTAGCGGGTATGGGCCGTTGCATCACAATCACCTCATCCGCGCGGGGCGGATTGCGACTGATGGAGGTGTAGAGTTTTGTCAGTTGCTGCTCAGCGTCAGTATCGGTATTACTTGAATGAAATATACAGGGGGAGGGAGTCAGGGAGCGTAAACGATGATCCGTTTCTCCAGCCAGGTTAAACACCTGCATCTGCTGGTTGATCATCGCAATAATCGGTCTGACCCGGTCCTCAAATAGTGGATCTTTGCAGAGTTTTTCTGGTGGGCGATTGGAGGTGGTGATCAGGCGAACGCCACGCTTGAGTAACGACCTGAACAGCTTGCCCAGAATCATCGCATCGGCAATATCGTTAAGGAAAAACTCATCAAAACAGATGAGTTGGTATTGGCGGGCCAGTTTTTGGGCGATCAGTTCCAGAGGGTCTGGTTTACCCTGTAGCACAGTCAGTTGCTGGTGGGTCTGTGCCATAAAACGGTGAAAGTGCAGGCGCAGGCAGATCTTATCGGGCAGATGCGCAAACATCAGATCCATCAGAAAGGTTTTGCCACGACCGACAGGGCCCCAGATATAGATGCCTGCTGAATCACCGGCTCGGTGGCGGCCTGATACCAGTGATGTGTAAACAGGATTAAGCGCTTCAACCAATCGCAGCTGAGCTGGGTCATGCTGATAACCATGACTGGCAAGTGCCTGTTGATATATATCGATAAACTCTGTCTGCATCGGCGTCGTTCCTTACTGGTCGTCGCATGATAATGGTTTTCCCAGGGGGATAGATAGGTTAATCTTCCTGCCTCTGATCTTCGGGGGAAATAATGGTAAGCAGTCTACAGTCTCTGGTAAGCGGTTCAATGCCAGATGAGCAACAATGCATCAGTGAAATTCTTGAAGCTGGGGTGGAAAAGCCGCAGGTGCTGTTTTGGCAGTATGACCGGGCGGCGGTCATTATGGGCTGTTCTCAACGGCCCGATGAGGATCAGATGCGCCGTTCCGAAGCGGCAGGTTTCGCCATGATTCGTCGGCGTTCAGGGGGTGGGGCTGTGTTGGCTGGTCCCTGGATGCTAAGTGTCACAGTGTTTATTCCGCCGGATCACCCCGTGGCAAAGCAAAACATTATTGAAATTTTTTCCTGGCTGGAGCAGATCTGGATCGCTGCGCTGAGAGCCTGCAATGTTCCCTGTAAGGGGGTTGATCAGGCGATGATCGACCGGTCCAAAACCATTAGTCAGGAACAGGATCTGAAATGGGCTTGCTATGCCTCGCTGTCCCATGGTGAGGTCGTCAGTGAAGATGGTCGCAAACTGGTTGGGCTGGCGCAAATACGTAAACGTAAAGGCGTGGCGCTGGTCAGCGGGTTACATCTGAGCCCCTGTGACTGGCAGCAGCTCAGTTCAATTGTTGTGGATAAGCCGGAGCAGGGCGGCGCGCTTGAGGCGCTCAACAGTGACGCCCAGAGTTTATCCGGCATCAGTGCTGAAGAGTTGTTGCCGGATCTGATTCAGGCGTTTACAGACCGGATTCCTGATGACTTTTGTCAGGCAACCCGGTGACCGTTGTTTTGACTCGCACTTATTTATGCAGTAGCTGAGCCAGCTCTACCAGTTGTGGATTGAGCGGTTTCCGCTTCTCCATAATATCCAGTAAGGGGGTTGCTGTGATTTTACTGTCGATCATGCCGATCATAACGTCAGTGAATCCCGCCAGCAGGTAAGTGACTGACGCTGCTCCAAGGCAGGACGCCAACACCCGGTCGTGACCTGTTGGTCTGCCGCCCCGTTGTATATGCCCCAGAATACAGACCCCGGGTTTTTCACCCTGGGCTTCCAGTTGATTGGCAAGCCGATAGGTCAGGCCGGGTCTTGGCCCCTCTGCAACTACGATAATACCGCTGCTGCCGTGGCCTTCTGCCCGTTGGCTGGCAAGAGAGAAACATAGCGCCTCAAGCTTAAAATCGATCTCAGGCACAATAATCATCTCTGCCCCGCAGGCCACGCCAACCTGAGAGGCTATATGGCCAGAATTGCGGCCCATCACCTCAACGAGAAAGATCCGTTCATGGGAAATGGCGGTATCACGAATTTTATCAATCGCTTCCAGTGCCGTATTCAGGGCGGTATCAAAGCCGATGGTATCCTCGGTGCCGTAGATATCATTATCAATGGTGCCGGGTAATCCGATCACCGGGATACCGGTTTCATGGGTCAGCAGGTGGGCTCCGGTTAATGAGCCATCTCCACCGATGACGATCAGACCGCCGATATGGTGTTCTTTGAGAATCTCCCCTGCCTGGTGGCGAACCGCCGGATCTTTAAACGCTTCACATCGATCACTTTTAAGAATGGTACCGCCGCGCTGAACAATGTTGGAAACATCACCACTCTTAAGTTCAGTGAAATCGCCGATTATCAGGCCGCTGTAACCCCGGTTTATACCAAATACCCTGATACCCTGGTTCAGTGCTGCCCGGGTAACACTACGAATGGCCGGATTCATGCCGGGTGAATCGCCCCCGCTGGTCATGACGGCAATCGCGTTGATACGGGTGTTTTTCTTCAGGTCGGGAAGACGATACATGGCGTGATTCCGAAAATAATAATACCTTTCAATATTAAGCAGATAACGGAATTAGACAACTGTTTTTCCAAACCTTTTCACCTGGAGAATGGTAACCCGCGGCAATCGCTGCTAAATAATATAGAGATGACAGCGCAAGCAGAGAAATATGAAACAACGTGACGCCGAGTTGATAGCCCTGTTGATACTGGATGGCTTTACTGACTATCGCAAACAGTTCAAAGCGATCACCCTTCAGGCCAGGCCCTGTTTCGAAGCTGCGGACTGGCCTGCCATCCAATGTCTGTCTGTGGAACGAATCGACCTCTATGGTGCTATGGTTGAGCGGGTCAGCAGGCAGATCAGAGCCGCCATCAGGGATAGCGCTGAGAGTGCGCTTTGGGTTGCCGTTAAAGCCAGTTATCTGAGTCTGATAGTCGCCCGCGATGATGCTGATCTGAGTGAAACATTTTATAACTCGGTCTATTGTGCGCTGTTTGGTCACCGGCAAATAACGGATCAGCTGATGTTTATCAGCTCAACAGCTCAGAGACCCTCGCAGCACAGAACCCTCAATACTGGTCAGATCTATCGTCGATATACTCTGAAAAAAGGCCTTATAAACGTCATTAACCAGTTAATGGATGATTATCAGTTTGCCATCCCCTGGGAAAATAAACGCAGGGATATACGAAACCTTCTGCGTTATATCCGGGCTCACGTTGCTGCTGATATCGTTGCGGATGAAAACACCGTAATAGAAGTGATTCAGGCCATTTTTTACCGCAACAAAGGTGCTTACATTGTCGGCCGGGTTCAGTTTAACCATCATTCGCTGCCATTTATTTTGCCCATTCTGAATAATGAGCATGGCGCGGTCTATATTGATACAGCTCTGACAGATGAGAATGATGTATCAATTGTATTCAGCTTTACCCGCACATACTTTCTTGTGGATGTCGATGTGCCGGCAGAATTTATCTGCTTTTTGCATTCACTGATACCGATGAAGTCTATTGCAGAGCTTTATAACTCAATTGGTTTTTATAAGCAGGGTAAAGCTGAGTTTTATCGTGATTTTATGACTCATATGGAGCAGACCTCTGATCAGTTTGAAGTTGCGCCGGGTACTAAAGGGATGGTGATGACGGTATTTACCCTGCCATCGTATCCTGTGGTGTTCAAAATAATCAAAGATCGCTTTGCATCGGCAAAACAGATTACCCGAGAGGGGGTCATCGCTAAGTATCAATTGGTAAAAAGGCATGACAGGGCCGGTAGAATGGCGGATACACAGGAGTTTGTGAATCTGACACTCCCCAGAAAGCGGTTTTCAGATACCCTGTTAGCAGAGTTGAAACAGGTTGCCGCGGCATCGGTTGATATCGATGCTGATGAAGTGGTGATCAAACATCTGTGGACCGAACGCAGGATGATCCCGCTGAATATTTATCTTGATGAGATGTTGCGACAGGATAATGAACAAGCCGTGTTTCTGGCAATTAATGAGTTTGGTAAGTGTGTTAAAGAGCTGGCCGCGGCGAATATTTTTGCCGGTGATATGTTGTTTAAAAACTTCGGCGTTACCCGTCATGGGCGAGTGGTATTTTATGATTATGATGAGATCAGTTATCTGACCGAGTGTAATTTTCGCGCCATTCCCGAACCGCTTTATCCGGAACAGGAGCTGGCAGCCGAACCCTGGTATTCGGTTGCGGCAAATGATGTTTTCCCCGAGGAGTTTTCCTTATTAACGGCGTGTGATCACCGGGTGCGGAGGTTGTTTGACCAACTTCATGGAGATTTGTTAGATCCTCAATGGTGGGTGAATATGCAGACTCAGGTAAGAGGGGGGGCGATCATTGATCTGTTTCCATACAGAAAGTTGTGCCGCTTTGACAGGAAAACGCTTATATAAGTTGTTGTTCCAGCATGGTTGTAGTCTCTGTACGCGCTGTAATATGATGTCGTGCAAATATTGTTATAATCGGCAGCTTGTGCGGTTTCTTATCTAAGTTCAAAGGAGTGGAATATGGCTTTTCGCAACACAATAACCTCCCTGATTATCGCTCTGGGGGCGTGCGTGGCATCTGTAGGAGCGTTCGCAGGCGATCCTGTTCCGGTGAAAGAGGTCATTACCATTGGTACAGGTGGTGTTACCGGGGTGTATTACCCGACAGGCGGGGCTATTTGCCGTCTGGTGAACAAAAGCCGTTCAGAGCATGGTATTCGCTGTTCAACGGAAAGCACAGCGGGTTCCGGTGCCAACCTGGAGCTGTTAGCCAACCGCGATATTAACTTTGGTATAGCCCAGTCAGACTCACTCTATCAGGCTTATACTGGCAGTGATAAATTTGCTAAAGCTGGACCAGATAAGGACCTGAGAGTTGTATTTTCTCTCCACTCTGAACCCTTTACCGTGGTCGCCCGTGCCGACAGTGGTATCAAAACGATTGCTGATATAAAGGGCAAAAAAGTTAACATGGGGGTGCCTGGTACCGGGCAGCGCGGTACGCTGGAAGCGCTGATGAAAGCCCTGGGCTGGACAAAAGCGGATTTTGCCCTCGCCGCTGAACTGAATGCATCAGAGCAGGCCAGTGCACTCTGCGCAGGCGATATTGATGTCATGATCTATATGATTGGTCATCCCAGTGGCGCGATTAAAGAAGCGACAACCTCCTGTGATAGTGTGTTGGTTGATGTAACGGGGCCCGCTGTTGATAAGCTGGTTGCTGATAACAGTTATTATCAGCATGCGACAATACCTGGCGGACTCTACCGTGGTAATGATCAGGAAACGAAGAGTTTTGGCGTTGAGAGTATCCTGGTCTCGTCAGTCGATACCTCAGAAGAGGTGGTGCATCAGGTGGTGAAAGAGGTGTTCGAAAATTTTGATATTTTCCGTAAACTCCATCCCGCTTTTGCGAACTTGAAAAAAGAGAAGATGCTTCAGACGACAGGCGACATACCTTTTCATCAAGGCACGATAAAATATTTGCAAGAAACAGGCATGATCAAATAGATCATCAGACCGCCGCTTCGCGGCTAGCTAGACGCTTCGCTTGATTAGCTGTTAGACGCGACTTCGTCGCTTGCTAGTGGCGAGGACGGAAACTGCGTTTCCTGCTGGAAAAAGCAAAGACAAAACATAAAAACCGCCGCGAGGCGGTTTTATGTTTTGTAGGAGCCCCTTCCAGGGGCGATGGGGTATCTGATAGTGTTGGCGAATTGATTCACCGCTGGAAGCAGCTCCTGCATCCGCTCTCCTAGCTACTAGCAAGCGAAGCGTCTAGCAGCGGCGCAGCCGCGTTCTAGCCACGTCTTGCTTCAAAAGATGATGTTTTTAATCATTTCTTAACTTTTTCCTGCTCCCCCTGTTGACTCCTCTGCCCCAGAATGTAGAATGCGCTTCCTCGCTTGAGACAGCCACCGGAAACGGTCTCTGAAACAGGTGAGGCTGTTGAGTTTAACGCCTTGATAAATCAGTGTTTACACGGTTTTTCAGGTGGCGATAAACAAAACAGGAAGTGGATCAGGCGGTTTGAAAATTTAGTTAAAATTCTCAAACAAAATGGTTGACTTCATCAGGGTGTTGAGTAGAATACGCACCTCGCTTGAGACGACTCACTGGCAACGGTTGAGAGTTGATAGCAACGCTCTTTAACAGATAGATCAGATAATTCGTGTGGGCGCTT
>NZ_FOGB01000004.1:360118-381083 GCF_900111095.1 Amphritea atlantica | reverse complement strand
GTGCCGTCATCGAGGATAGTACCGGTGCCGGTCGCGGTGGAGATAGTCGCACCGTTGGTAGGCGTATCCAGTTGTACGGTAAAGGTCTCGCCGCCTTCGTACTGGGCATCCTGGGTGGTCTGCACGGTGAAGGTCTTGCTCACTTCGCCCTGCGCAAAGGTCAGGGTACCGCTGTTGGCGGTGAAGTCAGCCGCTTCAGCGCTGTCGCCGGCACCGATCAGGGTGCTGAAGTTAACGCTCTGATCCGCTTCGGCATCGCCGGTGCGGGTCACGGTGAAGGTCATTAAGCCACCTTCACTCACGCTCACACCATCAACGGCAAAACTAGTTGTATCATTATCGGGACCCGGTCCCGGGCCGAATGGGCCGGGGCCTGAGCCATCATCAATTATCGTTGCAACGGCTGTAGCATCACTGATCGTACTGCCTACTGAATTATTATCCAGAGTAACCGTAAAGGTCTCACTACCTTCATAGATCGAATCCTGCGTAGTCTGTACGGTAAAGGTCTGACTGGTCACGCCCGGAGCAAAGGTCAGCGTACCGCTGTTGCCGGTGAAGTCATTGGCTTCGGCTGTATCCGTACCACTGATACTGGTGGCAAAGTCGATGGTCTGATCCGCTTCAGCATCCCCGGTACGGGTTACAGTAAAGGTCATCAGGCCACCCTCACTGACGCTCATGTCGCCAATGCTGAAGCTGGTAGTATCATCATCCGGTGCGCCTGGACCTCCGGGAGGTACAGGCCCTGTGCCATCATCAACAATCGTCGCTACAGCAACACCATCTTCAATTTCACCACCATTAGTAGGATTATCCAGAAGGACAGTAAAGGTTTCCGGTCCTTCAAAGATAGCGTCCTGAATAGTCTGCACGGTGAAAGTCTGGGAAGTAACACCGGATGCAAAGGTCAGCGTACCGCTGTTGGTGGTGAAGTCAGCGACTTCCGCTGTATCGCCACTTTCAATGCTGGTAGCAAAATCAATGGTCGCGGCCTGAGTACCACCCGTGCGTGTGACGGTAAAGGTCATCAAACCGCCTTCACTGACCTGCACATCGGAAATACTATAGCGGGACGGTGGAGCAGGGAAATCGGCTTCGTTATCCACATAGGGATCACGCTGCCTATCTTCAGGCTGCGTATCAAAGCCAGCGTGAGCAATAACCTCATCGGCAGTACGCTCGACAGACTGGAAATCAGAAAAGCCGGAACGGGTTGGGGGTGTATTACCCGCAGCGGTTTCTTCAAGAATTTGGGTAGGATCCTGGCCAGCGAGAATCGCTTCCTGAATATCGGCCACATCAAAACTCTCAGTACCGACGGACTGAATCACCAGCATAATCTCACCGGTTTCAGGATCGACCTGAACGACTGCCGCGGTATCCGCAGGAAGTTTTTCAGATGCAGATTTGCCCAGATCAAGCTCAGCCTCACTATTGGCTCGCACGATAATCATGTCACCAGGATTGATCTGCTCACCCGCCTTCAGTGTGTGCTCTGCACCTTTCGAATCCACAACAACGACTTCGCCAGAAACTCGAACAACAGTTCCTTTTGCGGCATCTACATTTTCCATAACATCCCCCCAGACGATATTATTCCGATTTCAGACGCTTAGCTAACCAAGCTACCAAAGCCCAAAATAAGACCAATATGTTGCATATCAGTTACACTTTAACTCTCAGATTTTCTGAGCGCCAAGCCTATAAATTCTTCTTATCTGTTTAAAATTTTGCAGATTCTATCACATAGAATACTCTGTAAATACCTATAGAATCATCATTTTCTACCCATATTGGTGAAATATAACGTTCAAAATCTGCGTTTAAAATCATTCTTTGATAAATAGAAACACTTCAAAGGACTGTCTCTTTTTGGATACGGATTATCAACGCATTGATAGCAAAGGTATTTACGTTTTAATACCCTTATTATTTACAGGGCCTCATCCGAGTGTATTACTATTCTGGAAGACGAATCTAACCACCTACTACCCAGTATGGGTATTTGTCAGATTTGACTACAGGGTGATCAAAAACACTATGCACTAGTTACAATGATGGCCAGCCAATCTCTTTTGCCGTTAAGGCACCTACAACCACATCATTGAGGTTTTTTGGCATTAACAACCATCCCGGCGAAACCTTTATCCGACCCGCCATTACCTCTGCCCGGGTTTGCGGCAATAGCGGGCTTTGCTGTGGATCAGCATAACCATCCGGAAAGAGGGGTTCGTTAGTTTCAAGGCTATATTTGTCTGATGCGCCGAATGTATGCATCAGTTCATGGGCGATAACAAAATTATTTGTCCCCATGTAATCAACACTGGCGAATCCATTCACCAAACCGATCATCCCCTTTTGCAACCCCAGCGAATGCGACAACTGCAGATGTTCTCTGGGAGAAAAGTATCGCAGATAAATTCTGACATCAGGCTCCGGACCATTCCAGTTATCGTTGCGCCAAGACCACCAGCGCATATGAAGACTCCAGAAAACCCGTTCAAACAATGAGGCATCTATCTCTACCTCAGGAGGCTGCGCCGTCAGTACCGGTGCCAGATGGAACTCCGCGACAGGACTCAGCCCGACATGATAGCGGGCAGATTCGCGTTGCAAAAATTGCTCAATATCATCGAAATGTTCTGCACTGAGGGCATTGATATAGGCCTGAGTATCGGCCCGTCCATCGGCATTGATCGGATAAAGCACCACCCATACAGGCCTGTTCCAGGACTGAATACGCGCGCTGGATAACCAGGTATTCATCGCGACCACAAACAGGATAACCAGCAACAGGATTATCCGCAGCGACCGAAATCGGAAGAATCTCAGCATAGCTCCTCCATTCTCAATGCTGATCAGACAACCATTCGATGATTCTGTTTAACGCTGAACTACTCGAAGGCCTTAGCAACTATATCAGCTAAAAGCTAAAACAATGAATAAAAAACGCAGGGTCTTACCCAGAGTGATGAGGACAAGGGACAGTAACAGGTGACAACGGAACCAGCCCGCGGCAAAACAGAGAGGATCACCGATAACGGGCAACCAGGACAACAGCAACGCTGTAGGACCAACGCTCTGTATAACCCTGAGAGCACGCTGCTGGGCTCTTTTCTCCGGCTGAAGCAGTGGCCAGCGTGCCGCGACCCACCACCCCATTGCAAAAGTCACTATGCCGCCCAGACTATTTCCCACACTGGCTGCCAGCAATAACGTCTGGGGCTGAGAGTCAGGCTGAGTCAGCAGATACCCCAGTAATACCTCGGAACCACCGGGCATGAGGGTGGCAGAGATAAAGCTGCTGACAAACAAGCCCCACACCCCAAGATCAGCCATAATGATCAGCCGCCCTGCTCAATGCGCTCCATGTCGGCACGGATACAGCGCAAGACTCCGTATTCATACAAACCATCCAGCGCCTCATAGACAGGTTTAAGCGCCACCCCGCAGGACGCCATAGATTCACACATAACCTGCTGCACCTGTTGCAACTGGTCCCCCGTCAGCGTTACCACATCAGCCAGACTCAACTGGCCACCGGCGATTCCATCCGCCAGGTGATTGTATATCACATTTTCTGACAGATGCTGCTGCCGGGCGACCTGCGCTACAGTCATCCCCGAACCATAGAGCGCGACCGATTGCTGCACCTGAAGATCTTTATTTTGCGGTTGCTGCTGTTCAGACTGATACTCCCTGATCAGCTCGAGAAACGCATCGCCATAAAGCGCCAGCTTACGCTCACCAATTCCGTTTAGCCTGCCCATCTGCTGATGAGTCAATGGCCGATACATCACCATCTCCATCAGGGTCGCATCATGAAAAATAACATAGGGAGGCACATCTTGCTCTTTTGACAGCGTCATACGCAGACTTTTAAGCCCATTCCACAAGCCATAGTCTTCAGCATCAAGCTTCTGCTGCGGATCATTTCGTTTACGGAAAGACTCCTGCTTGCGCTTATCCTGGCGCATCTCAATCGGCAACTCGCCTTTCAACAAAGGCCGGCAGCTATCAGTCAGATAGAGCACACCATGACTGTTAGCCGCCACACTCAGATACCCCCGGGCGACCAGTTGCCGGAAGACTGAGCGCCACTGATTACGATCCAGCTCTTTACCGATACCGAATGTACTCAGCGTATGGTGTTTTAATTCCAGCACCCGTTCGCTGGATTTGCCCAGCAGCACTTCGATTATATGGTTTACGCCAAACCGCTGACCACAACGATAGACCGCCGAAAGTGCTTTACGGGCGGCTTCAGTTGCATCCCAGACAGGGACCGGCTCAAGACAGGTATCACAGTTACCACAGGGTTCAGGCTGAGACTCGCCAAAATAGGTCAGTAGGGACTGACGCCGGCAACTGGTAATCTCACACAGCCCCAGCATCGCTTCAAGTTTTTGTCGCTCAATACTTTTGTGCAGTTCATCAGCTTGCGAACTTTCCAGCATCTGCCGCAGGAAGATGACATCCTGCAGTCCATAGACCATCCAGGCGTCGGCTGGCAGACCGTCACGACCAGCACGACCGGTTTCCTGATAATAGGCCTCGACACTTTTGGGCAGATCAAGGTGAGCGACAAAACGTACATTGGGCTTATCAATGCCCATACCGAAAGCCACCGTTGCGACCATCAGAATATTCTCTTCCGTCAGAAAACGGTGCTGATTATGTCGTCGCAGCTCGGCGGGCAGTCCTGCGTGATAAGGAAGCGCGTTAAATCCCTGCTCCTGCAGCCACTGCGCGGTGTCTTCCACTTTTTTGCGCGAAAGACAGTAGACAATGCCGGAATCACTGGCATGCTCGGCCTTCAGAAATTTGAGTAACTGCTCTTTAGCCCGATGCTTCTGCCCAATACGGTAGCGTATGTTTGGCCGGTCAAAGCCCTGAATAAACTTTCGTGCGTTCTGCAACCCAAGGCGCTCACAGATCTCTTCCCGGGTACGCTCATCAGCAGTCGCCGTCAGCGCAATTCTCGGAACCCCCGGAAAACAGTCCTGCAGGTAGCTGAGCTGAAGGTATTCGGGGCGGAAATCATGTCCCCACTGTGAAACGCAGTGTGCTTCATCGATCGCAAACAACGCCAGTTGACATTCCGACAGCATTTTCAGCGTGCGCGGCTGCAGCAATCGTTCAGGGGCTACATAGAGCAGATCAAGCTCCCCGCTGCGCAACTGATGCTCGACCTCCTGCGCCATGGCAAAATCCATCGACGAGTTGAGGTAACCGGCAGCGATCCCCCACTGGGACAACGCCTGCACCTGGTCCTGCATCAGCGCGATCAGCGGAGAGACCACCACCGCCACGCCGGGCCGGATAAGTGCAGGCAACTGATAACACAGTGATTTCCCGCCGCCAGTCGGCATAACAACCAGCGCATCCTCCCCGCTCAACAGTGTCTTAATGACCTCCTGTTGCGGTTCGCGAAACTGGTCGTATCCAAAAATCTGTTTTAGGAGATGTCGTGCCTGTTCTATCATGGTCGGCATTATCCGGGATGAAAGGCTGACTGTCATCCAGATTTATCCGATTCTGGACGATTAACACTACGATCTCAGGCTTTTCGCTGTTAGAATCTGCTCACACTTTCTTAGCCGGACCCGAACCTATGCAAAATGCGATGCTGAATACCCCCCTGACTGATGAGGAACTGGATGAGCTTGAAGCATTTATGTTCTCAGATGCAGTATCTGAAGACGCGCTGGATCTGGTCGGCACCCATGGTTACTTCTGTGCGCTGAACATCAGTCCGGTTAAAATTACCGAGAAACAGTGGCTTCAGGAACTGTTTGATGGTGCGCCTGACTACAGCAGCGATACCGAAAAAGCACGCATTGAAGGATTGCTACGCCGGCTATACTTCAGCATTGGCAGCGACCTCTATAACGATCAGGATATGCTGCTGCCATGCGAGCTGACACTGGAAACAGAAGACGACGAAGAGCAAAGCGCTCTGACCAGTTGGGCTCAGGCCTTTATGGAGGCTGTTTTCCTTAAAGAGGACGAATGGTTTAACCACCAGGCTGAAGAGGAAGTCGCCGAACTGATGCTTCCGATCATGATTGCATCGGAACTGTTTGATGATGAAGAGTTTGTTAAAATGCGCGCAGACACCAAACTCTGCGATGAGATGTGCCGCACCATCCCTGACCTGCTGGTCGATCTTTATCTGCTGTTCCACGCCCCTGCTGATAAAAAATAATCCCAGGTCTGTCATCTGACTAAGAAAAAGCCCGCTGATCAGCAGCGGGCTTTTTTTATCTTTCTACAACATCATCAGAGCACGGAGAACACCATTACGCTAGCGTACAATGCGTGCCGTTGACCCCTGCCGCAACACTCTGACTCGCTCGCCTGGCTGGAAAAAGCCATCACTATCGACCTCCTGAACGACCGAGATTGTCCTGCCACTTTCAAGGGTAACCGTGACCTCCTGGCCCTGCTTACGGGTTGAGTTTTCCTCGATTTTCTGCCCCACAATACCGCCAGCGACAGCCCCCACAACAGAGGCGATACTACTACCCTTACCGCCCCCGACAGTACTGCCAGCAATACCACCGACAATTGCGCCAGCACCCGCGCCCAGTGGGCTATCAGTCCGGCCTTCAATTACCACAGGCTTCACTGCATCAACCCAGGCATATTCAACATTCTGAACTTTACGCGCCTCACTGCGGGAATAGGTATCGCCACTCAGCGAAGAAGCACAGCCCTGCAACAGCAACACGACTGCTGCAAAAGTAATCATAATAACTTTGTTCATAAATCAGTCCTGAAAACTGTTGTCATCGTTAAACTAAGTATAACCTGATATGGATTGTCTGAGCAGCGACGCTCTGCCGCATACCGATCTGTAGCTCAAATATCTGCCAAACCCGTGTTACCCTACCACAATTCAGCTTAACGGATCTTTAACAGCGTCTGGCAGATCAGCGACCAACAGGCCTCCCTGAATTTCTGATACCAGGGTCGCCTGCTCCATTGAGCGTATAAAACCTCATGACTTCGACTCATATCACTGATAAGCAACTGTTCGACAGCCTGAGTCAGTTTCGGTTCCACGACTTCCAGATTGGCTTCCAGGTTCCAGCGCAGATTCCAGTGATCCAGATTGCATGAACCAGCAGAGACCCAGTTATCGCACAACCCAAGCTTGGCGTGCAGAAAAGAGGGCTGATATTCAAAAATCCTCACTCCGGATTGCAACAACCGCCGGTAATAACGCTTCGATGCATGATAGACCCAGGGATGATCGGTATCAGGACCAGCGACAATCAAGCGCACATCAACTCCCCGGCGTGCTGCGCGACGCAAACTCCTGCGCACTGAAAAAGCCGGTAGAAAATAAGCGGTTGCCAGCCAGACACGCTCCTCTGCACGATTCATATGGTGCACGAAGCTTCGCTTAATCTGCTGTATCTTAAGCCCTTCAACCTGAGTCACCCGCGCCAACGCCTCACCCGCGCGGGCTGTGCCCGGCAGCCTGATTGGCGGCATCACGCCACCGGACTTAAGCCATTGTTTTGCAAATAGTTGCACCATATCTGCAACCACCACACCCTGCACCTGCAACATAATATCATGCCACGCAAGAGTCCCGCTCACAGGTTCTGCACGCAGGTATTCATCACTGATACCAGTTCCACCGATAAAACCGGTCTGCTGATCTGCAATCAACAGCTTACGGTGATCTCTGGCCAGATTAGCTGCCATTTTAAACAGGCTGATCGGATTATATCGCCTTACCTGGACACCCGCCTGCTCAAGTCTCGCACTGTCTTGCAGAGAGAACTTTCGTCCACCAAAATCATCGATCAGCCAGCATACCTTAACACCTCGCCGCGCTGCGTTGATCAGAGCACTGATGAAGCGATCAGCAACTTCACCAGAGCTGACCATATAAAACTCCAGCAGCAGCGAGTAGCGGGCCTCCTCGATCACTTGCAGCATGCGGGGAATAAACTGAGCTCCTTCTACCAGCAGCTCTACCTGGTTCCCCCCTGACCAGCGATACCTGCCCGTCATACCCGCTCCTTTATCCTGATCTGCTATTAATATCAGTGCTGACGCTGTCCGTAGAGACGCGCGTAGAGTCCGTTCTGCTGCAGCAGTTGTTCATGATCGCCCTGCTCTGCGACCTGACCATCTTCAAACACATAGACATGATCTGCCTGCTTAACCGCACTCAGGCGGTGAGCCACAATAATGGTGGTACGCCCCTGCAGAAAGCTCGCCAGATCGCGATGCAGATTGTATTCCGTCTCTGCATCCAGGGCTGAGGTCGCCTCATCGAGAACGACCACTTTCGGATCAGTCAGCACCATCCGGGCGATAGCCAGCCGCTGTCGCTGCCCTCCTGATAACCGCACTCCCTGACGCCCCACCACGGTATCGAGCCCACTCTCCAGCTGCTCAACAAAGGGGGCCAGTTGCGCCACCTCTAAAGCCTTCCAGAGCTGCTGATCGGTATAGGTCCGCCCCAGAGTAAGATTTCCCCGTACCGAATCGTTAAACAGCGCCGGATGCTGCAACACCGTCGCGACATTCTCGCGCACCCGATCCAGACCGATCTGTTCGACCGGCACACCATCAAACAGTACCTGGCCCTGTTGAACCTGATACAGCCCAAGTAACACCTGTACCAGAGTAGACTTACCGCCGCCACTGGCCCCCACCAGCGCAATCTTCTGACCGGCCTCGATTGTCAGCGACAACCCGCGGAGTATCTCCTGCCCGTTAATATAGCTGAAATGAATATCCCTGAGTTCAATCGCCACCGAAGTACGACCGGTAAAAGGGTCATGCAGATGCGGGTAGTCAGGCTCCTCATCCAACTCAACCAGACGATTAATTCGCTGCAACGCGGCTTTCGCGCCATAAAACGCATACTGTATTCCTAACACCTCCTGCACCGGTCCCATCATAAACCAGAGATAGCCAAATACCGCCATCATCTGCCCGATACTGAGATCGGAAAACACCACCATCCCCATCGATAGCGCCCGGAACATATCAAAACCGACCAGAAACACCATAAAGCTGAAACGGTTAGCGGCTTCGCTGCGCCACTCAAACCGGGTGGCATGATCTCTAAGAGAACGGGCATCCCCGATCAGTCCCTGAAGGTAGTGGTTTTCCCGGTTAGCCGCTCGGATCTGATAGATCGCCTCGAGCACCTCGGTAAGCCCTCCCTGAAACTGCTCATAGGCGCGGTTTTCCCGTTTTTTCAACTCTTTAACCTGCTTACCGATCGTCATCGTCAGCCACACCACCAGAGGGTTAAGCAGCAGGATAAACATCGCCAGTTGCCAGTTCATCCAGATCAGCACCACCGCCGTGCCAATAATTGTCAGCAGCGCGATCAGCAGACGACTGACTGAGGCCCCCACAAACCGGTCTACGGTGTCCAGATCAGTAATAAAATGTGAGCTGACAGAGCCACTGCCGAGGGCTTCATACTCCGCCATAGAGATCCGCTTCAGCCGCTGCAGTAATCCAGCGCGTATACGGAAGATCACCTCTTTCGAGATAATGGAGAACTGCCGCCCCTGCCAGACATTGAACACCAGTGCGGCAACCCTCAATAGAACTGTCAGCAGCAATACCGCTGTAATATAGAGCACCGGCCCCTGCCAGCCGGTGGGAAAAACAGCATTACACCAACTGACCAGCGTTCCGGGCTGGTTCAGCAGCACCTCATCAACCAGCATCGGCATCAGCAATGGCAAAGGTACGCTGGCACAGGTCGCCAGCAGAGCGATCAGATTTGCCTTGATTAACAGTGGCCGGTATTCCAGAGCGACACTGAAGATATAGCGCCAGCTATAATGAGACTGATCCATAACGAGCGGCCTGCTCCCTGATAGTGTAACGGTTTAATTCATCTGTATATTTACGAAGTTTAGCGAGATTCAGACGTCTGCGTCTGGTGATGGAATAAAAAAACCGCTCATGCGGTCTTTAGTATCTGCTTTATGCGACTCACAGTGCGAAAAGATGAACCCACCCGGTCAATGATCCCCCTTGGAGCCGCCCATACAGTTAGGTGACTGAGGAATCTCTCCATTCTGTTGCTGCCACTCCTGCGCAGTATACAGATGCAGCGCCAGCGCATGGATCGGATTGTTCATCAGTTCTGAAAGCGCGCCATAGATCATCTGATGACGGGCGACCGGTCGCTTACCGACAAAATCATCCGCCACCACCGCCAGCTTAAAATGACTTTCTGTGGCCGGCCCACTGTGCATATGGCTTTCATTTTCAATCACCAGATGCTGCAAAGCCAGCGCCTGCCCCAGGCGCTGCTCAATCTCAGTTGCAATACTCATATCATTGACCTGTTTTTACTGTTTTGTGTCCGCCGAATCGGCAGCCAGTTTACTGAATTTTGAGTGAATTCGCCGGGTAATCAACGCCACCGCAATAATTACCAGCGGCATGGCGATCCCCAACGACAGACTCTTATTGATATGCAAACCCTGATCATACAGCACACCGATAAAAATCTTTACCAGACCGATGGTGTAATAGCTGATCGCAGCAACAGAAAGGCCTTCAACCGTATGCTGCATCATCAGCTGAATCTGCGAACGCCGGTCCATTGAGCTGAGTAACTCCTGATTCTGTCCCTGAATCGACAGCTCTACCTGCGTACGCAGCATATCGCTGACCCGGTCGATTCTACGGGACAGATCTTCCAGCCGTCCCGCTATCGCCTTACAGGTGCGCACCGCAGGAATCATCCGCCGGGTGATAAACTCCTGCAATGTCAGGTGACCAGACACCTCATCCTCCCGCAGGTCCGCCAGTCGTTGCATCACCAGGTCCTGATAGGCATTGGTCGCATTAAAACGAAACGTAGAGCTGGCACGATAGGCCTCAACCCGGGAAGCCAGATGGGTTAACCGGCTTAACAGCTGCCGCTCATCGCGACAGCTGGCGTCATCATACTGCTCACTGGAGAGTATCTGGGTCAGCTCAGCCAGCTGCTGATCCATCTGCTGAAGTTCCGGACTGATTGAACGTGCCATCGGCAGCCCCATCAGTGTCATCAATCGATAGGATTCAATCTCCAGAAGCCGCTGAATCAGACGCCCCAGCTGACTGTCACTCATCTCCCGGTTATAGATCAGGAAACGCCCGAAGCCATCACTGTGCAAGCGGTAACTGGTCCACACCTGCGCAGCCCCCTGCGAAGGCTGACTCCCTACCAGACGCATCTCGTCAAAATGGCTTTTCACTTCAGGAATAGTGGGTTCGCCTATAGTGCGGACATCCTCTACCGACATATGAAAAGCCGCGACAATTTCACCACATATCCCCTCAAGCCAGCCCTCTGGCAACTGACTGATGCCAGTTTGAGCAAAGGGTTGCTGGTGGCTTCCACCCAACCAGATAAAGGTATAGGAGACAAACTCCATATGCTTTTCACGGCGAACTTTCAGTTCGCCAAAACGCTGCTGAAAACAGGGCGTATCCTGCTCAGGCACATCGCCGCCGAGTAACTCACACAACTGCTGCAGGTGACTGAACTGTTCAGCTTTCTGGTCTTCGCTGCACACCACAGAAAGATGCGAAATTCGGGCGGGACTGGGGATAACCTGAAACGGTCTCGAGTGCATCTCTTCGTAGAGAGACTCCCTCAGGGGGTGCATTTCAAGCTGAAGATTGGCAGAGACAGACATCAAACTTCCTGATTTCTATTAACAAACCGCTATTGTTAGCGAAACCCACGACCTAAAGCAACTCTCCTGAATACCCGCTACAAAAGAGCCCTGTCAATCCTCCAAAGGAGCCAGCATCAACGGCGTCTGCAACAGATCAACCGCCAACACCTGAGGGGTCACATCAAACCACTGCAGAAACAGCTCCAGCGTTCTATTCTGCGGCCAGTGGTCACCAAACTCATCCCAGGCGGCCAGCTCATTGGCAAATATGTTTTCATAGTGCAGCGCCAACTGCTGCGACACATCGGTTTCGCTGTGAAACTCTTCGGTCAGATATACACTGCCTTCAGCGCGATGCTCGTCCAGTGACATCGGCTGATTCAGCTCATCCTGCTGCTGACTGGCCCAGTCAACAAACGGCTGACGCGGCAGAACAGCAAATCCGGAACGGTTGATCAGTTTCATAGAGGCTTCTCCCGACTTCAGCTAAACTAGTGGCCAGCATTATAACCTCAGCCCCAGAGATGTGAATGAATATCCGCTGCCTGCCCCACCTGAACACTAAACAAGCCTGGCTTGATTTCTGCAAACGAGAGGTGTCCTCCTGTTTTATTGAGAGTCCGGAAGCGATGGTGGATTTTCAGACGACCTATCTGATGATCACGGTACTGGACAACAATACCCGCCATGGCAAACAAGCGATCAAATACAGCCTGGGTTCGCGCAGTTCACTGAAACCTGCCTGGAAGTTTATTCAGGCCTGCGATTTCAATCTGCAGATGATGATCGATGGCCTGGCGGAGATCAATTTCGATGGCAATGTCCGTGATAACTCGCTGTTAAAGGCGCATACCGACCTCACGGTACGCAAGTTTTTCTCTAAAGACCGCTCAATCATCTCGCCGGGAAATCTTGGCCGACTGATCCCCCTGACTGAAGCCCCCTCTCTCTGGACGTTACCACACCTGTCACGCCTGTTGGCAAACCAGCAGTTCCGGGGTTTACGCTCAGAGCAACTGGCACTGCCGGGCAATGATCAGTTTATGGTGGAGTATAAAGGGATACCCGCGCCTGAGGCGCAGGAGCTGCTGGTGGGCATTATTAATCAGCCGGAACAATGGCAGGTTCGGCCACACCCGAATGACGCAGGCCGGTTAATTATTGTGCATCAGGATGCCCCGCTGTGCAGCTTCGAGCCGGATTTCACCCCCCCAACACCAAAACTGGCCCAACGGGGAACCCGCTGGACCAGCTCAGCCTGAATCAATTACCGCATAGCCATCAGGCAGGCATCAGGCCCTCTACATCTTCAGCAGCCTCACCTTCGGACTTTTCGATCAGCCGATAGGGGTTATCGGAGTTCAGCAGTTCCTTACCATTTTTGGTGGGGAACTCAACATCGATATCCACAATCCGGCCATCACGGCAGACGTTGATAATGGTGTCCATGGTAGTCGCCATCAGCGAATATTTATCATCGGGGGCCGCAATCAGTGTCTGCAGACCCAGATCACTCATAAAGCCCAGCGAAGTCACGGTGTTTTCGGCATCCAGTTTATTAAACGCCTCATCGAATACCGACAGACTGATCCCCCCCAGAGTAACGCCATCAGCAGTGTCGCGCAGCCGGTATGTCGCCCCCATTGCTGCCGCAATGGCGACATAAAACGGTACCTGGTGCTCACCACCGGAACCGGTTTTTATCCGCTGGGTCAGCGTGGTCTTACGATTTCCTTCAAGATCTTTAACCACCAACTCAAAGTTATAGAAGTTGCGGTAATCCTGCAGCAGACTGCTTTCCCCCTCATCTTTCAGCACTTCATGAATTTTACTCAGAGCATCCTGATGGGGTCGCTTCTCATCGAACTGCATATCAAACAGCGAACCGACATTGGCCTGATCCATACGGGTATAGGCTTCCACCAGCTCCAGGATATCTTTCAATTCCGGGTTAGGCATCATTTCGAAGCTATACATCTCCCGATGGAATGGGCGGTTCTTGAGATGGGCATTGAGCTCACGAATCAGCTCTTTAATCTTATCGATCTGGTCTTTCAGGTGCGCAACAAAATCGGAACGGAAAGAGGTTTCTGCCTCCAGCCGCGCCCGCTCTGCCTTCTCGGTATACTCCGCCAGCTCACTGTCCCGCAGGGACTGGATCGTATGATCAACAAATTCAGCCAACTGCTCGTGAGTTGAATCTTCGCTCACCTTATCCAGTTCCTGATGGCTGAGACCTGAACCGTGGTAACGGGCTTTATACTGGGCAACACCATCACGCACAATATTCTTCTTGCGTTCAACCAGCCCCAGTTCTGATTGCGCCTTTTTCGCTGATTCAAAGATAATCCGATCAAGGTCTCCAGAACAGGACTCATCCATATAATCCCGTTTTTCCTGGGCGGACTGAGCATCAAACACTGGGTCCGCTTCGCAACGGGACCTGGCTGCAGCATGCTCTTCCAGCTCATTATCCAGCACCTCCAGGGAGGCATTGTCTTTAATCAGACTGGTACGGGTGGACTGCAGCTTGTCCATCAGCTTTTTCTGGGCATCCTGAGCGGCTTTCTGTGCTTCAACCAGTTCAGTAATCCGCTGATGTATACCCGAGTCATCCTGATTACGCAGATCCGTAATGCCCTGACGATAGCCATCGATCTCGCTTTGCAGCATCTCCCGCTGATTCACCAGATCAAAGGTACGTTCGGTGACACCGGTCAGTGCGGCCGTCATGCGGATCAGGTTTTCCCGCAGACTATCCAGCGCTTCATGGTCTTTGTTCAGCGCACTGAACTCGGCCATCATCTGCTCGACCTGACGATCCTGTTGTTGCAACTGGTGCTGACGCCGGCCACCGCCACTACCCATCATCGGCGCTTCTTCCCGAATCGAGGTGGTGGTCCCCTCTGTCTGCAGCATGCAGTCATAGGTCAGAGCCCGCTCCTGTTTCAGCAGCTCGCTTTCGGTTTCTACCGCCATCACCCCGCCCAGTGCGCGGTTCATGTACGCCTGAGCATCATCACTCTGACAGTCAACAAACTGCGCCAGAGACCCTGGTTTAGAACGATTGAGCCACTCATGGGACTTGGTGGTATTGACCACCCGACAGCCTTTCAGATGACGACCTTTACGACGATACAGGGTGATCGCTTCCTTAACCCGGTCCGGATCAACAATCAGCGCTTCCCGACGGGCGCCGAGGAAACTCTCAATGGCAATACGCCATTTCTCATCGTTAATATCCACCAGTTCGCAGATCGGCGTCGATTCGATACCGTAATCTTTCAGCAGCTGCATCAGTTCGCGGGTGTTACGTCGCAGAGGTGCCCGCCCCTCTTTCAGTTGCTCAACCGCGCTTTTCTGACTCTGAATCTCGCTACGTAACTCGTTCATGCGGATAACGGAGGACTCAAACCGGCGGGCGATCTCGCGGCGCACCGAGTCCACCGACTCTTTCAGACGGTTGAGGTTGTTATCGACATCCACCGGTGCCAGCGGCCAGGCTTCCGCCATCATATCTTCACCGGAGCGCCATAACTCAACCGACTCTTTGACCACCGGAATAAAACTATCCGGCAGGTATTGCTGATAGTTGGCAAAACTGACCGCTGAACGCAGCAGTGAATAGACATGCTGGATCTTCTCTTTAACCACATTCAGCTCATGCTGACGGGCATTGATAGAGTTTTCCAGCGCCTTAACCTTGTGGGCGCTATCGGTGTTATTCAGTTCGGCACGGGTATTGGCCAGCGACTGCATGATCTCGCTGAGTTCTTCACTCTTAGCTTCAAGATCTGCCTGCAGAGTGGTTTCTTTCTCCTGATTCTGTTCGAGACGCTCACCCGCTTCCTCTTTTTTCAGATCAGCATGCTCAAACCGGGTCTCATGTACCACCCACTCATATTCGACGGAGTTTTTAACGTTGCGGTCGATCCCTTTGCACTGCTCCTGAACCTTTTCCAGTTCGACGATGCGGTTGTATACCTCACGGGTTTTCTGCTCCATCGCCCGGTATTCATCCAGTGATTTACGGAACCCGCCCACATGGACAATATTCTCATCCAGGACAAACTCACGGATAAAACGGGTGGGACTGTTGATCGGTACAAACTTCAGTGCGTTGCGGAAGTTTTTCACAAACTTCTCATCATCATTGGGCATCTGCTGATCATAGCTCAGTTCAGTGACCAGCTCGCGAATAAAGCGGTTGGCGCGCTTCTCCAGCTTCATATCAGGACACTGCTTCAACAGACTCTCTTTCACCACCGGCCACTCTTTCGGCAGACGGCCTCCATCCTGTTTGATGGTAAAATCTTCCAGCGTCACAGAGAAATCAGGCAGGATAAAACGCCCCAGCACATCCTCTTCGGGTGAGGACAGCGATGCACTGATCGCCAGTCCGACACAGGTCTCTTTACCGGTTTCAGTATCAAAGAAACTCAGAGCGATATAGCTGACGGAATCCTGTCGGGAGTTATCCTTATTGCCCAGATCATCCATAAAACCAAGACAGTAGGTGCGCAGACTCCGCTCACTCTTTTCACCCGCACTGGCGTTAAAGCTGAGATACTTTTTATTCCCCCCCATGAGAACCGTCTGAATAGCATCCAGCAGGGATGACTTACCCGACCCGTTCGGCCCGATGACCGCGACATTACCCTTAATTGGTATCTCCACGGCACCGAGCACATACCAGTTCACCAGCACCATTCTATTGAGCTGTTTCATCAGTGGGTCTCCTCAGGTGCCGCTATGGTGGCGTTGGTTTCAGCGTCTTCTTGCGCTTCTGTGGGCTGAGCCGCAGTCCCGACGACGGCCTCACTGTCTCCCCCCTCTTCCGCGGCTGATGGCGACTCAGGAGTTGCCCCCTCCTCGCCGTCCTCAGCAACCGGTTGTTTAACCACCGGCTGTTCGTCGTCCCGCTCTTCGCAGAGCGCTTCCAACTGGCCGATAAAGTCTTCCACCACCACCTGGCGAATCGCCGGATTGATGGTTAAGGGGATATTTTTCGGGTCCGTTTCGTGGGGCTTGCCCCGCTCAATCACGCCATGCCGGCTAAACAGTGACAGCAGCTCTTTAAGCCGGGTTTCATTGGGAATCTCGCGGCCAGTGAGGTTTTCATACAGCGTCAGCAGCTCATCGGAGGTGATGTAGGCTCGCCCCGCTTCAACATCGAACGATTCCAGTTTCTGTTCATATTGCTGGCGCAGACAGAGCAGAAACAGGGATTCATCCAGTTTCAGACGCATAAAGCGCTCTTCGCCCTTCGGCAGGATACCCAGATAGGCTTCATCTGGCTGATAGATCAACGACCAGCCTATAGCGGCAAAGAGGTTTACAAAGTAGTCCACGTGGGATGCAACCAGGAAATAACTATCCCGGTGCCCTGAGCGTTCAGCGTAGAGAAACTGATTCACCAGCAGCATATTGGCAGCCCGGACGAAATCCTCTTCCTGATACTGATCGCTGCGACCGATGATTTTCTGCAGATCACCCAGCATTATACTTTCCTCTGAATACTGAAATCGCGACACTCAACCATATCCGCGACATTGACATATTTATCTTCAAACTTAATCTCATACTTGTTGGCGGTTCCGCGCCCCTTCTTACCCAGTGAACGCATATGCCGCAGATAACTGAAGCAGATATAATCCTCGATACACTCGATGGTGAAGTCGGTCGCGGTTATCTTTTTCTTGTCGATCAGATGGCGCTCGACATAGAGCTCAATGTTCTCAGGCTTCACTTCCCGCCGGGCTTTGTACTCTTTGAACAGCTGCCGCAGCTCCAGCACCCGCGGGTCAATCTCGACCGGGCGGATCACCCGGGGCCTGGTTTCAACCCGACGACGGATCGGTGAACGCACACTGCCCGGCGCAATAAACGCCACAGATTCAAGGGTGTTGATATGGGGGATAGAACGAGAGTCCAGCTTAGACACATCAGAGATCAGCCGCGATAAACGGGAACTCATACCCGGCGTGGTCTTATCCATGTAACGGACGGTGTCGGCGACCCGCTTCTCCAGCCGGTAACGGAAATCGTCGATGGTTGCCAGACGCTGATCCACCGACTCAAAGATCCGGATAATCCGGTTGATATGGCTATGAACCATCGCCTCAGCATCGGCAAAACTGAGCTCAAACTGCTCCTGATAGTGTTTCGACAGTTTTTCCACTTTAAGCGGATCAAACTGCAGATCCCGCAACATCGTCAGAATCTGACGACGGAAACGAAACGGGTTGTTCTTGGTTTTCAGGGTTTTGTAGTCAGAAACCAGAATATGGGCTACGAAGCGATCGAAGAAGCTGCGGACAATCTCCTGCGGATTTGAGGTCGCTGCCAGACTGATCTTCAGCTCCCGCAGGCCCAGCATCATATCGGTCAGGTGGGCACTGAAATCAGCGGCGGTCTGAGCCGCTTCCTGCAGTGTAATCCCCCGGCCAGCAGGATCACTGATGGCTGACTCAAGAGAACTGAGTACGTTAAGCACCGCACCACCGTAGCTGCGTTTTTCCAACTCATTGATACCGACCAGGGTGCGTAACAGATAACTGATCGCCGGAGACAACAGGACAAAGGTGCGATAGATCCGCTGCTCCTCTTCCAACCAGCCAGTTTCCACCAGTCGTCGATAGATACGGCTGGTATATTCAGCGGTGGAGCGTGGCAGCTCCTGGCGATCCGCTTCGGACTCACCCTCTTCTGGTTCCCAGCGACGCACCCCAAGGCGCACAACAGTATCCTCAATACAGGAACGGATGAGGTCTTTGGGCACAAACGGATCAACCAGATCTTCATCGAAGAACTGATCAGCGAGATCCAGCAGAACCGCCTCGTAGATATGTTTATTTTGTCCAGAAAAAGGAACAAATATTGTTTCGGGAAGCTTTTTGAAAAGCATCTCAGCTAAAATCTCCGGGCACGCAGACTGGAAAAAAGATCTCTGGTTCCGTGTGAAAAGTGCCCCAGGCCGATACCAGCCGACACTCAGCGATGCCAGAGCCTGCCTTACGGCAAAATAGCGCAATTCACACGCGTTTTATTCACACTATCTTTAATAAAGGTACCGATGATAACGGAAATAGCCACACTGACCAAGTGGCAAACAAGACACAACCACCGGGACCAGCTCTTTTCTCAGAAAAAAAATAATAAATATAATTAAATCAAAAAGATAAAATGGTGATCAATGTTTATTCAGAGGGTTCTTTTCGCCTGCTGCAATCGCGCATAGGCTGACAGGAGTTTCTGGTGCTGCACAAACCCCTCCAGCGCCATGGTTGACTCAGCCAGTCCGGCAAACAGTCCATGACCATCGATCATTTCCAGCACCTCAGCTACCCGATCGACACCATAGATCTGCTCCAGCAGAGCGCGATACTGATCCAGTGTACGTTCAGTATCGAGGCGAAAACTCAGGCACTGATGCAAGCAGCGATATAAGCTGGCCCGATCGCCCTGCGGACAGCCTGACCGTTGAATCCAGTCACTCCAGTTCAGCGCTTCTTGCAGTTCACCCAGCTTCAGGTTTAACAGACACTTCAACTCACCTACTCGCAATGAGTCCCACAGGGTTAACGGGTCAGACAGAATACCGATGATATCCACCACCAACTGCTGATCGGAAAAGCCCCCCTCCTCCAGTTTAACCAGCAGATTTTCAGCATCCAGCTCAGTCAGGGAGGGCAGACGCAGCAATGACTGCCGCAGTTCAACTCCGGCATTATTGTTGTTCCAGACCAGCTTATCGACCGGAAAAATCTCTGACATACCGGGCACAATAACCCGACAGCTATACACCCCCAGGTGTTCAAAGTCAGCGATATAGATATCCATATCGACCTTGTGAATCAGATGACACAGCTGTTCAAACTCAGCCTGGGTATCGCCCTCAATATTCCACTCGGTGAACCTGTAATCGGTCTTTGTCGCAAACAGGTCCCAGGCAACAGCACCGGTGGAATCAACGAAGTGGGCATCAAGATTCGCCTGATCCGCCACATCAGTAATATCAAAACCCGGTAGCGGAAAGCCGCTCAGATTTTCAGGACTGCGCCCCTGGAGCAGCTCGGTGACAGCCCGCTCAAACGCTACCTCAAACTTAGGGTGCGCGCCGAAAGAGGCAATACATCCGCCATCCTCAGGGTTAATCAGGGATACGTTCACCAGAGGAAATTTGCCCCCCAGCGAAGCATCCTTAACCAACACAACATAGCCCTGACGACGCAGTGCCTCAATCACCTCAACCGTTCTCGGATAACGCTCCTGCACCTGCCGGGGAATATCCGGCAGACTGATCCCGGAGGAGATAATGGTATTCTTTATATGCCGTTCAAAAATTTCTGACAGTGCCTGAACCCGGGCTTCACTGACACTGTTCCCGGCGGCAATACCATTACTTCTATAGAGGTTGCCGATAATATTGACCGGTATCCACACCCGGTCACCGGTGCGTTGACGCACAAAAGGAATTGCACAGATCCCCCGTTCACGGTTTCCCGAGTTGGTATCCACCAGCATCGACGCTTTCAGTTCACCATCCATGTTGTAATGCAGTCGGGTCGGCTCATCCAGCATCTCATCAGGTAATGCATTCCCCGTTACCTGGAACCACTTCTCATTTGGATAATGAACAAACTCTCCCGAGGCAACCGGCTCGCCCAGATAGTAATCCGCAAAAAAACTGTTACAGCTTAGCCGTTCAAAAAACTCCCCCAGCGCACTCGCCAGCGCCGCAGACCTGGAAGCCCCTTTGCCATAACTGAAAAGTAGCGGATTATTTCGCTCCTGAAGGTGAACAGACCAGACATTTGGCAGAGGATTGAGCCATTGAGTCTCTTCAACTTCAAAACCCAGTGACTGAAGACGGGCCGTCATATGAAGGATTGAATCGTCCAGTGGAGCATCTTTACCGGGAATCATCGACATAGGGGATCCTTGCTACCATTCTCACTAAAAAATCGGGGGCAGACTGCCCTTTCGCAGTTATCAGCTCCAGGCGTGCTCCCCATCATAACGCCCGTTATACAGAAAACCATCCTCAAGCGAAATGCCGCACGATTAATATCGCCGGAGTACTGCCGGGTCAGCCACCAGGACATTCATCAGATCGTTATTTAACCACTTAATAAAACAGTAAAATATTTTATCTTTTCTGCTTGACGCATACCCCACTCATCATTAACATACGCCGCCACGGTTGAGGTGATCCTCGATAGCTCAGTTGGTAGAGCAGTAGACTGTTAATCTATTGGTCGCTGGTTCGAGTCCAGCTCGAGGAGCCA
>NZ_FOGB01000004.1:121866-359543 GCF_900111095.1 Amphritea atlantica | reverse complement strand
CTGGTTTGGGAGCTATCCAGGCTAGGGTCATAGATCCTAATACTGCTGCCCCGACCACTTTTAAAGCCGCTATAAAAAGCGCATCTGGTTTGGGAACTCTCCAGGCTAGGGATCATAGATTCTAATACTGCTGCCCGACCACTTTCTTTGTGTAACAAGTTTCTCGGTAAAAGTATTCGCTTACCAGTTTAACGAAGCTATCCGAGCGATTTTTTTCCTCTTACCGATACAACCGGTTAGAAAAATCTGTTTTTCAGCAAATCCCCTTCGCTGAACCTTAACGAAGTCATTTCGTTATTCACCGGGGTATACATTATCGTCTGTTTTATCTTGTATACAGCTGCCCCGGATTTTTTTAAAACTATTAAACCTGGCCTTCCTCCCCTCTCAGACCTCTTTCCTATACCGGTGATTGCATTACTTGGGTAGAATTATCCGATCTGCCAACAATGGATTGAGTGATAGATCAAAAACATCTATTTACCCCATAGTTATCCTTTGCGCAGTCTTCAATGACTCACGTTTTGGCGTTACCTCAAGCTTTCTTTAAATCTCCCCAGCAAAGCCAATGGCTTCCTTTTTACTTGCCACGAACACCTAAACTTCCTCAAAGCTCATCAATTAAAGCTTTGAATAACTCGGTACAGAAACTGCCATGATTATGCTGCAGCAAAAAAGGGTTTTCAGCCACTTAAATACGAACAGATAAAAACGAAGATACTCGAGATTGCATCAAAATATATCATATCTCTGCAGGATACAGCCTTACACGCACAACCTAGCTTGATCGAATTACAGCAATAATACTTCTCTTTACGATAGGCGGTTCAATTCCCACCCTCTCAAAGAGAAGCCTGAGACACCATATAAATATAAATGTCAACAAATATACTAACCACCAAGGTGCATTTAAATGAAAAAAAACAGAAAATAGGAAAAATTCCTATATAATAAATCATTGAAATCAAAGGAAAATAGCATTTTAAGGCAAGTTTTTTACCAAAAATAGTTCCATTCATTCACAGGGATATCCATAATGATTAAGAAGCACTTTGTAACAGCAGCTATTGCTTGCGCTATTTCAACAACAGCACCATTTGCAACAGCAGCAGGTCAAGCTGGAACAGGTCCAAGCCCATATACAGATTGCGGCATCGGAGCTGCTTTATTCAAAGACACCCACTGGGCAGCTGTATCATCAAACATTATCTGGGATTTGGGAACCACAGCCGTAACGTCAGCGACTATGAGCCCTGAAACTTGTAACGCAAAAAAAATGGAGGCTGCTCAGTTCATTCTTGACTCTTACGAAAGTCTGGTTGAAGAAACAGCTAAAGGACAGGGTGAAAACATTTCGGCAATGCTGGATATCTTCGGATGCCAGGAAAGCCAACAAGCTAGTGTTATTATGTCTGTCCGATCAGATATGGCTAAGTTAGTTTCAACCGAGTCCTATACACAGGAATCAAACGTAACAAAAGCTACTGCCTACTATAATTCAGTAAGCAAAGCAGTAAACAGCTGTTCAGCATAAATTTTGTAAAACTTGTCAGTACATGCACCATTACGCATACGCTGTAATGGTGCACTTTTTTACCACAATTGAAATTTACTGATGTTGCTACGAATTGTAATACTACTGACTTTCTCGATAATCTCTCTCAACGCTGTTGCTGCAAAATCACACGAAAGTGAAGCTTGGGTCAGTGCAGCTAAAAGACAAAACTTATCAATTAACCCAACATGGCTGAAGCTTGGTCATTATAAAGATAAAACTTCATCACAAACTGCGTATAGCAGTGAGATTCATAGTAAGAATTTCTTTATAGCTTCAAACGGCATGACAGACCCTCAGGAAGAGTTATTTGCAACTATTGAGGCCATGTTCACTCCTCTCAACCAGAAGAACAGAGATGCACACCCCCAATGCCAGTTTCCTGCGCGATATCTTTGGTTAAAGAAGCATTTACAAAATACTAATGTTTTACCAGCAGAAGCTACCTGCCCTTCTTATAACGAATGGACACATGACAGCTCAATAGAATCTCTAAGTGTTATTTATGCTACAGGTTATCTCGGAAATCCGGCATCATTCTATGGACATACATTTCTAAAGTTTAACTCTGCTAATAACACCTCATCTTTTCTCGATAAGACTATTAATTATGGCGCAGTTGTTCCCGATGGAGAAAATCCAGTTACATATATATTTAAAGGGATATTCGGTGGATATATAGGCGGTTTCAGCGATGTGAATTTCTATTTTCAAAATAATAACTATGGAGAAAATGAGCTTCGAGACTTATGGGAGTATCGCTTGGACCTTCCTACGGAAAGCGTAAGGCTGATTGTTGCCCACTCCTGGGAGGTATTAAAAAAGGAATACACTTATTTTTTCTTCCGTAAAAACTGCGCTTATAGAATGGCAGAATTGATTGAACTCGCGGAGGGAGTAAACATTATAAAATCTCGCGCTGTAACGTTTCCTCAATCGTTAATCAAGACAATTAGTGAGTCATACATTAATAATCGACCACTCGTACTATCAAAATTTTATCATGCTTCACGACAAACCCGACTTTACCAGAAATACCTTGCTCTCAATGCAAATGAAAAAGCCTTAGTTCATCAAATCTTCAATCATCATAATAAGTTATATGATAACGACTTCATTAAGTGCTCAATAACCTCTAAATACCTCATACTAGACACCCTGTTAGACTACTTGCAATACGTTCGAACACCAGAAGACAGAAACACTGATACTGTGAATTCATTTTACCAACAAGTACTAATAGAACGTTATAAGCTCCCCCCTGGAGAAGTACACATTTCAAAACAGCACGGATATCCCCCCGATAAAGGACGTGATCCGAGTTTAGTTCAATCAGCAATTACTCACAATTCAAAGCTGGGGGATGGTATATCGCTTATTTTCCGCCCGGCATATTATGATGTTCTGGATTCTGATAACAGCCATGTACGAGATTCCGCTTTGACAATGGGTCGTTTTGAACTGCACTCATCACAAGGAGGAAACTTTGAATTGCGTGATTTAACTCTTATTGAAATTGAGAGTATAAATGCGGCAGTAACAGGACTACCCGAAGACAATGGCAGCGGCTGGTTCTTAAAAGCAGGGCTTCAACCGCCTGATCTAACATGCACTTCCTGTTTGATAATGCGAGGTCAAGCTTATTATGGTTACTCAAAACGAATAAGTAATGATATTTTGATTGGGGGATTCCTTGGTGGTCAACTTCAGGATAGCTATAAATCCAGCGGTAATACACGTATCGCTGCTAAACTTTTTACTAATCTTTTTACAGGAAAGGATTACAATATGCGTATTCTGATAGATACAGCAACCCCCTTAGATGGAGCGAAATCTCAGGAGTACGTTACGACTTTTTTATCTAGATACCGTTTGAGTAGGAATTCAGATATTCGATTATCTTATAAAAAAGACAAGGCAGAAGAATACAACCTAACTTTTGGCCTTTATTTCTAATGAGAAGATGTACTAAATCAGATTTAAACCTGATCTGGCAGTTTGCAGCTTCCCTAAGGGGCTGCAGGTTAGGTTTAAATTACGAACTGTTTCATCTGATTAATTTTCCATTGAGTAGCATTTCTATCAGCGTTATGCCACAGTTACACCTACCTGAAAAACTCGCTAATGATAGTAACATTCAAGCTAAGTACCCAGAGCTACTTAATAAATATTAAGGAGGATCATATAATAGCTTGATATTTAGAATATAGACAAGAGTTCCTCCCGGTCCAGCCACTTCAAAATATTCCCCCTATCTGATGGTAAAAAATGATCTTCTCTGCAAAAAAGAACCCTGAAAATCCTGGCAAGCACAGACAGTTCATCGTCGTTGGTGTGCAGCGGGGTGGCACCTCGGCAATAGCGGCTGCACTTCAGGCACTGGGGATATCCCTTGGGGATAATTATCATAGCCCTATCTATGAAGATTTAGAGATAGCAAAAACGTTTCGCAGCGGCAACTGGAAAAAACTGCAACAACTGATAACGGCATATGAACTGGAGTATCAGCAGTTTGCCTGGAAGCTACCTGATAGCAACAGTAAGCTAGCCCGCATTTCCAAACTGTTTTCAAACCCCAGTTTTATCTTTGTTTACAGGGATATCTGCGCAATCGCCAACCGAAAACAGTCAGTGCAGAACATCACTCTCGTCGAGGCAATGAAATCCAGCCTGACGGCGTATAACCGGATAGTAAAATTCGTCGAAAAAAACGACTATCCAGCTCTGCATATCTCTTATGAGAAGCTTCTGCAGGATTCCCAGAGGCAATTAAGGCAGATTGCAGATTTTTGCGATATTGATGCAACTGAAAGCTTAATTGACCAGGCCAGCCAAGCCATCGAAGCATCTCCGAAAATTTATACGCAATGGGTGGATATTTCACGACAGATATATCAGCTCAATAAAGCCGGATTTGATGGCTATATTGATAAGGTTTCTGAAAATCTGGTGTCTGGCTGGTTTCTCCAGAAGGGCTCTGATCAACCGGTTACTGTTGAACTTCTTGTCAATGATCACTGGGTCGCAGATGTCCTGTGCGAAGAGTTTCGGAGTGACCTGATCACGGCTAAAAAAAGCGTGACAGGTAAGGCGGGTTTTCGTGTTTCACTACCAAAAGGCACTTTAGCCAAAGCAGACACCGTTTCAGTCAGAGCAAAAGGTCATACGGAAACCCTGTTCAGCGTATTTTAAGACAGCACTATCGCTCAGTAAGCCCCTTATCGCGATGTAATGACACGTTCGCAAATCTTGCGAAAACAGACTGAATCAACGATTTTGTGCTCTTTAGAACCGATCACGATGGTAATAACGCCAACAGCGATACCGCTCTGGTGAACCGGCAAAATCGTTACAAGGTAGGATGAACCTTTTCCCCTTTCAATTTCAAACGCCCGCAGAGATATTCTCCCGACACTTCTGACAACTCTGGCAATTGCCTTCTGCAACCTGAGATTATCGACAAGAGCCCGGCAACTTAGACGGTTTTTACTATCTGTTTTAAGTCCATCCCCACTTGCCAGCGCTTGATCTGCAAAATGGTTTGTGCAGATTACCTCACCGTTCGTCGCTAGCAGAAACACACCGCACCTGAATCGGTTAAGTTCACCCACAACAGCCTTAAAGCGGGCTTTCAGAAGCGGTAATGTATCTTCAGGGTGATTAAGATGAGTACAGGGACCGGTCAAATGCAACGACGATGGAGATACACTGCACTGTCGTACCTCGTCCCTCTGCCTGTTGCCCGTGAGAATATCAATATCCCAAAAGCGCATCTTATTTTTATAATTAGCTATCATATACTTCTCCCGGAGCATGAGCCCCTGTTTCAGGCCCCTGCTCGGCAAAACATCAGATATTTAAGATTGATAGCAGATACACCAGCAAGTCTTACGCCAATCAAGCAAAAGATTTAGCACCCTATATATATCAGCATGTTACAATAAATTAGCAGAGTACAGGATTGGTTATGTCAGTAGTCTTTATCACTATTGAGAGAAACGGAATCATATATTCTTCAGTTTGACGATTCACAACAGCCTGATAACCTTCTACGCTATAAACCATTGAATATATAACATTGAGTTTGCTGCTATATCGTATGTCGATCGGCAGTAAGTCTCGTTCTTAATCGGCAACACTGCACCTGCTTTCAGGTAAACTACTAAAGTTAAGAGGCGCACAGGATCCCTACTGCTAACCGGTGCGTGATTCTGAGACGCTTAACACCAATCAGTTCAACCATCAAAATGCAGCTACAGATTTAACCGATCACTCAAATCCGATATTGGAAAAAATGAATGGGAAATATCGCTGACAAACTGGTTCAGGTTACTCAGGGCATGAAAATCGATGTCGGGCACGCCGCTCTGACGGTGACCAAAGCACTCGATTACGTAGGCATTGATGATAAAAGTCATGGCCGCCGTGTCGGCCTGATATGTCACCGCATAGCACATCTGCTGGGTTGGAATCGCACCAGAAGGCATTTTATTTTGATTGCGGGCATGCTCCACGACTGCGGCGTGTCATCTACCACAGTGCATCGCAAGCTGGTGGCCGAGATTGAGTGGGAAGGCGCAGAAGAGCACTGTTTGAGAGGTGATCAGTTTTTACAAAGTTTCCCGCCATTCAGCCCCTTCGCTGCAGCAATCAGATACCACCACACCCGCTGGCAGGACCTGCCACCGTCACTTGACGATGAAACGCGGGAATATGCAAACCTGATATTTTTCGCAGATCGCTTAGATGTTGCCTATGCGTCGTTCATCATCAGTCACCCGCACCATGAAGCACTGTTAAGCCGGGAACGCCTTCTTGCTGAGCTGGCACCTTATGTTGGGATACTGTTCTCCGATGAAATATATAAAGCAGCTACCCACGCTATACAGAAAGACAGCTTCTGGCTAGAGCTGCGTGAGGAGTATCTGGATGATGCCATCATGGAAGCGCTCTCCTCAGAAGACTATGAAATATCATTGTCATTTGACGAAATTGAATCGCTGGGAGAGCTCATATCTCAGGTCGTCGATGCCAAGAGCCCCTATACGCACTACCACAGTTTGCGGGTTGCAGACCTGGCTTACACACTTTCAGGGCTGGCAGGTCTGGAGCCTTATCAAAGAAGAATACTGAGACTTTCAGGTCTGCTGCATGATGTCGGTAAGTTAAGAACACCAGATGAGATTCTTGAAAAGCCCGGAGCACTGACTGACGCCGAAGTCGCCCAGATGCGCAGTCATCCGCTCGATAGTAAAAGAGTTCTTAATTCACTATTCCCCAATACCCCTATCGCAAAATGGGCAGCAGAACATCATGAAAAGCTGGATGGATCTGGCTACCCGTTTGGCTGGAAAGGCGATCAGATCGACTTTCCTACCCGGATCTTATCGGTCGCCGATATCTTTCAGGCTCTGTGCCAAAAGCGGCCATATCGGCACAGGCTGAACATAGAGGACGTTCTTGAGATCATGGATGTAATGGCTGGCAAAGGGGAGATAGACCTTTCAATATATGGTTTACTAAAAGCAAACAAAGAGGAACTATATACAATAGCAATAAAAACGTAGCCTCTCTGAGAATGAGAAACCGTTTCCTATCGTCGGGTGACCAGAATAAATCAAACCGCCCAGCCATAGCCGGCCGGAAAAGCGCACAAAATGAAGGATATATTGACAAAACACAACAACTCTATATAGTGTAGATCAGCTTAGAAAAAGTCTATTTTTTAACCATTTGTTGTCGTTGTATTACTGTTGTTGCAATATTTAAGTATTCTCGTCCCTCTGTTTTAAAGTCCAGTCTTATTTTTTTGCTATCCGGTCACCTCTGACTACATTTTGAACAACAGCGTTTTATACCCCTACGCTGTGAAGATAGAGAGTCGCTCTGAATATCGGTTCAGAGTTGTCCGGCACAATACCAGAACGGTGGCGATTACACTGCACAGATGGTTATTGTTGCTTCCTGTCTGGGTGAGCCAGTCGTTCACAGCTTCAGGAAACTACCCGCTGTATTCAAGTGTCGTGGACACTCGGCAGCTATAAATATTTTTGTCATGTGCATGAGATAGACTAACAAGGATCTCAGCATTAGTTTTTGGTCATCAGACAGGGCTCAGTGCCCAGGCTAGCAAAAGCAGGTCTGATCTCCAGTCCAATTTAATTCACTCCAGAGACGTGAGTGATGCCAGCCATACGCATCCCGTAGTATTAAAACCCATTATCAATGAGTTCTTCTGACTACCTGAAGCGGCCGATGCTGGTTTATTTGAGAAAAGAATGAGTAATAACACCAAAGCGGCAATCAACGCCGCAGATTTTGAAAAATATAGTAATCCGATTCCCGGCCGGGAATACATTATGGGTCTCTTCGATGAACCCGGTAAGTTTTTAAATCGCGAACAGCTGGGTAAAAACCTGAAGCTGTTTGAAGATGAAGAGAAAGAAGCGTTGCGCCGCCGCCTAAGGGCGATGGAGCGTGATGGACAACTTAATTTCGACCCGCGTAAGGGTTACAGTCTGCTAACCGCTCAGGATCTGGTTGAAGGCCGGGTTATCGGGCACCCTGATGGCTTTGGTTTCCTGTCACTGGACCAGGGTGGTGACGACCTTTTCCTGCATGATAGCCAGATGCTCAAAGCATTTCCCGGTGACCGGGTACAGGCACGAATCACCGGCACTGACCGTCGCGGACGTCAGGAAGGTCAGATCGTTAAGGTGCTTGAAAAAAATATGACCGAGATCGTTGGTCGTTTAAGAGTCGAGGATGGCGAGTACTATCTACAACCCGAAAACAGCCGTATCTGTAATGAGATCGATATCCCGGATGATCAGCTAAATGGGGCTCAGGTAGGGCAGTATGTCACCGTTGAGATCACCGAGTACCCTTGTCATCGTTTTAATGCTGAAGGCCGGGTAACTGAAATACTGGGGGACTCCATGGCTCCGGGTATGGAGATCGATGTAGCGATTCGCAACCATGATATCCCCCATAAGTGGCCACAGGATGCGCTACAGGCAGCCGAGGCACTGGGCGAAGAGGTTAAAGACGCGGATAAACAGCATCGTGCAGATCTGCGCGGCTTGCCATTTGTCACCATTGATGGCGAAGATGCCCGGGATTTTGATGACGCAGTCTACTGCGAGAAACGCAAGTCCGGCGGCTGGCGTCTGTTTGTCGCTATCGCCGATGTTTCCCACTATGTCACGCCAGGCAGCCCATTAGATCTGGAAGCCGCTGAACGGGGTACCTCTGTGTATTTCCCGGGTCATGTTGTACCGATGCTGCCCGAAGCGCTGTCAAACGGACTCTGTTCACTGAATCCCCACACGGACCGTTTAGTTATGGTCTGTGAAATGGCGATCAACAACGCCGGTAAGATGACCAGCTATAGGTTTTCTGAAGGTATTATTCACTCCCACGCCCGGTTGACCTATACCCAGGTGGGAGCGCTGGTATCTTCACCCGAATCTGAACTGGGTAAAACCGTTGCCCGCAAGCATGACGACGTTGTTCCCCATATCCACACCCTGCACCATCTCTATGCCGTGCTGAGAAAAGCCCGTACAAAACGGGGCTCCATCGACTTTGAAAAGCAGGAAGTACAGTTCAAGTTTACCGAAGACCGCAAGATTGACCGCATTGTGCCTGTCGTCCGTAACGATGCCCACAAGATGATTGAAGAGTTTATGCTCTGTGCCAACGTCGCTACCGCCCAGTTTTTAGAGAAACTTGAGCTGCCAGCCCTTTACCGTGTCCATGAAGGGCCAGTAGAGAAAAAGCTGACCAATCTGCGGGCATTTCTGAGCGAGAGGGGCCTGAATCTGGCGGGTGGAGAAAAGCCAACACCGGTACATTATGACCGTCTGCTGAAAGGACTTGGCGAGCGACCGGACGCGCAGATTATCCGCATGATGATGCTACGCTCTCTCAGTCAGGCGGAATACAGTTCAAATAACCAGGGACACTTTGGCCTGGCGTATCCGGCATATGCTCACTTTACTTCACCCATTCGGCGTTACCCTGACCTGCTGGTTCACCGTGCAATCCGTTCAGTCATTCGCCGTAGCGAAACTGGCAGCGTGATAAGCCGGGCACTGAAGAAAGTCACCGGAGTGGGTTCCGACCCGGTACACCGGATTAAAACGGCCGCACCTCTGGCACCGGGAAAAAGCTATCCTTATGACCTGGCGGCGATGAAGAACCTGGCTGAGCACTGCTCGCTGGTATCCCGCCGCGCGGATAAAGCCAGCTGGGATGTTGAAGCCTGGCTCAAGTGTGAATATATGCAGGACCACGTTGGCGATGTCTTCAGCGGAGTTATCAGCACGGTCACTAACTTCGGTCTCTTTATCGAGCTGGACGATACTCAGGTTGAAGGGCTGGTGCATGTCACCGCTCTGAACAATGACTATTACCAGTTTGATGCCGCCCAGCAACGGCTGGTGGGCGAGCGCACCCACGCCAGTTTCAGCATTGGCGATAAGATCAATATTCGGGTGGTGCGGGTCGATATGGATCAGCGCAAAATCGAATTTGAACTGGCGGTTAAAGAAACCCCATCAGCTACAACAAAACCACGCAAACGCAAGGGCGGATCTAATAAAGGCACCGGAAAATACCGTCGCTAAGTCACAGGCGGATATCTGATTAAGCCGATCCTTAAGAAAATTAAGCATCGGCCTTATTGCTCAACGAACCCGCTCAAGCTGATCTAAACAATCATCCCGGATATCCAGATAGTCAATATCCGGCAAGCCCAGATATTCCAGAGCAGGTTTTAATTCCAGCCATGACTCCCGGGGAGTATTCAGTCGCCAAAAGCGGCGATACTGCCCGCTGATATCTTTTGCCAGAAGCACCAGACAGAATAACGCCTTGCTCCTGTCATTAATTGCAGCAGACGGCTTTAAAAGCTCTAACGGATAGTGCAGTTGTAGTTTAATCGCACCGCATACCGACTCCGGCATATGCCAGGCAGCGGCAATTTCTGCACCGAGCGTGAAGTGATCAACACCATATTGCTGCCGTTCCAGGCTGCTTAAACCGGCCAGATCACTCCCTTCAAGGGCATTCAGAAAACGACGATAATCACTAAAGGACTCCATCATCAGTGGCACACCACAATCGTGTACCATTCCCAGTGCATAGGCCTCATCAGGATTATCAACTGATAAAATGCCGGCTAGCCGGGCCGCCAGTTCAGCGACTTCGGTGGAGGTATCCCAAAACCGGTCAAGACGCCCTGTTTTCGATAAAGAACGTTTTAATGAGATCACCGTAATCAGCGTTTGTAAGCGTTTGAAGCCCAAACGCATGACCGCCTGCTGTAGTGAAGACAACCGCCCTACCCTTGAAAACAGGGGACTGTTAACCGTGGATAACACAACGGTATATAAGGACACATCAGTCTTCAACAGGTTAACGACAGCGCCGACATCAGGCTCAGCTGACTTGAGCAGTGTTGCGAGTTTCAGCAATATCTCTGGACGGGACGGAATCAGGTAAGGCTTCGGCTTTATTGCCATAAACTCCCCATAACGATTATAACTAAGAGATCGACACAGGATCACTCTACCACTACTGATTAATAAGAGAACAGAAGATTGTCACTAAAACAGGTACAGAGAGACCGGCCTTCTACTCCCATACCACATCACACAGACCACTTTGAGCACACCAGGCGGTACTCGACGAAAAGCTCAGCAAGACAGACACGACTTTAATCCCGAAATTCAGATGGTCAGGCACCCGCTGTCGCGCTCCGGCTGGTAGATTTTCTCAGTACTTTTCAGCGATTAGAGAGCCAGATACTCTGATAGGGTGCCAGTTCGATGCTCCCCAACAGATCCTCATAGCGTTGACCACTGAGCAGATCGCGCCAGTCCTGAGTCTGGATAAGATTCAGATCTGACAGCGATAATGTCGCAGACTCAGCACTGATATTATTCAGACAAAATATATTCTGAGTGCGGTCGATACTCTGACGCCAGAAACCGAAAACCTGCTCCCCCAGATGCAGAGTAAACTGAGTGCCGTTTGGATGGAACGCTTTCTGCTGAGCGCGGATGGAGATCAGATGCTTCATCGCTGTAAAAACGCGGTGATGGTGGCTTGTCTGATCCGTGAGTAACTGTTCTAACTCGCTATAATCCCATTGATGTCGGTTAATTGAGCGAAAGTGACCGGTAGCCTTAACCCGTTCGTGATCGTTCTGGGTGCCCAGTAAGCTGTGAAGATAGAGTCCCGGAATCCCTTCAAGCGCCAGCATAATGGTATGCGCACAAAGAAAACGGGCTTCTCCCCACTCATCTTTACCTCCAACGGTTCCCTGCAACGCCTCAAATAATGCAATATTAATTTCATAGGGTTTCTTGCCGCCATCGTCCAGCGCCCGCCAGGATACATGACCACCAAAATCCTGCATGGTAGCTATCATCAGATCCACTTCACTATCCGGCAGGATGCCCTCTACCGGACGCAGGCCGATACCATCGTGAGAAGCGATGAAATTGAAAAATGCAGTGCCATCCTGTGCCGGCGGCATACTCATCATCCACTGCTTCAGATAAAAATTCTGTCCGGTGATCAGGGCATGAAGCAATAACGGCGGCAGTGAAAAATTGTAAACACAGTGTGCTTCGTTCGCGTTACCAAAATAGGAGAGGTTTTCCCGGCTGGGAATATTTGTCTCAGTGATTATCATGGCGGAAGGGCAGGCATATTCGATCAGGGTACGCAACAGTCTCACCACTTCATGGGTCTGCTCAAGATTGAGACAACTGGTGCCCGCTTCTTTCCACAGAAATGCGATGGCATCGAGACGGAAAATATTGACGCCCTGATCGAGATAGAAGCGAACAATATTAACGAACTCTTTCAAAACCCCGGTGTTACGGAAATCAAAATCGATCTGGTCGTGACTGAAAGTACACCATACATACTTTAACCCATCCGTGGTCTGTACCTCTCTTAACAGCGGGCTGGTCCGTGGCCGAACCACTTCAGTCAGATTTTCATCGGGGCTGGTGGTGAAGTAGTAATCATGCCCTGGCCCCTCACCTTTTATAAAATGCTGAAACCATTCACTCTCACCGGAACCATGATTGATCACCAGATCAGACATTAGCCGGTACTCAGCCGAAAGCCGCTGGATATCCTGCCACTCCCCCACCGATTCACGCACCTCATAATAGTCGCTCACCGCAAAACCATCATCTGAACTGTAGGGAAAAAAAGGCAGCACATGCACACCGTTAATCACGCCATCGCACTGCTCATTGAGAAATCGGTGCAGGGTTGTCATCGCCCGCTCATCAGTACGCAGCAGACTGTCACCGTAGGTAATGAGAATAACGTCCTGCTGGCTCCAGTGATTCTGATAGGGAACAGGAACCTGCTCCACACTACCCAGACGCATAATAGATATCAGATCGGAGACCAGCTGAGCAATATCAGTCTCAAATCCCTGGTAGATAGTCTGCAGGTGGTTCTCAATCTGGCTGGCCAGCTGTTCGCTTGCTGTATTTAAAACACTATCCATCTTATTCCGCCATAAACTCTTGATGATCCAGTTCTACCGCTTCAATAAGCCGGTCAAACACCTCAGGCATCGCACTGGAGACCCGGCTCCAACTGGGAATAAAGGGGGTTTCCATCGGATTACTCAGGAATTGCTCTCCGGCAGTGATAATATTACGCGAGAACATCTCGACGGCCATCTCCTCCTCGTGAATATCCAGCTGTAAACCATTCATCATTGCATCATTGTGATAGGTTTCAACAAAATCCAGCGCAATACGAAAATAGGTCGCTTTGACCGATCGGAAGGTTTCAGTATTGAAGGTATATCCCTGGGTTGCTAACTTGCGAAACAATGACTTGGTGATGTCAATCGACATCTTCGACAGCCCGGCATTCTTATCATCCAGCGAAAGATTCTGATGCTTATGGTCATACTGGTCCGCAATATCCACCTGACATAAACGGTTGTTAGCGTAGTTTCGTTGCATTTCCGATAGCACTCCGATCTCCAGTCCCCAGTCACTGGGGATGCGAATATCGGTGAGCACATCCCGGCGAAATGAAAATTCGCCCGCTAAGGGATAACGAAAACTATCCAGAAACTGCAGATACTCAATCTCACCAAACACCCGCTTCAGCGCCCTCAACAAAGGGGTTACCAACAGCCGGCTGACACGGCCATTGATCTTGCCATCCGCAACCCGGGCATAAAATCCTTTGCAGAACTCATAGTTGAACTGGGGGTTGGCTACCGGATAGATCAGTCTGGCCAGCATCTCGCGACTGTAAGTCACCACATCACAGTCATGCAACGCCACCGATTCTGCCCGCCCCGATGCCAGAACATACCCCATGCAATACCAGACATTACGCCCCTTCCCGGCCTCTTTTGGTGCCAGCTTCAATGTCTGAAGTTCGGCGTCCAGTGCTCTGAGCCGCGGACCATCATTCCATAGAATACGGTGATGCTGGGGTAGCTTATTAAAGAATGAACGAGCATAGCGAAACTGCTCTTCATTCGCCCGGTCCAGCCCAATAACAATCTCCGACAGATAGGGGACTTTACTGATCTCATCAATAATATGGCCGAGCGCCGGCCCCTCCAACTCAGAAAACAGTGAAGGCAGAATCAGTGCTAAAGGCCTCTTTCTGGCAAACCGGGTCAGCTCTTCTTCGACATCCTCAATCGGTCTGTTCGACAGATTGTGCAGGGTGGTGATAATGCCATTCTGATAAAAATCACCCATAACAACGACTCCTTAACTTCGTACGAAGGTATTCTATTGAATCTATAGTCTCAGGCCTGTCTGCTGCACCCAAAAACCAGTTAACCCCTTCAACCCACCCTTGCGGACCTGTTTGCCGGGACAGATAGAGATGCTGATGCGGGACTTCAGGAGGTGAATGCACAGGTGAACGAACCACCACAGCACAATCTGCCACCTGCAACATATCAACATCGTTGTCACTATCTCCTGCAGCGATGGTTAATAACGCACTGTCCGGATATTCAGCACGATACTGTTCTGACAACCATTGCAACGCCTTACCTTTATTACCGGCTCCGGTGACATGGAGAAAGCGCCCCCCCTGGAGCACCGTGGCCCCCGCTTCTCTGAGCGTTTCGATAAAACGCAACTTTCGCTCATCTAATCCGAGCCACAGAACGGGTTCACTAAACTCCCGCTTACTGGCCTGTTGCGCAGCACTTTCCGTTAACCCAGTCGATGCCCGGATACCTTCCACACCTAAATGGGTGAAGGTTTCAAACTCGCCTCCAAACTCAGCCTCCTGCTGCGCCAACAGGTCTGTCCAGTATTCACGGGGTTTAGAAAATTGATAACGGTAGAAACCATCAATCACCTCACAACCTGCGGGAGGTGAGGAAAAATAGTTTTCGGGAATAAACACAGCGGCACCATTTTCGACTACAAATGGATCATGGTTATCCAGTTCGCATCGCAAAACGGCTAACTCAGCCCGGGTTTTGCTGGTCACAGGGATAACGGGGACGCCAATCTCATTGAAAAGAGACAGCAAAGGTTGCGCAGGACTAAAACTGTAACTGAAGTGATCCAACAGTGAACCATCGAGATCTGTAAAGATCAGAATTTTTTGAGTCATCGCCTCCCTCCCATAGTTGTGCAGCCAAATCGAAGCCCTCAATAAAACGCACCAAACTGGAGCAATTAATGCGTGCTTTATTAAACCATGCTGCCCTGGAATAGAGAGACTGCAGGAAACATACCTAAACTGATAAAAAACAAGATCAGGGTGCAATTACACAACAATAATCTATTCTTAAAAGGTTACAGGCAGTGATTACGGATAACTATTCAGTCTGACAGGGCATATTTTAGCCTGGCAGAGCGTATTGCCAGGGTTTATGACCTCATTTAAAAACGCCGGACAATGATAAAAGCCATAAGAACTTAAGAGGAGGAACCTGAGGTGAGCAGGCTTCTGGGTCGGCAGGTGACTTATCTGCAGCCCAGGCTAAGCAGATCGATGATCAGCCACTGGATCGACCTGAGCACTTTATTGGAGCGCACGCCAGTTATTAATCCTGACGTCGAAAATCCAGAATAGGGCAATAAAGACAAAACGGGAACTATGGCACTCAAAATAGCCATTCTCTCGATACAACATGCACCAACTTGAAGCAATGTAAACAAGAGCAATCCGGACAGAGAGGAGATAAGCCAGAATAGTAAAATGTCGTAAATAGTCAATTTTTGCAGTGAATTTGGTAATTTTTAGGCATGCAAACAGTCCTGATAGACTTAATTATAGGTTTTTAAAGGTTATGTTTGCACTCACACTTCGTATTATCGTAGTGTAATAGGAGAGATGAAACAGTATCCCACTACAGATTTTTTAATTTGCGGGCAATAAAAATAACTGGTAGCGAGGCATAACAGCAGATGGAAAATTCAGCTTCCAATGAGGCTTTTGTACGATTTGAGGGTGTTCAGAAAAGCTACGATGGCAGAACTCTAGTAGTAAAAGATCTGAATATTGACGTTCCACGCGGTGAGTTTCTAACCATGCTCGGGCCATCCGGCTCGGGAAAAACAACTTCCTTAATGATGCTGGCGGGATTCGAAACCGCGACAAAAGGAAATATCTATCTGAACGGCGAGGCAATTAACGACGTAGCCCCCCATAAGCGGGGCATCGGTATGGTGTTTCAGAACTACGCCCTCTTCCCTCATATGACCGTCGCCGAAAACCTTGCTTTCCCCCTTAAAGTCCGCAACATGACCTCTTCTGATATTGAAACCCGGGTTAAAAGAGCCCTGGATATGGTAGAGCTGGGGAGTTTTGGCAACCGGCGACCAGCCCAGCTCTCTGGTGGACAGCAACAGCGTGTTGCCGTAGCTCGCGCCCTGGTATTTGAACCCGACCTGATTCTGATGGATGAGCCGCTGGGTGCACTGGATAAAAATCTGCGGGAGCAGATGCAGTACGAAATTAAGCATATTCATGAACGTCTGGGGGTTACCGTAGTTTACGTCACCCATGACCAGTCTGAAGCACTGACCATGTCAAATCGTATAGCGGTGTTCAATGACGGTGTCATTCAGCAGCTGGCTCCACCCAGCGAACTGTACGAAAAGCCTATCAACTCTTTTGTTGCCCAGTTTATTGGTGAAAACAATAAACTCAACGGTACCGTATTGTCTTCGCAGAACGGTACTTGTCAGGTGACGCTGTCTACAGGAGAGGTTGTTAAAGCTCTGGATGTTAATACTGACAAAGCAGGTATGAGCAGCACGTTGTCTTTAAGGCCTGAGCGGGTATTCATTAATCCGGACGGTGAACAATACGATAATATGTTCAGCGGCAAGGTTGAAGAGATCATCTATCTGGGCGATCACAAACGGGTCAGAATGAATGTCTGTGGTCACGATGACTTTATCATCAAAGTTCCTAATTCTACTGATAAAAGGGGTATTCAGGTTGGTGAAATCGTGCCGATTGGCTGGTCAGTCGATGACTGCAGGGCACTGGATCCGGTCTAAGAATCACTGAAATTTAAAAGTAATAAAAAGTAATAATCCATCAGTTACGGATGGATTCAGGTCCGGCGTTTTCAAGAAGAAGGCGTTCTTTAATAAAGCTCGTGAGGATAAAAACAATGAAGAAATTTTCAAAACTGTCACTCGCTCTGGCACTCGGTGCCGCAATCGGTACATCTTCCGCAACCGTATCTGCGGCAGACAGTCTTACCGTTGTATCATGGGGTGGCGCTTATACAAAATCTCAGCGTGAGGCATACAGCAATCCGTTTACCGCTAAAACCGGTATCGAAATTGTTGATGAAGATAAGGCCGGTAATGGTCTTGCAGGCCTGCGAGCACAGATAGAAGCAGGTAATGTCGTCTGGGATGTTCTTGATATTCTTGAAGGTGATTCCATTCTGGCCTGTGATGAAGGTATTGCGCAGGAACTGGACTATGAAAAGGATCTGAATCCAGGAGCTGACGGCACACCGGTGATGGAAGACTTCGTCCAGGGTTCCCTGAATGGGTGCTTTGTTCCAACAATCGTATACTCAACTCTTTTCTCTTATAACAATGAAGCCTTTCCTGGCGAGAAGCCCAGCACTGTAGCTGACGTGTTTGATCTCAAAAAATTCCCGGGTAAACGCTCCCTGGAGAAAAAACCGGATGCGAACCTCGAATGGGCACTTGTTGCCGACGGCGTTCCCTACGATAAGGTTTACGAAGTACTGTCAACCCCTGAAGGTGTAGACCGGGCTTTTGCTAAGCTGGACACCATTAAAGATCAGGTTATCTGGTGGGAAGCTGGTGCTCAGCCACCTCAGCTGCTGGCGGACGGTGAAGTTGCCATTGCCTCTGCATACAACGGTCGTATCTTCAACGCTCAGGTTGTCGAAAACCAGCCATTCACCATCATCTGGGATGGTCAGGTATTCGAGCTGGATGGTTATATCATTCCTAAGGGAGCACCACATAAGAAAGCGGCTATGGATTACCTGCGCTTTGCCACTGATACCCAGCGTCTTGCTGACCAGGCTAAATACATCTCCTACGGCCCTGCGCGTAAGTCATCCGCACCTCTGGTATCAACTCACCTTGAAACCGGCGTAGACATGAACCCACACATGCCTACAAACCCTGAAAACTTCAAAACTCCAATCAAAAAGGATGCTGAATTCTGGGCTGATAATGGTGACGAACTGCGTCAGCGTTTCAACGCCTGGCTGGCTCAGTAAACCCATAAGCTGAGGAGTATCTGACTCCTCAGCTGTTTGCTCTGATATTCAGCAAATTTGATTTGCTGAATATCAGAAACTGGTCTGAGTTTAGATGATGACTCACACCAAAAGTGGCTTGTTGTATAGACCACTATTTTGATTCATCTTCAGAAAAGGCTTTGTATTCCATATGATGGCAAATACTGTTGAGGCCGATGGCCAACTAACCCCCGAAGAGCAGAAGCGCTTAACCGCTGATATGAATCGCTCTTTACGCCTCCGAAAGATTCGTTCGTTGTTACTTGTGGCGCCACTGGTTATCTTTATTCTGGTAACTTTCGTGTCACCTATAGCATCCATGCTATTCCGTTCCATAGATAATCCCCAGATCATTGAATATATGCCTAACACCAGCGCAGCTGTGGCTGAGTGGGATGCAGACAGCAATCAATTACCCGGGGAGGAAGTCTTTGCCGCGCTGGTGGACGATCTTGTAACCGGCAGGAAAAACCATACGATCGGTAAAGCAGCCACCCGGCTAAACTATGAAAAAAGTGGCATGCGTAGCTTACTTACCGGCTCTGCACGTAAAGCGGCAAGACTTAAACCGCCTTTTAAAGATAAGCTGATACAGATTAATTCGGACTGGGGGGAACTGGATACCTGGCGTGTAATTAAACGTGAATCCCGTCCATATACCGCATCTTACTATATCGCCGCATTTGATATGGAGACCACTCCATCCGGCGAAATTAAGTTCTTACCCGAACAGCAGCAAATCTATCTCAAGCTCTTCTGGCGCACCGTCTGGATGTCTCTGTTAATCACAGCGATGACTCTGTTGCTTGGCTATCCAGTTTCTTATCTGCTGGCCTCACTACCAATGCGCATTGCCAATATGCTGATGATATTGGTGTTACTGCCGTTCTGGACCTCGTTACTGGTACGAACCTCTTCATGGATCGCAATGCTTCAGGGCGAGGGGGTCATCAATGATGTTCTGGTTTGGTTTGGACTGGTGGATGATGATAACCGGCTGAGTATGATCTATAACGCCACAGGTACGGTGATCACCATGACCCATATTCTGTTGCCGTTTATGATTCTCCCTCTCTACTCAGTCATGAAGACCATACCACCCAGCTATATGCGGGCGGCCCGCTCCTTAGGCGCAACACCGTTTACCGCTTTTTATAAAGTGTATCTGCCTCAATCAGTCCCAGGCATCTCTGCCGGCGCGATTCTGGTGTTTATTCTGGCTATTGGTTACTACATCACTCCGGCGCTGGTGGGTGGTCAGACCGGTCAGTTTATCGGCAATATGATTGCGTATCATATGCAGAGTTCGCTTAACTGGGGACTTGCGGCAGCTCTTGGCGTTATCCTGTTAGTTCTTGTTCTGGGCCTGTATGCAGCATATAGCCGCCTATTAGGTACTAACAATCAGATGAGTTTGAGGTAAAACTATGGCACTTCCATCGTATGCAGGGCCACTGGAAACGTTCTGGTATTACGCGTTTCGCATAATTTGCGGCATGATCTTTGTGTTTCTGATATCTCCGCTGATTATTATTATCCCTCTGTCATTTAATGTTGAGCCCTACTTCAGCTTTAGCCAGGGGATGCTCGCTCTTGATCCAGACGCATTTTCGCTACGCTGGTACGAAGAGTTTATCAACAGCGAGCGCTGGATGAATGCGCTACAAAACACCTTTATTGTGGCAGTTTGCTCGACCTTCCTCTCGATGGTTCTGGGTACCCTCGCTGCACTGGGGTTAAGCAGGTCTGAACTGCCTTTCAAAGGCGTCATAATGGGGTTATTGATCTCACCAATGATTGTTCCATTAATCATATCTGCAGCGGGAATGTTCTTTTTCTATTCCTCAATCGGAGTATCACAAAGTTATGCAGGTCTGATTCTGGCACACACCGCACTGGGCACCCCCTTTGTGGTGATTACGGTGACAGCAACCCTGAGTAATTTTGATAACAACCTGATAAAGGCGTCAGCCAGCCTTGGAGCCACGCCAACTTACACCTTTTTTAAAATCACAGTTCCGCTGATTATGACGGGTGTAATCTCCGGCGGTCTGTTTGCCATGATGACCTCTGTTGATGAAGTCGTCGTTGCACTGTTTATCGCCGGTGCTGAGCAACGGACAGTGCCAATGCAGATGTGGGCCGGTATTCGTGAGCAGATCAGCCCGACTATTCTGGCAGTGGCAACGCTGCTGGTATGTATGTCGATACTGCTGCTAACTACCGTAGAATATCTGCGTCGCAGGTCTGAAACCATCCGGGGGATCACTCCGCACTAAAAAGCTGTAAAACAAAAACGGGAGCTTTTGCTCCCGTTTTTTATGCCTGCGGAACTGACCTACTGACTCAGCCGGGCGAGAAGCGCCTTCGCTACCTGCGATGATGACGCAGGGTTCTGACCGGTAATCAGCTGTCCATCTTCAACCGTATAAGGCACCCAGTCAGCTCCCTGGCTGTATACCCCACCCCGTTTTTTCAACTCATCTTCCAGAAGAAAGGGAACCACTCCGGTAAGACCCACAGCAGCTTCTTCAGTGTTACTAAAACCGGTTACTTTGCGGTTTTTAACCAGTGGCTCTCCCCCTGCATCCCGGGTATGCAACAATACGCTGGGAGCATGACAGACCGCTGCCACCAACTTACCCTGACGGGCAAAGGACTCAATCAGTTCAATAGAGCGCTGATCATTGGTCAGATCCCACATCGGCCCATGCCCCCCCGGATAGAAGATTGCATCAAACTGATCGGCAGTTATATCTGCCAGTTTGGAAGTATTAGCCAGTTTTTGCTGCAACTCTGCATCCTGATCAAAGCGACGGGTTTCATCAGTCTGAAACTCGTCAAGCGCACTTTTCGGATCGATCGGCGGCTGCCCTCCGGCAGGCGATGCTAAGGTGATGTCAGCGCCGGCATCGGCCAACACATAATAAGGCGCAGCAAACTCCTCAATCCAGAATCCAGTTTTCTCACCGGTATCACCCAGTGCATCATGGGACGTTAGTACAAATAAGATGTTCATATATTCAATCCAACAAATCAGTGATTGTCTGGCAGGTACTGACACACTGAATAACTGATTCAGAACGCCCGGATCCTGCCGTAAAAGGTCGATAGAGTTAATCAGGTAAGCTTAACCAGCATCTTGCCCAGATTGTGACCGTTAAACAGCCCGATAAATGCCTCAGGGGTTTGCTCGATACCCTCGAAGACAGTCTCTTTCCAGCTAATTTTTCCTGCAGCAATCCACTGCATCATCTGTTCTACAAACTCCGGATAGCCATCCCAGTGTTCAAAGACGATAAATCCTTGTATTTTCAGCTTTTTAATAACAATCTGCGCCAGGTTAGCCGGCCCCGGCTGCGCTGATGTGGCATTGTATTGACCGATCATACCGCACACAGCGATACGGCCATGATCGTTCATAAGGTTTAGTACAGCTTCGAGGTGATCACCACCCACGTTTTCAAAATACACATCAATCCCTTCAGGGCAGGCTTCCGCAATGCTGGTTTGCAGATCCTCTGAGGTTTTGTAATTAACCACCGCATCAACCCTCAGCTCATCAAGCAGATAACGGGCTTTCTCATCTGACCCAACACTGCCCGCAACATAACAGCCTTTGAGTTTTGCGATCTGACAGACTATCGCCCCAACAGCGCCGGATGCGGCAGACACAAACACCCGGTCACCCTCTTTAAGTTCGGCAATTTTAAGCAGACCGGTATAAGCGGTCATACCGGTCATGCCCAGGACACTGAGAAATGCCTGATCAGCAATCTCTGTTTTCGGTAGTAACTGCAGATCATTACCCTCTGAGGTAAAGTATTCGCGCCAGCCATTCATGCTGGAAACTTTACTCCCCACCGGGAATTGAGGATGACGGGATTCAACTACTTCACCCACGGCTCCCCCACTGAGCACCGTATTCAGGGCAAATGGCTCAACATAACTGGCACGCTCAACCATCCGGCCACGCATATAAGGGTCAACCGAGAGCCACAGATTTTTAATCAACACCTGCCCCTCTTCCAACACCGGAACAGGCTTGCTCACCAGATTAAAATCTGCCTTAACCGGCATGCCCTGCGGGCGATTCAGCAGATGAATTTCGCGATTTGATTCAATATACATTCAACACCTTAAATTTTCGTTGTCTGAGAATGATGAGTAGTCTATTCTCCCAAACAACATGCATCCAATGCATACCATACATAATCAACATAATTAAAAATTATATTATGAATATCAGCCATCTCTCCTCGGCCGACCTCAATCTGCTACCGGTTTTTCAGGTGTTACTTGAAGAGCGTAGCGTCACCCGGGCGGCAGGCAGACTGAACCTGACGCAACCGGCCATCAGTCGCAACCTGACACGTCTCAGAGAGCTCTTTAATGATCCCCTGTTTACCCGGACCCCCAAAGGATTAGCACCCACTCCCCGCGCTGAAGCGCTGGCACTGCAGTTGCATCAATCGCTACAGGATCTGAGTCAGCTAATCTCCCCTGCCACCTTCAATCCGGCAACGGCAACACAAAACTTCAGGCTGGCGACAACTGATTACGGTACCCAGGTATTACTGCCTCCGGTTCTGAAGCGGATACGTGCTGAAGCACCAGGTGTCAATCTGGAGATCGTCCCCTGGCATGAAAATTTGGTGCAACAACTGGATCATGAGGATATCGATCTATCGATCTGCGCCGTCGAGGATGCTCCGGCAGCTATCCATGGTCGCGGAGTGGGTTTTGACCGGTTTATCTGTGTCGTCAGAGAGGATCACCCGCTGATAAAACGGGGATTGAGTCTGGAAAGCTATGCCACCTACCCCCACGCGCTGATCACCATGGGCGGTGCTCGCAAAGGCGCTATCGACTACCTGTTAGAAGAACGGGGGCTGAGCCGGCGTATCGCATTAAGGGTGCCGCATTTTGTCGCGGCCCTGGCGATGATTTCACAAACCGATCTGATTCTGACAGTGCCATACGGTTTAGCGGTCAGTTTTGCTGAACAGTACAAATTGCAAATGTTGCCCTTTCCTATGGAACAAAAAGGCTTTACCTATTCCATCATCTGGCATGAACGGCATATGAAGGACCCTGGCCATGTGTGGTTACGCCAGTTGGTATTTGAAGAGCTGACCAAAACGCTCGAGGAGCTGAATGTGGGATTCAGAATTTAATTAAACCTGAGTCAATATCAGGCCGGTTATTCGCATGCCTTTCACATATCGACTACTAGCCTATTGAAGTTTAATGATTTTCCATAATCGTTAAAGAAGTAGAGAGGAAAACTGCAAAGGGTAACGCTCTGCAGATCCTCCATCCTGGATCAAACAGTCATATTAATACCGGTAACAGTACTGGAAACAGATAGTCTGACTCATCAATCTGTAGCCGCTATTACTGAGATCTCCACCAGCAACTCAGGGCTTGCCATAGCCGCCTCAACACAGGCCCTGGCGGGTGCATGACCCTCAGGAACCCAGCTATCCCAAACCGCATTCATCTCTGAGAACAGTGCCATATCCTTAAGATAGATCGTCGCTGAAAGAATCTTTTCCGGACTACTGCCCACCGAAAACAATAGATCAGATACCTTATCCAGCATGGTCCGGGTCTGTTGCGAAATATTTGCACTACGATCTTCAGCGACCTGTCCGCAGAGATACGCGGTGTGATTATGAATCACTATCTTACTCATCCGAGCCGCTGTCTCGTGGCGTTCAATTGTCATGATTTATGTCTCAATTATTAAATATTATGCGTATTAGGCGTCACTCTGACTAAGTCCAGCTAACTCACCTAATGACACCGGTTTTATGGGAAAACGGATGTGGTAATAACCAACTTCTTCCGGGCTCTTACCCAGTTCATCTGCCAGCAAAGCTGTAACGGTTGCTCCACACTGGCGACCCTGACATGGACCCATACCGGAACGACAAAATGCTTTGGTCTGGTTCGGGCCGACACAGCCGTGTTGAGTAAGCCCTCGAATTTCTGCAGCCGTCACCTCCTCACAGCGGCAAACGATAATTTCTCCCTGCGGCCGGAGGAACATATCCAGAGGTCGGTATAGGTGATCCAGAAAAGGACGAATCGCAAGCTGATCGTCCAGCGTCTTGCGTAACTGATCGATGCCGATAACAGCGGCCCCTTCTTGATTTAACTGATACGCGATCTCCTTAGCGACAATCCGCCCCTGAATCTCTGCAACGATGGCCCCGCCAATACCACCAGAGTCCCCGGCAATAAAGATATCCGGATGACTGCTGCAACCGTTTTCAGATAATGTCGGTTTCCAGCATTGCTGTACCTCATCCCACTGATGTTCTAACTCAAGCGCTCTGCCCAGTTGAGTATTGGGAATAACCCCCTGATGGACCAGTAATGTCTTACATGGAAGTTGGTGATGAACACTTCCCTTGCGAAAGCTGACCGAAACCAGGTTACCGTCACTGCCCGATTCAGCCGTTAACTCTGTTGCGCTTTTATAATATCTGACTCCACTGCGGCGGATCTCGTTGAGCATCCGAGCCCCTTTAAGCAGATAGCGCCAGCCTTTAATTGCACCGAAGATCTCCTTCAATGCCCGTCGATAGTTACTGGTCGGGGTTGTATCGACGATTGCTTCGATTCTGACACCGGCTCTGATTAGCTGGCAAGCAATCAACAGCAGCAACGGACCGCTGCCTGCTATCACTAACGGCCCTGTAGGCGTGAGACCCGATGATTTCAACAAGATCTGAGCAGCGCCACAGGTCATCACACCAGGTAGTGTCCACCCAGGAAATGGCACCGGACGCTCCTGCGCGCCGGTTGCCAGCAGAAGTTTTTTAAATCCAACCTGACGACTAATACCCTTCACGGAGAAGCTCAGAGTATTATCAGTGGTCACATCCCATACCGTTGCATTGGCGACATGAGTTACCAACACATGGGACAATCCCGCTAATAAGGTTTCACCTGCATAGTAGTCTTGTCCCAGGATCGAGCGATCCTGCAGTATAGGTCGACCAATATTTCTGTAAATTTGCCCGCCTGCACGCGGCTGTTCATCCAGAATAAGAGTATTGAGTCCTGCTTCACCAGCCTCCCTGGCAGCTGCCATACCCGCAGGTCCGGCGCCAATAATCACCAGATCAAATTGCTGTAAACCCGTCATACATCGCCTCCGCTAACTTCTCGAGCCCCTGTCTGAACAGTGATGACCATCCCTTCACGCACCTCGGTCATACAGGCTTGTGTGTTAGGCTTTCCGTCAATATTCATTAGACAATCAAAGCAGACTCCCATCATGCAGTAAGGCGCCCGACCCGAACCGCTAACCGGCGTTGTGCGGGTCGGCCTGAGGCCGGCATGCATTACTGCAGCGGCGACGGTCTCACCTTCCAGAGCGAATATTTTTTGTCCCTCTACCGTGATCTCTACCTCTGCTCTTTCATGGCAGGGTAAACGGTTAAAGCTGAAATCTGCTGCCATGAAACTTCTCCAAATCGATAGCGGGATCGGCAATCCCCGTTGCAATCCAGTCAGCAATAGGCCCCGCATGCGCAGCCGCCAGAGTGACACCACTATGACAGGTAACAAGATATGCACCAGGGTATTGTTCGGACTGCTGATAGACAGGATTGCCATCCGGCGTCATGATGCGCAAAGCACCCCAGGAGCGGATAAGGTTCACATCTTTCAACAGGGGAAACATCGTTGTTGCACGGTGAGCGATCTGTGCCAGTACATCTGTTGTGGTACCGGTATCGAAGCCAACATCTTCTTTTGAATCACCACACTGAACCGTCCCTTCAACCGTCTGGCGAACATGGCCGGTAGGATAATTTAAAAAAGGCTTAACTCTTTCAGCGATCAGCACCTGCCCACGATTAGGAAAAACCGGCGCGTCGATACCCACCATCGGGCCCAGACTCTTATTGCCTAAACCCGCTGTTAGCACGACTTTATTGCAACTAAACTCACCCTGTTCTGACTGCAGTACAAACTGACTTTTTTTTGGAATAATATTGCTGACCTGTCCCGCATTAACCAGCTTGCCACCCAGTGATTCAAACCGGGCAACCAGAGCCCGCAATAGATAGAGCGGATTCACATGACCATCTTCAGGCCCCCAGGTAGCGCCTGCCACTTCCGGTCCGATCTCCGGGATCAGTTCCCGCAACTGCTGCAGATCAAGTACGTCGAAGGGGTAGCCCTGTGGATGTTCCGCTGCCATCTTTTCCAACATCTGTTGCCTGCTGTTCAATTCAGACTCACTCAGACAGACAAACAGGCCTCCCCGTTGCTGCAGCTGAATATCGATACCGGTATGTTGAGTCAGATCTTCTGCCAAACCACCCCACAGCTTAGCCGAGAGACGTGTAATTCGGGTATAAGCCGGAAGGTTATCCCCTTTACCCTGCACCCAGACCAAACCAAAATTGCCCCGTGATGCACGCAAAGCGATATCGCCTTCATCATAAACAGTGACTTGCTGCCCCTGGCGTTGAATACCCAATGCAATACAGAGCCCAACCAGACCACCACCAATAACAGCTACGTCAGAGCTGCCACGGTTTAGCCGCACACTCTCCGTCATATGCTTTCTCCAATACACAGGGGATTTATCAGTAAAAACGGCCAGGCGATCACCTGACCGAAGGTGCTACTTTATTCAGCCATTGCGGCTTTCAGAATCTTGTCTGCCCACTCTTTACCGATATCGTTAATAATTTCCGGCCATACGTTCTGCTTGACCTTTGCAGCAGTCGCAGCCAACTGTTCCGGTGTTACCTTAACGATCGTTGCGCCAGCATCAACCAGACGCTGTTCGTTGGCAGCCTGATCTTTTTCTGCGGTTTCCCAACGACGGTTTTCAAACTCCAGAGCAGCCTGAGCAACAGCCTGCTGCTGATCAGCTTTAAGATCATTGAAGCGCTCTTCGTTGATCAACAAATACCAGACTTCAAAATGAGTATTAATTGGCACATAGTACTTAGTCACATCACGGAAAGAGGCATAGTAACCTTCCGCACCAGAACCAATTACGCCATCAACAACGCCGGTCTGAACCGCGGTAAACGCTTCAGAAAATGGCAGTGGCGAAGCGATATATCCCAAATTATCCGCTAAAAGCTGAAAGACCTTGATCGGAGGTACACGAACTTTCGTCGATTTAATCACACTGGAGTCTGCTGCACCTTCAACATCTTTATTTAACGCAACACCGCCAAAATAGACTGGCCACGCCGCCAACACTTTGATGCCCTGCTGTTTATACAGATCAGAAACAGTGTTTCGCATCACAGAACCGGGGCCGAATTTCTTTTGCGCGTCCGCCCAGTCCTGGGCCATATAAGGCAGAGACACGATCTGGAAGCGCTTATCCACACTGGAAGCAATTGGTTGAACTGCCATATCAACAGCCCCGAGACCAACTCGCTCCTGAACCACCGTGTAATCACCCAGAGCATTTGCCGGATACAACTTAATTTTTAATTTTCCATCGGTTGCCGCTTTAACAGCTTCAGCAAACTGAGCCGCATCTTTATCAATTGCGGTACCCTGTGGGCGAACATGGGACAGCTTCAACGTAGCTGCTTCAGCTACACCAAGTGTAGCCAGTGATAAAGAAGCCGCCAGAACCAGCTTTTTAGACAGTGAAGTAAACATAACTTTCCTCATTTTTGTTGTTGTCCCTGGGGACGATGTTTTCAACTTAATTTTCAGCTTTTGAGTAGTTCATCATTTCTAGTAGCCAAGCATGGTCGGAATGAATTCAGACAGTTCAGGAATAGTCAGCACCAATACCACCACAGGCAGATAGCCAAATAGCAACAGGATCATGGCGGGCTTAATCACTTCGGTAAATTTCACATTGCCTATTCGGGCACCCAGATACAGGATGCTGGCATACGGAGGAGTTACGCCACCCATCGCAGTAGTCACCCCCATAATGGCAGCAAACTGAATTGGACTAACGCCTAGCGCATTCATCAGCGGCATTAGCAACGGCGCGGTCAGAATGATTGCCGTGATATCGTTCACGACCATGCCAATCGCAAAGAGAAACAGTGTTACCAGAATCAAAAGCGTTGTTTTGTCCTGCGTGATTTCAAAGATCGATTCGACCAGTGCCTGAGGGATATCCTCCATTACAAACATCTGGCTCAACATCAGGCTGAAAAGAATCATGATCAGAATCGCACCCACTGCCGTAGCGGATTCTTTTCCCGCTTCAAGAAATGCCTTCCAGGTCAGACCTTTGTAGATCATAAATCCTACAGGCAGGGCATAGATAACAGCAACGGCTGCTGCTTCTGTTGGCGTCATAATGCCACCATAGATGCCACCCAGAATAATCACTGGCATCAACAGCGCAGGGATTGCATGGACCGTGTTATTTCCCGCCAACTTAACGGTCTCACTGAAAGAGACTTTATCGTCCATCACCAGTGGAAACTTACGCGCCATAATCAGGTTGACGATGGCAAAATTGAGCATGATCAGCAGGCCAGGCCCCAATGTCGCCAGAAAGCTGGCCAGAATAGATGTTTCGGTTACCCAGCCATAAACGATCATGGTGACGCTCGGCGGAATCAACAGACCCAGTATCGAAGAGTTAGCAATCAGTGCAGTCGCATAAGCGCGGGGATAGCCCTTACGTTCCATCTCTGGGATTAGCAGAGGACCGATCGCAGCAATACCAGTAAGACCACTACCAGAAATAGCGCCGATGATGGCGCAGCTAATTGAAGCTACAACCCCTAAACCACCACGGATACGCCCGACAAAGACATTAACAAACTTCAATAAACTTGCGGCAATACCACTGACACTCATAATCGTGCCGGCAAACACAAACAATGGAATTGCAAGCAGTACGGGGTTAGTCAACTGACTAAAGCCCCACAACATCATCCCTTTGAAGGTCGCTTCGCCGATCAACACCATAACCATAAGGCCAGCACCAAAACAGTACGGCAGTGGAACGCCAAGGCTCAACAGAATAACCAGTACGGCAAACGCCAACAGTGCTACTTCAACCATTGTTACGATCCTCTTTCGGTGACAGCAACTCAAACTCATCAAGTTCACTCGTATGAGGATGCTCATGATCAATCAACTTATCAGCGCCAACGTCCCCTGAGAGCAATACCCGAATATGTCTGAACAGATGCATCAAGACATAAAATGTCATCAGTAACAAACCAATAAACAGAGCTGATTCATAGATAAGTGTTGGCAAATAAAGGGTTGGAGTCTCTTTTTCTACCCGCACCGCATATTTAAAGTAATCCCAGGCCCAGTAAGTCAGCCAACCCGAGATGATCAGACTGACAGACTCAGAAACAACCAAAAGAATATGACGTGCCCGTTCTGTGCTGAGGAAGACTTCGAGCACATTTGCCCGGATCTGAGTGTCTTCACGGGACGCATTGACAGCACCGAGAATGTAGAGCCATAACGTTGGAATAACCGCAATCTCTTCCAGCCCCATAATCGGTGTTTCGAAAACATAGCGCGTTATCACCTGAACGAATTGCATACCTGCAACCGTACTAATCAATATCGCCAAAGTGTATCTGAACAGTGCCTCCATAATTATTATCTCTATGCTGGAGCCCATAAATCAGCACTTCCGGAGAAGCACCCCTGTTTGTGTTGTTACATGATCATAAATCAAACAAATAATATCAAATACCAATTATTACGTAGTTGATAATACAATGTTATATTTATGACAGATCAGGAGAACCATCAGGAGGGGCATAAATGGCTAAATTAAGTTTCAGACAGGTCGAAGCATTTCGTGCGGTCATGATCGCTGGAACCACCACAGGCGCAGCGGAGATTCTCTATATTTCCCAGCCGGCGGTCAGTCGACTGCTCAGTGATTTTGAAGACTCCGTTAAAGTCCCCCTTTTTGAGCGACAGAAGAAAAGACTGATCCCTACGCCTGAAGCGCAGATTCTGTTTGAAGAGATAGAGCGCTCATTTGTCGGCATCGAAAAACTGGCACGAACAGCTGAAGAGTTAAGAGCATTTCATCGGGGAACACTTCGAATAGCTTGTATGCCCGCGCTTGCGCATACGTTACTCCCCAAAGTTTCCAGTGAATTTATGGAGCAGAATCATGGTATTTCGATGACACTGCAGGTACGCAGCTCTCAGCAGGTGGCTGACTGGATCTCCACTCAGCATTTCGACATCGGTCTCTCTGCAATCGCGGTGTCTGATCCAGCAATCAAAACCGAATCACTGGCGCACAGTGAACTGGTTTGTATTTTGCCGCCCGGTCACTGCCTCCAAAGTAAAGCGACTATCACACCAGAAGATCTGGAAAATGAGGTGTTTATATCACTGGGTACAGAGCAAAGTATTCGCTACAAAGTGGATGATGTCTTCGAACACGCCGAGGTAAACAGAAAAATGCTATTTGATACTCAGGTATCTCATGTTGCCTGTAGCTATGTGCTTTCAGGTTCAGGCGTATCCCTGGTTGATCCGGTTACCGCTATAGGCTTCATAAAACAGGGCCTGATAGTGAAACCCTTCGCCCCCTCAATACGCTTTAATTACAACCTGATCTACCCCGCAACCCGACCGGTATCACAATTGGCACTGGATTTTTGTAAACTGTTAAAAAAACGCCTGAAAGAGCTTTCTGAAAGTTCAGAGAATCTGTTTAAGATAAAATAACAAGCAGAATCATAGTTAAGGAATATACTAAAACGATACTCTCTACTTTTTAGCTTCGATATAGATGGGACTAAAGTTCAGATCATCACCACTCTCGGCGAACACAACCCTAATCAGTTGTCCCTCTGTCTGGCTCAAATCTAAAGGTACTTTGAAGCCAACGTTTTCATTTTTGAGCCCCAGATGTCTGGCAACATCCGGACGGGCTAAAGCAGGGATCTCTGTTTTTATAACTGCCTTACCCAGCAGCACTTTAATCTGAACCGGCTTACCGCTGTTCTGATTACAGGCCCAACCATTAAGACACTGACCGTCCCAATGATCTACATGGCCAACTAAGGCGTCCTTGGATAGCTTCCTGAATATACTCAAGACCGAATCGATATGTTGAACAAAGCTCAGATGACGATAGGTTTTAAGATAGGAAGAACATTTAAAAAATAGTAATTTAACCTTCCCACTCAAACCTGTATTCATCGCGGTCCAGAGCAGAAAAACCTCTGTAGAGCTGGTTTTCTGACCCTTTCTTATTAGCGACAATAATTTTTTAGCATCCTTAATGAAACCACCGTAATACAAAGACTTAACTTTAAGTAGCAAGTTCTTTTCATGGTCCGCGTCAGTTGCATCAGTGAATTGAGCCATGACATTACCCATGATGTAATCAACAAAGCTTGAATCAACATGCCGGTAATCATCATGACGCCAGATTGCTGACGGATTACTCAGTGTGACAAATTCATAGCTGGGAAAATAGTTAACATTGGCTTTACTCGCGACAAGCTCCTCTACCGTAACCCTGAGCACCGCTTTAGAGTAACTGTTAGATATAAAGACATCCTGCTCCCTGAATGTATAGGTAAGCGGTATTGGAGAAACGGTAACTAACAACCTGAAATCAGGCTTAAGATGCGTTGTCAGCAACTGATAGATTGCATTCAGATAAAACGAGGTAGTTTCATAGTCAAATACATGCAGTTCAAACCGTTCCGGGTACGTTTTTATCAAACTGTGTGGCACAGCAACATTCAAATATCGCTGTGTGTCTTTATCAAACCAGACTTCACTGACACCCAGAGTCAATATAACGACATCGGCTTCTCTGATTGCAGAAAATGCGCGGTTAAACGCATCACGAAATGTTTTACCAAATTCACGGCTGTAACTTCGCTGCTTCCCGGTCAATTGATAGTCCTGAACAATGTCCTCACCGATATTGATCAGCACTTGATCATGACAGTAGGGTTGCTCGGGATCTAACGCCCATGCCAATTCATTATAGATAGAAGCAACATTATATTTATGAAAAACAGAATCGTTATTAAAGGGACTATCCTCTGATTTTGGTAAATCATGAAAAATGGATAGCACATCATAATTCTGTCGATATAGCGCCTGGCTTATCTCATTGGCAAAACAGGACCCGATACAAAAAATCTTCTCATCGGGATTAATCTTAAAGCTTACTTTTGCTTCGGGGGTTGCGATGGGGTATAAGCGTTCAGGATTCCGTCTGGAGGGCCACCGTCTGGTTTTGTTTCTCTGGTTATCCCTTGACCATGCATTTTCACCTGAGATAATTTCAATTGCCATTTTTTACCTAGACATCAACAAATTAACGTAACGCTGTACACACCACTTAAAAATCAACGCAATTTATTGAATTTTATCAGGTATTTTTTAACATTTCTCTACAGTTTTAGTAGTTCAGATTTAGCTATCTGCTTAGCCAGATCAGTTCCTCAAGATATACTCCGTGGAAATCAGCATCCCGCGCATCATCATTGCTTTCCCCCTAAAGCTCTCCCTGTAACATCAAGTACAGGGAGAGTACATACCTGCTGCCAATCAAACCGCCGCCAGCACACCAAACGCCGCCACCGCAACACCGGCAATACGGGAAACCATACCCATACTGTAGCTATCAGCCAGCTGGCCCAGACGAGTGCCTGCCACCAGCAGCACCGATGTAGTGATCAGGAATCCAGCGATGTAGGCAAGTGGATGGACTGCCAGTGGCAGTTCAGCGCCATGGGCCAGGCCGTGGAACAGGGCAAAACCTGACGCGACAGCTATCCCCGCCACCAGAGAGAAACGCACCGCCAGTGCCAGCAGCACACCTGCAGCGATCACGGAAACCACAATCCCCTGTTCGACGAACGGCACGCTCAGTCCGGTCATTGCCAGCAGAGTACCCGCGACCATCGCCAGCAAGAATGCGGCAGGAACGGCAATACGGGTGCGGCTGGACATGTCATGCGTCTTACCAACCGCCATCAGACCCACGGCCAGCATCACCAGCAGATGATCTGCGCCCGATAGTGGATGCAGAATACCCTGAACAAAACCGGCCACTTCATGACCGGTATGTGCCATAGCTGACAGAGGTGCCATTGCACCGGCCAGGGCCAGCAGACGTAACTGATTGCGTTTATTCATTGTTGTGCTCCTTACTATCCTATTAAATTTCAGACAACTGCCTTAACCGGCGGCAGTTGCTTCGATTCCAGCATCCCTTCGGATACGATAAAGTCGATAATCTGTTGCAGCCCTTCCGCCTTTTTCAGATTCGAAAAGACAAAGGGGCGCTCGCCACGCATCCGTTTGGCATCCACATCCATCACCTCCAGTGATGCCCCTACCAATGGTGCCAGATCGGTCTTATTGATAATCAGCAGATCGGAGCGGGTAATGCCCGGCCCACCCTTACGGGGAATCTTATCGCCTGCGGAGACATCGATCACATAAATAGTCAGATCCGACAGTTCCGGGCTGAAAGTGGCACTAAGATTATCGCCACCGCTTTCGACAAACACCACATCCAGCGCACCATGACGGGCGATCAGTTGATCTATCGCCGCCAGATTCATCGAGGCATCTTCACGGATCGCCGTATGCGGACACCCTCCGGTCTCTACGCCGATAATACGGTCGGCATCCAGCGCCTCATGCTGGGTGAGAAATTTCGCATCCTCCTGGGTATAGATATCGTTGGTGACAACGGCGATATCGTAATGTTCGCGCATCGCTGAACAGAGTGAGCGTAGCAGCGCTGTTTTACCCGATCCGACCGGACCACCTACGCCGACACGCAGTGTTTGTTTTGGTTTACCTGGCTGTTGTGTGCTCAAAATAACGCTCCTGAATGTTACTGTTCCGCCTGATCCTGTCAGGAACGGAATAATCTTGAATACTGTGTTTCATGGCCCGCACTGGCGATAGCCAGCCCTTGCAGACCACTGCCAATCTCATCGTCTGTAACCGCGTCTGCCCGACTGATCGCCTGGGGTAACAGTGGTTGCAGCTCGCCCAGCAACTGCTGAGCCTGGGTCTGCCCCAAAGGTACCAGTTTAGTCGCGGCCGCGACCTGATTTTCCAGCCATGACCAGAGAAACCCCAGGGCGGTGGTCGGATAATCGATCTGCCAGTTCTGCGCGGCGATACCAAACAGCACAACAAAGCTTAACTCAGCGGATGGCGGCAACGGCTGGGACAGGTCAAGGCTGACCAGCAAACGGTTCATCGCCTCCCCCATCGCGCTGTCTGTGAGTCGCAACTCACGGGTTTCACGGCAGGCCAGCGCCAGATCGTTGCACTGTTGCAGCTGTTGCTGATCCTGCGAAGCTGCAGCGGTCATTGCCAGTCGCAACAACGGCAGATCGGTCTGCGCGACCGAATAGAGCAGTTGCTGTTCCAGCCACTCAGATACCTGCTGAGCGTTTCTGATCCAACCGGTGTCAATGGCATACTCCAGCCCCTGAGAGAAGGCATAGCCCCCCACTGGCAGGCTCACGCTACTCAGCTGCATCAGCCTTAACAGCGCGCTATCAGTGGTGGTGATGGCCGCCATGACTGTAGGCTCCCGATTCCGGTACAAATACGTCTTCCAGGTGGGTCAGGGTCAGACCTAACAGTTCCAGCATCTCCTCCAGCACATGATCCGGCTGCATCCGCAACCAGCGCTCCCCCACCTGGAGTTTTACGTGCCGGTTGCCCAGGTGATAACAGGCCCGGGCAAAGGTCTGCCAGTCATCACATTCAGCGTGGGTTACCGGCTCGACCGCACCTTCGACCTTAATAAATTTGCCACAACTGCTTTTCAGATACTCGCCCACCAGCAACGGTTTGCCCCGCTCCAGAAACAGACGGATCTCTTCACCATTTTCACCGGTCAGTTTCAACCGGCCCCGGTCTCTCTGTTCCTGACTCAGCACCACGGTGGTATACACCGTTTCGTGGCAGTGATCGCCTAAGCGCTCATAAACTTCCAGCATCTCTTTTCCTTAAAAACAGGCGTTAAAAAACGGCTTCGCTTAAAACAAGTTGTACAGTTGCGCCAGTGGCAAAACGTCCGCCGGTTCACAGGTTAACAACTCACCATCGGCCCGCACCTCGTAGGTTTGCGGATCAACCGTAATGACCGGCATCCAGTCGTTATGCACCATATCTTTCTTGCCGATATTCCGGGTATTAGAACAGGCCACCAGGCGACGGTTCAGCCCCAGTTGCCCACCAATATCTTTTTCCAGCGCCGCGCCAGAGACAAAGGTCACCGAGGTCTTAGCCGGAGCCTGACCAAAAGAACCAAACATCGGCCGGTAGTGTACCGGTTGCGGGGTTGGAATAGAGGCATTCGGATCACCCATCGGCGCCGCGGCAATCATGCCACCCTTGATAATCAGCGAGGGTTTAACGCCAAAGAATGCCGGTTTCCACAACACCAGATCCGCCAGTTTGCCCGGTTCAATCGAGCCTACCTCGTGAGAGATGCCGTGGGCAATCGCCGGATTAATGGTGTACTTGGCAATATAACGACGGGCACGGAAGTTATCGCAGCCCAGGGTTTCATCTTCCGGCAGCAAACCAAACTGCGTTTTCATCTTATGGGCGGTCTGCCAGGTACGGGTGACAACTTCACCCACCCGGCCCATTGCCTGAGAGTCCGACGAGATCATGCTGAAGGCACCACGATCGTGGAAGATATCCTCCGCCGCAATGGTCTCTTTACGGATCCGCGAATCGGCGAAGGCGACATCTTCGGGAATATTACTGTCCAGGTGATGACACACCATCAACATATCCAGATGCTCATCCACCGTATTACGGGTGTAGGGACGGGTCGGGTTGGTCGACGATGGCAGTACATTCGGGTAGGCACAGGCGCGGATAATATCCGGCGCGTGGCCGCCACCAGCCCCTTCCGTGTGATAGGTATGAATCACCCGGTCTTTAAACGCTGCGAGGGTGTCATCGACAAAGCCGGACTCGTTCAGAGTGTCGGTATGGATCGCCACCTGTACATCATACTTATCCGCTACGGAGAGACAGTTATCGATGGATGCCGGGGTCGTACCCCAGTCCTCATGCAGTTTCAGGCCGCAGGCACCAGCTTCCAGCTGCTCCTCCAGTGGCTTCGGCAGGCTGCCGTTCCCCTTACCCAGAAAACCCAGATTCATCGGCATAGCATCGGTCGCCTGCAGCATCTTACCGATATACCAGGGGCCCGGCGTACAGGTAGTGGCATTGGTGCCGGTTGCGGGTCCTGTTCCGCCCCCAATCATAGTGGTCACCCCGGACATCAGCGCCTCCTCTATCTGCTGCGGGCAGATAAAATGAATGTGCGCATCTATACCACCGGCGGTGAGAATACTGCCCTCCCCGGCGATCACTTCGGTACCCGGCCCGATAACGATATCGACATTATCCTGGGTGTCCGGGTTACCCGCTTTACCTACCTTAACAATACGCCCATCACGGATACCGACATCACCTTTAACGATGCCCCAGTGATCCAGCACCAGCGCGTTGGTGATCACCAGATCAACACAGATATCGTTACTCAGTTGACTCTGCCCCTGACCGTCGCGGATAACCTTGCCCCCACCAAACTTCACTTCATCGCCGTAGGTGGTGAAATCTTTCTCAACCTCAATCCAGAGTTCAGTATCCCCCAGCCGCACCCGGTCACCGGTTGTGGGGCCAAACATCTGTGCATAGGCGGTGCGATCCATCTTTGTCATACGTCATCCTCCCCGCTCTCAAGACTGCCCATCACCTCACCACGAAAACCATAGACAGTGCGGCTGCCGGCATATTCCACCAGTTCAACGTCACGCCCCTGGCCCGGTTCAAAGCGAACAGCAGTGCCGGAAATAATATTCAGACGGTAACCCCGGGCCTGTTCGCGGTCGAACTCCAGCGCCGGATTCACCTCATAAAAATGATAGTGGGAACCGATCTGCACCGGACGATCACCACGATTTTCCACCCGCAGGGAGATCGTCTTACGTCCCTCGTTCAGCTCAATGGAGCCTTTAGCAGCCTGTATCTCTCCAGGAATCATCGTCTTCTCCTCTTAGCAGATCGGGTTATGCACGGTGACCAGTTTAGTGCCATCGGGGAAGGTCGCTTCCACCTGTACTTCGTGGATCAGCTCCACCACTCCGGGCATTACCTGATCAGCACTCAACAGGGTTTTGCCATAGCCCATCAGTTCGGCGACGGTTTTACCATCCCGGGCCCCCTCCATGATCTCCATGGTCAGATAGGCCATCGCTTCCGGATAGTTCAGTTTCAGACCCCGGTTAAGGCGACGTTCGGCCAGCAGGGCCGCAGTAAACACCAGTAACTTGTCTTTCTCTCTTGGCAACAGTTCCATCATCTATTCCTTTAACTTATCTCGTTCATGGCGTTCAGCGGATGAACGCTTTCAGAATTCACAGTATTCAGGTCGCCCAGATACGGGGTTCGCAGGCTTCGCGCCCCAGCAGTTGCGGCCGGATCTCATGCCAGCAACGGATAAACAGTTTCATCGCCTGATCAGTCCGGTTGCCGAGATAACGAATCGTCATAAACTCCCCCGTCAGACTCACCGCCGCCAACGCATCGCACTCACCAGTCAACTGACGCAGTTGCTTGATCAGTGTCTCAATCAACGGCACTGAGGCCTGAGTATCGGTCAGGGTAAACGGCCCGGCCACCATCAAACCGGTCACCGGATATCCCCGCAATCCGGCACTGCCCCCCAGCAACGTCCGGTTACGATCATCAATCTGCAATCGCTCGCGCAACAGAACCCGCCCATTGCGGTTGATCTGTAGCGTCTGGGAAAGATTGCCGCTATCAAACGGCAGGTTCTGGTTAGGCATCCCCAGGCTGGTGATCTCCCAGCCGATAAAGTGGGCGCCGTCCGCCAGATTCACATGAGTGTCCAGTCGGGTACAGGCATCGGGATAGAGAATAGTTTCCATCGGCAGCCACTCAACTGAGCTATCAGGACCAACGTTAAGTGTATTGGTCTGGTGTTGCAGACTGCGATCAGGCCGCGCCCGGTAGACACGACCAGCCCCGGGAGTGGTCAGCAATGCATGGCTGTTATCACCACAATTCACTCTTATCTGCAGACGGTCACCGGAAACCATACCACCCGGAGGGTGCAGCAGATAGACCTGGGCCAGGTCTGGCCCTTCAGGGTAAAACGCTTTCTGCACGTAGAGAGGCCCCTGGTGTTCAGCGCGTTGCAATACAGTACCCCGGGCTGTGCGGCCAAACTGCAGCGACAGTTCGGCGTTCCAGGCTGAAGCGTGCCGCTGCTGCAGGATTTCTGGCAGGCGTGGCGTCGGTTGAGACAGACTTGTCATAGTTTACACCGCCAGATACTGGCGGATGAGTTCCTCACTCAGGTTATCCATCCGGTCGCTGGCAACCACCCGACCACGCTCCATCAACCGAAACTCCTCGCCAACCCGGCGCGCAAAGCCCAGTTTCTGCTCAATCAGAATCACTGTCAGCCCCTCCTCCTTATTGAGCTTCAGAATAACATCTCCAATCTGTTTGACAATATTGGGTTGGATACCTTCATTAGGTTCATCGAGAATCAGCACCTTCGGTTCCAGCACCAGTGCCCGGCCAATGGCCAGTTGCTGCTGCTGACCACCGGAGAGGTCGCCTCCGCGCCGTTGCAACATCTCTTTCAACACCGGAAACAGCTCGAAAATCTTTTCCGGAATCTCTTTCGCGCCATCCTTGCGCACCGGCAACCCCACTTTCAGATTCTCTTCCACCGTCAGCAACGGAAAGATATCCCGCCCCTGGGGCACATAGCCGATGCCCGCCGGAGCCCGGTACTCCGCTTTTTTCTTCTGCAACGGTTCGCCTTGCAGCAGAATTTCGCCACTGCTGACCGGCAACAGCCCCATAATGCACTTTAACAGCGTGGTTTTACCGACACCGTTGCGCCCCATTATACAGGTGCAGGAACCCGGTTTAATATCCAGGTTAAGATCCCAGAGAATCTGCGTGCCGCCATAAAACTGATTCACATTTTTAATACTGATCATGGCGCTTCTCCCAGATACACTTCAATCACATCCTGATTATTCTGGATCTCATCCATCGTCCCCTCTGCCAGCACCGAGCCCTGATGCAATACGGTCACCGTGCGGGCGATACTGCGGACAAACTCCATATCGTGTTCCACCACTACAACGGTGCGCTCGCCTGCCAGTGAGGTCAGTAGTTCGGCGGTGCGTTCCCCCTCCTGAACCGTCATACCTGCGACCGGTTCATCCACCAGCAGCAGACGTGGATTGGCCATCAGCAACATCCCGATCTCCAGCCACTGCTTCTGACCATGGGACAGCGAACCTGCCAGCATCATCCGTTCGGCTTTCAGACCGATGGTCTCCAGCACATGGTCGATGCGGTCATACTCTTCACTATTGAGGGTTGCCAGCAGTGTCGGTATCACCGATTTATTCGACTTCAGAGACAGCTCCAGATTATCCATCACCGTATGGGCTTCAAACACGGTCGGCTTTTGAAACTTACGACCAATACCCAACTGAGCGATCTCCGCTTCATCTTTCTCCAGCAGATTCAGCGATTGTCCGAAATACACCGTACCGCTGTCACATCTGGTTTTACCGGTGATGACATCCATCAGTGTGGTCTTGCCGGCACCGTTGGCACCAATAAGACAGCGTAGTTCACCATCATTGATATAGAGGTTCAGGTCATTCAGTGCCTTAAAACCATCGAAGCTCAGATTCAGCCCCTCAACATAGAGCAGCACCTGATGAGAGATATCCACGTCCTGGCTATGATCCTGAAGAAACGGCCAGACCTGATCCCGACGCATCACTTCACGGGTGGTATCGAGTATGCTCATGCGTGGCCCTCCTCTGCTTTGTCATTCGGACGGTTATTCACATTCTGAAGCTGCCGATCTTTTAGTTGAGCCACAAGCCCCATCAACCCCTTCGGCAGATAGAGGGTCACCAGTACAAACATCGCCCCCAGTGCAAACAGCCAGCCGTCCGGCATAATGGCGGTAAACTTAGTCTTGGCGTAGTTCACCAGAATCGCACCAATAATCGCACCGACCAGGGTCCCCCGGCCACCTACCGCCACCCAGATAACGATCTCGATAGAGTTGATCGGAGAGAACTCTCCGGGATTGATAATACCGACCTGAGGTACATAAAGTGCGCCGGCAATACCGGCAATCATAGCGGAGTAAACAAACAGCCAGACCTTATAGTTTTCCGTACGATAACCGATAAAGCGGGCCCGGCTTTCTCCATCACGGATCGCCACGATCACTTTACCAAAACGGGTCTGCATGATTTTCTTACTCAGCACCAACAGCCCTGAAAGCATCAGTGCGGTAATAATAAACAGGGTCACCCGGGTGTTGTCCGACTGCAGATCAAAGCCAAGGATATCTTTAAAGTCGGTCAGGCCATTGTTGCCACCGAAGCCCATCTCATTGCGGAAGAACGACAACAGCAAAGCGTAGGTCAGTGCCTGAGTCATAATCGACAGATACACCCCGGTCACCCGTGAGCGGAACGCCAGCCAGCCAAACAGATAGGCCAGCAATCCCGGCACCAGCAGCACCATCAGCATCGCCACCCAGAACTGATCCATCCCCTGCCAGAACCAGGGCAGTTCGCTCCAGTTGAGGAACACCATGAAGTCGGGCAGTTCCGGGTTGCCGTACACACCCCGATCACCGATCTGACGCATCAGATACATCCCCATGGCATAGCCCCCCAGAGCAAAGAAAGCACCATGTCCCAGACTGAGAATACCGCAGTACCCCCAGATCACATCCACCGCCAGCGCCAGCATGGCATAGCACAGATACTTGCCTAACAGGGTGATGGTATAGGTGGAAACATAAAAAACTGAATCCTCGGGCATCAACAGATTACAGGATGATGCCAGCGCAGTGACCACCAGCAGAACCACCACAAAAGGCGCGACTTTGCTGTCACCGTTGATTCGTGAAAAACTCATAAAATTGCTCAGCAATGAACTCATTCTGCCGCCCTCCCTTTCTGCGGAAACAGCCCTTTAGGACGTTTCTGGATAAACAGAATGATAAATACCAGCACCAGAATGCTCGCCAGCACCGCACCGGTGACCGGCTCAATAAACTTATTAGCGACACCCAGAGTAAAGGCTGCCACCAGCGTACCCCAGAGGTTACCGACGCCGCCGAACACCACCACCATAAAGGAGTCGATGATATAGGCCTGTCCCAGGTTTGGACCCACATTAGTCAGCTGACTCAGCGCCACCCCGGCGATACCGGCAATACCCGATCCCAGACCAAAGGTCATCGCATCCACCCGGTCGGTACGGATACCCATCGCCTTAGCCATATCCCGGTTCTGCGATACCGCACGAACATTCAGACCCAGCGAGGTTTTCTTCAACACGATTAACAGAATCATGAAGACCAACAATGCAAAGGCAACAATGTAGAGTCGGTTGAGGGTCAGGCTCAGCAACGGATTGATCTCGATAGAACCACTCATCCAGTCAGGGGTTGCCACCTGACGGTTAAGCGGTGAAAACACAGTACGCACCATCTGCTGCAGTATCAGACTGATACCAAAGGTCGCCAGCAGAGTTTCCAGGGGCCGGCCATGCAGGTGACGAATCACTAGACGTTCGATCAGAATACCCGCCAGACCGGACACCATAAAGGCCAGCGGCACCGCAATCCAGAGGGAATATTCGATCATGTTCGGCAGCATCAGCTGCACTACATAGGTGGTATAAGCCCCCAGCATAATCATCTCGCCGTGGGCCATATTGATAACGCCCATCACCCCGAAGGTGATCGCCAGACCAATCGCCGCCAACAACAACACCGACCCCAGGCTCAGGCCAAAAAACAGCTGATTGATAAAACCGTACATCTCAGCCTGCTGATCAATCTTATCCAGCCCGGTCTGTGCCGCTTTGCGAACACTACGGGAGGGATCATTTTCTGCCAACTGAGTCAGTTGGTTGCGCACTTCCGGCTCCAGACTGCCTTCGAGATCCTTAATCGCTTGCAGCCGATCGGTTGCTTCTTCAGCATGTCGGGCACGATAGAGTGCCAGCGCCACATCCATAGCCTCCTGAACAGAGCGGCTCTGCTCTTTCAGTCGGGCATCACGAATCAGCGTAATAGTATTGGAACCCAGGTCGGAGAACAGTGAGCGAACTGCATCCTTTCTCACGGCGGAGTCAGGATGGTTCAGTTGCATCCGGGCAATGGCCTCACCCAGATAACCCCGCAGTTTATTATTCACTTTAATTTTTCTAACCTGCTTCTTGCTCAGATCGCTAAGCACTTCACCAGAAAACAGGTCAGAATAGCGGGTAACACTTTGCTCTTTGAGAGCGGCGATCAGACGCCTGGTCTCTTTTTCGTAATAGAGATCTCCGTTCAGCATCGTCTTGAACAGGGCCAGCATATCGGCCCCTTCCGTGGTTTCAAGCTGTTGCAGCACCGGTAACGCCTTGTTCAGCTTCACCTCGGTCAGCTCCAGCAGCAATGGCTGCTGGGCCTCTGAGGGCGACGCTGCCAGGACACTGGTGCTGATCAGCAAACCCAGCAGGCAGGCGCAGATCGCGTTTATATATCTCACTGGTATTCTCCGTCCGGGTAAGGCAGTCAAGGGATGCTAAATCAACGTAAATAGAGGAGTTGCTTTAATCGGCCCTTGTGACGGTCGCCAGTTATCAGACTGGCCCCTCACCTCTGCCTGTTTGTAATACAGGCTTCCGATGGAAGCCTGCTTTTCACAACCTGAAGCATTCAGGCAAATTCACTACCGTTTCCCCCAGGGAATTAGTAGTTCTGACCGGAACAGGTCTTAGTCACGGTGTTGTAGTTGCCGCAAGAGATAGGAGCAGTCCAGTCTGCAATCAGGTCTTTAGAGCCTGGCAGGAAGTCAGACCAGGCATCACCCGGAACCACACCTTCAGTCTCCCAAACCACTTCGAACTGACCATCATCCTGAATCTCACCGATCAGTACCGGCTTGCTCAGATGGTGGTTCTTGTTCATATACGCCATACCACCGGTCAGGTTTTCGGTTTCCTGGCCAATCATCGCCTGCTCAACCGCATCAACATCAGTGGTACCGGCTTTCTCAACCGCCTGAGTCCACATTTTGAAGCCGATGTAAGTCGCTTCCATCGGGTCGTTAGTCACCCGATCAGGATTACCGGTAAACGCTTTCCACTGAGAGATAAAGGCATCGTTAGCATCACTCTCAACACTCTGGAAGTAGTTCCATGCAGCCAGATGACCGACCAGAGGCTTGGTATCCAGACCCGACAGCTCTTCCTCACCAACAGAGAAAGCAACTACGGGGATATCTTCAGAAGAGATACCCTGGTTACCCAGCTCTTTATAGAACGGCACGTTAGCATCACCGTTAATAGTGGACACTACCGCAGTCTTCTTGCCTGCAGAACCGAAGCTCTTGATATCCGAAACAATTGACTGCCAGTCAGAGTGACCGAACGGCGTGTAGTTGATCATGATATCTTCAGCCGCCACACCTTTAGCTTTCAGGTAGGCTTCGAGAATCTTGTTAGTGGTACGTGGGTAAACATAGTCAGTCCCCGCCAGCACCCAGCGCTTCACACCCAGATCATTCATCAGGTAATCAACCGCAGGAATTGCCTGCTGGTTTGGCGCTGCACCGGTATAAAATACGTTTTTAGAAGATTCCTCACCCTCATACTGAACCGGGTAGAACATCAGTCCATTCAGTTCTTCAAGCACTGGCAGTGCAGATTTACGGGACACGGAAGTCCAGCAACCAAAGATGACATCGACCTGATCTTTGGTCATCAGCTCACGGGTTTTCTCAGCAAACAGCGGCCAGTTAGAGGCAGGGTCAACCACAACCGCTTCCAGCTGCTTACCCAGCAGACCGCCTTTCTTGTTCTGTTCTTCAACCATCATCAGAACGGTGTCTTTCAGCGTTGTCTCACTGATCGCCATTGTACCGGACAGAGAGTGCAGTACGCCGACTTTGATCGTATCTGCCGCCATGGCACTGATACTCAGTACACTGGCACCCATAGACAGAGCAATACCTGAAACCAGATGTTTGATCTTCATATATTTTTCCCTTCTTGAGATTAAGTTTCGATTCTTTCAGGCCGGGTCGGATTTGCACCCAGGGAATCTGTAATTGACGAAACCATTATTAGAAATAGCGCTCAATGAAGGTATGGGGTGATTGACGCACCCCTATACGTCAAATGACGTATGGGGGGGGGAAGAAGTTGTTAGTGGCTAGGGGTTAGACGCTTCGCTTGCTAGGAAGAGCAAAGGCGAAAGACGTTGCTCGTTGTTCGAACGTCACGAAAGAGCATGACTTGCTTGTGGCTCGGAAGAACTAGAGGGGGAAAATTTCATGGGAGGTTTAGATCATCGATTGGGGAAATAAAGCAGTCTTCCTTTATGCTTCAAATAGCAGTATGAAGAATACAAGACCAAAACGACGTATTGATCCGCCGGATTAATGACCTAATGAAGCTGGCTTATTTTCCATGCTGAATGTCACTGAATTTTTCGGTAAGCCAGGATAGAAAATTACCTACTTCAGGTTTCGATCTGGCTTTTTGGCTGGTCACTATGGAATACCAATCACAAAACAAACTCCGATTATCCATAATGATCAGAGCACCCTCCGCGAGTTCTCGGGCACACAAAACATCATCGGCTAAAACGACCCCTTCACCATCAACCGCAGCATCAAGCGCCAGTGATAGGTCGGAATACACAGTCCCCCTTTTCCAAGCATCATTATTCGGTTCATACTCCTCAAACCAACTACGCCAAATATCACGGCCACTCTCATGCACCAACGGTAAATCAGCGGTAATTCCTTGCTCTTTTAACCTATTTTTTTTGAACAACGAGGGGGAACACGCGGGAAAGCCTTCGAAGGGAAATAGCCTTGTCAGCGTCACTTCAGATGATTTGAGGAGTTGCTCAAAATGAATACAAATATCAACCGAACCTTCATTAATATCCGGTGGACTCCACGCAGATTTTAGATTGATATCAATATTAGGGAACTGTGTTTTAAAGTCTGCTAACTGTTTTCTAAGCCACCTATAGGCAAAAGCCGGTTCAGCGGTAATATTGATAACCTTGCTACGCGGCGTTGCTCTAATACTATCGCAGGAGTCTTGAATAATTTTAAATGCCTCTGAGATTCGCGGTGCTAGTACGCGCCCCTCATCGGTAAGTTCAACACGGTTGCCGTGCCGAGTAAAAAGGCTCACTTCGAGCCACGCCTCTAAATTTTTAATATGCTTACTAACAACACCGTGACTCACGTTTAAATCTAACCCTGCTTTTGCAAAGCTTTGGGTTTTAGACGCGGCTTCAAAAGCACGCAATGCATTAAGATAAGCAATCGATTTTGGCATCGTCTGACTGTAGCTTAAAGCTACGCTGAGCGCAATTTTTTTGCCCTTTTAAGATTTTCTTAATGTGAGATCCTACCAATCAATCATAACGCCAAACGTGAAGGTATTAAAATAGCCAAGATCAGACGAGCCCTTATCGAAGGAAAGCCAACCCTAATTGTCATCGATATTCGGGGGGAAGCTCTTTTCAGATCATGAAGATGACTCCATACCGATGACGAAAATGTTGATCATTGAGCCTTACTTAGCGTTTTTGACCGATTCATTATCGACATAACACTACTGACTCACTTTATCTACAATTTTTAATTTAAATAATATCAAGAGTAAATATCTATTTAAGTATTATTAATATCTTGAGGAGCAAGAATGAAAAACACATCCTATACTTTAGCGTTCGTCATGCTGATCGGCTTTCAAGCTCATGCTGATACTTCAGAAAAAGTCGTCAATATCTATAACTGGGCAGATTATATAAACCCGACCATTATTGAAAGCTTTGAAGAAACAACAGGTATCAAAGTCAATTATGCGGTCTATAGTTCAAATGAAGTGTTAGAAACAAAACTCTTAACAGGTAATACGGGTTACGATGTCGTATTTCCTGGAGGTGGATTTTTTGAGCGCCAAATTAATGCGGAAGTTTTTCATCAGATAGATAAGCAGCAGCTAAGCCATTATGGAAACCTTGATGATGAAATAAAAGAGCGTGCACAGGTCAGTGACCCAGGAAACAAATATGGTGTTCCATATATGTATGGCACAACAGGGATTGGTTATAACGTCGATATGGTCACTAAACGGCTCGGACACCCTCCAGAACACTCATGGGATCTAGTTTTTAAACCTGAGAATGCCGCTAAGCTGGCCGACTGTGGTATCGCTTTTATAGATTCACCTGCCGAAGTAACCTCTATCGCTTTAAATTATTTAGGTTTAGATCCAAATAGTGAAAAGCAAACCGACTTAGATCAAGTCAATACTTTATTACAATCTGTGCGTTCATCCATTCGCTATTTTGACAGTACGAATATTCTTAATGACCTCGCATCAGGAGATATCTGTATCGCAGTTGGTTATAATGGCGATATGCTATTAGCACAAGCGCGTACTATCGAAGTACAAAACAATCATCATATTGCCTATATAACGCCTAAAGAAGGCAGCTTGTTATGGTTAGATGTCATGGCCATTCCTGCTGATGCACCTCATAAGGACTCAGCATATAAATTTATCAACTACATACTTGATGCAGAAATAGCAGCATCGGCGTCCAATTACGTTTTATTTGCTATAGCGAATAAAGCAGCCGAACCATACCTTTTAGACGACGTTAAAAACAACACAGCCATTTATCCTTCTCAATCCATAAAATCAAGTCTGTTTGTTCTTAAAGCACATACAGCAAAATTTGATAGAAAGCTGTCTCGAATTTGGACAAACATAAAAACAAACCACTGAATATCCAAAGTAATAAAAGTAGATGTTTTTAATAGCACCTACTTTTTGCTACTTCTTAAGTCCATGAAAAATTATATTTAAATCAAAATCTTATAGAAAACATACCTAATTCACGTAAATATGGCCAAGTTGAGAGTTTATAATGGCGATTAAAATTGCTGAGAAATGGTTTGAGCGCAAGAAGATTAATGATCGCTTAACATTGCTTTGGGAACCTCATGTTGACCCTTTAATTAGATGTAATATCTGGCATATACGCGGACGTGATGCAGATCTATTGGTAGATTCAGGGATGGGTATTTGCAGTTTAAAACAAGCGGCTAGTGATCTTTTTGAACGATCAATTACAGCTGTTGCAACCCATACACACCATGATCATGTCGGCAGCCTTCACGAATTTTCAGTTCGTGTTGTTCATCGGCTTGAGGCACCGAGTATGTGCTCAGGAGCGCACAAACTGCCCTTACTTACGGCTGATTATCCCGATGATATGAAAAAGGCACTTGCCGATGTAGGATGCCCTCTTCCAGAACATTCACTGTTGATTGCCTATCCTGAAAAAGGTTTTAATCCAGCCAATGTCACCTTACAAGGTATCGAACCGACACGATTAGTTGACGAGGGAGATCGAATAGACCTCGGAGATCTCAACTTTGAAGTACTCCATTTACCAGGCCATTCACCCGGCAGTATCGCTTTATGGGAAGAAAAAACGGGCTGGTTTTTCTCTGGCGACGCAATATACGATGGTCCCTTATTGGATAATATTTCGGGCGCATGCGTTGAAGACTATCTCGTAACAATGGAACGTCTACTTAAACTACCAGTTCAATCAGTTTACCCCGGTCACGATGAAATATTTGGTCGTAGCAGACATATTGAAATTGCTCGACATTATATTCAATCGAAATCATTATAAAAAAGCACACGAAGCTGGGACAGGTATTGCATCATGACCTTGTTCCTCTGCTACCGATTTCCAGTAGTTAGAACAACCATGGATTGTAACATCGAGCTTAATCCCGACTTCCTTATCTTCAGGACTCCGCAAGTGCTGTGAGCTCATGCCCTGTTAACTGATAACCCACCCACTCGTGCTTTGCTTTAGCACCAAGCGACTTATAGAATTTTATAGCGGGTTCATTCCAGTCGAGAACACTCCACTCGAACCTCCCACAGCCTTTTTCTACTGCGATGTTAGCCAGGTGTTTTAAGAGTGCCTTACCTGCCCCGACACTTCGGTACTCAGGTGAAACGTATAGGTCTTCAAGATAAAGGCCGTTCTTGCCGAGCCAGGTTGAGTAATTGAAAAAATACACAGCAAAGCCAACTGGTTCGTTATTTATACTGCAGATCACTGCATGAGTGGTTGAATCCTGACCGAACAGTGATTTTTCTATATCAGACTCAGTCGCAACAACTTCATGCTCTGCTTTTTCATAACGCGCAAGCTCTTTAACAAACCGTAGAATCAAAGCTGAATCGTCAATCGTTGCCTCTTCAATCTTTATAACTGGCACTTAATATCCCCGTTTACCGTGACAAATATAATTTTAAACCAGGCTGACACGAATGCATGGCCTTATAGACATAAGGCATGGTAACGATCAGATAGTAAAGAAGAATCTCTTAGCTCCTCATCATGGGTACTGCTGACAAGCTATTTTACTTGACTAAACTACTATGGTATTTAGTGGAATAAGCTATTGCCGCTCGAGACTGTAAGGGTCTTAGTTGAAAGGAAATCAGCAGCCAGGGGTAAAATGATGCTTCGAACACATCAGACACTGTTGGACCAGATGAAGATTAGTGATGCGGAGATCCAGAGCAGGCTCGAACTTGCTGCGCTTTCCCTGAGTCACTTTGAACTACTTAAAGACGTACTTCCGCTTATCAACTCGCAGGTGGATTCAATTGTTGAGCGCTTTTATATCTCTCAGCTGGCCATTGATGAAATCGCTGTACTGATCGGTGATGCAGACACTCTGAACCGGCTTAAAGGCGCACAGCATCAGTATATTCTCGACCTTTTTTCCGGCCAGTATGACAGTACTTACGTCAACAACCGCTTACGTATCGGAATGGTTCATAAAAGAATTGGGGTTGAACCAAAACTCTATCTGAGCGCTATTTGTTCACTGAAACTGATTCTCTTTGAAGTGCTCGATCAGTCTATGACTGACGCTGAAGTCCTCAGACAGACAAAAGAGGCTTTAGATAAGTTATTGTACTTCGACACAACGCTGGTATTTGATACCTATATTTCCAGCATGATTTCAGAGCTGGAGCTGGCTAAGAAGAAAACCGAGATGTATGCCAATAGCCTTGAGGTTAAAGTGTCGGAACGCACTGCCCAACTGGAGGAACTGGCTAAAAAAGATCCGCTGACGGGTATCAATAATCAGCGAGCGATGCGTGAACTGGCCAGTGTACTACTGGCATCACTTACCCGACGCCAGGCCCCTTTCTCCCTGATCTATTTCGATATCGATAACTTTAAACAGATTAATGATCAGTACGGACACCTGAAGGGCGATGAAGTATTAAAAGTCATTTCAGAATGCATCAGACAGCATATTCGGGAAGCGGATGTCCCCTGCCGCTACGGCGGTGATGAGTTTTGCATCATGTTGCCGGATGCTGATGCCCAGTCTGCGCAAGCTGTTGCTGAAAGAATAATAGCAAGCTTTGCCAAAATTCATCCGGACTTTTCGCTGAGTGTGGGTATTGTGGACACCGGCCCCGGACAACACATGAGCCTGGATGACATGATCGGTATCGCAGATAAAAAAATGTATGAAGCTAAAGCGCTGGAAGGGTCGCGGATTATAGTCTGACGGGGAAATAAGTTGCTAGTTGCTAGGAGTTAGACGCTTCGCTTGCTAGGAAAAGCGGAAGCGCGTTTTTACCACAGAGGCACAGAGAACACGGAGGTCGTTACACCGAATTATTAACGGAGTCTCAGAGCCCTTGATCTAAAATCAACAACTCTGACCCCTTGATCGTGTAACCTTCGTTTTTTAATGTGAACCTCTCTTCTCCATCAATGAAAATGGTAGGCCATGTCCCGCCTTGGAAGAACTTGGATGGACGATATATATAAACAGTTCCCTCATTGCGACTCAAAGGTTCAAGAGAGCTAAAATTTTCACCCGTTGCGGCACAGCCTGCCAATATAAAAATCGATAGGATTAGGGGTATAACTCTCATTTTAAAAACCTCATCAAATAGGATATTTGGGATCAGGGTAAAACAAATCAATGGGGCCAGAGTGAAGCTCTGGCCCAACCTAACATGTCATTAACTGGCAGACGCATACCTGTCAACAATCAAAAAGACAAGGTAACTATCAGATCTCAAAGAGGAAGTACTGAACATCGCGATCATCCTTAAGACAAAACGAGAATGCGCAGTTGCACTCTTAATCCGGTGGAGAACCCCACCAGCGTTCCAACTTATCCCTTTGTTTCTGATGTTTTACGGAGCTCTAAGCCGCAAAACACCCCTTATCTAACGATAAAGCCAGCATAACCGCAGAGCTGAACAAAATAAACTGTAAATACCATCAACTTGCTTACAAAGCACTTAACTCAAACGCACACCACTGAATCCAGCTAAGAAGGCTCTTGCGAGCAACGAGCAAGTCACGCTCTTTGTGACGTTCGAGCAACGAGCTACGACCTGATGAATCAATTCAAGACACGCAAAACCCAAAATGATTAAAAAATAGTCACTAGTCCATCCTGCCAACTATTTCCGTGAACAGTTTTACCCTGATTAAAGAAGCCGGTAAACTGGGCGCCTCTTTATCTCTATGGACTTCACTGTCATGCCAATACTGGTTGCCGTCACTATTTTATGGGCATTTTCGTTCAGCCTGATCGGGGTATATCTTGCGGGACAGGTCGATGCCTGGTTTTCGGTATTGATGCGTGTCGCCCTGGCGACACTGATCTTTTTACCTTTTCTGAAGCTGCGTCAGATCGAGTCTAAAGTCGCTTTACAGTTGATGGTGTGCGGAGCCTTTCAGCTTGGCATCATGTATGGCTTTTATTACCAGTCCTTCTTATATCTCTCTGTACCCGAAGTTTTACTCTTCACCGTTATGACGCCCATTTACATCACCCTGCTGAATGACTTACTGGATCACCGGCTTAATATTGGTTTTATTATCAGTGCTTTATTAGCCGTTATTGGGGCAATCACTATTCGCTATCAAGGGGTGGATGAAGGCTATCTGAAGGGCTTGTTGATTGTACAAGGCGCTAACGTATGCTTTGCCGCCGGGCAAGTGGGTTACAAACGAATCATTGCAAAAGAGCGCTCAGACCTGCCTCAGCGCACTGTGTTTGGCTGTTTTTTTATTGGCGCTTTAGCCGTTGTGATCCCCTGCTATCTCATCCTGGGCAACCCGGATAAGCTACCGACCACGACTCTGCAGTGGTCAATTTTGACCTATTTAGGGCTGGTTGCGTCTGGCCTTGGCTATTTCGCCTGGAACAAGGGGGCAACACAGGTGAGTGTCGGGACACTGGCGGTCGCCAACAATCTGCTAATCCCTGCGGGCATTGTCGTTAACGTTCTATTCTGGAACCGTGATGCGGATATTTTGCGCCTGTCAATCGGAGGGGCCATTATTCTGTTAGCACTCATGGTGAACGATAAATTTAACCAGCGTATCCAACAGGCAAAAACGGCCTGATCCTTCTTCAGAAATTTAGCCAGAACATCAGGGGATACCGGCCTTCTTAACGTAATTAAAGGGCTAAAAGCCTTTTTCAAGTAAAAGATCGCCCCTGGAAGGGGCTCCTACAACAGGCTGTGACAGAGGGGGAACGACTACAATAACAAGTTCCTCAACAAATCCAGTCGCGACTCGATACCCAGAGCGCATGCTAGCGTCGCTCCCACAGAAGCTCCAAACAACGGCTTTTGAAAGCTTTTTCTAACAACTAGCAAGCGGCGAAGCCGCGTCTGGCAAGTCGCGTAGCGACGTCTAGCGACTGCTCTTATTCATGACTGGCAATCAGTCTCAACGCCACGCCCGCCGCCGCGGTGCGGTTTTCGACGCCGAGTTTGGGGAAGATCTGTTCCAGATGTTTGTTGATGGTGCGGGGGCTGATTTCGAGAATTTCAGCAATATCGCGGTTGGTTTTACCGTTGGCGAGCCAGAACAATACCTCCGCTTCCCGCTCGGTCAGTTCCAGCTCCTGCCTGAGCAGCTCGGCGCCGGTGGGCTTATTGCCATCGATCAGTTGCATCAGCACATCGCCATTGCTCTGATAGCCGATCAGCTTCAGGGTTAATGGGTAGTCGAGGTTTTTAACCGCCATCCGCTCCTGTTCTAAAGGATTGTGAGACAGCCAGTGACTGATCTGAGGTATCAGACTCTCCTCCTGCATCTGCTCGGTCACCCCTGCCCGGCCCAACAGCGCATAGGCCCGGGGGGTTGCCCAGCGCAACAGCCCCTCCCTGCCCACTGTCAGCAGATGCTGGCCAGTGCTGTCCAGCGCGCTGTGAACACTGCTGGTCTGGCGGGCGTTACCCAGATGCACCCGGATACGTGCCAATAACTCATTGGGACTGATCGGTTTGGTCAGATAATCCACTCCGCCACAATCCAGCCCGCGCACGATATCATCGGTATCGGTCAGACCGGTCATAAAGACCACCGGTATGGTGGCCAGATCGGGATCAGCCTTCAGCATACGACAGGTATCAAAGCCATCCATGACCGGCATCACCGCATCCATGAGGATAATATCGGGACGGATACGCTTGCAGATGGTGAGTGCCTGACGTCCCTCCAGCGCCACCAGAATATCCAGCCCGGCACCCTCCAGGGCGTCGTTAATCAGACTCAGCGCATTGGGGGAATCATCCACCACCAACACCACGTCATTACGATCTGATCCGCTCTCTCTTATATTCATTGATTCCGGTTCTCCAGATACACCACCAATTTATCAAACAGAAAACTTTCACTGAGCTGACGCAGATGTGTTAATGCCCCGACGGACAGAACCTCCAGCCTTTCGATCTCTTTAAGGCACTGCATCACCCCTTTGTGATAACCCAGTTCGGCACAGTTTTTCAGTTCCATCAGCAACGGATGATCAAGCTGCATAATCTCAATAACCGGGGCCAGTGGCTGTTCGGCTTCTTCTGCCTTCAGCGGTTCTGAACCGCCCCGGTAGATCCACTTCAGCTCAAGATAGCGCCCCAGCGTTTCCAGCAATTGATGATTCGCCACCGGTTTAACCAGATAATCATCATAGCTATCGTGGCCATCTTCCCTGGCGGAAAGCTCCCGGGCATCGGCGGACAACATCACAATTTTACCGGCGACTTTACGCTGCCGCAGAATGCTGGCCAGCTGCAGCCCCGACATTCCCGGCATGGAGATATCCAGCAGAAACAGGTCCGGCTCATTCTGCTGCAACAGCGCGAGACAGGCATCGGCATCCTGCGCTTCCATAATGCTGAAGCCCAGCGGCACCAGAATATCGGCCAGCAGCCCCCGCAATACCGGGTCATCATCCACCAGACAAAGGGTTCGCTGATAACCTTCATAGCCAATAATCCGCTGCTCCTGAAGCACCGGTGTCAGCTCTTCACTGCTAACCCAGGGCAACATCATCGACACCCGGAAACAGCTTCCCTGCCCGGGGCTGCTCTCCACCTGCAGATCGCCCCCCATAATCTCAGTCAGCAGTTTAACGATGGTCAGCCCCAGGCCGGTGCCCGGCAGATGGGCGGTGTCCCGGTTTCGAATCCGTTCAAAAGGCGCAAAAATACGCTGCATCTGGTATTCATCGATCCCGGATCCGGTGTCCCGAATGGCAAACTCAGCCACCTGATTACGGTAATGAATATCAAAGTCCACCCGTCCACTCGGCGTATACTTGATCGCATTAGACAGCAGATTGATCAGGATCTGTCGCAACCGTTTCTCATCGGTAACGATGCGCTGTGGTAATGGATCAGCGATATGACAGTTAAATTCAATGCCTTTCTGCAACGCCTGCATACGGAACATCTCCGCCAACTGTTCGATCAGCTCCGGCAGGTTGACCTGATTGCGATAGAGGTCTAAACGGCCCGCCTCAATCTTTGAGATATCCAGTAATCCCTCAATCAGGTCGGTGAGATAGAGACCGCTGCGATGGATGATATCCAGCCCCCGTTGCTGATCTTCCTGTAGATTTGAACGTTCGCGCAGTAGCTGTGCATAGCCAAGGATCGACTGCAATGGCGTGCGCAGTTCATGACTGATACCAGAGAGATAGCGACTCTTGGCTGCATTCGCGCGTTCCGCCAGTTCTTTGGCCTGCTGTAGTTCCAGATCGGTCTGTTCATGTGCCTCGATCTCCCGGGTCAGCTTCATGGTCTGCCGGTTAGACTCCTGCTGCGCGACCACCCTGCTCTCATGGGTCAGCAGAAACAGCCAGGTGACCACGCCCGAAGCGATAAACAGAGTAAAGAACAGGGTCCAGATGGTTTGCAGCACCAGCGCAGTCTCTTCAGGAGTAGCCGGTGCCAGTTGCCGGTAGATTACCGCCAGCAATGCCCCCAGCACCAGATTGACCACCAGCAATAGCGCGATAAATTTACCCAGCCGGGAACTGACCAGTTTGACCGCCCGCCGTGGCAGAAACAGATGCAGCATCTCCATCACCTGACGGGACAGACGCGCCTTGGGTTTACAGTTATCCAGACAACGCACATCCAGCGAACAACAGAGGGAGCAGATCGGCAGATCATAGGCGGGACAATAGCTCATATCCTCGCGTTCGAAATCGTTCTCGCAGATACCGCAGGTGACAATACTCACCCTTGGGGCATCACCATGTACCGGTACCAGACGGATATACTGGTTTAGCTCCTCGTTGGTGCGGGCAATATAGTAACGGCCACCGGTCAGCCAGGCGATGAGGGGCACACAGACAAAGCAACTGGCCAGACTGACAAAATGACACAGGTTGCGCGCAACCTCACCGAACAGCCCGAGATAACTAAGCATCCCCAGAGTAGTCGAAATCACCATCGACCCCATCCCCACGGGGTTAATGTCATACAGGTGGCCCCGTTTAAATTCGATCTCCGGCGGGCTCAGCCCCAGCGGTTTATTGATCAGCAGATCCGCTGACAGTGACGCCAGCCAGCTAATGGCAACAATCGCAAAGATCCCCAGAATCGCTTCCAGCGCCTGATAGATACCCAGCTCCATCAGAATCAGCGCAATGGTGACATTAAACACGAGCCAGACAACCCGCCCTGGGTGGCTGTGGGTCAGGCGGGAAAAGAAATTCGACCAGGCGATAGAACCGGCATAGGCATTGGTGACATTGATCTTCATCTGACAGACCACCACCATCAGCGCCGCCAGTAACAGGGCGATCTCCGGTGAGCCGGTCATCAGCTGGAACACCCGCTGATACATATAGGTCGGATCAGAAGCTTCGATGATGCCGATCCCCTGGGTGATCGCCAGATAAGCCAGAAAGGAGCCCAACAACATCTTAATCATCCCGGTAAACACCCAGCCGGGGCCTGCCAGAATCAGCCAGAACCACCACTGTTTTCTGTTATCCCGGGTTTTCTCCGGCATAAACCGCAGGTAGTCCACCTGCTCACCGATCTGCGCAAACAGGGCAAAAAACACCGATACCGCTGCACCAAACATGATGATGTCAAACTCACCACTGGCGGTAGAAGCCATCCCCGGACTGAACTCTGTCCAACCCTGCAACTTATCTGCCTCAAACCACAGCGCTACCGCCACTGCGGCCAGCTGCAGTGTTAACCATAGATTTTGCGTGCCCACCTGAAACCGGCTGATGGCGGTAATCCCGTGGGTCACGATGGGAATCACTGCAATAGCGCAGAGCAGATAACCCAGCGCCAGCGGAATACCGAACAACGCCTTCAGTGCCGAGGCCAGAATCGCAGCCTCGATGGCGAAGAAAATAAAGGTAAAGGACGCATAGATCAGCGAGGTCAGCGTAGACCCGAGGTAACCAAACCCAGCCCCCCGGGTTAGCAGATCGATATCCAGTCCATGTTTTGCTGAGTAATAAGCGATCGGTAAGCCGGTGATAAACAGCACAATGCAAACCGCCAGCATCGCCATCACCGTATTGGTGAAGCCATAGCTCAGGGTTACCGCAGCCGCCAGCCCTTCCAGTGCCAGAAATGAAGCCGCCCCCAGCGCCGTTTTACCCACCCGGGAGATACTCATATGACGCCCTTTACGCGCAGTAAAGCGTAGCGCGTAATCCTCCAGCGTCTGGTCAGCAACCCACTTGTTGTAGTGGCGGCGAACTTTAAGGATCTTCTGGAAAGCTGACATAAACTCCTGACTTAACCCTCTGAAACGGCCCGAAAAACGCACAAATCCAGTGCAGAAGATTTCCTGTAGTGCACACCCATGCACCACAAAAGAGCTGATAGAACTGTTTTTCCGTAAACCGGTCTTTATAGAGAGTTAGTAGCATGGTTTGTGCCAGACGGGAGAAAGGCTAAGACGTAGCTTGTTGTTCGTGGCTCGACGCGACTGCGTCGCTTGCCAGAAAAAGTGTAAGAGCCGCCCCAGGACAGGGCAGTAGCATGCACAGAATAACAACGCGAACATCCCGATAGATGTGCCTTTGCTCTTCTCTGTGTCCTCGGTGTTCTCTGTGGTGATAATTTTTTGAGGGTATTTTTACCACGGATGGACCAGAGGGGAGCTGTATAGAAACAAACTCTCGTGGTTCGACGCGACTGCGTCGCTTGCCAGAGAAAGCGTATAAGCCGCCCCAGGACAGGGCAAACTAAGGACTGTTTCATAGAGGCCTGTATATAAACCCTCGGTGCTCTCTGTGTCCTCTGTGGTGACAATTTTTTGAAGGTATTTTTACCACAGAGAGCACAGAGAACACCGAGGAAGAGAAAAACTAGCAGTTTATTTTTTTCAATCCAGCCGTTATGCTCATTTTATCGTTATAGAAAGGCCTTTTTGCTGCTCCATATAATGCGCAAAAATCGGGTAAACAAAGGGAAAGGTTAAAGCGCTGGTGGGATTCTCCACCGGGTTAAGAATGCTACCGCGCATTCTCGTTTTGTCTTAATGGAGATTACGATGTTCAGCACTGCCTCTTTTATCTCTTATCGATATATGCCTTTTCCCAATGTTATCCGGCCCGGGTCCTCGTCAGTCTGACAATAAATGTTATCTGTAATCATGAGTAAGAAAAATTTTTCTATTGCTTCACTGCTTCTACTCTCATTCGGAATGGCTGTAGTAGAGGTCATGCTTAACAGCCAGGGAGAGGTCGTTTCAGATGAAACGCAGTCTCTCTGGGGGTTCATATTTCTCGTTATTACTATTATTTGGGTGATCGCCGACTCAGAGACAAATAATTTTAAGAAACCATTTGATTTTGGTTTTCTCATTTACCTCTTCTGGCCAGTCGCCCTGCCTTACTACCTGATCACAACACGGGGCTTTGAAGGTTTTGTATTCTTTCTTGGCCTTATGAGTATATGGCTTGGGCCCTGGTTGGCTGGGCTAGTGGCGTACACCTATGTATATACTCCTTAGTACAGCAACAAAGTGTAAAACGCCCCCTAAATACGGCTTGTGGTAACCTCAAACTGGAACATGGAAGTAATGAAAAGAATCTTTTTAGCAGTATCAATTTGTTTGGCAACAAACTCATATGCATTGTCGTTCGAAGACGCCATAGTCAATCCGGGAGAATCCGTATCAGGTAAGCATCTGGATGAATATGCCAATATGTGGTGGCAGTGGACGTACACAATGCCAAAAGAGATCAGCCCGGTTCGTGACACTACAGGTAAATATTGCCATGTAGGGCAACAAGGTGAAGTATGGTTTCTTGCTGGCGGTTACGGTACATCAAAAATCAAAAGAAGATGTGAAATACCTCAGGGAAAGTACATATTCTTTCCTGTAATAAATATGGCTTACTGGCCCAGAACGGAAGGCTCAATGTCCTGTGACAGTGCTAAAAGAAGTGCGGCACTTAATAATGACGAGTTGCTTTCCATCCAGGTAGAGCTGGATTCAATGAAAGCGCTAAATCCGACAAGCATGAGGGTCGCTTCTCAGGACTGCTTTAATTTGCTGGGATTAGTTCCAAAGAGATACAGCCCGCCAAACCTATACCCTGCAGCAACAGATGGCTATTGGGTCATGCTGAAACCGCTTGCAAAGGGCGCTCATATTTTAAAATTCAATGCGATGTATAACCGTGAAAAAGGTGCATATAGTAAAATGGCCCAGGACATTGAGTATAAAATTTTCGTCAAGTAGCCTTAAATACTTGGCAATAAGGGTTAGCTTAAACCTTTTGCCAACGCGCTATACTCTTCAACACAAAAGCTAACAGAGCCCGAATCATTTAAATGAAACTGCTCTCAAGGATGAGTAAATGAAAAAGCTGATTATTATTCCACTGGGTATTGTTTTACTTTTTGCTGTTGCGGCGATCGGTTATCTGCTTCTGATGACGGGGCTGATGAAAGCAGCGTCTCCTCCCTCATTTCAGATTACTTATGCGGCCATTGCAGGCTGCAAAAATCAGCAAGAGATCCAACAGAATGATGGTGCGCTGTTCCAGGGGTTTGACTATCTGGCCCCCTACATCCCCTACCTGCTTCGCTGGGATCAGATGCTGTTTAACGACCACTTTGTTATCACTGACAGCCTGGTAAGTAATCAAAGTGTATTTCACATTTTGCTGACCGCATCAGAGTTGGGCGAATCAGAGTGTGATGAGCAGATTATGTCGTTAGCTCAGCATTATCAAAGCCGCGGTGCCTACATTGATCAGTTTAACGACTATGGAATGACACCCCTGCAGGAAGCCGTGATCACCCGTAATGAAAATTTTGTTCGCTTTTATTCCGGGTTAGGGGCCAATAAACACCTTAAAACCAAAAGCAACATCCCATTGATATCCGGCAAGGATATCGATCAGATAGTCAGGCTCCTTCGGGAAAAAGCGCCAGATGATTTAAAACTGGCACGTATCGAGACTTTATTGAAATAAAGGGATTGAAATAAGGGGAACTAAAAAAGAGGGCTGCAATAAAGAACTGGCTTATTTTAAAGCCTGTCCTCCAGGATGCGGCTAATCTGTTTTTACCACAGAGGGCACAGAGCACACTGAGGAGAACAAGGAAAATCGCCACGGGGCGTGGCTCCCACAAAAGCCGGCTCCCACAAAAAGGACAATTCAGATATTTTTTGCAAGTGGCAAAGCGACATCTGGCTACTGCTTTAAACAATAAGCCATGCCCTGAGATAGGTGAGCAAACGGCTTTCTATGCTTTCGCTGGCATGCAGTGCGCAAAAGTTAAGCGCCATCGCCTGTACCGAAAAAGCCTGAATCCCTTCTGCTAATAGCTGCGTGCTGACATCACGGCGAAACGGTCCATCTGCAAGCCATGCCGATACCACCTGGCCATGGCGTTCAAAGGTCATCGCAATATCCCCTATCTGCTCGATCGCAGCTGCTCCAGAGTAACGCAGAATCACATCAAAGACATATCTTTCACAGGTCATAAACTCCAGCAATGGCATGAGTGTAGCCACCAGTTCTTCAACATCCGCAGGGGCTTTGCACTGCTCCAGCTCATCTAAACAACGGTTGATCCCCTCGCCAATTAAGCGATCCATCAGGGCATCTTTATCAGCAAAGTGGGCAAAAAAAGTGCCTTTAGCAACACCCGCCCTCTTTACCACCTCTTCGACGCGCAGCGCTTCATAGCCATTTTCGGCAATAACGTTACTTGCCGCTTCAACGAGTCGTGCGCGAGTGGCGAGTGTGCGTTTCTGTACGGTTTTTGTCATGTGCGCATGATGCCCGTAAAAGCAATTGATGGCAATAAATATATTGACCGCGGTCATTTTTACATTAATAATGACCATGGTCAATTTAAGGAACCTACCCATGAATAACAAACGAATCTACATACTCAATGGCCATCCGGCTCAAAAATCTCTTTCAAAAGCCCTGCTCGAATCCTACGCAGATGCAGCCCGTGAAGCCGGCCATGAAGTTCGCATGGCTCACCTGCACGATATGGAATTTGACAGTGATTATGGTTTCGCGGGATACACAACCTATAAGCCACTTGAACCCGTGTTAGAAAAAGTGCTTAACGATCTGGAGTGGTGTGAACATCTGGTGATGTCGACGCCCCTGTGGTGGGGTGGTTTACCGGCAAAACTAAAGGGCCTGTTTGACCGTGCTTTTCTGCCTGGACGTGTGTTTGATACACAAGTCACAAAATTCGGCATACCCAGCCCAATGCTGGCAGGCCGCACCGCACGGGTAATAGTCACATCAGATACACCCAACCTGTTCATGCGGCTACTTTATAAAAACGCGGTGCACCATCAGTTGCGTAAACAGATATTTGGCTTTATCGGGTTCAAACCAACCCGAATCATCCAGTTCAGTGGTGCCAGCCATGCGAAACCCGCGGCAGTCGAGCGCTGGTTGAAGCAGGTAAGAAAGATAGGGGCCAGCGCCTCTTAACAGTCCAGAAACCTAGGTTATGGGTGGCTCTATGCCACCCGGCGCCAGCCTGATAGTTCTAGGTATCGGAACTATGTCTAATCGCAACACTTACGCGCATCTTTATTAGAAAAGAAAACTGCTAATGATTTTTTACCACAGAGAACACAGAGGGCACTGAGGAGAGCAAAGATCATCGCCACGGGGGCGTGGCTCCCACAAAAAACACAATTCAGAAGTGTTCCAGCTCAGACATTGGTCAGCGCTATGATTGCTGAATTAACTGTCGCCGGCTTGTCTCTTATCTCAACGCTAAGAACAGCGCGAGAATCTGTTTAGGAAAAAAAACTGCTAATGATTGTTACCACAGAGGGCACAGAGAACACTGAGGAGAGCAAGATCATCGCCACGGGGGCGTGGCTCCCACAAAGTTGGCTCCCAAAAAACATAGTACAGATGTTTTTCAGCAAGTGGCAAAGCCACGTCTGGCTAATTGCGAAGCAACGGCACTCGTCAGCGCTATGATTGCTGAATTAATGGTCGCCAGCTTGTCTCTTATCTCAACGCTAAGAACAGCGCGAGCATCTGTTTAGGAAAAAACTGCTAATGATTGTTACCACAGAGAACACTGAGGAGAGCAAGATCATCACCACGGGGGCGTGACTCCAACAAAAGCTGGCTCCCACAAAACATAGTACAGATGTTTTTCAGCAAGTGGCGAAGCGACATCTGGCTAGCCGCGCAGCAGCGATCTGGCAACCTTACCAGATGACTACCAATCCAGTCCAATCTACTATCTATCCAGTAAAAATAGAGTCAACCGGCACCACCACCCCACACTCATCCGGTGAATACCCGGGCAGTTTCAGCACCGCTTGCTGGAACGCTTCTCCCCTAATACTCGCCAACAACCGTCCCATCGCTTCCTGTTTCAGGGTTTTGCTATGGCACACCAACAGGTAGTGCTCAGAAGATAACGGTATAAAATCGAGACCAAACTGGCGGGCGGCGGCTTCCACCCCCATGCCGACATCTGCCATCCCCGCTGCCACAAAAGCGGCGACCGCTGAGTGGGTAAACTCCTCATCGGCAAAACCGCTGATCTTCTTACTGTTAACGCCCTCACGCAGCAGCAGTTCATCCAGCAGTGCGCGGGTACCGGAGTCCTTCTGACGGTTGATGAATTTCACCTCTTTGCGCAGCAGATCTTTAAGCCCGGCTATCTGTTTTGGATTACCGGGTTTAACCATCAATCCCTGCTGCCGGGTGATGAATTTAACGATCTTATGCACCCGGGGTTTCAGGTGACGACTATAGGTTTCATAGAGTGCATCGCTCATCCCCCCGGCCCGGCCGTTCACCGGCACGTGAAAACCCGCCAGATCACAGGCGCCACGGTTGAGCGAGGCCAGCGCTTCCTCGGCACTCTTATACTGCAGGTCCAGTTGGATATCGTCAGAGAAGCCCGGTAACAACGCCACCGCATAACCGTAACTGGCATGCAGTCGCAGCAATGGACTCACCCCTTCCAGGGCACGGTGAATCTCCAGATTCAACTCAGACGCCAGACTCTCTAACTGGGGCTCCAGACGCGCCAGCACCCGCTGCTCTGCCCAGAGTAACTTCTCTCCCAGGGCTGACAGTGTCGCACCTTTACCCTTCTGCATATCCACCAGTGGTAAACCAAAAAATGCCGCCCAGGTATTCAGCAGATTCCAACCATGACGGTAAGAGATGCCTATTTGCGACGTCGCCTCGGTCAGTTTACCCGTGTCATGTATTGCCCCCAGTAGAGAAAATAGTTGGGGATTCAACTGGTTACCACCGGAATCCCGGAACGACCAGCTTGGCACAACCTGAATTCGTTTCATATGCATAATATTTCATATTTCGTATAACAGCGACTAATGCTACTTTAAACAGAGCTATAAAGTACATAACTCACGTATTATCACCTCAATACAGAGACATATGAACTAAACTTCATATGTTTAAGAGAATAAAAAAATGACCGCAGTTAACGAGCAGATGTTGCCGCTAGTCAGGGAAGTCATCTCCGGTTTACAGCATAAACCCGGAGCCCTGCTACCGATCCTCCATGAGATCCAGAACCGACTGGGCTATATCCCCCCGGAGTCTGTTCCGCTGATCGCAGAAGCACTGAATCAGTCCCGCGCGGATATCCACGGCGTAATCAGTTTTTATCACCAGTTCCGCTCAACCGCCCCGGGCAAACACACCATTGAGGTTTGCCGCGCTGAGGCCTGTCAGTCGATGGGCGCACGTCAACTGGAAGCCCATGCCAAGGCAACTCTGGGGGTGGATTATCACGGCACCACCAGCGATCAGAATATCACGCTGGAAGAGGTTTACTGTCTGGGTAACTGCGCCTGCTCTCCCTCAGTACGAATCAATGATGAGATCGTCGGCCGGGTCACTCCGGAAAAATTTGATCAGTTGGTCGATGAGCTGCGTTCGCAAACGCTGGAGGTTCACTGATGTCCAGTTCAGTAACAAATAATACAATGACAAAGATCTTTATCCCCCGGGACACTACAGCGCTGGCCATGGGTGCAGATCGTCTGGCCTGCGAAATTGCAGCAGAAGCTGAGAACCGTGGCGAAACCATCGAGATCATCCGCAACGGCTCCCGGGGCCTGTTCTGGCTGGAACCCCTGGTGGAGGTTGAAACCGCTGGCGGACGAATCGCTTACGGACCGGTTGAAACTAAGGATATCGACAGTCTGTTTGATCAGGCATTTCTCAGCGGCGAAACTTCACACCCGCTGTGTCAGGGACTCACCGAAGAGATCCCCTACCTTAAAAAACAGCAGCGGCTAACCTTTGCCCGCGCCGGTATTACCGACCCGGTGTCACTGGAGGATTACCAGCGGCTGGATGGTTTTAATGGTCTGAAAAAAGCGTTGGTGATGGAGGGGCAGTCAATTGTTGATGAGGTGAAAACCTCCGGTCTGCGTGGCCGTGGTGGCGCAGCCTTCCCCACCGGCATCAAATGGCAAACGGTGCTCGATGCGACCCCGGGCAAAGCTCGTAACGATAAGTTGGGGCAAAAATATATCGTCTGCAACGCCGACGAAGGGGATTCCGGCACCTTTGCTGACCGGATGGTGATGGAAGCCGATCCCTATATGCTGATTGAGGGGATGACCATCGCGGGCCTCGCTGTGGGTGCTGACCAGGGTTATATCTATCTGCGTTCAGAATATCCGGTGGCACACCAGATCCTTAACGAAGCGATTGCTAAAGCGGAAGCCGCCGGTTTTCTCGGCAACAACATTCTCAATAGCGGTAAAACCTTCAATCTGGAAGTCCGTCTGGGCGCTAAAGCGTATATCTGCGGCGAAGAGACGTCGCTGCTGGAAAGCCTGGAGGGCAAGCGCGGTATGGTACGGGCTAAACCGCCCCTGCCAGCGATTGTCGGCCTGTTTGGCCAGCCTACTATCGTTAATAACGTGCTCTCGCTGGCGGCGATCCCCTATATTCTGTCCCAGGGCGGTCAGGCCTATGCAGACTTCGGTATGGGACGCTCGCTGGGTACTCTGCCGTTCCAGTTGGCAGGCAATATCAAACGCGGCGGACTGATTGAGCTGGCCTTTGGTGTCACCCTGCGGGAGCTGTTAGAAGAGTATGGCGGTGGCACCTTCAGTGGCCGTCCGATGCGGGCGGTTCAGGTGGGTGGCCCGCTGTGTGCTTATCTGCCGGAAAGCCAGTGGGATACGCCGATGGATTATGAATCGTTCCAGGCGGTCGGTGCCGCACTCGGACATGGCGGTATCGTGGTCTTTGACGATACTGTGGATATGTCTGAGCAGGCACGTTTCTCAATGGAGTTCTGTGTCGCAGAATCCTGCGGTAAATGTACCCCTTGTCGCATCGGCTCTACCCGCGGTGTTGAGGTCATTGACCGCATCCGTAATGACGAAAACCGTGCATCGAATATGGAACTACTCAGTGATCTGTGTGAAACCATGATCGACGGTTCTTTATGTGCCATGGGTGGAATGACCCCCTTCCCGGTACAGAGTGCCGTGAAGCACTTCCCTGAGGATTTCAATCAACCCGCGCCACACAACCATGGGGAGGCCTGATCATGCTTCAGTACTTCAATCCTAAGCAGCAAGATTTTGACAAAGATTACGGCACCCCCGCCAGCGTTTCAGAAAACCTGATCACGCTGGAGATCGATGGTGTTTGCATCACCGTGCCCGAAGGTACCTCAGTGATGCGTGCGGCAGCGCTGGCCGATATCAATATTCCTAAGTTGTGCGCCTCTGATAATCTGGAAGCCTTTGGCTCCTGCCGTATCTGCGCCGTCGAAATTGAGGGCCGCCGTGGTACTCCGGCCTCCTGCACCACACCGGCAGAAGCCGGTATGAAGGTCACCACTCAGAATCCTCGTCTGGGTAAACTGCGCCGCAATATTATGGAGCTGTATATCTCCGATCACCCGCTGGACTGCCTCACCTGTCCGGCCAACGGCAACTGTGAACTGCAGGATGTCGCCGGTGAAGTCGGTCTGCGGGAAGTGCGTTACGGATTCAGCGGAGATAACCACCTGCAGGCAGAAAAAGACCACTCCAACCCCTATTTCAGCTTTGATCCGAGTAAATGTATCGTCTGCTCCCGCTGTGTACGCGCCTGCGGAGAGGTTCAGGGGACTTTCGCGCTGACCATTGATGGTCGCGGATTTGACTCAAAAGTATCACCAGGACAGGACCAGCCGTTCCTCGATTCTGAGTGTGTCTCCTGTGGCGCCTGCGTCCAGGCCTGCCCCACCTCAACCCTGATGGAAAAATCAGTGATTGAAGCGGGTCAGCCGGAACACAGTGTCGTTACCACCTGTGCTTACTGCGGTGTTGGCTGCCAATTTAAGGCGGAGATGAAAGGCAGCGAAGTGATCCGCATGGTGCCCTATAAAGGCGGTCAGGCGAATCACGGCCACTCCTGTGTTAAGGGGCGTTTTGCCTTTGGTTACGCCACCCATGAAGACCGTATTACCAAGCCGATGATCCGTGACTCAATCGATCAGCCGTGGCAGGAGGTCAGTTGGGATGAAGCCCTGAGCTTTGCCGCAACCAAACTACGCGGTATTCAGGAAAAATATGGCCGCGAAAGCATCGGCGGGATCACCTCTTCCCGCTGCACCAATGAAGAGACCTATCTGGTACAGAAGCTGATCCGGGCTGCATTTGGCAACAACAACACCGATACCTGCGCCCGGGTGTGTCACTCACCCACCGGTTACGGTCTTAAAACCACTCTGGGTGAGTCCGCCGGTACCCAGACCTTTGACTCAGTCATGCAGGCCGATGCAGTGATGGTGATCGGTGCTAACCCCACCGATGCCCACCCGGTATTTGGCTCTCTGCTGAAGAAACGGCTGCGTCAGGGTGCAAAACTGATTGTTGCGGACCCGCGCCGTATCGATCTGGTGAAGAGCCCTCATGTACAGACTCAGCACCACCTGACCCTGCGTCCCGGCAGCAACGTCGCCTTTATCAATGCGATGGCGCACGTGATTATGAGTGAGGGGCTGGAAGATAAAGCCTTTATCGCCGAACGTTGTGACACCGAGGCCTTTAACGCCTGGCGCAACTTTATCAGCGAAGAACGTCACTCACCGGAGAACACCGAATCGATCACCGGCATTCCAGCCGCTGAACTGCGCAGTGCGGCCCGGATCTACGCTAACGCGAAGAATGGCGCCATCTACTACGGTCTGGGGGTCACCGAACATAGCCAGGGCTCCAGCATGGTAATGGGTATCGCCAACCTGGCGCTGGCCACCGGTAATATTGGCCGCGAAGGGGTTGGGGTTAACCCGTTACGGGGTCAGAATAACGTACAGGGCTCCTGCGATATGGGCTCTTTCCCCCATGAACTGCCCGGTTATCAGCATGTTGCTGACGATGCCGTACGCGCACGATTTGAATCGGCCTGGGGCGTCACACTGGATAACGAACCGGGTCTGCGGATTCCGAACATGTTCGATGCCGCACTGGATGGCACCTACAAGGGGATGTACTGTCAGGGCGAGGATATTGCCCAGTCCGACCCCAACACCAACCACGTTCAGGCGGCGCTACGCTCACTGGAATGTCTGGTGGTTCAGGATATCTTCCTCAATGAAACGGCGAAGTATGCCCATGTGTTCCTGCCGGGTTCCTCTTTCCTGGAGAAAGACGGCACCTTCACCAACGCCGAACGTCGTATCAACCGGGTGCGCAAAGTGATGCCACCACTGGCGGGGCTGCAGGACTGGGAGGTAACTCAGGCGCTGTCCAATGCGCTGGGCTATCCAATGAACTACAACCATCCATCAGAGATCATGGATGAGATCGCTCAACTGACGCCAACCTTTACCCATGTCAGTTATGAGCGTCTGGAAAAGCTGGGCAGCATTCAGTGGCCCTGTAATGATGACGCTCCCGATGGCACGCCGACCATGCATGAAGAGAGCTTTCCGATTGGCAAAGGTCATTTTGCGATCACCGAGTATGTTGCCACAGAGGAGCGCTCAACCCGCAAATATCCGCTGCTGCTGACCACCGGCCGCATTCTGTCACAGTACAATGTGGGTGCACAGACCCGCCGTACCGAGAATCAGGTCTGGCATGATGACGATGTGCTGGAACTGCATCCGCAGGACGCAGAAGATCGCGGCATCACTAATGGCGACTGGGTTGGCATTGCCAGCCGTGCCGGTGAGACCGTAATGCGGGCAAAAGTCTCTGATCGGATGCAACCGGGGGTGGTCTACACCACTTTCCACCATCCTCACAGTGGCGCCAACGTGGTCACCACCGATAACTCTGACTGGGCGACCAACTGCCCCGAGTACAAGGTCACTGCTGTACAGGCGGTAAAAGTCACCGAACCATCGGACTGGCAGCAACGCTATCGCGACTTTAACCAGCAGCAGCTAGGCCATCTGAACAAAGCCCGTTTAAACGAGCCTCGTTCAGAAGAGTCTGCTATTGCGGGTAAGTAAGATGGCGCTGAAGAAACCCCAGGCAGACACCTCCGAAAGCCGGGTCACGGTGGAAAGCTGCTATCAGCAATCCGCCGTCACCCGCTGGCAACAGGGGCAGTGGCTGGATGCGCTGGACAGTATCGCCGAGGAGATTCCGGTGGCGATGGTCTACAACGGCATCTCCCATGTTGTGATGATGGCCAGTCCCTGCGATCTGGAAGATTTCGCTCTGGGTTTCAGCCTGAGTGAAGGGATCATTAAAAAACCGGAAGAGATCTACGGTCTGGATCTGGTGATGGCCGATCCACAGAGTCTGGCAGCCGGTATCGAGATTCAGATATCGATTACCACACAGCGTTCGATGCAGCTAAAACAGCGTCGCCGTAATCTCACCGGTCGTACCGGTTGCGGCCTGTGTGGCGCCGAATCGCTGCAACAGGCGATCCGTCCCGTAAAGGCCGTTACCACATTACCAGCACCAGGGCCTGAAGCAATAGAGGCAGCCCTGCGGCGATTGACGGATAAACAACCCCTGCAAGGGATAACCGGTGCCTGTCACGGTGCCGCCTGGTGTGACAACGAAGGCAATATCCAATTGCTGAGAGAGGATGTCGGTCGCCACAACGCTCTGGATAAACTGCTCGGCGCACTGCAACGCAAACACACCACCCTGAGTGAGGGGTTTGTGCTGGTCTCCAGCCGTGCCAGCTATGAGATGGTGCATAAAGCCGCCAGTGGTGGCATCAGTACGCTGGTTGCAGTGTCAGCCCCCACCGGCCTGGCACTGGATCTGGCAAAACAGGCGGGGCTCAACCTGATTGGTTTTGCCAGACCCGGCCGTCACGTCATCTATAACCAGTCAGGACTCTCTCCAACAAGAGATAACGAGGAATAACAATGGCAAATCATCAGCTTACCAGCCTGATCCGCATGGCCAACCAGATCGCTGCCAATAACACCCATATTGGCGACGAAAACGCTGAAGCGGAGATGGTAGCCAACCACCTGTCCAAATTCTGGGCACGGTCGATGAAGGCGCAAATCTCTGAATATTTAAACCAGGGAGGGGATGAGCTAACCCCTATCGCCAGGAAAGCGATCGGTCTTATGGCTAGTGCTGGTTAGCGAGATAACGCTTCACTTCCCCTGTCAGGGAGAAAAACTGCTGAGATAGCAATTTCAATTGTCAGTACCCTCAGTTTAAGGCAGACTTTGATGTAGCAAATTTCACATAGCATACTAGGGATGGTCACTATGAATGATGAAAATATCTACTCTGCTCCACAAGCAAATTTAGAGCTGGACGAACAGCATGAAACGGTTCTGGCAGGACGCTGGACCCGGTTCTGGGCGGCGATACTTGATACGATTATCATCCTCGTTGTCTTTGTTCCCGCGATGTTTCTGTTAGGTCTATACGACCGGATTGGAGGTCAGCAGTTTGAATCATCAGACCTTATCTTAAGTCCTCTGGTACTGCTGTTCTACGCGCTATTGAATGGCTATCTACTGGCTACGTCAGGCCAAACCATCGCTAAAAAAATGTTCAACATCCGGGTGGTTGATTACGATACCAATCAACTACTGCCTTTCTGGAAAATCTTTGGGGTCCGCTATCTGCCGCTATTTGTAGTGAGTCAGTTGCCCGGTATCGGACAATTCATCGGCATCGTCGACTCAGTGTTTATCTTCAGTAAAGAAAACCGCTGCCTGCATGACCAGTTGGCCAACACCAAAGTCATAAAAGTTTAACCCTGAATTCCGCTACAAAAAAACCGCCAGATGGCGGTTTTTTTAAGCTCGCAAGTTGCGTAGCGACGTCTGGCCAGCGGCGAAGCCGCGCACTGGCCGCTGTTTTACAACCGAATCAGAACATTCTTGATATCGGTATACTTCTCCAGTGCGTGCAGTGATTTATCACGACCATTACCAGATGCCTTCACCCCGCCAAAGGGCACGGTGGTGTCACCCTCACCCCAGGTATTCACCCACACCATGCCGCTTTCGATCTTGCGGCTTACCCGGTGAGCCCGGGACAGGTTCTGGGTCCAGACAGCGGCACCCAGGCCATAGGCGGAATCATTGGCCAGTGCGATCGCTTCCTCTTCAGTTTCAAATTCACAGACCGCCAGTACCGGCCCAAAGATCTCCTCTTTAACAAAGGTCATCGCGTTGTTAGCACCATCAATGATGGTCGGTTTAGCGTAAAAACCTTTACCCTCCTGATATTCAGGAAGACCACCCATGATCATCTGTCCCCCCTCTTCCTGAGCTGACCGGATATAACGTTCAACCGTTGCCAACTGGGTGGCATCAACCATTGGCCCCATCGTCGTTGCAGGGTCTAACGGATCACCTGGCTGGAACCGGGCGGCGGCTTCAACCAGCGCTGCCACAAACTCGTCCTTGATACGCTTATCAACATAGAGACGGGAACAGGCGATACACACCTCTCCCTGATTGCAGAAGATGGCCGCTGCAGATGCCGCCGCTGCCGCTTTAATATCCGCATCGGCGAACACCAGATTGGGTGACTTACCGCCAGCTTCAAGCCAGACCCGTTTCATATTGGACTCACCGGCATAGCCCATCAGCATACCGGCCACCCGGGTGGAACCGGTAAAGGCCAGCACATTGACATCCATATGCAGCGCCAGCGCTTTACCAGCGGTATGGCCAAAGCCTGGCAGAACGTTCAGTACACCTGCCGGCATACCCGCTTCTACCGCAAGCTCGGCCAGCCGCAATGCGCTCAGCGGAGACTTTTCTGATGGTTTCAGTACCACCGAGTTGCCCGCGGCAATTGCCGGAGCGATCTTCCAGCTAACCATCAGTAGCGGATAGTTCCAGGGGGTAATTGCTCCCACCACCCCCACCGGCTGATGTTGGATCATCGCCAGAGTATCATGCCCGGTCGGCGCAATCTCACCATAGACTTTATCAATACTTTCTGCGGTCCAGCGGATACAATCGATGGCATCCGGCACATCGATATTGACCATTTCAGAGATCGACTTACCCATATCCAGGGTATCCAGCAGGGCAAACTCATCTTTGTGCTGTTCAACCAGATCGGCCCATCTGAGCATCACTTTTTTACGTTCCCGGGGATGCATCTCAGACCATACGCCGGAACGGAAAACTTCACGGGCATTGGCAACGGCGATATTCACATCCGCGACATCACAACTGGATACATCCGCAAGCAACTTCTCTGTGGCCGGATTGATACAGGGGAACGTCTCTCCACTCACCGCAGACTGAAATCCACCATTAATATAAGCCTGATGATGCAAATTCAGAGTCTTGCTCAGGGCTTGCCATTCAGAATAGCTTTTCATCGGTTCTCTTCTCCAGAATCTCTTGTTTGCTGACAGAAACGGGCTAACAGACTCAGCGCTGTCTGCCATACAGGTTTACTGACAGTATATTCCCTCCCGTTTGAGTTCCTCTATATGTATGAGGGGGTAGTTGAGTGAACAGCAGCAGAGCACTCCGCGATACAGATAACCTGACCGCTTACCCTCAAAAAACTACCTACAAAGGCATACCCTCAGCTGGGTATATCCTCTGATGCCGTGATTTGCAGATAATCAAGATCCATAAAAATTATTACAGGAAAAATCGATGAAGAAGATTTTTACAGGCCTGGCCGCCGCAATGGCCCTGACATCGACAGTTCAGGCTGCTGACGTTACTGGCACCGTTTCATTTACCAATGATTACCGTTTCCGCGGTATTTCACAGTCTGCGGGAGATCCCGCTGTTCAGGGCAGCCTGGATGCAGCTTTTGACAATGGCGTTTATGCCGGCATCTGGGGTAGCAATGTCGACTTTGAAGACGATGCCAAGCTGGAGATCGATTACTACGTTGGCTTTGCCAATGATATTAATGATGATCTGAGCTACGACGTTTCCTACGGGTTCTATACCTACCCCGGCTATAACACTGACGCGGAGTATGGTGAGCTGGCGCTGGCGCTGTATTACGGCGATCTGGGCTTTACCATGGCTTACTCTGACGATTTCTTCAATACTGGTGAGTCCGCTCAGTACTACAGTGTGGATTACAGCTATGGCATCACTGATGCGGTCAGCCTGGATCTTCATGCGGGTTACAGCACCGGGGATTACTGGGGCAAAGCCGATATTAACGACTATCAGGACTACTCTGTCGGGATCTCTGGTTCTGCTATCGGTCTGGATCTGTCAGCGGCGTATCTGTTTAACAGCATCGATAATGCTGATGAGATTGATAAAGGTGCATTCCGTAATGACAACACGCTGTTAGTGAGCGTATCACGCACGTTCTAAGCGGAACTAAAACTCAATCAGGCACGTACAGATAACCCCTTCTGCTGCCTGATACGGGCCACACAGAATATTCTGTGTGGCCTTTTTTATTCATCTGTCAGGGCGTAAAATCCTGCTTTAATCTTCTGGTTCCGAGGCACGGATGTCAATCGCTCTACTCTCCCTGTTTATTCCCACATTTTTCTTTGTATCGATCACCCCCGGCATGTGTATGACCCTGGCGCTTAGCCTGGGCATGTCGATCGGTGTACGCCGCAGCCTGCACATGATGTGGGGCGAACTGATCGGTGTTGGTCTGGTGGCCGCAGCCGCAGCCGTTGGTGTTGCTGCACTGATGTTGCAGTTTCCCGAAGCGTTTATCTTTCTTAAGCTGGGAGGGGGTGCTTATCTCGGCTGGCTGGGTGTACAGATGTGGCAGTCGAAAGGCAAACTGGTGATGCCAGAACCCGGAGCAGCCGTAAAACAGCAGGGCAACCTGCAGCTGGCCCTGAACGGTTTTATAACGGCCATCGCCAACCCTAAAGGCTGGGCTTTCTTTGTCACACTACTGCCCCCCTTTCTCGACCAGCAGCAGCCGCTGGCACCGCAGCTACTGATGCTGATCGCCATGATTTTGCTATTAGAGTTCAGCTGTTTGCTGATCTACGCCAGCGGCGGAAAAGCGCTACGTCATCTGTTGCTGGACCGGGGTAATGTCAAACTGATGAACCGGATTGCCGGATCACTGATGATCGGCGTAGGAATCTGGCTGGCAGTCGGCTGACAAGTGGTTCAGTGTGGCACTGAGAAACGGCGTGGTTGGGGCCTCAGTTCCAGTACTGACATAAAGCCATCATCGTCCCGATATAACGTAAAGTATTCCATTGCCAACACATCCCACACCATATGGGTTGCGAAAGTCGGTGGTAAGCGGTATTGTCCGCCGCCGATGGGCTCCGGCTGATAACTATTATCCGGCGGGTTTATTAACAGGTTTGCCAGCTCACTGGCACTCCAGCTGTAATACTGCTTGGGCATCCCATAGGCATCGGCGATCCAGTCCTCCCTGAAAGAGGGGTTGATCAGTGACAACAAATGACAATCTGAGCTACCCTCAATGCAATAACATTGCTTGTCCAGATCGACAATGTAGTTTTGTGAGCCGAAATGGCCATCAGATGCGCAGCCTGCGAGGCAAAGCAGTAACAAAAAACCACTGGCACCGAATCTCATAATCTGTAGCATGACTGTTAGTCCCTTATCTATAAGTTCAAGATTAGCGTCCTTTGATCGATAAACAAATATGAAGCAAAAAAATAGCGCCACGTTTACCAACCGAAATCCAGTCTCCAAAGCACCGGCTACACAAAACATTAAGGAGCGTCTATGAGTCCTGCTGAAAAGTTTACCTACCAGACACTGGAGAACCGTACAAAAGCGCTGGCAATCGCCCTTGGATTCAGGGATCAGCCGACACTGGAACACTCAGACCGGGTACAGACCCTGGCAGTCGAACTCGCCAAAGCGGTGGGACTTTGCGAAGGCCAGATCAGCGCTTTACGTATCAGTTCCCGGTTTCACGATATCGGTAAAATCGGCATCCCCGACCGCATCCTCATGAAGCCGGGCAAACTGGATCAGGATGACTGGGATGTCATGCATACACATCCTGCCATTGGCGAACAGATTGTGCTCTCCACAGAGCTGGATGGTGCCTCACAAACCGCACATATTATTCGCCATCACCATGAATGTTTTGATGGCAGCGGCTATCCCGATAAACTGGCTGGTGAAGACATTCCTGTCGGCGCCCGAATTATCAGCATCGTTGACAGTTATGATGCCATGGCCTATACCCGCTCATACCATGTGGGCCGTGATCACTCAGCTATTATTGATCAGATAAACAGGGAATCAGGCAGCAAGCACGACCCCTACCTGTTGAAACACTTCTGCCGTATTATCGAAACAAGTAACAACCGGGTAGAATAATATTCATTTGTCGCACCTCAAAAACCATATTAGGCTTAAAGGTATCCCTATATGAGGCCGCCCATTATGTCTTCTAACACGCCGCTTTCTAAACACCTGCTGACCATTTTAACAACATCGACACTGTCGCTGACTTTGACCCTTGCCCCACTTATCACCCAACAACTCTCTGGGTTTAATCTTGGCAACCAGGCCATCGCCAAGGGCGGAGACGGCGGTGGTAACGGCGGTGGAAACGGCGGCGGAAACGGTGGTGGAAACGGTGGTGGAAACGGTGGTGGAAACGGTGGTGGAAACGGTGGTGGAAACGGTGGTGGAAACGGTGGCGGAAACGGCGGAGGCAATAGCAGCGGCAATGGTAATTCAGCCAGCAGTAGTCACGGTAATGGGAATGCATTTGGCCATGACAACAACGGCCCGGGAAAGTCAGCGACAGCTGGCAGTAACGGCCTCGGACATGGAAAAGGGCTGGGCAATAATCAAAAGTCGGTGGCAGCCAGTCTGGGCAGACTTAATGCTGCCCACGCCTCGGCAACGGCCAGAAACCATGCTGCCCCCAACTCAGCAGTGGGCCTGATTGCCCAGTACGAAGCAACGGTTGCTGCGGCCAGAGCAGCTGCAACTGAAGAGGAGCGTGCGGCCCTGGAACAGGAGGCCATGAACTTTTTGGGCCAGGCTGCGAACAGAGAACTGAATGAAGAGGTGATATCTGCAGTGAACGATCTGTTAGGTATAGCCCCTGAAACCGAGACTGACCCCGGTGCTGATAGCGAGCAGGACAGTGAAACACCGGACGATAATAGCGGGACCTCAACAACCGGTACAGACTCACAGGTGTGAGGTTAAAAGTCCCTGATCAGTTGTAGATTCTGCCAGTTAATCTCCAGATCACTCAATAACAGCTCCTGGCGGCTGAAGCGCCGGTAAGCATAGCTGGTTTTAACTCCCCAGATGCCATCGGGTGTCCCGGACTCATAGCCCAGTTGCTGCAACCGGAGTTGTAAAAACAGGGTGGTTGAACGATCCACACGACCGCCACTGTACGCCATAATCCGCATCATATACTGGCGGGAAGACGGACTGCTCAGTGAGTACATCCGATTTTTCAACTCTGTTGCCAGTGGTACGCCTCGCTTTTCTGCCTGTGAAAACCAGTACCAGGCTGCCGCCGGGCTTTGCGGCAACCCCAACCCCCGTGCATAGACCACGCCCAGATCAAAAATAGCCTGTTGATGCCCCAGATCCGCCGCACGACTTAACAGAAAACCAGCCCAGAGTCGGTTTTTATCCACGCCTCGTCCATTCATATAGAGCACCCCCAGTTGATAGAGTGCCCCGGGATGATCTTTTCGGGCGGCCAGATCCAGCCAGTGAGCAGCCTCTGTGAAGCTGGTTTCAACGCCTCTGCCTGTCAGATATGACATCCCTGCCATATAGGCCCCTTCAGCAGAGCCATTCATAGCAGCTTCCCTGAACAGAGTGACGCCCTGCCGGTAATCCTGTTCAGTGCCTCTGCCCTGAGTAACATCCAGCCCCTGACTGAATGTCTGCTTTGCAGCCTGGGGGTTATCCTTTACTCCGGTCAGGTCTGTAAAAGTGGCGCAACCTGACAGCAGCATTGCCACTATGAGAACAGACAGCCAACTATTGGTTCGTTTCAAGTCGTAAACCATTGCGCCCCCCCTGTATATATAACAGGCAGTATAGGCGAAACCCGGTCACTACTGATAACGGATTGGTTAATCCGGAATCAATTCTCCCACAACCGAAACAACAGGTTTAACCCCGGCCCAGATATCCAGTGCCATATCTTCCGGCTCTTCATTAGGCCCGCCGACTCTAATTTTGGCTGACACCTCCTCTATCGGAAAAGCAAACACGGCCGTTGCCTTCATCTCAATATTATTGGGCGGACGGGCTTCCGCTGAACGGCCAGGACTGTACTTATCCAGCATCGCATCAAGCGCTTGTCGTTTTTCCTGGGGGTCCTCCACTAACCGTCCTTTCGCATAGACTACGACCGATCGAAAATTCACCGAGTGATGGTACGCTGAACGCGCAAATACCAGTCCATCCAGCAAAAACAGCGTAATGCAGGCGGTTTCACCTTTCATCACCTGCTGAAACAGACCGTTTTTCACTGACCCATGCAAAAACAGTTCATTGCCTATCCGCCAGTGAGAGGTGGGTTGCACCATCGCCTGACCATCGCGACTGACACCGATATTACACACCCAGGCCTCATCAAGAATGCTGTAGATGGTATCCCGGTCATAGTTCGCGATTTTACGCCCCCGTTTCACCCGGGTGCGCTCAGTCACTTTAATCTCACTCATCTTTCGTCCTTTGTTATCAATGGTAGGTTTGAAAGTCACAGGTTAGCCGCTATAGTGGATCTTATTAAGACCCAATTTATAGTCATTATTAGGGCCCAATTTGAAACAGTATCTGGCTCATAAAACACCCCACTCAGAGCGCTTTACCCCGTTTCTGGAACAGGGGAAAAACCAGCGCCCGCTCTACCGGGGGTTATTTAACTATATCCAGCAACGGATTCTGTCCGCCGAACTGCCCTCAGGGAGCCGCCTGCCTTCCAGTCGGGAGCTGGCTGACCTGCTAAGTCTCTCGCGCAATACCGTAAAGCAGGTTTATGAGATGCTTCAGGCCGAGGGCTATATCGAAACCCGTCATGGCGATGGCAGCTATGTTTCCCCCCAACTCACACTGTCCCACAGAACAACACAGCGGTCCCCTGGCCCGCACACCCGATCGATCAGGCTCTCAGCCAAAAGTGAACAGCTGGAGCAGATACGGCCACTCTACCAGCAGCACAAGCAGCAACTGCTGCTCCCCGCAGTACCCGCGCTGGATCAGTTTCCCTGGCAACAGTGGCAACGCTCGGTGACACACGCCAGCAGACAGATGAAGTTTCATACTGAGCGTGATTTTATGGGGGAGGCAGCTCTGCGCACTGAGATCGCCGCCTACCTCACTGCGACCCGTGGCATCCACTGCGATATGGCGCAGGTGATGATCTGCTCCGGCTCGCAACAGGGAATGCAACTGGCCTTTTCTATGCTGCTCAATCCTGGAGATAAAGTGCTGGTAGAGGATCCGGGCTTTCCCGGTATCGATGGCGCCATCAGCAACGCTGGCGGAATTAAACTGTCCATTCCCATTGACCGTAACGGTTTTCGTACCGATATCGCCCTGCACAACCAGCCGGATGCCCGGCTCGCTTTTATCACCCCGTCACGCAACTTTCCGATGGGTTATACCCTCAGTCTTGAACGCCGCCTGCAACTGCTTGAGTGGGCCCGGAAACAGGGCTGTTGCATTATCGAAGATGACTACGACAGTGAGTTCCGCTTTGACGGCCCGCCCCTCACCGCACTTCAGGGGCTGGATGGCGAACACAGCGTGATCTACTCCGGCACTTTCAGCCGCATTCTCCACCCGGCTATGCGACTGGCATACCTGGTTCTGCCGCCGGCACTGGTAGACCCATTCAACCGCATGCGCGGGTTTATGGATGGTGGTTTATCAGCGTTACCTCAACTGGCGCTGGCAGACTTTATGGCCCGGGGAATATTCTCAAGTCACCTCAGACGGATGCGTAAACTCTATAAAACCCGACGCAGCTATCTGTTGCAGCAGGTAACACAACTATTTAACGATCAGTTGGTATGGGAAGCCAGTGATGGCGGAATGCATGGGGTTTTTCTGCTGCCCCCCGGCGTTGATGACAAAACAATTGTTGAACAGACTATGAAAGTGGGATTGGGCATCCGGCCACTGTCTTATTATTATGATAAACAACCCGCCCGCAGCGGGCTGGTTATCGGTTTTGGCGGTTATGATGAAGCCCGGATAGACGCCGGATTAGCCCTGCTGAAACCGATTCTGGAGCATCATCTGAAAAGCTAAAAAAGGCCGCACCCACGCAGGAATGCAGCCGATACAGAGAGTTCAAACGTGCAGATAGCGAACTCTACTTATTCGCAGCCATCTTATTCGCAGCCAGCACATAGAGATATTCCAGAGCCAGGGTTGCCCCGGCCAGCGAAGTGATCTCGGCGTGGTCATAGGCCGGCGCCACTTCAACCACATCCATCCCCACCAGATTCAGCCCCTGCAGTCCACGAATCACTTTCAGGGCGCAATCCATATTCATCCCACCGGAAACCGGTGTTCCCGTACCCGGCGCAAAAGCGGGATCAAGGCCATCAATATCAAAACTGACATAGGTTTTTTTGTCACCCACCCGGGCATGGATTCGCTCCAGAATTCCCTGCGGCCCATGATCGCCAACCCAGGCAGCATCGAGCACTTCAAAGGGGTGTCCCTCGACATCATAGACAGTACGGATACCGATCTGAATCGAATGTTCCGTATCCAGCAACCCCTCTTCAACGGCGTGATGAAACAGCGTACCGTGATCATATTGGGTACCGCCGGAATAGGTATCGGTATGCGCATCAAAATGGATCAGTGCCAGTGGACCATGTTTTTTAGCATAGGCGCGCAATACCGGCAGGGTAATAAAGTGATCACCACCAAAGGTCAGGGATGATTTACCCGCAGCAAGGATTGCGCTGATATGCCCTTCCAGATTGTCCACCATGGTCTGAGGCTCACCATGCTTAAACAGCACATTGCCGGAGTCGGCCACTTTCAGGTGGTCATCCAAAGCAAACTGCCAGGGCCAGCGAGCCCCTTCCCAGATCAGCTGCGTTGATGCCTGACGCACACCCAGCGGCCCGAAGCGGGCACCGGAACGTCCCGATGTCGCCAGATCAAACGGCACGCCGGCCACGATGACTTCCGCATCAGAAGCATTCAGATCACTCACCACCGGAAACTCCATAAAGGTCATTCCCAGTGAACCATAGATCGGCAGATCCGCATTACCCGTCGTCGTTGCTGTATCAGACATTCCTCAACCCTCAAATAGTTAACTCGGACCAGCTTACTATTGCGACTATAATTATTGAAATGCATAGTTATAATAACTACATGCATGCAATTAATATCAGACCGACTATCAAGGTCGAATATAACGATCGACTATAAAGACCACGCCGATGAAGCCGCTACGCCAGTTTGACCTTAACCTGTTACTGCTATTGGAAGCGTTGCTGACAGAGTGCCATGTCAGTCGGGCTGCAGAGCGGATGTTCCTCAGTCAGTCAGCCATGAGCCACGCCCTCAACCGGCTGAGACAGCAGTTGGATGACCCATTACTGGTACGCTCCGGTAACGGCCTGAAGCCCACCCCCCGGGCAACCGCCATGCTGCCAGAGATTCGCCAGGCGATCCGCATGATTGAGCACAGTCTCAGCCCCCCGGCCCCCTTTGATCCATCCAGTTCTGATCGCTGCTTCACCATCGCCAGCACCGACTTCTTTGAGGCGCTGATCCTGCCACCGCTGATGCAGAATCTGCAGCTCACTGCACCCGGCATCCGTATTCAGATCGAGGTTATTCGTCAGGATGGTAATCTGAAACAGCTGGAAAACCGCGAGCTGGATCTGATTGTCGGACTGGACAGCAAACAGCCGGTTGACCCGCAACTGATCAGCCGGTCCTGGCACACAGAACCCCTTGCCTGTCTGATTGCTGAAGACAATACCCAGGTGGATCAACACCTATCTCTGGAACAGTATTGTCAGTTGAACCACGTGATATTTTCCGATCTGGCCGGAGTCAGCTCAGACCAGATTGACCAGTGGCTGGCGCAACAACAACGGCAGCGAAACTTTATCGCCTGCACCGTTAACTATATGGCGGGTGCCCGCATCGTTGCAGCCACCGACGCGGTGATGACGCTGCCGCGACAGATGGCACTGCTGTTTGCCCAGATGCTACCCGTCAGGCTGATAACGCCTCCACCAGGGATGCCGGAAATCGAGATGGTTAGTCTGCACCACCCGCTCTACTCCAACGATCCGGGGCTGAAGTGGCTGCTGGAACAGTTACAGCAGTAACAAAGACTGCAGCAATCCCTGATTACCCGAAACGAACAGCTGTGCTGATATGAATTTATCGTTACTGCTGCAGCATCTCGGCCCGGTGTACGTAATCCTGATACGCAGGCAGTGCAATAGCCGCCACAATACCAATAACCGGAATAATAACCAGCACCGAGACAAGCACCAGCACCAGTGCCGATGCGCCTTTGGTGTTGCCATATTTCTTGGTCCAGGACTGTTCTGAGGTACACAAAAAGACAATGCCCTCAACCAACGAGATAATGCCCGGAATCCAGGTCCAGAAAAACAGCAGATAAAAGATCCCCCACCACTGTCCCAGATAGAAACGATGAATCCCGAAGCCGCCAATAAAAATCGCTAACAGGCCAGCCGCAACTTTACTTTTCCCACCGAGATTTTGAGTAGCACTGCACTGAGGACAGCTAACAGCAGTCTTCGCTATTTTCTCGCCACACTCACGACAAAACACCGTATCTTTCTCAACGTTGGCTTCGGGAGTGCTATAAATATTACTGTCCATGTCTATTCATGTCCTTTCAGTAAAATAGAAAAATCGCCGTTAGGATATCAGTCAATGAGGCTAAACAAAAAGCGGATAAGATCAGAAAAATAGATCTGGCAACCATCAGGGGCTGACATCATATCGATAAGAACGTCTCTTAAATCGCTCAGACAATTCGCTCAGCGAAAAATCTAAGTCTGTACTACCCTCTTGGGCTGGTTCTTTACGCTCGTTTCAAGCAATAAACGCATCTTCTCTGCCGGAACAGGCTTACTGAACATGTAGCCCTGCCCTTCATCGCAATGGTGACATAACAGGAATTCAAGATGAGCGTTGGTCTCTACGCCTTCCGCAATGACATCGAGACTGAGACTCTTTGACAACGAGATAATCGCCCGGGTCAGCTCTGCATCGTCACGATCTTCTGGAAGATCTGAAATAAAAGATCGATCGATCTTAATCTTATTGACCGGGAATTTTTTTAAATAGGACAGAGAGGAAAAGCCGGTTCCAAAATCATCGATAGCCAAGCCAACCCCCAAGGCACTCAACTGTTTAAGCGCAATCACGGTTTGCTCCGGTTTGAGCATAGCCTGGGTTTCCGTCACCTCAAACATAATGCTGGCAGGTTCAAGCTCGTAATCCAAACAGCATCTTTTTACAAACTCAATAAAGTCATCCTGATCCAACTGAATCATAGATAAGTTCATCGACAGAACACCGGGCTTTAAACCATCAGCTAACCATGATTTGAACTGACTCATTGATGCACGCATCATTAGCCGATCGACATCGATAATCATGCCTGTCTCTTCCGCCAGTGGAATAAAACTATCTGGAAATAACAGTCCCTTATCCGGATGCTGCCATCTGATCAAAGCCTCCATCCCAATAATATTCTGAGTTGAAAGCTCATATTGAGGCTGAAAGTAAACCACAAACTGGTCATCATCAATTGCCTGTCGTAGCTGCCGTTCCAGTCTTACCCGCTCTAATATCCGCTCAGTGAGCTCCGGCTTATAAAACCGACAGGTATTTCGCCCATCCGCTTTCGCTTTATACATGGCGGCATCTGCATTCTTGAGCAGGGTATCAACATCCGCGCCATCTATGGGATATACAGCGACCCCAACACTACAGGTCAGATAAAAGGTAAAGCGATCAAATGATATTGGTGATCTGAATAGAGAGAGTATTTTTTCGGTAATATGAAACACATCTTTTTCGTGTTTTATTGAATCAATTAAGACCGTAAATTCATCGCCTCCCATTCTGGCCACAGAATCGCAATCCCATAGGCACTCTTGTATTTTTTCCGCAACAATCTGAAGAAGCTGATCACCAACAGTATGGCCATATGAATCATTCACCTCTTTAAAACGATCTAAATCGATGAACAAAACCGCAAACGTACCATTATTTCGCTCTGCAAGCTGAATCGCATGGCTAACACGATCAACAAAGAGCAACCGGTTTGGAAGTGCCGTAAGCGAATCATGCTCAGCCTGATATTCAAGCAACAATGTTCGCTCATCAAAGGCTTTTGCCAACCCTTCGACTTCATCATCCCCCCCCAGTGGACTGCAGCGAACATCCTGCCCTGCATGGGCTCGTGTCACCCGGGAAGAGAGCTCTAAAATTGGAGCCGTTATTCGGGTGCCGATCCAGCGGGACATAAACAAGCTCACGGATACGAGCACAAGTCCAACCATCAGAAGTACCTGCATCGCCTCTCTGACCGGAGCATTATAAATATTTTCAGGCAAGCCTATCTGCAACATGATGCCTAACTTAGAGAAAAGCGGTAACTCCCCTCCGGCATGATAAAGGTATGACTGATAACTTATTTCGGGATTGTAATTATGGGAGTATATAACCAGGTCATCTTTCAGAACCCTGATGTACGTTTGAGAGTCGTCGAGAATATTTCTGGCAATAATTTTGTCCAGATCAAAACTGATGATCAGCGCTCCCTGAGTCGTCGAGTAATACTCTATCGGACTGATAACAATTAACTTTTTGTTTTTACCAACAAAAACCGATGTTTGGTTCAATGCCAGGGCAACTCTTAATTGCTCAGACCGGTTATATTCCGGGATTTGATCCCCAGAATGAAACACCGGATGTCCATCAAAGTCGACCACATCCAGATACAGTACATCCTTACCTTTCATGAAATTAGAGATGAGAGGGGCAAGATAGTTATCTCGCTCCTCATCATCAATAAGCGCATTTACCATCAACTCATTCGTCGCCAATAGCTCGCTGTTCTCGACAAGATAACTTAAGCGCTGTTCAATTGAGCGATTGAGGGCGGCGGTGTTACTGACAAACAATTTTTCGGTCTGAATACCTAACTGCTTATTAACCAGAAATAATGAAACAATCAGAAGCGTTGTAAGAACCAGCAATAACAGACTGGTCACCAGAAAGATAACTTTGTGCTTTATACTGTTAAACTTAAAAAACGCTTTAACGCTCATAAGAGTCAGCCTTAGTTAACCGGGATGATTTGGCCATTTTCGCCAAACCGGGCCATGAAATAGTCGTCTTCACCCAGTGCATCATGATGGCTATCAGTAAATGCAGAATCATATCGCTTTACCACGCCTTCATACCCTGGTAACTGTTCAAGAGCGTGAACAATCTCTGCCCGATCAGTACTACCGGACCGCTCTATCGCCAGTGCCAATAACTGCACCAGATCATAGGCCTGAGCAACCCCATGTTGTGAGTTGATCTGCTCGCCCTGCTCTAGTCCATACTCCGTTATATAAGCCTGTTTTAAATCTCTCGATTGCTTCCGACGTGACCGGTCAAAAAGAAACGTCTGAAAAAAACGTAACTCAGCCTGACTATATAGCTTCAGCGTTGCGTCATCTTTCACTCCCCCAAGAATCCCCCAGTGGGATATAATCGGAAGAGGCTGCTCTCTCTGGGTTAGCCCCGCAATAATAACTCGCCCCTCATTTGCATTGGCAACCAGAATAACGCTGTCAGCACCTGAGCTGAATACCTGAAGAAGTTCCTTGCTATAGTCAGTTTCACCGCGGTTAAAAACAACTTCAGTGGCAGGAAGTACTCCTTTAGAGAAAAGGAAACGTTGCATATTTTTCAGGTTAGTACGGCCCCACACTGTATTTTCAACAACTATTGCCGGTTTCTTATATTCTCCTATGGCATAGTTGGCAATATATTCCGATGCCCACAAATCATTCGCTGAAATTCTGAACACGTTATTATCAGGTATTCCATTTTCTGTCAGCCCCCCAGCGGCAGACCAGGGAATCAAATAAGGAATATGAGACCGACTCACCCTCTTCAACTCTTCACCAATAACCGTCGCGTGTTTTCCTCCGACTACTGCGACCACATCAGGACGCTGAATAAAGTACTCCATATTTTCAACACTGATACCGGGGATTGTCTTATGATCAAGGGCGATCACATGCAGTTTTTTACCCAATACCCCACCCCGGCGATTGATCTCTTTAACTGCAAGCTGAACACCTCTTTTAATTGCTAATCCGGAACTGGGTTCTCTCGACAGGTCAGCATTAATACCGATGACCAGATGATTTTTATCCTCAGCTGGTGGGCCATACTTATCAAAAAGAAGTTCCTCTGTTTTAGAGATCAGCGCGGTGCCAACGATACCCTCAAACTGAGATGCAATTTTTTCAGTTTTATGCGCAAATACCGCTCGTTGCTCTTCACTGAGAAGGTGAACCCGGGTACCGGCTTGTTTGATCTTTTCAATCAGCTCGGCTTCTTTTTTCTGTGTTTCTATGCGCTCCCACGGTGTCACTTCAATGGCAGTATCCAGCAACACTTTTTGCACATCGTAAGGCAGCCTGTCCATCGTTTTACTGCTTATCGATAACACATACCCAAGAAAGGCATGATTGCTTAACACCAGATCACTCTGAACCTCATGAAAGCCCATACTATAGATTGCAATTAACGGGTTTTCCTCACCATCAACAACCCCATCAGCAAGCGCCTGTTTTGTTGCGTGGAAGTCAATAGGAACAGGCTCTGCCCCAAAAGACCTGAACTGCTCCATAATTATTCTGCTTTTCATCACACGGATCTTTGTATTTTTAAAGTCATCCGGTGAAAGGAACGCCCGGTTTCCGGTAAAGTGTTTAAAACCATTCTCCCAGAATGCCACGCCGTGCAGTCCGATCGAGTTTAAATCCTGCAAAAGCATCTTTCCTGGCTCACCATCAAGCATCTCGTAAGCATCATCTCTGGATGGAAAGAGAAATGGCAGATCTGCATACTGCATTGATGGAACAGGTACACTCATCTTCGCTGTTGGTGTCAGAATAATGTCCAGCTCGCCCTTTCGCGCCATCTCAACCATCTGATGGTCATTTCCCAATTGCTGGGCAGGGTAAACCTCAATAACGACTTTGCCCTGAGTCTTCTGATTAACTATCTGAGCAAACTTCAGAGATGCCTTATGCAGTGCGCTGTCTTCAGGCGTGTTATGACCAAATCTAAGCACAACAGCAGGCTGACGGGTAGCATCAGCTTTCACATTTTCCACTTGTTGCTCGCCAACCGTAAGTAACAGAAACAAAATAACAAGCGGGAAAACAATCCCGGCAATCAGCAGAAAACGTTTCATAAACTATCCTGTTAAACGAGCGGTACAAATTACAACTTCCCATACCCACATATAGTAGATGGGTTTATTCCTGTTAACTAGTCTGGCCTTATCCTCACCTCCAAAAGAGTCGGTTGTTCATACGCTATGGGGGGATATGTGGGTGCTTATCAGCGCTGATGAATCTTAACTTGTTAAGCATTCCCGCTTTGCATTAGCGTAAGAATGTTGCCCGCCGGGTCTTTGAAATGAGCGAGAATGCCGCCCTCTTTGGCGTCGCGCCGATGAACCGCGACAACAGTTCGTACAACGGTAAACGTCGTATCCGAGGTGGCCGCCATCACATACGCACAGTGATTTTATGGCAATGCTCTCTTCGATACAGTGCAATCCTGTGTTTAAACGCCATTACGAGCACCTGAAGGCCGTAGGGAAGCTCCCTAAAGCGGCCCTGATCGCCTGCATGAGAAAGCTGATCGTTATCCAAAATACTATGCTGAAAAACGAGGAGCGCTGGAATGAAAAATCAGCCTGATATTATTGACAGAACACCACAGTCACTTGTTAAGTGTTGCTAATACACTGGTGAAAATATAACTATACATGCCGCAATTATAAATTCGATAAAAAACTGGATTTGTGGGTTTTTACGAACAAGAGATCCTATAAAAAACGAGGAACTGAATAAGGCTGAAAATGCAATTACCATGACATAATTCCAGTCCGCAACCCCTACAAGCATACGCATTGAAGCTGCTAATTCCCCTTGTACATCTTTGAATACCGCTCCCAGCCCCATAAGAATTGGGAGGTAAAGCAGCAACATGGTGCTGGCTCTAACCGAAAATGACTGCTTACAGTTCCATTTCTGGCTCATATTTCTCAAGGACACTTAACGCTTAAAGCTGCCACGCAGTATGCGTCGGATGCCTTTTCTTGTTATTTTTTGTAGCCATGTGATTTCATTAAATTGGAGCAAATTACTGCTAATTTCGCATCTGAATTAACTATATGCTGTCGGGCATCTTCCCACATGCAATGCATTTCACCTTCTTCTGAATGCTTTCCTTTTTCAAGGTATTCGAGAACTTCCATATTCCATAATCGATAGTCGGTGGTATCAAAGCCAGAATCAGGAAAGTATAAGCCACATAGCATTTCCATTTTTCGTAGGATGTTCTGAACTTCCCTTCTATGCTCTTTTTTAACTGATGGATAGTCGACGTTTTGGTGCTGAACATCATCCAGTATTTCGGTGCAAAGATTCGTATATTCAATCGATGACTTATATAAATCTTCAATTTTGGATAGAAGTAAATCTCGTTTATTTCTCTTGGTATTAATGTATTGATTGATCAGAAGTACAGAGACAGCGAGCAAGGCCGATAGGAGAAATGTAACCAGCCTTACTTGGTCTGATTTTTCAGAAAACAACTCAATAAAATACATCAATATTTCCTTGAAACTGGTGTTCCCCGCAACACAGGCGAGCGTAGCGAGTCCAGCCAACTTGTTGGCGATTGTTATAAGACATCACGTTCGTATTGCCACAAAGAATTTATTTATACCTCTATTCCCAACCAAAACAATAACTCCTAGTAACAGCTCCAGTATCGTAGCAATGAGGTTTGCTTTAGTTTCCGCTGGCAAAGGGGCGGAATAGGAGAACTCTTGTTTGAAGTAGCGGATATAACTGAAGTTGTACGCCAGATCGACTAAGGAAGACAGGACTAGAAATAAACCAATGCAAGCGAATAATGCTGCCCCAATACTTGTTGGCAATTCGAAATCCGTCGCTTTACCGAAAGAAGCTGTTTTGAGCAAAGACTGAGGGAAGAACCATGCGACGATAGCAAAGAGCATCGACAAAACAGTAGGAACGACCGTAAATGCAATAAATGCAGACTTTGCCTGCTCGCCGTCACCTAGATAAAGACCGTAATAATTAGGAAAAGCTTGTAAGGCGTTCACGGCCAAAACGATAGCTCCAATGCGAATAGCTACCGTAAGTATGTTCTTTGATTCCATTCATTACATCCTTGTCTTATAACGACCCAAATCACTGGGAAATTTGAGCTTCGAAACGAAGTGGAGAAGCTTAAATTTATCCATGTGAATTTGCTTTGTTAGGTTCGTAGTTTTCAGGTACTAAGTAGTCTAGTATTGCGGATGGCCCTCTATTTGCAAATTTGTTAAGAGGATCATCCGGAGGAAGGTACTTTAGACCCGCATAACGAAAACCTTCTGGTGGTTGCATAATTAGTGACTTCTTAGGTGAAGCCTCGCGTAGTGCGCAATAGTAAGAGACTCGAGGCTCCAAATCTTTGAACACGGTAGGCAGTTGCAATGACCGGGCATGATTAAAGTACTCATCGTAAAGTATTCCCAAGGCGTCCAAGCCTACACGAGAGTAAGAATCACCTCGCATGACAAGATTTATTACTATTTCTTTTGATATAATTAACCCTGCGTGTCGAATGATTCCGTATATTTGCTGGGCTATCATATTGCCTTCATGGGTTCCTTTCATTCGATTACCAAGTTTAAGAGCTTGGGTAATCAAAGCATTCAGGCCAGCTTCTCCAGCATATGGTGCTGATGCGTTTACAATTTCCCCAACTGCGCGAACGACATCAAGTTTCCCAATTGCTGAAGCACAGCGCATGGTATCGAGCAACGCAAGTACGAGCTGGACTTCCCCTTCCCACTTTGCGATTGACTTGAGCTCCGATGAAAGCCCGATTTCTACAGTCTTATTAATCGACACCCATTCAGTCCAACTCTTTTGATTCGTTGAAAGTGGGTCCTTCTGTGAACGTTGGACTAATAACCACTGCTGTAACCAGATGTACCATGCTTGCTTCGTGTTTAAACAGACCAATATAAGTAACACTGGGTATCGGCATGTTGAGGCATACTGTAAATACTTCCTGTCGATTTGAAACTTAACGCACCCATTTCGGGTTTTAGCTTTCTTGACAGTTTTGACTTGGACCTTGAGTAGATCACCTCTAAGGTCTTCTTCATCAAGCTCTAATTCGAGATCGATCCCATAATCCTCACCTACCTCTCTTGATAGCCAGTGAGGATGCTCTTCGATATGTGATGAAAGCCATTTATGGCCTTGAGCACCTATTTTCTGAGCAAATATTCGCTTCGACATGAAGAACCTAACAGCTAAATATACGACAACGGTTTTGGGGAAATACGACAAGTTGTCGTATATCACTCTTCGATAGATATGTAACGCTGTTACCTAACGCACTGAAATAGCGACTAATATATTCAGGGAGACAAACTTTGAATCTGGGGAAAGACGACAGCCTGTCGTATATCTGCAGAGATGCGACAAAATGAGCCTTCATAAGAGTCATTTTCATTCATTGTCCTTAAACCGGTTGGCACTTGATCCTTAGTGTCTCAATACTTACACAGATTTCCCCCCTGTGAAATACTGTTTCTATTCACAGTACAGGGATCTCCATCATAAGTTCTCCGGTTATTGCTCTGTCGCGACAATGATCTCTGCACTGCCCTGCGCCATAAACAGGTTGTTCATTTCACATCGCTTTTAGTCAACGTTCCGTCCAACATCGCTCGATAAAAGGCCTCCACGTAAGCACACTGAAGCCCCGCCCTACCATTAAGACCTGAAACCTAAAGCTGATACTTTGTTACCTATCCTCTTGAGACTCAGCCTCATCCCGGGCATGCTCGGCGGCCCAGGTACCTGCCGCTTCCACCGCCACTGGCGAGGCGGTGGGTAGCACAGACAGGTAACTTTCGGTCTCGTCCACCGGCACAACCGAGCGCTTGCTCATGTGATACAGCGCATACAGTGCATAGAGCGCGATGGCAGCGAAAGTGGCACACAGCACCAGCCAGAAGGTGAACGGGCCAAACGTTTCCATCCCCCAGCCGGTTACTAATGGGCCGGCGATAGCACCCAGCCCGAAGGTGAAAACCAGCCCCCCGGAGGCAGCTGGCATATCCTCTGCGTCAAGATAATCATTGGTATAGGCCAGCAACAGCGCATACAGCGGCGTCGTCACCCCTCCGGCGAAGAAAGCGGCCATCATCAGCGACCACAGAGCGCCACCGGTAACCCATCCCAGCAAGCAGGATACAACACCAATAAACGCAGCCCCGCAGATCAACTTGCGCCGGTCTATCCGGTCCGAGAGCCAGCCGATGGGGTATTGCAGTACCAGCGCTCCGGCGAACAGCATCGCCACAAACAGCGAGATCTGCGTCGCTGTCAGCCCGATCTGGGTGCCGAGGATCGCGGCCATACCCGATTGCGTGGCGTAGACAATGCCCAGCAGAAAGATACCCACGGTGCCCAGCGGTGAGCCTTTGAAAAGATCACGCAGGGACATCGGTCGCGCGACCTCGGCCGCAGGGACTGAAGTCGCCGACAGAAGGATAGGCGCAAACGATATCGATACCAGAATTGAGGCGCCAATGAAAAGCACGGAGGTGCCCGCATCACCCAGCGTCAGTAACCCCTGCGCGCCAATGATACCCAGCGTCTGCGCGATCATGTAGGCCGACAGTACCGAACCACGGGTTTCATTGGTGGCGGCGTTATTCAGCCAGCTCTCGGCGGTGACATAGACGCCCGACATACAAAAGCCGATCAGCACCCGCAGCACTGTCCAGGCCCAGGGATCGGTTAACAGCGGAAATGTAATCAGCCCCGCGGACATGAAACTGCCCAGCGCCGCAAAGACACGCACATGCCCCACCCGCCGGATCATCAGCGGTGAGATACGTGCGCCCGACAGAAAGCCCATGAAATAACCCGAGGTGACAATGGCCAGCTCGAGGGCTGAAAACCCCTCGATGCCACCCCGCAGGCCGATAAGGGTGAAGTGCATGCCGTTGCCCAGCATTATAAAGACGATGCCGAGTAGCAGAGGCCAGACCCTGGAGATTACTTGAATCATGTCACGTCCTTACAAAAAATGGAGATTCAGTTTCGTTTACAAAATGCGTCAGATAGGCATTTATGAGCTAAAATGCAGGGCTTTTTAAAGTGGATACCGTGCTCATTGTTAAGCATCGTCACCACTACCTTTACTTGACCAACAGAAGAAAAGCCTAAGGTAATCCATTCCAATACTCTTTCACGTTCACGACCAGGCGTGTCACACTGGCGACCTGTTTGCACTGCAAGACAACCACTACTGACCGGAAGCTATCAGCGCCAATCGTTGGAATCCCCCAAGCATAGACCATCAATAGTCGATTATAAATTTACCTCAGAGTTCTCTGGGCTCCAGGTGGTAAAGGCTTTTTCTACCCACAATAAAAAAGGCTTACCGAAGTAAGCCTGAAAAGAGGGGGAATTACTTTCTGACCGACTTAGAAGAAAAGCGCCAGCCCCAGGTTTACACTGCTGTTTTCCAGTTTATCACCCAGATGATTCTTCGCATTAAAGCGCGAATACTCGGCGATCATCAGCAGGTTATCCGTGAGGTTATGATACGCACCGATGGTCGCTTTGGTCTGGCTTTTCATCAGCGTATCGGGATCGGCAGCGGTCTTATCCAGGCGGGTCTGTCCCAGACTGATACCATACTTAGTGGCATCAGCCTGATAAGTCAGCTGTCCAAAGCAGCCTTTTGAGCGACGCGCTTCACCATTACTATCTGCGGCGTCAATAAACAGACCTGCGGTACCGACCCCATCGGCAGTAAAGCAGGACCCAACCACTCCCAGATCGTTAAATGTGTAGCTGGCGGTCAGATCAACGGCATTGCCGGTATAATCGGCACTGCCCGCCTTGACGGTCTGACTGAGAAAGCTGGCGGAGACGAAACCATTCTCACTGTTAAAGCGCAATTTACCGTGTATGCCTGGCAATGAGGAACCACTGTCACCGGTGGTACTGACACCCGCCCCCAGACTAATCAGATCCAGCGGCTGAAACACACCGATAGTGGCTTCCGTGCTGTCACCCAGCGGTTTAGAGAAACTGATCTGAGAGATACGGTCAGTAAAAATATAGCCATACCCCACACTACCAAAACTGGTGTTCAAGGGACTCTTGACCAGTCCGTGGGCCCCCACACCGATCAGCGACATATCGGCCAGAATCACATCCAGCGCAAACACACCGTAATCACGGCCCGCTTTAATGGTTCCCATACCCTCTTTCGTTGCTAACAGAAAGGCCCGGATCGCCTGATCATCATCCTGACCATTAAACGCAGCGTTGGTGGTCAGCCCCGGCTCCAGTGCAATATTCGCGGAGATATCGTAACCCTGCTGCTGGGTTGCCACCGTCCACATAATCGACGCGGGAATATAGCCGTTTGAAACCGACGAGGCATTCTCTCCAGTACATAGCAGCGCGTTCGCATCCACCTGATTGCCGGAATCATCACACTCGGCAAATACAGCATGGCTGTTCACGTTGCCGGAAACGCCCAGGGTCCAGTCACCGGCTTCAAGTGTCAGTGCCTGAGCCTGTCCAGCGGTTGCAGCCAAAGCCAGAGCGGAAAGCAGTTTTTTCATTTCAGTTACCTTCTTTTTGTTATTGTTAATTTTTTACGGGCGCAACCTGCCCTGCCGGGCTGGCAAAACAGGATGCAATTGTGGAAAACTGGCCGCCGTAAAAGCGGCAGCCAGAGGAGCAGAACCTAGTTGGTTAGCGATTCATCGCGAACAAACCAGTGATGTTTCGCGCTATTGAGCAGCATCAGATAGACGCAGAATGACACCAGGAAAGTGATGGGGGCGGAGAACAGTGCCAGCGAGGCATTGGCGTAGTTGAGGATGATGATTCCCAGACCCGCACCCGAGAACCAGGCGATCAGACCACAAGGGTTAAATGAGGTTACACGTTGAGGACAACACTCGATATGCCCGCCAAACAGTTGGTCATATTTAGGGGAGAAGATATGCGCCAGCGCAATCGCCACCCAGGCCACCACGAAGATCCCCTGATAGGCCAGTGCCTGCAGAATAAAGCTGAACACATTCGACAGCATCAGGGTGTAAACCACCGCGCCGACGGCGATCGCCCAGAAAAAGCGCGGCACGGAACTGAGGCCAAAACGCTCAAAAAACGCCTGCATATTCTCGGCAGCCAGATAAAAGTTGGCGGTGTTGATACGGGTCTGGCTGACCCAGACAAACAACAAGCCCCAGATCCCCATCAGCTTCAGAATCGCCAGCACCACTGAGACTTCTGACAAACCGCCCTCCGTCGGAATTGTCGCCGCCAGAAAGATCCCAACCATGCCGTTGATCATAAAGGTAAACAGATAGAACGGCATACCAAAGTTGATAGTGGCATGAAAGCGGGAGTCATCCTCCTTACCGAAACGGGCGTAATCCCAGGTGTACATCATCAGAATCCAGACACCCATGAAGTAGGTAAAGCAGTTCCACCAGCCATTTTCAGGATTACCGCTTTGCGGCCCCAGGTTCAGCCAGGCATTGCTGTAGCCGTATTCATTGATGGTTACCGCCACCGCGGCGATCAGCCCAAGAATGTAAAACGGCAGCAGAATACCGTTAAATTTATCCAGCCAGTTCTGCACACTGCCAAATACCAGCGGCACGCTGTACAACACCACTATCAGATAGGCCACTTCTATACTCAGCGAGGGGAAATACGCCTGAATCGCCACCGCGATAACAGAGCCTTCAAACACCGAATAATAGATCGCCGTCGCGAAGAAGATCAGGGTTGCCAGCGTCGCGCCGACTTTACCGAACAGCACCCGGGAAAAAAGTGCTACCGACAAGCCGGTGCGGATTGCATAGCGGGTGATCACCGCATTGATCAGTCCATACGTCACCACCGACAAGGCCAGACCGATCAGGGTATTAATGGTACCGAAGTTCATCGCCAGTGTTGCCGACACCACCAGCCAGAACATCGCGCTGCAGATTGCCCACCAGGCCATGCTCAATGAACCACGGTTCATTCGCTCCTCATGGGGCACTGACAGAGTGGCCGAACCACTGTTTGTTTTTATATTTCCAGCCATAACTACTCTCTCTTATTATTAAAATGTCCCTGATTAGGGATGAATTCAGAATAAGAGAACCGCGCAAGAGATTATTGACGATAGGTGCATCAGTTTTTGTAAATCAGGGAATAGCGGTGTGCCCTATCGGCCCCGCGACGCGGCTTAAGAGATAATGGCAGTGATATCCGGCCAATTACTGCTAATCTGGTAATACCCTCGTTTGTTACAGGAGGTACCTCTGATGTCCAGTAAAACAATATTACATCCACCGGAAGCCCCACTACCGAAAACCTTTACCCGGATTATGGGACGCTATCCTGACTACGCGGCGGCGGTAGAGCAGTTGGGAAAAGCGGTCAGGGATGCCGGACCTATCGATGAAAAGACGGCGCAGCTGATCCAGCTGGCGGCAGCAGCCAGTATCCGTTCTGAAGGCGCATTACACAGTCATGTAAGACGAGCCCGGCAAGCCGGAGCAACGACTGAGGAGATTCAGCACACACTGATTCTGTTAACCAGCACGATAGGACTGCCTACGGTGATGGCAGCGCTGAGCTGGATGGAGGAGTGATGCCCAACCCCCTGCTGCGCGCTATGCAAAGCTGCCTGGGTACAGAGTTATATGTTTGAACCTGCGCCCCAGATGGGGTCTACTTTGCCTCGCGCATCTCTCTGGCGGTGCAGCCAAACCGGGATTTAAACAGACGACAGAAGTGCGCCTGATCATTGAAGCCCCAGCGATACGCTATTTCCGCCAGTGTGGTATGGCGGTTGCCGGCACGGATATCGTTGAGGGCCGACTGCAACCGCAGCTCCTTTATCCACTGGCCGACCGTCTGGTCTGAGTCTTTAAACAGTTTATGCAGATAGCGGGTGGAGATATTACAGGCTACTGCGATCATATCCGGGGAGAGTTCTGAGCGCTGGATATTATCCCGCACAAATGCCTCAATATTGCGCAGATGAACGTTACGCAGATTTGCTTCATTGCTCATCAGCACCCGGTCATCGTTTTCCATGCTATGCGCCAGCAGGTCGATCAACTGACTACTGAGAATATCGTGGGCCACTTCATTGGTATAGGAGGCCTGCTGCACCATGGTTCTCAGAAAGCTGAAGAATACATTGCCCATCCCTTTGCTTTTATCAAACTCCATATAGAGAAAGCGTTCCGGCTGACGGATACGGGTCTGCAGCAGAGAGACCGGCACCCTGACAACCCAGAGGGCGTTATCTTTGCTATAGCTGAACTCATACGGAAGATCACTGCGCTCAAGAATAAACGCACCGGGATTACACACGATGGTACGATTCGCCTGGGAAAAACGGACCTGATCCTGCGCTGGAACGGTGATCAGAAAATAGGGTTCAGATTCATCGATCTGCTGCTTCACTCGTGTAAAGCAGGTGGCAGAGCTTTCCATCCGCGAAATACCCACCCGGCCCATCTGCCACTGACTCAGATGACCATGAAACTCGCTCGGATTGCGAAAATCCAGCTCCAGAGGGAAGTAGGCATTTTCAATCACCTCTCGCCAGTAATCCTGTCGCTCGCGCTGGGGCAGCAAGTGGGTGCTGTAACGATTGTGCATATATGAACACCTCTCTTTATTGTTATTGAGTCCATATGGCTGTTAATTGTACCCCTGTTTTTATTAAGGGCAAATACTCTGATCGTCTACCGATCTCCCTGTCAGTCTAAAAAAGCAGTCAGATAGGCCGAAACCCGTCTGACTGAATATCCTGCCATCAGGATAGTGAAGTTAAACAACTAAACGACTGCCTCACCGTTGTCTCTAAGCACAACCATGAGGCAGCGTAATCCGCATCAGCAGCGGGTCAGGCGATAACACTGGTTTGGTTCAAGCACCAGTTGCCAGCCGGGACGTACAACAATATTGGTGGTGGGCTCCTCCACCACAGCAGGCCCCCTGATCACAATCCCGACATCCAGTTTCGGGCCGGAATATACGGCGGTATCGGTCCAGTGCCCATCGGCATCAAACAGTGCCGGACGGTATCCGATCAGTGCGTCTTCAGCTTTACCGCCCCGGGGCTCCAGTGTCTGGAAGTTAGGCTTGGCAACATTGCCGACCATCGTTGATTCGATGTTGACCAGCTCTACCGGATTGTGCGGCTCTGAGTAGGTGTACAACTCTTCGTGACGTTTGTGGAAATCATCCAGAATAGCGGACATCTTTTCCCGACAGATTTTGCCCGGGTAGATCTCCACATTACACTCATGGATCTGACCGACATAACGCATCTCAACACTACGGGTATAACTGATATCATCGGCATTAAAGCCATCAGAGATCAGATGTTCACGCCCCTGCTGCTCCAGATCTTCAAATTTGGCGTTCAGCGCATCCAGATTGGCATCATCATCCAGCCGCATCGGTTCTGATGCCAGATAGTTATAGCGCACGTCTGAGATAATCTGTCCGAAGGCACAGAACACCGAAGAGACTTTCGGCACCAGCACGGTGGTGCTGCCGATCTCCTCCGCCAGTGCGGTGATATGCATCCCCGCCGCACCACCGGCGCAGAGCAGAGCAAAATCCCGTGGATCATAACCGCGTTCGATGGACACCCGACGAATACCGTTGACCATATTCAGATTGACGATGGTGCTGATGCCGTAGGCGGCTTTCTCAACACTGATCCCCAACGGATCTGCCACATGCTCTTTAACAGCGGCAATTGCCGCATCCCGGTTCAGTTTAATGGTGCCGCCCAGCACCGCTTCGGGGTTCAGATAACCCAGCACCAGGTTGGCATCGGTGACCGCCGGAATAGTACCGCCCTTACCGTAGCAGACAGGACCCGGTGTGGCTCCGGCACTTTCAGGTCCGACCTGCAGCATGCCATACTGATCCACCTGGCAGAGTGAACCACCACCAGCCCCCAGCGTTTCCACCTGAATCATCGGCACACCAATACGATAACGCAGGAAATCGATATTCTTGTTCAGGTTGGTCTGACCATCTTTGGTCAGGGTGATATCAAACGAGGTGCCGCCCATATCCACAGTGATAACATTGTCGATACCAAACGGCTGACCGACAAACAAGCCTGCCTGGGGTGCCGATGCAGGTCCTGAGTTAATCGCGTTGACCGCCCGCCCCTGCATCGCTTCGCCAATCGCCAGTCCGCCATTGGACTGGAAATAGCGTACCGGGTATTTTGCCCCCAGTGACTTAAAGTAATCATCGATCTTCTGCACATAGCGTCGCATCACCGGGCTCAGGTAGGCATTCACCACCGTCGTTGAGGTCCGGGTATACTCCCGCACCTGTGGGTAAACCTCACTGCCGGTACAGACAAACACCCCCGGCATCATCTCCTGCACAATCTCCTTAGCGCGTTTTTCATGGGCTGAGTTACGCACCGCCCAGACAAAAGAGATTGCCACACTTTCAACACCCTGTGCCTTGAAATAGCTGACAGCATCGCGCACTTCCTGCTCACGCAGTGGCAGATCCACTTCACCGGTACCGATAACCCGTTCATTGATGGGACGACGCAGATGGCGTGGCACGATCATATGGGCCGGCGGGAAGTCAGCTTCATAACGATAGCCCTCCTCTTTATGCCCCAGACGGATCTCCAGGCTGTCTTCATGCCCGGCGGTGCAGAGCAACCCCACCTTGACGCCTTTCTTTTCGATCAGAGCGTTCAGGGCAACCGTCGTACCATTGATACAAAGATCACAATCCTGCACGATCTCTTCGATTGAGCGGCCCACCGCTTCAGATATCTGTGTCAGGCCCGCTTTAATGGCGATAGTGCCATCCTGGGGTGTCGAGGGGCTTTTGAAAACCCGCAATTCACCGTTGTTTTCTGCCAGTACAAAATCTGTGAAGGTACCACCGGCATCGATACCCAGACGGTATTTATTACGCATAATTCCGTTCCTTAATTGTTCTTGTTATCGGTCTTACTGCTGACGCAGCGTAGCTGTGGCCTGCTGATCAACACTCATGGTGCGGACGTCAATGACGACGCCATATTCCTGTGCTGCAGCCTCCAGAGAGATCAGGCCGTTCTGATAATCCGACAGCACCGCTTCGGCGGGGCGACACTTAGGCTGACCAAAGCCACCGCCACCGGGGTTATAATTGGCCACCCGTTCGCCGGGTTTAACGGTGAGAATGGTATTGGCCTTGTAAACCTGTTCCTGTTCACCTTTCACCACCAGCTTGCCCAGCTTCGGCTCAATAAGCTGATTCTCAGCACCGGCAGCGCCCATGGTTGGAATCTGCCGTCCCTCACCAAAAGCAACGACGGTCATATCATGGTTGATAGGTTCAACTTCCCACACCGTACCGGAACCACCCCGGTACATACCGGCACCGCCGCTGTCCTGAATCAGACCATAGCGACGAATAATGATCGGGTAGGAGTACTCCAGCAGTTCGATATCACCGGAGCTCAGGGCACCGAAACAGCACAGCGGACCACAGGCGTGCCAGCCATCCATCACCTGAGTCGCACCGGCACCGGAGATAATCGATGCCAGCACCATGGTCACATACTGCTCGCCGGTGCGCGGATCGATACCGGCGATGTTGATGCCGCTGGCATGCCCCCAGGAGGCAGCCACCCGATCCGGAGCCGCCTGTTCCAGGGCTTTACGGACGGCATCGGTCAGAGTTTCCATCGGCGTGGTGGTACAGTTCACATGGGGAGCCGGTTCCTGAGCGTTACACAGCGTTCCTTTGCGGCCCAGGTCAACTGATACGCAGCGGTATAAGCCTTCGTTGTAGGGCGGCGGCAACTGCGCAAACATCATCAGTCCAAGATATACACCGGACATTGAGTTGCCTTCGTAGGAGTTAATAAAGTAGGGAATCTGAGGCGGGCTCTGTACTTCAATGTGCAGTTTATCGCCCTTGATTGTCACTTTAGAGGTGATCTCCATCTCGCCGAAACCATGACCGGAATCTTCCAGCACCGCAGAACCGAAGTATTCACCATCCGGGACCGCTTCGATCAGCGAACGCATCTGCCGGTCTGCCATGTTTTTAAGCTCGGCGATACAGGCCTGAATCTGTTTTACGCCATACTTATCCAGCAGCGCGATCAGATTGCGCTCACCGACCCGGCAGGCACCGTACTGCGCATTCAGATCGCCTTCCTGATCGCGGCGGGCACGCATATTGGTGAGCAACAGATTAACCACATCTTCCCGGCGCTTACCCTTTTCCCAGAGTTTTACCGGTGGAATCCGCAAACCTTCGGCATAGATCTCTTTTGCATCCGGGTTATAGCCTGCCGGTACCGGCCCACCGATATCGGTCAGATGGCCTTTACACACCGTCCAGAACACCAGTTCACCCTGATAAAAAACCGGCTTGTACATACAGCAATCGAGTATATGGCTGCCTTTATAGGCGGGATCGTTATGATAGATAACATCCCCTTCGTGGATATCATCACCAAAAAACTGAGCCACCTCTTTCATCGCCGGAATCAGCGACCCCAGATGAATCGGGATATCCTGCCCCTGAAGAATCATCTCCGGAAAATGGTCAAACAGCGCATTACTGTAATCATGGGCCAGATTGAAGACACTGGAACGACCGGTTTTCTCTAATGTCAGCGTCATCTCCCGTTGCGCTGTTTCCAGCGCTCCGCGGACAACGGCGAGTGTGATTGGATCGACACTGGTAGACATGTTGTACCCCTTATTGTTTTTGTATGAATCGGGTTTGCCCTGTCCGTCTCCGGGTTCAGGGTCAAACGGGTTAACAAACAGTCTATGAGCGGAAGCTGTCTGTTTATTGATAGGCGGTGACTTATTCTTTGTCTGTGAGTGAACAGAGGGTTAAGTTCTGGAGCAGGCCGACTGAACAAAAGTGATATAACGCATTGCTATCCCGATAAAGATGTAAATTTGCATCCTGGGTGGAACGGCTATTGTTTCCACACTGAAAGCAGGCTTTAATTAGCAACTTAGAGATCGCTGATTAAGGTTTGCTGATTTGTCGAAGTTTCACCGTGTAGCTAAACAGCCCCTGATGTTGTGGCACGATGCCATTGCCGGGATTATCACCCACGGGGTGAATGACGAAGCCGTTGATAATCTGATGGACACCCTGCGCAGAGTGGTCGATGCCGATGGCAGCACTCTGATTGTCTACCCTGAAGGCCGACAACCCTATTGCCCGTCACGTAAACGCCGTAAAGGTGAAGACCCACGTATCCATATCGATCAGTATCTGGAGAGCGCCTACCTGCTGGACCCATTCTATCGCCTGGCGACCGATGGTTCTGCCGAAGGGGTTTATAGCCTTGCTGATGTTGCCCCGGATGGCTTTAAACAGAGTGAGTTTTATCGGGTGTATTACCGGCTGGTCAATTTTGGCGATGAGATCTGCCTGATTATCCCCACTGAAAATGCCAGCATTCAGGTCTCAATCAGCCGTCAGGACAACAAGCCTAAGTTTACCGCCGCCCAGCAGGGGCTGATACAACGGGTTTTCTCTACCGTTAAAGCGATTCTGCTAAAGTGGTGGGGCAGCTCGCAACAAGTACAGAAAGACCATTTTCTCGATTCCCATCTGGAGTGTGCCCTGAGTCATTTCGGCAGTTCGGTACTCACCCAGCGAGAAACCCAGATTTTACAGCTGATCTTGCGTGGCTATGCGGTGAAATATATCGCAGAGAAGCTGGAGATCAGCCCTGAAACCATTAAACACCACCGTAAAAACATCTATGCCAAGCTGGATATCAACTCTCAGGCAGAGATGTTTCATCTGTTTATCGACTCATTACGGATGGTGACCCCTGATTCACCACCGGACCCTCTCACCAACTATCTGAAACCTCCAGCCATGCGCTGATAGCTGTCTGAGTTGCCGGATCTGTTCAGAACACAGCCGTTGGCGCCGCTGTAGCGGCACCTTCGGCAATATCATAAAACGTGACAATTGCGTTAAATTTAAAACAGTGCGTGCCGCAGCAACTAAACTTAAGCTATGTTACGCAGCACGATCATCACTTCAGGACTACTGCTGTTTGTCAGTCCCCTCATCCCTGCCCAACTGACAGCTGAAGAGCTGCTGGTTGGCAAAACCTGTCCGGTCACATTTCAGAATCAGGCCGTCGGCATTCTGGTATTTTCCCGGGCGTGGTATCACAGCAGCAGAAACAACGCGGCTTACATCCCGGGCGATAATGCCACTGGGGTTGGCCTGGAGATACATTTCTTCAGCAATGATGCCGGGGATACTGAGCAACTCAACCTGCCCAACTGTGATCGTTACAGAATATTGCAGGTCCGTCACAGCAATACCCGCATGGTTTCGGGCGAGCATAGCTCACAGATCGATGTCCCGGAGCAGTTTCTTGCCCCCTTCTACGACAATGATCCGCTTGAATATGGCCGGGGCGTCCACCAGGTACCAGCAGATGATCATGATAAACCCTGGCGTGGGCGACCGGTCAGAGCGTCTACCGTTGCCATCTACGATACCCCCTATATGTCTGACTTCTGGGGCAAGGAGGGGGAAAACATCGATGTCCGTTTTGAAACCTGCGTGGTGTGCCAGCGGGATCAGCATTATGATGCGCTGCTCTCCTGCGGTCAGTGGGGATATCAGCGCTCATACATGGGAGGCATGACCGGCTGGGCAGAGCCTGAATTCCAGCCGGTTCAATGCCTGCCACAGCCTTCAGAGAGATTCAAAACCACGCTGAATAATTCCAACCGCATCGAATATAACTACTGGCTTCACTGGCGATAAAAACGCTTGATTGTTTCAACAATATCAACCTATTCTTCTAAAAGTTGATCAGTGCCTGGAGACAATTAATGGCATACCAGTACACCGTTAAGGAGTGTGATTACTACCTGCGGGTTGAAGTTATGGGAAGCAGAGACCGGACCGATGTAACCACTGAATCCCTGAGAATGTGGCAGGATGTTGCCAGTGAGTGCAAAAAGAAGCGCATCAATCTGATTCTGGCGGTCTTCCGGCTCAGCGGTATACGTTCACTGATGGATACCTTCAATATTGTTGAAGGAGTTCAGAACTGGCTCTGGCCGGAACTGGCAATCGCCTACATCGATACCGACCCGCTTAACCAGAAAGAGAACATCATTGCCGAGCAATCCGCCATGATGCATGGCATAAACTTTCGCGCATTTCTGAGCGAAGAGGATGGCATCCAGTGGCTCAAAGCGATGCACTCAAGCCAGAAACACTGAATCCAAAAAGCCGCGTCAATCGCGGCTTTGTCTTCAAGCATCTTTTTCCTGAGATATTATTTTTCCAGAAACAGTGCTCCCCCCTCAGGATGCAAATATCAAATGGGGTAGCCAAAGCGCTATTCCCGTAAAGATAACCACCAGTATCAGACCAATAATCTGCAGCGTAATAAACGAAATACCCCTTTATACAGATCGTTGATCGTTATAAATGACGGGACCACCGAGCGCATAAAAGAGCTTATAACCAAAGGGCTGCATCAGACCCGGCATCATACCCGCTGCAAACAGCTTAACCACCGATTCCCGTGCAAGAAATGCATAGACGATCATCAGTACACTTGATGGATGAAGCCAGAATAAAAGGCTCCCAACTTAAAGATATTTTCCGTATTTTATTGGTTACACTGTCCATATTGTCAGAGTGTTTAAGGCCGGGTATGAAAGTAGAAGAGCTTTATCGTCGGGATTTAAATCTGTTAGTCGCGTTGCAAGTTCTGGTTGAGGAACGCAGTGTCAGCAGAGCTGCAGCTCGTTTAAACCTGAGCCAGTCAGCAATGAGCCGGGTTCTGGGGCGATTGCGCAGTTTGCTGGGTGACCCTTTATTTACACGCCAGGGGCAGAATCTGGTGCCTACAGAGAAAGCTTTATCAATGAGTAGCGCTTTAGATGAGCCTATTGGGTCTCTGAAACAGCTTTTATCTCCTATTGATTTTGACCCCAGGTCTTGTGATCAAACATTCACGATTGTAACAACTGATTATGCAATGCAAACTATTTTACCCTTTGCTTTACCTCGCATATATCAGGAAGCACCTAATGTCGCCTTTGAATTTTTGCCACTACAAGATGAGCACTTGAAAGAGCAACTCACTTACGGCCGGGCTGACTTAGCTATTTGCCACCCAATTTACTCTATTGAACCATTACAGTACGGAGGACTGGGTCGTGTCGGGGTCTCCTGTCTATTATCTAAACAACATCCGTTAGCTCATAAACAGATGTGTCTGGATGATTATTTGAATTTTCCTCATGCCATGATTGCCATTAGTGATGGGGTTAAATCTCTTATTGAACGGGCATTAGAAGATAAACCGAAACGGCGCATGGTTCTGAGGGCATATCATTTAGAAGCTGCGTTGGCTATTGTGGATATGATGCCATTAATTATCACTGTACCTGCCGATTTAGCCCACTTAGTTTCAGAGCGTTATGACCTGATCGTAAAACCTCTGCCATTTCATTTCACATCGTTTGATTATTCCATGATCTGGCACCCTCGCTGCGAACATTCACCTGCACAAGAATGGTTGAGAAGTGTCGTAAAAGAAGAGTGTGGCAAGCTAATCGCTAAACGTGTGGTAGAGATGGGACTGGATACAGAAGCGGATGCCATGGCTCCGCCTGATTAATACTCAAAACAGGGTGAGTTCGTTGTAAGTGCATCTTAAAAATCCGGGCATATTCATATGAAACTGCACCGCTCATTCCCTGGTGCAAGGCTATTCTCAATGGCAAATTTAATATATGTATAATTTGCATAGATTACTTCCCTTTTTATCATTTGAGTCACCTCTGAATACTCTCTACACTGCGCGCTCATCTCGTAGTTGAGCGCATATAAGCACTTGTTTCCATCCACTTTCGCTAAGGCTCTGAGGCTGCTAACTATGTTGCGTCTGCCATTAATTTTTGTCTACCGCTTACCAGGCGTTAGAGAGAATCGTGGCAGTGCAAGCCATAAATCATGGCGGTCACCAACCCATAGGCGTTAATGAAAAGCACCCTCATACCCAGGCATTTTTAAGAGCAATTTATGTTTACTTTCCGGTTTCCACTCCTGGTTTGGCTGGGTATAGGGATTTTGATTACCAGCCTGGGGATCAGGCAATCCTTTGGTATTTTCATGATGCCTGTTTCCGACTACTTCCACACCGGACGTGAGTTCTTCAGCTTTGCCATTGCATTGCAAAACTTGCTTTTTGGCGCCTTCCAGCCATTTGTGGGTATGGCCGCCGACCGTTGGGGCCCGAAGCGCATCATCATTTTAGGTTCGGCCTCTTATGCCGCAGGCCTGTACTTAACGTCGATCACTGTCGAGCCCACTATGATCTACCTATCCCTGGGTGTGCTTGTTGGGCTCGGTTTAAGTGCCACCAGCTACGTGATCGTACTGGGCGCTGTCGCAAAAGTGGTCCCCGCGCAACATGCGGCTAAAGCCTTTGGCCTGACCACCGCTGCCGGGTCATTTGGCATGTTTGCGATGATTCCTGGTGCGCAAACATTGTTGAGTATTTATGATTGGCAAAGTGCCATGCAGATATTCGCTGTCATGTGTAGCTTTATTGTGGTGTTTGCATTTTTCATCAATATGGCAAAGGGAGAAGCGCATACTCACACGGTTCACGAAGACCTGCAAACGCTAAAAGAGGCTTTGAAAGAAGCCTTTACGCACAAAGGATACTGGTTGATTCATATCGGCTTTTTTGTGTGTGGTTTCCATGTCATGTTTATCGCCACTCACCTTCCCAGTTATGTGTTAGATAAAAACCTACCGGCCTCAGCGGCTGCCATGGCACTGGCTTACGTCGGTATATTCAATATCTTTGGTTCATACTTTTGGGGAGTCATGGCAGACCGCTATAGCAAGCGTTACGTGATGTCTGCGCTGTATGTGATGCGTACGGTTGTGATCAGTGCTTTTGTGATATTCCCTACCACCGAAATAACGGCTGCAGTCTTCGGCGCTGCTATCGGTTTTTGCTGGTTAGGAACGGTGCCACTGACATCGGGTTTAGTTCGCCAGATCTTTGGATCTCGTTACCTGTCAACACTATACGGATTGGTGTTTTTCTCTCATCAGGTTGGCAGCTTTTTAGGCGCATGGACCGGTGGTGTCATCTATGATTATTACGGCTCATACGAACCCATTTGGTGGTCTGCAGTCGCGCTGGCATTTCTCTCTGCATTGATTCATCTTCCAATCAATGACAAACCAGTCTCACGTATAAGGATGGAAACAGCCTAATTCTTAACGGCTCCGAAGACAGGATGTCAGGAGTCTCCTTTTGTTATTGATCTCTATCACCCCGACAGACAGCGCAATGCGGTTCACTTAAGCATTGGAGCCTAAGCTGAGCTTGTTAGAAAATCCGATGTCAGTGATGACATCGGATTTTTTGAGCGGCTTTTTAAATGATTCAATCAGATCCTTTCATCATCAGGATTCAAAAATCAGATTGGGCAACCAAAGCGCTATTTCCGGAAAGATAACCACCAGCGCCAGGCCGATAATCTGCAGAATAATAAACGGAATAACCGCTTTATACAGGTCGTAGATCGTGATGGATGGCGGGGCCACCGAGCGCATGTAGAAGAGATTATAACCAAAGGGCGGCGTCAGATAGGCGGTTTGCATGCTGATGATAAACAGCACGGCGAACCACACCGTATCAAAACCCATCTCCTGCACAATCGGCACAAACAGGGGAACGGTGATAAAGACGATGGCAAAATCATCAAGAAACATCCCCAGAATGAAGTAAGTTGCCAGCATCGCAACGATCACCAGATAGGGCGAAAGATTAGAGTCCTGAACCAGTTCAGTAATCAGCATTCCCGCACCCAGACCGATATAGATCTTACTGAAAAACACTGCTGCTATGGTAATCCAGAGCAACATCCCCATCAGTTGGGTAGTGCTCATCAGCACCTCTTTGAGCATTTTCAGATTGAGCGTGCGATAGATCGCGGCACAGACCAGCGATCCGGCTGCTCCCACCGCAGACGCTTCAGATGGAGACGTAATTCCGCCGATAATAAATCCCAGCACCGTGGTAATCAGAGCACCCGGCAGAATCAGCGCCTTCAACGCTTTCAGTTTATCCAACGCCCCCAGACGCTCTGAAAGTGAGATAGAGGGAGCTTTCTCGGGATTCTTGAGGGCAAACAGGAAGATATACAGCATATAGATACCGGCCAGCATCAGGCCCGGCATCATACCGGCTGCAAACAGCTTACCCACCGACTCCCGTGCAAGAAATGCATAGACAATCATCAGTACACTGGGAGGAATCAGAAAGCCTAATGCACCACCGGCCATAATGGTTCCGGTCACCAGTTTCTTATCGTAACCACGACTCAGCATCGATGGCAGCGCAATAATCCCCAGACTCACCGTTGCCGCACCCGAAACGCCCGCCATGGCAGCGATAATGGCACAGATAACCACGGTCCCCATACCCAGTCCACCGGGTATACCACCCATGAGCTTATTGATCATATCAAACAGATCATCGGTAATACCGGAACGCTGCAGCATCAGGCCCATAAAGATAAACATCGGCAGTGCCACCAACAGGAAGTTGTCCATCGCCGAAAACGCACTGGTGGCAAGTAACTCAAGCCCGGCAGGCCCCCACAGAAAATACGCCGAACCGGTACCAACCGTCAGCAGCGCCCAGGTTAACGGGGCTCCCATTGCCAGCAGGATCAGCATTGAGAAGAACATGCCAAAGGTAACCACTAAGGGATCTAGATCTAACACAAATACACCTTCGCTTAAATGATGACTGACCAGTAAGCAATCAGATTGCCTACCGGTTCAGATAGAGGGAGCTACGGAGCAGTAGCCGGAAAACAACCTGAATCAGACTTGCGCTTCTGGTTGAATCCCGATCGCTACCATAAAGCTGCGAATCAATGCAGCGATGCTCTGTAGAATCATCAGCCCCACCGCCAGGGGTAGCACAGACTTAAAGGGATACACGACCGGACCCCAGGTACTTTTAGAGGAAACCTCTCTGATCGCCCAGGAATCGGCAGCGAAATTAAAGGTTATGTAAAAGAACACTGAAAACACCACCAGACCGATCAGGCCGGTGATCACATCCAGCACGGCCCGCCCCCGCTCCGGGAACAGGTTATAGATCACTTCACTGCGTACGTGGCCATGGTGTTTATGGGTATAAACCCCCGCCAGAATACAGAAAGTACCGTACAGCATGGTGGTCGATTCGTGCGCCCACGAGGTGGGGCTGTTAAACAGATAACGCGCCGTCACCTCGTAGCAAAGCCCTGCAATCATGGCCAGACACAACCAGCTGAAGGTCCGGCCAACCCACTCAGATACCCTGTCCTGAAACGCAAGATATTGAGAAAGTTTTGCCATCAGACTCTCCCGGTCGCCTTAGCCGTCGCAGTAATGGCCGCAATCGCTTTGGCATTACGTGGCGACTTGGCCGCTTCCTCTTTCCAGACATCCATTGCTGCAGCGGTCAGCGCTTTAGAGTCCGCTTCAGGCAGTGAAGCAAACTCAAAGATCCCCTCACCGTTAACATCCAGACAACCGTTGACGTTCCAGGCATGCATATTCACCGCGTGTTTAGCAGTTGCCAGTTCCAGGGACTTCTGCTGATCTTCAGACAAAGACTCCCACTTCTTCATATTGATCAGCATGCCGTCGGCATAACCTGGGTTGATCATATTCAGATAGGTATAATATTTAGCAGACTCGTGCAGTTTCAGTGCTTTATATTCCAGTGATCCACCATAGATCACACCATCAATGGCACCGGTAGACAGGGCGACATAAAGCTCCTGACTTGGCAGATAGACGGTTGGGATATCAAACTTTTCCAGGATACCGGCAACCGTCGCAGTGGCGCGGATCTTCATGGTTTTCAAATCTTCGAGGCTTTTCACCGGTTTAGTTGTCAGCAGATCGTAAGGACCGCCAAAAATAGCTCCCAGATATTTAACCCCTTTCTCGGCATAGGCCTCTTCCAGCAACGCTGTCAGGCCCTGCTTCTGATGCAGATAGATCGCTTCATCATAGCTGGTCCAGGCGCCGGGAATACCCGATTCAATTTTGCCGATATCCAGCTGTCCAGCCCAGTATCCGGCATATCCCTGACACATATCCAGGGTGCCTTTAGATACTGCATCCAGCATCTGGTCATTAGGCACCAGCTCTGAACCACGGAAACGCTGAATGCGCACGCTTTTGTTGGATACCGCTTTAACATCGTTAGCGAACATTTTGTAAAGGTCATCAGTCTCTGTACCGTACAGAGTTTGCATACGCAGACGAACATTATCGCCGGCATTCGCCGTTGTTGATGACAGGGCCAGTGGTGCTGCTGCAATACCGGTTGCAGCCGCTTTAAGCAGATCTCTTCTCTTCACTATCGTTGTCCTTTTATTATTAAGTCTGATGGCTCAGGTTTCCGTCGGGTCACAGCTAATCTATTAATTGATTTTTGCTGTGAAACACCTGATTTATAGATCTACCACTCAGGGGGTAGATGTTCGTTATTTTTAACATCGCTTATTAAAAATAGAAAGCACAAGTGTTCATAAAAAAGATACGACTCATCTGAGCCGAGCATTTTTGACCGGATTTTCTTCATTGTGCCAAACCATTCACCTGCTACCATATTCACGCGTAATCTATTGTTTTAATGACTTAAATCAGTAAAAACAAGCCTGTTTTATGCATCCAAAAAGTCCTTCCTCTCACTCTGCTATGTAAGACTACCCTTTTCAGGGGATGACTTTTGTTCGATATTCAAAACATATATCAAACAATAGAAAATCATAAAATATCGCTATCAATAACAATATTATGAACATCTTTATCAAATTGACTCTATTGCCCGAAAATCGCCAGGACGACAGAGAGATTAGCCATCATGACGCTCTCAACTGTCACTCTGTGAACCGTTTTCTCTGAACCACTTTCTCTAAACCCTGAGGCGAGCTGTAATTTTCACCTCCAACCCCGTAGAATCGACACCTATACCAGTCAATAACAACTCTTCCAGATCTGGTTCCTTTTCAATTAATATGATTCAGTACCCGAATAAAGTGCCGGGAACGAGCAAGGGCGGCAAAAGCCCTGAGGAACTCTGATGTCTCAAGCATTACTTCTTGCGCCCACAGGTGTCGGTGCAGGTCTAACTACCGCTGTGCTGGGCCTGTTTCAGGCGATGAACCGCCAGGGGATAAAAGTTCACTTTTTTAAACCGATCGCCCAGGGAAATGGCCATAGCACAGATATCACGATCGCTATGCTGCAGGGAGACTGCTCCTCTCCAATCGCCAACCCGGTTCCTATTCGTGATGTAGAACAACTGGTAAGTCAGGATAAAGGCAATGAGGTTCTCGAACAGATCGTCGCCCGCTATGAGCAGAGCCTGCCAGCCGATAATGAAGTCGTAATTATCGAAGGGATAGTGCATACAGAAGGCCAGCCCTACGCTACCCGTATTAACCAGGAGATCGCCAAGGCTCTGGATGCTCAGGTGGTACTGGTGGCAACCCCGGGACACGACACGGTTGAAGCCCTGCAGGATCACATCGATATCACTGCCCGGGCCTACGGTGGCATCAAAAGCAAGCAGTTGCTGGGTTGCATCCTTAGCAAACTGGGTGCACCGATTGACCGCGAAGGCCATATGCAACCGTTCCTGAGCACCGGGAACACCGTCACCCACAGTCTCACCGAAGAGGTTATCCGCGAACACGCCACTATTTTTAACAATCAGTTCCGCCTGCTTGGCTGCATCCCCTGGAACCGTGACCTGATCACCCCCAGAGTGAAGGATATCTCAGACTATCTGGGCGCCTCTGTAATCAACACCGGTGAGATCGCTACCCGCCGGGTTACCCGCATAGCCCTGTGCGCCAAAAGTGTAGCCAATGCCATCAATGAGTTACGCCCCGGCACGCTGATTTTCACCCCCGGTGACCGGGACGATATGATTGTAGCGGCCTGCATGGCGGCCGTTAATGGCGTAGAACTGGCAGCGCTGATACTCACCGGCGGGGTTACGCCCTCGCCTGCGGTACTGAAGTTATGCGCAGGGGCTTGCGAGTCAGGCCTGCCCATTCTCAGCATTCCAATGGATAGCTGGCAAACAGCCATGGCGATGACTCAGCTGAATCAGGAAACCCGGGCGGATGATCTGCCCCGCATACGGGATATTAAAGAAGCCACTGCGGCGCATATCGATCGCGAGTGGCTGGCAACCCTGGTGGATAGTCATTACCAGCGTCGCCTCTCACCCCCAGCATTCCGCTATCAACTGATTAAACGGGCACGCCTGGCGAATAAAGTGATCGTCCTGCCCGAAGGCAATGAACCGCGCACAGTCAAAGCGGCGGCTATCTGTGCAGAGCGGGGAATCGCCCGCTGCGTTCTGCTGGGTAATACCAAGGAGATCCTACAGATTGCCAAAAACCAGGGCGTGACACTCAACGAGTGTGTCACCATCAGCGACCCGCAGTTGATTCGCCAGAACTACATCAGCCGCCTGGTTGAACTGCGACGACATAAAGGGATGACCGAGATCATCGCCGAAGAGCAGCTTCAGGATAATGTCGTACTGGGCACGCTGATGCTGGAGATGGGGCACGTGGATGGGCTGGTCAGCGGCGCTGAACACACCACCGCCAACACCATCCGGCCACCGATGCAACTGATCAAAACCGCCCCTGGTTGCAACCTGATCTCATCAATTTTCTTTATGTGTCTGCCTGAACAGGTGCTGATCTATGGTGACTGTGCCATTAATCCTGATCCCAACGCTGAGCAGCTGGCGGATATTGCTATCCAGTCAGCCGAATCTGCCGTCGCTTTTGGCATCCCTCCCCGGGTTGCGATGATCAGTTATTCGACCGGAGGTTCAGGCCAGGGTGCTGATGTTGAGAAGGTCCGGCAGGCCACCCGCATCGCGCGGGAGAAACGTCCGGATCTGCTGATTGATGGCCCCCTGCAATATGATGCAGCCGTCATGGAGAGCGTCGCCAGATCAAAAGCACCGGGCAGCACCGTTGCAGGCCAGGCAACGGTCTTTATCTTCCCAGATCTGAACACCGGTAATACCACCTACAAGGCAGTGCAACGCAGTGCAGATGTCATCAGCATCGGCCCTATGCTACAAGGGATGCGCAAGCCGGTGAATGATCTTTCCCGGGGCGCTCTGGTCGACGATATAGTTTTCACTATCGCCCTTACCGCAATCCAGGCAGGCGCTGGCGACAACCGACAGGACTAACCTTCAGCCCTGACAACCAGTGCCATGCAGACAAAAAAAAGCCGCTGTTAACACAGCGGCTTCAAAGAGGACAATTAATCCAGACTTGCCGGATGATTAAATTGGCCACAGCAGTTGAACATCATCGGAAAGCTGTTCTGTAACATATATCTGAGTGAGAGAGAGCAGATATCCAGTACAAACCATAGTACCCGAGTCAATTACTGACTAATTATATATAACCAACCAATTCAGTCAAGAATTTTTTGAGCAATATTTAACCATGGCAGCGTCACGATTAATTCGTCCTTCACTGATCCACAGCTAACCAGACAACGTAGGATCAAGTATATAAAACCGATATGAGCAAGGATCAGAAATGAAGCGAATATCCGAAACAACCGATATTCCGGTCGGCATCAGCGCATGTGTTATGGGTGAACAGGTGCGTTTTAACGGCGGTCATAGTCAGTCAAAAATCTGCCAGGTTCAACTGGCGAAACATTTCCAATTTGAACCATTCTGCCCTGAAGTTGCGGCTGGATTCGGCATCCCACGTCCTACCATGCGTCTTACCGGAAATCCAGACGACCCTGATCTGATTTTTTCCCGCCCCCCGGCGGATGGTTCAAACGAGCCGGAGGCCGACCTCAGCAAACAGTTGATGGATGCCTGCCAGCCGATGCTGGAGCGTTGTCAGCGGTTGGATGGTTTTATTCTGAAGAAAGATTCTCCCAGCTGCGGTATGGAACGGGTTAAAATCTATCAGCCATCCGGCCACCCTCACGAACAGAGAGGTTCCGGCTTATTTGCCCGGGCATTAATGCAGCGCTTCCCCAATCTTCCTATCGAGGAAGATGGCAGGCTGAACGACGCCCAGTTACGGGAAAACTTTGTTATGCGGGTATTTGCGCATCACAACTTTCGCACCGAGGTGACCGATCAACCCAGCTTTCATAAGCTGCTGCAGTTTCATAGCAGTTATAAATACCTTTTAATGGCCCATAATCAGACCGCATACCGTGAACTGGGGAAGATGCTGGCAGTAGCTCACAACGAGCCATTGGACGCCCTGTTAAAAACCTATCATGAGCAGTTTATGTCCGCGATCAGTACACCTGCCTCTCGAGGCTCTCATTGCAATGTGATGCAACATATCATGGGCTATCTGAAACAAAGCGTTGACAGCTCGGCGCGTCAGGACATTCTTAACGTATTCGAACAATACCGTGTGGGAGAGGTCAACCTGATAACACCGATGACGCTGCTGTCACACTATATCAACCAGAATGGCAGTGAATATATTCGTGCACAGCGCTATCTCGAACCCTATCCAGCCCATCTCGGACTGCGCAACCAGGTATAAAAGGTAATACATTGAGCACTCCTGTCATTGTCTGGCTGCGGCACGATCTGAGACTGGCTGATAACCCGGCACTCTTCTACGCCGCGCAACAAGGCCCGGTCATTCCGGTATTTATCGAAGACACCACCGGTGAGAACCCATGGCAACCCGGCGCAGCCAGTCGCTGCTGGCTGCACCACAGTCTGGACAGTATCAATCAGCAACTGGATGGTTGTCTGCGACTGTTTCAGGGAGACCCCCTTACTGTTTTGTCACAACTGATCGAGCAGACCGGAGCCCTTGCTGTGTTCTGGAACCGCTGCTATACCCCCCAGGCCATCTCACGGGACAAACGGATCAAGCAGACACTGAAAACGGCGGGCATTGAGGTCCACAGCTTTAATGGCTCACTGCTGTGGGAGCCCTGGCAGGTCAGTAAAGGCGATGGAACACCTTACAAAGTATTCACTCCCTTCTTCCGCAAGGGCTGCCTGAATGCCCCGCCACCGGATGCCCCCCTTCCGAGACCGCAGCTAACGTCAGCCTCTGCCCCCAAGTCTTCAAATCAGCTCAGCCTGGAACAGCTTGGGTTGCTGCCCGATCACCCCTGGCGTGAGCGTATCAGCGAACACTGGGATATATCCGAGGATGCCGCCTGGAGGTTGTTACAACAGTTCACCACAGAACGGTTAGAACACTATCAACAGGGCCGCGACATCCCCTCGCTTGAAGCGACTTCAACCCTGTCCCCCTATCTTCAGTGGGGGCAGATATCACCCCGACAGATCTGGTATTACAGCCAACAACAGGCGACTGCGCCGGGACTGGAAGATGCTCTGGATACGTTTCTGAAGGAGTTAGGCTGGCGCGAGTTCGCCTATTACCAGCTCTATCACAATCCAGGCATCAGCGATACCAACCTCAATCCACGCTTTAACCTCTTCCCCTGGCGCAACGATCCGGCCTCCTGTCGTGACTGGCAACAAGGCCAAACGGGGTTTCCTATCATTGATGCAGGGATGAGCGAGTTATGGCAAACCGGCTATATGCATAACCGGGTACGCATGCTGGTCGGTTCATTTCTGGTAAAAAACCAGTTACAGCACTGGCTCCACGGCGCCCGCTGGTTCTGGGACACGCTGGTCGATGCCGATCTGGCATCCAACAGCGCCAACTGGCAATGGGTGGCGGGATGCGGCGCCGATGCAGCACCCTATTTCAGAATTTTTAACCCGGTCACTCAGGGGCAGAAATTTGACCCTGACGGCAGCTATGTGCGGCGCTACCTGCCAGCACTGGCTCGACTACCCAGCCGCTATATTCATACTCCCTGGGAGGCGCCTGCTTCGGTGCTCAGCGAGGCGGGAATCGAGCTGGGTTCAACCTACCCCGAGCCAATCCTCGATCTCAGGACAACACGCAAGCAAGCCCTGGAAGCATTTTCCCAGCTTAAACAGCAGAGCTAACACGCCAATAAGGCACCGACAACCCGGGGCAGCAGCCACTTCTTTACTCTGGTGGATCAATCGCATATCTTTGATCAGGTGTGTATCGCCAGGGTTAGGCAAATGTATAACCACTATTTCGGACTGATCTCCTCACCATTCGCGATTGCGCCTGATCCGGGCTATCTCTATATGAGTGCTCAACACAGGGATGCTCTGGCACATCTGCTGTATGGGATTCAGGGCAACAGTGGTTTTGTGATGCTTACCGGTGAGATCGGCACTGGTAAAACAACGCTTTGCCGCTGCATGCTGGGCCATATACCACAAGATACCGAAGTGGCCTTTATCCTCAATCCCACGCTGAGTTCTGAGGAGCTGCTGGCCAGCATCTGCGATGAATTGCAGATCCCCTATGATCAGCAAAATCAGAGCATCAAATCGCTCTCTGATGCGATCTACCACCACCTGTTACAGAGCCACTCCGAAGGAAAAAATACCATTCTGATTATCGATGAGGCGCAAAATCTCAGCCCCACTGTGCTGGAACAGATGCGCCTGCTCACCAACCTTGAAACCAATGAAAAAAAACTGCTGCAGATCGTCATGTTCGGCCAGCCCGAGCTACGCCAGTTAGTTGAACGCCCTGAACTAAAACAGCTGGCACAACGGATTACTGCCAGATTTCACCTGACAGCGTTAACGCTGGATGAAACCGAACACTATATTAATCACCGTCTGGCCGTTGCGGGATACAAACCCCGCGCCCAGACCTCAAACCCGATACCGGCAAACAGGGTCAGACAGATCCACCAGCTCAGTGGTGGGATCCCCAGACTGATCAATATCCTCTGTGATCGGGCACTGCTGGGAGCCTATGCCCGCAATGAGCCGTCGATCAGCGCAGAAATTCTGAACCAGGCGGCCAAAGAGATTTTTGGTAAGCCGCAAACAGAGCCCAAATCCAGCAACACGGGTGCCAACACGCTCACACTGGTACTGGGGGTTATTTTTATCGCCCTGCTGATCTACCGTTTCTACCCTGCAGCACAGCAATGGCTGACCGATACTGTTCCGGCACTGACGAATGCTGGTCCACTTCACGCGGCAACAGAACCCGAAACGCCCAATCCAACGGCGGCCCAGGCAACAGTCGCCCCCGAACTTCCCTCCCCGGCGGCAATGACAACAACGGAGTCTGACACTTCTTATCCAGACACATCTCTTCCAGCCTCGTCAGCGGCTCTTGCAACAAACCTGACAGAGACAGCACCAGACGCCCCTGACCCGGTCACGTCTCCCCAGAATAACGAACCCCGGATGCAGACAGTCAACATTGCGCCCCTAGCGCAGCCCGACCAGGTTCCTGAAAGCCATACTAACCCGGCGGAGCCTGCTCCCGTGTTATCTGCCACCGGTCCACAGCAGAACCAGACGACCAGTACCGTCTCAATTGAAATCAGCGATAACCCCGAAGTGCGCGCTTATCAGAGCCTTTTCAGGCTCTGGCAACTGGAGATGCCTGCAGACCAGGATCCCTGCCAGTTTGCCTTAAACCACGGGCTGCGATGCCTGCATAAACAGGGGCCTTGGCAGCAGCTACAACGGAATAATCGGCCAGCGCTGGTTCGCCTGCCCGGCAAGCCAGGCACCCGAACCAGTCAGATACTGGTGAGGATCGACAGCGACACCGCCTCCTTCACCGATGGCATCCGCACCTGGAAAACCCCTTTATCCCAGTTGGATGATATGAGCCCGTTCAACTACACGCTGCTTTGGCATCCCCCCAGGGGATACCATACATTAACCCGACCCGGCAGTTACGGCCCCCATATCCTCTGGGTTAAACAACAACTGGCTCAGCTCTCCCCCCTGTTTCAAAGCGAGATGAATGACTATTTTGATGATCAGCTAACACTGTATATCAAAGCGTTTCAACGCAGCCAGAATCTGCTCCAGGATGGCATCATGGGTCCTGAAACACTGATCCGCCTCAACACTCTGGTCGAGGCTAATATCCCGCTTATACTGAGCTACCGGGAGCCATAAGCCGATGTCATATATTCTCGATGCGCTGAAAAAGTCAGACCAGGAGCGTCAAAGCCAACCGCTGATCGATATCGCGCCTGTCCAAAGCGGTCCGACAACACGGGGACCCAAACGAAAAAAATGGCTCTGGCTGGTACCGGCACTACTGTTAGCGAATATCATAGTACTGATCTGGCCGGATGCAGCGCCGCCCAGGAGTGTGGCTGCCGTTAGCGGCAACACAGTGCAACCGGAAACGTCCACAACAGGCACAGCCACACCCCCAGCCCCTGCCATTACAGACTCAGACTCACAGTCTGAATCCGGGATCACCGCACCTGAGCCTCAACCCATCGGTCAGGATCAACGACCAGACATAAGTGTGAGACCCTCCTATCACCGAGATCCCTTTGCTCCGCTACCCGGACATAACGTTCCCAGCCCTGAAGAGGTCGTAACCACCGCAGCCGATACAGTAGTCGATAGCATACCAACTAAACCGGCAGTACCCCTGCCCGATGTCGAACAACTCAACCGCAGCCTCCTCAATCAGGCGTTAATCGAGCAACTGGCACCACTGAGAGAGGCACAGCCATCAAAGCCGCCCACAGATGCAGCACGGGCGCTGCAGAGAGCGGCGGCAGACCAGTTGGAGATCCCCGCGATCATTTCTGACATTAGCACTTCTGAACCCAGCACTTCTGAATCCAGCTCTTCTGAACCCAATTCGTCAGCGCAACAAACATTGGTGGAAAACAGCAATGTGCCGTTGCTCAACGAACTGGACCCTGAGACACAGAACGCTATACCAGACCTGAAAGTGTCGGTGCATATCTATGCCCAGACACCGGAGCAACGTATGGCAAGAGTAAATGGAAAGATGATCCGTGAGGGGCAGCGTCTGACGGACGACCTGCGTCTGGAGGAGATCAGACCCGAATCCCTGGTTTTCAGTTTTCGGGGCAACCCGTTTTTGCTGCTCAGATAGAAGGTCTGGCCATCTGGCCCAAAAAAGGGGGAGAGCTAAACACAGCGACTGGGTTTAGCTCAACAGGGTTTAACGATATTGCTTTAACAGTTCAAGCATCGCTTTATTCCCGGTGGCTTCTGCCAGCTTAAAGCTGTCCTGACCCAACTGATTTTTCCGCCGGGGCTGAGCACCATTCTCCAGCAACCACTGGGCAACCTCAACATGCCCGCTATTCACCGCCAGCATCAACGCGGTCTGGGTAAACTCATTGCGGGTATTGATCGCGGCGCTCTGTTCGGCCAGCAAAATAACACTGTTGCGATCCCCCGCAGCGGCGGCGACCATCAGGGGCGTATTTCCTCTGGCATCGGGCTTATTCACATCGGCACCGGCCGCGAGCAACCATTTCAGTGCCGCAATCTGTTTGCGGGTGATCGACCTGATCAGCGGCGTACTGCCATTCAGATCGGCAATGTTAAGATCCGCGCCACTCTCTTTCAGCGCTTTCATCGCCTTCAGCGCGCCATGATCAGCAGCATACCAGAGCGCCGTGCGTGACTGTTTATCCCGGGTATCCGGATCAACACCATAGCTTACCAACAGCTCAATCAACTGAGGCAGATCCGAAGCTGACGCCTCCAACAGAACATTGGCCTGTTCCCGCTTCAGGAGCTTGCCAGAGCCACTGTCCAGCAGCTGTTTAACAATCTCTGCATGTCCGCTTTTAACCGCCAGCATCAGAGCACCATCACCATTTTCCAACAGTGGGCGCTGATCCGCACCAGCCTTAAGCAACATCCCGGTGACTTTATCGAATCCACGCTCAGCCGCCAGCATCAGCATACTATGGCCATCGGGAAGCTGATGATTAACATCCGCACCGGCACCAATAAGCATACTGACAATATCGCTATGCCCCTGCCACACAGCACGACTCAGGGGAGTATGTCCCTCCTGATCAACCTGATTAAGATCAGGCTTGCTGCGCAACAACTCAGCGACCACTTTATCCTGCCCCCGCCAGCTGGCAAGCATCAGCGCTGACCACCCCTGAAAGGGGTTACTATCACCGGTTACCACCTGATCAACCGAGTTCAGAGCCTCCAGCGCCACCAGCGAAGCATCCCGCTCCGGGGGGGCCAGATTATTACGTTTCGCCCCTTTTGCACCGAGCCAGGCGGATACTTTTTTATGGTCGCGGTTAACCGCCAGATCCAGCGCTGTGTAGTCACTGTGGTTAATACCATTCATGCCGACTCCGGATGAGACCAGCAGCTTAACAGTCGCCAGATGACCGCTACCGGCCGCCAGGTGAAGCAGGGTATTACCATTATCATCGCTAGCCGTTTTATCAGCCCCCGCTTTCAACAACAGTTTCACCACATCGGCATGACCCTGCTGCGCAGCAGCCATCACCGGGGTCACACCAAACTTATCTTCCAACCCTATCTGCGCGCCCGCTTGCAGCAGAATGCTTACCGTCTCCCTGTGACCCGCTTCAGCCGCTTCATAAAGAGCAGTGCGCTGACTGTCATCATGACTATTGATATCCGGGTGCTGCTCAAGCAGTTGCTTTAATTCACGATTACTGCCTTTTTGCGCCAACCAGCGCAGGGTTTTCTCTTTATCGACGGCGCGGTACTCTTTTAACTGTTTCTTCTGCCGGGTTTCGGAGGTTTCCTTATGCATCTGCCGCTGAGCCAGCGGATGCCCCTGCTCTGCGGCAACCGCCATCAACTCCTCAGCACGGACCGGGTCTTTATCTACACCCCAGCCCTTTTCATACATCACCGCAAGATTGTAGGTGGCTTTAACATGCCCCTGGTTAGCCGCTTTTTCAAGCCAGAACACTGCCTTTTCATGACTTTTAGTCACACCCTGACCGTTACGATAGAGCGTCGAAAGCATATATTGCGCTTCAGCATCACCACCACTTGCCAACGGCTTTAACAAAGCGTACGCCCCGGCATAATCTCTGACACGGATGGCCGCTTTGACATCACCTAGCTCCTGATGCGCACCATAAGCCGGGGATATGTTGAAAGGCGCGCTCAGCAAACTGATTGCGAAGATAAAAAGTGCGGCGGACCACCACCGTGAACCAACAGCCCGATCAGGCAGTACCATATTTCGTTTCGACCTCAATACCTATCTTCTTCAAAAAGCCGGTGGGCAGAATACCACCAGCACATACAATCACGTAATCATTTGGAATACGGTGTAGCTCGTCTTCCATATTGAGCACCACTTCAGACTCCAGCACCTCATTGACCGTTGAGCTTAACATTAAGTTCAACCGACCGCTTTCAGCAGCCGCTTCCACTTTGCGCCGGTTTTTCTCTTTAGCCCGACCAAAGGCAGCGCTCCGGTAAGAGATCGTTACCGTCGTGCCGGGCTCTTCCGCAATACTGGTGGCGGCTTCCAGAGCACTATCGCCCCCACCAACAACCAGAACATGCTTACCCTTATACTGTGCCGGATCTACCAGACGATAGACCACTTTACTCTGTTCCTCTCCCGGAACCCCCAGTTTACGCGGGGTGCCCCGGCGGCCAATCGCCAGCAATACTGCCCGGGTACGATATACCGATTTATTGGTTGTCACCTCGAAGCCGCCATCCGGCAGGTGATCAATATGATCTACCCGCTCTTTATAGTTAACCTTAAGTCCGGTCTTTTGCTCCACCTCAGACCAGAAATCGATCAATTTCTCTTTTGTGGTCTCTTTAAACTGGAACTCACCCACAATCGGCAATTTGGCCGGAGCGGTCATCACCAGCTTACCCCGCGGAAACTGCGCCACTGTTCCGCCCAGCGATTCCTGTTCGATGGTTTTCACGGTCAGCTTCTTCTCCATCGCCCCCAGCGTGGCGGTAATGCCCGCAGGACCAGCCCCCACGATAAGCACATCCAGGAGATCACCACCGGAGCCCATTCCCGGCGCCTTGGCAATCGACTCCATCGCCTTACGTCCCTGTTCGGTAGCATTTTTGATCAGCCCCATGCCGCCCAACTCTCCGGCAATATAGATCCCGGGGATATTGGTCTGAAAGTCCGGCTTAACGTTGGGGATATCCAGCCCACGTCGCTCAGTGCCAAACACAAGCTCAATGGCATTGGCCGGGCATGCGGTTTTACAGGCACCGTGACCGATGCAGTCTGCCGGGTTAAGCAGTTCAGCTTTATTATCAATCAACCCCAGAACCTGATGTTTTGCTTCGGGACAGGCATTTACACAGGAGCCACATCCAAGACAGATGTTGCTGTTAATAATCGGGTGAAGCGATGCCGGCTCCGTCAGCCCCGCAGAGATAGCTTCAGATTTGATCGCCAGATTAGTGCGGGTCTGAGTGGTTTTATACCAGTTATACAGCATCCAGATCGCCAGCAATGGCGCTCCAATAATTACATACTGATACATGTCGGCCTGTACGTTCATATATGATACCTATTAAAACGTCTTAACTACTTTTCAGGAATGATTTTTTTACGATTAAAATAAACGTCAAATCAACTGTTTCTTTCTTCTCCCTGGTAAAAGAAAGCCGGATTTTCTAATTAATACGTTAAAGAAAATACCCTGCAACAACAACTGTCTCCAACAGTACACACCCAAACCAGTTTTACCGCTCTGACATACTCGCAAGAGTGAAAATAGCGGACTGAGCATTACAGGTAGCTTACTGAAAAATAAGAAATTAATAAAAGCGGTACAGTTTATGCTTTGGTAGAAGATAAACCGATCTACGGAGTTTCTAATAGTATGACGCGTAATACCCTGTTTACTGCCCTGGCCCTGACTGCAGGCCTTGCAATTGCTGCTTTTGTCCTGACAGACAGCAACTCTACTCAATCTGGTGAGCCAGCCAATGGCATGACCCAGCGCACGGCCACAAGCTCTTCTCTGATGGCTGCTCAGGCTGCCGAAACCACCGCCACCATGGAAGCGGGTCCGCTCGACCAGATGGCCCAGAAACTGAAAAAACGGCTGGAAAATGAACCCGACGACATGGAAGGCTGGGTGTTACTGGGGCGCACCTATCAGTACATGAACGACCAGACAGCCGCAGACCAGGCTTATGCTAAAGCCACCGCTCTTGGCCTCCCTCCTGCCCGCCTGGAAGAGATTCGCAGCGGCATGGCGGCGAAACAGCCGGCTCAGCCTTCACGGGCATTTCCAGAACCCAAGACATCCCGAAATCTGACCGCAGTGATGATCGATCAGGCACTCAAAGACAGCCCTGACACCCTGCCAGCGGCGGTGAGTGGCAGCATAAAAATCACCCCCGAGTTAGCCAAACAACTGGCCGACAAGACTGCTACACTGTTTATCTTCGCACGGGCAGACAAAGGCCCACCAATGCCACTAGCAGCTATTCGCCAGAGCCCGGCTCAACTGCCCTTCAACTTCACTCTCGACGATTCCAACGCAGTGATTCCCGACCGCAAACTGTCATCAGCCAAGGCGGTTATCATCGGTGCGCGAATCTCATTTAATGACAGCGCCACTGCCGCTGCAGGAGACCTGGAAGGTTTCAGTCAGGTGGTCAACCCGGCATCTGGCAACCATGTGACAATTGAAATCAATCAGATTCATAAGTAACCAGATGAGCAATAACAAAGTGGCCGATACACAGCAAAAAACAGATATCAACAAACTATATCTCTCCCCTTTCGAACAGTTTGCCGCGCCTTTCGTATCCGTATCACTGGGACTGTTCCTGCTCTGGGGCTGGCAACAGAGAGATGAATACCTGATAACTGCTGAGTGGGGCCTGGGCTACTGGCTGGGCCTGGTTGCGGGGGTTATTTTTTTATTGATATTTATCTACCCGCTGCGCAAGAAGTTTAAGTTCATGCGCAGCACCGGTGCGATAAAAATCTGGTTTAACCTGCATATGTTCATGGGCGTTATCGCACCGGTAATGATCGCCTTTCATTGCAACTTCTCACTCGGCGCAACCAACAGCAATGTCGCCCTCTATTCGATGCTGTTCGTGGTCGCCAGTGGTATTGCCGGGCGCTATATCTATGCCCAGATCCACTACGGTCTGTTCGGCACCCACACCCGCATTGAAGAGCTGATGGATATTAGTCATGAGGCGCGCAAAATGCTCGGACAAAGCGGCGGCCTTGCCCCCGCTATTGAACATAAAATCAAAGAGTTTGAAGACTACGTCATGCGCCCCGGTGGCGGATTACTCAGCTTTATTCCACGCAAAATATTTATCGGTGTCAGCACATGGATCACCTACTTCACTCTGCGCCGACGCCTGCGCCCGATCATAGCAACCCAGGCGAGACTGGCAGGCTGGGACAGAAAGCAGCAGAAAAAGCAGTATAAAGAGAGCTGTAAACTGGTTGGTATATTGCTCAAAGCGATACGCAAAATGGCGGTCTACACCTTCTATGAAAAACTGTTTCACAACTGGCATAAGATCCATGTTGTATTTTTCAGCATGCTACTAATCACAGGTCTCATTCATGTTGCTGCGGTTCATATGTACTAATTTTCATGTGAGAATTTTTTCTCATTATTGAGAGTCTCAAAACACAGACACTGCAAGCTATTGATTTTAAAAAGAAACATCAAATATCACTTAATATATGTATGGACTTCGAGACAAGATCCAATATGGCCGTATCGCGATATTATGAGAAAAACCTGTGCGAACACATTCATATCATTGATATAAAAAGGTTTTTCAATAAAAGGCCTGTTTTTTGCTATTTAATACAGAAATTAACAGCATATATAAGCCTGTTACACGTGATGGTATTGGGGAAGAAGCTGCGGCATCACCCCGGTCAAATGTAAAACTGTAATCCGTGTAACAAGCAGTATCACTGGCCAGATCGGGGGAATGGCCATCGTTAATATTCCTCCTTTGTTCGTCCGACAGCCCTAAGACATCAGGGTTTTCGGCATTTATTGTACCGGAGGTTAAGTGAAGTTCTCTGAACGCATTCTCACGCTAAAGACAATCACCCTGTTGCTATTACTAGGCTTCAGTGCGCCCGGAGAAGCCAATATTTTCGAAACGATTCTGATGCCAGGTAAAGTGATCAATGGACATGCGCAGTTCGAAAAGGAGTGCGACAGCTGTCACGAGTCTTTTGATCAGAGCAAACAACGCGCCCGCTGTCTTGCCTGCCACGACCATCAGAACATTGCCAGGGATATTGAAGAGGGAACGGGGTTTCATGGGCGGATGGAAAACAGTAAGAATATTGAATGCAAAACCTGCCACTCCGACCACATGGGAAGAGAGGCGGATATCGTTCAGCTGACTCACTCCACCTTTAATCATGACCTGACCGATTATCCACTTAAAGGCGAGCATCGCACCGCTGCCTGCACCAGTTGCCATGAAGCCTCGCACCGTTTTCGCGAAGCCCCCGATCAGTGTATCGACTGTCATAAAGACAATGATAAACATAACGGCAAGCTGGGTGAACAATGTGACGACTGCCATAAAGAAACCGGCTGGCAGGATACCGGATTCGATCATGATGACACTGACTTCCCGCTGCTGGATAAGCACGCCGATGTTAACTGCAGCAGTTGCCATGCAGATGAGCAGTACAAAGATATTCCTGCTGAGTGTGTTTCATGCCACCGCCTGAATGATGCCCATGGTGGTCATTTTGGGGGGGAATGTGAGAAGTGTCATTCAGAGAAAGGCTGGGATGAACTGAAGTTTGACCATAACAATGACACTGACTTCCGGCTCAAAGGCGCCCATAAAGAAACCAATTGTAATAGTTGCCATGTCGATCCCCCCTACGATAAATCACCGGGCGATCAGTGCATCGATTGCCACCGTGCCGATGACACGCATCAGGGGAAAAATGGGACCAAGTGCAAAGACTGCCATTCTGAAAACAACTGGCAGAAAAGTAGTTTTGACCATAACCGGGATACTGATTTCAAACTCCGTGGCAGCCATAAGCCACTGGAGTGCCATAGCTGTCATAAGGGCAGTCTGGAAGATGAGCTGCAGACCGACTGCATCAGTTGCCATAAAGGCGACGATGTACATAAGGGCCAGCAGGGTGACAGCTGTAACCGCTGTCATGACGAAGAGTCGTTCTCAGGAGTGATCCGCTTTGATCACGACCTGACCCGCTTCCCCCTCATCGGTCAGCATGCCATTACCAGCTGCGAAGAGTGCCACCTTGAACAGACATTCAAAGACACCGCTCTGGCCTGCATCAGCTGTCATAAAGACGATGATATACATAAAGAAACACTGGGTGGACGCTGTGAGCAATGCCACACCCCCAACGACTGGGGTATCTGGCAGTTCGATCACAACACCCAGACCGATTTTGAGCTGACTGGCCAACACAAAGAGCAACCCTGTGAAGCCTGTCACATCAAGCCGGTCAAGGATCAGGAAGATATCGACCAGGCTTCAGACTGTTTTAGTTGCCACCGTAGCGACGATATTCATTTTGGTGGTTTCGGACGTTTTTGTGAACGCTGCCACACGACCGAATCGTTTGACGACACAAGCAACCTGGGTCAGTAATCCAGGGGATAATAGGTGATAAGTATGTCATTAATAAGAATTAAACCTGTTTCATCAGCCGCCGGTATGCTGCGGCGCCTTATCCCCCTATTCATGCTGCTGTTGCTCAGTATGATGCTGCCGGTTACTGCCCAGGCGATGTCCGACCCGGATAAACTGGCACAGCTGGACTCAGACACACAAAAAACAGAACAGTCAGCGGGCGATAAAAAAGCGCCCCGCGAGGCTTTTGATCACCTCAGTACCGGCTTTATGCTGGACGGCCAGCACGCCAATCTGGAGTGCTCCAGCTGTCATATCAAAGGGGTATTTAAAGGTACACCCAACACCTGTACGGCCTGTCACTCGTCCTCCAGTATTATTCCGGCGTCAACAAAAGCCAGCGACCATATCAATAGCAGTAATAACTGTGAAAGTTGTCACAATCCCGGCAGCTGGAGCGATGTTTCAAAAGTAGATCACGATGAAGTCACCGGCAGCTGCGTATCCTGCCATAATAACCAGATCGCTTTTGGTAAGCAGAGTGACCACCCCCCCGCCAGTGATAACTGTGAAGACTGCCACGCAACCAGTGGTTGGCAGACTTCCTCATTCGACCATACCGGCATCGAAAACAACTGTGTCAGTTGTCATAACGGCGTGAAGGCAACCGGTAAAGCCGCCAATCACATTCCGGTTAATAATGTGTGCGAAGATTGTCACCGCCCAACCAACTTCAGCGACCTGAGCCTGTGGAACCATCCGGATAACGGCAGCAATTGCAGCAGCTGTCATAATGGAAGTTTCAACACCAGCGGAAAGCCCGGCAACCATATCCCCAGCAGCAACAGCTGTGAAGATTGTCATACAATTAACACCTGGTCAGGAGCTAAGTTTGACCACACCGGAGCAACCAATTGTGTCAGTTGTCATAATGGCAGCCTTGCCACTGGTAAAGGGTCTGGGCACTTCAATACGTCTAATACATGTGAAGCCTGCCATTCCAGCAGCAGCTGGTCACCGGTTACGCAGGTCGATCATGATGAGGTCAATGGCACCTGTGAAAGCTGTCATAACGGCACCCGGGCTACCGGCAAATCATCCAGCCATATTCCAAGCAGCAATTCATGCGTCGAATGTCATGACCCAAACAGAGGCTGGGCCGATGCTAACTTCACTCATCCTGCTGGTGTAACTAACTGTGCCAGTTGCCATAATGGCACCACCGCCACCGGCAAAAATTCAGCGCACATTAATACCACCAACAGTTGTGAAAGCTGTCATACACCCAGCAGTTGGTCACCAGTGACCCAGGTTGATCACTCACAGGTAAATGGTAGCTGTGAAAGCTGTCATAACGGCACCACTGCAACCGGCAAGAATAGCAGCCATATTAATACCACTAATAACTGTACAGCCTGCCATACATCAGCAGCCTGGTCGCCGGTTACCCGGGTCGACCATACCGAAGTGAATGGCACCTGTAGCAGTTGCCATAACGGCACCATTGCCATTGGTAAATCTGCCAATCATATTCAAAGCGCAAATACCTGTGAAGATTGCCATAACACCATCAGCTTCACCGATGGCACATTCGATCACAGCGGCGTCACCGATGGCTGCTCAGCCTGCCACAACGGCAGTACCGCCACCGGTAAAAACAGTGCCCACATCAACACCACCAATGCCTGTGAAGCGTGCCACACACCCACTGCATGGTCTCCGGTGACCCGGGTTGACCATACTCAGGTGAATGGCACCTGTAGCAACTGTCATAATGGCACCACTGCCACTGGCAAGAATTCCAGCCATATCAATACCAGTAACAACTGTGAAGCCTGTCATACTTCAACCATCTGGTCACCGGTCACCCGGGTTGATCATAATGAGGTGCAGGGAACCTGTGCCAGTTGCCACAACGGTTCAGTTGCCACCGGTAAGTCTGCCAACCATGTCCCTTCCAGCAACAGCTGTGAAGATTGTCACAATCCGGAACAGGGCTGGGCGGAAGCGGTATTTGACCATGCCAGCACGACAGCTAACTGCGCAACCTGTCACAATGGCAGTACAGCCACCGGCAAAAACAGTGGTCATATCAATACCACCAACAGCTGTGAAAGCTGTCATGTCAATACTAACTGGACACCGGTAACCCAGGTTGACCACGCAGAGGTGCTTGGCTCTTGTAACAGCTGCCATAACGGCACCACTGCCACCGGCAAAAACACCAGTCATATCAATAGCACCAATAATTGTGAAGCCTGTCACACGCCAACCACCTGGTCTCCGGTCACCCGGGTTGATCATACCGAGGTGAATGGTAGCTGTAGCAGCTGTCACAACGGAACCCTGGCTACCGGCAAAGGTGCCAGCCATATCAATAGCAGCAGTAACTGTGAAGCCTGTCACACGCCGACTACCTGGTCACCGGTCACCCGTGTCGATCACGCCGAGGTGAATGGTAGCTGTAGTAGCTGTCACAACGGCTCTCTGGCTACCGGCAAAGGCTCCAGCCATATCAATAGCAGCAGTAACTGTGAAGCCTGTCACACTCCAACCACCTGGTCCCCCGTCACCCGGGTTGATCACGCCGAGGTCAATGGCACCTGTTTCAGCTGCCACAATGGCAGTATTGCGCTGGGCAAATCCGCTAACCATGTTCAGAGCAGTAATACCTGCGAAGACTGTCACAACACCACCAGCTTTACCGGTGCGGCGTTTGATCACAGCGGTGTCACCGGCAACTGTTCCAGCTGCCACAATGGCACCACGGCAACCGGTAAAAATGCTACTCATATCAACAGCACTAACAGCTGTGAGTCCTGCCATACCCCGACCACCTGGTCACCGGTAACCCGGGTTGATCATACCGAGGTCAATGGCAGTTGTAGTAGTTGTCATAACGGTTCAATTGCGACAGGTAAAAACACATCGCATATCAATACCACCAACAGTTGTGAGTCCTGTCACTCTTCTACCAGTTGGTCTCCTGTGACAACGGTGGACCACAATGAGGTCAATGGCAGCTGCAGTAACTGTCATAACGGCACTCTCGCAACGGGTAAAAACTCAACGCACATTAACACCACCAATAACTGTGAGGCCTGCCACACACCAACCACCTGGTCACCGGTAACCCGGGTTGATCACGCCGAGGTCAATGGCACCTGCAGCAGCTGCCATAACGGCACCATTGCGCTGGGTAAATCCGCCAACCATATTCAGAGTGGTAACACCTGTGACGATTGTCACAACACCACCAGTTTCACCGGGGCGGTGTTTGATCACAGCAATGTGACAGGCAGTTGCTCCAGCTGTCATAACGGCACTACCGCCACCGGCAAGAATAGCTCTCACATCAACACCACCAATAATTGTGAGGCCTGCCATACACCGACTACCTGGACACCGGTGACACGGGTTGACCATGCAGAGGTCAATGGCACCTGTAGCAGCTGTCATAATGGCACCATTGCGCTGGGTAAATCAGCCAACCATATTCAGAGCAGTAATACCTGTGATGACTGCCACAACACCACCAGCTTTACCGGGGCGGTGTTCGATCACAGCGGCGTCACAGGCAGTTGCTCCAGTTGTCATAACGGCACTACTGCCACCGGCAAGAACAGCTCTCACATCAACACCACCAACAACTGTGAATCCTGTCATACGCCGGTCAGCTGGACGCCGGTGACACGGGTTGATCACGCTGAGGTCAATGGCACCTGTAGCAGCTGTCATAACGGCACTATCGCCCTGGGTAAGTCTGCTAATCATATCCAGAGCAGTAACACCTGTGACGATTGCCATAACACCACCAGCTTTACCGGGGCGGTATTTGATCACAGCGGTGTCACCGGCAGCTGTTCAAGCTGTCATAACGGCACCACGGCAACCGGTAAAAATGCGACGCATATCAACACCACCAATAACTGTGAATCCTGTCACACACCAGTGAGCTGGATTCCGGTTACCCGGGTGGATCACACCGAGGTGAATGGCACCTGTAGCAGTTGCCATAACGGCACCATTGCGATGGGTAAATCAGCCAACCATATCCAGAGTGGCAACACCTGTGATGACTGCCATAACACCAACAGCTGGGCGGATGCCGTGTTTGACCATAGCGGTGTCACCGGCAGTTGCTCAAGCTGCCATAACGGCACTACGGCTACAGGTAAGAATGGTACCCACATCAACAGCTCCAATGTCTGTGAAGCGTGCCACTCATCAGTGGCCTGGGTTCCGGTTGTCCGGGTTGACCACGCCGAGGTTAATGGCACTTGTAACACCTGCCACAACGGCGTCATCGCGACAGGTAAGTCTGCCAATCATATCCAGAGCAGTAACACCTGTGATGACTGCCACAACACCAATAGCTGGTTAGGTGCATCATTCAACCATGACAATGTATCGCCGGGCACCTGTGAAAGCTGTCATAACGGCAGCACCGCCACAGGCAAGCCGGGTAACCACTTTGTTACCACCGTCGCCTGTGACGAGTGCCATAACACAACCTCATTCGTGGGTATTAACTTCAACCACAGCTCTGGCTCCTATCCGGGCGACCACAGAGCCAACCCTGGTTGTAATGCATGCCATACCTCTAACAGCGAGACAATCCCTTGGCCAACTCCGGCTTATGCACCGGATTGTGCGGGCTGTCACGCGAATGATTTCAGGCCGAATAAACATGAAGGCGACACCGTCTCCACAGCGCGTAACTGTGCCGGCAGCTGTCACCGTCAGAGCAGATCGGAACACAGTGTTCGAGATAGGAATTGGGACTAATGAACAAACTAATTAAAGCATTACTGCTGAGCGCGCTGGTTCTGCCGGCCACTCTGATTCAGGCACAGCCCATTGGTGAGAATATCATGGAAGGGGTCGAACTGATCCGGAGTAAGTCGCCCTGCGACCCGGATCTGGCCATCATCCACATGCACTACCCGGTCCGCTATATCAGCCATTACCCGCAGGACCCCAGTGATGAGTTACGGATACGAATCAAGCATATACAGGTCGCTCAGATCGATCAGAACGCACGAGATCTTCGGGAGTCAGCTACACCGGAAGATCACGATCTGCTTGATGAGGTGGTTTACGAGGGTGACTTTGCTGGTGGGCCCTATCTGACACTGCAATATCTCGAAGCGGTGCGTTCTGAAGTGATCCAGGGCAGTGATTACCGCACCATTAAGGTATTGATCTACCCATCAAAACGAACCCAGCAGGCCAAATGCCAGTAATCCGAATTTGAAACTGAGAAAACATAATGCATAACCCGACCAGAACCCTGTTATCGTCTCTTATTGCTGCTGTTATAGCAGGCGGATCGCTCACAGCCCTTCCCTGCTATGCTGAGGCACAGCCTCAGAGCATGGAGAGTGCAACAATACAGTCGAGCGGCCGGTACGCAATCCATGTAGCATCGCTGGCAAGCCTCGCTGATGCAGAAACAATGATTAAAGAGCTGCCTTTTAAGAGTCAGGTCGCCTATATCACCAGCGCTGTTGTCAAAGGTAAAAAGTGGTATCGGGTCAGAGTCGGCTTTTTCCCCAGCGCCAGGGATGCAGAAGCACTGGCAGCATCGATCCGCAGCACTCACCCAGAGCTCTGGATCACCAAGGTTCCAGAAACCGAAAAGCTCGCCGCCATTGCCGAAGTGAGCCGTATCACCCAATCATCGGTAACAGCAGAGACAAAACCGCAGCCAGCACCGCCAGAGAGCGAAACTGCGATGGCGCCCCAGACGACACAACCGACAGATAAAGCCGGGCTGACAACAAACGATAAACCACCTGCCCCAAGCAAGCCGGTTGCCGTTATCGCTTCCAGCGGCGCGTCCGGGACCTCTAAGCCGGCATCGGACAGCAGTGACCCTCTGGGACAAATAATGATTCGGGCTGAGCAATCGATGATTGCACAGGAATATGACCGGGCGATCCAGTTATACACTAAAATTCTTCGCGAACCTGAGAACCAGTATAGTCGTCAGGCTCTTGAATTCACCGGTGTTGCGCGGGAACGAAAAGGCCAGCAGGCACAGGCTAAAGCGGCCTGGGATCAGTATCTGGAAAAATATCCAGATGGCGCTGACGCCCTGCGTGTTCGCCAGCGTATCACGGCGATGATTACCGCCACAGAGACCCCGACCACACGTACCACTTCAACCCGCAAAGCCGAGCCATCCCGCTGGGACGTTTATGGGGGCGTCTCACAGTTTTACCGTCGTGATGAGTTTTCCACAGAAACCGAAGACTTTAAGACCACCTCAGTTAACCGTGATGCACTGTCGAATGACCTCTATCTGACCGGCCGCTACCGGGGTGATGAATACGATATCCGTACCCGGTTCTCCGGCGGCTATGAGGAGGATTTCCTCGACAGCACCCAAAGCGAAGCCCGCATCACCACCATGTATGTGGATTTTCAGGATAAGCAGGCAAGTAACACCCTGCGCCTTGGACGTCAGTCCAGCAGTTCCGGCGGCGTGCTGGGCCGTTTCGATGGCCTGCTGGCCGGACACTCGCTTAATGAGACTGTCAAGCTTAACCTGGTTGCCGGTTTTCCTGTTGAAACCTCAACCTATAAAGAGGTTAATCTGGATCGCTGGTTTTATGGCGTGAACCTTGATCTGGGCACCTTCAACGATGCCTGGGACTATAACGTCTTCCTGATCGAGCAGCGCAACGAGAGCATACTGGACCGTCGTGCTGTCGGTGGCGAGGTACGCTATTTCCAGCCAGGCAAAACGCTGTTCACACTACTTGATTATGATATCTCCTATAACGAACTGAACACCCTGTTTGCACTGGGCAGCTGGACCAATGCGAAAGAGCAGACCTTCAACCTCTCTGTCGATTACCGTAACAGTCCTGTACTGACCACCACCACAGCGATCCAGAGTCAGTCGGTCAATACACTGAGTGAACTGCTCGCCAAAGGAATAACCGAGGATGAAGCACGTCAGTATGCACTGGATCGTACCACCCGTAGCTTCACCTCCACGCTGGGTATGGTGCAGCCCATCACTGAGGATTTTCAGCTGAGTGGTGATCTGACCGTTTCCAAACAGGGCGACAGCAAAACCTCGGGCGGTGTCGACGGGTTTCCCGGTACGGATTATGAATACTCACTGTTTGTACAGGCGATCGGTAACAACCTGATTAAACAGGGAGATCTGGGCATTGTCGGTATACGTCTCACCGATGCAACCACCAGCCAGAGGATAGGACTGACCCTGAACAGCCGTTATCCGGTCAACGAAAAATTAAGAATCAACCCACGTTTTCAAACAGAATACCGTGAAAATACCGACGATAACACTTCGCAGTGGTATGTTCGCCCCTCTGTGCGTCTGGAATACCGCTGGACCCGTAAAACCCGTTTTGAATTTGAGACGGGGGGCGAAGTATCCAACCGCGAGCTCACCGACGATACCAGCGAAACTAACAGTTATTACATAAACTTAGGTTATCGTCACGATTTCTGAGCGACAACACCTGCGACTCTCATATTCACTATTACTAATAAATAATTAGTAATAGTGAATATGATTTATATTAAAAACATTCACGTTAATTGCTTAAAATATGACCATTTGGTGATTGTGGTCTTTGTCTTTTCTCATCTAAACTAAACAAACACTTGATCGACAGCAGCTTGAAACGGAATTCTCTTTATCTGTGTCCAGTGAATTAAAAATACAAAAGGATGTGAGGATGAGGAATGCCGAAGCGTTACAGCGAGACGACAACGAAGTAATCGAGCAAAGCATTAAAGAGTGGTTTACGTCCCGGAAGAAGATAACCCCGGAGCTTTTTAATCGTTCGCTGTCGCTGGCTAAGGAACAGGATGGGTCTGTCAGCCTGCCGCTGATGCTGTTAAAGCTGGGGCAGGTCAGCGCTGAAGATCTTGCGCTATGCCTGGCAGAAGTCACCCAACTGTCTAAAGTTTCTTTCGAAGATTTCCCTGCCAACCCCGCATGCGCTGAGCTGATCAGCGAGAACTTTCTCAAACAGCACTCCGTTATCCCACTTGAATTCAGCAACGGTGTCCTGACACTGGCGATGCTGGATCCCAGCGATCAGTTTGTCATCAAAAGCACCCGGCTCGCCTCAGGAGCAGAACAGGTTAAACCGGTCGTCATCAGTAAAACCGATCTCGACTCGCTGTATGATCAGTTCTACGGCGATGGTCAGTCACAACTGGGCAAAATCGCAGATCAGATCGCCGATTCGGGCAGTGATAACGATACCGATGTTGAACAACTACGTGATATGGCCAGCGAAGCGCCAGTTATCCGACTGGTCAACCTGCTAATCCAGCGCGCCTGCAAAAGTAACGCTTCAGATATCCATATTGAGCCGTTCCACGATAAGCTCAGGGTGCGGTTCCGTTGCGATGGTTTGTTACAGGAGGTTGAAGCCCCTCCTGCCCACCTCAGCGCGGCAGTTATTTCACGCATTAAAATAATGGCCCATATGAATATCGCTGAACGGCGCCTGCCACAGGATGGCCGTATCGACCTCCGCGTCCAGGGGCAAACTATCGATATCCGGGTGTCCAGTATCCCCACGGTTCATGGCGAAAGCGTAGTGATGCGGATTTTGCAGCGCGATAGTCTGGTATTAGACTTCGAGAGTCTCGGCATGAGTGGCGAACCTCTGGCACGCTTTAAAAGCGCCCTGGAAAAGCCCAACGGCATGATTCTGGTTACCGGCCCCACCGGCAGCGGTAAATCCACGACGCTGTATACCGCGATGCAGGGACTCAATACTGAGCAAAGAAAGATTATCACCGTCGAAGACCCGGTAGAGTATCAACTGGAAGGGGTGAATCAGATCCAGGTTCGCTCCTCCATCGGTCTGGATTTCGCAACCACGCTGCGCTCTATTGTCCGACAGGACCCGGATATTATTATGGTGGGGGAGATGCGGGATCTGGAAACCGCAAAAATCTGTATCCAGTCAGCGCTGACCGGTCACCTGGTACTTTCCACCCTGCATACCAACGAGGCCGCCGGCAGTATCACCCGCTTACTGGATATGGGCGTGGAAGATTACCTGTTAACCTCCACCCTGCTGTGCGTGGTCAGTCAGCGTCTGGTGCGCAAACTGTGTCAGCACTGTGCCGAGCCCTTTGAGCCAATGCCGGAGTTATTAGAACGTCTCAGCTGGAATAGCGGCGAGACCATTGACCCCGGCAGTAAGCTCTATAACCCGGTCGGCTGTGAGCACTGCCGCAATTCCGGCTATAACGGGCGTATCGCCATCTCAGAAGTTCTGCCCGTTGATGATATTATCCGTCGGCAGATCATGCTCAATTGTGACGCCAAAGAGTTGCAGCAACTGGCCGTCGAACATGGCATGAAAACCATGTATACCGATGGGTGCACTAAGGCGCTTGCAGGGCTTACCACCCTGGAAGAAGTACTGCGCGTCACTCAGGAGGGCTGAGATGACGACCTTCTATTACAAAGCGATTGGCAATAACGGCGAGCTGACAGAGGGTATTATCTCCGCCAACAACCGCGAAGAGGTGATTGTCCAGTTACAAGCCAGCGGAAAAGTGCCGATCTATGCCGACAGCCAGCAACCTAAAAGTCAGAAAAAGAAAACCCGGAGTGTGCGTTTCAGTTCAGTAAACAGCGAACTGATCTTCGAATTCACACAGGAACTGATGTATCTGGTTGAAGCGGGTATCCCTCTCGACCGCAGCCTCGAAATTCTGCAACAGGGCACCCCTTCCAGCGTTCTGCAACAACTGATTCATGAGTTGCGTCAACAGCTACGCGGCGGCCAGACATTCAGCCAGGCTCTGGAAAAATTCCCCCGTTATTTTAATCCGCTTTATGTCAGTCTGATTCGGGCGGCTGAAGCCAGTGGTCAGATTGGCCGGGGGCTGGAAACTCTGTGCCAGCATCTGGAGCGCAGCCGTCAGTTAAAAGAGAAAGTATCTGCTGCCCTGCTTTACCCAATAATACTACTGGGCGTATCACTGCTTTCAATTCTGATGATCCTGCTCTACGTGGTGCCGCAATTTGCCGATATCATCGCCGGTTTCAGTAAAGAGCTGCCCCCGGAAACTCAGTTTGTGATGTGGCTGAGTCGTGTGACTATCGACTACGGTGTTTATGCACTGGGAATACTCTCATTGCTGCTGATCTTCGCATACCGAACCCTGTCCAGCGGTTCAAATACCGCCTGGTGGGACGCTTTACGACTCCGGCTGCCACTGATCGCAAAACTGCATATTAAGATTGAATACACCCGTTTCTGCCGCAGCCTCGGCAACCTGATCAATAGTGGCGTGCCAATGCTCTCCAGTATTGAGATGGCCAGTGCCGCTTTCACCAACAACACACTGCTCAAAGAGATCACTCTTGCCGCCACCCATATGCGTGAGGGGGGCCGCTTATCAGATCAACTGAAGAACAGTAAACGGGTACCGCCGCTGGTGGTCCAGTTGACTCAGGTGGGCGAGGAAACCGGTGAACTGCCCGGCATGTTGTTAAAAACTGCCGATATCTACGACCGGCAGATCGAAACAGAAACACAAAAGCTACTGCATATTCTGGAACCCGCCCTGATTCTGTCTCTTGGCTTCATCATTGCCGTTCTGATTATGTCACTTTTGTCAGCCATTATCGGAATCAACGATATAGCACTCTAATCAAGGAGAGATATGTGAACAACAACTCAACGTACACACAACGGGGCTTTACCCTGCTGGAGATACTGGTGGTACTGGTCATTCTGGGGCTGTTGGCGGGCCTGGTTGGCCCCCGGGTGTTAAAACATCTGGATAGCTCAAAAACCAAAACCGCAATGTTGCAGATTCAGGAGCTGGGTGCCGCACTGGACCTCTATCGTCTCGAAGTCGGCAGTTACCCCAGTACCGAGCAAAACCTTGATGCACTGATCAATCCCCCTGAAGGGGTGAGTAGCTGGAACGGTCCCTATCTGAAGAAAAAAGTGGTTCGTATGGATCCCTGGGGACATGAATACCATTACAAATTTCCCGGTGAGTTTGGTGAATACGACCTGTTTTCGCTGGGCGCGGACAACAATGAAGGGGGCGAAGGCGAAAATGCTGATATCGTCAGTTGGCAATAAAAATACACAGTTAAGCGCCTGACAGACAAAACGGGGGATACAGTGCAACCATATTCAGTGCCACAAAGAGGCTTTACCCTGCTGGAAATGCTGGTCGTTATGGCCATAGCAGGGATGTTGCTTGCACTGATTGTACCCCGTTTTGGCTCCGCCTTTGCCGGAGCACAGTTTCAGCAACAGGTGCATGCCCTCAACACCTCTCTTAATCAGGCACGCAACAGAGCCAGTGCCACAGGCAAGATAGTCAGGCTACAACTGTCAGACAGCGACCGCAGTCTGATCGATAATACCGGTGTACCGGTGTTCAGCTGGCCAGAGGACTGTGAACTGGTGTTTGCAGACGCTGAGCATCAACCCCTGGATGATGGATTCATACTGTTTATCCCCGGTGCGGGCAGTAACGGCGCGGCGCTGCAATTGATTCAGCAACGCGACTCTCAGCCACGCCGGACAGAGTTCCGCATCAACTGGCTGACCGGAGGGGTAAGCTATGCAGCGCTCTGAAATGCAGCGGGGCTTCTCCCTGCTGGAAGTGCTGGTGGCCATGGTTATCGCAGCACTGACTCTGGGAGTCATTCTCAACCTGTTTTCCGGCGCGGCCAAAAGCGCTTCGGTCAACTCAGACTATCGCAATGCGTTGCAGGTTGCGGAAAGCACTATGGAGCAACTGGCCAGCGACCCGTTACGCGACCATGACCTTGAGGGTGAGGTCTCCCAATATCGCTGGCGGGCCAGTATCACCCCCTGGGAAAACGGCACTGAACAACCGCTGCGCTCCCCTTTTATGCTCTATCAGATTGAGGTACAGGTGAGCTGGGGTGAACGCCAGGATTTCCCGGTGATATTAAAAACACTGCGCCTGGGGGCCCGTTCATGAACAGGGCGAGAAACAGAGACTCTGGTTTTACCCTGCTGGAGATGCTGGTTGCAATGGTCATCACCACCATCCTGCTGACGGTTGTTTATGGCAGTTTCTATCAGGGAATTCGCAGCTGGCGCATGGTCTCTGTTCACAGTGACAGTGAACAACAACAATACCTGCTGCGACGGCACCTGCAACAGCAGTTGCAAAACAGTTTGCTGATTCAGGAGAGTCAGACCCGTAACAGCCCGATCGCATTTGAGGGTAATGAAGACAGTATTGAATTTGTCGCTGAGCTTTCCCCTTTGCAGGGTGATGCGGGTTTGTACCGCTACCGGGTGACTCTGAAAAATGAACCCGCAGAGCTTGATATCCAGATCACCCCCTATGGAACCGATAATCCGGAGCAGCAACAACATCTGACCCTGGCAACCAGTAGCCCGCTGCAGTTTGAATACAGTGACTCCGCCGGCAACGATATAAACTGGTTAGAGCGCTGGCCTTATAAGAACCGCCTCCCCCAATTGATCCGCATCTTTCAGCCCGATACCGGGCAGTCAGACTGGCTTCCCCTGATTATTGAACCCAGGAGGCACCGGCATGCGATCTGAAAAAAGAGGTATATGGCTGACAAAGATACAGCAACGCAGCAACCGTCCGGGGTTAGTTAATCAGCACGGTGTCGCCCTGCTCAGCGTGCTCTGGGTGGTCACGATCCTTTCTCTTCTCGCTGGCAGCCTGGTCGCCAGCCAGCGTTCCAACAGCGATACAACCCGACAATGGTTAAATCAGGCACAGGCTCGCTATGCTGCAGAAGCAGCGATTCATCTGACCCTGTATAACCTGTTGAGCCATCAGCTTCAACCAGGCTCTGAGAATACCGAAACCGAGGTGAGTGAGTTACCGGTTTACAACGGGTTTACGCTAAACAACACCCTATACAGCGAAGCGGGCAAGGCCGATATCAATCAGATATCAGACCCTCTGTTACGCAAGATCATGCAGGGGGTAGTTGATGATCCCCAACTGGCTGATACCCTGACTGACCGGATTCTCGACTGGCGTGATGGCGATGAGCTGGTACGACTGAATGGTGCCGAGCGGCGTGATTATCTGTCGGCTAATCGTCCGTTTCTGCCCACCAATCAACCCTTTAAAAGCGTTTCGGAGTTACAGCGGGTGATGGGGATGACCAAAGCCATCTTTCTTAGATTACAACCTCTGGTTACGATCTACTCGGGACAAAACGGCATTGATATGGCGGCGGCCCGGCCTGAGATGTTAGTGGCACTGGGGGTATCTACCAATCAACCACGACGCTTTTTCAATGCGGCCAGCAGTCGTATTCTGGAAATAACGTCCCGGGTTGAAAAACCGGGCCTCAGTGGCATTCAACTCAGGTCCACCATCGCGCTCCAGCCCGGCAACATCAGAGAGCCTTTTCATATACTCGCATGGGATTTTTCAGTTCCCGGCTTGACAGAAATGGCAGCCAACCTGCTGCCAGAACAAGGGGGTAGTAATGCTACCAAACAATAATAACGGAAATGAAACCGACGACAGGCCTCTGCTTGGCTGGGACCTGCTGTTTCAGCGCAGCAAGGATGCGATGCTGATGGTCGATGCCGATCTCAATATCATTGAAGCCAATGAAACCGGCTTAAAACTCTGCAACGTTGGACGCAACCTGAAAGATATTGAAAGCATCAACAGTAAACAGGATGAGCGTCGCACCATTACCAGCAGTGTGCGCTGGACAATGGAACAGAAAATCTGTGCAGAGGGCCGGATAATCTTTCTGCAACAGAACAACGCCGATGTCGAAGTCGATATCTACCCGGTCAGCCACCCAGAACATGGCGCCGTTATCATTATCAAAGACCCGACTGAATCTCTCAATCATCAGAGCCTGAAAGGCGTTCCTGAAAAGCTCTACCGCCTGGGCATGACGGCCGCCGGAATTACCCATGAGCTGAGCAATCCGGTCAGCTCACTCTATAGTCAGCTTGAACTGATGCAGAGCCGGCAGAAACAACCCGATCAGGACCTTCAAACCTGCCTGGAGCTGGTTAGCCGAATCAGAGCGATATTGCGGGAACTGTCCGGAATTATGACCGAAAGCTCACCGTTCGACAGTCGCAGTATTGATCTGAACAGTTTCATTCCCAGCACCCTGAATCTGCTGAAGTTTTGCCCTGAAGGCAGGGAAACCGAGATTTTTCATACTGTCGATCCCAACCTGCCGTTGCTGGATATCAGCGAAAAACACCTTTTATTATTGCTGGACAACATCTGTGACAACGCAATAAAAGCAGCCGGCGAAGGTGGCCGGATAGCTGTTGATGCCACGCCAGACGAACAGGGCGGAATCAGCCTGAGTTTTACTAATAGCGGACGCAACCTGAATCCCGAAAACCTGGCGCAAAACGATCTTTATAGCCGGGGTATGGGAGTTGGGTTGATGATCACACGCCAGATTATCGAAAGTTACCAGGGCAGCCTGAGCATCTCCCGTACCTCTGATGGGGGAACCCGGGTGTTGCTGAACTTCCCCGCACAATGCTGTCGAGAAAGAGATGATAGCTAACAGGTCTGTACCGAGTTCAAGGGAGTTTTAAATGAGTGACATACTGATTATCGAAGATGAACCGGTTCTGAATGAGAACCTGAACCAATTTCTCAGTAGCAAAGGCTATCAGGTAGATTCGGCCGACTCCAAAGCAACGGCCAAAGCATTACTCGCTGAGCATCTGTATGATGTGATTCTGAGTGATATGCGTCTGCCCGATACTAACGGCACCGAACTGATAGAGCATATCAAAGAGGTCGCCCCCTCCAGTATCATTCTGGTAATGACCGCGTATAGCTCGCTAGAAACTGCCCTGGACGTTTTTCACTGTGGTGCGCATGATTACATCATCAAACCCTTCCCTCTGCAGGAGATAGAGCACAAAGTAGCCAACGCCCTGCAGTACAAACAATTACTGAATGAAAACGCCAACCTGCGTAACAGGCTGCATCAGGATTCAGAAAACCTTGAGATGCTGGCAGGCAGCAGCCCTCAGATCTGTGAGCTGCGGCGTCTGATCAACAAAGTCGCTATTACCAATACTAACGTTCTGATTCAGGGGGAAAGTGGTACAGGTAAAGAGCTGGTAGCTCAGTCCATACATCTGAAATCCCAGAATGCAGAGGGCTTATTTGTCCCGGTTAACGTTGCTGCTATTCCCGATGGCCTGGTGGAAAGCTATCTTTTTGGTCATATTAAGGGGTCATTTACCGGTGCCAATCAGACCCGTGAAGGGGCTTTCCGGATGGCCTCGGGCGGCACACTGTTTCTCGACGAAATTGGCGAGATGCCGCTGCAGATTCAGAGCAAACTGCTAAGGGTACTGGAAGATAGCCAGGTTTATCCGGTGGGCAGCGACACGTCGGTGCCGGTTGATACCCGGATTATCTGCGCCACCCACCGGGACCTGGAACAGATGGTTGCCGATGGCGAGTTTCGTGAAGACCTCTGGTATCGTCTCAATGTGGTTAACCTGCAGACTCCGCCATTGCGTGAACGGATGGAAGATATTCCGGCGCTGGTGTCACTGATTCTGAAACGACTCAAGGTTGAGCTGAAACGACCGGTCATGGATATCGACAATGATGTAATCCACCACCTGATGAATCAGCCCCTGAAGGGCAATGTCAGGGAACTCAAGAACATCCTTGAACGTGCCGCAGTGCTGTGCGATGACAACACTATCCGGGTGAGGGATCTGGCCCTGCAAAACAGTGATCTGGCTAACCTGCAGCTGGATGAAAGCGGCTCTCTTGCCGACCTGAATACCGCCGTGGAGAAGTTCAAGCAACAGCATATTGTCGCCGCCCTGGAAAGCACCGAAGGCTGTCGGGAATCGGCAGCCAGACTTCTTGGATTATCGACAGCAACCCTGTACCGGCAACTCGATAAACTGGGATTAAAAGGCTATGTAGCCCGTTCTTCCAAAAGTGTTATAGGCCCAATTCCATCCGGTGATGAAAAATGAATCAGCCCCAGATACCGGAGCAGGATCCTCCGGCCACCAACCTGCCCTCACAGCAGGTTTCAAGCAGCTCACAGAACAACCGTCTGATCGCTCATCGTGAATCGGATCTGCTGCGCACCTTTACTCTGCTCAGCTTTATTACCATTGCTCTGATAAGCCTGGTAGGTGCCTTCACCCTGACCAATATTGTCACTATGCGCATGTTGCAGGAAGAAGCCAGAGTGACCCAGCAGTTTATTCAAAGTGCCGCCGGAACAGAACGACTGCCTGACCGTCCCTATCAGGAGGACTTCCTCAATAATAAGCGCTGGCTGGCGGGCTATCTGCAACGTATCGGGCGACTGCCCAATACGCCGCTGGTTAAGATCTACTCACCGGATATGGACGTCGTCTGGGCGACCGATCCCAACCTGATCGGTTTGTCATTTACCGATAACCCTGAGCTTGCCCGGGCATTTACAGGTGATCTGATCTTCAAACAGGAGGATGTTAACGAGCTGAACGAAGCAAACGATAAAACGGATCTTGCCTACTTTGCCCACTCCCTTGAACAGGTCATTGAGATATACATCCCTCTGTTCAACTCAGATCAGAGTAAGGTGGTCGCTGTCGTAGAGCTATACAAAACCCCGGACGAACTCTTTCACAGCCTGTACGAAATCAAACTGTTCATCTGGTCTGGCGCACTGATCGCTGGAACCATTCTGTTTATTGTGTTGTTTTCCATCGTCCGTAAAGCCAGCAAGACGATGAAACGTCAACGACAGGCCATTGTTGAATCTGAAGCACTGGACACCATCGGCGAGATGACCTCGGCGATGGCCCACGGTATCCGGAATCCCCTGGCCTCGATTCGCTCCAGCGCTGAACTGGCACTGCTGACCCCCACCAGTGCGCAGAAAATGTCAGAAAACATTATCACCTCAGTCGATAAACTTCAGGAGTGGATCGGAGAATTCATTCAGTTTACTGAAACTGAATCCCGCTTTGACAATCAGGTGGTAGTGTTTGACCGTCTGGTTGAGGAGAGCCTGCAACTGATCAGTGAACAGGCTAATCGTCAGAGTATTATTATTGAGTTACTGCCATTTGAAACCTACGCACCGGTTAATGGAGACCCGGCCCTGCTGCGTCAACTGCTGGGAATCATTCTGGATAACTGCCTCGAGGCGATGCCTGATGGCGGCATTATCACCGTACGCCAACAACATCACGACAAACATCATCTGCGTCTCGATATTGCTGACAATGGTGTGGGCATTTCGGAAGATCAGCTGAAGAACGTATTCCGTCCCTTCAGCAGCAATAAAAAGCATGCGCTGGGTCTTGGCCTGATGATGGCGCAAAGAATTGCCATGCATCACAGCGGACACCTTGAGCTGACCAGTAAGGAGGGCGAAGGAACCACGGTATCGGTGATCTTACCTACGGTATCCAGCCTGCGATCCAAAGTTCTGGTCATTGATGACGAACACACGTTCGCTGCCAATCTGAAAGCCTATCTGGAACAGTATGAGTTTGTTGTAGAACTGACTGAAACGGCGAATGAGGGACTGGCAAGAGTTGCCAGTTGGCAACCCGATATCGTGCTCACAGAGATCCGTATCAGTGATATGGATGGTATCAGCCTGTGTCAGGAGATTCTTAAGCGGCATGCCCGAACGACTATCATCGCCCTGACCGGACAAGCCAATGATAAACGGGATCAGAAACGCGACCTGATCACCCGGCTTCAGAACGCCGGGGTGCGTAAAGTGATGACGAAACCACTGCCTTTAGCGGATATCCGCACCGTACTTGAGCAGGCTAAATCCAGCAGTTACTTTGCATCTCAAAATTGATAATGAGGGCCGGTATTGAGCATCAGAGCTGCGATAAAAAAAGGAATTATTACTACTATTGAAAATAAAACAGCTATAAAACATAAAGTTAACATTTCAGGAATAAGTATTGCTTTATGTATTAACCATTAACAATAAGCGCTGGATCCTGCCCCTGTGGCAGGATCAGAAACAGGGCTCAAAAGCAAAGTGTAAGTTATAAAAGCAACAAGACGACAATAAGTATTCTCAGGTGTACCGAAACGGAGTTCCGGTACGACTGTAAATCATTCGGGGGGATGATCAGCTACGAGACAATTGGCGGACAGTGATATGACATCAACAATTTTGATTATTGATGAATCACCTTCTAACCAGCAGAAATTATTTACCTGGCTCAGGCCTACCCGAAATCATTTATCTTTTGCCAGTGATTGCCATTCGGCCATGAAGATATTGCGACGGGAACAGCCTCAACTGATAATATTTTCGGCTGAATTGACCAATATATCTCCACAACGGCTGGTTCGTAAACTTCATGCCAGGGCGCCGATGGCAAAGCTGATTGCAATTTTATCAGCCACCGCCAGCCCCGCAGCAGCCCCCGAGTTTGTGCAACAGGTAAGTGACTTTCTGATTGAACCACTGTGTCAGGAGGAGGTGCTTATCAATGTTTCACAACTACTCAGACTTCAGCGTCTGAGTATGGAAAATGACTACCTGAGAGAGGAGCTGGCGTTTTCATCGCTGGCAGCACACTGGCACTCAACGGGGGAGTATTGCCATGAACAGAAAACAGATCAGATCGTTACTCACAAAACCGGTTAAAACAGGGCTGACAGTGGCTGCATTAACCGTGCTATCCACCTCATTACTCCAGGCCCATGAAGCAAGCCAGCACGGACAGGCAATGGAGATGAACAGCGAAGACAGCCACGCGCAACATAAAGCGATGATGGCTGAGATGAACATGGATCACAGTGCACATGACAGTCACGCAATGGCCACTGAGGGAGAGGACCCTCATGCTCATCACAAAGCGATGATGAGTAACATGGCGGGGAAAGACCAGGTACAGCGCAGCAACCATGACTATAAAGCCCCACACCTGACCATGCTTAATCAGAATGGCGAACCGGTTGCGATTGATAAACTGCTGAATAGCGACAAGCCCGTGCTGGTCAACTTTATCTTCACCACCTGCCCGACAATCTGCCCGGTTCTCAGCTCAACATTCTCAATTGTCAACCGGGAACTGGCTGGGGCGGAAGACCTTAGCATGATCTCAATCTCGATAGACCCGGAAGAGGATACCCCAGAAGCATTGCAGCGTTACGCAAAAAAATTCGAAGCGCGTGATAACTGGAGCTTTATAACCGGCTCAGTAGAAGACAGTATTCAACTGCAAAAAGCCTTTGATATCTATCGGGGCAGTAAAATGAACCACGAGCCCGTCACTTATCTGCGCGCCAGTGCTGATAAACCCTGGACCCGGCTCGATGGCTTCCCCAGCAGTGAACAGCTGGTCAGTGAGTACCACCATATGAAGATGGGCCACTGATCATCCCCATGTCTGTCATTAACGCCTTACTGAGTGCAGCGTTTGTTGTTGTCATAGGCTGCCTGCCCCTCACCGGGCAGGCCGGGCAGGCTACCGTTCAGGCAGAGTCAGCATCTCCTCAGCCAGACATTGAACAACTGACACCTGACTCAGCAACTGAGGCGGGCTTGGCAAATCAATTTGCACGAAATCAACCCTCCGAGGGGCGTTCACTGTTTATGACCGGCCGACCATCGGATGGCTCCTCAATCTCAGTACTCAGTCAGGGACAGTCTCTACCGGGGGAACTGTTTGCCTGTGCTAACTGTCACCGCCACAGCGGTCTGGGTACCAGCGAAGGCGGCTATCAGGTTCCCGATATTACCGGCCCAACACTGTTTGCGCCGATAGAGGTAAAACAGAGAGAACTCTACGCTGAGCGCACAGAGGGTTTTTATACCCGTCCCGCTTATACCCGGGAGACCCTGCGAATGGCAATCACCCAGGGGATCAGTTCGACAGGCAAAACGCTGAGTAAAGTGATGCCCCGTTATCAGTTAAGCGACGCCCAGACCGATGCATTGATTAACTACCTCAACACACTGGATTACTCTGCCCCACCGGGCGTCAGTGCTGATAACCTTCAACTTGCAACTATCGTTACGGATGACGTTTCTGCAGAGGAAAAGCAGGCGCTTCTCAGCACTCTGAATCAGTTTATTAAAGAGAAAAATGCCCAGACCCGGCATGAGGTACGGCGGGTAAAATATTCCCCCTGGCATAAAGACTGGCAATACGATAACTACCGCCACTGGGAACTGAATCTATGGGAATTACGGGGCGACCCGTCAACCTGGTTCGCCCAGTTGCAACAGTATTATGACACCAACCCGGTATTTGCAGTTGTCGGAGGTGCCAGCCATCAGCGCTGGGCGCCCGTCAGCGCATTTTGTGAAGCTCAGGCCCTGCCCTGCCTGTTTCCCAATACCGATCTGCCGCCTGACACACCTGGCCATTACAGCATCTACTTCTCAGCCGGTATGAACCTGGAAGCCCGCCGGGTAATCTACTTCCTGAAGCAGCATAGCCGCTACAACAGGGTTATTCAGGTGACAGGCGAGGACATTCGCTCAACGGTTGCAGCAAAGACGCTGGCACACAGAGTGAACTCGCTATCCCATGCGCCTGTTGCAGAGACTATGACTTCAGAGACTATGACGCTTTCTGCATACCTCAACAACCCCTCTCGCACTTCTGAGAATAGCGCCAATACGCTGTATATTCTCTGGCTTACCGGACCTGAACTGAAAAAGCTACCGGCGCATTCCGGCCTGACCGATGCAACAGTCATTCTCTCCTCGACACTGCTGAATCGTCAGTTGGATCAGATACCCGAATGGCTAAGCGAGCAAAGCTGGCTGCTCCACCCCTATAGCCTGCCCGGCAGCACTAGCCAGAGAATCCGCAGCAAAACCTGGCTATATGCCCGGGGCATTGCAACCCCCTATGAGAGGTTACAATCCAACACCTACCTGGCACTGAGCGTTCTGACTGAATCGATGATGCATATCCGCAGCAATTTCTCTCAGGACTACCTCATTGAGCGCATCGAACATATGTTAGAGAACAGCCCGGAAACCTCTGTATATCAACGCCTTACTCTTGCGCCAGGACAGCGCTTTGCATCAAAAGGCAGTTATCTTATCCCCCTCAAAAAGCTCGACGGTTCTGCAGAAGAAACACGTCAGTACTGGGCCGCGCCAGAGCGATAAAGGTTCGAGCTCAGCTTTTTGCAATATTAAGAAATTCCCCCTCCCTGCTCTGTCTCAAATGAGAGAAACAAAGTGTTACTTATAGGCAACACTCTCTAGTCCTACCAAAGAAAGCAATACAACACACTGTTTTTAAAGAAGTTAAAAAAATAATTTCCGTACATGGTGCACTTTTTGCGTAGTAACTTGCCAAGGCTAACCTTATTCACGTCGCAGTATCGGGACATTTTTTGCTAGCCGACATTACGATGATTCATAAAAAGAGAACGACAAGAGGGGGTTCGACGCCATGTCTTGTTTCAAAAAGTTAAAGCGACAATGCGGTGATGGAGCACACAAGGCAGCGATAGGCTGCTCTCTGCTTTTCGCCAGCTTTCTCGCTGTTTCACCGGTGCAGGCTCAGACAGTTAACATTAACGTGGTAACACCTGATCCTGCGAATCCTGATAATTTCCTGCCCGTGGATGGCTTCCGCTGGCTGATCGAAGAGGATAACACCTGGAACATAAAGCCAGGCGTTGCAACTGGAAATACCCTTGCCACAGGCTTCCATAGCAGCCATTCACCGGTCATCGCGAAAGGTGAATCGGCAATGGGGAATCAATCGCCGGTCAGCTCACCTGATCTGGACCCGGCAAAACGCTACTTCCTCAGCGTAACCCCCCACAGCGGTTATACCATTGGTGGAGCAGAAATTAACGAGGGCGCCACTGATGTTCAGGTGGTTGTAAACCCTTTGCCACTGCCCACTGCGCAGTTCTCTGTTTTAGTGTTTGAAGATTTCAGCCCGATCAATGGCGCTCCGGATCTCCCAGAAGAGAACCCTGCCACCAGCATCAACCCCTCACGGATTAATGAGCCTGACGGTGGTCACTTTGATCCAACTCAGTTCCGGGTGCTGGTAGAAGAAGCAGGTGGCCGTTACGGTGCCACCGGTGGTCCGGTCACTCAGGACGCTTTCGGCAACCCCCTGGGTACTGAGTATCAATACGATGCTCAGGGAAATGCTGTGCTTGACGTCGATGGCTCTCCCATTATTGTGTCACTGGGGGATGGCATCATCCACCCAGGAGCGGATGGCTACGTCGTTGTTAAAAACCTGCCACCGGCAAAATATGGGGTTATCGTTACGCCGCCTACAGGCAAAGGCTGGATTCAAACCTCCACCATCGAAGGTACCGCGGTGATTGATGTCTGGCCTGCGGCGAATGAACCCTCCTACTTTGTTGAGTTCGGTCCTCCCGGGTTCCACGCCTTTCTTGGTTTCACCAAGCAGGTTGAAGATACTGCTTACAAAACCGATAACGCGGGTACCGCAACCATTACCGGCCAGGTGGTTAACAACCATATGTCCCGTCCACCCGAGCTGGCGTTCTATAACGGCGATCCTACACCGGGCTGCTGGGTCGGTCTGAACCGGGCGCCTAATCTGAGCGCTATTGATGTTCAGCCCTGTAATGACAACAGCGAGTTCACTTTCAGCAATGTACCTGCGGGCGACTATACCATTGCGATCTGGGATACCAACCTCGATATTGTTATCGCGCAGAAGAATGTCACAGTACCTGCAACTCCGAACACGCTGGTTGATCTGGCTGAACTGCCGGTTTTCAACTGGTTTGCCCGCTTGAGCGCCGGTATATTTAACGATGAAAACCAGAACGGCTTCCGTGATCCGGGCGAAACAAATCTGGGAGCTGATGCCTCGGCGGTTAATCTGCGTTTCCGTAACGGTACAATCTACCAGTCCTTCCCCATCGATACTGAAGGTGAAGCACCGTTTGACGAGGTGTTCCCATTCTTCCACTGGCTGGTAGCCGAGGTCGACTTTGCCACCCTGAAAGCAACCGGGGTGACCTACGTTGTTGATAACGGCGGTGAAGTACGCCCCGATGCGGGCTGGGATGATCCAACCTTCGACAAGCTCAATCCACAGCCTCAGTTCTGTACTCAGGCACGTATTGATGTCGCCGCAGATATGGGCGATACCGCCTGTATTGGAGCAACCGCTGGTGACCCAGCCATTAACCCAAATACCGGTAACAACCTGTCAACCACCCTTCAGGGGCAGATTCTGACACTGGGGATGCAGGATTTCCTTGGCCAGACCAACCGCCTGGAATTTGGTAAGAGACACTACCCTGACGGCGAAAACGGTGGTATCTCAGGTATTATCTACTACGCCATTACCCGGGCAGAAAATGACCCCCGTTTTGCCGTAGGTGAAGAGTGGGAACCGGGTATCCCAAGGGTGCAGGTTAACCTCTATAAAGATGCCGAAAATGATGGTCTGATTGATACCGCTGGCGGTGGTAATGCCCCGCGTGTTAACGGCGTTTCTCAGCATACACCACCAGATATTGATCTCTACCCATTAGGTAACTTCCCCGGACCAGAGGACACCGACCGTAACGGTAACGGTAGCTTCGATTTCGGTGATGCAATTCAGGTCACCTATGCCGATAGCTGGGATGATTCCAATCCCACAGCCTGCCAGGGAGATAGCTTTACCGCACACCCCGAGCTTGCGCCGAATGGTGATTTCACTACCGATTGCTATGATGGTCTGCGTAACTTTAACCAGATTACCAACGGTGTATTCGATGGAGGTTATGCCTTCAGCGATCTGCAAAAGGGAGCCTATATCGTTGAGGCGGTTCTGCCGGCTGGATATGAGCTGGTGAAAGAGGAAGATCGTAACGTAGATTACGGCGATACCTATGTACCAGCTCCTCTTCAACTACCACCTGAGTGTATTGGTGACAATCACACAGTACCACCGTATATGAGCTATCTGACCGATGCTAATGGTGCCCCTCTGGTAACCGGTTCGACTCCGGATGCGGCTCCATTTGCAGGCCAGACCCGCCCTCTGTGTGACCGTAAATCAGTACTGCTGACAACCGGTAAAAACGCTGCAGCGGACTTCTTTATGTTCACCGATGTGCCAATCGCCGCGCATGTTGTCGGTGGTATTCTGGATGATACTGCCAACGAATTTGACCCTAACTCACCCAACTTTGGTGAGAAATATGCGCCACCATGGCTGCCAGTCTCATTCAAAGACTGGACCGGCCGTGAAATTCTGCGTACCTATTCCGATGAATGGGGTCACTTTAACGCACTGCTACCTTCCACCTATTCGGTTAACCTGCCGATGCCTACTGGCGTATCACCTAACATGCTGACAGCATGTATGAACGATGCCAGTCCGATCTTTAATCCGGCAACCGGCAAACTGGAAGCAGATCCATTCCATGACCCACAATACAGCCAGTTCTGTTATACCTTCCAGTATATGCCTGGCTCAACCACCTATCTGGATACCCCGGTTGTTCCTGTAGCAGCTTTCGCAGGTCCAAACCAGTTTGCCCTGGATTGTGCACTGCCAACGCAGACTCCCGGTATCTTAACGGTAACCAGCAATAATGCATCAACGGGTCCGGCTGTGAATGTCGGCGATACCGTCACAATTACCTCTCAGGGCATCGTTCAGGTACCAAACCCAGAGTTTGATGGAACCGCTAACACGACGAAAACAATTGCCCGTGATTATGGCTTCGGCACATCCGGCACCTTAACCCTGGGTGGAACCCCCATTACCAATGCAATCTGGAGCAACGAAACAATAACCTTCGATGTGCCTGCAGACGCATCAACTGGTCAGTTGGAAATCACCAGCGCTACCGGAGAGAAGTCTGTTAACTCCGTTACGCTGAATATTCTTGCACCGGGTGAATCCGTTACCACTGTCTATCCAACCAACAACCTGTCCGGTACTCCGATTCAGGATGCTATCGATGCAGCGAATCCAGGCGATCTGATTCTGGTCTCTCCTGGGGATTACCATGAGCTGGTCATTATGCATAAGCCGGTTCGTCTGCAGGGCTTCGGTGCGGCATCAACCACAATCAATGCGGTACGTGCACCTGCACTCAAACTGCAGAACTGGCGTGATAAGGTTTATCAACTGGCTGTTGATCTGGCCTTTGACCTGCTTCCAGGTCAGACATTGGGTGGACTGAATATCGTCGACCAGGTGCCTATCTTCGGTACTGAAGAGGGTCCTGCTATTCTTGTCGTAGGTAATATCGGTGAATATGCAGGTAACCAGTCACGTATTGATGGTCTGGGTATCACCGGTGCCATCGATGGTGGCGGTATCTTTGTCGGTGGCTATGTAGATAACCTCGAGATCAGCAACAACAAAGTCTACACCAACTCCGGTAACTTCGGTGGTGGTATCCGTGTTGGTTACCCTGATCTGGTAACCACGGTTAACGATGCATCGGTTCATGTTGATGCTCAAAACAACAATATCAATATCCACAACAACCAGATCAACCAGAACGGCGGTAACGGCGGTGTCGGTGGCGGTGTAGCTCTCTATACCGGCAGCGATAACTATCAGATCACCAGCAACATGCTCTGCGGTAACTTCAGCATGGGTTCCGGTGCAGGTATCGGCCATCTGGGTCTGAGCAACAACGGTGTGATCGCCAACAACACTATCGCTTACAACCAGACCTTTAATCAGGGTCTTGAGGTACACGGTGGTGGTATCTACATCGCAGGTAAAGAGGGTCTGGCCAACGCTGTTGGTGGTGTTGCTCAGACTCCGGGATCTGGTTCCGTACTGGTCGAAGGTAATATGATCATGGGTAACCAGGCCGGTGCCGGTAGCGGCGGCGGTGTCAAACTGAGCTTTATTAACGGCGCCGACGTTGAAGCGAACCCTGCAACCAGCAGCCTGTGGCACAGCATCAAGCTGTATGACAATATTATCGTTAACAACGTCGCCGGACGTGACGGTGGTGGTGTCTCTATCCATGACGCCAGTGCAGTTAGCATAGTGCACAACACTATTGCTTATAATGACAGCACGGCAACCACAGCGTTGGTGATGAACCCAGCTCTGGGTACCAACAGAGAGTCCAGCCCACAACCGGGTGTAGGTGTTGCTTCACACCGCCACACTGCAGAACTGGCAGCAGTATCAGGTCAGAGCTTTTCTGATCCGGAGCTGGTGAACAATATTATCCTGCGTAACCGTAGCTTCTATTGGTTTATCAATGGTGCCAATGCACCTCAGACCTTTGGTCTGGTACCCGATATAGCTGGCGGTGATGCTCCAGTGTATAGCGATATTGCGGTTGTAGATGACCCCGCTTTGAGTCTGCATCCGCGAAACTCTCTGCTGACCAAAACTTATGAAAACAATGCATATGCAGGTAACGGCAATCAACTGGCAAAAACTAAACATGTGATCTTTACCGATCCTCTTGCCAATGGTCAGCCTGGTCAGACCCTGATGCAGCAAGAGCAGACAACCAGCCTCAACATTGCTGCTGCCCTGGATGAAGGCGGAAACTTTATCGATATCCGCTTCGGTCCTCTTACACTGGATCCGACGCTTCGAGGCAACTACCGCCTTGCAGACAATCGTCTCAATTTAGCTATTAACAACGGTCTGGCAGATGTTTTGACTGGCAATGTTAATCTGGCTAATGATTTCTACGGTACTGCACGATTCTATGGCAGTGGCCCCGAGATCGGTGCAGAAGAAATTGCAGCTGAAGCCAATCCCGTGGCTGTAGACGACGTAATTGAGATAGGAATTGCAGGAACCCTAGGAGATCTTCAGGCATTTACCCTGAATATCAATTACCTGCTGAACAATGACATCAATGATCTTGGCTGGGGCGCTTCAGTTCCAGTTCTAGGTAGCGAAACAGGTAATGGTTCACTGAGTTGGAATGAGACTAATGCAAATCAGTTCACCTTCCGTACTCCTACTGGACCTGAGTCTGTTGGTCAGTTCAGCTTTCAGTACAAGGACTCGGCAAGCCCGCTAACAAATGCAGCGACGGTTACGCTGAATAAAGATATCTCAGTAATGCGAGCTATCACGGTTCTGCAGGATAATGGAGATTACTTGTGGCGTATCAACGGTTGGACAACATTCCCTCCAGGAACCGATGTTCGCCTCTACATGAATGGCAACGCAAGTGGTACGCCATTCGCTACTTGGAATTTGGGTGGCGGTGTTGGTCGCTGGATCTATTCAGTCGATCAGGGTCCTGACCCAACCGGGGTTACCGAAGTGAGCGTGCGAATAGGTAACCGTAAACTTATGCATATCCCACTGGAAATCCGATAACAGTCACTGCGGCCGGCCCGGCCGGCCGCACCCTGACAGGTATCAGCTCAAAAGTTAAAGGAGCGAAACCATGAACAAGAAAGCAATCAGTCTGATGGTCAGAGCTGTTATTGCCGGTGCGATGATCAGCTGCGCCGGCCTGGCCAGCGCAACCGTCTATACACAGTGCCCCGGTGACCTTAACGGCGATGGGGATAATATTGATGCAGGTGAAGACTCTACGGTTAAATGTATGCACCTGTCCGGTGGTGATGGCTATATCAAAATGGCCGATGATCGCCCAATGTATATGTTTGGCTTTGGTAATATGACCGGTGTACCCGACGGACAAGTAATGTCTGAAGGTGTGCTGAGTGCTGAATTTCCTGCACCCAGTATCGACCTGAAGGAGGGGCAACCCTTCTACCTGACCCTGTCTAACGTGGGGATGGTGATGCGGCCCGACCTGTTTGACCCACATACTGTACACTTCCACGGTTTTCCCAACGCTTCATCGGTGTTTGATGGGTTGCCGGATACCGGAATAGCTATCAATATGGGGGCCAGCCTGACCTATTACTATAATGTTCAGGACCCTGGTACCTATATGTATCACTGCCACGTTGAGGCAACCGAGCATATGCAGATGGGTATGCTGGGTAACCTGTATGTGCATCCTAAACAGGATGGCACCCCCATTGAGTATCCTGCTGCTTCCGGACGTATTTTCGACAAATTTGTCTACAACGATGGTGATGGCTCTACCGGTTACGATGTTGAAGTACCGATTCAGATCGGTTCTTTCGACTCCCGTTTCCACGATGCCAGTGAGGGGGTTCAGCCCCTGCCCTTCGCAGAGATGGAGGATAACTACCCGATGATGAATGGCCGGGGCTACCCCGACACCGTGATTCAGGGATCGCTGCCCTCTGTCGACAGCTATCTTGATCCTGGCATTCCATTCAAACCCGGTCGCCAGACACAACGGGTATCGACCCATATCGAGGCAACTCAGGGCGAAAAAATTCTGTTAAGGCTTTCCAACCTGAACGTTACTCGCTTTTACTCACTGAATACGCTCGGCATTCCGATGCAGGTGGTGGGCATGGGTGCCAAGCAGCATATCAGCCCCGATGGTAAAAAACTGTATTACAAAACCAACTCGGTCACCCTTGGTGGCGGTGAGGCGATTGATGTGCTTCTGGATACGGCCGATGTCGCTGCCGGTAAGTATTACCTCTACACAGGTAACCTCAACTACCTGAGTAACGGTGATGAAGATTTTGGCGGGATGATGACTGAAATCATTGTCAACTGAGTCTGAGCAGGCAAGGAGAATTATCATGAAACTATTACGCAGCTTTGCCGCACTGACCAGCGCGCTGGTGCTTTCAGCCACCAGCCTGACGGTGCAGGCAGAGATCATGGGTATCGAGGGTACTACCACCGATGGCCACCAGAAAACCTTCAACCTGGAAGCCGCAGCCGCAGCCATCAGCACCCCTGACGGCGACAACCTGCTGATCTGGGCCTACGGTGACCTGGATAATGCAGCAACTGAAGTGCAATATCCCGGTCCCACTATCATTGTCCATGAAGGTGATGCGGTCACCATTAACCTGACCAATACCGATATCGCCGAGCCGGTGTCAATGGTATTCCCAGGCATGCAGAATGTTGCAGCCGTGGTATCCAATGATCTCAATATTGATGGCAGTACAGACCGTGTTGTACTGACAGAGGAGGCTAGTATCGGTGAAACGGTGACTTACAGCTTTACTGCAAGTAAACCCGGAACCTACCTTTACCACAGTGGCTCCAATCCTGACCTACAGGTGGAAATGGGGCTGAGCGGGGCTCTCATCGTTCGCCCTGCGACCAACCCGGATAGCCAGGCATACAATAATGCCGACTCTGCCTATGATCACGAGTATCTCTACTTCCTGACCGAAATGGATACCGCTATCCATCAGGCCGTGGATCTGGGTCTGCAGCCTGATACCAGCAACTATCACGCGGTACTGTGGTTTATGAATGGCCGCAACGGCCCTGACACCATGTTCGATCATAATGTTGCCTGGATGCCTCATCAGCCCTACGGCTCTCTGACACGGATGCATCCGGGTGAGAAAGTCCTGTTGCGGATTATCGGTGCCGGCCACGATATGCACCCGCTGCATACCCATGGTAACCACTTCCTGCAGATCGCCCGTGATGGTCAGGTGCTGACCAGTGATCCGGCCAATGCTGCCACCGTCGGTGCTGATCTGGCATTTGGTGACTATACGCAGCAGGTTCTGCCAGGCGCCACCTATGATGCAATCTTCGAGTGGACCGGCAGAAACATGGGCTGGGATATTTACGGTCACACCGCGGGCGATGGATCACTTTGCAACGGTCAGGAGACCGCCAGTGATTCAACTGACCCTGTTAGCTTTGAGGATTGTCGCTACCACAATGCTCCGATTCCCGTTGATCTTCCTGAAAACCTTGACCTGACCTTCGGTGGTTTCTACAGCGGTAGTCCATATCTGGGCTCGATGGAATCCCTGCCTCCTGGTGAAGGCGGTCTGAACCTTAACGGTGGCCTGTTCTTTATGTGGCACTCCCACACAGAGAAAGAGCTGGTCAACAACGATATCTTCCCCGGCGGCATGATGACGATGCTGATTGTTGAACCACCTGGCGTACCAATCCCATAGGGTTGGCATCAGAGAATTAAGGAAAAGGAGTCTTATTATGAATATCCTGAGACACTCCGCTTTGCTAATCGGATCCCTGATGCTGACATCTGGTTCGATTCAAGCGGCAACCTACGACCTGTGCGTAGGCGAAACACAAACAAACATTCCATCGGTACCACTCGCCGTGCGTATGTGGGGATATGGAATTGATACCGGCGGAACCTGTAACGCGACGGTACCAGGGCCTCAACTGGATGTACCCGTGGGTGATTCTACGCTGACGATTAATCTGCGTAACACCCTGCCCAACGATGCCACATCGGTGATGGTTCCGGGTCAGGGTCTACCCTCAGTTGGCGGAACGCCTGTGACCTTCACAGATCCACAGGGACGGGACAGAATTCGTTCTTTTGTCGCTGAAACGGCCCCGGGAACCACCGGCGTGTATACCTGGAACAACATTAAACCCGGTACCTACCCTTACCAGTCCGGGACCCATGTTCAGGTTCAGGTCCAGATGGGGTTGTATGGGGCGATGATCCATAACGAAGCCGCAAATACTGCCTACCCTGGCGTCACCTACGATCAGGATAAGGTGCTGATCTATAGCGCCATCGATCCTGTATTGCATGAAGCAGTCAACAACGGCGAGTATGGCGCTAATTGTGCTAATCCAGCTCTCAATCCTGCTACCGGGAATTATGAGTGTGCGATGACAAGTACTGTCGTCTATAAGCCAAAATATTTTCTGGTCAACGGGGCAACCTACAATGTTGGCAGTTTACCTGAAGATATCGGTCCGGCCGGCACTACCACGCTGCTGCGGATGATCAATATGAATCTTGACACCCTCGCACCAATGCTGCTGGGCGACACGATGGATCTGGTTGCAGAGTCTGGCTACCCCTACCCCTATCCTCGCCGCCAGTATTCGGTGAATCTGGCACCTGGACAGTCAAAGGACGGGTTGGTTACCTTAGGTGAAGGTTCTACGAAACTGTCGCTGTTTGATCGTCGACTGAACACCACTATTGCCGGTGGTGTAGGTGGTGGTCTGGTAAACAAGTTCATCGTTTCCGGAAATGCAACTACCGGTGACCCTCTCTACTACTTTTCCATGTTTGCTAACCTCACACACAGAAACGGTACGACCGTTGTGGGTGGTTTAAGTGTCGAGAACCGTGACGTTGTAAGCTTCAATCCGGCAACCGGAGCCTGGGCTATGGTGCTGGATGGCTCCCTTTACAACCTAGTGGAGGCATCAGATGGCACAACTATGGCAAATATCGATGCACTGCATGTCTACGCTGATGGCCGGATGATGTTGTCTTTCAGTGAACCCGTAACAGTACCCGGTATTGCCACAACTGTTGATGATTCAGATTTGGTATTGTTTGATCCGTCTAATTTAGGTAGTGAGTTCAGCATTGCCTACACAGGAGCAGAACTTAACCTGACTACAGATTCAGAAGATATTGATGCACTAAGTATTGATGTTAATGGAGATCTGCAGATATCAACAGCCGGTTCTGCAATTGTCCCGGGTATTTACGGCTCAGCTAAAGATGAAGATGTAATGCGCTATAGCCAGGCTACCCATACCTGGGCAATCATGTTTGATGGCAGTGATCTGAGTAGTGACTTTATTGCAGGTACAGCAAATATTGATGCTCTGACACACCCTGATGCTAATAAGTTGTTATTCAGCATTGCTGGTAACCAAAGTCCCTTGGCTGGGGTACTGAACACCACTGATGCAGATATTCTCCTATACAGTGGCAGCTTCGGGCTTAACAACACTACCGGTCTGCTGGAGACACGCCTGGATATGTCTGTTGCAAGCAGCTTACCTGTATATGCCGATATTGCTGCGATGAGTTGGAGTAGTGGCTTACCCTACGTTAACAGCGCACCGATTACCGGTAACGATGTTTACAGTCTGGATCTGCGCCTGAATTCAACGCTAACGGTTGCTGCTCCTGGAGTATTGGCTAACGATACCGATCCTGATATGAGCACACTTTCTGTTCAGGCCCAATCAATAGCCACGACATTAGGAGGCACCCTGAATATCAGCGCTGACGGTAGTTTCATCTATACGCCTCCAGCCATTACTTCAGGAACCGATACAGCCACCTATATGGCTGATGATGGTTTTGGTGGTGTAACCTCAGGCAACATTACTATCAATGTTGATACAAGTGCTCCACCGGTTAATGAGCCTCCAGTTGTAGTGCTTGATCAGGTCTCTACTCTGATCAACACCCCAGTAGTGATCAATATTCTGGCCAACGATACTGATAATACCGGCAACATTGATCCGGCTAGTGTAATAATCGTCAAAGATCCAACACAGGGAGGTATCATAACTGATATTAACCCGCTGACAGGTGAAGTAACCTTTACCCCAGCGCTCAACTTTGTCGGTACTGACATATTCAAGTACAGAGTCAGAGATGACAGCGGGCAGATATCTCTTCTAGCAAAAGTTAGAATAAACGTCATAAGTAACTAACCCCCCAGCAAGCAGAGTCCAGGAAGGATAGCTGTTTGCCAAAGGGGAGCCATCAGGCTCCCCTTTTTTTGTTTTAAATCAGCAGGGTCATATTCTCATATTTAACAAAAATCCCCCTGGTCTTGTGTCGCAAATGAGAGAGACAACAGAACATACCACCCGCCAACATAATGTCTCCAAAAGCATACACAGCCAAGCATTTGATTTAATTTAACTTTTAAAGAATAAGTTTCAATACGGCCTGTAAATTGCTTAATAATTAATACACTGTCTGTAATGGAATTGGAGACAGTCCAAGATTAATCAATGGGGGAGGAAAAGCGATGAACAGCTTTTTCAGAATCAACATGCTTCATTCGCTGAAAATACTATTACTCTGTTTTGCAGTGCAGTTTCTTCAGCCAGCGGTCGCAGCCGGGATTTTACCTGAAAATGTGCAGGCAGAGCTTGAACAGCAGTGGGGTATCCGTGTCATCTCTCTGCGTCAGTCTGCCGCGGGCTATATGCTCGATTTTCGTTACAAAGTGACAGATCCGGTCAAGGCTAAAAAAGTGCTGGACCGGTCAATCAAACCGCAACTAATCGTTACCAGTACTGGCAATCACCTGCAGGTGCCGGCTCCTTCAAAGATTGGACCTCTGCGTCAGTCTTCCAGAGAACCCAGAGCTGATACCAACTATTTCATCTTCTTTGCCAACCCCCGCCGCCAGGTAAATATCGGTGATGAGGTCAGTATTCAGATTGGCAAACTTGAAATACCCGGATTGAAGGTCAGCAACAGCTGAAGTTGGAGAGATCTGCATGAAGACTAATTTGAAGCCTTTGCTGAAACCCGCCTTTTTCTCTGCAACGCTGCTCTTTTCGGTACTCAGCCATGCGGCCGTTATTTCAGAAGAGTTACAACTGCAGCTGGACGCTACCGGAAGCTTTGACCCGGTACCCATTATATTGCAATTTAACGATCAGAACAGCAGCCAGCAAACCCTGCGGCAGATTCGCAAAGCGATTCGTCAGCAACTCAAAACTGACACTCAGCTGAGTAAAACGGAAAGAAGGCAGCTGCGCAGGCTGTTACGCTCTGAAGTGATTCAGTCGCTTCGGGCACAGCTGATAAACTCACGAAAACAGCTCGACCCTTTACTGGATTTTTCTGCTCAGGGGCAGATTAAAGACCTCTGGCTGATCAACTCCGTAGCACTGACCCTGCCCGCCTATATGGTTGAAGCGCTATCACAGCTGCCCCAGGTCGCTTCTCTGAGAGCAGATCTGCTAACCGCCGCACCAGGGCAGGCTTATACGCCACCTTCAACCCCGGAATGGAATGTCAGCAGTATTAATGTTCCCTCTCTCTGGAGTCAGGGAATTACCGGGGATAATATCGTTGTTGCCATCATTGATAGTGGCGTTGATGGTGAGCACCCGGATCTGACAGGACGATTTCGCGGCGGCAGCAGCGACTGGCTCGATATGCATAGCAGCAGTACCACCCCCATTGATGGCTTTGGTCATGGCACCAACGTGACCGGCCTGATTCTCGGAGGAGACAGTTCCGGTACCGCGCTGGGTATGGCACCGAATGCACAGTGGATCGCCGCCAGGGTTTTTGATCGTACCGGTTATGGTTCTCTCAGTGACCTGCATGCGGGTTTACAGTGGGCACTAGATCCCGATGGGGACCCCAGCACCGATGATGCCCCCGATATTGTCAATAACTCCTGGGGGTTATACGGCACGCTTGGAACCTGCAATACCGAGTTTCAGGCGGATATACAGGCTCTGAAAGACTCAGACATTGCCGTTACCTTTGCCGCTGGCAACTCTGGCCCCTATAGCAACAGCAGCTTGAGTCCTGCGAACCTGCCGGGGATTATGTCGGTGGGTGCCCTGCAACAAAATCCGGATGGTTCCTTGGTGGTTGCCCGCAGCAGTAGCCGGGGCCCCTCTCCCTGTGATGCAAACGCAGTATTCCCAACCGTTGCAGCACCTGGCATTGATGTTCAGACCACCGGGATGTCCTACGGTAGCGGCCAGCCTTATACCGAGTGGGTCGGTGGCAGCTCGTTTGCAGTAGCCCATGTTTCCGGTGTAATGGCACTACTGAAAAGTGCCGTGCCCACGGCAACGGTGGCTCAACTTGAACGGGCAATTAATGAGACCGCCACCGATATTGATATCTCAGGTCCAGATGATAATACCGGCTACGGGCTGGTAGATGCTCAGGCAGCATACGTGCGCTTACTTGAACTATCTAAACCAACCAATACAGCCCCAATAGGAATAGCGGATCAGTATAGGGTGCGTGAATCTGAAAAACTCTTTGTAACGACGAAAGACGGTGTTCTCAGTAACGACTACGATGCTGATCAGGATAGCTTAACCGCCCACCTGATCCGACCACCGTTAAAAGGCACCCTGAAGCTGAACAGTGATGGAAGTTTCTATTACAAAAATAGACAGGATGCTCATTTTGATACCTTTGTCTATGTCACCAGTGATGGTCAGACCTATAGTGAAGAGACTACAGTAACACTCAAGATTATCTCCGACGATCATAAAGACCACAAAAAGGAAAAAGAGAAAGAGAAAGAGAAACACGATAAATATGAAAAACATAAACATAAACATAAACACAATACTGCACCGAAAGCGGTAAAAGATCGGATCCGGGCTGAAAAGAATCACACAGTGATTATCAATATTCTTGATAATGACAGAGATGCTGATGGCAATATCGATCCGGCAAGCGTCAGAATAGTTCGACAGCCCAATAAAGGAGGCACTGTTTCTGTCAACATTGATGGCACGGTTGCCTATAGGCCAGCCGACAATTTCAAAGGACGGGAAATATTCAGATACCGTGTATGGGATAAAATGCAGAAACGCTCTAACCCTGCAACAGTGGTTATACGCGTAAAATAGAGATATAAATGAGGTTGCAGCTGGCAGTGAGCCCGCTGCTTATAACGGATGCTGAAAACCGGGGGGTTACCAGCAGATGACGACAAACAGCTCAACTTCCGGCCTGTTTACTCAGAGGTTTCGGGGGATCATTGCGGCACTATCCAGCGCTCTCAGCTGGTGGTTTGGCCAATTAGGCCAGATGCTGCCCGCCAGAATCCGGGCGGGATGGCAGCAGGACAGCTTTAGTCTGATTCTGGAGCTACAGGATCAGCAACTTAGCATCAGTGCTGGCCAGCAGCACTGGATGCTCCCGTCACCATGGGAGAAAAGTTCACTGCCCGAGACGTTAAAACAGGTGATTGCGAAAGCTCAGAACGCAACCCTGTGTCTGGCTGATGACATGATTCTGCAGACCCGTGTCAGCGTGCCCCGCAACGCCCGCGACTATATCGACAATGTCGTGCGCTTCGAGATGGACCGTCTGACCCCCTTCAGGGCTGACCAGGTATACTTCGATACCGGCCCCGTTACCGATGAACCGGGAAAAGAGCAATGTCATACAGAGTTATATCTGATCCCTAAAGAGCAACTTCAGACTATTCTCAATCAACTGGAGCAGCTGGGCATCGCTCCTGACAGGATCATACCTCAGGGGTTTCTCAACCAGCATGACAGCCACCTTAACCTGCTGCCTCAATCCGATGAAGCATCTCTCCGTTCCCGTTACCTGCGTTTTCAGTTTGCGCTGGTGAGTCTTAATCTGCTGTTACTGATTACCGCCGTCAGTCTGCCACTGGCGCAGAAACAGACTCAGATAGAACAACTGACTGAAGCGGTCGCCCAGTTGCGCAGCCAGGCCGAAGAGGTGTTTCAGATTCGCGATGAACGACAGACGCTGTTCCAACAACAGCAGAACTATGTCGATATAAAACAGCAACAAAGTTCGGTACTGTCACTGATCGACGAACTGACCCGGTTGTTACCCGATGAGGTATGGTTGAACAGGATGTCGATGCAGGGCAGATCCCTGCGCATTCAGGGCGAAGCAGACAATGCATCTGAGCTGATCGCTCTGCTGCAAAACTCAGGCAAACTCACCGATGTCAGTTTTTTCTCACCGGTCACTCAGGACCCCCGCACGGGTAAAGAGCGTTTTATGATCTCAGCCAGGCAGAGCCCGGGAGAAAGCCATGCAGCTCAATAAACAGCAGCAACGTTATCTGGCTCTGGGGATACTGGCAACGGTGCTGACTCTGCTTTACCTGCTGGTCATCGGCCCGGTTATCAGCCGCTATCAACAGGCGAATGATCAGATCGAAACCCTGACATTTCAGCTGCAACGCTACCAGAATCTGAATAACAGCCGCCCCAACGAGGAAGCATTACTACAGCAGGTGAAACAGGACTCCCCATTAAGGCCCTACTTTCTGGAAGGCGAAACCCGCTCGGTGGTGTCCGCGAAATTACAGCAGCATCTGAAGCAGCTTGTTGCCCGCACTGGCGGCCAGATCGTCAGTACACAGGGGCTTCCTGCAGAACAGAGTGGCGATCAGTTACTGCGCAGCATCACCCTGAAAGTTCAGTACAAGGCGGGCATCGATGAACTGAAAGAGTTACTGTTTGCTCTGGAAACCAGCAAACCCGGACTCTATGTCGAGGACCTGAGCATAAGCTCCGCCCCGATACGAACCTCCAGTTACGCCCGCAGGCAGGTATTGCCACCACTGGATATCCGCTTTAACCTCACGGGCTACACCACCGGCAGGGAGACGTTATGAACACAGTCCGCTACCTGACCCGGCTAACCCTGCTGCAACTGGGTGTAATGGCAATATTAACCGCTATTCTTAGCGCTCAGTTCATGATGCCGGTTGCTGAGCCAACACAACTGTCAAATGAGCAGCTCTCCGAGCCTTCATCGCTTCCAGAGCTACCATCAATTGCGGAACCCGATCTGCAGATCGATCAGTTTCTCGAGATCAGTGAACGGCCACTGTTTTACTCCACCCGTAAACCCCAGGAGATCAGCACTGCGATGACCGCTATCCGCAGACCGGACCGCACACCAGAACAGGACTGGATACTCACAGGTATTATTATCAATGGAGAGGATAATGTGGCCCTCTTCAGCGCTATCGGCAAGAAGAACTATGAGTCGCTGAGAAGCGGGATGAAGCTGAGTGACTGGACACTCGATGAGATAACGCCGGATAGCGTCACGTTTAGTAATGATGGACGTAAAATTGAAATGCCTTTGATTAAACCTGCAGCCCCCTCGCAGGCAGGGCGCAGCAGGTCCTCCTCTCTTTTTATGAATCAGAGTCAGTATGGCAAAGTCGTGCGCCCGTTGGATAACCAGTAGCAGGAGAGTTTGATGAACAATATATCTATTTGGAAAGTTATACCGCTGCTGGTCACCCTCTCAGGTCTGACAGGATGTAACAGCTCAGCCATCTATAAAGATGAAGGACTGACCCCAAAGCAACCCGTTGGCCAGATTATTCACCAACGCAATCAGGACCGAAATAGCGCGGCAGGAGCCAATAATACAACTGGCGTGGCTATGCAACAGAATCAGGGCAGCCCCTCCTCTGTCCCGGAGCGACAACGATTTGAGCTGGTGTCCGAAGCCCGGCCGATGATAACCCAGAGCCAACCGGCGTCCACGGGTAGTGGCGAGGGAAATATCACCCTCAATTTTAACGATACGGATATCCATGAGGTGGCAAAAACCATTCTCGGGGATATTCTGAACCGCAACTATGCGATTAATGACGCTGTCAATATCAGGGTGTCGCTGCACACCAGTCAGCCCCTGAATCGCGATGCCCTGATCCCCACCCTCGACTCACTGCTGTTTATGCATGGTGCGGTACTGCGGGATAACGGCCACCTGATTGAGATCATGCCCAAGAGCAACACCCTGGCCGGCGGCGCTCCACAACTGAAACTGCAGAATGATCAGGGCTTCCAGACGCTGGTAACACCGCTACGCTATATCGCAGCCAAAGAGATGGAAAAAATTCTCAAATCGGTGGCATCAGAGGGTGCCCGGATCACAGTCGATGAGCCCCATAACCTGCTGCTGATGTCCGGCTCCCGCACCGAACTGAACACCCTGCTCAACACCATTGAGACTTTTGACGTCAACCAGCTGCGGGGCATGTCGATCGGTCTGTTCCGCTTACAGTCAGTGGATACCCGGACAATACTGGGTGAGCTGGAAAATGTCTTTGGTGATAAATCCTCCGGTCCAATGGCGGGGCTGGTTAAATTTGTCCCGATCGAACGGTTGAATACCGTGATGGTGATCACACCTCAGCCGCAATACCTGAAAAGTGCTCAGCAGTGGATCGAGCGGCTCGACCGGATGGACAATCTCGCCAGCACCTCGCTGCATGTGTACAAGGTCAAATACGGTAAAGCATCACACCTGGCCGGCATGCTTGAGCAGCTGTTCTCAGGGCAGCGTTCGAAGTCAGGCAACCAGGGCAGCGGTCCCCGCTCCCCATCCCCGACCACGGCAGCCGCACCAGCAACAGGGACACCCGCCGTGATTTCCAGCCAGGGAACACTGACACCTCTGACCAGTCAGACCTCGCTGAGTAATCTTGGCGAGATCAGTATTATTGCCGACGAAGAGAACAACTCGCTGCTGGTGCTGGCCACCCAGGCCGACTACGGAGTGGTAGAACTGGCGCTACAGAAGCTGGATGTACTGCCTCAGCAGGTTTTGGTTGAAGCCACTATTGTCGAGGTGAAGCTCTCCGGGGATCTGAAATACGGGATCGACTGGTTCTTCAAAAACGGGTTTGGCAACGGCGATACCGGTTATGGTTCCCTTTCTAGTCCACAAAGCGCCAGTGGTTTCAAATATGAGGTGCTGGACCGCCTCAACAATCCGCTGGCCCTGTTGACTGCACTGGCCTCTGACAGCCGCATCAATGTGATCTCCTCCCCCTCACTAATGGTGCTGGATAACCAGTCCGCCTCAATCAAGGTTGGTGATCAGGTGCCTATCTCCACCTCTGAAACCACGAATACCTCAAACAGCAGCGGCAATCTGATCACCACTTCGGTTCAATATCGGGATACCGGTGTACTGCTGGAGGTGACGCCACAGATCAAAGATGGCGGTATGGTGGTACTGGAAATCAATCAGGATGTCAGTGACGCCTCTGTCACAACCTCCTCAGGCATTCAGTCTCCCACCATCAATCAGCGTCAGATTAAAACCACCGTTGCGGTACAAAGTGGCGATACACTGGTGTTGGGGGGGCTCATCAGAGAGAACAAAGATCTGGGAGATGCAGGCCTGCCTGGGATAAAAGATGTACCCGGTCTTGGCTATCTGTTTGGTTCCAAAAGTGAAACCAGCCGCCGTACTGAACTGGTGGTGATGATCACACCGACAGCGATAAAAAACCGCAATCAGGCGCGGGAGGTTACCGATGAGTTTAAGCGGCAAATGAAAGCACTGAAACTGTAACCAGAAGATCGGAGAAGCAGAACTGAAACAGATCAGCACTCAGCAAAAAGCCGGTCATCACTGCCCGGCTTTTTAATATAAAAGTTTAGCACCACCCCTGTTTCCAGTGATCACTATCAGCCAGTATCTGCCAGTGAATAACGTGTTCCCGGTGGCTGATCACGGCTTCAAGAACGCACTGTTGAACAACACCGTCATCATCTTTCAGCAACTTCGTCACTAAAAAATGTTTCTCTTTATTGTGCGGTTCAACCGCTGTCCACTTACTCAAATGCAATTTAGACGGGTTAAATCGGTTCCTTTCTGCCATCGGATCAGAAACCAGTGATTGGCTGTACCAGCTTACCAAACAAAGTGGTAAACCTGAGAGGCGCATCGGTAGCGATCAGACAGATACAATCCACTTTACTATCGACCAGCGGTTGATGTTCAATCTGATCATCCAGATCGGCCACATCGCCGCGGCAGAAACGCCCAACCTCATCGGAAAAAGAGCCTCGCAGCACCATGGTCAGCTCATTGCCATTGTGGGTGTGCGCCAGCATCGCCTTTCCCGGTGCAATTCTCAGCAGCCGGGAAACACCATGTCCCTCCCAGGGCATATCATAGTAAGCAACACCAGGAACGATCCGTTTCCACTCCAGCTGATCCAGAGGGCAGTGAATATACTCTCTTAAGGGGGCCGGTATCTCAGGATCCATGACGATAGGCGTAACCGGGACGCTCTCCTGCTTGGTCGGCAGTTCATCAAGCTGAGTCAGTACCGATGCCAGCATATCATCGGCAACGGTTTCGGGCTCCAGTGATTCCAGCAGTGCACCACCAACGGCATCAGAGTGCTCAGCCCGCTCACGACACTGTGGACAGATCGACAGATGGGATGCCACCACCAGCGCCATGCCCTGGGACAGAGCGCCAGCCGAATAGCTGATAAGGGTTGCATCATCGAGGTGATGATTAATGTTCATACTCATCACCTCCCCAGATCTGTTTCAGTTTTTCTGTTGCCAGGCGGATTCTGGATTTAACACTCCCCAGAGGGATATCGAGACGGCTGGCGATATCACCGTGTGATCGCCCTTCGAAATAAGACATGTAGATAACCTGCGCCTGCTTTTCCGGCAGCTGGCTGATCGCCTGTGCTACCCGGTCTGATAATACTTCCTGCTCCCCCTGTCCTGACTCGCAAGCCGTTTCACTCCACTCATCAAGACTGTACTGGGGATATTTCTGCTTACGCATCCAGTCGATGCTCTGATTTCGTGCCAGAGTAAAGATCCAGGTGCTGGCCGCCGCTTTATCCGGATGATACATGTGTGCCTTGCGCCACACCGATAGCATCACCTCCTGCGTCACCTCTTCGGCAGCGGAGATAGCCACGCCCAACCGTACGATATAGGCCTTAACCCTGGGCGCAAAATGGTTGAACAACCGGGCATAGATCGATTTATCTGGTTTTACCGCCAATCGGCCCAACAGATCGCTCCAGTCTGCACTGGCCATCTCGGCCTGACTCAGTTGTACGATGTTATCCACATCCTCTCCCGGTGGTCTGTTCTTCATATACCCCTTTACGTATTCAGATAATTAACCGGATCATCCCAGCTGAAAAAATTTTGCCGGGTAACTGCTTTATTCACAACAGAATCTGTGATCCTATTTTGAAACCTTCACGTATAGCCCTGCAAATAATGCGCTTGCTGAACGATTGTTTATTCATTTTGTTACCGCGCGTCAAACAGATCACAGTATGGACTGCTCCGATGAATATTACTGCCATCCGCCCGAAAAAAATTGCCGTTATCGGTTCCGGTATTGCCGGCCTGAGCTGCGCCTGGCTGTTGAACAAAGCCCACCGGGTAACACTCTATGAAAAGGATGACCGGTTGGGTGGCCATTCCAATACTGTCCGGTTCGATCTCGACGGCACTCAGATCGATGTCGATACCGGGTTCATCGTTTTTAACCCGGTGAACTATCCCAATCTGGTTAAGTTCTTTGAACATATCAACCTGCCAACCTGTGCCACCGATATGTCATTCGCAGTCTCGGTAGACAATGGACGGTTAGAGTACAGTGGCACCGGTCTGAATGGTCTGTTTGCGCAGAAACGCAACCTGATCAGTCCGGCCTTCTGGTCGATGATCAGAGACCTGATGCGCTTCTATCGCAACGCAGACAGGATGATGGCTGATCCTTCACTGGCAAACCTCACTCTGGAGCAGTTACTCAGCCAGCATAGCTACGGTGATCGTTTTATCTATGACCACCTGCTGCCTATGGGGGCGGCCATCTGGTCCACCCCGGTGCAGCAGATGCTCAGGTATCCTGCGCTGAGTTTTCTCCGTTTCTGTCAGAACCATGGCCTGTTACAGATTAATGACCGGCCTCAATGGCATACCATCCCAGGCGGCAGTATCGGCTACGTCAGCAGAATCGCCACCGAACTGGCAGATAATGTCAGAATTAACAGCCGCATACACAAAATCATCCGTCACCCGGACTTCGTGGTTATCGAAGACCTTCACGGTGCCCGGGAGCACTATGATGAGGTAGTGCTGGCCTGCCATGCTGATCAGGCTCTGGCTCTGCTGGAAAAGCCCACCGCAGAGGAACAGCAACTGCTGAGCAGCGTCCCCTATCAGAGGAACCGGGCGTATCTTCATCTTGATGAGAGCCTGCTACCGCAGAACAAAAAGGTCTGGTCCAGCTGGAATTATATGGCGTCAGGCAACGCCAGAGACGAGCGCCAGGTTTCTGTCAGTTACTGGATGAACCGTTTGCAGCCACTGGCGACTGAGCAACCGGTCATCGTGTCTCTCAATCCCCCGAAAGAGCCTGCAGCAGATAAACTGATACGCAGTTTTTTCTACGATCACCCCGCCTTTGACCAGAACTCTCTGACCCAGCAGCAGAATCTCTGGAGTCTTCAGGGACAGCAAAAAACCTGGTTCTGCGGGGCATGGTTTGGTTATGGTTTTCATGAAGATGGACTGCAATCGGGGCTGGCAGTCGCAGAGCAACTGGGGGGGATTCCCCGCCCCTGGCATCTGGACAACCCCAACAGCAGAATTATCGTCACCCAAAGACCGCCTGAAAGGTCTATGGAGGATGAGATAAGGACCCGCATCCATGGCTAAACTGAACTCCTCAGTGTTCGCTGGTGTTGTTATGCATCACCGTTTTACACCGAAGCGGCATCGTTTTATCTATCGGGTTTTCTCGCTGTGCATCGACCTCGATGAACTGCCTCTGCTAAGCAACACCCTGAGATATTTTGCTATCAACCGCTTCGGCCTGATGTCATTTCACGAAAAAGATTATGGTCGCGGAGAGGGTCGGTTACGTCAGGAGATCACCGGGCTGCTGTCATCCCGGGGTTATGCATCAGCCACACACCGCATTGAGCTGCTCTGCTATCCAAGAATTCTGGGGTATACCTTTAATCCTCTGAGTGTCTACTTCTGCTATAACCCTGACAATCAGGTGGAGGTGATACTTTATGAGGTCAGCAACACCTTCGGCCAACGGCACAGTTATCTGCTGGTGAACGATAATCCCGATGATAAGATTGTCCGCCATAGCTGCCATAAGCTGATGTATGTCAGTCCGTTTATGCCCATGGACACCGCCTATAGTTTCAGAATCCTGCCGCCCCGGGAAAGGATTTCCGTATGCATTCAACAGAGCTGCAGAGATGACGCGAAGATCACTCCGATACTGAATGCCACGTTTACCGGACAACGACAGGAGATAAACGATATAAACCTGCTCAGGCTGTTTATCAGTCACCCCCTGATGACCCTGAAAGTGATGGGAGCGATCCACTGGGAAGCACTCAGACTCTGGCTGAAAGGCGTCAAACTTCAGCCGCGGAATACCACAAAAAGTTACAGCATCAGCTGGTCAGATCGCAATGGAGAAACTCACTATGAAAACCTGTAACTACCAGACCTCCTCAACCGCAGGCCGGTCACAGGTGAAAACCCTGGCACAACCATCCATGGCGCACCACAGGTATAAGCAAGAGTACAACACGGCGATTAAACCTGACTGGCTGGAGCAAAGAGTGCTCAACCGGCTCGGTGCGCCCCTGAGTCAAACCCGGGGGAGAATCCACCTGATTATGCCCAGCGGCTATCAACAGGCGTTTGGCCAGGGAAGTCTTGATCACGATCAGCCCGACACTGAGACCTGTCCTAATCAATCCGATGAAATACTTCAGGTCACCGTTCAACTCAACAGTCTGCGCTGCCTTTTGCGCCTTTACACCGGGGGAATCACCGGCTGGTCTGAAGGCTATATAGCCGGCGAATGGGACAGCCCTGACCTGACCGCTCTGGTACGTTGGGCTCTGCAGAACGAAAAAACTCTCGAAGGGTTCGCCAAAGCAGGCTTTATTAAGCAGCTACTGGATAATATTCATCACTGGCGCAACCATAACAGCCGCACCGGCAGTCGCCGCAATATTGCCGCCCACTATGATCTGGGCAATGACTTTTATCGTCTCTGGCTGGACCCGACAATGTCCTACTCGTCAGCGCTGTTTAGCTCCCCACTGCAATCACTCGAACAGGCACAAACCGCCAAATACCAGCGGATTCTGGATCTGCTAAAACCTGAGGAGAACGACCATATTCTGGAGATAGGCTGCGGCTGGGGAGGCTTTGCAGAGCGGGCTTTACGGCAACATAAAGTCAGAGTTCATGGCGTTACTCTGTCTGAAGAGCAGCTTCAGTGGAGTCGCAACAGACTCAGATCAGCAGGGCTCGATAAAAGCGCCAATATCAGCCTCACCGATTACCGGGATCTGCTCAGTCAGTATGATGCGGTTGTCTCCATTGAGATGTTTGAAGCTGTGGGGGAAAAATACTGGGACAGCTATTTCAATACCCTCGAACAATCACTCAAACCGGGCGGAAAAGCGGTACTTCAGGTGATCAGTATTGAAGAGGAACGGTTTAAAACCTATCGCAATCAGGCGGACTTTATTCAACGCTATATTTTCCCGGGAGGGATGCTACCCAGCATTAGCCGACTGGAGCAAAAGTTTGCTGAGCATGGCTTCACTCTGGAATATAAACAGCTCTTTGGCAAAGATTATGCCCGCACCCTCAGGCTCTGGCGGGAGAGTTTTGAACAGCACAGCGAAGCCCTCGAACAGCTGGGCTATGACGAGCGCTTCAGACGTTTATGGCGTTACTATCTCTGTTACTGCGAGGGAGGCTTTGAAGAGGGAACTATCGATGTAGGCTTGTATCAACTGATCAACCGGAACACAGACTAATGCTATTCCGTTTCCTGTTTAGAATTAAAAAACATCATTTGTATAAAGCCCCGGGGCAACCTATGATGCTCACCTTTCATACAACTTTTCAGACAAGCTTAATAACGCTATTAAAGACACCATGATGGATAATTTCACTCTGATAGGGCTGATGGCGGCCACCTGCACCACCCTCTCATTTGTACCCCAGGTAGTTCATATACTGCGCACCGGTAATGTGGAGGGCATCTCACTGATGATGTATTCCGTTTTTACTGTCGGGGTAGCCTTATGGCTGGCCTATGGCGTGGTGCTTGGTGATCTTCCAGTGATACTGGCCAATCTGGTCACTCTGGTTCTGGCTTCTATGGTGCTTGTGCTGACGCTGATCAAGCGACACAGGATCAAAAGAGATCATCCCGCTTTATAAGCGGCCCGCTTACGTATATAACCAATGACTCTCCCCAGCAGGGGAAACTCCTGCATCAGGATACTGGCATCCCAGAAGTCCTGGTGACGAGTCACCAACCCCTGTTCATTCAGACAGATACGACTCACCCCTTCCGCTGAAAATGAACCGGTCAGCGACGCTGTTGCAGAAAAACGCCAATAAATATAACCCGTGTGCCCCTGTAACTGCCACTCAAGCAGATCAAAACGTACATCCTGCAACTGTTGGAACATCTCCTCCATGATCCCCAGAAAGGCAGTTTTACCCTGCACCCGGTTGAAAGGGTCGGTGAACTCTATCTCATCAGCCACCAGCTCGCTCAGATCGTCAATTTTAGCCGGTGTTAACTGGGCCAGACAGACCGCGTATCGGTTTAACCGCTCTGTAATGCTATGACTAACTGTTTCTGACATCTTTTCCTGCTCCTGTGGCTCTGCCAATCAGCCAGAAATACCAGCGATAAGGGATTATTCTGAATAATTTAAGCAGATAAACAAAACGGCGGGGAAATATAATTTCAAACCGGTGGCTTAAAAGTCCCGCCACTATTCGTCTGGCCGCCTCATCTGCGTCCATCAGTGCCGGCATGGGAAAATCATTTTTATCGGTTAGCGGTGTGCGGACAAAGCCGGGGTTGATCAACTGAAGCTTAACCCCACTGCCCTGCAGATCTGAACGCAGCGACTCACACAGGTTGATCAGAGCCGCTTTACCGGCACCATAAGCCGCCGCCGTCGGTAAACCCCGATAGCCCGCAGAAGATGAAACCACTGCTATCTGTCCTGATGATCCAGATGTTTTTATCGCGTCAGCCGGTTTCGTCTGGCTGACCGGAACACCTCTTTGCAGATAACGGTATAACACAGGTTCAAGACAGTTTATCGTTCCCTGTAAATTGATATCCAGCAGCGCTTTACATCGCTTTGCAGAGAACTCGTATGCGGAAAAGGGATCATGAGTGCCCGCATTCAACACCACCAGCTCTGGCATAAACCCTTTAGCATCCCAGCTAAGAAACAGCTGTTGCAGAGCATCTGCGTCACGAATATCAAGCGGTACCGGAATCAGTTCACCTTCGCAGCCTCGCAATTCCTGCTGTAACTGTTCAAGTTGCTCAGAGGTTCTGGCTGAACCATATACGATGACACCCCGGCGACATAATAGCCGGGTCAGCTCTGCCCCTATCCCTCTCCCCGCGCCCGTCACCCAGGCGGTCTTCCAGGGATAGCGCGGCTTTTCTGTACTGTTTGCTTTACTCATTGTCCCTCCGGACCGGTGCATACAGACTCAGCGTCCCGCGTCTGAAATGCCTCGTCATCTGCCAGTTTTCGAATATGCAGGGTCAGTTGACCCACCGGCAGACCAAACTTTTTCATCCTGGTCCGGTTGATCAGATTGTTCTCATCGATCAGGTAGAGCCAGTCATCCAGGGCGATATTCCAGACCTTACCGTTAACCGGCACCTGTAGGGTATAGCGCCAGTTAAGAGCATTCCCCTGAGCCTCTCCCCGCGCCTCGCCGACAATGTCGCCAGCCGTTCCCCGATAGCGGTTTCCCTCCTTGACTATGGTCCAGCAGCGGCTCTGTTGCTCTCCATCACTGAAATAGAACTGTTCATCCAGAACCCCCTTGGCCTCCTGCCACTGTGCCGATATGTCGGCGCGGAAACGTCGGGTCACCCTGCCAGAAAAATCCTGCACAATGCCATAGGCAACCAGACGGCCATTAAAAAACTGATCCAGTGCTAATGTGGGTTTTTCATCACGGTAAGCATCGAGAGAACTGGCACAACCGGGAAGTACTAATAAAACCGGTAAAGCCAGTGCCAGTATTGAAGTCGTTTGCGTCATAACAATCGTCCTTTTTACTCTGAATTTCTTCCAGTTAACTGTCGTGTAAACCCGGGGAAAGCACTGTTATCAGATAGCCAGATACCCAGAAACGCCTGGCAAAAACGGTTATCTCTAATGCTGCCAAGATAGTGCTGATTGTGATAAAAGTGCCCATACCCATCGGCATCCTGATAAAAGCCAAGGGTGTCCTGGTCCTCTATATCCGGCCATAGGGTTGCCAATGACCCAAGCCATAAGGCCTGATCATCCGGGGCGATACCGGACTTCTGCCACTGTCTGCGTGTCTCATCGAGCAGGCTCTGCTTGCTGACATCGCGCTGATATTCTAAGGTGAGCAGCAAAGGCATCATTGCAGAGACAAACACACCCTGCGGACTGGCCAGCCGGGCACGATAAATACTCAACCAGAGCACCTTCAGCTCAGCCTCACCAATCACCTTCATATTCTTTGGCAGTGGGGTCGCAACCGCGTGGGCCAGACCGGCAAAAAACAGAACCAGAGTGATCAATAACAGATTAATACGCACCACGGCCCTCCCCCGAAAAGTGCTGACCACTGATCCAGAGCTGCAGGGGGAACAGGGCCATCCAGATAAACATCAATATCAGAGCCCCTGGCAACCATGGCACGCCAAGACTCACAGCTCCCAGCTTTGCCGCTGCACTATATGCCAGGCTACCGGCAACTCCACCACATACTGAAGCGACCACCCAGCGCTTATGGAAAAATCTCAGGCTCTGGTTCAAAGTTGCTGCGAAACAGAACCACAGCAGCAATAACCATAAGGGGGGCAACGGTGTAGAGGGAAAACGAAACAAGCCCGCCAGGGTTAACAGCAGATCAACCGCGAACCCCGTCAGGCCACAGAGCAGCACCACATACACTTCATGAACCGGCTGTCTGTGGAACCACAGGTGTAGCAGCAATAAAACAACCAGCACGGCAACACTCTGACTGGTGAGCAGAATGGCGCTCCACCAGGCCAGTTGAAAGCCTGCCTGATTAACCCAGAAGTTTTGAGACAAACCTGATTTCATCGACTTTGCTCCTCCTGAGACTGTTACGCACAAACGTCAAAGTAAGATCAGTCAAACGGGAGGCTGGCAAGAAACCTCAAACAGGATCTATATCATAGAATGTTTATTTTGTTTAAATTCAACCTCAACAACTACTCATTTAAGGCATGAAACTGCTATACCCGTTTAAAATGCCCGAGTAAAATTATCCTCTTTTATAGCAAGACCACTGGTGAAAAGGTTCTTTTTTCGATGTCCAGACCTCCTAAGGTTACTAGTCCGTTACTTGTCAGACATATTGCTCAGTCTAATCTGATCACCTGCACTCCGGATTCAACAGCAGACAGTCTGATCAGGCTGATGGCCGACAAGAAGATAGGTTGCATAGTTGTGTGCGAAAACCGCTTGCCGGTTGGTATCGTTACCCGACGGGATCTGATAGGCCTGTGGGCCGGCAATGCCCAGCACACGCCGGTCACTCAATTCATGTCCTCACCGGTACACACGGTCTCCGAATGGGAATCAGTCGATGAAGCAGGCCTTAAGTTTATCGCCGAGGAGGTACGCCACTTCGTCGTCACCAAGAACTCCGGTGAAGCCTGCGGCATTATTACTGAAACCGATGTCGTGAACAGCCACGGCATCGAGCATGATCTTTTCCTCCGATCAGTTGAAGAGATCGCCGATCATTCGCCGGTCTCTGTCGATGGCAACAGTACCGTGCTCACTGCATTGCAAAAGCTGAACCAGTCCGGCAGGTCGGCCCTGTTGATCACCCTGCATAACGAAATCAGCGGAATCTTCACCGAACGGGACGCGGTAGCACTGATCGCGCAGGATATGCAGGGCCGGTTGATTTGCGATCTCTGCAACAGCACTCTGGTAACGGTTGAGCAGAGTTTAAGCCTGTATAACGCCCGCAAAGTGTTTCTGCAACACCAGTTCCAGCATCTTGCGATTACCAACCATCAGGGAAAGATCACCGGACTGATCTCCTACTCCGATATCCTCCGTAGTGTCGAAAATGATTATGTCTACCGCCTGCGGGAATTGCTCAATGAACGGGACAAGGCGCTGGAGAAATCTCAGCACAGCCTTAAACTCGCAGATAAAGTGATTGAAGCGTCAATGGAGGCGATCGTTATCTGCGACAAGAACGCTCAGATCCTTCGGGTCAATCCATCCTTCACCGAGATCACCGGCTATACCAGCGCCGAAGTACTGGGTAAAAATCCGAACATCCTGAGTTCAGGACGTCACAACAAATCGTTCTATAAAGCGATGTGGCAGAGTCTCACAGAGCAGGGATTCTGGCAGGGGGAGATCTGGAACCGGCGGAAAGATGGTGCGGTGTATCCGGAGTGGCTCAGTATCACCTCAATCCGGGATGACCATGGCAATATTTCGCAATATGCATCAATCTTCACCGATCTGACCGAGATAAAAAAATCAGAAGCCCGTATCCGGCGGCTGGCTTACTTCGATGAGCTCACCCGGCTTCCCAATCGAAAACTGTTTAATGACCGTCTGCAACTCTCAATAGGCTATGCCAGAGAGCATCAGCACCGGATCGCCGTGGCCTATATTGATGTGGATTTTTTTCAACAGATCAACGATCTGCATGGCCATGAAACCGGTGACAGAGTACTTAAAGAGATCGGTCGGCGCATTGAGCATCAGTTAGATGACAGCGACACCGTTGCCCGTTTTGGCGGCGATGAATTTAATCTGATTCTCACTGATGTCGATGATACCCCCCATATCAGTGAGTTTCTCAACCGCTTACTCAGCACCGTCAATCAACCCATTCTGATCGAAGATAAAGAGCTGAAAGTCACTGTCAGTATCGGTGTTAGTTTCTTTCCAACCGATGCAGACGATGCCGAGTCGCTGCTCAAGTGTGCCAACTCGGCAGTCCATCTGGCAAAAGATTTCGGGCGCAACAGCTTCCGCTTTTTCTCCCCGGAACAGCACCGCCTGATTCAGTCCCGTTATCAGATGGGAAGTGACCTGCAGGCTGCGTTAGATAATGGCGAGTTTCAACTCTATTTCCAGCCAAAAGTCGGCCTTCACACGGGCAGACCGACCAGTTGTGAAGCGCTGTTACGCTGGCTGCATCCGCAACTGGGGTTTATCTCACCAGCTGAATTTATACCGCTGGCAGAGGATCTGGGGCTGATCAACCGCATCGGGCGTTTTGTGCTTGAGGAGGCATGTCAGCAAATTGCCCGATGGCGTGAACAGGGAGAAGAGATCAATGTCGCCATCAATCTCTCGGCCAGGCAGTTTCAGCAGGGCGATATTGCCGAACAGATTCTTGAGTGTCTGAAACAGCACAACCTCCCCGCGCACCTGCTGTCTGTAGAGCTGACCGAATCCTGTTTCCTCTATTGCCCTGAGGAGACCAAGGAAGCACTTAATACACTTCGCAGCCAGGGTATTCAGGTGGCGATCGATGATTTTGGCACCGGTTATTCCAGTCTCAGTTATATTCGTACTATCGCGCTTGATATTCTCAAGATCGACCGTAGTTTTCTGGTCAATCTGGAAGCCTCGGAGGTAGATCGGGCAATCGTCACCTCAATCATAGAGATGAGCCATGTACTGGGCCTGCAAGTGGTTGCCGAAGGCATCGAACATCAGTCTCAGGTAACGATTCTCAAACAGATGAAATGCGATCAGTTACAAGGGTTTCTGTTAGCCCGACCGATGCCGGCAGACGCGTTTATTAACTGGTATAAACACCAGAATGCTTAACCCTGATACTTAGCCTCCGATGCTTAACCCCTATACTTACCCCTTTCTGGCACCCGGGCCAGAAAGGGGCTCAGTCAGCACTGAAGTGGGCAATAGCCGCATCTAAATTAGACTTCGCAGCGACAGTCAGCCCCTCCTGCAACTCCCACTCATAACCTCTGATCGCCAGAACATAGACCTCGGGTTGCCGTTCAAAACAGAGCTGACAAGTGGCGATGATCGAGGGAATGGAGATCGCATGGGAGGTGAAGCTGAAATCCAGCTCGGCCCTGGCCCTGTACAGCGAAAACGTACTCACCTCCGGACTCCGGGTAGCATCGATAAACAGCACTTTTTGCTTACTGCTGATCAGGTCGGCATCTTCGAGAAACAACTGATAGTTTCGCACCCTCTCTGCTTCAACGCAGAGCCCGGCGGCTTCGAGCCAGTCAACAAACGCCCACCCCAGTCCATCATCCTGGCGTCCCACATTACCGATGCCATAGATCAGACAGTTTTCATGACCAAAATCTGCCAGCGATAACTGAACCGGTTCAACGGCGCTGTTCATCGACTATCTGCCCCTCAGCATCGAACAGTGAGATCTCCAGCGGCATCTGCCCCAGTGCATGGGTTGCACAGCTGAGACAGGGGTCATAAGCGCGAATCCCCACTTCGATCGCATTCATCATCCCTTCGGTAATTTCAGCTTTACCGCTGATATAGTCCTGCGCAACCGACCTGACGGTCCGGTTGATAACACTATTGTTCTGGGTTGTCGACACAATCAGATTAGCGAAACTGATACTGCCCGATCTGTCCGCCCGGTAGTGATGCAGCAGAGTCCCCCGCGGGGCCTCAACAACACCGATCCCCTCGCCGGTCCAGGCGTTGTCTGCGGGCGTCATTAGCAACTGCTCGTTTTGCAGATCGGGATCATGCAGCAGCTCTTTAATCAGCTCCGCTGAATGGATAATTTCTATCGCCCGCGCCCAGTTGGTATGCAGGGTCATATTGTTTGACTTACCACCGGTATAGGCGTGGAATTTTTCCAGCGCCGCCTGAGCCAGCGGGGTAGAGAGCGTCTTTGTCACATTCATCCGCGCCAACGGCCCCACCCGTACCGAGCCTTTCTCCCGTCCCAGATCCTTGAGGAAAGGAAACTTCATATAACTCCACTCTTCGGTCGCTTCAGAGAAATGCTCAAGATAATCGTGATAATCAAACTCCCGCACAATCCGCTTGTCTTCATCGAGAATACGGATTCTGCCGTGGTAGTAATCCACATTCCCCTCATCATTGACCAGACACATATCCAGAGATGGGACAACAGCAAAACTGTCTACCTGCTCCCGGTGCTGCTCATGAAACTCATAAAACAGCTTCAGGCCTTCCTGAGCGTATTCGATAACCTCATCGATAGAGAGAAGTCCCTCCTCACCGTTAAGAAAACGATCACGCTCTTCAAGACTGATATTCTTGCTCACGCCGCCCGGCACCGAGCTGATACCGTGCATTCTCTTACCCAACACCGTCCTGATCAGCTCCTGGCCCCACTTACGCAACGCCACAACCCGCTTTACCAGCGCCGGATTCTGCTCCACCAGCCCGAGCACATTACGCTGCTCCGGCGGGGCATCCATACCAAACAGCATCTCAGGAACCACCAGATAAAAATAGGCGGTGACATGGGATTGTAACTGCTGGGCATAGTGCCCCAGCCGACGGACTTTTTCCGCCGTTGGCAACATTGGGATACCCGACCCCAGCCCGACCCCCACCATGTCGTCCAGCGCTTTGGCACCACACAGGTGGTGGCTGACAAAACAGATGCCACAGATCCGTTGCAGCAGCATCGGAGCCTCCCAGTAGGGGTGCCCCTGTATCAGTTTTTCGAAGCCGCGGAACTCCACCACATGAAGTTTGGCATCGGTGACGTTATTGTCATCATCCAGTTGAATGGTGACTTTGCCATGTCCCTCAATACGGGTAACAGGATCAATAACCAGTTTTCGACTCATCACGGTTCCCTCTGTTAATCGTATCGGTTAATCGATGCAGGCAGATCGAATTCGCGCCCGTTAATCAGATCATCCAGCACTTTTAGAATGGTTGCTCCGTCGGGCGGGCAACCAGGAATAAAATAATCCATTTTAACCACTTCATGACAGGGGTAGACCCGGGTGGTTATCCTCGGTATATCTTCATGATAGGGAATCGTGGGTATCGCATCGGGTACAGCGGTCACCGAATCCACATAGGCCTCTCGCAGGCAATCACTCAGTTCCACCTCGTTTCGCATCGCCGGAACACCGCCCCAGACCGCACAGGCACCCACCGATATCAGGATGTCGCAGTTCTCACGAAACTCTTTCAGGGTCTCAATATTCTCCTCATTGGCGATTCCTCCTTCGACAAAACCGATGGCGCAACGTTCACGAATCCGCTTAATATCGGTCAGCGATGAACGCAGAATAGTGACTTTATCCAGCAGCCCCAGCAGCGCCTCATCCATATCCAGCATTGACAGGGTACAACCCCAGCAGCCACACAGGCCGATCATGGCAACTTTTATCTTATTATCCCGTGCAGCCTGCAATGCAGGGTTCAGCTGGGTCGCCGGCAGATCATGGGAACAGGTCTGGTTTTTACCGGATTTACTCATGACTCTTCCTCCCCCAATGCCCGCTCACGCACCGATTGAAGCTCAAATTTACGCCGCCCGATCGGATCGTTAAAACCGACCCCCTTTTCAATGATACAACCCACCGGACAGATATCCGCGGCTTCGCGTACCTGCTCCGGCGGCATCCGGTTGGCCAGCTCAGTATTAACCTCAATCTGTGCAGTAATGCCCCGCCCCTTGATAGAAAATATTTTCTGATCGGTTTGACGGTCCCGGATAAACTCAACACAGCGCTGGCAGAAAATACAGCGGTCACGCTCCAGCCAGATATGATCTGCTGCTACCTCACGCGGTCTGAGCGGGAACCGATAGGGGAAACGGGACACCACCATCTCAACCTCATAGCCGGTGGCCTGAAGCTCGCAACGACCGCTTTTTTCGCAGCTGGGGCAGTTGTGATTACCCTCGGAAAAAAGCGACTCAATCAGTGCCTTGCGCATATCCGCCAGCTCTGTTGTGTCGACTTCAACCTGCATACCCTCAGTCACCGGCACACTACAGGCCGCGGTAATATGGCCATTCACCCGGACTGAACAGACGCGACAGGTGCCCAGACAGGGCTTCCCCTTCAGATAACAAAGTGTGGGAATATAGACGCTGTTTTGCGCTGCAACGTCCACCAGATTTTCACCGGCTTCGGTAACGACTGGCTGACCATCAATGGTTATCTGAATGCTCATTTTTCCGTCTCCGGGTCTTGAATCAGTTCTCGGGGAATATAGTCGTGGTGAGTCAGTTCGATCCTCGCCCGCTCGTTCCCCTGTAACGCGGCCTCAAGATCAAATGAGGGTAACAAAACTCCCGACTGCTCTGTCAGCTTTGCCTGATAGAGCTCAGGAAACTGCTGCAATGTAGTCAGAATCGGATTGGGGGATGTGCCCCCCAGTCCACAACGGCTGGTACTACGCACCAGTTGTCCCCAACTCACCATCTCATCCAGATCCTGCTGACATCCCCGACCGGCAATGATCCGCTCCATCTTGTTACGCAGATCAACATTACCCGACCGGCAGGGAGTACAGATACCGCAGGACTCATCAACAAAAAACTGCATGAAGTGCTTCACAATACCGAGAAGATCGCGGCTGCGATTGAAGATCATCACCGAGCCATTACAGGAAAGATCCCCGTATCCAAAACGCCGCTCACCGCCTTTGTCGACCGCAACACACTCCCCGGAGGGACCGCTGATCTGCACCGCCCAGGGGTCCTCAGCCCCAACCAGAGTAAGTAACTGATTCAGGGTGGTACCCCACTCTATTTCATAAACACCGGGGCGCTGACAGTCCCCCGACACACTCATCAACCGGCAGCCCCGGGAATCCTCAGTGCCCAGGCTCTGATACCATTCAGCTCCTTCCTGCATCACCCGGGTAACCGCAACCAGCGTCTCAACATTGTTCACACAGGTGGGCATCCCCAGATATCCCTGCTCTACCGGGTATGGGGGTTTTACCCGGGGTGTGCCACGCTTACCCTCGCAGGATTCGATCAGCGCGGATTCATCACCACAAATATAGGCACCGGCCCCCATCTGAATACGGATATCAAAGTTAAAATCAGCGTGCCCGAGAATGTTATTCCCCAGCAGCCGTTGCTCTCTGAACAGTTGTAACTGCTGCTCCAGATACGCTTTCAGGTAGATATACTCCTGCCGCAGATAGATAATGCCTTCACGGGCGCCAATAACGCTGGCGGCCAGCACCATTCCCATCAATACAGCCTGAGGCGAGCGGGTCAATAGGACCCGGTCTTTGAAGGTGCCAGGCTCTCCCTCGTCAGCATTACAGATAACGTATTTAGTCGCTCCCGGAGCCTCACGGCAGAGTTTCCATTTTAAACCGGTGGCAAAACCCGCTCCCCCATGTCCTCTCAGTTGGGCTTGAGTAATAGCCCCAATAACCGCCTCCGGGCCTGCGTCCAAACAGTTTTTCAACAGTTCAGGAAAGTCATTCCCGTTGTGGAAAAAAACTGGCCCGGCTTTGCAGATATTGGTTTCTACCAACTGATCAACATAGGCAATATCAGTTTTAGGCAGAGCCCTGGGATTAGCGATCTCTTCTGGTGACCGGCCACATTTTAACTGACTAATAATGCTGGATACTTTTTCCGGGGTCAGGCGGGTAAAGACCACCTCATCCACCAGCATGGCCGGTTCCTGGTCACTCAGGCCAATACAGGGGGTGTCATACAAACTAAAGGTTCCGGAGGGATCCATCTCCCCCAGCGTCGCGCCGGTCTCGCGTTCCAGTGCGTCCAGGACTTCCTGATAGCCCTGCATCCTGGCGATCACCGTATTGCTCAGATAGAGGGTGTAGCTGCCGGTCGACCGGTGGTGAAAATAGTGGTAGAAAGAGCTGGTTTCACGCACATCCTCAACGGCCATATTCAGCCCGTCCGCCAGCTCAGACAGCGCCTCATCGGGGAGGTAACCATACAGATGATGAAGTTCCCAGAGCATATCAAGCAGGCGGGTCCGGTCGGTCTGATAACGCTGAATGATCGCCTGGATTCGGTTATTCATATTCTCATCCTTCATGACATTTACACCGTTGCAGGTATAGCGTAGTCGTAAAATCGCTACACATCCTATCTGAATATAATCGCTGCGATAGCACAATGACCTCTATCAGATATCCACTTTAAGTCGTTACCCGGCTCTCTTTTTTAACATGTTTTTCTCCATATAGGTGCAAAAAACTACCACTTAAAACAGTTGTATGAATTTACTTCATATGCCTGTATGAGGTTTTTGTTGGCTAACCCCCATCTCATTGCCTACATTGATCTATGGACGCTCAGAGGGTAGCGGATGGCTCCCGGATCTGAAAAACAAGGAATAATCACAATGAGCGATGCAATAAGGACAAATACCGGTCAATGGTCACTGGTGGTGCTGCGGGCAACTCAGAACTCGGTGAAGGTCTGGGCAGGCACACTCTTCTCAACATTAAAAATGCCTGATCACGCCAGAATTGAGCTGGTATCACCCGACCACACAGTGGTCCATGAGATCACTAAAGCAGACTGGAACAGACCCTTCAGTTATCTCCGTAAACGGTTCTATGTCACCGCCAGCTTTGACAACCTGCAGCCCGGCACACATTATAAAATCAATTTTCTGAGGCGCATTGAGGCAATTGAGGGCGTCAGGGATGAGTCCTGGCAGCAGCTTCGCACAGGGCAATTTGAAACCCTGCCTGCCCAGCTTCCCGACAGCAGTCAGAAACCCTTTACCGTCGGTTTTGGCAGTTGCTTCTATAACCACCGGGACGGGGGCCAGGCCGCTGGATCTTACAAAGCACTGTACGACCGGGGGGATGAGGCCGTCAAACCCGCGATCACCTTTCTCACCGGCGATCAGGTGTATCTGGATATCGGTTTTGATTCACTCTCCTTTGTTAACAGCGAAATAAGACAGCGGGTAGCAGACGACTATGCGCTTCACTGGCAGGCTCTGGGCAGTATTCTTAACCGGGGAGCTACCTGGATGCTGCCCGATGATCATGAATACTGGAACGATTATCCCTTTTACGACTCGCTGATTCCCACCCTGCTGACACTTAAAATTAAACAGGTCCGGGAGACCTGGAGCAGGGCTGCATACGATGGGGTTCAGAGAGTTCAGCAAAGCCCACGGCTCGATTTTTTTAAGCTTGGTGATGAACTGTCATTCTGTCTCGCTGATCTGCGCTCCTACCGGGATCAGCACAGTTTCCTGCCAGATGCTGATTTTGACCGCCTGACCCACTGGGCCCGGTCACTGACCGCACCCGGAGTGCTGGTAATCCCCCAGCCGCTGATTGTTGAAGAGAACAAAACCGAGCGGAACCTGCTCAGTTTTAAGCAGCAGTATCAGCAACTGATAGAGGCACTGGGGGAGAGCGGTCACGATATTGTTCTGCTCAGTGGCGATGTTCATTTTGGCCGTATTGCGGTCGCTTCACTGGGGCCACAGGGTGGCCGCCTGATCGAAGTGATAGCCTCTCCCCTGTCAAATCTCACTGGTCTCAACGGCATCGCGACTGCAACCCCCAGCTTCAAACCGAAAAAATTTCCCGACCCCACGCTGTTCAGCATTCCCGGATGGTCGGCAAAACCGGTGCGGTATGACAAATCATTCGCGGTCAGCACAAAAAAAGGCTGGCCATTATCGGCCTATCCAAAGGCGCGGACCCGGGAGCACTTTATGACCGCCAGCTTCAATCGGGACGACAACGGTGAAGTCAGGCTTAAAGTTAACGCCTGGCGAGTACGGGAAAGGGACAGCGAAAACCTGCCTGCACGGGACTTTGACGAGTACGAAATTAACTTAAAATAACCACTTAACAGGGAGCCACCATGAAACCGATCGCACTGCCGCTCGATGAGATTCAGTCCCACTATGATGTGGTCGTTATAGGCTCTGGTTATGGCGGAGGCATCGCCGCATCCCGAATGTCCAGAGCCGGAAAGAAGGTCTGTCTGCTGGAACGCGGACGGGAGTTTCTGGTAGGCGAATTTCCCGACACCGCCAATGAGGTGTTCAAGGATATACAGTTCCACACCCCTGCGGGGCATATCGGCTCCCGTATCGGTCTCTTTGATATCCACGTTCATGCACAACAGAATGTAGTGGTCGGCTGCGGTTTAGGCGGCACATCGCTGATCAATGCGAATGTCTCCCTGGAACCCGACCCGGATGTATTCGAAGCCCCCTGCTGGCCTCCGGAGATTCTGCAGCATAAGGACAGTTTGCTGAAAGAGGGGTATCAGCGAGCCAGAGAGATGCTCAAGCCGACACTCTACCCAGATGACTGGCCCACCCTGGCAAAAACCGAAGCACATAAGCGTTCAGCGACTGCGATGAATGAACCCTTTTGTCGCACCCCGATCAATGTCACCTTTAAAACACCCGGCAGTGGTGTAAACCATGTCGGCGTTGAGCAGCAAGCCTGCACCAATTGCGGCGACTGTGTATCAGGCTGTAATTATGGTGCCAAAAACACCACCCGGATGAACTATCTGCCCGATGCCTGGAACCATGGCGCGGAGATATTCTGTCAGGCGGATGTCCGCTATCTGCAGAAAACCGATGCCGGCTGGTTAATTCACTATCAGGAGGTAGAGGTCGGACGCGAAAAGTTCGATGCCACCCCTCTGTTTATCAGAGCTGATATCGTTATCCTCAGTGCAGGAACCCTGGGTTCTAACGAGATTCTGTTACGCAGTAAAGCCAGGGGATTGCCGATAAGTGACCAGTTGGGCTATGGTTTCAGCGGCAATGGCGATATTCTCGGTTTTGGTTATAACTGCGACCAGACGATTAACGGTATCGGCTTTGGCAACCTCAAACCTGATGGCCGACAGCCCGTTGGCCCCTGCATCACCAGTGTTATCCGCACCGAACATGACGACTGGCGCAAACGTATGGTCATTGAGGAGGGCTCACTGCCCGGTGCGATTGGCAACTTCCTGCCAACGGCACTGGCAGCCGCTGAAAACCTTATCGGTGAAGATACCGACAGTGGCATGCTCGATGAGATACAGGAGCAAACCCGGGTCACGGAGAGTTTACTGCGGGGCCCCTACCATGGTGCCATTCATAATACCCAGACTTATCTGATCATGAGTCATGACAGTGGTGAAGGTCAGGCCCGCTTAGTCAACGACCGGCTACAGATTGAGTGGCCCAATGTGGGGCATCAACAGAACTTTATCAACGGCAATAAAAACCTGCTCAGCGCCACTAAGGCGCTGGGGGGGCAGTATGTGGAAAATCCTTTATGGACCCCTCTGTTCAAACAGAGTCTGGTTACCGTTCACCCTCTGGGTGGCTGTAATATGGCGATCAGCGGCGCCCAGGGAGTGGTCAATCATAAAGGTCAGCTGTTCAGCGATTCCGACACCTCGGTCTATGAAAACCTCTATGTCACCGACGGCTCCGTCATACCGACATCGCTGGCAGTAAACCCTCTGCTGACCATCAGTGCCATCAGCGAGCGTTGCTGCGCACTGATCGCCGCCGACCGGGGCTGGGAGATAGACTATACACTGCCTTCGGCACCGGTTAAGCCGCACCCCTCACCCACCTTAGGCATCCGTTTTACAGAAACGATGCGGGGGCAGTTCTCGACCACAGCCGATACCGGCGAAGCACTGGAAAGCTATCGCAACGCTGCAGCAAACGCGACAGCATTACCGATGGAGTTTACCCTGACCATACACTCCCATGACCTGGAAACGATGCTCACAAGTGATGATCATAGCGCCCAGATCAGCGGCACCGTGACCTGCCCTGCGCTCTCGGATAAGCCGATGAGTGTCAGTGAAGGCGAGTTCAATCTGTTCGAGCAGATGCCATCTCCGCCAGATACCCGGCATATGATCTACTCCATGCTGTTAACCACCGAACAGGGCGTACTCTATTACTTCAAGGGATATAAGCTGATCAGTAACGATCCCGATGCCCTGCATATCTGGCCGGATACCTCAACCCTCTATGTAACCGTCTATAAAGGCAGTGATGACAGCGGCCTGCTGGCGGGTAAAGGGGTTCTCAATATACTGCCCGCTGACTTTGCGGTACAGATGACCACCATGGAGGTCACCCATGCTGAGAATATGGAACAGAGACTCAGCGCAATAGCCCGCTTCGGTAAATTCTTTGCCGGTGTACTGTATGAGAATTACGGCGGGATATTCTACGATAGCCATTGTGATGAACCCAAAGCTCCACGAAAGAAACGCCCCTTGCGGGCGCCAGCGCCCGAGATCCACCCATTCACCACCGCTGATGGTGTCAGTTTACAGCTCACCCGTTTTCAGGGGGGCACAAAAGGGCCGGTCATGCTGGTTCACGGCCTGGGGGTGGCATCCTCGATCTTCAGCACCGATATGATCGACACCAATCTGGTCGAATATCTGGTCGCCCATGAATATGATGTGTGGCTGATCGATTGCCGGGTCAGCATCCTGTTAGCCGCAGCGAAACAACGTTCCAATGGCGATCAGGTAGCCCAATACGATTACCCCGCAGCCATCAGCAAAATATGTTCAGTCACCGCGGCAGACAGTATTCAGGCAGTGGTCCACTGCTATGGCGCAACAACCTTCTTTATGTCGATGCTGGCCGGACTTCAGGGCGTTCGCAGTATCGTCTGCTCTCAGATCGCCACCAATCTCGTCGTACCGCCAACAACAGCGCTGAAAACCGGGTTGCACCTGCCCTCATTTCTGGAGCGGCTGAATGTCGATCACCTCACCGCAGAGGTGCCTGAATCCGGGTCGGTACTGACACAGCTCTATGATAAGGCTCTCAACCTGTACGCGATGGCAGAGGCTCAGGGACATTGCCACAGTGAGACCTGTCACCGCATCACCTTTATGTACGCCTCACTCTACAAGCACAGCACCCTGACCGACCTGTTACACGATAATCTTGATGAACTGTTTGCCGAGGCCAATATCGGCGCCTTTGAGCACCTGGCACTGATGTGTCGTAAAGGTACTCTGGTTGATGCCGATGGCAACGATGTCTATATGCCCAACCTGGCCCGGCTTGATCTGCCAATCCTGTTTATCTCCGGTGCAGAAAACGAATGCTATCTGCCCATGAGCACCAAACTGACCTATGACATCCTGTGCCAGCACTTTGGTGCAGGCCAGTACAGCCGCCAGGAGATTCCGGGGTATGGCCATATCGATTGTATTTTCGGTAGAAACGCGGTGATCGATGTCTATCCCTTTGTGTTAGATCATCTGGAAAAAACCGCATTGTCTTAACGAAGACCCGTTAAACAGTCATCGCCTGAGAGGCAAAGGAGAACGACTATGCAGATCGATTTTCACCATGCGACAACCTATGTGATTGCCAGACTATCAGGCTTCGGCCATGCGAAAGCAGAGATCATCGCTCATGCCGCGCAATATGTTGATGATGCCACCAATGATGGGTTGATCTGCTTTGATAACCTGGCGATGTATAAGCGTATCGCCTCGGCCCATAAAATGCTCGACTATAAAAACATCGAAAAGCTGGCCAACCATCAGGTCTGGATACCGTTTCATTTTCTGCCAGGCAACGAAGGCAAAGCGGCAGGGCTGAATCCTGATGCCGATTTCCGCCATAAAATCGTCTGCAAACCCAATAGTTTCGTTGCCCGGGATATGGTGCGTGCCTGTATTGAAGATCGCAGCAAACCCAACGCCCTGCACCGGCTGGGAATCACCATGCATGTCTATGCCGATACCTGGGCTCATCAGGGGTTTGCAGGGATCAATGACAGGATCAATCTGGTAAAAGATGTACTGGATGAAAACAATAACCCGGACCCCAGCCTGTTAGGGAGGGTAAAAGAGTTCTTTTCCGACCGGTTTGACGATATCACCTCAGACTTTGTCGGCGATATGTTGCCCCTTGGCCATGGTGCTGCACTGAGTTACCCGGATCGTCCCTATCTGAAATGGCACTACACCAATGGCGAAGGCAGCTTTGTTGAGCGGGATAACCCTAAGGATTTTCTGGAAGCGGCTGAGGAGATGTGTAAAGCGATGCGGCGTTTTCAGCTGGGCGATGCCGATGCCAGCGTCGCCGGGCTCAACCAGAGCGACTCGATAAAGCTGGACTCAATGTTTCGCAGTATCATTGAAGAAGATGGAGACAAACGCCACAAAGTCTGGCTTAAAGCGATCGAAAATGGCGAGTTTGGCTTCCCGCCTGAAAAGCTGGAATATATCGCCAAAGGTAAAGGCTCGTGGAAACACAAAGCGATTAGTGACACCCGCTCAAAACAGTTAAAGAACGTAATTTTTACCTATCACCCCTCTTTCCTCGACAGTGACTGGAAGCATTTTCATGACGCGCTGATGGCCCATCGCTTCGTGGTGATTAGTGAAATCCTGCCCCGCTATGGGATCAGCGCAGCATAACGGTATCAGCAGGCGCAAAAAGGCCCGCTGTTGCGGGCTTTTTGATAATGACAGCGCCTGAAAATTATCACTCACTGGGATAGCGGGTCGCCTTGAGACTCTCTTTAATCTTCTTCAGATGCTGATGGAAATCAACGCCCCGGCGCAGCGTAACACCCGTTGCCAGCACATCCAGCAAGGTTAGCTGCACAATCCGTGAGGTCATCGGCATATAGATATCGGTGTCTTCCGGTGTCGGTGCCGCCAGTAACACCGTACATTCTTTTGCCAATGGCGAGTTTTCCGCAGAGATACCGATCACCGTTGCACCATTCTCCCGGGCGATCTTAGCAACATCGACCAACTCCCGGGTGCGACCGGTGTAGGAGATAACCACAAATACGTCCCCGGTATGCGCCGCTGCAGCAACCATCCGCATCATCAGTACATCCTCATACGCGGCGACCGGCAGATTAAAACGGAAGAACTTGTGCTGTGCATCGGTGGCGACCGGGCCTGATGCCCCTAATCCCAGGAAAGAGATCTGTTTTGCCTGAATCAGATAATCAACCGCTTTACTGATCAATCCGGCATTCACCCCTTTACGGGCAATATCCAGCGCCGCAATCGTCGAGGTAAAAATTTTATCGGTATATTCTTCTGTCGAATCATCCTGTTCAACACTGCGACTGACATAGGGTGTGCCCCCCGCCAGGCTCTGGGCCAGCTGAATCTTAAAATCCGGGTAACCTTTCGCTTCAAAATTACGACAGAAGCGGTTCACAGTTGGCTCACTGACTGAAGCAGCCTGCGCCAGTGACGCTATACTCAATCGCGTTGCCGTCGCCGGATCACCAATGATGACATTAGCAACTTTACGCTCAGATTTATTTAACGATTCAAGGCGATCGTAAATCTGCTCTAACAGGTTCATAGCTTATTTACTCTGGTTCAATAGACCGTTTAGCCAGACGACTAGACTAAATGGTGGTTATTTAACTACATTTAAATATATAACTGTGACTATAACCCCGGACCAAAATCGCTTCCAGCACTATTTTGGGGCAAATATCGACAAACAAGGCACAGATAGATGAATATTATGTTGTTATATTACGTATTTTTGTATTGAAAATACAATTAATAAGACATAGTATAGCCATTATATTGCATTAATAACTACAAAACAGGTTCAACCATGTCCATTCCTAATACTTCCAGCGACATTGTCATCTTCGGAGCCATGGGTGACCTTGCGCAACGCAAACTCTTTGCATCCCTTTACCAGCTTGATCGCGCAGGCCTGCTCAGCCAGGAATCGAGAATCATCGGCGTCGCCAGACATGAAGAAGATACCGCCAGCTTCACCAACACCTGCGAAGAAAGTCTGCAAAAATATATTAAGGCAGACGAGCTTGAGCCTGAAATATTGGCCCGGTTTCTGGACAAAATCGAATACTGCGCTGTCAATTTTACTGAAACAGAGAGCTACCAGAACCTGAAAGCGATACTCGATCAAAGCGCTGAACGGGCCCGGATCTTTTACTATGCAACCCCCGCATCCATCTACGGATCGATCAGCAGAAACCTGACCAGGAGTGGCTGCACCAACACCAACAGCTGCGTTGTTCTGGAAAAACCGATCGGTCATAACCTCCAATCGTCCAATGAGGTTAACGATCAGGTAGCTGAGTACTTCGATGAAACCCAGATCTACCGTATCGATCACTATCTGGGGAAAGAAACAGTACAAAACCTGATCGCCCTGCGCTTTGCCAACCCTCTGTTTGGCTCTCAGTGGAACCAGAGTCATATCTCCCACGTTGAGATCACCGTGGCAGAGAAAGTCGGCATAGAGGGCCGCTGGGGTTACTTCGATAAAGCGGGTCAGATGCGCGATATGGTACAGAACCACCTGTTACAACTGCTCTGCCTGACCGCAATGGATCCACCTGACGATCTGTCTGCCGATATGATCCGCAATGAAAAAGTGAAGGTACTCAAAGCCCTGCGCCCTATCACTCTGGAGATGTGCAATACCCATGTGGTTCGCGGCCGTTATACCAAAGGGGTCCTGGAAGGCAATCCCGTACCAGGCTATATGGAGGAGGAAGGCGCAAACCCGGATAGCAAAACCGAAACCTTTGTCGCGATCAAGGCAGAGATCAATAACTGGCGCTGGGCGGGCGTGCCCTTCTATCTGAGAACCGGAAAGCGGATGCCAGAAAAGCTATCACAGATAACCGTTCACTTTAAACCGCAGCCACACTTCATCTTCGATGAGAGTCAGAGACACCTGGCTCAGAACAAACTGGTTATCCGCCTGCAACCGGAAGAGGGAATCTCCCTGCAGATTCTGAATAAGGATCACGGACTGAATAAAGGGATGCGTTTACGCAGCGAGTCGCTGAATCTGAACTTTTCCCAGTCGTCTGAACAAAGTCGTATACCCGATGCCTATGAACGACTGCTGCTTGAGGTTATCCAGGGTAACCAGTACCTCTTTGTCCGGCGGGATGAAGTTGAACATGCCTGGAACTGGTGTGATCAGTTAATGGGACACTGGGCGAATGATACCAAACCGCCCCAGCCCTATTCTGCTGGCAGCTGGGGCCCCAAAGCATCTGATCTCATGTTAATCAAAGACGGGAATAGCTGGCATGAAGATCAGTGATCTGAATTTACCGGCCCATGTAACGGTCTGCGCATTTGATTCAAGGGAGGCGCTGACAGACAACCTGTCGACCCTTCTGCAGCATCGATTACTGCAAGCAATCGAAAACAGAGGCAGAGCCAGCCTGGCCGTTTCCGGCGGTTCAACCCCGGTCCCGCTGTTCCAGAAACTGAGCCATGCTGAGCTCGCCTGGGAAAGCGTCACAGTAACTCTGGTTGATGATCGCTGGATCAGCCCTGATGAATCCGATAGCAATGACGGGTTGCTGCATACTCATCTGCTGCAAAACCGGGCTACAGAGGCTCACTACATCCCGCTTTGGCAGCCCGATAGCTCAGCCGAAGCGGCGGTTGATCGCTGTAACACACGGCTGGCAGCAATCGATGGACCGCTGGATATCGTGATCTTAGGCATGGGTAACGATGGTCACACCGCATCACTCTTCCCCTGCTCTTCTGAGCTTGAAGCAGCACTTGCCAGCAACGCTGACTGTGTAGCCGTTAACCCAACCACAGCACCTTACGCCCGGATCTCTCTTACACCCGCGCGTCTGCTAAATAGCGAGCTGAGGATTTTACATATTTGTGGAAACGACAAACTGGAGACTCTGTCCCGGGCACTTACCAGTCAGCCTGAGTCGATGCCCATCAAACTGTTTCTGCAACACCCGATAATGATCTACTGGGCGCCATAACCATCACCCTGTGTATAAAACGATCATATTTAACTGGCTCAGGCCCAAAAAATAACAGGATTATGTATGACTAAACAAACACTATCAGCCGAGATGACTGCGAAAGTAGATCAACTATGCAGCCTGGGACCAGTTATTCCGGTGCTCACCATCGAAAATGTAGCAGATGCCGTACCTATTGCCGAAGCGTTGGTTGAAGGCGGACTCCCTGTACTTGAAGTCACCCTGCGCACCGGGAATGCCCTCAAAGTGATCGAAGCGATAGCCCACTCAGTGCCTCAGGCCAAAGTCGGCGCCGGCACCGTTATCGATCCGGAAAGCTTTCAGCGCTGTATCGATAGCGGCAGCTCTTTTATTGTCAGCCCGGGTATCACCGGCGAGCTACTGGACTACGGCGTAAACAGTGACACGATCTATCTGCCAGGTATTCAGACCGTTTCTGAGCTGATGGAGGGGATCAAGCGGGGCTATAAGCGTTTTAAGTTTTTCCCGGCAGAGATATCCGGCGGCACAGCAACACTGAAAGCCTTCGGCGGCCCCTTTGCTGATATCCGGTTCTGCCCCACCGGTGGTATCCGGGTGCACACCGCGGCAGATTATCTCGCCCTGGCAAACGTTATGTGCGTTGGTGGCACCTGGCTGACACCGGATGAGCTGATCGCTAATAAAGACTGGGCAGGCATCATGCGCCTGGCGAAAGAAGCCGTCTCAAGCGCTACTCAAAGCGGCCTTTAAAGCGATGCAAACCCGGGAATTTCAACTTCAGCTAACCGTTACCTGATGTAAGGCTTGCCCGCTGCTATGCGGGCTTTTTTTATTTATCAACATCAATAGACATAATACAAAAAAGGAGGCCTGAATGGATATGAAGCAGATTGAGATGCCGGAACAGAAACGCATCGCACTGATCGCTCACGACAATATGAAACAGGATCTGCTCGACTGGACACAAAAGAACCTTAACACGCTGCGTCAGCACCAACTGTATGCCACCGGTACCACCGGCCACCTGCTGGAAAACAGCCTGCAAATCCCGATCACCAAACTGATCAGCGGCCCACTGGGTGGCGATCAGCAGATCGGCGCGATGCTGACCGAACAGAAGATCGACATTATTGTATTCTTCTGGGATCCCTTCGAGCCGATGCCCCACGACCCTGATGTTAAAGCGCTGTTGCGGGTTGCGGCGGTGTGGAATGTTGCGGTTGCCTGTAGCCGAAGCTCAGCCGACTTCATGATCAGCTCACCGCTACTGAGTCAGAAGCACCCCTATAGCGTACCGGATTATGAAAGCTATCTGCAGAAACGGCTCAATAAGCCGTAAACAAAAAAAGGCAGAAAGACTCTGCCCTGATGCGTAGAAATAAATTGTGATAATTTGTGATAATGGTGGGCTTATTCCAGCTGATCGCGCTGAGGGTATGGCAGCACACTGACCGACGTCGCCAGCGTCTGCGTTGCTCCGACAGCCAGCGTCTGATCATCGAAAAACCGGGTTCTGGCAGCTTCGACACAGACAAACCGGGCCACCTGATCCATCCCTACATCACCGATATTTTCCGCCGCAGCTCCCGGATTCCAGACAACCGTTGAGCCACCGCCCCTCTTAGTGATGCGCAACCCACGTTTCCAGCCATGATCAATCAGCACCACGGCTTCACTATTATCTGCCTGTTCAACCACCAGATCGGTTTCCGCAGTAAAACGCAGGGATGACGGCATCACTCCCGGTTGCATCCCCTGAACCTTATCCAGACAGCGGCAATCCGCTAATCCCAGTATCTCAGTCTCACGGCTATCAGACACCGCAAAATAACTGTGCAGTGCCTGAGTCACAGCCAGCGGCTGATCAGACCCATTAGTGGTGGTCAGCGCCAGCGAAAGCTCAGCACCGGCCACAGTGATCTCCAGTTGTAGCTGAATCCCGTCACACAGCGAGCGCTCCGGTGACATCAGCCACCGTCCACCGGCATCATCAACGTGTTGATCATCGATCTGCCAGCGAGCGGTGCGGGCCACACCATGCTTAGGCAGCTCAGGTTTTTCAGGATGTTCCGCAAACCAGGGCCAGCAGACCGGGATCCCACCACGGATCGCCGCAGGTGCGCCAGCAGGCTTTTCTGTCAGCCATAACAGAGGCTTCTCTCCCGCCGGACGAAACAACAGCACCTGCCCGCCCAGCAGGGAGAGGACCAGCTCACCCCAGAGCGCCTTATAAACAATCAGCTCATATCCGTTCCATTGCAGGGCGTGGCAACCCATAGCCATGCCTGACACTGTGTTTTCCAGGCTATCCTGAAACGGTGAATGATCCATAATTACCGGCCTCGATCAGATTTTTCATACAAGCAAAAGCCGTCATCAACAGACGGCTAAGCATTCAGTGCAACTGGCATGTAGCAGAGCTGAATAGTACAGCAAAACCTGCTAACCAAGAACGTTAGTCTGACCGCCCGTTATCTCTATGCCGCCACTGACGACCCTCAGCTTCGGCATATTATCGACAACGGAATCAGACTGGCACAGCTGCAGACTGGTTAATGAGTAGATGCCATCATTAATCAGCAGCTCAAGACTACCATTATCACTGATCCATTCCAGCGTTACTGAAGCCTCGCTCTGAACGATTGGCAGATCAAAGTGACAGGGGAAAAAGCGATCAAATGCATCATTACCATTCTGTCCCGCACGCTGATAACGGATGATCAGCCCACTATCCGTCCGCCTGAAAGTCAGATCGGGCTGCTCAGGCTGACTCAGATAAAGGCCAATGCAACTTTCCGGCTGTATAGCAAAGCTGATCGATCCATGAACAGGTTTGATACGCTCCTGTACCGCCGTCAGGGCAAGCTGCCCGCCCTCATCAACTGCGCCACAGGTGATCATAGTCCTTTGCCAGGCCCGCTGCTCACCCAGTTCTGGCACAAACCGCTGTCCAATCCTCACCCCTTCAGTGGTGGCAACCAGACGGATCTCTCTGGGAATGGTCATCATGCCACGCCAGCCATTTTCGGGAATGTGATTGGCATACAACCAGTTATTGATCCAGGCAATGGCGATGCGACGATTATCCGGTGCATCCGACCAGCTTTGTACCGCATAAAAGTCGCGGGAGTGATCCATCAGCAGCACTTTATCCGGGGCATTTTCATTATGAAAATGGGTGCCATCAAAATCGCCAATGAAATATTGAGTAAAGGAGCCCCAGCTATCTTCGCCTGCCCCAACCCCGACAACCAGCACCCAGCGACTGCCTGTGCCGCCTTCAACCGGCAGTTCGAACAGATCAGGGCACTCCCAGGGGCCCTCTGTATGAGAACCCTGATGCTCACCAAACTCACTGCATAACGCCCAGTCCAGCAGATTTTCAGAACGGTAAAAACGGATTGTCTGGCCACAGGCCAGTGCCATAACCCAGTGCTGCGAAGCCTCATGCCAGATCACTTTAGGGTCACGAAAGTCCCGGAAACCCGGCACCGGGATCACCGGATTCCCAGCATATTTCTGCCAGCTACGCCCCTTATCACAACTATAAGCGATGCACTGGTCCTGCTCATAATCCTCAGCGGCGCTCCCGGTTACCCGGTGCGCAGTATAAAAGAGCAGCAGACCCGGCTGACCATCAAACAACCCACTGCTATCGTTGTGATCAACAATCGCACTACCGGAAAAACACATCCCCCGCTCATCGGGAAACAGCGCAATATCCAGATGCTGCCAGTCAATCATATTGCGACTGACCGCGTGCCCCCAGTGCATCGGTCCCCATTCCAGCCCCTCAGGATGATACTGATAGAACAGATGATACTCACCGTCAAAATAAACCAGCCCGTTAGGGTCATTCATCCACGCTGTCGGTGGCGTAAAATGGAGCAAGGGCCGTACAGGCAATGGGGCATAAAAATTAGCAACAGAAGTCATAAAATACCGGTAATAGTCAGGGCACACCAGACGCTGCTGGTGTGCTGAGAAACGTAAAAGCTGTGATTAACCTGAGAGGGCTTGCGCGACAGGTGCCTGGGTGTGAAGCGGTACTGGTTTGGCCGCTCTGAGTGTCAGACCGTTACAATCAAACAGATGACACTGGTCGAGGTTAAAGCTGAAATCACAATGATCGCCCCGTCTGACCGGGCTTAACCCACCGGTTTGAATAATCAGCTCATGCTCACCACTGTAACGGGCATAGACATAGGTTGAGCCACCGAGATGCTCCACCACATCAACATCGACGCCAATCCTGATTTCGCCACTCTGATCCTCTTTCAGATGCTCAGGGCGGATACCCAGTTTCACCCGGGTCATGCCCGGAGAATGACTAACATCCGCCGCCAGTTGACACACTTCACCACAAGGCAGTTTCAGCGTCAGAGAATCATCGGTCTGAGCGATAACATCACAGTCAAAAAAGTTCATCCGGGGAGAGCCGATGAAACCCGCAACAAACTCATTAACCGGGTTCAGGTATAGCTCAATCGGGCTGCCGACCTGCTCGATATTTCCACCCCGTAAAACGACGATCTTATCCGCCATGGTCATCGCTTCCACCTGATCATGGGTTACATAGATCATGGTATTCTTCAGCTGAGAGTGCAGTTTAGCGATCTCAACCCGCATCTGAACGCGGAGTTCGGCGTCCAGATTCGATAATGGCTCGTCAAAGAGAAAGACTTTGGGGTTGCGCACAATGGTCCGGCCAATGGCGACCCGCTGACGCTGACCACCAGAAAGCGCTTTAGGCTTGCGATCCAGTAATGGCTCTAGCTGGAGGATTTTGGCCGACTCATCCACCCGCCGTTTAATCTCAACCTTATCCGTTTTTGCCATTTTCAGGCCAAACCCCATATTTTCCCGCACCGTCATATGTGGATAGAGGGCATAGGATTGAAACACCATCGCCACCCCCCGACGGGATGCTGCAACAGAGGTGACACATTCATTATCAATATGCAGCTCACCTTCGGTGATCTCTTCAAGCCCTGCAACCATGCGCAGCAGTGTAGATTTACCACAACCGGATGGGCCAACGAAGACAACGAATTCACCATCCTTAATATCCAGATCGATACCGTGAATTGTTTCAACATCACCATAGCGCTTAACGACTTTGGTCAGTTTTACGTCTGCCATTTTTCTTCTCCCAAGATCGCCTGCCGTACAGGCGATCAAGTACATAAATTCTTATTTTTCCAACAACCGGTCAGCCTTTTATGCCGGCTCCGGCCAGACTGCTTACAAACTTCTTCTGGAACGCCAGGAACACGGCCAGCACCGGCAGGGTAACAAATGAGGCGTAGGCCATAATCTCCCCCCAACTGGTCTGTCTGCCAAAGAAGATCTGAATACCCGGCATAACCGGACGGGCGTCCTCCCCCTGCACCGCCATAATCGGCCAGATATACTGATTCCACATCAGCAGAAAGTGCAGGATCGCCACGGTGGCAAATACGGGGCCGGACATCGGCACAATAATGTGTCGGTAGATCTGAAACGGTGTCGCACCATCCAGCTCAGCGGCTTCATCAAAATCTTTCGGGATATCCCTGAAAAACTGATAGAACAGGAAGATAAAAAAGGAGTTCGCAACAAACGGCAGAATCTGCACTTCCAGCGAGTTTAACCAGGACCCCATCAGCACCAGACCGCCCTGCTCCCAACCGATTGTTGGCAACTTGGAGACCAGCAGTAACAGAGGCACCACAATCGCCTCAATAGGGATAATCATCAGCGCAACCACCGCCGCAAGAATATATTTGCGACCACTCCAGCGCATACGGGAGAGAGTGAATGCCAGTAAACTGTTAACGAACAGACCGAGAATCACGGTCGCCGATGTAATCAGGATTGAGTTACGGAAATAGAGCAAAACATCACTCTTTTCAAATACCTGACGATAGTTATCCAGGGTAAGATCGCCGACCGGCAAAATCGCACGAATACTGTAAAGATCAGCAAAGATCACCTGCTCCGGCTTAAATGAAGACATAATCATAAACAGCAGCGGGAACAGGAACACATAACCGATCAATAGAAGAAAGAGATAAGCGCCCAGCTTTTGTAAACGTTTCATTACGCATCCTCCCGCTTGTCAAAGAAGCGTTTCTGTAGCAACGCAATTGCCAGAATAGCCAGAAAGAAAATCACGCTGATCGCCGAACCATAGGCAATATCCTGTTCGCGGAATCCCTTGGTCACGGCATGATACATAACCGTCGAGGTAGAGCCCTGTGGACCACCCCGGGTCATCACATCAACCTGAGTAAACAGACCAAAGGCCTGAATCGTGGTACTGATAACAACGAAAATTGTGGTGTTCTTCAGCCCCGGCAGCGTCACGTTAACAAACTTGCCCCAGGGACCGGCTCCATCGAGCTCAGCAGCTTCGTAAAGATCGCCGGATATGCCCTGCAAACCCGCCAGAAAAATAAGCATCTGCACACCGGCCGCCTGCCAGGCAGACATCAGTACAATCGAGGGCATTGCCCAGTCCGGATCGCCCAGCCAGTCAACCGGACCGATCAGTCCAAACGACATCGCATTCAGATAGTGATTAAATAACCCTAAATCTTTGTGATACAGAAAGCTCCAGACGATCGACACCACCACAATCGATGTCACCACCGGCGAGAAAAATACCGTTCGAAACAGAAAGATTCCCCGCAGTTTCTGATTAATCAGCAGCGCTAATCCAAGGGCGGTACCACACTGGATGGGGACCACCAGAATGACAAACAGTAACGTATTGATAATGGACTGGATAAAGCTCGGATCCTTCGCCAGAAGAACCACCCGTTTATCGCCAAAAGACCAGTGGGTGAACTCCTTAAACTCTTTATATTCAGGGTTCTTACGCAGAACTGAACGCAGTCTTGGATAGACCAGCTCACCCTCGGCGGTCCGTTTCAGATGATTATCTGCGTCTGAAACTGGCTCCTGCACCAACCAGCTAATGTTCAACAAGCGGTCATAGTTACGTAACCCAACCCACTCTGTCGCATTAGGCGACAACAAACGCTGATCGGTAAACGACATCCCCAGTGCCATTAAAAACGGCAGAACCATAAACATAAACAGACCCAGCAGAGCCGGAGCACTCATAAGAAAGACATAACGCTTTCTCGGTGGACGGCGGGTCTCAGCAGGCCGACCGGATGACACGGTTAGCGTGTCGCTACTGTTAACAGACGTATTAGCATTCATACAGATTTCTCGCTGCTTCACTATCAGACTGTTACTGCCCCCCGTTTACAGAGCACAGTAACAATCTGGAAAGACCGGTTTACTGAGTAAAACCGTAGCCTTTATTGTCAGAAATGTTGCGCTCGATAGTATCGACCGCTTCATCCAGGGCATCCTGCACATCAGCACCATCTTTTATATTCCGCGCCATTTTTTCAAAGGTGCTGGAAATAATTGGGTAGGCTGGGGTCGCTGGACGCAGTACAGCAAACGCGGCTGAAAAATCGTAGAAAAAACGCCAGTCACCGTTAACCTGATAATGCTCAGTCAGCTCGGCAGCTTCAGGAGAGGAAGGAATCATGCCCGTTGCCACTGACATAGCGGCAATCTCTTCAGGCTGCAGCATAAAATCAACGAATGCAGCAGCACCTTCCGGGTTCGCACATGACTGGGTAATACCCCACTGCCAGGAACCACCACCGATAACCGGACCGCCACCAAAATCAGGTACCGGCATCACAACCAGGTCATCGCCCCATTGCTCAGAGTGATTTGCCATCTCCCAACTGCCAACGTAGTCCAATGCCGCACGCCCCTGAACAAACGCTTTGTCATCACTGGGGTTACGATCAACATACTCTTTGTCAAACAGGCTTTGAAAGAAGGTACCCCAGGCCAGTCCTGCTTCACCGTTGAGCACACCTTCAGAGGTGACATAGTTGTCACGGTCGATCTGGTCTGCACCAAAACTCTGCAGCATCGGTGCATAACCATAGGAGTACCACTCACCGGTCCAGCCGGTACGCATTGCCAGCGGATACCGGAACTCACCGGATGCTTTCAGTTTAGCCAGGGCATCCAGCAGTTCAGCCTTAGTCCACGGCTGCACATAGGTGGCCTGACGCAGGTTATATTTCTCAAGAATCGATTTACGGGTAAACAACGCCAGCGCGACATCGAACTGACCAACAGAAAAGACTTTACCTTTGTATGTGCCCTTCGCACTGCCAATCAGACCATCAAGCGCGTCCTGAGAAAGCAGCCCTTCAAGAGGACGCAGATAACCTGACCATGCAAAGTTAGGCACAACCGGCTGATCCATATCCAGAATACAGGGCAGATCTCCGGCCAGTGCTGCTGCAGTGACCGTCTGGGTATATGAACCCTCGGGGATCATCTCTGCAGTAATATGCCATTTCGTTTGTGACTGATTAAAACGATCTATCGTCGCCTTATTGACTTCGATCTCCTTAATATTACTCGTCTCATGACGCCACAGCTTGATTTCAGACGTCGCAGCCATGACGCTGCCAACACTGAATGTCAACGTTGTCATTACAGCGCAAGACAAAAGAGAGATGTTCATTCTTTTCATGTTTTGACCCTTATTGTTATTTTATCTTGATTATAAGCACTAATTTTTCAGCAAATGAGACTGCCGCTCAATAACCGAAAACGGGATCAACCGGGTGACCATATCATCCCCCTGATTGAAAATACTGTTCATCGCGGCCTGGCCCATCTCAAAATGAGGCAATGCCATGGTCGTCAGTCCGGGCGACAAACCTGGCGCTATCATGCGCTGATTATCAAAACTGGTGACCGCTATATCTCTGCCGACCTGCAAGCCACGCTTAGAAAATTCAAAGTAGGCCTGCATTGCAAATTCATCTTTCCCACAGACAAAGGCGGTTGGCTGATGAGTCAGTTTCAACAACTCTGCAACCGCTTTTTCAACACTGGCACTATCCCCGGCTTCGTCAAAGCGTGACTCCCCCTGAACAATCAACTGCGGATCATACGAAATACCGGCCTCAGCGAGTGCCTTGCGGTAACCCTCCAGTCGCTTTACCGAAGCGACAATATCCGGATTCAGAGTAATATGCCCAATGCGTTTATGGCCCTGTTCAAGCAGCAGCCGCGTAGCGTCATAGCCAGCCTGAACTTCGTCAGGAATAAAGGTGGTCAGCGTTTCGTTCTCCGCATAGCAGTTCACTAACACAGATGGCACCTGCAACATCTCCTGCGGCACCTGCACCTCTTTATGGTAATAGCTCGCATAGACCAGAGCTTCTACCCGTCGCTCCAGCAACATATCAATGGCTCGCTGCCTGCCAATACGATCGTTTTCAATGTTAACCACCATTAAAACCTTATCATGCTGGCTCGCCACCTCCTGAGCCCCGATCAACAGGTCTCCGGCATAGGGCTGAGTCACCACTTCATCGGAGATAAAACCGATAACACCCGACTGCTGATTACGCATCATACGAGCGGCCCGGTTAGGTCTGTAGTTCAAAGCAGCGATCGCTTCCTGCACCCGGGCCCGGGTTTCTTCACGCACATTAGGGTCATTATTCACCACCCTGGAAACGGTTTTAAAAGAAACTCCGGCCTGCTTCGCCACCTGCTTAATGGATACCATCAACTTACGACCATCTATTGACAACGTTGTCAAATACTAGATCGGAGCCATTGAGTTGTCAATATTGTTTGAGTATTATTCACCTCAATGATTAGATTTTTTTAACTACAAACCAAAGCAGAGCTAAACTTCAAAATGCTGACAGGGATTGTTTTTAACCCGACAATGGCTTTTCAGACGCTCGATTGAGCCTGACAAAGAAAGCCTGTCGCGTTAAGTAAAAGAGGTAAAGTTAATATTAAACAATAAGTTAAAAAATCCACTTCTGTTTCAGAGAAGCCTGTTACGGCAGACCGGTATGACCTGATATCAGAGTAAGTCATATCACTCCATCTCTTAAGCCATATAACAATAAGAATGCATCCATTATGAAACTGATTGCTTATTTAAAATGTTTCACCCATGAAACATTAAAGAGAGAACCTCTGACGGCTCTTCACAGCGGAGACTCAGGCTATGATCGCTGACAGCAAAAAAGCACCCCGCCCCACTATCCGGGATGCAGCTAACCATATAGGTGTCTCAACAGCGACTATTTCGAATGCATTCAATCATCCGGATCAACTCTCACCGGAGCTGCGCGAACGCATCTTGTCTGAGTGCCAGCAACTGGGATATCGCAGCTCTGGCTCCCCCCGTAAAGCAGATTGCAGCGGTAGCCAGGGTGTGATTGGCATAGTTTTGCCAGATTGCCTCAGCTATAACCTGAACGACAGTGTTGCCAATCAATTCCTCAACGGCGTGACCACCGAGCTGGAGAGTCAGCATCTGAGCATGCTACTGATCCACTCCCGGGAGCTATCCAGCACCAACCAGGTACGCCGGTTACAATCAACCGTCGATGGCTTTATTGTCTACGGCCATATTGAGGACGACGCCATTTTTGATCAGCTCACGCTGCAAAGCAAAAAACTGATTGCCGTCGACTGCGCTATGGGGGATCACAGCAGCATCGCCAGTGACAATTTCGGCGGCGCGTTCAACAGCGCAGATCTGGCACTGCAGCACTGTCCGAAATACCCCGCCATACTGGGATTACGCATCATCAACTCCAAACATGTGTGTCGTGTCTACAACGATAACGATCTGTTCAGCAACACCATTTCAGTCGCGGCGCTTCGCCTGCAGGGTTACCGTCGGGCGCTGAGTGAACACAATATGATTTTGCCCAATGAGCGACTCTGGCATATCCCGGATAACACGGAAGCCTCAGCCCTGCTTGCCGTGCGTGAAGCGCTGCACTGCACCCCCCGGCCGGATGCCCTTTTTTGCATGACCGACACCTATGCATTAACTGCCATAAAAGAGGCAACCCGAATGGGAATCAGAATCCCACAAGAGCTTAAAATAATAGGTTTTGATGGCGTCCCCGAATCGCTTACCAGCTCCCCCTCACTGACAACCGTTAAGCAGGATAACTTTGCCAAAGGTGAGATTGCAGCAAGCCTGTTTACAAAACCAACCCCTCCTCGCGAAACAATACTGCCAACTGAGCTGCTTATCCGCGAAAGCTGCCCCATGCCCTGATCCAGATATAAAAAAACCGACAGGCATCAGAGATCTCTGTCGGCAAATGGCACAGAAGCTTATGTGTTAGCGCTGCCAGCAGCCGCCAGTCGATAAACTCCTCAGGTGAATCAGTCCCGGCGAGATGACACAATGGGAAGGGGTTCCATTGCACCAAACCGCCAGGGGGATAACATCAGTGTTTAAAACGTATAGTTTAAGCGCACACGCAGTGCTGTCGCTTCATCATCAGTGACATTATCAGCTGACGAGAAAGAGCCTGCAAAGGTAACCGTTGCGCCTTCGATATCCAGCAGCGGAACGCTGTACGCCAGATAAGCGGTGGTGACGTTTGGATCGGTATTGCTGCCCTGATCAACATCTGAACGAATGACACCGGCACCGAAGTTACCGTAAACCATGTTGGCAATGTATGAGGTGACCTTTTCGTCACTGTTTTCATCTTTTGAGCGGGCAGCTGCGATATTGATATTAGCTGCACCCAGATCAAAGTTAGTGCCGATACCGAAACCACTTTTATCCTGAGTACCACCAGCGGTCAGATCATATTTAACTTTCTCGTAACCCGCAAAGAGACTGAAACCCTCGGTACTCCAGGTGATAGAAGGGCGTACGCCGGAAACCGCTGTCGTGTCATCGCCCGAAGCATTCTCATCACCAAAAATGGTTGCCAGTTCAAACTTAACATTGTCGTTTGCATTGTAGTGCAATGCGAACTGGCCGCCGCCATCACCGATACGACCACGTACCATATTGGCTTCATAGACGCTCACACCGCCCGCATGAACAATCAGGGTATCTTTTGCTTTCGGGAACAGGTTTACCGCTTCAAAGCGCCCGGCCTGCAGATCCCAGGTTTTTGAGCCGAACTGAACATAGGCGTCATCAACAGAGGTTGTGCCATCAACGGTGAGCAGCACGGTCCCTTTTGCCTGAACAAAATATTCGCCTTTTTCACGACGGGAAAGCACGTTGACCTCGACCCGACCATTCTGATCATAAGTCGTATCTGCGGCTGCAGTATCCGTAGCATCAGTATCCAGTTCGAGGTTAGCATTGAAATCGGTACCGGCCATGCTCTGACTGGACAAAGCCACCAGAATAGCCGCTCCAAGCATCGACTTTACAAACTCTTTCTTATTGTAATTCACTTCATACTTCTCCGTCTTTTTTTATAGGTAACCGGAAATAAAGTATTAACTTCCGGTTATCACTGGAAGATAAAATATTCAGGATCAATAAATCCTTCGATAGATATTATGAAAACGAATGACAGCCGCAATAAAAACCATCTAAACACTGCATCTTAAATATCTAAAACGTTCTAAACACTTACTAAAACGATAAAAAATTTAGTAAACATACAACGTTTCCATAAAAACCAGCATCTGCCATACAGACGGATAGAACGAAGAAGTGCAGAGCCTCCCCCCACCATTCACGGCTCACGCACAAACAGTACACAGATACAACTATTTTGTTTTTATTACATATAATTAGTGATATATTGTTAATTAAAGTTAGTATTTATACGTTATGTTACATTAAAAGCTATCTGATAGTAGCTCCCCGGTGCTACCGGTCGACCTGTCTGCTATCAGATATGACATCGACAACATGATAAAAAGACAGCGTTAACAGCGCCTTTAATCAAGGCTAACAATAAAAAGAGAGATATTTATGTATCAACTCAGCTCTTCAGTCACCTGGAAAAAACTTGTTAAACTGGCTGAAAAAAACAGCAACGATAAAATTTCAGATTATTTTAAAAACGACCCTGAACGTTTTAATAAAATGAGCCTTCAGCTGGGGGAAATATTTCTGGATTATTCGAAAAATAAGATCAGCGATGAGACACTTAAAACATTAATCACACTGGCAGATCACTCCCCCCTTCATCAACGCCGTGCTCAGATGTTTTCCGGTGATATTATTAACGTAACGGAGAAACGGCCGGTATTGCATACAGCACTGCGCAACCGGGGTGAAGAGCCGGTGGTCGTCAACGGTGAGGATGTCATGCCTGCCATTCGTGCCAGTCTGAAAAAACTGGAAACGTTCAGCAACAAGGTCAGAAGCGGTGAGTGGAAAGGGTTTAGTGGCAAACGGATCCGCAGTATCGTCAACATCGGTATCGGTGGTTCCGATCTGGGCCCCAATATGGTGTGCCGTGCGCTGCTGAACTACAAGCATCCTGAGCTGAGTTTTCACTTTATATCCAACGTCGATGGGCAGCATATTAAGAAAGTGCTGACCAGCCTTGACCCCGAAACCACCCTGTTTATCGTTTCTACCAAAACCTTCTCCACCCAGGAAACACTGCTGAATGCCAGTACCGCACGACGCTGGTTTATGGACAACACCGGTCAGTCTGACATCGGCCAGCACTTTGTTGCCCTGTCGACCAATCAGGCGGCAGCGATGGAGTTTGGTATCCGCCGGGAAAACATCTTCGAGTTCTGGGCCTGGGTGGGTGGGCGTTACTCTCTCTGGTCAAGCATCGGTCTGGCAATCGCCCTGTCCATCGGTTACGACCGTTTTATCGAGTTGCTGGAGGGGGCTTACGAAATGGATCGCCATTTTGTTGAAGCTCCCCTGATCAAAAATATGCCCGTACTGATGGCCCTGATCGGCATCTGGAATATAAACTTCCTGGGGGCAGAAACCCAGGCTATCATCCCTTACGATCAGGCCTTGCACCAGCTTCCGGCATTTCTGCAACAGCTGGATATGGAAAGTAATGGCAAGTCGGTGGATATGGAGGGTCATCCGGTCGACTTTGCAACCGGTCCCATCGTCTGGGGCCAGACGGGTTCGAATGGTCAGCACGCCTTTTTCCAGCTGCTTCACCAGGGTACACGCTTCGTGCCGATCGATTTTATCGCCTCCCTTGAGCCCGACGAGAAAACCGAAGAGCACCACTTTGCCCTGCTCACCAATATGCTCGCCCAGGCCAACGCGTTTATGAATGGAGATCAGCAGGAAGGGATCCTCGACTATCAGACCTGCCCGGGTAATCGACCCAGTAACACCCTGCTGCTGGATCGGTTAACACCCCACAACCTGGGCGCGCTGATCGCCCTGTATGAGCATAAAGTGTTTGTGCAGGGAACGATCTGGAATATCAACTCATTCGATCAGTGGGGGGTGCAACTGGGTAAGCGCCTGGCGACTGAGATCAGCCGTAATATTGAGCTGAAGAGTTCTGAGTATGACCCATCAACTCAGGGGCTGATGAATATTGTACGCAGTAAAATGGGGACTAAACAGCCAGCGAAACCCGCTCCTAAGCGATCGAAGCAAGGCTCATGAAGCACCAAAAACTGCACGTTAGCAGCTTTAAAATGGTAAAACCAGACGGGCCTCTATGGCCCGTCTTCTATCTGCTATATCCGGCTATACCGGTGTCTGCATATCCAGCAGACAGCTGTCCACACATCGCCATGGAGCTTCAGCGGGTTTATCGTCAGTCTCAGTAATAATGCCTCAGGGGTTACTGACTGACCAAAAGGCCGCTGGCACCGCTGAAAGACTTATAGCCGTATAAAGATTTCAAAGCGACCCTGCGATATTCAGAGGGCGTCATTTTTTTCACGTCGTAAAATCGACGATTGAAGTTGGCAATATTATTAAAACCGACATCAAAACAGATCTCAGTAATCGACCGGTCACTGTGGGTAAGCTGCTCACATGCCTTATTAATCTTAATTCCATTAACAAAATCAATATACCGGCAACCAGTCTCCCGCTTAAATAACCGGGAGAAATGCCCGACACTCATGCCAATATGTGCGGCCACCTGCTCCAGCGTAATCCCGGTATTATAATTTTCAATAATGTAGGCTACCGCCTGGTCCAGTCGTACTGATTTGGTATCATCTTTACAGGACAAATAGGCAGCATCAGACAACACCCGGTATTCAGTCACCGCAGCCAGCAGATCAATCAAAAACCAGAATCGCAGCACCCGACGAAAACCGGATAACGCTGCAATATCATCAAAAATCTGTTGAATGTTGGCAATCGCATCAACATCAAGAAACTCAATACCGTATTGCGCTCTCTCCCAAAAAGGGGTCAGCGCCTGCATTTCCGGCACCCCCTTAGTATGAGCTGAAACAAGCTCCGGTGAGAAGTTGATTATCCGCTCGGTGCAGCCCTGGTCATCATTATCACCTGACTGGTTAACCCAGCAATGTGGCAGATTCGGACCAATCAATATCAGACTCTGAGGAGCAAAGTGCCCCATATAGTCACCCACAAACACTCGCCCTTCGCCATCAGTCGTCAGGTGTAACTCATAGTCATCATGATAGTGAAGACAGTTATCCTGAGTGGCTGACTTATCCTGTTCAAAGTATCGTATCGACGTCCCTCCCATAGAATCTAAGGGCTTAAACGCTGGTTGAATTCGCTCTTTATTCCTGATCATAGATCGCTCATCCCAATAACAGAACAGGGAAAGCCAGGCTAGCTTAGGCTGGCTCTCCATAGATTGCAGGGTCATTTATAGCTAAAACAAAATACACCTCACTGCAGCTATCTGATTTAAAGCAATCTTTTTTCTGTCCTGGGATCAAACAGCACCGCTTTCGACATATCCACCATAAACTCCATATCACTACCGGCGGGCTTCTCCTCCATCGGGTGAACCCGGCAATCAACCTCCTGACCATTCAGGTTAATCAACACCAGGGTATCGGGACCGGTGGGTTCAGCCACGGCGACCTTTGCGGTAAAACGGGCAACACAGCTCTGCTCCTGTTTATGGGGGATCACATGAGTGATCTGCTCAGGACGAATTCCCAGTATCACCTCTTTGCCGATCCACTCCTGCAGTGAGCTATCACCATGCTGCAGTGGCAGAAAATAACGTTCATCATCTGAAGTTGTCACACTCAGACCATAACCATCGTCAATACACTCCAGCGTGCAGGTGAGAAAGTTCATTGCCGGTGAGCCCATAAAGCCCGCAACAAACATATTCGCAGGGTCATCGTAGATCTGCTGCGGAGTACCAAACTGCTGAACTTCTCCGTCCTTCATTACTGCGATTCGGTCCGCCAGAGTCATCGCCTCAATCTGATCGTGGGTAACATAGACAATGGTGGTTTTCAGACGCTGGTGCAGTTTTTTAATTTCAGTGCGCATCTCAACCCGCAGTTTGGCGTCCAGGTTAGACAGCGGTTCATCAAACAGATAGATCTTTGGATGACGTGCCAGCGCCCGCCCCATCGCCACCCGCTGACGCTGACCACCGGAAAGCTCAGAGGGCTTTCGATCCAGCAGATGGCTGATCTGTAACAGATCAGCAACCCGCTCAACTTCTTCCTCCCGCTCACTCTTTGGCACCTTACGAATCTCCAGCGCAAATGAGATATTGCCCCGCACCGTCATACTCGGGTAAAGCGCATAGGATTGAAACACCATCGCGATATCGCGGTCTTTCGGCGCTAATCCGGTCACATTCGTACCACCGATATGAATATCACCGGAGCTGACATCCTCAAGCCCGGCAATGCTATTCATCAGAGTCGATTTACCGCAACCGGACGGCCCCACCAGAATCAGAAATTCACCGTCATTAATACTCAGATCAATGCCTTTGAGTACCTCGACTTTACCGTAGTTTTTCTTAACACTTGAAATCTCTAACGTAGCCATAACCTTGTACCTGTTATTATTTTTAATCTGTCTGGATCAGCCTTTCACCGCTCCCGCGGTCAGACCACGAACAAAATACTTACCCGCCAGGACATACACCACCAGAGTAGGCAGCGCGGCAATCATCGCCGCAGCCATATCAACGTTGTACTCCTTAACCCCGGTTGAGCTATTGACCAGGTTGTTTAGTGCGACCGTGATGGGCTGGGTATCCCCGCCGGAGAACACCACACCAAACAGGAAGTCATTCCACACCTGAGTGAACTGCCAGATAATACAGACAACAAAAATGGGGGTTGATAGCGGCAAAATAATGCGCCAGAAAATGGTAAAGAAACCGGCTCCATCGATCTTCGCTGCGCTCACCAGTTCACTGGGCACCGAGACATAGAAATTACGGAAGAACAGCGTGGTAAAGGCCATCCCGTAAACGATATGCACAAACACCAGACCGGTTGTGGTATTCGCCAGCCCCAGCCATCCCAGGGTTTGCGCCATCGGCAGAATCACCACCTGAAACGGAATAAAGCAGCCAAACAGCATCAGGCCAAAGAAGATATCGCTGCCGCGAAACTTCCACTTGGTCAGCACATAGCCATTCAACGCGCCAAGAAAGGTGGAGATCAGCACCGCCGGAATAGTGATCTGAAATGAGTTCCAGAAAAACGCCCCCACCCCCTCACAACTCACGCCGGTACAGGCTGAGGACCAGGCCTTTACCCAGGCATCCAGCAGAAACTCCTCGGGCCAGGAGATCAGGTTACCGGCGCGGATATCGGCCATACTTTTCAGCGAGGTTAACAACATCACGACCAATGGCAAAAGATAGAACAGCACCGCTAACAGCAAGACCGCATACAGCGCCATTCGGCCGACCCTGATACTACGGGCGTTGGTATAGATTGAATCAGGCATTGTTTTTACCCCGCAGTTCGGAATAGAGGTAGGGGATCAGAATCGCCAGAACCACACCGAGCATCATCATCGCACTGGCGGACCCCAGACCGATCTGTCCCCGACTGAAAGTGGTCACATACATAAATGTCGCCGGCAGATCGGTCGCATAACCAGGCCCACCACCGGTCAGCGCCATCACCAGATCGAAGCTCTTAATCGCAATATGGGAAAGGATAATAAAGGCACTGAAAAATACCGGCCGCAGATGGGGCAGAATAATACGACGATAGATCATCGGCATACTGGCACCATCCAGTTGCGCTGCTTTAACGATCGAGCCGTCAACACCTCTCAGGCCAGCAAGAAACAGCGCCATCACAAAACCGGATGACTGCCATACCGCTGCAATCACCAGGGTATAGATCGCCATATCCGGGTTAACCAGCCAGTCAAACTGAAAGCTCTCATAGCCAAAGTCATGCAGCAGTTTTTCCAACCCCAGGCCCGGGTTAAGAATCCACTTCCAGGCGGTACCGGTAACGATAAAAGAGAGCGCCATCGGGTATAAGAACACCGTGCGGATTGAACCCTCTGCACGAATCTTCTGATCCAGCAGAATCGCCATAACCACACCGATGAACAGACAGATCAGGATAAACAGTCCGCCGAAGATAACAATATTCAGCGAAGCCACCGACCAGCGATCGTTGTCCAGCAACTTCTCGTACTGGGCAAAACCGACAAAGTTATAGTTGGGCAAAAAACGTGATTTAGTCAGGGACAGCACCCCGGTCCAGATAACATAGCCATATATAAACAGCAGCGTCATCACTACCGTGGGCGCCAGCACCAGTTTCGGCAGCCAGCGCTGCATCAGATCTAACAGATTAGAAGAACCTGCCCCCTGTGCGGATGAGTCTGCCAATAGGCCCCTGGTGGACAGGGTGCCGGCAGCATCGGAAGTAGCATTCGTCTTCATAGAGGTCATCCTCATACGAGTTTGGAGAGGGGTATCACCTATGGCGATACCCCGGAACCGCTCCCTAAGGAGCATTCAAGCAGAAGTGAGAAGTTTAGATAAGCGCTTTAGATCGCCGCTTTAACTGCCCGGGCCAGCTTTTCGGTTGCCTGTTCAGGCGTCAGCGAATCGCTGTTGAAGTAGTTGGTGACGACATCGTAGATGGCGCCCTGAACCGCAGAGGTGGTGGACATACCGTGAGCCATGCTGGGCACCAGACCACCCGACTTTGCCGTGGCGACAAAGTCATCCATCGATTTATGAGCACAGCTGTCGAATTTATCTCTTGGCATTCCCAGACGGGCCGGGATCGATCCCTTGTTGAGATTGAAGGTTTCCTGAAATTCAGGCTCCATAATCAAACGGGCCAGATCGGCCTGAGCCTGCTTATCATCGGCATCTTTGAGATCAAACATCGCAAAACTGTCGATATTGAAGGTGAAGCCATTCTGCGTATCGGGTGCAGCCACACAAAGATAGTCTTTACCAGGCTGCTTACCGGCGGCAGTAAACTCCCCCTTAGCCCAGTCACCCATCACCTGCATGGCAGCCTTACCATTAATCACCATTGAGGTGGCAATATTCCAGTCACGTCCGGCCGCATCGGCGTCAATGTACTGGTTTAAACGCTTAAAGGTTGCCAGAATTTCAGTCATTTTAGCGCTCGTCAGTACACTCTGATCATGCTCTACAAACGCTTTGCGATAGAAATCTGCACCACCCATGCCCAGGGCAACCGCTTCAAACAGGGTCGCATCCTGCCAGGCCTGACCACCATGGGCTAAAGGGATAAAACCAGCCGCCTTAATCTTATCGGCGGCAGTGAAAAACTCTTCCCAGGTGGTTGGAACTTCAGCCCCTGATTTTTTGAACACCTCAGGGTTGGCCCAGAGCCAGTTAACCCGGTGAACGTTGACAGGCACCGCCACATAATGGCCGTCATACTTCATGACGTTACTAACCACAGTCGGTAATAGATTATCCCAGCCCGCTTTGTCTGCAACCGCGTCCAACGGCGTGAGAAAGCCCAGCTCAGCCCATTCCTGGATATCTAAACCTTTAATCTGTGCAGCACTTGGGGGATTGCCCGAAACAGCCCGGGACTTAAGAACAGTCATGGCACTTTCACCGCCACCGCCGGCCACAGCAAAATCTTTCCACTGATGACCTTCAGCTTCGAGCAACTGCTTCAGCACAGCGGCAGATTTAGCTTCGCCACCGGAGGTCCAGTAATGGAGGACCTCAACATTACCCGCCTGAGCAGCTATTGAAACCAGACCGGATAACGCTGTCGCTAATACGGCTTTTTTTGCACTTTTAAGACTCATTGACCTTTACCTTTGTTTGTTTTTATTAGGCTTTGAGGTTTTTCCAGTCACATTCGATGACAGGTGATTGCATTAAAGCACGGCCTTTAAAAGGTTAGGGTTACAGCAGGAAAGGAAGTGTAACAAAGTGTTACAAAGAATAAATTAACCTTGAAGAACCAGCGATGCCCATCAAGGGGAAGAGAGCAATAATGCTAAAAACCGCAATACTAAAAACAGGTATGCAAACACCCCTTTTCTAATGCCGTGGTAGTCGGATCAACACTTCCAGCCCACCACCCTCACGGTTATGCAGTTCTAACTCACCCCCATGCGCATGAACAATATTTCGTGCAATACCAAGCCCCAGCCCCGACCCTCCGGTATAACGATTGCGGGATGATTCACCTCTGAAATAGGGTTCAAACACCTGATCAATCATCTCTTCGGGAATACCTGCACCCCGGTCGCAGATCCGCAGCGTGAGCAGATCAGGACTGTTCAGGACAAACACTTCAGCCTGCTGTCCGTAGAAAATAGCATTATCGATCAGATTTCCAAGGCAGCGTTTAAGCGCGATAGGTCGTCCCCAGAAGACCGGCCCCACATCACCAACCACGTTAACATTTCGCCCCTGCACCGCTGCATCATCCTGTAACGCACCCAGCAATGCCATAATATCAGTCGGCCGCACCTCTTCATGAAGATCCGTCCCCCGGGCGCACTCCAGAGCACCAGACACCATCCTGTCCAGCTCTTCCAGGTTGCGGCCAAACGTCTCCCGGTCATGCTCCTTATCCAGCATCTCTGCCCGCAGCCGCAGTCGGGTTATCGGCGTTTTAAGATCATGGGAGATCGCCGAAAACAATCGCTGCCGATCATCAATAAAACGGGTGATGCGTTCCTGCATACGATTAAAGGCCTGAGCTGTTGCCTGAATCTCCAGAGGCCCCTGCACCTTCAGGGGTGGCACATCGATCTCCCGCCCCAACTGCTCCGCCGCTTGCACCAGTTTATCCAGAGGACGGGTGAGCCAGCGAACAATCATCCCGCCCAAAAGCAGCAGGATCACCAGTAACAATCCCAGAAAATAGAGCCGGTCTGCGGGCAGGTAATCGGTCTTAATTAGGAGATCAGGTTTGGGCAGCAACGCCGCCAGATACAACCACTCCCCCTCCTCCATGCCGATCTGAGCGACTAAAATAGGTGGTGATTGGGGATCATAAATAAGACTTTGTTGCGACCATCGTGGCGGAAGATCCAACAACAGCGTCTGATTATTAAACACATGAAGCGTCTCGGGGCGGGAAAAACTGACGATAATCTCCGCTTTATTACCCAGCTTTTTACGTAATCCCTGAATAAAATTATCAATCACGATGCTCTTGAGCTTAGAGTCCTCAATATCTTCAATTGCGATCAGCTCTTTATTCAGTGATACAAAAAAACGGGTCCCCCCCATATCCCGTAGCTGGGACAAAACGATGTGCCGATATTCACTGGGCAGCGCCTTAAAAAAAGTAACGGTAGAGGAAACACTTTCGGCGAGATCCACAGCCATGCTGCTGGCCATCTTCTCATTCTCCCGGTTAATCTCCTGCACCCAGACCAGGTTGCTCATCACCTGAGCCAGCAACACGCCAAGCAACATCACCGCCAGCATTCGACCCAGCAGTGAACGGGGAAACCAGAACCAACGCTTCACATCTCACGCTCGACTTCAACGGATAACACATAGCCCGAGCCCCTGACGGTCTTAATGATGTGGGGGTCTTTGGCATCTTCACCGAGACGTTGTCGCAGCCGGCTTAGTTGCACATCGATACTGCGATCATATGGGCTGGACTCCCGTCCCCGGGTAGCGCCGAGCAGATCGTCACGATTCAGCACTTTATTTGGATTTTCCAGAAACAACAGCAGCAGATTATAGTCGGCCCCGCTCAACGGAATAACTTCACCGGAACTACCGATCAGATCACGGTTAACGGTATCCAGACGCCACTCGGAAAAACAGAAATAGCGCCCTTTCGACCCAGACGTACCCGCCGAGCGACTGCGGCGTAAAACCGCCTTGATCCTGGCCAGCAACTCTCTTGGATTAAAAGGTTTGGCGACATAATCGTCAGCGCCTAACTCTAAACCGACAATACGATCAGTTTCCTCAGCGGACGCGGTGAGCATGATAATGGGCACGTCAGAATCGATACGTACCTGGCGACAAAGACTGAAGCCATCCTCACCCGGCATCATCAGATCCAGAATAATCAGATCAATCTGAGTGGTCTGCAGCTGTTTAATCAGCTGTTCACCGTTTTCAAGCGATAGCGTTTCATAGCCATTCTGGCCGAGGTAAGACCCCAGCAGTTCACGAATCTCATTATCATCATCAACAATCAAAATGCGCTTTGTCTGCTCACTCGACACGATACGTTTCCTTCAAAAAATCCGGGGCTAGGTTCTGTTACAGCCACGTTGCCTGACACTCAACATCAGTGCCGCCTGTCCAGCCTGAACAGCGTGCAGGCCCTAATGGGCAGTCATTATGATGAACAGATTATAGTCTAACAACTCAGCCGGCCACTTCACTGTTATCCAGTGCCGCCGCCGCACCCAACAACCCAGGATTATCTGCGATACAGAGCCAGACCGGAACCGCCTGCATGTAAGCCGTAAAACGTCCTTTGTCTTCAAAGGCCCGCCGGAAGTCACTCTGAAGGAAAAACTCAACCACCCTCGGCAATATTCCACCACAGAGATAAACACCTCCCCGGGCCCCCAGCGTTAATACGTTATCACCCGCCACGCCCCCCAGAATACGACAAAACCGGCTTAGCGCCTCTACCGCAACAGGATCACTTCCCTCTACCGCAGCAATACTCACGGCCGCGGGCGAATCACAGACGATCTCGCTTCCCCGCAGCTCTGATAAGATCTGATACAGATTCAGCAACCCCTGGCCGCAGAGAATCCGCTCAACCGAGACCCGGCCAAAACGGGCGACCAGTGCTCGCCACAGATCGATCTCAACGTCATCTGCAGGGGCAAAACTGATATGCCCCCCCTCCGTTGATAAGGGAATCCAGTCATCATTGGCTTTGACTAATCCGGATACCCCCAGCCCGGTTCCCGGGCCGATGACCAGTCGCGCTGCACCCTCAAGAGAGCGACCAGCGCCCACCTGAATTTTCTCATCCTCAGCGATATGCAGCATCCCCAGCGCCATCGCGGTAAAGTCATTCACCAGCTTCAGCTGTTTCAGGCCAAGCTGTTGCGCCAGACCTGTGCGGCTAAAGTGCCAGTGATTGTTGGTCATGTTAATCACTTCACCCTGCACCGGGCAGGCAAACGCCAGACAGGCCCGCTCAATTCCGGCGATACCGACACGGCTGAAATAGGCGCTGCATGCCGCATCAATATTGTCATACTCAGAACATTGCAGGGTATCCACATGCTCTAACACCACGGAGCCAGGCCGGACCAATGCAAAACGGGCATTAGTGCCACCGATGTCACCAACGAGTGCGTACTGGATCATTCACTTTATTCCAGAAAAATTAAAAACGGTTGCACCCTCTTCTGCACAGCAAACCTGCTCGCGCATCGGCGCAAACAGCTCACGCCCCATCCCATGATGATGTTGTGCCGCAGAAGCTGGCATCGTCAGGCCTCGGGATAACCAGGATGAATCTTCAGCGATCAGTTCCAGAGTGCCAGTGGTCGCATCAACCCGGATCAGATCACCATCGGCCACCTGCGCCAACGGCCCACCCAGACTGGCTTCTGGCCAGACATGGATCGCAGCCGGCACTTTACCCGATGCGCCGGACATCCGTCCATCGGTCACCAGCGCCACCTTAAAGCCCCGGTCCTGCAGCGTACCTAAAAAGGGCGTCAGCTTGTGTAACTCTGGCATACCATTGGACGTTGGCCCCTGATAACGCACCACGGCAACAAAATCACGCTCCAGCTCACCCCGCTCGAAGGCCGCACCGATCTCATTCTGATCTTCAAACACAATCGCCGGGGCTTCGACGATTTGATGTTCAGGTGCAACGGCAGATACTTTAATCACACCGCGACCGAGATTACCCTGCATCAGTTTCAACCCACCATCCGGGCTGAAGGGTTGCTCCACGGAACTCAGCACGGCAGGGTCCAGCGATTCCTGCACCCCTTCGCGCCATACCAGTTTGCCATTCTCAAGGAAGGGCTCCTGAGTGTAGCGTGACAACCCCTGCCCCACGACGGTCATGACATCTTCATGCAGATAGCCGCCAGCCAGCAGTTCACGGACCAGATAACCTACACCACCCGCCGCCTGAAAGTGGTTGATATCCGCTTCACCGTTGGGATAAACCTTTGCCAGCAAAGGCACGACAGCAGACAGGTCAGAAAAATCATCCCAGTTAATAATCACCCCCGCTGCCCGGGCGATCGCGATCAGGTGCATGGTATGGTTGGTGGAGCCGCCGGTTGCCAGCAAAGCAACCACCGCATTCACCAGAGAACGTTCATCAACAATTTTATACAGGGGAGTGAACTCGCCATTCTGAGCCGTCAGACGAACAGCCTGCCTGGCCGCCTCACGGGTCAGCGCTTCACGCATCTCAGTACCCGGATTAACAAAGGAGGAACCCGGCAGATGCAGGCCCATCACCTCAACCACCATCTGGTTACTGTTCGCGGTGCCATAAAAGGTGCAGGTACCGGCGCTGTGGTAGGAATCGGATTCACACTGCAGCAATGCATCACGGCCCACCTTTCCTTCGGCATAGAGCTGGCGAATCTTAGCTTTCTCCTTATTCGGCAAACCGCTCGGCATGGGGCCTGCTGGCACAAACAGCGTTGGCAGATGGCCAAATCGTAATGCACCAATAAGCAAGCCGGGCACGATTTTATCGCAGACACCGAGATAGAGCGCAGCATCGAACATATTGTGCGACAAGCCCACCGCGGTCGCCATCGCAATCACATCACGGCTGAACAGACTCAGCTCCATACCGGGTTGCCCCTGGGTGACACCATCGCACATAGCGGGCACCCCCCCGGCAAACTGTGCCACAGACCCCAGCTCATGCACCGCTTCACGAATCTGATCAGGAAACTGTTCAAACGGCTGATGGGCGGACAACATGTCGTTATATGACGAAATAATACCAACATTCACCGCGTTAACCATTTTCAGCGCCTGCTTATCTTCAGCCCCGCAGGCTGCAAAACCGTGCGCCAGATTACCGCAGGATAGACGGGCCCGGTGCACCCCCCTCTCTTCTGCGCCTTGCATCTGGCTTAAATAGTCTTCACGGGTTGCCCGGCTGCGCGCAATGATTCGATCTGTAACCTGTTTAACAACGGTGTGCATAGTAACTCCTGAGCTTCTCTTTGGTCAGACGCAAACTGAGTATAAAGCCTGCAATATAACCTGTGTTCGATACCTTTATATCGGTAAGTTTACTAATTTATTTTTCAAAGCTCCATTGATTTTTGCATAAAACTACGTAATATTAACAACAAATAACACTTACAACGCCAGTACCGAGGTATATTCAATGACAATTCGCGTAGCAATCAACGGATTTGGCCGCATCGGCCGCAATGTGCTCCGGGCACTTTATGAAAATAACTACCGCGATAAAATTCAGGTGGTCGCCATCAATGATCTGGGCGATGCCACTATCAACGCCCACCTGTTTAAGTATGATACGGTTCACGGTCAGTTTACAGGCGAAGTCAGCCACGACGATGAAAATATTGTCGTCAACGGTGACAATATCACCATCAGCGCCGTACGCAATCCAGCGGAACTTCCCTGGAAAGAGCTGAACGTCGATGTTGTTTTTGAGTGTACCGGGCTGTTCACCGAACGCGCTAAAGCCGCGCAACATATCACTGCGGGGGCACGTAAAGTGATTATCTCTGCCCCCGGCAAAAACGTTGATGCCACCGTGGTCTATGGCGTCAACGATCAGATTTTGCGTCAGTCTCACGAAGTGATTTCAAATGCATCCTGCACCACCAACTGCCTGGCACCGGTAGCTCAGGTTTTGCAACAGCAGATCGGTATTGAGAGCGGCCTGATGACCACTATTCACTCCTATACCAATGATCAGAACCTGTCCGATGTCTATCACTCTGATCTGTACCGGGCACGGTCTGCCACTCAGTCAATGATTCCGACTAAAACCGGCGCAGCAGCAGCGGTCGGCCTGGTGCTGCCCGGACTGGCCGGCAAAATTGATGGCATGGCGGTACGGGTGCCTACCATTAACGTATCTCTGGTCGACCTGAGCTTTATCGCCGAACGGCAAACCAGCGTCGATGAAGTCAACCAACTGCTTGCCAACGCTGCCGCCCACTCAGCGGTGCTGGGTTATAACGAAGCTCCGCTGGTGTCAGTTGACTTTAACCATAACCCGCTTTCCTCAATCTTCGATGCCTCTCAAACCAAGGTATCCGGACGACTGGTAAAAGTGATGTCCTGGTATGACAACGAGTGGGGGTTCTCCAACCGTATGCTGGATAACACTCTGGCCCTGATGCACGCGCCAGCCTGAGGAAATGATGAAAATGTTGAGACGTACTAAGATAATTGCCACGCTGGGACCTGCAACCAGCAGTGAAGAGCAACTCGAAAAATTGATTCTCGCAGGGGCTGATGTAGTGCGCCTCAACTTCTCCCATGGCGAAGCGGAAGACCACCGTCAACGCGCAGAACTGGTACGTAAACTGTCCAGAAAGCACGGCCGGTTTGTTTCCATTCTGGGCGACCTTCAGGGTCCGAAAATCCGTATTTCCCGCTTTGCTGAGCAAAAGGTCAAACTGAAAATTGGCCAGCCATTTACTCTGGATGCAACACTGGATCGTGATGCCGGCGATGTCACCCGGGTGGGCCTTGATTACAAAGCACTGATAGAAGATGCCCGCGTGGGCGACATTCTGTTGCTGGATGACGGCCGTATCGAATTAAAAGTAACTGAAACGTTCGAAAACAAGCTGAATACTGAGGTTCTGGTTGGCGGCTGGTTGTCCAATAACAAGGGGATTAACCGCTTAGGTGGCGGACTCTCGGCAAAGGCGCTCACCGATAAAGACAAAGACGATATTAAAACCGCTGCAGCTATTGGCGTGGATTACGTGGCAGTATCATTCCCCCGGGATGCCGCTGATATGCATGAAGCACGGGCTTTGCTTAAGGCCGCCGGTTCGACTGCCGGGCTGGTCGCTAAAATTGAACGGGCAGAAACCGTCGCCGACCCTGAAGTACTGGACGATATTATCCGCGCCTCAGAAGCGGTGATGGTGGCCCGGGGCGACCTGGCAGTGGAGATTGGTGATGCGGAACTGATCGCGGTACAGAAACATATCATCGCCCGTGCCCGCACCCTGAATACCGTCGTGATCACCGCCACCCAGATGATGGAATCGATGATCAGCAGCCCAATGCCTACCCGTGCTGAAGTCTCGGATGTTGCCAATGCTGTGCTGGATTATACCGACGCGGTCATGCTATCCGCAGAAACCGCCGCAGGGGACTATCCAACAGAGACCGTCCAGGCGATGGAGCGGGTCTGCCTCGGGGCTGAGCGCCACCCATCATCGAAACGATCAAAGCACCGGATCAATGAAGATTTCCACGACATCGATGAAACCATCGCGCTGTCTGCAATCTATGCGGCCAACCATCTGGTAGGCATTAAAGCGATCATCAGCATGACCGAGTCGGGTGCTACCCCCCAACTGATGTCGCGCTTACGCACCTCAGTGCCGATCTTCGCCCTGTCAGGCCGTGAAGATACGCAGTTCAGAGTGGGCCTCTATCGCGGTGTCTACACCATCCCCTTTTATGCCGAACAGTATGATCCCGAAGAGATCAATACCAAGGCGGTCCAGGAACTGATTGAGCGTAAAATCGTAGTGCCAGGGGATATGGTTATTATCACTAAGGGTGATTACCTCAATGCTCAGGGAGGCACCAACACCATGAAAGTGGTGAGAGTCTAAGCTGCAAGGCTTACTTAAACAGCTTATCTGATTAGCTTGTCTGAAAAACTGCTCGTTCGCGGAATGACCTGAGTGTATACAAAGGTCTTTGGGCACTTATATTTTAAATATGAGTGCCATTTTTTTAATAAACCTTTTTCAACCAAGCCAGCCTGATAAATAATTTAAAAACAGAAAGCATTAGAATAACCATCTTCCAATGCATTTTTCTATCTCATAAAAAAAATCACAACAGATACCATCACAAAAACCTTTAGCCGCCTGCCAACAATAATCATCCATAAAAAGCCATACCATAAAATCCATAATAGTTACGACTCACAATTACGAAAAATAGTTACGAAACATAGTTACGACAAACAGTTACGACAAATAGTTACGACATGCCTCTGATACAGGCCAGAATCTGATATATGGGAAGCCCCAACCATAAAAAATCACACCCTAAAAACAGACTAATCAAACAATCAAAAAAGTATAAATTCAGACACCTAAAAGTACAGATATAATCCATAGTCAAAAAAATACACAACATCCATCATTTTTGTATTTGTTCAAAATATCCACCTCCTATTAAATAAATCTCATCAGATCACAGAAATAAAACTGATAAACAAAAATACGAAAAATAAACATAATAATCGTAAGAGGTTTCACTTTGAATAAATCAATTTTACTCACCGGCGCAATTCTTGGCTGCACGCTATCAGGCCTGGCACAGGCACAACTTGCGTTTGATGCAAATCTTGAACTGGATACCGATGCGGTTGATACCGCAACCTCCTCCACAACCTATGACCAGAACGGTTTTGTCGAACTGAATGTCGCCTCAAAACATGAAAACGGAGAATACTTCGTTGCTGCCAAAGGCGGCGTGCGTCTGACCACCGATGGCGATAAAAATGTGGTGGTGCGTGATGCCTATATTCAGCTGGGCAACAACAGCTGGGATGCGCAGATCGGCCGCTTCGAGGCGATCAATCTATTCCCTCTGGGTAAAGACACCCTGGTTGCCCATGCCGGTGGCGTATCGGTTTATGAAGCAAACAAAGTGCGCGGTTTTGCCGGTGACGATGGGGGTCAGATCGCCCTGCACTTCAAAGCCTCGGACAGCCTGAAGTTTGAACTGGATACCCTCTATGGTGATGATGACACCGCCGGTGACAATGGTACCGCGGTTTCCGGTTACCGCCCTTCTGTTACCTGGAGCGCTGACGCCTTCAGCCTGACGGCAGGTTTTGAAAGTGTTAAGTACGACCTGACCGCGGGCGGCAATGTTGATCAGACCGGTTATGCATTAACGGCGAACTTTGATCTGTCCGGCGCTAACGTCAATATCTCTGCATCCCGTCTGGAAGATGACAACACCGACCAGACAGTGAACTCCTATGCGGCGAACTTCACCTACGGCAATCTGGGCGCGGGTATCATCCGCTCCGACGAGGATAACGCCACCGGTCCTGACCCTGATGTGACCACCAGCTATATCGCTTACTCAGTACCTCTGTTTGGTATTCCAGAAGCAACCGTCACCTTTGCCGGTTCCTACTCGAGCGCATCAAATGTCGTGGACGATGAAACCACTGCAGCCCGGGTTCGGTTCAACTACACCTTTTAACTGGCCTTTGAAGACCCCGTTTTCATGGCTCATATAAACAGGGCCTGACCTTCGCATCCGGACCCCCACCCCCTTCGGGGGTCTGCATACAATACGGTCAGTGAAACCGGCACTCAATACCGTGAGTGCCGGTTTTTTGTTTAAACCAGGATCAACTATCCATCCCTGATCGCGCCGTTTTCTAATCACGCCTGAAACAGGCAGATTTAGTCAAAAGAGCTTACTCACCCCAAGCACCTGTCATCTCATAAAAACCTGTCTTTTCATAGCAATGCCCCCTGATAGTTCAGCTCGGAAGCGCACAATATTTCAATTGTTAACACGATAACTCACAGCAGAAATTCCCCGTTAATTCCCCTCCTTTTAAATAGACACTGAGATTCATCAGAGCAGCGTCATTCATAACCTTGCTCATAAGGACTGATGAACAACGGATTCTGAATCCACCGTTTTACGACAACCAGAAAGATAAAAATAAAAGGAAAGTACGCCATGAATAAGAAATCAGTTGTTCAAGCTATGATGCTGGCCACAGCCCTGTCTGCGCCTTTCGCCATGGCAGCCGACAAACCTGTCGTAGGCCTGATCACCAAAACCAATACCAATCCATTCTTCGTCAAAATGCGTGAGGGCGCGCAACAGAAAGCCGATGCGATGGGTGTTGATCTGCGCACTTTTTCCGGCAAGTTTGATGGTGACAACCAGTCTCAGGTGCAGGCGGTCGAAAACCTGATCTCAGCTGGCGCGAAAGGCATTCTGATTACTCCAAGTGACCCCGCAGGCATAGTACCCGCCATCGATCGTGCCCGTGAAGCCGGTCTTCTTGTGATTGCGCTGGACACACCACTGAGTCCTGCAACCGCAGCAGATGCCACCTTTGCCACCGATAACTTTAAAGCGGGTGAGATGATCGGTCAGTGGGCGGCCGCAACCCTGGGTGATAAAGCAGCAACGGCTAAAATAGCAATGCTGGACCTGAACAGCAGCCAGATCACGGTCGATGTTGCCCGTGATCAGGGCTTCCTGAAAGGCTTCGGTATCGACCTGAATGACCCAAACCGTATCGGCGATGAAACCGACCCACGCATTGTCGGGAACGATGTCACCAGCGGTGCTGAGGAAGGGGGTCGCCGGGCGATGGAAAACATGCTGCAGAAAGATCCCGAAATCAATGTGGTCTACACCATCAATGAACCGGCTGCCGCTGGCGCGTATGAAGCGCTTAAATCTGCTGGCCGTGCCGATGATGTGCTGATCGTCTCTGTCGATGGCGGCTGCCCCGGTGTTGAGAACGTCAAAGACGGCGTGATCGGTGCCACCTCGATGCAGTTCCCGCTGCGCATGGCGTCAATGGGCGTCGATGCCATCCTCAAATTTGCCCAGACCGGCGAAAAGCCTCAGGCCACTGAGGGACTGGATTTCGTCAATACCGGCGTTGAGCTGATTACCGATAAGCCTGTCAGTCATATCGATGCCAGGAGCTCATCTGAAGGTCTGTCTATGTGCTGGGGCTAAGCCCGGACAGATAAGCACGACACAACAGCAGGGTAGCCATACCCTGCTGGCTATCAGGTAAAACCAGGAGAATCCCATGGCTGACTCAAGCACACTCAAAACGACACAGACAGCTGATCACGAGTTGGTCGCCGCTTCTGCAGGTGGGGAAGTTGCCTCATTTGAAAAAGAGACACTGTCATTTGTTGAGAAGACTCACCGCTTTTTCCATGCAAATCCAACGGCGGCTCCCGCCATCGTATTGTTACTCGCCGTGATCGCGTTCAGCATGATTATCGGCGACCGTTTTCTGCACCCCTTCAACATGTCGCTGATTCTTCAGCAGGTAACCATCATCGGTATTCTGGGTATCGCCCAGACCCTGATTATTCTCACCGCCGGTATCGACCTGTCGGTAGGTGCTATCATGGTACTAACCTCCGTTATCATGGGTAAGATGGCGATCGACGTCGGTCTGCCCCCCGAGATAGCCCTGCTGGCCGGTATCGCTGCCGGCGCCATCGCCGGTTACATCAATGGCATACTGGTCACCCTGTTCCGCCTGCCCCCCTTTATCGTCACCCTGGGCACCTGGAACATCTTCTTTGCCCTGAACCTGTGGTATTCCAAAAGCGAAACCATCCGCTCTCAGGCCATTGAACAAACTGCACCGCTACTGCACTGGACCGGACACACCATCGAGCTGTTCGGAGCCAAACTGACTTACGGCTCACTTTTGATGCTCGCGCTGTTTGCGCTGATCTGGTACGCCCTCAACTGGACCGCCTGGGGCAAGCATGTCTATGCCACCGGTGATGATCCGGGCGCCGCCAGTCTGGCAGGCATCCGTACCAACCGTATCCTGATGTCGGTTTATATCGTTGCCGGAGCGATCTGCGCCATCGGCGCCTGGGCACTGATCGGCCGCATCGGTTCGGTCAGCCCACAAGCGGGCATGACCGCTAACCTCGACAGTATCACCGCCGTGGTGATCGGCGGCTGTAGCCTGTTCGGGGGCCGGGGATCCATCTTCGGCACACTTATCGGCGCCCTGGTTGTCGGGGTGTTTCGCAACGGTCTGGCGCTGGCTGGAGTCGATGTACTCTGGCAGGAGTTTACCGTCGGCCTGCTCATCATAGTTGCCGTTGGCATGGACCAGTGGATTCGGAAGGTGTAATCATGAATAACAGTAAATCTACAGTATTACAGGCACGCGGACTGGTTAAACGTTATGGTCATGTTACCGCCCTGGATGGCGCAGATTTCGACCTTTATCCAGGTGAAATTCTGGCTGTCATCGGTGATAACGGAGCCGGTAAATCGTCTCTGATCAAAGCCCTGTCCGGTGCGCTGGTACCCGACCGGGGCACCGTCAAACTGGATAATGAGACGGTGAACTTCAAAAGCCCGATGGACGCCCGCAACGCCGGTATCGAAACCGTCTACCAGAACCTCGCCGTCGCCCCCTCGCTGGATATCGCCGATAACCTCTACCTCGGCCGTGAACAACTGCGGCCAGGTATTCTGGGGAAGGTGTTCCGTATGCTGGATAAGAAAGCGATGCACGATAACGCCCGTCAGAAGCTATCCGAGCTGGGACTGTTAACTATCCAGAACATTAACCAGGCGGTGGAAACCCTGTCCGGCGGTCAGCGCCAGGGGGTGGCCGTGGCCCGCTCGGCGGCCTTCGCCAAGCATGTGGTGATTATGGACGAGCCCACCGCGGCGCTGGGGGTAAAAGAGTCCCGCCGGGTGCTCAATCTGATCAAAGATGTACGCGACCGGGGCCTGTCTGTGGTCTTGATCAGCCACAACATGCCCCATGTATTTGAAGTGGCCGACCGCATCCATATCCACCGGCTGGGCAAACGCCATGCGGTGATCAAACCGGACACCCACACTATGTCTGAAGCCGTGGCGATTATGACCGGGGCGATGGACCCTCATGAACATGCTGCAGGCGCATTCGCAGTCTGAACAAAGTAAAGCCTTGGCCCTGACTCAACATCAGGGCTTTTTTTGGGAAAAGCCAATGAAGATCAATTTTCTCAGCAATCTGACCGGTTCATTTGCCATGCCGGCGATGGAGAACCCGACCGTCGCCATGGTTGAAGCCGCTTATCAGCACCACCAGCTCGACTGGCGCTATATCAACTGCGAAGTGTCACCGGAGCATCTTAAAGATGCGGTACGCGGCGCCCGGGCGATGGGCTGGGCGGGCTTTAACTGTTCAATCCCCCATAAAGTAGCGGTGATCGAACATCTGGACGGACTCGGACAGTCGGCAGAGATTATCGGTGCCGTCAACACCATAGTGCGCAGTGCCACGGGCGACTATATTGGCGAAAACACCGATGGCCGGGGTTTTGTTACCGCCCTGACAGAGGTGACCGATCCACGGGGATCACAGGTGGTTCTGTTTGGCGCGGGCGGCGCAGCCCGTGCTGTCGCGGTGGAGATGGCCTTTGCCGGAGCGGTCCATATCACGGTGGTTAACCGCTCCCGTAAACGGGGCGAAGAACTGACCCGACTGATCTGCGAAAAAACACCAGCCACAGCAACGTTTGCAATATGGGATGGCGATTTCCCTCTCCCCGCAGACACCGACATCGTAATCAACGCCACCTCCATCGGCCTCTACCCAAATATCGACCAACAGCTTGATATTGACTGGGAAACGCTAAGCGCGGATATGGTGGTCGCCGACGGTATCCATAATCCGCCGATGACGCCGCTACTGCGAACGGCTCAGCAAAAGGGTTGTCAATTCGTCAATGGACAGCAGATGCTGGTTCATCAGGGCGCTATCGGCATCCACTACTGGACCGGTATCACAGTGGACACCGGAGTGATGCATACAGCACTTAGTCAGCTATTTAACCCGGAGTAAATCGCTTATACGGTTAAGCGCTTTCCTGTTCGAGAATCGCTACCATCTGCCGGGGATTTTCTCTCACCAGCGTCAGCAACTTTTTTGTGGGGCCGGTGGGATTTCTCCGTTTATTCTCCCAGCTTTTTACCGCTTCATAACTAGCACCAATAATATCGGCAAACTCTTTACGGCTTTTACCTGATGCTTCACGAATCGCTTTAACATCCAGCGTTTCGTAGTGATGTACGACGCCACTGTCGGGTATTATTTCACCTTTTTCAATCGCAACCATCTCTTCAGCACTGCTAAGAAGGTCAGCAAACAGTTCATCTTTCATTGTTTGTTTCATCGCTATTTTAGCCTGCCTGAGACTTTCATTAGTTGGGATTTTTGGGCATCGGTGATGTTATCGGCTTCATTTTTAGAATAAATAAGCGCCAGATATAACCGCCCCGATTGAGTAGATAAATTATAATATATCACTCTTACTCCACCACTTTTTCCCATACCTGGCCTGGACCATCGAAGCTTTCGGAATCCACCAGTACCGGATATTGTGCTACCGCATTCCGGGTTTGCAATTAATGCCCTCTGCAACTCGCTGAACTCATCATCGCTCAGTAAATCCTTTCTGTGTTTACTGAAGCCGCTTAGTTCTATAAATGTAAACATAACAATCCATGTACTTTGTACACAGTATATCAGGTACATTGAACCTTTCAATATTGATAACTGCGTCTAAGTTTCACCACCCCTGATAGCTATCCACCGTTTCCCGGGTAATCAGCTTTGCGGGAATCAGTATGGTGGTCTGCTCCAGTGTCTCGCCCTGCATTAACCGGTAACCGGTTTCTACCGCTTTTGCCGCCATATAGTTGGGAAACTGTGCCGCCGTTGCGCAGATCAGCGAGTCTGAACGGCGCAGTTGCTGTTGCGCCAGCGGTGCGCCGTCGACTGAAGCGATGATAAACTCACCCCGACCGGCAAACTGTGCGGCATCCTGTGCACCCAGTGCAGAGGGGTCATTGATGGAAAATACGCCATCGATCTGTTGAAACTGGGTCAGCAGGTAGGTCATCGACTCCAGCCCGCCTTCACGTCCCCCGCCACTATTCAGATCGCTGGACAGCAGCTGAATACCTGGGGATTGCGCCAGCACCGCTTTGCACCCAGCCACCCGGTCCTTTACCGAGGACACTTTGGGACCGTTGATAATCACCACATCGCCCTTCCCTCCCAGCTGTTTCACCAGGTAGTCACAGGCGATCATGCCGGCCTGAGTATTATCAGTGGTGATGGTCGCATCGGCACCTTTCGCTTTGACATCCACCGCCAGCACTTTAACCCCGGCTTCCCGGGCTTTTAATACTGCGGCTTCAACACCATCATAACTGGCGGCGGACAGCAGAATCATATCCATCCCCTGCGCGACAAAGCTTTCTATCTGTTCAATCTGACGTTTAACATCATAGGCGCTGGAAACAACCACCACTTCAGCATTATCGCCCACCAGCTGTTTTGCCTGCATTTCAGCGCCCCGGGCGATCTGAATAAAATAGGGGTTACCCAGATCCGAGACGGAGATACCGATAGAGAGGGTCTTCTCTGCGGCAGCAGAGGGTAGCGCAGCTCCGGCCAACAGCAGAGCCGCCAGCAACCGGTGCGCGCCCCTCATGCCCCGCTTAATTCTGTTCACAGGTCTCTGCCTCCCTGATCTGTATGCCGTGTAAATGTGCTATCCAGCGCCATTGCCAGCTCCTCCAGCTTATAGGGTTTAGCCAGTACAATACCGGTCTGTTGCAAACCGTACTGCTCACTCAGATGCTGAACACTCAGCCCCGAGGTCAGCAGCACCGGTATTTCAGGCCATTGACTGTCAATTTTTTTCGCCAGGTGTAAACCATTAACGGCAGTGCCCAGGTTGATATCCGTAAACACAATATCGATATCATCCCGCTGATGAAGCTGCTGCAGCGCTTCATCGACGGATGCCACTGCGATCACCCGGTATTCAAGCTTTTCCAGCAGAGCCTGTCCCGCCTCTCTCACCTGATGATCATCCTCAACCATCAGTACGCAACGATTCTGGCCATCATTGAACGCAGTCACCGTATCTGCTCTGGGTAAAGCGGCTGACTCAGCTTTGCGGCGCAGATAGATACCGATCGTCGTCCCCTGCCCCTGCTGACTCTGAACCCTGATATCCCCCTCTGACTGTTTCACAAAGCCATACACCATACTCAGCCCCAACCCACTGCCCTGGCCGATCTCTTTGGTGGTGAAGAAGGGTTCAAACACCCGACGCAGATGGGCCTCGGAGATACCGCAGCCGGTATCAGCAACCTCGATATGCACCGCATCGCAGACGCCGCCATTCAGCTCAATCCCATGGCACTGACGGGTACAGAATGTCAGAGTCCCCCCGTCAGGCATCGCGGCACTGCTGTTAATCGTCAGGTTCAGCAGGGCATTTTCAAGCTGCCCCGGGTCGACATCCACCAGCCAGTCAGCGGCGCCAAGCTCCAGCTTTATTTTAATCGCCGACCCCACACTGTATTCAATCAGATCCAGCATCCCTTCAATCAGCGGGTCAACGGCTGTCGGTTCCGGCGTCAGGTGCTGTTTCCGGGAGAACGCCAATAAGCGCTGCGTCAGGTTTTTCCCCCGCTCTGCTGAGGCCAGCGCCCGGCGGGCATATTTAAGCGGTTTGGGGGCATCATAAAGTGTCGATTCCAGCAGCTGAAGGTTGCCATACATCGCTGCCAGGAGATTGTTAAAGTCGTGAGCAACCCCACCGGTCAGTTGCCCCAGGACCTCCATCTTCTGAGACTGGCGCAACTGTGCTTCAACGGTTTTACGCTCCGTCAGATCACTATACAGGGTCACAAACCCACCATCCGGCATCGGGCTGCTTCTGAACTCAACCACCCGCCCGTTGGCAAAGTGCCGCTCAAAGTGTTGCGGTTGCTGTCGTCGCATCTGGTTGACCTCATCCTTATCCAGCGCCATACCATCCAGCGCCCAGCTCTCCTGCGCCTCTTTCGACAACAAACCATGCACCTGCTCTATCGACATCCCTTTTTCCAGACTGTTCTGGGGCAACTCAAGAATCAGCAGGTATTGAGGGTTCCAGGCGATCAGCCGCCCCTCTCTGTCAAAAACACTCAACCCATCATTGATATTGGTGAACACCGTTTCCAGCAGATGCGACTGTTCCTGCAGATCGTGACTGATCCGGTCGATCTGAACCGCATTCTCACGAAATACCTGAAATGCCCGGGCCAGATCACCAATCTCATCACTACGCTCGATAGCCGGGGTCTGCTGATGGGTATCCCCTTCGGCAAGACGGCTCATCACCAGGGTAACCGACGCCAGATTCATCACCAGTTCGCGCACCATCCACACGCCCCCCAGTGCCGCGACAATACAGAGGAAGCTGATCAGTAAAATACCAGTTTTACCCGAGCTGACCGCTGCCCCCACCCGCTGACTTTCGTGGGATATGCGGCTTTGAATCTGATCGACAAAGTGTTGCACCTCCCCACTTAGTTGTTCGGAGATCGCCCGGGTTGAAGCCAGCAGAAAAGCGCTGCGCTGTTCCAGACTCAACTGCTTCAGCCGCAGATCAAAGAGGTTTTCCGGCCCCACCCCCACAGCATAGAGTTCGTTATAATCGTGATCAGCACCACCGACGGCAGAGCGATGAAAACTGTCGAGCTGACGGATAAAGCGTTGCCGGGTGATGGCCAGGCTATCGGCCGACTGGCTATGGGACGCCGTCATCAGCATCTCAGCCAGCCGCGTCACGGGTGTCGCACTATGCACGGTATCAAACGGCTCAGCCCCATCCATCAGACTTCGGAGGCGGTATTCATATTCCCGCAGATCCTCCCGCAGAAACAGATGCTGGCGGGTCAGATCGATCAGCTCATTCACGGTGCTATCGAGACGCTGCAGCAGCGTCTGAAGATTAGGGGCGGCAGCGTCCAGTTGTGGAATACGCTGCGCCAGTGAGAGCACTTTTTCAATTTTGGCTTTCAGCGTCTGGCTCAGCCCCTCTAACATATAGGGGGTACCGGCGCTGGTGACATAGGGGGCGATCGCCGCCAGGTTGGCGGTACGTTCAGCCAGTTCGAGAGAGCGGGAGATATCCGGCAACGCCTGCTGTTCAAAGATATTCAGCGCCCGGTCGGTGTTGCTCAGCCCCTGCCAGCCCACCAGCGCCAGAATCATCGCCGAAACAGACAGGATGGTAAACGCCAGCAATAACCGGGTGCGTGCTCGCAGGCGACTAAAGGGGCTGATCGACAGGATCATCTGTTCAACTCGCTGTCACGATGCCCCATCAGCACTGCATCACTGAAGCATTAAAGATATACCCCACACCCCGTTCAGTACGGATATAGGAGGGTTGTTTCGGATTCGGTTCAATCTTCCTGCGCAACCGCAGAATCAGCACATCGATAGTACGGTCATAGACATCTGAGTCAAACCCCCGGGTCGCGTCCAATAGCTGGTCACGGCTGAACACCCGGTTAGGCGAGCGGACAAACATCTCCAGTAGCTCATACTCGCCGTAGGTGAGTGAAACCGGCTCACCATCGACGCCGGTCAGTTCCCGGCTGGTCAGATCCATCACCCAGCCATCAAACGACAACCGTTCGTGACTGTAGGCATCCTCTTTACGTATCACCGGAGTGCTTAGTTGGGTGGTTCTGCGCAACATAGCCCGCACTCTGGCGAGCAACTCCCGGTTGTTGAATGGTTTCATCAGAAAATCGTCGGCGGCCAGCTCCAGCCCCAGAATCCGGTCAGTTTCATCCCCTTTGCCGGTGAGCATCATAATCGGGATGCTGGAATGTTCCCGCACCTCCCGGGCCAGTTGCATACCATCTTCACCTTTCAGCCTGAGATCAAGAATAATCAGCGAATAGGGAGCCGTATCCAGCGTCTGCCGCATCGCCCCACCATCGGCCACGGCGGTGACACTGAAGCCGCTATCTTCCAGAAGATCCTGCAACAACTCCCGCATGTCGATCTCATCATCGACCACCAAAATTTTTTGCTGGACAGCGTTTGTCATAGACGTTTCCAATTTTATTCTTCTTATAAGTGTATAAATAACACAAACATGCGCCATAAAAATTTCAATTATTACAAACCACGCTGAAGCGGTTCATTTCTGGTTTACCTCACCCGGTTCTAATGACACAGATAACGGGTCCCGGCATGTCGTCGGTTGCATAAAATATCGCGAGGCCATCAATGTACACTCTCAGCTCCTCTGTCACCTGGAAAAAACTCGAGCAGTTAGCCCTGCAAACCGAAAATGACCGGATTTCAGATTACTTTAGCGCAGACTCAGATCGTTTTAACAAGATGAGCCTGCAGCTGGGCGGCTTGTTTCTGGATTACTCTAAAAACAGACTGTCCGACGATATCTTCAAAACCCTGATTAAACTGGCCGAACACTCTCCGCTTCGCCAGCGCCAGGCGCAGATGTTCTCCGGCGATATTATCAATGTTACCGAGAAGCGCCCGGTGCTGCACACCGCGTTACGTAACCGGGGAGATGAACCGGTGGTGGTGAATGGTCAGGATGTGATGCCGGAGATCCGCGCGGGGCTGAAAAAACTACAGGCATTTACCGATCAGGTACGCAGTGGTGAGTGGAAAGGGTACAGCGACAAGCGTATTCGTAACGTCGTCAATATCGGTATTGGCGGATCGGATCTTGGCCCCAACATGGTCTGTCGGGCGCTCCTGCCCTATCAGCACCCGGAGATGAAGTTTCACTTTATCTCTAATGTCGATGGACAACATATCAAGAAGATTCTTAAGGGGCTGGATCCTGAGACTACCCTGTTTATCGTTTCCACCAAAACCTTTTCAACTCAGGAAACCCTGCTCAACGCTAACACCGCAAAACAGTGGTTTCTGGCACAGAGCAACTGCCCGGGGGCGGATCTGGGCAAACACTTTGTCGCGGTGTCCACCAACAAAGCTGCTGCCATGGAATTTGGTGTGAGCGAGCACTGTATCTTTGAGTTCTGGGCCTGGGTCGGCGGACGTTACTCCCTCTGGTCCAGTATCGGACTGCCTATTGCCCTGAGCATCGGCTACGACCGCTTTATCGAACTGTTAGAGGGCGCCTTCGAGATGGACCAGCACTTTCTCCATGCGCCGCTGGATCAGAATATGCCGGTGATTCTGGCTTTGATCGGCATCTGGTATATCAACTTCCTTGGCGCCGAAACCCAGGCGGTGATCCCCTATGATCAGGCACTGCATCAACTGCCCTCATTTCTACAGCAGCTGGATATGGAGAGTAACGGAAAGTCGGTAGATATGGAGGGTAATCCGGTGGATTATGCCACCGGGCCGATTGTCTGGGGCCAGACCGGTTCCAATGGCCAGCACGCCTTTTTCCAGCTACTGCATCAGGGCACCCGGTTTGTACCGATCGACTTCATCGCCTCGCTACAGGTCGATGAAGGTACCGAAGCCCACCACTTTGCCCTGCTCACCAATATGCTGGCGCAGGCGAATGCGTTTATGAACGGCGATGCCAAAGATAACCGCCAGGACTTTGCCAGTTGCCCCGGTAACAGACCGAGCAATGTACTGCTGATGGATCAGTTGAATCCTCACAACCTGGGGGCATTGATCGCCCTCTATGAACATAAGGTATTTGTTCAGGGCGCAATCTGGAATATCAACTCCTTTGACCAGTGGGGTGTACAGCTGGGTAAACGGCTGGCAACCGAGATCAGCCGCAATATTGAGAATAAAAGTTCGGAATACGACGCCTCAACTCAGGGCCTGATGCAGATGGTTAAACAGCACTTTGCCCGAAAGCCTGCCGCTGCAAAAAGCAATGCACCGATCACTCCTCAGGCAACAGCAAAACAGAAAAAAACGGCATAACCACGATGAAAATACTGCTTGAGAACAATTTTAACGGCCTGCAACATATCGGCATTCCGGTCACCGATATCCAGCGTTCTATCACCTTCTACCATCGCCTTGGTTTTACCGCTGTCATGGAGAAAACCTTCCCGGAAGGCGATGGCGAAACCACCGCGATTATGATGCAAAGAGCCGGGGTCATCATCGAACTCTATCAGCTGCCGCAAAGCCAGCTGGAAGAGATCGCAAACAGACGCGATGGCACTGTGGATCATATCGCCTTTTCCGTCACCGACATTCAGGCAGCCTTTGACGAGATGAAAACCGCCGGAGAAGATATTATCGAAACGGCCCCCATCCATCTGGATTTCTGGAAAAACGGCTGCCAGTACTTTGCGATCCGCGGGCCGGATGGCGAAAAGCTGGAATTCAACCAGATACTCTGACCTGGGGCCAACCGTGCAGGATATAACTTCATTCATCGGCATCTCAGCCGCCTGTTGCACAACCGCTTCCTTCGTGCCCCAGGTGGTGCAGATATTAAAAAGCAAAGATACCGCCGGTATCTCTGTTGCCATGTACTCAATATTTACTCTCGGTGTATTGCTCTGGGTTATCTACGGCTTTGTTATCCAGGATATGCCGGTACTGCTTGCCAATAGTGTCACCCTGATCCTGACGCTGTCGGTATTAGTGCTGACCATCATCCAGCGACTTCGCACCGCCAATATCCGCAATAGCAGCAACGTATCAAAGGACTGAGTAAAGCGGACAACCTCCAGGTCTGCAGGCACACCAGTGATTCAGCGCTGATGGTCGTCAGTATCATCGCTGTGTAGTGCCTGATATCACGGGTGTAACTGTGCAGATTACCGCGGTAATCTGTTTGACTAACGAGTGATGCGCGCTACAAATACCTCTCCAGCCTCAGGCGTTGCTGCAAGTAAGACGTTGTTTCAGGTCAGACCTTGAAATGAGGGCTAACCACGGCCATATAGGTGAATACAGCTCTTTGCAGCAAAACCACACCGGTTGATCAATTTTTTACGCAGAACCTGGAAACACTATGTCTAACAACGGACAGTCGGATTATTTAAAAAAGCTACACCATGTGACAGATGATGCGAAAACCCTGATCAATCGGGCGATACAGAATCGGGTGTGTATCGGCATTACCGGGCTGAGCCGCAGCGGTAAATCAACCTTTATCACCAGCCTGATCAACCAGCTTAAACAGCATGGCGCGAAAAACTCGCGGCTGGGTGGTTTCTCCCCCTGGTTAAAAAAAAGGATTATCCAGGTGACAGAGCATCCGCTGGAAAACCGCTATCTGCCCCGCTTTGATTATGAGCAGGCGGTGGACAGTCTGTCGGGAAGTTCTCCCCAGTGGCCGGTGCCGACCCGGGATATCAGTGGCGTGCTACTGGAAATCAAACTGGCAGACCAGGGCTGGTTTGGAAGAAAAACCTCGAAAAGTGTTTTTATTGAACTGAGAGACTATCCGGGAGAGTGGCTGGTCGACCTGCCACTGCTGAAGATGAGCTTTCGCGACTGGTGTGTCCTGGTCGAAAAGCAGCTGTCGCGGGCGCCCCGAAGTGGCTTTAGTGATAACCCACAGGCGTCGCTTAAACAGCTTGACCCGTTTGCTGACTATAACCCGGCGACCATCGAAACTCAGCGCGCCATCTATATCGATTTCCTGCACGCCTGCAAAAAACAGTCGCCGCCACTGACCATTATTCAACCGGGACGATTTATAGAACCCGGCACCCAGGCCGGTCATCCTGCACTGCATTTCGTGCCCCTGATCGCCTGTGCCGGTTATAGTGAAGCGCAGTTGCAGAGTGCCGGTAAAAACAGCAACTTTAAGCAGTTAGAAGCGATATTCGAGCGTTACAAGTCGGATATCGTAAAGCCCTTTTTCAAAGAGTTTATCGAACCAATCGACCGTCAGGTGGTGTTGGTCGATGTCCTCAATGTGCTGCACGGTGGCGAACCCTATCTCCACGAGATGATGCATGCGCTGGAAGCGATTGGTGAAAGCTTCGAATACAACGGCGGACTGTTCCGTTCGCGGATCGAAAAAGTGCTCTATGCCGCCACCAAGGTAGATCAGGTTGTGTCGCAGGATCACGATAATGTCCGCCACCTGCTCAGCTGTATTGTGCGAAAGTCCCTCGAACGAATTCAGGGGGCACAGGCTGACCTGCGGGTGGAAGCGGTGGCTTCGGTGCGCTCTTCCCATGCACAGACACAGGGAAATGAGGAGATCCTCAAAGGGATCTCGACTGAAGGTGAAGCCATTGGTTTTGTTAACCCCCGGATTCCTGATCACATCCCCTCTGAAGCAGAGTTTGCTGCGTTCATAGACTGGAAACTACCAGAACTGAAGCCACCGAAAGGTATTCGTGCCCATCAGGACCAGGCGATACCCCACATCCGTATGGATGAGGTGCTGCACAATTTAATGGGTGATATATGTCGATAAAATCTCAACAGGATGGCGATACCCGCATCCCGCGCACCTTCAAAATATCGGAAACCGATCTGGAGGGCATGATTCCCGACTCGATTGAGTCTGAACAGATTGAATACCCACCCAGCAACACCGGCCCGGTCAGCTGGAATAGTCACCCTCAGCCGCTCTTTTCCAGAACGATGAAACTGATCACCATCGGTTTGGGTGGTGTATTCGGCCTGACGCTGATTAACGACCTGATCTCGATGATCAACAACGCATCTGCGCTTCACTGGGCCTTTGGTGTCGCCGTATCAGCCGTGTTGGCAGTGCTGATCCTGATATCGGGGATTGGTTTGTTCAAATGGGCCCGGGGTAGCAACGATATCGACAAGATAGCGGAGTTTCAAAAGAGAGCGCGGGCGTTACAGCAACAGCAGAACAGTCAGAAGATCACCCCGTTTGTCGACAGTCTGGTGAGCTTCTACACCGATACGCCACAGGAAAAACAGCTCGATAAGGCGCTCAGTTTAATGCCGGATTATCTCGATGATGCCGAACGGCTGCGACACCTGGAGACACTCTTTATCGAACCTCTGGATAAGCGGGTCGAAAACATTATCCGCAAGCACAGTGTGCAAACCGGCTTAGCCGTGGCCGCCAGCCCGATGCCCTCGCTGGATGCTCTGCTCACCCTGTGGCGCACCAGCATCATGATCAAAGAGATCTCAGACACCTATGGCATCCGGCCAAACGTGGGTAATCGCATGCGAGTGCTCTACCGGGTTGGCAGAAGCACCGCCTATTCCGGCCTGTCCCAAACCGGGTTGGATATGCTCGACCTGTCCAACTTCCCTGCCCTCAATATCGGCGCCAAGGCACTGCAGGGTGCCGGCGCCTGTATCGCCACCTCACGTATCGGTATTCAGTGCGCCGCCCTGTGCCGACCGATCCCCACCGATGAATCAAAAGCGGGCTACCGGGAAAAACTGGTCTCGTCACTGTTGCTGCTACTGGGGAAAAAACTGAATAAAGGGCGCACGCCTTAGCTCTTCCAGGTTCAAGCGATTAAATACACAATACTAGGCGTTACCACAGAGAGCACAGAGGACACTGAGAAGAGCCCGTCATTTGGTTTTCTCGGTGGTTAATCTGATTTATGTTCGGGTCTGTGAAAGTGCTGCGGTTTTTATCGCTGCAGGATGCAGCTCCTACGATTAAAGCGATAACTCCACTTTGCAATGATCGATGATCTGCCAACTGTTGTGGGAGCCGCTTTAGCATGCCCTCTGGGTGTACGGGCATAGAGCGGATCGCTGCAGGATGCAGCTGCTACAGGTTACGAACTTAATGTCGGGATGCTATAGATCTGTACACATATATCTGGATGTTTCTCTCTGAAAAGACATAGCATAAGGCTTTACCACAGAGAGCACAGAGGACACGGAGAAGTGCCCGTTATTTGGTATTCTCTGTGCTCTGGGTGGTTAATCTGTTTTATGTTCGGGTCTGTGAAAGTGCAGCGTTTTTTATCGTTGCAGCAGACGCTAGTTCAACACAGTTACGACCATGGGCTTTGGCCCGGTACAACGCCTCATCGGACCGTCCCATCGCTTCAGCCAGTGATTCATTTGACACATCAATAGCTGCCACACCAAAGCTGGCCGTTACCCTGACCGTCAACGCAGCAACACAGACTTCCAGCCCCTCGAGTGCCGCCCGCAACCGTTCAGCCAATTCTGCAGCCTCATGCAGATGGGTCTGCGGCATCAGCAGTGCAAACTCCTCACCACCGATGCGCCCAAACAGGTCAGCGGAACGCGTCAGCGTCTGCAATAAATTGATGGCCGCAATCAGCACCCTGTCCCCCGTCGCATGGCCGTGGTTATCATTGATCTGCTTAAACATATCCAGATCGATCATCACCACCGCCAGGGGTGTTTGATAACGTCGGGCTCTCTCAAGCTCTTTCTCACCCAGCTCATAGAAGGCTCTGCGGTTCAGAACCCCGGTCAGTGAATCGGTTTGCGCCAGCAACTCAGCCTGCTTCATCGCCTGTTCCAGTGCAGCGGTACGTTCTGACACCAGCCGTTCAAGCTCTTCCTGCTCCTGCTGCAGATGAGTAATATGCAGCAATTCAGCCGCCTCTTTTTGCTGTTTCAGATAATTAATCCGGTCTGCCAGTGCCAGGGAAAGCAGCACACCCTCGATACAGAAACCCAGTGGTGGTGAAAAGTTGGTGACAAAATCAGCGGGGATAAGGCCAACATTGCGCGTCACCGCGATAAGCATTGCCAGACTCCAGACACTCCAGCCAAGCACATAAAACCGGGCATCGCTCCTGCCCTTTTTATATCGCCAGATACCGATCAGTGGAAACAGTACCGTCGCCAGCGCATACAGCAGCGTAAGTTTTAACGCATATCCGCGCTCACCAAACAGATAGCAGAGCATCGCCAGTGCAGCGAAAACAAACAGGGATTGCAGCAGCCGGTCAATATTCTGTGACCCTCGGGTATTCAGGAAACTGCGGGTAAACTGGGTTGCCAACACCAGCGTCAGCAATGAAAAAAGGATCGGCGCTAAATCAACAAACTCTGTACTTCCCTGCCATAGGTAACGATAACCCAGGCCGGTATTGGCCAGCAGAGCCATCATCGCCGCCATAATATACAGGGTATACCAGATATACTCGGGCATTCTGGTGGAGTAACCGATAAGCAGATTATAAAACACCACCAGAACGCCCATACCGATGAAAGACCCGATAAGAAAATAACGCTTGGCATAATGCTGGGCGAACTCATCAGGCGTCCACAGGGACAACTTGGTCTCAGCCAGCCCCGGCTGATTATATGAGAGATGCACCCATACCCTCTGCACGCCCCCGGATGGTGTCGTTACAGGGTAAAGGTTGCTCTCTGCAGCAACGGCACGATTAGCGATTGGAAGGTGATCACCACCGCTCTGAACTGCGCCACCATCAGTATAGAAAGTCACATGATCCCAGTGGGGGTGAACGACTTCCAGCAGCGATACCAGAGGCTCGTCACCACTGTTTTTCAGATCAATACGCAACCAGAAACCGGAGCCACTGACACCAAAGTTACTCTTACCATCCGGCAGCGGCGCAAAACGAGAAGCCTGCGGCTCGCGGCGCACCTGTTCCAGCGTATAAGCATGGTCGGCATCTTCCAGATAGCGAACGCTCATCCCGGTGCTGACATCCGCCATGCTGGATGACAGATGAATCAGCGGCTGAGCCTGACAAAAGGTACTGATCAACAGCACTAACAGCAACACAACAAGACGCGCTGCAAACCCACAACTATGGTCCGCCCAACATTGATGATCCATCTGACGATGGCTGTTAATACTAAAACCCGGAGTTTCCATGATAATAATCAGCGGCCTGAAAGTGCGGTCCAGCGAGACAGTGCAACAGTTGAAGTCTATCAGATAAAACCTCACGCTCCCCAGGAACAGAGGTTTTACGTTTAGATTGAGAACTAAGTTTATACTGCTTCCAACACATTAGTTCGTTTCATGACGCCATTTTGAGTACACCAGCATACCTTCTGAAAGCCGCTTCTATTCCCCTACCTTGACATGGTAGCGGTCTAAGACACTGATCACACTCAGCCCTCTGGGTAGCTCGTCGCGATGCTCAGTCGTACCTGTGGGAGTGATTACTTTGAGCTGCAATCGGCGCGAGGCGCACCTCCCACAAAAACATCACCACTCAAAAGCATATTTACCACCGAGGCCACAGAGAGCACAGAGAAAAGCACATGTGTAGGAGCCGCTTTCAGTGGCGATAAGCATTCTCTAAGCGGCCTCGACTCGAGCTGCCTGCTTCGTTCTACCTCCTCCATCCCTGGAGTCGTGTTCGGCAGAAAACACTGATCAAACTCAACCCTCTGGTTACCTCGTCGCGATGCTCAGTCGTTACCTGTGGGAGCGACGTTAGCATGCCCTCTGGGTACCCCGTCGCGATTACTTTTAGCTGCAATCGGCGCGAGGCGCACCTCGCACAAAAACACCACCACTCAAAAGCGTATTTACCACCGAGGACACAGAGAGCACAGAGAAAAGCACATAGTGTAGGAGCCGCTTGCAGTGGCGATAAGCATTCTCTAAGCTGCCTGCTCGGCAGTGAACTCGCAGGCGATAAAACCGCCCCGGCATGAAATTTTCTAAGCTGCCTGCTCGGCAGTGAACCACCATCGACAGAATACGTGAGTTGTGGCCTTTTTCTAAGCTGCCTGCTCGGCAGTGAACGAATGAAGCATGCCGTTGTAGGTTATGGTTCTTTTCTAAGCTGCCTGCTCGGCAGTGAACGAATTCTCATGGATAGAACTCTCCGTTCCTGCTTTCTAAGCTGCCTGCTCGGCAGTGAACGTTTGATTGCCGAAGCAGTGCTCGCGGCGATATTTCTAAGCTGCCTGCTCGGCAGTGAACATTTCAG
>NZ_FOGB01000004.1:41872-120400 GCF_900111095.1 Amphritea atlantica | reverse complement strand
TTTTCTAAGCTGCCTGCTCGGCAGTGAACCTATCTGCAATGCACCAACGTGAATTGTGGCTTTTTCTAAGCTGCCTGCTCGGCAGTGAACACGTACCAGGTGTTTTTCACTAACGAAAACGGTTTCTAAGCTGCCTGCTCGGCAGTGAACGTGGATGGAAAAATGGCTTGAAGAAATTGAACTTTCTAAGCTGCCTGCTCGGCAGTGAACATCGCGGCCCGTTGCTCTGAGATTGTCGCAGATTTCTAAGCTGCCTGCTCGGCAGTGAACTGCTCTCAATGCGGCTGGTAAACGGTTTGCTTTTTCTAAGCTGCCTGCTCGGCAGTGAACTCATCACCCGCCCACCCGGGCGGGCTTGCATTTTTCTAAGCTGCCTGCTCGGCAGTGAACTGGGCGGACATTTGGCTTTCACACGCGAAACTTTTCTAAGCTGCCTGCTCGGCAGTGAACCTATATTTGATATTGGGGGCCGTCTTAATCCATTTCTAAGCTGCCTGCTCGGCAGTGAACCGTCAAAAACGTTTTATAGCCACCTTTTTTCATTTCTAAGCTGCCTGCTCGGCAGTGAACGCAGAGGCAATCCGGGTAAGTGGCCAGTGTGATTTCTAAGCTGCCTGCTCGGCAGTGAACAGGCTGCGGCTCGATTGATTGAGCAGGGTTTTTTTCTAAGCTGCCTGCTCGGCAGTGAACCATTTAAAGCGCCTCAATCGGTTGAGGTGTGGTTTCTAAGCTGCCTGCTCGGCAGTGAACAATTACGATGGTTCATACTCTGCGCGGCGTCATTTCTAAGCTGCCTGCTCGGCAGTGAACGTTACCACTGTAGTCAAACAGCTCTGAAGTCTTTTCTAAGCTGCCTGCTCGGCAGTGAACTAAGCTGGGCTTGAGTAGCCCGGAGGATATAATTTCTAAGCTGCCTGCTCGGCAGTGAACCTGCATGCATAATGTCCTTCAAAGATGCCGGGTTTCTAAGCTGCCTGCTCGGCAGTGAACGTAGAATTTTCCGCCCTCCGATGTCATTTTCTTTTCTAAGCTGCCTGCTCGGCAGTGAACCAGATCGAACGAGAAGAGCAACTGCGCAGTATTTTCTAAGCTGCCTGCTCGGCAGTGAACGAACACGCCTTGCTCTGCGTAAAGAACCGGGCTTTCTAAGCTGCCTGCTCGGCAGTGAACGGCGAACAGCTGCAGGGCTATAAGCTGGTGTTTTTCTAAGCTGCCTGCTCGGCAGTGAACGCAAACCACCCGGGCTGCCTTCACCTACAAACTTTCTAAGCTGCCTGCTCGGCAGTGAACGTCATCAGCAAGACCGTAACATTCCGCCACCTTTTCTAAGCTGCCTGCTCGGCAGTGAACGATACGTACTATATGTCGTTGAACGGCGGTGCTTTCTAAGCTGCCTGCTCGGCAGTGAACTCCTACTGACTGGCTGATAAAGCCGGTCGGCATTTCTAAGCTGCCTGCTCGGCAGTGAACATGACGAGACAAGAAATGCTTGAGCGTCTGACTTTCTAAGCTGCCTGCTCGGCAGTGAACGCGACTGATAGTTGAGAATAGCAGTGTAGTCATTTCTAAGCTGCCTGCTCGGCAGTGAACGCTTACGGACATCATCAGGCCTGTCCAGCGCCTTTCTAAGCTGCCTGCTCGGCAGTGAACCACTCGGGGTGGTGTGCTTGAATTCCGGGTGTTTTCTAAGCTGCCTGCTCGGCAGTGAACGTTTGCTGGGAATGGGTGGGATGGGGTTGATATTTCTAAGCTGCCTGCTCGGCAGTGAACCTGGTGCGATTGATCTGCTATTTGAGTACGTATTTCTAAGCTGCCTGCTCGGCAGTGAACCAGCGTAGCTATAAACATAACCCGGTTCTATTTTTCTAAGCTGCCTGCTCGGCAGTGAACATGAAAGCCTTGAACGGGGCGGCGCTTAGTTGTTTCTAAGCTGCCTGCTCGGCAGTGAACTGGCCGTATCTGGTCGGCTGATGGTCAGTATTTTTCTAAGCTGCCTGCTCGGCAGTGAACATAAAGTGACCGGAATTACAGAGATATTCAGCTTTCTAAGCTGCCTGCTCGGCAGTGAACGCTGGCAACCTGGCTGGCGCTTTGACAGCGCTTTTCTAAGCTGCCTGCTCGGCAGTGAACCACCATCGGGACAGAGGCATGGTTTAGTAATCTTTCTAAGCTGCCTGCTCGGCAGTGAACTCAAACTCAGCCCAATGCATCTCACTACCATATTTCTAAGCTGCCTGCTCGGCAGTGAACATAGAATATCAGCGAGAATAGCAGAAATAACATTTCTAAGCTGCCTGCTCGGCAGTGAACATAGAATATCAGCGAGAATAGCAGAAATAACATTTCTAAGCTGCCTGCTCGGCAGTGAACTGAAGTATAACGCAGAAAAAAATAGCTGCATCAAACACTTAACCCGATATTAGTAAAAATACCAATGATTTTAGTGCTTTCTGCAACTATCTGTTTTTTAACAAGTTTTTAAAGAGCTAAAATTAAAGGGTTAAAACCAGGGTACGGTGCCGCCTTTAGACAGGCCGTAAGCATTGAACTCCCCTTCAACCGCTTTACCCTGCATCGCCTGTTCTATAAACAACATGAACTTTGGCTGCCCCGTGGTATAGCTTTTCAGCGTAACGTGGGGACAGTTCTTAGGTTGTCGATATTTCGCAAATATCGCTTCCTCTAATTCCGCGTTCCATGTTCCCCGTGCTTTATGCCTTTTTACCAATCGCCTGATATCGCTTTCTCCCTTTACGTGCCTGCGTCGATACAAGGCATAGCCCTTCACCTTTTCGGGAACCATTAAGACATCGGTGATCAGGGCGTAGTTCGACAGCACAGAATCATCACGTGCCTGCTCAAGCAGCCTTTGCATATCCTCAGATGTGCCATGCAGGCGTACAATTCCACCTAATGCCCTCGCCTGGCCATAAGCCGGGAAACTAATTCCTACACGCCCTTCATAGGATGGCAGTAACCCATGTAACGCTTGCATTAGCTGTGCGACGATAGCGGATTGCAGCAACTCGGGATCGGGGATCGCTTTTATTTCAAAATAGCTATCCATAATCATTATTCCTTGCCGCTGGCCCCGAAAACCCCACCACGAATAAGTACCGACATAATGTAATGTTGTTGCCCGACACCAGGCTTAGTGTCATTGAGTACCCAACCATCAAACAAGCTGTAAAAATCCTGCTTTTGTTTAGGCTGACGAAAAGCTGTACCTAAAGTGGTCACCGCAGCATACGGTTCCGCAGCGACAGGGAATTGAGCATCGGGATACCAGGTGTCAACCGTGCGGATAGCATTGCTGATTTTCTGTGAGTGCATACCGGCGATATCATGCTTTTTGTAAAGCTCTTTGCTTTTGGTTTTACCGGTATCAAGCACCAGTTCCTGAGATGGATAGACCTCTTGTCCGTAGCCTACTTTCACTTCTGCTTTGACATAAAGAATGACAAACGTCTCACCTTTTAAACCCTGTTCGATGAAGGCTGATATTTTGGCAACATCCGCATTAACATCATCAAAATTCGTCAGTGACAGTTTTTTTGCATCGGCTATTTCCGCAACAGAGTCGTCACCATTAGCCGATAAAGATACCGTTACTTTAATTGTTTCTGCACCTAAACGGTTGCGCCACAACCAACGCGCATTGGCGATGTTTGCAGCATAGCGACGGGAGAGTTCAGCAACACCCTGTTCCGTTAAATAACTATTTACGACTTCGAGTAATTTAGTTTGATAATCCTGGTCATTACAGACGCTTGGCTTGCCAGTAAAAGGTAAAACCTTACAACTCCATTTTACTAATAGCGTGTCGCAATCGTGATCTAATGCAGCAACATCTACCGTTTGTAGGTTAGCCTTTTCGATCTCTGCATCCAATTTTGCCGGATCATTAGCAATAGCTGCTTTCTGTCTGTTACTGATGGTGCCTCGTACCGATTTAGTTTGAATACCTACCGGTTTTAATTCCGTGGTTTTTGAGTGACTATCAAATTGCCAGAAAAAAGCGTCTGAAATATCTAAGTTGCGCTCAAAAGCTAATACGCTAGCGGTTTTTAATGTCATGGTTACTCTCCTTGAAGACCATTACTGGTTTGGGTCATAAGATAAAGGTTGTCGCTTTGACTGTAGCGCCAAAAGCAGCTTGATAGATCATTGGGTAAACGATTTGGGAACAACCATTTGCCTAAGCTATAAAGGGCTTCAACATAATGGCTTGGGTAATCGACAGTGCGACAATTCTGCAACTGCCCTGGATCGAACTTCGGATTTAATGCCTGATAACCAACCGGCATAGGCACTAACCAGCCCCTGCCGGTTTTAGGGCTTCGCGTTTTCCAACCGCTCTTGCTGACTTTTGTGTCAACCGGCACATGATGCAACGTTGCCACTTCAATTAAGGCATCCAGGCTATTGGCCTCGGGGTTTGATTCTTGCAAAGTACGGGTAATATCGACTAAATCTTTCTTTGCATCCATTAATACAAATGCTGGTAATAACGACCGTTTAATCTGCTCACCATCACTGGTATTGAAAAAACGAACCTGCTTAATCGCTCTTACGCTGCCCCCTGCCATGCGCTGTTGAAAGATTATTTGCCGACAACGCTCTTCGATGTTGTCGATATCATCATCTATATCTCTGGCTTCTTTTCGACTGGCAGACACCTCTACAACCAAGCTGACTGTCAGGTGCACTTTCCCCTCTTCAACAATGGAAGCGGTCTTACCATCTTTTTTGATCGGGTTACGCGACTGATTGAAGCTGTAATCAGCATAAGCATGCGGGCGATAACGCTGCACCTGAATATCATGACAGGCGATTAATACACCAGACAAATCAAGCGTAATACCTGCTTCCACTAATTTTCGATTGAGCGCATGAACCGCGCCAAGAAAGCCGGAGATGGCCGGAAATCCATACGTGAGAGGGCTTGATATCGCATTCGCGTTTTCAATTTCAATGCGGTCTAACAATAGGTAATGACTTGGATTACTCATGCAAATATCTCCTTCCCTGAGCGCAAGCTACTTTTAATGGCATCCTCTATTTCTCGTTGCCACTCTATGTATTGCGCATCACCAAAATCCTTAGCAAGGTTTTTAAATCGCTTTTGAAGGCGAGCGTTAATCCATAACGAAAACTGATCAACGATGGTCGCTTGCCAGTCGCTGGACAATCTGTTTTCAGCGAAGTCTTCCTCACCTTCTAAGTCTGCTCTATACGGATCTAACCAATATTTTTCATGCATGCTGAGTTGATAGTCTTTACTCCATCCCGGTGTATAGGTTTGCTGAATGTGTTCAGCCAACACAAAAATACTCGCGAGAATTAAGTCCAGTGCATCTTTCCGACTATCACGCACGTCTATGGTTCTTCTAAACTCTGAAATCACCTGATAAAGCTGGCTAAGTCCTACGCCACAACACTGCACAAGCCGCACATCAAATAATGATGTCTGTGATTTTGTAATACGGTATTGCGACTTAGTGTCATAGCTGGGGGGCATTGAAGAGAGTAAATAGCTACGCCCGCTCTGCTTACTGGTTAACTGGCTTATATTCTGGGGCTTAGTACCGCCAAGACGAATAATGGCGATATCTGGTATCGACCGATAAGGCTGCTGTTCTACGCTCTTCTTTTTTCTATTTTCTCGTGCCAGTTTATTTTCTTCACTAAACCGTGAATGATTTATTTTCTGAAACACCTGACTCGTCAACGCAGACGGATACAGCGGCACCACGGCAACATAAGCATCATCGGCAATCGCATTATTCAATGGCCACAGCAATTGCTTATTACGCTCGTAAGTTATCGGTTCGTCTATCACATTATCTAATGCCGCTTTGAAGCTGCTGGCATATTCGGCAGACAACTCAGCATTCGAGCTAAATGCACCTTCCACCGCTGGGTGTTGTGACTGAATCAATGTTCGCAGTTTTACGCCATTGCCCGCCTCTACTTCTTCCTCAAAAAAAGTCGCGAGTGGCAAGGCAGCAGCATTGCCATTTGCATCTAGCGGCAATTCACTCAACGTTTGCGAACCAACAATACCGTCTGGCAGAGGGGGTGACGTATCAAAGTTTAAGTTATCACCCTTAGAATCTGGATGAATCCCCTTTGAAATGTGTGTACCAAAATATAGCTGCTTCGCCATTCTATGGGCAGCATCCGGCATCCAGTTTTCTAGCTCATATCTGGCTTGAGTCGCGGTGATCTTAGTCTGCAACGAGGCGATTTTTTCCGCATCATTGGCAGCGTCTAACTTATCTAACGCTTTTAATTCTGGCTCGAGTTTTTTATCACACTGCGTTTTTAAAAAACGCAGAACCGTGGCTTTCACTTGCCCTTCCGTTATGGTTTCCATAAGCACTCCTTGTGTACTCATTTTCCAAAAATGTATTTTTCAATATCAGTGAATAACTCACTGCCAGAATCCTAACCACGGGTGATACCACCAGATGCGGTCTTCACGATTTTCCAGAGAGACCGAGGCAAACTGCCAGGCAATGCGGGATACATTAGACTCATCCCGTTTATCTGCCAGCTCTTGCAGCACCTCATCTAACTCGGTTGTCAGCCACGGTGATACCCTGTCGTTGTCAGGACTAAACTCCGCAAAGCGGATCTTCTTGCTCTGAAATGTGCAGTGATTAAGGTCTTCCCATGCGTCTTCTGCGTATGTGAATTTGTAGCCGCTTGGATCATCTGTCACCGGCAAGCATACAAAATCATCCTGAGGACCATCACTGGCACGAAATGGACTGATTTTTTGCAAATGTGCCGACGCGCGATTACCGTTATTTTCGCGCCAAAAGGCACTTACGAAGTTATCGCGATTGTTAAGCAGTTTTTGCATTACAGCATGCTCTAAATCGGCCAGACTCTCTGTTGGTTGCAACTCGTTAGAACGCACGATTCTTGCTACTGAATCCACATTGGCCAGTTGGTCTGCGCTAATTAAATCCCGACAAAAATGACTGCTCAGGACGAAATCCCTACTCTCAAAACCAGGCCGGACAAACGCCAATTCACTCCCTTTCAGAGCAAGAATATTTCTATCCAAAATCAGCATATTGGGTTTGTCAGCTACGTTATCGGGACGATGACGCCATACTCTGCCTGCCAGTTGAATAAGAGATCGCATCGACGACGGTTCGACAATTGCCCAGTCATAATCATGATCTCGCCCTACCTCAGCCACAGGACTGGCCACGACAATAAAGATTTGATGCTTGGCGGGATTGGTACCTATCGCAGTTTGTATCTCTTTGTGTGAAAAGATGGCGTTAGGCTCAACACGGGTCAGAATCCGGTCGAGTTGTCTCTCCAGGGCATCCCTTAATATCAATAACTGTTTCGCGTGATAGCAACAAAGATGAATCTGCGTATCGGTATCAAAACCGGCTTGTTGATAAAGAGCGCGAACTAACCCAATAATAGGTTTCACATTCGCCATGCGCACCAAACCGATACTGACTTTTTTTCCAGTCTTAGGGCAGGTTTCTGAATTATTCCGGTGTAGTTGAATCGCGCCGTTTACTACCTCAGCAGCCAGTGCATGCATATCAACTTTTTCATTCTCTGGCGGTGGAGGCAGATCAAGAGGCAGTATTTCTGCATGACGCCTTGGCCGTTGCTTACCAAGTTCTTTCGCTCGTTTTTGTGCAAACTCTAGGTGGGCTGTTGTGTATTGATCGACGTTCGCACAAATTACCTGCTGTTGTTTATATTCATCGAACCAGGCACAACAGATGGGTAAACCCGGATGAATCCCCATATGGCTATTCCAGATTTTTCGACCCGCCGCATAGGCTTGATATAATCCCGCAATCAGATCAGGCGTCAGGGTAGCTGAGGATAACAACACCTTACTCCCATACAGGCCAGCCATGTGAACTAAGCGCGACAGCGCAGGCAGATCCGACTGATCAAAATCATCTGGTTCGTCTAACACTAAATCACTGGTCAGCAGACGAAGAGTTGGAGCGATGTATCTTCCGCCTCTGACGCATTCCGATGCCTGCATAATGTGATCAACCGTACAGCTTACTACAGGTGCATAGAGCAACTGCCGAGTTTTAGGGTCGGATATCAGCGTACCGAATTCATCAGGTAAAATATCGCCATCAACCCATTCACTTTTATCTAATAGTTCTTCTAGCGACTCACTGCCCTGATCTTCAAACGTCATGCTGTTTCGTTCAGTTTGTGCCAGGTCAAAAAGCATACGATTAGCAGAACCACCAACGAGTACCGCCAGATCATCCTCATCCAGAGAAAGTCGCTGGCGCAATGCTTGTCCCGTTTGCAATGTCAGCACACGCAACCCTAAAGCGATAGTGAAACGCGCACCGGTTTCCGGGTTAGCTAAGGCATACATAATTCGGGCATTAGCTAATGTTTTCCCGCGCCCCGTTGACGCCATATTTACCCCAAAGAACCCTTGATCCTGGGCTAGAGGTTGTAACTTCTGTGCCAGCGCAAATGCGCCGTTTTGCCATGAGTAAACAGGATGCCTGGTTTGCTCAGTAAATGCTTTAAGCTTATCCGACAGGCTTGGTAATGTTTGCACTAGCATGGGGATTTCAAGTGCGACTCTTTTGGCAAATTCGCCAACGCCTATAAGGTGTTCATCCAGTGCTTGTTTTACTTGACGGTTTTTATCAGTGTTAGCGGCCAGTTTAGCTAAAAAGTCGGCATCCCCTTTTACTCGTCTTCTGTCTTCGCCATTGGGGAGGCTGGAGTAATTATGATCGGCCAACATCAAACACAGCCGCGCAAGATTCATAAATAGTGGGTCGGATATGGTTTGCGTTGCGAGCACTCGTAACGGTGCACAGTCACGCGCTTTTCTGGCCCAGCGACGGACGCCTTTTTGCCAGCTTTTGCTTGCCATTATGACGTCTTTTAAACGCCAAAAATCTTGATTATTCGGCAGCTTTTCATTTCTAACCCACTTATCAAACGGCTCTATGCTGGCGAAAAACTCATCAACATCTAACTCGTCACCCCATTCTTGGGCATTGCGTTGTTCTGACTGGCGATTTCTTGTCTCATAGCGTGATGGCAAGAAAGTGGGCATACGGTGGTGAGTAACAATCAGCCAGGCAACCAGCTTTGCTAAAGGGGGGAGATAGTCTAGTCTTTTAGACTTTGCATCGCCTTCTTCAGAGTCATTTGGTAACTGTTCTCTCCACTCAGGATTATCCCGCGTAAAACCGTCAAAATCCATTAATCGGGTTAGCCATTCGTCATCGGTTTTACAGCCATAAATCATTGCCTGAAACAGCCTTAGGGAAAGCCATTCGTGACGATAGGGATCACCCATATTCTTGCCACTGTTATTCAGTAATTTATTCTGAAAACCAATTGTCGCCTTGCCAATATCATGCAGAAGGCCAGATAGAACAGCGATAATCTGAATGCTGTGCGCGTGAACCCACTTTGTTTCATCATGGTTAATGGAAAATGCTTTATGTGTGCTATTAACTGGCACCTGGCCAAGCTCATTGAACTTTCTTTTATTCCCCACCACCCACACCAGATCAGAGCGGGAGCGACTGCGTATCCAATGACAACTTACCGCTGTGCTTTTACTCGCGGTTTTACGTAGCAGTTTTTTAACCGCCAATAGCCCTTCCTGCGTAATGATAGTTTGCCAGGTGTTATCGCCAATACGATCCGCAAACGCATCCAGCACTCGTCGGGTGCGCGCCAGCGCTTTCTTTTCGCATTGAGAAACAAAGGTGACCATCATGATTGAAGCTCCTCAAGATCATTTCAAACAAGCCATGACCAAATCGATGATTTTCCTCAGCAGCATCATTATCTGTATACGCTCTTCAATAGAGAGCTTTACCAGAAAATTACGACCCATTCTCACCAGCCGTAATATGACTCTCCGAACAAGTTTAAAAAATAACATCCAGGCCTCTCCCATCAGGAATGGCTATAGATTAAAATTCAACCAACTCTATGCAACCTAATAAAACCATCTTTAAATATATTTATAATTCTCTCAATAATATGTATGATTCAACTTCTACCGAACAGGTAGCTTAGAAATAATAAAACCAACCTTAATGTCTTAACTGCCGAACAGGCAGCTTAGTAATAGGGGGAGGGCTAGATCCTCCCCCTATTACTCCCAATCTTGCTTCAACGCGATACCTTTCACCTGATCAAACATAAACTCTAATGCTTTATGGTCGGTAAAGGCTTGCAGACATTGCTGACGATATTCTTGCTCGGTCGCTTTTTCTTTGGCACAGATAAAGGCCCAGGGCAGGATGATGGCGTCTTTTATCAGGTCGGCGATATCAAATACCAAAGCGCCCCGGCGTGTTTTGCCATGCATGACGGCAAAGCCATGGGGTATGCCTAACACCCAAAGCGTGGTGGCTGCCAAACCATAGGACAGGTAGTTGCCGTGATTCAGAAAAGCGTTTGCGGTGTCTATTGCTTCACGCTCGCGGGTGAAATCACCGTAGTTGGTTGAGCGAGCGGCATATTTATAGAGTTGTTTAGTGAGTTCGGCTTCGGCTTGCAGCAAGCGGGTTACTTGGTTAGCGGCTGATATTTTAGCGAGGCAGTTATCCAGAGCGGGTTGGATGTCGGCACTATTAAAGCCTTCCGCTTTTAAGTCACGGTTTTTACTCCATAACGTTTGTAGGTAGCTGATTCGAGCCTGTTGAAACTGCTTCGCGGCGATGAGGCGCTTATTGTCATCAAACCAGAACTGCATCCACCCCTGAAGGTATTCAGTCGGACGATATTCGCTTTGTGGCGTTAACCACTCTATTTCGGTCGCCATCAGCAATGGCGTGCCACCGCCACCACAAAAGCCGACCATTACGCCTGCCGAAGCCAGCATGCGCATCGCCGCCTGAGTGATGGAAGTTCCTGTGCCTAACAGCAGGCAGGTGGTGTTGGCGATAGGAATGTTCCAGTACTGGTTTTCGTTTTTGGCTTCGGTGAGATAGAGAACACGGCCATCTTTTTGCATTACCCGGCATTTTTCCAGGTAATAAATATTGGCGCGTTTAGAGTGCAGTATTGCTTTAAGATCACTGAGTTGTTCCATCGTCCCTGAAATCCTATATCGATATGTGTTTAGCTAACCTAACCTGAAAGATCCACAACGCGCGACTCAACACTGTTTCAACGCTGCTGGAGATAGACAGAAGTGTGTACCGTTATCATCCCCACGCTGGGCATACAGGCAGCTCTGGGATAAGGTCTTTCCGGGCGGCCAGTTTTCAGCCTTCGCCGTCTAAAAACAAAATCCCCCTGACTGGGTTGAAGCTCTATAGAAACGTGACAACGCCGCACCTTATTCACAGAAAGGTCAAGCTGGCAAAGATAATCGTCTTCTAATAAATCTTTGGGGCGTGGGGTAAAACGAGTCTCGCCGGAGGCCTTCCGGCTGAACGTCTGTTTTTTGAGGGTAGGAATAATTTCAGTCATAAATCCTTCTACACATTATGCCTGTCGCATTTATCAGGCTCTGCTGTACATCCATGGTATTCTGAAATTATCTATAACATGTACTCTATCTCGTAGTCTATCAGCAGCAATGAATTACCCGACAGATGAGATGGGGAAAGCTCTTTGATGAAGATCGTTATCAGAGCCATGTTATCAACCCGCTCTGAAAGACAATATCTGGTTAAAACCGTCTCTGGATTTCTGCCAACTGACCTACGGCCAGTTAATATCATAGCGGGTGCTGCGCCCTCCCCCTTCCAGCTTTTTCAGGCAGTTTTTCCCCAGAAGATCCGCAAGATGCCGGGTCGCAGTTGCCTTGGATACACCTGCTATGCCCATATATTTTTTGGCGTTCAGATGCCCTTCAAAACCACCGGGGCCTGCATCTAATAGCCGGTTCAGCACTTTAGTCTGCTGTGTATTCAGTCCGTCCTGACTATGAACCTGCCAGAAGCGGGCTTTTTGCATCACCAGATCGATACGCGCCAATGCCGTTTCTAACGTGTGCTTAAAGGTGTCTAAAAACCAACGCATCCACGGGGTAATATCGACATCGCCTTTCTGGGTCGATTCAAGAATCTGATAATACGCCTGCCGTTTTTCCATAATACTGGCGGCCATGGCGTAGAAACGCACTGACTGGTTCTCTGCCTGGGCCAGAGCATAATCACTGACAGCCCTCGCCAGACGGCCATTACCATCATCAAACGGGTGCAGGGTAACAAACCATAGATGAGCCTGCGCAGCTCGAAGGATTGGGTCTAATTCACTATCGGTTCGGCTGGATTCTAACCAATCGAGAAGTGTATTTAGCTGTTCATCCAGGTTAGCTGAACCCTCCCCGACCGCTTGTTTAGGCGGCGCTTCAAAGTGTACCACTTGTCTGCTTACAGGCCCTGAGACGACCTGCATGGTAGCATCACCACGTAGTTCGCCAACACGGATATTAACGAGGCGGTATTCCCCCTCTGCGGGCTGTGGAAACAGATAACGATGCCACTGAAACAGGCGCTCCATCGTTAATGGCTGCTGATGATCCTGCGTGGCATCCAATAGCAGCTCAGCCAGTCCCTCGCTCTGAGCAGTTACCGGTGTGAGGCCTGCGTCATCAACACCTAGTCGGCGTGCGAGCGAAGAGCGCACCGAAGCGGCATTGAGATGCTCGCCCTCGATAGCGGATGATTGCACTATATTTTGTAACAGTGCATCCAACTGGCTGGCAGCAGAACTCTCGTCAGCCACCGTATCGATTTTACCCAGCAACCGGCCCTGAAGCTGATGTACTTCACGCAGGCTGGCGCTAAGGGCTTTATCATCCCACCTGAACTCAGGCCAGTCTGGCTGTTGCCAGATCCAGATATGCTGATGTGAATAGGTATGATCATCTGTTGGGGACATCTGTCACCTCTGAGTAAGCGTGATATTTATCTGCTCAACTATTTCCAGTTGATCGATCACATAACCACGCTATGAGCCGATTAATCGCTCTATTCGGCTCACAATAAGAGCCAATTATAGTTAATATTCGGCTCACAGGGAAATTTGAGCGACAGATTGCCTTTCATCGAGCTGGTTAAACCGACTTGATACAGATCAGAAACAATAGGGGCCGAAAAAGATAAAAGACATTTCAGATACAAAAAAACCAGCAAAGTGCTGGTCTGATGATGTCCTCTATCGAGGAGGAAGGAATTGGTGGAGCCTAGCGGGATCGAACCGCTGACCTGTTCGCTGCCAGCGAACCGCTCTCCCAGCTGAGCTAAGGCCCCAAAACCAAGTGGCGGCTATATTAATGGCGACCCCGTTGTCTGTCAAGCAATGAAGTTGACTATTTTTCTCGTCAAACAGTGTTGATTTTTAAACGGTTATTTTAGCGGTTCTTTCTGATTCAACAGGTCGCTGACCGATGCAGATCATATCGATAATTTGCGACGGGGGATTCGAGGTCTGAGGTCCGAAGTCCGAAGTCCGAAGTCCGTAGTCTGAAAGAGCACAGTCCGGAATCCTCCCTTGTAGGAGCCCCTTTAGCAGGCCCTACACTCATCTGATCTTTCTCTGTGCCCTCGGTGTTCTCTGTGGTGCAAAAAGAAATCAACACCGTAGGAGGCGCGTCTCGCGCCGATAGAGCTCAATAGTTTCTGTTCTTTCTCTGTGTCCTCGTGTTCTCGGTGGTGCCAATAATTCATAACCACAGAGAACACCGAGAGCACCGGGAAGAGCTCTTTAGGTTTCTATATTAATCATCACATTTTCATAGGAGAATTGAACGTAAAAAGCCCTGCAGTGCAGGGCTTTTCGTATACAGAGCAACCTGATCAGTTCAGGGCTTCAGCCAGCTCGCGGTATTCTTTTTCCCAACGCTTGGCTTCTTTCTTGGAAGGGCCACCAACGGTGTCCAGAGCATGACGTACCCGGGCACGGCTCATGTCCGGGCCGAGGATCTGCATGGAATCTACTACCGAGACACTGGCACTGGTGCCAGCGATAGCGACAAACAGTGGAAACAGGAAGTCACGCACTTTATAGCCCATCGCATCACCCAGCGCTTTGCACTGGGCAAACAGATGGTCTTTATTCCAGTTCTGCTCAGTGTCCAGCATCCAGGAGGCAAACTGCAGGATACGGCGAATATCATCTTTCTGCAGACTCTTGTGGGTAAAGCTCTCCTCAGTGATCGGCAGCATACCGGAGAGCAGGAAGCCCGCCACAGGCGCGACATCGGAAAACTTCTCCACCCGCTGTTTGATCAGCGGAATAATCTGCATCAGATATTCCGGGTTCAGCGCCCACTGCTGGAACGCCGTAGCGAACTGCTCATCGCTCAGCTCTTCGCGGATCCACAGACCGTTCAGCCAACTGAGTTTCTCCTGATCAAAGATCGGGCCACCCAGGGAGACACGGTTGATATCGAAGTTTGCGATCATCTCTTCAATCGAGAACTTCTCACGCTCGTCCGGCATCGACCAGCCCATGCGCGCCAGGTAGTTGATCAGCGCTTCAGCCATATAGCCCATGCGCTGATAATAGATGATACTGGTTGGGTTCTTACGTTTAGACAGCTTGGACTTGTCCGGGTTACGCAGCAGCGGCATATGACACAGCTTTGGCATATCCCAGCCGAAGTAGCTGTACAGCAACTGATGCTTAGGTGCAGAGTTGATCCACTCCTCTCCTCGCAGTACGTGGGTGATCTCCATCAGGTGATCATCGACTACGTTAGCCAGGTGGTAGGTAGGCATGCCATCGGATTTCATCAGAATCTGACAGTCAACCTGCGCCCAGTCTACTTCGATAGAGCCACGCAGCATATCATCAAAGACGCAGACGCCCTCTTCCGGCACCTTCATACGCACAACATAGGGCTCGCCCGCTGCTTCACGCTTCGCCACTTCCTCTGCTGGCAAGGCCAGATCGCTCTCTTTCAGCGCGCTTTGCAGGCCCTGTTCACGACGCTGATTACGCAGTTGGTCCAGCTCTTCAGCGGTGCGATAGCATTTAAAGGCGGTGCCATTATCCAGCAGGATCTGGGTGTATTTAGCATAGATCTCGCCCCGCTCACTCTGCCGGTAAGGGCCATGGGGACCCGGCTTATCAGGGCCTTCCGCCCACTCCAGTCCCAGCCAGCGCAGTGAGTCCAGAATCATCTGTTCTGATTCTGCGGTGCTGCGGGTCTGATCGGTATCTTCAATACGCAGGATAAATTCGCCACCGTGCTGACGGGCGAAAGCCATATTAAACAGGGCGATGTAGGCGGTGCCTACGTGCGGATCACCGGTTGGCGACGGTGCGATACGGGTACGTACGGTCATCAGAAAATATGCATCCAGGCTGATTTAAGGGCTGTTTTAAAAGAATTGCGCGCATTATACCTGCTCGACAGTTATGCGCCTACCGTAATCACCCGGGAAGGGAGCGTTTGAAAGCGGCGCCAATGCCGTGAATATGTTTTGCTCAATCTGAGCGCAGAACGGCAATCAGAATCAAAAAACGGCACAATTAAAGTGCGCTTTATCAATTCTCAACTCTCTGCATTTAAAATCAAAACACATAATCCATTGTTTTATATGCATTATTAATATCATGGCATGCAGCCTGCTTTGTAAGGGATAACAAATACAATATTTCAGAAATCGGGAATTCCCTGATTTCACATCTGACAACGACGTCTGCTCCTACCGATAGTTTTATCGGTGGGGCAGGCGTTTTTTTTTGCTTTTTTGCACATTCAGGAGCCACACAACATGACTCACACACTGCTTTCTAAAATGATAGGCCGTCGAACGCTACTGAAAAACGCGGTAAAAACCTGCGGCGCGCTTGCCGTCAGCAGCCTGCTGACACTGAACGCGGCTCAGGCCAGCGTGGGCGAACCGGAAAAAGAGGAGCTGAAGTTTGGCTTTATTAAGCTGACCGATATGGCACCACTCGCGATTGCCTATGAAAAAGGCTACTTCGAAGATGAGGGACTGTATGTTCAGCTGGAAGCCCAGGCAAACTGGAAGGTGCTGCTGGACCGGGTGATCGATGGTCAGTTGGATGGCGCCCACATGCTGGCGGGTCAGCCACTGGGGGCAACCATCGGTTTTGGTACGCAGGCGCATATCATTACCGCCTTCAGTATGGACCTGAACGGCAACGCGATTACCGTCTCCAACGATATCTGGGAACAGATGAAACCCTATGTGGAAAAAGGGGCCGACGGCAAACCGCTGCACCCGATTAAAGCCGATGCACTGAAGCCAGTTGTTGATGCTTACAAAGCCGAGGGTAAGCCCTTTAAGATGGGCATGGTGTTTCCTGTGTCTACACACAACTATGAACTGCGCTACTGGCTGGCAGCCGGAGGCATCCATCCGGGTTACTATGCCCCTCAGAAAGGCGACACTGCCGGACAGATCGATGCCGATGCCCTGCTCTCAGTGACACCACCGCCACAGATGCCATCCACCATGGAAGCCGGCACTATCTATGGCTACTGTGTTGGCGAGCCCTGGAACCAGCAAGCGGTATTTAAGGGTATCGGTGTGCCGGTCGTGACCGATTATGAGATCTGGAAAGACAACCCCGAGAAAGTGTTTGGCGTTTCCAAAGCCTGGGCCGATCAGTACCCCAACACCCATATCCGGGTCGTTAAAGCGATGATCCGCGCAGCAAAATGGCTGGATGACAATAACAACGGCAACCGCCCTGAAGCGGTGGATATTCTCTCCCGTCCGGAATATGTGGGGGCCGATTACGATGTCATTGCCAACTCGATGACCGGCACCTTTGAATATGAGAAGGGGGATAAGCGGGAAGTGCCTGACTTCAACGTCTTCTTCCGTCACAACGCCACCTATCCTTACTACTCCGATGCGATCTGGTACCTGACGCAGATGCGTCGCTGGGGTCAGATTGCCGAGCCTAAATCCGATGAGTGGTTTATGGAAACCGCGAAGAAGGTTTACCGCCCTGATATCTATGCCATTGCAGCAAAAGAGTTGATTGCAGAGGGTAAACTGGACGCCAGCGAGTTCCCGGACTTTGCCACTGAAACCGGCTTTAAGGCCCCTCAGACTCAGTTTATTGATGGCATCACCTATGACGGCCATAAGCCTAACGAGTATCTGACGAAGTTTAAGATCGGCCTGAAACCCGACAGCAAAATTTAACTGATTAAAGCGCTTGTGAATAAGCCTTCAGGAAAACCCCGGAAAGAAAACCAAAGGGTCGCCCTGGGCGACCCGATGGAGACTGATTATGAGTAGCATGGCACTGAAACTGTTAAAGCCGTTTGGCTTAACGGACAAGCTCAACCTGGCAGCGCTGATTAAAGCACTGGTGGTACCGATGACCGGTATACTGATCTTCCTGTTTATCTGGAATATCGGCGCCCGCAATATCCACACCTCACTGGGGGAGTTTCCAGGCCCCGCTCAGGTGTACGAGCAGAGTAAAAACCTGCTCGCTGAACATAACCGGGAGCGCCAGAAAGAAGCCGCGTTTTATCAGCGTCAGGATGACCGCAATGCTAAGAAACTGGCGAAAAATCCCGACGCAGAGATCAAGGTCCGCGCCTATACCGGTAAAGCGACTTTTATCGATCAGATCGGCACCAGCCTGGTCACCGTACTGGCCGGTTTTTTTGCCGCATCGCTGATCGCCATCCCGGCGGGCATTGTGATTGGTCTGAATAAAACCCTCTACAGCGCCTTCAACCCGGTGATTCAGCTGTTTAAACCGGTCTCTCCGCTGGCCTGGCTGCCGCTGGTCACCATGGTGGTCAGCGCGTTGTATGTCAGCGATGACCCGATGTTTGCAAAGTCCTTTGTCACCTCGCTGATCACCGTGTCGCTCTGCTGCCTGTGGCCCACCCTGCTGAATACGGCGGTGGGAGTCTCCTCCATCAGTGCCGATCTCAACAATGTCAGCAAGGTGCTGCGTCTGTCCTGGCTGACTCACGTCATCAAGATTGTTATCCCCTCTGCGATCCCGATGATTTTCACCGGTTTACGGCTGTCATTGGGGATCGCCTGGATGGTGTTGATTGCCGCCGAGATGCTGGCGCAAAACCCCGGGCTGGGTAAATTTGTCTGGGATGAGTTTCAGAACGGCAGTTCCAACTCACTGGGACGGATTATGGTGGCGGTGATTGTGATCGGTCTGATCGGTTTTATGCTCGATCGGATCATGCTGATGCTACAGAAGAAGGTTTCCTGGGATAAGACTCAGGAACTGCGTTAACCGGTAAGGAGAAAGATCATGACTGCAAAAACACATCTGGAGCTTACCGGCGTCGATATCGATTTTCCGACGCCCAGCGGCCCCTTTAAAGCCCTGAGTAATGTCAATCTGAAGATCGAGCGGGGCGAGTTTGTCTCGCTGATCGGCCACTCTGGTTGCGGCAAGTCCACCGTACTGAATATCGTTGCCGGTCTCTATCAGGCCACCAAAGGCGGCATACTGTTGGATGGCAAAGAGGTTAACGAACCCGGTCCGGAAAGAGCGGTAGTGTTTCAGAACCACTCCCTGCTGCCCTGGCTGACCGCCTATGAGAACGTCGAGCTGGCGGTAAAACAGGTCTTTAAAAACAGCAAATCCAAAGCTGAGATGAAGGAGTGGATCGAACACAACCTGCAGCTGGTGCATATGGATCATGCGATGCATAAACGCCCGGATGAGATCTCCGGCGGCATGAAACAGCGGGTTGGCATCGCCCGGGCTCTGGCGATGGAACCCACGGTAATGCTGATGGATGAACCCTTTGGTGCACTGGACGCGCTGACCCGTGCGCACCTGCAGGATTCACTGATGGAGATTCAGGCGGATCTGAATAACACCGTGATAATGATCACTCACGATGTTGACGAGGCGGTGCTGCTCTCTGATCGCATCGTGATGATGACCAATGGCCCGGCGGCCACGGTGGGAGAAATACTTGAGGTTAATCTGGAGCGCCCCCGCCATCGACTGGAGCTGGCGGATGATGCGCAATATAACCACTATCGTGCCGCAGTTCTGAGCTTCCTTTATGAAAAGCAGCGTCAACCCGGTGAAGAGGTAAAGGTCTCCGCGTTATCCGAAAAAAAGACTGAAAGTGATAAACAGGCACAAAACCTGCAGGATACTGAACAATCAAGCGCAGAACAGAACAGCGAGGAAGCCGCCTGACAATCTGGTGTAACAAGAACAGTTACATAAAAACAGATAGTTAGCGCGCAATCTATCTTTTAGCGGGAAGCACCAAAGATTAACAGTGTTAATTTAGTGCACCGAAAAAGGGCAGTTAATCTGTTCGGCGCACTTATTTGAGCAATGGCGCTCGGAGACTCCATCAATGTATGGAAGGTTTCCGGGCGTTTTTTTTTGTTCCGGATTATTAACAATAAGCAAAGGCACTACGCATGAATGAAGCCACCAAATTTAATCTTTTCTCGCTTAGCGGGAAGATGAAGATCCTGCATTTCAGCTGGATCGCATTCTTCATCACTTTTTTTGTCTGGTTCAACCATGCACCCTTATTGGGTGCGATTGCAGAATCGCTGGGCCTGAGCAAAGCTGAGATCAAAACACTGCTGATTCTTAACGTCGCCCTGACCATTCCAGCCCGGATTATTATCGGTATGCTGACCGATAAATACGGCCCACGACTCACCTACTCTGCACTACTGCTGATCTCCAGCATCCCCTGTTTTATGTTTGCCCTGGCGGATAATTTCGCCGAAGCGGCTATCTCCCGTTTTCTGCTGGGGTTTGTCGGGGCCGGTTTTGTCATCGGTATCCGCATGGTCAGTGAGTGGTTTCCGGCCAATGAACTGGGCACCGCCGAGGGTATTTACGGCGGCTGGGGTAATTTTGGTTCAGCCGCCGCGGCCATGAGCCTGCCTACCCTCGCCCTGCTGTTTGGCGGTGAGGATGGCTGGCGCTATGCGGTTGGTCTGACTGGACTGATCAGTCTGGTGTTCAGCGTCATCTGGTACGTCAATGTCAGCGATACACCGAAAGGCTCAACCTATTTCAAACCGAAAAAAATTGGCGGACTGGAAGTCACCAGCAAAGGGGATTTCCTGTTTCTGCTGATTATGAAGATTCCGATGTATGCCGCGCTCGCGCTGCTGACCTGGAAGCTGTCCCCGGCGGGTGTCAGTGTTATCAGTGCAACCGCCGCACTGACTATCAATCTGTCGCTGATCGCCATATTCATCTATGACTGCTACAGCGCCTACAACGTTAACCGGGAAGTGTTTATAAAACCGGTGCCAGAGATTGAACAATATAAGTTTAAGCAGGTGGCGGTACTGAACATCCTCTACTTCGCCACCTTTGGTTCAGAGCTGGCGGTAGTGTCTATGCTGCCACTGTTCTTTGCAGATGTGTTTGAACTGAATATGGTGGTTGCCGGGCTACTGGCCTCGGCATACGCCTTTATGAACCTGATGTCCCGCCCTGGTGGCGGCTGGATCAGTGATCGTTTCGGCCGCAAAAAGACCCTGCTGATTCTTACTGCTGGTCTGGCGGTGGGTTATGCACTGATGGCGATGATCGATAACAGCTGGCCACTGATCATCGCTGTAATCACGGCGATGGCGTGCTCCTTCTTCGTGCAGGCGGGTGAAGGTGCCGTTTTTGCCGTCGTCCCTCTGATTAAGCGTCGTCTGACCGGCCAGGTGGCAGGCATGACCGGCGCCTATGGTAATGTGGGAGCCGTGTTCTACTTGACGGTGCTGTCGATGGTAAGCTATCAATCATTCTTTATCGTTATCGCAGCCACCGCCGTGCTGGGCTTTGTCACGCTGCTGTTTCTTGAAGAGCCAAAAGGCCATATTGCCGAAGTCAACGATGACGGCACGGTCGAGCTGATCAGCGTCACCTGATCCCTGTGCTGTCCGGCGTCTGACCGGGCAGCGTATCTCAACACAGGAATAGCCGCATAATGAAGGCCGAACCGAAGCCGCACTCACAACACTCAGCGCCGCAAGTCAGCTTTGGCGGCTACTCGGTGGCGGGCAGAAAGCCGGTCAATCAGGATGCCTTCGCCGCTCACCAGCCGCCAGACAACAACAGCCGCCGCTTTAAAGGGGCAGCCGCCGCCATTGCCGATGGTGTCAGTAGTTGTCAGGACTCGCATATCGCCAGTCAGACCTCCGTGACCAGTTTTATTGAAGATTATTTCAGCACCCCGCACAGCTGGAGTGTTAAACAGTCGGTCTCACGGGTGGTGACCGGGCTAAACAGCTGGCTGCATCAGCAGAACAACGTCCTCCCGGCACACCGCGACAGTATGCTGACAACTTTTTCGGCACTGATCATTAAGTCCAGTACGCTGTACACCTTTCATGTCGGGGACTCCCGTATCTACCAGTGGCGCAATCAGCAGCTGGAACAGCTCACTAACGATCACAGCCGTACGGAACGGGGGCGTAACTATCTGTCCCGGGCGCTGGGCGCTGACCGGCACCTTGAAGTTGATTTCTCGCAGCAGGATCTGATCAACGGCGATCTGTTGCTGTTGAGTACCGATGGCGTCCATGAATATCTCAGTATGAACGAGTTAAAAGCGCTGCTGAGCCAGATTCAGCAGGACAGCCTTGAAACGGTAGCACGACGCATCGTTGAGCAGGCTCTGACAAACGGCAGCGATGACAATCTCACCGTGCTGCTGGTGCGGGTGGATCAGTTGCCCGCTGAAACTCTGGATGAAAGTCACCGAAGACTGACCCGCTTACCGATCCCGCCGGTCATGAAGGTGGGTAACAGAATCGACGACTATGAGGTACTGGATATTATTTTCAGTGGTACCCGCAGCCACATGTACAAAGTCCGCGAACTCAGCAGTGGCCAGATTTATACCCTCAAAGCCCCCTCTGTCAACTTTGACGATGACCCGCTCTATCTCGACGGATTTGTGCGTGAGGAGTGGGTTGGCCAACAGCTAAACCACCCCAATGTGATGAAAACCTTCAGTCCAGCGGGGGAGAAACGCTTCCTCTATTATTTAGGAGAATATATAGAGGGGGTAAATCTGCGCCAGTGGATGGATGATCATCCACTGCCCTCACCCGATCTGGTGCGCCCGATTATTCAACAGGCGATCAAAGGGCTGCGCGCCTTCCAGCGGCAGGATATGGTGCATCAGGATCTGAAGCCTGAAAACATCATGCTCAACCGGGACGGCCAGGTTAAAATTCTGGATTTCGGAACCGTTCTGATCGCCGGCATCAACGAACTGGGTTCACCACTGGATAAGTCGGTCCCCCAGGGCTCAGTCAACTATATCGCCCCTGAATATCTGATGGGGCAAAAAGGCAGCTTCCGCTCGGACCTTTTCTCTCTGGCGGTCATCAGCTACGAAATGCTCACGGGTACACTGCCGTTTAAAGAGCACTCGGTTAAGCAGGTGAGCATCGACAACTATAGCGAACTCAGTTACCGGCCCGCGATCCACCAGCGCAGAGACCTGCCACTGTGGATGGAAGGCTGCCTGCAAAAAGCCCTGCAGCCCAACCCGGTGCATCGCTATCAGGCGCTGTCGGAATTTATTCAGGACTTTACCACCCCCAATCAGAAGCTGGCGGCGGATATCAGCAAGCAACCACTGATCAGGAAAAACCCACTGCTGGTATGGCAGATATTCTGCCTGCTGTTGCTGATGTCTAATCTGGTGCTGCTGTATCTGTACACCCGCTAAATCGTGGCACCACAAAGGTGCGGTATTCGACCAGATTAGCACTATTGGTGCACGAAAAAGCTCTTCTGGATGACTAAATAATCATCAAAAAATATATAAATAATTGTTTTTAAAAGATTAAAATATAAATGGCATAGCATCTGCATTATCTGATATGCCTATCTTAGGCTTCTCATATTTTTTTGGACAATGGTGTTCATCCTCCAGTACTTCGCACTCGTACTGGTTGGTGAATGCCATTTTTTTTTGGATTTTTTTTATGGCTAAAGCTCATCTCATCATTATCGGCAACGGCATGGCATGCGGCCGTCTGCTGGACGAGATTCTGAAACGGGATCCTGATCTCTACCGGATCACCGTATTCGGCGCTGAGGGTTATGCGAATTACAACCGCATAATGCTCTCGCCCGTACTCGCCGGAGAGATCAGAGCGGATGAGATTATCACCCATTCAGAGCAGTGGTATCAGGAAAACAGTATCACCCTTCACAGTGGCGATCCGGTTATCGCAATCGATACTGCTACCCAGACCCTGACCTGCCAAAGCGGTAGCCTTTTTAGCTATGACAAACTGGTGCTGGCCACCGGGTCTGAACCGGTAATCCCCCCCGCAGCCCGGAACTGTGATCTGGATGGCATCCTGAGTTTCCGCAATCTCGATGATATTGACCGCATCATGAGCAAAGTCAGCAATACCCAGCATGCTACGGTGATCGGCGGTGGATTACTGGGACTTGAAGCGGCCTGGGGCTTGCGTCAACAGGGGCTGAACGTCACCGTCATCCATCGCGGTGACTGGCTGCTGAACCGGCAGCTGGACCCCGCGGCAGGCAGAATGTTGCAACAGTCACTGGAAGCACGCGGCATCACCTTCCGGCTGAATGCTGAAATCAGCCAGTTTTCAGGTCAGGTATCTTCTGATGAGAACTCTGCATACCTCTCTGGAGGTTCAAAAAGCGAAGTGCACCCACGCCCGGAAACACTTCAGCAGGTAACCCTGAGTGACGGTTCGGTGATCCACACCGGACTGGCCGTGATCGCTATCGGTATCACACCCAATCACAAGCTGGCTAAGGTCAGCGGAATCGATTGCGACAAAGGGGTGCTGGTCAATGACCGGCTGCAGAGCTCTCATCCGAATGTATATGCCCTGGGAGAATGCACCCAGTTCGGCAGCCACACCTTCGGTCTGGTTGCCCCCCTGTGGGATCAGGCAACCGTTTTGGCAGACCAGCTGTGCCGCACCTCTGACAGCCTTTTCCGGGTGCAGCCCTGTGCCACCAAACTGAAGGTTTCAGGCATTGACCTGTTTTCCGCCGGTGAGTTTCTCGACAGCCCGGAAACCGAGTCGGTGATCTGTCAGGACCTCGCCAGCGGCACCTATCGCAAACTCATTTTTCGTCACCAGAAACTCGCCGGCGCCGTGCTCTATGGCGCTGTTAATGATGGTAACTGGTACTTCGAACTGATTCAGACCCAGCAACAGGTTCAGCACCTGACGCCGGACCTGATTTTTGGCCGGCGCTACTGCGAAGCTGAATCGATCCCCCAATTAACCCCTGTCGGTGTAGAAGAGATCCAGACTTCAGCACCTGAATTATGTCTGGCAACAGGAGCAACCTCATGAGTAAAACAAAACTGGTAATCGCCGGAAACGGTATGGTTGGCCACCAATTTCTACAGAGCCTGGCCGATAGTGGTCAGTTGGATAATTTTGAAGTCACCGTGTTTTGTGAAGAAAGCCGACTGGCCTATGACCGGGTGCATCTGAGCGCTTACTTCTCCGGGGCAACCGCTGAAGACCTGGCGATGGGTAATGCAGACCTCTACCGCAGCTGGGGACTGAATGTACTCACCGGTGAAACCGTGACCGGGATCGACAGAGGGTATAAATCGGTGACCACCGACAAAGGCCGCGAACTGAGCTACGACAAGCTGGTGCTGGCGACCGGATCCTATCCGTTCGTGCCCCCGGTACCCGGCCACGACCGTCAACAGTGCCTGGTATACCGCACCATTGACGATCTCGATGCGATTGCGGAAGCGGCCAAAAAATCTCGCGTAGGCACCGTTGTCGGCGGTGGCCTGCTGGGGCTGGAAGCGGCCAAAGCACTAACCGATCTGGGCCTGGAAACCCATGTAGTGGAGTTTGCCCCACGGTTGATGGCGGTGCAGCTGGATAATGGCGGCGGAGCCATGTTGCGGCAGAAGATCGAGGCACTGGGTGTGAGCGTGCATACGCAAAAGAATACCCAACTGATCGATGATGGCGAAGAGTGTTTCCACAAAATGAATTTTGCCGATGGCGAGGTGCTGGAAACCGATCTGATCCTGTTCTCTGCCGGCATCCGTCCCCGGGATGAACTGGCGCGTGAGTCTGACCTGGAAGTGGGTGAGCGCGGCGGTATCGTCATCAATAACAACTGCCAGACCTCCGATCCCTCGATCTATGCCATCGGTGAGTGCGCCCTGTGGAACAAACAGATATTTGGTCTGGTGGCCCCCGGCAACCAGATGGCCAAAGTCGCGGTGTCTCACCTGACCGGCGGAAGCGACAGCTTCACCGGTGCCGATATGAGCACCAAACTGAAACTGATGGGGGTCGATGTTGCCAGCATTGGCGATGCCCACGGCCAGACGCCCGGGGCACGGGTATACAGCTTTGTCGATGAACGTGCCGAAGTGTACAAAAAACTGGTGGTGTCAGAGGATGGTAAGATTCTGCTGGGCGCTATTCTGGTGGGTGATGCTGAGCAGTACGGCACACTGCTGCAGTATATGCTCAACGGTATCCATCTGCCGGAATACCCGGACACCCTGATTTTGCCCAACCGGGGCGACGACAAGCAGACCGGTCTCGGGGTTGCCGCGCTGCCGGAAACCGCTCAGATCTGCTCCTGCCATGATGTCAGTAAAGCGGATGTGCGCGCCGCACTCGATGGCGGCTGCTGCACCCTGGCCGACGTCAAAGGCAGCACTAAAGCGGCTACCGGCTGTGGCGGCTGCTCTGCCCTGCTGACCGATCTGGTAAACCATGAACTGGAGGAGATGGGGGTCGAAGTTAATCGCGATCTGTGCGAACACTTCCCTTACACCCGTCAGGATCTGTACAACCTTATCCGCATTGAAGAGATCCGCAGTTTCGATGAGCTGTTGGAGAAACACGGCCGCGGCCATGGTTGTGAAATCTGCCGCCCTGCGGTGGGCAGTATTCTGGCATCCTGCTGGAACGATTACATCCTGACGGAGCAAAACGTCGGCCTGCAGGATACCAATGACACCTTTATGGCGAACATGCAGAAAGATGGCACCTATTCGGTGGTGCCCCGGGTTGCCGGTGGTGAGATTACCGCCGACAAACTGATTGTACTGGGTCAGGTAGCGAAGAAATATAACCTCTACAGCAAGATCACCGGCGGCCAGCGGGTTGACCTGTTTGGCGCCCGGCTGGAGCAACTGCCGGATATCTGGCAGGAACTGATCGACGCTGGCTTTGAAACCGGCCACGCCTACGGCAAATCCCTGCGTACCGTTAAATCCTGCGTCGGCAGCACCTGGTGCCGCTTCGGGGTGGATGACAGCGTCGGCCTGGCGATTGATCTGGAAAACCGTTACAAGGGGCTGCGAGCGCCGCACAAGATCAAGTTTGCCGTGTCCGGCTGCACCCGTGAGTGCGCCGAGGCACAAAGCAAGGATATCGGCGTGATCGCCACCGAAAAAGGCTGGAACCTGTATGTCTGCGGTAACGGCGGAATGAAACCCCGCCACGGCGACCTGTTTGCCACCGACCTCGACCGCGACACCCTGATCCGCTACATCGACCGCATCCTGATGTTTTATATCAAGACAGCGGACCGCCTGCAGCGCACCTCCGTCTGGATGGAAAATATGGAGGGCGGACTGGACTACCTGCGTCAGGTGATTATCAACGACAGCCTGAGCCTGGGCGAAGAGCTGGAACAACAGATGGCCCATGTTGTAGCCACCTACCAGTGCGAATGGAAAACCACTCTGGAAAGCCCGCAAGCGCTGAAGCGGTTCCGCCATTTCGTTAACTCAGAAGCCCCAGACAGCAACGTCATATTTGTCGAGGAGCGCCAGCAAATCCGCCCGGCAACTCCGCAGGAAAAGGCTGAGGTTGAGGCCGAACCGATCAAACTGGTGAGCTGATACAGAGGAAAGAATGATGACTACTACCAAACACTGGACTGCCGTATGCAGCCAAAATGACCTGATCGCTGACTCTGGCATCTGCGCCCTGGTGGCAGACACTCAGGTGGCACTGTTTTATGTCAAAAAGCAGCAAGCGGTATTTGCCATTGCTAACCATGATCCATTCAGCCAGGCCAATGTCCTGTCACGGGGACTGATCGGCTCAAAAGGGGATGATCTGTTTGTCGCCTCACCCGTTTATAAACAGCATTTCTGCCTGAAAACCGGTCGCTGCCTGGATGATGAAAACACCCGCATCCAGGCGTGGCCGGCCCGGATTGAACAGGGCCAGGTCGAGGTGCTTATATAAGCTCTTATATCGGTTCTTATATCAGCTCTTACATCGGCGCTGATAAAAGCTCTGATATAACAGCCGGGTAAAAACAGCAATTGAAACACAGATACACAGGAAACCCTGATAGATGACGAACACCTCAGACACATGCCAGGTTAAAACCACCTGCCCCTACTGTGGCGTCGGTTGTGGTGTCAACGCCGAAGTCAGCGACAACCGGCTGATTGCGGTCAGCGGCGACCGGGATCATCCGGCCAATCAGGGACGTCTCTGTGTAAAAGGGTCTGCATTGCATGAGACAACCGGCCTGGATGGCCGCTTACTGGAACCCCGGATTGATGGCACCAGCGTCAGTTGGGAGCAGGCCATCGATCATGTTGCCCAGGGATTTCGTAAAACCATCGAAGAGCATGGCCCCGACTCTGTCGCGCTGTACCTCTCCGGTCAGATTCTGACCGAAGACTATTACGTTGCCAATAAGCTGATGAAAGGCTATATCGGCTCGGCCAATGTCGATACCAACTCACGCCTCTGCATGTCTTCCGCAGTGGCAGCCCACAAGCGGGCCTTTGGTGCCGACCTGGTGCCCGGCTGCTATGAAGATCTGGAACTGGCGGAATTACTGATTCTCACCGGTTCGAACACGGCCTGGGCACATCCGGTTATTTATCAGCGTATTGTGGCCGCTAAAAAAGCCCGTCCGCAGATGAAGATCGTTGTTATCGACCCCCGGCAAACTGCTACCTGCGATATTGCCGATCTGCATCTGCCGCTCAAACCCGGTAGCGATGGCTATCTGTTTACCGGCCTGCTGAGTTATCTGGCGGACAATGATGCCCTGGATTCCACCTTTATCGACAACCATACCGAAGGCTTTGACAGCGCCCTGCTAGCGGCGAAACAACTGACCGGCAGTGTGGCAGAATCCGCCCGACTCTGTGGTCTGCCTGAGACCGATCTGGGTCTGTTATATGACTGGTTCAGCTGCACAGAGAAAGTTGTCACCCTGTTCTCTCAGGGGATCAATCAGTCCTCATCCGGGGTCGATAAGGGCAATGCGATCATCAACTGCCACCTTGCTACCGGAAAGATCGGCAAACCGGGGGCAGCGCCCTTCTCCATTACCGGCCAGCCCAACGCCATGGGTGGACGGGAGGTCGGCGGACTGGCCAATCAGTTGGCGGCGCATATGGATTTCAGTGATCCGGCTAATATCGAACTGGTTGAGACCTTCTGGCAGGCACCAAACATGGTCCACCAGGAGGGATTGAAAGCGGTGGATATGTTCCAGGCGGTGCATGATGGCCGCATCAAAGCGATCTGGATCATGGGCACCAACCCTGTCGCCAGTTTGCCGGACGCCGATCTTGTCCGCGAGGCACTGCAACGCTGCGAGTTAGTGGTGGTGTCCGACTGCATTGAAAAAACCGACACCACCGCCTGCGCCAACGTGTTGTTGCCCGCCACCGGCTGGGCAGAAAAAGACGGCACCGTCACCAACTCCGAGCGGGTTATATCGCGGCAGCGGGGGTTTCTCAAGCCCGCAGGCAATAGTCGCCATGACTGGCAGATTATCTGTTCCGTAGCACGGGCTATGGGGTTTGACGCGGGTTTCGGATTCAGGTCTCCGGGTGAAATATTTACCGAGCATGCAGCCCTTTCCGGATACAGAAATAACGGCCGGCGTTACTTCGATATCAGCGCCCTGAAATCTCTCACTGAAGAACAGTATAACCAGCTGCAACCGGTCCGCTGGCCAGCAGCTAAGCAGGCAAACTTAAATCCTAAGAGGCTGTTTCAGAGTGGTCAGTTCAACACTCCGTCTGGCCGGGCCAGGATGGTTGCTGTCACGCCTTCAACCCCGGTAAATCAGACCTCAGAACAGTTTCCTCTGGTGCTCAATACCGGTCGTATCCGCGATCAGTGGCACACCATGACCCGCACCGGCAAAGCCAGCCGCCTGCTCAACCATATTGATCAGCCGTTTGTGGAGATCTCACCTGAGGATGCCGCACACAACCAGATCGCTGATAATGATCTGGTGGAAGTCAGCAACGCCCTCGGCCGTTGTGTGGTGCGTGCCAACGTCACCGACAGGCAGCCTGCTGGTTCACTGTTTATGCCGATCCACTGGAGCGCACAGTTTACCTCACTGGCCCGGGTGGACAGCCTGATAGCCCCGATCTGTGATCCGATTGCCGGGCAACCCGAGTCCAAGTATTGTCCGGTCACTATCCGCAAACTGAACAGCCTCTGGCGGGGTATTCTGATTAGCGATAAAGAGCTCTCCGACCTGCCCTGCGAATACTGGTGTAAAATCCCCCTGGAAAAAGGATTCCGCTATGAATTGGCAGGGCTGCTGCTTCCGGTAAACTGGCAGGAATGGCTAGAGTCCGTTGTTGAGATCGGCAAAGATAGAATCGAGCTGAATTCCACTGCAGCTTACCGGCTGGCAACATTTGCCAATCAACAACCGGAGCTGCTGTTCTTCGCCACCACTGCACCGGTTTCGGACAAGGCCCTGCCCAACAGTGCATGGCTGAGTAAGCAGTTTGCCCAACCGATCAGTACTGCGGCACAACGGATGGCACTGCTGGCCGGTAAACCGGTGGATAACAGCACTGACTGCGGTGCGATTATCTGCAGCTGTTTTGAGGTGGGGGAAAAGCAGATCCAACAGGCGATCAGTCAGGGCGCGGCGAGCACCGACGAACTGGCGGCCAAACTGAAGTGCGGCAGTAACTGCGGCTCCTGCCTGCCGGAGATCAGAGCATTGCTGAATTAATCTTTTTAAAACAGCGCTTTGACAAAATCCAGATAGCCGTTGTCCCAGGCAACACCGGCCCATACCACCCAGGTCATATTGAGCATCATAAAGACGGCGGCGGAGCCCATATCTTTAGCCCGCCCAGCCAGCTCATGATATTCCGGCCCCCAGCGATCCACTACCGCCTCTATCGCCGAGTTAACAATCTCAAACGCCAGCACCAGAAAACAGCAGGCCAGCAACAGTGCCAGCTGTATGCCAGACTGCGCCAGCCAGAAGGCCGCGGGCAGCATAACCACAACCGCACAAACCTCATAGCGAAAAGCGGGCTCTTCCTGCCAGGCCGCTTTAATCCCCTGCATTGAATATTTAGTGGCAAAATAGAAACGTTTAACGCCGGTACGCTTGATCTGATGCATCTGAATAGCAACTTTTAGTTTGCGAAGTCGGCATTAAAACATGAAAATAATCGCCATACTATGGTCAGCGGGACACTGTAACAAAGATGCAAGAAACCACCGAATATCTGCGCCATCATCATGGTGGTGATGGTCAGAAAGCGGCCGAAAAAACCGTTCAGAGCTACGCAAAAAATCATGACGCAGATTTTCAGGCGTTCTGGCAGCATCATTGCGCTGCACACCTGTCAGATCAGGCTTCAGTTATCGACCTGGGCTGCGGCACGGGCCTGTGGCTGAACCAACTGGCACAACAGTATCCCCACGCCACCCTGACAGGGTTTGAACTGGCGCCCTATATGCTGGAGCGGATGGAAGATCTGGCAGCCAATGTGAACATCATCTGTGATGATCTCAATAACCCCGCAACCGAACTGCCGCAACACTCAGTGGATATCGCCCTGGCCAATCTGCTGATTCATGAACTGCACCAGCCGGTAACGCTGTTCAGTAAACTACGCCGCTGGCTGAAGCCCGGTGGTGTGCTTGTTCTCTGCGATATGGTGCGCCAGCCTTTGGCGGATTATCTGCAGCATCAATATAGCGGGATCGATCTGGCAAGCCAGACACCGGACTACGATGCTCTGGTGGATGCGTTTCAGCATTTTCAGGAACATAACCGCTATCACCCTGAGGATATTACCGCGCTGCTGCGACAGTGTGGTTTTGAGATTTCAGCCGCTGAAACCTTTAAAAATGGCCGGGCGGTGAGAATAGCTGCAATATCAGTTTAAAAACAAACGATTTGAGTGCTATAGTTAGCCTCCCGCACAACCCGTTCAGAGATAATTTAACGTTGCTTAACCAGGCAGACGGCAAAAACCGCCTCTGGCTAGCTGTTGCGCGGTCGACCATGGATGTATGAGTGATCTGCAACCGCTGCAGGAACGTAAGGATTAGATCGTCTCTCAGGAAAATTTACATATCCGATGTTTAGTAATGAAGTAGATGAACAGCTGAGTCATCTCAGTCTGGAACAGTTAAATAATCTGCTGGAAAAAGTTAAACAAAAAACCGCAGAGAAAAAGCAGGCCGTTAAGGCCGCCAGTAAAGTGCCTCCCCGTACCCAAAATGATATTCAGAAACTTGCCGAACTTCAGGGGCTTGATCTGAGTGGTCTGATGCGGGAAATATCCAAACGGAAATAACCTGAAGCGAAACAGAATCGTTGGAAAAAACAACGCGCCGCAAAAAATAACTTTTCAGCGTAGCCTTGATGACAGACAAGCGTAATCATCCCACAGCCCCCTGATTTATGTTCACGGATTAAATCAGGGAGCAAAATGCTGCACTTAATATAACAACTGGCTGCCAGGCCAGGGCTCACCCCTACCCGAAAATAAGCGCTAAAGACCCGGTTGAATACCCTCAGTTGAATACCTTAGCCGGCTTACCGCTTCCGATCACCCTGTTTATAGCTATCTCTCAATTGTCCCCATTTTCAGGTGACAGGCTCCACTAACTTATCGACGTAAACTCTACATCATCGATCAAAGATGAATACCAACAATCGACCTACAAAAACAATACCCGCCAGCGACTACGTCAGGCTAAGAGGATTATGTGATGCAGTATCATCTCAACGGTTTTAAACCCGGTAACTATCAGATTCCAGACTCAGCCCGGGAACCCGCTAGTCCACCACCGATGGTGGACCTGCCAACCGAGGTGGACGTTTTAATTGTCGGCTGTGGCCCTGCAGGGCTAGCACTGGCAAGACAGCTGTCGGAGTTTGCCGATATTAAAACCTGTATTGTTGAACAGAAATCCGGGCCACTGTTATTTGGTCAGGCGGATGGCATATCCTGTCGCACGATGGAGATTATGGAAGGGTTTAACAGTAGCGAGCTGCTGGTGAAAGAGACCTACCAGCTGCACCAGAATGCATTCTGGGAGCCGGATGCCCAACACCCAGAGAACATTAAGCGAACCCACAAAGTGCGGGATGCACGACTGGGTCTCTCCGAATTTACCCATGGGGTAGTCAATCAGGCACGGCTACACGATATCTTACTCGAAGGCATGGAAAACTCAGTCACGCACCTGATTCCACATTATAACCGGCGGCTGCTTGAGCTGGAGGTTGATAAAACTCTCACTCAGAATTTGAGTGCGCACCCCATCACGGCCACCTTTGAACGCAACGATGCAACGCAATCGTCCCACGTCGAGACCGTTAAAGCGCGCTATGTAGTCGGTTGTGATGGTGCACGTAGCGCGGTGCGTAAAAACCTGGGAATTGAGCTACAGGGAGACTCGGCTAACAAAGTCTGGGGGGTGATGGATGTTCTGCTGGTCACCGACTTCCCGGACATCCGGGTGAAGAGTTTTATCCAGTCGAAAGACAACGGCGCGGTAATGATCGTCCCCCGCGAGGGTGGCTACCTGGTCCGCCTCTATGTCGAGCTCGATCTGCTGGCCAGGGGGCATAGAGCGTCCGAGCTTAATCTGACTGTCGACGATATTATTGCCAAGGCGAGACTAATCCTGAATCCTTATCAACTGGATGTTAAAGAGGTCGCCTGGTGGTCAATCTACGAAGTGGGTCAGCGTGTTGCTGAGAGCTTTGACGACACCCCGGCGGGTAATCCGCAAGGCCTGATTCCGCGCGCGTTTGTGGCCGGTGATGCCTGCCATACACACAGCCCCAAAGGGGGTTGGGGGTTAAATACTTCGTTGCCTGACACCTTTAACCTGGGCTGGAAACTGGCCGCTGTGTTGCAGGGCAGATCTGATCCCCGGTTGCTGCAAACCTACGAAGCAGAACGACGGAAAGTCGCCTTTATGCTGATCAATGCTGACCGTGAAATGTCAGCCCTGGTCGCCACTCGCCCAACGGCAGACAAAAATTCACAGCCGGTCAAAAAGAGCACGGCAGATATCGAGCAATTCGTTGCCCGCCAGAATGGCTTTATTGCCGGTACATCCATTGGCTACGATGAATCCTATCTCTGTACCGGTCACGAAAACCAGCACCTGGCAACCGGCTTTCATATCGGTGAACGCTTCCATTCGGCCAAAGCGGTTCGCCTGGCGGATGGCTGCCCCGTGCACCTGGGCCACCTGAATAAAGCCGATGGCCGCTGGCGTCTCTTTATCTTTGGTAGTCAGCAATCCCCTCTGGAGGCAACCTCCGACTCAGCCAGACTGGTCGACTTCCTGGCAAACGCTGAAACCTCACCGGTGCAGAAATATACGCCTGCCGGTGCAGATATCGACTCGGTGATTGATCTCTATGCAGTATTCCAGCAGCAAGATCTGTCAATCGAAGCGATGCCTGAATTCCTCTGGCCTGCCAAAGGTAAGTACGGCTTGAGAGATTACGAAAAGATATTCCGTGCTGATCAGGGTAGCGATATTTTTGAGCAGCGGGGTATCGATCGCACCAGCGGTTGTATGGTGGTGGTGCGACCCGATCAGCATATTGCCACTATCCTCCCCCTCAATGGATATGATCAACTGAGTGCTTTCTTTGATGGTTTTATGCTTTCATAAGCACAGGTTTAAAGCGCCTCTCAGGTAATTATTCAGGAGGCGCTACCCCGCTCACGAAGAGACATTGTACTCAGAAGGTTGATCAACTCCTGCTGCGTGAGTTAATGCAGCTGTAGCACTATACTTGGCTTTATTTCTGCTATCAGAGGTCAATATGCACAGCTCACGAGATATTTGGCCAGATATAGCTGAGCAGGTTGCCGGCTGTATTGACCGGCTCGGCAGCGGTAAGTTTTATCCCCGCTTCTTTCAGATGATGAAAGCCCTCGCCCAGATCGATCAGTATATGGTGTTCGAGTTCTCACCCAATGGCGAGTACGCCACCTGCCGCCTGGCGCATAATGTCGAGCATCCTGACCTGGGACTCGAACTGGCCTCGCTCTACCTGGATGGTGCCTATCTGGATGACCCTATGTTGCAGGAACTGAAGGCATCCGTGCTCTGCCAAACGGACGTCGCACCCTACCGCCTGCTGGAAAAAAGGCAACTCCCTCCCGTTTATCGCCGACGCTTTTTTAATGTCCCCCATTTCGATACCAAATTCTCATTTATAGTGCTGGACCGAAAAAGCCAACATCTTTTTTATGTGAACTTTTACAGCAAGAAGGAGGATGGCTTTGCTGACGGGCAGCTTGACTCACTGAAACAGATATCGTCACTGATCGGATCGTTGTTGCTCAAACATTTTCGTGATGAACGCAAACAGCGCGGTGTAATTAAGTCCCTGTTGGTATCAGGCCTCTCTGAACGTGAAGCGCAGATCTGCGATATGATTCTGCAGGGCCATACAGCCAAATCGACCGGTAATGCGCTTGGATTATCGGAGTCGACCATCATCACCTACAAAAAAAGAGCGTTCAAAAAACTAAAGATCAGTCGCAAATCCGAACTGGTCCGGTTTGTGTGATGAACAACTGACGTTATCAGGCTTTCGGAATGGCAATACTCTACTTTCGCCATATGAAAGAATGGCTCAGTGTTGTGCAGAAAATAGTTCATAGGGCGCTAAGACCGACTAATATCAGACAAATTTTTATGCAAATAAACCATTGATTTATAAGACATCAATAATCATTTTTGTATCTTTAACACTAAACGCCTAACTAATAAGTCTGAATAATCTGAAGATATATAGAGGGAGATATACTGGATGAGCAGGTAGAGTTTGACGTAACACAAAAACCAAATGTACAATTACCTGTACAACTATTAATACATAGATCAAAAACACGTAACTCATAAACCGAGTTAAAGAAATATACCCAGGCTGCAAAATAGTATCCTGGTTAGAGCAAACAAGGGGTTTGACATGAACATCGTTAACTACAGCGATGCTCGCGCCAGTCTAAAGAGTGTAATGGATGCGACTTGTGATTCTCACGAAGCAACTGTTATCACCCGAAAAAACGGCGGTGATGTTGTAATGCTATCTAAAGAGGATTACGACAGCATCAACGAAACATTATATCTACTCAGAAGCCCTCGAAACGCCGAGCGCTTACTAAACGCAGTAGCAGATATAAAGGCTGGTAGAGTGGTCGTACACGACCTACAGGATATCGAAAATGGCGAGGAAATTGAGCTGGGCAAATGAAGCCTGGGACGATTATCTTTACTGGCAGAAAAACGATCCGAAAATTTTAGCTCGAATAAATGAGCTAATAAAAGCGTCAATGCGCACTCCATTTACAGGGATAGGCAAACCGGAAAGACTCAAAGGAGATCTATCCGGATTTGTATCTCGCAGAATAAACCAAGAGCATCGGCTGATTTATACCGTAGACAACGACACGCTTCTAATTGCCCAGTGCCGTTATCACTACTAAATCAGACTTTTTCTATAGCCATAGAAAAATCTTTAAGTTACTAAAAGCGTCTACCAATCACCCCATCACTTTCTGAACTCTATTTCAGACCGGGACGGTTTTATCTCCGGTGTTTCGCCCACAACTTCGCATCTTTATGCTGATCGAATGTTTTTCTTTCCTGATATATAATCGCGCCTTTCCGCTGATTACAGATCAGGGCGTGATACGCAACAGATTCGGCCGCAGCGGTAGGGGTGTCAATAGTCAGCACTCAGTGCTACATGAACCAGTGCTACAGGCTCTTGTGTAGCACTGGTTCATGTAGCACTGCATCCCCAAAAACACCCTAAAACAACCTAATTGAACCAAAAACAAACCATTGAAAACACCAGCCAAAACAAGCCACAGCCCAGCAGCCCCGCGGAATACGCCGGATAGACGCTTTTCAGTCGCGCCCATGATGGAAAGGATTTTTTTAAAACAAGCTATTGATTTATAAATAAAAAATAAACCATGTAGCAAATTTGTAGCACTGAAACTTGGTTTTTATATTTAGATATAGAGGGTTTTTGGATGAATTATGTTACGTACCAGGTGTTTTTCACTAACGAAAACGGGGAGATTGAGTATCTGCCTGATAATTTTTATAGCGAGGAGAAAGCGATGCGGGCAGTCGATAGACTGATAAAGAAGGGCTACGTCGACGCTCAATATGAGAGCATCGACGTAGAGGTTGACGATTTTAATTAAGATTTTTTCCTATTCATCTTTGCTGAGATTTTAATTAATCTGACGTTGGTCATCGACCGGGCGACCGGGCACTTTCTGAATTCCATTTCATGCCGGGGCGGCTTTATCGCCGGCGAACTGCTGCGGGCCCAGCCAGTCTACCGCCGTCACGTATAGCACCCGAGCACCAAACTGGCGCTCTTTCAGCATGTCGTTGAATATCTGAACCACCGCCGCTTTACTGATGCGGATCTCATGTTTGAACTGACAGAACACATCGTGTACCAGAGATGGATAGTATGTGATCGGCAGTCCCTGATATAAGCGCCCATCCGGCACACCCACAACACCCAGGCCCGCGATATCGAATTTCGGCGTGCAACCGTCCCACGCGTGGCCAGATTGAACGACGATCTCACCACCGCTGATCACGCACCAGCGGTTTGCGTAGTTCACGCCGATCAAAGCCGGGTGTTTGTATCGATACGGTGACGCCAGGCGGTATAGATTTTGGGTATCCGGATTTAGCGGTTGATCTGCACTAGATGTAATTTTATAAATAAATCGGATTTTAGGGTTGACGGCGGGAGCTAGATACCATATCATTAAAAACGTGGAAGACATCCACAGCCGAACTCAGCGGCGACTCTGAGATGACAAGGACTTAACCATGAAAACTATCTCTATTGCTGAATTTGAAACTCTGGTAGCTCGCAATGACTGGCAGCGTGAACAAGACCATGAAGTTGTAGAGCGTCTTGATCGTCAGGTTGAAGAGTGGGATGAAGAAAACGAATCTCTTGACCTGATCGACATTCCTCATGTTTGGGGCTGGGCTTCCAAAACCTCTACCCTCGACGGCATCAAAATCACTTACACCGAAGGCTTTAACTACGACGAATGCGACCCTGATTCTTTGTCTACAGGAACCGAGGGACAGGATGACGTTTGGTCTGTAGAAGGCGTTGTGGTTGTAGATGAAGGCGGTGACGAGCTGAATGCGCATGAGCTGGCCGACTATCTGGATTCTGATTTCAGCAGCATTGATTACAGCGTGCTTGAGATTGAACAAGTAACTGACATTGACGTAGACGAGGACTCAGACATGGAAACATTTACTCTTGAGATTGATAACGCACCCAGCGTTCGCTTTACTGGTGAACTGGTAGCAAGTGCGGCCAGTTCGGACAATCAGGCGATGGGTAGTAGCTACAGCGGTCAAACAGGTCGCTGGACAGAGCTTGCACTTTACAAAACCAAAGGCGGAAAATTCATCTGCCATCAAGTTGGCCGTACAAGATGGCAAGGTGAGCGCGACCGTTTCAGCGGAAAAGTCTGCGAAACGCTGGCAGAGGTTAAAGAGTTTTTTGGACACCGCTGGCTCGCTAAAGAGTTGTACGCTGATGCTAGCATTGATGACACGGTAGAAGTGGAGTAACAGCAAGGGGCTTCGGCCCCTTTCTTTTTGACTATGACAAATATTTTGAATTGGCCTGACTACAACGTAGTCAATGTGGCAGAGCTTGAGCACGATTATCAAGTACAAGCTGAGGTTGCCAAGCCGCCCACACACTGCCCCCACTGCAATCATCCTGAAATCGTTGGCTTTGGCCGACGTGATGAGGTGGTCATGGACACCCCAGTCCACGGCAAACGAACGGGTATTATGCTTAACCGCCGTCGCTATCGCTGCCAGTCCTGCCGGAAGACGTTTCTGGAGCCTGTACCGCACAAAGACGACAAGCGGCAGATGACCCACCGCCTGATTCAGTACATCGAGCGCGAGAGCCTACGGCGGACGTTCTCGGGCGTTGCTGAGGATGTTGGGGTCGATGAAAAAACCGTCCGCAACATTTTCAACGACTACTGCGAGCGGCTGGAAAAAACGCTCAAATTCGAGATGCCGCAGTGGCTGGGAATTGATGAAATCCACATCATCAAACCGCGCTGCGTGATTACCAACATCGAGCAGCAGACCATCGTTGATATGCTGGATAACCGAAACAAAACGACGGTTACGCGCTATCTGAGCAAACGCACTGACCGCGACCAGGTACGCTATGTAGCAATGGATATGTGGAGACCGTACCGGCAAGCGGTAGAAACCATGATCCCTGACGCCACAGTTATCATCGACAAATTCCACGTTGTCAGGATGGCGAACGAATCTCTGGAACGTGCTCGTAAGGCCATCAGAAGCGATCTAACAGCGCAGCAGCGCCGTGGGTTGATGCGTGATAGGTTCGTCTTGCTGAAACGCCGTCACGAGCTGACAGATGCGGAATACATGCGCTTCTCTGGCTGGACGTTGAACTATCCAGAGATCGGCCAAGCCTACGAACTGAAAGAAGCCTTTTTCGAGATTTGGGACTGTCAGACCCGGCACCAGGCACAGGAGGCATATTACTCCTGGCTGCGACAGATTACGCCGGAAATGATGACTCACTTCGATCCGCTGATCAAAGCGATGGTCAACTGGCACGATGACATTTTCGCTTACTTCGACCACCCCATTACCAACGCCTACACCGAGTCACTGAACAACCTGATCCGTGTTGTGAATCGTGTGGGCCGTGGCTACAGCTTTGAAGCGCTGCGAGCCAAGATACTGTTTACTGAGGGTTTTCAGAAGATCAAGAAGCCCCGCTATCAGCGGCAACGGATACCCGAGGGGGCTATGGGCAGGATGCCGTTCTATGGCGTTGCTGAAACTGGCCCATTGACCAACTACGGCGCAGATATGTCAACACTGGTACGGGAGATCGAGGCAGGGCGTTTATAGCCCTGTTTCAACCCTATAATCCGGATACCCTAGATTTTTAGCCCGGCGGATCATCACGCACTGTACTCGACTATGAGATTAAACATCACGTCTGCAGCCTGATCGGGCGTTTTGTCAGCAATAGCTGATTCCCACGCTGACAAAGCGGATGGCATTTCAGCTGCAATCATCGCAGTAAAATCCGCAATATCACTCAGAAACGCTTCGTCATTGTCGTATTTGCCGCAATAGAGTCGATATGCTGGATCTCGGTACAGTTGACTGAACACGCCTTGCTCTGCGTAAAGAACCGGGCGGCCAGGCGTTGCCATAAATTTAGCCAAAGCCAAAACCAGCTTATAGCCCTGCAGCTGATCGCCAGCTTCATCAACAAACACTTCATGCAGAAAGACTTTGTTTGCCTCTTCAACAATCGGCAGATGCTTGCGGGCGCACAGATCTTCTACGGTTTCACTGAACAGTGTGTTCAGACTTTTGTCGTGCTGCGCTGGGTTCTTGTGATGCTCTAGTAGCAGATCATAAGCAGGGCTACTGTATCCAGGCGGGTATAGTGGAGTCATTGGCATTATACTATCTCCAGGAATTTCTGTGCTGTAATAGAATTATATTTAGTTATAGCTTCGGCTCTACCGAACAGAAAGCAGTTAACTCCTGATGCGGTGGGTATGAAGGTTCCGCCGATAGCATCGCCAACAGCAGGCCCAAACTCTCTGAACGGTGATACCCCCGGTATGCCGCCAAGAGTAGACCAGCCGACGCTACTGGCACCTGTCATTTCTGCTATTCTCGCTGATATTCTATATGCATACCCAGCTGTAGTAACAAATACTGGATTGGACAACTCTGGACTCGCATCATCACCAAGCAAGCCTGTTTCAGAAATAAGTGCCTCATTACTGCCTAGCCAACCATTCCCAGCAAACGTGTTCAGATAAGATAAAACAATGTTGACTGCTGCCCCATGGTTACCGTTGCCGCTATGGTCAATTAGAACTGAAGTCTGACTGAAATCCTCGTCAGCTTTGTAATACGCTAATACCGATCCGCTGTTATACAGATAAATATTCGCGGGGATACCGGTGAAATAATCAGCGCCATTTTTCAGCAGCTCAGATATAGTGCCAGAGTACGCAAAATCGAGCGTTACATATTTGCTGGCTGTTGGCGTAGGTGCGCCAGCCGGCAGGCCTGCTGCGTCACCTGCTGGCGAATACACATCCATCACTACACGGTCAACTGTCAGCTCGGGGATGGTGAAATAGTGATTATACGCAGCCTCAGCGGCTGTGAAATAGCGTGACAGAGCGCGTTTACGAAAGCCACCCAACGGCATGTTCATCACCCGCCCACCCGGGCGGGTTTGCATTGGCAAATTCATAACGTTCATAGCTTACTCCGTCCACGAGATATCACTATCCTGATCACCGCGCACCCATATCTCACCCTGCATGGCTGGATTATTGACAGTGTCTGCGCGATACCAGACGTCACCCGGCGTTACGACAACAGGTTTGACGTAGGCAACATCATTAATATCAACCACCGGAGCCGTTGCGCCGGTGTCGGTCAGCACGACATGCAACGCCGATTTTCCAGGGGCTTGAAACCAACAATCTTTTGTAACGTCCGCTTGCAGCCGGGTGTATGAATTAGCGACTACGGATTTTTTAACAGTGACAGCCATTGTGATGATTCCCCATAAAAAAACCGGCACTGACTGATGTCAGGGCCGGTTTATGAATAAATAATTTTTAGTGCTTTAGATCAGATCTGCTTACAGATAGCTATCCCGCCAGCTGTTCATGATGCGCTGTTTTACTACACCAGCTTTATCGATGACCAGCGAACGACCATCTGCGACCGGGTCGCCATTGCCGTCCAGCTTTGTCACCATTGCCCCGCCGCCTTCCAACGCCGTGACGCTGTAGCGGTTGCCCTGCCCGTCGCAGATTTCAACCTCTGCCGGCGGGCTGGTTTTAAACGCCTCGGCTGCATCCGGGTCCATTGGATGGGCCTGAAAGGCCCCGTTTTTCAGGACCAGATCGGTTGTGTTGTCGGATGGCCAGGAGGTGGGGACTGGGGATATTGTGCAATATGGTGCCGTAGAACTCCCACACGGATAATGATCAACCGAATGATAACCGTATTCAGTTCCAGCACACTGCCCTGATGACGCATCATACGTGCCGCCGATTAAACTACAGGCCTCACCTGCAGTTGCACCGTAGTAATATGATCCAAACCATAGCCCGGTCCGCCAATACTCTCCCTCTATATAATCATCCGGTACTGGCGGACTATCCGCATCTGCCCACCCATCCGGGGGCACATACTCATTACCATCCAACGGTGTCAGATCAATCTTCACTGCTTCACCGGTGGTGCAATCCACACCCTTAAACTGATCAAAGGTGTCGCCGACTTGCGCATTATCGGCATCCGATATCGACTGGTAGTTTTTCTTTTTTACCGTGCCGCTATCATTTTGCGCTGCATCCGATGCTTTATCAGCAGAATCTATGGGCGCATCATCTGGCACATCATCACCAGTAGCAATCTCTCCGTTGGCGTTAAGATAGGCCGCACCACGGGTTTTGCCGATCCGCGCTTTTGGCGCTGCGGGGCCCAGCCTCTGGTTTTCTTCAAATTCCGTTTTAGCAATGCGCCGGATAGACTGCACCAGGCGCTGCCGGGTTGATTCTGCTGTTTTACTCATAGCACTCACTCATAACATCTGCTCATAACATCTGCTCATAAAAAGCGCCTTCAGGGTTTAATGATTTGCAGCGGGTCATCAGGGATTAGCACATCAAAACTCTGCGCCCGCACCGCTTCACGTTCGTCTCTGTCAACGTCTGCAATTGCGGGCGTATCAACCACAAACGCGGTCGGGTATTGTTGCAGGGTCGCCACCTTGTCATAAAAATTATAATTTGTGATATAGCCGGTCCAGGTTTCATCAAACACTGGCGATGCATAGCTATTGCCGAGATGAACCCCTAATTTAACCGGCGCATTAGGCACCGCCTGATCAGTCGTATTCGGCTTAGCTGGCACTACCAACGGCGAATCACTATAACTACCCACCGCCGGTGCCCGACTCAGAACCAGGCGCAACCGGGTGGACCGGGTGCCATTTTTGCGGCTAAAGCTGTGCGTAACGCTTTGCACACCCGCCGTGCAATTCAGCACAGATGAAGCCACTGCCACTGCATGAATAATATCAATCTCTGCCCAGAGCTTTTTCGCCAGCAGGATATCAACATAGTTTTTACGATGCGCGTTTAGCAGCTCACACCGGTATTGATCTAATATTGCCAGCAGCGCTAATTCAAACTCCGCCCGATTGCCCTCTGCCGTGTCGGTTGCATCGATAATCCAGTCACCGTTTGGCGATTGCACCGCCGCCGCATCCGGCCCGGTGTAAACATCCATGCTATCCCATTCATCATCCGAGAACTCAGCAACCACGCCGTGAGACCGCGCAGAAGACGGGATATCACCCCACACCTCGACGGACTGAGGCGCTTTAAATGTGAGCGTGTATTTTTCAGTGATCGTTTGTGTAAAACGACTCGCCAGCGACCACTGCGCCGCTGCTGCATACCGCCCCGCATCCGGATTAACCCATCCGGTTTGTGTGCCGTTAACGTTATACCAACCGCCTGTCGGCACGTCTTCATACTGAACCGACCCGATCAGCGTCCAGCCAGTACCCTCAACCGCGGATAAGATCAGATCTTTTTGCGCCAGGGTAAATGGCTTCGCCATATAATCGGCCCAGTTGCCCGCCCCAGGGCTGGCCCACTGATAATCTAACTCACGATGACGCAGCCGGGTGTAACGATAATCAACGGTCACACTAATAGAGTTAACCAGGCTTTTTGCATCTTGCAGGGTGACACCCATGATCTGCCACGAGATATCCCCACCCGTCAACGTAAAATCTGCCGCGCCAACGGCCCACGGCACCAGGCGAAGCACGCCGTTTGCATCAACGCACAGATCCGCTGGCACCGTTTTTAGCAGGTCTGCCGCATAATCTGCGCCCTCATTATCTTCATAGAAGATATGCTTGCTCCAGCGACCGCCGATCAGTGCATTAAGCTGATTGCGCGTCATCGCATCAAGCCGTTTGTCTTTCAGCGTGCTGGCCACGATTGCCGTGCGACCGGATTCAAACTGATACGTAGGCGTTTCAACAAACCCGGTGAAGATTCGATCTACCCGGCCATCAGGCTGAATGTAATCGATGCTGACCGGCTGGTTAATAAATGCATCCGGATTAACCGTACCCACCTCGTTTTTAATCTCAAAACTGGCGGTGCGGTTTTGGCCGCGCTGACCGCTCACACTGACATCACCCAGAACCCGGCTGGTGATATCAACGCCATTCAGCATAACCACCGCTTCCCAGCGCTGCGCCAGCGTCGATTTATTCCACACCGAGATATTAAAACTCAGCAGCTTTCGCGCTGGTGTTTTTGCCCTGCAGTCAACAGAAAAGATTGTCAGCGCCCGCGCCGGGGTTTTTTGAATAAATGGAATATCAACTGAAAACGTTGTCAGCGCCCGCGCTGGTTGTGCATCAACCACTTCAACGGAAAAATCAGCCAGTTTTCGGGCGGGCTGGACATCAACTACCTCAACGCTAAACGTTGTCAGTTTCATATTACACCCCGTTAAGCAATTGCCCGCGCTATCACACCGCTAACCCAGGGTTCAATATCAGCACTCACCCCGATGGTTTCACGCGCGTTTGTAAAGCGCACATACACCTCAACCGCACCACTGACCCCGGCAATAATCTGATTACCCAGCGATAACGATGCACCCGCCACCGCCGAATCAAGCCCTAGCAATGTGCTGGCCAGCTTAAACTCAGTGACAACCTGACCACCACCCGGGTTATTATCGACCAGCGAAAAAATAATGTTATCAACGCCTGGGTTTGTTTCATCAACCACCTCAATCGTGCCGGTGTCGCCTGGGTCCGCTTCCTTATCCGCGAGATAAAACGGTAAATCCTGACTACCCTCGCTGTGATCAACATACGCAGAGAGAGACACACTTGCACCTACAGCGCTGGTGCATGCCGCATCGGTATATAACGTAAGCATAATTATCCTTTCGAATTAAAGATTAAAGCCCGCTGGCGGCGTCTTCTAACAGACTGGCCATCTGGCTATCAAAGTCTTCTTTAGTTTCAGCCGTGATCGAAAAGCCCTTATCAGTACCCGCTTTTTTAATTTCTAAAACGAACTTTTTAGCCGGAAGGTTTTGATCATTTGCGGCTTTCAAATCACCCTGCTTTGCACCCACAAAATCAGCAATATTCTTACTCATCTCCTCGGTGTTTTTCGCGGTCGCTTCAAAAAACTTAGTATCAGAATCGGTAAATTTAACCATGGCATAAGACTCGCCCTCAGCATCCTTACCTTTCTTGCGGCCTGCACTGGGGTTATCGATATCTTTATAACCAAGACCAGCCCGCTCACGCAGCATGAGAATCACATCTTTCATGCCCTGCACATCGTAAGTGTCACCCCCTTTCTTACTGGCCCGATATGACGCCTCAGCCTGCGCTAAAAACTTTTCAGCACCTTCACCAAAGCCATCCAATATCAAACGATTAGCCGCCTTTGCAGACGATTCAAACTCACTATTTGTCTGATAGTTTTTCTTCTCTTTCTTATCACCACCAAACAACTTGCTATACAAACTATCCTTATCTTTAGTGCTTGATTTAGCGGCCCTGACTTGATCTTTAATCAAATCAAGCCGTTTTTGCTCAAGATCGACAATAGTATTTAAGGTTTTTGTCTGACTATCATAGCCACCACTTAAATCACCTGAAGTTTTAACTGCCTTCTCAAGCGCCGCCGCTTCTTCCTCTTTTAAGCGCTTCTGCTCTTTCAGTTGCTCCAAATACTGCGAAGCTGTTTTAGTATCATAAAGCTCACCCGCAGCACCCAAGACACCACCATCAGCCAGGCCTGATACACCCCGTTTCATAGCGTTCATAGACGTAGCAGCCGCCTCGCCATACTTCTCAATATTGCTAGCCAGACCTGAAATCTCAGAATCTATATCAGAAATCTCTGACTTCAACTCACCCAGGCGCTCAGTTTTAGAGGTGCCAAGAAAATCAGCCATATACTTAACAGCAGTACCGAGATAACCCACAAACGGCGCAACCGCATCACGGGTTAACGAATCCCATGCAAGAGACAGATCTTTAATATCCTGATCATATTCTTTGAACTTTTCCAACTCAGATTCAGACAGCGCAACATCCATATCACGGTAAGCAGACACCATCTCACGGAACCGCTTACCATTATTTTCAAGCAATGGAGACAATCGAGCCGCATCACCCGCCAACGCTTCAAAGTAGAAGATTTGACGGTCTGCGCTGATATTCGCCTGATCCATCGCCTTTTTAACCGCGATTAAGGCTTCAGGGCCAGACATCCGCGCCAACGCATCAGCCGTTAAACCAACTTTATCGCCCACCTGCTCGAAAAAGTCAGCGAAGGCACCGCCGCCGGTTGAACGAAAATCACCCAACTTATCCTGAAAGTCTTTGAAAATATCAGCCGCTTTTTCAGCATCAATACCCACCGACTCAGTGGCATACCCTAACTCCTGAATCTGCCCAATAGTCATATTGGCCGCTATCGCCTGCGCCTCTAACTCACGCCCCAACGCTGCATTTTCAATGGCTACAGAATGAATCGCTGCTGCTGCCACGCCACCGATGGCAGCAATAGCACCCAAGCCCGCGGCCAACACGCCGCCCGCACTGGCCGCCCCCAGCATTTCAGAGGCAATACCACTTAACCGCCCGTCAATACCACCCAATGCATTATCAAACTGAGTAACAACCCCAGTACCTGACCGAAAACCAGAAAACATAGAATCGTTAGCTGCTTCAGCATTGCGCGCCGAACGTCGATGCATATTCAGCCGACGGTTGGTGTCATCTAAACCCGCTCCCAACTGACTATTATCAACCCGCATCACGGTGTCTAAATACGCTATCGGCCTTGTCATCATTTCACCATTCAGGCAATAAAAAACCCGCCGTAGCGGGTTGTTATCAATTTGTTTTTTAAATCAGCTGCCAGCGTTTTGCCCAGGCTATTTCTCGTTCTGCACAGCGCAGGCTTTCTTTCATATAATCATGATGCGCATGTGCAGCGCCTTCCAGCTGAACACGCTGCATTAGCAGATCGACCGCCTCCGTCAGCTTTGGCTGGTCCTGCAACGGCAACCCATCAGGCGAACCGCCTTTTTCAAGCCGTTCACCCCAGTCATCGACATCTAACCGCCAGGCGAATAAATCAATTATTTTCTGTTCATTGCTGACTGCATATTTTTGAATCGTCAGCCACTTTACACACAACTCATACGCCTGCATTAGCGCAGGGCTTACAACATTTCCACCTTGCACCGCAAAATATCGCTCGCGCATCTGCTGCCGGGTAAAGTCTGCGCCAGGCTCTGCAAACTTTGCCACCAATTTGTCATAACCAGACCGCGTTAGCACAATTAAACCACGCCCCGGCACATGCACACCCACGCCTTCAAAAGCGGCTTTATCGGCGGCATGGATTTTAAAATAATCCTCACCCAGCACAAACCGGGCCCGGTTATCATAAAACCGCCGATTGGCATGGCCTATTTTACGACCATGCGCCTCATCAACCATTTCAAAGGTGACCACCGGCTTATCCCAATAAGTGATTTTTGGCAGCTGGCCAACCCGGTCCTCTCTTTCTTTCAGCTGATCAGCCATCCAGTTAAAGGCATTGATATAAGCCTCCTTCACTGCCGCCGCTTTTTTACCGGTAAAACCCATCACCAAAAACATAAAGCCGTCTTTAGTCATCTGATAAATCTTAGAATTACGCTTAGCACCATTACCAATATCAATACTTTGAACATCAGCCGAAAAATTGGCTGATGCAAATTCAGGCGAACATTCAAGCCGCCCAAGCCTATCAAGAACATGCTTATGCTGTTTACCAAACGCCTCCGCCACTTTTAGCGATGTAGTGCGAACCTGGTCATTTGCAACAGAAATTATATCTTGCGGCTTTAGACTGATAGTCTGAATTGTTGATTGAGCGGTCATATTGACCTCCTGCATAGTTTTTTCGAAGGTAGGGGTGTCGGGAGGTTCGAAACGGCTATACAGAAACCGCGGGCTTATTTCCACAAGGGTATTATATTCACCACCCTCCCGGCCTAACGCTTAAGCACCCGTTACGGGAATAACAGGCACAAAAAAACCAACGCTGACGGGGCTGGATATCCGCTGTATAGAGGTTTCGACGCCTCGTTAGCGAACTATAGCCCCGCAGAGCTGGTTTAGTCAAACCACAAAACGTTATGATTAGCTACGGTGTTAAAATCTATTTTCAGACAGACAGGTCTGGCAAATAAGAAACCTGCTCCTCAAACAACTGAAAAGCCTTTCTTATATCCTTAAACCTCCTCTCTTCAAGCACTCCAGGACCCCGCACAGAAAAAGGACGTGAATAGTAACCCTCGTCATCCACCGCCAAGACAGCCACAGCACTCTTCCTAGGCTTACCATTTTTAAAAAACTCATGCACCGATATACCAGAAGATAAATCCACATGATATTTTTTCGCCAATATTCTATCAACGATTAGCTGCACATATGCATCATCAACCTGAGGAAGCCGCTCAACCTGCACAACAGATTCAATACCCCAATCTGGCACAGCAATCTTATTCAACTTAAACACTTTTACAGCATCCGTTTCATAACACCGAGCGCGCATCTCAGTTATTGCCACCTTAATAGGCGCAACCTTTCTAGACTCACCTGGATTAGAACCACCGTGATAAACGATCGTTATAATCTCACCAGCATCACTAGCAACTAACAACTTCTCGCGAAGCAAAACCAACGCATCATCAACCACCTCAAACTCCCTTTTATTTTATGACAAAATAAAAGAGATTAACCCCCAGCACGCTTTTCAGCAACCGCCTTGCCTGATCGAATAATATCTAAAACTGCCGCCTCCTGCGCTTCAAGACGATCTTTATCATCCATCGCATCCCATAAAGCGGCTTCACGGTATTCAGGGTTTTGCAACCGCTGATATGCACACCAGTAATCGAATACCATCTCAGGCATCTGTTCTAACATTTCAAACGGATTAAGATGCCCCAACTCTTTTGCCAGCCCGAACGCAAATTCTACCCCCGGGCTGGCGATCAGTTTTTTACCGCATCACCCACCTGATGTGGGGCATCCATAGCACTAAGAACTACTGTGCACAGCTGACTAATCAGCTTTGAATCATGATTTTTTGCCAACTCATCAACCGTGTCTGAATACAGCGGCTCACCTTTCGCGTTAACAACGCGATGCTTAACCACGGCTGCATCATAACGCACTTTAAAGTCTTCCGCCTTGTCGTCCAACGCCGCTAATTCTTCATGAAAACGAATACCCTGCAGCGCATTCAAACCGGTGAGAATATACACATCTGCACCCATAAACGACTTTTTAACCGGCTTACCCAGCCTGGTTTTTTTAGGATCGAATAAAGGCATAATTAGCTCCAACCCGGCTCGCCATTGATTTCAACGCTAAACTGCCCCTCAAGAGATTGGCCAATATTTGCAGTGAACGGCATATTCAGCACATACCCAGAGAAAGCCTCAACATCACCACTCGAAAGCACCTGACGGAAATTAGCCTCCACGCCCGTAGCCTTCGCCGTGTGCATTTCAGCCTGACCCACATCAGCCCGGTTGTACTGCAGAGTGCCGGAAAACTGACCCGCATCCGGCAAGCTGATAGACTTCTCTTTGTAAGTACTTGTCAGCACTGACTCATCATTAACCCCCGGTGCCACCTCCCCACGATTAATAGTTTTAATACCACCAATCGGCAACCAGGTATCCGGAGTAGTGAGACTCTCAATCTCAAACACCAAACCCTGCGCCGGAATAGAAATATTTTTGTTAGCCATGTTGCCGATCTCCTGATTTTACAAGCCACAAAAAAGCCCCGCAGATACGAGGCTTGTTTTTTTAAAATTTGAATTTAGTAGTTTACGAGATAACGAATATCAAGCCCGGTCCAGCTTTCTGTGCCGTCGCGGTCATATTCGAAACCCACCTCAACAGTATATTGATAAGCCTCGTTAGGCTGCGCTGCTGATTCAATCGCTTGCTGTACTATGTCACCCAACGCATCCAGCTTATCATCAACATCATTTTCATCCGGATGCATTACCCGAATAGCCAGCACCCCATTCATACCCGGCAAATCAGCATCGCCCTCTTCGAGATAGACACAAATCGCGGGTGTGTCGTTTTCGAGCTTCGCTTTTTTGAAAGTAAAAACCTCTGCCCCCGGCACAACACCGATCAGGTTTTTTACATGGTCACGGATTGCTTTACGCTGACCTGCATTCATGATTCAATCTCCGGCAAACGCGCCTCAGCCACTACATCAAGCTCAACGCCGTTCAAACGAAGATCAACAACCACATTGCCACCCGGCTTAATGGTATGAATGGCGATTGCCTGAACGCCATCAAGCGGAACACCATCAACCAACACCTGAGACCCTTTCGCCTTGCCATTAGACACAATTCGAACATTGCTTTTTTTCATAACCCTTCACACCTCGTATTTACTCAACCGCCACTTGAGATCATGAATTAAACGCCGCTCGAACCCTTGGCGCATTTCACGTTCTGCCGCTTTTGGCGCGATGACATCAACATGTTGCTGTATCTCGATGCGCACGACATCGACGGGCAAACGCGCAGTCCCGGTACGCTGAAACACATGCAACTGGTTGTTAGTCCCCCGAGCAATAAACGCATTGGAGTACTGCCGTTTTCCGGATGTTTTAACACCTTTACCTTTCCGCTGACTCCAGCCACCTTTGCCGGTATCTTTTGCATTGAGATCAATCACTGAAATGCCGCGATAATATGACCGCAATCGAGATTGCAGCGTTCTGGCCGTAGAGCGTTTAATGTATATCCGTTTGCGGACATACTTTTGCGGCACATTTATCGCTTTAGCCACCCCACGAACGGTGCGCGTTTCTGATGCTTTGATGGTTTTATTCAGCGCACTGGATGCTGCACGAGGCACTTCAATCGTTTTATACGCGCTTAACTTGCGTTTCAGCTGATCAATCTGCTGGTCATACGACATCAACGACATACACCACCCCGCTATGCTTTTTTAGTGACCGCCCAGGTTGGCATAAATCCATCATTGCTGCGCTCTTCCCGCAGGGTGTACACCTCACCGGAACCGGTAAACGTGACGGTATAGCCATTTGCCAGCGCCACCGGCGGCGCTGGGATGCTGATGTGCGTTTCTGGTGCGGTGCCATAACTACCGAACGGAACCACATCTTTATCCAGAATCGCCTGCACCGGGTAATCGGCTGCACCATCATTCAGCGTGGCAGCATCACCCAACACATCCGCGATATCAGCATCAGCCGCGCTCAGCGCATCATCAAAATCACTCATCACCCGGTGCCTGAGTCTTTTTTACAGCAGACGCACGCGGCACGACTTCAGCCGGTGCCTTTTTCGCAGCTTTTGAATCTTCAGCCAGGTTGCTGAAACTCCACTCAGCACGGCCACGGGACACCATCTCAGCGGAATCACGCGGGGTAATGCCCGCCGCTTTCAAGTCATCCGGGGTATATTCACCCACCGCCAGTTTGCCGGCCCCCGTCACTTTCAGAATTTTCATACAAACCTCATCATTAATCAGACCGACTGGCCGTTATTGCACGTTGATACCACCAAACACAAAGCGCATCACCAGCGCCAGCACCAGCAGCACCGCCAACACCCACCACAGCCAGGCATACCACACCAAAAACCAGACGTTATGCAGTTGCAGCCAGCCAACCAACAACCGACACACCACAGCACCCACAAACGCCCCCGCGACCCACTGCCAATGCAGCGCCAGCCACATCCAGACCAACATCAGATATTTCATATAACACCTCACAGAGAGCGTTTACCGAGAGATAAAAGCCCCAACGGGTGGGGCTTTTCGCTATCGATTTAGTTAACGGCTATTCGATATGGCCGTCAGCTTTCAATGCCTTACGGGTGGCAGCAGTCACTTCAGATTCGGGCAGTGTTTCGCCCTTCTTCATAAAGAACTTTTTCTTACCGTCTTTGCCGTCAGCAAAGCGCACGGTTTTGGTGAAAGTCATCAGCTTTTCAGCGGGTGCTTTTGTTTTTGCATCTGCATCTGCAGCCTGCTTGGCCTCCAGCGACTCAAGCCCATCTGTATACAGCAAGACCAGATCACTGTCTTTATTGATAGGTATATCACCTACCCCAATACCAAGCTCTTCCGCCAACGCTTCAATTGCCGCCAACTGCGCCTCAGCGTCCAGCGCTTTAAATTCTTCTACTGTCATAGACATGTTTTTTACCCTGCTTTATGTTGCATTCCACACAAACAATAAAGGCGAAGCGCGGGTGCACTTCGCCTTTTGTTTAATCAGCGAGATTATTAACCGACAGTAACGACCACAAAGTCATTAATATTCATCGGCACCATCAGAGGTGAAGACTGAATCATGGTGTACTCACGGGCTGGGTCACCATCTGTTATCCAGTTGCGCGGGTAACGATCAGTCATAGTCATGCCTTCACGCACAGCATGTGCATCTTTAATAGCACCGTAGGCCCGCACACCCTGATTTTCAGTGTTACCCATCACCAGACAGTAATCCGGCAGATAGCGTTTTTTAACACCGCCCTCAGTGTAGTAATGTTGCGTTACCACGATTTGCACATCACCAAACCAACCTTTAAAGCTGACCGTCTCGCCAAGATTTTTAAGGGCCGTCTCCAACATAGAGGTACTGCCGCGACGCGTATCCAGCTTTTCCTTAACCGCTTTAAACCCATGAAACAGCGCCCAGGTTTTTGAGTCCATCACAGCGACGTTAATCAAACCATCAGACTCACCCGCCCAGGTTGTCATGTCGTCGGTTGGGTCATAGCTATCGACCGCTTTACCCGTCCACACCTCACCCACACCCAGCGTCACATTGTTAGCCGCAGCCTGACCAAAATCGACCTGCTGCGCGGGATAACCCTCACCCTCGACGGTATAGCCACCACTAATGATTGCATCTACCGCCTGCTTTTCCTCATACTGCTGAATCGCCAGATCTTCTTTGATCATATTGTCAGCAATTTGCGCCTCCCGACGCTGATCCATTGACAAAGCACCATTCAGCCGCTCACCAGCCCGACGCTTCATCAGCTTTTGCGGGTCGACTTCATGCTTTGGCTTAACGTATGCCGCTTTGAACGTCCGCGTTTTATAGCCCTGATCTGCAATTACTTTACCGCCCACCACTGGCGATACCGTCACAGCGATATCAATGTTTTCATCCAGAGCATCCAGCTTAATCTCTTCAGACTCAGACAGAAAAACTTGCGGGAAGAACAGCGCCAGAAACAACGCCTGAAACTTCGATTTTTTTTCTACAACGCCGAGCAGATCGGCTGTACCAAATGTATCCATTGTTCGTTTCTCCAGAAACAAAAAAGCCCTGAAAATCAGGGCTTAAATTCGATTTATGTTAAGCGGATTTTTTAGCCAGCGGTCTGCACACTGATCGGCGTGCCAGCAAAGGCCAGTGACTTTTGCAGCGCAGTGGCAGCACCCCAGACAACCAGATCAGTATTAAAACAACCGGACTTGTAAGCCTGCGTGACCACTGCACCACCGGTTGCATCTACTGCTGCCACCGTCATACGGGTGGCCACTTCAGAGCCATCAGCGGCACCCGGCGCCCATTCAACAAACTCACCGGTTGCCGTCAGTTGGCCCAGCGGCGTCAGCGCTGCCAGATCTTCACCAGACGCAATTGTAATTTCAGTGGTATAAGCTGGCTCGCTGGTCGCAAACCGGGTATCCGGGGTATAAGTTTCAAGAGTCATTATTCATCACCTGTTTGATGTTCATTAAACGCACTTAAAAATGCGCAGAAATCAGCGCTTATTTATCGCCGGTTACGCGCTCATAGCTGGCCAGCAATGTACCGCCTGCTGATTCAGTCACTTGCTGATCTGCACCCACATTTGGCTGCTGCTCATTCGCCATCGCTGACGCCAGAGCATTACTCATATCAGACGGATCGGTCGCACCCACCACCGGCACCGTGGCCAGCGCCGCTTTGGCATCTTCAACACTCAATTTAGTGTTAAACGCCAGGTGATTAGCCGTCGCTTCACGGCCCTTTGCTTCATCACACTGCATGATGCCAGCGATGCGCGCCTGCATTGTTGCAGCAGCATCTGGCTGATCGACCTCAGCCGCCGATTGCTGCGCCGGTTGTGCTGCAGGCTCAACCACCGCCGCTGCTGGCGCATCAGCACCCGCCGCAGGGCCGCCCTGTGCAGGCACTTGCGCCTGCGTTTGTACGTCTTGTGTAGACATATTTGCTCCTATCGAGATTGTTCTGCCCTGCGAGGACAGATGTTCAGAAAAAACAGATACCGCATCAATGCCGTTAACCAGCTCATCCGCGAAACCCACATCAACCGCCGCTTGCCCGCGATAAGTCGCGGCATCGGTGGCTAATACTTCAGCTGTGCTCATGCCGATATGTCCGGACACCAGCTCAGCAAACTCATTGCGCAACGCATCAGATTCGCTCTGAAACCGCGCCAAAACATCAGCCCCGAGCGCTTCATAGGGGTTGCCATCAATCTTATGCGCACCGGAGTGGATGAGAGTGACTTTATAGCCATCCTCTGCAAGCTTTTTAGACATATCCGCGTGGGCCATCACGACACCGACCGAGCCCGCAACGCCCGTTTCATTAATCAACCGTCGGTGAGCTGAACTAGCCAATGCCATGCCTCCACTGCAATTCATGTCATAACAGAGCGCCCATAGTTTTTTACCTGATGCGTCCGCCAGCTCTCGCAGTTTTCGGGATGTGTTAAAACATCCAGACACCTCACCGCCCGGCGTGTCTAAATCAAGCAGAACGCCTTTTATCTCAGGGTCTGAAAATGCATCTTGCGCCCGATAGATAATGCCGTCATAACCCGTCATCCCACTATAGGGCTTAACGTTGCCGGTTTTATGCGCCAGCGTCCCAGATATCGGCAACACCGCCACACCATCAACCACCTCATACGGGCGGTTACGCCCCCGATCAGACGACCAGGCCGCCGCAGACTGGCGCATTTTCTCACCGGTTAAAATAACGCCCTCATTATCCTGCAACTCAAAAATACCCAAGCGAGGCGCCAGCGCACTAAAGAAAGTGCGGGCATAACCTGGCTCCAGTAGCAGCGGCGTGTTCAACACCCGGCTGGCAATGTGTGCCATATTATTCATACAGCAACCCCGCAGGATTCAGGATTTAGCATACCGCTGGCCATCTGCCGACGACGGCGGGCACACTCGCGGGCGCGGGTAGGTGTTTTTTTAGCAATGCGATTGCCACGACCCACATGCAAAGACTGACCACCATCAATCATCCGCGCAGGCACACCCATCGACATCAACGCGTTAATCAAACCCATTCGATTTAACATACATACCCCCTAAATTCAGGCATAAAAAAACCCGCCGTAGCGGGTTGTTTTGACTCTATTTAAAGCAGCGATTACGCAGCAGCCTGGTCTTCTGCTTTCTGATCTTCCTGGGCAAAGTTATCCACCTGCATCCAAGCCGGACGCGGCAAGCCAGCCGCCTCACGCTCTTTCTGCTCCCTTACCTGCTGCTTAAAGACTTCCTGATAATCCTGCCCCATCTGCGCCAGCTCTTTCTCGTATGTACTAAAACCATACTCGACGCGCAGAATAGCTTCCTTAACATCTTTGAGCCCGTCGATTGCCATACGACCAGTGCCGATAAACCCACAATTGCACCATGCCCCACGGGCCTGATAGAAATCACGAGTAGCACCTTTCGGCAACTTGAGCTGCTTGCTGTGCAGCAGATCCTCCAGCACCAGGCTGAAGATAACCGCGCCTTTGCGGGCCGGTATAATCTTCCGCCGACCCATAAAATAACGCCACTGCTCCAACATTGACGCCCGGGCCGTACTGTATGAAAGCTTTGTGAAGTCTTTTGACAACCCCTCTTTCGACAGATTAAGCCCGGCAGCAATCCAGCCCAGCACGCCGCTTTCTAACTGCGTGTATCCGTTGTCAGCATTACCGCTGGTATGCAGATTCAGCCGCTCATTCGGCATCAGCTGCAGCGCCTTCACACCATCACCGATGTTTAAGCCACCGTTGCGAAATTCATTAATAGCCAGCATGTATTTTTGCAACATTTCAGTAGAGTTTTCACCACCAATTAACGCCGCTCCCGCATCAGGCCCAAGATCAGACTCAAGCGATACCGCATACATTGCGTTTACAATCGCGTTTTGCAGTGTCGTGTGGTGAAGCTTTGGCAGAATTTGTAGCTGTTCCAGCACTGATAAAAACTGGTTTGCGCCTCGCGTCTGCCCATCTTCCGTCGGCTCAAACGTATGAATGATTTTAGGCCGACCCCAGCCGGTATCACGCGCCACCCGCTTCCAGGTATGCCCCATACCATCGCCCATGCCGTAGTATGAGCTATTACCCTGCCGGATATGGTAAGCCAGCGCTGCGCCGTATTGGTCAGATTCAACACCACCCCGCACCAGGTCACTATCTGCCCCGTTACCAGGGTTTGAAATACGCTTCGGTGATATCTGCTTAATCGCTGTATGAATCAATGACCCCGGACGATCTATCCACTCAGCTGAACAAAAATCCTCACCCAGCCGCGTGTGAACACTCACCGTTTCACGCATGATCATCGTAAAGGTGCGTTTGCGTTCTGCATCCAGATAGCAACCAACCGGATCCTCTGCGACTTCCTGCCAGATCTGCTCCACATCACGAATAAACGCCAGCGCCTCAACTTCTTTGACACCCAGCGATTCCCACAACGGCTTATAACTCAGCCGAAAATTATCACCGACGATGTTGTCAACGTGCAGCTGAACACCGTTAGATGCGAATGCGTTATTGCGCACTACATCCTCAGCGCGAGCATTGCCCATTTTCAGATCAGGCAGCAGCGCTGCATCAGCTGTTTTTAACCCCGGCGACCACCGCGCTAACTGTCCACCATGCCCGACACCAGCCCCTTGATAAGAACTCATCTGCTGCCGCAACGGCTGACCGTCAAGCCCCTCAATGGGTCTGAATGTTGTCATAGAAAAACCCCCATCGGACGACGCAACTGAGTGACACCCAGCTGCGTTTCGAGAGACTGAATATACTTTTCAAGATCAGGAAGATTAACCGCCGTGTATTCAACAGACCGCCCATCTTTCTGCACCTTTACCGCCTTTCGGCCCGTCAGCAGCGCGTGCTTAGCCGCCCGCGCTTCATCAAGCTGCGATTGAGTAGCCATTATTTACCCCTGATTTATCGATTCATCATGCGGCCCAACTCAGCCAGCGATAACTTTTTATCCTGAGAACCAGACGGTTTAGACTGAACCGCCGCAGACTTAAACGGATTAACCGTCACAGGCTTGCTTTCCTGGACCAGATCGCCCGCCTCTTCGACCTCATACACCTCATCAAAATCCGGACGGTTATCAATCACCGTTACCAGATCGTCCGGCGCGTTATCACCAAGCAGATCGACCTGCATGAGAGATGCTTGCTGATGGTCCCACCAGTCATGCTTTTTAAGGTGCAACTTTTCAACCATCGCAGCATGTGTTGCATACACCTCACAGTCCCACGCTTCGATAGCCGTGCCTGACTTTTGCTGCCACACCATTTTTCCGCGCTGTGTTCGCGATGGCGCTTTGATCTCACCAGTCATCTGATCATAGTAATCAGCCCGCACCGATTCATAATAATGAATACGATTCGGCCCCGACCCTGACAACTTAAGATGCCCTGATATCAAGTCTTTTGCGGCCTGAGTGCCCACCCGCCAAACTTGCAAACCAAATTTATCAGCCTTGGTTTTCTGACTATTGATATCCATCCGCCGAGGAAGCGTGACGATCGGCGCATCAGCAGAGGTTGCCCCCTTAATCGCCATTAAATTTAAACCACGCCCACGACGACTACGCACATAGTGATAAGTCGCTCCCTGAGTAACACCATCACTAGTATCTAACGAAGCAGACTTGATGCGCACAACCGCACCAATTTCATGCCGATATGAACCAAATAGAATGCGATCTAACTCACCCCAAACAGGATCATTAATATCGTTAATATCGTTTTTGGCATAAATTTCTGTGTAACACACCAGCCAGGATTCAAGATCACGCCCCCAGGCTTTCACTTTTATCGCCAATCGATCACGCTGCACGTCAACGCCTGCTGTGAGAAAAACACCCCCACGCTGAACAACCAACTCAGGATAATCCTCAGCTTTTGCTCTCAACTCATCAGCACTGACGTTATCGCCTTTATACTCGTATGCCTGCCCCAGTTTTTGGTTAGTAAACTTGATCAGTGAGTTTTCATTGCCTTTCTCAAACTCAGCCTTTGCCGACAGATAGTCTTTAACAACATCTGCTAACGAGGTGCCAGGCATACACACATACAATTCTGAGAGCCCCATAAAACCAGCCCGCCCGGTAAACGTAGCCGTAGGCACCCAACCCGCATTAACATCACCTGCATCAAATGCGTTAAAACAGGTATTACGGATATTCTCCTGCCGCTGGTAATCATCCCATTCCCAACCACAACAAGGGCAGCGATAGACAGCCGAATCTGGCAGGGCCCGACCATAAACCGGATGAACCTCTGTACCCTCATCAACTGAATCCCAATGAACATTATCCCAGTTCAAAACATGCGATTCGCCGCAGTTATGACAGACAACCGGCAATACCCGCTTATCAGTCTGATCAAGCCGCGCTTCGGTTTTCGACAACCCTTTTACCGCAGGCGTACCGCCCACGATCAGCATTGAGCCGATAAAACGCTTTAACCGTTCTTCAATGTTGCCGATCGCATCACCCTGACCCGCCACGTTATCAGCAGTATCATCAGGTTCCTCAACAACACCCACCCCCACTTTTGAAGTGGACTTCACGTTACCGGGAGAGTTAGACCCAACCAGCTTTATAAACCCACCTGGGTATGTGCGGTTATCCCAGCGCGCTCCAGACTTGCGCGAGGTACTGACATCCATCACATCAGTGACAGAGCTATTCGCCTGCGCCGTTGGCAGAAACTTCTCATCGTGGAAGTTTTTAGCGTCGCCAGTTTTCGCAAACAGCGCAATTATCGGACACGGATCATATTCAGATTCAGAAATAACTTTGCAGATAAACCCAAGCAGAAAGAAAGTCCAGCCGATCTGTGCAGCCTTCATCAAATCAACTTCTACAACATCAGGGTCATCAAGCGCAGCGCAAACACCAATAAAATACGGCGTATAGTAAAAATCGTATTCCCCAAAGTCAGGCAAGACATATTCAGTTTCAAGAAACTCTTTAGTGCTTTTCCTCTTCGGAAGCGTCAGCAACTCCGCCGCTTTCGCCGCTACTCGCGCCAAGTTTGAGCGCATAGCCTCTAACTCGGTCGATAGCAGTTCCAGCATGTTTTTCACTCAACTCTTTCGGTAAATCAATATCAAACTGGCTTTTCAAATCATCCCGCAAGCGCTCAAAAGCCCGACGGAACTGACCAGCCGAATAAATAGCCCAATCAGACAGGAACTGATAAGCCTCTTCTTCGTGAATAGTGGTTGAAATCTTCTCGTTGTACTCAAGCCGCATGATTGCGGTTTTCACTGTTTTCTCTTCATAGGTCGCCTTGGCAACATCAACCTGATCTTCACCACCACGACCAGCGGCCTGCTGCCTGAGCTGATCACAATACTGGTGAAGCCACTCCTGATAAGTGCCATTTTCAGACAGATTTTCTTTCTTAACTTGACTGCTAATCGCCTGCTGAGAAACACCAACCAGATTCGCAAATCCGGTTTGACTAGCCTTCTCATCTAACTTCAATACAGACATAAATCACCCAAGTATCAGACACTTATCACCACTCAACTATTACCACCACAACCCCCTATAGCCCCAGAAATCTGCAAATAATCCGCGCAGCAGCAGGCCGTACAGAGCAATCCGTCCCAAAGGACCCGCGCTGTTTCTAGCCTTCAGCCTGACTGACTACTGCCCATCAACAGAAAGATCATCTAAACGCCTATCACGCCAGGCACGCAGGCCAGCAAATCTGGCATCACACTGTTCAATCACATCTAACAACGGCTCGATGTATTCAACGGCATCACCGTAGAGATCAACCGGCAGCACTGGCGGGATACATCCAGCCAGCAGATCAACCGGGGGGAGATCCGCTATCGATTCCCGCTTGACGATGTATTCTGTCCCGCAGCCTGTTAGCAACAGACAGAGGCAAAGCAGTGTTAGCACAGACTTCATCTTTCAGATCTCTCTTTGTTTGTTGCTGCGATGCCAGGCTTTTGCGGTGCAGATCTCTGTTCTGCTGATTCACACGGGCAACCAATGCCTGATCCCATAGATGCCGCTCATGCTGCTTCTGCAGTTCAACTTCTGACGACTGAAGATCTGCAGCGAGCTGATCACGCTCAGAGGCTAATGCACCGATCTGCTCTGACTGCTGCTGATACAACCAACCCAAACCAAGCACAGCAACAGTCAGCGCAATAAAAATACCGATTGCTAAACGATTCATAGAATCACCTATTTAGTAAACCGAGAAACAAACCAGCCCGCTATTGCCTCACCCCTTGAATCCAGGGCGGCAAGTATCGGCCAGAACATAAATCCCAACCCAAACAACGCACCGTCCCGGCCCGGCATATCAACCGGAAGGTTTGGCCCAATCATGTTGACCGTAAAGCCACCCAACAAAATAAAAATAATAAAACCCTTCCAGTTGAGCGGCTTACCCTTGCTTGAATGCTGAAACAGATAGTTAGCACCCGCCCCCATTCCGCCGGGCAGACCATAGGCGAGATAGCTTTTCAATATCTCAATAGCGTCCGCGAGAAATACTTTCATCCGTGCCTACCTACTGAGAGTGATAATTTCAAATTCTTTAGCTGCGCCAGCATGATGATGCAAACAAAGACATCAAACATTGCCCACCATCGCCCCAGCGCACCATATCCACACTCTTGTGACAACACGGTTACCACGCACAATCCAATGCAAAACAATGCACTCAGGGCGATCAACACCACCTGATGCTGCGCAAAATGGGTTAACCGGCGATGAGGGTTAGCTGCATCCAGCACCAGCCAGACATGCCCGCATTGCCATAAAACATAAAAGCAAACGCCGCCAACAATAAAATAAATTAGCTGCATAACCCTGTCTCTTTAAGCCATTGCTGAACATCAAACCCCGGGCACGTCTTATGAGGATTAACTTCATAATGCCCATGAATCGAAACACCGTAACGCTCGATATAATCCGCGCACACAACCCGCAAAGTCTCCATCGCTGCATCAGTAAACTGATCAGTGCCTATCAGACAGATACCCACCGCATCCGCATTATTGCCAGCCGCCTGACTGGGCACCCAATAATCAGGACGCCCCCGCTCAAACTCACCATCAGGCTGAATGACGCCCGAATAACCAATGCCATCCCAACCACGATCAAGGTGCCACTGATGAATCTCTGCTGCCGGTACAGGTTTAAAGTTAGACGTAGCAGCACAATGAATAAACAACCGCTTTATCTGACGCATAACCACCCTCCAGCCATAAAAAAGCCCGGCACAAAGGCCGGGCAATAAGCAAAGTACAACAGCTCAACTACTAACACGCCAAATCGTAGGCATAAAAAAACCCCGACCAATTGGCCGGGGTTCTGTAGACGCACTGATGAGACGTTACGGAATTTATACTACTCAGGGTGCACGGTGTAAAGCCCTTTTTTAATCCGTTGATATTTTTTTCAACAATGACTCTCTGATTTTCTGCTTGCGCTTAGGTGCTTTCAGATAACACAACACCAGATTTTGCGCATGAATCAGCCGCCGGCGGAACGTATGCCGCCCGCATCCCACTGCGCGCGCCCGCTCCTCGACCGTTTTGCACACCTCAATATATTGCTCAACAATCACCGCCCTCGATTCACCATCAATCTGATTAACCGCTCTATCGGTGTCGTAGACGAAATCCGGCATATCAACGCCTTTAGCTGTACAGCGGATCAGCTCCCCCTGATTTTGAATCAATGCCGCCAGCATTGACGAACACCCCCCGCCAGCGCCATCACGCTGCCCAAGGTGCCACTCACCCCACGCCACCAGACGCCTATCAATCTGCTTGTTGATCACTGTTCCCGCAGCAACCTTAGCCTGATAATCCTCATTCTTACGCCGCTTAGCTAACCCACGTTCAGCCAACGCCAACATCGCCTCACTCATACCCTATCCCCTTGCTTGTGTTGTTATCGCCTCAGCAAACTCACTGAACGGAACCCGCTGAAGAAACAAATATCCAGAGCCCAAATCACTCACATCAACGCAATCACCTTCAGCCCTGCGCAAACGATATAAAATCGCCTTCTTAACCAACCCCCGTTCAATCGCGGTTAACTGATATCGACCTGTAAACTCATCGACAAGATCAGCAACATCCTCACCATTAAACGCCCGCCCCACCCCCTCCTGTTTCGCGTCCATCACCTCCACCCGGGACCGCACCTTCCGGCCCCGCTCATTACTCAGCACATATCGATTACCCGTCATGCACTCACCCTCCCCGTTTTCACATGATGAACAACGCTATCAACCAGTTTCGACTCCCAACCCCGCTGTGATAACTGAACCTCTGGCCTGTCAAGCCAATAGCGAATCAACTCCTCAACAATCAGCCCTCCGTCAGCGTCTGAAATTGCACCCACATCAACACCCCACCGTTTTACCTGCTCATCAATCCACTCATGCCCAATCGGCTCCCAGGACGGAAACATCGAAAATACAGATTCAGCGTTATGTAGAGAGAGAGTCTCCGACTCTCTGATATGTGCCGGGTTTTGATTTTTTGGTGTGCCGGGTTGTGTGTCGGCTTTTGAAGATTCACCATCTGCACCGCCAGTAATAACAGGGCTTTCAGGCTTATTAACATTATCTGAACCTATGCCGGGTAACTGTGTCGGCTTAGTGTCGGCTTTTATTTTTGCGGAAGAATTCAACCGAGCAACCAGACACTTAAACACCAACCGGTCACCATCACTTTTAATCGTGACCAACCCGCGCTTAACAAGATGCTCAGCCGCCCGCCGGACCTGCGCCTTACTGGGCAACACCTCTTTAATACCCGGCGCAGATTCAACCCGCAGTTCACGCGCCAGGCCGTGCCAGCTTATCTTTGAAAACCGCCCAACCAGGCCAGAATCAAAATCCATCTGAGGACGTATACCAAACACATACAGCTCACGCACCAGCCACGGCGCACCATAAAGCGCTGAAATCTCATCAGGTGATAAATAGACACCCGCCATATAATCCCCTTGCAGCCAAACCAAAACCCGGCCTATAATTCATCTGCTTGTGTTGTGAGGGTTAACCCCTCGCCACAGAAAAGCCGCTGTTCCCGCAGCGGCTTTTCACCTTCTACACAGCCCGGCACTGCTCCAGCCAGAAATGCTTGTTATCCAGTACCGACCGATTCAACTCATTCAGATTATTGCCTGAGTTATCCAGCGCCATATCACCCGCCACAAACTCAACCCCATCCTCAGTTGAATGCGCCCGCACCGGCTCAACACCCTCACGCGTGATATGAACCACCACACCACCCAGATCACGCACCCAGGTAGCCTCAGCCTCAGTACGCACATCAGAGACAACCACAAACTGAGTGGGCGGCAGCGACTTAATACGTACCGCCAGGCGCTTAATCCAAACATCCTCACCAAACACAGCCCGACCGCACTCAGTACCGATCAACTGCATTATCTGCCGGGGAGACATACCCCACTCAGAGATAACCACCTCTTTCAATTCCCGGGCATTCATCTGCTGATAATCTAAACCAAACATAGCCATCGCCGTGCTGCGAATCGCATCACCAAACGCCACCTGAAACGCCATATCATGCTCAGTCAAAATCCGCGCCACTGTATCTTTACCGCACCCCGCCGGGCCTGTTAAACCGATTATTCTCATTGATAAATTCCTGATAGTTTCATGACATAACACTGAGATCACCGGGACGCTTCGCGCCCGGTATCATTATTGTTATGCTTCCTTACTTTTAAAACGAGCGCCTAAATAAAGCTTTCCGTAAGCTCTGCCACCTGCAGGCAACTGCCATGAATATTCGCCAATAGGTTTCGCTCCTCGCTTTAAAACCAACCCTTGCTTTTTTGCCGATGAGGGTGATTTGATATCCAGATATCTAGGGATACAATCAATTTCACCATCACACAGATCAAGCGGCTCATCATTAAGTAATGCCTGACAAATCTTAATTGTTTTCGCTAGTTTTTCTTTCGTTTTTTTATCCATATCAATCTCCAAAACATAACAACGGCAAGCATACCGCTGCGCTGGACAGCCTACTGGCAGACCGTGTTGCAGGGGTTATGAGCTAACAACCTGCCCAAGCTTTTTGCTGTACTCTGTGTAGCATTCAATCTTATCCATCTTCATAACAATGGCGCTCAGATTTGGACGTAAATCTATCCCGTGTTTTGCTAGATTCTGAACGCTACCCAGCAAATCCTGCCATTCAGCTTCAATTCGCTCTTTATTGCTGGTTGGCAGATCTCTCTGCTCATTAATTCCAAACCGGATAGCCTTTGATACCTGCTGCTGCAACTTTAAAAAATCTAGCGACATAACAAGCAGCTCTTGAGCTACTTCACCAAGCTCCTCTTCAAAAACCTTTAATGCATTCTGATCTTCTGTCACTGTCGCTACCTCTCTACAACTCAATCAAGCCGCCCTAACAAACACCCGGCAAGCCACCACCTTAAACACCGTCGGATCACCGCCCTGGGAATACTGTTTCACCACCGGCATCGATCTGAAATCTAACTTACTGCAATCCTCTGCCTGCTTCGCGCAGTGAACGCACATAGAGCCCTTCGGGTGATACAGATATGCAGCCATCACTCACCCCCGATCCGCGCCTTACCTTCCGGCCCGGCATCCGGCGCTATCTCAGCCAACTGGGCATAGCTATCCCGCTGCAGCCGTTCAGCCTCAGCCAGACATTCAAGAATTTTTAGATTATTCGCCTGAACCCGGCGAGAGATATCACTATCATCAGACAGAATTTTCTGATGCTTCGCGTTCACTTCAACTTGCAGTTGTTGCAGCAGATCCTCCAACTTAAAACCAGAGGGATTTTCAGCACTCATCAGCACCGACTTAGAAGAAACAACTTTTTTAACCGGAGAATCAAGAGGGTTACCCAGCGGAATAACACCCTCCTCCGGACACTCCTCGAAATACATCACCAGGTTAAAATGCTCGATAACACCATCGTCATTTTCAAGCCCTTCAGGGTGACAATCAGCAAGACAAACTACCGTCTCAAGCTCAGCATCATCCACCCCAGAAACATCAACATCTACCCCGGAATACAGCGCTAAATCAATAATCATCACTTCGCCCTCCGATAATGCTCAACCATTTTGGTCAACTCAGCCTGTGCCCGGTCCAGATCTTGCTGAAACGCCTCCAGCCGGGCAAACTCGATATCATCAACCTCACCATCAGACAGCGCTTGCGCAACATGGTCAGATATCGCAGATGACTTGCTTCCCAAACTGCTAAACACTTTCAGCAGATCCAGATCACCCGGCACCGCCGCAGCCTTTTCAGCATCAACCCACACAACAGACGCCAGATGCCCAACCGCCTGCAAAATATGAGTATCTTTAGTCACCTCAATAATCAGCTCGATGTCATACGGGTTGAGATAATGCGTGTGCACATCAGGGGCCAGTTTCTTCTGCCACACCTGCAACTTTTCGCGAGACACCCCCGCTGCATCCAGAAAGCTTTTCAGCCCCTGCTGATAATCATAAACCGCGTGATAACAGGCCATTTGCAGACCATAAATCACACCGTCATCATCAAATCGTCTTTTCCTGCCCACGTCCTCAACCCTCCTGATAACACCGTTTTAGTGTTGCAAATAACACGTATAGTGATGTTTATGCAGCTTGATCACCGAATATATCGCGCCGAAATTCAGACGCACCCAAACCAGTATGCTGACTGAGATCGCGAGCCATAATCGCCCCGACCTGCTTCCCATACAGAAAAACCTGACGGAGATACCCGGGCGATGTACCCAACACCTCTGCCAACTGATCCTTCTGACTTTTTTTAAGGCCACGCCAGTAATTAACCAACACAGCAGAGCTATTTTTTTTCGCCATAGCATGTACCTCCGAGGTACATATAAACACATTAATAATGTACCTGCAAGAGCATGTACCAAATCAGTACAGATTCTTACAATGGAAGACTACAAAATGGCACAAAAACCAATGACTGATATCAACGACATACGGCTAGACAACACCCGCCAACTGGCTAATAAACATTGCGGATCATTAGCTAAATTCGCTGATAGAATAGATCGCGTACCAACTCAGGTAAGCCGAATTATCGGCAAAAACCCAACCAAAAAAATTGGCAACCGCCTGGCCCGCCACATAGAAGAAAAATTTAACAAAGAGAGCGGGTGGTTAGACCAGGTGCACCGCGAAGAAAACCAGCAAAGCGAAAACTCCATTCAAGAAAAACCAGCGCTATACATGGCACTCACCGGCACAGCAGACCAACTTGAACTACTTCGCTCAGTTATCGAAACAATAGAAACAATACTCGAAGAAGAGGAGATAAAATTATCTCCCGAAGAAAAAGCCAAATCAATCATCGCATGCCTTCAGACCTGCGTGAAACGCGGCACCAACTTATCCGCAGATAAAGCCATTGCCGCTACTGCAATTCAAGCCGTCATTTGACAGACCGCCTCATCTTCAGTGCATGATCATGCACAGATAAACGCCATTCAAACAGAGCAGCCACCTTCTCAGCCCTATCCACCATTGTCTGAATACGACACCACCGCTCAATTAGCCGATCAGCTTCACGCATCCGACACAACTCACCTGGCAACTGAATCACAGCAAAATCACGCTGCATAAAACCTCCTTGTACCTTTTAAAGTACTGTATATTTACCCAGTATATAAGATAAATATTCCCTTGAAAATAGCCTGCCTACACAACACAGATTAAGCGACGCTTAACATCAGTCTATAGCGAAGCAATCCAAAAAATAAACAGATTCGTATCAAAAGGTTAGCAATACAACCCCCAACATCTGTTGGGGAGTATAAAGGCACTGACTAACTTGCCATACACCCAATAAAAAACAACAATACAAATATGCAGAGCAGTATCAGCACCCCCGGAAGCCGCCTCAAAGCCGCCCGCCAGAAAATAGGATTAACACAAACAGGAGTTGCAGAACGGTTATCGCAGTCAGTAGAAACTTACAAAGGCTGGGAACAAGACCGGGCACGCCCGCGCTCATACTTAATCATCAAACGCCTGTGCACCATTCTGCACATCACCATCGACCACTATATCGGCGGTGCTGAAAACAGCTGTCTGGCACCGGATGAATCCTGCCTGCTGCACCACTACCGCACACTACCCCAGGAAGGCAAAGACGCCCTTAACACCATACTGGACTTAATACACCCTCCACCGACAACAGACACAAAAAAGCCCTGACGAGCAGGGCTTATAAATCAACCTCATCACTGAGCCAACCAACATCATCACCAACCCGCCGCAGCAAACACTCCACCGCCAAAGCCGTTTGAACAGTAATATTCCCCTTCCCCGTCTCAAGCTTACTTACCTGCCTATCACCAGCCCAACCCAACGCCGCACCCATCTGCTTCTGGTCATAACCCAGCACCAGCCGGGCTTTTTTAAACTGCTCAGCGGTCACTCAATAACCTCTCTATAAAAATTAACGTTAGTCATTAAGGATGGAGGATTCAGCAATAGCACTACTAAGCGCCTCCTGGTAGTCAAACTCTGCACCTGATTCTACCAGGCAGTCCAAATGAGCAGAGAGGCTGTCTTCGTCATATCCGTAACCGGCGTCTTTTGCGGCATTCATAGCATACGCAGTTGCAACCATCTCTGCTGTAGCATCAGTGCTCATTTCGTCATTGATCAGCTCGACGACCTGATCAATAGAGAAACAATTTTCAAGAGCGTTATTTGCGATTCTGATAGTCATGATCTTATTCCTTCAATTACCGGCCAGGCCATTCCTTTACCGTTAAATCTATAATAGAACTTTGTTCTATTTATGTAAAGAACTTTGTTCTATTTTTTTAAAATTATTTTATCCATAAAAAAGCCCGCCGAAGTGAGCCAATCATCAACCGTTAATCTAAACCAACTACCGATGCCACTCAGTATCAACAACTTTTCCACCCATAATCGTCACCGTCCAGTTAAGATCCTCCTGGATATATTGCCACCTCTCAACCGCTTCCCACTGCTTACAATGACCACCCCGCTCTTTAGTACACACCGTCTCAAACGCGCGCGCCAGCGGCCTGCCCAAACCACTCACCACCTCCGCCACCGAATCACCCCGCATAATACGCCCGCCATCCTTTGTATTTAAAAACGTCGCATACGCCGGAAAAGCCACCACCATCATCATCAACACAATCCATTTTTTCATCACATTACTCCATTAATTTACAAAACGACATCTATCTAGCCTTTTTTACACACATCAAATACCACCGATCACGAAACTCAGCCACAGCTTTTTCCTGATTCACAGGCACCTGAAAAGCAGGCTGCTCATAAGCATCAATCACCATCGACTCAAAAACATCACTTCCCTTAACAATCTCCATCATAGACACCATTGATACATTTTTCTGGCGACTATCCATAACAGTCTCAGCCAACTCAGAAACATCCTTACACAACCCCATCTCCTTTTCCCCAGTAATACCCACCTGAGAAACAACCAGAGCAACAACCAATGCAACAACACGCATAAAAACCTCCATTTAAACCATTCAACACCACTCCTGAAAGGTGCAAAAACACAGTTTAAACCATTGACTTATCAATCACATGTACCAAAAAACAAAAATAATGTACCTTTTAGGGTTGCAATATGTATCTATTGGGTACATTATTTAAAAAAATACACCGAAAGGTACAGAATCATGCAAACCAAACTTTCACATAAAACAGCTAACGGGCCCTACATCCCACGCAGACCTTCTGCCAGCCGTGCAGGTGAGTTTGTTGCGCACCTCATTACCTGGCACAAGCACCACGGCCTCACCGGCGCTCAGGCGGCCAAACACATTCAGGACGCCCGCGCATGAACATGAACGAAAAAATAAGCCTGATCATAAATCTGGCCATCGAGATAACAACGACCGGAAAAGACCATGTGTTTGTCAACTATTTCGGCCCAGCTGGCAGCACATTCGGATTAGAAATAACCATATGCAGCAATGCTACAGAACCAGGCTGCGAAATATCAAAAACACCAATTTACCTAAAAGCATCTAGCGACACCGCAGCAAACATCGCCACCAAACTAGACGCCACGATAGCCAAACTGAAAGAACTAAGAGGCCAGCCATGAATACCCGGCTAACACAAACCTCCCATAACCAGTGGCGTTACAACGGCGTGCACATCACCGCCCACATCCTGAAAAAACCAATCGGCCTGGTGAACGAGTGCTATCACCTCACCAGCCGCTTTAAAAACCTCCACTTCGGCACACTCAAAGCTGCCGCCGAGTGGCTGGACAAACACGACATACCGCAGGAGCCAGAACAATGCGCTATTGCATAGACATGAAAGAAGCGGCCCAGCGCACCGGCATCAAAGGCGGACGTAACGCCCTGTTTGCACTGCTGAAAAAGCACGGGCACCTAAACAAAGACAACACCGCCAGCCACACCATGATCAAGCTGGGGTATATGCGCAACGAACTCAAACAAGCCCGCACCCACAGCGGCATCGAGCGCAACTACTACAAACCAGCTATCACCCCCACGGGCATCAGCTGGCTGCATGAGTTTGTAAAACAACATGCCGAGATAAAGCCAGAGGCGGCGGCGTAGGTTAAGAGCAAAGACGTCGCTAGTGGCTAGTGGCTAGTGGCTAGTGGCTAGAAAAAGATTTTTTAACAACACAAGCAGAGGGAAAAACCATGAAGAGATATTGCAGCGACTGCAAAAAAGAAACCAGCCACTCAGAACAGCTAATCCGCAGCGCAGCTGATGACGATGATGCAATCTTCTCAGCCAATGGCGATGACGTTTACGAAGTCACATGCCAGGAATGCGGCGCAAGTCACGAAGAAATGTAACCACCAACCAGCAACCACCTTCAGCCCCTTCACTGGGGCTTTCTGGGTGACAGGGCATAGCGCCCAGCTGAATAACCGGCAACCCAAACCAACCAAGGGCAGAACGATGAAATAACAGATAACCATCCGCAGTAGCTATCAGCAACCAGCGGCGAGCATCAGGGCAGCTTGTTATCACCTATTTACTAATCCGGGAAAGAATCGATTTACCGCCGGAGCCCCTAAAAGAGAATCGACCCTGAGCCGCTGGAATGCGATCCAGCAGGGGAACAGCACACAGTAGACGGTTGCCGCAACAACGCCGGACGACGTAACCGGCACAAACACGCTTTTTCTAGCCACTAACCACTAGCGACTAGCCACTTAAAAAACGAGGCATCACATGAAGCGGCAAACCAACATCGCCGACAGCAACCGACCAGCGCTGCAGCAGTACAACAGCACCGCGCTCATGCTGATGCTGCAATATGGCAGCCCAACAGTGGAACTGCGTACCATCTGCCACCTGTTCGGCTTTAAAGACGAATACGAAGCCAACCGTGCAGCCAGCGAAGGCCGTCTGCCAATCACCGTCTCAAAACTCAGAGACAGCCAGAAATCCCCCTACCTAATTCACGTAGAAGATCTGGCCACATTCATCGAACAGCAACGCCAGCGGGGTGCAGAAGAGCAAGCCAGCTGGACCAAGCGGAGATCAGCATAATGTGCAACTGCATGAACGACACCCTGGAAATTGCCCAACAACATATTAAAAAAGACCTACCAAAGCATGATCCCGCTTCAGTAAAAATCGAATGGGCCGGGAAAATATTCAGACTAGAAGGCAACCAAAACAACAACGTTGTTTTACCCATCGACATCCGCTATCGGGCATTAAAAAACGACGATACACCCTACAAAAACATAACCAGAACCGGCACAAGCATGGCCATGAATTACTGCCCGTTTTGCGGCGAGAAATTCGAATAACGCTTTTTCTAGCAACTAGCCACTGCTTTTAAGGAACTTAACATGACCTATTTCAACGATAAAAAATACAGCTACACCGACAAACCGAACTACGAAGATTCAGCCTATCACATGCTGGCACAGGCCCGAGATCTGCGCCTGCTTTTCGGCCAGCCGGTTGATTCCTGCGCCGCATGCGATCATGACATTTATCTCAACGCCTTTCGTGAATCATTCAGCCACTTCACCCAGGCACGGGCCATTAGCAACCAGGCGGGCATCATCGAACACATCACCTACTGCGCTCTCATTCTGTGCAGCTATAAAACCGATGCAGGCAAACACATGCAGCTCAGCTTTAAGGCGCATATCAAAGACCTGCACGACATCGCCGATCTGCACGATTTTAACCTGGTCCGCACCGTCATCGCCCTGGTCACCAGCGAACAGACAAAACTGATCACCAGCAACGATCTGGACGCCACCCGCCAATACTACTCCAACAACGGCATCACCTGCGACTTCAACCACCGCCGCGACAGCCGCTTTATCTGTTTCAACAAAACCAACGGCGACACCCTCCCCGGCCTCAACTACCAGGAACCCGACTGGGAAGACACCGAGCGCTGGGCACGAGTACGAATTCAGGCGGCGTAAAGGGCTAAGAAGTGGCTAGTGGTTAGTGGCTAGTCGCTAGAAAAAGATTTTTAAAAGCACAAGCGAAGGCAGACAAATGAAACAACACAACATCATATCAGTATCAGGCGGTAAAGATTCCACCGCCACCGTACTGCTGGCCCTCGCCTTAGAAACAGAAAACATTCAACTGGTTTTTGCAGACACCGGGCACGAACACCCGCTGACATATGACTATGTTGACTATCTATCTGATGCCGTAAGCCTGCCAATCCGCAAAGTCAAAGCTGACTTTTCTATGCAGATAGAACGCAAACGCCGGAAGCTATTGGCTGGCGAGTTACCAGGCTGGACCGATGCAGCAACCGAACGCGCACTGCAAGCACTAGTACCGACCGGAAACCCCTTTCTTGATATGTGCATGTGGAAAAGCCGCTTTCCATCAACCAAAGCTCGCTTTTGCACCGAACATTTAAAGCGTGATCCGATCATTGAGCAAGTATTTTTACCACTACTCGATGCAGAAGAAATAGTGTGGAGCTGGCAAGGCATCCGCCGAGATGAATCCCCCGCCAGGCGATACGCAAAAGAGTTTGAAGAGGTAGGCGGCGGTCTATTCAACTATCGCCCCATTGCCAGATGGACAGCAAAATCAGTGTTTGAAGCACATGACTACATGGGCATTAAACCAAACCCGCTTTACAAAATGGGCATGGGCCGCGTGGGCTGTATGCCGTGCGTTAACTGCAATAAAAATGAACTGCAAAACATCGCCCTCCGCTTTCCCGAAGAAGTAGAGCGAGTGCGTGAATGGGAAAGACTAGTATCAGAAGCATCCCGCCGCGAATCAGCCACCTTTTTCTACGGCATCAGTGACCCAACGGCCCACAAAACCGACACCATTCATTACAAAACTCACGGCATAGACCGAATGGTTGAATGGTCTCAAACAACCCGAGGCGGGCGCCAGCTAGACCTGATAGCCGCCTCAGCCGATCCGACAGCCTGCAGCAGCGCATACGGGCTATGCGACGCGGGATAACCGCTTCATCCAACAACAAACCACTGATTTTAAGCAACACAAGCAAAGGGACTAACAACAATGAATGCAGCAACAGGCTTCAGGATGCACCCACAGCCAGATTTTAACTTTGGCGAATTGGTGGTCGATAACTTCGCCGGCGGCGGTGGCGCAAGCACAGGCATAGAACTGGCAATGGGGCGTTCAGTTGATATCGCTATCAACCATGACATTGACGCCATCCGGATGCACGAAACCAACCACCCGCACACCAGGCACTACTGTGAATCTGTATGGGACATCGACCCCCGTAAAGTCACCGCCGGGCAACCCGTAGGGCTGGCATGGTTCAGCCCCGACTGTAAGCACTTCAGCAAAGCCAAAGGCGGGAAGCCAGTAGAAAAAGCAATTCGCGGGCTGGCCTGGGTAGCCGTGCGCTGGGCTGCAACGGTAAAACCCCGCATTATCATGCTGGAAAACGTTGAAGAGTTTAAAACCTGGGGGCCACTCACCCGCGATGGCAAGCCGTGCAAAAAACAAACCGGCAAAACCTTCCGATCATTCACCAACGCGCTCAAGCGATTAGGCTATGACGTCGAGTTTAAAGAACTTCGCGCCTGTGACTATGGCGCACCCACTATTCGCAAACGCCTCTTCATGGTCGCCCGCAGAGACAATCAGCCGATCCAGTGGCCAACACCCACCCACGGCGACCCGGCATCACCGGAAGTAAAAGCAGGCATTCTGAAACCCTATCGCACCGCAGCGGATATCATTGACTGGTCGCTACCCTGCCCCTCAATCTTTGAACGAAAAAAACCACTGGCAGAAAACACCCTGCGCAGAATCGCCCGGGGCATTCAGAAGTTTGTTGTTGATAACCCAACGCCATTTATTGTGACCTGCAACCATTCAGGCAATGGGTTCAGAGGCCAGAGTATTGATCAGCCATTCAAAACTGTCACCGCATCACGAGATGCTCACGGCGTTGTTGATGCCACGCTGATGCCGTTTATCACAGAATACGCCAACAGCAGCAGCCAGCGCAATATGCCATCCGATGAACCGCTGCGCACCATCTGCGCCCAGGTTAAAGGCGGTCACTTTGCCGTCGTCGCACCCATCATAGAACGCACTTTCAGCAACTCAGAAGGCAACGCAGCTGATGCCCCACTAGGCACCATCACCGCAGGCGGTGGCGGTAAAGCCGCACTCTGCGCCGCATTTCTATCCAAATACTACGGCCCGAAAAGCCCTAACGAAATACGCGGTCAGCAGCCAGAGCAACCCATTCACACCATCACTACCGGCAACCGCCACAGCCTGATCACCAGCAACCTGATCAAGCTACGCGGCACCAGCCAGCACGGTCAGCCAACAGACGAGCCATTGCCAACCATCACCGCCGGCGGAAACCACGTAGGTGAAGTGCGCGCCTTCCTACTGAAATACTACGGCAACGAAAAAACAGGCGTAAACATCACCGAACCCATGCACACCGTCCCCACCCGGGACCGCTTTGGCTTAGTCACCGTCCACGGCGAAGACTATCAGATAGTCGATATCGGTATGCGAATGCTCCAGCCGCACGAACTATTCGCCGCCCAGGGATTCCCGGCAGACTACATCATTGACCGCGACCACACCGGAAAAACCTTCAGCAAAGACAAACAAGTCGCCCGCTGCGGCAACTCAGTCTGCCCAGACATCGCCCGGGCACTGGTGCAAGCCAACATGACAGAAACCAGCCGCGAGACAGTCGCCGCCTAACCAAGAGGGAATAGTGATGGCACGTTATGCGTCAGGCTCAAAAATTGAAGCCATCAAAAATATGACTAATTGCGCTATCAGAGATCAGCAAGCGCTTATAGATGCTCATTTAGGAATAAACGATCCAGAGTCAGCGATAGCCATCCATGACGCAAAAGAATGGATAAAAGACTTTAAGCGACTTAAAAAAATATTGGCAGGGAGTAATCAGCAATGACTAAAAACAACTTAGCCCACGTCCTACTCGCTGTCGATGCGCTCAACTTCGACGCCGGCGACTGGAAACCGGAAAGCATCGAACGGCATCTGCGCGAACAGATCGAGCTGGCACGGAAACACCTACAAAGCATTGTCGACAACGAAGAGGCCGCCGGCATGGTCGTTGTTGCCGCTGATCGCATCGCTGATCTCGAAGACAAAATCACCCGCCTTAAGCAGTTCGCCGCTGAATCAGGCGTAGCGTATCGGGATGATGATTCCAATCTGATCACCGAAGGATTCAGGTCGCTGCCTGACGCTCTACAAGCGGCTATTAACGCATTAGAAGAAAAGATTGATTTAGACAGGGGCCAGCAATGAAACACCACGAACTTAAAACAGATCCAGACGTATTCCAGCTATCCTGGGACGGGAAAAAAGGCTATGAAATCCGCTTGAATGATCGGGATTTTCAAATAGGCGACATCCTTGAGCTAAAAGAAACACGCTACTCCGGAAAACAAATGTCCGAGGGTAAGCCTCTTGAGTATACCGGTCGCTGTATTGGATTCCCGGTTGCCAGCATTATAAGTGGATACGGTTTAAAAGACGGCTGGGTAATTCTTGGAACTACCGACATGGAAAATGGAGTAATGAAATTCGTCAACATGATGATTGGAGCATTAGAAAGCGGATTTGTCGATGACAATAGACCGTCACTGGCACAGATCCACCAGATAGCCCGCCATCACATAAAAGACAACTACGGCATTGACCACCCAAGCATCACAGAAGAATGGGGGCAGTACGTAACTGAGCTTTGCGGAATAAAGCCACAGGAGCCATCAAAATGAACACCCTACTGATCGGCATAGTAATAATCCTCGCAGCGTTCTACGCGATCATAATTATGCCGCGTCAACACGGTCGAAGCTGGGCAAAAGCTTCCGTCGTCATAGCGCTGATCATTGGTTCGGGAGCGGTGATAGCAGGCGCATCGATGATGCTGTTCGGTGCGGTTTCGTAACTAATTAAGCGCCATTGTGGCGATGGAGATAGAGATGGATATGCCAAGCCCATGCCCTAATTGCGGCAATATTGTTGAGTTTCATGACATGGTAAATCACCCCAACGAATTTAGAACGTTGGTTTGTGAAGAATGTCATGATCAGATCCAAGAAGAAAACAACCGCGGCGATATGGTAGACAAGTTTGGCAACCGCATAACGTGGAAAGCTGATCCAGATGATGGGTTGATAGAGTCTAGCGTCAATAGTGAAGAGATCGCTACGTGGTGTTATGAAGATGAGGCTGAAGCCACTTTTCTCAGCTTCATGGAAATATGGAATAAAGCCCAGGAACGCGCCCAGGTAGCGCACGAATCAATATAGGTGGTGAGTGATGAATACGACTAACCAAAATAAAATAACTCAGCCCTACATGCTACTAACAGGCCCAAACACTCACAGAAAAGTGCATATATGCAGCGAAACAAAAAACCATATCATTACTTCATTCGGCACATTCAAAAAAGATAACATGCGCTGGATAGTCGATGACAGATATATGATTCAAGCTTTAAGCGTTATTAATAAATAGGCGATAATCATGGAAATAGATGTACAAATAGAGCGGATTAGCAACGGCTTCATCGTCACAGGCAACGACTCGACAAGAACAAAACAATATTACCCTAGCATGGAAAGTTTTGTGGAGGATTGGGTGATTGATCCCATCAAAGACGCCGACAAATATTTCAAAGAGCATAACGCTGATGGCGAAATACGGCGATTCAAATTAAAGGTAGAAGCGGCATAACGAATAAGGCGGTGAGTGATGACTGATCAATTCGAAATACCAGAAAGTGTGATTAACGAATGGCGTCAGCAGTGCACATGTTGCGCTATATGCCATGACACTCCATGCGATGGAGTAATGGCTGGCGATATTTGCGATGACGCATGTAGCTGTGATGATGAATATTATCTGGATGATGAAGGCGATGAAGGTGACAACAACAATGAATACTGAAGTTTTAAAACTAGCGGAAAACTCAATGGCCAGCTGCTTAGAATCCTATCTAATAAGCATTAGCGACTCTATGGAGTTTCATAACCCGCATCTAACAGATCAGGAAATTAATCGTGCCGTAGAAGCAGTAAAAAAAGAAATTGAGTCGATAAAGCTGACCTAAAATAAACCGGAGGCACCATGCCGACACTTAAATATCTATGCCACCAATGCTGTAAAATGCTTAGCATCACATCGAATTAGATGGCGAAGAAATATTTGCAGACTGGCTAGATGAAAGCAACGCCGCCAAAAAGCTCAGAGCAAGCAAAACAAACTTACAATAGGATTAACCCACATGTGGCACTCAGCAGAAACACCACCAAAAGGAAGCATCCACCTATGGACCCGCGATGTCATCACAGTGACAAACCACGGCAATGTCTATCTGCTAGCATACATGCACGGAGAAAACAGCGGCACCTGGCAACGCCCTGAAGAATTCGAACCCGGTGAACAGGTTGAATTATGGACAGAACACCCAGACAAGCAAAAACCGAAAGGCTAAAAAAATGTCATACCAATGGACAGTAAAAGAACTAAGAGAGATGCTAGAAGGCGAACCCGATGACGCCATTGTATTCGCCATCTGGCACGATGAATCAAACCAGTTTCATGAACGTCCTATCTACAAAAGCAGCACCGCAGCCAACAAATCAGAACATTATCTATACCTGGGAAACGAGCGATGAACGAAGAAAAAGCCCGCAAAATACTAGGAAGCTGGATTAAAGAAAATGACAATCTCACCCACACAGACCCATACATTAACGCCGATCACAAAGGGATATCGCTTGATGGCGGCTTTACCCGCAAACAACTTAAAGCAATATTTTGGTGGATGAAATACAAGCTAAAATAAAAACCTACTCAACCCCAAACCGCGCCAGCCACTCCCACCCAGCATATTTATCAAAGGGCTCTGATTTAACCAGGTGAGTATAGCGCTTTAAATTATCCCAGCTGCCGTGACCGGTCACCATCGCTACCCGGGTAATATCCCAACCCAACTCAAAATAGTGAGATGTACCCTCATGCCGCAAATCATGCAAACGCAGCCCCTTAACACCCACATCCTGATGCTGACACGCGCGCTGAAAAAAAGTGCTGACAGACCGGGGGTTATACGGAAATATCCGATCATCCACCCTCGGCTGCGCCATCACCACCGCCCACGCACGGGCCGGTAAACTCACCCACTTATGATTCCCCTGCTTTTTGCGCGGATGCTTCATATCCCGCACCAGAACGCGCTGGTTATCATAATCAAGATCAGCCCACTCAATGCGACACGTCTCAGCCACCCGCCGCGCTGAGAACACCTGAAACATCACCAGATCAACCATAGGCGTTGTTCTATTCGTCCGAGCATACGCCCCCGGCCCTGATACCTCGCGATCAAAATACGCTAGCAACCGGCTTAATTCATCTAACTCAGGCCGACGATCAACCGCCTCAGCCCGACCAATCAAGCCATATTTAGACCCCAACCGCCGTGCATCCTCCAACTGCAGCAAATCAACCCCCTTACCCCAGGCCGACCGCGCATACTCCAACACCTGCTTTAAATAAATAGCATCCTGCGCCGCCGTCGCCGGAGACGCCCCCTTAGCCACCCGCCACCGCAACCAGTCCATCAACTGCGCTGACGTATGCCCAATCAACGGCAAATCAGCCAGCGGCGCCTGGCGCTGCATATACTTCAATGCCGACAACTTAGACCGCCCAATACCCCGAGGCAACACACTCACCTCATCAACATACCGCGCACACGCCTGCCCCAGCGTCAAATCCCCCGACAGCGAATCAACCCCCACCTCATCAATAAACGCCTCACGCCTCTTCGCCCACCGCTCAGCCTTCTTCCGCTGATCGAAAGTTTCAGACTCATGATATATAATCACGCCCTTCCGGCGAATACGAATCTGGACTAAGAAAGCAACAGATCCATCCTTACGGGTACGTGCAGTTATTGTTGCCATCCCATAGTCTCCAGTGCAACATGAAGCAGTGCAACACGAGTTCATGTTGCCTTTTATGTTGCACTGTATTCCCAAAAACACCCTAAAACAACCTAATTGAACCAAAAACAAGCCATTGAAAACATCAGCAAAAACAAGCCACAGCCCAGCAACCCCGCGGAATACGCCGGATAGACGCCTTTCAGTCGCGCCCATGATGGAAAGGATTTTTTTAAAACA
>NZ_FOGB01000004.1:0-41862 GCF_900111095.1 Amphritea atlantica | reverse complement strand
AACAAGCCATTGAAAACATCAGCAAAAACAAGCCACAGCCCAGCAACCCCGCGGAATACGCCGGATAGACGCCTTTCAGTCGCGCCCATGATGGAGTGGACGGACCGGCATTGCCGTTATTTCCACCGGATTATCAGCCAGAACGCGGTGCTCTATACCGAGATGGTGACCACCGGCGCGCTGATTCATGGCGACCGGGAACGGTTTCTGCAGTACAACCAGCAGGAACATCCACTGGCCCTGCAACTGGGTGGCAGTAATCCCGATGACCTGACCACCTGTACCCAGATGGCCGAAGAGTTTGGCTATGATGAGGTTAACCTCAATGTGGGTTGCCCCAGCGACCGGGTGCAGAACAATATGATCGGTGCCTGCCTGATGGCTCATCCGGGTCTGGTGGCTGAGTGCCTGGAAAAGATGCAGTCCGCCGTGAGCATTCCGGTGACGGTGAAACACCGGCTGGGCATTGATGATATGGACAGCTATGAAGAACTTCATCATTTCGTCTCAATTGTCCGGGAATCCGGCTGTAAGACCTTTATAATCCATGCCAGAAAAGCGATACTTCAGGGGTTAAGTCCGAAAGAAAACCGGGATATACCACCGTTGAACTATGACTGGGTCTACCAGATAAAACAGGCGTTTCCCGATCTGGAAGTGCTGATAAACGGTGGCATCAAAACACTGGATGAAAGCAAAGCACATCTGCAGCATGTTGATGGTGTCATGATCGGCCGGGAAGCCTACCACAACCCCTATATGATGGCGGAGGTAGACAAGCTTTATAACCCGGACGCGGCAGTGAAAACCCGCTTAGAGATTATCGAACAGATGTACCCCTACATTGAAGAGCAACTGAGCCAGGGTTGCTATCTGGGCCATATCACCCGCCATCTGCTGGGCCTGTTTCACGGCCAGCCGGGCGGACGCCAGTTCCGACGCTATCTGAGTGAAAATGCTCACAAGGCCGGTGCTGATGTCGACGTTTTGAAACACGCGGTTGCTAAAGTAGCTGCGTTCTAAAAGATTATGGAATAAGGAATATAACAATGGAAAGCCAGCTGGATCAGCTTAAAAAGATGACCACCATTGTTGCCGACACCGGCGACATTAATGCGATCCGCGATCTGAAACCGGTGGATGCAACCACCAACCCCTCCCTGCTGCTGAAAGCCAGTCAGGACCCGGCTTACCGTCCCTATCTGGAACAGGCCAAAGCCTGGGCGCTGAGTCAGAGTGGCAGCGAAGCGGAACAACTGGCCAACATGACCGATAAGCTGGCGGTGCTGGCCGGCTGCGAAATCCTTTCGCTGATTCCCGGGCGTATCTCCACCGAGGTGGATGCACGCCTGTCGTTTGATACCCAGGCAACCATCGCTAAAGCGAAGAAACTGATCGGCCTGTATAACGAAGCGGGTATCAGTAATGAGCGGGTGCTGATCAAAATCGCATCAACCTGGGAAGGGATCGAAGCGGCCCGTCAGTTGGAAAAAGAGGGCATCAATTGTAACCTGACGCTGCTGTTTGGCTTCGCCCAGGCGGTGGCCTGTGCCGATGCCGGTGTGTTCCTGATCTCGCCCTTTGTCGGTCGGATTCTTGACTGGTATAAAGCCAACAGCCCAGAGGGCACTGAGCTGAGCGGCCCTAAAGATCCCGGCGTACTTTCGGTCAGCCGCATCTACAACTACTACAAGCAACACGGTTATAACACCGTGGTGATGGGGGCCAGCTTCCGTAACAGTGAAGAGATTCGCCAACTGGCAGGCTGTGACCGGCTAACGATCAGCCCGGGGCTGATTGAAGAACTGGCGGGAACCAGAATACCGCTGGACCAGAAGCTTTTTGCTGATGCTCCGATGAGTGATGAGCCAAAGCTTGAAAACAGTGAACAGGCGTTCCGCTGGGCAATGAATGAAGATGCGATGGCCACCGAAAAACTGGCTGAGGGTATCCGCAACTTTGCCGCGGATCAGGTGAAGCTGGAGCAGTTGCTAAGTCAGCTATAAACCGGCTGACAATAATCAACGCTTGATGCTTAAAAGCGTTACCACAGTACCCAAAGGGCATGCTATACCCAAAGGGCATGCTATACCCAAAGGGCATGCGAAGATCACAGAGGACACGGAGAAGCACTATTAACTGGCTTTTCTCTGTGCACTCTGTGTCCTCTGTGGTGAGTCTGTTTTATGCTCTAAAGGCCCCTGCTCCGGTACTCTCTTCCAGTACTCTCTGGCGCGAAGAACCTTTTTTTAACCGGTCAGTGCTGTTACAACCCGCCCACCAGCGTATATTTGATCTCCAGGTAGTCCTCCATACCGTACTTAGAACCTTCCCGGCCGGTACCCGACTCTTTAACACCACCAAACGGGGCCACCTCGGTTGACAGAATACCATCGTTAACCGCTACCATGCCGTATTCCAGCGCTTCAGACACCCGGAACACCCGGGCATAATCACGGGTAAAGAAGTACGCTGCCAGACCAAACTCGGTGTCGTTAGCGATCTGCACCGCTTCCTCTTCAGTGTCAAAACGGAACAGTGGCGCCACCGGACCAAATATCTCCTCATGGGCCAGGCGCATATCGTTAGTGATATCAGCAACAATGGTCGGCTCGTAGAAATTTCCGCCCAGTGCGTGGGGTTTGCCTCCGGAAATAATCCGCGCCCCTTTGGCCACCGCATCATCAACCATCGAAGTCACTTTATCCAGCGCCGCCCGGTTGATCAGTGGTCCCTGCTGAAATTCGCCTTCCGAGCAGTTACCCACCTGCAGTTTGGCAACCTCGGCGGCATAGCGCTGGGCAAACTCTTCATAGATACCACTCTGAATCAGCAGACGGTTGGCACAGACACAGGTCTGACCGGAGTTGCGGTATTTAGAGGCGATTGCGGCGGGCACCGCTTTATCGAGATCCGCATCATCAAAGATAATCAGAGGGGCATTCCCCCCCAGTTCCATCGAGGTTTTCTTCACTGTGTCAGCACACTGACGCATCAGCTGTTTACCCACCGGCGTCGATCCGGTAAAGGAGAGCTTACGCACCACCGAGCTATCGGTGAGGGTTTTGCCTACTTCGATTGGACGCTTAGTGGTGATAACGTTGATGACACCTGCCGGAATACCAGCGCGGTCTGCCAGTTCCATCAACGCCAGCGCCGATAGCGGTGTATCTTCAGCGGGCTTGATAATCATCGTACAACCCACCGCCAGGGCCGGAGCACACTTACGGGTGATCATCGCATTGGGGAAGTTCCAGGGGGTGATCGCTGCAGTTACGCCAATCGGTTCTTTGGTCACGATAATACGCTTATCCGCTGCATGGGACGGGATAACATCACCATAAGCCCGTTTGCCCTCTTCCGCATACCATTCGATAAACGATGCGCCATAGAGCACTTCACCGGCGGATTCTGCAATTGGCTTGCCCTGTTCTGCGGTCATCAGAATAGCCAGATCATCCTTGTTGGCAACGATCAGTTCAAACCATTTGCGCAGCAGTACTGAACGCTCTTTCGCGGTTTTCTTTTTCCAGCTTTTAAAGGCCACATCGGCGGCCGCGATGGCGGCTTCGGTTTCTTCAACCCCCAGATCCGGCACAGTGGCGATCTGCTCACCGGTGGCCGGATTCAGTACCGGATTGGTTTCGCCGTTCAGGGCGTCAATCCACTGACCATTGACGTAGGCGTGTTGCTTTAACAGCGACGGATCTTTCAGGGTAATCATGTGTAACTCCAAAAACAGCAATAACGCCCCGATACCGATATCGGGGCGTGTATCAAAATACAGAACTTTTAATTACAGAACTCTTAATTACAAAGCGCTTAATTACAGCGCTTAATTACAGCGCTTTTAAATACGAGCGTTTAAATACAACACTTAGGTATTCAGCACTCTTATATTCAGAACGTTATACAGCCTTATAAAGGTAGTAAACCAGATCTCAGGCGACAACGTTCTGCGCTTTTAATTGTGTAATTTCCGCTTCGCTCAGTCCCAGAGAGGCCAGTACCTCATCGGTATGCTGCCCCAGTGTCGGTGGCGCAGCATTGTACTCTATCGGGGTGTGAGAGAATTTCACCGGACTGGCAACGCCGGGCACACTGCCACCCGCCGGATGAGGCAGCTCTACCTGCATCTGGCGGTGTTTCACCTGCGGATCAGCAAACACTTTATCCAGCGTATTGATCGGCCCGCACGGCACCCCCTGCGACTCAAGCTTCTCCAGCCACCAGTCACTGCTGTGACTACGCATCAGCTCGGCCACCAGGGGTGTCAGTTGTGCACGGTTTTCAACCCGTAATGAGTTAGTGACAAAAGCGGGATTATCCGCCAGCTCCGGGGCACCCGCCAGGGCACAGAAGCGGGCAAACTGAGCATCATTGCCCACCGCCAGAATGATGTGGCCATCCGCCGTCGGGAACGCCTCATAGGGGACAATATTCGGATGGGCATTTCCCAGACGTACTGGCGGCTTGCCACCCACCAGATAGTTCATCGCCTGATTTGCCAGCGTTGCCACCTGTACATCCAGCAGTGCCATATCGATATGTTGTCCCACACCGGTTTCACTGCGGTGCAACAGCGCCGCCTGAATACCGTTACAGGCATACAGACCGGTCATCACATCCACCAGGGCGACGCCGACCTTCATTGGCTGACCATCGGGATCTCCGGTGACGCTCATCAGACCGCCCATCGCCTGGATCATAAAGTCATAGCCAGCCCGTTGCGCATAGGGACCGTCCTGACCAAAACCAGTAACAGAGCAGTAGATCAACCCGGGATTCACCGTTTTCAGGCTGTCATAGTCGAGGCCATATTTTTTCAGGCCGCCGACTTTATAATTCTCAATCACAACATCGACCTGCGCCGCCAGACGCTTAATCAGCGCCTGTCCCTCAGGGGTGGTCATATCAATCGCAATTGAGTGTTTACCCCGGTTCGCCGCATGAAAATAGGCGGCGTCTGTCGGGTTGCCATCCGGGTCCTTAACAAACGGAGGCCCCCAGCCACGGGTATCATCACCACAGCCAGGACGCTCCACCTTAATCACTTCAGCACCAAAATCTGCCAGCATCTGGCCGGCCCAGGGGCCCGCCAGAATACGGCTGAGATCGAGTACTCTGATATGACTCAGCGCGCCAGCCATCAGAAGAACGCCTGAATGCCTGTCATCGCACGACCCAGAATCAGGGCATGAATGTCGTGGGTGCCTTCGTAGGTATTGACCGCTTCCAGGTTCATCACATGACGAATCACACCAAACTCATCGGAGATACCGTTACCACCGTGCATATCCCGGGCAACCCGGGCGATATCCAGCGACTTACCACAGTTGTTGCGCTTCATCAGCGAGATCAGTTCAACCGGGCAACGATTGTCATCCATCAAACGCCCCATCTGCAAACAACCCTGCAGACCCAGAGAGATCTCAGTTTGCATATCCGCCAGTTTTTTCTGCACCAGTTGGTTTGCGGCCAGCGGACGCTGGAACTGGATACGATCCAGGGTGTACTGACGGGCAGCAGTCCAGCAGAACTCAGCCGCCCCCAGTGAACCCCAGGCGATACCGTAGCGAGCTTTATTGAGACAACCGAACGGTCCGGCCAGCCCTTCAACACCGGGTAACAGGTTCTCGTCAGGGACAAACACATCCTCCATAACGATCTCACCAGTGACTGAAGCACGCAGAGAGAACTTGCCCTCGATCTTAGGCGCGCTCAGACCCGGCATCCCTTTTTCCAGTACGAAGCCACGTACCACGCCGTCCAGCTTCGCCCAGACGACAAACACATCGGCGACTGGCGAGTTGGTGATCCACATCTTCGCGCCTTTAAGGATGTAACCGCCATCCACTTTAGTGGCGCGGGTTTTCATATTGTTTGGATCAGACCCCACATCCGGCTCGGTCAGGCCAAAACAGCCGATCCACTCACCGGTGGCCAGTTTAGGCAGATATTTCATCCGCTGTTCTTCGCTGCCGTAAGCATAGATCGGGTGCATCACCAGCGAGGACTGCACCGACATCGCCGAACGGTAACCACTGTCTACCCGTTCAACTTCACGAGCCACCAGACCGTAGCAGACATAGTTAACCTCTGAACCACCATACTGCTCTGGCAGCGTAGACCCCAGTAAGCCGAGTTCACCCAGTTCCTGCATGATTTCGGTGTGAAAAATCTCGTTACGGTTGGCTTCTGTAACCCGCGGTAACAGCTGACCCTGACAGTAATCACGGGCAGCATCGCGAACCATGCGCTCCTCTTCGGTCAGTTGAGTCTCAAGGGAAAACGGATCTTCCCAGTTAAATGCAGGCTTTGTAGAAGATTTGCTCATGGAACACGCCTCTTGCTTCTCGTTATGTGCAGCCACCGCTTATGAGAGCGGTTTCCACCGGTTCTGATAGGAATGATAGCAGCATATTGTTCATTATTTTTTACAAAATCAAGCCCATAGAACAACATGGCTATATCGATTTTGTCCTGATAACAATACTACCGCCGACCCTGCTTTCAGGTATATGCCCCTTCAGGGGGAGGTAGAAAAAGGCCTGACATTAATGACTATCTGTGGCGATAAGCTGTCTATAATGGAGCTGATGTCTGCAGAGTGATACCCCCTGATACACTGTTTAAAATAGTGCCCACAACCGCAGGGGATCTCTGTGCATGTCAAAACGATAAGATAGTTGAAGCTCTGCGCTCATCTGATCAGCCAGGATGAATCAGGAGCGAACATTGAGGATACACTGTGCGTCAAACACTGATCCGGACACTTTTCCTGATGAGCGGTTTTTTTTTCGTTCTGTTAGGCATTATCGGACTGTTACTGCCACTGGTCCCGACCACCCCTTTCCTGCTGGTCGCGGCCTTCTGCTTTTCCCGCAGTTCGGAGCGTTTGCATCAGTATCTGCTCAACCATCGCTGGTTTGGTCATTATATTCGTGACTGGGAAGAGCATGGCGTGATCCCACTGAAGGCGAAACTTTTCGCCAGCGGTATGATGCTGTTAATGATCAGCTATCCGCTGCTGTTTCTGAATTTTCATCCAGGCCTGAAAACGGCCGCTGCCGCTACGGTTATCATTGCGCTATGGTATGTCTGGCGCAAACCCTCAAAACGCCCGCTATCGACTACTACTAAATCAGAACACCCTCTCAAATAGTCCCACCGATTTATAAAACAATGGCGATAAAATAATCTGTATTAATTTAATTCAATATTTTTTGATTTTATATCAATTTACCTCATGATAGATCAGCACCATAATCAACGCCTCTTTCGGGACAATCCCCTGTCTCAAAGAACGACCCTACAGAACTATCAACAGGAGAAGATGGTGAAAACACATATTCCGGGCTTTCCCCGTATTGGCGCTCAGCGCGAACTGAAGTTCGCGCTTGAAAACTACTGGCATGGAAAATCCAGCCGCAACGAGCTGACTGATGTGGCAAAGACTCTGCGAATGCAAAACTGGAATATTCAGGCTGAAAGTGGCATGGATCTGGTCACTGTCAATGATTTCTCTCTGTATGACCAGGTGCTGGATCACTCGGTGCTGTTAGGGGTGGTTCCTCAGCGTTTCAGCGATGGCAGCTGCGATAGCTTTGATAACTATTTCCGCATGGCCCGGGGGCGGGCACCATCAGGCAAGGCAACCCGTGCCTGCGAGATGACCAAATGGTTTGATACAAACTATCACTATCTGGTGCCGGAGCTAACCGCTACACAGCAGTTTATTCTCAATCCAGAAAAGCTGCTGGCGGAGATAACCGAAGCACAGCAAGCCGGTCATCGGGTTAAGCCGGTGATTATCGGCCCGGTTACCTATCTGTGGCTGGCTAAATGTGCGGCTCAGACGTTCGATAAACTAACGCTGCTACCGGCTCTGCTGGAAAGTTATAAAGGCCTGCTGAATCTATTGTCTCGTAAGAACATCGATTGGCTACAGATCGATGAGCCGGCACTGGTATTGGAGCTGCCACCTAAATGGCAGGAAGCCTATCGTGAAGCTTATCAGACGCTGAGCAGCAGTGGCACCGGGTTAAAGCTGATGCTGACCACCTACTTTGGCGCGCTGGACAGTAACTTTGATCTCACTGCTTACCTGCCGGTGGATGGCTTTCATCTGGATGCAGTACGCGGCGGCGATGAGTTTATCCGTTTCAGCGAGCGACTCAGAACAGATCAGGTGCTCTCAGTGGGCGTCATCGATGGTCGCAACATCTGGAAAACCGATATTACCGCAGCGGCCGGGCGCATTAAACCGGTTGCGGACCAAAGGGGCGATAACCTCTGGCTCTCCAGCAGCTGTTCATTGCTGCATGTGCCTGTCGATCTGGAGCAGGAAACCGGCTTTGATCCCGAGTTATACAGCTGGCTGGCATTTGCACGGCAAAAACTGGCGGAGCTCAGCCTGCTGAAACAGGCGATCGAGGGCAAAAACAGTCCTCAGCTGGCCGCGAACCTGCAACATGTGACCGCCCGGACACAGTCCCAGCGGGTACACCGTATCGAGGTGAAGCGGCGTGTCAACGGACTGATGCCACAAGATGGTGAGCGCGGCCTGCCCTACGCTGAGCGCGCGGTAAAACAGCAGCAAAAGCTGCAGCTTCCTGCGTTCCCAACCACCACTATCGGCTCATTCCCGCAAACCAGCGATATCCGTTCTGTGCGGGCCCGTTTCCGTCGTGGTGAACTGGATGAGATTAGCTATACCGCGATTATGCAGGCAGAGATTAAAGACTGCATCGAACGGCAGGAGCGCTATGGTCTGGATATGCTGGTACATGGCGAACCGGAACGCAACGATATGGTGGAATACTTCGGCGAACAGCTGGAAGGCTATACCACCAGTCAGTTGGGCTGGGTGCAGTCCTACGGTTCCCGTTGCGTTAAGCCACCGATTATCTATGGTGATATTCTGCGCAAAGAAGCGATGACCGTCGGCTGGAGCCGTTATGCCCAGTCACTGAGCAACAAGCCAGTTAAAGGGATGTTGACCGGTCCGGTGACTATGCTGCAATGGGCGTTTGTTCGGGACGATCAGCCCCGTTCTGAAACCTGTCTGCAGATCGCCCTGGCCCTGCGGGATGAAGTGGTCGATCTTGAGCAGGCGGGTATCGCTGCGATCCAGATCGATGAACCGGCTATTCGGGAAGGACTGCCGCTGAAACAGTCCGAGTGGGAGTTTTATCTGCAATGGGCGGTCTATGCCTTCCGTGTATCAGCCAGTGGCGTACAGCCGGAAACCCAGATCCACACCCACATGTGTTATGCCGAGTTCAATGACATCATTCAGGCGATTGCCGATATGGATGCCGATGTGATCACCATTGAAACCAGCCGTTCCAATATGGAGCTGCTGGAAGTGTTCACCGAGTTTAACTACCCCAATGAGATTGGCCCCGGCGTCTATGATATCCACAGCCCGAACACACCAACGGTAGAACAGATTCAGACGCTGATTGAAAAAGCCGCCACACTGATTCCAGCCGAACGTCTCTGGATTAATCCAGACTGTGGTCTGAAAACCCGTGGCTGGGATGAGGTTGCCACCAGCCTGATCAACATGGTTGCAGCGGCTAAAATCCTGCGGGAGCAACGACTGGCAGCATAACGTGCCCTGAATATAGCAACCAACAAAAGGCTGGGAAGCAATTCCTGGCCTTTTCTGTTTCACATTAACGCAATCATCTGATATTAATCAGGTAGATAATGTTAAGGAAAAACAAAGGGAACACGACATGGGTCAGCAATTTGCAGAACTGTCCACTCAACATATTGAGTTTATCGGTGAGCAGAAGATCTACTTTGTGGCAACAGCCGCGGCCACCGGCCAGGTCAACCTGTCCCCCAAAGGCGGTGATTCCCTCAGAGTGATCAGCCCGACCAGAATAGCCTGGTTAAATCTGACCGGTAGTGGCAATGAATCTGCCGCCCATGTATTGCAGAATCCAAGAATGACACTGATGTTCTGCGATTTTCAGGCCGCCCCCCTGATTCTCAGAACTTATGGCGATGCCCGGGTGCTGCATCGGCAGGATCCCGACTGGCACGAGTATCGCTCACTTTTTCCTGCCAGCGAAGCCGCCCGGCAGATCTTTATTCTGGATATCAGCCTGGTTCAGTCATCCTGCGGCATGTCAGTGCCCCTGTTTGATTATAAAGGCGACCGTGATGCGTTAACTAACTGGGCAGAGAAAAAAGGCAAACAGGGTATTGAGGCCTACTGGTACGACAGAAACCAGCAAAGTCTCGATGGTTTTGACACTGAAATCGTTGAACGCACTGGAATCAGTGCCCCTGAAAAGCACAACAAATAAGCGCACTGCAAGAGAACAGCTGAAAGATTGCCGCTAAATGTCAATGTCGCAGCAGCCCCTGTCTCTTCAGCTCTGTAACTGAAGCACCTGGTCAAAAACGTTTTTGTGGCAACGTTGTTAATGGAGAGTGTTGTGACTGAAATAGGTGAAAACATCTGGATTTTTGAGGGGCCTGCCGTACCCTTTTTTACCCTGCCCTACACGACGCGTATGACGATCATCAGGTTACCCGGTGATGAATTATGGGTTCACAGCCCGATCGCCCTGACAACGGAGCTGATTCACCAGATTGACACGTTGGGCAGGGTAAAATACCTGATCTCTCCCAACCATCTGCACCATCTGTTTATTAAGGACTGGCAGAATCATTATCAGGACACCCTGAGCTTTGGTACCAGAGAGGTACAAGTTAAGCGTCCGGATATCATATTTGAGAGTATTTTCACCCCATTTTTCAATGCCCCCTGGTCAGAACATATCGATCAACTGCTGTTTACCGGTTCGCCGGCCATGGAAGAGTGTGTATTTTTCCATAAACCCTCGGCAACACTGATTGTCACCGATCTGATTGAGAACTTTGCTCCGGAATCGTTCACCCCGGTGAAACGGTTCGTGGCCGCGGCTGCAGGTATTTTAGCGCCCAATGGCAAGATGCCCCTGGATTGGCGGCTGAGCTTTATGTTCAGTAAAAAGAAGGCGCAACAACATCTGCAAAACATATTACACTGGCACCCGAAAACGATCGTTATGGCTCACGGACAGGTGATCAACAGCGAAGCGGTACAGTTTTTAAAGCGATCGTTTAACTGGCTGGATATTGACTGATCCCGGTTAGTTATCCCGGCCCACCACTTTAATGTTATCTGGAGTACGCACCCTTGCCCCACTGTATTATTGAGTTTTCAGAAACGCTTATCCCCCGCCTGCCCCCTGCAAAACTGGTGCAAATCGTCTATGAAGGCGCATTGAGGTCCGGCTTGTTTGAGGCCGCAGATATTAAAACCCGCGCCTTAGCCTACGATCATTTCCTCACAGGTCCATCCCCTGCTGATTTTATTCACGTAACCCTAAGAATATTAAGTGGCAGAACCGATGAGCAAAAACAGTTATTATCTTCTACAGTGTTGAAGGGGTTAACAGATTGTAATCTGGCTGGAATATCCTTAACAGTGGAGGTTGAGGATATTCATAGTAGTAGTTATGCCAAATTTATTGCCTGACGCTGGCAGCATCAGGCTCTGTTTACTCTGAGAGGTGATTATGCTGGCTGGTCATATTGGTGTTGCACTGGCTCTGTGCAGATTGGATCGGCGCGTGAATCCGGGGGCATTAGTGGCTGCAGCCCTGTTACTCGACCTGCTGCTCTGGAGCTTTGTACTGCTGGGCTGGGAGTCGGTCACCATTCCTGACAATTTTGACCAAAAGCATCAACTGAAATTTAACTACTCATACTCCCACAGTCTTTCTGCGGCGGTTATCTGGTCCCTCATGTCTGGTGCGGCAGCGTTTCTCTGGTATTCAGAGTTCAGAGGGGTGGGCCTGCGAGCCGTATTTATGGTTTCGGTGGCAGTGTTCTCCAACTGGTTACTGGATTTTACGGTGCATGACCTCGACCTCTCTCTTCTGGGCGATGCTTCTCTGAAGATGGGCCTGAAATTTTGGGATAATATGCCCGTTATCTTGCTAATTGAGGCAGGTATTCTGCTGGCCGGATTGTTACTGTTTCTCTATGGTGCCAGAATCTCTACCGCCAGAGTGGTGGGCATGACCCTGCTCTGTGTGCTCGCGCTCACCATCACAGTAGTGACCATGACCATTGCACCAACCCCCTCTTCTGAGGTGTTGTTAGCCCAGGGGTCACTGGTAATGATTCTGTCCATCTGTCTGCTGAGCGGGTGGCTGGGGAGGCAGCTAAGGAGAGCATAAGCGGTTCGGAACGGCCGGTCCCACAGTAATCCCGCCTGTTCTTTTTACCCGATGCGCCGCTTCACATCACTCAACCGCTTCGGTGTCCCCCGTCAGCACTGGCTGGTTGTTTAACTCATCTGCATAAAATGACAGTGATCGGGTGCTCTTTTTAGCGGCATACATCGCACTGTCAGCAGCGCCAATCAGTTCAACCCGGTTGACGCCATCGCGGGGATAAAAGGCCACACCAATACTGATTGAAATCTGCAGCTCCTTTGCCAATAACGTTACCGGCTCTGAGAGACAGGCACTGAGTTTGTTTGCGATTACACTAACCTCTTCAATGCCCGGGTTACCGGGCAGCAGCAGGGCAAACTCATCTCCCCCCAGCCGCGCCAGGGTATCACTATCCCGCAAAACACGACTCAGACGACGACTGACCTCAATCAATAACTGATCTCCAATATCATGCCCCAGAGAGTCGTTGACCGCTTTAAACCCATTCAGATCCATATACAGCAGTGCCGCTGAGCGGTTATTTCGCCGGCACAGTGCAAGCGTATGCTCCACCCGGTCAATAAAAAGCCGACGGTTAGGCAGTCCGGTCAGCGCATCATAAAAAGCAAAATGCTCCAGTTCTGCATTCGCTTGTTTCAATTCATCGGTACGCAAGCTGACCAGCCGGGTCAGTCTTTCGTGATAACCAAACGCAGACAGCACGATAAATACCGCCAGCGCACCAAACAATGCCTCGGCTATCAGAAAGCTGAGGCTATCACCGATCTGCAGAGCAGTGACGTTTTTATTACTGACATGCAGATTAAAAGTCCACGTATGATTCGCAAACTCCATCTCAAACCAATGGCTCAACCCCTCCCCTGCAGCGATATCATCCATAGTATCCATGCGGCCATACACCTTGTCTGCCGGATTGTCATTTTCGTACACATAGAGATCGATATAACCCAGCCGTTCAGCGATCTGCGGGTTATTCAGTATTTCTGACACCAGAAAAACCCCGACGACGAACCCTTTAAGTGATTCAACAGCAGCCACCGAGTTATCCTGCGGATCAACCTGCTGAAAAACCGGCGAGAAGATCAGAAACCCCTGTTTATCGTCTTTAGACTGCACCAGCTCTATAATATTGGTTGCGGTATCCTTGCGGGTCGCTTTGGCCAGCAACATACTCTGTTTACGCTCATCGTTGGAAAAAACGTTATAGCCCAGTGCCGGATTATTATTTTTAAACGGCAGAATATACTCAACTACCACCAATGGATCGGTGGATAGCAGAGGCTTTCCCCTGACCTTAAATCCTGGGTCTACCTCCTTCCGCGCATGTTGTTCAAACTCTTCAACCGCCCCCTGCCCGACCAGAATATCCCAGGAGATCGCACTGATGCCGGGCAGGTTGGCGAGATAGGGACGGGTAGCGTCTGTGAACACCTGATAATTGACTTCTTCGGTCTGCGCCAGGGTAGTGCCAAGATGGTTCAGCGCATCAAGGTAATTGCTCATATGTTGTTTCAGGATGTTTTCAACCGCTTCAGATTTCAACGCAAAATCATTTTCAGTCTTAGTCACCACCGAGTCTTCAATATATTGCTGCGCTACCTGAAACGCAGTAATTAAGGTAAACAGAGGTATCGTTAACGACTTCAGCAGGCGATACCAGACAACTTTATCCACCTGACGGATAAACATCGCCAACAAGAGAGGTGTGACCAGAATGACACCCAGAAAATCGCCTATCCACCAGATCAGCACATTGTTAAGGTAAATTTTCGCGCTGAGATCCCCGCTTAATCCCAGAGTTAGCGCCCCATTCCCCACCACGGCACTGATCAGACAACAGAGAAAGGCGGTACCGATAAACCCCGCCACATGGGAGTATGAGGGGGCATCAAGAATCTTGATGTGCCGGGATTGCAGAAGGGTGTGATTGACCCAAGCCTGTACAACCGACCCCATGGCGATAATCCCGGAGGTGAGCACCACCGACAGCCCCAGTTCACTATGGTGTAACAAATAATGACCAGAATTAAACAGCAGAGAGCCCAACAGAATGGCGGGCAGGAAGCGTTTACCAAAGATCAGGCACCCAGCCAGCGCAACGCCTGCAGAGGGCCATAATGAGACAATCTGTGCCTGAGGGCTAAAACTGGAAAAGAAAAACGCGGATCCAACATAAAGCACAAACAGTAAAAGATAGGTACTTCTACCTGTCAGGGAGTAGCAAACGTTCAAAATGCTGACGTGCTCCATACTAAAGCCTGCAAACGGGATACAGTGCAAGCCGGCCTTTTTGCACCAACTAACATCATTGTAGAGCCACTGAGTCGAAGACTATAACAGATTGTTTTATAAAATCTAATTCCCTGTAAGTCGTAGGCTGATTTACATCAGTCTGACAGCGTCAGGCACGGCCCCGCCTCTGAACCATTTCAGGTGATGCAAGGACAGGCAGCTAGTCTAGCCGTTTGGAAGAAACCCGACACACTTTAGATATAGATGGTCTGGTCGTCATTTCACTCACTTTTTTCTGCTGTATCATATCCGTATTTTGTTCAGCCACATTCAAGCAGACCCTGTTGACGGATACGTGCTTTAAACGCTTTCATCACCGGACGGGAAATCATTGTTTCAGCCAATAGTCGCTGTTCATATACCTGAAGTTTAACCACCTCGTCCGAGCTGTCCCGTGCGGCGGCTATCAGCCTGTGCACACCAGGCTCCAGAAGTATGTGATGACATGATTTAACCGCGTCATACAGTGCTGCCATGACGACCTTTTCCTGTTGCGTCATTTTGCACTTACCATCGATAATTTTCAGCATCACCGTAATCGCGCAGTCAACTTCAACCGGACTGAGAAGATGTTCAGACAGCCATTGTTCAATATCGGTCATCGTTAGCTCCAGTCGGACGTTTGTACATAGTGCAGCAGCGACTCTTCAATCCCCTCATGCCCATAGTCGCTGACGGAGATGACGCCAATCCGTTTCAACTTCTCTTGCGGCCCGTCACCGATTTTGACCACGAACACCGCATGACAGTCTTTGATAGTTTCCAGAATCAGCTCCATGGCTGACCTGTCGCCGGTATGTCCCTGGCAGTAGTGGTCTACAACGCGGCGCTCGATAAACTCACAATGATCCTCGCAGACACGGTAGATCAAAAATGCTCTGGCATGACCAAAGTGCAGATTGATCGACACAGCATCTTTGCTGGCGACGGCCATCAAAACGGGGGGCAATTTCACCATCGGCTTAAACCTCTGTGGCTGCGTTGTTTTTCAGGGGTGCTAATACTCATATAGACAAGCACATGAGGTTAAGAGTGGCTGCAAAAGCTATACCAGCCATCTCTTTATTGGCGTGCAAATTGCTGGAAGCTTAAGACCAAACAAATCAGACGACAGATGAAGTCAGACTTATAGGTTTACTCATGCAACATTTAAATCATGCAGATATTGACTGTGATCATCAGCACTTTGCTGACATCACTACCCGGTTGAAAACCTCAGATACCGACCAGTTTAAAAGACTTTTCAGTGAGCTTCTTAGTCATACAGAAACCCACTTCAAGCGGGAAGAACAGTTCATAGAGCAGTACGACTACCCCGGAAAAAGCGAGCACTGCGGTGAACACAATCGCCTGCTAACCGAGCTGCGGCAGTTTAACCAGCGGGTACAGCAGGGCCGCCTGACCATGGCCCGTGCCTATATCAATGACCGTGTTGATGAGTGGTTGCATCAACATATTACCAATATGGATGCTGCGCTGGTGAAACATATCGAGAGTCACTCATGAAGACTGAGCTGAACACAGAACTGAACCGGATTATTCAGCTGGAAGAGGGGCTGGTCGCATTAGCATCGCTATACCACAACCCGATGACCGGCGACCGGATTCTCAAACTGGAGCTGAACTACCATACCCAGATCATCGGAGCCAAGAGTTTTACCCTGCAGGGGTTCAGCGGCGAAGAAGCGGAAAACCTGGTCAGAAACCTGCCCGATAATCAGTACATTATGCGGGAGATTGATGAGTTTCTGGCGGGCGATATGGATTAACGATTGTCGTGAACACGACAAGCGTCGAAACAAATAACTGCAGTAAAAACAACAAACGGTACAGGTTTTGTCGACAGCCAACAAAGAAAACAGAGCTGATTATATTTTTTATATAAAAAATAACAGGTTAAAGATAAATCCACCTTAGGTACGCTAATTGCAATTCAGAGAAAAATGCTGGAATTCGGCTTTATATACTCTGGAGTGTAGACATGTTACTTGATCAATATAAGCAAAAAGGGCTCTTCTTTAACGTTAACTTTCTCGAATCAACGGATACACAGATGCAAGCCTATCGGGGAGAACTGATTCTGATCGAAGGTGAGATTGGCGATGACAAAGGCCACTCAAAACCACCTGTCGATGTGATGCGGGGCGTTTTTATACTGGCAGACGACAAGATCAGAATGCTCGGTGGTGTTGTCGATTCCATGGACTCTCTTCCCGCCCTGATGGACAAGTACAGTGCAGATTTTGCCAGCGACATCAGTGCCCTGATCTATGTGGTTAATCTGGAGAAAGCCGTTGTCACCGACATTTCTGGCTTCAATTTCATCCTGATTCCAATGACTCAGGGTGTACCCTGGAATGAAACCATGGAGGAGCTGGCAATTGAGAAAAGCGATCTGAAAGGTCAGTCTGCGGGCAACAAACTGGTCACCGTCTACGAAGAGCTGAAAACCTACAAGCCTAAATATGCCAGCGTTGCATTTGACGCTGCGATGACGATGATCACCGACGCCAAGCGGGAAGGCTGGGGGGCAGTTTAACCCTTGCGCGGGCCGTTTACGTTCTGATCAGATCAGCCCGCGTTGCACCGCGCAGGCCCTGATCAGAACGTCTCCCAACAGCAGACTATAGCGTTATTCACCAGGATATCCCGTCTGCGTGTAGAAAAAAGGGTGTTAATTTTGATCTGGGCCGGTTGTTTCAACAGCCTGCCTATCCGCTACTGATGTAATATCGCCGAAATTAACGCTGTACCATCGATTCCACTGTCCCCCTCTTTCACCTCTTCAATTGTCTCACAGTGAACTACTCTGATAATGATGTTAACCCGGCTCGATCGCCTATTCGGCGATCAGGTCAGGCAGACTAATGGGCCGACAGGGGAATCCCCTGCCAGATTAAACTGATCTGATGACCGTTTTTAACCGTATTACTGTTTTGGTGTCACCAGAGGATTATGGATCAATGAATCAGACACAGAGTTTCAAGTCACCATCCTGTACCGTGAATAAAGAAGGGGCTGAAAGGAAGGTGGGCTTCGAGCTGGAGTTTTCCGGTTTAACACTACAGCAGACCTCGGAGATAGTCAGAGAGACCCTCAATGGCACGCTGAAACATCAGACCGCGGCAGAAACGGTTATCCATTGTGCCGGTTTGGGGGCGTTCAATATTGAACTGGACTGGAACTATCTGAAAGAAAAAGCCGCCAGTGATAAGGATCAGCCCTGGCTGGAACTGCTGAGTGATGCTGCCGGTTTGCTGGTGCCGGTTGAGGTGGTTTGTCCTCCCATTACGCTATCCCGGTTGAATCAGCTTGATGAGTTAGTGATGCAACTGCGGCAAGCGGGTGCTATCGGCACAGAAGAGTCGATGATTGCTGCATATGGGGTGCATATTAATAGCGAAATCCCCTCGTTAGATGCCGCTACACTGTTTAATTATCTGAGAGCCTTTTCCCTGTTGCAGTGGTGGCTGGTAGAGGCCCACGAGGTGAATACAACCCGTAAGATCAGCCCCTATATAGATCTTTATCCGGAAAAATATATTAAACAACTGCTATCCCGTGACCACCCGGATATGGAGATAATCTTCAGCGATTATCTTCAACACAACGCCTCGCGCAACCGGGCACTGGATCTGTTGCCACTATTGGCAGAGATTGATGAGGACAGGGTACGCCGCTGTATCGACGACCCCAAAATTAAGCCCCGGCCCACCTTCCATTACCGCATGCCCAATTGCAACATTGAACATGAAAACTGGTCTTTGGCGCTGTCATGGAATATCTGGTGGGTTGTGGAACAGCTGGCCTGCCAACCGGATCACCTGAATGAGTTAAGTGCCGCTTTTCTGGCAGCTGAGCAGTCACTATTGGGTGTCAGCCGTAAACTGTGGACAGAGTATATCGATCAATGGCTAAAAAACCACGCATTGGCGTAACCGGGACGGCGAAGTTCTGGTCTCCCGGCTGGTGGTGCGCAGCACTGGCCCTGCGACTGGCCGGGGCGACTCCTGAACGGATCAGCGTGCGCCATTCGGCCAGTGGTCAACCACTGGATGGCCTGCTGATTGGGGGGGGCGATGATATCAGCCCAGAGCATTATCAGGGCGACATTGATAAGCCGGTCAAAAGCGATCCGGCACGGGATGAGCTGGAGATACGCTGGATTAAGACAGCGCTGGATAACGATATCCCGCTGATGGGCATCTGCCGGGGGGCGCAACTGATCAATGTGGTGTTAGGCGGAACCCTGCACCCGGACATACGCTCACTCAGGCAACACACCTATAACCGACCAGGACTGCTACCCACCAAACAGGTGAAAATAACCGCTGAGTCAAAACTGGCAGATATCTTCAACAAGGTTCATCTGAGGGTGAACAGTCTGCACCACCAGGCGATAAAATCCACCGGAAAAGGGCTGCGGGTTGTTGGCCGGGATCTGGATGAGATCACCCAGGCGGTCGAGTCTGACCAGCATAAGATCATTGCGGTGCAGTGGCACCCGGAATATCTTATCTATCTCCCCTCGCAGTTTTCTCTGTTTCGCTGGCTGGTAAAAAATACTCGTTGAGCATTGCACTGTCGTAACGATAGCCTCGCAACTCCATCTGCTGTTCAATCAGGTGAAGCAGTCGCAAACACTCTTCGGCCTGGTTACTGATAACCGTTTCACTACCGGGATGGCTGGCGCTCTCGCCGACAACCTCACCGGTTCCGATCAGTTCATCTTCAAGATATTCTCTGACAAAGTGGTCGATACAGAGGAGAAAATAGTGTTCAACCGGTATCTGATGCCGTTGAATCTGTTCAACAATCTGCTCCGGACTCTGAAGCAGCGCCTGAAGCGATCTTTTCAGTGGTATAAGAGGATTACTGGCATGCAGGCGGGGGTGGAAAAAACGTTGTTCTAAAAAATCGGAACAGCAAAGATCAAACTGGCGGATCTCTGGCGGTGGAAAGATCCCCCATAGAAACCGGTTAAGTATGTCTGGCATCACTATTCATCCCAGTCCTCTTCTGCCATCTCTGCAAAATTGCCGGCACTCTGTTTCATTTTCTGATTGATAATATTCTGTAACCAGAACGCTTTCTCTCCCGCCAGCTGAGTCTGTATCGATTCCAGTAACTCATCCACATCGGGCCCGCCTTTAACCTGAACCGGAGTGATTCCCAGAGAGATCAGCTGTTTTGTGGCAGAGCCACCAATGGATCCGCAATACATCAGATCCGCGCCCACCAGCCATCTGAGTTTGGGTTTTAACTTGTCTTCATTGCCATCCTGAGCGGCCGCAGCAAAGCTCTGGCTCGTCAGGAGTTGAGCAGAATGACTGTTAACAGAGTAGACATAAAAGCCCTGAGCAGAACCAAAATGCTGATCGACCATACCCCCCTCCATCGAAGCAAACGCCACAATCAGATCATCGAAGTTAGGGTTAGCCTCAGCAATACTCGGATAAGACAGACACTCAGTCATGATTACCTCCAGCTAAACGCAGCGCAAGCTTAGTGAATAAAAAGCTTAGTCAATAAAGTGACACAGGGAGGGTTCGAATCCCTCCCTTCGCCAAGTGATCAGGCATAGACAGGTGCAAACGCCTGCTCTGGATCCTCTGCCGGACCATTACCATCCCAGTAAGGCGATAGCTTGCGAAGTTTTGCAACTATCTCAGGCACTTCGGCTATCACCCGTTCCACCTCTTCCATGGTGTTGTAGCGGGAGAAAGAGAAACGCACCGTGCCGTGGGCAGCAGTATAGGGAATACCCATCGCCCGCATCACGTGTGATGGTTCCAGAGACCCCGAGGTACAGGCAGAACCACTGGAGGCGGCAATACCGACCTTATTCATCAGCAACAAAATTGCCTCGCCCTCAATATATTCAAACGCGATACTGGCGGTATTGGGCAGGCGATTATCCGTATCACCGGTCGGAAAACTATAAGGTACCGCCGCCAGAATGCCCTCTTCCAGACGATCACGCATCGCTTTCACCGTGGTATTTTCGAACTCCATATGTTGCATAGCCAGTTCGCAGGCTTTGCCCAGCCCAACAACGGCTGCAGCGTTCTCAGTACCAGCACGGCGACCGCGCTCCTGATGGCCACCCCGCAGTAGCGGACGGAAACGGGTACCCCGTTTCAGGTAGAGCACGCCAATCCCTTTCGGGGCATGCAGTTTATGACCGGACAGAGAGAGCATATGAATATTGCTCTGCTGCAGATTGATCGGTAGTTTACCCACCGCCTGAACCGCATCGGTATGAAACATAACACCGGCTTCGTTGGCCATATCCGCCATCTTCTCCACCGGGAAGATGGTGCCACTCTCATTGTTGGCCCACATCACACTGACCACCGCTACCCGGTCGCTCAGGAGGCTGGCGTACTGATCAAGATCCAGACGCCCCTTACTGTCCACTTCCAGCTTATGAACGGTATAGCCTTCTGTTTCAAGATATTCGCACAGGGTCAGCACCGCCGGGTGTTCAACTACCGTGGTGATAATCTCTTTACGTTCTGGCTGCGCTTTCAGGGCTGATAGAATCGCCGTTGAATCTGATTCTGTACCGCAGGAGGTAAAGATAATTTCAGAGTCATGCTCTGCCCCCAGCAACGCCTGTACCTGCTGTCGGGCTTTCTTCAGGGCAAAACCGACCTTATTACCAAAGCTGTGCAGCGAAGATGGGTTACCAAACTGCTCGCTGAAAAAGGGAAGCATCTCTTCCAGTACTTCAGGAGACACCATCGTGGTCGCATTGTTATCCAGATAGATATCACTCATGGTTAACCCCCTATTCCAACCAGTTGATCCGCCTTCTTTTCAACCTGCACCAGGCGTACAAACTCACCCAGTTCCTCAATCAGCTGCTGCTGAATACCACCCAGGGTCATCGAGGCCATCTGGCAACCCATGCAGGCACCGGTCAGATTGACGTAGATGGTATTACCGTCAATATCCATCAGTTCACAATCACCGCCATCGGCCTGCAAACGTGGACGCACCGCTTCCAGCACCCGCATAATGGTGCTGATGCGTTTAATGTCGGTTTTCGGTGCGGCCTCAGCCGGCGCTGATGCAGCAGCAGGGCTACTGGCGGCAACGGCACTTCCTACACCACCGGCAACAAACTCCTCACCGCTCTCTGCCATCACCCGGCTTAGAATATTTTCGATCCCTTCATGACAGGCTGAACAACCACCACCCGCTTTGGTGTAGTTGGTCACCTCTTCAACACTTGTCAGGTTATTAGCCCGGATAGTGTCTTCAATCATCACCTCATCGATAGCGAAGCACTTACAAACCAGCGCACCCTCTTCGTGATCATCACTCCACACCTCACCGCGATAATCAGCAACAGCGGCCTGCAGCGCTTCACGTCCCATGACGGAGCAGTGCATCTTTTCCGGTGGCAGGCCGTCAAGAAAATCAGCGATATCCTGGTTAGATACCTCCAGTGCCTGATCCAGTGTCATCCCTTTAATGATCTCCGTCAGAGCGGAGGAGGATGCTATCGCAGAACCACAGCCGAAGGTCTGGAAACCCGCATCGAGAATAACCTCGCTGTCCGGGTCCACTTTAAGGGTCAGCCGCAGTGCATCACCACAGCTTAATGATCCAACTTCACCGGTCGCATTTGCATTTTCAGCGGCCCCGGCATTCTTGGGGTTATAAAAATGTTCTTTAACTTTTTCAGAATAATCCCACATATCGAATTCCTCTATCTATCTGTTACCGGTCAGTGGTTAACCTGCGAAGGATTTACCGCAGTTACAGCTCTCTGTTGCGTTCGGGTTTTCAAACTTAAAACCCGACCCCTCAAGGCCATCCAGAAAATCGACTGTTACGCCGCTAAGCAGTGGTGCGCTCTCCCCATCAACAAGAATTTTCACCCCACTGCACTCAATAATCTGATCCTCTTCAGCGCTAGCCTCTTCGAGTTTCATACCGTATTTGAAGCCGGAACAGCCGCCCCCATCGACCCGGATACGTAAACCAAACACAGGCTTATTGGCCTGATCAATAAACCGGGAAATAGCACTGACTGCGCTCTCTGTTAGCTGAATCATGATCTCGTCCTCATCAATCCGAGTGTTCAGTTATATGCAGTGCAAGCCGGGTGCCATTGAAGATAAAAATTAAAAAACCTTAATATTCATATAGTTGATGTAAATCAATGGAGGGTGTGTTCGGGGGCAGTATGACAATTGAAGGGGTATTGTAGGAATTACGACAAAGTGAAAACGGATTTAATCACCCAACAGACACTCATAGGCTTTTCTGAATAGCAGACGTTCAACAACTGGCACTTTAAGCAGTTCCAGCAACGAGATAAAAGTGCCATTGGCCTGCGGCTGAGGCAGATCGGTGGTGGTGATCCGAACCAGTGACACAGCAACGGGTTGTTGTGCGGTGTCGACCCAGGCCAGGGTCGGGCTGACCACCTGCAACAGAGCTTCATCCACTCCCAGATACTCTGCCAGTTGACTGAGATGCCGGGCCGGATGAGGCGTCACCGCTTGCGGCTGCTCCGCTTCAATCAGGGAGGTCAGCGCCGGCAGCCCTCCTGGCAGGCAGCCAAATGGCTGAGGTGTTGAACAATCGATCCAGAACGACAACCGGGCACTGATCGGATTCAGATGTACCAGAATAATCTTTAAATCGGTCATATATACCTCTGTTGGCGATGCGATGACGCATCATTCTCCGGTGAAGGCGCTCACAGCATCTGCATCGGTGTCACTTCTGCACTCAGCCGTTGAGGATCTGAGCCCCACACAGACACCGACTCTGCCCAGACCTGTTGTTTATCCGGCCAGGGGCAGATCAGATCGATCTCCAGCATCATCGAACCATCACAGTTAATCACCAGCCAGCCGCGCCGCTGACTATTGCTGTCTGCCCAGCGGCCATTCAGGGTATCGTCACCGTTCAGGGGCTCTTTTCGGGTTTCAAACTGAAACTGCCGCAGTGATGGCAGGAGCACACTGCCGAAGCCCGCCTGAGTCAGTTTCACGCTGGCCGCTTCCAGAGAAGCCTCCAACAGCGGACCGAACTGAGCGATCAGTCGCGCCACAGCGGTTTCACTCATCTTTATTGCCTTTTAATCGTTCACGTACTGACGCGGTTATTGGCAGAGTGCTTTCTTACCAAAGCACTGTTTACCAGAGATCAGTTTACCAAAGCCCTGTTTACCAGAGCTCATCCGGTGCCAGCAGTTCCTTAACCGGCTCACCGGCAATCAGGTGCTGTTCAACAATCTGGGTAACATCCTCAGGTTTCACCCGGATATAGAGGTAAGACCCCGGATAAACCAGCACATTTGGACCACAATCACAGGGGCCCAGACAACCGGTTGCCGTCACAGCAACTTTGTTAAAAAGATTACGTTTAGCCACTTCCTCTGAAAGCGCCTGGGTAATCTGTGCAGCGCCTGTAGCGCCGCAGCTTCCCCGGGGATGTCCCTCGGGCCGTGTCTGGTTACAGACAAACACATGAATCTCTGGTTTTGGCATGACACCACTCCTGTTTTCTGGCAACTGCTCAGACTTTTTCTACGTTGATTGCAATCCGATCAGGCAGCGACCGCTTCATGACTATGGCATTTCTTCGGACAAACCCGCAGACATGACATACAACCGATGCAATCGTCAGCATCAGCCACCGACATCACCTTCATCTCGTCATCATCATCCCAATCATCGTCATCATCGTCTTCAGCCAGCGCTTCTGAGCGCTCAACCAGTTCAAATACATCCCGGGGACAGACCTTATAGCAACGACCACAGCCGATGCAGGTTTCCTGATTTACCCCAGTGATAAAGTTTGGCGTCCATTCGCTCCCGCCACGGGTGCGACCCTTAATCAGATCTGCAGACATCCCTACTCTCCTCTAAATACGGTTAATCTTTTACTGAGCAGCTTCCAGCTTTTCCTGCGCCTCTTTCCAGGCCTGACAGGCAGCCAGGGTTTTATCCGCCAACTCGGGTAAACGCTCATAATCGGTCCATAGCTGATCTTCAACCAGGTCATGCATCTGTGATGCCCACTCTGTAGCGATTCGCTTGGCTTTGCGCGCATTTTTTTGCAGATCTTTCAGCGCTTCATCTGTCATTGCTCTCCCTCCTGAATCAATCTCTTTAACGAATTATGCTTTCGCTGCATCTTTAAAGGTTTCGATGGTTGCCAGTGCTTTATCAATTATTTTGCAGGCTTCCTCATTGAGTTTTTCCAGGGACTCAAAACCAAAACGATGCACATCACGCAATACCTTATCCGCCACAATCAGTTTACCCACCATGATCAGCGCCCGGCCAAAGCCTTCATGGCTGAGGTTGATCATGGGGGCTGCCATCATGCCGCACTCCTGCTCGATACGCACAGAGAGGGCGTTGTAATACGCCTTAACCCGTGCCACCACGATCTCATCCGGGTCACCCACCACCGGGATCTCCCGACGACGGGCTTTTGTCAGAATCAGAGGATCAAGCACTTTTTCATTGCTCCAGTCATCATAGGTGCCATAGCTGTCAACAGCCCGCAGCTGAACGATCATCTGCTTGACGAAAGGGCTGTCCATCAGCTCATTTCCCGGTTCAATACACAGCGCTTCATTCATAATAATCTCCAAAAATTTGAGGGTTGGCATCAAGCTGCCGGAGCAGCTTGCTGACTAATGGTTAACGCTCTTTTTCAGCTTTACTCCTCCCAGCTATCCGCTTCGGAATAGCCTGGTGGTGACTTCAAGAGCAGTTGCTGCCGGGCAATCGCTTTCGCCAGCCAGCTACCCGGGCCGCGTTCAATCTCACGTTGCAGCGCCTTTAACAGATCGGTAATACTGGCTTCCTCTGATACCCTGATCGGTTGTATGCCTTTGGCAATCAGCCGCCGAATCGCTGCCGCACCACAGGCATAGCTGTAAACCGCTGCGCAGCCTGAGAGAAACTCAATCCGTGCCTGGAGCCGGTCCTCCTCACTGGAATCAAGGGTAAACTCAGCCACCGATAGCAGATCACACCGGTCCGTGGTGACACCGTAGATCGAAAAGGATCGCGCCGAACCAAAATGCTCATTGACCGTTTCACCATCGTTTGTCGCAAACGCGACACGGATCATATAAGGCGTTTCCCCCTCGCGGATAACATGCAGATGGCGTGACACAGGAACCATGTCAGACTCCCTGTTGTTGTCTTAAAATATTGTCTTCATCACGTTTTTGCGACAAAGGTGAATGGTAGGTGGGGATCTCCTCATGCTGACTCAGCCGCATATTGGCGATATCAAACAGTGCCTGCTGAATCCCGCGATAACCGACCCAGACGCGGTTGAAGCCCCCCAGATAGTCGTACTGAGGAAAGCCAATTCTGAGGTGCGGCATATGCAGTCGTTCCGCACACTCATGCAGATGACTATTGCCAATCAAAAACTCGGCGTGATGTTGCCGTGCCTGATATTCCAGATCTTCCAGATCCCCTTTCTTAACCGTTTCAAGGGTCAGTTGCTCCAGCGCGGGTCCTTTATCCGGGGTCACGGCAGCAACTACGTCGCCACCCATCGATGCAATCAGATCATGCATGGCCAGCAACAGATCAGGGTCTGTGGCAATCCCAACCCGCAGCTGCCCCAGCATAAAGTGGGTATCCAGCATCGCGTCCTGCAACTGACGACGCTGACGGCGCCAGCGGTTAGGAACCGGCATACCCGATAGCTCTGACAATGCCATAAACCAGTTATCAACCTGTTTAATGGTATGCAGATGCGGGAAAACCTGGCTCTTAACCCCGGTTTTCTCTTCAAGCTTTTTCCCTGCCTGTGCCAGAGATGATCCGATTACCAGCGTGGCGCCACTCTCTCCTACAAGCGCCAACTCATCTATTGTCAGCCCCCCGGTGGTCAGTGCGCTGTACTCCTCTTCGGGCAGATGCCCATCCAGAGAACGCGACAGATCAGGCATCAGCAGGGGCCGCAGGCCAAAGCTCTCGATACTGTCGATAACAAACTCAAGATCTCCGGGTGTCAGATGACTACCGCAGAGCACATTAACCTGGCGTGCACGGGTTCCAGCCCTTTCTGAGGGCTCAATCAACTGATCAATAATGGCGGTTACCGCGGCGGCATAACCGGTCTCGAAACAACCGCTGAAGTCTGGGGTATTAACCTTAACCACCGCTACTTTTGCATATTGCGGATAGCGTGACCTGAACTCATTAATCGCCAGCGTCATATCACAACCCTGGGTTTCAGCCAGACCGGTGGAGCACACCCCAATAATCGCCGGAGACTGTTTTTCGGCGATGGTTTGCAGCGCTTCAACCACATTTTCATCCGCCCCCATCACCGAACTGACCTGATCCATGGCGGTGGTTTGCAAAGGGATAGGTTCACGAAAGTGACGTACAAAGAATACCTTGGCAAAAGCGGTACACCCCTGACTACCATGCATCAACGGCATCGCCCGGTTAAAACCGAGAAACGCCAGGGTGGCTCCCATGGTCTGGCTGGCTTTCAGTGGATTAACCGACAGCGCTTTTTTGCGTTTTTCCAGAATCGCCATCACTTATACCCCCTCTGCGATTAACAGCTCCGCCTCACTGGGCATCTCTTCCCAGGGGGCCGGATCTCTCACCGCCGACCAGATCGGGCTTTCAATGGTGATCGCCAGTTGCTTAACCAGCTCCAGCATGCCGTCATATCCAGCGTAGCCAAACTCCCGCTCCTGATTAATATCGAGAAATGGAATCCGTGCTTTCAGGGCGGTATAGAGGTTGCGACCACCGGCGATCAGAATGTCAGCCTTGTATTCATGGACAATACTGATCAGCTCCTTCGCACCACCTTCGTCGATCATCTTCGTGTCTTCACCCATCAGCTCACGAATCCGGGCCTTATCCTCTTCAGTCGATTTCTTCGTACCGGTGGCCACCACGACCATACCCAGATCCTGCAGGGCGGAGACCACAGACCAGGATTTCACCCCACCGGTATAGAGCAACACCCGTTTGCCCTGTAGCCGTTCGCGCCAGGGTTCCAGCGCAGCTCTGACTTTCGCTTCTTCCCGCGCAATCAGCGCTTCGGTGCGTTCGGTCAGATCCGCATCATTGATCAGACGGGCAAAATCCCGCAGTGCCTGTGAGGTGTCGGAAATACCGTAAAAGCTTCCTTCAAACCAGGGGGTACCGTACTTGTCCTGAAGTTTACGGGCGACATTCACCATCGCCTTGGAGCACACCATCATATTGACTTCCGCCCGGTGCATAGACTGCACTTCATGGAAGCGGGCATCCCCGGACAGAGTACAGAGCACCCGGATTCCCAGTTCATCCAGCAGCGGCAGGACATGCCAGAACTCACCGGCAATATTGTATTCACCGACCAGATTGACGCTGTGGATTTTGATGCCGGGAATGGGAGGTTCGGGAGCTGCTTCAGGCTCGCGGGTGCCGATCACATGTTTTACCATCGCCTCGCCGGCGATACGGTTGCCAAGATTCTTAGTGCCGTAGAAACCTGCGCCATCGATGGGAACCACCGGCGTGCCCCACTGTTCGCTGGCTGCTTTACAGACCGCATCAACATCATCCCCCACCAGCGCAGGCACACAGGTGTTATAGACAAACACCGCCGCGGGATGGTGCTGTTCAACCGCCTGTTTAATCGAATGGAACAGGCGCTTCTCGCCCCGTCCCATAATCACATCCTGTTCGGTCAGATCCGTCGTCATGCCGATGCGATACAGTTGTGGACCACTGGAGCGGGTGCCGCGGTTATCCCAGGAACTGCCAGCACAGGCGATCGGCCCATGCACGATATGTGCAACATCGGCGATTGGCAGCAAAGCGATCTGGGCACCATCAAAAGCACAACCGCCGGCTGAGGCGCCAGGCTTAGGTTTGGCACAACCCGACTTCTCTTTTTTGTTGTGCTCACAGGCCGGCTCATCAAGTAGTTCGGCGATATCTTTTGCTTTCATATAAACCTCCGGGTCTGTACAGGCACACAGCTGGATATTTTCAATCCAGCTTTTACACGCTTTTACACAAGAGACTGCAACAGACGTACCACAGATAACTTATTGATTTTAAAAGACCGTAAAAATCGATTGTTATAAACACGACAAAACACCCACAATCGGACTTCCGACGTTTTGCCATCCGTCACCCGGCAAATATCCGCTCAGTCGCTCTGTTGTGCAGCCGCCAAACGCTCTTTCACCAGGCTGCTGACCTCGGGATCCGGGTCATCGGTCAACCCTTCCAGCATCTCAACCGGAGCACGCATCGCAGCGGTCAGCCTTACCGTCCAGTCAGAATCTTCCAGCATCAGCTCCATCTCATCAGGCGCCAGCCGTTCAGCCACAATGCGCCTGACTTCCGCTTCGGGATCCCTGACCATCAGCCCCAGGCTAACCGGAGGCAGCCGTCTGGCAACAATCTTTCTGACCTGTCGGTCCGGGTCGCGGATCATCCTGAATAAACGTCCCACGGGCATCCGCTGGGCAACGTAGGCACGCACCAGATAATCTTTGTCATCGGCCATCTGTTCCAGCTGCTCCGGCCGGATACGGTCCGCCACGGTGATACGCACTTCACGATCTTCATCATCGATCAGACGATAAAGCTGATCCCGGGGCAGTCGATACGCCACCGCCCGTCGCACCGCTTCATCGGGATCACTGATCATCTTCTCCAGATAGGGCAACGGCGAATAGCGCACCGCGATCGCTCTGCGTTCCCAGAAACTATCCTGCAAAAAGGTCACGGCCAGTTCCGGATTGACCCGCAGAAAACGGTCGATCTGACGGCCACTGTGCGCCACCACACAGATATCCCCCGGAATACAGCGGCCACTCAGCAATAAACTGGCTTTAAAGCGGCAACTACGACAATCCGCAAGGGGTGTCTGATCTCCGCTTTCATTCATCATCAATCACCTCGGCGATCACCACTCCGCTGGAACTGTCCGGATCATTGCTCAGGCAGGAACAATGGTTTTCAGAGTTCACCAGATAGAGATTGAATCCGTTACTCTCGCGGTAAGGCTTTGCGGTCGCACCGATATCATCATCAAAGCACCAGCTGAAATGGAGATCAGGATGCTGTTGTTTCAGCGCAGATATCAGTTCTTCGCCTATATCAGATGACATGACAAAATCATGGATTTGATCTAACTGCTGCTGACTGATCATTACTCGACCTCCTCACCCTGAGCGAAGCGAACCCGCTCTTCGGGCGCGACACCCATCACTTTAGCCAGCCAGGGAGGCGGGGTGCCGGCAATAACGGATACCAGATTCTGCATCATCTCAACACTGTCGCCGCCATCCGGCATTTTGATGGGAAGCACTCCGGTGCGAATCACTTTGGCCGCAGCAGGCCCCCCCACCGATACCGTATACAGCAACTGACAATCACTGATCAGCCCGGCGCGAACAACGTTTTTATCTTCAGCATCTTTAGGTATATTCGCTTCACGAATCTCGATCAGCCGGTATTCCTGGCCAGAAACCTGATAGATAAGATAGCGGGAACAGGAACCAAAATGGCCATCCATCGCGGTGGCATTATTAGACGCGCAGGCAACCCGTATTGAACCGGGCATATCACCTTCGCTATAAGGAGTTGTTTCGGGTAGCGGTTCTGCATCAACCGTTACGCCAATCCCTTTCAGCAGATTGACAGCCTTTTTCATAAAGCTGACTTCAATATCTTCCAGTTCACCTGAGGATGCCGTTCGCAGTTTATTGACTTTCAGCCTCGCCAGTTTAGTTTCTGTGATCGGCAAGCCGACAGCATCAACCAGCACGGTCATCAGGCGTCGGGCATCGGTGTCCGGTAACGCCCGGGCAGCCAGACCTATTCGCAGAGCAACTTCATTGGATATTTGAGCAGACATAGCAACACCTCCTCAGCCTCTGCGGGCACGCAGGGTGATCGGGAGTTTTGGCATGGCATCGAGGGGTTCGATAAAATATTTCGTGCCATCGGTCATCTCAATTAACCCGCCCCACTTATCAGCAGATTCAAATTCGATTGATGAGATCTCATCTTCCTGATCTTTTTTAGCAACATAGAGGGTCATTTTTCCCTCGTTATCCTTCCTTATCATCACACTAGGCATCGTTACTCTCCAATATCAGAAGTTCAGACATTCCGGGGCAGCCTCCTGCCCCGGTGAGGATGGACTGATTGAATATGAGATCGTCACGTACTCAGGGGAAATACCGACCGGATAACCCGGACTGCGCAGAGCAATCCGGGTCACGTCAATCCCGGCAGGTACGAGTCGTGTCGATATCAGGCTCGTACAGGCCATCGACTTTCAACCGGACCGGCGCTTAACGCACCAGGTCGTAGTTGAAGTCTGTGGTCTGCATACCACGGGTTTCGTCGTCGAGACGGTCCAGAACAGCGTTAACGATAGTGGTTAACATCTGCATGGCACCTTCGTAACCCAGGGTAGTCTGACGATGCAGGTGATGACGGTCGAAGATCGGGAAGCCTAGACGGATCAGTGGCACCTCGAACTCTTTGCCCTTATAGAGAGTATCCCGGGAGATATCCTTGCCGTAAGAGTTACCGATCAGGAAGTCAGGCTTCTTGGTAAAGCACAGGGAACGCATGTGCCACAAATCCTTACCAATATGCACTTCACAATCCGCGCCGAATGGAGATTCAGCAAGGATAGCTTCCATCGCTTTTTTCCAGCGTTTGTTCGCATGGTTACACAGGATGTGAGTAGGCTCAGCCCCCAGTTCCAGCAGGAACTTGGTCAGGCCCATGACGAAGTCTGCATCACCATACAGGGCAAATTTCTTGCCGTGCAGCCAGGTGTGAGAATCGGTCATCGCATCAACCAGACGACCACGCTCAGTTTCAAGCGCCTTGCTGATGGGCTTACCGGTGGCCTTGGAAACAGCCATCAGGAACTCATCCGTCCAGTCCAGACCCATTGGAATATTCAGTTTAGGAACCTCATGCTTCCAGGTCAGGGTTGCCAGCTTCTTGGTCTTGGTCAGTTGCCATGGCTGCAACAGAATAGTGTTAACAGCATTAGGAGCATCCTTGATCTCATCCTGAGTGGTGCCACCGGAATACATACGGAATTCACCGTCTGCAGGGGTATCCAGCACCTCAGTAGGATCAGACAGCAGAGTGCAATCAACATCCATATCAGCCATCATGCGCTTCATTACACGGAAGTTACCCAGATAGGTTTCAAAACCCGGTACCAGGTTGATCTTACCGTTGCTGCCGACAACCTTGTCTTCCATGTAGTTCAGGGTGAAGTAACGTGCAATCCCTTCAAACATGTTGTCCCAGCCAGTGGTGTGGCTACCCACAAAACTTGGCGTATGAGCGAATGGGACAGGATAGTCTTCTGCAACATGACCCTCTTTACGGGCGTTACCGATAAAGGCGTTAAGGTCATCACCGATAACCTCAGCCATACAGGTAGTCGAAACCGCAATCATATCCGGCTTGTACAATGCCTGAGCATTTTCCAGACCGTCATACATGTTTTTCTGACCACCAAATACAGCGGCATCCTCAGTCATTGAGTCAGATACACAGGAGACTGGCTCTTTGAAGTGGCGGTTAAAATAGCTGCGGAAGTAAGCAACACACCCCTGAGAACCGTGAACATAGGGCAGGGTTTTTTCAAAACCCAGTGCACAGAGAACAGCACCCAGTGGCTGACACGCTTTAGCAGGGTTAACGGTCAGCGCTTCACGCTGGAAGTTAAGCTCCTGATACTCTTCAGTGGTGGTCCACTGAAACACTTCATCGATCTTGTCCTGAGGATGTTTTTCCTCGAAGTTATCACGCTTCTTCGCCAGCATGTCCTGGTAATCATCTTCCAGGAACAGCGGATAACTTGGTTTGATATTATCAACTGATTGACTCATTTGAATCTCTCCTCCCGCGCCACTAATCTGTGAACATACGGGTTAAAATGGGGTAGATGGCTCACGGCGCTGGGTATAAGAATGGATCGTTATATACTGTCGCCACCGCGAACCTCTGATATCAACTTAAGCGCTTGCAGCCACTGCTTCTTCAGCAGAGTCTTCTACCTGCCAGGGCGCCTGAAGCTTCTTCCAACATGGGTTATTCAGAGTCATGTCCATATCGCGGGCAAAGATAGCGAAGCCATCATAACCGTGGTAAGGACCGGAATAATCCCAGCTGTGCATCTGACGGAAAGGAACACCCATCTTCTGGAAGATATACTTCTCTTTGATACCTGAACCGATCAGGTCTGGCTTAACTTTCTTAACAAACTCTTCGAATTCGTAACCGGTTACGTCATCGTAAAGCAGGGTCGCGTTGCCCATCTCTTTGATGGTGCGGTCGTAGTCATCGTTATGAGCAAACTCATAACCGGTACCTACCACTTCCATACCCAGATCTTCGTACGCCCCGATAACGTGACGTGGACGCAGACCACCGATGTAAAGCATGACGCGCTTACCTTCCAGACGAGGACGGTACTTTTCAATGACGCTCTGGTATTCCAGCTTGTACTTCGCGATAACCTCTTCAGCTTTCTGCTGAATCGTTTCATCAAAGAACGCAGCGATCTTACGCAGGGATTCATCAGTCTTAGTCGGACCGAAGAAGTTGTACTCCATCCAGGGGATGCCGTACTTCTCTTCCATATGACGAGAGATGTAGTTCATCGAGCGGTAGCAGTGAACAAGGTTCAGTTTAACCTTAGGGGTCAGCTCCATCTCAGCGATGGTGCCGTCACCAGACCATTGAGCAACCACGCGCAGACCCATCTCTTCCAGCAGAATACGGGAAGACCAGGCATCACCACCGATGTTATAGTCACCGATAATAGCGACATCATATTTTGTGGTTTCAAAGCTATCGTCGTCGTCCCGCTTATCCAGTGCCCAGTCACGAACTGCATCGTTCGCAATGTGGTGGCCCAGAGACTGAGATACACCGCGGAAACCTTCACAACGGACTGGTACAACGGTTTTACCGGTATTCGCTGTTGCTTTCTTTGCAACCGCTTCGATGTCATCACCGATCAGACCGATAGGACACTCAGACTGAATAGATACACCTTTGTTCAGCGGGAACAGGGTTTCCACCTCTTCCAGCAGCTTACCCAGCTTCTTGTCGCCACCGAATACGATGTCTTTTTCCTGGAAATCTGAGGTAAAGTTCATGGTAACGAAGGCGTTAATGCCGGTGGTACCGATATAGTAGTTACGGCGACCGTTACGGGAGTACTGACCACAACCAACAGGTCCGTGAGAGATGTGGATCATATCCTTGATAGGACCCCAGACCACACCTTTAGAACCTGCATAGGCACAACCACGAACGGTCATCACACCTGGCAGGGACTTCTTGTTAGAGGTAATACATTTTTTAGACTGCTCAACTTCCTGATCGTTAACAGCAAGATGCTTTTCACGATCTTTCTTAGCTTTAGCAGGATAGACATCCAGCACTTCCTGAATAAGCGCTTCGGTCTCGTCGCGTGACATGGTAGACATAGCTGTCTCCTTACATTTTAGTTTGCGGGTAGAAGCTAATCCGCTCCATACCCGTCAATAGCAAAACCACGACTCAGAAGAGTGAATTACTCTTCTGTAGCAGTTTTACCGATAATGCTTTCGTCTTCTTCATCCATCAGACCGAAGTCCATCAACAGATCTTCCAGCGCATCCATAGTGATTGGCGTAGGAATAACGAACATGCTGTTGTCGATGATCTTCTGAGCCAGCGCACGATACTCATCAGCCTGCTTAGCTTTTGGATCGTATTCGATAACGGTCATACGGCGAATCTCAGCACGCTGTACGACGTTGTCGCGTGGAACGAAGTGGATCATCTGAGTGCCCAGTTGACGTGCCAGCTCCATAATCAGTTCGTCTTCACGAGCTGTGTTACGGCTGTTACAGATCAGACCAGCAAGACGCACGCTACCGGAGTTAGCGTACTTCACGATACCTTTAGAGATGTTGTTAGCAGCGTACATCGCCATCATCTCACCGGAACATACGATGTAGATTTCCTGAGCTTTGTTTTCGCGGATTGGCATAGCGAAACCACCACATACCACGTCACCCAGTACGTCGTAGAAAACAAAGTCCAGATCTTCTTCGTAGGCACCTTCCTCTTCAAGGAAGTTGATAGCGGTGATTACACCACGACCCGCACAACCAACACCTGGCTCAGGACCACCGGACTCAACACACTTAATGTCGCCGTAACCGGCTTTAAGCACATCTTCCAGTTCCAGATCTTCAACAGTACCTGCTTCAGCAGCCATCTCCATGATGGTGTTCTGCGCTTTAGAATGCAGAATCAGTCGAGTAGAATCCGCTTTAGGGTCGCATCCTACGATCATTACTTTTTTACCTGCTTCAGCCAGTGCTGCTACCAGGTTCTGGGTAGTAGTCGACTTACCGATGCCGCCTTTTCCGTAGATTGCACATTGACGCATAGCCATAATCTTGCTCCTCAGCGTTAGAACTTAGATTGCCTGAGCCAGACACAATTGTTCTGACCCGAAAACTCACATCCACTGTTGCGAACTTTGTACCAACCAAGAAAAAAACCTATAAATAATTGTTTTTAAATAATTATTTATTTTAAGAAGCATTCTGAATAACAGACATTGTCTGTGTTAGTAACAACAATTGGCGGGGTTACTGTTGCAATACCAACAAAAAAATAAGGGTTTTGTCAGACGTATCAATGTCACATTTATCACATCGCCCTGCTCCAGCCGTTGCATAAGCGATCACCGCAGTGACAGCGGCGCCGTACAGATCTTTTCTGGCTCAAACAGAAGCACAGCACTGAATCTGCCCGGATAAATGGCATAAAACCATCATCAATCCAGCGATGGCCTGACTATTGCAACAGCTCTGTTTAATTCAAATTTGCTCTGTCCTTAATATGCAGAGCAACAACACTTAAATTAATCAGCCATGGGTGAACGATATGTACAGTAAATTAGTCGAGGGGATTAAGTCGGGAAAGATAGTTCCCTATCTGGGCGCAGGCGCGCTGGCCGATGTCACAAATGTTGCAGATAAAACGCCGATGCCAGCTGACAGTGACAGTCTGATTCTGGCGATGAACAATGGTCAGCCGATGGCTCCCCGTCTGATGTATGAATTCCCACGCGCGGCGATGAACCTTGAAAACAAAAAGGGCCGCAGCTTTATAACCCGCTTCTTTAATGACACCTACCTGAATAAGCAATGGACCACCGCCAAACTCCATCAATGGCTGGCAGATATAAACCCAGGCTGGGTGGTGGATATAAACAGGGACACACAATTAATCGATCTCTATCAAAACCGTCAGCACATACTGATACAGGGTCTCTCCCGCGTAGCAGGCACAGACTACCGCTATAAGATATTTAACTTTGATGGTGAGACATACACCGAGATCGAACAGAGCAAAGTGATGGCCGGCCTGCCTATTCTCTTTAAACCGCTGGGCTGTCCGGTGCCCGAAGCCAACTTCATCGCCTCCGATGCCGACTTTGTTGATTACATTACCGAACTGATGGGTGGTTTCGCCGTACCAGAATTTATTAAGCTCTACCGGCAGAACAAACAGTATCTGTTTCTTGGCATGCGCTTCACCCGGGATACCGAGCGGATGGTAATGGGAGATATTATCTACGCCGCCGATAGTGAACAGGCGGGCTGGGTATTCATTGAAGAACCGACCGATAAAGAACGCCGCTTCTGTAAACTGAAGAAGATTCAGATTATCGAAGCGCCCTGGGAAAGCTTTCTTGAAGCTGCCGTGGGCGAAACTGAACTGGCCTGACAGATGATCCCAACCCGGTAAATAAATCTGTGTGACCAACTTCAGTGTTCTCTGTGCAAATCTGCTTCATGCATATAAAAGCTCACCACAGAGGACACTGAGGGCACAGAGATAAAGCTCGTTTATTTACGCTCCCCTTATCTTACAGATTCATCTGCTTTGAGAGACTCCAGCAACTCACTTTCATCAATAGTGCCAGTAATTTTCTCGTCAAGAATGGATTACTGCTGCGTTTAGATCAATGACTCTGCCCCTTTGATTCGACTGAACTCGCTGTCGGCGAAAGTGAGCTGATGATCCGTGGCTTATCTCTGAGAAGGTTGCATCGCAGATTATCTCAAGAGGAGGAGCTTATTCGCAACTTCCCTAGCAGGGCCCTCAAGTCTTGCCGAGACCACTCAAATTCTGGTCCCATATTGCAGGCTCCTAATTGCTCTAAATCATCTAAAATATCTCTAGGAAAATCGCCAAGCCCATCCAGTCTAGTTTTGTACGCCCAGTCAGCAAGAGCGTCAAAATCAATATCCCCGTTCTCTCCCAAAAGCTTCTCTAACTGAAGCGTGTCAACATTGCTCACCATATTCTTATTTACCTTCCAGTTCTTTTTTAGTAAGTGGATAGTGCTGTGAATCAACCACCTGCCCATCAATCAATTTAGGATGAACCCGATTAGCAGCCCCATCATGATCATAAGATTCATAGTATTGCCGCACTCTTCCAGTTTCTGGTTGATACTCCGTCACTAAAGAAGCCCCTCGTGTTGACCCAGGGTTACGGGCAGGAACCTCTGACCCATAATAAATAACTCTCCCATCCTTCAACGTTTCCGTCCTAGCTGCTGTCTGTTGTGCATCTTGTAACACTCGGAGCTTTCTATTCAGAGAAACAGGAGCATGCGGCACACTCGTAGCTGGTAAATCTAACCCATTTTCAAATGTTCCTTGAGGTAAAAACTTATCTAATCCGGAGACACTATTGTCAGGAACAACACTCTGCCCTCCCATCGTACCATCATTACCATTCCCCTCAACCCGCTTAGGCTCTGACAATTCCTGGGCTTCGGGACGCCGAATTTCAAATCTCTCAGGCTTGTTACTCAGCTTGCTGACGATACGTTTTGAAAGTTCAGACTTTTTCAGAGCTTTACCAAGACTGACTAATAATCTGCCCAGTTGTTTGAAGAGCGATAGTCCCCTCTTAGCAACGATAAATGCCCCTCCAACACCTGTTACCGCTGTCAGTACGACAGTCAGAATCGTATCTATTACCGTAGGGGCCAGCGACTCGGCAAGTTCAATACTATCCTGTGCAGTAACGTAGTCTTTTGAAAACTGTTTAAGCGCGGCTCGTGTAGGACCATCTTCATACACGAAGTTGGCAATTCACCACAGAGGACACTGAGGGCACAGAGATAAAGTCTGAATTAGTACATGAGGAACTTACTCACAAATTCCCTAGTAATGAGTTAATTTTTTGGAACATCCTATTTATAGCCATTTACTTCCAAAAGAGCTTTAGCTGCACATTCAGCATTATAAGAAAAATTTTTGCAAACGCGATCAACTATACTTTCAAACTTTTCGTCAGCCCCAGAAGAATTATTACACGCCTCATACATTTCAAAAATATCAGAATTTGAAGGGCTACCAACATCTTCCTCCGCTTCAGTTTCCTGCCAAGCTAAAGTTAAAAACTCCTTAAGATTAATTTCTTTTTCTTTATACCGAAGAAACATATAACCAAGAATGATAGATTTGTGATTTATATCGTCTTTGTAGTGAACCTCAGCCAGACTTTCTCGTAAAATTGAAATAGCTTCCCCTGAGTTTTTTACTATACTTAACTCAATTACCCAATAAGGAGGCTCATCGAACTTCAATATTACAGCGTCCGCCCATTCTTTCCACTGCACACTTTTCCAGTATCCACTATCAATCAAATCCAAAACTTTTATTCGAACCGAATTATTCATATATTTACCTGTCATCGATTAAAAGTTGTAGAACCCGTTTCAGGATTCTTAATTTTCTTATTGACATAAAGTCCATTATCATAAACTTCATCATAGTAATGGTCATGGGGATTAGTGTGGCCATCACTCATACTATGATCTGTGTAATCGGTAACTTTGCGTCGCCGTCCAAATTCATCGTAATAAGTGGTTCGCTCATAGACCTCACCCGCTCGGCTACTAGGTACTGTTTCAGTATGAGAAACCCTTATACCCGGACTCACTTGAGCAGCAGTGTCGCCGCCAGTATTCCAATATTCTTGATATCTCTTAGCTTCTGCCGGCTCCATACTATCGATAAGTGTACTTCCTTTACTGTCTGGAACAACACTCTCCCCTCCCATCGTACCATCATTACCATTCCCCTCAACCCGCTTAGGCTCTGACAATTTCAGGGCTTCGGGACGCCGAATTTCAAATCTCTCAGGCTTGTTACTCAGCTTGCTGACGATGTGTTTTGAAAGTTCAGACTTTTTCAACACCTTACCAAGACTGACTAATAATCTGCCTAGTTGTTTGAAGAGCGCCTGTCCCGCCCTGGCAACGATAACTGTCCCTCCAACACCTGTTGCCGCTGTCAGTACGACGGTCAGAATCGTATCTGCTACTGTCGGTGCCAGTGACTCGGCAAGTTCAATACTATCCTGTGCAGTAACGTAGTCTTTAGAAAACTGTTTAAGCGCGGCTCGTGTAGGACCATCTTCATACACGAAGTTGGTTATTCACCACTGAGGGCACAGAGATAAAGGGATATAAAGGAACACGCTGCTCGTTTATTTACGCTCACCTTAGCTTACAGATTCATCTGCTTTGGGATACTTCAGCAACTCACTTTCATCAATGGTGCCAATGATTTTCTCGTCAAGAATGGATTACTGCTGCGTTTGGATCAATGACTTTGACCCTTTGATCCCGCGTATTTTTGGTCACATCGGTGACAGTAATCTGCATATCTGTGCCGGTACGGGATCAGCAGATGATTTAGCGGCGATCTTTGCCAGGATGATGGCGGTTGTCGGTGAATATCAAGGCTCGATTTCTGCCGAGCATGGTATCGGTGTGTTAAAGAGAAAGTACTTACTTCACTCCAGAACAAAGGAAGAGATCGCCCTGATGCACAGGCTTAAAGACACGTTAGATCCTAAAGGTATCTTAAACAGTGGTCGGGTTATTTAATAAAATAGTCGGTGTTCTCTGTGGTCAATAACTCTAAATTGGCCACAGAGAAACGGTCTTGGGGGCAGTCAAAGTTCCCTTAGCTGATTAGTTCATTAACAGCTCTGAGACGTTACCTGTAGCTGCAAACGCTTTAAAAATAGAACATACAAGTTGAAAATCACGAGTAATAGATTTTGCAGAATAAAGGTCTCCCAAAATAGATATTAGTGAGCTATCGGAACCAGACTTATTAATACTTCTAACACTACTATCTCCATCTTCATCAAACTCATTAAGCATAAGAAGAAAGTTTCCATCATCGGAATACAGCATTAGTTCGTATGGTCCAGCTTCTGGCTCCGGCTGACATCTTAAACCAATAACGCCGTTTGCCTCCTTCAAGGATGATAGGACATTCATAATGGTGCTATAATTTGGATCAAATACAGCCGGTAGTTGTTGGCGTACCGAATCCGCATCAAGAATATAGCCGCCTAGTATCGTATTCATGGTTTCACCTTAATTGACTTCATTCCGGGTTTCCAGTGATACGTTTTCGGTAACCCCGTTATATCATCAGTTGCTTGAATGGTTAACGACTTCAGCTCAGCTTTTTCTGCTGTCGCCGCTATGTCCCCCTTACAATAACCACACACATCTTTACCTGATACCGTCATAGACATATCTGCACCTTTTGTTTTGCCGGCATCCGCTGCTTGCTGTATTGCTCCAATCTCAGCATGCGCCGTACCCATATTCCCATTTGGTAATTCCTTACCTGCTTTTGCTTCTTTTGCTAATACTCTTTCTGATATTAGCGTCGGCTTATTAGCATTTGCTTCAATTCGAGCAGTCTGGTTAACATCACGGAAAACCGATCCATTCACACGGGCTTCTGCGGTGACCACTGGTTTCGCGCTGGTTGGAACAAATTTACCAAGCTTACTAACTAACGGCAAACCCGCCGTAAGGGTCCCTATATAAGCTTTACTTTCATCAGAGAGACCAAGTGTCTGATCAATTTTTGAGACACCTTCGCCCATCGTTTGCGTTAATGGGCTTTGTGCAAGATCGTCTTTGAAGTCGCTGGCAAACTGAGTACGACTATCGTACACATCCAGCAAATTTTTCATCTCCTGTGCAGACTTCTCGCCTGCTTTTACATCAACAGCGAATGTTACCATTCCTTTGGTTAATGCAGCCCCAAAATCACTGACTCCCTCAGATATAGTGTCTGCTGTGATATCACTTATTACTTTAAGATATGTCCCAAAGTTGGATAAATCTTCAGTCTACCGCTTACTACGAGCCAGCCCTGCTTCAGCTTTGTCTTTTGATTCCCCTTTATCTTTGGCTTGTTTATCTTCGCCCAACAAATATCTGTTGTTGACTGCGATGCTGTCGGCAAAACTCATTGGAGCGTCTGTGACTGTATCTGGGGTACTCACACTGCCACTACTGAAACTACTGCGTTTCAACGCCCGTTCTATGGTGGTGCGAAACATCAGTGATTCCCGTTCTAACCCGGATGTTTGCAGCTCACCATTTCGCTGACTGACAACCGGTGCCGTAATCATGCGGGCATCATCCAGCAGCAGTATCAACTGGCCGGTGCGGATAGCGTTTTGCAGCGATGAAGGGAAAGGTAAGCGTCTGTTGTGGCGGGTATGCCGGGATACCGGGTCAAAACGAACAAGTCTGGAGCGTTCAAACTCATTGGCCCACATTCGTTGGGCAGTATTCAGAGCATTCTGTGGTCGGAGAACATAGGGGAGTTTTTCGGCAGTCAGATCGCTGCCACTACATAACCGTGCTCTGTCCATAGGGAGTAACATACTCACTGTCCTTGTGAGGGTGATTTTTGAGGAGTGAAGAAGATAACCGATTTGAGGTTAAAGTAAAATCATTCTGCCACAGTTTATAACAATTTTGCCGGTGAGATCTCCATTTACAAAGTCCAGGCCCAATCCATAAATGGCTCATCATTGTAGATTCTGGATCATTGACTCTGACCCTTTGATCGCTAGATCATTGACTCTGACCCTTTGATCGCTATCAATCGTATCGCGACGAGGGCGTCGCTCCCACACAGAGCGAAAGCGCTATCGAAACCATCTTACAAGCTCGTTTTCACCCGGTTAAATAAAGAAGGCTTTTTCTAACTGTAGATTTCAGATACGTTGTTCACAAGTAACCGGCTTATAGGCGGTTGCTTGTTTAAACTACCATGTGGTCTGACAAGGTTATACCTCTTCAGATAACAGGGTAGTTTCGCATTTCGCTGAGCGGAATTGTTATACAGTTTGCCGTAAGACCACTCCCGAATCAGCGTCTG
>NZ_FOGB01000005.1:36560-292277 GCF_900111095.1 Amphritea atlantica | reverse complement strand
AAAAAGATACATTGCGGCTGAATAAAACAGCCACGGATTAGAGTTTGTGCATACTCTTCTCGACTAAAGAGTTACAGGATTCGAATGACGCTTTGAGCATAGGTTAACACTGATGTTCAAATCGTTAGAGCAACCAGTTTTGCTTGGCGACAATAGCGAGATGGAACCACCCGATCCCTTCCCGAACTCGGAAGTGAAACGTCTTAGCGCCGATGGTAGTGTGGAGCTTCTCCATGCGAGAGTAGGTCATCGCCAAGCACCTAATTACGAAACAGCCCCGATCATGAAAATGATCGGGGCTTTTTTCGTTTAGACGCCGCTACGCGGCTTGCTAGAACGGCGCTGCGCGCTTGTTGTTGGTTGGACTCCGCGTTCGCGCTGTTTTTCTAGCAAAAGCAAAAGCCTTCTTATCAGGGAGCATAGGCAATCTTCACAGAAAAGATATTTCGTTCTCTGAAGAAGCTAAGGCCCTGTAGCGAGCGACGCTAGCATGCCCTCTGGGTACCCGTCGCGATAGCTTTTTCTAGCAGGAGCCGAAGGCTCCGTTCTGGCAAGCGACGCAGTCGCGTCTAGCGAGCTGCGAAGCAGCGGTCTAACTACTGCTCTTATGCTCTTATATGACTCTCGTCATTATTAATCTGAACCATTTGCTGTTTGGCTTGCTAGGAAGGGGTATTGTTTTATATATTGCCTACCTCGCAATTCAGGCTTGGTGCGATAACCGCGAGAACTACTCTCCCATAAATAAGCAGGTAGATAATGTACACCGAAGAAGATATTCGCCGTTTACGCTGGCAAAGCCGAAGAGGTATGCTGGAACTTGATGTGTTGTTTGTTCCTTTTGTTGAGGAAGCTTTTCAGGATCTGGACCCCGAAGACCAGGATCGTTTTGTTAAGTTGCTTGCCTGTGAGGACACAGAGCTGTTTGTCTGGCTGATGGAGCGGGAAGAGGCAGAAGATCCCGATATTCAACGTATCGTGCGGATTATTCTGGATCGTGTTCAGCCCCCTGCAAGTTGAAATATATCCTTCCGTTACTGCGCGGTATCTGTTTCTACTACTTGCTGCGCTGTCGGTTTTTTCGGTATGGCTCTCAGGTCTTAGTTTTACCATTAAGGTCGTTCTATTTCTGGCCTGTTGCTGTTACCTGATCTATTGTTGGCCCCGTATAATTATGCTGACAGATGCAGGTTCAGTATCCGGTATTCGCTGGCTTGCGGAACGCAAAGCAGTGGTTGTCTGTTTACGGGGGAGTGGCTGGGTGGAGGTTGAAGCAATACAGCAGCGGCTGACTTCGCCTCTGCTGTTGGGGCTTAAGCTCAAACTCCGTGGCCAGCAACGCTCTGCATCCGTGCTGATCTGGCGGGATAGTGTTACTGCAGAACAATTCAGAAAGCTGCAGGTTTTACTCAGGTTTGCACCGCCACCGGTCAGCGCCAGTCATAGTTAACTGGTGTCAGGATGGTGTCTCTTGCTTCAGCACCACTCTCCGGATAATCCAGTGTATAGTGCAGGCCCCGACTCTCCTGGCGCTGCATCGCTGAACGTATAATCAAATCGGCAACGACAGCCAGGTTTCGCAGTTCCAGCAGATCCCGGCTGACCTTATAGTTACTGTAATACTCACTGATCTCCTGCTGTAACAGGTCAACCCGGTGTTTAGCGCGCTGCAGGCGTTTGTTTGTTCGTACAATGCCGACGTAATCCCACATAAAGCGACGCAGTTCGTCCCAGTTGTGAGCGATAATGACGTCTTCATCGGAGTTGGTTACCTGACTTTCATCCCAGGCGGGGATCTCAGGCAACTTTCCCAGCGGGTGGTTGTGACTGATAATGTGCCGGGCGGCGGATGAGGCGTAAACAATGCATTCAAGCAATGAGTTGCTGGCCAGCCGGTTGGCGCCATGCAGGCCGGTAAATGAGGTCTCGCCGATAGCGTATAACCCTTCTACATCACTCATACCGTGCTGATTGGTCATGATACCACCGCAGGTATAGTGGGCCGCCGGAACCACTGGAATCGCTTCCCGGGTGATATCGATGCCATACTTCAGGCAGCGCTCATAGATTGTTGGGAAATGTTGTTTAATAAACTCGGCCGGTTTATGGGATATATCGAGAAAAACGCAGTCGCAACCCAGTCGTTTCATCTCGTGGTCGATCGCTCTGGCGACGATATCGCGGGGGGCAAGCTCACCACGTTCATCAAACTTATCCATAAAACGGCTACCATCCGGTAGTCGCAGTTTTCCGCCTTCGCCGCGTACGGCCTCAGAGATCAGAAATGATTTTGCTTGTGGGTGATAGAGGCAGGTCGGGTGAAACTGATTAAACTCAAGATTGCCAACCCTGCAACCTGCCCGCCAGGCCATCGCAATACCGTCTCCTGAGGCTCCGTCGGGGTTGCTGGTATAGAGATAGGCTTTGCTCACACCCCCGGTCGCCAAAACGGTTGAGCCTGCTTTAAACACATCCACATGGCCGGTGTTGTGGTTAAGGACGTATGCGCCGATACAGCGATTATCAGGCAGGTTAAGTTTATGTCGGGTAATCAGGTCTACTGCAATGCGATCTTCAAACAGGTCGATGTTGCTGCAGGCCTTCGCCCGTTCAATCAGCGTCTGCTGAATGGCCTGGCCTGTTGCGTCGGCAGAGTGGATGATGCGGCGGTGACTGTGTCCACCCTCTTTGGTCAGGTGGTATTCATTACCTTCCCGGGTAAATGGAACACCTTGCTGGATCAGCCAGTCGATACTTTCTTTGCCATGTTCGACGGTAAAAGTAACGGCGTCTTTGCGGCTGAGGTTTGCCCCAGCGGTGATGGTATCCTGGATATGTGCCTGAGTACTGTCAGTATCATCCAGTACCGCGGCGACTCCTCCCTGAGCCTGATAGGTAGAGCCGCTGGTCAGGCTGGCTTTGCTGAGTACAGCAATTCTGAAGGTGTCAGGCAGTTGGAGGGCAAGTCCGAGTCCGGAAGCGCCACTACCAATTATCAGGACATCATACTGAAACTCATCACTCATTGCTGACTCTCTACTGCTATCGATATAAGTGGCTAATTATTGCCCGAACCGGTGACGGGGGCCAGTGTGGCAGTGAAAATATTGAATTTTTTTTCAACATAATGGAACTTAGTTACGCTACAGGGCTCTTACGATATAACTTAAGTTCAGCTCTGGTAAAGGGTTGCATAAAACAGGGGGTGGCATTCATACTTCCTTGAGGCTGTAAGCAGCTACATTAGTTTGGAACTGTTCATACAATAAGGAATCGAATGTCCAGCGAAAGCCAAGCATCGATAGATCATAAGCTGGTCAGGCGTGTTCAGGAAGGTGATAAAACCGCCTTTGATCTGTTGGTTAAAAAATACCAGCATAAAATTATCGGCCTGATTGGGCGGTATGTGTACGACCATCATGAAGCGATGGATGTGTCACAGGAAGCGTTTATTAAAGCCTACCGGGCGCTGCCGAATTTTCGTGGTGACAGTGCTTTCTATACCTGGCTTTACCGGATTGCGATCAATACCGCTAAAAATCATCTGGTGGCAAAGGGACGAAGACCGCCGGATATGGATGTCGATGTTGATGATGCGCACCATATAGAAGGTGATAGCGGGCTAAAAGATATTGAGACCCCGGAAAACAGTTTGTATCGGGATGAACTGGCCAGAGTGGTCAGGGATGCGATGGATAAACTTCCACAGGATCTCAGAGCTGCGTTGTCACTGCGCGAGTTTGACGGGCTGAGTTATGAAGATATTGCTCAGATTATGGATTGTCCGGTGGGTACCGTGCGCTCACGAATCTTCCGGGCCCGGGAGGCGATTGATAAAGAGATCGCCCCCTTATTGAATTAAAGCAATGGTTTTTATTGTAGTACGGGACCGTTGAATTGAATTGTTTAACAGAGTGAACTGGGTGTAATGATTTCTCCAGACACTGTTAAGCAGATACTTAATCCGTTAGGAGTTGGCTAATGAGCGAACAACCCAAAGAAGCGCTTTCTGCATTGATGGACAATGAAGTGGGTGACTTTGAGTTACGCAGCCTGTTAAAGCAGAGTGCTGACAATAAAGAGTTGTGCGGACAGTGGCAGCGTTATCATCTGGCCAGTTCACTACTGAAAAATGAACAGTTGGGTGCCGGTGATATCAGTGCCGCAGTAATGGATGCTGTTGAGTCTGAGCCCACGTTCAGTAAGACAACGGCTGACTCTCCGGTGAACACTGGTATTTCGGGTAAGAGCTTCTTTAAGCCGCTGATTAGTATGGCTGTTGCCGCATCGGTTACTGCGGTGGTTATTTTGGGGGGACAGAATTTTGCTGTTAATTCGACATCTCCTGTGGACAGCGGACTAGCTCAGGCTCCGGCGCCCAGTACGGCCACTGTGAAGCCGAGCTTTGCTCCCTCCCGCGATCTGATGCGTGCTCAGTTTGGAGCCCCTCGCATATCGCATCAGAGTGGTAATAGTGATGACAATATCATCCGTTTTAATGCCGGGTTAAACAGTTATATCCGCCAGCATAATGTGTTGCGCGAGGGAAAACTGGTGAGCTCTTCTCCAGGCTGGATTCCGGAGGGGTATACACCGGTTAAAAATGCCATGGCTCCGGGGGCTGAACTGACCGTATTCAGTAATGGGGTTAACTCTTTTACCCTGAGTATTGAACGGACGGGTGATGCGACTGTTCCTGAAGGAGCGACACAGCTGGGTAATATGGTTGCGGTCGGGAAGAAAGTGGATGATCAGTTCTTCGTCACCGTCGTGGGCGATGTGCCTCTGATGGTTGCCGACCGTGTGGTTAACTCTATTGAGAAGATACAGTAATTCACCATGCTTGAAGAAAATGGCCGTGTAGTTCGTCTTGACGACGGAACGGTATGGGTTGAAACGATTAAGCAAAGTGCCTGTTCCAGCTGTAGCGCACAGAAGGGGTGTGGGCAGAGTTTGTTAGCCAAGATAGGTGATGGTAAACGGCTGGAGATTCAGGTTGATAATCCTCAGCATCTTGAGGTCAGCGTGAATGACGAAGTGACCTTAGGCGTGGGTGAACGATCTTTTCTTACCGCATCCTTGCTGGTTTATCTGCTGCCTCTGTTGGCGATGTTTATCACTGCAGTGGCAGCGCAACGTTACGGCCTTTCCGAACCCGGTGTTATTTTAAGCGCTGGCTTCGGTCTGGCAGGTGGTTTTGTCATAACCCGATTTATCTCTGGCCGAATAAGCCGGAACTGCAGTTACCGACCGGTGCTGCTTCGCAGAGTCTGATTTACGTGTAGTAATAACTGATATACAGGACAAACGATATGAAACTAGTCAGAGCGACTTTTAGTCTGGTTCTTTTCTGGTTGTGCGTGAGCAGTGTGCATGCAGCGCTGCCAGAATTTAAGGATCTGGTTAAGCAGGCATCCCCTGCTGTAGTCAATATTAGTACGGTCCAGCAAGTCTCCAGTCAGGTTCAGGGGATGCCGGATATGCAGCTCCCGGATGGTCAGGATATTCCGGATATCTTCCGTCATTTCTTCCGCATTCCTGAGGGCTATGGTAATGCGCCGCGCCATAAAGCCCCTCAGTCTCTCGGGTCCGGCTTTATTATCTCGGAGGATGGTTACATTCTGACCAATCACCATGTGGTGGCAGATGCGGATAAAGTGATCGTCCGCCTGAGCGACCGGCGGGAACTTGAAGCTAAGATAATCGGTTCAGATAAGCGCTCCGATGTGGCGCTGTTGAAAATTGATGCAACGGATCTTCCGGTAGTAAAAATTGGTGACTCAGACAAGGCAGAAGTAGGTGAGTGGGTACTTGCTATCGGTTCGCCATTCGGGTTTGACCATTCTGTTACCGCAGGTATTATCAGTGCTACAGACCGTAGCCTGGCAAATGAAACCTATGTGCCATTTATTCAGACTGATGTTGCGATTAATCCGGGTAACTCCGGTGGCCCCCTGTTTAATATGCAGGGCGAAGTGATCGGCATCAACTCTCAGATCTACACCCGTTCTGGCGGCTTTATGGGGCTGTCTTTCTCCATCCCGATGAATGTTGCGATGGAGGTGGTCGATCAGCTTAAAGATAAAGGTAAGGTAAGCCGGGGCTGGCTGGGTGTTATTATTCAGGAGGTGAATCGCGATCTGGCTGAGTCTTTTGGACTGGATAAACCCGGTGGTGCGCTGGTTGCCAAAGTTCTGCCCGACAGCCCGGCAGAAGCCGCAGGTATTCAGGAAGGCGATATTATCTACAGTTTCAATGGCAATATGATTGATCGTTCTGGTGACCTGCCTCACCAGGTAGGACGTATTCCGCCTGAAACCGATGCCCGGGTTGGGGTTGTCCGCGATGGTAAGAAACAGACTATTACTGTGACCATCGGTCTGTTGCCCTCACAGGGTGAGGAGCTGAAAACAGCAGGTCAGATGGAAGAAAAAGCATCGGCCAACCGTTTGAATATTCAGGTCAGTGAGCTGGATGATCAGCTGCGCGAACGTCTCAGTGTGACAGAGGGTGTCGTGGTTCGTCAGGTAGCGAATGGTGCCGGTGCAGATTCAGGCCTGATGGTGGGGGATGTGATCACCATGCTCAATGGTGAAGAGATCGATTCAGTCGATACCTTTGCTGGTGTTGTTGAAGCATTGCCGGATAATAAAGCGGTGCCGATGCGTATAGTACGCCGTGGCAGTCCCATGTTTATCCCCCTCAAACTCAAATAGACCACAGTGATTCAGAGGGGCTTCAGGCCCCTCTGTTTATTTTCCGATCTGTTTCTCTTTGATGGTCGTTACAGCTGAAATACGGTACACTTGCCCGCTTCAGAATTGCGCCCTGACGATGGGGTTGCATGGTTAAATTTATTAGCTGGTGATTCCGTAGTGAGTAAGCTCGAACACATCCGTAACTTTTCCATTATTGCCCATATCGACCATGGTAAATCTACCCTGGCCGATCGCTTTATTCAGACCTGTGGCGGGCTGTCAGAGCGTGAGATGGCGCAGCAGGTCCTGGACTCTATGGACCTGGAACGTGAACGCGGAATCACGATCAAAGCCCAGAGTGTAACGCTGAACTACACCGCTCAGGATGGCAAAACCTATCAGCTCAACTTTATCGATACCCCCGGACACGTGGACTTCAGCTACGAGGTGTCCCGTTCTCTGGCCGCCTGTGAGGGGGCATTGCTGGTTGTGGATGCGGCGCAGGGAGTTGAGGCTCAATCGGTTGCTAACTGTTACACCGCCCTGGAGCAGGGGCTGGAAGTATTGCCCATTCTGAATAAGATGGACCTGCCTCAGGCGGAACCAGAGCGGGTACGGACAGAGATTGAGGAAGTGATCGGTATTGAGGCCGACAATGCGGTTGCCTGTAGCGCCAAAAGCGGCATGGGTATCAATGATGTTCTCGAAGCTCTGGTCAAGTACATTCCTGCCCCGGAAGGTGACCCTGAAGCACCTTTGCAGGCACTGATTATCGACTCATGGTTTGATAACTACCTGGGCGTGGTCTCGCTGGTGAGGGTAAAGCAGGGAACTCTGCGTAAGAAAGATAAAATTCTGATTAAATCCAACCGTCAGGTTCAACCGGTCGATGGCGTGGGTATCTTTACTCCCAAGCGTACCGAAACCGGCGTACTTCGGGCCGGTGAAGTGGGTTATGTGGTTGCAGGCATCAAAGATATTCACGGTGCGCCGGTGGGCGATACCATCACCCATGCCAAAACCCCCGATGTTGCATCCCTGCCGGGCTTTAAGCGGGTTCAGCCGCAGGTATACGCGGGGCTTTTCCCAACCAGTTCCGATGATTATGAAGATTTCCGTGAGGCGCTGGATAAGCTGACGCTGAATGATGCTTCGTTATTCTTCGAACCCGAATCCTCGGATGCGCTGGGCTTTGGTTTTCGCTGTGGTTTCCTGGGCATGCTGCATATGGAGATTATTCAGGAACGACTGGAACGGGAATACGACCTGGATCTGGTCACCACCGCCCCCACCGTAGTGTATGAGCTGCTTCTGACCAATGGTGACGTGGTTAAGATTGATAGCCCCTCCAAACTACCGGATCCGGGCTCAATCAAAGAGATGCGTGAGCCTATTGTTGAAGCCAATATTCTGGTACCACAGGAATACCTGGGTCAGGTTATCGGTCTCTGTGTGGAAAAGCGTGGCATACAGAAAAATATGAATTTTGTTGGCAATCAGGTTCAGGTCTCTTATGAGCTGCCGATGGCAGAGGTGGTGCTGGACTTTTTTGACCGGCTGAAGTCTGTCAGTCGGGGGTATGCGTCACTGGAGTATAATTTTGTTCGCTTTGAGGCAGCCCAACTGGTGCGGCTGGATATTCTCATCAATGGCGAGAAGGTTGATGCTCTGGCCGTCATTCTGCATAAAGATAATGCGCCCTACCGTGGGCGTCTGCTGTGCGAAAAGATGAAGGAACTGATCCCCCGGCAGATGTTCGATGTTGCCATACAGGCAGCTATCGGCGGGAAGATTATCTCCCGCACCAACGTCAAGGCGTTGCGCAAGAACGTTATCGCCAAGTGTTACGGTGGTGACGTGAGTCGTAAGAAAAAGCTGTTGCAGAAACAGAAAGAAGGTAAGAAACGAATGAAGCAGGTGGGCAGAGTTGAGATTCCTCAGGATGCCTTCCTTGCAGTTTTGAAAGTTGATAGCTAGGACGTAATTGCATGGATTTTGATTTTGCACTGATATTGGTCGTACTGACCTTTCTGGCCGCCCTGGGGTGGGTGTATGACCGGGTGGCGCTGGCTGGCGCTCGTAAAGCCCGTATCTCTGCCGCTCAGGGTGCCGGAGGGGAGATCCCTGAGGCTACCCTGGAGCAGCTGAGTAAAGAGAACGGTGTGGTGGATCTGTGTCGTTCACTGTTTCCTGTGTTACTGGTTGTACTGATTCTCCGCTCATTCATTGTTGAGCCGTTTCAGATCCCTTCCGGATCGATGAAGCCGACGCTTAAAATCGGTGATTTTATTCTGGTTAACAAGTGGCACTATGGTTTCCGGCTGCCGGTTCTGGGCACTAAAGTAATACCGATGAACACGCCACAGCGGGGTGACGTGGTAGTGTTTAAGTATCCCAATGACCCGAGTGTGAACTATATCAAACGGGTGGTAGGATTACCGGGTGACCGGGTTGGATATCAGAATAAAACGGTTTATATCAATGGTCAGCCACAATCACAGACACTTCTGGAGCAACTGCCACCGCAGAATCCGCAATTGCTGCTGATGGATGAGACGCTGGGGGATGTTTCTCATCAGATCTACCGTGATGTTGCTCCGCCCCGCAGGCCTGCGGAGTGGGTGGTGCCTGAAGGGCAGTACTTTGTGATGGGGGATAACCGGGATAACAGTAACGATAGCCGTTTCTGGGGCTTTGTTCCTGATGAGTTACTGGTTGGTAAAGCATTCGCCGTGTGGATGCACTGGCAGGGCTTCTTTACTCTGCCTGATTTCAGTGATGTACGAACTATCCATTAAAAAGGAAAATTGGGGTCAGTTATGTCAATGCGAAATAAACAGCAGGGCGTGTCTTTTTTCTCTCTGATGATCATTCTGATCGTGGCGGGAATCTTTTTTGCAGTGGGGATGAAGCTGTTCCCGGTCTATTGGGATCACAGCCTGGTGACCTCAATGATGGAGGAGTTGGTTGACGAGCCGGAAACTAAGAAGGACTCTCCAGCCGAGACCCGACTGAAAATTTCGAAGCGGTTACGTATCAATCAGGTTAATCTTCCGGTTCAGAATGCCATTACCATCGATGTGAAAGAGGGTATAAAAACCCTGACCCTGCAATACGATGTAACAGTGCCTATGTTTTATAATGTTGATGCTGTGGTGAAATTTCATGAGCAATATGAAGTGGTTGTCCGTTGATTATCAAGCCTGCTACCGACCTGGCTAAAAAGCTGGGTTATCAGTTTAAAGATGAGAGTATGATCGAACTGGCTCTCACCCACCGCAGTCACGGAAAACGCAATAATGAACGGCTGGAGTTCCTTGGCGACTCGATCCTCAATTTCGTGATTGCAGAGGCGCTGTATCGGCGTTTTCCCGAAGCCAAAGAGGGGCAGCTCAGCCGGCTGAGGGCGCAGTTGGTTAAAGGGGAAACCCTGGCCGAGCTGGCCCGCGAGATGAAGCTGGGGGATTATCTGCGGTTGGGCTCCGGAGAGCTCAAAAGTGGTGGATACCGACGGGATTCCATTCTGGCAGATACGGTTGAAGCGATCATCGGTGCGATCTATCTGGACAGTGATATGGAGTGTTGCCGGCCCTATATTCTCAACTGGTATCAGTCACGTCTGGAGCAGACATCCCTGCTGGATACACAAAAAGATTCCAAAACCCGGTTGCAGGAGTTTCTGCAGTCCCGCCGTGCACCATTGCCAGACTATGAACTGTTATCTGTGAGCGGTGAAGCCCACAAACAGACCTTTGAAATTCGCTGTGCTGTGTCTTTGCTGGATCAGCCCACCGAAGGCAAGGGAAGCAGTCGCCGTCAGGCTGAGCAGAATGCTGCTAAGAAAGCGCTTGATAAACTGAAGGTGGTTAAAGCATGAGTCGCGACCTGAGTTATCTGTTAGATCAGCCCAACGACAATCAGCACTGCGGTTTTGTTGCCATTATCGGCCGCCCGAATGTGGGCAAATCGACATTGATGAATAAAATTCTCGGCCAGAAACTGAGCATCACCTCGCGCAAACCTCAGACCACCCGGCATCAGATTGTTGGTATTAAAACCGAAGGTGATATGCAGGCGGTTTATGTCGATACCCCTGGACTGCATAAAGATCAGGACAAAGCGATCAACCGTTATATGAACAAAGCGGCCAGCTCAGCGCTGCGCGATGTTGATGTGGTGGTGTTTATTATCGACCGTACCGCCTGGACGGAGGAGGACGAGATCGTATTTGAAAAGCTGGGCGGTATTAAGTGTCCGGTGATCCTGGTGATCAACAAGATCGATCAGTTGGACGATAAAGAATCGCTGTTACCCCACCTGGAAGCGCTTTCCAGGAAGATGGAGTTCCTGGAGATCATTCCGATATCCGCAAAGATCGGCACCAGTGTCGATCGTCTTGAAGCCGTCATCAATGAGCAGTTGCCGAAAAGTATGCATTTCTACCCGGATGATCAGGTGACTGACCGTAGTTCCCGTTTTCTGGCAGCGGAGCTGGTGCGTGAGAAACTGATGCGCAATCTTGGCGATGAGGTGCCCTACGGAACGACGGTTGAGATTGAAGAGTTTAAGCGTAACGAGCGGGGGATTCTGATTATCAGCGCGCTGATTCTGGTTGAACGTGAAGGACAGAAGCGGATCGTGATCGGCGACAAGGGCGACAAGATCAAAGGGATCGGCCGTGATGCCCGTCTTGATATGGAAAAGATGTTTGATTCCAAAGTGATGCTTAATCTCTGGGTGAAAGTGCGCAGTAACTGGTCCGATGACGAGCGGGCGCTGCGCAGCCTGGGATATAACGATATAGAGTAATTATGGGCAGCCGATGAGTTATCAGGTTGAAGCTCAGGCTGCTTATGTCCTGCATACCCGACCCTACCGGGAAACCAGCTTGCTGGTTGATCTTTTTACCCTCGAACAGGGCCGGGTCAGCGCGGTAGTCAAAGGTGGCCGCAGCCCCCGCTCCCGAATGCGGGCGATGATGCAGCCGTTTACGCCTTTACAGGTCAGTTGGCGCGGTCGCCATGAGCTGAAAACCCTGATTCAGGCAGAAGCGGTGGCGTCTCCCATGTTTCTCAAAGGCAGTGCACTGATCTGCGGTCTTTATGTGAATGAACTGCTTGAACGTCTGCTGCAACCCTCCGATCCCCACCCCCGGCTCTATGTCTATTACCAGTATGTGTTGAACGAACTGCTGGCAGCCAGTGACATCGAACTGGCATTGCGAACATTTGAACAACAGTTGTTGCAACAGCTGGGCTATCAGTTTGATGTTCAGCAGTGTCAGCCACAAGGCATATACCGGTATGATGGGACTCAGGGGTTTATCCCCGTGACACAGATAACGGATGCCCTGAAAGCTGTTTGTTTCAGCGGTGAGCAGTTACAGGGCATTGTTGCAGAACAGTATCATCTGCCGGAGATACGTCGGGCGGCGAAACGACTGATGCGCCTGGCGCTGGAAGCCCAGTTGGGTAGCAGACCGCTGCGTAGTCGGGAGCTGCTCCAGGGGTATGTGCCAAAGCGTATTATTCCCGAGTTATAGCGCGGCAAGCACCCTGTCATGTGAGGGGTAAATCGTTTCTCAAGTCTCTGGCCAGACTATTTCTCCGGGTGTGATTCTAGTAAGCTTGCATATCCGTTTCGCAATTTTTTATTCCTGTATTCAGAAGAGGTTAACCGTGGTAGAACCAAGCCGTTTGCTACTGGGTGTCAATATTGATCATATCGCAACCTTGCGTCAGGCCCGGGGCACCCGTTATCCCGATCCGGTGCAAGCCGCTGCGCTCGCCGAAGAAGCCGGTGCCGATGGCATCACCGTTCATCTGCGGGAGGACCGCCGTCATATTCAGGATCGCGATATCTATCTATTGGCTGAAACGTTGCAGACGCGGATGAATTTTGAGATGGCGGTGACCGATGAGATGATCGGTATCGCTGAAAAAGTACAGCCGGGACACGCCTGCCTGGTACCAGAAAAGCGTGAAGAGCTGACCACTGAGGGTGGTCTGGATGTGGTGGCGCAACTGACCCGGGTGAAATCGGCCTGTGACCGGCTGGCGGCTGCCGGCGTTGAGGTTTCCCTGTTTATCGATCCGGATAAGGGACAGATCGATGCGACGCTTGCGTGCGGTGCACCGGTGATCGAACTGCATACCGGTGCCTACGCTGACGCTGAGAGTGCCACGGAACAAAAAGCTGAACTGGCGCGAATCAGGGAAGCTGCTGCGTATGCTTTTAGCAAAGGGCTGATCGTCAATGCTGGTCATGGTCTCAATTATCATAATGTTGAGCAGATCGCAGAGATTCCGGAGATTAACGAACTGAATATCGGCCATGGCATTATCGCCCGGGCGGTGTTTGTTGGCCTGAAAGAGGCGATTGCGGAGATGCGTCGTCTGATGATGGAAACTCAGGTGCGGGTGCAATCTTTGCGGGACGCGGTGCGCCGATGATTATCGGTGTAGGCACCGATCTGCTGGATATCCGCCGTATCGGCAAGGCGCTGGAACGAACTCCGCGTCTTGCCGAGCGGATTCTGACACCACAGGAGCTGCAACAGTTTCACAGCTCCACTCAGCCGGTTAACTTTCTGGCCAAACGCTTTGCGGCAAAAGAGGCTGCGGTAAAAGCGCTGGGAACCGGTATCGGCCGGGGGATCAGCTGGCAACATTTTAATATCGTCTACGATACATCAGGTCGTCCATTGCTGGAGCTGAATGGTGGTGCGCTGGAGAAGGCCGGATTGTTGGGTGTGCGACAGATTCACCTCTCTTACAGTGATGAAACCGATCATATCGTTGCGTTTGCGGTGGCTGAGTCCTGAAGCAAAGCTGTATTTCATCTTTCACTCTCTCCTTCGATCTATTTTGATTGAGCTTTGATCTAACCCCCGGTACTATCTCGATTAATACTTTTGATATATAAAACTATTTTTTAATTCAATTAAGTTATAAATATATATTCTGATCGAAGACAGGCTGGTATGCAGGCTATGAGTATGAACTTTCCGACCATTGAAGATTATGTGGGTAACACGCCCCTGGTACGCCTGCAGCGGCTCGATGCTGGCCGCGGCAATACGGTGCTCTGTAAGCTGGAAGGAAATAACCCGGCTGGCTCGGTCAAAGACCGTCCGGCGCTGAGCATGATTCAGCTGGCTGAACAGCGGGGCCAGATAAAGCCCGGTGATACCCTGATCGAAGCAACCTCCGGAAATACCGGTATCGCTCTGGCGATGGCGGCGGCGATCAAGGGCTACAAGATGATACTGATTATGCCGGATAACAGCAGTGAGGAACGCAAAACCTCGATGACCGCTTATGGCGCTGAGCTGATTCCGGTAACCAAAGAGCAGGGGATGGAGGGAGCCCGTGATCTGGCGCTGCAGATGCAGGCAGAGGGTAAAGGGGTTGTGCTAGATCAGTTTGCCAATATGGATAATCCTGAAGCGCATTATCGTGGAACCGGGCCTGAGCTGTGGCAACAGACTGATGGACGGATAACCCATTTTGTCAGTTCTATGGGCACCACTGGAACGATTATGGGCACCTCCCGTTACCTCAAAGAGCAGAATCCGGCGGTTCAGATTGTCGGTTTACAGCCGGCCGAAGGGGCGGCAATTCCCGGTATCCGGCGCTGGCCAGAGGCGTATCTGCCAAAGATCTTTGATGCCTCCCGGGTGGATCGGGTGATCGATATCACTCAGGATGAAGCCGAACAAACCATGCGCGCCCTGGCCCGCGAGGAAGGTATCTTCTGCGGTGTTTCTTCCGGTGGTGCGGTTGCCGGGGCGTTACGCTTAGCCCGGGAAGTGGAAAACGCCATCATCGTGTGTATTATCTGTGACCGGGGTGATCGCTACCTGTCTACCGGTGTATTCAGCGGTTAACCCTATCGTTTGCTATCGGCAGTGACTCTGAGAAGCTCTGGCAATTGCCGGAGCTTTTTTATTGGCTGGCAAGTTTGTCAGAGGCGTCTAGACTTTGCTTGTATAAATTCGTTTTGTAAATGCCTATATAACAGTCAGATAAGCGATTTCAATATGAGCACCATAGCGCGTCAGGAATACCTGCAGCAGATTACCCAGCGACTGGTTCTGTTTACCGGCGTTGTGCTGACTATTTTATCCCTTACCCTGTATGGTTTTATCCGGCGTTCCTCCTGTGAGTTGCCGGATAGCTGCGAGCCGAGGTCTTATCTGGTGGTGCTGGTATTTGTAACCGGTCTGTTGGGTGGTTTTGTCAGCATTCAACAGCGTTTACCCTCTATCGCCCTCGATGAGCTGAAAGTACTGGCGGGTTCCTGGATATCGATCACACTGATACCGATAAACGGGGGGATCTTTGCCATCGTACTGATGCTGATGTTTGTCGGCCATATTGTTCAGGGGGCGCTTTTTCCGGCCTATCCCGCGCCGGGAGACTTTGTGATCAATGACGCGGAATCGTTCAATCGCTGGATAACCGGCGCTTACCCGGTGGATGGGGTGGAGGTGGCCAAGCTGCTGTTCTGGTCGTTTGTTGCAGGTTTCAGTGAGCGTCTGGTGCCGCAGATCATCAGACGCACATCGGATGAGTTAATGGCTGAGAAGAGGGAGGGCGAAAAAGAGGTTAATAAGCCCGAAAAAGAGCAGTAAAACCCGTTAATCAATACTCAGTGATTCCCGGGTTTATCACATTGCTCAGGTAGAGGCGGGTGTTTTACTTTTCAGAATATTCCCTGATGACATCACACATGCCAGACGTCAGTGTCTGCAGATCCTCATCGGACATCACATAAGGTGGCATGACATAAACCAGCTTACCAAACGGACGTATCCAGATCCCCCGGGCAACAAACAGTGGCTGAATATCCGCAGTCACGACTGGTTGCTTCATCTCCACCACGCCGATAGCTCCAAGGCAGCGGACTTCAGCCACAGAGTCCAGTTCAGCCAGGGGCGCCAGACCCTGTTTTAGCTGTTGTTCGATCCGGGCAATATTGCTTTGCCAGTCCGATTCGCGCAACAGTTTCAGGCTGGCGTTAGCCACCGCGCAGGCCAGCGGATTGCCCATGAATGTCGGGCCATGCATAAAGCAGCCTGCGCCACCGGCAGAGATAGTTTCGCCTATCCGGGTGGTGGTCAGGGTGGCGGCCAGGGTCATGTAGCCACCGGTAATCGCTTTGCCGAGACAGAGGATATCCGGTGAAATCCCTGCATGGTCACAGGCAAACAGCTTACCGCTGCGGCCAAAGCCGGTGGCAATTTCGTCGGCGATCAATAGCAGATCATAATCATCACAGAGCTGACGTGCTTTTTTCAGATACTCGGGATGGTAAAAACGCATCCCCCCAGCGCCCTGAACAATCGGTTCCAGGATCAGTGCGGCGATCTCGCCATGATGTTTAACAATCAGTTGTTCCAGCTCTGCGCAATCATTTTCATCCCAGGTCTGGCCATACCTGACTTGAGGGGCTGGGGCGAAAAACTGCTGCGGTAGCACGCCGCTGAATATCTCATGCATTCCGGTGACCGGATCACACACGGACATCGCGCCGAAAGTATCGCCATGATAACCGTTGCGAATAGTGAGCAGCTTATGTTTTTCGGGTTTGCCTTTGGCGTGCCAGTACTGAATCGCCATTTTCAAGGCAACTTCAACGGCAACCGAGCCGGAATCGGCCAGAAAAACTTTTTGCAGGGGTTCTGCCGTCATCTCCACTAACTGACGGCAGAGCTCTATCGCCGGCTCATGGGTCAGTCCACCAAACATGACATGAGATACCTTGTCGATCTGCGCATGAGCCGCTGCATTCAGCGTTGGGTTGCTATAACCATGAATCACCGACCACCAGGAGGCCATACCGTCGATCAGTTGCGTGCCATCGGCCAGTGTCAGCCGGACGCCCTCTGCAGAGACCACGGGATAAGCGGCCGGAGGGTTGATCATCGACGAGTAGGGATGCCAGATATGTTGCTGGTCAAAACGGATCTGCTCACTGGATATGCTCATGTGGATGCCCCGAAAAAGAAAGTTGTGGCCTGAACCAAAAACCGGGCTATTACAGCCCGGTTTTAAGCAGAATGCAAACCCGGCTGTTTATTCCGGCAGGCAGATCTCGTGACGAATCACCGCCAGTAGTGTGCGCAGGAATAGCAGGACGATAACCACCGTGGCAAGACTCACCAGCAGCAGAGCCAGATAGTAGTAAAAAGGTTGCCCCAGTGTGACATACATCAGCTGTGCAGCAATAGCGGATGCCGCCAGCGGGAAAGAGTAAGCCCACCAGGAAAGAAAGAACCTGATTCGGGTGAAGCGGGGCAGTTGGCTGAGCAGCAGGACAATCAGAAACATAGCTGAATAGAACAGAATGCGGGCAAAATTATCCAGTTCCCCGTTGAGTTTCATATAGGAGATAAACCCGACAGCGGGGGGCGCTATCAGGATAAACATCGTGGGGAGCAGTTTTTCTGGCATTGGATCATGGAACATCATCCGGTTCAGCACCAGAGTCTTGAGCACAATCCAGTAGATGACGCCGATGGAGAAAAAGAACCAACTGAGTTCAGTATAGCCATGTTCGACCCCGGCAATTGGCACCAGAATGTTACCGACAATGGGAATAAACCAGGATGGCGTCATATGGATCACCTGGAATTTGATGTGGTGAATCCACTGGTTCAATACATAAACGGTCAGTATCAGTTGCAGGGCTGTGCCCGTACTCCAGAGTATAAATGACAGGTTTTCAGATATCCCCAGCGTTGCCACACTCATCAAAATCAGGTTAATACTGAATGCAGGAAAAAAGCTGAGTTTGATTGGATGTTGAAACTCCGCGATGACGGCGGGCGTTTTCAGCATGATTTTCATCAGATAGATCAACGCCAGAATCAGGAACAGACAGGCTGTCAGGGTCAGTAGAAGTTGGCCGATGATGGCAGGAGCTGCAAATACCTTGCTTGCTTTTTCCCACACCAGTGTCAGTCCGGTCATACCCATAATCATCGCAAAGAAGGTGATTGGAAAGTGCTCCAGCCTTGAAGCTGAAGTTTGCTCTGACAAGTTGTTCATAGCGTGAAACCCCGGAGATGCTCTTAAAATTAGAAACTTCTAATATAGTAAATTATTCAAAATCTAAAATCGAATTAATTTTCTCCAGTCTTTCAGCACGGTTTCAGATTGCAATCTTATAGTGGTCTCAACTTCAAAGGGGGCGTGAATTGAGGTCAGCAGGACCAGACCCCGTACGTTTACTTTGTACCCTTTTTTAGCAGCGCTCAGCGCTGCTTTCTTTCGTCTGTTATCTGAGCGGAGCACTATGATTGATCAATAGAGATGTCACTCACCTGAACCTCTGTGTCACTGATTGTCCAGCGAATATTAAGGTCATGCAGGCGGATGCCATACTCCCGTTGTTGCGGATTGTTTTTGTGATAGGCCGGGCGGGGATCACACAGTAACACCTCTTCAATCTGTTGTTGCAACGGTTGCTTTAACCGGGTGCTATGTTGCTCCAGCGCGATACTGGCTGGCGCGGAATATGTGACCGGCAGATCCAGCGTTTCGATCTGGCTGGCCAGCTCGAAACTGGCATCCCCTATGATGTCGGCATAGGGCAGATAGGGCTTAATATCAATGATCGGCGTCTGATCCAGCAGATCCGCACCACTGACATCGATAAATACCTGAGTCTCTTCAATACGTATCCTGTCTAACTTCACTGGTGATAAGCCCACCGGGTTGGGCCGGAAAGGGGATCTGGAGGCCAGCACCCCCAGCTTTTCGTTGCCGCCGAGCCTCGGCGGACGTACCAGCGGTGACCAGCCTTTGCCCACGCAGGCGCTGAATATAAACAGCAGCCAGATATGGCTGCACTGCTCCAGCCCACGCACCGCATCGGCGCTGTTGTAGGGGGGCAACAGCTCAATCGTGGCGCTCATCGAACGGGCCAGACCCGGCTGCCGGGGAATGCCAAACTTTTCTTTATAGCCGCTGTGGATAATCGCTATCGGTTCGAAGGTAATGGTGGAGTTCATTTTCAGAAATCATCTGCCGGTGGAAAATGGTTGCCCGATCGATGCTGTGACCGGGCATGGGTGTATAACGGCTATTGTGCCCGCTACTCTAACTGGCTGTCACCGGTTGATCTGCTGACTTGTCGGCATTTTTATCCTCTGGTTCTGCTTCAGTGATCGAAATTTTCGACTCCTCTTCAGGTTCTGACTCTTCTGCATGGTGGATGATCGGCGAGCGATGTTCGACCGGGCTCAGACTGCTCCAGTAACGGGAACTTTTCTCTGCCTGCAGTCCGAGCCGGTGGATATGGCTGAGTGAATCCAGCAGATTAGTGCCTTCGTCGGGACTGAGGCGTCCCTCGATCATCGCTTCAAGAATATGTTGTTTGATCTTTTGATATTTCTTTTCCAGTTTGAACAGAACTTTACGGGTATCGGCGGAGGATTGGTATGCTTCATCGTCAATCACCGCCGCATTCAGCATCTTATTGGTGATCTTCTTCAGCTCATAGATATCTTTCTGGGTGTTGCTGTCACTGATCTGATTGAACCGTTCGCTGTATTCAACAATCAACCCGGAAAGCCGGGCCATCTCATTAAAATAGCGGGCGACCCGCATCGCGCTGGGCAGGATTTGTGAGATCTCTTCACTGAGCGGCTGTTGTCCCAGTTTCTGACTGAATGTGCCGATTTCGATAATCAGCTTATTGATAATCAGCGACTGCGATCTGATATGCGGGCTATCCGATAGTTCTGCGCTAAGGGACTGCTTTGCAAGGGTGGATGCCATACGGCTGACACGGCTTAACTCCCGGGTCATCGCTTCAATGGCCAGCGGTGGGGTTTCGAGAATATTTTTATCCAGAAAGCGGGCTTTGGCCTGGTCTTCATCGCCACGACGGAAGCGGGTCTCCAGAAACGCCACCATCGGCGTGGTAACAGGCCACATAATGATCACCCCAACTACATTGAACAGGGTGTGAAACAGCGCCAGCAGGATCACCATATCGACAGTCTGATTGAGGTTTGAACGGTTGATAACCCCCGCCAGGCTGATCAGCAGCAGCAGGCCAACCGCGCCGGTTATCAGGTTAAAGAAAACATGGGCACAGGCGATCCGTTTGGCGTTCGAGGTTGCGCCGATAACGGAGAGTGCAGCGGTGGACGTGGTTCCCAGGTTTGCTCCGATCACCAAAGCGCCTGCGGCGGCCAGAGGAATAGCTCCCGTTGATGCCATGGAAAGTGTGATTGCCATCGCCGCACTGGATGACTGAATCAGCACTGTCATAACAAAGCCCGCCAGAACAAACAGCGCCAGTCCATAACTGGTAGCCCCTATCGTTTCAAAAGGGATGCTGTTTTCCAGCCCATGAAAGGTGCCTTTGAGAAACGAGAGACCAATGAAAAACAGTCCAAATCCCGTCAGGCTGGTGCCCATATGTGCATAGCGTTTTTCGCCGCCGATGAGAGACATCACCACTCCCAGACCGATCATTGGCAGGGCAAAAGCGCTGATTTTAAAATTAAAGCCGATGGTGGCAACCAGCCAGCCGGTCATGGTGGTGCCGATATTACAGCCATAGATAACGGCCACGGATTGACCCAGATTCAGCAAACCTGCGTTGACAAAACCGATGGTGGCAACGGTCACTGCGCTGGATGACTGCACCAGCGCGGTAATTGCCGTGCCAGATATCAGCCCCCGGATTCGCGATCGGGTAGCCGCTTCAAGGGCTTTGCGAAGTGTCTGGCCAGCGGCACGTTTAAGACCGTTGGTCATCAGTTGCATACCGAGCAGAAAGAGGCCCAGGCCTCCGATCAGGTCACCAATATTGCTCAGATCCATTGCGGACTCCTTACGGCAGCATAACAGGCAAGGTTGTTATTTTTTAATGATATAACTGGAAACAGATAAACATAAGGTTTTGATTAAACAATAATAAAAGCCCTATTTCAGTATAAATGCAACTCTTTTGCGGTGCGCGCGATGACCCAGATATATACCCGATGGCAGCCTGCTGCTTTGAGTTCCCGACTAATCTCAGCAGCTGTTGTACCGGTGGTCATCACATCGTCGACGATTGCGATAGAGGAGGGGGGCGAGCCACAGCACTGAAAGCTGTTGCGCAGGTTTTTCCGGCGGGCTTTACGATCCAGTTCAGCCTGATGTGGCGTGTTGTCTGTTTTGATCAGCAGACGATTACTAAAGGGAATATCCAGGTTGCGGGCGATTCTTTTAGCCAGCAGAGCCGCCTGGTTATACTGTCTCTCCTGTAACCGTTTAGGGTGCAGAGGGACCGGAATAACGAGTTCTGGCAGGGGAGTATTCTGCAGCTGCAGACTGAGCAATTCTGCCAATGGGTTCAGCAGATGAGGCCGATGATTGAACTTGGCCAGTTGAATCAGCTGATCAATAGGAAAACGGTATTCAAAGGGGGCTATCACCTGTTCAAACGGTGGCGGTTTTTTCTGGCATTGAGGACAGATGAGGTGCGGCAGCTGGGCACTGCTAAGTGGGTTGGCGCAACGCTGACAGGCATTGCCGATCCAGGGAAGGTCAGTCAGGCAGTCATCGCAGATCCGGGTTTGCGAAATAGCCTGCTGGCTGCACAAGACACAACGTCTATTTAGATTAAATTTTAACCAGTTGTTTTTATATTTTGTAAACATAGGTTGACAGATCCTTCTGTCAGATTAAAATTAGCCTTTCATTAAATCCCTTTCTTTGCGATCTAATCAATACAGGATAGACACGGCGATGCAACAACACCAGACAGAGATCCGACACGACTGGAGCGAGCAGGAAGTACAGGCGCTGTTCGATCTGCCATTTAACGACCTGTTGTTTCAGGCTCAACTGGTGCATCGACAGAACTTCAATCCCAATGAAGTGCAGGTGAGCACTCTGCTGTCGATTAAAACGGGTGCCTGCCCTGAAGATTGTAAGTACTGCCCGCAGAGTGGCCACTACAATACCGGTCTTGAGAAAGAGCGACTGATGCAGGTTGAAGCGGTGCTGGAAAAGGCGAAAAAAGCCAAAGAAACCGGTTCAACCCGCTTTTGTATGGGGGCTGCCTGGAAACATCCTGCCGATAAAGATATGCCCTATGTGATCGAGATGGTTAAAGGGGTGAAAGCGCTGGGTCTGGAAACCTGTATGACCCTGGGGATGCTGGATGAAGATAAGGCCGGTCAACTGGCGGAAGCCGGGCTGGATTACTACAACCATAACCTGGATACATCGCCAGAGTTTTACGACAAAATCATTACCACCCGTACCTATCAGGACCGTCTTGATACCCTGCACCATGTGCGTGAATCTGGTATGAAAATCTGTTCCGGTGGTATTCTGGGGATGGGTGAAACGGCCAATGATCGCATCGGTCTGTTGCGCCAGTTGGCGAATCTGCCAATTCAGCCGGAAAGTGTGCCGATCAATATGCTGGTAAAAGTCAAAGGCACACCGCTGGAAAACGCGGATGATCTGGATAATCTGGACTTTATCCGTACCATCGCCGTAGCCCGTATCATGATGCCTAAGTCCCATGTTCGTCTCTCTGCCGGGCGTGAAAGCATGAGTGATGAGATGCAGGCGATGACCTTTATGGCCGGTGCCAACTCGATCTTCTATGGTGAATGCCTGCTGACCACGCCGAACCCGGAAACCCATCGTGACCTGCAGCTGTTTAAACGCCTGGGGATCAACCCTGAACAACGGATCTCCGAAACGGATGAGACTCAGGAACAGGCGATCATCAACGATCTGCAAAAACAGAAAGATGAGTCGTTCTTCTACGAAGCCTGATTCTCTCTACCCGCCGGGCTGTCACTGACAGTCCAACAAGGATCTGACCATGTCTTTTGATCAGTTGGGCGCTGAACTGCAGGCGCGTAAAAAACAGTCTCTCTACCGTCAGCGTCGCATTCTACAAAGCCCTCAGGCTCCGGAAGTGATCGTGGATGGCAAAGCCTGCCTGGCGTTCTGTTCCAATGACTATCTGGGGCTGGCAAATCACCCAGATGTGATTGCCGCCCTGAAACAGGGGGCCGACCACTATGGTGTTGGTGGTGGCGCTTCCCATCTGGTGAATGGTCACAGTCAGGCGCATCATGCGCTGGAAGAGGAACTTGCCGAGTTTACCGGGCGTCCCCGTGCATTGCTGTTCTCGACCGGTTATATGGCTAATATCGGAGCAGTTAACGCGCTGCTGGATAAACGGGATGCGGTGTTTCAGGACCGGGTCAATCATGCTTCGTTGCTGGATGCAGGACTGCTCAGCGGCGCCCGTTTTCAGCGTTTTCTGCATAACGATGCCGATAATCTCGATAGCCGCCTGCAACGGACCGAAGCCCGCCGCAAACTGGTGGTCTGTGATGGTGTCTTCAGTATGGATGGTGATCTGGCCGAGCTGCCGGCGATCTGTCAAACCTCCGCTGCCCATAATGCCTGGGTAATGGTCGATGATGCCCACGGTTTTGGCTGTATCGGTCAACAGGGGCGCGGTACGGTCGATCACTTTGATCTTGGCAGTGATCAGGTACAGGTATTAGTTGGCACACTGGGCAAAGCCTTCGGCACCTCCGGTGCCTTTGTCGCTGGGTCTGAAGAGCTGATAGAAACCCTGATTCAGCATGCCCGCACCTATATTTATACCACCAGTATGTCACCGGCGATCGCCTCTGCAACCCGTGCCAGTCTGAAGCTGCTGCAACAGGAAGAGTGGCGTCGGGAAAAACTTAACCATCTGATTCAGCGCTTTCGCAGTGGTTGCGAGCAGTTGGGGCTGCCGCTGATGGCCTCGCCGACGCCGATTCAGCCGATTCTGGTGGGGGAGGCTGACCGGGCGATGGCGATCAGTGCGGCACTGGAAGCGAAAGGGATCTTTATCGGTGCTATCCGACCGCCAACGGTGCCTCAGGGGGGCGCCCGGTTAAGGGTCACCATCAGCGCCAGCCATACCGATGAGCAGTTGGACCGGTTGCTGGATGCCCTGTCTGACGTGATGGCCAGATTGGAGGCGTGATGCTTTTTTGTCAACAGCATGGCAATCGTCAGGGACAACCACTGGTGCTGCTGCATGGCTGGGGGATGCACAGCGGTATCTGGCGGAGCTTGCTGCCGGAGCTTGAAGCAGATTACCAGATCACCCTGGTTGACCTGCCGGGACTGGGATACAGTAACGGCTGCTCACCATCGCCCTATCATCTGGATATGGTCACCGAACTGCTGGCCGGGGTTGCTCCGGACTCTGCTCACTGGCTGGGCTGGTCTTTAGGGGGGATCATCGCTATGGCGTTTGCCCAGCGTTATCCTGAGCGGGTCAGTGGGCTTATCACTCTGGGCAGCAGTCCCTGTTTTGTGGCGCGTGACGACTGGTCCTTTGGCATGGATGAAGCCACCTATCATCAGTTCGAGCAGGATCTGGCCGCCAATCCGGCAAAAACCCTGCAACGATTTAATATGCTTCAGGTGCAGGGCAGTAACACCGCCCGCAGCGACCTGAAAGTTCTGAAACAGGTCGTCTCAGAGGTGCAACCGACAGCCCCGGCGCTGATCGATTCACTGGCGTTGCTGCGGGACGATTATCGGGATCTGTTTCGCAACCCCCGTTTGCCGTTACTGCACCTGTTATGTCAGTTGGATACACTGGCGCCGGCAAGCATGTCCGATGCTGTCAGTGCACTGCAACCGGAGGCCAGAGTCGAAGTGCTGGCAGGATATTCCCATGTGGGGTTTCTATCCGCGCCCGGGTTACTGGCTGAAAAGATCCGGACCCTGCTGGTATGAGCGCACAGTTTCTCAAGCCTCAGATTGCTGAATCATTCAGCCGGGCGGCGGTGAGCTATGACAGTGTTGCCCAGTTGCAACGTCGGATCGGTCACCGGCTCCTGAACCAGATGACCTCAACCTCAGCGGATGTCGTCATGGATCTGGGGTGCGGCACCGGCTATTTTGCTCCGTTGCTGACAGAACAGCTCAGGCCGCAGCAACTGATCTGCCTTGATCTGGCCCAGGGGATGCTTGAGTATGCCCGACAGACCCGGGTTACCCCCAATACCCTGTGGCTCTGTGGTGATGCGGAAAATCTGCCGTTAGCGGATAATTCGGTTGAGCTGATTTTTTCCTCTCTGGCGATTCAGTGGTGTGAGGAGCTTCCTGCTTTATTCAGTGAGGTCGCCCGGGTGCTGAAACCTGGCGGGCACTTTCTGTTCAGTACGTTGGGGCCGGATACTCTGTTTGAGTTGCGTGAAGCCTGGTCTGAGGTCGATCAGTATCAGCATGTTAACCGGTTTATCAGCTTTACCGACCTGCAGCGCAGTGCGGAGCCCTATCTGCAACAGCTGAGTCTCACGGAGACACCGGAGCTATTGCTGTATGACGAGCTGCGGGGACTAACCTCTGAGCTGAAAGGGATCGGTGCGCACAATATCAGTGCCGGGCGGCAGAATGGTCTGACAGGAAAGGCACGTATCATGGCTTTTAAGCAGGCTTATGAACGGTTTCGCCGCGCGGACGGTCAGCTACCGGCGACTTATCAGGTGTTTTACGGCGATTTTATGAAGGGATAGGCGAAATGGCTAAACGTACGTTTTTTGTGGCAGGCACCGACACCGATGTAGGTAAAACGCTGATCTCAACCGGCTTGCTGGAAGCGGCTAATCAGCGCGGGCTGTCAACGGTTGCGGTGAAACCGATCGCGGCCGGTTGTGAGCAGACCGAAGCCGGGTTGCGTAACAGCGATGCCCTGCAACTGCAGCAGGCCGCGTCGATAAAACTGAGCTATGAACAGGTTAACCCGATTTCGCTGGAGCCACCGATAGCACCCCATATTGCCGCCCAACAAGCGGGACGACGACTGGATGCAGACCGGATTGCGGCGCTGTGTCGCGGTGTTATGATGCAGCCTGCTGATTTTATGGTTATTGAGGGGGCGGGTGGTTGGCGAGTGCCTCTTAATCACCGCCAGACGCTCGCTGATGTTCCGAAACTATTGCATACTCCCGTGATTCTGGTCGTGGGGATGAAGCTGGGGTGTATCAGCCATACCCTGCTAACGGTGGAAGCGATTGTCAAAGATGGTTTACGGCTGGCAGGCTGGGTTGCCAACCGGGCAGAGCCGCAGATGAGCTGTTACAGTGAAAATCTGGAAACACTGAAATCGATGCTGTCCGCTCCCCTCCTGGGCGAAGTACCTCATATTGAGGACATTACTGCTCAGAATGTGGCCAAATATATTGATTTGGCGCCTCTGCTCGCTGATCAATAAATGAACTATGGCCGAATCTGGTTTATACTAGCGCTAAGTGAAATTTTATGACGACAGAATCTGTCGGCCTGACTGAAAGGACGTCAGCAGACTGGCCAATTATTTAGCGGGTGTTTTATGAATGTTACTTCAGCATTGAGTACAGGTGTTCTGGGGATAAACCGGGGGCTAGATGGGGTTCAAAAAGCTGCATCTGATATTGCCGGTGCGGGAAAAACCAATACCCCTGAAGAGGCTACAGGTAAAGATCTCAACGAATCTCTGGAAAATCTGGCCGTTGAGAAAAATGCCGTGGCGGCTTCCACTAAGGTGGTGCAGTCAGTAGATGAGACCCTGGGTACACTGATCGATATTCGTGCCTGACCGCTATATTGCGTTGCCGGGCACCGTGTTATCAACAGAGCAATATTTCCAGTAGTAAGGAGTCGGAGATAAAGTACAGGAGGTGAGAGTGATGCAGTTACAGATAACTGCGAATTCACTAACGCTGAATACAGATCAGTCACAGAGCCGTGCTGGCCGGAATCAATCTGCGGCCACGGGGACACTATTACCCGCCTCTGTCTCTGCCACCGCACCCCTCGAAACCTCACCTGTGTCACCCGTCATCCGATCTGTAGTACCGTCCTCTGCCGGTGCCTCCGTCGACCGCGAAACCGCAGAGAAACAGCCACTGGGCAATAAATCTGAATCCCGTGGTGAATCCGACTCCCCATCACAAACAGACTCGAAGAGTGAAGAGCAACAACTGCTGCGTGAACTGGCAGCCCGTGATCAGGAAGTGCGGCAGCATGAACTGAGCCATGCGGCTGCGGGTGGTCAGTATGCTGGTGCGCCAAGCTTTGAGTACCAACGGGGGCCTGACGGCCGCCTCTATGCGGTGGGAGGCGAGGTTAGCATCGATACCTCTCCTGTGCCGAATGATCCTGAAGCGACCCTGGAAAAAGCGCAAGTGATTCTCAGAGCAGCGTTGGCGGTGGCCGACCCTTCACCTCAGGATCGGGCAATTGCAGCCCGGGCGGCGGCGATGGCAAACGAAGCTCGGGCAGAGCTGGCCAGGCAGAATCAGCCATCAGACAACAGCAGTGACAGCCCTCGGGAGGCCGAGAAACTGCGTCAGGAACGCCGCACTGAAGAGTTGCAGCAACGCATTAAAGATCAGCAGGAGCAGAGTGATACCCGAACAGAAACGCTGCAGGACTTCAATAAGCAGCTTGAGGCGGTGAATCAGAAGTTTGCCGAAATTAACCAGCGGTTGATCGATGCCGGTGTATTTAAGAAACTCTTTGCCGAGGGGTTCATCTTTGATGAGCGAGCCTGAACAGGGCTGCGATTAAAATAGGTGAGCGTAGCGGTGTCATTTGTAACACGCAGAGTTCCATTTCCTGTCTGCCCCTGAACTTTGTTACCCCTTTACCAGTCATACCAACAGGTCATCTGCGTTTGCGTTTCGTTAAACTATAAAACACAGTCGGGCCTTGCTGTTTTAAATCCCATCTACCTATTTGTTACAGAGCAGGAAATGTATCCATGGCTAACATTAAGGTTACCTATTTTGATATCAATGGCGGACGGGCAGAGCCCATTCGTCTGGCATTGCACTGCCTTGGGCAGGATTTTGAAGATCATCGCTTTCAGTTCAGCGAGTTTGCAGAGATACGCAAAGGCACGCCTTTTGGGCAGGTTCCGGTTGTCGAACTGGATGGCGAGCAGATTACGCAGTCCAATGCGCTATGCCGTTATTTTGGTAAGCAGGCGGGTCTCTATCCTGAGGATGATTACCAGGCGCTGTTGTGTGATGAAGTGATGGATGTGGTCGAGGATATCAGTCATAAACTCTCAGCCACTATGACCATGACCGGAGAAACGCTGAAAAGCGCGCGTGAGCAGTTAGTGGCACCGTTGACCACCTATCTCAAATGGCTGGCTGCGCGCCTTACAAAACAGGGCGGGGAATACTTTGCCGATAACCGGTTAACCATCGCTGATCTGAAAGTGTTTGTGATGGTTCAGTGGCTGGGGTCTGGCATGCTGGATCATATCCCCACAACACTGATACAAGATACCGCCCCGGAACTACTTGCTCACCTTAATCGGGTGGCCAGCGATCCGAAGATAAAATCCTATTATGGATAGAGCGTGTTCAGCCTGGCAGGAGCGTGATGCCGTGCCGTTCGAACGCTATTAAATACGGGTACGATAACCACCGGCTGCAACTGAAAATAAAAAAGCACTGGCCTTACGGTCAGTGCTTTTTTCATGCCCCGCGAAAGGGCCGATGAGATCTTTAACGCGGTTATTTAATAAACAGCATCTCACGGTATTTAGGCAGAGGCCACAGGTCATCTGCAACCAGCGTTTCCAGTTTGTCAGCTGCTGCACGTACCTCATCCATCAGACCACGGACTTCGTCAGCCAGGAAGCTCATATGTGCTTCTGTGCTATCAAAGTGTTCTGACTCCAGTGCGGCGTTGAGCTTTTCAACGGAAGCCATCATCGCCGACGCGGTTTCAGCCACGGCACCGGCTGGTGAGTAGTCCAGCTGAATACCGGTAGAGGCGATCTGTGACAGGTATTTGATTGCCGCAGGATAGATCATCGTGGTGGCCATCTCCGCAACCAGTTTGGCTTCAACCTCAATCGACAACACATACTGCTCAGCATAGACTTCAAAACGACTGGCCAGTTCTACCGGTGTTAATACGCCGGTTTTGGAGAACAGTTCAATCACTTCTGGTGACTTAAATGCTGGCAGTGCGTCAGCCGTGGTTGGAATATTTTGCAAACCACGCTCTTCTACTGCTGCTTTGTGCCACTCAGCAGAGTAACCGTCACCACCGAATACGACATTACCGTGCAACTCCATCAGCTCTTTCAGAACAGCAAAAACCGCCACCGCTTTGTCTGAAGTTTTGCTCAGTTCGGTTTCAAGCTTTTCTGCAATCCACTCCAGAGAGTCTGCCAGCATAGTATTCATGGCGACCAGCGGGCCAGAAACCGACTGAGATGAACCAACCGCGCGGAACTCAAAGCGGTTACCGGTAAAGGCGAAAGGTGAAGTACGGTTACGGTCACCCGGATCACGTTCAAACTTCAGAATCTGTGACAGTCCCAGATCCATCTGGCCGCCAGTGGTCGGTACATGCAGCTCGCCCGTTTTAATATTGTCAAACACCTTCTCCAACTGACTACCGAGATAGACAGACAGGATAGCTGGAGGCGCTTCGTTGGCACCTAAACGATGATCATTGGCTGCTGAGGCGATCGCAGCGCGCAGAAGTGGTCCAAATTTGTGCACACCGCGAATCACTGCACCACAAAAGAGCAAAAAGTTAAGGTTCTCATTAGGCGTGCTGCCTGGGTCCAGCAGGTTACCCTGTGTGGCGTTACCAACAGACCAGTTAACATGCTTACCTGAACCGTTCACACCAGCGAAAGGTTTTTCATGCAGAAGACATATAAAGCCATGTTCTTTAGCGGTTTTTTTCAAAAGAGTCATCAGAAGCTGCTGGTGGTCAGAGGCAACATTAGCGGCTTCAAAGTAGGGTGCAATCTCAAACTGGCCGGGCGCAACTTCGTTATGGTGAGTCTTGGCGGGAATGCCCAAACGGTAGAGTTTATCCTCTAAATCCTGCATAAAGACCTGAACGCGTTCTGGGATTGCACCAAAATAGTGATCATCGAACTGCTGGCCTTTTGCTGGGGGAGCACCGAACAGTGTTCTGCCTGCTAACAGCAGGTCGGGGCGGGTGTTAGCAAACAGCTCGTCGACCAGGAAATATTCCTGCTCGGCACCACAGCTGGAGTTCAGTGGAGCAATCTCAGTTTCGCCCATCAGTGTTAGGACTTTTTTGGCTGCCTTGTCCATCGCTGCATTGGCGCGCAGCAGCGGAATTTTCTTATCCAGCGCTTCGCCAGTCCATGACATGAATACGCTTGGAATCATCAGCACAGCGCCGTTTGCGGTATGCATAATATAGGCAGGGCTGGTTGGGTCCCAAGCAGTATAGCCGCGGGCAGCGTTGGTCATACGCAGGCTGCCATTCGGGAAAGAAGAGCCGTCTGGCTCCCCTTTGATCAGTAAACTGCCGGTAAATTCGGTGATTGCGCCGCCATCTGAGTTGGTTACAACAAAACCGTCGTGTTTCTCTGCAGTCGCATTGGTCATTGGATAGAAGATGTGAGAGAAGAACTTGGCGCCTTTAGACATCGCCCAGTCTTTCATCGCAGCAGCAACAACGTCAGCAACGGCAGGGTCCAGCTCGGCACCGGTTTGTACCGTTTTCTTAATCGCTTTAAAGGCAGATTTTGAAAGGGATTCTTCCATCTGCTGTAAGCCAAATACATCGCACGCCCAGATCTCTTTCAGTGGAGCTGTCATTTCAGCTGCAAAAGGGTTTGCTCTGGTGATTTCATGGACTGCTTTAACGCGAGATTCATTTCCGCTCATTTACTACCCCTGGATATCCAAAATATTCTGGTGGACTATGGTTACTGCGGTCATGGAAACCCGGGTCACCAATAGCTGACAAGCTATTGGTTTTTATTACAGCAATAATCGAACCAGTTTTATCCATATTGGCTAATTTATACTGCGGCAGGAAGTAAATATTATAATCGCCTGGTCAGCCCTGTCTCGCTATGCTGTTCTTCCTTTTAGTTGTTTGTTTATTGATCTGTTGCGGTTCGTTTGTCGCTCAAAGAGAGTAGATTAAAGAGGTGGTAAAAACTGATCGGCGTTGTATGAGAATGCAGCGTAGAGCAGTTATTTGAAACATAATTCATACTGTAGAGGCTTATCATGAAAACACGACTCAGAGTCAGGTTATCCCCGATCTCAGCCCTACTGTCGATCTTTGCCGGTTGTATGATGATATTGGCAGCACAGGCTGCCGATATTCCGGCACGGGGGCCTATCCCCTTTGCTGTTTATGACCAGGATGGAAACGGCGTTATTAGTCAGGAAGAGTTTGATGATATCCGTAACCAGCGCAGGCAGCGCAATGTTGCAGCCGGTGCTCCGATGCGGGGGATGGCGAATGCACCGATGTTCCGGGATTTTGACAGGGATGGCGATGGTCAGATCAGCGCCGCTGAACTGCAGGCGGGGCAGACCGCTCAGCGAAACCTGAAGGGCCAGAACCAACCGATGGGTACCGGCAAAAACGGCATGATGGGCGCTGGCCGCAATCAGCCATCCTTCAGTGATGTTGATCAGAACGGTGATGGTTTCATCAGCCAGGAGGAGATGAATACCTTCCGGAATGCGCGCATCACTGAGCGGGCTCAGGCGGGGTATCCCATGCGCAATCTCGCCAATATGAAATCATTTGAGGAGATGGATAGCAATCATGATCAGATGCTGGATGCCGACGAGTTTAGTCAGCATCAGATGCAGCAGCGCAATCCATAGTCTTACTGAGGAGTTAAACCGGATTGTAAGGGGGGCTCAAACAGAGCTGTTGCCATACCCGGGTTCTGGCTTCCGGTCAGCAGATCATTGTTGATGGCGGTCAGATTTTGTCCGAGTCTCCCGAGGCGAATGCAGAGATCTGAATGGCTGCGGCTAAGCGAAAAGGGGTATCTGAGGATACCCCTTTTCTGTGTTATCCGAACATTCTTAATCGTTTCCGTTAAACCGCCCCGGTTTGCTGCAAATTCTGCAGAAACCCCTCAAAGAATCGTTTGTCACGGTTATACTGGTCACTACTCATCTGTAGTTTGAAATCTTCCAGATAGCGCAGCCAGTCGGTCGACCACTGCTTATAGGAAAAATCCGCAGAGGCTAATGGATTAACATAGCCGGGTTCGCCTGGTTCATGACGGGCTACAAACCGGCCATTTTCATCCACCTCAATATTCGCCATGATCAGCGAACTCATCAGATGGCCCTCTGCCATCATCTTGTCCTTAAAACTCATTCCGTCAGTGGTGTTATGCCAGGCTTCAGCGACCTCAGGTGGCGTATTGGAGTTGGGGAACATAAAGGTTTTACCAATCCCGATATCGGTAAAACCATCGTTGTCCGAATCCAGTCCTGTGTGGGGCAGGCGCAGAAGATTATTTGCCCCTTCGCTGCTCATTTGATCGATCTTGCTGTCATCAATAAAGTCAGCCAGGCTATGCACCTCTCTGAGTACTTCCCGGTCCTCATAACTGAGGTTCTTCAGAAATGTTTTACTATTGATAGGTTGCTGTTGCGATGCCATCTCTGCCAGTTGTATAAAACGTTCCTGGTTTTTAAACAGACGACTGACAAAATCATCGCTGGCACCGCGCTGCATTGCATCGCTGATAACTTTATCAAAGCCACCAGACAGGTCGGTCTGAACCAGACTGAAGGGGGAGCTGGCTGGCTGTGCGGCGTGTTGAGCCGTCACTGGAAATGGGGTAACTGAGCTGGTCTGCATAGGTTTCTCCCGGGCAATCCCTTGGGTGTTTGCAAAACACCGGTTTGTTAAACAGGCTGATAGATCTACCAAGCGGATTTCGTGCCATTAACGGTGATGGAATTTAAAGTCATAAAAAACAATAGCTTGATTTATTCTTAATCAGAGTGATGATGTTGTGATGGGCAACCCTTTGCCGCTGGCGGGGCTGTGGAATTCCGTTTCAGGGGCCATTTTGCCAGTCAGAGCAGCTGTGTTTAACGCGGTTTTCGATTAGTGTAAGGGAAGCTGAGTGTCCACCGCTAACAGTGACTGTTCAGGTTGCTGTCAGGTTTATGTTTTTTAATGGAGGAAAACTGTGGAGATTACGGGTGCGTATTTTACTGGTTGAAGATGAGAAGGGTTTAGGGGGGGCGATACGGGAACATATCGCCAGTGAAGGGCACGCGGTGGACTGGTTCGAGACCCTCTCTGATGCATCAGCCAGTCTGACGACCACCAATTATGATCTGATTCTGCTTGATCTTCTTCTGCCCGATGGCCATGGGCTGGATCTTCTGACCCGGATCCGGTCAGCTAAAAACAGTGTGGCGGTGATTATCCTCACCGCACTTGATCAGATTTCGGACCGGATTAGAGGGCTGAATGCAGGTGCCGACGACTATCTGGTTAAACCGTTTGATCTGGGGGAGCTATCGGCGCGAATTATCGCTATTCAGCGGCGTCTCTATGCTGATGGTACCGGTATGCTGACACTGGGGAGCCTGAGCATCGACCTGACCAATAAGATCATCCTGAATGACGGTGCACCTGCAAACCTTAGCTCCCGTGAGTGGGCGGTACTGGAGCGGCTGTTGCGGCATAAAAACTCAATAGTCGCCAAGTCGGTGATCGAGGATGCGCTGTATGAGTATGGCGCAGAGGTTGAAAGTAATACCGTCGAGGTCTATATCAGCCGGCTACGGAAAAAAATTGGCAAAACCAGTATCGAAACCATCCGTGGTATCGGTTATAGAATGAAGGTTTAAGCCGATGAAACATCGCAGTATTAAACGCCGGCTGGTGGTTTCGATTGTCTCTATTGTAACGCTGATTTGGCTGGCTTCCAGCGGCTATTCAGCCTATGTTTTCAATGATGAAATTAATGAAGTACTGGATGACGCGCTGGTGCAGAATGCCAAACGTCTGATCCCTCTGGCGGTTCAGGATGACAGCGATGGCGATGAAGCGAAAAAAAGTGATCAGACCCCTCCGGTTGCCGAGGCTGAAAATGAAAGCTATTTTCTCTATCAAATCCGCGCTAAAGATGGCCATGTAACCCATTTTTCCCATGATATCGTTAAACGGCCCTTCAGTGAGCTATTGGTGGATGGTTTTCAGGATCTTGAAGGCTTTCGGGTTTATACCGAGAGCATCCACAACGGTGATTTTTTTGTCCAGGTCGCAGAACCTCTCGATCACCGCGAAGAAGCGGTAATGGAGAGCCTGTGGGGATTTCTGATTCCGTTACTGCTGGTGATACCGGTGACCGGCTTTATGGTCTGGTGGCTGGTGGGCAACTCTCTGATGCCCCTGTTCAGGCTGAATCGCGATATCAGCAAACGGGGTAGCGATAACCTGACTCTGTTCGAGCATCGTCATCAGCCGCAGGAACTGCTACCAATCACTGCGTCGCTGAATGGTCTGATGCAGAAGATATCCCAGGCGATCTATGCCGAGCGGGAGTTTGCCTCCAATAGTGCCCACGAGCTGCGCACGCCCGTAGCCTCTTTGCTGGCGCAGACCCAACGCCTGATCGCCGTCTCTGAGGATAACGATACCCGGCAGCGGGCGGCAGAGCTGGAACAGGGCTTAAAAAGGTTACAACGGTTGTCGGAAAAACTGCTACAACTGTCCCGGGCGGATGCGTCAGTACTCCGTAGTGGCGAAACTTCCAGTGTGATGACGCTGCTCTCCTTTCTGATAGAGGAGTATCAGCGGGGCACTCAAACCGACCAGACGATAATCTGTGATGAAGCCAGCCTGCACTCTCTTGAGTGGCCGGTGGATATGGATGCGGCCGCCATTATCCTGCGCAACCTGCTCGAAAATGCATTGCGTTATGGCTCGCCACAGCACCCGGTTGAGATCTTCAGTGATAGCGATCATGCCCTGCATGTGGTCAACAGTTGCGATATTTTGCCCAAGGATCAGTTACAGCGTCTGACCAACCGTTTTGAGCGCGGTAGTTATCAGTCTGAAGGTACCGGGCTGGGGCTGGCAATTGTCGATACCTTTGTCAAACACGGCTCGGGAACGCTGACATTTTACTCCCCCGCTCGTCATCGTAGCGATGGTTTTGAAGTGGTGATTCAGTTCCCTTCAGCGTGAAGGCCGGGTCATCAGGAGCATCGAAGACAGGCGTGTGTCAGATTGTATCAAGCAATAAAAAACTATGAAAAGAGCTATGAAAATCCCGGCGGTATTGGCCGGGATTTTTTGCTTATCATGGGGAAATGATAAATAGCAGAGGGGGATACTACTTTTTCAGCCCGGCGAGTTTTGCCATGGCCAGTTCGATCTCATGCCGACGCCCGGCATCAGCCACCGGACGGTCGGCGCGGGGGCTGGCTGAGAGAGCCTTCTCAAAATAGTGTTTGGCTTCATCATAGCGCTTGTTTTCCATCAGGAAGTCAGCGTAAAAATAGTTGGCATCGATACCATCGGGGTTCACTTCAAGGGCCGCCTTAAGATGCTGCTCCGCTTTGTCGTCGCTACCGAAGGCGATGGGCCAGCCGGGCACCTGATAGTAGAGTGAACCCAGCGACGTGTGGGCTGAAGCGTTCAGTGCCGTTGGATTCTGTTCCAGAGAGGCTTCAAACAGTTTTTTAGCTTCTTTTACTTTACCCAGTGCAGACAAACCCTTCACGATACCTGCATCAGTGGAGAGAATAATACCCTGCCAGATTTTGGGTTCGGCAAAATCAGCATATTTGGCTGAGGTCTGTTCAGCCTGCTGCTCCAGCTTCTCGATAGCAGATAGCTGGAGTTTTTCATCACTTACCTGGTATTTGATTCTGGCCCATTCAGATTGCAGTGCTGCCACATCCTGCATCATCTCTTGCTGGCCCGCCTGAGCGGCAAACGAGGTAGAGAGGGGCAGGTAGAGGCTCATTACCGCAACCGATATCAGGAGTTTATGTTTCATCATGTTGACCTCAAAGGTTATCTGTCTGGACTATCGGGCTGCAGCTCTGTTGCGCTAACCCAAAAGATACAGTCAGGTTGCGTTATTTAACTCAGTTGATAGTTTTTTTGCTGATTCTGTCTTGTGATGTTTAAAAATCGCCTCGCCAACCCTGACATTCTTGCGTAATCCCTTATCCACAACCGAAGGGAAGTTCGCATTCATAAAGGCGAAGAAACGTTCAGGCTTGCCAAAACGGACCTCTTTTTCGCCAAGCAGGATGGCGTTGAAAATCCGCTGAGCGACTTCCTCCGGTTGATCATAGGCAGTGCCTGTCTGACTGTTAATCTCGCTACTGATCCCCTGATTCATTCGGGTTTGCACCGCCCGTGGGGCGATCAGCGTTACCCTGATCCCTGTGTCACACAGTTCTCGCCGCAGGCAATCGGAAAACGCCTTGATGCCTGCTTTGGCGGCCACATAGCCGGAATAATAGGGCAGGGGAATAATGCCCATCATTGATCCCACATTGATGATCTGCCCGGTGTTGCGCTGTTTCATTGCCGGCAGCACTGCCTGTGACAGACGCATTGGCACGGTCAGGTTCAGGGCGATAAGTTCGCTCAGATGCTGGTCTTCGCAGTGCGCGCATTCATTGTAGCCTGCCATATTGATCAGAATATCCGGCGCCAGATGGGACAGGGTGTGGCAGATGCTGTCGATATTGTCACTCAGATCGCCAGACTCCTGACGGTTGAATGCAATGACGTCACCGCCCGCATCCCGCAGTAGCTTGACCAGGGGAGCACCGATACCTCCGGTACCCCCGGTAATAAAGATGCTTTTCCCTTTAAGCGACATCTTTCACCCCCTCAGCCGGGATAGTGCGCAGCACATTGGCAAACAGGCGGAAGGTGTTTCTGGCCACTTCGATGATGGCTGCCTGGTCTTTCGGATCGGTTATTTTTTCCAGCGTTTTTTCAAAGAACTGCATATGACTGATATCCAGATCACCGTGGGAGTGAAGATAGGAGAACGCCTGCTCTGGCAGATCCAGTGACTGTTTAACCGCATCCGCACCTTTGTTGGCGATGGCGATTGAGGTGCTTTCCAGCATGAACACCATACCCAGAAAACCAACCGGGTTTTTGCGGTTGATATAATCGTAGTTGTAAGCGATCAGTACCTGTGTCTCCAGTGCCGGGGTGCTGTTGCGAACCGCCTCCCGGTCGCCGCCGACTGCTTCAATATCGTTGAGAATCCACTCTTCGTGGCCGATCTCCTCTTCGATATATTCGGCAATCACTTTTTGCAGAAACAGTTTATTGGCGGGCAGTTTAGCGCCCATCGACATCAGAAATGGCACCGTATGAGACACATGATGAAAGGCTTCGGTCAGGTAAGCCAGGTAGGCTTCGTGGGTGATCTTACCCTGCAGAGCGTTGGCTAGCTGGGGTACCTGATAGAGCTCTGCACGTTCGGCTTCGGTTTCCTGAATCAGCAGATCAAAAAAAGTCATGATGTATCTCCTTGTACGTTTTTGAGTACGAAAGTTTTTGCGAGAATAGGTTTCTGTGCGCATAAGTTAATGATTTGAAATTAGATTTGGTTAAGCCGTTCTAATATTTTTGCCCGCCGGGGGCGGCCTGTGCCGGTCAGCAGGCCGTTGGCAAGGGTGAACGGCTCCGCCAGACTGTAATCCCTGATCTGTGCATATTCCGGTAGCCCGGCATTGGCTTTCAGAATGACCTGCTGGATATCGGCGTTTGCCGACACCGGCACGATCAGCGCACTCAGATGTGGTTGCGCATCACCATAGACAACCGTCTGGGCGATCTCCGGCTGGCACAGCAGGGAGGCTTCTACCCACTCCGGGGAGATATTGCGGCCATAGGAGGTGATCAGAACGTTCTTTTTACGTCCGGTGATGGAGAGAAAACCCTCTGCATCCAGTGCACCAAGGTCTTCAGTGTTGAAGCTGCCAGTCGTGCTCTGACCGATGTAACCGAGAAAACCGGGGTTATGAATGCTGATCTCTCCCGCTTCAACGCTTGCCGCTACATGGTGGAGCAGTTTGCCCACGCTGCCTGGACGGTCATTGTCCGGTGTATTCAGTGACACCACCGAAGCGCACTCTGACAGGCCATACCCCTCATACACCGGTAGTCCCATCTGACGCGCCATCTGAATCAGATTGGCATCGGTCTTTGAACCGCCAACAGCGATGAATTTTAGCGAGGGAAGCGGCCCTTTTTGCGCAATCTGAGCCAGCAGGATACGCAGTACTTCAGGCACCAGAATGATCGATGTCGCTGCGGTTTCGGCAATCTGCTGATGCAGGCAGTCATAGTTCTGGCCAAACGCCGTGAGGGATGGCAGACGGATGGTACAGCCGGCGATCAGCGCAGCGTACACCCCGGCAACATTTTCCAGTAATACCGCCAGCGGCAGACTGCACAGATGGGTGCCAACAAAGTCCTGCCCCAGCACCTGCTCGATACTGTGGGCAACATTTTCCATGGCCCGCTGCGGCAGACAAACCCCTTTAGGCTGGCCGGTGGTACCCGAGGTAAAGGTGACTTTGGCTGTTGTTTCGGGCAATGCAACTGTGTGCTGTATTCCGGTTGCCACCAGACCATCAGGTGAAATAATGTGAGATACCGCCGCCTGGGAGAGTGTATGGTCTCTCTGCTCCGGGCTGAAGAACGGTGGAATCGGTACACAGACGACCCCGACACTGAGGGCTGCGAGATCCCAGAGCACCCAGTCAACGCTGTTATCCAGAGCGATGGCCAGAGTCGACACCTGGCTAAGCTGTTCTGCCCGGTCGGCAATCTCTGCTTTCAGGTCACGGTAATACACCGTTTGCTGCTCGTCCTGCAGGGCGATTTTGCCTGGTGCATGTTGGTTGATGCTATTGAATATCATGGTTTAGTGTTCCGCTTTGAAGTGGAGACGGGGAAATAAACGTGGTCGGCACTCCCTGAAATCAGCACCGAACAGTGCTTTCAGGCGTGCAACGCCTGTATCAACATTGCCCACCAGTACCCGGGGTTCAGTATCGTAGTAGGTACCCCAATCGGTATCCTGCTCACTGATATTGTTTAAGTGGGCGCGGCATAGTTCTTTGGGATTCAGTCCGGTACGTTTGAAATAACGGTGCAGGAACTGTGTCCCGGTAATGGTGGCGTAGCGGATTTTCTGGTTTTCCAGATAGGACGCCAGCGCGGCAAACAGGAAGGCCGATGCACCTTTACCGGCGGATGCCAGATTGCCTATCTCGATGATTTGCGCACGCTCGCAGTCCAGCACGGTCTCAATCGGCTGGTCCAGATACTGTTCAAGAAACAACGCTTCTTTATCGGCATAACGGACACCGACAGCCGCCAGAATCTCATCATCCGCATTGCGCACCGACATAATCATCGGGTAGGTAACGTTGATATCGGCGTTATAACTCTGCTTGTAGATATTCTTTATAAAATCAACGACCCGCTGACGCTCAGGTTCAAAGGCACCGGTGATGCTGATAACTGAGGGATTCAGCGAACTGATCTTTGAGATCAGGCCCTGATTGAGATACAGATTCGCTGTATTCAGATCGTTTTCCTGGTAGCGCAAGATATACATTTGCTGTCCCCTGTTTAAGTGTCAGGGACATTCTTGCTGACAAAGCTGACATGAATCTGAACGGGGCAAAATAATTCAATATTTTTTTTATGGTTATTTATCAGGCCCGGGATAAATGGGGAGAGATGTGTGAAAAATACCGGGGTATGAACAAAAAAGCCCTGCGTCGGCAGGGCTTTTGGCGGTGATAGCGGGACTATCAACTCAGGTTGTAGATAAACACCACCAGTACTGCTGCCGGCGTGATAAAACGGATAACAAACATAAAACTTTGGTAAGCCAGGCCGTTGCCCATATCAAATTCATTTTCGGCGGCCGGTTTTGCCATAAACCAGCCGACAAACAGCGCAGTTGCCAGGCCGACTAACGGCATAATCAGGTTAGCGGTGGCGTAGTCGAACAGATCGAAGAAGGTCTTTCCGGCAAAGCGTTCAAACATGCCCAGCGGATGAACATCTGCCCAGACATTCAGCGACAGAATGGTAAGGATCCCCAGCGCCCAGATACTGATGCCGCCCATCAGGGTGGCGCTCAGACGGCTGATTCCCTGTTGTTCTTCAAACCATTCTACCAGAGGCTCCAGTAGCGAGATTGCCGAGGTAATGGCTGCGACAACCAACAGGATAAAGAACAGGCTGCCAAACAATATACCGCCACTCATCTGGCCAAACGCAATCGGCAGGGTCTGGAAGATCAGTCCCGGGCCTGCCCCCGCTTCAAGACCGTTGGCAAACACCAGCGGAAAGATCGCCAGACCTGCCAGCAAGGCCACCAGGGTGTCGACAACGGAGACGGTGACTGCTGTTTTCACGATGGAAACCTGTTTCGGCAGGTAGGAACCGTAAGCCATCATTACCCCCATCCCCAGGCTGAGAGTAAAGAACGCGTGTCCCAGTGCTGTGAGCACACCGGCGGTGGTCAGTTTGGAGAAGTCTGGCTGAAACAGAAATGCAAAACCCTCGGCAAAGCTGTTGGTGCTCATGGCATAACCCACCATCACCAGCAGCAGAACAAACAGCAGCGGCATCAGGATATTGATCGCTCTCTCCATACCAGAGCTGAGACCGCGGGCGACGATCAAAATGACCAGCAGCATAAACACCGAATGCCATAACAGCAGAGTGTAGGGATCGGCCAGCAGGCTGCTGAACATCGTGCCAATCGCTGCGGTGCTGGCGCCGACAAACAGGCCGTTGGCGGAGTTGCCAATATAGGCCAGCGCCCAGCCACCGATCACCGAGTAAAAAGACAGGATCAGAATCGAGGCCAGCATCCCCATTCCCCCGATCCAGATCCAGCGGTTGGAGAGACCATCCCGCCGGGTCAGGTTGCGCATGCTGTTGATCGGGCTGCGACCGCCACGGCGACCGATCATCACCTCCGCAATCATAATTGGAATACCGATCAGGGCGATACACAGCAGGTATACCAGAACGAATGCTCCGCCACCATTTTCACCGGTGATATAGGGGAATTTCCAGATATTTCCCAGCCCTACGGCCGAGCCGCTGGCAGCCAGGATAAACGCCATGCGGGATGACCACATCGGGTGGTCTTTGCCGGTGTTGTCGGCAGTGGCATCCAGTGCCGGGTTCTGAACCAGTTCAGTCATTGATTTTCTCCAGATCTTATTTTTATGTCAGAGAGAGCCAGCCCATCGGTGATGGGCTGAGTTGTTTTTACAGGTTAGTGTGCCGCACGTGGCTGATTAATGCGTTCTTCGGCCAGCTCATTGGCGATCTCCCCGGTTGGACGATCCTGGGCATCGGCCCGACGGAATATCTCGCACAGGGTGTCGGCGATGGTCTCGATATGGGCGCGCACCTGAGTGTGTTGATGACCGATACGTTCATAGAAAATATCGATGATGCCGCCCGCGTTAAGGACGTAATCCGGGGCATAGAGAATGCCACGCTCACGCAACATCAGATCATGGCGTTGCGACGCCAACTGATTATTGGCCGCACCGGCAATCACTTTTGCTTTGATCAGCGGAATCGACTCATCATTGAGCACGGCACCCAGGGCGCAGGGGGCGATCACATCCACATCCAGAGAGAGAATCTCATTCTGACTGACGGCGATAGCACCCAGTTCTTCGACTGCACGGGTTACCTGTTGCTGATGGATATCGGTAACAAACAGCTGTGCACCCGCCTGATGGAGCTGTTCGGCAAGCCGGTAGCCGACATTACCCACTCCCTGAATCGCCACCTTGAGACCTGTCAGATCGGTGCGGTCCAGTTGATACTGCACCGCCGTTTTCAGACCGATAAAGGTGCCATAAGCGGTAGCAGGGGAGGGATCGCCATTGCAGGGCAGACCATCAATACCGGTACGTTCGGTGATGCCGGCCACATTGCCAGTGTGTTGTGCCATCACCTGCAGGTCGGGTACCGACGTGCCGGAGTCCTCTGCCGCAATATAGCGGTTGCCGGTGTGCTCCAGAAAACGTCCCATCGCTGCCAGCAGCTCCGGGGTTTTATGTTTGCGCGGGTCGCCGATGATCACCGACTTACCGCCGCCTAGGTCGAGATTGGCCAGGGCCGACTTATAGGTCATCCCTTTGGATAGGCGCAACACATCGTTAAGGGCTTCCTCATCGCTGCTGTAGTGCCACATCCGGCAGCCCCCTAATGCGGGGCCGCGGTTGGTGTTATGGATGGCGATAATGGCCTTCAGGCCAGTGATCTCATCGTGACAGAAGACAACCTGCTCATGGTTATCAAATTCGGCATGACTAAAAACGGACATAACGGTTTTCCTGAATAATGCTGGGTTTTATTGTTATTAAACAGTTGCCTGGGATGCGCTGCTGTGCGCTTCAAGGATCTGCTCCCGAAGCAGTTGTCGCTGGATTTGCGCTTGCTCATAGGCGCGCTCCTTGACCGGTCCATAGCCGCGAATCACAGAGGGTAGCCGGGCCAGCTCAATCGCATCCTGCAGATTGTCCACACTGAGATTCTGCAGTAGCGCCTGAATATCCTGCTCATATTCGCGGATCAGTCGTCGTTCGAGACGGCGATCAGCACTGTAACCAAACAGATCCAGGGGGGAGCCCCGCAAAGGTCTGAGGCTGGCCAGCAGACGAAACAGCGGCATGATTTTTTCGCTAAAGCGGCGCTTGACCGGGCGCCCCGTAGCGCGGTTGATCCGCGAGATCAGCGGCGGTGCCAGATTGAATTCGAGTTCAAAGTCTCCTTCAAACTGGCTTTCAAGTTGCTGCCGGAAGTGGCTGGATGTCAGCTGTCGGGCAACCTCATACTCATCCTTATAGGCCAGCACCTTGCTGTAATTTTCCGCAACGGCCAGGCTCAGGGTGTTCCCTCTGCCCAGTTGCTTTTCCGCGTCTGCGACGTGACGCACCAGTGACTGATAGCGATGCGCCAGGGCAGCTCCCTGATATTGGTTAAGGTGCTGCATCTCCCGGTGAATCACCTCTTCCAGCCCGGGCATTATCCGCACCGTCTGAACATCACTGGCCGGGGAAGTGATCTGTTCAACCTGCTGCAGGTTGTGCGCTGCACGGCGTCCCCAGAGGAACGCTTCTTTGTTGGCCGAAACCGCCACACCATTGAGTTCGATCGCTTGCTCGATTGAATCCATCTCAAGGGGAATCAGCCCTTTCTGCCAGGCATAGCCGATGCAGAACAGATTAACCGCCATACCATCACCGAGTAGCTGCGTGGCCAGGGTGGTTGCATCAAGACAGAAGCTGCTCAGAGGTTTGGCGCTGTCACGGATTACCTGCTGCATCTCTGCGGTGGGTACCTGCAGATCGGGGTCTCGGGTAAACGCCGCAGGCATGGTTTCATGGTTATTGATCACCACCTGGCTGCGCTGCCGATCCAGCTTGCCCAGCGCCTCTTCGCTGGCCCCTACCATCAGGTCAAAGCCGATCATCAGATCGGTTTCACCCGCCGGAATACGCACCGTATGGATCTGTTCCTGAGACTCGGCGATGCGGATATGGCTCATTACCGCGCCAAATTTCTGTGCCAGGCCTATCTGATCCAGCACCCCAGTACCTTTACCTTCGATATGCGCCGCCATCCCCAGCAGGGCGCTGACGGTCACCACCCCAGTGCCACCGACACCGGTCAGCAGGATGTTGTAGGGCGTGCTACAACCGGGTAGCTGCGGCATGGGCAGCTGCGGGAAATGACTCTCTTTACCCAGTGGTTCGGGTTTACGCAGTTTGCCCCCTTTGACGGTAACAAAGCTGGGACAGAAGCCACGGATGCAGCTGAAATCTTTATTACAGGCGGACTGATCGATAGCGCGTTTGCGGCCACGGTCGGTTTCTTTGGGCAGCAGAGACAAACAGTTGGATTGCACGCCGCAGTCACCGCAGCCTTCGCAGATCTCCTGATGAATAACCACCCGTTTTTGCGGGTCGGTCATCTCACTGCGTTTACGGCGCCGACGTTTCTCCGCCGCACAGGTCTGGTCATACACCATCGCGGTGCAGCCAGGGATCTCCCGCAGCTCCATCTGCACCGCCTGCAGATCATCCCGGTGGTGGAAGGTGACCCCATCGGCAAATTCAGAACGGCTGGGGTATTTATCCGGTTCATCGCTGACCACAGCGATACGGTGAACACCTTCACCATAGAGCTGGTGGGTAATCTGCTGCACCGTCAACTGGCCATCAATGGGCTGACCCCCGGTCATGGCGACGGCATCGTTATACAACACTTTATAGGTGATGTTAGCGCCGGAGGCGATCGCCGCACGAATCGCCAGCAGGCCCGAGTGAAAGTAGGTTCCATCGCCGAGGTTCTGGAACACATGGTTGTTATCAGTGAAGGGGGCCTGACCGATCCAGGTCGCGCCTTCGCCGCCCATCTGGGTAAAGGTGTCGGTGCCACGGTCCATCCAGGTGGCCATATAGTGACAACCGATACCGCCCAGTGCGCGGCTGCCCTCAGGCACCACCGTAGAGGTGTTATGGGGGCAGCCGGAGCAGAAGTGCGGAGTGCGCTCCAGCAGGGCACGCGGCTGTGCCAGTTGGTACTCTTTTTCGCTAAGAAAGGTGAGGCGGTCAGCGATCTGCTGACTGTTGTGGAAGGGGGCGACACGTGCCGCAATCGCCCGGGCGATCATCGCCGGTGTCAGTTCGCTCAGACTGGTTAGTAGCTCATTGCCCAACTGATCTTTCTTACCCACCACCCGGGGACGAGCACTCTGATGCCGGTCCTGCCAGCTGTAGAGTTGCTCCTTCAGCTGATCTTCGATCAGGCCGCGTTTCTCTTCGATGACCAGAATCTCTTCCAGACCCTCAGCAAACTCATAGACCCCTTCGGGTTCCAGCGGCCAGGGCATCGCGACTTTGTATAACCGGATACCTAACCCGGCGGCCTGCGCGTGGCTGATACCCAGATCTTCCAGCGCCTGCAGGACATCAAGATAAGACTTGCCGGTGGTGACAATACCCAGGCGCGGCTGAGCGGTATCGATAACGATTTTATCCAGTCGGTTGTGGCGGCAGAACGCCTGTGCTGCCGCGATTTTGTAGCGGTGCAGTCGCGCTTCCTGTTGCAGTGGTTTATCCGGCCAGCGGGCATTCAGGCCATCTGCGGGGCGCTCGAAGTGTTCGGGGAGGCTGATCTCCAGTCGCTGGTGATCAAGATTGGCTGAGATGGCTGAATCCATTACCTCGGCCAGCGCTTTCAGCCCCACCCAGCAGCCGCTGAAGCGGGACATTGCCCAGCCATACAGGCCATAATCCAGCATCTCCTGAATCCCGGAGGGATAGAGTACCGGAATCATCGCATCCATAAAGGCGTAATCGCTCTGATGGGGAAGGGTCGAGGATTTACTGGCATGGTCATCACCGGCAACCGCCAGTACTCCACCATACTCTGAGGTACCGAAAGCGTTGGCATGCTTCAGTACATCACCGGTACGGTCAACCCCCGGACCTTTGCCATACCAGAGGCCGAAAACACCGTCATAGCGGGCACCTTCAAATACGTTGACCTGTTGTGATCCCCACACGGCGGTTGCCCCCAGATCTTCATTAACGCCGGGTTGGAAGACGATATTGTTCTGTTTCAGGTAATCGCGGATCTGCCACAGGGTTTTGTCAAAGTTACCCAGAGGTGAGCCCCGATAGCCCGAGATGAATCCGGCTGTATTCAGTCCAGCCTGTTTATCCCGTGCGGCCTGAAGCATCGGCAGGCGAGCCAGCGCCTGACTACCGGTCAGGTAGACCCGTCCGCTCTGTTTTTCCCACTTATCCTGCAGTGAAACGGCATTTTTCATGTTGATAGCTCCCGGTTCTGAACGGCAACAGTTATGCGCTCCGGTTCAGAACGAATCAGACAATGGATGAATAGAAAACGGTGAATCAGACGCCGGGGGGCGAAATATTCCTGAGTTGGTCTTTCGGTCTTTGGATGATGGAGCGTAGGAATACAACTGAACTATCAGCAGACAGCAGGTCTGTGAGATCGGGATGGCACAACGGTGTGTGCCGCAGAAAAAAACGGTAGGTCATGGTTATTACCCTTTACCTTAGCCGGATCACAGCCAGGTTTGAATATTGTTGTTATTGTGCCGGCGGATAGGCCGGTTTCTGTTGCAGCGATACCTTTTTGGGGTGCGCTGGCGACCAACATTAATCCGGGAGGATGGCGTAAGTCAACCAAGGAAAGTGATGCAGATACGTAAGAAATAGATATTATCTATGGTCATAAGTTTAATTAGCAGATTATTTTTCTGTTATTTTTTTGTAGGTAAATACCCGTATTTCTTTTAAATTCAACAGGCATCGGACATCAGCAGGCGATTTAATCGTCAGCAATTTCAACTGAAGTTTTTTTGATTGCAGAGGATATTCATTTTTAGCATGTGGCTCCCGCAGTTCAGGAATATGCCAGGCAGCGGTCGGTTTTTGTAAAAACAGCAGTTTGCTACGTTATTTAAATTATTTAGCTAAATCATTTGCCAAGAGGGTAACTCATCTGTAGTATACGCCCCACGTTGATGCGGGGTGGAGCAGCCTGGTAGCTCGTCGGGCTCATAACCCGAAGGTCGTCAGTTCAAATCTGGCCCCCGCTACCACAACGGAAAGACAAGCTAATCGAAAGATTGGCTTTTTTTTCGTCTGGAATTTGAGATCAGGCGTCGGGCTCGGCTCTTAATAAGGGCAGGAAGGTCGTCGGCTTAGATCTGGCTCCGCTACCAACGTAATAATCAGAGGTGTATCGAAAGGGTATGCCTTTTTATGTCTGATGTAAGTCAAGCGTGTCGTATCTTAATTATTCGTTAACTGAGATAGCCTTTATTTTGTGACTTCAATCTTAAAGTCTTGCTGAAGCTTAGCCCAATGCGATCTAAGGCCTTCTTTGTGCACTTCGTTCATCGGTAACGCTTTCAGAGTCTCAGGCCATAACTCTCTTGCCTTGCTCATTGTATCGTCCAAGTGAGGCTTTATCACTCGCCACGGAATGTCAGACCTGCCTGCCCACGACTGAAAGTGTGCCATGGTGACTGTATACCACTCTTTTGTTTTACCTAAATTGAGCGCGTATTGGGTTTCATTCTCGATATAGACATTGGTTGTTACGATATCGTATGCAGGAGAAAGTCGAGGCGTAACCTTATCAGGGTACAGGAAGCTCCAGTTCTTAAGGTGCGCATCTCCATTCGCCAAGAGAATATTCACCAGTAACCGCCTTGCGAACTGCTGAGCGTCGGCCAGCCCGTCGCCAGAAAAGTCATAGATGACTTTGCCGATATTCTCGTAATTAGCGGAAGTGTATTTTTCGTGCGGGTACTTCACCAGAATTTGCGCGAAGTCTTCCATGTGGATGCGCTGGCTCATGTTTTGATCTACAGGGTCACGATCAAACCGTTTAATAGCAAAGGCTTGCTTTTCATCTGGCAGGTTAATTTGTGGCAGATTATCCAGCTTGTCCAGTTCAACCAGCTTGATTTCGGGAATATCAACTCCAGCTAATGCGGCTAACGACATGGCAGTGTATTCGTTCAGAGGTACGAACTTATGCTTGGTTGAGGGCGTTTTGATAATCCAGTCGCCCAGTACATCACCTTTGGATAAGTTATAGCGTCCATCCTTTTCCTTCATAGAAAACTTCATTTGCACGCCAGCCAAGGAAAACTTGTTTTCTCTTCCTTTCTTGTGAAGAGCATCTTTATCGAACTTAATCGCCTTAGCCTTTCCGTGCGTGTTCAGTACGTAATCGGGAACATCATCCGGCTCCATTGGCGTGGCTTCGATAGCCCCGGGCAAGTCTTCGCCAAGATACGAGAGAATATGAAATTCATTATCAACGTGCACCTTCAGGCCTTGAGCGATTAGTTCTCGCAAAGATCCTTCTGGCAGCAAGTTTGAAAGCACAGGATGTAGTCGCTGATTTCTTGCCCATGACTCTGCCATGAGCCTGGCTGCATTCGGAAACTTCGGGTGGGTAATCAGGCTGAATGTTGGACGATCAGGGTTGTTCCTGAATGAATCTGCAAAGCTCAACACATTGCGGCCATTCTTAAACCCTGCGAGATAGCCGATTAATACGCCATGAATTGAGAGCTGTAATACATTCATTTCATCGCCCACTTCATTTCTGGCATCTGCGCTCATTCGTTTTCTCCCAACAAACCCTTCCATGGATCATCCGCCAGTGGGTTGCTTTGTTCTTTTCCCGTCTGGCTTGGCTTGGTTGGTGCCCCAGTTGATGGCCCAGAGTTTGAAATAGTATCGTCGGCCAGTGCCGCCAGCACAGCATTTATTTTTTCCTGTGGTATCAGCAGCAATTCACTTTTAAGCCCCTTAGCGACTAACTCAAGAGTATCAAGCCGAGGGTTGCCTTTGGATTCCAAACGCTGATATTGCTGGCGCGATATACCAACGCGCAGCATCATATCGTGCTGCTTGAGTTTTAGTGCGATACGGCGTTTTTTGATCTGTTCGAGTAGTGAATTCATAATGAAACGTATATGTTGCTATTTACCATTAAGAAACATATTAGTTTCTTTTTCTGGCTTCAGCAACATATAAGTTGCTTTTACGTGGTTAAAGCATTTTAATTGTAAAAAGAAGCATATATGTTGCTTTTTTAGAGGTGCTTCTATGTGCTGTTGTTCGCTTATTGTGTTGTGCCAAAATTCGCTTATTGTGCTTATTTCTTTGGGGGAAGAGGTGAGGAAAGAGCGGGCGAGCCAAATCTCAAAGCCCTAAATGCCCCCAGCCAGTTTTCCCAATTTGCAAAGCAAGTAGCGTAAGAGGCTGTGGACAACTGGCTGCCAAGCCCATCCTGTGTCATCTGATGGCAATGCTATCGCGTTTCTATGGTTGCAGTTCGGCTGACGATCTACTGGGTTACTAAATCGTTATTATGCCTTCCATATAGGTTACCGCTTTACCTGATATGTGGACTTCATCGGCTGCGTTTTGGCAGAATAACGTCCCCTCTCTGGATGATAACTGCAATGCAGTCATCTGGTTACGGGATAGCTTCTCGGCCCAGTAGGGGATAAGAGAGCAGTGGGCTGAACCTGTAACCGGATCTTCCAGAATACTCGCCTGAGGAGTAAAGAAACGAGAAACAAAGTCCACACTATCGCCTTTGGCAGTAACGATAATTCCTCCCGGATCCAGATTGATCTGATCAAGAATATTCCTGTTTGGCTGTATGCTGCGAATATCTGCTTCGCTATCAAAGACAAGGAGATAGTCACGGGCTTTAAGTACTTCGATGGGGGGGATATGCAAGGCATCCAATATCGCCTGAGGGGCGTTATCGGTTAATGGTTTTCGGGATGGAAAAATCAACGTAATCAGATCGTTATTGATTTTGACCGGGAGTTTGCCGCTTGTAGACTGGAAAATCAGATCTGATTTGCTATAGCCTAAGTGCTTTGTTATCACATGTGCAGCTGCCAGAGTGGCATGGCCGCACAGATCCATTTCAATTTCGGGCGTGAACCAGCGGATCTCAAAACCTACTTTATTCGGAACAAAAAACGCGGTTTCAGCCACAGAGTTTTCCATCGCTATCTGTTGCATCAGCGCGTCACTGAGCCACTCTTTCAGCGGACAAACGGCGGCTGGGTTACCTCCAAATAGCGTGTCTGTAAATGCATCAACCTGGAAAATACGTAACTTCACTAGTGACTCCTTAAGGGGGAGAGATGGATGGAAGGTGGCCTATGCTGATGAAAGACAGCCCTAACTTTTTTGCAAAACTCAACCAGCTTACTGATTACATCAGCAGGCTGGTGGCGAGGAATAGCATCAGGCCCATCCCCAGGATATCGGTAAAGGTGGTCAGGAAGATACTGCTGGCCATTGCCGGGTCGGCGCCAAAGCGTTTCAGGGTTACGGGGACCAGTACCCCAAAAATTCCGCTGCCGATGCAGGCTCCCACCATGGCGACTAACACCACCAGTGCAAGTATCGCAGAATTTTCTGTGCCACTGATACCCGCGTAGATCCACATCGCCAGTGCAGCGACTAAACCCACAAAGAAGCCGTTCATGGCGCCAAGAATAATCTCCTTTCGAAGCACTCTGGAGACGGATATGTTGGCCAGTTCTCCCAGCGTCATACTCCTCAGCGTGATTGCCAGCGCCTGACAGCCGGTATTGCCACTCTGTCCGGCAAGCACCGGCAGAAATACGGCAAGCACGACGATACGGGCGATGGTGTCTTCAAACATCCCGACGACAAAGGCTGCGGCAAATGCGGTCAGCAGGTTGATCTGCAACCAGGGGTGGCGCATGCGAAACGATTCAAGTATGGGGGTTGTGATGCGCTCCTCTTTATCCACACCTACCATTGATCCTGCCTGAGCACTGATCTCGGTGGCGACATATTCAAACAACCGCCAGCCATAGACCAGTCCCAGTAGCGTCCCCTCTTCATCGGTTACCGGATAAAGGCGATGGCGTTGTAACAGGGCCGCGTTCACCGCTTCAGGCATCTCAACATCGGGTGTGAAGGCAAATGGATCGTGCGTCATGATCTGTTCAAGAGTCTGCCCGGGACTTGCGAGCAGGAGATCGCGCATCGCCACAACCCCCAGTAGTTTCTCGTCTTCATCGGTAACGTAGATATAGGTGATGGTGATTGAGGGATCTGTTCTGACAATATGATCCAGGGCACTGGCAACGGTATCCTGTGGTGATAAGATGCCAAAAGCCTCAGTCATTAACCGTTCCACCGTACCGCTGAGACCTTCAAGTGGATGAGGGGTATTACCTCTTTCATCATCGTTATCCGCTTCTGATGCCAGGTGCGACGCTATCTTAAGTGCAACATCCGCTGGAAGCTCGCTAAGCGCACGTTCAATATTGTCGGGTGTTGTCTGTGCCAGCAGAGATGCGGCGATGGTCGGGTCCATATCAGCCAAGGTGATTGCGCTGGCGTCAGTTGCTCTATTGTCTGTATTCATGTCAGAAACTCTCATTGCAGATCGTCAGCAGTTTATATCTGCGCAGCTAAACAATAGCCCAGATATGAGACATGCGCTATAAGAAGGTCTTTTTATAAATCCTTTTAAATTCAATGCTTTTAATGCCAATGGAGAATATTGTGGGATATAATAGTTGCAATTTAGTTAATATGTTAACAAAATAGAGAGATTGAACTGATCGTTGTCTCCCCTGATTAGACGCGGTCTGTAGATAAAAAAGTTAAGAGGAAACTGAAAATGGGTAAACTGGCTCTTGTTGCGAAAATTACGCATGTTCCCAGTATGTATCTGTCTGAACTGGATGGGCCGCAAAAAGGTTCCCGTCAGGCAGCCATTGACGGACATATTGAGATTGGCAAGCGCTGTCGGGAGCTGGGTGTTGATACTATCGTGGTGTTTGATACCCACTGGTTAGTCAATGCGAATTATCATATTAACTGTGCGCCTCATTTTAAAGGGAACTACACCAGTGGTGAGCTGCCTCACTTCATCTCCAATATGGAGTTTGAATATGATGGTAACCCTGAGTTGGGAAAAATTCTTGCTAATGAGTGTTGTCAGCAAGGGGTCGAAACACTGGCCCATGATAAGACCTCACTGGGGCCGGAATATGGCACTATCGTGCCGATGCGTTATATGAATGAAGACCGCCACTTCAAGGTTATCTCTGTTTCCGCTTTATGCACCGTTCACTATCTGAATGATTCTGCCCGTCTTGGCTGGGCGATGCGTGAAGCAATTGAAAAGCATTACGACGGCACGGTTGCTTTCTTTGCCAGTGGTTCGCTATCTCATCGCTTTGCTCAGAACGGTCAGGCACCGGAGTTTGCCAACAAGATCTGGAGTCCATTCCTTGAGACCCTGGATACTGAAGTGGTTAATATGTGGAAACGTGGTGACTGGAAAACGTTCTGCGAGATGTTGCCTGAATATGCGGCCAAAGGTCATGGTGAAGGCTTTATGCACGATACCGCGATGATGCTGGGGGCGCTGGGCTGGTCTGATTATGAAGGTCAGGCCGAAATTCTGACACCTTATTTCGGTAGTTCAGGCACCGGACAGATTAACTGTGTATTCCCTGTGACTGAACAGGATGGATCTGCTGTTCCAGGGCCTCAGGCATCGGTCACCGAAAGTTTTGCGCCGGGTGCCAGCCGTTTGTAAGTGCAACAGTTTTGCCCGTAGGGAGGTCTCTGGCCTCCCATATCTTCTGCTCAGCCCCTCTCCGGTTAACATAGTCGCCTAATCCTTCCTTCGTGTTTAACTCTTTGTAATATTTACGAAATCTATTCTGAGTAGAATGCCCGGTCTTGTTGCTGTGTCTCCGCCGGAGTTGTGTTGTGAAAACTACCCTGTTTGACCTGATTTGGAAGCTGAAGCGTGCCCTTGAGAAAGAGGGGCATAAGCCAATTGATCTGCATAAATTTACCGAGGACAGCGAATATCGCCGTACCATTCTGTTAAATGCAGATAGTAGTCAGTTTCAGTTCAGTGCCGGAATCCGGGCCATTTATAAGGATCTGCTGACAGATGAAGCGCTGGATCTGACCAAAGAGATCGATCTGCAACAAGCAGCGGTGGATGACCCGGATAAGTTTGTGGCAGCAAACACTGGGCCTGCATCGCCAGCAGAGGTTAATGTAACGTCTGAAGCGAAAGGGCGTAACCGAATTGTTGCGGGACTGATGGCGCTGATTCTGCTGGTTGCGCTGGTATCTGGTTGGCAATATTTTCAGCTATCAGAACGTGGGGCAGCAGAGCCTCAGGGGATGGCGTCAAACCAGGTGGACGGTCGTGTGGCTGCTGAAAAAACGATATTCAAAGAGCAGGTGCTGTTTCGCTTACATGGCTCCAATACCATCGGCGAGACCCTGGCACCGGAGCTGCTGAAAGCGTTTCTGACCGACCAGGGGGCAGAGGATATTCAACTGCGCACAACTGCCATCGATGTCGAGAATAATCTTCTGTTCCATATGCCGGGGGATAACGTTATCTCGCGGATAGAGATGCAGGCGCACGGTTCCAGTACCGGGTTCAGGTCGCTTGATCAGGGCGCTGCCGATCTGGCGATGGCTTCCCGGCGGATTAAAGAGGTTGAAAATGAGCAGTTGTCGGGGCGCTATGGCGATCTGAGATCGAAAGGTACCGAACATATTATCGGTATGGATGGGCTGGCGGTAATCGTCAACCCGGCCAATCCGGTCAGCCATCTGAGTACTGCGCAACTGGCGATGCTGTTTTCCGGTACGGTTGATAACTGGTCTGCGTTCGGTGGGCCGGATCTGCCGGTCAGAGTGTATGCCCGGGATGCAAATTCCGGTACCTGGGATTCCTTCAAATCGATGGTGTTGAAAAAACACCATAAGACACTTGCTGCGACAGCTGAACGAATTGAGTCCAGTATCGAGTTGTCAGATCAGGTGAGTAAGGAGCCCGGAGCGATCGGCTTCATCGGACTTCCTTATATTCTGCGGGCAAAAGCGCTGGCGATCTCGGATGAGTCCAATGCTCAACCGATCTATCCTACCTCGTTTACCATCTCCACCGAGGATTATCCGCTGGTACGCCGGTTGTATATGTATGAGCCTGCAACCGTGGCGACAGGCTCTGTGATCGATCAGTTTATCCGCTTTGTGCTGTCAGAGAAGGGCCAGGATGTGGTTAAAGAGGCTGGGTTTATCTCGCAAAATGTCTATAAAACCCGACCGGTATTGAGCAGTCAGCTTCCTGCAGAATACAGACAGCTGACTCAGAATGCAGAACGACTCTCCCTCAATTTCCGCTTTCACAGTGGCACTATTGTGCTCGATAACAAAGCCCAGCGGGATCTTGACCGGGTGGTGAAATATTTTGAAGACCATCCGGGACAATCCGCTATTCTGGTGGGGTTCTCTGACAGTATCGGAGAGCCCGCCGCCAATCGGCAGATCTCTCAGCAGCGGGCGGAGGCGGTGGAACAGGCGCTGCTGGCACGGGGTATCAATGTACAGTTTGTTGAGGGGATGGGGGAAGCGGTGCCCATCGCCTCGAACATAACCCGTGCCGGGCGTCAGCGTAACCGCCGGGTAGAGATCTGGGTGCGCAGTCCGGATGCTGTCGCCGGGTATTAGGGTCATGTGCTGTCCGGCTGACAAGAGGTTCTGCCGGCGGCAATATTTCTCAGGTGTTTATACAATTCTGATGAGTTCGTTTTTCTATAGCACTTCATAGAAGTTCATCTCTACCAGGTCCGGTCTGCGGATCCCCGTACCAATGAAAAGGCGTTCAGTAATCCATCTCATGGATGGCGCATCTGTTTCAAATTTTGGACAGCAGCGGAAATATATCTCAGCAGGATCGACGGGTTCCCCTTTGATCAGGCGTTCAGTGATTTCTGGTTCTGCGACCCGAATGGCCCGGTTGTGAACATAGATTAGTTCACCACCCGTGATCTCTAATACATAGTGAGCATCCAGGTTCGCCATACGTGGTGTAAGAATTAGCTGATAATCAGCGCCGCCGGGTAAAACTTTTCCCCTCCAGCCATCACCTTGCACAGTGCCGCCAATAATAGGAATGACTCTTCGTTGGCCGTGTTGTGCATGTCCAATCTCCTGCGGAGGATCAACTTTTACTTTGAGTTCTGCAAAGTGTCTGATCTGTGGTGCGGTGTTCATTGTTTTCTCGCCTTTTTGGAGATCGGTTGTGTTTAAGCTTTACTGTTATTAATGACAGCTGATACCCCCTCAGCCTATCGGGAAAATATTGAGGGGAAGTACATTCCTCGATATTCTCATATATCTCTTTTTTGTTAACATATTAATTAATATTTTGTTTGGTATGTCAACAAAGAATTGTTTTATCAGTATGCGTGATGGTGGGAGGGCATCACGGGAAGGAATCTACTCCGCTGACATCTGAACCAGAATTTTTTGTTCAACGAGCAACTAATCAGGAAAAAAGAGATGAAAAAAATAACAAAATTCTTAGCCTCTGCAAGTGTGTGTGCCGGAATGTTTGTGTCACTCAGTGCAACTGCTGTTACGACGCTTAAGGTGGGAACCTGGCTACCACCCACGGCACCACAGAATGCTATTGTCTGGCCTACCTGGGCTAAGTGGGTTGAAGAGGCCACCGAAGGCCGGGTTAAAGTTGAGCTTGAGTATGGTCTGGGGCATCCCAAGTCGATGTTTGACCTAGTGGAAGATCAGGTTATTGACGCCAGTTTTACGGTTAACGGCTATGTGCCGGGTCGTTTTTCTCTGGGGAGCATCGCTGAACTTCCGGGCGAAAGTTCTGATGCAGAAAAAGCCTCGGTCGCGCTGTGGAAAGTGCAGGAAAAGTATTTTAATCAGGCAAATGAGTATGATGGTCTGAAGCTGTTGGGGCTGTTTGTACATGGCCCTGGACAGCTGCACACCACTTTTCCGGTTAACTCACTGGCGGACCTGAAAGATAAGAAGATCCGTATCGGTGGCGGCGTTGCAACTGAAGTGGCTAAGCGTCTGGAGGTCACCGAGGTGGCGGCACCTGCACCAAAAATCTATGAGATGATGCAGCAGGGCGTGGTTGAAGGGGTGTTTCTGCCAGCACTGGATCTTAAATACCTGCGACTGGCAGAAGTGTCTAAATATCTGACCGCCTTCCCGGATGGGATGTATACCACGACCTTTAGTTTCTTTATTAATCCGGATTCATTTGCTGCGCTGAGTGAAAAGGATCAGAAGGCGCTGATGAGCGTTTCCGGTGAGAAACTGTCCCGTTTAGCGGGTAAAACCTGGGGTGAAGCCGATGCCAACGGTTATGCTGCAGCCAAAGAGAACGGTATTGTAATCAACCGTCTCAGTGAAACCGATCCTATGGTGCTGGAACTGAAAGCAAAAACCGACGATATGGCGGCTCACTGGATTGAAACGGCAAAGGCGAAAAACGTTGATGGTGCTGCTGCACTGGAGATGTTCCGTTCACTGGCTAAGTAAGGTTATATAAAAGACGCTTTTAAAGAGCGTCGTTGATGAGGGTCTGCCAGCCTGTTTCGATCTGAAACTGTCTGACAGACCCTTTTTGGTATTAGTCAGTCTGACGCTGACTGTTGTCCAGTTGCCGGATTAAGCCGTAAAGTGCAGCGATATAGGGCACCTCTTTGCCGAGCTTTTCGGCTATCTCATAGACCACACCAATAAGAGCCTCATATTCCAGAGGCCGGCCCGCTTCAACATCCTGCAGCATTGAGGTTTTGAACGCTCCGAGCTTGCGGGTGGTTACGTTTCTCTCTTCCGGTGTTTGCTCCACTATGCAGCCAATTAGCTTGCCGATCTCCAGCGCTTCGCGCATTGCTTTGCAACAAAGTTGATTGACCAGTGGGTCATCAAGGATGCGATCTGCTGTCGCACGGGTCAGGGCTGAGACCGGATTGATAGTCATATTTCCCAGAAGCTTGTACCAGATATCCTGCTGAATCCTGGGAGATATTTTGACATTGAATCCTGCTTTCTCAAGGAGTTTACCCAGTCGTAATGTGGGCTCTGACGGCGCCCCATAGGGTTCACCAATAATCAGGTTATTGCCCATGCTCAGCTGGATCATACCCGGAGACCGAGCGGTTGCAGCCAGATGCACAACACAGCCAATAACCTGATGGCTGGGGATGAATTCCCTCAGGTCTCCAAGCGGGTCGATGGTGTTGAGCAGGTAGTCAGCAGGAGCTCCCGGCAAGCCATCAAAGAACCACCAGGGAACCCCATTCATCGCCAGAAGAACACGGGTGTGTTCTCCGATCAGCGGTTTTAGCTGTTTGATGACAGGATTCATCGAGGGTTGTTTTACAGCGATAATGATCAGATCCTGAACGCCGAGATTATCCGGTGCGGATATCGCTGTCACCGGATAAAAACGGGTTTGATTATCTTCTGTCAGCCCGATTCCGTGTTGCTGCAGTGATTGCAGAGTGTCGCCCCGGGCAATCACTGAAACCGCTATCCCCGTAGCGCTAAGCCGCGCTGCAATCAGTCCGCCAATGGCACCTGCACCGTATACACATACATTCATATCGGGAGTCCTGCAAATCAGCTTAACGTTTGAAAGATGAGTCCTGCTTTTCTACGATTCGCTTCATCGCTGCAAATACATCTTCGCCCGCACCAAACTTAGGATCAAAGTTGAGTGAGTCTCTGGTGCACTTCTTCACGATCTCTTCAGGAATCTCGCGTACTTTACCCATCGCCATTGAAGCACATTGTACTTCACAGGCACGACTTACCAGCCACATCAGGGCAAATGCCTGTGCCAGGCTACCGCCGATCACGACAGGACCGTGGTTACGTAACAGCAGAATTGGCTTGTCACCCGCGCTTTCAAGGATACGTGCTCCCTCGTCCAGGTGTACAGTAATCCCTTCGAATTCGTGGTAGGCAACTTTATCGTGAAGTTGGGCCGCATAAAAGTTGCTGTAGGAAAGACCTTCTTCCAGGCAGCAAACTGCCAGGGTCGGGGTGGTGTGAACGTGCATCACACAATGGCCATCAGGTACTTTGTCATGGATCTGGCTGTGGAAAGTAAAACCGGCAGGGTTGATCGGCCAGTCAGAGTGACCGATGATAGTACCGTCAACATCGACTTTAACCAGGTTTGAAGCGGTCACTTCACTGTAGTGCAGGCCAAATGGGTTGATCAGGAAGTGCCCTTCCTCACCAGGCACACGCAAAGAGATATGGTTGTAGATCGACTCATCCCATTTCAGATAGGCAAAAATGCGGTACATCGCAGCCAGGTCGACCCGGGCATTCCACTCGGCTTCGCTAAATCTGGAAGGGCGTTCATAGTAACGATTGGACAAAGACATACTGTTTCCTCATATTTATTGTGGATGCATTTGATTAATATATTAATTAAAATGACCGCAATAAAAAGCATAATAAATATTATTCAGCTCTATATTTTTCTTATATGGTTTCACTATGAATACAAAGCAACTGGTCTATTTCCTTAAAACTGCTGAACTAAGCAGCATCGCGGCTGCAGCGCGTGAGCTGGATATTGCCCAGCCGAGTATCAGTCTGCAGCTGGAAAACCTTGAGCATGAGCTGGGCAGCTCTTTGTTTGATCGAGACTATCGGGGCGTCCGGTTGACTGAAACTGGACAGCTGTTCCGGGTTCATGCTGAATCAATTTTACGCCAGGTCGATCAGGCAAAGCTGGATATCCGGCAAACCGAAGAGGAGCCCGCTGGTCGGCTGGCGCTGGGCATGACTCAGCCGATTGGCAATGTGGTGTCCGTGCCGCTGCTGACACTGGTGGAGCAACGCTATCCTAAAATAGAACTGGATCTGTTTGCTGGATTGTCTTACAACCTGTCGTCACAGTTGCTCAGCGGTGAGATTGACCTGGCTATCTCATCACCGGACGGCAGTGATATGAAACAGTTGACCCGGGAGACTCTGTTGCGGGAGAAACTCTATCTGGCGATGGGCGTCAATCCGCGAAACAGCTCACAGGAGGCGCTTTGCAATCGGTCTCAGATTGCCTTTGCTGAGCTGTCTGAGCATGAGGTCATTGTCACCGGACGGCAGGACTCGCTGGGATATCTGTTACGTCAGTACGAACAGCAGACAGGTGTTAAGGTGCGACAGAAACCTGCTTTCGGTCAGTTGATGACAACCCTGCGGTACGTTTCCGATGGTTATGGCATGCTTCTCAGTCCCTCCTCCTCTTTTTACCATCTGGAGGCGATAGGGCAGATCCATGCACTTGAAGTTATCGAGCCTTCCATGGAACGGGATGTGTATATTTCCACCGCGGCAAACCGCCCTCGCAGTTCGCTGATACGCGCGGTTATCCCACTGATTCATGAAGTTGTCCGGCAGGAACATCGTGCTGGTCACTGGCGCGGTGAGCTGCAGACAGGAAACCAAGGCCAGCGGGTTACCTCGGGCATTCCGTAAATATTTTTTTACTACACTCTTTACAGACCTGTTGGTCCAGTCGGGGCACACAGTAACTGATGGCCTGATGTGCGGTGTCGAATATGCGTTGTGGCCCCAGTTTGTCAAGAAAACCCTTTGCTCTTATCTCATCAATGATGGTTCCTTTTAGTGAGCAGATCACTAACTGGATTCCCCGCTTTTCCAGCCTTGATGACTCTTGAGCGAGAAACTCTATCCCTGCCAGATCGATGAAGTTGATCCCTTTCGCATTGATAATGATGTATTTGAGTGTGGGCCCTCCGGCGGCAGTGCTTTGTTGCAGCACACTCTGGATATGATCGATCGCGCCAAAAAAGAGTGAGCCGTCGATTCTGAGAATCTTTATCTGCGGACACTCCTGAAGATTATATCGCTGTATGTTGCGGATAATCCTCTTGGGTTCGTTCTGAGTCGGCGCGACATTGATGATGGAGGGGCGGGACGTTCTTTTCAGATAGGCAACCAGAGAGATTAATACACCCAGGTAGATGGCAAACTCCAGCTCAATAAACAGTGTTGCCAGCAAGGTGACGATGAAAATGGCGGTTTCGCTGCTGAACCGAAAAATAGGGATGATATTTTTAATATCGATAAGATTCCAGGCGATAAGAATAATCGCCCCCGCCATCGCTGGCAGCGGCAGGTAACCGGTCAGGTCGGGCAAAGAGACCAGCACCAGAGTAATCATGAACGCTGTAAAAATGGCTGCCAGTGGTGTTCTGGCCCCGGCATCGAAGTTTGCCCCCGAGCGGGTGAACGACCCGGACCCGGCGAAACAGGAAAACAGTCCACCGACCACATTTGCCAACCCCTGGCCGATAAACTCCTGATTGCCATCGATTCTTTGATTAGAGCGCAGTGCAATCGCCCGCGCTATCGAGACCGCTTCCAACAGGCCGAGCATCGCTATTGCCAGTGCGCCCGATGCCAGTTGGCTGAACTCATAGAGGGAAACATCAGGTAGCGCGAAAGCGGGCAGAGAACCGGAAAGTGCCCCTACCATATTGACGCCATGCCCCTGCCCATCGATTAACCAACACAGGCCACTACCCAACAGCATAGCGATCAGGAGGTTGGGCCCGCGCGGCAGTAGTTTTTTAATCACCAGTGCTGAGATCAACGTGGCAATACCGATTATCAATGCGTAGGTGTTTGCCTGAGACAAATGCAGAGTGATTGTACGGATCTCCTCGGGGAAAGAGAGGCCAGCGGCTACCGGCAGATCGGTAATATGTTTCAACTGACTGGTTGCGATCAGTATCGCTGCACCGGAGGTAAAGCCAAGAATCACCGTGTGGGAGATGAAATTGACCACTGAACCCAGCCGTAATATCCCGAGTGACAGCTGAATCAGTCCGGATAGCAGGGTGATCGTCAGGACTGTATTGATATATAAGTCGCTATTGCCTGGGTCGGTGATACCGGACGCTACACTCATGACGACGATCGACATCGGTGCAGCGGGTCCTGTGATCAGGTGGCTGGACGAACCAAACAGTGCTGCCACCATGGCTGTGATGATCGCTGTGTATAACCCATATTCAGGCGGCATCCCGGCAATCAGAGCGTAGGCGACGCCTTGCGGCAACACCAGTACCGCACCGGTTAATCCGGCGAACAGATCGGCCCTTAATGTCTGGCCATTGATGGTGCGTCCCCAGGTTATGAAAGGCAGCCATCGTACAATCGAGCGCATCTTACTCATCGTTACCTGCAGGTGTCGGAACAGCGTTTAACCACATCGGTCAGAACCGTTTCAGCTGACAACCAGGAAGGGGCGGATAAGAGACACTTTTCCGCGCTGTCTGACCGGTATGCCACAGGCCGTTAAACGGCGGTCTGATGCTTTAACATCATATTAACTGCCGTATTGGCCATCTCTTCCAACTGACTCTGTTCTGTGTAGATGCCGTCATTCAGCAGACGGCACAGCCCATGTAGCGTAGCCCAGTATACCTGTGCTGTGCGCAGCACTGAATCACCTGTCTGAATAACATTCTGCTGACACAGTTGTTCAATCCAGCTGAGCCAGCTTTTGAAGTGTTGCCGGGAGCGCTCAAGCAGTGAGTTAGTCGGGGTGCCGTTACGCCAGATCTCACGGCCAAACATCAGGTCATATTGCTCCCGGTGTTGATAGGCGAGGGCGATATAAGTATGTACATACTGGGTAAATGTCGTTGCCAGTGGCGCGGATGATGCGCTGGTCCTCACTTCTTGCAGCAGTGTTTCCACCCGCTCAAATCCCTGCTCTGCAATGGCACACAACAGGGCATTCTTATCTTTAAAGTGGTGGTAGGGAGCGGTACGGGATACCCCCACGCGATCCGCAAGCTTGCGCATCGAAAGGCTTTCGGTACCGCCCTCTGCGATCATCTCTGTCGCCGTCAGCAGCAGTGATTGATAGAGGTCGCCATGATGATAGTTGTGCTGTAGGGGAGCGGTCGGTTTCATCAGGATAATTTATCAATCAATCTTGACAGTGTCAAAATATCGCTCTATCTTGACGCTGTCCAGTTTGGTTTTTCTGTTATTTCTGCAGGAATGCTGAAACGATGAAACAGAATAAATAGAGAGGAATTCTGCATGACAACCCCTTCAACCGATTATCCCCATCTGTTCGCACCGCTTGATCTGGGGTTCACCACGCTGAAAAACCGGGTGTTGATGGGCTCGATGCACCTTGGCCTTGAAGAAGCTCCGAACGGCTTTGAACGGATGGCGGCCTTTTATGCTGAGCGGGTAAAAGGCGGCGTTGGATTGATTGTCACCGGCGGTATTGCGCCTAACCCTGAAGGGGGTGTCGTTGCTGGTGGGGCGATGATGGTGAGTCAGAAAGATGTAGATAACCACCGGATTGTCACCGACAGAGTGCATGCGGAAGGCGGTAAGATCTGCATGCAGATCTTGCATACCGGGCGCTACGCCTACAACCCGAAACTGGTTGCCCCATCAGCGTTGCAGGCACCGATTAACCCCTTTCCACCCCATGAAGTGACCACTGACGAGATTGAGCAACAGATCGAGGATTTCGCTCGCTGCGCCGGGCTGGCGCAGCAGGCCGGTTATGATGGCGTCGAGGTAATGGGCTCTGAGGGTTATTTTATTAACCAGTTTATCGCCCGCCGTACTAATCACCGGGATGATGAGTGGGGGGGCGAATACGACAACAGGATCCGCTTCGCGGTAGAGGTGGTGCAGCGTATCCGGCAGAGGGTGGGAACCGATTTTATTATTATTTTTCGGCTATCGATGCTGGATCTGGTGGAGGGGGGCAGTAGTTATGAAGAGATTGTTACCCTGGGGAAAGCGATAGAGAAGGCCGGTACAACGATTATCAATACCGGAATCGGCTGGCATGAAGCGCGGATTCCGACCATTGCAACAAAAGTGCCCCGAGCCGCGTTTACCTGGGCAACCGCTAAAGTCCGTCAGGCCCTTTCGCTGCCAGTGATCACCTCAAACCGGATCAATATGCCTGAGGTGGCTGAACAGGTATTGGCCCGGGGAGATGCGGATATGGTGTCGATGGCCCGTCCGTTTCTGGCCGATCCTGAGTTTATCCGCAAAGCGGAAGAGGGACGCAGTGATGAGATCAATACCTGTATTGGTTGTAATCAGGCCTGCCTGGACCATATTTTTGCCGGCAAGCTGACCAGCTGTCTGGTGAACCCGCGCGCCTGTCATGAAACTGAACTGATCATAACGGCTGCGGCTAAGGTTAAAAAGCTGGCGGTCATCGGTGCCGGACCAGCCGGGCTTGCGTTTGCCACAACCGCTGCACAACGGGGGCATGAGGTCACCCTGTTTGACGCGGCATCAGAGATTGGCGGGCAGTTTAATATCGCCAAACAGATTCCGGGTAAGGAGGAGTTTAATGAGACATTGCGCTATTTCAAACGTCGCATTGAGCTGGACGGCGTTCGCCTCAAACTGGAGCACCGGGTAACGGTAGATGAGCTGCAACAGAGCGATTTTGATGAGGTGATTATCGCGACGGGTATTATCCCCCGGGTTCCCGATATTGAAGGCAGGGATCATCCAAAAGTGTTGAGTTATCTGGATGTTATCCGGGGAGCAAGAGTTGGGGCCCGGGTGGCGGTGATCGGTGCCGGAGGGATCGGTTTTGATATCAGTGAATATCTGACCCATCAGGGGGTATCAACCAGCCAGAATATTCCCGCCTTTATGCGCGAGTGGGGGGTAGATATGAGACTGCAAGCCCGGGGCGGTGTGGAGGGTATTGAGGCGGCTCCGGAGCCTGCTGCGCGCAAGATCTGGCTGCTACAGCGTAAAACCTCTAAAGTGGGCAATGGACTGGGTAAAACGACCGGGTGGGCTCACCGTCTGGGCCTGCAAAAGCGGCAGGTGGAGATGATCGCCGGTTGTGAGTATCAGCGTATCGACGAGGCGGGTTTGTACCTTAAAGTGAACGGTGAAGAGCGGCTGCTGGAGGTGGATAACGTCGTCCTCTGTGCCGGCCAGGAGTCTCTGCGGGAGCTGGCCCAGGGGCTGGATAAACCCTATCACCTGATTGGTGGAGCAGATCTGGCAACCGAGCTGGATGCTAAGCGGGCGATAGATCAGGGCACCCGGTTAGCGTCAACGATCTGAGGTCCATCGATAAAACCGGGTGTTTCCCGGTTTTATCTCAGATAGAACAGCCACCGCGGCCGTTTTTGGCATGGTATTGCTGGTGGTATTCCTCTGCCCGCCAGAACTGCGCTGCGGGGGTAATTTCGGTAACGATCGGATTACCAAAAATGCCGCTTTTATCCAGCACCACTTTGCTTTGTTCCGCCATAATGCGCTGATGATCATTATGATAGAAAATGGCTGAGCGGTACTGATCTCCGATATCCGGCCCCTGACGATTGAGAGTGGTTGGGTCGTGCATCTGCCAGAAAATATCCAGCAGGGTGTCATAGCTTATCTTCTGATCGTCAAACTCCAGCTGCACCACTTCGGCGTGGCCGGTTGTTTTGTTGCAAACATCCCGGTAAGTAGGGTTCTCTGTATGACCGCCCATGTAACCGACGGCGGTTGACGTCACCCCGGGGGTGCTGGCAAAGCGTGATTCAACTCCCCAAAAGCATCCTGCTGCAAATGTTGCGGTTGGCATGCTACTGCTCCTGTTTATTCCTGAACGATTGATCTTCACCTATAGATAGATGTTAGACGGATTTTGACCTTTTGGGATCATTTTTATTTCAAAAAAAATAAATATGACACTCATGTTAAATAATGGTGCAGCGCAGCATGGGGCGCGCTGTTATGGTTCTCTTTCTCTGCGGCTGATTCAGACTGATCTTATGTAACCCTATGAAAAATAATCAATTGGCACGTTATTGGCGTGCTGCTTGCTATGCTTTGTTCAGTTAATAACTCTTTTGCTCTGCAAAAAGACTATCTGTAAGGGGAACGTCAATGAACAAGTTTACTAAAACGCTTATCGCTTCTGCTCTGCTGTCCGTTTCTGCTACCAGTTTTGCCGGCGTTTCGGCAAACGTCGGTGCCATGAGTGACTATTGGTTCCGCGGTCTGGATCAGTCCGGTGATGGAGGTAATGCCAGCATGATGGGAGGGCTGGATTACGAAAGCGATATGGGCTTCTATGCGGGCACCTGGCTGGCATCCCTGCCAAGTGATCTGGAATATGACCTGTATGGTGGTTATAACGGCTCCTATAAAGATTTTAGTTATGGTGTTGGCGTTATTGCCTATCTGTATGACAAATATGATGGTGACTACTTTGAATACAATCTGAGCGCGGGTTATGGGCCGATCTCCGTATCATACAATATTGGTACACTGGATGAGTCCGGCGCCCCTGATGTGGATTACACCTTTGCCAGTATCACAGGTGAGTATGAGGGGGCTTATCTGACGTACGGTGTTTACGGTGATGATGTCGATGGCTCCTATTTTGAAGCAGGCTATGGTATGACCTATGAAGGGCTGGATATGTCAGTTGCGGCGATCTTCCCGGATGATGATAACTCTGCCAATGCCTGGGTCAGTGATACCGACAAACTGACCTTTACCATCAGCAAGAGCTTTGATCTGTTCTAAAGAGTTTGGTTTAAAGGGAGTGCTTTGCGCCTCTCCTCAGTCGTTAACGTAAACTGGTTTTACCCCGGCAGCGATGTCGGGGTATTTTTTTCTCTGCCTTTTGCATTAAAAAAGCCGGGCAGCACTGTGAGCGCTGACCGGCTTTCAAGAGTGTTATTGATGATCAGCTGTTGGCTAATGCATCGAGCTTCTGTTTCAACAGGCCCTGAACCTGCCCCGGGTTCGCTTTGCCTTGCGACGCCTGCATCACCTTGCCCATAAAGAAGCCGATCATCTTGCCGCGCTTATCGGGCTCAGCACTGACATACTGATCAACCTGAGGCTGATTCGCTGCGATCACTTCATCGACCATCGCTTCGATGGCACCTGTGTCGGTCACCTGTTTCAGACCTTTCGCTTCGATCACTTCATCTGCGCTGCCTTCGCCAGCCCACATCGCCTCGAACACCTGCTTGGCTATTTTGCCGGTAATGGTGTTGTCTTTAATCCGAAGCAGCAAACCACCGAGCATTTCGGCGGTGACCGGAGATGCTGTGATATCGGTATCATTCTGGTTGAGATGTTTTGACAGCTCGCCCATCACCCAGTTAGCGGCCAGTTTGGCATCATCCGCAATGTTGGCGGTGGTTTCAAAATAGTGGCTCAGGTCCCGATAGGCTGACAGCACCATCGCATCGTATTCGCTCAACTGATATTGCTCGATAAAGCGGGCCTTACGGGCATCCGGCAACTCCGGCAGGGTACTGCGCAGTTTTTCTACATACTCGTCATCGATGACGATCGGCAGCAGGTCAGGGCAGGGGAAGTAGCGGTAATCGTTTGCTTCCTCTTTGCTGCGCATCGAACGGGTTTCATCTTTATTGGCATCATAGAGGCGGGTTTCCTGAGTGATGGTTCCGCCATCCTCCAGCAGATCAATCTGCCGTTCGATCTCGCCCTTGATCGCTTTCTCAATAAAGCGGAAAGAGTTGATGTTCTTGGTTTCGGTGCGGTTGCCGAACTTTTCCTCGCCCTTGTAGCGCACTGACACGTTACAGTCGCAACGGAAAGAGCCTTCGGACATGTTGCCGTCGCAGATGCCCAGGTTGGTAACGATTGAGTGGATCTTTTTAACGTACGCGACCGCCTCTTCAGCGCTGCGCATATCCGGCTCGGAGACAATCTCCAGCAAGGGGGTTCCGGCCCGGTTAAGGTCGATACCGGTCATGCTGGGGAACTCTTCATGCAGTGATTTACCGGCATCCTCTTCCAGGTGTGCCCGGGTGACGCCAACCCGTTTGGTGGTGCCGTCTTCCAGCTCGATATCTACATGGCCGATACCCACAATTGGGTGGAACAGCTGACTGGTCTGATAGCCTTTGGGCAGATCAGGATAGAAATAGTTTTTCCGGTCGAACACCGAGGTGTAGCCGATCTCAGCATCGATTGCCAGGCCAAACAAAACCGCCATCCGTAACGCTTCAGCGTTAAATACCGGCAGAGTGCCTGGCAGTGCCAGATCGACGGCACAGGCTTGTGTGTTGGGTTCAGCGCCAAACGCGGTGCTGGCCCCGGAAAAAATTTTGGACTTAGTCGCCAGTTGGGCGTGAATCTCAAGCCCGATGACTGCTTCCCATTCCATTTTGTAAACCTCTTAGTGCAGCTGCTTTAAGGTGATTGCCTGAGCGCTGCTACGTTATATTCTGTTTCGCCTCTGTCCGCTGCTTAGCGGGCCGGAGTCTGACGGTGCCAGTCGGTTGCTTGCTGGAACTGATGGGCAGCATTCAGCAGACGTTCTTCAGCAAAATAGTTGCCGATCAGTTGCAGGCCGACAGGAAGTCCGTTGGCAAATCCGCAGGGGATCGACATGCCGGGCATGCCCGCCAGGTTCAGGGAGATGGTGAAAATATCTTCCATGTACATCGCCACCGGGTCTGAGGTTTTTTCCCCCAGTTTGAACGCCGGATGTGGCGTGGTGGGCCCCATGATGATATCGACTTCCGCCAGCACGTTAACGAAATCCTGCTGGATCAGGCGGCGGATCTGCAGAGCCTTTTTATAGTAGGCATCATAGAATCCTTCGGACAGGGCATAGGTGCCGACCATGATGCGGCGTTTAACCTCTTCACCAAACCCTTCACCGCGGCTGCGTTTATACATATCTTCCAGGTCAACCGGATCGTTGCAACGGTAGCCGTAACGGACACCATCAAACCGTGACAGGTTGGAGGAGGCTTCTGCCGGAGCGATGATATAGTACGCCGGAATAGCCAGGTGACTGTTTGGCAGGCTTACCTCTTTGACCGTTGCGCCCAATGCTTCGAACTCTTTGATGGCGGCCTGAACCTGAGCCGTAATCTGCGGATCGATCTCATCGGAGAAGTACTCTTTAGGCAGACCAATTTTCAGCCCTTTGAGAGAGTCATTCAGTGTCAACGTATAATCCGGCACCGCTTTATCGATGCTGGTGGAGTCTTTGGGGTCGAATCCGGCCATCACATTCAGCATGATTGCGTTGTCTTCAGCGGTGCGGGCCATCGGGCCGCCCTGGTCCAGTGAAGAGGCGTACGCGATCATGCCGTAACGGGAGACCCGGCCATAGGTGGGCTTCAGTCCGGTGATGCCGCACAGTGCGGCAGGCTGGCGAATCGATCCGCCGGTATCTGTGCCTGTGGCACCCGGTACCAGGCCGCCAGCAATGGCCGCTGCTGAGCCGCCCGATGAACCCCCCGGTACACACTCGGTGTTCCAGGGGTTGCGGGCCGGTCCATAAAAACTGGATTCATTGGAGGAGCCCATGGCAAACTCATCCATATTGGTTTTGCCCAGACTCACCGCGCCGGCACGGTTGAAGTTTTCAATCACCGTGGCGTTGTAGGGCGAGATAAAGTTATCCAGCATCCGAGATCCGCAGCTGGTGCGAACCCCTTCGGTGCAGAAAATATCTTTGTGGGCGATTGGCAGACCGGTAAAGGGGCCTGCTTCACCAGCGGCGCGGCGCTGGTCAGCCGCCTGAGCCTGGCTTAGCGCCTGCTCTTCGGTAACGGTGATGAAACTGTTTAAAGCGCCATCTTCAGCCTTGATCCGGTCCAGGTAGCTCTGGGTCAGCTCAACGCTGCTGAATTCACCAGCGGCTAACCCCTGCGCCAGTCCGGCGAGTGTCTTTTCTAACATAACGTGTGTAAATCCTTAAACGGGTGTCTGGTCCGAAATTATTCGATCACTTTAGGGACCTGGAACAGTCCTGCTTCAACGGCCGGGGCCACGGTTTGAAGATGATCGCGCTGATTTCCTTCGCTCACCTCATCAATACGTAAACGCTGAATGGCGTCCATCGGGTGTGCCATCGGGGCGATATCATCGGTGTTGATGGCCTGCATCTGGTCGACCAGGTCAAGAATATTGCTGAGATTTTCAGCATATTCCTGAATATCTTGCTCGGCGATATTTAATCTTGCCAGATGAGCGATCTTTTCGACGTCTGTGCGGTCTAAAGACATTATTGGATTCTCATTGCTATGGAATTTGGTCTGATAACTAAATAAAGCGCTACGTTAACACATTTGCAGCTTGCCCAAAATCCCCGCCATTGCTACAGTGGGCCTGTTTTTTTGATCAAGTGAATGTGCAGTCGCACAATCTAAGGCGGACAACCGATGTTTAAGAAGATTCGAGGGCTTTTTTCCAGTGACCTTTCTATTGATCTGGGCACTGCCAATACCCTTATTTATGTTCGCGATAAAGACATTGTACTGAATGAACCCTCAGTTGTTGCTATTCGTCAAAGCAGCAATGGGGCGCAGAAAACCGTAGCCGCAGTCGGTACTGATGCCAAACGGATGTTAGGTCGTACTCCGGGAAATATTACCGCAATCCGGCCCATGAAAGATGGCGTTATCGCAGATTTCCATGTCACTGAAAAGATGCTGCAGCATTTTATCAGTAAAGTGCATGGTAATAGTTTTCTAACCCCCAGCCCCCGGGTTCTGGTGTGCGTTCCCTGTCAGTCTACTCAGGTTGAGCGCCGGGCTATCAAAGAGTCAGCCATGGGCGCCGGTGCCCGCGAAGTGTATCTGATTGAAGAGCCGATGGCTGCTGCTATTGGCGCTGGATTACCAGTTGATGAGGCGAATGGTTCAATGGTGGTGGATATCGGTGGTGGTACCACTGAGATCGCTATTATCTCCCTCAATGGTATCGTCTATGCGGAATCAGTACGGGTCGGTGGTGACCGGTTTGATGAGGGGATTGTAACCTATATCCGCCGTAACTATGGCAGCCTGATCGGTGATGCCACTGCGGAGCGGATTAAACAGGAGATCGGAACTGCTTATCCGACCTCTGAAACTCTTGAAATTGATGTGCGCGGGCGTAACCTGGCCGAGGGTATTCCCCGCAGCTTTACGCTTAACAGTAATGAGATTATGGAAGCGCTGCAGGAACCTCTTTCGGCGATTGTGCAGTCGGTTAAAAGTGCGCTGGAGCAGTGTCCTCCAGAGCTGGCATCTGATATTGCAGAACGGGGGATTGTGCTGACCGGTGGTGGTGCATTATTACGTAACCTGGATAAGCTGATCAGCGAGGAGACCGGTTTACCGGTAATCGTTGCTGATGATCCACTGACCTGTGTTGCCCGCGGTGGTGGTCGTGCTCTGGAATTGCTGGATAAGCATGCCTTTGAATTGCTTACCTTTGAATAAGTCTGAATGATCTGAATGGTTGATTTACCCGCTCAGATGGAGCAGTTCCGGCTGGAGGTGTTCCATCGCTAGTATATTTAGCAACGGGTCCTTACGGGCCCGTTTTGTCGTTCTGTTACTGTTATCGCTGGTGCTGATTGTACTGGACCTTAAATGGGCCAGTATGCATCAGACTCGTTCCTACCTGTCGCTGTTGATCACGCCACTGCAATGGATTGTTGATACGCCTGCGCAGGTGGCTGATGATCTTAGTGATGTTCTGGTGACCCGTAGCCAGCTGGCCGATGAAAACCGCCGTTTGCGCCAGGAGGCCCTGCTGTTAAAGCAGCGGGTGCAGCAGGTGTCTGCGCTCACCGCAGAGAATGTTCGCCTGCGGGAGTTGCTCAATGGTCGTCAGCGACTCGAACAGGATGTTTTCCTCACCGAGCTGATTGGTGTCAATCCGGATCCATTTCAACATCAGATTATCCTTAACCGGGGTTCAGAAGATCATGCCTATGTTGGTCAGGCGGTGCTGGATTCCGGTGGTATTATGGGACAGGTAGTTGAGGTGAGTCACTATACCAGCCGGGCGATGCTGATCACCGATTCGCGACACGCCATCCCGGTTGAGGTCAATCGCAATGGTTTTCGCTCCATTGCGCTGGGAAATGGTTCTGTGAATCAGCTTGAGCTGGTGCATGTGCCTGATACCGCCGATATTCGTGAAGGCGACCTGCTGGTGTCTTCCGGGCTGGGTGGACGTTTCCCGCGGGGCTATCCGGTCGCTAAGGTGGTCAGTGTACAAAGAGATCCGGGTGAGCCGTTTGCGCTGGTCAAAGCGGAACCCGCCGCCATGCTGAATAAGAGTCGCCATATCTTGCTGGTAGATATGCCGCAAGCGCCGGAGCTGCCTCCCGAAGATAAACCGTTACACACTGAGAAACTAAAGCCTCAGCAGGCCGGTATCGACGTGCAGGAGAGTGAGGGTGAATAATCAGGGAGGCGGTGGCGGATCGATTATCCTGGCCACCTTTCTGGTGGGCTATATGCTCAGCCAGATGCCCCTGCCGCAATTTGCCGAGTGGTTCCGGCCTGAGTGGGTAGCGATGATTCTTATCTACTGGGTGATGGCGCTGCCGGAACGGGTGGGACTGGGGACTGCTGCCCTGGTGGGGCTGGGACTTGATCTGATCAAGGGCAGCCCGATGGGGTTGAATATGCTGTCACTGCTGATTATCGCTTACCTGACATTGCTATTATATAAACGGTTGCGGATGTTCCCTCTGGTGCAGCAAGCGGTGATGGTGATGGTGCTGGTGGGCATAAATCAGTTGATCTTTAACTGGGTTCACAGCTTTATGGGAACTCGCAGCGACAGCCTGATCTTTCTGCTGCCAGCCCTGATGAGCGCTGTTTTGTGGCCCTGGCTGTTTGTTGTTCTGAGAGGGTTACGCCGGACTTTCAGGGTGTCCTGAGCTGGTGATACTTGCTATGACTGATTCTGATTACCCGGATACTAAGGTTGCTGAGATTAAAAATACGGCTGCTGACGACGGCACTTCCGAATGCGGTGACGTTTTAAATGGCGCCTTGACTAACCATCCCCCTCAGTTGGTGCTTGCATCTGCTTCACCGCGGCGGTCAGAGTTGCTGCAGCAGATTGGTGTGAGTTGTAGTGTCAGGCCGGTTGATATCCCCGAGGTTGTCCGGCCAGGTGAACTGCCGCAGGAGTTTGTTGCCCGGCTTGCCCGGGAGAAAGCTTGCGCAGGGTTGGCCGAAGCCGCAGAGGGAGCGATAGTGCTGGGGGCCGACACGGTAGTCGTCAGTGATGGTATGATCCTGGGTAAGCCGGTTAACCGGGAAGATGCGTTGGTTATGTTGCAGCAACTGTCAGGTTCCCGGCATCGGGTTATGACGGCGGTAGCAGTAACAAACCGGGAACGAATTCTCTCTCAGGTAGTCACTACAGAGGTAGAGTTCCGAACATTGAGTCTGACTCAGTGCGAGCGCTACTGGGATACCGGCGAACCCTGTGACAAGGCCGGGGCATATGGTATTCAGGGGTTAGGCGCGGTTTTTGTTGCTAGTATTAATGGCAGTTACTCGGCCGTGGTAGGCCTGCCACTGGCAGAAACGGCAGCGCTGCTGGAAAAATTTGGTATCCCGGTATGGCAGTAGAGATCAGCCTCTGCTGGCTCTGATCATATGAGTGCTGTCTGTTACTTCTTAAGGTAAGCGTTCTGTGTGCTTTCTGTGCGGGTATCTGGATTGGTGTGTTGTTAAATTCATGACGATAAGGGTACTTGCAGGTTCAGGGTACAGTACCAGAGATGACTGATGGTGCCTGTTGATAGGGTCGCCTAGGGATGGATTATGAGCGAAGAGATACTGATTAACTTTACCCCCATAGAGACCCGTGTTGCTGTTATTGAAAATGGTATGCCACAGGAAATCTATGTTGAACGGGCGGAGCGCCGGGGCATAGTCGGTAATATTTATAAAGGTAAGGTGGTGCGGGTACTGCCTGGAATGCAGGCTGCATTTGTTGATATTGGCCTCGAACGGGCCGCGTTTATCCATGTGGACGAGTTGCAGCATCCCGAAGATGAAAGCAATGGTGGCAATGGGAAAAGCAACCTGACCATCAATCGTTTGCTGCGTGAGGGACAGTCTCTGATTGTTCAGGTTACCAAAGATCCTCTCGGTACCAAAGGCGCCCGCCTGACCACCAATCTCTCGATACCCTCGCGATATCTGGTTTATATGCCGGGCAATGAGCATATCGGTATCTCTCAGCGGATTGAAGACAGTGAAGAGCGGGAGCGGCTGCGTAAAGCGGTTGAAGAGGTGGTGGCCGGGATGGGCGATCAGAACGCCAGCGTGGGGGGCTTTATCCTGCGAACCGTCTCAGAAGGGGTTTCAGAAGCTGAACTGAAGCAGGATATTCTGTTTCTCTGCCGTCTGTGGGAATCGATCTCCCGTAAAGTTGAAGAGTATAATGCACCCTCCTGTATCTATGAAGACCTGCCCCTGAATATGCGGGCGTTACGGGATATGGCCCATGCCGGAATCGAGCGTATCCGGGTCGACTCAAAAGAGACCTTTCAACGCTCTCAGCAGTTTGCTGAGGCGCTGGTGCCCGAGATCAGCGGCATCCTCGAATACTATCCTGGTGAACGGCCTATCTTTGACCTCTATAATATTGAGGAGGAGATTCAGAAAGCGCTGGGCCGCAAAGTTGAACTGAAGTCCGGCGGCTATCTGATTTTTGACCAGACCGAAGCGATGACTACGGTGGATATTAACACCGGGGCCTATGTCGGACACCGTAATCTGGAAGAGACCATCTTTAAAACCAATCTGGAAGCGGCTACGGCGATCGGTCGTCAGCTGCGGCTGAGAAACCTGGGCGGCATCATTATTATCGACTTTATCGATATGCTGGATGAAGACCATCAGCGTCAGGTGTTACGCACTCTGGAACGGGTGCTGGAAAAGGACCATGTGAAGTGCAAGGTGACCGGGGTGTCGGAGCTGGGGCTGGTGGAGATGACCCGCAAGCGGACCCGGGAGAGTCTCGAGCATATTCTCTGTGAGCCCTGCGAACATTGTCAGGGACGGGGGTCGGTGAAAACACCGGAAACCGTCTGCTATGAAATATTCAGAGAGATTCTGCGACAGCACCGTGCTTATGAGACCGACTCCTATCTGGTGCTGGCGTCAGACAAGGTGGTGTCGATGTTGCTGGACGAGCTTTCCGACCACGTGGCTGAACTTGAGGCTTTCATCTCTAAAACAATCCGTTTTCAGGTCGAACCGATGTATGGCCCGGAACAGTATGATGTGGTGCTGAAATAGTTGTGTCATCTATCGGGCGGATATTAAGGGCGTTAAATCGCTGGCTGGGCTGGGTCCTGGTTATCGTCATCCTGACGATCGCTCTGTTAACCGTTGTTGTCAGACAGCTTCTGCCCGGGGTCTGGGATTACCGCACAGATATCGAACAGTACCTGAGTGGTCGCTTGCACACCGAAGTCACTATTGGCGAAATTAATGCCAGTTGGGAGGGCCGTTTTCCCCGGCTGTTGTTGCAGAATGTGGTGATTGCCGATCATCGTTCCCACAATATTGGTCGGATCGAACTGGGACAACTGGTGCTGGGGCTCAATCCTGTCAGTAGTCTGCTCAAGTGGCAGCCGGTGCTCAGCAAGGTGGAGATCTGGTCGCTGCATACGCAGGTAAAACTGGTTCGCTGGCCTCATCCGGCGACGACCGACGCAAGCTCTGCAGCGTCAGATTCCGCCACAGATCCCCTGGCAGCTCTCTGGTTGCAGCCACATATATTTTTTTACGATACTCAGGTTGATCTGACGCTGCCATCGGGTAAACAGCTGTTGCTGCAGAGTGAACGGTTTAACCTGGAAAACAGTCGCCGCCAGCACCATTTCGCCGGGGAACTGCAGGTGACGTTTGAGCAACGCCAGGCAGCAGCCACGCTACGAATTGAATCGGACAGCTATCAGTTTGATCCGAAAACCACCAACTTTGATTTTTATCTGAAACTGGCAGGGGTTGATACTCCGCTGCTGGATGCTGCCCGGGAGTTGTTTCCGGTACCTGAGACACTTGAGCAACTGGAACTGGCAGCTGAGATCTGGGGGAATTGGTCTGAAGGGCGTCTTACCCGGGTGTTTGGCGGTCTCGATACCGGACGGTTACAGCTGCTCACCGCGCAACAGGCGATGCCTGAACTGTCGATAAAGGACCTGACCACCCGCTTTGCTCTGTTACAGCCTGAGCGGCGTAACTTCCAGTTGCAGATCGATGACTTTTCCGCCCTGATTAATGACCAGCCACTGGCGTTCCCGCAGTTGGTGGTTAACCGTCAGCAGGGGCGGATCGCTTCGCTGGCGCTGGCGGAGTTTGATATTACTGCAGCCGGTCAGTTTATCGGCAAACAGCCGTTCCTGTCGGAACCTCTTAAAGCGGTGCTGGACGAGGTTGCTCCGACCGGAGTAATCCGTAACCTGGTGGTTGAGTGGCCCATACCCCCATCGGCGCTAACGGCGGATGCTGATTCAGAGGGTGACAAGCCGGATAGCTCTGGGGTTAATAACCCGGCAACGCCGCTGGTTGACGCTCAGGGTTCTGCAATCCAGAGGACAGTCTCGCAAGGTACCGTCACTCAAAGTACAGCCCCTCAAAGTACAGTCACCCTGAATGCTGAAACCGGTACTCCGGAAACAGCAGTGATCGTGACGCAGGAGGAGGCGCTGACAGAGCCGCAGACGAAAGCTTCTCCTGACGATAAGGCACAGGACTGGACTCAGCTGAGCCTGCAAGGGGATCTTGAGGATGTCGCCTTTAACGCTGCGTACGGTGCTCCGGCTATGTCCGGAGTGACGGGACTGCTGCAACTGGAGCATGGGCAGGAGGGCTTACAGGGGCGAATCGATCTGGAGAGTGATCGGATGGGGCTACACTTTCCAGAGGTGTTTGATCAGGGCTGGGAGTTCACTAGCGCTCGCGGCACCACCCATATCAGTCTGGCAAACAATACCCTGCACCTGAGTAGTGAGCATGTCACACTGCATAAACCAGGTATCAATGCCAGTGGCCGATGGAGTCTCTATCTGCCACTGGAGCATGATATTCAGAGTGAGCTGACGCTGCTGATCGGCGTAACAAACTCAGATGGCAGTCTGGCGCCTGAACTGATCCCAGACCATGATATCGATCCGGGGATTAAACAGTGGGTGGTTCAGTCTGTTAAACAGGGGCAGTTGAAGCAGGGGGGATTTGTGCTGCATACCGGAACCCGCAGTATCCCCTCGCGTCAGCCACCGACCGTGCAGATGTTTATGGATATAGCCGGGGCTGAGGTGGATTATCAACCTGGCTGGCCGGCAGTCCGTGCAGCCGATGCCTCGTTACTGCTGCGGGATCAGGGGCTGGCGATCAGCGTCAGTGACGGGCTGATCCAGGATAGCAAAATAGAGCATGGCTGGGTCTATCTGCCGCCTGCGTCTCATGATCTGCATCTGATTGCCGCGGTTAATGGCGACAGCGCGGATATTGGCAAAACCCTGCTGGAAAGCCCTGTGCTGGGCGCCGGCAACGATGAGTTGCAGAGCTGGCAGCTCAGTGGTGCGGCTGAGACCCGTCTGAAGCTTACGATCCCCTTGAATGGGGGGGAACCGGCCGTTGATGTCAGCAGCGATTTTTCTGACCTGAAACTGGTATCTGCAAGCCGTGATCTGACTATCAGTAAACTGGCGGGGCGTATCGGCTATCAGAATGATGCCGGGTTGTATGCGAAGTCGCTGACGGGGAGGTTTTTTGATCATCCACTGAGTGCATCGATTGAAACAACCGGGAAAAAGCAGGCTGAGAGAATTACGGTGGGGTTAAAATCATCGATTACGATGGCCCGGTTGAGAGAGTGGAGCGGTATCGATATGCTGGCGGTGGCTCAGGGAGATCAGCCCTATGAAGCCGATCTGGATATCTGTATCCGTGCAGATTGCTCCGGGCTGACGGTGCGGTCAGACCTGAAACAGGTAGCCCTCGAGCTCATTCCTCCCTACAGTAAACCTCCGGGAGAGGCTTTACCCTTTCTGTTACGCGCCGATTTTGAGTCACCTCAAACCTTTAATATCAAAGCCGGTGATCAGCTGAGCGTCTGGCTGCAACTTGAGCAGGGGCGGTTTAGCCGGGGACAACTGGTATTGGGTATGGGGGATGCACGACCAACCGCTTATGAGGGGTTGGAGATCACAGGCCGTCTTAACCGGCTGGACTATGAACAACTGAATACCATGCTACAACGGGCAGGTATTATGACCGGCTCTGCTTCTGCCTCTGCCTCAGCCGTTGCCAGGGATAGTCAACGGCAGATGATTGCGGTGCAGGGGGGCGTCGATGTGTCGGAACTGAGATATTCTGATCTGCAGATGAAGGATGCCAGGCTGTCGCTCAATCGTCGTGCTGACAGCTGGGGTGTAGGGGTCTCGGGAGCCGACCTTCAGTTGCAGGTGACGGTCCCGGATAGTGCTGCGATTGCGCCGCAATTGCTGTTTGAACGGCTCAATCTTGACGCACTGCTCTCGCAGCGAGCAGAGGCTGAGGATCAACAGGCAGTATTAATTCCGGAGCAGGTTGTTGCCGCCATTCAGCCGGGGGTGTTGCCCGATCTGGATATCGATATTCGCGATCTGATTGTGAAGGAGAAGCGCTGGGGAGACTGGCGTTTTAATCTGCGAAACCGGGGCGATAACACCTATATCGAGAATATTGTGGGTCAGCTAACAGACCTCAGCGCCCGGGGTGATATCGTCTGGCGGCCGGGCAAGCCGAGTCAAAGCGAGATGACGCTCAGAATTGAAGCCAGGGACCTCGGCCGGGCACTGAAAAGTGCCGGATTTGCCAAAGTGTTGGAAACGGAAAAAACCGAGGCTGATCTGCAGCTTCAATGGCCGGGTGCTCCATGGGAATATGCGCTTGCCAGTTCCGATGGCAGTCTGAAGTTTGTCGCCCGCAATGGGCGCTTAATTGAGGCCGGTAGTGGTACCGGGATATTGCGGGTGTTTGGTATTCTCAATATGAATGCGCTGGGACGGCGTCTGAAGCTGGATTTCGCTGATCTGTTTGCCAAAGGTGTCAGTTTTGACCGGATGGAAGGGAATTACCGCATGGCGGATGGTGTGGCGTCGACCAATGAACCTTTTGTGATGCGTGGGCCTTCTGTTGATATGGCGATGAGTGGCGATATCGACCTGGTAAACGAAACAGTGAATCAGCAGATGGCAGTGACACTGCCGGTAACCGATAACATACCTCTGGCGGCCGTGTTGTTGGGCGCACCGCAGATCGCCGGACTGGCATTTCTGCTGGATAAGCTGATCGGGGATGAGGTTAAAAAAGAGTTTGCCACCGTGACTTACACGATGGAGGGGGACTGGAGCGATCCGAAAGTCGAACTGCTGCAGAAGCCTGAGGCCGCCAGAGAGGCGACCAATCTCAAATAGGTCTTAAATAGGGGGCGCAGGGCCCGGTACCGCTACGCTACCGCCTTACTCTTCGGGACTATACACCCGCTCTTTCCCGCAGATATTTAAATAGTTTTCTCGAGGTGGTCGGTGGCTTATCGAGGCTGGCTTCTTTCTTCGCGTTACGGATCAACTGACGGAGGTGCTGGATATCCGCACCGGAATCCTCCTCCAGGTAGGCTTCCAGATCGGTATTGTCGCCCAGAATGAGGCGATCACGCCAGCGTTCCAGCTTATGAAACACCTGTAGATGAGCCTGTTTACCGGCTTCAAAGCGGTCGATAGCCGTTTGAATTTCATCGGCATCTTCAGCCCGCATCAGTCGGCCGATATACTGCAACTGCCGTCTGATCGCCTCTGACCGGGGCTGCAGGCGTTGCGCCTCTTCCACCGCCGCCCGCAGGACATCGCTCATCGGCACCTTGGATAGCTGCTCTTTATTTAATTCAGGCAGTCGTGCTCCCAGTGCCTGCAGCTCTTCCATCTCCCGCTTGCGGCGGGTTTTTGATATCCACTCTTCATCAAATTCGTGGTCGTCGCCAGGGAGAAAATCGTCATTCTGACTCATATAGATCTCTTATGTGGTCGGCTCTAGCTATAGAAAAAAGTTGCCAGACCGAGGAATGCAAAAAAACCGACTACATCGGTAATCGTGGTTAACAAAACGCTGCCGGCCAGGGCCGGATCAATCCCCCAAGCTTTCAGAACTATGGGTAACATGGTACCAGCCAGGGCCGCTGCGAACAGGTTAATAATAATAGCACAGGCGATAATGATGCCGATGGTCAGGTCCTGAAACCAGATGATGGCGATGACGGCAACAACCAGCGCCCAGAGTATACCATTGAGAGCGCCAACCACCATTTCCCGGTTTAACAGCCAGCCAGCATTAGAGCGTTCAACATGTCCCAGCGCCTGTCCACGGATCATCAGAGTTAGTACCTGACTGCCGGCAATGCCTCCCATACTGGCAACAATCGGCATCAGCACCGCCAGCGCGACCACCTTGCCGATGGTCTCTTCAAACAGACCGATCACTGCGGAGGCAAGAAACGCTGTAATCAGATTGATCCCCAGCCATACCGCCCGACGCCGGGTGGTTTTCATGATCGGTGCGAAGGTATCCTCATCTTCGTCCAGACCCGCCATGCTCATCAGTGAGTGATCAGCATCCTCCCGGATAACGTCGACCACGTCATCGATTGTGATCCGTCCCAGCAGTTGCCCCTCTTCATCGACAACCGGCGCAGACACCAGGTCTTCCTGCTCAAACAGCTTCGCCACCTGGGTATCTTCCATATCCGCCGGGATAGGGGGCTTGTCGGTCACCATCATCTCCCTTACCGTGCTGGAAGGGTCACTGACCAGCATGCGGGTGAGCGGCAGACTGCCGATATAGGTGTCTTTACGGCTGACGACAAACAGTGAGTCAGTCATATCCGGCAGTTCAGCGTGACGACGCAGGTAACGCAGTGCCGCTTCAATGGTGATATCCGGCCGGATGGTGATGGTATCGGTATTCATCAGACCGCCGGCGGTATCTTCCGGGTAGGAGAGTATTTTCTCCAGTCGCTCCCGGTTCTGGTGATCCATCGACCTAAGCAGCTCATGCATCACCGTTTCCGGCAGTTGCTGCATCATATCGGCCAGATCATCGGTTTCCAGCGCTTCAGAGATCGCCAGAACTTCAGAGGTATTCATCTTGCTGAGGATTTCAGACTTTACGTCGTCCCCCAGCTCCTGCAGCACGTCCGCCTCAATATCTTTATGGATCAGGCTCCATAGCAGACGTCGCTCTTTCGGTGGCGATTTCTCTATCAGATGCGCAACTTCAGAGGGGCGCAGGGTTTTATTCAGGGTATAGCGTATCTGTCTGAAGGCCCCCTCTTCGAGGGCTGTATTCAGCTTATCCAGTTCGCTCTCATTTGTGCTGGCGTTCATGGCCGGACCCCCGGTCAGACAGATAGAGACAGAATGCCTTACAGGCGGACAGTAATGACCGGAATTACCGCGTCATATTCATTTGTGAGGCATTATAGCGTATTGGTTTTAAAGGAATAGGGTGCGGCGGTTATTCTTCTTCGTCAAACCGGTTATTGATCAGCAATTCGATGGCATCCATCGCTTGTTGTTCATCTTCCCCCGAGGTGGTGATCGTCAGTTCAGTGCCTTTACTGGCGGCCAGCATCATGACTGACATAATACTTTTGCCGTCGACTTGACGGCCATCCTTGGTGAGTTGGATCTCTGACGAGAATGAGCTGGTCACATTGATCAGTTTAGCGGCGGCCCGGGCGTGCAATCCCAGCTTGTTGATGATGGTGATCTGTTTTTCCAGCATCGGTTAATATCCTTGGTCAATTGAGCTCTCTATGTCTAATCTGGACATTATCCATAGTTGCCCGGAAATGGCCAGCAAGACGTTCACTGATAAATACCGAGCGGTGCTGGCCACCGGTGCAGCCTATACCTACGGTGATATAACTACGGTTATTTTTTTCAAACAGAGGCAGCCATTTTTCCAGGAAACCGGTAATATCGGCCAGCATCTGCTGTACTTCAGGCTGTTGCTGCAGAAACTCAATAACTGGCTGTTCCTGGCCGGTATATCCGCGCAATTCAGGGACCCAGTAGGGGTTTGGCAGGCAGCGTACGTCAAAGGTGAAATCAACATCAAGAGGGATGCCATGCTTGTAGCCGAAAGATTCGAACTGCAGCGAAAGCTCCTGCTCCTGGCGCCGGGCAACCCTCAGTTTGATGCTGTCTCTCAGTTCATAGAGCGACAGACGGGTGGTATCGATGCGGATCGCCGCCAGATCTGAGACCGGCTCTAATAACTGTTTTTCATAGCTGATTGCCTGTTGCAGTCCCTGTGAGTCATCCGACAGCGGGTGTTTGCGGCGGGTGGCGCTGTAACGCTGTAACAGGGTAGTTTCTGAGCTGTCGAGATAGATGACTTCGCAATCCAGTCCATGGGTTTCACGCAGACGTTTATAGATGTCCGGAAACTGTTTCAGATTACTGTGCTGGTTGCGGGCGTCGATACTGACGGCGAGCTTATTAGGGTGATCCGGATCGCGGAGTATCTGATTGACCAGATCTGGCAATAATGGTGCCGGAAGGTTATCGATACAGTAGAAGCCAACATCTTCCAGTGCCTGCAGAGCGGTGGATTTACCTGAGCCTGAGCGTCCACTGATGATGATCAGCTTCATCCGGTTTATTCCTGGCTTGATTCGGTCATGGCGTTGTAAAGCGCTTCTGCTGTGGTGGCGCTGCGCAGTTTTTCGCGAACCCTGGCCTGACTGAATAATTCGGCGAGTCTGGCCAGTGTTTGCAAGTGCTGATCACAGGCCTCAGAGGGGACCAGCAGGACAAACAGCAGGTCGACTGGTTTACCATCCACCGCATCAAAGTCGATGGGTTCGATCAGCTGAATCAGCAAGGCGGTGGCCTTTTGACACTCATCCAGGCGGCAGTGAGGAATTGCCACGCCGTCACCGATACCGGTACTGCCCAGTCTCTCCCGACCTAACAGACCGGCAAAAATGGTTTCGGCTTCCAGTCCCGGATGGAGTTTTACAATCTCCTGGCTGGCAATTTCGAGGATACGTTTTTTGCTTCCTCCCTCCAGAGCACAGAGTGCTCCGGAGGGCGCTAATAATTCGGAAATTAGCATGTCTGATAGTTACTTGTGGGTTTTCATCTTTTCTTTGTGTTTGATGATCTGACGGTCAAGCTTGTCAATCAGGCCATCAATCGCCGCGTACATATCTTCCTGCTCATCAGACGCGAACAGCTGTCCACCGGCTACATGTACATCGCCTTCCGCTTTCTGGCGGGTTTTCTCTACGCTTAAAGTTACCTGTGCATTGGTGATATTGTCGAAATGACGCTCAAGTTTCTCAAATTTGGTCTGAACATAGTCGTTCAGTGAATCTGTCAGTTCAACGTGGTGACCCGTAATATTGATCTGCATGGTAATCTCCTAGTGTTGTTGTACCGGTGTGATAGCCGGTTCCCGTAAATATTAAGCCATTAAACCAGACGCTTGCGTTCATTAGAAGGTGGAATGCTAAGCGATTCGCGGTATTTTGCAATGGTTCTGCGTGCAACGTTGATCCCCTGATCCTCAAGCAGCTGAGCAATTTTGTTGTCGCTTAAGGGTTTAACGGGGTTTTCGGCGCTCACAAGTTTTTTGATCAGCGCTCTGATCGCGGTGGATGAGCAGGTTCCGCCATTCACCGTAGTAACATGGCTGGAGAAGAAATACTTCAGCTCAAAAATCCCTCTGGGGGTATGCATATACTTCTGTGTGGTGACCCGGGAGATGGTTGATTCATGCATCTCAACCGCTTCAGCAATGTCGTGCAACACCATCGGCCGCATCGCCTCTTCGCCATGTTCCAGAAACGCCTCCTGGCGGGTGACAATCTCCCGTGCAACTTTCATCAGGGTGTCGTTGCGACTCAGCAGGCTTTTAATAAACCAGCGGGCCTCCTGCAGGTGGTTTTTCAGATAGGTGTTGTCGGGACTGTTGTCGGCGCGCCGGATCAGATCTGCGTAACTGTCATTGATACGCAGTTTAGGTGCCACTTCCGGATTGAGTGTGACCTGCCAGATCCCCTTTTCTTTGTACACCAGCACATCGGGAATGACATATTCGGCTTGCGAGCTGGTGATGATAGAACCCGGTTTGGGGTTCAGTGTCCTGATCAGGGCGATTGCCTGTAGTAGCTGTGGTTCCCTGATGCGGGCTTTACGCATCAACTGTTTATAGTCATGGCTTCCCAGCAGGTGGATATACTGAGTGACTACCTTCAGGGCTTCAGCGCGGTATTCGGTGTCTTCAGGAAGTTGCTGCAACTGAATAGCCAGACATTCACTCAGGTCGCGGGCGGCAACGCCGGGAGGATCAAACTGTTGAATCCGGCGTAACACTGCCTCAATCTCATCCAGTTCAATAGAGCTTAGTTGTTCATCTTCCTGACTGTTGAAATGTTCGAGAATCGATTCCAGCTCAACGGTCAGGTAGCCATCAACATCGATGCCATCGATAATGTTGGTGGCAATCAACTGATCCACATCGCTCATGGGGGTCAGATTCAACTGCCAGTTAAGATGGTCCTGCAGAGTTTCGTCGGCGGTATCATTGGACTCCATCTCCATATCGGAGAAATCATGAGAGGAGGAAGATGAAGAGCCGGAAGCGGTCTGAAAGGTATCTTCCCAGTTGCTATCTGTTGACAGCTCATTGGGGATGTCGTCGTTCCAGTCACTGTCAGCGGCCTGGATCTCTTCTGACTCAGCCGTTTTGGCGGTTGCCGATACCGATTCATGGTTGCTGACTTCAGCATCAGCGGCATCCTGCTCCGAGCTGCTGTCAGTGGTAGTGTCATCCTCACTGACTTCCAGCATCGGATTAGATTCGAGAGCCTCCTGTATCTCCTGTTGCAGATCAAGCGTAGAAAGCTGCAGTAAGCGTATCGCCTGCTGCAGTTGTGGAGTCATGGTCAGGTGCTGACCCATTTTTAGTTGTAACGCTTGTTTCATAGAAAGTCGCTTTTACCTGTTACAGCCTGAATTGCTCACCCAGATAGGCTTCCCTGACCTGTTGGTTCGCAAGTATATCCTCTGGCGTTCCTTCGGCAAGAATATAACCCTCACTAACAATGTATGCCTGTTCGCAGATATCCAGCGTTTCGCGAACATTATGATCGGTGATCAGTACCCCGATTCCCTTGCTTTGCAGATGTTTGACCGTTTGTTTAATATCACTGACAGAGATCGGATCGACACCGGCAAAGGGTTCATCCAGCAGGATGAATGTCGGTTCTGTTGCCAGCGCCCGCGCTATTTCTACCCGGCGTCTTTCACCGCCTGATAGACTCATCCCCGGGCTTTTGCTCAGATGAGTAATATGAAACTCTTCAAGCAGTTCTTCCATTTTCTGTCTGCGCTGCTGGCGGTTCAGCTCTTTACGGGTTTCCAGAATCGCCATCAGATTATCATGGACGCTGAGTTTGCGGAAAATGGATGCTTCCTGGGGCAGATACCCAATCCCTTTTCGGGCTCTGCCGTGCATCGGTTCCCGGGTCAGATCCTGGTGGTCAATTTTAATCCGTCCCTGGTCTGCATCAACCAGCCCTACAATCATATAAAAACAGGTGGTTTTTCCGGCCCCGTTAGGTCCCAGCAGGCCGACAATCTGGCCGCTGTCGATACTCATGGATACATCTTTTACAACCGCGCGGCCCTTATAACTTTTTGCCAGGTTCAGTGCTTCTAATCGACTCATTGGTTATTGAGATCCCCGGAGGTCGCTTCAGATGCCGGCGTGTTATCCTGAGCCGGCTCCTGATCTGGGGCTTTGGGCTGGATAATCATCTGCACCCGCTGTCCGTTGGCACTGTTATCACTGAATGCATTGACTGTGCTTTTGTTCATATCATAGATAATCCGGTTGCCGCTGAAACTATCGCTACCCTGAGAAACTTTAGCCTGGCCGGTGATTTCCAGCTCTTTGGTACGAATATTGTAATGCAGAACTTCTCCGTATGCATGAGTTACTTCTTTGTTGGCGGCGGGGCGTTGCTGGAACTCTGCCGGACCGCCTTTGGCGATGATGCTGGTGACACTTCTGCCTGACTGTCTCAGCTCAATGCTGTCACCGGTCACTTTCATGCTTCCCTGGGTTAACAGGACATCGCCTTTATACAGTGTGATACCGGTCTGATCATTGCGAGTGGCACTATCCGCGGTAATGTGAATCGGCTGGCGGGCGTCTTCAGGCAGGGCCATCGCCATAGGCTGCCAGCTTATCAGCATTGCGCACAAGGCTTTGGTCAGACTGTTAATCAACATGATATACCCCGGTTACTTCAGACAGGAGGTTAAGAATGCCACTGTCGGTGTTTATTGTCATGCCAACACTGGTGGTTGTGCCGGAGCTGTTTGAAATAACCACCCGGGCATCTGTGCGGGCCAGATTTTGCTGTGGCAGGATGGTTAAGGATTCAGTTTGCAGGGTGGTTGCCATCTCCGTGCCTGCGTTATCCTGAAACACCACCTGGCCATCGAGAATAACTTCATCATCGCTGTCGCTGATGATCCCTTTCAGGCTGCTGACGCTGCGGTTGGGCTGGTGGGCGTTATAGATCAGCATCTCGGGATTGGTTACCACGGTTTGCTGCAAACCAGGCTGGTGCTCCAACTGAGTGGACTTCAGCTGTTGTTGCAATATGCCGGTGCTGCCATAGTCCCTGATCTGGCCATTAACAATGTAGTAATCAGCCAACTGGTAGGCAGGATTGGGCTCTTTCTTTAGCCGGTCTGGGCGGCGTTCACTATCCATACCCAGATAGATAACGGCGGGAATCAGGATGGCGGCCGCGGCGGCCAGTCGTGCGCGTCCGGTCAGCATTCAGAGGTACTCACGATACAGGGCTTCAAGCTTGCCCTGGCCTGCTAATATGGTTTCGCAAAACTCCCGCCCTGCACCTTTGCCGGCAGTCCGGCTGGTGCACCAGTCAGCGTGTGCGGCAACAAACTGGTGGCCACCATTAACCGTCGCCCCAAAGGCGACGGCGCGAATCGCTGCCAGGTCAGGCAGATCATCACCAATATAAGCGGTCTGTGCGGCGCTGAAACCGGTGTCTTGCCAGAGCTCCTGCAGGGCGGTGAGTTTATCTTCCCGTCCCTGATAGAGGTAATCAATGCTCAGCGCTTCGGCGCGCCGCTCTACCTGAGGTGAGCGGCGCCCGGTGATAATGGCGCTTTTGATGCCTGCCTGGGCGAGTAGCTTAATACCCAGGCCATCCAGAGTGTTGAAGTTTTTTACCTCAGTGCCGTCAGCGAGAAAATTCAGTTTGCCATCGGTGAGTACGCCATCAACATCAAAGACCGCCAGTCTGATCTGCTTTAGTTGCTCAATCAGCGCTTCGCTCAGCCCCTGAGTCAATTTGTCCGTAAAGGTTGCAGGCATCAGATAACTCCTGCTTTAAGCATGTCGTGCATGTTCAGGGCGCCGACCGGGTGTCGTTCGGTATCGAGCACGATCAGGGCATTGATCTGTTTTTCCTGCATGATCTGCAGCGCTTCGGCTGCCAGAATGTCACTGGTGACCGTGGTGCACTGGGTTGTCATTACTTCAGTGATGGGGGTGTTTTTCATATCCACATCATGGTCAAGGGTACGGCGCAGGTCACCATCGGTAAAGACTCCCTGAAGAACTCCGTCCCGGTTGATGACAGTCGTCATGCCCAGTCGTTTACGGGTAACTTCCAGCAGGGCGTCATTGAGCATGGTGGAATCACTGACTCTGGGAATATCATCGCCGCTGTGCATGATATCTGAAACTTTCAGCAGCAGGCGGCGCCCCAGACTTCCACCGGGGTGCGAAAAGGCAAAATCTTCAGCGCTGAAACCGCGGGCTTCCAGCAGAGCGATGGCCAGTGCGTCTCCTATAACCAGTGTGGCTGTGGTGCTTGAAGTAGGAGCCAGGCCCAGGGGGCAGGCTTCCTGGCTGATGGTGACATTCAGGTTGGCATCAGCGCTACGGGACAGGGTCGATTGTGGGTTGCCGGTGATGCTGATCAGAGGGGCCTTCATCCGCTTGATAAGGGGCAGTATCGCAAGCACCTCATTGGTTTCCCCTGAATTCGACAGCGCAATCACAACGTCTGATCGTGTGATCATCCCCAGATCACCGTGGCTGGCTTCTCCCGGATGCACGAAGAAGGAGGGCGTGCCGGTGGAGGCCAGTGTGGCAGCGATTTTATGGCCGATATGGCCGCTTTTGCCCATTCCGGTAACGATCACCCGGCCTTTGCATTCCAACGCCAGTTTACAGGCCTTTTCAAAGTCACCATCGAGGTAGGTGAGCAGGTCATTTACGGCATCCCGTTCCATCTCTATGGTGCGTTTGGCGGATGCTAAAAAGTCCAGTTCGTTATTCATAGTGCTATGGTTACCGCTCTGTGTTCATTGCGCCAGGGACACTGTGTCGGGTTCGAAGCGCTCTGGCTAAAGCGGGCTGTCGCCCGGCCAATGGATTAAGTGTTCATATTGTATAGCAGTGCAAGATAGCCTGCATAGGCTGCCAGCAACAAGCCCCCCTCAAATCGGGAGATCTTTGGCGGTCGCTGATAAAGAGCCAGGGCTGTCAATAACAGGGTCAGTCCCAGTGTGGTGCCATAGTCACGCCAGAGGACAACAGGTTCCAGTGTGATTGGAGCCAGCAGCCCGGGCACCGCCATCACCGCGGCAATATTGAAGATATTTGAGCCGACAACATTCCCCAGTGCAATATCGGTGTGGCCCTTCAGGGCGCTGGCGACAGACGCTGCCAGCTCGGGCAGGCTGGTGCCGATAGCAACGATGGTCAGACCGATAACGAGATCACTGACGCCGAGAGAGAGCGCGATTTCGGTGGCTCCCCACACCAGAAGCCGGGAACTGGCCGCCAGCAGAATCAGGCCGGCGATCAGCCAGAAAATGGCCCGGCCGAGCGGTAGTTCAGGGATCTCATCCTCCTCTTCGTGGATCTCATCGCCTTCCGAGTTGCGTTGGAAACGGGTAAACAGGTAGAGGCAGCCAGCCAGTGACAGGCAGAGGATTATGGCGTCCAGTTGTCCAAGGTAGAGATCATAGAGTACGCCGCCTGCCAGAAGTGTGATAACCAGCAACAGGGGGATCTCCTGTTTGAGGACCTTGGAGCGAACGGGCAGCGGGGCGATCAGTGCGGTAATACCCAGTACCAGACCTATGTTGGCGATGTTTGATCCCAGCGCATTACCCACCGCCAGGTCGCCAGCGCCAGTGGTGGCGGCCATCACAGAGACCAGAATTTCTGGTGCAGAGGTGCCGAAAGATACCACGGTCAGACCGATGAGCATGGGTGACATGCCCGCATTTTTGGCGGTGCCGGCAGCGCCAATAACGAAACGGTCGGCACTCCAGACGAGAATAATAAAACCTGCTAATAAAGCGATAATGGGGTATAGCATCGGGTTGTTTGTTCAGCTTTGGTTAAAACGGAGGCCTATTTAATGAATAATCTGATACATGTGCAAGCGCTAGCGACAGCTGTCGCTGATTTTATTCAAGTTTAAGGGCAAGAGTGTTATAGTCTGCACGCTTTTTTTTATGGAAATATGGCGGTTCTGAGCCAATTGCATTCTGTCAAACGGTTTCAGGTTTTATAGGATACAGGGGCAACCTCATCAACCAGGAACTCTTTGCCGCCCTGATTGAGTCATCGTTACTATGGATTTTTTTGACGATATCATTATTGATATTAAACAACTTACCTTTAGCAGAGGCGAGCGCTATATCTGTAAAAATATGGATATACGCATCCCCCGGGGTAAAGTGACGGCGATTATGGGGCCAAGCGGTACAGGGAAAACGACTCTGTTGAAGCTGATTGGCGGGCAGTTGAAGCCCGATTCAGGTTCGATTCTGCTCGATGGTGATGATATCCCCCGTCTGGGACGCTCAGAGCTGTTCGATGCTCGGGAAAAAATGGGCATGCTGTTTCAGAGTGGGGCGCTGTTTACCGATATGACGGTATTTGAAAATGTTGCCTTCCCGCTGCGGGTACACACTAAGCTGCCGCAGGATATGATCCGCGATATTGTCCTGATGAAGCTCCAGGCCGTTGGCCTGAGAGGGGCTGCAGAACTGATGCCCAGTGAACTGTCGGGAGGGATGGGCAGACGTGTTGCGCTGGCCCGGGCGATTGCCCTGGATCCGGCGCTGGTGATGTATGATGAACCGTTTACCGGGCAGGATCCGATCGCGATGGGGGTGTTGGTAAACCTGATCAAGAAGCTGAATCAGGCGCTGGGACACAGCAGTATTATCGTTTCCCATGATATTAAGGAAACCCTCAGCATTGCTGACTATATCTACATTATTGCTGATGCCGACGTGATCGCGCATGGAACGCCGGAACAGCTAAAACAGAATGATTCTGATCAGGTGCGGCAGTTTATGCGAGGCTTACCCGACGGTCCGGTGCCGTTCCATTTTCCGGCCAGGGACTATGAGACTGAACTGATGGAGGGGCGTTGATGGCAGCGATAGTCAATAATCTGGCCCTTCTTGGGCGTTTTGCACTCGACAGAGTCGCGGCCATTGGTCGTTCCGGCTTGATCCTGATGCATGCCATCATCGCCCGGCCTCAGCCGCTGATCGCTTTCCCGCTGCTGATACGTCAGTTGTATTCAGTGGGCGTGTTATCCATGGTCATTATCGTAGTCTCGGGGCTGTTTATTGGTATGGTGCTTGCGCTACAAGGCTATACTATTCTGGTTGATTATGGCACCGAGCAGGCCGTGGGGCAGATGGTTGCGCTGAGTCTGGTGCGTGAGCTGGCTCCTGTAGTGACTGCATTGTTATTTGCCGGTCGGGCAGGGTCTGCCCTGACCGCCGAGATTGGCCTGATGAAAACCACAGAGCAACTCTCCAGTATGGAGATGATCGGTGTTGATCCGTTGCGACGAATTATTGCCCCGCGTTTCTGGGCGGGTGTTATCAGTCTGCCGATTCTGACGATGATATTCAGTGCTGTCGGTATTTGGGGTGGATTATTGGTAGGCGTGGAATGGCTGGGAATCTATGAGGGGTCATTCTGGTCGAATATGCAGAATTCGGTCGACTTTTTTGATGATATAGGTAATGGCCTGATTAAGTCACTGGTGTTTGGCCTGGTGGTGACCTGGGTCGCTGTCTTTCAGGGGTACGATTCGGTGCCAACCTCTGAAGGTATCAGCCAGGCGACCACCAAAACAGTGGTCTACTCGTCCCTTGCCATTCTTGGCCTTGACTTTATTTTGACCGCTTTGATGTTTGGAGATTTGTAACAGATGCGAAACCGTGGAGTTGAGTTGGGCGTCGGTATTTTTATGTTGGTGGGAGCTATTGCTCTTACTGTACTGGCGATAAATGTGAGTGGTCTGAGTCTGACTAAACAACAGGACACTTATAAGATATATGCCCGGTTTGAGAATGTCGGGGGGCTGACGGCCCGCTCTAAAGTGACAATGTCGGGGGTCACTATCGGCAAAGTGAGCAACATCACCATCGACCGTAAGAAGCTGATGGCTCTGGTGGAGATGGATATTGACGGCGATGTGGACTATCTGACATCCGATAGCTCGGCCTCTATTCTGACCGCGGGGTTGCTGGGTGAAAAATATATCGGTGTGACTACCGGGGCGGCTGATGATGAGATACTCAAAGAGGGTGACTTTATTGAAGATACTCAGTCATCCCTGGTGCTGGAAGAATTGATTGGTAAGTTTCTTTTCAATCAGGCCTCTGAGTAAAGTCAGTTGATAGTGTTGTAATGAGATGAGAGTTGTGAAAATGAGATATTTGAATCGTTGGCTGGTGTTACTGACCCTGGTATTTACCTCTGTGACAGCACAGGCTTCATGGGATGAGGCTCGCAATGCTGTTGAGAAAGCTTCAGCAGAGATGATGAAAGTGCTGGAAAACGAGACGCTTAAGGCGCCTGAACAGAGTGAGCAGCTGATCAGTGAGATTGAATCAATCCTTAATCCGGTGGTGGATTTTGACTACGTTTCCAAGCGGGTTATGGGTAAGTTCTATAACCGGGTGGATGAAAAACAGCAGCAGCTCTTTGCAACTGTTTTCAAGGATACGATGGTGCGCACCTATGCTAAATCCCTGACAGGTTTCGATATTGTAAGATATGAAGTGGCACCCGAAGGGCAGCCCAGCCCTGAGGCGGATAAACAGGTTGTCAGTGTCAATGTTTTCTCAGCTAAGGGAGATCAGTACACCCTGGTCTACTACATGCTGAAGGAAGACAGCGGCTGGAAGCTGGTTAATGTGCTGGTTGATGGTATCAATCTGCGCCTCAACTTTAAAAATCAGTTTTCCGATATGGTGTCTCGCACCAATGGCGATGTAGTCAAGGTGATTGCGGACTGGAAAGCGGCGGTGGCCGGTAATGGCAGTAAGGGCAGTTGATGAACGCTCAGGTTGAGATCAGTGAGGATACCCTTTTGCTGAAGGGCGACCTGTTGTTCAGTACCGTTCTCTCCGTGCGTGCTGCGCTGGAACAGGCGGTTGATCAGGCGCAGAAGCGTTGTATCGTTGACTTTGCCGGTGTTGGCCGTGTTGACAGCTCTGCGGTATCGCTGTGGCTTTGTCTGGAACGTAAAACCCGGTCGCGTCAGCTGACTCTCAGTGCGATCAATATACCCGATGAACTGAGCTCCATAGTACGCCTGGTGGGGCTTGAACACACCGGCCTGAATCCCTAGCGGAGGCTGTCAGCGGCATCGGTGAACGATGGCTGTGGCGCCACAGTCATCGCCTTTTGTTGCATTTTCCGCTATCATAGCCGGCCTGTTATTTTCCCTCATTTTCATTGGTATTGTGCATGCAAATCGAAGACGTAAAACAGATTCTGGAAGAACAACTGGAAGGTTGTGAAGTATTCCCTGAAGGCGAAGGCTGTAATTTTCAGGTGACTGTGGTCGGGGATGTTTTTGAAGGGATGCGGCCAGTTAAAAAGCAACAGATGGTATATGCCTGTCTCGCGGATCAGATCGCTGATGGCAGTATTCACGCCCTGACTATCCGAACCTTTACCCGTGCCCAGTGGGCAGAACAGAACTGAAGTACTTAGAGACCCTATTTTAATGGATAAACTGATTATTACCGGTGGTAACCGCCTGGAAGGTGACGTACGCATTTCCGGCGCGAAGAACTCAGCGCTTCCTATTCTGGCAGCGACTCTGTTGGCCGATGAACCGGTTACTGTCAGTAATCTGCCTCATCTACACGATATCACCACCATGCTCGAGTTGCTGCGGCAGATGGGAGTGGAGCTGACTATTGATGAAAAGCTCAATGTTGAGATCGATACCCGGACGCTGACATCGACCATTGCACCCTATGAGCTGGTGAAAACGATGCGGGCGTCGATTCTGGTGCTGGGACCACTTCTGGCGCACTTCGGCCATGCTGAAGTTTCCCTGCCCGGTGGTTGTGCGATTGGCAGCCGTCCTGTCGACCTGCACCTCAAGGGTCTGGAAGCGCTGGGGGCTGAGATTACCGTTGAAGAGGGGTTTATCCGTGCTACCTGCGATGGTCGGCTGAAAGGCGGTCGGGTGTTTTTCGATATTGTCACCGTGACGGGCACCGAGAATATCCTTATGGCAGCTGCGCTGGCAGAGGGGCAGTCAATTATAGAAAACGCCGCCCGTGAACCGGAAATCGTCGATCTGGCGGAGTTTCTCATCGCTATGGGCGCCGATATTTCGGGCCATGGCACCGATACGATTATCGTCAACGGAGTCGCTTCGCTGAAGAGTTGCACCTATTCGGTGGTAGCGGACCGGATTGAAACCGGAACTTATCTGGTCGCTGCAGCCGCCACCCGCGGCCGGGTTAAAGTTAAAAATACCCGTCCTGATATTCTCGATGCGGTACTGCAGAAACTGCAGGAAGCGGGCGCTGAGATAGAGTGCGGCCCGGACTGGATCAGCCTCGATATGAAGGGCAAGCGGCCAAAGGCGGTGAATATCACAACCGCACCCTATCCGGCATTTCCCACCGATATGCAAGCTCAGTTTGCGGCACTGAACATTATTGCCGAAGGGGTGGGGGTGATCAAAGAGACAGTATTTGAGAACCGCTTTATGCATATGCAGGAGATGTTGCGTATGGGCGCCAGAATCACCATCGATGGGAATACTGCGATTACCGAGGGGCGTGAAGTGCTGACCGGCGCACCGGTGATGGCAACCGATCTGCGGGCTTCAGCAAGTCTGGTGATCGCGGCTATGGTGGCGACAGGGGATACGGTGATTGATCGTATCTACCATATAGACCGTGGTTATGAATGTATCGAAGAGAAGATGCAGCTACTGGGTGCAAAGATCAGGCGGGTTCCGGGTTAACAGGAGCTTCGCATTAACAGTGTAGGCTGTATGCCTGGACTGAATTTTTTAAGTGGTAACGAAACAGCTGATATGAAACAGAACCTGACTATTGCGCTATCTAAAGGGCGTATTCTCAAAGACACGCTGCCTCTGTTAGAGGCAGCGGACATTATTCCGGCTGAGGATATTTTCAGCAGCCGCAAGCTGATTTTCGATACCAATCATGACAACATCAAACTGGTCGTTATTCGTGCCACCGATGTCCCAACCTATGTTGAGCATGGTGGTGCCGATATGGGGGTTGCTGGTAAAGATGTGCTTTTGGAGTACGGAGCCAAAGGGCTGTACGAACCCCTGGATCTGGATATTGCCAGGTGCAGGTTGATGGTTGCCGGTATGAAGGACGCAGGCGAAGTGGAAGGCCGGATGACTGTTGCTACCAAATTCGTCAATATCACCAAGGAGTTTTTCGCCCGTCAGGGGCGTCAGGTCGATATCATTAAGCTCTATGGCGCGATGGAGCTGGCTCCGATTATGGGGCTTGCGGACCGCATCGTTGATATCGTGGATACCGGTAATACCCTGCGCGCCAATGGCCTGGTACCAATGGAAGATATCTGCTACGTCAGCTCCCGCCTTGTGGTCGGCAAGGCTGCTTTAAAAATGAAGCACCGGCAGATACAACCGATTATTGAACAACTGGCCGCAGCAGTCGATGCGCGTAAAGAAAGGTCTGAACAGATATGACCAAACCAGAGATTTTAAGATTAGATAGTCAACAGGCTGATTTCAGTGATCAGTTGGATAAACTGTTGGCATGGGAGTCGGTTTCCAATAAAGAGGTTAACCGGACTGTCGAGGATATTCTTGAGCGGGTTAAAGCCGAGGGTGATGCCGCGGTGGTTGAGTTTACCAACCGTTTTGACCGGCTTAACGTCAGTTCAATGCAGGAGCTTGAGTTCACTCAGCAGGACCTGCAGCAGGCACTGGATAACCTGCCTGAAGATCAGCATAAAGCGCTGACTATCGCGGCTCAGCGGGTACGCGATTACCACGAACGGCAGAAAGGGGAATCCTGGCAGTACCAGGAAGCAGACGGTACCTTGCTGGGACAGAAGGTTACTCCGATGGATAAGGCGGGCCTCTATGTGCCCGGTGGTAAGGCCTCCTATCCTTCATCCGTATTGATGAATGCGATTCCGGCCCATGTGGCTGGGGTGGAAGAGCTGATTATGGTGGTGCCGACTCCGGATGGGGAAGTGAATCAGTTGGTGCTGGCGGCGGCTGCGCTGGCGGGTGTCAGCCGGGCGTTTGCTATCGGCGGTGCCCAGGCAATTGCGGCGCTGGCCTATGGTACCGAGACTATCCCTAAAGTGGATAAGATCGTTGGCCCGGGCAATATTTTTGTTGCCACTGCCAAACGGGCGGTATATGGCACGGTGGGAATCGATATGATCGCCGGACCATCCGAAATTCTGGTGATCTGTGATGGCCAGACCGACCCCGACTGGATCGCGATGGATCTGTTCTCTCAGGCGGAACATGATGAAGATGCCCAACCTATCCTGATCAGCACCGATGCTGCGTTTCTCGATCAGGTGAGTGCCAGTATTGAGAAGCTGCTCCCCACCATGGAACGGCAAGCGATTATCGGTTGTTCACTGGCAGACCGTGCCGCGCTGATTAAGGTTGCAGATCTTGAAGAGGCGGCCAGAGTGAATAACCGTATCGCTCCGGAGCACCTGGAACTCTCGGTCGAGGACCCTCAGGCGCTGTTGCCGTTAATCAAGCATGCTGGCGCTATCTTTATGGGGCGTTATACGGCCGAAGCGCTGGGAGATTATTGTGCCGGTCCTAATCATGTACTGCCTACCTCAGGCACCGCACGTTTCTCATCGCCTTTGGGAGTGTATGATTTCCAGAAGCGTTCCTCACTGATCATGTTTTCAGAGGCGGGCGCTTCTGAGATGGGCAAAGTCGCTTCAGTACTTGCCCGTGGAGAGAGCCTCACCGCTCACGCCCGCTCAGCGGAATATCGTATTAAGCAGTAATTTTCGGATGGGAAAGCGAAAAAAAGCCCTAAGGGGCTTTTTTTGTGCTCATCTGAACTGCCAGAAGCTTAGTTCTGGCCGTTGGTGTTTTCCGGCTCGGTACTAACCTCTGTCGCGCTGGGACGTTCGGCGACGGTAATTTCCAGTTGCAGTACTTCGCCGTTGCGCCACACTTTGACCGGCAGTACTGTTCCCGGGGGCATCCGGGCGACGCTATACATAGAGTTGTAGCTGTTGATAATCTTTTTGCCACCGATCTCCAATAGGATATCCCCGGGGAGTAAACCTGCCGTATGGGCCGGTCCATCCCGGAAAATACCTGCAATAATTAACCCTTTAGTGTCTTTTAGCCCGAACGATTCAGCCAGATCCGGGGTGATCTCCTGGGCTTCCACCCCAACCCAGCCGCGCACCACCCGACCATGTTCTATGAGGTCCTGCATCACCTGCTTTGCCTGATCCGAGGGGATGGCAAAACCGATTCCCTGAGACCCCCCAGAGCGGCTGAATATAGCCGTATTGATGCCGATAAGGTTGCCTGCGGCATTGATCAGGGCACCACCGGAGTTACCGGGGTTAATTGCTGCATCGGTCTGGATAAAGTCTTCATAGGTGTTAAGACCCAGTTGATTGCGGCCGGTGGCGCTGATAATGCCCATGGTGACAGTCTGGCCAACGCCGAACGGATTACCGATAGCCAGCGCAACATCTCCCACACGCAGGTTAGCCGATGAGCTGATAGTGATGCTGGGCAGGTCCGGGAGATCGATTTTAAGCACCGCAAGGTCGGTATCCGGGTCGTTACCCACCACCTTGGCCGTGGCTTCCCGGCCATCTTTGAGTGCCACGACAATGCTGTCTGCGCCGGAAATAACATGGTTATTGGTGGCTATATAGCCTTCCGGGCTTAGGATTACGCCAGACCCAAGACTGGATTGAATCCGTTCTTTGTTGCTGTTCTTGTTGTAGTGCTTTTGAATATTCGGATCGTTATACAGAGGAGGGTTGTTATTGGGAACCACTGTACGGGTATAGATGTTGACCACGCTTGAAGCGGCATGTTCAACCGCATCGGCATAGGAAAAGGGGCCCTGTGCCTTGCCGGGGAGGTTATCCGCTTCATGGATCTGCACGGTATTTGCCTGTGGCGTAAACATATCCGGCAGGTAGATAAGCAGTGCTACCGCGGCAATAATCCCGGACAGAATAGGCCAGATAAGAAAAGCCAAGCGTTGAATCAATTAAAGGCGCCTTATAAACAGTGGTAAAGTTGATCAGCTGTTTTAGAATTATACGGATAATAAACTGCTTTTGGGAATATAAAGAAAAGATTATGGCTGTATCGCTGAAACAACTGGTTCTTTACTGCAACACACTGTTAACCCCTGAGAAATACAGAGACTATTGCCCTAATGGTTTGCAGGTTGAGGGCTGTGGGCAGGTACGACGTATCGTCTCCGGCGTAACCGCCAGTCAGGCCCTGCTTGATCGGGCGGTGGTACTGGGCGCTGATCTTATTCTGGTTCATCATGGTTATTTCTGGAAGGGTGAGGCAGAGGTGATCACCGGTATGAAAAAGCGCCGGCTGCAAACACTATTAAGTCATGATATCAGCCTGCTGGCATACCACCTGCCACTGGATGGGCATCCGCAACTGGGTAATAATGCCTGTCTGGCCGATAAGCTGGGATTACAGATTACCGGAGGGCTTGATCCTGACAACCCTTTAAGTATCGGTCTGACTGGCCGCCTGCCGAGCCCGCTTTCAGTGGACGATTTTAACCGTCAGATAGCACAGGCGATGGGACGGGAGGTGTTGCATATAGAGGGAGGGCCGGAGCAGATTGAAACCGTTGGCTGGTGCACCGGAGCTGCACAGGGGTATATCGAAAAGGCCGCGGACCTGGGACTGGATGCTTTTATCTCCGGCGAGATATCGGAACCCACGGTTCACAGTGCCAGAGAACTGGGTATTCACTATTTTGCAGCAGGTCACCACGCCACTGAGCGCTACGGTGTTCAGGCGTTGGCAGAAGCGTTGGCGCAGCAGTTTGATCTGGAACATCACTTCGTGGATATTGATAATCCGGTCTGATTGTCAGTACACCCGGGTAAGTGATGAAAAAGGTAATAAAAAACCGGCATCAGCCGGTTTTCTAAATCAGTTACTCTGTTGACTGTTCAACTGAGGGGGTTCAGGCAGAGCGTTTTTCATCGCTGTCGCGCAAGCTGTTACCGGGAACATGATCTTTCACAAGGGGGGGGATCTCTATATCCTCATCGGTTTCTGATTTTTTCTTCAGTCCGTATTTCTCAGACAGAGTCCCCTCTTCGTCGGGGCTTTTAATCGCGTAGTCGCGGGGTGGTTCAACCACTTCCGGCTCATCTTCGGGCGTATCAACCTGATCTGTTACCGTTGGAATCTGCTCTTTCTCTGCTGCTTCCTCTTCCTCGGGTTCCTCTTTTACCTGTTCGGAAATCTTCGGTTGAGGCTGACTGCTTAGCTGAGCCGGTGAGTGCTCACCCATACAGAGTGTTTCTGACCCCTGAGCCAGGTGCTGGTGAACCTGCTTGTAACTTTCAGTGAGATTGTTAACCAGTTCAGCCGTTTTCTCGAAGTGGCCGTTGACCTTCTCTTTGTATTCACTCAGGTCACGCTGGGCTTCATTGAGCTGATCGACCAGTTTTTGCTGGCTGGACGTGTCGCCGGAACGCCCCATCAGGTAGCCAATTAACGTCCCTGCAAGAAGGGTCACAATACCAATAATCCAGACGCTGCTCTCTTCCACGCTAACTCCTTAAATACTCTGATTCACAGCTGAAGAATAACGCAAATAACAGGCAAATCCTATGTTAATTTGGATCGGTGCGGTTCGGGTCATAGGGGCAGGTCTAAGCGCTGCTCCCCAGCTTATTTCGTTTTGCCTGATGCGTCATTTCAGTCAGGTAACTGACTTGCTCGGCGAGGACCTCGCAGGCAAGATCGCCGTTTTTTTGCTGCAGTGCGTTCAGAATACGGGTGTGCTGGTCAATAATGACAGAGCGTTCCATGTAGCGCGATGTCACCATATTACTGATCGGTTGCAGCGCCTCAATAACGCTGAACATGATAAAGCTCAGCAGGGCATTGTCCGCCGCTTCTGCAATCAGACGGTGAAAGCGGACATCGGAGGCACAAAACTGCTCTGGCGCAAGAGTAGTATCTTGTTGCTGCTCCAGTTCCCGTTGCAGCAGTTCAAGTTGCGCTTCACTGATATGTTTTGCCGCAAGCCTCAGACAGTTGCTCTCCAGCAGTAAACGGGTCTGGGCGATATCCTCCATAGAGAAAGCATCCATGCTGACTAACAGTGTTGTAGCACTGGTGAGGGCATCACTCAGATCCATGGCAGAGGGTCGGTTGATAAAGGTTCCGCCGGTCGGGCCACGGCGGGAACGGATCAGGTTCTGGGCCCCCAGTCGTTTGAGCGCCTCGCGGATGGTCGGGCGGGAAACCTGGTAACGTACCGCCAGCTCCCCCTCGGTGGGTAAGCGATCATCAGCCTTCAGTGAACCATCGATGATGGCCTGACGGATCTGATCAGCAATCTGCCTGGGCAGACTGTGCTGGGCAACGGGCTCTATTTCTAAACTCACGAATCTCTCCTACAGTAAGAGAACGATTATTTCACATAAACGACTAATTGTTAATTTGTAAGACAAATAAATATAGTGTAAATTGTCTTAATGTTAATTTGTAAGACAAATAGGCGCATGCCTTTTTTGACCTGATTTAAAAAGGATCGTGTGTCCGGAATGCTTCTCGCCATCTGCATCAAGCGATCTTCTGGCAGGCAGCAACCACCCGATAAACCATGACAAGGTAAAGTGAGGTAAATTATGTTTAATGCCCTGGTGTTGGAGCAGGAGGAGGGGAAAACCCTGTCAGCAGTCAAACAGCTTGATCTGAGTGATCTGCCCGATGAGGATGTGCTGGTTAAAGTAAGCTACTCCTCACTTAATTATAAAGATGGACTGGCGATCACGGGGAGCGGGAAAATCGTTCATAAGTTTCCCATGGTGCCGGGGATCGACCTTGCGGGTGTTGTCACTGAGTCCCGTAGTCCGCAATACCAGGCCGGTGATCAGGTCATTATGACCGGCTGGAGTGTTGGTGAACGCTACTGGGGCGGGTATAGCCAGTATGCACGGATGAAACCGGAATGGTTGGTAAAACTGCCTCAGGGAATGGATGCCGCCAAGGCGATGTCTATCGGCACAGCGGGTTTAACTGCGATGCTCTGCGTGATGGCGCTGGAGGAGGGGGGAATTACCCCGGATCGTGGGACCGTAGTGGTTACTGGCGCGGCAGGTGGTGTCGGGAGTGTTGCGGTGGCGATTCTCAGTCAGTTGGGGTATACCGTCGCGGCGGTGACTGGACGGGAATCCAGCCACGAGTATCTGCGTGGCCTGGGTGCCAGCGAATTTTTGACCCGGGCTGAGATGGCTGAAGCGTCGCGGCCGCTGGAAAAGCAGCGCTGGGCAGGTGCAATCGACACTGTCGGGGATACTATTCTGGCCCGGGTGCTGGCTGAGACCGATTATCGGGGCACTGTTGCCGCCTGTGGTCTGGCGGGCGGTTATAAACTGCCAACGACGGTCATGCCGTTTATTCTGCGCAATGTGCGCTTACAGGGAGTTGATTCAGTCATGTGTCCGGTAGATATCCGCACCCAGGCATGGAACCGACTACTAACCGATCTGCCTGACAACGCTTTAGGCGATATCTCCAGTGTAATCGGACTGGCCGATCTGCCCCAGGCTGCGGCGGATATTGTGGCGGGTAAGATTCAGGGGCGTACGTTGGTTGATCCCAATAAGTGAGATGGCGCTGCGCAGCTTGCCAGACGTCACTGCGTAACTTGCTAGTGGTTAGATGGAAAGCTGAGCTTTCCTTGCCAGGAAAAGCAAAAAAGGAGACTTAAAATGTCTCCTTTTTTAGTTACTGAGCTTTTATTAAAGCGCTATGGCGGGGTGAGTTTTATCCCTTCTGCCTGAAACAGTGCTTCCAATTCCCGGTAGCCTTCCAACTCTGTTAGCAAACGGCTCTTTTCATGTTTAGCTATTTTTAGCCAGCTTTCGCCTTCAATGGCGCCAACCATCGCGTAGAGAAAGTTCAAACTGGGAGCGGTACTGCACTCATTTTTGAGCCGTATAAACGCTCGGATTGCGCCTATCTCTCGCAACGCTTCGGGAGTGTTGATGCCAACCTCTGTCAGCCAGGCTTCAGATTTTGGTCCTAATCCGGGCAGGTCTCTTAATCGGGTCATCCAAACTGTCCATCTAATCGGGGTTTCAACAGAATCGGTGTATAGGGGATCAGAAACAGCCCCCAGGCGATAATCCAGAGTCCACCGGAGAGATGGATCGCCAGGCTGTGCAGTTCCGGAATCATCGGCATAAAGACTCTGACTGAGCCCGCAGCAACCATCAGGATAAACGCAATAACGGTTATTTTAGCCAGTTTTAATGGCCGGGCCGTATGCCCCAGCGATACCCGGGCCATCATGCCGAGGGTCATCGATCCGATCGCCCCGGCGGCGAACGCATGGGTGGTGATATATGGCGATAACTGAGTTATTCCGCTGACCGCTTCAAGGGCAAAACCCAGGGGTATAAACAGATAGGCGACATGCAGAATCCAGATGAGCGGGTTGCGTATCATGCGTGGTTTGAACCAGCCTGTCAGGCGTATCAGGTTCAGCACTGCGTTGAGTGCTGCAAGCAGAAGGGCAACAGAGTTGAACTGGAGCAGGTCGGCGATGAGCCAGCCAAATGCCATCGGGATTACTGATTTCTCAATCCAGCTGAAGCGCTTTGCTTCAAATGCCAGTGCCCGTTCAGTAAAGAAAGGGATAACCCGGCCACCCATGACGACCATGACGACTACGATCAGTCCCAGTTCCAGATCCATTCCCTGAGCCAGAGTTGATTCAGTAATGCCCAGAAGTTGCAGGTGAATCAACAGATTAGCAAAGCTCATGGCGATTAGAATAACCGTGAAAATCAGGTTTTTGTAATTGCCGGAGCGGATGATCGGCAGCCCGATAGACAGGGCGACCAGCGGCAGAAACAACAGGTCAGTCACCGCGATTAATGGCGCAGGTAGCGGCACAATAAACTCGGAGATCAGTGGTAGCAGCCGGGCCGCCAGCCAGAACAGGAAGAGTCCTGCCAGTTTTGCACCGAAGGGGGTCTGGATCGAGGTCCAGTTGCGCACCGCCGTCAGCAGAAATCCGGCAATCACTGCCGCGGCATAGCCAAATAGCATCTCGTGACCATGCCATATCTGACTGATCTGGTAATAGCGGTAGGTCGCCTGACCTGATCCCAGCAACATCAGCCATTGAAGCATTAGTAGCAGGCCAGAGAGCGCCGCGAATAAAAAGAAGGGCCTGAAGCCCAGGTTAAACAGAGCAAAGCGTTTGTCCTGATGGGGTTCCTGAATCTGCATAAAAATTTACTCACCCTGGTTCACTGTTCAAAGAACATAAAAAATAATGGCATCTGCTGCTTCAATGGCTGCAAGAGCATTTTTTCTCTGCCGGGTAGAGTAGAATCGGACCTTCTTAATGAAACTCTGTCCCGGCGAGTGTGTATGCGGTTCAAATTATCCAGCTTTATCCTCTTAGTATGCAGCCAGCTTTTATCTGTTGCGACATCTGAAGCAGGTATCAGTGTGACAGATAACCGGGGGCGGGTGATTGATATTGCTCAACCGGCCCGGCGGGTTATCGCGCTGTCGCCGCATATTACCGAAAACCTGTTTGCTATTGGTGCTGGGGATTATATTTCTGGTGTGGTCAGTCACAGCGATTATCCTGCTGAAGCGTTGAATATACCGGTGATCGGCGATTCTCAGAGCTTTAATCTTGAAGCGATTATCGCCCTCAAGCCTGATCTGGTGGTCGCCTGGGCGGGAGGTAATCCGCATCTTCCGCTGCAACGCCTGGAGCAGATGGGTATTCCTGTTTACTACTCAGATCCTAAAGTGTTCAGTGACATTCCCTATAACCTGCGGGCATTGGGGCAGCTATTACAGCTGCCTGAAGCCGAACATCAGGCGACGCTGTTTGAGGAACGTTTGCAAACGCTACAGCAACAATACTCTGGCAGAACCCGGCTACGGGTTTTTTATCAGCTCTGGAATCAGCCGCTGATGACTGTTAACCAGGGACAGATGGTGAGTCAGGTCATTCGCTTGTGTGGTGGGGAAAATCTGTTTGCCGGACATCGGGAGGCGATTCCCCGTCTGGGGGTAGAGTCGGTGCTGCTGACGGATCCGCAGGTGATTCTGACGGGGAGAAATCTCCCGGATGGCTGGGAGCAGCAATGGCAGGCATGGCCCACTTTGTCGGCTACCCGGGATGGCCAGTTTTATCGCCTCAATGAGGATCTGCTATACCGGCCAACCATGCGCTTGCTGGACGGTGCACAGCAGATGTGCGAAGTGCTGCAGCAGGCGCGGATGGTCGTCGAGTCGCAGTAGCTATGCAGTCTCAGGTACTCTGTCTGAGTATTACTCTGTCAGACCCTTGAAAAACGATTTGGTGTCCTGTGCGGCTTTTTTGGTCGCATCCCACGCTGTTTCGGCACCTGCTTTGGTGCTGCAGGCTGCCCGCGCAGCGACGCATTTGGATTTACAGCCGGTCACGGCAGCGTCATCGGTCATATGTTTAACTTCGCACTTCGTTTCGCACCAGGTCTGCTCATCAGCGCAGTCTGCCTGAGCCAGTGGTGCTAAAAACGAGGCTAAAAGGGCAATTGTCAGTGGAGCGATAAAACGCAACATATCGGTTTCTCTCTTTTACTGTTTATATTGGCTAATCATAACCACATCATAAAATGCGGCCCCTGCGGACTTATGTTACCCGCCCTGTTGCTCAGGTTTATGAGCAGGTTTGCGCGGCTGCCATAATACTTCTTCACCGCCGTTCTGTCGTGCCAGTACCCGGGCAACGACAAACAGCAGATCCGAGAAGCGGTTCAGGTAGGTAGCGCTTAACGGGTTGACCATTTCCTGGTCGGCCAGTTCCACCATCCGTCGCTCAGCCCGGCGGCAAACGCTACGTGCCTGATGGCACAGTGCTGCGGCCCGGTTGCCGCCCGGAAGGATAAACTCCTTCAGGGGCGGCAGCTGGCTGTTGAGGGCGTCAATCTGTTGCTCCATCTGCGTTATCACTTCAGTGTCGATAACGGTGTAGCCCGGATCGGCCACAGCCAGTTCACCCCCCAGATCAAACAGATCGTTCTGGCACTGTAGCAACAGTATCCTTAACGGTTCCTGAGCGGCAAGCTCGGCGAGTAAAACGCCCAGCAGGCAGTTCAGTTCATCGGTATCCCCCAGGGCTTCGATGCGCGGGTGGTATTTATTTACCTTGCTGCCATTGGCCAGCGAGGTCGTGCCCTTGTCGCCGCTGCGGGTGTAGATTCTGGTCAGACGGTTGGCCATCAGAGTGTCCTTTAAATAAAAAAGGCCGAATAAAACTATTCAGCCTCCGGGTGACGTGCTTAAGCTGAATTAAAAACAGCTCAATTAAAAGCTATATCGGGCCGAAACGGTTAGCAAGCGATCCTGATTATTATACCCGGGATTGGTTTGATACGCCTTGTCGAACAGGTTTTCAATCCGGCCTCCAAGTGTCCATTCAGGGGTTGCCTGATAGGTTGTATAGAGGTTTAGCACGGCAAACGCGGGCAGTGAACTGCTGTTGTCGGCGTTGCTGTAGCGTTTTCCTTCCCAGATGATTTCACTACCTGCGGACCATTGGTCAGCGGCGTAGTGAATCTGCCATTTAACGGTTTCCTGTGGTCGGAAACGCAGTTTTTTTCCTGTCGCTGCATCTCTGGCATTCACGTACTGGTAGGCCAGAGTGTGGTTCCAGTGGCCATAGCTTATCTGGTAACTGGCATCTACACCTTTGATCTCTGCTTTGTCGGTATTTTCCACCGTGGTGAAACTATCATTTATGCTGATCAGGTTGCGGATATCGGTTTTGTAAACACTGATCTCCCAGAGGGCGACGCCGTTGCCTGAAATGCTGATCTCTGTGGTTTCAGATTCTTCCGGTTTCAGGTCTGGATTTCCCTGATAGCCAAAGCTCAGGGGATAATACAGGTCATCAAAGGTAGGGGCTTTAAATGCTGTACCGTGGCTTATGGCTACTTTCAGCGGATCAAACTGATAGGCATATCCCGCACTGTAGGTGGTATTCTCGCCAAACTGTTCATCATCGGTAAAGCGGCCACTTAACTCAGCCTGATAGTGATCGCCCTCCTGAAGCAGACCGACAAAGGCCGCTTTGGTGTCCCGGCTGCTCACTGTATAGCTCTGTGTGCTGTCGGCCAGATCATCATTCAGATAATCCAGCCCGGCGGAAATAGAGGTGTTGTTAATGTAGACCGTGTTAAGCCAGTTTACTTGCTGGCGTTCGGTGACATAGCGGGAGCCATTCCTGCGGCTGATGCCGTTACCGTAAGTCAGGTTGTCATCTTTGACATAGGCGGCGCTCAGGGCACTATCGAAACTATCACCCGAATACTGGATGTGGGCAGAGTAGAGTTCATTCTCAAAATCGGACTCGTTGCCTCCCCAGGTTGTGTCGAACTCGCTGTTACCCTGCCATTTGATGGCCTGGAGATTCAGGTCAACCCGCTCAGTCAACTGCTGGTCAATGGCAATATTCGCGGACAGATTGCGATAACCGTCTTTATCAAACTCTGCATCATCCTTAACATCGATACCGTCGTGATGATCGGCTGAGAGTGCAACCGAGATGCTGCCAGTGTCACTATAGGGCTGAGAATAGGTGCCAGATAGCTTGTGTGTACCCTGATCACCGAGAGTCAGGGCAACTGAGCCGGAGGCATTTTGCTTCCCCTTTTTCGTGAATATCTGGATCATTCCGCCAATGGCATCGGAGCCATAGAGGGCCGAACGGGGGCCTCTGACAAACTCAATTTTTTCAATCTGATCCACCGGAATCAGTTCCAGTCGGGTACCGGCCGCTGTCGGTGTCCCAATGCGGATACCATTAACCAGAATCAGGGTGTGATCGGATTCAGTTCCGCGGGTGTAGAGCGCAGCAGACTGACCGCGGGCACCGCTGCTGGTGAAATTAACACCGGGTAACAGGTTGATTGCTGCTTTAGCAGAATCCACCTGAGAGCGCTGGATATCGTCAGCGGTCACTACGGATACTGAGGCGATAGTTTCTGTAATCGGTTGTTCAATCAGGTTAGCCGATACAACAACAGTATCGAGGGTGTTTTGCTGTGCTGTTTCCTGCGCCACAGCCGTAGCAGAGATCAGCGACGTGCCCATCAGCACTGCCGGATAAAGGGGGGACATTTTCATTGTACTTCCTGTTTAGCGCACCCACCGTGCACTTAAAGAGTGAACTGACTACTGGCCGGTCTCCGGGCTGGTAACCTGATCAGCATCTTGCTGATCCGTCACTGACGCCTTCCCATTACAGTGGCATATGTCAGTTTCGCAGTTACTTACCGTTGCGGGGGCAGCGCTGGAATTGCTCTGTTAAGGAGCGCACCAGACTTCCCGATTAACCCTGGCTGTTGAGTCAGCGTCGGGCACCAGTAGAACGAGGCGCTACTCTATGTTGCGGTTGCGCCCGGGTCAAATGAAAATGTGTCAGGTGTTTATGAAGGCCGCTAATCTATTTCTCTAATCAATCTCAGGTATATGTTTTTTGCTGAACTGAGGTGTGCGATCCATGGCATCGGCAACGATATTGCTGTCCGGCGTCAGGTCAGCCTTTGCGTCTTTGTTTTCATAGGGCAGGGCGTTCAGAACGATTTTCATCACATTTAACCGGGCGCGTTTCTTGTCATCCGACATGATGGTTGTCCAGGGGGCAAACTCTGTATGGGTATAGTGGTACATCGCCTCTTTGGCTTTGGTGTACTCCTTCCACCGTTCTACTGATGCCAGGTCCATGGGGCTCAGTTTCCAGTGTTTCAGCGGGTCTTCACGGCGCTCATCGAAGCGTCGTTGTTGCTCCCGCTGGTTCACAGAAAACCAGAATTTGAACAGACGTACACCACTTTCGACCAGCATCTGTTCCAGCATCGGTGTGTGTTTCAGAAACAGCTTGTACTCCTCCTCTGAACAGAACTCCATCACCCGTTCCACACCCGCCCGGTTGTACCAGGAACGGTCAAACAGCACGATCTCACCGGCATTGGGGAGGTGCTGCAGATAGCGTTGAAAGTACCACTGTCCCTGTTCGGTGCTGGAGGGCTTGTTCAGGGCAACGATACGGGCTCCCCGGGGATTAAGGTGCTCGGTAAAGCGCTGAATGGCACCCCCTTTGCCTGCTGCGTCCCGTCCTTCGAAAATGATGACTACTTTCTGACCGGTCTCCTTGATCCAGTTTTGCATTTTCAGCAACTCGATCTGCAGCTTCTGTTTCTCTTTTATATATTTCTTTTTGGAGAGCTTTGTATCGTAAGGGTAGTCTTCTCCCAAACCTTGCGACAGACGGCGCTCTGATGGGCTCATCTCTGAATGTTTCTTAGCCATGTTAAGATCCTTGTTAACCGATAAATAGTTTAAAGTGTCTCACCGCACAGAGAGAAGCGCTGTTATTCCTCACTCAGCCCCCGGACGGCCTCGAGCACTAAGCGGTTAGCGGGTGTGGCGATACCGGCCTGATCGGCAACCTCGCAGAGATAACCGGTGATGGTTTCTATCTCTGTGGGACGGTTGTGGCTGATATCCTGTTGCATCGAGGAGTGGTTGTTTCCGGTTAGTTCTGCCACGTCCCAGGCTTCCTCCATCAGTTTGCGGTCAAACAGGGAGATCCCCAGCGCACTGGTGACCTCATCGACCTCTTTGCAGATCTGCGCCATTGCGGCCCGACGGTCATCATATTTCAGCAACTCGCCATTGCGGCAGTTAAACAACGCGGTAAGTGGATTGATCGCACAGTTAATCGCCAGCTTACGCCACAGTACCGTTTCAATGTCGGTTGCATGGCGCAGCTGATGATCAACCCCTTGCAGCTCCTGAAACAGACAGTCATTGTCACCATCAGACAGCCGTCCGATATGGGTTTCGCCAATGCCCGCCCTGATCAGACTGAAGGGCTGATCAAAGTAAGCGCCATCAGTTGTGCTGCCAGCCCAGATCTCCACTTCAGGGTTTTCATCTCTCAGCTGTTGCTGCGGCCCCATCCCGTTGTGCAACAGTAAAACCTTTGTGCCGGCCGAAATGCGCTGTTTGACTGAGGCGAATGCGTCGGCTGCCGCAAACGACTTCGTGGTGATCAGCAGGTAATCGATAGGATCATCACAGTCAGCCAGTTGTGCCTGGGTATCAAACCACTGGATTGTGTCATCATGGGTGATCGAAAACCGGCCCGTTTCATTGTACTGAGAGAGCTTGTCCTGTGTACGTAAAATCAGTGTGACCTGATGGCCAGCCGTGCGTAATTTTGCTGCCCAGAGCAGGCCTATCGCGCCAGCGCCCAGAATATGCCAGTGCATATGTTCAGAGTCCTATGCCGAAATGGGGTATGTGTATCACCATCATAACGGTATGATAGGCAGGATAAAACATATTAGGCCGCAGGCAAGCGGCAGACCTGCTTTAAGGAGTATTTTCGATGCCATCTTTTGATATCGTTTCTGAACTGGATATGCATGAAGTGAGTAATGCGGTAGACCAGGCTAACCGGGAACTGGGGACCCGCTATGACTTTAATAAAGTTGATGCGAAATTTGAGCTTGCAGGTGATGTGATCACTCTGCAGGCGGAGGTCGACTTTCAGTTACAACAGATGATGGATATTCTGCGTACCAAACTGGTGGGGCGCAAAGTGGATATTAAAAGCCTGGATGTAGGTGAGCCGCATACCGCCAATATGCGCGCCCGTCAGCTGGTAACCCTGAAACAGGGGCTGGATCAGCCGTTCAGCAAAAAGATTGTCAAAATGATTAAAGACAAAAAGCTTAAGGTTCAGGCTCAGGTACAGGGTGATCAGGTGCGGGTGACGGGTAAAAAGCGTGACGATCTGCAGGAAGTGATGGCGATGCTGCGCAGTGAAGATCTGGAACTGCCGCTGCAATACACTAATTTCAGAGACTGATTTTCCATTAATACGGCAGCATTCAGCTGCCGTTACTTTATGTAAGTTACTCTGATCTCACCCCAGGATTAGCACTAAGGATATTAAGTGGACGCGGTAAAAGCACCGACTCGTAAACACTGGTCAGAAGCGGTATTAAACCAGCGGACACTGATCTGTATCTTTACCGGATTCTCATCCGGTATGCCGTTGTATGTATTGTTTCAGCTGCTGCCTGCCTATCTTCGTGAAGAGGGGGTGGGTCTGAAAGAGATCGGTTTGTTTGCGCTGGTCACTTTCCCCTATACATGGAAGTTTATGTGGGCACCGCTGATGGACCGTTATGTGCCGCCTTTTTTGGGACGCAGACGTGGCTGGATGCTGATGATGCAGCTGGCTCTGCTGGGGTCTATTGCCAGTTTAGGACTGTTTGATCCGGCTATGTCGATCATGACTATCGCCTATCTGGCCACGGCGGTCGCCCTGTTCAGCGCCAGTCAGGATATTGTGCTGGATGCTTATCGTAGGGAACTGCTCCCTGAAGAGGAGCTGGGCTGGGGCAACTCGGTGCATGTGCAGGCGTACCGCATCTCCGGACTCGTGCCGGGTGCGCTGGGGCTGGTGCTGGCTGATATCCTGCCCTGGAGCAGCGTGTTCGTTATCATTGCCGGGTTTATGTTATTGGGGGTGATCATGACGCTGGTGGTTAAGGAACCGGTGATGGCGCCCCGGACCCCACAAACCCTCAAAGAAGCGGTGATCGAACCGTTCCATGAATTTATCACCCGTCTGGGCTGGACCGGGGCGTTGCAGATTCTCAGCTTTATGTTCCTCTATAAACTGGGTGACAACATGGCCACCGCATTGTCGACGCCCTTCTATATCGATATGGGCTTCAGTCTGACAGAGATCGGAGTTATCGCGAAAGCTTCGGCACTCTGGGCCTCTGTTGTGGGTGGGATTCTCGGTGGATTATGGATGATAAAACTGGGGATCAACCGGGCGCTGTGGTTGTTTGGCGTAGTGCAGGTGGTGACCATTCTGGGGTTCGCGTTATTAGCTCAGTCAGGGCCTGATAAACTGATACTGGCGGTGGTGATCAGTCTGGAATATCTGGGGGTTGGGCTCGGTACTGCCGCGTTTACCGCCTTTATTGCCCGTTCCACCAGTATTGCGTTTGCTGCAACTCAGTTTGCTCTGTTTACTGCATTGGCGGCGTTGCCACGGACGTTCGTTAATGCGTTTACAGGCTATGTCGTGGATGCCGTGGGCTGGCACCTGTTTTTCTATATCTGTGCCCTGTTGGCGATTCCCGGGATGTTGCTGTTGTTGAAAGTGGCTCCCTGGAACGGTGATCAGGTGGTAGCAGAGCCTCAGAGCGATAACTAAGCCGGAACAGGCTTGTAGGTGAGTCGGTAAACTTTGCTTTCAGTATGAAAACCTGCTGTTTGCGGGTGCGTTTCAGGGACGCAGGCGCTTTCTGTGTGCATCAGCGATATATCAAACTGTCCGGCATACAACGCAGTAATTTCACTATCTATCATATCCGGGCTTTGCTGACTGTGATTGTCGATATCCTCGACCGTCAGCAGAAAAATCTGGCAGTTTATACCGATCAACTGGCACAACTGGCCGATATACTGCTGGCGGATAGCCCCGGAAAGGGCAGTCAGAGCGGCGCGATCAAAAACGATATCTACTTTTCCCAGTTGATGTTTTTGTAAAGAGAAGAAATCGCCACACCAGATCGTAATCAGTCCAGACTGCCAACAGGTAAAGTTACCGACACGGGACTTTTTAACCTTAAGATTGTTTTCGCTGAAAAATGCTTTTACCGCCAGTGGACTTAATTCAACACCGATCACCCGGTGTCCCCGGGCTGCCAGCCAGAGCATATCCTGACTCTTGCCGCACAGAGGCACCAATACCCTGGCGTTTTTGGCGACGGTCTGGTTATTCCAGAAGCGCGGCAGCAGCGGACTCACCTGCTGTTGATGAAAGTCGGTCCGCTGATCTTTCCACAACTGTAGCCATAAAACATTATCCTGGCGCTTATCGGTGCCGGTAGATTCCTGTGGGGCCTGCTGATCTGTCATGAAATACTCCTGGTATATCCTGAACCCGATGGTCACAGTTGATATGCTCTGATCAACTATCTGTCAGGGCCTGCTGCAATGTTTTTTGTCTGCCTGTTCTCTCCCGCCGTTAACGGTTGCATTGGCCAGTTCATGACAATGTAAGGTAAAGCGTGTTGTCTGCTGCAATATTCGGTCCATAACCCAGGACATGGGTAAAAGAGAGGAGGGGTATTGCAGGGAGAGGAATAAAAAGCCCTTAAGTGGTTGCGCACCGGACGAACTTCATTTTTACTACTGTGTAATGATAATAACAGTATTGAATTAAGCGATTGGGGTGATTGATGGATCAGTTTTTGAACGACTTGCCAAAGGCAGAGCTGCACCTGCATCTGGAGGGCTCACTGGAACCTGAACTGTTGTTCGCTCTGGGCGAGCGTAACGCCGTAGAGCTCCCGTATGCATCGATTGAACAACTGCGTGAAGCCTATGATTTTGGTAATCTGCAGGATTTTCTCGATCTCTACTATCAGGGTGCTGCAGTACTGCAGACCGAACAGGACTTTTATGATCTGACCTGGGCCTACATTGAACGCTGTAAGGCCGAAAATATCCTCCACATCGAACCCTTTTTCGACCCTCAGACCCATACCGACCGGGGTATCCCTTTCGCAACGGCGATTAACGGTATCAGCCGGGCGCTGGAGCAAGCTGAAACCGCGTATGGTATTAGCTCCGGTCTGATTATGTGTTTTCTGCGCCATCTCAGTGAGGATGCCGCGTTCGAAACTCTGCAACAGGCCGAACCCTATCTGGATAAAATTATCGGTATAGGCCTTGATAGCTCAGAAAAAGGCCATCCTCCAGCTAAGTTTGAGCGGGTTTTTGCCAAAGCCCGGGCAATGGGGCTGCTAGCCGTTGCCCATGCGGGTGAAGAGGGGCCTGCACAAAATGTGATCGACGCACTGGACATACTTAAGGTGGATCGGATTGATCACGGTGTACGGGCGATAGACGATCCAGAACTGATCCAGCGCCTGGCCCGGGAAGAGATTGCACTCACCGTATGCCCTTTGTCGAACACCCGACTGAAAGTCTTTGACGATATGAGCCAGCACAACATCCTGCAGATGCTGGAGCAGGGCGTGAAAGTCACCGTAAACTCCGACGATCCGGCCTATTTCGGCGGTTACCTTACCGAAAACTTCATCGCCCTTGAAAAGGGGCTGGGAATGACGCGTGAGCAAGCAGTGGAACTGGCTCGCAACAGCTTTGAATACAGCTTTGCGAATAAAGAGCGGAAAGCAGAGATGCTCTTCGAGCTAGACCGTCGAACAAGTTCGACTCGTTAGAACGCCGCTTCGCGGCTGCCAGACGTGGTTTCGCCACTTGCTCGTTTAGAAAAAGAGTAAACGATTGCTGTGGCATTCATGAAAATAACCCAGAATTTACATAATAGATGAGTATTCGGATAGCAGTTGAAAGTGATGTGCACCAGATCGCAGATTTGGTTGCTTCGCTATCGCATTTTTACCTCGACGAACCAGGCAAAGAACTGCCGGTGTGGTTTAGGGAGTCGATTACGGAGGCGGCATTTGCTGTCAGGGTTTCCAGTCCCGAGTATCTTAATCTGGTTTATGAAGAGGGAGGAGTACTGATGGGCTATATCTCTGTCAAAGGAGGTAGTCATCTTTACCATCTGTTTGTAGCACAAGCGTTTCAGGGAAGGGGGATCTCTCGTCTCTTATGGCTGAAGGCTAAAGAATCTAGTCAAAGCAAACGTTTTTCCTTGCGCTCATCTATCTATGCAGTGCCGGTCTATAAGCGGTTTGGCTTTGTTGAGTCTGGCCCTGTAGGTACAAAAGACGGTATCTCATTTCAGCCAATGGAATGGGATGATGCAAAATAATCGATTCGAAGGTTCTTATTTTTACAACAGTAACCTTCTTACAACGCTTATTCTTTTAAGAGCCTCCCTAAAGTCATAAAGAAGGCTCTCCTAGCCACGAGCAAGCGACGCTTTCCGTTCTAGAAAACACGAGAATAAAAGAGACTCTACTATTGCTGTTTAGGTTTGATAGAGTTAATTTTCGTCACTGTTGTCAGATTTAAATAAAAAATGGCTGAGCGCTAAGGATATGGAGTTCCGATGAGTGGTTTATTTTATTCTTTCTATGTCTGTTTAGCTCATTTGGGGGCTTCCTGCTGCTTTATTCCTCAACGGGTTTTATTCCAAAAATAGGTTTGTTTGCCTTGATCACAACTTTTTCGGGGCTACTAATTATTTGGTATTCAAACTATTTCCAAGCAGGCTATGTTAAAACGAGGAATCATATCTTTGGACGTAGCCTGGCCTTCTCCGGCATCGGATTGGCTGTTTTTCTAATAGGTTTAACGTCATTACTATCTGATAGTTGTCCTTTCAGTTCTGAGAAAGAATATTTTAGTCTTATCGCAAAATTGGGTGTTATGGCAGAGGGTTATGGGCTTTGTTTTCAATATGATGTGTTGTTGCTTGTTTTGGGGGGGATTGTAATGAGACCAAGCTTACTACTATATTTAAGATTGATCTTTGGTCATAAGTAGCTAAAAAGGTATAAAGCGAGCTAAAACCAGTTCATAACTTATGAAATGAGAACTTTAATTAACGTATTCAATTTATTAAGAAGGCTCTCCTAGCCACGAGCAAGCGACGCAGTCGCGTCTAGCTAGTCGCGCAGCGACGGTCTAGCCACTGCTTTTATTCAAGCGACGGTCTCGCCTCTGCTTTTAATAAGAATTCTAAGATGGCTCCCCTCTCCCGAATCAGATGCCGGGCATCCGGCTGGCAGATTACCCTGACATCTGCGACATTGCTTTCGAGTCTGTTCTGGGTGGCTTTGGAATCGAGCAGAACATCTTTACCGGCAATAATTGCCAGCATCGGGGCGCGGATATTTTGCAGGGCTTTATCGCTGATGATCGGCAGTTTATCCATTCTTGGCTTAACATGCTGGATGATCAGCGCGAAGAACTCCCTGAATCTGAGGATAGTAGGGGATGGGTTGTTCTCTTCAGCGCCGAAGATCATCTCCCGCACTTTACGTTTGCCCCATTTTCCTAACAACATCAGCGGCAGTGCCTTGAGGAGGAATTTACGTTGCGGGCCTACACCGCCTGGTACCAGCAGGGCTATTTGGGTAATTTTCTCCGGTCGGCGGGAGGCGTAATCCAGTGCCAGCCAGCCACCCAGGGATTCTCCCACCACTGCAGCGTGAGTAAGGCCGGTCTCCTGCATCACATCATCCAGCCACAGGGTATAAGCATCACTGTCCATAGGCAGGCGAATCTGTGCACTCAGCCCCGGTTCACCGATCATATCGATGGCATATATCCTGAAATGTTTTGACCACTCTTCGACATCGAAAAACCAGGCGGTGGCGTTTGCCATGGCACCATGCATCAGCAGGAGTGGTGGTAGTGCTTTATCACCACAGGTCAGCAGATGGGTTTCACCGAAGCGGGTGGTCAGTTTTATTTGTTGGCAAGCCACTGGCCAGTGATCGATGAACGTTTGGTAGTACTCCTGAACGGCTTGTTCACCCTCAGCTGATTTGTATATCGTCATTTTACGTCCATGATGGTTTGCCGGTGTTGGCTTGTGCCTCAGCTTACAGGGTTCTTAAAATGTCGCAATGCTGTCAGTTAGCCTGGTACTGGTTGAAATGAGTTGTGGGCCTGAAAAACAGAAAAGCCGGCGTATCTGCCGGCTTTATTTTCAACGAAGAGATTGATCAGATCCGCAGTGCGCCGTCGACTTCGATGCAGCGACCATTGACATAGTCGTTTTCCATGATGAAAGCGACAGTGTTAGCGATCTCCTGAGGTTTACCCAGGCGCTTGGCAGGGATGCCAGAAGCGATTTTTTCCAGTGCTTCAGGTTTCATGCTCATCACCATCTCAGTGCCGATGTAGCCTGGCGCAATAGACGCTGCGCGGATACCGTAGCGAGCCAGCTCTTTTGCCCAGGTCACCGCCATCGCTTCTACGCCTGCTTTAGTTGCGGTGTAGTTGGTCTGCCCCATGTTGCCATGACGAGAGATAGAGGAGATGTTGATGATGCAGCCCTGATTGCCCAGTTCGATCATCTTGATCGCTGCTTCACGGCCACACAGGAATGTACCGGTCAGGTTAACGTCGATGACCAGGTTCCAGTTGTCCAGGCTCATTTTGCTGACAACTTCACCATCTTTAACTTTAATGAACAGGCCGTCACGGGTGATACCGGCGTTGTTTACCAGGCCGTGCAGCGCACCAAAATCGGTTGCAACATCGTTAAACAGTTTAACTACAGAATCTTCATCAGATACGTTAGCGATGTAGCCACGGGCTTCAACGCCGAACTCCATGCACAGGCCAACGGTTTCATCCAGGCCTTCCTGGTCCAGGTCAGCCAGCGCCAGTTTTGCGCCTTTTTCAGCCAGTTCCAGTGCCATAGCGCGACCCAGACCACGACCACCACCGGTAATAACGATTACTTTATCTTTAAGTTCCATCAGTTTTACTACCTTATCTTCTATATTTTATTTTTTTCTTATTATGCTTTTTTGTGCGTTGCAAAATGCTTAGCGTTAGAACTTATAACGCTTCTGCACAAATGTCTACTGCCTGAAAGGGGTATTGTTAAAAATTCATAATAAACAATGGCTTATATTGTCAATATTGTGTCCTATTTTGCGTAAGTGTATGATTTTTAAGTAATAATTTGTGCAAGTTTTTTGATGTGGTTATATAGTATTTTAGTCGTAATGCTGCGAATGCGTGTGGGGTTACAGGGGGTTGAAAAAAACAAATTCGTCCCTAACTATGTTGAATGTTCGGCATTTTTTTAACCAGGCTCCCTGTAGGGCAAAAAAGCAGAGAGTGAAATTTTTTTGAACTGTGCGGACGTAGTCGTCTGATGCAGGATGGGAGCTTTATGCGCTTTCTTCTACTGTTGTTTATTATTATCCCGGTGATTGAGATTACCGTGCTGATCAATGTTGGTCAGGCGATTGGTGCCTGGTACACCGTCGGTCTGGTGCTTTTATCCGCCTTTATCGGGGTGAATATGTTGCGCTATCAGGGGTTATCTACACTGGCCCGGGCTCAGCAACGGATGAACGCGGGACAGATACCCGGCAATGAGATGGTTGAAGGGATTGTACTGGCGGTGGGGGGCGCATTGTTGCTTACCCCAGGGTTCGTGACCGATGTGATTGGTTTTCTCTGTTTGATCCCCTATACCCGTAAGGCGCTTGCCCGACAGGTTATGAGTCGTTTTACAGTGGTGGCGATGTCTCATCGGCAAAATGGTGTTGCTCCGGAAGATATCATCAACCATCGGCCAGACTCTCCCCGTTCTCAGAATACAGACCGCAATGGCGATATTATCGATGGCGATTTTCGCCGCGAAGATTAAAAAATATTTTTGCCGGGGTGTTGAAATGCTTTTTGCTGCCCCCATTTAGTGAGTCATCCAAGGATTTGTAGCCGCTTTCAGTGGTTGCACTTTATAAAACAAAACTGACTTTTTTTGATCAACGGATCAGGAGAGAGATTCAATGAAAATTCGTCCACTTCACGACCGTGTGGTTGTTCGCCGTAAAGAAGAAGAAGCAACTACTGCCAGTGGTATCGTGCTGCCAGGTTCTGCTGCTGAAAAGCCTAACCAGGGTGAAGTTCTCGCTGTAGGTACTGGTCGTATTACCAGTAACGGTGAAGTTCAGGCACTGGCTGTTAAGGTTGGTGACACTGTACTGTTTGGTCAGTATGCCGGTTCTAACACCGTTAAAGTTGATGGTGAAGAGCTGCTGATCATGAATGAAAGCGATATTTACGGTGTGCTGGAAAACTGATTTCGGTTCTCTGGTAAGAATTTCTGATTGAATTTTTTTAGACACAGGATTTTTAAAAATGGCTAAAGAAGTACTGTTTGGTAACGATGCTCGCGTACGTATGCTGGCGGGTGTAAACATTCTGGCTGATGCAGTTAAGACAACTCTGGGGCCAAAAGGCCGTAACGTTGTTCTGGACAAAGCATTCGGCGCTCCTACCGTCACTAAAGATGGTGTATCCGTAGCAAAAGAGATCGAACTGCAGGATAAGTTTGAGAACATGGGCGCACAGATGGTTAAGGAAGTTGCTTCCCAGGCCAATGATGTTGCCGGTGACGGTACCACCACTGCAACTGTTCTGGCTCAGGCTATTGTAAATGAAGGCCTGAAGTCTGTTGCTGCTGGCATGAACCCCATGGATCTGAAGCGCGGTATCGATAAAGCGGCTGCTGCAGTTGTTGAACAACTGCAAGCGATGGCTGTTCCTTGTGCTGACGGTAAAGCGATTGCTCAGGTGGGTACTATCTCTGCTAACTCTGACTCCCAGGTGGGTGACATCATCGCTGAAGCGATGAACAAAGTGGGCAAAGAGGGTGTTATCACTGTTGAGGAAGGTTCTGGTCTGGAAAATGAACTGGATGTCGTTGAGGGGATGCAGTTTGACCGTGGTTACCTCTCTCCTTACTTCATCAACAACCAGGAAAGCATGAGCGTTGAGCTTGAAAATCCGTACATGCTGATTGTTGATAAGAAAGTATCCAGCATTCGTGATCTGCTACCGATTCTGGAGCAGGTTGCTAAAACTTCCCGTCCACTGCTGATTATCGCAGAGGATGTTGAAGGCGAAGCACTGGCCACTCTGGTCGTCAACAACATGCGTGGTATCGTTAAGGTTGCTGCGGTTAAAGCACCAGGTTTCGGTGATCGTCGTAAGGCGATGCTGGAAGATATCGCTATTCTGACTGGCGGTACTGTGATCTCTGAAGAGGTTGGTCTGAATCTTGAGACGGCGGTTCTGGAGCAGCTGGGTCAGGCTAAGCGTGTTGCTATCACTAAAGAGAATACGACCGTTGTTGACGGTATCGGTGAGCATACTGCGATTGAATCTCGCGTCTCCCAGATTCGCGCACAGATTGAAGAAACCTCTTCTGATTACGACCGTGAAAAACTGCAGGAGCGTGTTGCTAAACTGGCAGGCGGTGTTGCGGTTATCAAGGTGGGTGCTGCCACTGAAGTTGAGATGAAAGAGAAGAAAGCCCGTGTAGAAGACGCGCTGCACGCAACCCGTGCTGCGGTTGAAGAGGGTGTTGTACCTGGCGGTGGTGTTGCGCTGATCCGTGCGATGGACAAAGTGGGTGCGCTGCAAGGTGACAACCATGACCAGACCGTTGGTATCGAGCTGGCATTCCGTGCCCTTGAAGCGCCTCTGCGTCAGATCGTTGGTAACGCTGGTGATGAAGGCTCTGTGATTGTTGCTAACATCCGTGAAAAGGGTGAAGGTAACTATGGTTATAACGCTGCGACTGGTGAGTACGGCGATATGATCGAGATGGGTATTCTTGATCCGGCTAAAGTGACCCGTTCCGCACTGCAGGCAGCAGCTTCTGTTGCTGGTCTGATGATTACTACCGAAGCGATGATTGCTGACCTGCCATCTGAAGGCGGTTCAGGCATGCCTGATATGGGCGGCATGGGTGGTATGGGCGGTATGGGCGGCATGATGTGATCATCTGCTCCTAAGCGACGCTACTCGGAAAAGCCCCGTGTTCTGCACGGGGCTTTTCTTTTGGCCAAAAAACTGTCAGATGGTGTAATATCGGCAGTGCTGAACTGAATTATCTATCTGACAGAGAGACATTAATGCGCGATCAGGATAAAGATCTGGAGCTGCCTAGCTTTGGTCCGGCGGAGCGGGAGCCAGCAATCAAAGTTCCCGGGGAAAAGCCGCAGACTGAAACACCTCAGAAAACAGGTGTGAAGGGGAATCATCCGGATACGGGGCAAAAGGTCAGTTCCGGTGGTGGTGCTCTCAGCTATCTGATTATCCTGTTACTGGCGGTCGCTGTGGCAGGCCTGGCGTACTGGAACTTCATGCAGCATCAGCAACTGCAGGTTTTAGAGAACGAACGCAAAGTTGTTGATGAGAAGATCATTGAACTGCAGAAACTGTTTCTGGTGGCTGGAGACAGCGCCGCTCAGACAGGAGAGTCTTTGCAGAATCAGGTGAAGAAGCAGGCTGAGATCAACCAGCAAAAGTTCGCCAGCCTGGAGGCCGACTCCGGTAAATTTGGTACAGCTATTTCCCGGCTTGATGCGGAAATTACCAAGTTAAACTCCGAGAACGGTAAGCTTTGGGTGGTTGCTCATCAGCGTAATACACCTAAGATTGCCGAGCTGGAAAAACAGTTAAATGAGGCTTCAGCTCAGCTGGATAAACAGTCGAAAGCCCTTGAGGGGATGACCGGGGAGCTGACCAAACTGGATAAGCAGTTAGCCGCATCTGAGGCAAAAGGCAGCGAAAATGCTAAGCAGGTGGCCGCTATCAGGCAGAGTGCTGCGGCGCTGAGCACCCAGTTTCAGGCATTGAGTGAATCGATCGATCTGCAACAGGCCGATCAGAAGAAGAAAATGGCGTTACTGGCAGAACAGGTGATATCCCTTAAAGAGAGTCAGGGGCAGGGGGCCGGACTCGAACGTCGTGTTAAGGTGAATGAACAGGCCGTAAAAGCGATTGATGGTTCCCGTTTGGTGGTGAATAACGAGCTGTTACAGATCCGTCAGAAACTGAACAACCTGCAGTTGAAAGTCGAACAGTTGCAGTCACGATAACGCTTAGTTTAACAGGGTGATTTGATGATAACGGTTTATGGTGGTGTTTATTCCCGCGCCAATATGGTGATGTGTGTGCTCGAATCTCTGGGGGTTGCTTACCAGAACGTTCCTATGGCCCCTCGCAGTGAACCAACCCGCACGCCTGAATATCTGGCTCTGAATCCGACCGGAAAGCTGCCAACGCTGGTGGATGGTGAGCTGGTGCTGTGGGAGAGTCAGGCGATTCTGTTTTATCTGGCCCGCAAATATGGCGATGGCTTGTTGTGGGTGGATACCCTTGAGCAGGAGGCGGATCTGTATCGCTGGAGTTTGTTTATCAGTAATCAGATCGAAGTGCCTGCGTTGGATATGCTGCTGGCGGTTAAATATGCCGATGGTGAACCCGATGAGTCGTTTATCGATGTTCAACGGCAGGCCATTATGCGTTTCTTACCCGTACTGGAGTCGCACCTGCAGGATAAAGAGTATCTGGTGGCTGGTAAGCTGACCGTGGCTGATTTTCATGGTGCAACGGTTCTCTCATGGCCTGAAGTGGCCGGTTTTGACTATGCGGACTATCCCGCTGTGAAACGCTGGGTTTCGCGCATTCAGGCCTTACCTGTGCAGGAAACAGTGCGCCAGCGTGGCCGAGGGTAAAATTGTCGATTTTTTATACAGGTTAGTGATTGCGATCCGGCCCGGGGACGGGCAGAATAGTCAGTCTTTTTTGATGAGGTAGATAACGCTTTAATGGATATTCGTGCGTTCTTTGCGCTGGCCCTGCCGGGTTCTGTGGCCCGATGGCTGGCTGATTACGCTGATACCCTGTGTCAGTTTGACAAGCAGATAGAAGTAAACTGGGTTGATGCTGAATCCTATCATCTGACGCTGTGCTTTCTGGGCGAGATCTCTCTGGAACAGATCGATCAGCTGGAAGATATCGCACGTAATAAGCTGGCTGAAGTCCGCTCATTTCAGGTGCGTATTAATACTGCAGAGTATTACCCGGTGAGTCGTCAGCTGGCGGTTATTGCAGCGATGAGTCAGGAAGATGAAGAGCTGAGTGCGCTAAACAGGTCGATGATGGAGATCGCTCTGGAAGCGGGTATCGAGTTTAAAGAGGAAGATTTTAAACCTCATATCACGCTGGGACGGTTGCCCGCCCGAAATCAGTTTGAACCGCCCGAAGAGTGGCCCACAGTGGACCTCTTCAGCCTGGCAGACTCAGTGATTCTGTTTCAGAGCAAACCGGGCGAGCGCGGATCTATCTACACGCCGCTGTTTACAATTCCCTTGCAGGATATGGCCTGAGCCAGCTGCAGAACCTAACTTTTCAATGTTGTGAAAAATGTTTAAACCAGAACTCCTTTCGCCAGCGGGAACGCTGCGCAATATGAAATACGCCTTTGCCTATGGTGCCGATGCGGTCTACGCCGGTCAGCCACGTTATAGTCTGCGGGTGCGTAACAACGATTTTAATCTGGATAACCTGCATGAGGGCATTAATATCGCCCATGCGCAGGGTAAAAAGCTGTATGTGGCGAGTAACATCATGCCTCACAACAGTAAACTGAAGACCTATATTGATGACCTGCGTCCGGTGATCGAGATGGGGCCGGATGCGCTGATTATGTCAGATCCCGGGCTGATTCTGATGGTGAAGGAACAGTGGCCCGAAGTGCCGATTCATCTGTCGGTACAGAGTAATACCATGAACTGGGCCAGTGTGAAGTTCTGGCATCAGGCGGGTATCGAGCGGATTATTATGTCCCGTGAACTGTCGCTGGATGAGATCGGTGAGATCCGTGAGAAGTGTCCAGAGATAGAGCTGGAAGTATTCGTTCACGGTTCACTCTGTATTGCCTATTCAGGGCGTTGCCTGTTGTCGGGATATATCAATCACCGTGATCCCAATCAGGGTACCTGCACCAACTCCTGCCGCTGGAAGTACGATGCTCATGAGGCGACTCAGAGTGATAATGGTGATCTGATTCCGGTGCAGAGCTTTGATCCGAATGAGGAGCCTGTTCAGCCGGCGCTGGGTGAGGGCGAACCAACCAGCAAGATGTATCTGCTGCAGGAAGAGACCCGTCCCGGTGAATATATGCCCGCCTTTGAGGATGAGCATGGCACCTACATCATGAACTCTAAGGACCTGCGGGCGATTCAGCATGTTCACCGACTGACTGAGATGGGAATCCACTCACTCAAGATCGAAGGCCGGACCAAGTCCCACTACTATGTTGCACGCACCGCGCAGGCCTACCGTAAGGCGATCGATGATGCGGTGGCCGGGCGTCCGTTTGATATGGGGCTGATGGATACGCTGGAAAATCTGGCCAACCGTGGCTACACCGAAGGTTTCTATCGCCGCCATGTACATGACGAGTATCAGAACTATGAGACCGGTAACTCTGTTGGTGTACACCAGCAGTTTGTTGGCGAGGTGATTGGCCGTGATGCACAAAAGGGAACACTGGATATCGAAGTGAAAAACCGCTTTATGGTGGGCGATACCCTGGAGCTGATGACACCGTCTGGTAACCGCAAGTTTAAACTGGAGCATCTGGAGAACCTGCAGGGTGAAGCCAGAGATTGTGCTCCGGGCTCGGGCCATAAAGTGCGTTTGCCACTGGATATTGATGCTGACCTGGAATACGCCCTGCTGATGCGGGATCTGCCCAATGCACCGGCATTTGAAAGCGGTAACTAATTGATAATATGTATAAAAAAGGTATCCTGAGATACCTTTTTTTATGCCATGGCTGGCACCTTAGCCGGTTTTTACAGATGAGTGTAGTTGGATCTGATGCAGCAGGATAAATATTCCCTTGGCAGGGCGTTGCGCCCTTTCTCCTTTTCGGTGGCGCTGATCACCTGTCTGGTGGGGATTGTCAGTGCGTCGCAACAGCCGGGCTTCAGTTACTCTGCGGCTGTGCTGATTATTCTGGCGGCGTTACTGTTGCAGGCCGGCGTTAACCTGATCAATGACCATGCTGATCTGCAGCGTCTCAGCAGCACGCTTGCCCGGGGCCGGGTGGTGCGTAATTTCAGGCTTGGACTGGTCTGTTTTCTGCTGGCGGCAGTGATCGGTATCTACCTGATCAGCTATGCTGGTCTGGGATTGCTGTTATTGCTGCTGGTTGGACTTGCCGGAGCGCTGGGATATACCGTGGAACCGGTCAACTTCAAGCGCCGGGGGCTGGCGGTGATACTGGTGTTCTGGCTGATGGGCGTACTGATGGTGTGCGGCAGTTACTATATTCTCGCAGGTGAGGTGAACTGGCCACTGTTCTGGCGTTCGATACCGGTCAGCCTGATAAGCTCACTGTTGTTGCTGGCGAATGAGATTCGCGATGTCGATAGTGACCGTGCGGCGGGTATAAACACCCTGACGGTGCGTATTGGTATTACCCGGGCCCGGACACTCTACCTGCTGCTGTTGCTGTCAGTTGTGCTGGTAACCTCCCTGTTGTGGATTACCGGCGTGATAGGCGGTATCTGGTGGCTTGCCAGTGTGCCGCTGATCTGGTTGCTCTATAAACAGCAACAGGAAGTGCAGGGCAGAGCGTCATTGCCGCCCGCCAGCGGCCGTTTCTTCATGTTATTTGGTCTGCTTTACTGTCTTAGCCTGTAACCCGGCTGCCGTTGTGTTGTGTGGCCCTGCCGGGCTGCATACAGAGCACCAGAACAGAACTTTAGACTAAGGCCGGACAACGATTGACGATTAATTTAGTGTATAATTCTGCGGCAGCTTTGCAGAATAACCCAGTCAGAAGCGTATACCGCCGTTGCCAGATGAGCGTGTAACCGCTTCGACAACACTTTACTGAGCACGTTAAGGGTTACGCAGATAGCCCTCAACCTATGACATAAGCCTGACATTGCGGAGTCAATAATGAGCGTAATTCGCCAAGACGATTTGATCAGCAGCATTGCAGATTCGCTGCAGTTTATCTCCTATTACCATCCGATCGATTTTATTCAGGGGGTGCATGAAGCCTATCTGAAGGAACAGAACCCAGCGGCGAAAGACGCCATGGCTCAGATTCTGATCAACTCCCGTATGTGTGCCGAAGGCAAACGCCCAATTTGTCAGGATACCGGCATTGTCACAGTATTTGTCAAAGTTGGTATGAACGTGACCTGGGACGCCCAGATGAGCGTTACCGATATGATCAACGAAGGCGTGCGCCGTGCTTACACCCATCCGGACAATGTGCTGCGTGCATCCATCCTGGCTGACCCTGCGGGCAAGCGTCAGAATACCAAAGACAACACCCCGGCAGTGATCCACTACGAACTCGTAGAGGGCGATGAGGTTGAAGTTCATGTGGCGGCCAAGGGTGGCGGTTCTGAAAACAAATCGAAGATGGTGATGCTTAACCCATCTGACAGCATTGTTGACTGGGTTGTGAAGACTGTACCAACCATGGGCGCTGGCTGGTGCCCACCGGGTATGCTGGGTATCGGTATCGGTGGTACCGCTGAAAAAGCGGCAGTGATGGCGAAAGAGTCGCTGATGGACCCGATCGATATCCATGAGCTGCGTGAGCGTGGCCCGCAAAATCGTGTTGAAGAGCTGCGTCTGGAAATTATGGATGCCGTCAATGGGCTGGGTATTGGTGCTCAGGGGCTGGGCGGTCTGACCACCGTGCTGGACATAAAGATTATGGATTATCCAACTCACGCAGCATCACTGCCGGTGTGTATGATCCCTAACTGTGCGGCTACTCGTCACACTCACTTCAAACTGAATGGCAATGGTCCGGCAGTGCTGACCCCGCCAAGTCTGGATCAGTGGCCAGAGGTGACTTTCGAAGTGGGTGCCAGCACCCGTCGGGTTGATCTGAATACCGTCACGCCGGAAGATGTGCTGAGCTGGCAGCCTGGTGAAACAGTACTGCTGAACGGCAAGATGCTGACCGGTCGTGATGCGGCGCATAAGAAGATGGTTGAGATGCTCAATAACGGCGAAGATCTGCCGGTTGACCTGAAAGGCCGCTTTATCTACTACGTTGGTCCGGTTGATCCGGTTCGGGAAGAGGTTGTCGGGCCTGCGGGACCGACCACGGCGACCCGGATGGATAAGTTCACCCGTCAGATTATTGAAAGCACCGGTCTGCTGGGTATGATCGGCAAGTCTGAACGTGGCCCGATTGCGATCGATGCTATCCGCGATAACAAAGCGGTTTACCTGATGGCTGTGGGTGGCGCTGCGTATCTGGTATCCAAGGCGATTACCAATGCTGAAGTACTGGCATTCCCAGAGCTGGGGATGGAGGCGATCTACGAGTTTGAAGTCAAAGACATGCCGGTAACGGTGGCGGTAGATAGCAGTGGTATCTCAGTGCATAACACGGGGCCGGCGAAGTGGAAGCAGATTATCGCTGAACAGGTTTAAGCACTGGTCACAGACTTAGTATAGCGAATTTAAACGCGGCTCCGGCCGCGTTTTTTGTTATCCGGGCCATTGATTTAGGTCATCAGTCGATACAAAAGGGTACTCAAGTAGTAAATTCCCCAGACGCTTCAGTCAGTATACTTTTCAGACCCGTATAAATTACGATGAGAGTACCTGATCATGAAGAAAGTAATGCTTAAGTTGCTATCAGCAGCCGCGATGGTTGGCATGGTAGCTACTTCTGCGCAGGCCGATGAAGCAGCCATGGCTGCTGCCGGTGCAGAAGTGTTTAAACGGTGCCAGGCATGTCACTCTACTGATAGCAGCAAAAATGCCTTTGGTCCGAGTCTTATTGGTGTTGTCGGCAGAGAGGCTGCTTCACTGCCACGCTTTGCCTATTCTGAAGCGCTGAAACAATCTGGCATCACCTGGACCGAGGATAATCTGCGTAAGTGGGTTTCTGATAATACTAAACTGGTTCCGGGCACCCGGATGCGTCACGTTTCGATCACTGATCCTGCCGAACAGGATTATCTGATCGCTTATCTGAAAACGTTATAAGTCTGACTCAGCGGGATAAAGTCCCGCTGATTCTTTTCTCTGCTAACGCTCAGACCCGCCGCGGTTTTCTGCACTAACGTTTTATATCGTACCGCTGCTGATCAGGCACATTGGGTGATTTTGCTGAGTCGGCTTTTAATCGCCATATAGCGGGGCATCGGTCCGACATCTTCGTAGACAGGATCTCCCTCTTCGACCCGAATAACTTTTGTGCCCGCCCGGTAAGGCATCTTCTCTTCGATCTCAAGCAGCGCTGCATGCAACAGGTCGGCAACCAGTTGTTCTTCGGAGCAATGAAACAGCTCAGCTAACGCTTCAACTTTAAACTTATCCTCTTCGCTTATCGCAAAATTACAGTCAACCAGTTTCGATTTTTCGGTCGATTGATCCTCAAGCTTCTTAATAAGCTGAGCCACATGGTTGTTCGGCATGGTCTATTTCCCCTTTTGGTACTGTCCTATTAAAGATAGTTGACAGAAATACGCGGGTAAACGGTGAATTTAAAAAAATCAACATTCAACCCTGTGTCGGTTTTCATTACTATATAGCGATTTTATGACTATAAGCTGAATCGTCGGGTTGAAGAGAGGGGAATATGGCAGAGATCAGGGTTGTAGTGGGTTCCACTTATGGTAATGCCAGTCTGATTGCAGACGACTGCACCGAACAGCTAAATCAACTGGGGCACCGGGCAACATTATTGAATGAACCGAGCTATCAGCAGGTGGCCGAAAATCCGGATGTGATACTGATCTGCACAGCAACCATCGGTCAGGGGGAGATACCTGCAAACCTTCAGCCTCTCTATGATCAGCTGCGACAGCATCAGCCGGATTTCTCCGGTGTACGTTTTGGTCTGATTGCCCTGGGAGACAGTTCCTATGAGTCGTTTGCTGAAGGGGGAAAACAGATGAATGAACTGATGCACGATCTGGGGGCCAGGCCTGTCGGACAGGCACTGTTTATTGATAGCTGTGAAACGCCGGACGCCGATGAGGTCGCTGCCGAATGGATTGAGCGCTGGTCGGAAAAGCTCTGAAGGGAGGGGACTACAATCAATTAGGCCAGGACGTCTGCGGATTCCCCTCAGATTAATTACTGGAGCAAAAGGAGATCTCGACGAAAAAATCACCTGAATCGGTCGAAAATGGCACCACAATAATCGGGCCTTTAGAGGAGTGGTTGATATGGTGTGATTCGCCGCTGACAACTACAGGGGTCGCCATATTCAGGTCATACCCTTTCTGAGACAGTTGTGCCACTGCACCGCCAGCAGACATATTGGTCAACTCACCCACCATATCAGTGACGGTTTCATCGATCGTCGTCAGGGTTTCTCCCAACATCCGTTCAGTAATATCCAGAATCACAGACTGAGTAAAAGAGACCGCAAAAGAGCCTTTCGCATGGGGTCCGGCTAACCCCATAATCCCGGTTACATGTCCCTCTGCGCTGGTAGACTGTTTAAGATAGGCTTTTCCCGCTGTGCACTCTATATTGGCCATGGTCGACAGAACATTTACCATGGATTTTAAAAATGGGTTGACGTATGCAAACTTCATAACTCTTACCACCCTTTAAAAACAAGCTTATCGCCGAACTGATTGCTGAACCCTGTGTTTATGACTGGAATACGGGTGTTCAGACAAAAAATGGATCTGTTAGACGTAAAATCTAACAAATACAAAGCGCTGAGTCTGTTGTATATATGCCAAAATGGGAAGGTGTGAAAAGCAGACCGCTGCTTCGCCGCTAGCTAGTGGTTAGAACGTCGCTACGTGATTCGCTGGAAAAAACATAAAGTTATTTGTCGTGCTTCTTCCATATTGGCCAGGGGGCGAGTCCCCCCAGCGATCCACTTCTACCGTCCCTGTCTCCTGAATATGTTTGACCTATCCCGCTGAGGAAATGCGCTTCTTAAACCGTTTTCGGGGCTTATCTACAGCTTGGTTTTACGCTGATGAAAAAGGTTTGTGTTGCGTCGCGCTTATTTTGTAATAATTAAAGCGTCTTATATTTCAATCGGATAGAGTTTATTGTTGCTGTTTATGCTGCGGTGCAGCATAAAAGGCGTGACTTTGTTCTCGTGGTTGTATATAAATTATACAGTCTGTTTGTTTGTATTAAGCTAATAGAGCAGGCGATATCGATCAATCAAAATTTTAGCAAAGATAATAACCGAATATTGTTTGGGATATTCGGGTTCAGTTTTAAGCAGAGTCGGCTTCTTAATTTTTTGTTGCGCGATAATACAGCGCCGGAGGTAAACGATGAGCATACCTACCCGTATGGACTTAACTGAACTATTTGAAAGAACACAGTCACTGGCGGATAGCTACTATGAAATCCTGTCATCCTGCGATAGCGTTGATGAGATAGCGTCTCTCAACAGCTGGTATTTGAATGCCATCCATGGGCTTTGGATACTCACACCAATGACTGAGCAAGCGGCATAACACCTGGAACTCCTGTTATATTCCTGCCTGGCTTTAAGGTTTATCGTGTTTTATAGGGCAAGGATTGCTTCATAGCAGCTACTGGTTGAGTTTTATTCTCCAGCCCCCTGTCTCAATCTAAAACAGACTCGCCACCGAGCACACGAAGAACACAGAGTGAATCTGATGAGTTGCTCTTCTCCGTGTCCTCTGTGGTGAACGCTTTGCCTATGCTTTTTTGCGTCAGGCATTGAAGTTTTTCCAGTGGGGGCAGGCCGGACTTTACGCAACTAGCAAGCTGCGAAGCAGCGTTCTGGTGAGCCTTAGTGGATTGGGAGCAGTTGACCATATACGAGCCTTCGTGATCCACTACGGAGCTAAATAAGCACCGATTAAGGATCAACAGCCTTTGGGAAATAATAAGCATCCTGCTTCAATTGCGGCATTATGGATGGTCGGCACCCTGGTTTCATTTATGACAATGGCTATCGGGGGGCGTGAGCTATCAGACGAACTCAGCACCTTCCAGATCCTGTTCTTCCGCAGTGTTATCGGTCTGCTGGTGATCTCCTTTTTGTTAAACCGTAGTGGCTGGCAGCAGGTGCGTACGCCAGCGATATCGATACATTTTGTCAGGAATCTGGCCCATTACTGCGGCCAGTTTGGCTGGTTTTACGGGCTGGCCTTCATACCCCTTGCCGAGGTCTTCGCGATTGAGTTCACCGTGCCAGTGTGGACCGCCCTGCTGGCCGTGTTCCTTTTAGGCGAGAGATTAACCCTCCCCCGGATGACCGCTATTGGGCTGGGTATTGTGGGCATGCTGATCATTTTACGTCCAGGTTTGGAGGTAATGAAGCCCGCAGCTCTGGCGGTGTTGGGCGGTGCGATCTGTTACGCGATCTCCCATATAAAGACCAAAAAACTAGCCCATATAGACACTCCGCTATGCATCCTGTTTTACATGACGGTGATCCAACTGCCGCTAGGGCTGATCCCGGCCTTGTATGACTGGAAAACACCCTCCGTTGACGCCTGGCCATGGATCCTGATGGTCGGACTAACCGCCATGAGTGCCCATTACTGCTTAACCCGGGCGATGAAATTGATTGATGCAACGGTTGTTGTGTCGATGGATTTTTTAAGATTGCCCCTGATCGCCGCGGTGGGTTTTCTTTTTTACGGCGAACCGTTGGAGTGGGCTGTTTTAATAGGCGCGTTAGTGATGTTAATCGGCAACTACATCAGCAACCGGGCTGAAAAAAGGAGGTTGAATTAACGCTTTTTGTTGCTCGTTGCTCGCCGGACTTGTGAGGGCACGCCAAGAACACCGGGGTCACAGAGAAAGTCCCTCATTTACAGACCCACATCTTCCCGTTATTCACTGTGGATAACTCCCTCAAACTATTGGCTTTGATATACGACAGTACTGGAGTTGTTATATCTCAACTCTCCCAATTCAGAGGACCCCCTTTCCCTTGAGCAAGGTAAATATTGAACTAACGCTTTGATTTAACAGAATGTGGATACTATGATTGAGGCAAGTTTATGGCAGGGACGCAGCCTTTACAGGCACTATAATTCTTTAAAAAGCCTCTCTTAATTGTCGCTAACCTGCTGATATATAGAATGAATGTGAATTTTGGCTTATCGGATTCTCGGACTTATAGTGCCTGGGAGTTATAGTGCCAAACGGCACTATAATTAGCTGTTATGTTTCAGGGAGAGTTTCGTGCTAAAGAAGCTATTCGGGAAAAAAGAAAAACTCAAAGACAATGAGGTAAGAGTGGTTCTTCCAGAAGAAGAGTACGGTGTACTCGAGTGGAAATCGGATGGTCTGCCCTGTGTAGCTGTTTTTAACTCAGCCTTAAAAGACTTCGAGCCAAAAAAGATATTCAGCTGGCATTTGTCCGTGATTATTGACTTCGATGATCTAATTGAAAATGGAATGCCATCTCAAGAAGAAAGAGATATCGTTGATCCTTTCTGCGACAAGCTCGATGAGGAAATAAAAGCAGGTGGTAACGCTTTGTTTCTAATCCGTGAAACATGGAATAAAACACGCCGTCTCGTTTGGCGGGTTTATGATCCAGATATTGCTCACGAACATCTTCAATATATCGTAGATCACCATAGGCATCCTCGGCCCTTTGATTGGCACATGGAGCAAGATATGGAGTGGGAGCAAGCAAAATGGTACTTCGAGCAAATAAAAACATAACAAGCGCATGTTGTTCGCCCCTTCGGGGCTGGGACCTCCGTTACGCTGCGCTTCACTACGGCCCCAAATGCGGGCGTTAAAATTACAACCAGGTGCTGAGTTTGAAGCTAAAGAATCTACTAAAGCATAATTTTGTAATTGAATTCAGATCTCACCTAGAAACTGAGTTTGAAGACAAGCTGTTTGTTAGTGCATTAAGGAATTTTTGCTCATATCCAAATCCATTGAGGTTCAATAACTTTGCCTTCGCGATGCGTGAACTTCTAAGGCATGTTTTGAATCGGAAGGCTCCAGATGAAAGAGTAAGTAAATGTATATGGTTTAGTCCGACATTCGATGATCCTGAAAAAGCGAACCGTGGTCAAAAGCTAAAGTACTGTATGCAGGCTGGGCTTCAAGATCACATTCTGTCTGAGCATGTCAGAGATGGTATTAAAAACTATATTGCACAGTACCAAGACCATATTGAAACGCTAAACTTGTTCACGCATGTCGGCGAAGCAACTTTTGGGCTTGGTCCCCAAAAGGCGTATCAAAAATTAAAAGAGCTTATCATTACCTTTAATGAGGCAATGGAGATAATCCAATCAGGAAAAGAGGAAGTACTGTCATTTATTCCGGAGAAGCTTGCTGATTATGTAGAAAAAGAGCTGCTAGAGGAAATTCTGCAGTCTCTTGATGAGCTTTCTACACATACTTTTATTGATTACTTAGAATTTGATGGCTTTCAAGTGACAGCTATTGATGAGTCTTTTATATATATCCAGGGAGGGAGTACTGTATACGTCGATCTCCAATACGGCTCATCATCTGATCGACGCAAAGGCGATGGAGTAGCAATTAGCGATAGTTTTCCAGTTTATTTTCAGTGCAAAGCAAAAGCTAACAAACCTAAAGGAGCGTTTGTGATAAAAGAAAGCATTGTGGTTTCAGCTGAGTCATGGTGGAAATAAAATTTAACAAGGCCAAGCACAATCGTGCAATGCAAAAAAAGCATTGCACTGGACGGCCTACACTACGTTCCGGTCGCCTGTGTTGGCGGCGTTATAACGATAGGCGAATATGAAGAGTCCTAATAAATCTAAAAGTTCATTAGTGGTTGGTTTGACACCCGAAGGGTACAAAATACCTGACTTGAGAATGACGAAGCCTACGTTTCGTTTCGCAAAAGATAGTAGCGGTTCAATGTTGATTCAAGACATCGATACCGTCGAACTCAACCGTTCGAGAAAGATTAGTTACTTCGTTCCAAACAACATTGGCATGTTAATGAGCGTAAGCACTAAAGCTTCAAGTCGAGCAAAAGCAATTTTTGACCGGAAATTTAAAAGCAGTAGCTACGAATTGGATATTACTAAGCTAACCGGAAATAAAAAAGATGCGATAAGTGCTATTTCCCAAGACGTTTACGACTACATTGAAGAAATTCAATCTGCAATCGTCTTTGCTTATACTGCTTTAGAAGCATTTGCTAATCTTAGTATTCCTCATGGGCACATTTACCAAGCTAAGAAAAACTCGAAAGGTATTATAGAGTCATACGATAAAGTAGCCATTGAGCGGTGGCTTAGTTTAAAAACTAAGATTAAATACATTCTTCCTGAGTTGTACGAAACTAAGGCTGTAGAAAAGCAAAAATGGTGGGGACATTTTGTTACTCTTGAAGAGTACAGAAATGAGATAATCCACCAGAAATCTATCGATGCAACTGAGTTTTATAAAGCATATTTCAAAGACTCTATTTTTAATATTATCAACTGCATAGAGCCCGTAATATCATTTTTCTACGTAGCTCATCAGGCTAATGGTAAAACTAATGAAGTGTGGCCTTGGTTAAAAGACCATGTTGATATTCCATCGGTAGAGTTTCAGCAAAATCAATTTGAAGTTACTGGGAATGTTCATCAAGGCTTCAAGTAAACCGTTATAACAAGCGCTTTAAACGGAACAAAAACAGTTGGCTACGTTTCGCTGCGCTACACAGTTTAGCCAACAATTTTTGTCCACTTAAGCGAGCGTTAAATTGCAAGGAAAGATATGAGTCAAACTGAAGCTCTTGCTCTTTGGGGCGCGATTACAGGAACTATCGGAACTGTCGCAGGTTTACTTGGTTTATGGCTTCGGTTTAGGCAGCACGGCTTGGACAAGCCAAAACTAAAATGCGAGTCTTCATTTGGCTATGACGGCCCTAATTCTCCAAAGCATAAAATTACAGTTAGGGCGGTGGGAAGAAGGCCGGTGTCAATTGATAGTATTAAGTATTTCATTACCCCAAGAAATTGGAAACAAAGAGCCACTAGATACTGGCAGCATAAATTTGGGCGATGGTTATGGAGTCAAGAGCCTCAGAGAAAAGTGAAATTGAGTGAGGGTGAAAAAGAAGAATTCCGCATTTCATTACCTGACGGTCTTTCTATAACTGAGATATACAAAGTTCAGTTAATAGATCAAACCGGAAAGTCTTGGCCTGTTAAATGGCTATCTCAAAGAAGGCTCCAGAAAGTTGCGACTCAGGAAACTATAGATGAATACTCCAAAGAGAATGAAACGCGAGTTGTTGGTGCCACGGGATACCGTGTTGGTGAAAAATTCTATTTAGCCACAACATTTAATACTAAGCCGGGTCGTACCGGCAAGACTTGTGGGAGAGGTTTTTGGTTCCTTGATATAAATAAGTACAGAGAAAAGCTGCTAGATATCAGTGAAAATCAGTCTGAGAAATTTTTGTCAGGCGAGGTAGAGGAAATCTTGTAGTAATGCAATTTAACAAACAGCTGCAGCGGATCAATTTACGCTGCGCTTCAATTGCCCGCTGATCTGGGCGTTAGCGATACAGATAGATTCGGATTAATCGATGAAATGTAAAGCACTTGAGCCACCGTTATCGAAAGATGAGGATATCGAGATTGTCTATATAGAATTCGATATAGAAACTCTCATAGTTACAGTTCTCATCGATGGAGATAAAATCGACATTTCATTCGATTCTCCTGCGGGATATCGAGTATTAGATGAAGGAGATCTTTTAGAATTCTGGCCAAATTGCTCATCGTCCAACGGTTGGTTCTATGAGATCCACAGTGGCGGGTGGCTTGACCAAGAGAGAGATAGAGAAGGATTTGCATCTGCTGCCAAAACAGGCTCTAAAGAGTACTTCATCATTGGCTGCAACTACTGCATAAACGTATTAGCCTGGGAGGCTCCAAGTGTCTGCCAAAGTATTCGCTAACAAGGCCATTAAATTCGCTCCCTTCGGTCGCCGGACGCTCGCAAGCTCGCGCCGTTTATGGCAGCGTTATGCGTGAAAAGGAAATTGGCATGGTGCGTTTGTTAATGTTTACTCTATGGGTTTTTAGTTACCCAGCATTTGCGGACTCTGATAGTCAAATCTGCCTTAATGCAATCAAGGAAAACCCAAAACAAGTTCACTTGAACAATTATTGTTTAAGTGCGGCCAATGATGAAAATCCCAACATCCAATATGCAGTAGGCATGTCATTTGGATATGCCGGAAATAGTGAAAAAGAACTCTATTATTATAACTTGGCCGCCAAAGGTTCGTTTGCACCAGCTTACTTGGCGCTTGGGCATGTATTGCGCTCTTCACCATACAACGATGAAGAAAATGCAATTAAGTGGTATGAAAAATATGCGAACACCAAGCAGTCCGGCTATGGGTACTCAGCAATTTTACTCAGTAAGCTCTATGCAAAGCATGGAAATGACACAAAATCTCAATATTGGCTGTCTGTGTGTAAGGAGTCAGACTATAGTGGCTGCGGAAACTAAACGCATAACCAAGCGCTCCACCCGACCAAAAACCGCTGAGCGGTTTTCGTCGTGTGAGCTTGGTCGTTAGGCCTTAAAGGAGAGCATGTTGGATTCTGGTTATGTATACATTCTGATTAATGAATCTATGCCTGGTTTAATAAAAATTGGCCGAACAAAAAGGGATAGTAGGAGTAGAGCGCGAGAGCTGTTCAAAACCGGTGTCCCCACTCCTTTCCAAGTAGCTTTTGAGGTATTTTGTGACGACTATGAAGGTGTTGAAAAGAAAATTCATGATGAAATTTCAGACTTTAGAGTAAATAGTAGCCGTGAATTTTTTAAGTACCCCATTGATAAGGCTATTCGTTTATTACAAAAGAGCGGGAATGCGTCAGAAGAAGACCGGTTTTCAGCAATTGAAATCCTGGAAAGATTACAATCCAAGTACACAAAGTGGTTAAAAACGGATATTGTTTCTGTGCGTATCGTTCAACCAAAAGAAAGGGTTTGGCTTGAGATTACGCAAGAGAAGCAGATTGCTGGATATCTTGTTGATCAAACAATCAAACGTACAGATCTTGGTTTTATTGCCGAAGATTATGATGATAAATATTTCTCGCCAGCAGATGATATATCCATAAACGCCGAAAAATTTGTAGATGAATTTGGACCTTATTCAATAATGATGACTACTGATCTATTTCACGAAGAGGGTTGTAGTGAAGTTAATGAACGATTTAACACGCATCGGGCCTAATAAATAAGGATAGGCCGCGCGCAGCCGCGGCTTTATCCGGTTGTTGAACAAGCCCTGTCATCACACTGTGCTTATTTATGGGAATAGTGTTGCGAGGTTATGACGGAACCCAGAGAGACCGGGTTTAGCTCCTTTTTCAAGCACGAACGAAAGCCCTGCACCGACCGACCCGTTCGTGGGATTGACCACCAAATTGAAAAAGGGGACAGATTTATTTTCTTGCCTCATACTTAACGTCTAGATATCTGGTTAAACCGGCGAAGTGGTCGGAAAAGTTACACGTGGTCAGGGATGAAGGAGATGTTAAGATATTTTGGAATCCAGCCCATGCGAGTGAGTAAAAGGTTGTTAGCCGTGGACTGGTACTGAGGGTCTGTGTTCTACACGGGCAAGGATATTATTGAAGAGCCGGATGCGGTAGTTCCGCACGTCCGGATCTGTGTGGGGTCGCCTCGGTAACGGGGCGCTCTATCACGACTGCACTAAGGATGGAAAATGAGTAAGAGTGAATGGATTTGGGTGGCAATTAGAATATTTGGAATCTACTTGCTGGTACTAGCAATAATATCGATCCCTGAAGCAATTGGTGCTGTCTATGCGCATTTTCATCTTGCAGATGCTGCTGGTAGATCGTCCGATTTTGCTTCAATGGCGGACTCACTACGAAAGGCCGCGGTTTCCAAAGGCATTACTGCGTTATCCCAGCTTATCCTATTTTCCGTAGCTGCTTACTACTTTATATGCCGTGGAAAGCTAATTCATAATGTTGCATCCCGAGAGAATGCATAATAAATAAGGATAGGCTGGGAACACGTTTAACAGCGCACCAACTAGCGGCGTTAAATTCATGAAAAGTATCGTTTATCTACTTTGGCATAGTTACGAGTCGGACTTGAATGAAGATGAAAAATTCATTGGTGCCTATGCTTCCGAGGAAGATGCACTGCTTGCTATAGAGCGTTTAAAGGACCAGCCGGGATTTTGTTATTATCCGGATGGCTTTGATATTTCTGAATGCAAATTAGGCCAGGATAATTGGGAAAGTGGATTTGCCATTATGACTGTTATTTACGTCCGTGATGGTAAAAAATTTTCCTGTGTTACCGCAGCTAAACACCCTGATAATATCTATGAAATATGTTCTGTAGATGAGGGAGTTAGCCTTGAATTCAAAGTGGGAGATTTTGTTAAATGCAAAGAGTTCACTCTTAAACCTGGCGTTACAGATCTTTTAGCCATTGAGAAAACCTGAAATGATTTATAACAAGCTTGTGAATAATCGCCCTTCGGGCTGGACCGCTAAATGTGCTGCTTCACAGCAATACGGCCTATTACAAAGGTGTTATTTTAAGGCCACGTACCTAAACCTACACCCGGCAACCATGCTTTTTCTAGCAAGTCACGAAGTGACGTCTAGCGACTAGCGAGCTGCGAAGCAGCGTTCTGTTTTTTTCTAAGCGGCGCAGCCGCGTTCTAGCCACTGGCCGCTTCGAAACTAGGGCTTAGCAGACCCTAATTATTTCAATAAAAACCCCCGCTCTTGAAGAAAAGACAACATATGCGGCCGCGCTTCTTTAACCAGCATGCCGGACATCTGTTCGCTCCAGGTCATCTCTTTATTGCCGCCGGTACGGGTTTGGTAGTATTCGCGTACGGATTTATCGTATTCGGCGATGGTTTCCTTATCGCCACTGTCACTATAGCTGTCCTGTTTCAGGACGACTTCCACCGGCAGACGGGGTTTAACTTCCGGGTTCTGATCCGGATATCCGAGACAGAGACCGAAGACTGGGTAGACCAGTTCAGGTAGCTCCAGCAGTTCTGAGACCCGGGCGATCTGGTTGCGGATGCCGCCGATATAGACAATGCCTAAGCCGAGTGATTCAGCGGCGACGGTCAGGTTCTGGGCGAACAGGGCGACATCGACCGTGGCGGTAATAAACTGTTCCGTGAAGCCTGAGTTGATCTCGGCGTCGTTCATTTCGCAGGCGAGTTTGTTGCGTTGCATATCCGCACAGAATACCAGGAATACAGGCGCCTCAGCGACATAAGCCTGGCCTCCGGCACATTCCGCCAGTTGGTTGCGCTTGTCCTGATCATTCACCTGAATTACCGTGCATGCCTGAATAAAGCTGGAGGTTGCAGCGGCTTGCCCCGCCTGTACCAGGGTGTTGAGGGTTTCCTGTGGAATAGGCTGATCGGTGAATTTGCGGATTGATCGGTGACTGTTGAGTAACTCTATAACGGGGTTCATCGGTTATTCCATCTGGGTATCTGTGGTGAAAGTATGCCGGAAGGTGAGATTGATCCGCCCCTCCAGCTGTTTGCTGGTTTTAGGCACGCTGTGATGCCAGAAATGCTGTAACTGACCTGCCATTATCAGCAGAGAGCCACTGTTGAGCAAGAGCTCTTGCTGAGAGATGCTTTTGTCAAACCGGTGGCGCAGCAGAAAACGGCGGCTCTGACCGAGACTCAGGGAGGCGATCACCGGATTGCTGCCCAGCTCCGGTTCATCATCACTGTGCCATCCCATGCTGTCCTGTCCGCCACGGTAATAGTTGATCAGCACGCTGTTAAAGCTGTGTTTAGCGGCGGCTTCTACGCGCTGTTTGAGCGCATGGATCAGTGGGTGCCAGGGTTCGGTTTGCAGGCTCAGACCTGAGTAACGATAGAGGATGCCCGGGTCTCCCTGAAAACACTGCAGGCGGGGAATATTCACCATCCGGCCAAACATTCTGATCCGGGCCTGCTGCCAGTTCAGTTGCTGTTCAAGTGAATCGAACAGCGTGCGGGCTTCGTTTTCGGCAATAAACCCCGGGTCCAGCGTTAACTCCCCCTGAGGTATAGGGATCTCTGTCATCCCTCCAGTAGTTCCCGGGTTGCGGCGGCGATAGCAGGGGCGATCTCAATCTGACTGCTGGGATGGGGGATGCAGCGACTGGTGATGACCTCCGCGACCGCTTCTAGCTGCGGGTAGGCATCGGCAGCGAAAATACCGTGCACGGCGATACAGGTGGCTCTGGGCATCCCGGCATGTTGCAGATGGGCAATGGTTTCCAGCATGGTCCGGCCACTGGAGATAATATCATCGACCAGCACCGGGGTATGCTCACGCCAGCGCTCGACTTCGGGCAGTGTTACTTCAACATCGTAGTCGCCCCGGCGGATCTTGTTCAGCACCTGAAAGGGGGCACCCGCCAGCTCAGCTACGCTGGACACCCACTGCTCGCTTTCGCTGTCAGGCCCGATCAGCAGTGGTTTGCGGATATTATTCCTGATCCAGTCGGCAATCAGTGGGGCGGCGTGAACCACCCGTGACGGGATGCTGTATATCTCATCCAGGGAGTCGTAACGGTGCAGATGGGGATCGACAGTGACCATAAAGTCGACGCTTTCAGAGATCAGTCTGGCAAACGGGCGTGAGCTGACGCACTCACCGTCATGAAACTGCTTATCCTGCCGCATATAGGCCAGATAGGGGGTAATTAAACCAATCTTCAGGGCGCCCATCTGGCGCAGGGTATAGCTGAGCAGCAGAAGCCTGAGTATCTTGTTATCCGGCTGGTAGAGGTTGCAAAAGATCACCACGTTACGGTCTTTGCAGTCGGTTAGCACCCGCAGATAGGTCTCATCATCGGGAAAGCGACGCAGTTCTGTTTCGCCTTTCTGGGCATCCAGTTGATTGAGGAGCTGAGCCTCCAGTTGTGGGTCAGATTCCAGATTAATCAGTAGGGTTTTCATCAGTGTTCTCCTCTGCTGATCCCTCATCCGTGTTCAGGCAGATAATGTCGGGGTGGCTTTCCAGATAGTCGACCGCGTAGTTGAGCTCGCCGGAGCTTTCCGCATGGATGGTTAGCAGGGGTTCATGGGGATAAACCTGTTGCCCCAGTTTGACATGGATCTCTAAGCCGGCGGTTGGATCGATCGGCGCTCCGGCCAGTTTGGCAACCTGTGCCAGGCGACGGTTATCAACCCGGGTTACGGTTCCCTTTCTGTCAGCCATCAGTTTGAACAGGTAAGGGGCTTCATCGGGCTGCTTCATACCGCCCTGAGCGTTACAGATTGCGCAGAATTTTTCCCACGCCAGACCGCTTTCCAGAATGGTGGTCGCTTTTTCTATGCCCCCGCCGGGTGCAACAACTCCGGCCATTTCAAGCATCGTGCCGGACATCGTCAGGGCTCTTTGTTTGAGGTCCTGCGGGGCATCGGTGTCGTTCTGCAATACTGCCAGTACATCCTTGGCCTCAAGAGCTGGCCCGATACCGTTGCCTACTGGTTGGCTGCCATCGGTAAAGAGTATCTGAATCTTAATCCCCAGTTGTTCACCGACTTTCTGGAACGAGGCGGCCAGTTTATCGGCAGCCTTCTGCGAACGCACTTTAGCGGTGGGGCCCACGGGAATATCGATCAGCACATGGGTGGCACCTGCGGCTATTTTTTTCGATAGTACTGACGCGATCAGTTGTCCTTCACTGTCGATATCCAGCGCTCGTTCAACCTGAATCAGAATATCATCAGAGGGACTCAGCCGCACTGAGCCTCCCCAGGCCAGACAGGCACCTTCCTGTTTCACGACCTGTTTCATCTGCTCCAGTGTCAGACTGACTTCGGTCATCGTTTCCATGGTGTCAGCAGTGCCGGCGGGGGAGGTGATCGCCCGGGATGATGTTTTTGGCATCGTCAGGCCACTGGCGGCCAGAATGGCTACCACGATGGGCGTGGTACGGTTGCCGGGCAATCCACCCACACAGTGTTTGTCGATCACCATCGGCTGCCCCCAGTCGATGCGGCTGCCTGAGTCTATCATCGCCTGGGTCAGGGCGATGATCTCAGCATCATTGAGCTTATCGTCGCCGCAAGCGGTGATAAAGGCGGCGATATGCACATCGGCATAGCGGCCATCAACGATATCGTTAATGATCTCCTGAAACTGTTGTTTGCTGAGAGAGTGGCCATACACCTTTGCCCGTACATGGGACAGAGACTGCACCGGGCGGGGGTGAGTCAACCAGACGTTGTCATCAGTATTCAGTTGTAATCTCAGCCAGGCCGATTCGGAAAAACCGATCTGCCCCCGGCGTAACATCTCGCCGGTTATGATATTGAGGGTGGCTATAATCTTGCAATGTTCAGTATGCACCAGCACCCGCGACAGGGCAGAGAACCCTTCTGAGCGGCATACGGGGCTGTCAGCCCTGAGATAGATTATCGGTTCCTGTCGGGTATCAATACCCAGTCTGCGGGCCTGAAGTGTTGTGGCTCGTTCGGGGGTGGAGATCATCTTTGCTTTGCTCCCTGTCCGGATCTGAGTCCTGTTGTGACTAAATCCGGTCGCCAGATTAAATGGTCTTTTGATCTGTTTATAGCAGACAACAGGATGGGCTGTACATGACAGAGCTACTTATTCCGGTGGTTTCACTGGTTGTTAACGAGACAGGTGGCGTGAGTCCGGATAGCTGATAGAATGTCGCTCACTTTAAAAACTGACAGAAAAGTAGGACACGATGGAACGCAGATTCAGACTGATACTGGCTTGCCCTGATCGATTGGGTATTGTGGCGATGGTAAGTAATTTTATCTCCAGTCATGGCGGTTCTATAGCCGATGCTAACCAGCACTCTGACAGTTCTACTGGCTGGTTTTTCATGCGAGTTGAAATTGTTACTGCGTCTGGAAGCTTTGATCGCGAGCAACTGATTGAGCAGTTCACACCGATCGCTCAGTCATTCAAAATGCAGTGGGAGATTACCGATTCATCGGTGCCCAAGAAAGTTATACTGATGGCCAGTCGTGATTCTCACTGCCTGGCAGACCTGCTGTACCGCTACCATGAAGGCGAGCTGGATTGTGAGATCCCCTGTGTGATTTCCAACCATGATGATCTGCGTAGCATGGTCGAGTGGCACGGTATCCCATACCACCATGTGCCGGTCGATAAAGAGGATAAGCAACCCCACTTTGACCGGGTGCATCAGTTGATAGTCGAGCATGAGGCCGACACGGTTGTTCTGGCTCGCTATATGCAAATTCTGCCCAGCACGGTATGTGAGCTGTATCGTCACCGGATTATCAATATTCATCACAGTTTTTTACCCTCTTTTGCCGGCGCAAAACCCTACCACCAGGCTCACGAGCGCGGTGTTAAGCTGATTGGGGCAACCTGTCACTATGTGACTGAGGAGCTGGATGCCGGACCGATCATTGATCAGGATGTGGTACGTGTCAGCCATCGTGATCAGCCACAGGAGATGGTGAGACTGGGTAAAGATGTGGAGAAAACCGTGCTGTCACGGGGCTTGCGCTGGCATCTTGATGATCGGGTATTGGTGCATGGGAATAAGACGGTGGTGTTTAACTGACCACTGTACTCATTCTGGGGCTGGTGAGCGATATTCGCCTAATTGATAGATCTCGGACAGTGTTTTGTTACTGACAGCTGGGCTAAGATAAAGCCGATCAATGAGTTAGTAATAAAACTTTACAATAAAGCGCCGGCAGGACCGGCCGATAGATTACTGATTGTCCGCCTGGAGGATACTTGATGTTGCGATCTGTTAAAGCCAGCGATTATATGGCTGAAAAGCTGATTACATTTACGCCGGAAACTGATCTGTTTGAAGCGATAAATCTGCTGCTGAAATACCGGATTACCGGAGCCCCGGTGATTGGTAAAAATGGTGAGTTGGTTGGATTGCTGTCCGAGGCTGACTGTCTTAAAGCGATTCTGACTCTGACCTACCACGAAGAGGAGATGGGCGGAAAGGTGGGCGATTACATGTCACCGGAGGTGTACACGATCTCCCATGACGCCGACATCATCTCGGTGGCCGAAGAGTTTATTATTAATAAAAGACGTCGCTTGCCGGTGATAAAAAATGGTAAACTGATCGGCCAGATCAGTCGCCGTGATGTGCTGCGTGCGGTTGAGCAGTTTGCTCAGGACGGCTGATCTCAGTTGTAGACCGTCTTTCCGCTGCGCTGGGTATCCATTGCGGATGGGGATCCCTTCTGCACTGGCTTGGCCAGTCTGATACATGGGTAGGTTAAGCCTGACCGGGCTTATTTAACGGCTTTCCTGTAGCGCCGGGATGACAGCCTGTTTTTCTTTTTACTTTCTGCGTTTGATGTATGGAATCATTATGAGCTTCCGCTTTCCGGAAAAACCCGTACTGTTTTATCCTTCGCTGGCACGTACGGCAGGCTCTGATGAGGCGATCCTTCTGGCGATATACCACGATTATATACAGATGCATGGGTTGCCGGACAAATCCGGGCTTCCGTCTGCTGTGCTAAGCCGCACAGAGTGGTTGTCACTTGCCGGTTTCTGGGATGAAGAGAAGCTGGCGATGGTCACCAGCAGCCTGGTATCCCAGGGCTATATTCAGGCTTCCTTTGGTCACGGCCGGGCGATTAAGCTGGTGTTGCAGACCCCGATAGATCAGCACTCTGCAGCCTCATCGTCTCCAGTGTTCCCCGATGAGCCGCCTGCACCACCGGTGACGGTGCAGGAACTACCTGTGGTTGAACAGCCGCCGGAACGCAGTGAGATCAGTCGCCGGGTACATCAGGCTCAGATTCGCCGGCCGGGACCTGCACCCACCTTTGGTGGCAGTATCGGCTGGTCGAAAAGCCGTCAGGTGACCCCCAGTCGTGAGACTACGGCTGAGAATGACTTTGCCAGTCGGCTGAATGAGATCGAACAAAAAAACCAGAAACTGCATACTATGTTTCTGGGCTGGCGACCCTCGCAGATGTTGCTGGATATGTTGCCCCGGCATAGCATCCCGCAACCCTTTGCGGAAGGGCTGCTGGATGAATTTATACTTTACTGGCTGGATAAAGATCGTAAAGAATCCAACTGGGATCAGAAATTCCTTGCCTGGGTTAAGCGGGAATGGGTTAATCAACAAACACGTGATGCCCGCAAACAGCGGGCAGAAGAAGCAAATAAAGGTGTAAACCATGAAAACACCCGCCCAGATAATCGGGAAAAGCGCCAGCGGGTTACCGCAGCCATCATGGACATCAAGGACACCGACTGGTGACGCCGAAGCGGCTGCTGAATCCGTAGCCATCAGCAACGAAACCAAAACTCTGATCAATATGCTATTCGCCCGTTTTATGGCGATCTATGGGCATAAATTTAAAAGCTGCTTCGAAACTCAGGACGAGATCCGTATCGCGAAGCGCGAATGGGCGCTGAGTATGCAGGGGTATAGCGAAGCCGAACTGGTGTCGGCGATTAATCGTTGTAAAGAGACCCTGGCGTGGATGCCCACCATCTCAGAATTTATCACCATCCTTAATGAGCAGAGCGGCGATTTTGGTCTGCCTCCGGCGAAGATCGCCTATGAGGAGGTGTGCCGTTATGCCGATCATCCGACCCAGCATGAGTGGACTCATGTGGCGCTTTATCATGCAGGAAAAGCGACCGGCTGGTTCCGCCTCAGATCTGAAGAGGAGGATCGGGTATTTCCCGATTTTCGCTATAACTATCAGGTGATCTGTCGCCGGGTGCGGGCAGGGGAGGATCTCTCCATCGAGGTGCCTGTTGCGCTGGAAGATAAGAGTGACAACACCCTGGTTGAGTTTATTCAGCGCTGGGGTGAACAGCAGCAGCTGAGCCCTGAACAGGCCAGCACTCTGCTGTTTTATCTGACCAAACCCGCCGGCAGCGATATCCGCGAACGCTTCCGTCAGGCCAGCCAGCAACGGGCTGAAAGCTGGGGGCTGAGTGTTAAGTTGCCGGATGATTATCAGTAAATCACGGACGAGTATTGCTGTCAGACCGGGATAACCGGTTCAGTCTCAGATCAGTCAGCCGTCCGTCGCGGTTGTTCCGTGGATAAAGTATTGGTTACGTCCCTTCGCTTTGGCTTCATACATCGCCTGATCGGCGTAGCGGAGAAGCTGGCTCTTTTTGTTGTGGTAGCGGGGATATAGGCAGACACCAATGCTGGCCGAAACGCAGATAGTTTCGCCGATGGGCAGGGTGAAGGGCTGGGCGATCGAAGTTAGTATCCTGTCCAGGGCGTGTTGCAGATCCACTTCAGAAGTCAGTTGTGTCAGCGTCAGGGCAAACTCATCACCTCCCATCCGGGCCGCAGTATCTCCGGCGCGAATGCAATCTTTTAAGCGGTTCGCGGCTTCGATCAGGAGCAGGTCTCCAGCCCGGTGACCATAGTTGTCATTAACCGGTTTAAAAGAATCGAGATCAAGAAAACAGACCGCAACTGAGGTCTTATCACGATCGGCGACAGCCAGTGTCTGGTTTAGCCGGTCTGCGAACAGAACCCGGTTGGGTAACTCTGTCAGGGCATCATAATAGGCCAGATGCTCGATCTCTTTAAAATGTTGTAGCTGGGCGGTGATATCTGAATGCAGACCAATATAACAATCAACCTTACCCTCCTCATCGGTGAGGACGCTGATGCAGGTCCGACAGGCAAAAATTGAACCGTCCTTGCGGCGATTCCAGATATCCCCCTGCCAGTATCGGTTGTCATTTAATGAATCCCACAATGACTGGAAAAATGAGGCATCATGATGACCCGACTTCAGAAAGTTCGGCGTTCGTCCAATGATCTCATCTCGGGAATAGCCTGACAGCTGACAGAATGCCTGATTCACCTCGATAATCTTGCCTTTGCTATCAGTGATCATCACACCTTCGCTGATATTCTGGAAAACACTGGCGGCAATTTTTAACTCTTCCTGCGCTTTATGTTGAGCAGTGACATCTCTGCTGATACCGAAAAGACCGACAACATCAACACGATTTTCATCAAATACGGGCCATTTACTGGTGCTGACCCAGCCTTTTTCGCCCTGTTCGTCGTAGTAGGGGTCGACCCGGTTGAGTAGCGCAACGCCCTCTCTGAAGATAGGCTGTTCTTCCTCGTAATAGATTTTTGCGGTGTCCGGCGGAAAGACTTCCAGGTCGTGCTTACCTACCATATCTTGCCAGTGGCTGTGGCCGGTGATGTCGGCAAGTGTTTGACTGCAGAATTGAAAGCGGCTGTTCCGGTCTTTGAAATAGACAAAATCGGAGGTGTTGTCCAGCAGCGTAATAAAGTTACGGTTTAATTCTTTCAGCTCCTTTTCTGCCGCACGACGTTCGGTGATGTCATGAATAATAGAATAGAGTAACTGTTTGTCATCGATCTTTAGCTGCCCGGAATGGACCTCCACATCGCGCAGGCTGCCATCAGCCAGTTTATGAATAAAAAAGAAGTGATCCCGTTTCTGAGTTGCAGCCTTGTGCATTTCAGCTTTGATCTCAATATCTGAGAGCTGGTTGATCGCGTTGATGTTAAGGGCTGTTAGTTGCTGATGGAGGTAGCCGTAATAGTCGCAGGCTGACTGGTTGGCATCAACAATTACACCGTCGACAGGGTCAATTAAAAGCATTGGAATTTTCGAGTTGCTGAATAGAACCCGATAGCGATTATCCGCCTCTTTTTTGTTGTTCTGCTTCTGTGCTTTGGTTGTTTTTATGACCACACAACATACCTTCATTAGACCTGGAGATGCACGTCTGACCAGACAGCAGATTTAGCTTTATTGTGTTAAATGTTTAAATAATATTCAACCGCAGAGTTTCCGGAAGGTGTGATTGAGTTCTGGAAACACAGCGGTAGCCGAGATTGGCGCGGCAATTTTCAGCCGTTATCGCTAGTCGGCTAACCGAGGTTCTGGTTAAATGGCTGATTCAGGTCGTTTTAAAGCTGTTTTTAGCAGAGCTGCCTTCAGCACTTAACGCGGTAAATTTTTCAGGACCTTCGGACATGGAAACAGTCAGAGAGATCGCGGCAACCATCCTCTTCGTTATGGGTATTGTATTACTCGTATCTGTTGCGGTTGACCCCTTTAGTTGGTTTACACTGGTTGCGGCGGTGATCTGTCTGTATCTGGCTTTTTTGATATGGCCTGGTCAGTCGCGCGGCCAACGGGAGCCTGGTCACCCATTGCTTGATATGCTGGAATTTATTATAGAGCTTCCATTTGATATTTTTGTCTGGTTATTCAGAGGGTTGAAGACTCTGTTTCAGGGGAAGAATGGCGGTATCGATATTGATATTGGTCTGTGAATAATCGCAGGAAATATGCATCAGTCTGCACCTCAAATGTGCAGCGAATCAAACATAATTATTATTTATCTAATAAAAAGGAATTACCGTGATGTTCAGCCATATAATGCTCGGCGCAAATGATATTGAAAAATCCAGGTTGTTTTATGATGCGATACTCGGTGTGCTTGGTCATAAGCCAGGGGTGTTTGATGATAAAGGCCGTTGTTTTTACCTCAGTGACAGTGGCGTTTTTGCCCTGACCAAACCGATCAATGGTGAAGCTGCAACCCATGGCAACGGCATGACCATCGGCTTCGTTGCCAGCTCGCCTGAGTTGGTTGATGCCTGGCACGCCGCGGGCGTGGCCGCCGGAGGCCAGACCTGTGAAGAGCCTCCGGGTGTCAGAAGCAGTGGCGGCAGGCAGTTGTATCTGGCTTATTTACGCGATCCGTCCGGCAATAAAATCTGTGCAACGCATTATATGTCGGTGGCTTAAGCCGTGCTTGTCTCCACTGAATAGCACTGTTTGTTGCGCTGGGGTATCGGGTGATATGAACCGCTATGGGCTTGCAGTCGTGTTCATCTTAGCTGCGCTGGGTGTTGTTCCTGCCTATGCCGGGTCTGTAGAACAGGCCCGGGTGGCAGATGTCCAGATGTCAGAAGCTCAGACGAATACGGTTTTGCAGAGCCGGGTCAGGTTTGTTAACTCATCGACCCACAACGTCTATGGGCACTACAACGCGGGCAGTGATAAAGGTACGGTGGGTGTGCTTACGGCGGGTAGCAGCGTTGTCCTGGATGCGGTTGCATTTTCCCCAAAGGTCGCCGTTCAGGTTGAGTTCCGTTGTGATAAGGCGGACCAGTTTAGCTGCGCTAATGGCAGGGTGGATCTCACCGGTTTATACCCCCGTGGTGATTATCACAGTGTGACGACCGTGTTCACGTTCGTCAGAATGGGGGAGATCAGCTTAAGCTTTGAGGTTTCCGACACCGATGATGATCCTGCTGCTCATCGACAGATAATGATTGGCAATATCAGCAGCCAATGAAAAGATAAGTCGTCAATTTTACGTTTTTCAGCACGCACCGGGGTTGCCCTCCGGAGCGCTGCGAACGGTTTTCTTACAGGAAACCATCGCCAAACATCCCGCCAATCGCCCGGCTGAGGGCTTCGCTACGATCCGCTGCACGAAACTGCTGCAGTGTGAGTGCACGCAGTGTGGGGATAAACATCAGGTCGGCCATGACCCGGTTAAAGCACGCCTGGCCGGCATCGTTGACGGCCAGGGTTTCAAGAAACTGCTGCAGCAGTTCAGGGTATTGCAGGCTGGCCCAGCATCGGCTGGCAAGGGCTGCAATGACTTCGGCCTGGGTACCATAAGGACTCTGCAATACCCGGGTCAGCACCGCGATTTTCTGCTCATCTTCAGGGCATTGGGAGATCGCCCGCAGCAGCGCACCGATCTGATTGGCGGAAACCTTCCCTTCGCTAACACTGTTTTCCAGTCGCAGGCGGATCGCTTCGCTGAGTGGTGCACTGGGCTGAATATGTTCGATAAAAGTACAGCAGGCTTCCAGAGGCGTATCCGGCAACTGGCCGAATATCTCCGCCAGTTTGTCTTCATTGTTGCCCTGCTGATGGCGAATGACATAGTCAGCGATGCCCTGATAACCCAGACTGTCCCAGTGGTTCAGGTCGGCTTTTCCATGAAAGTACTGCTTTGCCCCATCATAAAAGCTGGATGCGGGCTGCCGGGTTGTCAGGGTGGCGGTGGCATGGAACGCTGCCATCTTCTCCTGATCCGGGGTAAAGCTGAAGGGGTTGTCTTTGAGGGCATCCCGGTATTCGGTGGCATCGGTTGGCTGGTCCAGCGGGCCTTTTCCCATACTATTCGTCAGGTTCTGCAGCAGCCTGTTAAGAAAATCATCCCGCGCCGCCTGTACCATAAATCCCTGCTCATCTAATGGCAGTTTGAGAAACCAGACAACATTCTCGCTGGCCTGCTTAGGGTTCCACATCAGAATAGCGATCCAGGCCTGATGCAGAAAGGGTTTAGGGAAGGGGATCTGTCCCAGCTCGACTTTGCGGAAGGTGTCAGGAGAAAGCTTACTGATGCAACGGCCCATATCAAAGATGCGGAACTGGGCTTCAGTTTGCTGGATAAAGTCGGTCAGTGTGTCAAAGTGTGCCATCGGGATGCCTGGTCGGGTAAAAACGGAGGCTATTTTAGCAGTGCGGGGCAGTCAGATACAGCGATGCTGGAATCACGCCGTCCCCTGATCCAAGTGACACATCATCTTGAGCGCTAAAGTGCTGTAGCTTAACGGTTATTTTTTATATGATCGGATGACGGGTAAGTGTTTCCTGTTCAGCATTATCGGGCGATACAGTACGTAACGTAGCCGGTGTTACGAATAGGGGCTGTTAGTTATAAGGGAGCACAATTGAGTAATGTTGTTATCGCCCTTGGGCGTTCCATGGCCGGAAGTTTACGGGATCTGCTACCGATCGTTCTGGTGATCGCGTTCTTTCAGCTGGTGGTGTTGCAGCAGCCAGTGCCGGATCTGGTGGGTCTTCTGACCGGCCTGTTGTGTGTCGTAGCGGGCCTGACCTTTTTCATCTACGGTCTGGAGATGGGCCTATTCCCCATTGGCCAGGTACTGGCTAACGCGTTCGCCCGAAAAGGCAGTCTGTTCTGGTTGCTGGTGTTCTCGTTCTCGTTGGGATTCGGTACCACTGTGGCCGAACCCGCGCTGATCGCTGTTGCCGCCGAAGCGGCCAGCGTTGCCGCAGAGGGGGGGATGATTGAATCCACTGATTCGGCCAGATCCGGTTACGCCTCAGGGTTACGCTATACCGTGGCGTTTTCGGTTGGTCTGGCGATTGTGGTGGGGGTTATCCGGATTCTGAAGGGCTGGCCGATCCACTACATGATCGCTATTGGTTATGTGCTGGTGGTGATCATGACCGGCTTTGCTCCCCGTGAAATTATTGGCATAGCGTACGATTCGGGCGGTGTGACCACTTCGACGATTACGGTTCCTCTGGTGACTGCATTAGGTGTTGGGCTGGCTTCAGCGATCGAGGGGCGTAACCCGATGATCGATGGCTTTGGTCTGATCGCGTTTGCCTCCCTGACACCGATGATCTTCGTCATGGCATATGGAATGGTGGTCTGATGGAGACCCTGAGCCAGCTGTTGTCAATCTTGCTGTCCACCATCAGGGATGTGTTGCCGATTATCGCTATTGTCTTTGGCTTTCAACTGCTGGTGATTCGCCGCCCCATCCCCCACCTGAAACGGGTACTGTTCGGTTTTATCTATGTGATCGTGGGGTTAGCGCTGTTTTTACTGGGTCTGGATAAAGCACTGTTTCCCATCGGTGAGCTGATGGCGCAACAGCTTACCGATCCGGCGTTTATCCGCGGCACGGTGGCGACCACCGGAGAGGCCCTGCACTGGTCCGATTATTACTGGGTGTATATTTTTGCTTTTGCCATCGGTGCCAGTACGACCATTGCCGAACCTTCGCTGATTGCGGTGGCGATCAAAGCCAATGAGGTATCGGGTGGTGCAATCGGGGTGTGGGGGCTGCGTCTTGCGGTCGCCCTGGGGGTTGCTATCGGTATCAGCCTGGGGACCTGGCGGATTGTCACCGGTTATCCGATCCACTGGTTTATTATCAGCGGTTATATTGTTGTCGTCATTCAGACGTTTTTTGCGCCCAAGCTCATTGTCCCACTGGCCTATGACTCCGGTGGGGTGACCACCTCAACCGTGACTGTGCCGCTGGTGGCAGCGCTGGGACTGGGGCTGGCCAGTACTGTCCCCGGGCGCAGCGCTTTGATTGATGGTTTTGGTTTGATTGCATTTGCCAGCCTGTTTCCGATGATAACGGTGATGGGCTATGCGCAGATAACAGAAATTGTTGCCCGCCGCGACAGGCGTCGCCGGGAACGTGCAAAGATGGTTAAACAGGAATAGGACGGGGCTATGCACTTCAAGCTGTTAGTAGTATTTGTTGAAGACTCCAAAACCGATCAGGTGATGAAGGCTGCCCGTGAGGCGGGTGCAACGGGTGCCACGGTGATTAATAACGCCCGCGGTGAAGGGGTGACTAAGACGAAGACCTTTTTTGGTCTGTCGCTGGAAACCCAGCGGGATGTGTTGCTGTTCATTGTTGAGGAGCATCTGAGCCGGAAAATACTGGAAACTATTTCCGAAGTGGCTGATTTTGACGATAAACCCGGCCAGGGCATCGCGATTCAGCTGGATGTGGAGGATGCTGTGGGTGTGGCCCACCAGATTCAAACCCTGACAAATGTCGTCGAGGATGAGCTATGAGAGAGCGCAAAGTAATCCGGGTGCAGGATGTGATGACCAATGATTTTGCCATGGTCGATGGCCTGATCACTATTAAAGCTGCCATTGAGGTATACAAAGCCAGGCAGGTGACGGCGCTGTTGGTGAATAAGCGCCACGAAGATGATGAGTACGGTATTCTGCTGCTTTCCGATATTGCCAAGAAGGTTCTGGCGCAGGATAGAGCGCCGGAACGGATCAATGTCTATGAGGTGATGACCAAGCCGGTCATCGGTGTCGATCCGCAGATGGATGTACGTTACTGCGCCCGCTTGTTTGATAATTTCGGCCTTGCGATGGCACCGGTACTGAAGAGTGGTGAAGTGGTGGGTGTGGTTGGTTATAACCAGATCGTACTGGATGGTCTGCTAACCGACTGACTCTGCGGCTGGTGAAAGCCGCGCCGCCGGTAATACCAACCGCTAGTGACGGGCGGTGAGAAGCTGATCGAGTGCAGTGAAGTAGTCGATCAGCTTACTGCTTTTTATACCGCTGGCGCCCACGGCTTCTGCCGCCATTGGTGTCATATCACTGCTCTGGGGAAGTGACTGTTGCCGGGCCATCATCTGCCGCAAGCGTGGCACCATGATCCACTGCACCCACTGCCAGAAACTCAGGGTATCGATGCAGAACGGTTGCTGGCTTTGCAGTGCTGATGCTGCTGGCGGTGTCGCGGACCAGAGTGACCAGGCCCGCATCTCCGCTTCTATCCTGACTAACAGTTGCTCCAGTTCTGCATATTGCTGCATTAACGCTGGCGAGCCTGCTTCAGGGTATCGGCAATCAGGAACGCCAGTTCCAGCGCCTGATCGGCGTTCAGACGAGGATCACAATGGGTGTGATAACGGTCAGCCAGACCCTCTTCAGTAATCTGGTAAGCGCCGCCGACACACTCCGTCACATTCTGACCGGTCATCTCAAAGTGTACCCCGCCTGCATAGGTGCCTTCGGCGCGATGTACTTCAAAGAAGCCCTTCATCTCTTTCAGAATGCTGTTGACGCTACGGGTCTTGTAGCCACTGCTGGCTTTGATGGTATTACCGTGCATCGGGTCTGAACTCCAGACCACCTCACGTCCCTCTGCTTTCACCCTGCGCACCAGTTCAGGCAGGATCTCGGTGATATTGTCAGCCCCCATACGGCTGATCAGGGTCAGCCGGCCTGGCTGATTATCCGGGTTGAGGGCATCGATCAGTCTGATCAGCTCATCCGGTTTCATGCTTGGGCCCACTTTGACTCCGACCGGGTTTTCAACCCCACGCAGGAACTCGATATGCGCACCGTCCAGCTGCCGGGTCCGGTCGCCGATCCAGAGCATATGTGCAGAACAGTCATACCAGCGATTGGTCAGACTGTCCTGACGGGTGAGTGCCTGTTCATAATTGAGCAGCAGCGCCTCGTGGGAGGTGTAAACCGTGGTTTCCCTCAGTTGAGGAACACTATCGCTGCTAATACCGCAGGCTTCCATAAAGGCCAGGGTATCGTCGATCTGATCAGCCAGATGCTGATACTTTTCGCCCAATGGGCTCTGTTGCACAAAGCCCTGATTCCACTGATGAACCTTATGCAGATCGGCAAAACCGCCCTGCGCAAAGGCGCGCATCAGGTTGAGTGTCGAAGTAGCCTGATGGTAAGCGCGGATCAGTCGCTGAGGGTCTGGTTGACGAGCCGCAGCTTCAAAGGAGATGTCGTTAATGATATCTCCACGGTAACTGGGCAGCTCAACGCCATCAATCACTTCAGTGCCCGCGGAGCGGGGTTTGGCATACTGACCGGCGATGCGGGCAACCTTAACCACCGGGCAACTACCGGCAAAGGTCATCACGACCGCCATCTGTAGCAATACTTTGAAGGTGTCACGGATATTGGTGGCACTGAACTCGGCAAAGCTTTCAGCGCAATCTCCACCCTGCAACAGGAAGGCTTTGCCTGCTGTCACGTCAGCCAGCTGTTGATGCAATGAGCGTACTTCACCGGCAAACACCAGTGGTGGCATCTTGGCCAGTTCTGTTTCTACCTGACGGACCGCTTCGCTATCCGGGTATTCAGGTTGCTGTAGAATAGGGTTGTTTTTCCAGCTGTCTGGAGACCAGTTTTCCATCAATACATACCGAGTTGAAAGGAGGCTATTTTTAGAGCTTCAATAAAAAAGGGGGATAGTTTAACGTTGTTCGCCGGTTCAGGTAAGGCCTGTCGGTTGAAATAGCCGTTATTCGTCGCTGTGGCCGGGATATCTGGCGTAATAGTGTTTAATATAGGCTCTGGAAAAGTCCTATAAGAATAACCGGGTTGATAGTGATCTTATGTCAGAACAGGATAAGCAAAACGGATTGAAGGTGCGCACTGAGGTCATGGGTGAAACATTTGTCGCCCGTGCCCAGGCCAATACAACAGAGCTGACCGCTCCCTTACAGGAGTGGATTAATGAACATGCCTGGGGGTCAACCTGGCAGAGGGATGGCCTGCCACGTTCAACCCGCAGCCTGGTGACCATTGCGATGCTGGCGGCACTGAAAGCGCCCGCTGAACTGAAAGGCCATGTACGTGGTGCGCTGAATAATGGCTGTACCCCGCAGGAGATTCAGGAGGTGTTGCTGCACTCTGTTGTTTATTGTGGTGCACCAGCCGCTCAGGAGGCGTTCCGGGCTGCCCAGGAGGTGCTGGATGAGTGGCAGGGCTGATCCTGGCTAGTTGGATCTGGCGGATCTGAATGCCTGAATAACCGGTCTTAACTGATCAATCAGAGTGTTGGGAAACTGTCGGTAATCCGGGTAGGGGGTGAGAATAATATTCTCTTGCCGGAATAATCTGCCACTCGCTTCCATCGGCGTAAAGTGTTGCAGATCTAACCCCAGCCGCTGCCAGCTGGCTTTGCCGGCAACAATATGCAACTGACGACCGGTGAGCAACTGATCGCCGAAAACGATCGCTTCGTGTTGCCTTAACAGCTGTTCGTCGCGATAGTGACGCCATGTTGATTCGGTGGCTTGCAGTTTGGCCAGAATAATCAGGATTTTGCGCCAGTGATTGCCATTTAACTCACAGAGTCTGGCGTAATCCAGCGGCTTGTGTGTATCGATGATCGGTGGCGCAGGCAGATAGAGAAGGGTGGTGGCACCCTCAGTATTCCCCAGTGTGGTCATCAGGCAGACTTGATACCACTGAGGTTGCGGAAGGTGATCTCTTTGGCGGTGTTAAGAAAATCTACCATAAAGTCTGAATCTTTCTGATCTTCCCGAATCGCTGCGTATAGGGTACACCAGACCCCTTTTTCGCCCAGTGGACGGGAAGTAATATATTCCTGTTCGATATACTGGTGGATAGCCCAGTTCGGCAGCGCGGACACCCCGCGGCCACTGGCGACCAGCTGCATAATCATCACCGTCAGTTCTGAGGTGCGTACCTCTTCCGGCTCAATGCCGGCAGGATCCAGGAAGTGCTTGAAAACATCCAGACGGTGCTGTTCAACCGGGTAGGTAATCAGGGTCTGATGTTCAAGATCCTGCGGCTGAATTGTGCGGCGCGCAACCAACTGATGCTGCTTACTCATGGCCAGTACCGATTCATAGGTAAAGAGCGGTATATAGGCTATTCCCGTACGCTCTTCCGGGTCAGCAGTAACCACCAGATCGATATCACCCCGAGCCAGTGCTGGCAGGGGTTGAAAACTGAAGCCAGTGGTCAGATCCATCTCCACTTCGGGCCAGTTCTGGCGAAAATGGTCGATGGTTGGCATCAGCCAGTCAAAGCAGCTGTGACACTCGATGCAGATATTCAGGCGTCCCGCTTCCCCACCGGCCAGTCGGGCGATATCTCGCTCCGCGTTACGGATCATCGGCAGTACTTCATCGGCCAGGGTCAGGATACGCTGGCCTGCGCTGGTGAAGCAGATCGGTTTGGTTTTGCGAATAAACAGTGAACAGTCTAGGCGGTCTTCGAGATCTTTGATCTGATGGGAGAGGGCGGATTGGGTCAGATGGATACGTTCGGCAGCTTCAACTAAACTGCCTGAATCTCTTAGCGCAGAAAGAGTTTTCAGGTGTCGAAGTTCGATCATGCTGGAATGCCTCAATTTTTATTCTGTGAACCAGAGTATAGTATGAATTTAACTCATGCGGCATCTTTGTATGATATAAGGCCCGCATAGAGCGGGCCTGGGTTTCCAGCGATATGTAAGCGCTGTTATCAGGCTTTCGGTTTAACCAGCAGAAACTCCAGCAGCGCTTTTTGTGCGTGCAAGCGGTTTTCGGCTTCATCAAACACCACTGAGCGTGGGTCGTCCATCATCTCTGCGCTGACTTCTTCGCCCCGGTGAGCCGGCAAACAGTGCATAAATATCGCATCGGATTCGGCAAGATCCATGAGTTGCGGTGTGACCTGATAACCCCTGAACTCTCGTTCACGCTCTTTCTGCTCATCTTCCTGGCCCATAGAGGCCCATACATCGGTGACCACCAGATGGCTGCCTTGCACCGCTTCTTCGGGGGTGCGGAAGATTGATACCCGCTCGCTGTTGGCCGCCAGCAGCTCAGGATTCGGATCAAACCCTTCCGGACAGGCGACCTGCAGCTTAAAGTCGAACTGGCGAGCGGCGTTTATATAGGAGTTACACATATTGTTGCCATCGCCGATCCAGCTGACGGTTTTCCCTTTGATATCACCGCGGTGTTCCAGGAAGGTCTGCATATCCGCCAGCAACTGGCAGGGATGGTAATCATCGGTCAGAGCGTTGATCACCGGTACCCGGGAGTGCTGGGCAAACGTCGTGACTGTCTCGTGCTCAAATGTGCGGATCATTACAACATCGCACATGCTGGAGATAACCCGGGCACTGTCCTCAATCGGCTCACCACGGCCCAGTTGTGTGTCCCGTGAGGAAAGAAACAGTGCGTGTCCACCCAGATGCGCCATACCCGCCTCAAAAGAGACCCGGGTGCGGGTTGATGATTTCTCAAAGATCATCGCCATAACCTGGTTTGACAGCGGTTCGTAGATCTCACCGTTGTTACGTATCTGTTTCAGTTCAATCGCACGCCTGATCAGCTTGTTCAGCTCATCGGGTGTCAGGTCCAGCAGTGTCAGAAAATGTCTTGTTGTCATAATTAAGAAGGCCGGGCAGAGCAGGCCTTAGCTCAGATTCAGTTATTCGTCAGCCATATAGACTTTAATGATACGGGACACGGTGTTGACCAGCAGCTCCGCTTCAGTATCGCTCATAATCAGCGGGGGCAGCATGCGCACAACCTTACCGCCGCCGGTCACATTAAGGAGCACCCCTTTGACCTTAGACAGTACTGCCAGTTCGGTACCGGCTTCGGTCAGCTCAATGGCCAGCAGTAGTCCCTTGTTGCGAATCTCTTTGACATAGGCGGCATCACCGAGCTGAGCACGAAAGCCATCGGCAATCTTGTTGCCCAGCTCCGCTGCACGCTGGTCCAGCTTCTCTTCAGTAATGGTATTCACAACAGCCAGCGCAGCAGCACAGCAGAGTGGGTTGCCACCGTAGGTTGAACCATGGTTACCCGGTCCGAAAACAGTCGCAGCTTTGCCGCTGGCGAGGCAGGCGCCGATCGGTACGCCATTGCCCAGACCTTTTGCGGTGGTGACGACGTCCGGCAGGATACCGTTCTGCTGATAGGAGAAATAGGTTCCGGTACGGCCGTTTCCGGTCTGGACTTCGTCCAGCATCAGCAACATATCATGAGCATCGCAGATATCCCGCAGCTGATTCAGATAATCATCGGCCGGAATGATAATGCCGCCTTCGCCCTGAATGGGTTCGACCAGGATTGCCACGACATTGGCGTTGTTGCTGATAATGTTTTTTACTGCGTCAACATCATTATAGGGGGCACGAACAAAGCCGCCGACCAGAGGTTCAAAGCCTGCCTGCGCTGAACGGTTGCCCGTGGCGCTCAGGGTGGCCATGGTACGACCGTGGAATGACCCTTCCATTACGATGATGGTGGGTTTTTCTATCCCTTTGGTATGACCGAATTTACGTGCTATTTTGATAGCCGCTTCATTCGCTTCAGCCCCTGAATTACCAAAAAAGACGTTATCCATGCCGGATATCTGGGTCAGACGTTCCGCCAGACGTTCCTGATTGGTGATGGTATACAGGTTAGAAGTGTGGATCAGTTGACTGGCCTGCTCACTGATCGCTGTTGTGACAGCAGGGTGAGCATGGCCAAGACCGCATACAGCAATACCGCTGAGAGCATCCAGATATTTGTTGCCATCTGTATCAAACAGCCAGCAGCCCTGTCCGTGGTCAAAGGCGACGGAAAGGCGCGAGTAAGTATTCATAACGGGCTGTGTAGACATCTAAGTCCCTCTGTTAGTCCCTCTATGTAACGCAAAACGGCAGCGATAATCAGGCTGCCGAACGGAAAACCAGCCATTCTATGTACTTGCCTGAGAATAAGCAAGATGCTGCATAGAACTTGAGATCCAGTATAGTTGACCCCATATAATCTGGAATGCAGTTTTTCTAAGCAACGTTTGTTATAGTCGCGACTATTAAAGCTGATTTTTTTCGCACTATACCCGAGTAAAATAATCGGGTTTATGCTAGGATTTCTTCATCAATAAAGTTTAGCGTCAGAACTCTGGCGACCCGTTAAAGTATAGGTAGATTTATGAGCGTTATAGACACGATAAAAGAGCAAATTGAATCCAACGATATCCTCTTATATATGAAGGGTACGCCACGTTTTCCTCAGTGCGGTTTCTCTTCCCGTGCGTCTGAAGCAGTGATGTCCTGTGGCGCTCGTTTTGCATTTGTAAATATTCTGGAAAGTCCTGAAATTCGTGCAGAGCTGCCTAAATATGCAAACTGGCCAACCTTTCCACAACTGTGGATCAAAGGTGAGCTGATTGGTGGTTGTGACATCATTGCCGAGATGGCCGCCAGCGGAGAGCTGAAAGAGCTGATTGATTCAGTGGCTGTTGCTGATGATTCAGCGGAAGGCTGAGTGAAACGCTTTAATAGATGAAGTTTATCGGTTACATAGTTGACTTTAATTAGTGTTATAAAGTCACTGCAACTAAGCTATCAGCACTTTTTATATCTTGTATATAACGTGCTGTTTGCACAATCGTTTAACGCTTTACTTAACAATGGAGATAAAAAATGGGCGTATTAGTAGGTAAGCAGGCTCCTGATTTCACCGCACCAGCGGTTCTGGGTAACGGTGAGATTGTTGATGCTTTCACCCTGTCTGAAGCGACTAAAGGTAAGAAGGCTGTTGTATTCTTCTACCCACTTGATTTCACATTTGTTTGTCCATCTGAGCTGCTGGCTTTTGATCACCGTATTGAAGAGTTCAAAAAGCGTAACGTTGAAGTGATCGGTGTTTCTATCGACTCTCACTTCTCTCACAACGCTTGGCGTAATACCCCTGTTGATCAGGGTGGTATTGGTCCGGTTAACTACACGCTGGTTGCCGACATGACTCACAGCATCTGTAAAGATTACGATGTTGAATCTGAAGGCGGTGTTGCTTTCCGTGGTTCTTTCCTGATCGATGAAGATGGTCTGGTGCGTCACCAGGTTGTTAACGATCTGCCACTGGGCCGTAACGTTGACGAAATGCTGCGTATGGTTGATGCTCTGGCATTCCACCAGACTCACGGCGAAGTTTGCCCAGCTGGCTGGACTGAAGGCGACAAAGGTATGGACGCGTCTCCTGCCGGTGTTGCAGCCTACCTGAGCGAGAATGCTGACAAGCTGTAAGCGGGTTACCGTTTAAGCTTAAAAAACGCGCCCTGGGCGCGTTTTTTTGTTTTAGTCTGAGCGGCTGATACGGTTCTTGCCCTGTTTTTTAGCCTGGTAGAGTGCCTGGTCAGCACGCTCAAATAACTCATTTGCATCACTGTTGGGGGTAAACTCTGCGATCCCGCAGGAGAGGGTGACATGGATATCTCCCTGGCTGGTGGCGATACTTTTACCTGCGATCTTGCTGCGCAGCCCTTCTGCAATATTGTAAGCCTGGCTTAGCGGGCAGTCCGGAATAATGGAAACAAACTCTTCACCCCCAAAGCGGGCGGAGAAGTCGCAGCTGCGTACCTGACTATTCAGTTCACCAGCGATGGCAATCAGGATCTGATCGCCAATCTGATGGCCAAAACGATCATTGATCTGTTTAAAGTTATCGATATCCCACACCAATAACGAGAACGGCTTGTCGCTCCGGTTACTGCGATTGATCTCCTCTTCAAGGCGCTGCTCATAGGCTCGTCGGTTCGCTATTCCTGTCAGGCTATCCCGGAAGGCGCGTTCTTTTTCCGCCTCAAGTGCGCGTCTCAGCGCTTTGTTTTCAGCGATCAGCTGTTTGTTGTGCTGTTTCAGGTCATCCAGGCGATCACCACCGTTAAACCTGCCTTTGTTCAGCAGAGTGTGAATCAGAAGAGTCAGATCTGTGATTTGCGCTGCCAGTAACATGGTTGTCTCCCAGGGCTTGTTGATATGGGTAGTCTAGTGATCAAAAAAGGAGGAACCGTGTGAAAAGTGTGGAAAAAATGTGAAGATTACTCTTGGGTCTGGCTTCGTCATTTACATCGGATCATACTCTGCCAATGCGAATAGGAATTACAGGTAAAATGGTGCTGGTCATGCTGGCAGCCAGTGTTCTGCTGGTGGCGGCGATGGCTGTGGCGATGCGTCTGAGCTTTCAGAAGGGGTTTGATGAATACCTTTCGGAAGTCGAAATGGGGCGACTTGATCAGACGGTTGAAGACCTGAGTAACGCGTATCGCCGGGAAGGCAGCTGGAATTTCATCGAAGGGAATCATCGTTTGTGGATGACCTTTATGCCGAGCAGCAGTGACGCTTCAGTGAACGACGGCGATGCTGTTGTTGCAGCACCGTCATCCTCCCGGGCTCCGCAACCTTTTACTGCCAGATCGGCACCGCTGGCACCGGCGGATAAAACGGGTATCAGCACCCGTCTGCGGTTGCTGAATGCCGATAAGCAGCGCCTGATCGGGCCGCCTGATACCAGCGGTCTGGCTGTTAATCGTCCCATTTCGCTGGATGGTGAGCTGATCGGATGGTTGAGTCTGACGCCTCAGGCGGTTCCATCCTCCCGTCTTGATAAAGCGTTCAGAGATGAACAGTTAAATGCGATTTATCCGATTGGGCTGGGCGCTTTATTGTTAGCGTTGCTGGTAGGTATCCCGATGGGGCGCTATCTGTTACGCCCGGTAAAAGCGGTCGCCCGGGGAGCCCATGTGCTGGCCAAGGGGGAGTTCGATATCCGTCTTGATATTCATTCCCGGGATGAGCTGGGGCAGCTTGCCCAGGATTTTAATATGCTGGCCGGGGTGCTGCAGCGTAATGAGTTGTTACGCCGCCGGGGCATGGCGGATATCTCCCATGAGCTACGAACCCCGCTGGCACTTCTGCGGGGTGAGATTGAAGCGATGCAGGACGGCATTCGCCCCGTGGACCAGCCGCAGCTTGGCAAATTGCATGACGCGAATATGCAGTTGAGTCATCTGGTCGATGATCTGTATGATCTGGCACTGACCGATGCCGGCGCTCTGAGCTATAAAAAACAGCTGTTCAACCTGGTCGATACGCTGGAGGGCGCGGTTGCTGCAGCCGAACACTCGTTCAGTCAATCCCAACTGAGTCTGACTCTGACCGTGCCTGAGTCTCTCACGGTATTGGGGGATCCCCGCAGGCTGCGACAGGTGATGGATAATCTGCTAAAAAATAGTCGCCGTTACACCGATGCGGGGGGGCAGACCGTTGTTTCCGCCAGCCGCTTATCGGGTAACGCAGTGATCAGAGTCGAGGACAGTGCGCCGACAGTCGATACACAGATGCTGGAGCGGTTATTTGATCGCTTTTACCGGGTGGATGAATCGAGGAGTCGGGCCAGTGGTGGGGCCGGGCTGGGGTTGGCGATCTGTCGCAACATTGTCGATGCTCACCAGGGGGAGATATCTGCTGCGGTGTCTGAGCTGGGTGGGCTGGCGGTTGAGGTGGTGATTCCGCTGGCTGATGACAACTGAGTGACGGGCTGAGTAAGTTGCCCTGATACCGAGGCTGATCTATTAATCACAGGAAGGGTTGGAGTGAAACAACATATTCTGATTGTTGAAGATGAGGCGGGTTTAGCAGAACTGCTGCGGGATTATCTGCTGATGGCCGATTATGATGTCGATATACTCTATGAGGGGGGCAGCGCGGTCGAATGGGTGCGTGAGCATAACCCAGCGTTGGTGCTGCTGGATCTGATGTTGCCTGGCAAAGATGGTATGGCGATCTGTCGGGAGGTGCGGCAGTTTTCCCAGGTTCCTATCATTATGACCACCGCGCGGGTGGAGGAGATCGATCGCTTGTTAGGACTGGAATTAGGCGCAGACGACTATGTTTGCAAGCCCTACAGTCCCCGGGAGGTGGTCGCGCGGGTGCGTTCGGTACTGAGAAGAGCCGGGGTGCAGATGACCGGTAGCGTGGCACAACTAACGGGGATAATGCTCGATGAAGGTGCGTTTAAAGCAACCGTTAACGGGACTAATCTGGACCTCACGCCGGTAGAGTTCCGGCTTCTGAATACCTTTATGGCGCAGCCTGGGCGGGTATTTGCCCGTGGGCATCTGCTGGATAACCTCTACGATGATCAGCGCGTTGTCAGTGATCGCACCATCGATACCCATATTAAGAACCTGCGCAAGAAACTCGAAGCCCAGCTTCCGGATCAGGATGTTATCCAGTCGGTGTATGGTGTGGGCTATAAGTTAGAAATTCCGGACTGATCACTGCCTTCGCCGCAACATCGGCGGGGGTGGCGGGGCTTCATCTGCAGAGAGATAGCCATCATGATTTTTGTCATGGACGTCAAAACGGTCCGGTGGGCCGTCGAACTCCTGCCGGGACACCCGGTTATCGTGATCGTGGTCCAGTCGTTTAACAAAGTGACTGGGAAAATCCTGATCAGACAGGGGTGGTGGTTGCTGACGGTCGTTTTGCATCTGTCGCGCAGAATCGATACTGGCCTGCACGCTGAAGTTATTCAGATTGATATTATAGGGGTAGTGGTTTCTGCTGATCTGAGTTGAGGGCTGAGTTTGAGTGGCGCTGCCGCCCCGTACCACCCGTACATAGTTGTATACTCTGACAGCGTCTCCCTGCGGGCCCTGGCCCATCTCAGCCTGGCCGGTTTTCGGGTCGCTGCGTTGTGACCCTGCACCGTGGACATCCATAATTTCATTGTGCATCTGGCCCATGGCGCGGCCAAATGAAATATAAGCTGCATGATCTCCCGGTCGCGGTCCATCCAGATGGGTGGTTGAGGTCCAGTAGGCCGGATAGTCCCGCTCTCCCTTCTCATTGGTTATCGGGGTCGATTCAAATAACGGATCGATTGCCGCGGTGCCGGTACTGTCCGGCGCCCGGTTGTAATCAACAATATATTGCAGCTCTTTGGCATTAGGCAGCCGCCAGTCGGAATGACCGCCCAGGTTGAGCTGGGCAGCATACTTCAGGGCCTCTTTCCAGGTCATCCCCCGGCCACTATCGGTCTTTGCCCAGGTCAGCCCTGTGCTGATATCGGTGATGGTGTTGTTGCCGTTATCAACAAAGTTGTTGTCACCATAGGCCTGGCCCCGAACATAACGAACATAAAAGCGTTTTCGGGGGTGCTGGGTGCCGGCGGGCTGATAGCCGTAACCCTTGATACGGCCATCGGCAAAATTCACTCCAAACAGGGTGTCCATGTTGTCCATGGTGGTTGAGGTGTAGCGGGTACGGGTTAACCATTGGGCATCAATATAGCGCTCATCCGCTGCGCCGTAGAGAAAGTCAAAGTAGTCGGTATTGATAAACGGTACCGCATTGGCCGGAATGGCCTCCTCAATACCCGATGTTTTCCGACCGGAGAAACCGGTGTAACCGCGAAAATCGATCAGCGAGTAGAGCTCTTTAATGTTGGGTACCCGCCAGTCAGTAAAGCCCGCGAGACGCATCTTCCGGGCCTCCTCCTGCGCTTCAGCCAGGCTGAGCTTGTGCGAGGAAACGGCTTTTGACCAGATCAGGCCAGTATTCAGATCGGTCACCGTACCATCATGATTATCGGTATAAGCCGGTGCATTACCTGTATATTGTGCATCCTGACCGAAGAACTCAGCACCTGCTTCAGGGCATTGAATCGCGCGGGAGTCGTTGTAGCAGCGATTCTGACCGGTATCGGGTATTCGGATGACAGAGTCCGCCTGGCTCAGAAGCGGGAGCAGGGCTGCGATCAGGGTCAGTACCGGTCGTGTTGTTATTTTCGCTATCAATATCATGATGAATATCATTCTTGTTTTAAATCAGAGAAAGTATTTTATCGGGTTAGCAGGCTGTTATGCCAGATCAACCGGCATAGCCACCACTCCAGATGATATCCTCTTTGCGACGTCCCTGCTGTTGCCGTCGGTCAGGGTGCCCGGGAGCGAAGCGTATCTCCGTTCTGCGGTCTTCACGGACTCTGCGCTCGCCAGTCCTGCGGTTGTGAATCAGTTTGATGTCACAAAGGCAGGTGGTTTTGTCACAGGCGGCCAGAGGGAGGCGAACCTGATCCTGCAGGCTGAATGTAATCTGGCTGAGGGCGTGCGCAGCCATGCAACAATCAGTTTCCGGAATCAGTAGCTTACCGCGAAACTCTGTTGCTTTATCCGCACTCTGAGGCATGTTCAGGGCGGGTGTCCGGGGTGTAGCCGATCGGCTTTGGGGCGTATTGGCGCTGGCTTTGACACGGTAGATAGTGGTCAGGGTAATGAGCGCCAGGGCGCAGATGATAATAAGCAAATATGCCATAGTCGGTTCCCCTCTGAATCGAAAGCGAGTGAATTTCGTAAGCTTTGGGAAAAGTCTAAGCGGACAAAGTGGAGCGAATATGGGGGAAAAAAGGAGAATGTGTGAAGATGAGGGGGCTGGTAAAAGGGGCTTCAGGCTGGTCTCGATCTACACCGCCTGAAGCGGTCTTTTAACCCTGTTAGTACATATCGTTGACCATCTGCCAGCCGCCCAGATCTTTCCAGCGGTTAACGATCGTGCAGAACAGCTCTGCCGTTTTCATGGTGTCATAAAGAGCTGAGTGAGCCTGCTTACCATCGAAATCGATATCAGCAAGATCGCAGGATTTCGCCAGTACGGTATGGCCAAAGGCAAGACCAGCCAGTGTGGCTGTATCAAAGGTTGAGAACGGGTGGAAGGGGTTGCGCTTGATATCGCAACGCTCTGCCGCGGCAGTCACAAAACCGTGATCGAAAGAGGCGTTGTGCCCCACGAGAATTGCGCGTTTGCAGTTATGCGACTTTACCGCTTTGCGAATAGGTTTGAAGATTTTTTCCAGCGCTTCCTCTTCAGGGATCGCGCCCCTCAGAGGATTAAAAGGGTCGATGCCGGTAAAGTCGAGAGCAGATTTTTCAAGGTTAGCGCCTTCAAAAGGCTCCACATTAAACTCATAACTCTCATCGATAAGCAGGTTGCCATCATCATCCATCGTCAGTGTGACCGCTGCGATCTCCAGTAAAGCGTCTGTCTGGGCGTTAAAACCGGCGGTTTCCACGTCGATCACAACGGGAAGGTAGCCCCGGAAACGGTTTGACATCGGGTGCTGGTACTGAGCGCTTCTGTTCAATGCATATCCTTAATGGCTGATTCAGACAGCCAGATTTGTAATTAGCCGGGCTTAAGTGTAAAGAGTTGCTCTGGTTTTCACAAATAACTCTGTACGGTTTCTGTGTGAGACTGGCAACGTGGTAGAATCTAAAGGTTTCCCGGCATGTGCCGATACAGGGATACTGGCACGCTCCTCAATTTTAATTGGATTCCGGTCGTTTATGCGTATCGTTGTACTGTTGCTTTTATTAACTGTTTCGATTCCTGGCTTCGCGGTAGGCTACTCAGCATCCATTGAACAATCCCGCTGGGATCTGGAAGCGTCAAAATTCAGTTGTCGCCTGTCTCAGAAGATCCCGCTGTTTGGTGAGGGGGAGTTTAATCAGGAAGCCGGAGAGACGGTGCGCTTTACCCTCAGGCCACTACAGGGGCATGGTCTGAAAGGGCAGGTACAGATAATGGAAGGGGCTTCGCCATGGCAACCGGGTATTGCTACCCGCGAGATTGGTCAGGTTAAGTTTGCCGCCGATGGCACTATCCCGGTACCGACCAGTTATTCTCAACAGATGCTGGCGAGTTTGTTTCGCGGACGCATGCCGACTTTTCTGGCGCAGAACTGGGCAGAAACCGGAGAAACGGTGCGTATCGGCCTCTCTGCTGCTAACTTTCCACCGGCTTACCAGGCGTATGCTGACTGCATCTCCGACCTGCTGCCGGTGAACTACCGGCAGATCGCCAGAACGGCGGTTCTGTTTCCTTCTGCGCAGTGGCAGTTGTCGGACTCCACCAAAGCGCGTCTTGATCTGATAGCGATCTATGTCAACAACGACGATTCTGTGAAGTCGATCTATGTTGACGGTCACTCCGATTCACAGGGGCGCCGGTTGGCCAACCGGGATCTGTCGAAGAAACGGGCGGAAGCGGTGACCGCTTATCTGGAGAAGAAGGGGGTCAGCCCTGAGCGTATAACCACCCGTTATCATGGTGAACGTTACCCTGTTGCACAGAAGAACGATCGTCTGACCCGTGAGCGTAGTCGCCGGGTTACTATCCGTTTAGACCGTAATTAACCCTGACCGCTACAGGGTGACTGTAGCGCTTACCCCCCTGTTACTCTGGCGTAATCGTGATACAATTGCGCCCTTTCCTATTTTAGGTATCCGGTAGAGACTATGGTGCTCTCTACGGGCTGATTTTGCGTTTGGAGCCTCTCTATGTCCGACATTAAAAAGGTTGTGCTGGCCTATTCCGGCGGCCTTGATACATCTGTAATCGTGCGTTGGTTACAGGAAACTTATAATTGTGAAGTGGTAACCTTTACGGCTGACCTGGGTCAGGGTGAAGAGGTTGAGCCGGCTCGTGCCAAAGCCGAAGCGCTGGGCGTGAAAGAGATCTACATCGAAGATCTGCGCGAAGAGTTTGTGCGTGATTTCGTTTTCCCGATGTTCCGTGCCAATACTATTTATGAAGGTGAGTACCTGCTGGGTACCTCTATCGCCCGTCCGCTGATCGCTAAACGTCTGATCGAAATCGCCAATGAAACCGGCGCTGATGCGATCTCTCATGGTGCGACCGGTAAAGGTAATGATCAGGTGCGGTTTGAGCTGGGGGCGTATGCCCTGAAGCCCGGCGTAAAGGTTATTGCGCCATGGCGTGAGTGGGATCTGACTTCCCGCGAAACCCTGATGAATTACTGCAAAGAGCACAATATCCCGGTTGATTTCTCCAGCAATAAGAAGAAATCTCCCTACTCTATGGATGCCAACCTGCTGCACATCTCCTATGAGGGTGACATTCTGGAAGACCCATGGGCTGAAGCTGAAGCCGATATGTGGCGCTGGTCTGTTTCCCCTGAGGAAGCGCCTGATCAGCCAACCTATCTGGAGCTGACCTACGAGAAGGGTGATATTGTTGCTATCGATGGCAAGCCGATGAGCCCGGCAACCGTGCTTGAGTACCTGAACAAGGTGGGTGGCGAAAACGGCGTGGGCCGTCTGGATATCGTTGAAAACCGTTTCGTCGGTATGAAGTCCCGTGGTTGTTATGAAACCCCGGGGGGCACGATTATGCTGCGGGCACACCGGGCGATCGAATCGATTACCCTGGACCGTGAAGTGGCCCATCTGAAAGATGAGCTGATGCCCCGTTATGCCAAGACTATCTACAACGGCTTCTGGTGGTCTGAAGAACGGAAAATGATGCAGCAGATGATTGACTTCTCGCAGCGTAATGTAAACGGTGATGTTCGCCTTAAGCTTTACAAAGGCAACGTTATTGTTGTTGGTCGTCGTTCAGAAAACAGCCTTTTCGACGAGAGTATTGCGACTTTTGAAGATGATGCAGGCTCTTACGATCAGAAAGATGCGGCTGGCTTTATTAAACTGAATGCGCTGCGTATGCGTATTGCGGCCAGTAAAGGGCGCGATCTGCTCAACGGTTGATTTTGAAAACTGTAAAAAGCCCCGATATGTACCCATATCGGGGCTTTTTTGTCTCTGGAGTGCTTTGATAATTATCTGATTTATATGATACTTTGAAAAATTCCATTCTGATGTAGGGCCTATGGAAATCAGCTACTCGGATAAAAAAGTTCTGATTGTTGATAACCGCCTGGAAGATCTTGCTGAACTCAAGATTATCCTGGGGAGCATGGGCGTGGCTGAAATTCAGGTCGCCTCCTCTGTGAATATGGCTCTGGTGCTGTTGCGTGAGAAGCACTATGACATCTGCTTCGTTCTGTTTGATCTGGGTAAGGATCATAAGAACGGCCTGCAACTGATTCAGGAAGCCTCGGCGGAGGGGATCCGCCAGTTTTCCACTGTTTTTTCCCTGATTGTCGACCCCGAGCGCTCCAAGTTACTGTTCGGTTCCCTCGATAGTTCGCCTGATACCTACATATCCAAACCCTATTCCGAGCCCAAAGTGCGTTTTCGCTTAGAAAAGATTATGCGGGTTAAACAGGTGATGCAGCCTCTGGATGAGCTATTGGATCAGGGAGAGCTGCAACAGGCTTTGCTGATGTGCGATAAACTGACTCAGAGTTACCCTGCACTGAAGCTGTATATTCATCGGATGCGAGGCATTATCCTGCTTGAAGAGGGGTATTATAGCAAAGCGGAAAAGTTGTTTGAGTCTATAGTGGCGCAGCGTGTGCAACCCTGGGCCCGGGTCGGGCAGGGGATGGCGCTATGTCATCTGGGGGATTATCTGAATGCCCGCCAGATTCTGCAGCAGGTGATTGATGAGTCCTACTTTTGTGTCGAGGCCTATACCTGGCTGGCACGCACTTACCGCGCCCTTGGCGAGCGGGGGGAAGCGATCAGTTTGCTGCGTAAAGCGGTAATGCTGCAACCCACGGTCCCCGAACTGCTGGGGGCGCTGGGTAGTCTTGCCGCCCAGAACCAGGAGTGGAATATTGCCGTAGACGCCTACAGTAATGCGATCCGCCATGCCCGGCAAAGTTGTTTCCAGTCGGATGATTATTACTTCAGTCTGGTGTCCGCGCTACTGGCCCGTAGTAGTTTCGACCGGGATGTAGAGGAGTATGCTATTCGCACCCTTGAAGATGCCGTATTGGCGTTTCCCGGTGAACCTATCGTGCAGTTTAAGTCACGCCTGATGGTTGCCCAGGTGTACCGCCGGGCGGGTGCTCAGGGGCGTGCGAATCTGGCGGCCCGTAATGCTTTTGATCTGTTCTGCGAGCTTGAGCTGACCGAGCAGGCTGAGTGGGTGGAACCCTTTCTGGAGGGGATGGAGGGGACCTCTGTGGAAGCAGAAGCGCAGGCGATGAAGCAACATGTTAACCGTGACAGTGCCGCCCTGGAGTGGGGGAAACTGAATATTCAGGGGATGCTGAGCTACCGGAAGAAAGACTACCAGAAAGCACTCAGTTTCTTTGTCCAGGCGGATAGCATTCTGCCCAATAATCCAAGCCTGACTCTGAATCTGGTGCAGGCTGCGCTTGAGCAGGCGCGTCATCCTGGAAATCAGAGGGACGAGCTGCTTCTGCAGTGTGACAATGCGCTTTACAGTATCAACTATGGTGCTCTGGGCTTGCGTCAGCAGAAACGTTATCTGTCGTTGTCAGACCGCTGTGCTGATATGGTCAGGTCGATGGCGGAACTTAAACGCGAAATACAAGAGGGGGCTGACGTGTCCTGAGACCTGCCTGGTCCCCGTCTGTTTCAGTCGTCCGGCGATTTAAGCTTCAGAATAAGATGGTGTCGTCGTCACCAAGAATGGAGTTTTCTATGACCGGCTTATCATTTTCATCGACGTGGTAAGCGGAACGGGCCAGTTTACGTGTCAGTAGCTTCTGTTGTGCCGCTTCTGGCAGGTCGGTGAATAGAATGGTTTGTTTTGATATCAGCAGGTCGATCAGATCTTCAATAATGCGGCTGACTTCTAAGTCAGACTTTTCGAGCAGTTCTTGCGGACTCTCGGTGTCATTATTGCTGGAAAGGAAACTGATTACATCCGGGTCGGTAATGTCGGCTACCGTTGAGTTCTCAACAGGGAGTGCTGACAGAGAGGTGATCTGCCCCTGTTCATTTCTGACTGCATAAAGCATAGGCCCGTTTTCCGCTGGTCTGATAGGTAAGATTTCGCTAAGTATGGCGGGCCTTGTTTCGGCGGGTCAAGTCCGCGCTGGCAATTTGGGTACAAATTAGCGGCTGACCTGCGTCATGGCTCAGGGGAGCGCCAGTGGTCCTTTGATTGCATAATGAGGAGGGGCTATATAAAATCCCCACTCTAAACGAGCTTCCTGAAGGGTTGCAGTGCAGGTCATACTCATATGATTGCAGCAGCCCTTTTTTATTGTACCGAGAGATTATGAAATCCCATAAAGTCCAGCAAGCACCGATTCCGATGCGTACCGTCGGGCCGATAAAGATCAGTGGACATGTCCTGAACGAAAAAGTGTCAGTGCCTCTGGCAACCTATGAAACGCCCCTCTGGCCTTCGGTTGGCCGGGGCGCGAGGATTTCAGCACTGACCGACGAGGGTATAAAGACCACCGTTGTCGATGAGCGGATGAGCCGTTCAATTCTGCTGGAAGCAGAGGATGCCTTAGAGGCATACAAAGCTCTGGAATCGATCAAATCCCGTAAGGATGATCTGAACCAGGTGGTGGCAACCACCAGCCGGTTTGCCAAACTGATCGAGATGAACAGTCAGATCGTAGCCAATCTGATCTATCTGCGTCTGGAGTTTACCACCGGGGATGCCTCGGGCCATAACATGGTGACCAATGCGGCAGATAAGCTGATTCCGTGGATTCTGAGTGAATATCCTCAGCTACGCTACTCTTCGATCTCGGCAAACTACTGTTCCGATAAAAAAGCCACCGCTGTCAACGGTATTCTTGGCCGGGGTAAATACGTCATCAGTGAGATCCTGATTCCCCGGGCGCTTTGTGAACGGCGGCTTAAGACCACTCCGGAGAAGGTGGTCGACCTGAACATCAAGAAAAACCTTATCGGCACGATGGTGGCGGGCGGCTTGCGCAGCGCCAATGCCCATTATGCTAATATGCTACTGGCGTTTTATCTGGCCACCGGGCAGGATGCGGCCAATATTATTGAAGGCTCGCAGGGGATTGTGCATGCCGAGGTGCGCAATGGGGATCTCTATTTCTCCTGCACACTGCCAAATCTGATTGTCGGCAGCGTAGGCAATGGCAAAGGGATCGATTTTGTTGAGCAGAATCTCGCTGCCCTTGGCTGTAAAGAGTCCCGGGAGCCGGGTGAAAATGCCCGCCGACTGGCCGCTATCTGCGCTGCCACGGTGCTCTGTGGTGAGCTGTCTCTGATGGCTGCTCAGACGAATCCGGGTGAGTTGATGGAATCCCATCTGAAAATGGAACGCTGATGTCTGATCAGACGAACGACCGAAAAATTGAGCATATCCGGGCGATCGAAAATGACCCCAAGACAGATCGTGACGGACGATTTTTTGATCAGATCCAGCTATGTCATCGGGGACTGCCTGAGCTGGCGCTGGATCAGATTGACCCCTCGGTTGAGTTTCTGGGCAAAAAGCTCAGCTTTCCGCTGCTGATCTCTTCGATGACCGGTGGCGACCACGCATTGATTAAAACCATTAACCGCAATCTTGCCGAAGCCGCTGAGCGCACCGGTGTGGCGCTGGCGGTGGGGTCTCAGCGGGTGATGTTTACTCAGCCGGCGGCGCGGGACAGTTTTGATCTGCGCACCTATGCGCCGAATACCGTTTTGCTGGGTAATATCGGTGCGGTTCAGCTGAACTATGGTTTTTCCCTTGAACAGTGCCAGCAGGCGGTTGATCTGCTACAGGCGGATGGTCTCTATCTGCATCTGAATCCGCTGCAGGAAGCGGTACAGCCGGAGGGTGATACTGATTTCTTTGGGCTGCAGGAAAAAATTGCCGCGGTGGCCGCAGGGCTGTCGCAGCCGGTACTGCTGAAAGAGGTGGGGGCGGGACTTTCGCCTCTGGATATAGAAGCGGGTCTTGCCGCGGGTATAAAGTGGTTTGATCTGGCCGGCGCAGGCGGGACCTCGTGGAGTCGTATCGAACATCATCGCAGTGCTGCCAGTGACGATGATCTGGGACTTTGTTTCCAGGATTGGGGTATTCCGACGCCGCAGGCGCTGAAACTGGTGCAACCGTATCAAAATAGTGCAGGTTTCATCGCCAGTGGCGGTCTCAGGGATGGGATTGATATGGTTAAATCTGTTATACTCGGCGCCTCGCTCTGCGGCATGGCCGCACCGTTCCTGAAACCGGCAATGGAATCCGTCGATTCAGTGGTCAGGGTAATAGAGCAACGCCGGCGTGAATTCACTACAGCTATGTTTTTGCTGGGCGCGCCGGATGTGAACAGTTTATTTATGAATCGGGCTCTCATTCTGGGCGAGCGTTGAGGATTTTAAGTACGTATGTCCGTCGGTATTGATGAAATCAGCTTTTACACCTCCAACTATTTTCTGGATCTGAAAAACCTGGCGATGGTCCAGGAGATCGATCCTGACAAGTATTATCAGGGGATTGGGCAGGAAAAAATGGGAATGCCTGCTCCGGATGAAGATGTGGTGACGATGGCAGCCAATGCTGCTCTGCCTCTGGTAGAGCGGGTCGGGACTGATGCGATCAGCACCGTCATGTTTGCCACCGAGACCGGTATCGATCAGTCGAAATCTGCGGGTGTCTATGTCCACCGTTTACTGGGGCTGACATCCCGGTGTCGCGTGGTGGAGCTGAAACAGGCCTGCTACAGTGCCACCGCCGCGATTCAGATGGCCTGTGCTCTGGTTGCCCGTCAGCCAGAAAAAAAGGTGTTAGTGATCGCGTCTGATGTAGCGCGATATGATCTGGGAACCTCCGGCGAGGCGACTCAGGGATGCGGTGCGGTTGCCATGTTGATTGCCGCCAGTCCCCGTCTGGTGGAGCTCGATCCTGAGGTGGGTAACCACACCGAAGATGTGATGGACTTCTGGCGTCCCAATTACCGTTCTACTGCACTGGTGGATGGTAAATATTCCACCAAGATCTATCTGCAATCGCTGAAGCATGCCTGGGAGCATTTCTGCGAAGTCAGTTCGCTGGCCTTCAATGATTTCCAGCACTTCTGCTATCACCTGCCGTTTACCCGGATGGCTCAGAAAGCACACAAGCATCTGGCGCGGATCAATCGCAGCGCACTGTCCCCCGAACTGCTGGATCTGCAGGTTGAAGACACGCTGCTGTATAACCGTATTATCGGCAACAGCTATACCGCGTCCATGTATATCGGCCTGGCTTCACTGCTGGAAAACTGCAAACAAAATCTGGCGGGTAAACGGGTGGGCTTTTTCAGTTATGGTTCTGGTTCGGTTGCCGAGTTTTTTTCTGGAAAGATTGTCGCTGGCTATGAGAAATATCTGCACGGCGACAGACACCAGACGATGCTCGAAGCCCGTAGTGAAGTGTCCTATGAAGAGTATCTGGAACTGTATAACGACACCGACCCGGTGGATGGCGGTGTACACACCAAGACCGAAGGTACCACGGGACGTTTCCGTCTGGTGGGGATCTCTCATCATAAGCGTGAATATATCGCCTGCTAAGGGCGCTTCAGTTAAGGGCTCTGTTTCATGAAGGCGTGTGCCCCCGGTAAGCTGATTCTCAGTGGAGAACACTCGGCAGTCTATGGGGCACCAGCTATCGCCCTGGCGGTTAACCGCTATATCCATTGCCACAGTTCGCCCGCTGCCATTGATGGTCTGAGTCTGAGTTTGCCCGAAGCGGGCTGGCAGACACAGATCAGCTGGCCCGAGCTGCGCCAGCTGGCGGAGCATTTGAATCAGCGTTTTACACAGTTTGAGCAGGGCCTGCTGGGAGCCGGAGAGATTCTCGAAGCCCCCCATCAGCTTGCGCTTTATGCGCTCAGTCAATGCCTTAATAATGATGATCCTGCTGGCGGTTTAACGCTGGAGATCCGTTCTCAATTGCCGCTGGGGTCGGGGATGGGGTCCTCTGCCGCACTGGGTGCTGCTGTAACGGTCCTGGGGCAGACGCTTTTCTCACAACCACTTACAACCGCTCAGCTGTTTCAGCGGGTACGTTACTGCGAACGTCTCTGCCATGGGCGGGGCGGACTGATCGATGCGGCCACCGTCTCATACGGCGGTATGGTGCAGGTGGCTGCCGGTCAGGTTGAGCAACTGCCGGTCCGGTTGGGTGAGGGCTGGTACTATATTCATACCGGCATACCACGGGTGGGCACCGGGGAGTGTGTTGATGTTGTTCGCCGCCGCTTTGGTGAATCGGATCTGTGGCAGGTGTTTGCCGAACTTACCCGGCAACTGAGTGCGATCATCGTTAAAGGCGATGATCCACGGCAACTGATGCGGGAAAATCACCGTCTGCTGACCGCGATCGGTGTGGTACCGGAGCCGGTACAGCAGTTTATTCAGTCGCTGGAAAACCTGGGCGGAGCGGCCAAAGTGAGTGGTGCCGGTGCGGTATCCGGTGATTCGGCCGGAGCACTGATCGCCTATCTGCCAGGTGGCGACCTGACATCGCTTTGCCAGCAAAGCGGCTATAGTTTTATGGCGATAGAGGAAGATAGCGAGGGAGCCAGACTTGAAGATTAAGGTGACAGCACCGGGCAGCCTGATGCTGATGGGGGAGCACGCTGTACTGTTTGGTCAGCGGGCGCTGGCCTGTGCCGTGGATAAACGTATCGCTGTGACCCTGACCCCCAGAGCTGACCGCACCGTGACAATCGATTCGGCGCTGGCGCAGTACCGCTCAGAACTCGACCAGCTCCTACCTTCGACTGAACTCAGCTTTGTGCTGACCGCTATCCAGCGTCAGGCCGCCGTGCTTCCTGGCGGTTTTGATCTGCTGATTCAGACAGAGTTTTCCCACACCGTCGGACTGGGTTCTTCAGCCGCCGTTACCGCAGCAGTGGTAACGGCGTTACAGGCTTTTGCCGGCAAACCGTGCAGCGATCCGCTGATACTCTTTAAGGAAGCCCTCTCTGTGGTGCATCAGGTGCAGGATGGCCGGGGGTCCGGCACCGACCTGGTGGCTGCTGTCTATGGTGGTGTGGTGGGGTACACAGTGGCATTACCCGGTACCGAACCGCAGATTCGGGCACTGGGGGGGATTCCCCCGATCAGTCTGTTCTACGTCGGTTACAAGATGAAAACCCCGGATGTGCTGAAACGGGTTGAAGGGTTTGCAGCACAGGCGCCGCAGCTGTATACCGGGCTGTACCAGTTGATGGGGCAGACCGCAGAGCAGGCAGAGCAGGCGGTCGACAGAGCTGACTGGCCGCAGCTGGGACGGTTAATGAATATCTATCAGGGGCTGATGGACGCGCTGGGGGTGAATGACCGCAACCTGGCGGAGATTATTTATAGTCTGCGCAGCTCTCCTGAGGTGCTGGGGGCGAAAATTTCAGGATCAGGATTGGGGGACTGTGTACTGGCACTAGGCAATCCATCCGACTATCGTTTGACTTACGAACAAATACCTGTGGCGGTGTCTGCGGAGGGGGTGACGGTTGAATATCTCTAAACCGGTAAACAAACAGAGTGTGATTAATAACTATCTGCCGGCAACGGTTACGCCGGTGGCTGATAGTAGTGACACGCAGTTTGCACCCAGTAATATCGCCCTGTGTAAATACTGGGGCAAGCGGGATGCAGAGTTGAACCTGCCGGTAAACAGCAGCCTGTCGGTCTCGCTGGCGCATCTGGGCAGCAAAACCCGTATCTGCATCAGTGATACCGATCAGGTCTGGCTCAACGGTGCACAAGTGGCTGCCGGGGATAAGTTTGCCCGTAAGGTGATCGCTTTTATCGATCTGTTCCGTCGCGGCGCCGATCACTGTGTCAGGGTCGAAACTGAGAATAATATTCCCACTGCTGCGGGGTTGGCGTCATCTGCTTCCGGCTTTGCTGCCCTGATGCTGGCTGTCGACCAGTTCTACGGATTAAATCTGGAACCTTCGGTGCTGTCCGCCTTTGCCCGGATGGGGAGCGGCAGTGCCAGCCGTTCGCTCTATGAGGGGTTTGTGGAGTGGCAGATGGGGATTCGAGAAGATGGCATGGATAGTTTCGCGCTGCCATTAGATGTCAGTTGGCCGCAACTGCGAATTGGTCTGGTAAAGGTGAACACCGGAGAGAAAGCGGTTGATTCCCGTGCCGGCATGAACCGCACGGTTGAGACCGCCCATCTCTATCAGAGCTGGCCCTTGCAGGCCGCGGCCGATCTGGAACGTCTGCACCAGGCGATTGCCGACCAGAGTTTTACCCGACTGGGGGAGACCGCTGAACAGAACGCTCTGTCGATGCACGCCACGATGATCGCCTCCTGGCCGCCGCTGCTCTACTGGCAACCGGACTCCGTTGCCGCCATGCAGACGATCTGGCAGGCCCGTGCTGAAGGGCTGGAGCTTTACTTCACTATGGATGCCGGTCCCAATCTTAAACTGCTGTTTACCGCCGACGCTGAAACCGCAGTGAAACAGCGCTTTCCCGGTCTGGAAGTGATCAGACCGTTTGGCTGACACGGTGAAACTGCCAAACGCCGCTGCCGGCACAGCGCGTGAGGGGTTTATTCTCACCCGGCAGCAGTTTGATACACCGGAGGGGATCAGTTTCCAGTTCTGGCTGAAATCCGGCGAGAGTGTTTTTTCCGTTACCGTGCCTGGGCAGGAGGGGGTGTTTTTTGTCCTTGAAGAGGATCTCCCCCGGATTAAATCCCTGCTGGCGTCACAGCTTCCCCCCTCATCGCAGGACTCTCCGGGCTGGCGACTGCAGCCACTACAACTTAAAGACCTGCAGCAGCGTCCGGTTTACGGCCTTTACTGCCGTTCGCTGACAACCTATCGGCAACTGACCGATCTGCTGCAAACCTATGCTATCCCGATGATCGAAGAGGATATCCGTCCGGTCGACCGGTTTCTGATGGAGCGTTTTATTCAGGATAGCGCCCGGGTACGTGTCGGCGAGCATGGGGTGCAGTTGCAGCCTGCTGAGCTTCAGCCGACGCTGACAATGCTGTCGGTGGATATCGAAACCACCCTGCGCGCGGACCGGATCTTTTCCATCGGCCTCTATTCCGATCAGCTGAGTAAGGTGTTGATTGTTGGCGATGGCCCGAACGAACCCTGGCTGGAATATGTCAACGATGAACGAGCGCTGCTGCAGGCGTTTGTTCGTGAAGTGGAGCGTTGTGATCCGGATATCTATATCGGCTGGAATGTAGTTGGTTTTGACTTCCGGGTGCTGCAGGAACGGGCCAGACGCCTCCAGGTGCCGTTGAACCTGGGCCGTGATGGCAGTCGTATTCAGGTGATTGAATCAGCCAACGGTAAGTGGTTTTGTCGCATCGCCGGACGGGTGGTGTTGGATGGTATCGATACCCTCAAAGGTGCCACCTGGCAGTTCGAAAGCTTCTCTCTGGAATATGTGTCTAATCAGATGCTGAAGCGCGGCAAACTGCTGGGGCAACAGATGGATGAGGGCCTCAACCGGGGCGAAGAGATTCAGCAGGTCTATCGGGAAAATCCACGACAGCTGGCGGAGTACAATCTGGAAGACTGTAAGCTGGTGTGGGATATCTTCGAACACGCCCAGTTGCTGCATTATCTGATCGAGCGCAGCCGCCTGACCGGTCTGCCGCTGGATAAAGTGGGTGGTTCGGCGGCCGCGTTTGATAACCAGTATCTGCCCCGCCTGCACCGCAAAGGTTATGTGGCCCCGGTGTATGCCTCCGGTGAATCGCAGATGGGGGCGCCGGGGGGCTATGTGATGGAGTCCCGTCCGGGGCTCTATCATCAGGTGCTGGTGCTGGATTTTAAAAGCCTGTATCCGAGTATTATCCGCACCTTTATGGTGGACCCATACGCCCTGGCGCAGGGCACCGGTACGGAATGTCCCCCAGAGGACCTGGTGCCTGGTTTTAATCACGCGATCTTCTCCCGCAAAGAGGCGATTCTACCCGATATTATTGAACGCTTGTGGCAGGCGAGGGACCGGGCTAAAGCGGAAAAAAATGCGCCGCTGTCCCAGGCGATCAAGATCATCATGAACAGCTTCTACGGGGTGCTGGGCTCCAATGTGTGTCGTTTCTTTGATCAGCGTCTGGCCGGCTCGATTACCCTGCGTGGCCATGAGATTCTGACCCGCACTAAGGCGAAGATCGAGCAGCAGTTTGGTTACACCGTTATCTATGGTGACACCGATTCGGTGTTTGTCTGGCTGGGGGATGACTTTCCGGTGGAACAAGCACCGCAAGAGGGGCGTAAGCTGGAGCAGTTTCTTAATGGCTGGTGGCAGGACGAGGTGCAGCAGCGTTTTGGTTTACCCTGCCATCTGGAGCTGGAGTATGAAACTCACTACCGTCGTTTCCTGATGCCTACTATGCGTCATTCGGAGAAAGGCACCAAAAAACGTTATGCCGGTGTACGCCACTTTGATGATGGCCGGGAGGAGCTGATCTTTAAAGGGCTGGAATCCGTTCGCTCCGACTGGACACCGCTGGCCCGGCGGGTGCAGCGGGAACTGTACCGGCTGATCTTCAGCGATGCCGCTTATGCCGACTATCTCAAACAGGTTGTCAGTCAGTTGAAAGCGGGTGAGCTGGATGATGAGCTGGTATACCGTAAACGGCTGCGCCGGCCGCTGGATGAGTACAGTAAAAACCGGCCGCCCCATGTTCAGGCGGCGCAGAAAGCTCAGGACCGGTTTGCCCGGGAGGGAAAGAAGCGGCCCTTCACCGCCGGGATGTACATCGAGTATCTGATAACCGTGAACGGCCCGGAACCGCGGATGTTTGCCAGCTCTCCCATCGACTATCAGCACTATCTTGATCGTCAGCTGACACCGGTGGCGGACAGCATCCTGATGTTTCTGAACGATAGTTTCGAGGCGCTGTATGTCCCGCAGATCGATCTGTTTTAACGCTAGCGGTATCCCGCCTGCTGTAACAACACGATAGCCCGTTCCCGGTTGGCTCCGCTGGCTGACAGGTTGGCCGGGTCTTCGATAAAACGGCCCCGCCGGCCGACTTCGCGCACAGGATAGACCTGTCTGTTTACCGGGTACTCCAGACTCAGCCCGGCGTACAATGCCTGCGCCGGTTTTGTGGTCAGCCATTCCAGCAGGTCGATAGCCTGTTCTCTGTGCGGGGCATGGGCGGTGACCGCTGCACCGGTGATATCCACATGGACGCCGCTGCTATCCTGATCGGCCCAGAACAGTTTCAGAGGGGTGTCAGGGTGTTGATGCTGATAGCGGGCGAAGTAGTAGGCGTTGACGATACTGACATCGCAGATCTGCTGCTCCATCGCCGGGAATATCTGTGCATCCTCTGCAAACGGGCGTACCGCCAGGTTATCGACCCAGCCCTGCAGCATGGCCAGGGTTTTCTGTTCCCCCTCCCGGTTAATCAGCATCGCCACCAGGGATTGGGTATAGGGTTGTTGTGATGTCCGCAGGCAGAGGTTGCCCTGCCAGCGTTTATCCGCCAGATCAGCATAGCCCTGCAGCTCGGCTTTGTTCAGACTGGCACTGTTGTAGATCAGTGTCTGAGTGCGTTTGGCAAAGCCAAACCAATGGTTGTCAGGAGATCGCAGGTGCCCGGGAATATTGTCTTCCAGCGTGGTCGAGGCTACCGGCGCTGTCAGACCTTTATGCGCTGCCAGCCAGAGACTGGCGGCACCGGTGGTTAATAACAGGTCTGCCTGACTGTTGACCCCTTCCGCTTCCAGACGGGCGATCAGAGTGCTGGCGGGCGCCACCAGATAGCTTACCGTATTCCCGGTTTCGCGGGAGTACTGATCAAAAAGTGGTTTTAGGTAGCTGGCATTTTTTGTCGAATATACCAGTAGTTCGGCTGCCTGTGCCGGGGAAAACAGTGTTAGTGTCAGTATCAGGCTGAGAGCGCACAACAGATATTTCATGGATCGTTCACCTTTACAGAAAAACAGCGTCAGGAAGGGGTTGCCCACTGACGAAGCAGGTTGTGGTAAAGACCGCTTAAACGGACCGTTTCAGGGTGGGTTGCCCCCAGTTCGGCGGTGAGTGCCTGTACTGAGCTGTCCAGATTAAACAGCATTTCGCGCTGCTGGATATCTCTGACCATGCTCTGAATCCAGAAAAAAGAGGCTATCCGTACTCCGGCTGATACCGGTGATACCGAGTGCAGGCTGGTGGATGGATAGAGCACCATATCGCCGGCCGGAAGTTTGACCCTTTGCGGTCCATACTGTGTCTCAATGGTCAGTTCACCGCCCTTATATTCATCTGGCTCCGTCAGAAACAGGGTGGCGGACAGGTCGGTCCGCAATGTCAGATGGGTTGTGGGGATCTGCATCAGCGAACCATCAATATGTGCTCCATAGGTTTCATTTTCGCTGTAGCGGTTAAATTTGGGGGGGTAGATCCGGTCGGGCAGGGCCGCAGAGATGAAGGCCGGATGGCAGGACAGGGTCCTGAGAATATGGTGCCCCAGACTGATGGCGGGTTCCTGACTATCGTCCAGTTGCTGGTTATGCTTTACGTTTCTGGCGAGTGAACCGGCGGTATTGGCGCCGCTTTGCCAGTCTGCACGGTCAAGGTGCTCTCTGAACTGTTGTACTTCGTTGGCCTGTAATACTTTGGCAATTGTGATCAGCATGTGAACCTCCTTAAAAGGGTTTCTGCAGTTCTGTGGCCCTGATATCGGCAAGGGCGGCGCAACCGCTCATCGCCATGCAGAGTTCCAGCTCTTCGCGCAGCAGTTTGATCATGTGGGCTACACCTAATGCCCCCGCGACGCTGAGGGCATAGAGTTGCAGGCGACCGATCAGTACCGCATCTGCGCCCAGGGCGATCGCTTTAAAAACATCGCTGCCGCTGCGGATACCACTGTCGAATAACAGCGGATACTGATCCCCCACCATCGCGCGTATAGCCGGCAATACTGAGAGGCTGGCTGGCGCCCCGTCCAGGGTACGTCCACCATGGTTGGAGACGATCATCGCGGCAGCACCTGATTGTTGCAGTTGCCCGGCATCCTCAGGATGTAATACACCTTTGATAATCACTGGTACCGGACTCTCATCGATCAGTTGCTGCAATTGTTGCAGTGTGGGAGCGTTATCCCGACGGCTGCGAAATATCCGGCTTTCACTGCTGTTGTGTTGCCGGGGCGTGTCAGAAACCGGGTCAACCAGGTTGGCGGCTTTAACCGTTTCGGGGCGCTTGAATCCCGCCCGGACGGCACGGAGACTGGGGGTCTGTATCGCCGCATCGAGGGTAACTACAATGGCCTGATAGCCGGCAGCAATGGCCCGCTGAATCAACGCATTGGTGTCTTCCTGACGGGGTTGAAAATAGAGTTGGAACCAGCGTTCAGCGGTGCTTCTTTGCGCAATCCGTTCCAGAGTAACCGAGGCAAGTGTACTGGCCAGCATGCAGGTATCGGTTGATTCTGCCGCATAGGCGGTGGCCAGCTCCCCCTGCGGGTGCACCAGCGTCTGATAGGCAACCGGCGCCAGCAATAGTGGATGCTGGAACTGTTTGCCAAACAGTTGTATTCCGGTAGTGGCGTTTTCGGGGGCGGGCATCACTCTCGGCGTAATCGCCCAGCGATGAAATGCCTTTTCATTGTTACGCAGGGTTATATCCTGGCCGCTGCCACCGCTGATATAGGCCAGAATATCCGCGGGGATAAATGTCTGAGCCAGCGATACATAGTCTCTGGCACAGGCTATCTCTGCCGGAATGTAGTCCAGAGGTGAAAGGGGCGTTGTATGAGTGTTCATTGTTTGCCTGAGATCTGAATGCAGGGCAGCCGTTATGGCTGCCCTGTAATGGGTTTTATCAACGGTTCAGAAACTGTACTCCATGGTGAGTTGTGCGTTTCGTTTGTCGCCGATGTAGGTAAATGACCCCGAGCGATAAGCGGCCAGATAGTAGTCTTTGTTGAACAGGTTGCCGACATTGAGACGGAACTTCAGATCGCGATTGACCTGATAACTGGCGAAGGCATCAAATACCGTATACTCCGGTACGCCGAGGTCTTCATTGGCTGCGGTATCCGGCTGGCCAGTATAGCGGGCGCTTTCATAGGTGGCTGAGCCTCCCAGAGCAAAGGCGGGTGTTGCCTGGTATTTCAGCAGCAGTGAGGCCGATTTATCGGCAAAGTTGGCCAGGGTTTTACCGACATTGTCGGCGTTGACTGATTCCAGCACTTCGGCGTTCATAACCGCCAGCCCGGCCTGCACGCTGAGGCGTTCGGTCAGATTACCTGCCAGCCCCAGCTCAATGCCTTCAACCCGGTTTTTTCCGGTGTTTAAAGAGCCTTCAGTGCTGTAAGAGTCGCCGGTAGGCTGTTCCATAACATCATTTTTCGTGATCTGGAACAGTGCCGCTGTCGCCAGTAACCGGTCATCCTGCAAACGCCATTTGGTACCCAGCTCCCAGCTTTGGGTGCGTTCCGGATCACCCAGCTGTGGGTCACTGGCATCAACGCAGATCCCGCCATAGCCGCAGCTGGTGCCGACATCCGATTCACCGCCATTCAGGTTGGTTGCCGTCGAGAAACTGGCATAGATGTTGGCGCGCGGGGTGATGTCATAACTGGCCCCCATATGGCCATTCCAGTAACCACCTTTATCGGTGAAGTCATGCGGAGCACTGGGCAGTGGCCCGCTACGTCCGTCAGGGTCGAAATTGGCGGTGGTTTTATAGTCATAGTAGTCATGACGGATACCGCCAAACAGGGTCCATCTATCGGTCAGATCAACGGTATCCATCAATGACAGGGAGAGGGTTTCAACATTCCAGTCGGAATCCGCATCGCCGCGGGTAATATCCCGTTGCATCAGATGGTTGACTCCGGCTACGGTGTTACCGTCGGCATCAGTGATACAGTAACTTTCGCCCACACCACTCCTGCCAACAGTGAAACAGTTGGCGGAACCAGATGATGATGTATTGTAGACACCGTTGAGCACACTCTGATTACTGTATTCTGCGCCGATTACCAGCTCATGATCCAGTCCGCCGATCTCCTGTGTTGTCAGCAGGTTCAGCTGGTTGGCGAAGTACTCAACTTCCTGCCAACCCTGATGGGTACTCAGGCTTGCAGAGGTATATCCATTGGCATCATTAGTGGCATCGGTCAGGGTTGAATAGGCGGTTGTGCCCCTGGCACCAGTGGTGATATAGCCATTATCTGTGGTGCCATAACGGGTCAGGTTGACGATACGGGTTTGAGGGTTGATCTCATATCCCATTCGTACAGTGAACGTATCCACCTGTGACTCGAGGAAGTCCTCATCCTGCACATAGGCGGGTATATTTCTGACCACTTTACCGCTGGAACGGTCGATATAGGTGCCAAGGTCCGGACTGTCGTTACCTTCGAAGTGATAATAGTCGGCGGTCATTTCCAACTGATCGGTAAACTGATGGGACAGTGACAGCGCCGCGCCGATCCGCTCTCTGTCGGCGGGAGATCGTTCCGGAACATCCTCCTGGGCATCCAGAATATTGGCGCGCAGTGCGGTGTCGTAATCGATAACCTGGTTGGTGTCGAGGGTCAGCCGGTGGTAGTTATCGGTGCCGATACCGGCCGACAGTTTGGTAAAGTCATATTCGGTGCTGGCCCGTTTCGTCGCGGAGTTGACGGCACCGCCGGTGGTTCCCCGACCGGCAAAAGAGGAGCTGGGCCCCTTGCTGATTTCCACCTGTTCTACGGCAAAACTCTCCCGCACGGTCATTCCCGGATCTCGCAGACCATCGATAAAGATATCGCTGCGGGCTTCGTGGCCTCGAATGATATAGCGATCACCGAAGGCATTGCCGTTTTCTCCGGTCCCCAGAGTAATACCCGGCTGTCCATCAAGAATCTCCCGCAGATCGCTCCGGCCAGAGTCTGATATCTCAGCGGCGGTCAGTACGGTAATGGTCTGCGGGGTTTCAGCCAGTGAACGGGTTCTGCGTGGGTCGGATACACGGTCTGCCAGATAGGGAGCGCCGGGCACTGCATACGGGTTGGTATCCGGTGTCAGCGATTCTTCAATCTTCAGTTTATCCAGCGCGATGCTGGTTTCATCCGCGGTTGCCGCGCTGGCCATTAATGCACCTGAAATTGCCAGTGCCAGAGTACCGGGGGCAAAGCCCGCCGTTCTGTTTTTCCTTTGGGTGTGTGCTGGCGTAGAAACCATCGTTATGTTGTCCATCGGTGTTCCTTAAAACAGTTTTCGTGTTGGATTAAGTGAAAATTCAACCGGAAGGGTCAGTTCTAAATGATCGCTGCTGAGTTCATCGGGAACTGCGGCAAAGGGGCTGGCGCGAACCAGCATCTCTACGGCCTCCTGATCCAGACGAGCGTCACCGGAGCTATTAACCACTGCAGCGGATTCAACCCTGCCGCTTTTCCGGATAACGAATTTCACGAGAACTACCCCGGTGACGCCATCCTTTCTGGCGCTGCGGGGATAGCGTTTGAAGCGTGTGATTCTGGCCATGACCCGGGTCAGATAACTCTGCCGGGCGGCGGGATTGCCACCTGTTTCTGCACGCTCCCCCACACCTGTTGCTCTTGTTGCTGACTGAGAGGGCCGCTGTTCTGATTCAGGGGATGCTTCAGAACGGTCCGGCACTGACTCGGGTACTGTTTGTTGTTTTTGTGCTGGCTTCGGCTCAGTTTTTGGCACAGGCTTCGGCACAGATTTTGGTTCGGGTTCGGGTTCGGGTTCGGGTTCGGGTTCGGGTTCGGGTTCGGGTTCGGGTTCGGGTTTGGGTTTGGGTTCAGGTTTGGTTTGCGGTGTCGGTTGTTGCCGGGCTTCCTCTGTAGTGGTCTGTTCCGGTCGTTGCGTGTCTTCGGTGCTCTGTTTCGTGTTGTTGCTCTGCTCAGGTGTTGCCATAAAGCTGCCTGCAAGCCCGACACTCACCTGCAGCCCGTCCTGGCCTTCTGCGATGGCGCCCTCGGTCGCCATCGGCACCACCCAGATCATCAGGGCACCCAGATGCACAACGGTGGCGGCGGTAATACTGAAGATCATCTGTCGGCGGGTGATCATAAGGTGTGCTCTGTGGCTATCTGAAGCGCTTTAATGCCATGTTTCTGAACCGCCAGAATAATGGGGTCCAGCGCAGAGGAGGGCAGATCGCGATGGATATGACAGATCACCACGGTTTGTGGAGAAAGCCTCAGTTCCGCCATAGTGGATTGCAGATCTTTGTCGATGCTCTGGCCGTTGATCCGGTAGTCACCGGAGGCAGAGACTTTAATTTCCAGTTCTCCTGGGCTGAGTTCAGTGTCACTGCTGGAGGCGGGAATGTGAAGTTGCTCATCCCTGGTTTCGATATGGCCTGCCAGCATGAAAAAAATCAGTAACAGAAAGACGATGTTGATCGCCGGAATCATGCTGTTATCCAGGTTACTTCGCTGTGAGACAGGTTGCTGAGTCGCGACAATTTTCATTCAGACACCGATGGGCTCAGATCAAGTTGTACGATCCCCGCCGCCCGCAGGCTATCGATTATATGGATCGTCTGCTGAACCCGGACGGTGGGGTGTGCAGCCAGAGTGACGGCTCCATCTGCGTTGGCGATGGCGCTGAGTTGTTGCGAGAACGTGGTTGAATCCACGGTGTAAATCGTGCCGTTCAGGTCAGCTCTGTTTTCAGTGAGTAGCAGCAACCGGTTAACCTCTGTCATCAGGTTCTGGGTGCCCGGCGATGTGGCTTCAAGCTCCAGTTGCCGGGTTTTGCTAAACGTGGAAGACAGCATAAAAAACAGCAGCAGGATAAACACCACATCGATCAATGGCGTCAGGCTGATGCTCTGTGAGGCCCGTGGTGTTATCTCAAGCAGCACGACTATGCTCCTGCAGCGACACGGTTTTTGCTTCACTCTGCACTAATGGGCAGGTGAACACCTGTGTGACAGAGTCGTTGATCAACATGGCGCAGCGTTCAGCCTTGCGTTCTAAAACGCTATGCGCTGTTGCTACTGGAATGGCGACTGCCAGGCCAACGGCGGTGGTTAGCAGTGCCTGCCAGATCCCTCCGGACAGGACAGCGGGGTTGACGTTGCTGCCAGCCGCTTCCATCTGCTGAAAGGCAGCAATCATTCCGAGCACCGTACCCATCAGACCCAGCAGGGGACTGAGGCTGGCGATCACTTCCAGTGGCCGGAGCAAGGCCCTGAGCTGGTTAACCAGATGACTGGCCTGTCGGGACAGCTCTTCCTGCAGTAACTGGTTATCCTGTTGCTGTGTAATACCCTGCATCGCATAGCGGATAATTCCCGATACCGGTCGTTGTGAGTGGAGTGCTTGCATGGCTCCTGCCGGGTCATGGCTGCGCCACTTATTCAGACTTGCGGAGATGTCGCGACAGCTTTCCGGTTTAATAACGGCAAACTGCCAGAGCTTGATAAAGATAATGCTGAGGGAGAACACCGAGAGTGCCATCAGTATCCAGACCACCGGCCCACCAATCTCAATTATCCTGAAAAGCTGATCAGTACTGGCGCTTAAACTATCACTGTCGATTAGCTGTTGGGACAGATCATTAGCATTGATGCTATCGACAGCTGCTGAATGGATCACAGGTTGTTGCGGGATGTCGACCATCCCCGGGTCGGTCGCCTGAGCGTTTGGGGCTGGATGTAGCTCTGATGGTGAGCTCTGTTCAAAAGAGAGGCTGTCTGAGGCTTTCATTATAAACCTTAATCTTAATGCTACTGAGAATGATTCGCATTATAGTTTTGTAAAGTTTAATGTTTCAAGCTCTTTTGTGAAAAATATTCATATTGGAAGTGCAGCAAGGTTGCCGAGACAGGCTAACGTGTCTGACTCAGGGGAGGTCATATGGATGGCACAGTGGCGATCCATACCAGTTTTAAATGTGCCTAAAAATAAGCAATCTGTTGGTATCGTCTATAAATTGTGATGATGTGTATAAGTTTTACCCATGGTGTTTCACTAAAACTTCACTGTGATGTGCTGATCAATCTCCGATAATAACGCCCGTTGAAAACCTTCAGAGAGTGCTCTGATGTTGCGGGAGTGAATATGAATCAACCACAAAAGAATCCTCAGCCCTGGCTGCTAACCCCCGGTCCCATCAACACCAGCATGGTCGTTAAACAGGCGATGTTGCACGACTGGGGCTCCTGGGACGGTGACTTTCGGGCGCTGACCAAAGCGGTCTGTGATCAGTTGATAAGTTTTGTTGATGATCAGGATGCCTTTGTCTGTGTACCGGTGCAGGGCAGTGGCACCTTTGCTGTAGAAGCAACGCTGGGCACTCTGATCCCCCGGCAGGGTAAAGCGCTGGTGCTGGTTAATGGCGCTTATGGTCAGCGGATGACGAAAATTCTCGACTATATGGCCCGTGACTATGTTGTTCTGGATAAAGGCGATTATGAACCTCCCCGTGGGGCAGAGGTGGCCGCTATTCTTGAGCAGGACCGGGGGATAACCCATGTATTGCTGGTGCACTGTGAAACCAGTTCGGGCATTCTTAATCCTGTCGCGGAGATCGCTGAAGTGGTTGAGCAGCATGGCCGGGGACTGATCATCGACTCGATGAGTGCCTTTGGCGCAATCGACATCCATAGCAGCCGGGTTCGCTTCGACGCCATTATCTCCTCCGCCAATAAATGTTTTGAAGGGGTGCCAGGGTTTGGTTTTGCGCTGATCCGTAAAACGGTGCTTCAGCACTGTGCCACCCATGCGCACTCGCTGAGTCTGGACCTGTACGATCAGTGGCAGTATCTGGAGAAAACAGGTCAGTGGCGCTTTACTCCGCCAACGCATGTGGTAGCGGCCTTTATTCAGGCGTTGAAAGAGCACCAGCAGGAGGGTGGCGTTGCTGGTCGTTTTGTCCGCTATCGGCGTAATCAGCAACGGCTGGTGGCGGGGATGCGCCAGCTTGGATTTAAAACCCTGCTGGCGGATGAATGGTTATCCCCCATCATTGTCACCTTTTTTGCACCAGGGCATACAAATTTCAGCTTTCAGCGTTTCTACGATCTGCTAAAAGCCCGTCACTACATTATCTATCCGGGCAAACTGACCCAGGCCGAAAGTTTCCGGCTGGGCTGCATTGGCCAGCTGTTTGATGAGCAGATCGATGGTCTGCTGGAGGCAGTGTCTGCGGTGCTCGATGAGATGCAGATCGATGATGGCAATCCAAACCCTTAACTTGATGTTGGCGGGTCGAAATGACTGCCGGGAGAGAACAATGCACCGTTACGAAGGTCAATATAGCGGAACAGACGCAAGGTCTTTACAAGCGATTATTATGGATTGGGCAGGCACTACCGTCGACTTTGGTTCGATGGCACCGATTCGTGCATTTCAGGGGCTGTTTGCCTGTCAGGGCGTGCCCATCTCTGAAACTGAAGCCCGGGGACCGATGGGCACCGAGAAACGGGAACATATCCGCCAGCTGTGTAACCATCCGCGTATCCGCGCGGCCTGGCTTGAGGCGAAGGGCGAAATACCGACGGAAGCCGATATCGACCGTATGTATAACGAGTTTGTGCCTCTGCAGATCGCCGCCATTGCCGAAACCGCAGTGCTGATTCCCGGGCTGACAGAGGTTGTCGCCTGGGCTGAAACGCATGGCATCAAGATCGGAGCCAATACCGGCTATGCCGATATTATGATTGAGGGCTTGCTGGCGCGTGCTTCGGAGCAGGGCTATTCACCACAGTCGAATGTCTGTGCTACACAGGTGCCTAAAGGCCGTCCCTATCCCTATATGGCGATGATGAACGCGATTGAACTGGGAGTAAAAAATCTCGCCGCTTGCGTCAAGATCGACGATACCCTTACCGGTATCGATGAAGGCCTGAACGCCGGTATGTGGACGGTTGGCGTGGCGATCAGCGGCAACGAAGTGGGTATGAGTCTGGAACAGTGGAGTGCACTCACTGAAGACCAGCGGGAGACGTTGCGTACTAAAGCCTATGACCGCTTCAACCGTGCCGGTGCCCACTATGTGATCGACAGCATCGCTGATCTGATTCCGGTGCTGGAAGAGATCGAAATCCGTCTGGTGGCCGGAGAAAAGCCCTGATCTCTGCTTTTTCTCGGTGTCCTCAGTGTTCTCTGTGGTTTATCGCTTTTAGGTAAAAATCGGAAGAGATGATTACCACAGAGGACACAGAGATCACTGAGAAAAGATGTATTACACTGTTTGTTTCGCTTTATAAGCTCGCCATAGCAGCGTTAGCGGCAGTAGCACTTCTCCGGGAAAGGTATATTGGGCGATCAGATAACGGTCAGTGGCAAACGCGAAGAATGTGACCGTGTCGAGGCAGTAACCGATCCCGGCAATAATCAGTAACACGCCGATGATTTTTGGCAGGAACCCGCAGCGGTACACCAGATAGCCCATCGGTATTAACCACAGTCCCCAGAAGATATGCGCGATCATGATACCCTGCCGGTGTAGCTCCAGCAGGAACAGGGTGAGCGCATTCAGTTGTTGTGGGTTGAATACTCCACGGAGCAGGTCGGACTCAGGTAGCAGCAGCGCGGTGATATGGCTGAGTTCATTGAGCAGCGCAATGGGGATGGTGACCAGTGTGAACAGCACCATAAACCGGGCAGCGATCACGCCATAAGGACGCAGCAGATAATAGAGTGCGATCACCAGAAACAGCTGGGTAAGCTGAATCGCGAAAGCGCAGAGAATGCTCAGCCGTATTGTGGTTGCGTGATCGGTAAGATTCGCGAGCGTTGCGCTGTTATCGCCGGCAACCGTAATAAACTCCGGGATATACATAATGCCAAATACCCCCATCGGAATCAGCAGCAGATAGAGGCAGCCCGCCAGACGAGCCAGACGGATTTCGTTTACGGTGTTCATTGTCATGATCCAATTTAAGGGAATATTTAATGTTGGGATCAGTTTATCTGCGTATTTATGCAGGCTAAATCGGCAAAAAACGTCTACTATTTATGCATATTTGTATAGGTTGTTGTAGGGGGGAATGGTGTGGACTGGAAAACAGTGAATTTTGACTGGAACAGAGCGCGGGCATTTCTGGTCACCGTGGAAGAGGGGTCTTTGTCAGCCGGTGCGCGTGCCCTTGGGCTGACGCAGCCGACACTGGGAAGACAGGTGGCGGCGCTGGAGTCTGAGTTAGGCGTTACACTGTTTGAGCGGGTGGGGCAGGGCCTGAAGCTGACGGACGCCGGACTCGGACTGGTAGCTCATGTGCAGGCGATGGGCGAGGCTGCCAGCCGCTTATCACTGGCGGCATCGGGTCAGTCGCAAACCCTGCAGGGCACGGTGACCGTCGCCGTGAGCGAACTCGAAGCGGTGTTTCTGCTGCCTGAGGTGATCGAACGGGTACGTAGCGAGTTGCCGGGTATCACGCTGAATCTGCAAGTGTCCCATGAGGTGGCTAATCTGAAACAGCGGGAGGCGGATATCGCCCTGCGAAGTTTTCGTCCCACGCAACCGGATCTGATTGTGCGCAAATTGCGGGAAGACCCTATCTGGCTATACGGCACAGCAAAATACCTGGCACCCTATAGCGGCGTTACCTCTGTCCATCAGTTAAACAATATCCAGATCATCGGTTTTGAACAGAACCACCGGTTACAGGAGTTGCTCAACAGCACTGGTCATGGCTGGTCGCTTTCCGCTGAGAACATCAGGGTGACAACCCTGTCACAACTGCTGCAATGGGAGTTGGTGAAACGGCACCTGGGATTAGGATTGTTTCCTCAGCCAATCGGTGATAGGGAACCCGCGTTCGTACGCGCATTTGAATCATTCGGGCCGCCGATGGTGCTGCCCCTGTGGCTGGTCTGTCATCGTGAACTGCATACCAGCCTGCGGGTCAGAAAGGTGTTTGATCTGTTAGCCGAGATGCTGTCCAGCTGAAATGTCTGAGATTCATTACAGTTGTGTTAATCGTTACAGCGCTAATCACCGCGCATTTATTCTCATTTTTCCCAGAGCAAAAACAAGTGTGACAACGCCTGCTAAGAACATGTAATTACTCAATATTTAGCATTTGCACAAAAGATAAATATCTATATATCCTCTTTTAATTTAAGTAATTAACAGAATATTAATAATAAGTCATAAGATAATTGTTGCACTGCAGCATGGCGCACTGTACCATCACTCCATCGACTAAAATCCTAATATAGGTATACATCATGTTCCAGACTATTCCTGCTGCTGACTTCTCTGCTTTTGGCGCTCCTGTTCAGAAGCTGATCGAACTAAACACAGCGACCTTTACTAAGGCATTCGAAGCTCAGAAAGCTGCGATTGAACAACAGATTGCTCAGGCTCAGGCTGATTTCAAAGCCTTCGCTGAAATTAAAGATGTTGAAGCTTTCACCTCTTTTGTGACTTACAAGTCTGAAGAAGCTAAGGCTAAGCTTGAAGCGCTTCAGGCTGAAGCACTGGCTGCAACTGAAAGCACCAAAGCTTACTTTGCTGAAGTTCAGGCTATCCTGACGGCTGGTCAGAAAGCTGCTGCTCCTGCTCCTGTTGCTAAAGCGCCGGCCAAAGCACCTGCTAAAGCCGCTGAATAATCTAAGCTGTTTTTAAAAAGCCTCCATCAGTAATGATGGGGGCTTTTTTGTTATAACGGCTGCAAAATACCGGTCATGATCGCCAGCGCCACTAACCCCACAATCGGTAGTTTTAAGGTTCTCAGCAGGAAGAAACCACAGATCATCAGGGCAACGTCGACAGAGTTATTGACCGCAGTGATAAAGACCGGTTGATAGAGTGCGCTGAGCAGCAGACCCACAACTGCCGCGTTAACGCCACTTACTGCACCGTTCAGGATGGGCTTTGCGGCCAGTACCTGCCAGTTTTTTAACACTCCCAGAAGCAGCAGAAAACCAGGCAGAAAAACGCCGGCAGTGGCCAGCAGGGCTCCCGTGATGTGAGCCGAAGGAAGCAACTGATAGCCCAGATAGGTGGCCAGCGTGAACATCGGTCCGGGCACCGCCTGAGCAGCGGCGTAACCGGTGATAAAGCTATCGCTGCTGAGCTGGTCACCGACGATATTTTGCAGCAGTGGCAGCACCACATGACCACCGCCAAATACCAGACTGCCGGCCTGATAAAAGTCAGAAAAGAGCTGAACCGAGGGGCTGAATGGTGCCAGCAGTGGCAGCCCGGTTAACAGAATTACAAAGAGAATCAGCGAAAAATGTACTTGCTTTGCTGCGGCTTTTTCCGACCTGTTGCCAACCCGCTCTGTGCTATCTGATGCTAAATCGACCGGGTGGGGTTTCAACCCGATCAGGCCGACCATTGCCGCCGCCAGCAGCACAGCGATCTGGCTCCATAAACCGGGGATGGTCAGCATCACCGAGGCGCAGATCACCGCGATGGCTGCGGTCAGCTTTCGCTGACAGAAGCTTCTGACCATCCCCAGGGTGGCATCTGCCACGACTACTACTGCCAGCAGTTTAAGGCCATGGATCACACCCTGAAACAGCGCGTTGTCAGTCAGAGAGCTGCTCAGCACTGCCAGCGCCAGCATCAGCAGGACCGATGGCAGGGTGAATCCTGTAAAGGCGGCTAACGCGCCGATCAGTCCGCCGCGGTGATAACCCACGGCAAAGCCCACCTGACTGGAACCGGGTCCGGGCAGAAACTGACTCAGGGCGACCAGTTGAGCGTACTCGGTATCGCTGAGCCAGCTGAGTTTTGTCACAAAGGTGGTGCGAAAATAACCAATATGAGCGGCGGGGCCGCCAAAGCTTATCCAGCCGAGCAGGAAAAACTGTTTAAAGATCGTTAAAGCGTTCATCATATTCCGGATAGATCAGCAAATAAGCGCCATTATCTGACAGCATTGTTACAGCGATAAGTGGATTGATGTGATCGGCTGATACGCCACTTTTTTCGTTTTGGCTGGTTTCCGGGTCGCTGTGAGACAAGGCGTTTTTTGCCAGTGCAAGTAATATGCTTCAGCCAGCGCAATTAAACGGCATACCTCCTTTTAAGTAATTGAATGAGATCGCTTGTGTACTAGAATGGCGCGAGCAGACTTTTTATAGATCGCTGATCTATGGCGACGTTGGATAGGACATTATGAATCAGGCAACTGTACAACTATTAACCGATTACTACGCAGCTTTTAACCGTCAGGATATGTCTGCATTTTTAGCCCTGCTCACCGATGATGTGGTTCATGATATCAATCAGGGGGGCCGGGAAGTGGGGAAAACCGCTTTTGCTCAGTTCATGGATCGCATGAATGCCCATTACAAAGAGGAGATCGTTAATATCTCCATCACCACCAATGAGACTGGTGATCGTGCTGCCGTTGAGTTCACTGTATTGGGTGAATACCTTTCGACTGATGAGGGGCTGCCTGAAGCAAACGGACAGCGATATAACCTGCCTGCTGGTGCTTTCTTTGATATCCGCGATGGCCTGGTTGCCAGGGTGACCAACTACTACAATCTGCAAGACTGGATCGCCCAGGTGTCAGGCTGATCGGCGATGTTGAGATTTAAGCGACTCTCAGGTGAGGCGTTAACCCGCTATCTTCCTGAACTGGCGCAACTGCGCATCCGGGTATTTCGCGACTGGCCCTATCTCTACGATGGCGATCTGGCGTACGAAGAGCGTTACCTGCAAACCTATATTCAGGCGCCCGACAGTGTCATCGTGTTAGCGCTTGATGGGGGTAGGGTGTCAGGGGCTTCAACCGGTATCCCCCTGAAACATGAAACCCCGGAAGTACAACGCCCCTTTATCGAGGCCGGTTTTGATCTCGACAGGGTATTTTATTGTGGCGAATCGGTGCTGCTCTCCGCTTATCGGGGGCAGGGCGCGGGGGTTGAGTTTTTTCAGCAGCGGGAGGCTCATGCCCATGACGTTGGCGGCTTTGACTTATGCTGTTTTTGCGGCGTACAACGTCCTGATGACCATCCGGCCCGTCCTGCGGGTTATGTGCCGCTTGATGATTTCTGGCGTAAACGGGGTTACCGTAAACACCCGGAGCTGAGCACTACTTTCAGTTGGAAAGAGTTGGGCGAAACCCATGAATCGCCCAAGCCGATGACCTTTTGGATGAAGCGGCTATAATCCTGACAGGATCTGAGCCAGACGATCAGTCACTATCAGCCTGTGCAGACAGAATCGGAAACAGTGGATGAAAAACGTCAAAGTAGCAGTCTCTCAGTACGACATCGGCTTTTTTACGCAATGGCCAGATTTTTCTGACAAGTTAACCCACTGGGTGAGAAGTGCGGCTGATAACCGGGCGAAACTCCTGCTGTTCCCGGAATATGGCAGTATGGAGCTGCCATCGTTGTTGGGTAAAACGGTTTACAACGATCTTCATGGTCAGCTGGACGCGATGCAGTCCCTTTATCCGCAATGGCAGGCGTTGCATATCGAACTGGCGCGGCAGTTTGATCTGATGATCTTAGCGAGCTCTTTCCCTGTGCAGCAACCGGATGGCTCGTTTCGCAACCGTGCTAACCTTTATGGTCCGGATGGCCTGATCGGTTATCAGGACAAACTGATCATGACCCGCTTCGAAAATGAACAGTGGCGGGTGGCGGCAGGTAGTGAAATCAAAATAATAGAGTCTGATATCGGCCCACTGGGCATCAATATCTGTTACGACTCTGAGTTCCCCATGATCGCCCGTCAACAGGTCGAAGCCGGGGCTAATCTGATACTGGTGCCCAGCTGTACCGATACTGAAGCCGGTTTCCACCGGGTACGGATCGGCTGTCAGGCTCGTGCTCTGGAGAATCAGTGTTATGTGCTGCAATCCCCCACCTTTGGCCGGGCGGATTGGTCAGAGGCGGTTGATGTCAACACCGGTCGGGCCAGCATCTACACCCCGGTAGATTACGGTTTTCCCGATAACGGCATTCTGGTCGAAGGCTCGTCAGACCGGGCGGAGTGGATCTATGCCGGGCTGGATCTGGAATCAATCGCACGGGTACGGGCAGAGGGGCAGGTGTTTAACTATCGGGACTGGGACAAGCAGAAGGGGCTGAAATCGAAATGAGCCTGGAGGCTTATGCCTTAGTGAAAGGAGATGTTTACACCGGAGGCACTAAGCGTACCGGGGTAGTGAATTTGCTCTGAACGGTCGGCTTCAGAAACAGCCCGGGTCGGTCCGGTTAAACATCACTTTTCTTGATTAAAAACAAATTATTAGCGTGAAAAAAAGCAGGATATACAGCTGACTGGTTTTATACTGTGAGAATGTCATAGAATGGTCATTCTTTTAGTTAGGCTGCGTTGGTGTCTCTGTGAACAAGCCTCTTCGTTACTCCCGCACTGAATGGCGGCGGCGTGCGGCAATTATAGCGTTTGCTGTTTTTGCCTTTGTCAGTTACATCGTGCTGATCTCCCTTAGCCTGTATCATGCCAGAGAGCGGGAGTTAGAAACGGTACTGACTCAGCAGACGAGCCTGGTGAAGGTATTAGAGAGTCAGGCTGACGCCACCCTCAAAAAGATCGATACAGTACTGCTCTCAGTGCAGCAAAAACTCACCGGAACGCCAGCAAACCTCCGCCCGGAACCCTCCGTGATAAATCAGATACTGGCATCTCACCTTGCGTTGATCGGTGAGTCTCAGAGTCTTCGTGTGGCGGATGCTCAGGGGCGATTTATCTACGATGCCAGTGGTGTTCTCCATTCCGCGACCATCAGTGATCGCAAATATTTTTTACGTAATCGTGCCGATCCCAACGGCGAATTAATCATCTCTGAACCGTTGTTTGCCCGTATCACCCATAACTGGGTGGTTACTGTCAGTCGGCGCATCAATGATGACAAGGGTGGGTTTGCGGGGCTTATTCAGGCAGCTGTGCGAGCCGAGTTCTTCGAAAACTTTTATGAGTCTCTCAATCTGGGAAAATCGTACAGCGTGACTCTGGTCGATGGAAAGTCGCGCATGCTGGCCCGCTTCCCCGTAAAAGAGGACCAGTTGGGTAAACCTATCAAGAGCCCTCTGTTACGTGATTTTATGGCGAGTGGTGCCAGCGATACCCAGTACACGACTATCTCTGCAGTGGATAATGTCGAACGAAGTTATATGGTGCGTAAGGTCGGCCCCTATCCCCTCTATCTGATTATCGGTCATACAAAAAGCGATCAGTTGTCTGCCTGGCACCAACAGCTAGTCTGGAGTATTGTCGGCATCGTCGTGCTGGGAGGGGTGTTGCTGGGCTGGATTATTGTCTGGCTCCGCAGTTACGATTCGGCACTGGCGCTGGCGGGACGAATGACCTCGGCTTACGAAGTAACACTGCAACGTATGCGTCATCTTGCCGGACATGATCCACTGACTGACTTGCCAAACCGGGCTCTTCTGGAAGAGCGGATGGCGACTGCACTGGCTGATACAAAAGGTCGCCGGGCGGATCTGGTGCTGATGTTTATTGATCTGGACCACTTCAAGGATATTAATGACACCCTTGGTCATGCGGTGGGTGACAAACTGTTGGTTCAGGTGGCGGAACGTTTGCGGCAAGGGCTGACGAATCAGGATACGATAAGTCGTCAGGGAGGGGATGAGTTTGCCGTTCTGTTGCGGGGTTATGCCAACCTGACCCAGGTGGCAGAAACGGCGCAACGACTGATCGAAGAGCTTGATCCACCCTTCGAGGTCAATGAGCACGAACTACGGGTAACGGCGAGTATCGGTATCAGTGTTTATCCACAGGATGGACCCGATATTGTCACACTGCTGAAGAACGCGGACACCGCCATGTATCAGGCTAAAGCTGAAGGTGGCCGAGGCTTTCATTTCTTTACTGAGGAGATGAATGCCCGGGTGCTTAATCGCGTTACCCTGGATAAAAATCTGCACACTGCGCTGGAGCATCAGGAGTTTGTGTTGCTCTATCAACCGCAGGTTGACGGCGCCAGTGGACAGATTACTGGCGTCGAAGCTTTAATCCGCTGGCACCATCCGCAACAGGGGGAGATATCCCCGGCCCAGTTTATACCCGCAGCTGAAGAAAGCGGAATCATTAATGGCATCGGCGACTGGGTTTTAAATCAGGCCTGTTTTCAGACACGGCACTGGCTCGATCTCGGTCTGCCAGAACTGACCATGGCGGTGAATATTTCAGCGGTGCAGCTGCGCCAGCCCGATTTTGTCGATAAGGTGATGGCCACGCTTCGCCAATATCGCCTGCCGGCTGAATACCTGGAACTGGAAATTACCGAAAGCGCGCTGATCCGCGATACTCAGAGAATTGTCCGCATCCTCAATGAGTTGCGTAAACAGGGGGTGCGACTCTCGGTAGACGATTTTGGTACGGGCTACTCCAGCCTGGCTTACCTGAAAAACCTGCCCTTCGATAAGATCAAGATCGATCAGTCCTTTATCCGGGGGATCCCTGAAAGAGAGGATGATGCCGCAATCACTGAAGTGATCATTGGGATCGCCAAAAGCTTAAAAATGGAACTGATTGCGGAAGGGGTGGAAACCAAAGAGCAGTCCGCATTTTTGTTACAGCACCATTGTCAGCAGATGCAGGGGTTCTTTTTCGGCAAACCGATGTCCGCAGCGGAGATTGAGCAGCGTTTACGACAGAGTGTTGAAGCATGCCCCATTCAATAACGTCGGATTAACGGGGTGTATGTCGTTTATGTGAAGGTGGCACCTGCCGTTATCGGTCAGATAGATTATCAACAATATAGCGGTGCTTTTTTCCTGGAAGCGGTTTTTATGGTATTCCTGCAGTTATGACTTTATCCCGTGAATTTTATCGCCATGGCCCCGTTGTCCGACAGGGGCAGTCCGTTACCTTTCTCGATGTCAGAAAACGTTTTGATTTCAGAACCATCGGTATTGGTCGCTGGGTGACGCAGCCGGAGCAGGAAAGGGCAGCCGGACTGTTTTATGATGCTCTGGTTGATCTGATGACCATCTTAAACAGTCCCGAGACGCTGATATCCCTGCGTGGCACCCTGTCTTTGCAGTATGGGATTGGTGGGCGTCCCGGTGTCGCGGCGCATTATCAGCCATCCACCCGTTGCTTCTCGCTGGCTAAAAATGCCGGGCCGGGCAGTATTGCCCATGAGTGGTTTCATGCGCTGGATCACTACCTGGGCGGTACGGCGTTTGCTGATGCTCCGACAGGGATGTTTGCGTCAAAAGCCTGGTTGTCAGATGCGACGCCGGTGGTTCATCCATTGAATGATGACCTGTACGCCTGTTTCAAAAATATTATGTTAGATGAGGACGGTGAGTCCCCCAGTGAGCTGTTTGAGGCATCCGTTAAGATCGACAGGGAGATGAATCAGGTTTACTACAGTCAGGCTGAAGAACTGTGCGCCCGGGCATTTGAAGCCTTTGTTCAGGATGCCGCTATAGCCAATAATTTTCTGGTCTCCGGGACGAAAGCGACAGCTGAAGCCCGGCACGGCCTCTATCCGCAAGGCGAGCAGCGGCAGCGTATCAATGCGGCGTTTCAGCGTTACTTTAATCGCCTGGGGGCAGCATTGAATCGGGAGATTCGCAGCAATGCTGACTAAGGAGCAGGGAAGCGTATTAGGGTTTTCGCTGAGCACAGATGTTGGTCATAGCAGCGACTGAATGATCTCAAATATCACCACAGAGAGCACAGAGAACACAGAGAGGAGCCGACTCATCGTAGCCTCCTCCTCTCGTGTATCGTTAGCAGAACGCTTCACGACATAAATCTCTCGCTTTTTCCTTTTAGTTTAGAAACTAAAGTTAAGCGCCAGGCTCAGGCGTGTATCTTCGCTATTATTGTTGGCGACCATCTGCACAACGCGGCCACTCAGTGACGTTTGTTGTGAAATCTGGCCATTGATGCCCAGCGTAATCTGACCATAACTGTCATCCTCGCTGACTGATGGCAGACTAAAGCGGTTGTTCGGCATGTTGGTCAGCGCAACTGAGACCGGGTCTGGATCGTTACCGAAACTCTGTGTCCAGACTGCCGCAGCGAAAGGTTGCCAGCGCCCTTGTGTTGACTGCAATTGCCAGCCCAGACTGCCGGTGAATTGATTACGGGTCTGGCTGTCATATTTCATCGCCGTGGCACTGCCGGTTGAGCTCTCTTCGGTGAATCCAGACAGATCCTGCAGTTGATAGCCCAGTCGTGCAATGGGGCCATGACTCAGGGAGTCACTGCCAAACAGGTAGTTTACGCCCAGTTGCATACTGATCTGTGTTCCTTCGGTGCTGCCTTTAACGGTGCGTGTCGCTGGTCCAAGATCAACCTTACGACGGGTGTCGTAGTCACCTTTGGTGACGACAATACTGGTCTGCCACTGCCATTGGGAACGTTGCCAGCCACTGTACAGACTGAAGGATCGGGCTTGCGTCTCGACAGAGCCACCCGACAGGTCAACATCGTCACGGCTGACATGAAAACCAAAGCCGAAACTGTGATCGGCATTACGTTGGGTAATACCTGCCCCGACAGAGGCCCGGCTGCCCTCAAGTTCGGCGTTGCCCGTACCGCCCTCTCCGATAACCCAGAGGTCGGTACTGTCTTCTGCTTGCAGAAAGGATTGTGCCAGACGTCCGTCAATCGCATCCATCAGGGCAAGCTGTTGGTAGTGAACGGCACGGCCTATGCCTTCAGCAAAGGCCGGCGCGGTGAGAATGCTCTGCACGTAATCACTGATAATCTGGTGACCGCCACTGGTTGGATGCACACCGTCAGCATAGAGGAATGTCTGGTCAGTTCCGCTAGCATACCCTCCCGTACCTTCAACACAGAGCAGCGAGGCCGTTGCACCGCAAGCAGGCGTCGTGACATTGGCAAAACCATAGAGCCCAGGTTGCGCCGAAACCTCGTTAAGCAACGTAAACATGTCGACCGGTATCACCTCGATACCACTCGCCTGCAGGGTAGCCAGTAAAACACTGTTATAACCCTCAGAAAGGGCGGTCAGGCTGGCGGCACCGGCGGCCCCCTGAGACACACCAAAGGGTGTTGCGCCGATATCGGGAAGGGTTGGCACCAGCAGATAACGTGCCCCTGCCGCTTTCAGTGCGGCTAGTGCCTGTACCTGCTCACCGGTTGTGGTCGTGATATAACTGGTGATGTCAGCCGGAAGCACCCCGCCGCCAGCGATCCAGAAGATATCATTGGCACCACCCCAGAGTGTGTACAGGGCATTGGGATCAGCAACACCGCCATTAGCGCTCAGGTAATTTTGCACCTGTGTGGTAATCGGTGTTGCGCCACTGGCAGGTGCCGCACCAATGCCAGGGGTTCCGCTAATGCGGGCACCGCCCTCCGCATAGTTAGTGCCGCCCTGGTTGGCAGGGCTCAGCGTTACCCCATACTGACCTGCGAGCAGTTCAGACCAGACGGGGCCTGGGTTGGTGGTGAATTTAGCGGCCCCGGTATACGTCGGGTCGACCATCTGCAGAAGCGGTAGAAATGAGCCCGAGTCGGTGAGACTATCGCCAAAATAGTAGGTATTACTGAAATCCGCCGCCTGAATCTGAGACGCCATTAGCACTGTTATCAGGGAGGAAAGAACTGTTTTATGAGTCATTTTGCCTTCCATGCTTATTATTCTCTATGAGTAAGAAAAGGACATATGAACTTAAGCAAAACCACCTTCCATCGCAATGGCAAAAAGCGCAAGAATGTGTGGCAAATCAAGTCACGCGTGAATGTTTGTCGTCAGATTCTGCTTCACCTCTGCATTATATGGAATTAACATGATCATCAGCGTCGCTGACTTGGTAACTTACTGAGTAGTGGTGCTTAGTCGGCAATCGTTGCCGATGATTATAACTTTGTGATTAAAATTCTCAGGGCGGGGTGCAATTCCCCACCGGTGGTAGACAGGGTGCTGCGTACAGACAGTCACCAGGTAAGCCCACGAGCGCTCGATTCGTCGAGGTCAGCAGATCTGGTCCAATGCCAGAGCCGACGGTGATAGTCCGGATGAGAGAGAATGAATAAACACATCAGATACCGGGTGGGCGTAATTACGTCTGCCCATTTTTGTTTGGTGTTGCTTTTAATCCCTCAAAAACAGCCCTGATTCTGGTTAAATTTTAGGAGCTAAACCATGAATCAGTTTTCTTTACTTACCGAATTCGGTAACCCTGTTCTGCGTGTTGAACGCGCCCTTGAAGCCCTTCGACATGGTCAGGGCGTACTGCTTTTAGACGATGAAGACCGCGAGAATGAAGGGGATATCATTTATGCCGCAGAAAGTCTTACCTCCTCGCAGATGGCGCTGATGATCCGTGAAGGCAGTGGAATTGTCTGCCTGTGCCTGACGGATGCTCAGGCCGATCAACTGGAGTTGCCTCCGATGGTGACTGTCAACAATAGTCAGAATCAGACTGCTTTTACGGTGTCAATTGAAGCGCGGCAAGGGGTCACCACCGGCGTCTCGGCTCAGGACCGGGTGACCACCATCCAAACCGCTATTTGTGCCGACGCCAAACCCAGCGATCTTGCCCGTCCAGGGCATATCTTTCCCCTGCGTGCGCGTCCGGGGGGCGTTTTAACCCGCCGCGGTCATACTGAAGGCACGGTAGACCTGATGCAGATGGCAGGGTTAGCACCGGCGGGGGTTCTCTGCGAACTGACCAACCCCGATGGTAGCATGGCCAAAACCCCTGAGATCGTTGCTTTTGCCCACCTTCATCAGATGCCGGTATTGACCATCGAAGATATTGTCCAGTATCACCAGCAATACCAACAAAAGCAGGCCTGACAGGCACCTGAATGGCAGAGGGTCTCCTCTGCCTGTTTCCTGCCCACCTCTCCGGCATGACGCACCACTTTCAAAGGGTATTCCAGCCCGGATAGGGTTATCTTACTGCCTTTGACAGTTCCCTTGTTTGCGGTTTTTTACCCTCTGTATCCGGGTTATCATCGATTCGGGAAAATCTGGATTTGAGTCATAGACAGCGCAGCTGTAAGACGACTATGTTTATCAGTGAACAGTGGTTGCGGCGCAGGATGGAACGGAAGCCGGTTGTCAGTAGTCATACAGATTAGCTGAGGCTCCCCGTGGGCTGCCAACATGCTGATACCCGCCGTCCGTAATGCCTTGAGGATAGGGGCTGTTCAGATGCTGGACGGCCAGAAGAACAGGAGTTCAACATGTCATTGACATTAAAAACAACGCCAGATCTGAAACCAGACAACGAAGCAGTCGCTGCGTCATCGCAAGCGCAGCAGGCAGAACCCTCTTTTATCGGTCCACATCATAAGTTGCCATCGTTTTCTGAGACGACCGATGATGTGCCGGAGATCGACCGCATCATGCATGCGGTGCTGGGGAAGGTGTACGGGGTATCGCCGGTCGCTCTGGGTTTAACCTATATGGATTGGATCAGCCATCTGGCCCTCTCTCCCGGTAAACAGGCTTTGCTGGCTCAAAGTGCGGCCGAGAAGATGAAGTTTCTTGCCCGTTTTGCCGTATGTCAGGCTCTGGGGCCGGAGCTGGCAGAGAACCCATCGGAGAGCGGTGTTGAGCCATTGCCTCAGGACCAGCGCTTTGATGATGAGGCGTGGCAGCAGTGGCCTTATAATTTTTACCAGCAGGCGTTCCTGCAAGCCGAGCGCTGGTGGGATGAAGCCACTGATGTTCGCGGGATGACACAGCACCACGCCGCCATCCGTCCGTTTATCGCCCGGCAGCTGCTGGATATGTGGTCACCACTCAATTTCCCTCTGACCAATCCACGCATTCAGCAAGCGACGCAGGAGCAGGGGGGGCTTAATTTTTATCAGGGGGCCCGTAACTTTATCGAGGACTGGCAGCGTTCAGTCGAGAAGAAGCCTGCTGTTGGCATGGAAGCGTTTGAGGTTGGTCGCAATATCGCGGTGACGCAGGGCAAGGTAGTGTATCAGAATCATCTGATCGAGCTGATTCAGTATGCCCCGGCAACGGCGGATGTGTACGCTGAGCCGGTGCTGATTGTCCCCGCCTGGATTATGAAATATTACATCCTTGATCTTTCTCCGGAAAACTCTCTGGTGAAGTATCTGGTGGATCAGGGGCATACGGTATTTATGATCTCCTGGCGAAATCCCGGGGCTGAAGACCGTGAACTGGGCAACGGGGATTACCGTGAGCAGGGGATTATGGATTCGCTTGCGGCGATTAATGCCATCGTGCCGCAACAGAAGGTTCATGCTGTCGGTTACTGTCTTGGCGGCACACTGCTGTCCATCGCTGCCGCAGCAATGGCGCGGGAGGGCGATGACCGGCTGAAAAGCATCACCCTGTTTGCCGCTCAGGTCGACTTTGAGGAAGCGGGCGAGTTGCTGATGTTTATCGACGAAGATCAGCTTGCGTGGCTGGAAGACAGTATGTGGGACAAGGGCTATCTCGACCGCCATCAGATGGTCGGCGCGTTTCAGCTGCTGCGTTCCCGTGATCTGATCTGGTCGCGGATGATCGAGAACTATCTGCTCGGTAAGCGTACGCCACCGAATGATATGATGGCCTGGAACGCCGATGCCACCCGCATGCCTTATAAGATGCACAGCGAATATCTGCGCGATCTGTTTCTCAACAACGATCTGGCGGAAGGGCATTATATCGTTGATGGACGGCCCATTGCCCTCACCGATATCCGGGTGCCGGTGTTTGCCGTGGGGACGCAGCGTGACCATGTGGCTCCCTGGCGCTCGGTGTACAAAATCAAGCTGCTCACCGACACCGATGTCACCTTCCTGCTGACCAGTGGTGGCCATAATGCCGGTATTGTCAGTGAACCGGGGCATCCACACCGCCATTATCAGATCGAAACCATGAAAAGCACGGATCAGTATGTTTCGCCTCAAGAGTGGAGTGAACGCACTCCCTCCCAGGAGGGATCATGGTGGCCGCAATGGCAGACCTGGCTGAGACAGCACTCCGAAGGCGAGATCAAACCGCCGCAAACCGGTGCACCGGATAAGGGTTATCCTGTGCTGCATGATGCGCCGGGTGAATATGTCCTGATGCAGTAATCGCTCAGGCTCTACCTTAGCGGCTGATGGGGTCACTCAGACGCCGCTACCTTGTTTCTGCTGCCAGATAGCATCTGCTATCGGTTTAGTTTGCTTTTTCTGCGTACGACTGCCTTTCAGTAAGGGCGCTCAACGGTCTTTTTCAACGCGACTCATTACTTAAATGCATAACTAAAACTTTGTCTTGCAACCGTTTCTATAGGGTTGTAATAAAAATATCTTTTGTCTGTCCTCTGGGGTTCACAATTCCTCCGTAAGCTTCTGGCCCATGATGTGAAATTCGGGTCAGGTTGAAGATATGTCGAACAAAGTGATACTGGTGGTGCTGGATGGTCTTGCCTATGAGACCTCGCAGCAGTGTATGGGGTTTACTCAGGGGTTAGTCGAGCAAGGCAGGGCAACGCTGTATAAACTGCAGTCTGAACTGCCGTCGATGTCACGGCCGTTGTATGAGGCTATTCTGACCGGTGTCGCACCCACCGATAGCGGTATTGTCCACAACCATATTATCCGTAATTCCAATCAGCAGAGTATTTTCAGCCTGGCCCGCCGTGCCGGACTGAGCACCGCGGCGGCGGCCTATCATTGGGTGAGTGAGCTGTATAACCGCAGCCCCTACGATGCGCTGCGAGACCGTTTTACCGATGATCCCGAGCAACTGATTCAGTATGGGATTTTTTATCATCAGGACAGCTACCCGGATAGCCATCTTTACCTCGATGCCGAATGGCTGCGTAGTAAACATGACCCTGATTTTCTCTTAGTGCATCCGATGAATATCGACGATGCCGGTCACCGGGCCGGGTTAGATAGTGCTCACTATCGTAATACCGCCCGCCACTCCGATACGTATCTCTCTGAATACCTGCTGACCTGGATCGATGCGGGTTACCAGATTCTGATTACCGCCGATCACGGTATGAATGGGGATAAAAGCCATGGCGGTACGCTGGCAGAAGAGCGGGATGTGCCTCTCTATGTGATCGGTGATGGCTTCTCCCATGACCCTGATGCCGCACCGCGCCAGTTGGAACTGTGTGGCACTCTGTGTGAATTGCTGGGGATTGAAGGCCACCAGAAGCCGGTCGCGACTGCACTGCTGAACAAGGGGCTGAACAAAGAGCTTAATCAAGGGCTGAACCGATGACCCTGGCGATCTTTGATCTGGATGAAACCCTGTTAGCCGGTGACAGCTGCACTCTGTTCTGCCAGTTTCTCGTGGATGAGGGGATCGCTGCGGCAGACTTTCTGCAACAGGATGCGCTGATGATGGAGCGCTACCACGCCCAGACCCTGGTGTTGGCTGACTACATCCGTTTTCTGATTGAGCCGGTGAAGCATCTGTCTGTCGATCAGATTGACGCGCTGATGCCGCGCTTTGTTGAACGCTATATCGCGCCTCGCATCTATCCCGAAGCACAACAATTGCTGGCGGATTATCAACAGCAGGGGCTGCGGCCGCTGATTATCTCCGCCACTTCCGAGTTTATTGTCAGGGCGGTGGCAGCACAGCTGGGGGTCAGTGATCTGCTGGCGATTCAGCTACAGACCGAGAATAACTTTTATACCGGTGATGTCCGTGGTGTGCCGACCTTTCGCGAAGGTAAGGTGACCCGCCTGCATAACTGGCTGGCGGAGCAACAGGAATCCCTCGACGGCGCGCTGTTTTACAGTGATTCAATCAACGATCTGCCGCTGCTTGAGCAGGTCGAACACCCGGTGGCGGCTAACCCCGACACCGCGCTGCTGGCGATAGCCCGCCAGCGCAACTGGCCAGTGCTGCAATGGACTGCGCCGAAGATCAACCACGCTAACCCAACCCACGATCAACCCTTATCACGACAGGAGCAAAACCATGTCTAAACTTTTCATCGCAGGTGCTATGGCACTGATGGCGGGTAACGCACTGGCTGTCTGCCCGGCGGTTACCGGACCCGACGCGGGTGGTGCCTATCCTCACCTGTTTGAAAAAGCGGAATTTGAAAGCCAGCAGGGCTGCACACTGAGTTTCAGTGAAAACCCTGCGATCAGTCAACTCAATAGTCGCATAGCCGGTAACCCTAAACTGTTACCCCTGGCCCAGCGCCTGCCGCAGGAGCCATTAGTGATTGCCCCTTACCAGAGCATCGGTGTGTATGGCGGTGTACTGGATGGTATCTCCAAAGCGACTGAATCCGGCACCTCCGATCTGCTCTCTGTACGCCATGTAAACCTGGTACGTTTCAGCGATGATCTGGCGACGGTTGTACCTGAGGTCGCTAAGTCCTGGGAGTGGAATGCTGATTTTACGGTACTGAAAGTGAATCTGCGTAAAGGCCATAAGTGGTCTGATGGTGCGCCGTTCACCGCCGCAGATATCGCCTTCTGGTACAACAATATCCTGATGGATAGCCATGTGATTGAAAAGCCAAAGGATCGCTTCCTTTCCGCTGGTAAGCCGGTCAAGGTTGAAGCCCTGGATGATACCACCGTGCAGTTCACCATGAATGAGCCGGCGCCCGGTTATCTGGATAACTTCGCTCAGGACTATGCCCAGCCATTTTTGCCCAAGCATCTGCTGGAAAAATTCCACCCAGCGTTTAACAAGGATGCCGATAAACTGGCGAAGTCACTGGGATTCGACGATGGCTATGCGCTGGTTAACTTCTATTACGGTCAGTCTGACTGGAAAGATATCCCGACGCCGCTGCTGAAAGATAAAGCCGCCACTGAGCGCCTGGTTAAAGCAGGCTACACCGCGATTATGCCGACCCTTGAGTCGCATCTGGTGGTTGAAGATACCCTGGAAAAACGTCACCTGGTGGCTAACCCCTACTTCTTCCAGGTGGATACTGCGGGTAATCAACTGCCCTATATCAATGAGATCAACGAAGTCTATATCGGTGATGAGGATATTCAGACCGCTAAGCTGATCTCTGGTGATGTGGACTATAAAGCCCAGGCGGTTAACCTGCCACAGGCGCCAGTGCTGCTGGAAAACAAAGAGCAGGGCAAATATTCTGTGGCACTGCGTCCGACCATTGCTCAGACCACCTTTGCCTTCAACCTGACTGATAAAGATATCGAGAAGCGGGCGGTGTTTAACGACGTTAACTTCCGTCGGGCGATGTCGGTTGCCATGGACCGTAATCAGATCAATGAGATCGCCTATTTCGGTCTGGGCACACCCACCCAGTACACCGGGTTTGACGCTGACACCACGCCGTTTATCACTGACAAGCAGAAAAACAGCTGGATTCAGTATGACCCTAAACTGGCCGCTGAACTGCTGGACAAAGCCGGTGTTGTGGATAAAGACGGCGATGGTCTGCGTGATCTGCCATCCGGCAAGAAGTTTGAACTGAACATCCAGTATGCCACTCAGGGGACGCCCTCTGAAGTAGTTGAGATCGTGGCGAAAAGCTGGAGCGATGTGGGGGTGAAAACCACCATCAAGGAAGTGACTTCAGATGAATACCGTAACTCTCAAACCGCTAACGACCTGAGTGTACTGAGCTGGGTGATGGGCCGTCCGCTGGCGAATATCGCCAGTAATACCGAAACCCTGGTGCCACCGTATGGCAGTTTCTTCGATCTGCGTACCGGTATGCTGTGGTCTCAGTATCTGGACACAAACGGTGCTGAAGGTGTGGCACCACCTGCGACTGTTGCGCAGATGAAGGCACTGACGGATCGCTTCGTGACCCTGAAAGCGGGTACCGAAGAGTCCAACAAAGTGGGCCGCCAGATCGCCGACCGGGTGGTTGATGACCTGTTTATCATCGGTACGGTAAAAGCGGTTTCTCCTGTCTATTACAGCAATACACTGAAAAACTTTGAAGTGCCGAAGACCTCCTCGTATGAGTTCTATCGCATGTATCCATACCTGCCATCACAGTGGTTCCTGAGCGATGAAGGTGTCGCTCAGCAATAAACCTGAGTGAATCAGAAAAGGGAGGGGCGGGGCCTCTCCCTTTTAGCCGTTATAGCAGCGATTAATGATGATCGTTTTTTTGGGTAGTCGTTTACTAACCCAATTCTCAGGTCTGTAAACCCGGGTTCAGATAATCAGACCTGGAAATAGGGTTAGTAAGCTCAGCAAGGAGTCTTATTGAAATGATGCAATTCTTATCGGATACCTGGTTGCTGTGGATTCTTCTCAGCGTCGGTGGGCTGCTCTGGTGGAGCGGTCGTGACAGCCAGTATTTTCACTATGTGTTTAACCGATACCTGATGGCACTGGCAACCCTGCTGCTGGTCAGTGGTATTGTGTTTTCGCTGATGGAGGTGTTGCCGGGAGACTGTGCCGAGAAGTATATCGCCTATAAAAACACCCAGGGGGAGACCATCACCCAGGCGGATATTCAGGCGGAACGGGTGCGCATGGGGCTGGATAAATCGCTGCCAGAACGCTGGGGCCGCTGGGTCACGAACCTGACCCTGCGGGGCGACCTGGGGTTCAGCTGTGCCAAGCGGCAGTCGGTGAATCTGGCGCTGGGCAACCGTTTCTGGATGAGCTTTATGTTCTGTATCGCCGGGCTGGTGTTTGCCTATCTGATCGCGGTGCCGTTTGGCATTCTGTCGGCTTTCACCATTAATAAATCCTGGACGGATAAGAATCCGCAACATAGCAAAGCCGAACAGCTGCTCGGCACGGCGATTCTCAGCCTGCAAAAAGTGGTGGATCTGCTATTGCGTATTATCAGCTATCTGGGCCTGGCACTGCCCAACTTCCTGTTAGCACTGACTATTATTCTGCTGTACGTGTTTGCCGGTGAGCCGATGCCCACCGGGCTGTTTTCCGACCAGTGGGCCGGCGTACCCTGGTTTGGTGTTAACGGTTTTGAGACCGGTAAACTGTATGATTTTCTTGGCCATATCTGGTTGCCTATCTTCGTTATCGGCTGGTCGGCCACTGCGTTGCAGCTGCAAACGGTGCGTGCGCTGGTGGTGGATGAGTCCAATAAGCTCTATGTCGATGCCGCCCGCGCCCGGGGGGTGGACGGGGTTGCTCTCTGGGCCGGTTATCCGGTGCGTCACTCTATCAGTCCACTGTTTAACTCCATCGGCTTTGACTTTCAGCGGGTGTTTAACGATCTGCCGATTGTGGCGGTGGTGATCGGCCTGACCGATTCCGCTGCGTTGCTGATCGAAGCACTCTCCATGACGAATGATCAGGAGCTGGCGGCCGGTATTCTGTTTCTGGTGGCGCTGGTGGTGATCAGTATGAACTTTTTAACTGATGTGGTGCTGGCGGCAATCGACCCGCGGGTGCGTAAGAGTGTGTTGGGGAACTGATGATGAATGCACTGTTGGCCCGCTTCGGGCGTAAACCAAAGCAAAATAACGATGAATCCTATTATACCGCCGGACAGCTTGCCCTGATTAAGGCGCGCTTTAAACGCAAAACCTCCGGGGTGGTGGCTGCCTGGATTCTCGCTACGCTGGTGCTGATGGGCTTTTTTGCCGGGTTTTTCTCGCCGGTTGATCCTACCATTCGCGGTGCCGATGCCGAGTATCGGCGCGGTGTACCACAGCCGATCTACTTCTGGGATGATAACGGTTTCTCCCTGCGACCGTTTACCTACACCTATACCAAGGCGAAAAGCAAAATAGATCTGAAAGCGCTGGCCGGTGGCGGCCTTGATGCACTGGATGCGTTTACCTCCAGCGGTGCACTGAACTCCTCCAGCCAGAACAAGTTTGAGGTGGATAAACAGCAGCGTCGCTATATTCAGTTCTTTGTTAAAGGCTGGGAGTACAGTCTGATCGACCTGAGTGTTGGTGGCCTGAATCTGGACCTGCGCTGGGACCGCCATCTGTTCGGCGTTGAGCAGGGACAGATCCACCTGATGGGCACCGATGAGGATGGTAAAGATGTCTTCAGTCGCACCCTGCATGCGATCTGGGTGACTATCAGTATTGCCATTGTGGCGCTGGTGGTGAAGCTGTTTGCATCGCTGTTTGTCGGTGGTGTCAGCGGTTATTTTGGTGGCCGGGTCGATACCATTATGATGAGCATTACCGAAGCGGTCCGGGTGGTTCCACCGATACCGATCTATCTCGCTTGTGCCGTGGCGCTGGCGCAGCTCGATCTGACCCCGGTGCAGCGTTACTTTGCCATTGCGGTAGTGATTGGTGGACTGGATTTTGCCACTCTGGGGCGGCGGCTGCGTACCCATATTCTAACCGAGCGTAATCAGGATTATGTGCTGGCGGCACAGCTGTGCGGTTCCAGCACATGGCGGATTATCTGGCGTCACCTGATTCCCAGCTTTACCAGCTATATCATCGTCGACACCCTGATCAATTTCCCCTATGTGATTCTGGCGGAAACCAGCCTCAGCTTTCTCGGGCTGGGGCTGACCGAGCCGGTCAACAGCCTGGGGGTGCTGCTGCAAAAAGCGCAGGACCCGGATATCCAGCAAAATATGGTCTGGCAGTTCTTCCCGGTGCTGGTGTTTGTATTCCTGATTATGGCATTTGTGTTTGTCGGTGATGCCCTGCGTGATGCCGCTGACCCCTATTCGGAGAAGAAGTGATGACTGGAAGCAGAAACTTACTTGAGATTCGTGATCTGACTATCGACTTTGAGACCGATGAGGGGCGGGTAAGGGCGGTGGATAACCTCAACCTGAGCATCCGTCCCGGTGAAGTGATGGGTCTGGTGGGGGAGAGTGGCTCCGGTAAATCGATCACGGCTAAAAGCATCATGCGTCTGGCACCGGGTAATGCGGTGATTCAGCATCCCAGCCAGATTACCCTCCATCACCAGGGGCAGGGTGTGAATATTCTTAAACTGCGGGGCCGTGATCTGCGATTGGTGCGCGGCGATGCGGTATCGATGATCTTTCAGGAACCGATGGCCAGTTTTGCCCCGGCGATCCGGATCAGCGATCAGATTATTCAGACCATGCAGATCCATCTGGGCTATGACAAAGATCAGGCCCGTCGCGCCGGTATCGAACTGTTCGACCGGGTCGGCATTGTCGATCCGGCAAAACGCTTTGATCAGTATGTGTTTGAACTCTCTGGTGGGATGCGTCAGCGGGCGATGATCGCCATGGCGCTATCGACTCAGCCGAAACTGCTGATTGCCGATGAGCCCACCACCGCACTGGATGTCACCATTCAGGCGCAGGTGCTGGAGTTGATGATGGAGCTGCGGGAACAGCTGGGGATGGCGATGCTGTTTATCACCCACGATCTCGGTGTGGTATCCAAAATAGCGGACAATGTCACTGTGATGCAGCGGGGTAACGTGGTTGAGGCTGGCACGGCCGAACAGGTGCTGTTCAGGCCGGAACATAGCTATACCAAACGTTTGCTGGATGCCTTGCCGCATCTGGAGAATCTGCCGGAGGCCCCGAAACATACACCCCAGCCATTGCTGTCGGTGAAAGATCTGTCGATCCGTTATCCGGTGACGGGTAAGGGGCGCAAAACGGAGCTGTTTACCGCCGTGGAGAATATCAGTCTGGACCTGCCGGAAGGACAGATTATCGGTTTAGTGGGCGAGAGTGGTTCCGGGAAAACCTCGCTGGGTAAGGCGATGCTGGGGGCTGCACCGATCAGCAGTGGCCATGTTGAATACCATCACACCAAAAAGAAAGTGAAGTTTGGTGCGGGCAAGCCGGTTAAACGCAAGCGGCTGGCGCGCACCGCGCAACTGGTGTTTCAGGACCCTTACAGTTCGCTTAATCCACGCATGACGGTGCGCGATATTATTGCTGAACCTCTGGAGGCAATGAAACTGACGAAAAATCGCGCGGAGACCGATCAGCGGGTGATTGAGGTGGCGAAACTCTGCCATATTGAGGTGGAGCATCTGCGCCGTTTCCCCCATGCTTTTTCGGGTGGTCAGCGACAGCGCATCAGTATCGCCCGGGCACTGGTATGCAAACCCCGGTTTATCGTTGCGGATGAATCGGTCGCCGCGCTGGATGTGTCGATTCAGGCGGAAATTCTGAACCTGTTGAAACAGCTGAAAGATGAGCTGGGGCTGACCATCCTGTTTATCTCCCATGACCTGAGTGTGATTGCGAACCTGTGTGACTGGGTGTGTGTAATGCGCTATGGCCAACTGGTGGAGCAGGGCACGGTGCGGCAGATCTTCCTCGATCCGCAACAGGACTACACCCAGAAACTGATCGCCTCGATCCCGCTGCTGAACTCATCGGAGGCGAGGTCGACACGCTCCCCGAGCTTGTTGCAGGTTGCTGAGCAGTTTGCCGACTCAGGCTTAAATTATTCTCAATTGGAGCGGGTTTGATATGGATTACTCAATGGCTGAGATCCGCGCCTTTAACGCAACGTTAAAGGCGGGCAATTTTACCCGGGCGGCGGATCTGCTGGAGGTGAGTCAGCCCGCCATTACCGCTCAGATTCGCAAGCTGGAATCCCGTTTCAGCGCCCCGTTGCTGGAACGGCTGAGTAAAGGGGTGCGGGCTACGGATCTGGGTAAACAGCTGTATCAGATTACCCGTCAGTATCACGATCTGGAAGCGGCGATAGAGGTGCTGTCCAATCCCAGACTGTCGCCCGGGAAGATGACCCTGCAGGTGGCTAACGCCTCTTCGATCATCTTTATGCCGCTGATCGCTGAGTTCAGCCGGCGATTCCCACAGACCACCCTGAAAATAAAATCGGTGACTACGTCGGAGTGCCGGGCGCTGGTACTCAACCGGGAGGTGGATATCGGTCTGTTTCCGTTGCTGGATGAGAGTAGTGAACTGTCCCGCCTGGCGTTTTCCTCTCACCGTCTGGTGGCGGTGATGCGGCCGGATCATCCTCTGGCTGAGCATAAAGTGTTGTCGGTCAGTCAACTGGTCGGTGAACCGTTGATCGTCTATAAACCGGAAGCCTGTACCCAGCAATTGCTGGAACAACTGTTTGTGCGTAACCAGCTCAGGGTGTCGGGCAATGTGGTGGTGGATGGACGGCTGGATATGTCTGAGGCGGTGAGTCATGGACTGGGGATCGGCTTTGCGCTACAGCAGGATATCCGCCCCGATCCGCGTTTGACAGTCATACCGATTGCAGAGGCCACTGAGGAGGTGGTAGAGCATGTGGTGTGGATGAAAAATCGTCGCAGTCTCCCCGGAATCCGTGACTTTATTCAGCTGGCGCTGGAGCAGCGTTGCGGTGCGCTGTCAGAGGTAAGCGAGTTATAAAAAAAGCCACTTTTTGTTTGATTTGTCGCTCAAGTTCCCGTTGTGCTGCCGATATACTTTATATCGCGAAGGAGTATTACGATGGAAATTACCGCAGCTTCCGCTTCTGCATATCAGCAAGCCTCGTTACAGAATGAGGTTGCACTGGCTGTTGCAGGTAAAGCAAAAGATAATCTTGAACTGCAGGGGGCAATGGCTCTGCAACTGCTGGAAAGCGCAGCTTCGGCTGCCGTCGATCCCTCGTCTCCACTGGGGCAGAATATCGACATCATGGCATGATAGCGTGGTGCCAACAAAGATGGGGCCGTCGTAAATTAATTTACAGCCCCGACCGGAACAAAACCGCCGTCTGGCGGTTTTTTTATCGCTTAAATCAGATTTCGTAATCCGCTGGCTTAAGAGACATGACGTTCGATTCAATCTGTCGGATCACTTCAGGCAAACGCTCTGCGGTCACCGGTTTACTCAGCAGAAAGCCCTGAATATTCGTACAGTTTAACTGATGCAGGTAGTGCAGTTGCTCCAGCGTCTCAACCCCTTCCGCAATCAACTCCAGATCAAGGCTCTGGGACATCGCAATAATCGCGCTGACCAGAGAGGCATCCTCTTTATTGTCTGGCAGGTCACGGACAAAGGCGCGGTCAATTTTTAGTTTATCGACAGGGAACTGCTTCAGATAGCTGAGTGAAGAATATCCGGTACCGAAATCATCTATCGCCAGTTTTGCCCCCAGTGCTTTAAACTCCTTTAGCCAGGTTACAGCGGCATCAGAGCTGTCCAGAAACATGCTCTCGGTTATCTCAAAAACGAGTTTTTCTGGGTCGGCTCCTGTACGCTTAATAATCTTTTCAGCCATCCGGGCATCGAAGCCCAGTTGCCGCTGATTACTGGACACGTTAACCGCCAGACAAAGGTTATCCAGTCCCTGTTCCTGCCACTGCATCAGTTGCTCGCAACCGCGCTGTAACACCCATAGCCCTATCGGTTGAATAAGCCCGGTTTCCTCTGCCAGCGGGATAAACTCGCCCGGGCCGGTCAGTCCGTTGCCGGGACGGTGCCAGCGAATCAGTGCTTCAACAGACACCACTTTGTGAGTCTCCAGATTGCAGACCGGCTGGTAATAGAGTTCAAACTCGTTTCGTTCAAGTGCCAGCCGCAGGGCCTGTTCCATCTCTGTCCGGTTTTTGACATGCTCGCGCATCTCAGCGTTGAAAAACTGGTATTGATTGCGGCCTTTCTCTTTTGCAAGGTACATCGCCATATCGGCGTTGCGCAGCATCGAATCACCGTTGTTGGCATCGCTGGGGTAGCAGGAGATCCCCACACTGGCACCGATATAGAGTGTTCTGCCTGCCAATTGAAACGGTGGACTCAGCACCTCTATAACCCGTTGCGCAGTTTGTGACGCATCATCGGCTTCAGCGATACTTTGTAGCACAATAACAAACTCATCACCGCCGAAGCGGGTCAGCAGATCAGTATCACGGATGACCGAGGCCAGCCGGATACTCACCTGTTGCAGCATCTCATCGCCGACCGAGTGGCCCAGGGTATCGTTAACCGCTTTGAAACGGTCGAGATCGATAAACAGCAGCGCACAGCTACTGTCGGTCTGATCGCAGAGTTGCAGTATCCTGGCCAGTTCCCGTTTCAACATAATCCGGTTGGGCAAAGAGGTGAGCGCATCAAAGTTGGCTTGCTGGCGAATCTTCTCTTCGTCGTCTTTACGCTGCGTCATATCCGAGAAAACCGCAACATACTGTTCCAACTGGCCATCGCTGTTTCTGACAGCGGCGATCGACAGCCACTGGGGGTAGACTGAACCATCACGGCGTTTATTCCACACCTCGCCGGACCAACTGCCGACGTTCTCCAGGGTTTGCCACATCTCCTGATAAAAGGAATCGCTCTGTTTACCAGACTGAAATATTTGTGGGGTTTTGCCTATCACCTCTTCAGCGCTAAAGCCGGTGATCTCGGTGAACGCAGGGTTGACAGATATAATCCGGGCGTCGGGTGAGGTGATAATTATCCCTTCGTTGGTGGTTTCAAACACCGCGGCATTCATCCGCAGCTGCTCTTCGGTAGAACGGCGTTCGGTAATGTCCTCTTTTACGGCGACGAAGTGGGTAATCTCACCGTTGGGATCTCTGACTGCGGAGATGGTTGCCGCTTCCCAATACAATTTGCCATTCTTACGCCGGTTGAGAAAGGTACCCTGCCAAGCCTTTCCGGCCAGCATCTGCTGCCACATATCCTGGTAATTGACCGGTGAGATATCGCCGGAGCTGAAAATGGCCGGGCTCTTACCGAGCACCTCCTTCAGTGAGTATCCGCTCACCTGTTCCGCTTTGGGGTTGATATACTCGATCAGGCCGTTGATATCGGTAATGACAACGGCGGCGGGGTTTTGCTCCAGTGCCCGGGACAGCTTTCTCAGTTCCTGCTCCCTGAGCCGGGTCTCGGTGATATCGACTCTGACCCACACCTCACCGCCCTCATTGGTGGGGGTGTTACTACACAGGTAGTAGTTGCCGTTCTCGATATGCTGTACAACCCGCTGGTTGGTGGCGCTCTCTTGCTGATAGCGGCATTTTTCATCGATAGCTTTCTGAATAATCTCTTTATGGGTGCCGGGTTTCAGCAGTGAGGTGATCCAGGGATAAAAGCTGGAAAAGTTACGGTTGCTCAGAATCAGCCGGTTTTCGGCATCGAACAGGGCGAAAGCTTCTTTGATATTATCAACACCATCTCTCAGACGTAGCCGGGCCTGCTCGGTCTGCTGGTGGGAACGGATAAGCCGCAGATAGAGAAAGGTCAGCAGCAGTATCAGCGCGGTGGTCAGCCCGATCAGCACCGAATTAAAATACTCGGTCTGCTGGGTAACCTTATTGCGATAACTCAGATAACTGCTGTAGAGCTGGTTGAATGCAGTGCTATTCGGGATCTGCTTATATTCAGCCAGGAGTTGAGTCAGTTGGGTCTGCGCAGTCAGATTTGTCTGAATATGAAAGATCAGGTCGGCAATGCCTTCCGAACGGATGTTCGTGAGGTCATTCAACTGCTTTCTGATTTCCCGGGCATCCAGATCACTGCGGAAAATATGGTATTGATACAGCAGGTTAACAATCTGTTTGGCTTGGGGTAGGCTGGTATCATGGCTTTCTTCAATCCGGTTGAGCAGCATCGGCATATAATTCAGGCCGTTGCGGACCACTGCTGCCAGGGTTTTGATCCGTTCCGTCAGTTCTATTCGTTGATCCAGGGTGTGGCGATACTGCTTTAGTTTGACAGCCAGCTCCGCTGGCAGCTCCCGGAACAGGCTGGCGGTCTCCGGGTCGGTCTCCTGTTGTTTCAGCTGTTGGGTCAACCTGACGATCTCATCATAGTTTTGCTGCTGCATTGAGCTGATCAGCAGGACCTCCAGATCAAGGGCATTATCCAGCACCTGAAGTTGCAACAGAATTTCAGAACGTCTCTGGCCAGACTGAGACTTATCGTCATGCAGCAGATAGAACAGGCAGGCCAGCAGTATGATTGCCACCATCGATGTTAGATAGAGCCGGGCTTTAAACCAGATCATTGCTGCAGTTCCGGATGCTCACCTTTCAGGGAGGTGATAAAGCTGCTGATTGCCGAAATATGCTCTGCAGGAATTTCACGGCCTAACTGGAAGCGCCCCATGATCTCTATTGCTGTTTTCAGCTCTTTCACCGCACCATCATGAAAGTAGGGGGCGGTAACCGATGCCATCCGCAGGCTGGGCACCTTAAACAGGTATCGGTCCGCTGCATCATTGGTGGCGGTGTATCGACCCAGGTCGGTATCACTGAGTGGGGTACTCCGGGTATTGAAATACTCAGAGATATCCTTGACCGCCCCAAACGGGGCGTACATATTGCCGCCCACATTGGTGCCCTGATGGCAACTGATGCAGCCATAGGATTTAAACAGGCGGTAACCATGCTTCTGCTCGGCACTCAGGGCGGATTCATCCCCCTTTAACCAGCGGTCGAATGGCGCATTCAGGGTTGATAAAGAGCGTTCAAACTGGGTGATGGCATTACGTATGTTTGCTCCATTAATGCCATCCGGATAGAGGCTTTCAAAGCGTTGTCTGATGGCTGGATCCTGATTCAAACGATTGACTATTTTTGGCCAGTTGCTGTTCATTTCAACCGGGTTGTGGACTGGCCCATTCACCTGTTCATTCAGATCGGCTGCGCGACCGTTCCAGAACTGTACAAAGTTGAGACCGCTGTTATATACCGTCGGGGTATTGGCTGAACCCTGCGCACCGCCGACACCCCGTGATACGGCAGAGGTATCGGCTCCCCCCTTTGACAGGTTGTGGCAACTGGCACAGCTGATACTGCTATCGGAGGATAGCCGGGGATCATGAAACAGTACTCGGCCGAGGCTGACTTTTTCCGGGTTTAAGTGACTGTCCGCCTGGATCGGGCTGATGGGCTCTGAAGTCAGGTCCATCGCGTTGGCCGGTGGGCACAGCAGTAAAAGCAGCAATACTGCGCAATGAATCAGATGCTGATAGGGCTTGTGTGTCCGACTGTACTGCTTAAAAGCCTGCACAAAGACATTCCTGTATTCTGAGTAGGGTTATGAGTATAAGGGCTATTAGTACCGTATTCTGCGCCTTTTGACCATAATCTGACTACTCAGATCGGTGTCAGCGGTCAATTTTATGGGCTCTGGCGCAGGAATCGCGAAGATTGCAGCAAGAACAGGGTGCGGAAGCACCCTGTTTGAGGAGGGGAGGGCTGAGCAGGTCTGCAGAGGCGTTAATCGTTGATCAGCAGAATTACCAGTTTTTTCGGACCATGGGCACCCATCTGCAGCTTCTGTTCAATATCGGCGCTGCGGGACGGGCCGGTAATCATGTTCACTGTGCGCGGCATGGTGTCACCGAATTTCTCACGCAGCGTTTTCCAGGCCTCTTCGTAGACACCAACAATCGCAGAGCGGTACAGTACCACCAGATGGTTGTCCGGCAGAAAGTTCAGGGTGGTGGGGCTCTGCTCACCCGAGTGCAACATCAGGGTGCCGGTCTCTGCAATACCGGCAAAGCTAAGTGTCAGGCTGGCGAGATCACCGGCCTGTGCCACCCGCTCTGTTTTTTCAATCTGCTGCTGCGCAAGGGGGCTCCAGTCCAGCTCGCGGAGCTCGCTATTGCTGGCGCTGACCAGCTCCCGGATCCCCTGGCTGGAAAGCCAGTCAGCACAGGCACTGGGAACCTGATCAAAACGATCCAGTTCGATCAGTTCAGAGACCGCTTCGCTGGCCATCGTTTTAAACAGTTCCACCTGCTCTGCTGCAGGCAGCTGAGCCCGTTGGGGAATCAGATTACTCGGTTTGCAAGCTAACCTGTTCTGTACTGCTTGCTGACGCTCTGTATCGGCTTCGCTGCGGTTGAGTCCGCGACGGATGTTGCCAAGAATCTCTGCACGACTCATTATTGCTGACCTCCCGCTTTCTGTTGCTCTTTCCAGGCTTGCATAAAGGTTTTACCCTGTGGCGCAGGCATATCGCGCCAGTCGGTCCAGCCGCCCGCTAAAGGCAGTGTCCTGATCCGACCGTTCTTGCCCGCCCAGGCTTTCATCATCCAGCTGGCCATACGGGTGTAGGGTTTATACAGGGCTGGACGCTTGGCCAGAAAAGCCCAACCGGCCAGACCGTAACGGGCGGCTTTCGGTTGCAGGTGTTTTTCAAACTCATCTTCGCGCCAGTGACGCATCAGTTTTGGTAGCGGTATTCTAACCGGACAGACCGATTCGCACTTGCCGCAGAAGGTGGAGGCGTTGGGCAGCATGCCGCCTTTTTCGATACCGATCATCTGCGGTGTCAGCACCGATCCCATCGGACCGGGGTAGACCCAACCATAACTGTGGCCGCCCACTGCACCATAGACCGGGCAGTGGTTCATACAGGCGGAACAGCGGATGCAACGCAGCATATCCTGAAACTCACTGCCGACCATCTCACTGCGGCCGTTATCCACCAGTACCACATGGAAGTTTTCCGGACCATCCTGATCGCCTTCACGGCGGGGGCCGCTGGAGAGGGTGTTGTACACCGAAAACTCCTGGCCGGTGGCGGAGCGGGCCAGCAGCCGCAGGAACAGGGTCATATCCTCCAGGGTGGGTACCACTTTCTCAATGGAGGTGACGACAACATGGGTTTTGGGCAGGGTCTGGGTCAGATCACCATTGCCTTCGTTGGTGACAATAATGGTGGAGCCGGTTTCCGCAACACAGAAGTTGGCACCGGTAATACCGACATCTGCCGCAACAAATTTCTCGCGCAATACTTCACGGGCTTCCTGCATCAGTACTGCCGGGTCGCTTGACTTCGGTCGATGATGATTGGCGTGGAACGCCTCGGACACATCCTCCAGATTCAGGTGGATCGCCGGGGCGATAATATGGCTGGGGTGATCATGACGCAGCTGCAGGATATACTCCCCCAGATCGGTTTCCACCGGCTGCACGCCGTTGGCTTCGAGAAAGTCGTTCAGGCCGATCTCCTCTGTCACCATCGATTTGCCTTTGGTGACAGTCTTTGCATCAACCTGTTGGCAGATATCGAGAATGATCCGGTTGGCATCATCTGCGGTGCGGGCCCAGTGAACATGGCCACCATTTTCGATGACTTTGCGTTCGAACTCCTCCAGATAGAGATCCAGGTGTTCAAGAATATGGTTTTTCAGGTCGCGCCCCTGATCCCGAAGCTGTTCAAACTCGGGCATCCGGCTGACGGCAATGGCGCGCTTTTCCGGGAAACCGGCTTTCAGGTTACCCAGCGCCTTTTGCAGGTTGGCATCGGCCAGTGCATCGTGGGCGCGCTGTTTAAAGAACGGGGTATTTATCTGCATCGTCTCGCTCCTTAAAGCTGTTGTGCCAGGCCATAATCGGCTTCGCCAATGGCGGGGGTGTCGGTCATACCGGCCAATACTTCGACAATGTGACGGGCTTCGACCTGTTTCCCTTCCCGCTTCAGTTTGCCGGCCATATTCAGCAGGCAACCCAGGTCTCCGCCCAGCACCGTATGGGCGCCGGTATTGCTGATAAATTCAGATTTGTTGGAGACCATCCGGTTGGATATTTCCGGATATTTGACGCAGAAGGTGCCGCCGAAACCGCAGCAGGTTTCCGCTTCCTCCATCTCTTCCAGCTCAACTCCCTGAACCTGTTGCAGTAGTTGCCGTGGCTGCTGTTTGATGCCGAGCTGACGTAAGCCGGAGCAGGAATCGTGGTAGGTGACTTTATGATTAAACTGCAGCTGACGGAGTTGTTCCTGCAGGCTGTCCATGCCGATCACATCGAACAGAAATGAGGTGATCTCAAAGCTGCGGTTTTTCAACTCCAGGGCCCGCTGGTAATAGCTGTCAGAGGGGGCAAACACTTCCGGGTAGTAGTGCAGCATGCCGATACAGGAACCGGACGGCCCAACGACATACTCATAACCATCAAAGGCATCGATGGTTTGACGGGCGATATCTGCCGTGGTTTTGCGATCACCGGAGTTGAACGCTGGCTGTCCACAGCAGGTTTGGCGTTCGGGCACTTCCGCTTTGCAGCCTGCCTGTTCCAGTAGTTTAACTGTTGAGAAGGCCACAGAGGGGCGGAACATATCGGCCAGACAGGTGACAAACAGGCCGACTCGTGGCCCGGAGGATATATTTGGCATGTGCGTTACCGTAGTTATTGTTTTCGACCCAGAGAGACGGGCCAGAAAACTGACTCTGCTCCCGCTGGTTGGCGTCTTTCTTTTGAATTGATGCTATGCAAGATAGTTAATGACGGCCGGGAAAGAAATGCTACACTGATAACTGGTCTGACCAGAGGGCGGTAAAACCGCAGAATTATCATCCGATGAATCACAATCTGAGCGAAACCCTGTTGTTGCAACTTAAAGAGAGCCTGTATAACGGTGAGCTGTTGCCGGGGGGCGAACTTGAGTCGCAGCGACGCATGTCTGAATCCCGGGGGATCTCCCGTTCGACGGTGCGCGAAGCGGTAGGACAGCTGGAAGCCGAGGGCTATATTGAGGTGAACCAGGGAGGGAAAACCCGGGTGAAAAATCTGCTGGAACCCTACTTTGAGATGCCTGTCGGGGAGGGCAAAGCGCTCGGCGATAACCCTGAATTTCAGCGTCAGGTGCTGGATGTCCGGGCGATACTGGAGGGCGAGGCTGCTTTCTATGCGGCCACCCGTGCCAGCGATGATCAGCTTAAGGCGCTGGATGCTGAATATCAGAAGATGCAGCAGCGGGGACAGCGGGAAACAACCCTGGCAAAGGCCAAGGAGGATCTGCGGTTTCATATGATGATTGCCGAGTCATCCCATCATCTGCTGATCATCAGTTTTAGTCAGCTGTTTTATACCCGCTTTTTTAACGCGATCTACGGGGTGCTGACCCGCACCCTGAAAAAATATGGCCGCTATCCGGATGGTATCCGTTCTCAGCACAGTGCGATCCATCAGGCGATCATGGCGCGCAATGCCGATGCAGCACGCACGGCGGCCACCGAACATATTCTCTATACCCGCAGGCATTTGGAAAATGAATGAGCGGTTTGTTGGGCGATCATTTATGAAAAAGTGGGGCTATCCCAGCGTGCGTCAGGAGATGCCTGAGTGTTAACTGGAATACAAGCTCTGCTGCTGGATATCAGTGGTGTTATCTATCAGGGAAGTCAGCCTGTTGAGGGGGCGGTTGAAGTTATTGAAAAAGCCCGTCAAAAGGGCCTGACAGTTCGCTTTCTCACCAATACCGCGAGTAAGTCTTCGGCGCAGATTATGCAGGAATTGCGCAGTATGGGCGTCAATATTGAGCCGCAGGAGTTGTTTACTGCCCCCAGGGCTGCCTGTGAGCTTATCGATGAGCGCGGTCTGCGCCCCTATTGTATTCTGCCCGATGCTATCGCTGCTAAATTCGAGTGTTATCCACCAGAACAGGCCGACGCTGTATTGCTGGGGGATGCCGTTGATGGTCTCAGTTATGCATCGCTGAATCAGGCTTTCCGGCTGTGTCAGGCGGGTGCTCCACTGATCGCTATCGGCATGAATCGTTACTACATGTCAGACGAGGGTTTGCAGCTGGATGCCGGGCCTTTTGTCAAAGCGCTGGAGTGGGCCGCGCGCACTGAAGCGCAGGTGATGGGCAAGCCGGGCCGGGCGTTTTTTCATCGGGCTGTTGCGTCGACCGGCTATCAGGCGCATGAGTGCCTGATGGTGGGTGATGATATCGATGCCGATGTTCTGGGCGCACTGGATGCAGGGATACCGGCGGTGCTGGTACGCACCGGAAAATACTGCCCTGAGGATGAGCAGAAGTTAACGTCCGGGGGGCGGGTAATTGATAGCCTGGCGCATCTGTTCGACTGATCGTTTAATACGGTAAATTCACCTGATTGAAATAGCTTTATAACCTCACATCCGCTAAAATATCGCGCCTTAATGTTGTTACCTGGTTTGTAACAGCGTCAAATTTTCAAGTGTGGCCTGTGGTACTGGTCAGCACTGAACAGATAGGAATAGACAATGCCTGTAATTACCCTTCCTGATGGCAGCAAGCGTGAGTTTGCTAATGCCGTTACCGTTTTTGATGTTGCCGCTGATATTGGCGCGGGCCTGGCTAAAGTTGCACTGGCCGGTAAAGTTAATGGTGAGTTGGTGGATACGTCCCACACCATTACGGACGATGTTGAACTGGCAATCATTACCCCCCGCGATGAGGAAGGTCTGGAGGTTATTCGTCACTCCTGTGCTCACCTGATGGCTATGGCTGTGCAGCAGCTGTTCCCAACCGCACAGGTGACCATTGGTCCGGTCATTGAAGATGGTTTCTATTATGACTTCGCTTATGAGCGTCCGTTTACGCCGGAAGATCTGCAGAAGATCGAAGCGAAGATGAAAGAGCTGGTCAAAGCCAACTATCCGGTTTTCCGTTCGCTGATGAGCCGCGATGAGGCGGTAAAACTGTTTGAAGAGAAGGGTGAGAAATACAAGGTTGAACTGCTGGAAGCGATTCCCAGCGATGAAGATCTCTCTTTCTATTCGCAGGGCGATTTTATCGATCTGTGCCGTGGCCCGCACGTGCCGTCTACCGGCCATATTAAAGTTTTCAAACTGATGAAGCTGGCCGGTGCATACTGGCGCGGCGATTCAAACAATGAGATGTTGCAGCGCATCTACGGTACTGCCTGGGGCGATAAGAAAGATCTGAAAGACTATCTGCATCGTCTGGAAGAAGCGGAAAAACGCGATCACCGTAAACTGGGTAAGCAGCTGAACCTGTTCCACCTGCAGGAAGAAGCGCCGGGTATGGTGTTCTGGCACCCCGATGGCTGGACGCTGTATCAGGGTATTGAACAGTACATGCGCCAGAAACTGCGTAAGCATGGCTATGATGAGATTAAAACCCCTCAGGTGGTTGAACGTACCCTGTGGGAGAAGTCCGGTCACTGGGATAAGTTCTCGGAAGAGATGTTTACCACCCATTCTGAAAACCGTGATTTCGCCATTAAACCGATGAACTGCCCCTGCCATGTGCAGGTGTTTAACCAGGGACTGCGTTCCTACCGTGATCTGCCGCTGCGTCTGGCAGAGTTTGGCTGCTGTCATCGGAATGAACCGTCTGGTGCACTGCATGGGATTATGCGGGTGCGCGGATTTGTTCAGGATGATGCGCATATCTTCTGTGCCGAGGACGATATTCAGAGCGAGGTTGCGCGTTTTATCGACTTCCTGCATGAAGTGTATGCAGACTTTGGTTTCAGCGAGGTTATCTACAAACTCTCAACCCGGCCTGAAAAACGGGTCGGTTCTGATGAGGTGTGGGATAAAGCAGAGAAAGCCCTGGGTGATGCGCTGGATGCCGCAGGTCTTGACTGGGCTGAGCTGCCAGGTGAAGGTGCGTTCTACGGTCCTAAAGTAGAGTTTTCGCTGAAGGATTGTCTCGGCCGGATCTGGCAGTGTGGTACAATTCAGGTTGATTTCTCTATGCCGGGTCGACTGGGTGCTCAGTTTGTCAATGAATCCGGTGATCGTGAAACTCCGGTGATGCTACACCGGGCGATTCTCGGCTCTTTTGAGCGCTTTATCGGTATTCTGATTGAGAACTTTGCCGGTGCCTTGCCAACCTGGCTGGCGCCAAAACAGGTTGCGATTTTGAATATTACCGACAAACAGGCGGAATATTGTCGCGAACTTGAAGAAAAACTCACAGATCTTGGATTCTTTGCATCTGCGGACTTGAGAAATGAGAAGATCGGCTTTAAAATCCGCGAGCACACAATTCATAAAGTTCCTTATCTGCTGGTTGTTGGCGATAAGGAGGTAGAAACCGGCGCTGTGGCAGTACGTACCCGCACCGGTGAAGATCTCGGCACATTGTCGATTGAAGAGTTTTGCGAGCATCTGAAGCAGGATGTTGCTCAGAAAGGCCGCAAAGAATAATTAATAGATTGGAGATACAGCTATCAAGCGAGATAACAGAAGAGGGCGTAATGAGCGGAATAAGCCGCCTATAAATGAGAATATCAGCGCCCGCGAGTGTCGGTTGATTGGTCCAGATGGTACACAGATAGGCGTAGTTCCTATCAAAGACGCCCTAGAGGCGGCTCAAGAGGTTGGCCTTGACCTGGTACAGATTTCTGATTCAGATCCTATCGTCTGTAAGGTGATGGATTACGGTAAATATCTGTACGAGAAGAAGAAAGAAGCGAATGCTGCTAAGAAGAAGCAAACGCAGATGCAGGTTAAGGAAATAAAGTTCCGTCCTAATACGGAAGATGGGGATTATCAGGTAAAACTACGCAACCTGATACGTTTCCTTGAAGGTGGCGATAAGGCCAAGGTAACCCTGCGTTACCGCGGCCGTGAAATGGCACACCAGGAGTTAGGTATGCAGTTATTACGTCGGGTCGAAGAAGACCTGATTGAGCTGGGTACCGTTGAGCAGCGTCCAAAAATGGAAGGCCGCCAACTGACTATGGTCATTGCTCCGAAAAAGAAAAAGTAGTCTGACATAAGCGTAAAACCCGTGCTGACTCACTGTGAGCCAGATACGGGTTTTGTTGTTTATCAGGACGAAAGATAATTAACGAATGCGTGGGGATTTAGTAATGCCTAAAATGAAATCTTGCAGCGGTGCTGCGAAACGTTTTAAAAAGACTGCGAAAGGCTTTAAGCACAAACAGTCTTACACAAGCCACATCCTGACTAAGAAAACGACTAAGCGTAAGCGTCAGTTGCGTCCAATGCTGCAAGTTGCAGCTGCTGATCAGAAACTGATCCGCCGCATGCTGCCTTACATCTAAGTCGTAGTAACCACAAATTCTAAGTTAGGAAGAAAGAAATATGGCACGTGTAAAACGTGGTGTTATCGCACACCGTCGTCACAAGAAGATCCTGAAAAAAGCTAAAGGTTACTACGGCGCTCGCAGCCGTGTATTCCGCGTAGCTAAACAGGCTGTAATTAAAGCAGGTCAGTATGCATACCGCGACCGTCGTCAGCGTAAGCGTCAGTTCCGCGCGCTGTGGATTGCTCGTATCAACGCTGCTGCCCGCATCAATGGTCTGTCCTACAGCCGCTTTATTGCTGGCCTGAAGAAAGCATCTATCGAGATCGATCGTAAGGTGCTGGCTGATCTGGCTGTTCACGAAGCAAATGTTTTTGCTGCTATCGTTGAAAAAGCTAAAGCTGCACTGTAAGACACCTTTACCTATAACAGGGTAATAACTGATCGTTTAATAGGGGAAGGGTGCAAACTCTTCCCCTATTTTTATCTGGAGCGGTAAATGGAAAACATTGGAATCCTGCTTGAGCAAGGCAAGCAGGCTGCAGAACAGGCAACAAGCGCACAGGATCTCGATCAGGTGCGGGTTCAGTATCTGGGTAAGAAAGGTCATCTTACCCAGCTATTGAAGGGTCTGGGCGCACTGAGCGCAGAAGAGCGTCCCCAGGCTGGGGCGAAAATTAATGAAGCGAAACAGGCGCTGCAGGATGTGCTTAATGCACGTAAAGCAGATCTGGAATCCGCTGCGCTGGAAGCGAAACTGGCGGAGGAGACGATCGACGTCACTCTGCCGGGTCGGGGCCAGTCGCTGGGTGGTTTGCATCCAGTCACTAAAACCCTGCAGCGGATCGAAGAGTTCTTTGCCCGGATCGGTTATTCCGTGGCTGAAGGCCCAGAGATCGAAGATGATTATCACAACTTTGAAGCGCTGAATATTCCTTCGCATCACCCGGCACGGGCGATGCATGATACCTTCTATTTCAATGCCAACACCCTGCTGCGCACTCACACCTCGGGTGTTCAGGTGCGGACCATGGAAAGCCAGCAGCCACCGATCCGCATCATCTGTCCGGGCCGGGTATATCGCTGCGATTACGATCAGACTCACTCACCGATGTTCCATCAGGTGGAAGGTCTGATTGTCGACAAAGATATCAGCTTTGCTGACCTGAAGGGCACGCTGGAACAGTTCCTGCGTGAGTTCTTTGAGGAAGATGTCAAAGTACGTTTCCGCCCCTCTTACTTCCCGTTTACAGAGCCTTCTATCGAAGTGGATATCGACCGTGGTGATGGTAAATGGCTGGAAGTGCTGGGTTGCGGCATTGTACATCCGAAAGTGTTTGAGTATTCCGGTATCGATCCCGAGCAGTACACCGGTTTTGCCTTCGGTATGGGGGTAGAGCGTCTGGCGATGCTACGGTATGGCGTTAATGACCTGCGCCTGTTCTTTGAAAACGATCTGCGTTTCCTTAGCCAGTTTAACTAATCAACCAGTTTGACTGATCAGAAACGGATAACGTCGTTTAAAAGTAGTTAAGAATTTTCGGAAAACAGAATTATGAAATTCAGTGAAAAGTGGTTACGTGAACTGGTAGACCCTGCCACAGATACTCAGGGCATCGCGGATCAGATCACCATGGCCGGTCTTGAAGTCGATGAGATTGTACCGGTTGCCGGTCAGTTCAGCGGCGTTGTGGTCGGCGAAATACTCTCTGCCGAGCCGCATCCTAATGCAGATAAACTGCAGGTATGTCAGGTAACTGATGGTAGCGAAACCTTTCAGGTTGTCTGCGGTGCGCCCAACGCCCGGGGTGGTCTGAAAACCGCCTTTGCTAAAGTGGGGGCTGTTCTCAGCGCGCCCGATGGCAGTGATTTTAAGATTAAAAAGGCCAAACTACGCCAGGTTGAGTCATTCGGTATGCTTTGCGCCGATGATGAGCTGGGCATCTCCGATGACCATGCCGGTATCATGGAGCTGGCGGCTGATGCACCGGTAGGCACAGATCTGCGTGACTATCTTGGACTCGATGATGCAGTGATCGATGTCGACCTCACCCCAAACCGTGGTGACTGTCTGTCGATTACTGGTCTGGCCCGTGAAGTGGGTGTACTCAATAAAGCTTCAGTACGTTATGTTGAAGCTGACGTCGTGGTACCGACCATTGATGATACCTTCCCGATCACCCTGGACGACCCGGAAGGCTGCCCCCGGTATCAGGGGCGGGTGATCCGTAACGTGAATATGGCGGCTGAGACACCGCTGTGGATGGTTGAGAAGCTGCGCCGTTGTGGCATCCGTTCCATTGATCCGGTTGTCGATGTCACCAACTACGTGCTGTTGGAACTGGGTCAGCCGATGCATGCTTTTGATCTGAGTAAACTCAGCGGCGGTATCGTGGTGCGTAAGGCCACCCCGGGTGAGAAGCTGACACTGCTGGATGGTAACGAGGCGCAGCTGAACGACAATACTCTGGTGATTGCAGATAGTGAAAAAGCGGTGGCGATGGCGGGGATCTTCGGGGGCGAAGAGACCGGTGTAACCGCTGACTCTAAAGACATCTTCCTGGAATGTGCTTACTTCAACCCGATCAGTATTGCCGGACGCGCCCGTTCCTACGGCCTGCACACCGATGCCTCACACCGTTACGAGCGGGGCGTCGACTGGCAGTTGCAGCGCAAGGCGACTGAACGGGCAACCCGTTTGCTGCTGGATATTGTCGGCGGTGAAGCGGGACCTGTGGTCGAAGCGGTCTCTGAAGAGTACCTGCCCACTGCGGCAACTGTCACTCTGCGTCAGAGCAAAGTGAATCAGGTGCTGGCATTTGAGATGCCTGCGCTGGAGATCGAAGAGATCCTCACCCGTCTGGGGATGACGCTGGAACGCAGCGGCGATGGTGAGTGGTCAGTGGCGGTTCCCTCTTACCGGTTTGATATCAGTATCGAAATCGATCTGATTGAAGAGCTGGCGCGGGTTTATGGCTACAACAACCTGCCGGTTAAAGTGCCTACGGCAGAACTGAATATGATCGCTAATGATGAGTCCAAAGTGACCATCAGAAGCGTTCGTTCACAGCTGGTGGGTCGGGGTTATCAGGAAGCGGTAACCTACAGCTTCATTGAGAAAGGCCTGGCGGCGCAGTTTGACGATAAACATGAAGCGAAGGCGCTGGCGAATCCGATCTCTGCCGAGATGGCGGTGATGCGAACCTCTATCTGGCCAGGGCTGGTTAAGGCTCTGCAGCATAACCAGAACCGTCAGCAGTCCCGAATCCGTCTGTTTGAAACCGGCCAGCGTTTTCTGCCGGAAGGCGATCAACTGATTCAGGAAAATGTCGTTGCAGGCCTGATCTGTGGCCCGCGTCAGTCGGAAGGTTGGAGTGCTGATTCCGCATCGGTGGATTTCTACGACCTGAAAGGGGATGTTGAATCTCTGCTGGCGCTGGGTGGCTGTGCCGATCAGTTCAGTTTTGCTGCAGAGCGTCATGTGGCACTGCATCCGGGTCAGTCGGCAGCGATTAAGCGTAATGGTGACACCGTTGGCTATCTGGGGGCGTTGCACCCTGAGCTGGTGAAGAGTCTAGACCTCACAGGTCCGGTCTTCCTGTTCGAGATCGTACAGGCCGTGCTGCTGGATGGTGGTTTACCACGTTTCACCAGTCTGTCTAAATTCCCTGAGAGCCGTCGCGACCTGGCGCTGCTGGTAAACGACTCTGTTGCTTATGATGATATTCGTGCCATTGCACAGCAACAGGGGGGCGAATTCCTGAAAGCGGTGACCCTGTTTGACGTTTATCAGGGTAAAGGTGTCGAACCTGGTCAAAAAAGCATCGCTCTGGGCTTGACCTGGCAGCATCCTTCGCGCACTCTTAACGATGAAGAAATCAACGAAGTTATTGATTTTGTTGTGTCTGCACTGAAAAATGAGTTTGGTGCTACATTAAGAGTTTAATCGACAGGGGTGATTCTGATGGGCTCTTTGACTAAAGCAGATATGGCTGAGCGCCTGTATGAAGATCTGGGGCTGAACAAACGGGAAGCAAAAGAGATGGTGGAAGCCTTCTTTGATGAGATCCGTATGAGCCTGGCTGAAAATGAGCAGGTAAAGCTCTCAGGGTTTGGCAACTTCGACCTGCGTGATAAACGTGAGCGTCCTGGGCGCAACCCTAAAACCGGAGAGGAGGTGCCGATCTCTGCGCGCAGAGTCGTTACTTTCCGTCCGGGGCAGAAACTGAAAGAACGTGTTGAGGCCTATGAAGGAGACTGATCTGGTCTCGGATGATCTGCCTGCTATACCCACAAAGCGCTACTTCACCATCGGTGAAGTAGCGCGTTTGTGTAACCTTAAACCGCATGTGCTGAGGTATTGGGAGCAGGAGTTTGAACAGATCTCTCCGGTAAAGCGCAGTGGTCGCCGCTACTATCAGCGGCAGGACGTTCTGATTATTCGTCAGATTCAGGGGCTTCTCCATGAGCAGGGGTACACCATCAGTGGTGCCCGGCAGTGGTTGAATGGCGATCAGGCTGTGGACGACACGGCGCGTTATAAGCAATTGATTCGACAAACGATTACAGAACTGGAAGATATTCGTAAGCTGCTGAAATCAGTGAAATAAAGTTGTAAGAAACTTTATAAAAGCCCTTTTCAGACGCACTCGGTTGGCGTAATATAGCCACCTCTTAAAGAGACCTCGGTCTCACAGTGTCGGGATGTAGCGCAGCCTGGTAGCGCACTTGCATGGGGTGCAAGGGGTCGTGGGTTCAAATCCCGCTATCCCGACCAATTTATTCAACTTAAAAGCCTGCTTGCTGCAGGCTTTTTTGTGCCTGTTTATTTCTCATTAAGCCGAGTTTTTCAAAGTCTACTCGATACGATAGGTTTAGCATTTATGCTGATGGAGCTTATTAATGACGCGACTAGGTTTACCGCGTATCTTGTGTTACCCATGACTGGATCTCAATAGGCTATTTTTATACAGAGGTTTGTAGGGCCTTATATGTCAATTACCCTAATTCAGGAGACCCCCTTTCCCTTGAACACGGTAAATATTGAACTAACTCTTTGATTTAAAAGAATGTGGACATTATGATTGAGGCAAGTTTAAGGTAGGGATGCAGTTCACAGTAGGTACTATAATTTGCGTTAAATGCTCATAAGGAATCTGAGTGTTTGCCAAGAAATTTCTAGATGAAAACTATGATTGCGCTGAGTACTTATCAAAGTATGAAGGTGGCTATTATGACGATTAGTCTTTCATGCAGCTGGTGCTTCCGTTATCTGATGTCACAATAAACACCGAGCATCAGCACTTGGTTATTGGTCATGCTGGCGCCGATGGTATTGAATTTTGTTACTGCATCCATCAACTTACTTTCGCCGACAGCGAGTTCAATCAAAAGCGCAGAAAAAACCGTAAAGAGATCTTTCTCGGACGCATGGATAATCTCATCCCCTGGAAGCGTCTTGAGAAGATTATCACACCGCATTATCCCAAAGCGGGCAAGGGTCGTCGGCCATACCCACTCTCTACGATGTTATGAATTCACTGCATGCAGAATTGGAACAGCCTGAGTGATCCAGCAATGGAAGATGCGTTATATGAAATTGCTTTCATGCGCCTGTTTGCTGGTTTATCTCTGGACAAAGCCATTCCTGACCACATAATCATCATGAACTTTCGTCATCTACTGTAACGAAAAGGTTTAACGCGAAAGCTATTCAAAGAAGTGGATCAGTGGCTGACTGAAGCAGGCGTTCTGCTAAAAGAAGGAACGCTGGTTGATGCAACGATTATGGAAGTTCCGACTTCAACAAAGAATAAAACAGGTGAGCGTGATCCAGAGATGCATCAAACCAAAAAAGGCAATGAATGGCATTTTGGACTGAAAGCCCATATCGGTGTTGATGCCCGTACGGGCATCACTCATAGTTTAACCACGACAGCAGCCAATGAACATGATCTTAATCAAGCAGGTAATCTCTTGCTCGGAGACGAAGGTTTTATTTTTGCTGATGCGGGATGCCGAGGAGCAGAAAAGCGTTCAGAGCTACAGGAGGTTGAAGCTGATTGGTACATTGCAGAACGGCCAGGAAAGATTCGTGAGCTCAAGAAGCACCCTGGAATCAATAAGCTGAAAATCCGGACTGAGTATCTTAAGGCTAGCGTTCGAGCAAAAGTTGAACATCCATTTCGAATCATTAAATGCCAGTTTGGTTTTGTAAAAGCGCGTTATCGTGGCTTGATGAAAAACGATAGTAAATTGGCTATGTTATTCACACTTGCCAACATTGCACGAGTAGCTCAGATGTTAATAGCATAGGATCAATCCGTCTGTATGCAGACAGAGAAATCAAAGGGGGTTGCTGCTTCTTTTTCGGGATTTAAGACAAAACAACGAAGTTAGACCGTGTTTGGCAACTTAATCGCAGGTTCCTTAGGGTAATGTCAATGTATTTTAATTTCAGTATTTGTTTTATCATGGCCTTGATATGGCTTTTTCTCTCTGTAACAAGGAATGAAAGATTGGTGCCGTTGGTAGTGAATAAATTGACTTATGTGAGCAAAATGTCGAAAAAAAGTTTAAGTGGTAATGAAATTATAGGAAGCCTGGACTCCCTTGATAAAACGCCAAAGGTGGGAGTGTTTAGTCTTGGTCAGTATGGATATGATACTGCTTTTTCGGATGCAGTTGACTCACAACGAGTATACTGCGAGAAACATGGATATAATTATTATTGTATTTCAGAGCCCGGTAGCGATTTATTAGGTCGCGAGAATATCTGGCTCAAGGCTTTAGCTTGTTACGGTGCATTGTTGAAAAATGACTACATTTTATATGTAGACACTGACGTTAGAATAAAGGAAACCTGTCCGCCAATTATTGAAGCAGTGTCTGAAGAAAATCCTATAGGGCTGGTTGCTGGACATTCTGGTAGAGCGAATGCCGGAGTAATCATCGCTAAGAATTGTTCATTATCATTGGCGTTTTTTGCAGAATGGATAGCGTGCTTAGGGAAACCAATTTCTCCAAGACATGATGTAGGATGGGGAGAGAATGGGCATTTGATTCGATTGGTAGAGAAATACCGCTTAGAGTTAATTGACACGCAGTGGAATAACACATTCCTTCCTGATTTAGATGATTACATGCGCCATTATACCGGTCCAATTCGAGCAGAATATGTATTCAAAGGTGAAGCCCTTAAGGCTTGGGAGAATATAAAGGCTGCGGTCAAAGTGTCAAAGGCGTCTGCAGATGTTGATATTCTTAGGTCGTTTAATGAACTAAAAGAAGTCTACATCAGAACCCTTGATAAAAGCCTGTTTGCATCATTTGATGAATGCTGGGACATTTTACGAAACGTAGTGTTTGCATACAGCACAGAATATAAAATTAGAAATTCGGTCAGCAGGAGCTTCCATAGAGTTTATTTGACTGAAGAAGTTTCAGAAGCATCACAGAATGCGTATGTATTGACCTTAAAAAATGGCTTGGATAAAGCATTAGGCAGCAACAATATTGTCACTGGGGTTGATTGCTTTTGGAGCCAAAGATTTACCAGTAAGGATGTTGTTCACATTGAATGGGTTGAGTCCTTGTTTCACTGGAATGTTCCATCAGACGAACAAGTCGAACACTTTGTTAATCGGATTCAGGAAATCGCTGTAACAACACCAATAGTTTATACAGCCCACAATTTTGATTTGATGCCTACGATTGGTGATAAAAGAAAGATCTTAATGCAAGCTCTAGCGGGTAATTGCGCTCAAATTCTCCATCTGAGTGAAGCTAATATAGAAGCTTATAATCGTCATCACTCTGAAATTGTTAATTTGTCATCTGTCCCGGTTTCTATCGTCCCTCATGGTGACTATCAACCTTATTTCAGAGCTGGAAATTCTCAATTTGAAGATAAAGCATTGAAAAGCGAAAAGGTGAAGGTTCTGGTGTTTGGCCATATCAGAACGGCTACAGAATTAGAGTTTTGTCTAAATGTTGCAGATGAGTTAGGGACAGAAGAATACCAACTGATTTTTGCCGGAGTTATTCACCCTGATTTATTACACTGGAAAGAGATCCATAGATTTAAGAACGAGTGGGACGGTCAGGTTAGACGTAATCATTTTAAAGTTCCAGATGATAAAGTAATTGACTTAGTGAATCGCAGTGACTGTATGCTAATCCCACGATTTGACCGCTTGAATTCAGGGGTTCAATTCTTGTCTTATACGATGTTGAAACCTACCTTCGTGCCTGCTCAACATTCCATGCAGGACGTGCAAAATAAAGCGTCTAATTTAGGTGCTTATTCTCCGAATGATCCTAAATCAGCAGCTAGCTTGATTAGGTCTCATTTTTCCGGGACTAAATCTGCTCAGTTAAACAATATGTTTAAGACAAATTTATTTAATTATAGTTCACAAGACGCTTATGCAGTCGGTGCAGCACACGAAAAGGCTTACGAAAGAGCTTTCAGTTATAAGCAGCAAACTAAGTAAACCAGGAAGAAGAGATAAACGAGGTAAAAATGGAAAGTATCCGGGTATATTCTTGGAAGCCGGCTGATTCAAGTAACTTTGGTGACGAAATCGGTCCCATGATTGTTGGGGCGTTATGTCGGCATTTAAATATCAACGTAGAAATTAAGCCAACTATTTCTCAATCACATAAAAAGCTCTTGGCAGTAGGTTCTGTTTTACATGAAGCTAGAGGCTCCGATGTTATATGGGGCGTAGGTATTAATTCGAAAAATCGATTAGCGATACCTAAAAATTCCGGAATCAGATTCAGTGCTGTAAGAGGACCCCTCACCAGATCCATCGTAGTGGACAATGGTTTCAATTGTCCGCCTGTTTATGGTGATCCCGGATTGTTGTTTCCGATGCTTTTTGACAAGGAGATCAGAGAACGTCGAAGCGAGCTTGAATCTGCTGCATCAGAATTAGGCACATCTATGCCTGAAATCATTGTTATTCCAAATATAAATGACGATAGGTTCTTACCATACTTTTCATGTGCTGAAGTACCTGAAAATATGATGTTCATAAGACCAAGTTTAGACCCAATTACAGTCGCAGCTTATATATCTGCTTGTAAGACTGTTATAAGCAGTTCTCTTCACGGACTAGTATTTGCTGATGTTTATGGAAGACAGGTATTCCGCATGATCAGTCAGTATGAACCCGAATTTAAGTATTCGGACTACTATGAAGGTACTGGAAGGAAAGCGCCAATTGCATATCCTGATGTATTGAGCGCCCTAAACGGTGTCGAAACTCCGAAGTTGGAATGGGACCCTCTTCCTTTGCTTAATGCATTCCCTCTTAATTTTCCTGATATTGCAAGTTCACTTATCGAAAAAAGATTCGTGACAGAGCTTGATCGTGTTTACCAAGTTGCGGACATTTTAGATGAAGTGACGCCTTTTGGAGATGGTTGGTCAGATCAGGAAGGAGGCTCAGTTTGGTCTGTAGATACTTGGGCTAACTTTGATATCGTGGTTAAGGAACAGGTTACTTCTGCTCATTACTTAAAGGTTAGGATTGGGACTCTTGAAAAAGGTAGAGGTGCTTTTGAAGTTTTGCGGGTTGTTCACGCAAACAAACTGATATCTTCCTTTAGAGTCGATCGGAATGGCCCTAGTATAATCGTAGAAATACCTCTTTCTGAGACCGAGGCTGGTGGGGAGATTAACCTGTCATTCAAATTAGAGAATGCGACCGCCCCCAAAGATATTGGCTTAGGCCCTGACGAACGCAAATTAGGTGTATGGGTGTCAGAGTTTCAAATCAGCCGCTAAAATAATGAATGGATTAAGAATATGGGTGTAGAAAATACAGTTCTTATTAGTGGATGTCCGCGAAGCGGAACGTCTTGGGTCCATTTTTTGGTTGCAAGTCATCCTGACACATCTACTGTGAGAGAAACTCATCTATATGATAAATATATAGGCCCTATTAAATCGTGGTTTGATAGGGAGGTGCAGTTTAAGGGTGCTGATGGTTTGAGTGCTATATTTACAGAAAAAGAATTTAAAAAGGAAGTTCTGGTTCCTTTTGTAAAAAGTACTTTTGCTAGAATAGCAACGCAAGTATCTGATAATTCAGTGGTTGTTGAAAAGACTCCAAGCAATATTCTTCACCATTCGCTCATTCATGAATTACAACCTAAAGCAAAAATGCTTGTTGTTGTGAGGGATCCTAGAGCTGTTTTTTCTTCATTTAAGCATGGAAGTACCCAAGAATGGGGGGGCTGGATGAAGAAAAATATTTCTGACTTTTGTATATCCTGGAATAAATATCAAACTGCTTATCTTGCTGCTAAGAGTTACTGGCCTGAAGATCAATTGAAAATAGTCAGATATGAAGATTTGAAAACTTCAGGAGAGCAAACGCTTCAAGAAATTTATGAGTGGGTTGGACTTGAAACGTTAGAAGGAATTACCGTAAAAGCTTTAGCAGATAATCAAATCGAGAAGCTGAGGAAGGTAAAAGAAGGGACTCTTCAATACGAAGAAAGAAGTAACTTCTATCGCTCTGGTAAAATTTATAGTTGGGTAAAAGAATTGACCTTTGTTGAGATAAAGGAAATTGAAGAAAAATGCTCAGATATGATGATGCTTTTTGGATACAAGCCGCACTCAATCAAAAGAAAATGATGGGATTACTATTAGGATGTTAGGTCAAGGTCTAAGGGAGGTGTTTGTAAGGTGAAGTTGCTTGTTGTAGGTGGGTTTGGGTTCATCGGGAAACACTTAATTGAACGTGCTTTATCCTCTGAAGTTGAATTTACTGTCGTTGCGAGAAAAGATCCGGATTCGGGCTGGGCTGGTTATCCGTATGTTTTAGAGAATACAATTGATAACGAGTGTTTAGAAAGCCTTTCGAAAACCCATGATGCAGTAGTTTATATGGCATCATCTTCAATTCCAGCAACAGGTTCATTCATTAAAGAGCTGACTGAGAATGTAGAACCAGCTGTTCAGATTGTTGAAAGATTAACTTACTATAATCCCGCAATAAAAGTTATTTATCTTTCAAGTGGTGGACAGGTGTACGGCAATGACTATAGTCGACCTATGTGCGAGAGAGATACTTGTTTTCCGGTTAGTCCATATGGTTTTGGCAAGTTGATGACTGAGCAAGGCTTGGCTTTTTTGCAAAGGACAAGGGGTATAAAACTGGCTATATTGAGGGTCGCTAATCCTGTAGGGAAATGGCAGTATGGATTAAGACAAGGCCTTGTGAATGTGGTCTATCAATCTTTAAAGTCTGGTGAGCCAATAAAAATTTTTGGTTCAGGTGAAGAAGTTCGTGATTATCTGGATGCAGATGAATTAGCCGAGTTAGTATTGAAAATAACAAATTCACAGTTTGACTTTAAGGTCTGGAATGTTGGTTCTGGCGTTGCTACAAGTACTCTTTCCTTAGTTGAAAAAATTGAAAAATATCTAGGAATCTCTGGAGAGAAACTATTTTTTCCAAGAAGAAAATTTGACCCCAAGTCCGCAGTTTTAGATTGTCGGAAACTTCAACTTGATATGAACTGGAAAGCATCGTTAACCATTGATCAAATTTTGGAAAAAACACTTAGTCATAAAATGAAACAGTAGGCCGTCAAATTCGAGTGACGGTAAAAAATAGTGTTGAGTTCTAAAGTTAAATGTCTAGAAGTAGATTTCAGATACGTTGTTCACAAGTAACCGGCTTATAGGTGGTTGTTTGTTTAAACTACCATGAAGTCTGACAAGGTTATACCACTTCAGATAACAGGATAGTATCGCATTTCGATGAGCGGAATTGTTATACAGTTTGCCGTAAGACCACTCCCGAATCAGCGTCTGTATTACCAGTCTACCCTGACGACAGGGCGTTCTTTTTCCGTAAAGACGCGATACATACAGGCATAAATAGAGAGCGATTCCTTTTGTAAGTGAGGGTTTGAAAGCAACCTATCTGAGCGTTTGATCCGATGTTTTTCATAGGCGTGAGAATGAATGCCACGTCCAATACTGGTGACAGTGCAGAGACTATCTTGCACAGGCTCAAGACATATGTAGCTAACGCATTTCGTCGGGTTTTATGCATATGGGGGCAGACAAATGGGATGATTTTGTTCAATATAGCGGTCGAGTTCATAGCTCTGGCGGTAATTTGTTTTTGGCGAAATAATTGATCACCAAGGGCTATGAATGTTCCCTTCTTGAACTAATTATTTTTTATTTATTGAAAATTGGTAGGGATATCACAGGGTCAAAGCCCTTTTTGATTCTTTTTGATCACTACGATAAAGGGCTTCGCCCCCTTTTTTCGTGCCAGGCGGATGTCTTTTACGTCGCTTCGCTCTGTATAGGCCACCTATGCGCTAAGCTAAGCATTAGAACACTATGGATACCTGGGAGTCATGATGAAAGTTCGTCGAATTGTCACTAATATAGATAGCAATGAACTGGAAAAGGCCGAAACGTTTTATGGGGCGTTTCTCGGTCTGGATATCCTGATGGATCATGGCTGGATCAAAACCTTTGGCTCCAATGAAAAAATGACTTTGCAAGTTAGCGTAGCGTCGGAAGGCGGTTCAGGTACGGCAGTACCCGACCTGTCTATCGAGGTCGACGATCTATCTGCAGCATTCCAGAAAGCTAAGGAGCTTGGTATCCCCCTCGAATATGGACCGATAGAAGAACCTTGGGGCGTTCGTCGCTTTTATGTTCGAGACCCGTTTGGCAAGCTTATAAATATCCTTCAGCACCAGTAGCCATGCTAGTGACTTTGTGTGCTAATAAGCTGCTCAAATTCGTTCCGGTCACAAAAAAATGTGGCCTCCACCGGACTGATTAAAGGTTTTGACCCCTTTAATCAGACCCTTTTAATCCGGCTGATGTCTGGCTTTATGTATCTGGGAGAGAGGTATGACAATTACTGGAGAATGTTTTTGTGGTGAAGTTAAATATCGGGTAGAAGGATCATTGAGTGATGCCCGGTCATGCCATTGTTCTCGTTGTCGTAAAGTATTTAGTTCTCAGGCTTCGGCCTATGCGCTGGTTGATCCAAAAGAGTTCGAGTGGCTGTCAGGGGAAGACCTTCTGATATCCTATGTTGATGAGCAAGGCTTTGGTTTTCAGTTCTGTAGTAAATGTGGGTCAACCCTTTGTGGTCTATTTAATGGCACGGTCCATGGTGTCACTTTAGGTTGTATTAACGGTGATCCGAAAGTCGTGATTGCCAGACATATTTTTGTTGGTTCAAAGGCAAGTTGGGAAATCATCCCTGAAGGCGTGCTTCAATATCAGGAAGGTGTGCCTGACAATGAGTAACCATGCGCTGCACCAGACAAGCCGGTGAACGCTGTGTTATGCGAACTGTTCAATACAGGAGGGCTGATTTGCGAAAAGAGCTTAGAGAAAAGATTATCGAAGTATGTGATCTTAAAATAGAGAAGAAGGGCCCGGAGGTTGGGTTATCGTTCTATGCATTTTTTAAAAACAAAAATGACAACCCCGAGATTCTTATGGAAGCAGCCCGGTGGTGGATAGAAACTCATCAGCTGGATCACTTCGAAAAAGCGGTCAAGATCAGGGGTATGGTTGAATCCGGTGTTTAGTTGTACCTCCACATCACAAGCGGCAGCAGACGGATAAAATTTTTTCCTTCCGTCGCTCCAATTTGCCAGCAGCGTCGGGTGTTATGTTGTTTAATGAGAGATACGAAGGTTCACAGCGAGCATTACTGGGGCGAGGATTAATGAACACTGAGCTGTTTTTGGCATTTATTGCCGCCACTGCCGTTATATGTACAATTCCGGGTCCTAATATCACACTCATCGTAGCCACTGCTGCCACAAAAGGTGTCCGTGCGGGTTTAATGGTGGTTCTGGGGACTACGGTTGCTCAGGTTATTCAAATTGCGATGGTAATTGAAGGCTTGGCATGGCTTGTATCGGCATATGGTTTTGCATTCGATCTGCTTAGAATCGTCGGGGCGGGTTATCTGGTTTATCTTGGTATTAAAGCGTGGCTGACTGCACACCATCCAGAAGGCGAAGCCACCCATAGGAGATCTTTAACGCGTGGCTTTTGGGTTGGTTTGGCAAATCCGAAAAGCCTTGCGCTCCTGGCTGTGTTCATTCCTCAGTTTATTGATCCGACGCTGCCGGCCAATTTCCAATTTATGGTTCTGGCATTTACATATCTGGCAATAGCGGTCGCATTTGATACGCTTTATGCCGTGTCTGCGGGTTATGGGGGAAGAGCAATTTATTCTAATAGGGTGAAATTTTACACAAGTCGTCTTTCGGGCCTTATTCTGGCTGGTGGTGGTTTGTGGTTAGCAAGCCTTCAGAAAAACGGATGACCAACCGCGAACATAACCATCAGCTTCACACGGATATTTTGCTCTGCGCATCACAAAATAGCAGAGAGCTAAAGTGTTACCTGTCATCAGGTCTGGCCGACCAAGGAGTAGCAGTATTGCGTAATGAATGGGACGAATATGCTGAGGGGTGGGATGTTGACCCCTCAGTAAAAGAATATGCCTCTAAGGCTTTTGCAGAGCTTTCAAATGTTATCAATACAGATGGTCTGTCTGTCTTTGATTTTGGTTGCGGTACTGGCGCACTTACCCAGCTTTTGAGTCCGGGGGTAAAAGATATCGTTGCCCTTGATGGCTCATCAGAAATGATAAAGGTCCTGGCTAAGAAGAACCTGAGCAATGTTTCCACTATTTCAGGATTTCTGACTCAGGATTTGATTGATAGTCATCCAGACCTGGCCAAAAAATTTGATTTAATCGTGGCGTCATCTGTTTGTGGGTTTTTACCCGACTATGAAGGCGCTCTCAGGTTGTTAACGTCGCTCTTGAAGCCGGGCGGTGTGTTCATACAGTGGGACTGGTTGTCGAACGATGATTCCTCGGAGATAGGGTTGTCTGAAAATAGAGTGTTACGAGCTCTCAAAGCTAATGAACTCGTTGATATTCAGGTGACAAATCCGTTTGCAATGAATAGCTCAAAAGGCACTATGGAAGTATTAATGGCCGTTGGTAAAAATGCCTGACTGACATGAGCCGTTTCTATTTCATCGATATAAAACAGGATGTTAAATGAGTCACGAAGAGATTCACAGATCGCACCGTGTAGGCTGGTTGCGTGCTGCGGTGCTGGGGGCAAACGATGGCATCGTTTCGACTGCCAGTCTGATTATCGGAGTAGCCGCAGCGAGTACCGCCCAGGAGGGCGTGTTGTTGGCGGGGGTGGCGGGTTTAGTTGCTGGCGCGATGTCGATGGCGGCGGGTGAGTATGTCTCAGTCAGTTCACAGGCGGATACGGAAAATGCCGATCTCGCAATTGAGCAGAGGTCTTTAGAAGACGATTTTGAGTCTGAGAAAGTTGAGCTGGCCCGGATATATGAGGGGCGGGGTGTTGAGCCCGTACTGGCACACCAGGTTGCGGAGCAGCTGATGGCATATGATGCCCTGGGAGCACATGCCAGGGATGAGATTGGTATCTCTGATAACGGCACTGCGCGGCCAATACAGGCGGCTTTGTCATCAGCAGGCACCTTTACAATCGGTGCCGCTCTGCCATTGGTGGTGGCCTGGGCGGTGCCCCGCAGTTTACTGATGATTCTGGTCGCGCTGTTTTCGCTGGCTTTTCTGGCCCTGCTGGGTGCAATTGCGGCCCGTGCAGGTGGGGCATCCATCACCACTGGTGCTATCCGGGTTACCTTCTGGGGGGCGCTGGCGATGGCACTGACCGCGGGTGTCGGACAGGTTTTCGGTGTGGTTGCCTGAGGGGGGCTTAAGTCTCTCAGGCAGGTGATAAAAAAGTGTACGCGGAACTTATTCTCATGTGGTTTCGTCTGGCCTGCCGCTTTTACAATGGCTACTGGTATTTATACACTGCTACAGATCACTTGCTGCAGCGGCAAAACTCCCCTGTATAGGGCGTTTGCTCTGAATGTCATACATAGATCGGGATACAGGGATGAAACTACAATTGTTGTTTGTAACCGCCGTACAGAGTAAAGACCGATGCTGAGTGCTTTTATAATCGTTTTTGGCCTGCTTCTGGCCGGGTATCTGCTGTTCTCGAAACGTCTTGCGGCATCATCGAACTGGAAAGCGACGGTAATCCCTCTGGCTTCGATTATGGGGAGTGGTTTCCTGGTGAGTGCTCCTCTGCTGGCGGGCGTGGTTGCCAATCTGGCGGTGGTTTGCATGGCTGTTTTGCTGGTGTTTGCCTACGCGATTGGCGGTGCCATCCGGTTTAATATCCGGTACTTTGAGCCGATTGAAAAGGATCACGGCATCGCCCAGGATTTTGCCTTTTTGGCGCGAATTGTACTCGCCGCAGCCTATTTCATCTCTGTGACTTACTATATTCAGTTATTGGCCGCCTTTGCATTGAATGCCTTCCATATGCAGGATGAGTTTATGGCCAACATAGTGGCCACGCTACTGTTGCTGTTTATTGGTGGGGTGGGGATCTGGCGCGGTCTGGCTGAGCTGGAAAAAGTGGAGTCGTTTGCGATCAGTCTGAATTTGGGCATGATCTGTTCGCTGGTGCTGGGGCTGGGGTTTTACAACATACAGCTGCTATCGTCGGGCGCCTGGCAACTGCCTGATATCCCCTCTGATATAAATACTCATGACCTGCGTGTGCTTCTGGGGCTGTTGATTGTGGTTCAGGGGTTTGAAACATCCCGTTATCTGGGGGATAAACATTCAGTGAGTCAGCGTATTAATACCATGCGTGTCGCACAGATTGTATCGGCAGTTATCTACCTCCTGTTTATTGGGTTTGCCACGGTTCTGTTTCATAACAATATTGGTGCTGATGTTACGGCAATCATCGGTATGACGGCACCGGTGGCGGTGGCTCTGCCATTGCTGATCTCTGTTGCCGCTATCGGCAGTCAGTTCAGCGCAGCTGTCGCGGATACATCCGGGGCCGGTGGTCTGCTGGAAGATATTACCAACCGACGGCTTGCTGTCCGCTATGCCTATCTCCTGATTCTGGTGGTGACTGTACTGATCTGTTGGGAAACCAATGTGAACGCCATCATCGGTTATGCGTCACGGGCTTTTGCCCTGTTCTATGCTCTTCAGTGTATTGTTGCTTTTCTGGTCGCCAGGCAGCAGAGAGAGCTACCGCACCGTCCTCTTTTATTGTGCTTTTTTGCTGTTCTGGCGGTTCTTTGCATGTTGGTCTGCGCGCTGGGTGTGCCATCTGCGTGAGCCAGGTTGCGTCATGCAACTGTTAAAAAAGTACAATCGATAGATCTAATCGTCTATGTTTTAAAGCGCTTGTTAGCAGCACTATAGATGCAGATCAATGCAATGCATTGAAGTTCTATGCTGATAAGACAAGAGATGATTATGAAAACTATAAAAACTCAGGTAGCTATTATTGGTGCGGGTCCTTCCGGTTTGTTGCTGGGTCAGTTGTTGGCGAAGCAGGGGATCAGCAATATTATTCTTGAGCGGGTGACCGGTGATTATGTGTTAGGCCGTATCCGTGCCGGTATTCTGGAGCAGGGGTTTGCCGATCTGGTGCGTGAAGCGGGTGTGGCTGAGCGTATGGATGCCGATGGCGATGTTCATGATGGCTTTGAGATCTCAGCCAATGGTGAGCGTTATCATATCGACCTTAAAGGCCTGACCGGCGGTAAAACCGTGGTCTGTTATGGTCAGGTTGAGATTACTCAGGATCTGATGGATGCCCGGGAAGCGGCGGGGCTGACAACCTATTATGAAGCAGCAGATGTACAGCCGTTAAATGTGAAATCAGATACTCCCTCTGTCACCTTTACTCATGATGGCGAGCAGTATGAACTTTGTTGTGATTACATCGCTGGCTGTGATGGTTTTCACGGTGTTTCCCGTCAGACGATTCCGGCAGATAAACGTACCGAGTTTGAACGGGTCTATCCATTTGGCTGGTTGGGGCTGCTGAGTGATACCCCGCCATGTAACAGTGAGCTGATCTACTGTAAGCATGAACGGGGTTTTGCCCTGGCGAGTATGCGTTCTGAAACCCGCTCCCGTTACTATTTGCAGGTGCCTCTGACCGATAAGGTTGAAGACTGGTCCGATGAGGCGTTCTGGGAAGAGTTGAAAAAACGTTTGCCTGACGATGTGGCTGCGGGATTGGTAACCGGGCCGAGTATCGAAAAGAGTATCGCGCCGCTGCGCTCGTTTGTCTGCGAGCCGATGCAGTATGGTCGTCTGTTTCTGGTGGGGGATGCCGCACATATCGTACCTCCGACGGGTGCTAAAGGGCTTAACCTGGCGGCGTCCGATGTGGCGACTCTCTATAAGATTATGACCCGGGTGTATAAAGATAATGACCCTGAATGTATCAGTCAGTACTCCGATATCGCCCTGCGACGGGTGTGGAACGGTGAACGGTTCTCCTGGTGGATGAGTAATATGTTGCACAATTTCGGTCAGATGGAGACCGGTGATATGGACGCAGCCACCTTCAAGCGGTTTATGGAATCTGAGCTGGATTACTACCTCAACTCAGAAAATGGTCGTCGGGTGATTGCTGAGCAGTATGTGGGGTTGCCCTATGAAGAGCTGGCGCCATAAGCACGCTTAGTTCAGCGCCCAGACCTAAAAAAACACTAGCTTTTGCTAGTGTTTTTGTTTATGTGAGAAGCTTTTCCGGTTTAACCGGCATCTTCTTAATCCGCCAGATACTTTCCGCGGTGAACAGAAGCAGGCCACTCCAGATCAGTGCAAAGGTGATCAGGCGGTTGGCATCGAGTGGCTCATCGTAGACCACCACGGCGAGCATAAAGGTAAGGCTGGGGGTTATGTACATCAGCAGCCCGTTGATGGTAAGCGTCAGACGTTTAGCCCCCGCCGCAAAGCAGATGAGCGGCAGGCTGGTGACAATACCGGCAGCGATCAGCAGACCGGACATCTGCAGACCGTCTGAGAGAAAGGAGATCTCGTTGTGTTGTGCCAGCCAGGCCAGATAAAGCAGGGCGAAAGGGCTGAGTAACAGGGTTTCAATCATCAGGCCAGAGAACGGGTCTACCTCAATCTGCTTGCGCAGCAGACCATAGGTGCCAAAACTGCAAGCCAGCACCAGTGCAACCCAGGGCAGGTTGCCAAGCAGGATAAGTTGATAGACAACCCCGGCAATCGCCAATGAAACCGCCAGCCACTGAACCCTTCTGAGTCGCTCACCGAGGATGATCATGCCTAATAACAGACTGACAAGTGGATTGATAAAATAGCCCATGGAGGTGTCGAGAATATGTCCTTGCCCTACAGACCAGATAAAAACCACCCAGTTTACCGAGATCAGAATCGCCGAAAAGGCGAGCTTCAACAGCAGTTTTTTCTGACGTATATGCTTGCTCAATTCCTGCCAGCGTCCAGTAGCAACGATAAACAGCGCGATGAAAATCACTGACCATATAATCCGGTGGGAGAGCACTTCAAAGGGGCCAACTGACGCCACGCTTTTAAAGTAGATAGGAAACATCCCCCACATGCCGTATGCGCACAGCGCAAAAAAGATGCCCCGGCTGGGAGATTGCAGATCAGTTTGCATTCATAGGTCCTTCTTTACGGGTGTTGCTGTTGGATGAGTTGAGTAACCAGCGTTGCTGGAAAGCGTCTGAGGTGTGGTTGAGCCAGCGGGTCATAATGGCAACAAATATCAGGCTGAACGCAAGCCGTGCCCAGAGTACTCCTGACAGATCTGCTCCCAGGGTCATCACCAGCAGAGTGTCTTCGATAACACTATGGCACAGACTCAACAGGCAGAGTGCAGAAAAACAGTCTTTCCCGCTGATATGACCGTTTTGTGCTTCCCGGATTAACAGTCCGCCGCCAAAAGACAGCCCCAGGGTGACACCAATAATGGTCAGCGAGGTCGCCTGAGGGCCGATGCCCAGTATCCTGAGCAGGGGTTGCAACAGCCAGATCATCAGCCGTTCTATGTGGATCCAGCGAAGAAAGCGCAGCAGGCTCATCAGCACGGTGATGATCAGGATGATCATGACAAAACTTTTCAGTTGGTTGATCCCCCAGCTTAACAGGCTGCTATCAGTGGCCGGCGTCTGCCAGATCAGCTCCACCGGTTGCTGCAACCAGCCGCCCCACTGATAACTCCAGTGCAGTAGCGCGCCGAGCAGCAGTGCTGAGATAATGCGTATCAGCAGCGCGACCATAATACGAACCCCCGCTTTCTGAGTGATGCGCAATTCAAGCGGCAGGCTGTGAGCAATCAGCATCATTGAGCTGAGCACGGTAACCTGGGCCACCGTCAGACTTTCCTGTGGTGCCAGTTGAAAGAAGATCAGCATGCCACCGTAGATGTTGGTTAACAGGGTGGTGGTCCATACCAGCCCCATTGACTCCGGTAAACCAACCAGCCGCATCACCGGCTCCAGTGCCACACTGATATAGGGAATCGCGCCTAACGCTTCGAGGGCTTTGACGATAATCAGCACCGGAATCATCAGCTTGAACAGCAGCAGGCACACTTCAAATATCTCCCGGGCAAGGCTGGGGAGGGTGTGGTTGAGAAACTGGCTCGCTAATGTGTGCGGCATGGCTTGCTATTTCCTGAGTAGGGTAGCCAGAGTAGGGGCGCTGGCTGGTGCTCTGTTGCAGTGTTGACAAGAGTTGCTAGTGTAATTAAGAATTCTGTTTTAATGTTTCGTAAATCACTCATTAACGAAATTAAATTTCATTTTAGTGGGCTTGATCCTTACTAAAATTAATTTATTGGGCATCTTTATGTCATTTGATCTGGATCGTATTGATCGTAATATTCTCAACATCCTGCAAAAGGACAGCCGTATCAGCAACCAGGATCTGGCAGAACGGATTGGCCTTTCCCCTCCGGCCTGTCTTCGCCGGGTACGCCGGTTGCGGGAGAGTGGGGTAATCGTGGCGGAGGTGGCGCTGATCAATCCACGTATGGTGGGGCGTTATATCAACATTATTGTGGAAGTGGAGATGGTGCGGGATCAGCTGGATATCTATGATGCTTTCAAACGGAAAATGGACGCTGCTCCAGAGGTGACGCAATGTTATCAGGTGACGGGCGAGGTGGACTTTTTACTGATGTTGCTGGTGGAGGATATGGAAAGCTATGAAGCCTTTACCCGCAAATACCTGGCGACCGATGCTAATCTGGCTAAATTTCGTACCCTTATCTCCCTGCGGCGGGATAAGTTCAGCACGGCGGTCCCTCTCTGATACAGGGGGGGCGCTTGCTGTTGTTGAGGACGATTTTGCTGTGCGGCTAATGATGAAATAAATGCTACAAAAGCGTGTCAAAGGGGTTGACCGAAACGGGTCATATCAATAAGATACGCACCGTCTTCCGGAAACGGAGTCACGTAGCGTCCCATTCGTCTAGTGGCCTAGGACACCGCCCTTTCACGGCGGTAACAGGGGTTCGAACCCCCTATGGGACGCCATCTTTTGCGACGCGGAATTAGCTCAGTTGGTAGAGCGGAACCTTGCCAAGGTTCAGGTCGTCGGTTCGAGCCCGATATTCCGCTCCATCTCTTCTTCGATATCTCCTCCATTTTACTTTTCACTGCTAGTTACTGAATTCCTTGCGCGTTGTCTGTTGCTTCTTGTTCATCGTTTTTTCGTAATTTTCTGTGTGCTACAGATCTGTGATTTCTGTGATTTTTTTTGCTTTTTTTCTCTTGACGAGGGGAGGGTTAGTCATTAATATACGCGCCTCCTCTGACGAGGAATGTTACAAATGTGACTGTGTCCCATTCGTCTAGTGGCCTAGGACACCGCCCTTTCACGGCGGTAACAGGGGTTCGAACCCCCTATGGGACGCCACCTTTTGTAAAGCGGAATTAGCTCAGTTGGTAGAGCGGAACCTTGCCAAGGTTCAGGTCGTCGGTTCGAGCCCGATATTCCGCTCCAACTCTACAGCCTGTCTGTATTGCGTCCCATTCGTCTAGTGGCCTAGGACACCGCCCTTTCACGGCGGTAACAGGGGTTCGAACCCCCTATGGGACGCCACTTTATCTCTTTCATCGTTTTATCGCTTTATTACCTGCAACCCTTTTCAATCCTCATTCTGAGTGGCTTTTTATACTCTGGCGTATTCTGTGCCGGATGCATCGTATATACTTACTCTTCAATGCTTATAAAAGCTTAATGATTTCATGGGTTAATCATCTTAATGATTTCGCTGATAAGGATGTCGTTGCTCTATATTGTGCTGGGGTTGTCTGCAGGGCAGGCTCTGGCTGATTCAGTGATTGTGTCACTGGATGTAAAGGCGCAAGCGATAAACAAAAACTTTCTTCTCGCTGCATTCGCAATGCGGATAACCCGTTGGCCAGATGGACGGCCGATAAGGGTGTTTGTATTGCCCGACCGCCACCCTCTGCATCAGCGGTTTGTAAAACAGCGACTGCAAGTCTTTCCTTACCAACTTCGCAATAATTGGGACCGTCAGGTATTTACCGGAACAGGAGCGTTTCCGGTAACTGTTGATAACATGGAGGAGATGTATCGTATGGTAAGCCAAACCGAGGGATCGATTGGTTATATCGCTGATTCTGTTAAGTTGAGTCCTGAAAAAGTGAGGGTTGTCGATGAATTTTAAACATCTCACAACCCTGTTGTTTATGGGGATTAGTACTTACTCTGCAGGGATATATGCGAGTGATTCGGAGAACCACAACCTGTCGGTTAACGGTTTTCTGACCCAGGGGTTTTTCTATACAGATCAAAACAACCTGTACGGTGAAAGCAGTGACAATGGCAGTTTTGATTTTCATGAAATCGCTGTCAATTCGGCCTATCGCTTTACCCCCAAGTTGCGGGGTGCGTTGCAGATAATGTCCCGTCAGGCAGGTAATGTCGATAATGGTGAGCTAAAACTGGATTATGCCCTGCTGGATTATCGCTTTAATGATTCAGTGGAAAAAGCGGTGGGTGTGCGGGCCGGCCGGCTGAAAATTCCGTTTGGCTTTTACAATGAAACCCGCGATGTTGCCTTTACCCGTCCCAGCATTATGTTGCCACAGTCACTCTATTTTGATCAGGCGCGGGATCTGGAACTTTCTATTGATGGGGTGATTTTATATAGCTCTCTGGAAGTGCCGGGTGGCTGGCTGGATCTGGATCTGCTGTACGGTAGTCCGCAAACGGATACTAACGTGGAATATGCCTACTTTGCGTTTGATGCCCCGGGTAAACTTAACGACTCCGATGGTGTCATGGGGCGGGCTATCTACAGTGTTGATGGTGGCCGAATCCGGGTGGGGCTGACCGGCTCGGAATACCGGCTGGGCTATAAGCCGGGCAATGACCCAACCTTGTGGAACGAGCTTAATGAGGGCGACCTGAAACTCAATGTTCTGGCGCTGTCAGGGCAGTACAATGCAGAAAACTGGAGTCTTACCGGCGAGTATATGCTGCACGAACTCGACTGGCGTGAGCTGGGCGGTGTTTTCACCCTCAACCCGGTGACCACCATTGAATCTTATTATCTGCAGCTACAGTACCGCTTTAATTACAGCTGGGATCTGTTACTACGCTATGATGATCTTAAGCTGGATAAAGATGACCCCCTGGGGAAACAGAATAGTGCTCTCTTAAATAATGCCCGGCCAGCGCATAATTTTTATGCCAAGGATCTGACGCTGGGGGTTGGCTGGCGGCCTGCTCCGAAGTGGCTCTTCAGGGCTGAACTACACAATGTAGAGGGCACTGGCTGGTTAGCAGAGCAGGATAACCCGGACGCGTCGGTCTTGCGGAAATACTGGAACGCATTTTCATTGCAGGCAACCTACCGTTTTTAAACAATGAAGTCGTGAGATAACGCATTATGGATGGCACTCACAGAAAGTTTTTAAGTCTCAGGTGGAAGATCTTCATCTTACTGGTGGTTGTGCTGGTTGGGGTGCAGGGGATGTATGCCTTTTTTTCGCTGTCACAGCTGAATGAGCAGTTCAGACAGCAGCGGGAACAGATCAATGAGTCTGAGGTGGCCCGGCTGGATGGTTCTGTTGAGGCGTCTTACCAGCGGTTGCTTGAAGCGGCAGAGCTGCTGCCCCTGATCGATACCAGTCAGGAGGATCATTACATTTCGCCGCTGGCGCGTCTGAGCCAGACAATCAACCTTAAGTTCGATGCGTTTCAGCTGACAGGGTCTGTGAATGCTGCCTACCTCTATGATAGTAAGGCCCGTATGGTTGGCTTCTGGGGGGAAAAGGTCCATATCAGTGAAGCGGATATTCAGCGGGTGTTTGATACCGAGCGCCCGCTACGAAAACTGATCTGCAACTCAATCTGCCTGCGCTATGTAGCGATCCCTATCCAGCTTGATGGCAAGAAGCAGGGCGTGTTAATGGTGGGGCGCTTTCTTTACGATGTTATCTATGAAATAAAACAGCAGACCGCTCTCGATATTGGTCTGGTTCTGCAGGCGCCGGAAGGGGCCGGGGAGCTGGGAAACTGGGGGCTGTTGATCAACTCCCTGACAAATCGGTCGCAAAATCAGGAGCTGTTAGAAGAGGTCAGTCTGCATCATCGCTTCAAACCCGAAGGGGGAAGCTATGTCCTCGAGAATAATGGTCATTATTACGAGGTGCTGTTTTCACCGCTCAAAGGGGTTTCTGAGGGCGGTGCATACTGGGTGATTCTCGATGATATCTCCGGTCATCTGTTAAGTATCCGCCAAAGTCTGATGAACTATCTGCTGTTGGGTGTTGGTGGCATCCTGACAGCACTGATTTTACTCTCGTTGCTGCTGCAAAAACCGATCAGTTTTTTTACCCTGCTGGCAGAGGAGCTTTCTCAGCTCAGCAGTGGCGAGTTTAGTCAGTTTCGTCATACTCTGGCGCAGTTTCGCAACCGGGATAAAACCCTGGGTGAGGATGAGCGGGACCTGCTGGTAAAGAGTGCCGTACTCCTGAGTGAACAACTTGAAAGATTACAGGATGAGGTTGATGAACGCACCGACAGCCTGGAAAAGAGCCGCCAGGCCTTAACCAAAGAGCGGGACTTTCTCTTTGGTCTGCTGGAAACCGCCCCTCTGGTCATTATTACTCAGAACATTAAGGGGCAGTTGCGCAGCGTCAACCACTTTGGTCAGCAGTTGATGGATCTGGATGGCAAATCTTTACGCAAGGCTAACTTTATAGACTCCCTTCAGCGGGAAGAGGAACGGCAGGAGTTTCTTTCTAATACCCAGCGGTTGGTGGAGGGGCTCGAATCTGAGGTGCGCACCGACAGTGTGCTGCTGGATGGGGTGGGTAATCGTCATGACCTTTCCTGGCTTCATGTTCGGTTAAGAAACTCTCAGGGAGATGAACCGCTGATCCTGAGTATCGGTATGGATATCAGTGATCGTAAGCGGGCTGAGCGCCGGCTACAGTGGCTGGCCAACCATGACCCTCTCACCGAACGGCCCAACCGCCTGTTTTTTATGAGTTGCATGAATGATGCGATTGAGAAATGCCGGGGTCAGGATAGCCATGTGGCGGTGCTGTTTATCGATCTTGACCGTTTTAAAGAGGTAAATGACTCTCTGGGTCACAGTGTGGGTGACAAGTTACTCAAGGTGGCAACCCGGCGGATCAGTGACTGTATTCGTGATAGCGATCTGCTGGCCAGGCAGGGGGGCGATGAATTCAGTGTACTGCTGACCAGTGTCCGGGATCTTGAAGGTGCCGAAGTGGTTGCCAGTAAAATTCTTCAGGCGTTTCAGCAACCCTTCTGGATTGGTGAGTATGAGATCGTGGTGACGGTGAGTATTGGCATCAGCCTGTTCCCTGACCATGGTGCCGATGGCGCAACGCTGATTAAACATGCTGACGTAGCGATGTTTCAGGCTAAAGACTCCGGCAAAAACTGCTATTACATCTACGATGTGGAAAAAGACCATCAGCGGTTTGAACGGTTCTCTCTCGGGGCTGATCTGCGCAAAGCGATTCAGAATGATGAACTGCTGCTCTATTACCAGCCTCAGGTTGATGCGATATCTAATCGGGTGGTTGGGGTCGAGGCGCTGGTGCGCTGGCAGCATCCCACCGCGGGTTTGCTGCCCCCCGATCGATTTATTCCACTGGCGGAAGAGTTAGACCTGATTATTCCGCTGGGAGAGTGGGTGTTGCGTGAGGCCTGCCAGCAGATGCAGGCATGGATACGGATCGGTTTACCGAAGATGACCATGGCGGTCAATCTGGCAGGTCAGCAGATCGCCCATGAGCGGCTGATCAAAAGTGTAGAAGAGGCGCTGGCCGACTCAGGCCTGAGTGCGGACTGTCTGGAACTGGAGGTCACCGAGAACTTTGTTATCCAGCAACCGGAAGTGACCGTGGGTAAATTAACCTACCTGCGGGAACGGGGGATTACCCTGGCGATGGATGATTTCGGCACCGGCTATTCATCGCTCAGTTATCTGAAAAAACTGCCCATTGACCGGCTTAAAATTGACCGCAGCTTTGTTAAAGATATTGGTGTTGACCGTGGTGATGAATCGATTATCAAAGCCACCCTGGCGATGTGTCACTCGCTTGGACTGGAAGTCGTGGCTGAAGGGGTGGAGACCACCGAACAACTGAACTTTCTCAGGGAGAATGGTTGCCAGATTATTCAGGGGTATTACTTCAGCAAACCCCTGCCGCCTGAAGCGTTTATGGACTATATCTGCAGTCAGAAAGCTCAGGCATAAGAGTGAAAAACACACCGGTTGGCGGCGATTTAAGCAACAGAGCCTGATTCTGGCGTTAACCAACCTGCCGCTGTGTTCAGTTCTGACCGAAAACGCTGGCGCGGGTGTTGATATAATCAAACTCTTCGCCGCGCTCTTCCGCAGCAAAGCGCAGCTCATCCAGACGCTGAAACTTCTCGATCTCATCATCGGGCATATTGTGCAGGCAGCTGCCACCAAAAAACCACAGCAGATCTCTGGCAATCAGGTGCGCCAGCTGAGGATACATGCGGAACGCCCGCTCAATAAACATCTCGCCATCCTCATAGGCCTGTTCTGAGCCATTTTCGAAATCATGGATCAGCTGCTGAAAATCAAGGATGAACTGCTCCTCCTCCGCGGTGATATCGTCCAGAGTAAAGGGTTCCTGGCGGATGAAGTTGTTATAGGCGATTTTCAGGAAATTAAGGTGATGAAACTGATAGGGCGTCATAGAAGTCCGAAGCGGTTGCAGGGTTCAGGAAGGGGGTATTTTAACGCAGAATTTAAGCGGCGGTAACCGTTGAAAAAATGCTCTTTTGCCCCAATCTATCTTTTCTGATCTCAACTGCATTCTTATTTTCAGAACTTCCCACAGGATCCAACAGGAAACTGCATGACAACTGCGCTCTCCATAAAAGACCTGCGCAAGGTCTACAATAACGGCTTCGAAGCCCTCAAAGGAATCTCCTTTGAGGTACAGGAAGGTGACTTTTTTGCCCTGCTGGGCCCTAACGGTGCCGGTAAATCAACCACCCTGGGGATCGTCTCATCCCTGGTGAATAAAAGTTCCGGTCAGGTTGAAGTGTTTGGTTACAATCTTGATACCGATGCCAGCAAGGCGAAGTGTGAGCTGGGGGTTGTGCCCCAGGAGTTCAACTTCAATATGTTTGAGAAGGTCGAAGATATTCTTATTACCCAGGCAGGGTATTATGGTATTCCGGCCTCAGAAGCGAAGAAACGCAGTGAGTTTTATCTGCGTAAACTGGGCTTATGGGATAAGAGGGACGGTCCTTCGCGCAGCCTGTCCGGAGGGATGAAACGTCGCCTGATGATCGCCCGGGCGCTGATGCATGAGCCCCGCTTGCTGATACTGGATGAGCCGACTGCCGGTGTGGATATCGAACTGCGCCGCTCTATGTGGGAGTTTCTGCGGGAGATCAATGCCAAGGGCACCACGATTATTCTCACCACCCACTATCTGGAAGAGGCGGAAAGCCTGTGCCGGCATATCGGCATTATCGATCAGGGCACGATTATCACCAACACCAGCATGCGTGAACTGTTGCAGCAACTGAACACCGAAACCTTTATTCTCGATATCAGTCCGGCGCAAACTGAGTGCCCACCGCTGGATGGCTATCAGGCTACGCTACAGGGCGACCATACACTGTTGGTGGATGTGGAAAAATCTCAGGGGCTGAATCAGGTATTTGCCCAGTTATCAGCACAGGGGGTTGAGGTGACCAGTATGCGCAACAAGAGTAACCGTCTGGAGGAGCTGTTTGTTTCGCTGGTGGATAAAACCCTTGGGGATAATAAAAAGGGGGGCTCTGACGATGAGTAACCGCGAACTGTTTATCGCCTTCTGGACCATTCTGGTGAAAGAGATCCGCCGCTTTACCCGGATCTGGGCACAGACGCTGTTGCCGCCGGCGATCACCATGACACTCTACTTCATCATATTTGGCAATCTGATCGGTTCCCGGATCGGGCAGATGGGGGGCTTCAATTATATGGAGTTTATCGTTCCCGGCCTGATTATGATGTCGGTGATCACCAACTCCTATGGTAATGTGGTCTCTTCCTTCTATAGCACTAAGTTTCAGCGCCATATTGAAGAGCTGCTGGTGTCACCCCCCCCTAACTGGATCATTCTGGCAGGTTATATCATCGGTGGTTCGGTGCGGGGATTGCTGGTGGGGCTGATTGTCACCCTGCTATCGCTGTTTTTTACCGATCTCTATATCCATAATTTCTGGGTGATTGTGTCGGTGGTGTTCCTTACCGCGATTCTGTTTTCGCTGGGGGGCTTTATCAATGCGGTGTTTGCCAACAGCTTTGATCATATATCGATTATACCGACCTTTGTGCTGACGCCGCTGACCTATCTGGGCGGGGTATTCTACTCGATAACCCTGTTGCCGGAGTTCTGGCAGCATGTCTCTCAGATCAACCCGATACTCTATATGGTGAATACTTTCCGCTACGGTATTCTGGGGGTCAGTGATATTAATATCGGTGTCGCTTATGCCATGATCATCGGTGTAATTGTGGTACTGTTCAGTTATTCAATGTATCTCCTGAATACAGGAAAAGGGATCAGGCAGTAAGCGAGGCGGTTGTTATGAAAGATCATCAAAAAGGTTTGGAACATGCACCGCTGGGGGCTGATACTCAGTATATTAATCAGTACGATGCCAGCCTGCTTTATCCGATTGCCCGCCACCTTAACTGGCAGTCTCAGGGTGTAGAACGCAGTGAACTGCCGTTTCAGGGCTGCGATATCTGGAATGCCTACGAGGTCTCCTGGTTAAACAACCGGGGCAAGCCGGTTGCCAGGCTGGCAGAGTTTCGCATTCCCGCTGACAGTGACAACATCATCGAGTCCAAATCTTTCAAACTCTATCTCAACTCATTTAACCTGACCCGTTTTGATTCTGAGGCGCAGGTGCTCGCCCGTATGACGGAGGACCTGTCGACCGCCGCAGGAGGCCGGGTGGAGGTCTTGCTCAAGCCGCTGGATAACAGCGAACCGATTAGCGCGTTTGAGGGCGATTGTCTGGATGAGCTGGATATTGAAGTCAGCGACTATAGCCCCACGCCTGAACGTCTTAAAGCAACCGGCGAACTGGTGTCAGAATCGCTCTACAGTCATCTGCTGAAATCCAACTGTCCGGTGACCGGTCAGCCGGACTGGGCCAGCATTGTGATCGGGTATCGTGGGCCAGCGATTGACCGCGAAGGGCTGTTGCAATACCTGATCTCCTACCGCGAGCATGGTGATTTTCATGAACAGTGTGTGGAATCGATCTTCATGGATATCTGGAACCGCTGTAAACCGGAAGCACTGACCGTCTATGCCCGTTATCTGCGGCGTGGCGGACTCGATATTAACCCATGGCGCAGCAGCCAGGCGGGCCAGCCTGACAACTTGCGATTAAGCCGCCAGTAACCACAACAGCTAACAGGATCTTCTATGGACGCTATCGATAATCTGCTTAACCGGGTGTCAATTCCCCGGCTTGAAGGGCCTGCGCCCAGCGCTGATCAGCTTGATATTCTGTTTCGTGCGGCACTGCGGGCACCGGACCATGGCGCCCTGCGGCCATGGCGCTTTCTGACGATACAGGGTGATGCGCTGTACAAGCTGGGGCAGCTCTATGTTCAGGCCGCGCTTCAGGACGAGCCAGGCCTGGCCGCAGAAAAACGCACTAAACTGGAAAATATGCCGCTACGGGCACCACTGTTGATTGTGGCGATTGCGGCGTTGCAGGAGCATTTCAAGGTGCCTGGTTCAGAGCAACTGATTGCGGCGGGCTGCGCCGTACAGAATATGCTACTTGCGGCTCATGCCCAGGGGCTTGGCGCGATGTGGCGCACTGGTGATATGGCCTATAATGCAACGGTAAAAAAAGGTCTCGGGTTAAGCGAACATGAACAGATCATCGGATTTATCTACCTTGGCGCGCCCGCAAAAGGAAAACCTGTACCGCAACTGGAAGTCAGCAATTTTGTGACAGAGTGGAACTGAAAAGAGAGACGACCATGAGTGAGCATCAGCAAACCGCCGAACAGTTTCTTGAGTGGCTGAAAGGCCAGATACCGCTGATCACTCATATGGGCCTGGCCGAACCCACTTACGATGGTGTTTCACTCACCCTGTCTGCCGCCCTGGCGCCCAACGTCAATGATAAAGGCACCGGTTTTGGTGGTTCACTGGCGACCCTCGCCACCCTCTGCGGCTGGGCGATGGTGACTCTCTATCTGCGACAGCAGGGGCGTGACTGCGATGTGATGATCCGTGACAGCCAGCTTAAGTATCTGTCGCCGGTGACCGGAGATTTTCGCGCGATAACCCGCTTACCCGAACAGGCCGAACTGGATACCTTTATAAGCTTTATGGACAGTAAAGGTCGTGGCCGCCTCAATCTCGATGTTGAGATCCGTCAGGGGGATAAAGTGGCCATGACATTAAGCGGAGCCTATGTGGCGGTGGAAAGATAAAAATCGTAGTCCGAACGTCACAAAAAGCGTGACTTGTCCGAAGTCCGAAAAGCCAGATTATCTTATGGGTGGTATGTCTTAGGTGTTATTAGCTTTGCTTGCCCGTTTTTTCGGACGTCGGACAAGCAAAGCGTTCGGACCTCGGACTACTGCCTTATTTCAAAACAACACTCTGAATCACAATCGGTTCAAGCGGTACATCTTTATAAGGCCCCTGACGGCCGGTCTGTACATGGCCGATCTGGGTGATGACATCCATCCCACTGACCACTTTACCAAACACGGCGTAGCCCGGGCGCGGTCCATTGGCATTCAAAAAGTCGTTGTTTTTCAGGTTGATAAAGAACTGCGAGGTGGCGCTGTTTGGATCATTAGTACGGGCCATCGCGATGGTGCCGCGCATATTAGGCAGGCCGTTAACCGATTCATTCGCTACCGGGGGTAAAGTATCTTTGCGCTCCATATCAACGCTGAAACCACCGCCCTGGATCATAAAATTATCGATTACCCGGTGGAAAATGGTATTGGTGAAAAAGCCGTTGTCGACATAGCGCAGAAAATTGGCCACCGTCAGCGGGGCCTGTTCCGGCATCAGTTCCAGTTCGATCACCCCGGCGCTGGTGGTCATCACTACAACAGGCTTAACCTCTTCGGCAAACGCCGGGCTGATAAAGGTGACACTCAGCAAAAGCGATAGCAGATATTTCTTGAGCATGATTATTCCTTAAAAGTTGAATACTTGTTTTAGCAGGTCGGTGGTACGCGCCGCAGGATTATCACGGATCTTTTTCTCTTCCGCTGCCAGCATCGTAAACAGGCCGTTCAGGGCTTCCTCAGTGACGTAATCTTCAAGATTATAATTCTGCGCCAGATCACCGACCATAGGGACTTTAGTCGCTTCCTGGGTCAGCTCTCCATAGTACTTTGTCACACCGACCTGATCCATCGAGGTTTTCACCGAAGGACGAAACAGCTCGCTCAGATGGGTTGAGGTTTTCTCACGAAAATACTCGGTCGCCGCGTTATCGGGGCCATTGAGAATAGTACGGGCATCATCAATGCTCATATCTTTGATCGCGGTCACCAGAATCTCGGTCGCCTCTGGCGCGGCCTGTTCCGCTGCCCGGTTCATGCTCAGTTCAAACTGATCGACCTGAGAACCCAGACCAAACTTTCTCAGCAAGCCGCTGGCCTGTTGCAACTGGTCCGGCAACGGAATCTTAATCTGCGCGTTGCTAAAATAGCCATTTTCCTGGCTCACGGTTTCAATGGCCTGCCGACTGCCCACTTCCAGCGCCTCTTTGAGACCGGCTATCACTGTGTTGTAGTCGAGGTTGCTGTTGGCTGCGCTGCCGGTTGTGGATGGAGTCGTGGTTTTCTGTTCAATCAGCTGCTTGCCGCTCTCTTCAACCTTTTTCAACAGATCGCCGAAACCGGCAAACGCTGTCGCTGCGATGGTGCAAGAGAGCAGGGCGATACCTGCTTTACCGATGGTGGCCTTGCGCATAATGTGTTCTCCCTGCGGGCATGGTATGGATCGCTTCAGTCTAAGCATTAATGCTTAAAATTACCTTAACAATCGTTGAGGAGAGAATATACCGTCTTGTTACACCTGAACACAGATCAAACTTTACCTTTCTTTACCTGCGGACGACTTAATATTCTGATCAGGACGATTAAAATAGATAATCAAATCATTTATGGAGTTCAGCATGGATAGTCGTTCTCAATTCACTAAAACAACGGTTGCTCTGCACTGGATAATTGCTATTGCAATGATAGGCAGCCTGGCGTTCGGTATGTTTATAGAAGAGCTGCCGCGAGGTCCGGAAAAAATTGAGCTGATCGGTCTGCACAAGTCGATTGGTGTGCTGGTGTTAGTGGTGGCGCTTTATCGTCTTATCTGGCGCATCCGTAATCGTATGCCCGAGCATCTATCGCCCGTGGCTGAATGGCAGGAAAAGGTAACCACGCTTGTACATTTTATCCTCCTGGCAGGCACCTTGCTGATGCCGATCTCCGGTATGCTGATGTCGATCGGTGGTGGGCATTCAATCGCTGTTTTCGGGTTAGAGCTGATTGCCGGTGGCGACAAGAATGAGTTGCTGGGGGAAACGGGAAAAATCATGCATGGCCTGGGAGGCAACGTAATGATCGCCGCGATCGCGCTGCATGTTGCGGCTTCTGTGAAACACCATCTGCTGACTAAAGATGGCACCTTGCAACGGATGTTGGGCCGCCGGGTGGCCTGATATCTCAACCGGGTTTGAAGGGGATCAAAAGCCGCGTAATGCGGCTTTTTTATTGCTTGTTGATAAGAAAAAGCCCCTTTAGCCTTTACGCTTGTCTCTGTGTCCTCCGAGCCCTCTGTGGTGAGACCGCTGTTGTAGGAGCTGCAACTTGCAGCGATAAAGCTTTGCAGTTGCGCAGACCCTCGCCGCTGGAAGCGGCTCCTACACTATAAAGATGGCCCGCCACTGAGGTCACAGAATTAGACGCTGCTTAGTGGCAATTAGAGAGTGGCAATGTTT
>NZ_FOGB01000005.1:0-35995 GCF_900111095.1 Amphritea atlantica | reverse complement strand
CGCCACCGAGGTCACAGAATTAGTGGGAGCTGCATCTTGCAGCGATAAAGCTTTGCAGTTGCGCAGATCTTCGCCGCTGGAAGCGGCTCCTACATTATAAAGCTGGTTCGCCACCGAGGTCACAGAATTAGACGCCGCTTAGTGGTAATTAGAGAGTGGTAATGTTTAGTTGAACATTTACCGTCCGGGTGATTGAAAAAGAATTTTACCACCGAGACCACAGAGAGCACTGAGAAGAGCGACCCTTTAGCCTTTACGCTTCTCTCTGTGTCCTCCGTGCCCTCTGTGGTGAGACCGCTGTTGTAGGAGCTGCATCTTGCAGCGATAAAGCTTTGCAGTTGCGCAGGCCCTCGCCGCTGGAAGCGGCTCCTACACTATAAAGCTGGTTCGCCACCGAAGTCACAGAGAAGAGCCCCCTTTTAGCCTTTACGCTTGTCTCTGTGCCCTCTGTGGTAATACAGCTCTTTGCCTATCCCTTACGTGGATGGTTACTGGCTGATACAGCGGGCGGCTATCTCTGTTCCCTGCGGCAGGCTGAAACCCGTTTTGTCATCGCTGTAACGGGTCACTTCAGGGCAGTTATCGGGGTTGATCGCAACGGCAGGCAGACTTAGTTCCCAGCCATTTTCAATGTTGCTGAAATCCCGGGGGATCTTATATCCGAATATGGTGCTGAAGTCCTTATCTACCGCTTTGCGGGTCTCTTTTTTCAGAAATAGATGCCAGTGGCTGGTGGAGCCGATATAGCGTGGCGGTGTTTTGTAGGCAGAGAGTATACGCACCGATATCTGGCGAAAATGGTTGATGCTCTGTTGAGAAACGGTAAAGCTTTCCTCCTGGCTTTCTGCATTCACACTAGGGCACTGAATTGTCAGAACTGCGCTGATAATGAATAAAGAGATTCGTAACGGCATAGATTTATACAACCTGTCCTACGCTTAATCGCGATAATGAAAGATAGTTGTTCTGACCTATGACTCAGAGAGTCTGAAAAAATTCCATTAATTATAACGCGTTATGTTCTTTCAATAGTTCCGACAGCCTTAACGCAAGCTGTTGATAACCCAGGTTATTGAAATGGACCGGGTCCGATTTAAAACGGTTGTCGTGCAACAGGCTGGCAACTATTTCAGGCTCGATCACCAGTTGCTGCTCTTCAGCCAGTTCCTGATAGAGAGGGGCGCTGGCAGAGAACAGGTTTTTCTCCGGAACCGCGACCAGCACAACATCAATGTTCTGCGACTTTGCCAGCGAGATCATTTGGGACAGATTCTGTTTTAGCTGCGCTCTGTCCAGATTGCGCAGAATATCATTGCCGCCTTCCAGTAGAATCAGCAGGGCGGGCCGGTGCTGATCGAGCAATGCAGGCAGACGTTGTAAGCCTTCAGCTGTGGTTTCTCCAGAGACGCCGGCATTGATAACCCGACGACCCGTCAGTTGTTCCAGCTGCGTGGGATAATCCCCGCCATTACGGCTGCCAACCCCATGAGTGAGACTGTCGCCAAACGCCAGGATCACGGCCTCAGGCGGGAGATAGGTTAGTTCTTTCTGATCGCTGCAGCCGACTAATGTCAGCAGCAGCGTCAGTAAAATAGTTTTAACGCTGATTCCATTCAATGCATTGCTCCAGTGTGATACCGCTGCCGCCGAAGATATCCAGCGCGCTGCCGATGGTGAGATCGACCTTGCCATTGGATAGCTGGTCGACCAGTTTCAGATCGTCGAGTGAACGAGCACCGCCGGCATAGGTCACCGGAATCGGGCAGGCTTCACCCAACAGTTTAACTAACTCTTCATCAATCCCCGATTGCAGCCCTTCAACATCCGCCGCATGGATCAGAAACTCGGCACAGTGCTGGCTGAGTTCTGCCAATGTTTGCCCATTGACCTGGGTTGCGGTCACCGTCTGCCAGCGGTCAGTGGCGATATTCCAGCCGCTATCGGTGCGGCGGCAACTCAGATCAAGAATCAGCCGCTCTTTGCCGGTAATCGCTTTGATCTGCGCCAGCCGTTCCCAACTGAACTGACCCTTCTCAAACAGCCAGGAGGTCACAATCACATGGGATGCGCCTGCGGCAATAAACTCAGCCGCATTGCTGTTATTCACACCGCCACCAAACTGCAGGCCGTCGGGCCAGGCCGCCAGTGCTTTCAGTGCCTGTTCCCTGTTCCCAGGCCCCAGCGCGATCACATGACCACCGGTCAGATTGTGCTTGCGGTAGAGGCTGGCGTAATACTCAGCATCATACTGACTGACAAAGTTGGTTGTGGCGCCCTGATCATTCAGGCTGCCACCCACAATCTGTTTTACCTGACCCTGGTGCAGGTCGATACAGGGGCGAAACTGGGTCAACGTACGGCTCTCCGTTAAAAGGCTTATCTGCGGCGCATTGTAGCAGAAAGGGCTGGCTTCCCGATAACTCAAACTCTCGGGTTCAATCAACGGCGTGTCAGATCAGTGATTGGCAGGTCTTACCGGTTTAAATGTTGAATAGCGGGCATTAGTTTGTTAGAAATAAACGCTACTAAACGAGCCTGACTTGTTTAACTCATAAAGGATTATATTGTCGATGGATCAGACATCTCTCCCGATAAAACCGTGTTGTTTGCTTTTGCCATATCTGGCGTGCCGATGATGGTTGTCGCTGGTGTTATTCCTAATCTCTATCATCCCCTTCAGGGTTCCTGCACGCTGCAATCATTGTTTACGGTTTATCCTGATTTCTATCCGATACTTAGTGGGGCGCTAGAATGATTCACCTATTACACACCGACCGGATAACGAGCCGCTATTGTAGGGATCAATATCCCTCCGTTACTGTTAAAAACACCAGACAAGAGGGGGGCATTTTTTTTCCTGATACGGTAGAAGAAGCCTTGCAAGGGGGGGCGATCTTCCCCGGTGCTGTTGAACGGTGAACTTTGCGAAGGCTATTACTATATGGTGATCGGCCGGGTGATCGAGATCGAGGGTAACGATCCGCAAAAACTCCTTTTTAGTCAACAAAGGCATCAGCTTCTGTCAGAAGCGATAAGCAATAACCCCGAACTGGCCGATGTGCTGAGTCAATACCCGCTCTGGAGCTTGCTCGGGGAGAATAATAGTGTGCTGGCTAACGATCAGGTGGTAGATGATATTAAATCCGGGGTTATTTACGGTCTGTGGGATGAAACCTATGTACCGGAAGACCCGGATGATCTCGGTATACATAACGCATACTGATATCTCGATGAAACAGAAAATAGACCCGACACTGTTTACCGCTTTGGTTTGATGGCGGTGAAATGAACCTGGCGCTGGTTATGGGTGTTAGGGAAAGATGATGTTTTTAAGAGAGTAGGATTATGAAAGTTAAAGTTTTTCTATTTCTATCTGTGTTTACGCTGTCTTTATTGCTTTTAGCTTTTTTTACTCCTTTAGTTGATTTCTATAAGTTTTCAGATCTGTGCCGTAAGGATGGTGGTCTGACGATTTATGAAAAACTTGATAGTGGTGTTGGTTGGTTGGCTGATGATTATTTTAGTAGTCTTAGCGATGTATACTTAAAGGATGTTGGTTTTTCAAGGTTTAAAGATATTGATGGTAATTTCTATGACGTTATCTACGTTGGTGGAGATAGGTTTAAATCTTCTTCTTTTAAAAAGATAAAATTTAATTCCGAATATGATGCGATTTATTATGTTGATGTAGGTCGGAAAACTATATCTGAAAAATCAAATATTGGTGTTTATAGGAGTTCTTATAAAAGAATATCAGATGATAAGGTGATGGCTGTTTATAATAATTATTATATTGATTTGTTAAGAGAGGGGGATTTGTTTTTTGGTGTTATTCCTTCAGTATATACATGTTCAGGAGGGTATAAGTTTTTTTACTCTGAGTTAGGTGAAATGTTTAAATAATTATTCAAAAAGGAGTTTGAAATGGCTGATTTAGATGACCAGCAAGTAAGCGCTGTTATGGATCTGTATAAAGCTGGAAATGAAGCTTTCGGAAGTGGTTTTCCTGAAGATAATGATAGGGCAAGACAGAATGTAAAAGATGGACTATATGCATACGATGATACGGGTATGGATAATGTAGTTAACATAGGAATGGATAAGCTTTATGATTTAGAGGAAGGGGGTTTACCTCGTTCCTACGCTCCAGCGTGGGAATGCATACGGAGCATGCATCATGGACAGAATGGCGAGATCAATACCTTTCCCTCACCAAGTACGGGGCATCGACGCAGTGATCGATAATGTGTCTAGCGATGCCACCGCAGATGAAAACCGCGGGTTGATCTACAAAGCCAGGATATTGATACATAAAAGCCCCCTCTGGGTGGATGGCCGTGAAGTGAATCTAGAGCCGGGTATGAGTTTTAGTGAAATGTGAATATTGTAAAGTATCTTATAAGGAATAAGTCTAACGAATTTTTGATTTTGGAGTATATAAATGCCTTTTGTAAATGAGTATGTCTCAGAAGCGAATGTAAAAAAATATGGGTTGGAGGATGTTCTGTGTTCAGCCAACCCTTCATTTCGTAAGCGAGGTTTTCCTTCTGGTTTTAAATTTCATTGGACTTTTGATAAAGAAAGAAATATTTATTTGATCTTACTCAAGATTGGTAAGGAAGATTTTTCAAATCGTTTTAAATGGCTTCTTAATATAGATGGAAAATCGTTCATTTTTGAAGCGGATAAGTCTTCTCTGAGTTCTATGAATGTTAATGAAAAACCATATATTGTAATCTGGAATTTGGTCGTTAATGATAAAGTGAATTCTATAGATTTAATGAGTAAAGGTGAGTTTTATATTTTAAAGGAAGCTATTGAATGTTTTGGTTGTTTTGGCATTGTTAATGAGTTGGAAGAAGTAATTGTCAAATTTAATAGTTGATTTTTAATATTAAAGATAAGGATGTCGCATGATTAATACAGTAGTTGAAGCTAATCTTAAATTAGCGGATATCGTGAATAATGATCTTCTCACAAAAGCACAAAAAGAAGTGAATCTGGTGCCGGGCATGAGTGTTAGTGCTGAGGTGAAAACCGGAAAGCGGTATCTGATTGAACATATTCTGACGCCGTTGCTGAGATATAAGAATGAGAGTGTTAGGGAGAGGTGATTTAGGTTTGTTATCTTGTATCTTTCGAAAATATTATTTAATTGGTGGGTTGATATGAACTTTCTAAGAAAGATTATTTTTTCTTTAATATTTTTATGTGTTTGCTTAGTGGGGTGGTTGTTTTTTACCTATAAAAATTTAGCTTACGTGAATGTAAAGAATTTAACTAGCGATCGTGTTGAACTAAAATTAAATGGGGATAAGTATTTTATAGATAAATATATGGGGGTGGAGGTTTCTCCGTTATCAGGGCGGTTGAAAGTAGAATTTATTAGAGAAGGTCGTAGTTCAAGTAAATGTGACCTTGAGGTGTTTCCATTTAGACTTTGCTACTTCGAGTTATATGTAAGAGACGATGGAGTTAAGTGTTACGTTTGCGATTCAATGTAATAATTATAGATAAAAGGATTTAACTATGAGTTTATCTCGTTCCCACGCTCCAGCGTGGTAATGCATACGGAGCATGCATCATGGACAGAATGGCGAGATCAATACCTTTCCCTCACCAAGTACGGGGCATCGATGCGGTGGTTGATCATGTTTTCAGCGACGCCACCGCCGATGAGAATCTCGGCTTAATCTACAAGGTCAGAATTCTGATGCATATAAAGCCCTCTTTGGGTAGGTGGCCGTGAAGTGAATCTGGTGCCAGGCACGAGTGTTAGGGAAAGCTGAGTTAAGGAGTAAATATGACAACAAAATTGTTTTTTAAATACCTGTGTGTTGGTTTTTTCTTTATTTTAGTTAATATAGGTATTAGTTTTTTAATTGAAAAATATAATTTATCAGGATTTTGGGTGTTTTATATAAGAATGTCTTTTGTTATATTTAATTTCCTATGTTTAGTGAGAGTTTTTTTCTGTATCTGGACAACAATTGGATATTTGTTGGTCAGGCACGATCCTTATCTTAAAAGAATAACTTTGATGATAGCATCATTCTTTATATGGAAGAGTGTAATAGAGAACGATACTGATAATAGGGATATTTAATATGGCAACGTGAGTTGATATTATCAGTTTTTTGGGAAAAGCGCTTCAGCCGACATTCACACGATTACCACTGCCCCCTATTCTCTACGATGGGTCGACAGGGGCTTGCCTTAACGCTATAACTATATCTATCAGGCTGTCGGCAAATGTGTCGATAGATTTCAATTGGTCGGAATGGGGAGGAGGATGATGGTGCGTTCGCAGTTGTGCATGATTGCCTTGCCCCTGAAGATAGGTCCGCCGGTTATCAACAAGGGGTTATCTGCCCCGATATTGCCGGGTTGTAAGGTCGTTACCGGTGGATAGTAAAGCCTTTGTTCCCACACTGGTCTGGCAGCTGTTTATTGGTCAGTATTGGTCCCGGTCGACCCGTGGTATCGCTATACCTCCTCCTGTTTTTTCTCAGAATTAAATCAGCTTAAGGGGCCGTCCGGTCCGTCTGTAACAACTGAATACTGATTGCAGAGCGCTGCTGTATGCACTGTTGTATGCGGTGCTCTGTCAGGAGAATAATAATGACTGATCTTTTTGAGAATCCTGTTGGCCTGAAAGGCTTTGAATTCTGTGAGTTTTCCGGGCCTCAGCCCGATGCCATCGCCCGGGTGTTTGAGTTGCTTGGGTTTACCCTGGTGGCCCGGCACCGGTCAAAAGATGTAGAGCTGTATCGTCAGGGAGGGATCAATTTTATCCTTAACCGTGAACCCAACAGTGAAGCGTTCTATTTTGGCCAGGAACATGGCAACTCGGCGGCGGGTATGGGGTTTCGGGTGGAAAATGCACATCATGCCTACCAGTATGTGCTGGACAAAGGGGCGCAACCGATTGAGATCCCCACCGGGCCGATGGAGCTGCGCTTGCCTGCGATTAAGGGTATCGGAGGTGCACCAATCTATCTGATTGACCGCTATGAAGATGGCAGCTCTATCTATGATATCGATTTTAACTTTATCGACGGTGTGGATCGTCATCCTCCGGGGTACGGCTTTTATGAGATCGACCATCTGACCCACAATGTTTATAAAGGCCGGATGAATCACTGGGCCAGCTTTTATGAAACCCTGTTTAATTTTCGTGAGATTCGTTACTTTGATATTAAAGGTGAATATACCGGGCTGACCTCGAAAGCGATGACCGCCCCGGATGGCAAGATCCGCATCCCTCTGAATGAGGAGGCCTCCAAAGGTGGCGGACAGATCGAAGAGTTTCTGATGGCATTTAACGGTGAGGGCATTCAGCATATAGCGCTACGCACTGACAATCTGCTGGAGAGTGTTGATCAGTTACGTGCCGGTGGTCTCGAACTGATGACGGCTCCGCCTGAAACTTACTATCAGATGCTGGAAGAACGTCTGCCGGGCCATGGTGAACCGGTGGATGAGCTAAAGTCCCGGGGGATTCTGCTGGATGGTACTACCGATGATGGCCCCCGTTTGCTGTTGCAGATCTTTTCTACCTGCCAGTTGGGACCGGTGTTCTTTGAATTTATTCAGCGTAAAAAGGATGATGGTTTTGGTGAAGGTAACTTTAAAGCCCTGTTCGAGTCGATTGAGCGGGATCAGCTGAACCGGGGCGTTATCGAAAAACCGGAATAAGTGTTCAGCTGTAAATCACAGAGCACCCCGATGGCGTGCTCTGTGATGATGCAATCAGATTTAACCATAACAAAGGATAGCTATATGGCCGTTTATGCACTGGGGAGTAAAACCCCGCTGATCGATGACAGTTGTTTCGTTGCTGAGGAGGCGACCCTGATTGGTGAGGTCATTCTCAGGGAGAACACCTCGGTATGGCCACAAGCGGTTCTGCGGGGTGACAGTGAACCGATCACTATTGGCGCAGGTAGTAATGTTCAGGACGGCGCTGTACTTCATACCGACCCCGGGTTTCCACTGACGGTGGCTGAACATGTCACTATCGGCCATCAGGCAATGTTGCACGGTTGCAGCGTCGGAGAGGGCTCGCTTATCGGCATTCAGGCGGTTGTGCTCAATGGTGCCGTTATCGGTAAAAACTGTCTGGTGGGGGCGGGTGCGCTGGTCACTGAGGGGGCTATTTTTCCGGATAATACGTTGATTCTCGGGGTGCCGGCGAAAGTTGTGAGAACACTGTCCGATGAGGCCTGCGCCGGTATTCGTGCCAATACGCAGACCTATATCGATAAAGCGGCACGGTATAAAACAGCGCTGAAAAAGATCGGCTAACTGTGGTTTCTTATTCTCTTTGGCTCATGCCGGGCTCATGTTGGGCTTATGTTGGGAATATGCGTGTGTGAAAATTACAGCCAGCCCCAGCCGCTCAGGCAGGAAATTCTGTCCTATTTCAGGCATAATCCACTGAACAATCGTCCCTGCCGGTGGTCACAGCATCAGCCATGGGGGCAAGAATCAGAATTGATCAGTATTTAGGCAGAGTGGCAGCGTTTGAAAATCGGGAATATCATTGTACGTCTCAGGTCGTTTTTGACGACGGTCATCACTTTGCTGAGTCATCTGCCAACCCCGCACAGGATTGTGCTGGCGTGCGCGTCTCTGATTCTCATTGTTTCAGTGATGGTTGCAGATAACACCTCTGCGGTGCCGGTTGCCCCGGGCCAGTTCAGAAGTAATCTCTCTCTTGATCTCGGGGAGAGCGATGTCGAAGTTAATTCTGAACCATCCGTCGAAAGCTCTGCTCAGGTTAAAGACCCTGAACCCGAAGTCAGTTATGTGGTGCAGAAGGGGGATACCCTGAGCACGATTTTTGATCTGCTGCATATTTCTCAGACAACCCTCTATAAATTGATGGAAGCGGACCTTAACGTGTTGGCGCTGGATACTATTCAGCCCGGTCATCAACTGGGGTTTAACTTTGATACTGAGGGTGACCTGAAGCAGTTTATCTTCCGTTCCGGGTTGACCTACAAGGTAGTGTTTAATCGCGGGGAGAAGGGAGAGTTCGAGTATAAGGAGTTTATCGAAAAAGGAGGCTATCGCCGGGAGGTCTTTGCGGGCGAAGTACAGGGCGATCTGCCCCGCTCGATGCAGCGCGCAGGAGTGCGCATTGCTGAGGCGTATCAGGTGACCAGTCTGCTGAAAGAGCGGATGAATTTCAGAAGTCATCTGCGTGCAGGAGACCGGTTTCAACTGGCGGTTTCGCGTCAGTATGTGAAGGGTGAATATACCGGTAACAGTATCATCGAAGGCTTTGTCTACGATGGTGCTATTCGTAAGCAGTCGGCGTTTCTGTTTGATGATAACTACTTCGATGCTGATGGCGAAAGCCTGGAAAAAGCGTTTCAGCGGATCCCTCTGAAGCGCAGATATCGCATCTCCTCAGGCTTTAATCCTAAGCGAAAACACCCCATTACCGGGTTGATCCGGCCCCATAACGGCACTGACTTTTCCGTTCCGATCGGCACGCCGGTGCTGGCGGCCGGAGATGGCGTGGTCACCCGGGTGATTAAGCATCGTTATGCGGGGCTGTATATTGAGATTCAGCACAACCGGAAATATACCACCCGCTATCTGCATCTGAGTAAGGCCTATGTGCGTAAAGGGCAGAAAGTCTCCCGAGGCCAAAAGATCGCCGCATCCGGTAACTCAGGCCGCTCGACCGGGGCGCATCTGCACTACGAACTGCGTGTGAATGGTCGTCCGGTGAATGCGATGACCGCCCCGATCCCCGTGGTGCAGACTATCGCCAGCAAAAAGCGTAATGCTTTCAAGCATCAGGTCGCTGAGCTGAAGTCCCTGATGGCAGAGCAACTGGCACTGGCGAAAAAGCAGTAGCTAGATTCCCGTTTTACCGTGACCGTTTTACCGCGACTCGTTTATCAGGCCCGGCCATTCTGCCGGGCTTTTTTATGCCTGTTGTGTCGCTCAACCCTGAGATGTGTGTCCTTAATCCCTTCTCCTTAATCTCTTCGGTACTTATGATGCCCTGGGCTCTCTAATCGCGTCTCTGCTCTGATAGTCGCAGACAAACTGATGGGACTCTCCGTCGCTCATTGCTCTATTTAAAGGGTGGAACAAAGTGTCGCACAGGGTGCGTCACCCTGATTTACATAACCGTTCAGTGGTGAATCATAGACTCCGTTTATATCTAAAAACAGTATATAAATCATGTAGTTAATTTTATGGCACAGGCATTGCTCATACAGTGATATAGAAAAATATAACAACTGATACTGTGGAGCATGATATGAAACCGAGTCAGGAACAACAGGTATGGATGTACAAACACATGCTTGTGAGTCGCTTCTTTGAAGAGGTGATTGAAAAGATCTACATGGAGGGTAAAAGCCCCGCCTTCAATATGGCCAACGGCCCCATTCCCGGTGAGATGCATCTGTCTAATGGTCAGGAACCCTGCGCTGTCGGTGTGTGCGCGCATCTGACCGCGGAAGATGTGGTCACTTCTACTCACCGCCCCCATCACGTTGCGATTGCCAAAGGGGTGGATCTTAAAGCGATGGCTGCCGAAATTTTCGGTAAGAAGACCGGCCTCAGCGGTGGTCGTGGCGGACATATGCATATCTTTGATGCCAACGTTAACTTCTCCTGTTCAGGGATCATTGGCCAGAGTGTTGGCCCGGCGGTGGGTGCTGCGTTATCCCGGGTGATGCAGAAGAAAAGTGGAATCGCGGTGGCCTATCTGGGTGAGGGGGCTGCTAACCAGGGAGCGTTCCACGAAGCGCTGAATATGGCAGGTGTCTGGAAGCTGCCAGTCATCTTTATTATCGAAGATAACTCCTGGGGGATCTCTGTTTCCAAGCGAGCCAGTACCGCGATTGATCGGAACTCGGATCGGGCGGTTGCCTATGGTATGCCCGGTGAATTTATCGCAGGGAACGATCCGGTTGCCATCTTTGATGTGGTCGGTGAAGCGATTGCCCGTGCCCGCAATGGTGGAGGCCCCACGCTTATCGAGATCGAAACCTCACGTCTGGCAGGTCACTTTATGGGGGATGGTGAAACCTATCGTCCGGCTGGCGAAAAAGAGGCTCTGCAGAAGATCGATCCCATTCCGGTTATGAAGCAACGCCTGCTGGACGAGGGAATTCTGACCGATGCCACAGATGCTGCGCTGGTAGAGGAAGCGCATGCAGCGGTTGACGCAGCGATACAGTTTGCCCGTGACAGTGAATACGCCGCGCCTGAAGAGGCGATGCAAAAAGTATTTGTCTAAGCGGTAATGCGAAATCAGGTCAGGATTGAGGAGATATAAACATGACTCAGGTAAAAGAAAAAGAACGCAAGTTGACGATCGCCCGGGCGATGGCAGAAGCGATTGCTCAGGAGATGCGCATCGATGACAAAGTGTTTGTGATGGGTGAAGACATCGGTGAGTTAGGTGGTGTATTCGGTAATACCCGTGGGCTGCACGAAGAGTTTGGTGGTGAGCGTGTGCGCGATACGCCGATCTCTGAAACCGCTTTTATCGGTGCTGCTGTGGGTGCTGCATCCGATGGTATGAAGCCGGTTGTCGAGCTGATGTTTGTCGACTTCTTCGGGGTTTGTTTCGACGCAATCTACAACATGATGGCAAAGAACACCTATTTCTCAGGCGGTAATGTCACGGTGCCGATGGTGCTGATGACCTCCACCGGTGGGGGTTACTCCGATGGTGGGCAGCACTCTCAGTGTGTCCATGCCACCTTTGCCCATCTGCCGGGTATGAAAGTGGTTGCGCCCTCCAATGCCTACGATGCCAAAGGGATGATGATTGCCGCGATTCGTGATCCTAACCCGGTGGTGTTCATGTTCCATAAGGCCCTGCAGGGAATGGGGTGGCTGGGGACTGAAAAAGAGGCCATCGTGCATGTGCCGGAAGCCGCCTATGAGGTTGAACTGGGTAAGGCCGTGGTCACCCGTCCAGGCACCGATGTCACGATTGTGGGGATCACCTCCGGTGTGCACTTCGGTCTGAAGGCTGCGCGGATTCTCGAAGAACAGGGTGTCAGTGCGGAAGTGGTTGACTTGCGTTCGCTGGCACCGCTGGACCGTGACACGGTGATTGAGTCGGTTAAGAAAACCGGCCGCCTGATTGTAGTGGATGAGGATTATCACAGCTACGGCATGACCGCAGAGATTATCGCCAGTGTGGTCGAGGCCGGCGTTCCTTTGAAAGCGGCGCCTCAGCGAGTGGCATATCCCGACATTCCGATTCCGTTTGCCCGTCCTATGGAGCAGTGGGCGCTACCAAGCCCGGAAAAAATTATCGCAGCTTTTAACAAAATGAAGGAAGACTAACAGATGACAACTGATGTAATTGTACCCGTCGATATGTGGGAAGAAGACTCTGAGGGGGTTATCACCTCCTGGCTGGCCAGTGATGGTGGTGAGGTTGCCGAGGGTGATGTGATCGCAGAACTGATGGTTGAAAAGATTCAGTATGAACTGGAAGCAACCGCTTCCGGGGTCTTAAAGATCATCAATGATGTAGATGAAATTGTCGAAAAGGGCCAGACCGTGGCAACTATCGGCTAGCAGATCGGGAGAGACAGATGACCGCCTCAGATACACTCAGGGTAACGCCTCTCAAAGGCTTGAGGGGCATGATTGCCAACAATATGCGACGCAGCCTTGATGAGGCTGCTCAGCTGACTCACCATGCCGTTTGCTGCGTTGATACTATGTGGCGGCGTAAGGAGAAAATGGCAGAGCAGGGGGTTAACATCTCGGTTGAAGACCTGCTCGCTGACTACGTTGTCAACGTCCTGGCGAAGCACCCGGTGCTGAATGGGCGTATTGAAAACAATGAGATCTCTATCTACCGCAATATCGATCTGTGTTATGCCATTGGCTTGCCCGGTGGCAAGTTGATGGCGCCAGCGTTGTTTGCCGCTGATCAGAAAGATATTCAGGAGCGTGCTGCCGCCCGTCGTGAGCTGCTTAACCGGGCTAAAGATGGGCAGTTAACAGTCTCGGAGATGAAGGGCGGTACCTTTACCCTGACCAACATCGGTCGCAGCCGGGTGCGGTTTTTTACCCCCCTTATCAACCTGCCGCAACTGGCTATTTTAGGGATAGGGGAAACCTATGCGGAGGTGGCTGTCGAGGATGGGCAGTTTGTAACCAGACGGATGATGGGCCTGTCCCTGACCTTTGATCATCGCGGGGTTGATGGTGGTCCGGCGGCTGATTTTCTCTCTGATCTCTGTCGGGAGATCGAAAGTGAATAGTCTGACCATCAGCGGGCGCAGCCGTATCGCTAAGATAAAGCGCAATACGCCGGTTGAAATTTCTGCAGGTCTCGAGCTTGAGCAGACGCTTCTGGATCAGGTGCTGAGCGGTCGGGTGCAGTGCGGTTATGCATTGTGGCGCAGTAAGCAGGCCCTGGTTGTGCCTAAAAGTGCTACCAATCGTAGTAACTTTCAGGCGGCCAGCGACTATTGTGCTGAGCAGGGCTGGCCGGTGGTGATTCGCAGTACCGGAGGAGAGCTGACGCCGCAGAGTGAGGGCTTCATCAATCTGACCATGGCAATCAAGTGCAAAAAAGGTCAGATGAGTATCCGCGACAGTTATCGGGTGATCTGCAATGCGATTCTGGGGTGGCTATCCGACAACGGCATTCAGGGAGAGTGCGCCTCTATCGAGGGAGCCTTCTGCGATGGTGATTTTAATGTGGTGGTTGGGGGGCAGAAACTCGCCGGAACCGCTCAGCGCTGGAAGAAGATCACCAACCCTCTGGCCCGTACCGATGACCGGGATATGGCGCTGCTGATGCACGCGGTTATTTTATGTGACGGCGATCTGCCAGCGATGTGGAATATTTCCAACCGGTTTTATGAAAAGTGTCAGCTGAATCCCTTTATTGTTGAAGGTAAGCATATATCCCTTGCCCAGCTAATGAATAAATCAGGTGAAAGCTTTGTTTTAAAATCCCTTGATGGGCTTGATGCATATCTTAATCGTTATATCGATAAATATATTTAGGTTAATCGAACGTGGCGTTTTTAGCTGTTTAGTCTGATCGCTAATCAGTTTAAAAAATAATATTAATCCTGGAGATTATTATGAATAAAAATAAAAAAGATTTACTGCAGTCTACGAGTGCCAGAAAAGGCAAGGCAGGTGAAGTTTGCATGAATCGCCGACGCTTTCTGTCTAAAACGGGTACCTATGCCGTCGCCGCTTCGGCTGTTGTTCTTGGCGGAGGTTTGTTCGCGCCTGATTCTTACGCAGCGAAGAAAATTGGTGAAAAAGCGAATACCACACTGTTGAAAATGGCGCGGGATATTTACCCTCACGATACCCTGGAAGATAAATATTACACTCAGGTGTTAACGCCAATGATTCAGGCCGCTGCCTCCGATGATAAAAAATTATCGGAACTGGCCGACGGTGCTAAATCTCTGGACCAGATCGCTTCGCAGCTTTTCGGTGTCAGTTATATCGATATTAAATCTGAAAAAGACCGGGTATCTGTGCTGAAACAGATCGAGTCGTCTCCTTTCTTTCAGAATATTAAAGGCGCCCTGATGATGGGCATCTACAACAACCCCGATCTGTGGCCTCGCTTTGGCTATGGTGGATCCGCCTGGGAAAAGGGCGGCTACATCAACCGTGGTTACAACGATATTGACTGGATCTGAAGAGAGGAATAGCTATGTCTACTAAATTTGATTTAAACGATGACAGCCTGGTGGTCATTATTGGTTCCGGTGCTGGTGGCGGTACATTGGCAAATGAGCTGGCGCAGAAGGGGATCCGCTCAGTCGTTCTTGAAGCGGGCAAACGCTTTAAGATGGACGATATTGAAAACGATGAATGGAAGATGTTTGGCAAAATTTCCTGGCTGGATAAACGTTATGTTGTTGGCCCCGCCCGGATTGCAAAAGATTTTCCCAACCTGCCTGCCTGGATTGTAAAAGGTGTGGGTGGTGCGACGATGCACTGGGCGGGTGTGGCGATGCGTTTTCAGGAACACGAGTTCAAGATGAAAACCACCAACGGCACCGTGCCTGGTGCCAACGTGCTTGACTGGCCGGTGACGCTGAAAGAGATGGAGCCTTACTACGAAAAGGCGGAAAAGAAGATGGGTGTCTGTGGCACCAAAGCCACCGGCATGCCTTTTCATGGCGAGAGTAGTCACTATAAGGTGGTCAAAGAGGGAGCCAACCGTATCGGTGCGAAGTGCGAGCAGGCGACCCTGGCCATTAATACCGAGACCCGTGATGGGCGTCCATCCTGCCAGGTGAATGGTTTCTGTATGCAGGGTTGTCGTATCGGTGCTAAGTGGTCAACCATGTACACCGAAATTCCGAAAGCGGAAGCTACGGGTAAAACTGAGGTGCGTCCGCAATCCATGGTACTGCGGATCGAACATGATAAAACCGGCAAGGTAACCGGTGTCCTCTATGCGGATAAAGATGGCAATCAGCATCTGCAAAAAGCGCGCGTGGTTGCTGTCGCGGGTAACTCCATCGAATCTCCACGGATGTTGCTGAACTCCGCTTCATCGATGTTCCCTGATGGTCTGGCGAACTCCTCTGGTCAGGTGGGTCAGAACTATATGACCCATACCACTGGTGGGGTCTATGCCGAGTTCGAAAAGCCTGTGCATATGTATAAGAGTACGGTGGTGCCGGGTATTGTTCACGAGTGGAAGAATAATGATCCGGGTCGTGGACATGTTGCCGGTTATGAGCTTGAAATTCTGCATCTGGGGCTGCCCTTTATGTCTGCCTTCCTTAATCCTGGTAAAGGTGGCTGGGGGCGTGAGCTGGCGGACTCTCTGGCTAACTATGACAAAATGGCGGGTTTCTGGATCTGTGGTGAGGATATGGCGGTTGAATCCAACAACATTACCCTGCATCCGACAGAGAAAGATCAGTATGGTCTGCCGGTGCCAGTGGTCTATAAAGCGGACCATATCAATGATACTCGTATGCGCAACCATGCCTATGACAGGTCCAAAGAGCTGTTCGATGCAGTGGGTGCGCTGAAGGTTAATAATCTGCCGCCTTATCCTGCCAGTCATAATATGGGCACCAACCGCATGAGTGAGCATGCCAGAGATGGTGTGGTTAACCGCTGGGGGCAGGCGCACGATATTGATAACCTGTTTGTCTCTGACGGTAGCCAGTTCACCTCCAGTGGTACTGAGAACCCCACTCTGACGATTGTGGCTCTGGCGATTCGTCAGGCCGATTATATTGCTGACCAGATGAAGAAAAAGGCGATCTGACCGCTGTAACCTGTTTCACTCGGTGTAACTCTTTGGCACGCTTTCGAGCGTGCCTTTTTTGTTTCAGGGGGGGATATAGTTAATGCGCTGTTAGCCTGGGGGGGGGCCAGGTCTGATTTGTCGTGTGCGCCACATGAAACGCTCCGATCTTTTCTTTTGTTAACCCGTCATCTCATCGTCTCGCCAGACTGTTCAACGCTCACCCCTGGATGGCTCAATAGTTTCTTCAGGTTGAAGACATATTTCGGTCTCTGATACATAGCTACCGCGACTTAGTCACAGGCGAGTGTTTTTCCCGTGCAGACTTACATGCCTTGTTGCTTAGATTGGATGATAGGGGTTGTTGGAAAATAGGGGTTATTCCAATGCTGCTGGAATGAATGGAGGGCGGGTTAGGAGGTACGGTAAATAAGTGGTCAGAGCAGAAAAGCAAAAGCCCCAGGGAAGCAGGCTTCCAAGGGGCTTACAGAGGAAGGGGTTAGTTAGAAAGCAAAGTTAAAACCAACGTTGATCAGTGTGGTTGTCTCGCCTGCAGGTGCAGGGCTGGCAACAATTGAGGTGGCATAGCGTGAAATAGTACCCATCTCATCCGCATCAACATGGGCCAACTGAGCATAAACAATCGTCGATTCACCAATGGTGTATTCGTTGCTTAACACCAGTGATTTAGTTTCTACACTCTTGGCTGGCGCTTTATCCTTATTGACGTAGTAAGCGATCGTCGCGCTGTTTTTCTCATTCCACTGCCAGTCCATGCCAACGCCAAGAGCATCCAGATCCAGAATCTGATTGCCGTTAGCATCATTGTTTTCAGTGTTCATGAAATTGGTTTTGAAGTTCAGATCACCAACCGCATAGGCGGCACCCAGTGCCCAGCTGGTAACAACATCTTCAGCGGTTTGCTGGTCACGCATATTCTGATAAGAACCGGACAGCGTTACTGGGCCTGTGTTATACGCAGCACCAATAGCAATAACATCCCCCTCTTTCTGAGAGCCTTCCTGACCGCCGAAGGAGTACAGCACACCGAAGTCTAAGCCATTGATGTTGTTGCGATATTGCACCGCATTTTTAAAGAAGATACCGACATCATTATTGGCATTGCGGCCATCCGTGCTGGCGGGGTCGTTAACGGTAGAGAAGTACTGACTATAGGCCCAGGCATACAGATTAGAGAACTGTTCTTTGAATATACGGGGTTCTGTACCCAGATGTGCAAGCAGAGCAGGGCCGTATTGACGACCAATGATAACCGTTCCCCAGTCGCCGGTTACTCCCAGATTTGCCTGGCGCCGGAACAACAGCCTGCCACTACTGTCATCTCCGTCTGTACTGGCATCACCGGTACCATGAAACATACCGGTGTCCAGATCGAAGTGGGCTTCAAGATTAAAAAAGGCATCCATTCCATTATCCAGTGACCGGGACCCTTTAAAGCCAAGAACGGTTTGACGTAAGCCACTGGTTTCCAATCCCAGTTTCTCATCACCATCAGTGGATACCTTGTCCTGATAGAGAATCCCCGCATCAAGAATGCCATACATCGATAGCTTGGTATTAGCTGCTTCGCCGATCAGAATATCGGCAGATGCATGGGTTGCTGCCCCTGATAGCATCATCATCGCTGTCAGTGTTTTAACAGGGCTGATTAGCACCATCTTTTTGCGGGATGATTTTTTTAAGTTCATAGAGTTACTCCCCAACGGAATTTATAGTTAGATTTATTTACGGGGTTTTCACGTTATACTATTTATATAAATAGGAATGTGAAAAATTGATTTAACATCGACCCGCAGGAGAAGGAGCAGAGAATATGCCAAAAAATTTATTTTGTTTTCTAAAAATTAAAAGATATTAATGATTTCAATGGGTTGTGGTTTTTTTGTTTTGGTTTGGATGGTTTTTATTATATGAGTCAGTGTTTTGTAAAAGAGTTGTTTTATAAAAAAGAGGCTGTTCTGCAACAGTATGTTTCATCTTTATGAATCATACTGTGGCGTTAAATTAAAGTGCCGCTTTAATCAGAGTTATATAAAATGAGATAGGTTAGCCTAAATTTTTATCTTCTTTCTTTCGCTATACATTTTTAAGACTTTCTGTCGCATCAAATCGAGACAGTCTGTTTCATTTGCTGCCATTCAATAGGGCGGGTTAATTTAAAAATTAGTTATTTCGTACAATTATCAATAACTTATGTTTTTGGTACTGTTATTGCTCTAATTACAATTGTTAGTTGTGAGACTTTATCCGGCTTACTGATTGTAATTTCGTAAGTTATTTGTCCGGCATATCGTAGTTGATACCTTCATTATCCCTTCCCCTTCAGGGTGTTTTGTACGATATGCCGGGCCTTTTTTAAGCTCACAGTGTGGCTGATAACGAGGGGGGCTATGTATGTAAAGAGTGGCCTCAGTCACCGCTAATCTTATATCTGGGAATGCTGTTATGGAGATTGTGTTTTCGACTGTTTCTTCAATAAGCTTATCTGCTCTGGTCAATATTGGACGGATGAGGCCGGTTTTGCTTAAAACGGGAAAAAGCTTCATTGGGGCGCTGTTGTTTACCGCCTTGCTGGGGTTGCTGCCTGGTTCTCAATTGTTTGCAGAATCGTTGCCGACGGTGCGGGTTGCTGTGCTGCAGTTTGGCACCGTCAACTGGGAGATGGATGTTATACGTCAGCATCATCTTGATGAGAAATACCATTTCTCCCTTGATGTAACCCCTGTTGCTGGTAAAAACGCCAGTGCTGTTGCGCTGCAAAGTGGTGCTGTTGATCTGATCTACAGTGACTGGGTTTGGGTGAACCGGCAGCGATTTAACCACAGGATGTTCGGCTTCTCCCCTGTCTCAGCCGCTACCGGAGGGCTTTATGCTCAGCCGCAGAGCGCGGTTTCATCGGTTAAGGATATTCAGGGTGCACGTTTGGGGGTTGCCGGAGGTTCTGTCGATAAGAGCTGGCTGCTGCTACAGGCCTATAGTAAGCAGGTGCTGGGAAAAGATCTTCTGGAAGTGGTTGAGCCGGTGTTTGCCGCGCCCCCTTTACTGAATCAGTTGATGTATGACGGCAAGCTGCCATTGAGCCTGAATTTCTGGCATTACGGTGCCAGATTAGAGGCCCGGGGCTTTAAGCCGATCATCTCAGTTGACGAGATGATCAGAGGGTTAGGTATCGATCATCAGGTGCCTATGCTCGGTTGGGTGTTTGCTGAACCCTGGCGTCAGCAACATAGTGAGCTGTTGGGGAATTTTTTAAAAGCCTCCCGGGAAGCCAGGGATATCCTATTGGCGTCCGATGCCGAATGGCTGCGCATCCGTGATTTGACCCGGGCGGAAGATGATCAGATTTTTATGGCTCTGAAAAAGGGCTATCGTGCAGGCGTACAGCTTCAGTTCGGAACAGATGAGTTGAATGCGCTGGAGGATCTCTATGCCTTTATGCTGCGCGAGGGTGGGACAGAGTTGACGGGGGGCGCCGATAAACTGGACCGGTCGCTGTTCTGGATTTCAAACCCTGAAATGGGAGTGAAGCAGGTCGCTACCGGGGAGGAACTATGATCGTTCCCGCGTTGAAACAACTGCTGCATAGTGCGTTGCCCCTCGCCATTCTATTTTTAGTCTGGCAGTGTGCGGCTATGCTGATGGACAGCAGTAACTTTCCCAGTCTGCTGCAGGTGTTTGCCAGTCTGCGCAGCCATCTGGTTGACGGGGATATGCTGCATCATCTGCTGGTGACCCTGCTAAGGGTGTTGCTCAGCTTCACCATTGCGATGCTGCTTGGGGTGCTGATCGGTATCATGATGGGGGCATTTCCCCGTTTGAATAGCGCTGGCGATTCAATTCTGATTATTGCCCTTAATGTCCCGGCCCTGGTCACTATTATGCTCTGTTATGTCTGGTTTGGGCTGGTAGAGGCGGCTGCGATTGCGGCGGTAGCGATAAATAAAATTCCTACCGTAGTGGTGATGGTGCGCGAGGGAGCACGGGTGGTTGACCAGGATCTGCTGGACGTGGCCAGGGTTTTTCAGGTCTCTCCACCGCGTTACTTCTTTAAAGTGTACCTGCCGCAGCTTTACCCCTTCATTATGGCCTCAGCCCGGTCCGGTCTGTCACTAATCTGGAAAATAGTGCTGGTGGTTGAACTACTGGGGCGTAGTGATGGTGTTGGTTTTCAGCTGGGGACCTATTTCCAGTTTTTTGATATCTCCAGCATTCTGGCTTATACCCTGGCGTTTGCAGCCATCATTCTGGTGATCGAGGGGCTGATTATGCGTCCGCTGGACCGCTTCATCGCCCGGGGGGGATACCATGGTCAGTCTTGATATCGCTTTACAGAGTAAGTTTTATGCCAATAGTCCTGACAAAGTGCTGGGACCGTTGTCCTTTAGGGTCTCGCCGGGCGAGTTTGTTGCGCTGGTCGGCCCCTCCGGGACAGGTAAAACTACCCTGCTGAATATGATTGCGGCTCTGGAAACCAGTGCGCCCGGTGAGATTAAGTTTAATGGTGCCCCTCTGACCGACAAACCAGACTGTAAGATCGGTTATATCTTTCAGCAGCCGAGACTGATGCCCTGGTTAACAGTGGCGGAAAACCTGCGGTTGGTGAAGCCTGTCGCCAATGAATCAGAGATTGAGGCAATACTGATCAAGGTTGGGCTTGGAGGGAAATCTGCCCTCTATCCAAAACATCTGTCCGGGGGAATGCAGCGCAGGGTCAGTATCGCCCGGGCTTTTCTGACCGAGCCGGACCTGTTGCTGCTGGATGAACCCTTTGTATCACTGGACGCCCCCAATGCCGATAACCTGCGTTCACTGTTAAGTGAGCTATGGGTGGAGCAGAAATCCACCGTTATCTTTGTAACCCATGATCTGAATGAAGCGATTCAGCTGGCGGACCGGATACTGTTCCTTTCCGCTGCCCCGGGCACAGTCATTCTGGATACCCCGGTGGATATTGCCCGCCCCCGTTTGCCCGACGATAACAGACTGCAGCGTTGGAAAAGTGATCTGCTCTCTGATTACGCCGGTTTATTAGAAGGGGTTCTCTCCGCACCAGTTCTGAAATCGGTCTCCAGGAGATAATCATGCAATCAGATACCGCACTGGAGCTGACCGCCGTTAGCAAAACCTATGGAACGGTTAAAGCGCTGGATCAGGTCAGTTTAGCGATTCAGTCATCCCAGTTTGTCGGTTTGCTGGGGCAGAATGGTGCGGGTAAAACGACTCTTTTTCAGCTGTTAACCGGTCTGTTTAATGGCGATAGTGGGCAGATATGGGTCTGTGGCCATGATATTCGCCATCATCCTATTGCCGCGCTGTCTTCTATCGGCGTGGTGTTTCAGCAGCCGACTCTGGATCTCGACCTGACGGTGCAGGGTAACCTTAAATTTCACTGCCTGTTACATGGGCTCAGCCGTTCTGAGGCGGAACAACGCATATCCAGTGAGCTGGAACGCTTTGAGATGCAAGCGGTGCGGTATCTGCCGGTGCGCAGTCTTAGTGGCGGCAACCAGCGCAAGGTTGAGTTAATCCGCAGTCTGCTCCACCGTCCCCGGCTTCTATTGATGGATGAGGCGACCGTCGGACTGGACCCGGAATCCCGTAAGGCGCTGGTTAATCATGTTATCGCTTTATGTAAAGAGCGTGATCTGGCGGTGCTCTGGAGCACCCATATAGTTGAGGAGATTCAGCAGGCTGACCGGGTTGTTGTACTGGACAGAGGTAAGGTTCTGGCTGATTCATCCCCGGGAGAGTTGTTGGCTAAAGAGCCGCTTTGCGGAAGCTCACTTTCAGACGCGTTTTTACACCTGATAAATCTGAATAAAACGGTTGGAGTTGTTCATGAACGTGCTTGTTAAAGCTTTTAATTCGATTGCTTTGGTATCACTGCTACTGGCGGTGCAACAGAGTCAGGCAAACAGTGGTTATGTTTTTGTCAGCAGTGAAAAAGATGATCGGGTCACCGTATTTGAAGCCAGCAGCATGGATAAGGTAACGGCGATTAACACGAGCGAACGCCCTCGGGCGATGAAGCTGAGTAACGATGGCGCACTCCTCTATGTGGCCTGCGGTGACGCAGATGTGATCGATGTAATCGATGTGGCTTCGCTGACAGTACAGCAAAGTATTGAGATCGGTGAAGACCCTGACCGATTTGATCTGTCACCGGATGAGAAATTCCTCTATGCCTCCAATGAGGATGATGGATTGGTGACCGTTTACTCGCTGGAAGAGGGCAGGAAAGTTGCCGAGATCGAGGTGGGTGAAGAGCCGGAAGGGGTATTGGTAACACCGGATAATCGTCTGGTGTATGTCACCTCTGAGGTGGCTAACATGGTGCATGTGATCGATGTGCAGAGTCGTGAACTGGTTGAGAATATTGTGGTGGGCAATCGCCCAAGAAGGATGCTGCTGACACCGGATCAGAAGCAGCTTTGGGTGAGTAATGAAGTGGGAGGTACTATTTCGATTCTGGATACGTCGTCCTATCAGTCCGTTGCTGAGTTGTCTTTTTCACTGCGTGGGGTGCGTCCCGAAAGTATCTCTCCGGTCGGTATGGTGATGACCAAAGATGGTCAGCGAGCCTACATCACTCTCGGCGGAGCCAATCATGTGGCGGTGGTTGATATACCTGCTAACAAAGTGATCGACTATATCCTGGTGGGTAAAAGGGCCTGGGGAATCGCGCTTAATCAGGACGAAAGCCGGCTCTATGTGACCAATGGCAAGAGTGATGATCTGGCTGTGATCGATACTGAACGGTTGAAAGTGATCAGATCGGTGCCTGCAGGGCGGGTGCCCCACGATGTTGTGGTGGATGACTGATGTTTTCTGTGACAGCGATTTGTAAACAGATCGGCTTCAATTCAAGTCGTCTCAGGTGCGTAGCAACACTGCTGGCATTGCTGCTGTCATCTTCGGTATGCTCCTCGGTATGGGCGGTGGAGCTTCAAAGCGTCAGTTTCGCCCTGATCGAGTATGCCGATGATCCCCGTTACCGCACAGAGGTGACCGATGCCCGTTATCAGGCTCAGCCCTGGGGGCGCCTCGACACTGCGGTCGAGCTGGCGATTCAGGAGTCGCGTTTTGCTGCTCAGAAAAACGGCATCAGGTTTACATTGACGCGACACGAGGTGGAGGAACTTTCCGAGTTGCCCGCACTGATCCAGCGGTTGCAGGCTGAGGGAACGCAGTTTTTTCTGCTAGACCTGCCCGCTGAAGGGGTCAGGCTGGCTGCAGGTGCCGGGCAGGGGCGCAACACCATTCTGTTTAATCTCAGTGCCCTCGACAACACCCTGCGTGATCAAAGCTGCCAGCCTAATCTGCTGCATGTCGTCCCCAGTCGACGCATGCTCACAGATGCGATGGCACAGTATCTGATCTCTAAAAAGTGGAAAGAGGTGCTGGTGTTGCACAGTGAAGCTGAAGCCGATTTGCGCTATCTCGAATCACTGCAGGGCTCGGCAAAAAAGTTTGGTCTCGATCTGGTCACACTTAAACCCTATACCCTGGGAAGTGATCCCCGCCAGCGCTACCAGAACAATATCTCACTGTTAACGGCGAAGGATGATTATGACGTGGTCTATGTGGTCGACAGTACGGGGGAGTTTGCCGTTGATGTTCCGTACGCCATCGTTAAACCGCGTCCGGTAGTTGGTGCTTCGGGACTGGTCGCAGATTGGTGGCACTGGGCCTGGGAACGCAACGGTGCCCCGCAGGTTAATAAACGTTTTAAAAAGAAAGCTAAACGGCAGATGACCGGCTATGACTGGTCAGCCTGGCTAGCAGTGAAGGTGATTGCCCAGGCGATGCTGGATCAGTCTGCAACAGATCACCACTCAGGCTCTGCTGACTCACTACTCGACACCCTGCACTCTGAAGCCTTTAAGCTGGATGGTGCCAAAGGTTATCCACTGAATTTTCGTCCCTGGAACAATCAGCTAAGGCAACCGGTATTTCTGACCTCTCTGAACCGTGTGATCGGGCGTGCGCCGATCGATGGTTTTCTGCATCCGTTGAATAACCTCGATATCTTAGGCAGTGACCGGGATAAAAGCCGTTGCCAACTAAACCTGGGAGCTAAACCGTGAATACGAGTCATGCCATCAATGCGTTCAGTGCACTGTCGGCCCGGGAAGTTGGCAAGTTTATGCGCCAGAAAGGGCGCCTGTTTTCAGCGTTGGTAAGGCCCGCCCTATGGCTTTTAGTTTTTGCCGCCGGTTTTCAGAATGTCTTTGGGGTGGCGGTTATTCCTCCCTATGAATCCTATATTGAGTATGAGGTCTATATCTCCCCGGGGCTGCTGTGTATGGTGATTCTGTTTAACGGTATGCAGTCATCTCTGTCGATGGTCTATGACCGGGAGATGGGGCTGATGCGTCTGTTGCTGACGGCACCATTGCCGCGCTGGTATATCCTCTTCAGTAAACTGATGGCCGGGACACTGTTATCCTTGTTGCAGGTGTACAGTTTTATGATTATCTGCTGGCTGTTTGATGTAGATATACCGCTTGTTGGTGCATTGACCGCACTGCCCGCGTTTATCCTGGTTGCTCTGATGCTGGGGGCTCTGGGGTTATTACTCTCTGTCTCGGTAAAGCAGCTGGAAAACTTCGCCGGGATGATGAACTTTGTCATCTTTCCTATGTTCTTTATCTCACCGGCACTATATCCGCTGTGGAAACTGGAGGAGGCGGGCGCTGAACTGGTGTTTATGGCAGCGCAATATAATCCGTTTACTTATTCTGTAGAGCTGGTCCGGTTTGCTCTGTATGGGCAGTTAAACTGGCTGGCGTTGAGTGTGGTCTTTGGTGCCTTTGTGCTGTTTTTCAGCCTGGCAGTCTGGGGTTATGATCCCCAGAAGGGCGTAATTGGGCGGTCAAAGGCGGGAGGATAGGTTGTTTATTACATTTGAGACCGTCTGAGCTGCATATCTATGTGCCCTCTGTGGCTGAGCGCTGCTGATCTGCTGTCAACCGATAGTTGTGCTTTATTCTCTTAAACTATGTCCGCAATCATCAGTCCGCATCACTTTGCCCTGAAGACCGCCTATAACAACCCGGTTTTGGTCTATAGTAATCGCACAGGCGGTGTCACGCTTATCTTAATAACCCTGCGGTGCTAACGGGCAGATTATGGAATTCAAAGACTATTACAAGATTCTGGGCGTTGATCCCGATGCTGATAGTAAGGCGATAAAGGTTGCCTACCGAAAACTGGCGCGAAAATATCACCCGGATGTCAGCAGTCATCATGATGCAGAAAATCAGTTCAAGGAGGTTAGCGAAGCCTACGAGGTGCTGAAGGATAAAACCAAACGGGCTGAATATGATGAACTGCGTTTATACGGCGCTGCGCAGCAGGAGTTTCGCCCACCACCGGGCTGGCAATCATCGGCCAGGGGCGACGGCGATGGCTATCAGCAACGGGATTTCTCTGACTTTTTTTCCTCTATTTTTGGTACGGAGGGGGGCGCTGGTGCCCGCGGCTTTGAAAGCCGTCAGCCTTATAGCCAGCGAGGTCAGGATATTGAAACCGATCTGCCGGTTTTTCTCGAGGAAACCCTGTCGAAAGGCTCTAAAACGATCTCCTACCATCTGCCTCACTATGATAATGAGGGGCGTGTCAGCGAGGTTAAGAAAACCCTCAATGTTAAAATTCCTCCGGGAGTGGTCGATGGCGAGCGTATCCGTTTAAAAGGGCAGGGCGCACCGGGTATCGGCAACGGCGCATTCGGTGATCTCTATCTGCGAATTCGACTGGTGCCTCATCCACTGTTTGATGTCGAGGGGCATAACCTGATTATCACCGTGCCGGTGGCTCCCTGGGAGGCGGCGCTGGGTTGTAAGGTAACCATGCCAACCCTGTCGGGCGAGATTAAACTGACCATTCCGGCCAACAGTCAGAGTGGTCAGCGTCTGCGGGTGAAGGGTAAAGGACTGCCGGGTCGCCAGCATCAGGGGGACCTTTATGCGGTCTTAAAAGTGGTGATGCCCCCGTCAGGCAGTGAGTCTGCCAGGACTCATTGGCAACAGCTGGCGGAACTGACACCTTTCGATCCCCGAGCCGAGTGGAGTGATGCATCATGAGCGATCAGCAAGCAACCTACCTGAGTTTCTCCGAGCTCTGCCTGCAAACCGGTGTGGCCGAAAGTATGGTCGTTGAGATTATCGAGCAGGGTATTGTCGAGCCGGTTGGTGATAGCCCCGGTGAGTGGCTGTTTAGCCCCGCGATGCTGGTTCTGACGAAGAAAGCGGTGCGCCTGCATCGTGATCTGGATGTCAATTGGGCGGGTATCGCCCTGGCAATAGAGTTACTCAATGAGGTTGAGCAGTTGCGCGAACAGAATCGGTATCTGCAGAGTCGTCTGAGCCGCTTTGTCGATTTGTAAACGGCTCTCAAGCGATGTGCGAAAGGGCGTTTATGCGCCCTTTTCTCCGCCTGGCCTGGAACACTTGTCAGGCCTGTATCGTTTCCAGCAGCGGGATCGAACGGGTGACTATCCAATAGGCCGACACCATCAGCGTGAACACCGATACGTAGACGTACAGCGGCCTTTCGAAGGTCAGATATCTTTTACACATTGCGGTTAAGACAAACGCCAGACTGTAGATAAACAGTTGTCCCGCTTCGATACCGATATTGAACGATAGCAGGTTAATGGCGCTGGTTTGTGAACCCTCTTTAGCCAGCTCGTTAAACACAAAGGAGAAGCCAAAGCCGTGGATAACGCCGATAATCAGTATCGGGGTAGTGCCGATATGCTGCGCTTTCTGGCACAGCAGCAGGATTGCAGTGACGCAAATAGTCAGTGCAATAAGCAGTTCGATGCCCGGGGTGAACGCTGGAGATGAGATCGCCAGATTATGACCAAACAGCAGGCTGAATGAGTGGCCCAGAGTGAATGCGGTGGCCAGTGACAGCAGTCTGATAAAGCCAGTAGCACTGAAAAACAGTAATAGGATAAACAGTATATGGTCGGTGCCAATCAGTATATGACTGAAACCGCTGTTAAACCCATTGATCAGTTTGCTGGTTAATGTGGGCAGGCGGGTAGTTGAATAATCGAGAATCCCAACGGTGGTGACCGATGTTATTTCACCCTCCCGGTGGAGGTTGACGATATTCGCCAGACGGTTAATGGCATTGAACTTGTCCCCCAGAATACTGCTGATGTTGATTTCATCGGTGTTTAATGAGGTATCGGCCAGCCGCAGCCGGATATCCAGACCGGCGTCGAACAGCGAACGGGCATCCTCGCTGATCGTAATATCGCCGTTAAAGTTGCTCTGGGCGGTGTCTAAACTACTGAAGGGGTTACGGCTGTCGGAGTTGAATATATTGATAGCCTCAATACGATAAATCTGATTCTGTCCCTCTTTTTTTATGCGGTATCCCGATGAGATCAATTGTTTTAATCGTCTCAGACTGGCTTTGATCTCGCTGTGATTGAGCAGATATTCAGTTCTCTCAGCGGCGGTGACTCTGTGAGTAAACGGGATCGCCTGCTGGCTGTCGACTCCTTGCCAGCTGTTATCTAAAAGAACCAGGGGCAGCGGCATCCGCATCAGAATAATGGTGTCCCGGTTATCCTGATAGAGATGGATGATTCTGGGTTCAAAATGGGTAAAGTGAGCCAGGACTGTGGTGCTGAAGAGCGAGCCGATCAGCATGAGGAACAGTGCGAATAGTGTCTTCATAATCGGTACCCTGTTGTTTAATAGCATTACCCGAAGGTAATGCTATCGGTAACCTTGTGAATTATTCGGGGGAGGGGCTTAGTAGCGAGGATCCCACATTCTGCGGCCGGTCTCTTTTTCATATCCCTGTCCGAATGGGTAACTGACGATCTCAAGCTGCATCCCCCAGGGGGCCATGAAATATACCCAGGTCAGGCCAGCCATACCGGTGTCTGTAAAGGTATGGGGTTTGCCCAGCACTTTAATCCCTTTCTCTTCCAGAAACTTCACTGCAGGTGCCATATCATCGACATAAAACGCCAGGTGATGACCGCCAATATCGCTGTTGCGCGGTGGCTGCTGCTTTTGATCTGGGGCCGTATATTCAAATATCTCCAGCGCCGGGCCATTACCGCAACGCATCAGGTGAGCGGTTTTTATCACTGCTTTTTTGTCAACATTAAGGTTCTCGGTCATCCAGTCATTATCGAACGGGCCGAAGGGACCGATTGAATAGAAGGATTCGCAGCCGATAACATCGGTAAAGAAAGCAACCGCTTCTTTCACATTTGGGACGGTAATACCCAGATGCTGAGTCCCTCGCATTCCGGGTATCCCTGCCTGGGTTTGTTGGCTAAAAAGGGAAAATAAAAATAGCGATGCAGTGAATATTTTTATTTTTTTCATATTGATCTCCATAGATTATGAACAGTGAATACTCATAAATACATTTCCCGTGCCAGTTAGCAGGTTTTGGCTGCAAGCCTTTAATCACGGTGGAGATTGAGCGCTTCTTTAAAGTGGGGACAGAGTCTTTTTGAGTCAGTGTGTCTCAGCGTTCGACTCAGAGTGTGCCAGGCAGACACTATCAGAGTGGACCGGTGATCTTTAACGAATGAGGGGACTATTGTTGTTAGCAGATTTAGAACCCCCGCAATGAAGCGGGGGCGGGGCACGTATGTTTAAGCGGTACTTGTTAAGGGGTTAGCGGTTGGCGAAGTACATGGTGACTTCGAAGCCAATTCTCAGATCTTTATAGGCTGGTTTTGTCCAGTTCATTTTATTTTCCTCATCTATGTATGAATGTATAACGTGACGTTAAATGTCACCGATAAGTAAAGCAAAGATCGTACCCGCACTGCGATCCGTTGGGATTGTTTTACGCAATAACCCGGTTTTCACAATCTTTAAGCGTGATTGACTGAGGCGTCACGGTGATAGCTGTGTCAGCTTGAGGAGATCGGCCGTCAGCTCTTGTTGTTGGGTAGCACAGACTGTGTCATCTGCTGACACGGTCTGTATTGTCATACTGTTTTAACCCTGTAGCACGCCTTGTATTAGCTTTAGCTATTAGTTTCTGTCAGATGAAAAAATTCATATATATCAATGTATTGATAGCTTTTTAATAGGTCGGGATAAATGTTGGCCTGTATGTTGCGTTTCTGTCTTATGTGTAGTGGTGGGCTGGCCCGGGTGGGTGAGTCTGCATGATATAGATAGATGGAGAACGAGAAGTGATTAAAATAAAAAAGCTAGCGCTATCCGCATGTATTACCTCAACGATTGCATTGTCGGGTATTACCGCTGTGAATGCATCTTCAGAGAGCCCTAACGACTGGCCGCAATACCATCGAACGTCCGATGCCTGGCGCTACAGTCCATTGGATCAGATTAATGCAGACAACATTAAGAAGTTGAAAGTTGCCTGGATTCATCAACCGGGCGATATCCAGATGGGCCTGCAGGCAACGCCGATCGTGGTTGATGGTATAGCCTACTATATTGGCCCAAACAATAACGTATTTGCCCTTGATGCTGCCACCGGCAAGCAGATCTGGCACTACCAGGCCGATCTGGACGCGATTGTTGATGAGGTGTTCTATGTGGCTGCAAGTCGTGGCGTCACCGTGGGTCATGGCAATGTCTACATCGGCTCTCTTGATGGGCGATTTATCGCGCTGGATCAGAAAACCGGCAAGGAGAAATGGTCAACTCAGATCACCGATCAGGAGAAGTGCTATGGCTGTCTTTTCTCATCTCCTCCTCAGTTGGCGGGTGATGTTCTGTTTGGCGGAACCACCGGTGGTGATCAGCCAACCCAGGGCAAAATCTTTGCGGTTAATGCGATTACCGGCGAAAAGATGTGGACCTTCGATATTCTGAAAAAAGATGATCCTAAGAGCTGGCCGGGAGATTCCGGTGAGGTGGGCGGTAGTGGTGCCTGGTTGCCGGGTACCTATGATGAAAAAACTGACACCATCTTTATCGGTACTTCCAATGCAGCTCCCGATTTCTACGGTGCTGAGCGCGAAGGCGACAACAAATACAGTGCCAGCTTGCTGGCGATTGAGCCGAAGACCGGTAAGTTGAAGTGGGCCTACCAGGAGATTCCTCACGATGTCTGGGATTACGATTCCGCCTATGAAGCTCTGAGCCTGAACGTTAACGGCAAAGATGTGTTAGTACATCTGAACAAAAGTGGTTATGTGTTTGTCCTGGAGAAGGATACCGGTAAGGTTGAGAATGTCTGGCCGCTGGCAGAAAACATCAATTTCGTGAAAGGGATCGATCCGAAAACCGGTGAGCTGATCGGTCGGGTGGATATGCCTGAAGGCAAAGAAACGACCATCTGCCCTTATCTTTTGGGGGCCCGCAGCTGGAATCATGGCGCCTATAACCCCAACACCGGTCTCTGGTACACCAACGCAATGGAGGTGTGCAACATAGTTGTTCCGGCCCCTCAGGAACATGAGAATGTCGGTATTGCCGGACTTTATCTGGGGGTCAGTAAGCTGGTGGCGGTTCCGCCTCCGGGTAAAAAAGCCTCAGCCCGACTGGATGCCCGCGACCCTATTACCGGCAGGTTGAAATGGTCTGTTGACTATCCACTGCCGGGGTTGGGTAGCGTTCTGACCACTGGTGGCAACCTTGTTTTCAATGGCGACCCCTACGGCGTAATCCATGGTTATAACGCCGAGAATGGTAAAGAGATCTGGAACTTCAATGCTGGCTCCGGAATTCGTGGCGGTATTGTCAGTTACTCCGTCAATGGCAAGCAGTACATTCTGGCGGCCACCGGTTTTGGTTCTCATGCACCAGGCTTTATGGCCAGTGCTTTCCCTGAAGTCAGCGGATTACCCGGCGGTGCAGCACTGGTCGCATTCACGCTGGAAGACTAGTTAGTTCCGCATTGGGGGTTGTGGCGTTGTCGCAGCCCCCTTTTTTCCAGTTTATTTAGTGGGAGAGAGTTGTTATGTCAGTTAATTTATTCAGACCGATCCGGTATAGCGTTTTTGCTATCGCACTGCTTAGTGGCGTCGCCTATGCGGTGGCACCACCGGTGACCGGGGGAGAAAAAAGAGCAGATAAAAAAAATCAGGAAGACCCTGAATACGTAGCCGAAATGAAGGCGAAAGTGTTCAGTAAAGAGGCGATATCGGTAGCTAATGGTGAGCATCGTTTCAACCAGACCTGCGTGTACTGCCATGGCTATAAAGGCTCCGGTGGTAAAGCAAAGATGTTGCAGGGGCGTGATTTTGATGCGGATTATCTCTTTAAAACCATTACCAAAGGGAAAAAGCGTGGTTCACTCGTGATGCCACCCTGGAAAAGGACATTCACCCCAGAAGAGCGTTGGGAGTTGGTGACCTATATCCTGTCTTTAAGTGAAGAAAAATAGTTACCGGCAAAACAGTGAGGTCTGATATGAGTACAAAAATAAAAAGACTGACGCCCCAATTTTCTGAATTACTGAGCTCTGTCGTTATCGGCTTTATGACCGCAGTGATTATCGTTGTCAGTCCGGTTGCGAGTGCGCAGACATTAAGTGAGATCCGGGCCAGAGGTGAAATTAATCTGTGTGCTCATCCTGAACAGATGCCTTTCTCCAGACGGGCGGATAAGCCGGAAGGTTTTCAGATCGATATAGCCAGAGCGGTGGCTGAAAAGTTAGACGTATCGCTGAATGTGTCCTGGATATTTTCTAAGCGGCAGGCTAAAAAAGTGGGCTGTGATTTTTATGCCGGGGTTGCCCGGTTTAAAGAGGGGGATTCCAAATACCTGCTGATCTCAGACCCCTATCTGCGCTTAGAGTTTAAGCTGGTCACTCTGGATAAAGGGTCTGTTATCAGTGATATCGACGATCTTAAACCGCTGGTGGTTGGGGTTTCGCCAGGCAGTATCGCTTCCGGTGCATTAGTCCACAACCATATCAGTATCGCTGTGCGTTTTCAGGATGAAGCCAGCCGTTTGCAAGCACTGGCAGATGGACTGATTGATGCGGCGGTAGTGACTAATGTATCTGCGGGTTGGTTCCAGGAGAATCTGGGTAAACTGCGGCAATATGATGCAGAGAATATCTTACATGCAGATCTGAATTATGACTATGCGCTGGGGTTGAGGAGGTCAGATGAAGACTCACGGAATGGTTTCAATCAGTTGCTGGCTGAGATGAAGTCAGATGGGGCTCTATCGAACATCCTGGCTCGATATGGACTGCAATAACGATTTTCAGTGCCTCACTGTTTGTGACCTCTGTTTCTGCTTACCCAAGGCAGAGTTTGGAGCGCCTTATTCGCGCTCCTTTTTTGCATTCTGTCTTCGCCGTATAAGATGGTTTGGATGAGATATTGTCGCTGACAAATGTGGTGAGTTCTTGTTGATTGATGCAGGAGAGCGGGAAGGGGCTCTCAGATAGGGGAAATCTAATCACCGTAAGGAGCGACTTTCCCCTAAGGGGCAAAAATACTGAGTTTCAATGAATGTATGCTATATTGGACTGAGGTGTTTTGGTGCCAAAGTATAGTTTTTTAAAAGATAAAAAGGAGTAGTTTAGGGTTATTGTGGGGTTGTACAACTTGACACTAAATAAATATAAAAATGACCCTTGTCTGACGCTGAATTGCAAAGACAGGGAGTGAACAGGTGAATAGATGTCTTCAAATACAGGTTATTCTGATAAGAATGCGAAGTCTGTAACCATACAGGGGCCAGGTGAGAGCGGTACTGATAAGTATATACAGAGCTCATGGCAGCGCTGTCGTGATCAATACAAAATGTCCCCGGACACCAATGTTGAGCTGGTCTCGCTTTCAGAGTCTGAAGTCAGGCAGCGTCGGGAACCGATGGAAAAACTTCTGAGTGATTCCGAAGAGGTTTTTGATAAGATCAGAACGGTTTCCAAACAGAGTGGTTATGCGGTTCTGATAACGAATACCGAAGGTGTGGTGGTTAAGTCCTATGCCGATTCCAATATCAGTCATGATCTTGAACAAAAAGGATTGCGCCAGGGAACTCTGTGGTCAGAAAAGATTGTCGGCACCAATGGCCTGGGAACCTGTTTAACCGAGTGCAGGCCGGTCACCGTATTCGCTAAAGAACATTACGGTTTCAACCTGCATAATTTCAGTTGCTCCGCAGCGCCGTTAATCTCGCCGGATGGCACTCCTTTTGGTGCGCTGGATATCTCTACCTATGCCTCAGGAAACCGGCTTTATCAGGCTTTAGCACTCAACCTTGTATGTGAGACCGCTGACGAGATAGAGGCGATTGTTTTTAAAAATGCCTATGCTAATCAACGTGTTATTAGTTTGTCATTCTCTCCCTACCGGCCTGAGACAAACGCTCTTATCGCGGTGAACGATAGCGATACCATTATCGCTGCGACCACACCGCTGCTACTGACATTGGGGTGTCGGGACCGTTATGAGTTAGTGGGACGCAAATTTCAGGAAGCGTTCAGCCAGAATTTAGAGCAACTGGAGTCAGCGGGTGTTGTCGAACTTTTTGTCCGGATTAGTGATAAACCAGTAAAACTTTATGCGGCCTGGTTACACAACTCAGCGTTTGAATCGCAGCTGAAAGCCTCTCAGGGGACGGTGTCTAAAAGCTCAGGATCTACTAGTGACATTGCTAAAAGAGCGGTCTCTGGTGATCAGGCTTGCGATACCCCTCTTTTTCACGCTGCCGGAGAAGAGCCTCAGCTGTTGAAGCAAGCCAGTCGCTGCCAGCGTATGGTTAACAAAGGTATCAGTATCCTGCTTCAGGGTGAAACCGGCACCGGGAAGGAGGTGTGGGCCCGTGCGCTACATGAAAGCAGTGATCGTGCAGACAAGCCGTTTATCACGCTTAACTGTGCCGCGATTCCTGAATCGTTGATTGAGAGTGAGTTGTTTGGCTATGGTGCCGGTACTTTTACAGGTGGTTTGAAAGCTGGCAAGGTGGGTAAAATACAGGCCAGTAATGGCGGAACTCTGTTTCTTGATGAAATCGGTGATATGCCGATTGAGCTGCAGGCCAGCCTGCTAAGAGTACTTGCTGAAAGTGAGATCATTCCGTTGGGTGAGGTTAACCCGGTAAAGGTCAGCCTGAATGTAATCTGTGCGACCCACCGTGACTTGAAAGAGCTGGTTAGCAGTGGTGAATTCCGCGAAGATCTGTTTTACCGCATCAGCGGTTTTCAGATCGCTTTGCCAAGCCTGCGTGAGCGGGAAGATAAACCGGTTATTATCGAGAAGGTTCTGCGTGCTCTGTGCATGGATGAAGATAATGCTGACAATGTGCAGGTTACTCCGGATGCTTTAGAAGTGCTCTGCCGGTATCAGTGGCCCGGCAATATCCGCCAGTTGAAAAATGTACTCCAGTATGCAATGTGTATGCGTGAGGGGGATCTGATTCAGGTTGATGATCTTCCTGATGAGGTGTTTGCCGCGCCTGTAGTGATTGGCCACCAATCCGATCAGTTCGCCTATGCTCCGCCGTCACGGATGGTATCGATGTCAGGAGGTGCACAAAGTGAAGCTGTTTCTGCAAGGCAGGAACTGTCAGAAAAGGAAGAGTTAGAGCTGGTATTGAAGCAAAACCGCTGGGTGGTCACCCGGGCGGCCAAAGCGCTGGGCATTAGTCGTTCAACATTACACCGCAAGATAAAAAAATATAATCTTTTTATCGATAATAATGCTGATGAGTTAGATTCTCTGGTGTAACCCTGTGTGATTTCCCCATCTGAAAACCATGCTCCTTTGCATGGTTTTTTTTGTTCTTTATAAACCGGGCAGTGAGGTGCAGTTGATAAGCCTCAATGGTTTGACTCAGAGTGTCGCATGTTGACCGATCAGAGTGTTGCTTCGGGTCTGTTTTCATCAAAAAGCTTATTCTTAACTCATAAAAATCAAAGTCTTATATTATGGCTTGGTTATTGCTTTTGTATTTGGTGAGCATTTAGCCAGGCTTACTGGCTGAATGACTGACAGTCAGCCTACAGAAGAATAACAATGAAAATTCAGATTCTTGGTTCCGCAGCGGGCGGCGGCTTTCCCCAGTGGAACTGTAACTGCCGTAACTGTGCCGGCTATCGGGCCGGAACCCTCAATGCCAGATCCCGGACTCAGTCATCCATCGCTGTGAGTGCCAACGGTGAAGACTGGATTCTGTTTAATGCCTCGCCGGATATTCGCCAGCAGCTGGCTGATTTTGCGCCGATGCAACCGAATCGAAAGATTCGTGATACCGGCATTGCGGCGATTGTCTTCATCGACAGCCAGATTGACCATACCACCGGTCTGCTGATGCTGCGTGAAGGCTGCCCCCATGAGGTCTGGTGTACCGATATGGTGTATCAGGATCTGACCACCGGTTTCCCCATCTTTAAGATGCTGGAACACTGGAATGGCGGCATCAAACGCAACCGAATTCCCGTTGAGGGATCGGTAGAAGAGGGCACCAACACCTTTGTGATCCCTCAGGTACCCGAATTGAAACTGACAGCGGTCGCGCTGCTCAGCAGTGCGCCACCCTATTCACCGCATCGCAACGATCCCCACCCAGGGGACAATATAGGTATCCTGATAGAAGATACCCGCAGCGGGAAAACTCTGTTCTATGCCCCTGGTCTCGGCCAGATTGAACCCCATCTCAAACCGATTATGAAAGACGCGGACTGTTTGCTGGTTGACGGCACCATCTGGCGCGACGATGAGCTGATCACCTCCGGTGTTGGCGACAAGCTTGGCGTCACCATGGGCCATCTGGCGCAGTCCCGTAATGA
>NZ_FOGB01000001.1 GCF_900111095.1 Amphritea atlantica | reverse complement strand
CGGATTGGTATTGTTAATGTGGATCAGCACTTTCCGGGGCTTATCCAGCGTATCCAGAAAGTCGATCATGCCACCCTTACCGGTTTCATCATTACGGGACTGCGCCAGATGGCCCATGGTGACGCCAAGCTTGTCGCCAACACCGGAGGTGATCAGCTCATCGTCGCGCCAGATGGTGCCGTCAACCAGCAAACAGTCCGCGTCTTTCATAATCGGTTTGAGGTGGGGTTCAATCTGGCCGAGACCAGGGGCATAGAACAGAGTTTTCCCGCTGCGGGTATCTTCTATCAGGATACCTATATTGTCCCCTGGGTGGGGATCGTTGCGATGCGGTGAATAGGGTGGTGCACTGCTGAGCAGCGCGACCGCTGTCAGTTTCAGTTCGGGTACCTGAGGGATCACAAAGGTGTTGGTGCCCTCTTCTACCGATCCCTCAACGGGAATTCGGTTGCGTTTGATGCCGCCATTCCAGTGTTCCAGCATCTTAAAGATGGGGAAACCGGTGGTCAGATCCTGATACACCATATCGGTGCACCAGACCTCATGGGGGCAGCCTTCACGCAGCATCAGTAGACCGGTGGTATGGTCAATCTGGCTGTCGATGAAGACAATCGCCGCAATGCCGGTATCACGAATCTTTCGATTCGGTTGCATCGGCGCAAAGTCAGCCAGTTGCTGGCGAATATCCGGCGAGGCATTAAACAGAATCCAGTCTTCACCGTTGGCACTCACAGCGATAGATGACTGAGTCCGGGATTTGGCATTGAGGGTTCCGGCCCGATAGCCGGCACAGTTACGGCAGTTACAGTTCCACTGGGGAAAGCCGCCGCCCGCTGCGGAGCCTAATACTTGTATTTTCATTGTTATTATTATCTTGTCGGTGTGTCTGAACAGAGAAAACTAAAAGACTCCACCCGTGGGCGGAGTCTGATAGATTGCTTAGCGGTTAGCGAAGTACATTGTTACTTCGAAACCGATACGCAGATCTGTATAAGCTGGTTTAGTCCACATACTCATTACCTCTTTTGTTATTAGATTGTTCCAGTCTTGTGACTGTCTTTAATCATATGAAGAGGCGTGCTAATCACATATGGTACTTTGGAACTAAAAGCACTCCTGTTTTAGTCTATAAAAGACCGCCGGGTGCTGAGTTTGTGAATGACATCAGTCAGTTAGAAGATACAGTGCTTAGCAAAGTCTTTCGCTTCATTCGCTGTCCAGTCGCCCTTTGGTTTCTCTTTCAGCTCTTCACACCAGGCTTTAGTGCCCACTTCAGGCGAGCAGCCCTGCATGCTGACCACAGCAACCCCCATCATCATCACAAAGCTCAGCTGCTTAATCTTGTTCATCAATATCTACTCCCTGGTTTCATTCAATTAATCGGTTACCCGGCCACGCAAAGATTTAATCTGACCCCGCCTGGTTTTACTATCCACCCGTTTACGCTGGGATGAGCGGGTCGGTTTGGTCGGCTGACGCGCTTTCTGAACCACGGAGACACTACGAATCAGTAACTGTAACCGCTGCAGCGCGTCTTCCCGGTTTTTCTCCTGAGTGCGAAACTGCTGGGCTTTTATCACCACCACACCCTCTTTGGTTATGCGTGAGTCTTTTAACTGCAGCAGCCGTTCCTTGTAAAACTCCGGCAGAGAGGAGGCATTAATATCAAAACGCAGATGGATAGCGGATGAAACCTTGTTAACGTTCTGCCCTCCGCTGCCCTGAGCGCGGATTGCACTCAGCTCAATCTCCTCATCCGGTATCGATACGTTGTTGGATATTATCAGCACAACTCACCCCATTTCAGATCAATGGAGCGATTATATCAGTTTCCGCAGGCCTGTAAGGAGGGTATCGTCCTGCCGGGCCTTATACCGCCTCTGTGATTGCCGGTTCTACCAGCTCAGCTCTCTTGCGCAGATCGTCATCAACGATTCAGCGGCAAACCGGCATCGAGCCGAACGCGTTGTAAACGATTCAGGTAGACAGAAGGGAAGAAAAAAGGCGGCCAGAAGGCCGCCAAAAAACACCGACATAATCCGGCATGAAAAGAACACCGGATGCGGAGTGCATTCCACTCGTACAGAGTGGGCTGCGGTGCGAATCTCCAAACGACGACTGGAGACTGAGAAGCGGGGCAGACCAGCTGCCCCTGGGAATAGCTCTAGGAATTAAATCCGGCTTAGAAGAAGCCCAGTGGATTGATATCGTAGCTGACCAGCATGTTCTTGGTCTGCTGATAATGATCCAGCATCATCTTGTGAGTCTCACGACCTACACCAGATTTCTTATAACCACCGAACGCAGCGTGTGCTGGGTACAGGTGGTAGCAGTTTGTCCATACCCGACCAGCCTGGATACCACGACCCATGCGGTAAGAGCGGTTCATGTCGCGGGTCCAGACACCGGCACCGAGACCAAACTCAGTATCGTTGGCAATTTCCAGCGCTTCAGCTTCATCTTTGAAGGTTGTCACGGCAACCACAGGACCAAAGATCTCTTCCTGGAAGACGCGCATCTTGTTGTGCCCCTTCATCAGAGTCGGCTGTACATAGTAACCTTTACTGAACTCGCCATCATTTGCGTGAGAGTCACCACCGATCAGGAACTCTGCACCTTCTGACTTACCGATCTCCATATAAGACATAATCTTATCGAACTGCTGTTGAGAAGCCTGAGCACCCACCATCGTATCGGTATCCAGCGGATTACCACGTTTGATCTGTTTAGCACGCTCAATCACTTTAGCGATGAACTGATCGTAAATGCTTTCCTGAATCAGCAAGCGTGATGGGCAGGTACATACTTCACCCTGGTTAAAGAATGCCAGAACCGCACCCTCAACCGCTTTACTGACAAACGCTTCTTCCTGATCCATAACATCTTCAAAGTAGATGTTCGGAGACTTACCACCCAGCTCAACCGTTGATGGGATGATGTTATCAGCAGCACATTTCAGGATGTGAGCACCGACCGGAGTCGATCCGGTAAAGGCGATTTTGGCAATACGCTTGCTGGTAGCCAGCGCTTCACCCGCTTCTTTACCAAAACCGTTAACGATGTTCAGTACGCCCGGTGGCAACAGATCACCAATCACTTCGATCATTTTCAGGATAGAAACAGGAGTTTGCTCAGCGGGTTTCAGTACCACACAGTTACCGGTTACCAGTGCTGGTGCCAGTTTCCAGGCAGCCATCAGCAGCGGGAAGTTCCACGGAATGATCTGACCAACAACACCCAGTGGCTCATGGAACTGATAAGAAACGGTGTTCTCATCGATTTCACCCATGGAACCTTCCTGAGCACGGATACAACCGGCATAGTAACGGAAGTGGTCAACACAGAGAGGCACGTCGGCAGCCAGTGTTTCACGAACCGCTTTACCGTTATCCCAGGTTTCAGCAACAGCAAGCATTTCCAGATTTTGTTCAATGCGATCTGCGATTTTCAGCAGAATGTTGGAGCGCTCTGTAACAGAGGTACGGCCCCAGGCGTCTTTAGCTGCATGTGCAGCATCCAGTGCCAGATTAATATCTTCTTCAGTTGAGCGTGGGATCTCACAGAATGCTTCGCCAGTGACAGGTGTTGTATTCTGGAAATACTGACCTTTTACTGGCGCAACCCACTCACCACCAATATAGTTTGCGTAACGTTCTTTAAAGGAAACAACAGAACCTTCGGTTCCTGGCTGTGCGTAAATCATTGTCCAAGCCTCTCTTTTTGTTATACACCGCACTCTGCGGGCCGTTTGACTACCCTTCCATATTAGTCAGTAACCCCCATTTCCACCTATGCTCCCTTGGCACTGAAAAATTAGTTATTTAGTAGTAGTTGCATGTATGCAATCCAATTACCACTTTGAGGATAAAGAGTTCGCAACATCGTCATATACAACATACTATTGATATAGCCTTAGCAGACTGAACATTAACAGCCCGGCAAAAGATTCAGACCGAATGACTGAACATGACCATAGAGCTGTAGGAGCGACAAAGGGAGAACTTCAGATGACCAGCAGTACAGATGGTAAAGAGCGGGACTTCCCTGAAAACAGCCGTTTAATCTCGACCACCACACTGACGGGATGCATCACCTACGCAAATCAGAACTTCATTGATATTTCGGGTTATAGCCGTGAAGAACTGGTAGGTAAACCCCACAATATTGTCCGCCATCCGGATATGCCTGCGGCGGCTTTCGCTGACTTATGGACTAATCTAAAGGCTGATAAACCCTGGCTGGGCGCAGTAAAGAATCGCTGTAAAAATGGCGACTACTACTGGGTGCTCGCATATGTCACACCGCAATATGATAACGATGGCAAAAAAGTCGGTTATCAGTCGGTGCGCGGCCGGCTTCCCAATGAGATTAAACGTCAGGCACAGGCACTTTATGACCAGGTAAACAGCAACCCGAAACGGTTATCACTGTCCCGCATCCGCCTGAGTTACCGCATCCCCGCCACCGTCTTTTCTGGCTTACTGGCCGTATCTCTGATCGGTATTGCACCACTGGATATGCCGATAAAACTGTTGCTTTCTGGTTTGCTCACCTGCGCCATCAGTGCCCTCACCTACAGGCAGTTAACACCGCTGCAGAACAGTGTTAAACAGGCACTGAACATCTACAACAACCCCCTTTCGCAACGGGCAATCAGCGGACGGATGGATGAAACCGGTGCGACAGACATTGCCATTCAACTGTTGGAAGCCAAACTACATACCGTTACCGGCCGCGTGGAGGATGCCATCAAAACCCTCAGAGAGGTAATGGATTTGACTCATCAGAGTCTCAACCAGACCACCACGGGCATTGAACAGCAGAATCTGGAGAGCGATATGCTGGCCTCAGCCAGTACGGAGATGGCGTCTTCCTCCCATAACGTTGCAGAAAACACCTCCCGGACTTCTGAGGTAACCCATCAGGCGGCCATGGAAGCTCAGACCGGCAGAACCACCATTAATGATATGCTGAAAACCATTGAGCTGTTGGCCGCTGAAGTTGAGCAGTCAGCTGAATTGTCAGAACAATTACATGTTCAGACCGATGAGATCGGCCATATCACCACCATCATCAACGATATTGCCAACCAGACTAACCTGTTAGCACTCAATGCCGCCATCGAAGCGGCCAGAGCCGGTGATAATGGCCGCGGATTTGCAGTGGTAGCAGATGAGGTGCGGGAGTTAGCCATACGCACTCAGAAAGCAACGGAGCAGATCAAATCCAGTATCGGTGCCGTTCAGAATCAGGTTCGCAATACTGCAGATACGATGAGCAAAACCCATACTCAGGCGAGAGACAGTATCAGCCGGGCAGAGATAGCCGGTCAGGCGTTCGATCAGCTGAGCCAGTCCCTTGATCAGATCTCTGATCAGAGCCAGCAGATCGCAGTGGCGGCCGATGAGCAGAACGAAACAGCGGAGAGCCTCAGCAAAAGTATCATCTCAATACGGGATATTTCCGATAGCAATAAAGCGTCAATCAGCAGTACCAACCAGGCTATCGACAACCTCGCCCGACTGGTGACGGATCTGTCACAGATCGTCAACCGGACCATTCAATAGTTGAAACATCAGCCTCCGCCCGGGACTCAGGGACGGAGGTTGCCGTTCAGCAGCAAAACCGCCAGCGTCCACATCATCACACAGACCAGCATATCGAGAATGCGCCAACTGACAGGCTTGCGGAACAGCGGAGCCAGCCAGCGGGCGCCAAGACTCAGGGAAAAGAACCAGACAAATGAAAACATCGCCGCTCCGGCGCCAAACCAGTAGCGCTGCTGATCGGGATAGCGACCACCAATACTGCCCAGCAACACCACGGTATCAAGATACACATGGGGGTTCAGCAGACTCAGGGCCAGGGTGGCCAGCAGCGCCGATCTGAGGCTGGAAAAGTTGCTGCCGGAAAGCCTCAGGGATTCACTGCGTAACGCTGAACGAAGCGCATTCGCACCATACCACAAAAGAAATGCCCCGCCCGCCCAACTGATCAGTTTCAGCATCAGCTCAGACTGACCGATCAACACCCCCATACCCGCAATACCGGCAGTAATCAGCAGCGCATCGATAAGACTGCACAGCGCCGCTATCGACCAGTGGTACTCACGGCGCACCCCCTGACTGAGAACAAACGCATTCTGGGCACCGATGGCAATTATCAGGCCGGCACTGGTCGCCAGACCGGCAGTAAACGGGGCAAATATCAATGACATCATGAGACAACCTATGCCGACTTTGTGGATTGCTGCAAGGGTAAGAGATCGACATGTGTTAGTAAAACTAATAATATTTATATTTCATTAGCAAAACTGATATTACATCTATGTTTGATTATCGGCAGTTGAAGGCCCTGGCCACTGTGATCGAAGAGCAGAGTTTTGAGCGCGCGGCAAAGAGGCTGTTTTTAACCCAGTCGGCGATCTCCCAGCGGATCAGGCAACTTGAGGAGTCAGCGGGCCAGTTACTGCTGGTGCGCAGCCAGCCACTACGACTGACCGCGGCCGGAGAACATCTGCAACGTCACTATCATCAGGTGACCCTGCTCCAGAGTGAACTGCTGAAAACCCTGGACAGCGCTCACCAGGAGGGCTTTACCAAACTGACTATCGGTTTAAATGCGGATACCCTGGCAACCTGGTTCATGGATGCGATACAACCGTTACTGGCACAGAGTCCGATACTGCTGGATCTTCGGGTTGATGATCAGGATCAGACCCATCTACTGCTTCGACAAGGCGATGTACAGGGCTGCATCAGCGCCAGCAACAAACCCTTACAGGGAAGCAATGCGGTCTTTCTCGGCATCAGCCGCTATCTTGCCCTGGCGAGTCCGGACTATATTCAACGTTACTTTGCCAATGGGGTAACCGCAGAAGCTCTGAGCCTCGCTCCGGCGGTTGAATACAATGAGAAAGACGAGCTGCAGGACAGCTTCATTCAACGTTTCTATCCCGCAGTAGACGATTACCCCCGCCACCGGGTCCCCTCCTCTGAAGCGTTCACAGAACTGATACGGCGAGGATTCGCCTGGGGAATGGCACCGGATCTGCAGATGCAGACTCTGATCGATCGGGATGCGGTGAGGGAAATATCAGTGGGGCAGTGTCTTGAGGTACCACTATACTGGCACAGCTGGAATCTGGTCACAGAAACCGGTCATAAGCTGACGCAGCAACTCATCCGGTACTGCCAGCATCATCTGCAACAGTCCAGCAAACTGCCGATCTAGCGGCCGAACCAGCGTATCGTCGTTGCACAGCAACGAAGTCTGAGCAACGACGATAGCCAGAGATCGCAGTTACTACTTCTCTTTGAAACCAGTCAGCATCGATTTAACCAACGATTCGTTATGCAGTCTGCTGGACAAAACGACACCGGCAACATGCAGAAGAATTAACAACACCATCAGGTTCACAGAAAACTCATGAATCTCTTTCCAGAACTCATCACCCTCTCCCTCACCTTCATGCTCATGCTCATGCCCCTCATGCGCGTAGGCCTGGCTGATAAGGTGTATCTGCGGGGCGACTGCCAGCGGACCTTTACCCTCTTCAACCGCGTACAGTTTCATTCCACTCAGGGTAATCAGCGTCAGCATCACCAGAAATGCCACCACCATCAGGCCACCCAGAGGGTTGTGCCCCAGGTAGCGTGTCGGTTTACCGGAGGTGATTCCCGAAATATAGGCCTTAGTCGTGGCAACTGAGGGCACAAAATCGCTAAAGCGAGCATAACGGCTGCCAATCAGCCCCCAGATAACACGTAACACAATCAGTGCAGCGATCGTATAACCGGAATAAACGTGCAACCACTCGATCTCTTCAGCAGAGATATAGCTAATGGCAAACAGGGCCACCAGCACCCAGTGAAACAAACGCACAAACTTATCCCAAACGTAAACTTTTTCGGACATAATCCCACCATGAATGAAGACGTGAATAAAGATTCAGAAAAATAGTAAACTTACTGCTTTATAATTCCTCAAACAAAGCAGTAAATCGATCCGGCATCTGCCGGAGCAGATGATATAACAAAAATATGACAAGGATTTAAAGTGTTAAAGCATTTCTCTCAGGATTATCTATTGATGCTGTTCCTGGTGGTGATCGTCAGTGCCAGTGGCACCGACATCGCTGCGGATCTGTCCCACGGCGCCGGATTGACCCACTTGTTGCAAGAAATCACCATTTTACTCTTTGCGCTGATCATTCTGTCTTTACTGATCTTTGATAACTTTATGAAAAAAAGCCAGATCCGACAGCTGAAGGAGGAGCTGGAAGCGGCAAAGAATATGCCGGTTCCCGAATCAGTTGCGGTGCTCGCGGCCCGCCAACAGTTGAGTCAGGCCATCGATGAACAATTTACCGAGTGGCAGCTGACGGCCAGCGAACGGGATGTCGGCATCATGCTTCTCAAAGGCTACAGCCTGAAAGAGATTGCAGCACTGCGGGGCACTGCCGACAAAACAATCCGTCAACAGGCATCGGCTATTTATCAAAAGTCCGGGACACCGGGCAGACATGCATTCTCCGCCTGGTTTATTGAAGATCTGCTATAACCTTTTATTAAGGCGGTATATTAACCGGCGGATCTATTGACCCTGAGGGTGAATACAACGATAGTCACCCGCCACCATGATGCTCTCAACCTAACCTTCTGATCAGGATACTGTTTTGCTAAGTTATCGACACTCTTTTCATGCAGGCAATTTTGCCGACCTTCTGAAACATATCGTGTTGACAGAGATCCTCGAACATCTGATCAAAAAAGATAAACCATTTGACTATATTGACACCCACGCCGGAGCCGGGTTGTATGATCTGCAGTCAGATCAGGCGGAAAAACTGGGAGAGTTCAGCAACGGCATCGGTAAACTGAAGCCAGAGCAGTGGCCCGCCCTTGCCAGCTATTTCGCTGCCATTGGCAGCTGCAATCCGAAAGGCGGATTACGCTTTTATCCCGGGTCCCCCCTGATCGCCAGCTACTTCATGCGCCCGCAGGACCGCGCAACCCTGTATGAACTGCATCCAACCGATTTTAAATTACTCAGCCAGAATACCCGTAGCAATCGCCGCATCCGAGTATTGAATCAGGACAGCCTCGAAGGCCTCCTCTCTCTGCTGCCACCAGCTTCCCGGCGAGCGCTGGTGCTGATGGACCCCTCATACGAAATCAAAAGCGACTATGATCAGGTGTTTAAAGTACTGAAAAACGCCCATAAAAAATTCGCTACCGGAACCTACGCACTCTGGTATCCGGTGGTTGACCGACACCGTATCCGTAAGCTTGAAAAGCTGTTTATCAGCAGCGGTATACGCAATATTCAACGCTTTGAACTGGGTCTGGAATCCGACTCTGCTGAACGGGGGATGACCTCATCCGGAATGATTGTTATCAACCCACCCTGGACCCTGCTTGAACAGATGAAAACCCTGCTACCGCAACTGGTTGACGCCCTTGATGAGGGCAAAGGGGCGTTTCACTCCTGTGATATTCTGGTTCCGGAATAAACACCAGCAGGATTGATCCGCGTAAAAGACTCACTGTGGAGAAAGCAGAGATCACCGGACAACCTCTTTCATGGGATTTGCACTGCTATCTGTGATCAGCGTTCTTTTTCAGCAAAACAAAAAAAGCCGATGCAGATGCATCGGCTTTTTATCTAAACGCTTAAGCGAATTAAGACTTAGGCAGTTTGAAGGTCCAGATTGAACCACCCTGATTCAGGTGTTTGATCCGTTTGGCAACTTCACCACCCCACAGAGGTACCGCACCACCCCAGCCGGAGACAACTGAGATAAACTGCTCGCCATCCTGTTCCCAGGTGATCGGAGAACCAACGATACCGGAACCAGTATTAAACTGATATTTAACTTCACCGGTCTTAGCATCGAAGCCTTTCAGGTAGCCTTCCGGAGTACCGATAAAGACCAGATTACCCGCGGTAGCCAGAACACCACCCCAGAGTGGAGAGAAGTTCTGATAACGCCATACCTCTTTACCAGTCTTCGGATCCATCGCCCGCAGCACACCGATATGATCATCAGTCAGCGGCTTGATCGTGAAGCCTGCACCCAGATAGGCAGCGCCTTTCTTATACGCGGTTGGCTCGTTCCAGATATCCATGCCCCACTCGTTGGAAGGCACATAGAACAGTCCGGTGTCCTGGCTGAAGGCCATAGGCATCCAGTTCTTACCACCCAGGAAGGCTGGTACGGCATGAACGGAAGAACCTTTCTTACCATCTTCAGATGCACTTGGGTTGCCCGGACGCATCTCTTCGTTGTAGATCGGACGGCCATTCTTATCCAGACCTTTCGCCCAGGTAATCTCATCGACAAATGGGAAACCGCGGATAAAGTCACCGTTGGTGCGGTTCAGGACATACATAAAGCCGTTACGGTCTGCCGTTGCAGCCGCTTTAACGGTTTTACCACCATCTTTATAATCAAATGAGATCAGCTCATTTACACCATCGTAATCCCAGCCATCATGCGGAGTAGTCTGGAAGTGCCATTTGATCTTACCGGTATCCGGATCGATCGCCAGACGGGAGGATGAGAACAGGTTGTCACCCGGACGCATATGGGAGTTCCACGGAGCCGGGTTACCGGTACCGATGAATACTGAGTTGGTATCAGGGTCGTAGGTGCCACCCAGCCAGGTTGCTGCACCACCGCTCTTCCACAGATCGCCAGGCCAGGTCTGACCAGGCTTACCGCCAGAGATACCGTTTTCTACTTTTTTGCCATCTTTCCAGATATAACCCATATGACCTTCAACGGTCGGACGGGACCAGAGGATCTTACCGGTTTTGGCATCATAAGCTTCAGCTTTACCCACAATACCGAATTCGCCACCGGACACACCGGTGATAACCTTGCCATTGACGATCATCGGAGCGGCTGTAATGGAGTAGCCCTCTTTATAATCTGCAACGGTTTTTTTCCATTTAACCTTGCCGGTTTTAGCATCCAGAGCGACCAGTTTGGCATCCAGTGTACCGAAGATCACCAGATCGTCGTACAGAGCGACACCCCGGTTGATCACGTCACAACATGGCATAATGCCATCAGGAAGACGGGCATCGTATTGCCACAGCTCGTCCCCGGTTTTGGTATCCACAGCGAATACCCGGGAATAAGAAGCGGTGACATACATCACGCCATCTTTAACCATCGGCTGAGATTCCTGACCCCGTTGTTTCTCGCCACCAAACGAGAACGACCAGACCGGACGCATATCTTTTACAGTATTGGTATTGATCTTATCCAGCGGACTATAACGCTGTCCGCGCGGACCCAGACCGTTGGATACCACATCTTCTACCGTACTCTGATCCTGCAGAATATCTTTATCGGTTACATTTGCCTGGCTCACGCCCGATAAAGACATTGCTGCAACCAGCGCTGACACAGCAAAACTGCCGCTGAACTTCTTCATTGCATTGCTCCTTGATTAAGGATTGTTCTTATTTTCTGACTCTCAACAGATCTGAGCAAAGATTCCAGACCTGCTGACATTCTGTAAATTTACACCCATTCCAACAATTAACCGGGGGAATGAGTTTTGTACTTACTTAGTAGTACTACCCGCCTTCAGGGCAGCCATACTATGGCTCATGCATTCAACACAGAGATAAATCCGCGTCGCTCAAACTCCTCCAGAACGTCGAGCACATCGTACTCTGTGATATTCTTCAGATCTGAGAAAGACGCCAGTGAGCGGGCGATCTGTGCGCCACTGCAACTGCCGTCACAAGCTTGCAGAGTGATCAGTGTCAGTCGATCCGGAAAGATAAGCTGCTGCGGGCCTTTCAACACCCAGCGATCATGCTGACCATCAAAATAAAGCTTACAGTCGGCATTAAGTACCGGCATCAACCCAGGCATTGCAGTGATCATAACAAAGCCTCCCTCGCTAACACTGAACACACAGACAGATATCCTTTTGATTCCCGCCCGCTATAAACCGAGCCCTAAACAACAGGCACTTAAGCACCAGTCCCTGCTACAAAACGCTGGTGAATACCGCGATTTTGGCAACTCACCAGCCTGATTCATCGCTACAGGGCTTTTATCCCAGGCTGAAACACACGATGCCCTGACACCGCTCCTCTTATTAAGGCTGAAAGCGCCAGAGCAATCGTTATTACTGAGCAACATCCTGATATAACCCTGGCAACTCGTAGCGCAGGTTATATCGGGCATATATCTTTTCTATCTCGCCACTGCGAATCAGCTTCTCAACCACTACGTCAACCTCATTACCCAGTTGACGATAGCGCTGCGAAACCGCCATGCCGATATCCCACTGCTGCTTACCCATGGTTGGAAAACCATTTTCTGCCAGCTTGTAACGTGGATTTCCGGCCTGACCGATCTGCCAGTCGACTTCTGCCCGCATCCCCATAACAGCATCGACCTCGCCCGCCTGCATGGCAGCAAACGCTTCGCTATTGGAGAAATAATGATGGGTATTTTTTCGCATTCGCCCGCCAAAAGCGGAGGTCAGATAGAAGTCCGGCAGGCTGTCAATTTCAACACCGATAGGGTGATACTGAAACACCGCCACCGTTCCTACCCGGTCAAGCTTTTCGCTATCAAATGCCACCTGCCAGCGTTCCCGCTGATAGGGCCCGAACAGCACCACCTGATCATTGACCAGCAGCCCCTGATCATCCCGTTTAAATGCGTATTCGCGATCATAGGGCACCCGCATCATCACATCGGCCAGATGCTTAGCTGCGAGTGGATCCTTTTCGTCTTTATCCAGGTAATGACCTTTCCAGACGTTGTTTCGCAGATCGTCCTCAAGACTCTCATCGGGAGTGATCCAGTGAACCTCCATCTTCACGCCGAACGCTTCGGCGATCCGCTGGCCAATCTCGATATCCACCCCTACGGGCGCGCCATCTCTTTCGAAAGAGTACGGCGGGAAGTCTTTGTAAGCGCCAATGTGAATAACACCACTGGCGATTACATCATCGTAATAGCGAGCCTGAGCCGCACCTGCCCAACTCAGGGTCAATACAGCTAACAGCACCAGAATTCGCATCTCAGACTCCGGTTATTCTGTGGTTGCTACTGAAACCAACCAGGTACGTATTGCCCAAAGCGCTTCCTGACTCAGGTAATCTGCCATCTTTGGCATGTACACCCGACCATCTCGAACCGCACCGTTAATCACCCGGTATTTAAACCAGTCATCACCCTCGATGCCAGGTTCAAGGTAACGCAGATCCGGAGCAATACCGCCTGAGATCGCTTCCAGACCATGACAGCGGGCACAGTTCTGAGTGTAGGCTGAAAAACCGATCTCCAGTGCAACATCGTGTTTTTCGTAATCTTCACCATAGGGGTTCTCATCCAGCCACTCATCACCCAGTTGTTTCAGCTCATGAACATCCACCGACTGCGGCGTTACATCACCATGTGCCAATACCTGCGCCGACAACAGCATAGAAAGAGTCCCCGCAGCAACAGCACCCAGAGTTTTAGTTGGCTTTCTCATTTACATCACCAGTCTTATTAGAGTTTTAAAAATTCTGGATCTCCCAGGCTTACCCTGGCACACACTTCACAAAAGAGCGGGAGATCGCTATAGGAGACATAATAGAACGGGAGGAGAAAGCTCCAGAATTCTGCTTTGGTGCTGAAAAACTAGTACCTTCGTACTAGCTATATCCGCCGATATAATTTAATCCATATACATCAATAGGTTATATAAAAAACAGGAGGGCATTATCTGCATTTGATGAGTGATAACCTGGCCTTGACTACCTGCCACTGAGTCAATTGATCAAAAACCGTCATCAGATACCGGTTTAATGCACAACAGGATTTTTAAGCCAGCTTTGCATATCCCTGATTCCTTGATAGATGCGCTGTTGAAACGCCGTTGCGAAACAAACAAAAACTGACGCTGACAGAGGCCAGAATCAGCAGAGGAGAGCCGGCTGACTAAAACACTTAATCGGCCAGAGTGCAGCGCAGAGCTTTGCAGTCATACGGTGAAATATGATGGTTGAAGGATAGGGTTATTGATCAATCTGTTGCAGTTGATCCAGCGCCGGAGGATAGCTCTGGGAGGCTGATTTTTCTAGCCACTGCTTTGCCAGACTATCGTCCTGCTCCCGCCCTACACCGGTCTGGTACATCACTGAGAGGGCATATTGTGCTTCTGCGTTACCCGCTTCTGCAGCTTGCATGAACAGCTCTGCAGCCCGGTCAATGTCCCGCTCTACCGCCAGACCACTCTCATACAGCCAGGCCAGTCGGGTGATTGCGCGATAATCCGGTGGCGATGCTGCTGCCAGTGCTTCCAATTGCTCCAGAGCCTGATCACTATCTCCATGAATCAGAAGCGCCTCAACCTGCGACAGGGGATCGCCAGGTTTATCGCGCTCCAGACTGGCTAACAGACTTGCCGCATCACTATCACCATCCAAAGCGGCAACGGTTAACCAGTGACGAGCCTGGTCACGACTCTTATAGTCAGGTGAATACAGATAGATCAGCCCCAGTTGATAAGCCGCCGCCCTGCTACCTGTTTTAGCGGACTGGCGGTAAAGCTGCATCCCCCGCTCGGGATCTTTATCGACGCCAACGCCCTGGATATAGAGGTTAGCCAGATTAAACAGCGCTTCAGACCTGCCAGAACCACCAATATGCATCCACATCTGCCGGGCCAGATCGTGATGGCCCATTTTAAATTCAGCGTAAGCCATATAGAGCTGATTATTGGGCCGGGCATCAAGAAACTCCTCCGGCAGACCGCTATCAGCATCAGCCCCATGAACAGCTGCGGCCAGTGCCAGTGAAACAGTAAGAATGATCGAAGCGGAAACGTTTTTCATGGTTGAATCCGGTTGGCCAGTGACAGGGTTCATAAGCGTTTAATGACAGGGAGTTACTTAACGATAAACACCCCTTCCATCCCTTTATGCCGTAGCCCCGCAATATAAAACTCGAAGGTTCCGGGTTTAACAGGCACAAAAAACATCTCTGCACTGCCCTCATCTTCAAACTCCAGCTCGGTCAGACTGACCGCTTTAATCTCCATATCTCCCGCCTCTACCTTGCGCAGAAAGATCGAGGAAAAGAATTCCGGGGCTCGAAACGCATAGGGTTTTAAACCACTGGCAATCAGTTCTAGTCGATACGCTTTGCCGGTTTCCAGTTCATAGGTTTTTTGCGACAGACTGTAGTCACTCTCTTCGCTGCCCATCACCAGTTCAGGGAGACGCTGCGGCTTGAGGGTCAGGTCCCCCTCTGCCAACAACTTGCCGCTGAACATCATTGAGATAGTGATCGTGACCACCGCAAGACCGCTTAATAGCACCCGTGCCATACTTAGATTCCTCTGCTTATCATTATTTATGATCAATGCTAAGCTGATACTGCTTTTTAAAAATAGTACTTCAGAACTAATTGTTCAGTACTTTCCGCATATTTAACCCGCTTGCGGTAGCACCTATCCTGAAAGCTTCTGACCAATGAGTTCTTATATGCGTACACTCAAATCATTATGCTGGATTCTGGCGGGCTCCATTTTCAGTCTCTATGCCCTGGCAACCCCCCAGGAGATCCGCATCGGCTACATCGCTTACCACCCTCACCAGGGGCCGGTACTTTCAAACCTGATTCCTGAACCGGAAGACCGTGGCTTCAGTGGTGCCCAGCTGGGCCTCAAAGATAACAACACCACAGGCCGTTTCCTGAAACAGCACTATACCCTGACCTCAGAACTTGCCGCATCACCGGAACAGGTCAATCAGATTGCACAGCAATGGCTCGAGGACGGCCTGAGACTACTGATTACGGATCTGCCTGAAAAACAGCTGATCGAACTGAGCCAACTGGCCAGACCCTATGGCGCGATTCTGTTTAATGCCGGCAGTTATGCCGATGAGCTGCGCACCCGTGAATGTCTGGCAAATACCCTGCACACCCTGCCAAGCCGCGCCATGCTGACCGATGCCCTGGGACAGTGGAGTAATGCCCGGCGTCTGCAGCGCTGGCTGCTGATTAAAGGTTCACAACCCGGGGATATCGCCTATGCTGACGCCCTGAAACGTACAGCTAAACGCTTCGGTCTGAAAATTGTGGCAGAGAAAACCTGGAGTTTTGATACCGACCTGCGGCGCACGGCACAGCGGGAACTGCCCCTGTTTACCCAGACAGATGAGTATGATCTGGTGGTTGTCGCCGATGAACAGGGCGATTTCGGTGAATACGTGCTGTATAACACCTGGTATCCGAGACCTGTGGCCGGCACTCAGGGGCTAACCCCGGTAGCCTGGCATCGGGTGGTGGAACAGTGGGGTGCGGCTCAGCTTCAGAGTCGTTTTGAAGACCAGTTTAAACGCTGGATGAACAGCAAGGATTACGCCGCCTGGGCCGCAATCAGGACGATTGGCGAAGCGGTCACCCAAACTAAATCGTCTGCCGCAGAAACCCTGTTTAATTTTATCAACTCAGATAAGTTTCAACTGGCTGCATTTAAAGGCCGCAAACTGAACTATCGCAGCTGGAGCGGTCAGCTGCGCCAGCCGATTCCGCTGGTGCAACCCCGTTCACTGGTTGCCCAGCCACCGCTGGAGGGTTTTCTCCATCCGGTCACTGATCTGGACACACTGGGTTTTGATCAGCCGGAGTCCAGCTGCAAAGTTACCTATGCTTCCCATTAACGCTTCCCGGAATAAGAAGAAAAACAGGATCTGCTCTATGAGATATTTAACCAAAATTGTCCCGTCTGTGGCGCTCGCCCTGAGTACCGCGATAGCGTGTCATCAGGCGGTTGCTGAAACTGCTTATGTGTCAAACGAAAAGGACGATACCCTCTCCATTATCGACCTGGATACCCTGGAGGTTACCGATACCATCGCGGTAGGTGAACGCCCCCGGGGGATCATTTTCAGCCACGATAGAACACGCCTGTACATCTGTGCCAGCGATTCAGATGCGGTGCAGGTGATGGATCTGAAAAACAACCGTATCATCGCCCAGTTGCCGTCTGGGGAAGACCCGGAACAGTTTGCTCTGCACCCGGATGACCGGCAACTCTACATCGCCAATGAGAATGATGCAGTGGTCACGGTGGTGGATGTGACAACCCAGGAGGTGATCTCGCAGATTGATGTCGGGGTTGAACCGGAAGGGATGGCCGTCAGCCCCGATGGCAAATGGGCACTGGCCACCAGCGAGACCACCAATATGGTGCACTGGATCGATACCGAAACCCATGAGGTGGTGGATAACACTCTGGTAGACCAGCGCCCACGCCACATCGAGTTTAACAAAGAGGGCTCCATTGTCTGGGCCTCATCCGAAATTGGCGGTACCGTGTCAATCATCGATGTTGCCAGTCGTCAGATAAGCCATAAGCTTCACTTCGAAATCAAAGGGGTACACCCGGACAAGATCCAGCCGGTCGGTATAAAACTGACCGATGACGGCAAGTATGCCTTTGTTGCGCTGGGGCCTGCCAATCACGTTGCGGTTGTCGATGCTAAAACCTATGAAATTCTGGATTATCTACTGGTCGGTCGCAGAGTATGGCATATGGAATTTAATACTGACCAGAGTCGCCTGCTCACCACCAATGGTATCAGCGGCGATGTGTCGGTGATTGACCTTGACCGGATGAAGGTGATCAAATCGATCAAAGTGGGACGCTATCCCTGGGGAATCCGGATCAAGCCCTGACTCCTTAATCCCCAGGCAGCTATCTGGCAACTATGAGCATCGACTATGAGCATCGACTATGAGCATCATCATCCGCAATCTCAGTTTCAGTTATGGCTCTCTGAATGCCCTTCAGGATATCAATCTGGCACTACAGGAGGGCTGTTTTAATGCCCTGCTGGGACCTAACGGTGCTGGTAAAAGCACACTGTTTGCGCTGTTATCACGACTCTATGCGCTGCAGAGTGGCGAGATCACTATTGCCGGTCACAGTATTGCGCATCATCCTGCACAGGTGATGCGCAAACTCGGCGTGGTGTTTCAGCAAAGTACGCTGGACCTGGATCTGAGTGTGGCGCAGAACCTTTACTACCATGCAGCGCTGCACGGTATGTCGAAGCGACAAGCCCTGCCCCGGATTACCGAAGAGCTGGCCCGCTTTGATCTCAGCCAGCGACTGCACGATAAGGTCCGCACCCTCAACGGGGGGCATCGACGCCGGGTTGAGATCGCCCGGGCATTGCTGCATCAGCCCGAAATACTGCTACTGGATGAACCCAGTGTTGGCCTTGATCCCGCCACCCGGGAATCACTCAATCTACATATTCGTCAGTTATGCAGGCAACAGCAGCTCACCGTGCTCTGGGCCACCCATCTGATTGAAGAGGTGCAAAACGATGACCCCGTTACCATCCTCTTCAAAGGCCGGATTCTCGCCAGCGATACTGCCGATCAGTTATGCCAGCAACATCAGAGTGCAGATATCAGCACACTATTCCGATCACTTACAGGAACGTCAACATGACTCTTCGCGATGCCCTGATCTGTTTCAATGGTCTGTTACAGCGTGAGCTATTGCGTTTTGTGCAGCAGCGCTCGCGGTTCTTCAGCGCCCTGGTTCGCCCCCTGTTATGGCTGGTTGTATTTGCATCAGGCTTCCGTGCGGCATTGGGTATCGCCATCATTGCGCCTTACGAAACCTATATCACCTATGAGGTGTATATTGTGCCGGGACTGTGCGCCATGATTATTCTGTTCAACGGAATGCAAAGCTCGCTGTCAATGGTGTACGACCGGGAGATGGGGAGTATGCGGGTGCTATTGGTGAGCCCCATGCCAAGGCCTTTCTTACTGCTATCCAAGCTGATGGCAACCTCACTGATATCCCTGTTACAGGTTTATGGTTTTCTGGTGATTGCCTGGTTCTGGGGGGTTGAAGCGCCTCTCTGGGGTTATCTCACCGCACTTCCTGCTTTCCTGTTGGTTGCCATGATGCTGAGTGCGATCGGTTTATTTATCTCAGCTAAAATCAAGCAGCTGGAAAACTTTGCCGGGGTGATGAACTTCGTTATTTTTCCGATGTTCTTTCTCTCTTCCGCCCTTTACCCGTTATGGAAGATGCGTGAAGCGAGCGAATGGCTCTACTGGATCTGCGCCTGGAACCCCTTCAGCCACGGAGTCGAACTGATCCGGTTTGCGCTATACCAGCAGGTAAACAGCACGGCACTGAGCATCGTTATTGTGGTTACACTGGTAGCTTCAATAGTGGCCGTCAGAGGGTTTCAGCCTCAGCAGGGGATGGGCAAGCGATAGTGCTCGGGTTGTCACCATAGAAGATAACCCGGCCGCGTCCCTGATGCTTGGCCATGTAAAGTGCCTGGTCTGCCGATTTCATGAGTGCATATGAATCTTCGCCCTGATGGTGGACGGCCACGCCGATACTGCAACTGATCGCGATTTCAACATCGGCAAAACGCACCGGTTTCAGCAACTCACTCAATAACCGCCGACTGAGTTGATGTAATTGCCGGGAATCACCATCCTCTTTAAATTTACTCAGCACAACAAACTCATCCCCCCCTACCCTGCAGGCAAGATCGGACTCACGAAGACAGCAGGTTAAGCGATTCGCCACCTCACTCAACACCGTATCTCCTACATCATGTCCATAGTTATCATTGATTGCCTTAAAGTGGTCAAGATCAACAAAAAACAGGGCAATGCCAGGGGATTGATAACGCTCTTTGAAAGCCAGATCACGGTTCAGGCTGTCCATCAGGGCGCGCCGGTTTGCCAGCCCGGTAAGTGGATCGGTTTCCGCCATACTGCGTAACTGCTGCTCCAGCTCTTTACGCTGGGTAATATCATAAAAGATGGCAATATAGTTCTGCACCCTGCCGCTGGAATCCTTGTTAACACTGATCGATAGCCATTCAGGATATACCTCACCGTTTTTACGCTGATTCCAGATCTCGCCACGCCACACGCCCTCGCTATCCAGACTCTGCCACATACGCCGGTAAAAGCCGGCATCCTGGCGGTCAGAAGCGAGTACCGTTGGATTCTTACCGATGAGTTCATCTTGCTGATATCCGGTAATCCGGGTCACTGCACTGTTCACCTGCAGAATATTGTTGTCGGCATCACTGACAATGATCCCCTCATAGGCAGACTCAAAAATCAGGCTACTGAGTTTAAGCGAGTCGGCGGTGTTACGCAGCATTGTCTGCTGCTTGTGGATATCGTTCTCATAACGCTTAAAGCGCGATTGCAGCCAGCGGCTATAGGTGAGCGTCAACAGCAACGCTAATAAGCCAATGATGGTAAAGGCGATTACCTGCTTGATCACAACGGTTCGAATCTCCCGATCGCGGGACTGTTCCTGCGCCAACAGCAATTCACTCAACTCATCCTGAAAGATACCCGCTATCAGAATCCAGCCCCGATCTTGCAAAGGTTCAATCAGTGACAGTTTTTTACTGGGTGTAGTATCCCCTGGTCTGAACCAGTCATAGAAGCGATAACCGCCGCCATTGCGGGCAGTATCTACTACGGTCTGCGCGCTCTCCCGAATCCTGGGGTTTGGATCATCTGTAAAATTAACCCCCTCCAGCTCAGGAGTGACGCCACTGGCCAGCAGGGTTCCATCATTGCTCGCCAGCGCAAAATAACCGGTATGTCCAAAACGGATGTTGCGGATGTAGTTATAGATTCGTGGTTTAAGATCATCTTCAAACCGATACAGATAATCACCGGTACCGACAATCCAGTTGTAAGGTTCAAACACCTCGACATAGGCGATCTTATCTTTCATCACCTGATTGTTATCGGGGGCATACCAGCGGTAGTTGGAAAATCCGGCGCGTTGAGCGTTAGATACAGCCTCTATCAGCCCGCGCATAATATAGTGCCCGGTATCATCCCGGTTATTCAGCAGGGAACGCCCCTCCATCTCCGGGGCGATCGGCAACAGCACGGCGGTGCCATCTAGCTGATCAATAAAATAATATCCCCGGCCATCAAAAAAACGGATCTCCCGCAGCGCCTCAATCAGCAACTGTTTCATCTCGGCTTCACTAAGTTGCTTATGGTAGCGCTGGTAGAGCGAGTTCATCAGTTGCAGAGCCTGACGGGTCTGCTGACGCGATTCACGCTTTAGCAGATCAGTGGCTTCGGTAAACATCTGTCGGATCATATACTCAGCATCAGCCATCTCGGCGTCGAGCCGCTTTCGCTGGGACTGCATCAGATTTTCTCGCAGTGACACCAACTGATGCTGATGTTGGTTTTTGGTGCTAATAAAGAAATAGACGGTTTGTGACAGCAGCAGTATAAGAATAATACATGAGACCCCCCACAATAGCTGGGCAGGGAATCGGGTCGTGTTATTGTTTTTATTCACTGATCAGATCCAACGTACGTACTACGGAAAACGTTTTTTAACTCAAACCAACTCACTGCGTGGGCAGACCACATAAGCAGAGATCGTATAGACCTCAACGCAGGTATACAGGCCTGCAGGATCATATCACAAACGTAAAATTATGTTTATTTATCCGTCACTTGCTCCGCAATGATAGATAATAGTACTTTAGTATTGGTTTTTTACACGCATAGTAGAATGGCGATAAACTCCTCCTAACGGTGTAATAGAATAAGCGTTAATTTATACAGCGGATGTTAACCTGAACGATCAGGTCTGGGCCACTGCCTGCGACTAGCTCAGAAGCGGTTGAGGACATACCTGACTAAGAAGATCTTCAGAGATTAAAGCGCATCACAGATAAAGCGGTTTCTACTCTGAAGCTGCAATGTAGTAAACTGGGGGGTAATAAACCCAGTCCCATTACAGAATAATTATAATGGGCGGTAACTATCTGCCAACCGGCAGTCGCCCAGCGGGAGAACAACGTGTATAAAATTCTTATTGCCGACGACCACCCTCTGTTTCGTGAAGCAATTTGCGGCGTCATCGCGAATGGTTTTCCTGGTTGTGAAACACTCGAAACGGAAGACCTGGACAGTGCACTGGAAATTGCCAAAGAGGAAGAAGACCTTGATCTGATTCTGCTGGACCTGAATATGCCAGGAATGCACGGTCTGAATGGGCTGATCAGCCTGCGCAATGACTCGCCAACGATTCCCGTTGTAATTGTATCAGCGGAACAGGATAAGCAGATTGTACTCCAGGCGATCACCTACGGTGCAGTAGGTTTTATCACCAAGTCTTCACCACGGGAACAGATGACCGAAGCATTGCAGCAGATTCTTAACGGTAATGTTTATCTGCCATCTGACATCATCCGCTCAGAGAAGCCCTCAGGCAGCAGCATTCACCGCCGTCACGATGAGAGCCAGATCCCACCAGAGATGCTCTCCTCCCTAACCCGCCGGCAACTGCTGGTTCTGGAACGAATGTCTGAGGGTGAATCCAATAAACAGATCGCCTACACGCTCAATATCGCAGAGACCACAGTGAAGGCTCATGTCAGCGCAATACTGCGCAAGCTTGGCGTGCATAATCGCATTCAGGCGGTACTCTCTGCCGGCAATGTAGACTTCAACCAGTACCTGAAACGTTAACCCACCCATTTCCGGCTACACAGGCAATAGAGTCAGTGTCTGGTGAATCTTTATAATCCTGACACTGGCCAACATTGGCAGAGCCTCTGACACCCTGCGGTTCACCAGCAGGGCGTTTATTCCAACAGATGATTGAGCGTCATCTTCAGCTTCATCGGTTTAACCGGTTTATTGATCAGCAGATAGCCCTGCTCGCGCACGATCTGTTTCAGTTCATTGGTATAGTTTGCGGTAATCATCACCACCGGAACCGGCTGAGCCAGTCGCCGGTTAAAATGGATGGCGGCATCCAGGCCATTCTCATCATTATCCAGATGGTAATCAGCGATTAATAATTTGGGCGCTTCCCCCTTATCCAGCAACGCCATCAACTGCTCCTCATCGTGGGCCGTTTGCACACGACAGCCCCACCCCTCCAGCAGAGTTTGCATCCCCCGGCAGATCGCCGGGTCATTGTCGATCAGCCAGATCTCGGCCGCCTGAAGCTGATCTCCAGTCGCTGGCTGATGCTGCTCTTTAGTCCTGACAGGAAGCTGATCAGGCCTGGCCAGGGGAACCTCGACAGAGAACATTGATCCCTTGCCCGGCACTGAACTGACGCTGATCTGATGTCCCAGCATCCGCGATATTTTATCAACGATCGCTAACCCGAGCCCCAGTCCCTTATCATTTTCCACAGGGCTGCCGTGCAGGCGTTTAAACTCCAGGAAGATATCGCCCAGCTTATCTTCAGGAATACCGAGACCGGTATCCCACACCTCAATAACCAGGCTATTCCGCTTGCGCCGACACCCCAGCAACACAGAACCATGATCGGTATAACGAATCGCGTTAGTCAGGAAGTTTCTCAGGATTCGCGCCAACAGCTGAGAGTCGGAACAGATCACCGCATTGCTTGCCACATAGCGCAACCTCAACTGCTCGCTGATGGCTACCTGCTGATATTCATTGGCGATATTATTCAGCAGACTGCTGGCCGGAAACACCGTGACGTCAGGTTCAATCACACCAGCATCCAGCTTGGAAATATCCACCAGCGTACTGAGCAGTGACTCCACATCATCCAGCGAACTGCCCACTGAGTCGATCAGATGCCGCTCACTCTGGACCGCTGGCTTTTCCTGCAGCGCACTGGTAAACAGCCGGGCTGCATTTAGCGGCTGCAACAGATCATGACTGACCGCAGCCAGAAATTTGGTTTTCGACAGATTAGCCTGCTCAGCATGTTTACTGGCTTCCAGCAGACGCCCTTCCACCTGTTTACGCTCAGTGATCTCCTGCCTCAACTGATCGTTCAGTTTAGTCAGTTCGGAGGTCCGCTCAATCACCCGCTGCTCCATCGTCTGATAGGATTCCTGCAAGGCATAGGCGGTTTTACGCCGCTCAGTAATGTCCCTGATCAGCACAAAGAAGCCCACCGCATGCCCCTCGGCATCCAGATTGGGCACATAGGCTTTGAGCATGTATCGCGGTCCGCCCTGAGGATCTTTCTCTTCGATCTCGAAGGTGACACTCTCACCCGACAGCGCCCTGTCAATATAGGGCTTGAGATTGACAAACTGATCGCCACCATGAACCATCGTGATGGTTTTGCCGATCAGCGCCTCCCGCGGCCAGCCATACCAGTCCTCATACACCTTATTGGTAAACTGGAATCGCAGATCATCGCCCACATAAGCGATCAGTGCCGGTACATGGTCGGTAATCAGGCGGATCCACTGTTCACTCTCACGCAATGTTTCAGCATATTGATGGCGCTCGGTAATATCAGTGTAGGTATTCACAAAACCACCCTCCTGAATCGGATGGGTACGAATCTCTATCACCTGACCATTACGCAGACTCTGCTCCAGCTCGATAGTCCCCCCGGCGTGGTGATGATTGGTGAAAGGGGTCAGCAGAATCAGCTCACATCGGGCGATCAGGTCCTCAAACAGGGGCTGTTCATTCAGCTCATCCTCACCAAAGCCTGACAGCTCCAGAAAGCGCTGATTCCAGACCTCAAGCCGCCCCTCTGAATTGATCAGTACCACCCCCTGAGAAAGGTTATCAACGGTATTTTGCAACACCCGGGATTTATCCGCCAGGGCGCGTTCCCGGCGCGCGGTTTCGTTCTGTTTAAGCTCGGTAATATCGGTATAGAGAATAACCAGACCGCCATCCAGCGTAGGCCGTTCACTAACCTGAAACCAGCGGCCATTCTTGAGCCGGTAGAACACCGAGTTATCCGTTTCATCCCCCCGCAGCTCTTCCTCGATCAACCCATGCTGATCCGCAAGCCGGCGAATATCCTGAATCCCCAGCCCCTCCTCAATGGAGACGCCAGTCCCCGCCCAGACCGATTCAAATTTGCTGTTATAAAGGACAATACGCCGCTCGCTATCAAACAGGACAAACGCATCGGAGATACTCTCAATACCATCTATCAGTCGCTGATGTGCCAGTTCGGCCTGCTGTTTTGCCTGACTCAGGGCGGAATTGCTGGTTTTGAGATCGCCCAGCGCGACATTCAGTGCAGCGGTTCTTTCACGGACCTGTTCGGCCAGTACAACAGAGTGTTCAAAAGCGGCATAGGGATCGGTACGGGTGGTAGCACTGACTTCAACCCGCTCGATCAGCACCCGGTTGATCTTCTGCAGTTTGCGGTTTTCCCGTTCCAGCTGCTCAACCCGCTGGACAAGGTCAATCGGCTGATCCTGCCCCATACCGGTCATGATTTTCTCCCGATCGCGACACCGGTAAAGGTCTGGTTAACATGCATCCCATCGATCTGCTCACCATAGGTGTTAAATCCCACCACCCGGTGGCGCTGCAACAGCTGGGAGACGGGTTCACTTTTACCACGGATCTGGGCCTCAAGCCGACGCAGAAAACAGTCGCACCCCAGGGTTAACAGATGCTCGCCGAGCGCCTCCTCTTCACGCGTCAGTTGCTGATCCAGCTTGGATATCATTTCGCCGGGCTCCATTAGCGTCAGCACAATACCGCTTTCAACAGCACAGTAGAATGTCAGGCTGAGATCATCGTTGACGCTCTGAATGGAGCGGACGAAGTACTCATCGCCTATTCTCACCGCGATCGGGTTCAGCGCAAACGACTCATGGTTCAGCTCATCCACCGGCACCCCGACAATGCGGGAGTACTCAATGGCTGCTGGCTCAGCATTCAGTTCCAGCACCCGGCGCTGTTCACTATCCGCTTCGGTAACTACCAGTTTGGTATCCCGGCTTTCCATATGATGACCACTGAACACTCTGAACTCACAACTGGTATTGATCAGAATAATCACAGCCGCATTGGTATGAAAAGCGCCATCAAAATAGACATGGGTATTCGCCAGGCAGATATCATCGCCAGCCGACCCTCCGAAGTGGGGAATACTGCCCAGAGCGGAGTCCAGTGTCACCAGCACCTTTTCCTCCTGAGTCGACAACCCGTCAAACAGTGTCAGGGCAAAACTATGATCTTTGATCGGTGCAACCTGCTGCTCGAGACACTGCTCAGATAGTTGCTCAACCACCCCCTGAGCATCATTAAAATCAAAGTGTTCCAGACTGCTTATTAAGCGACCACTGACAGCAAACGCCTCGCGGGAAAAACCGATCGCAGAGATACACCCCTGACCGTACCCCTCGACGGTTATCTCTCCAGCGGTGGTGCAACCGACCACCAACAGATCTTTGAAGCCCTGTTGAAACGCCTTAGCCAGCCTGTCCAACTGGTATTCCGCCGAGCAGAAAAAAAGAACAAAGTTGAGACCGGGCCAGTTAAGTTGTTGCAGCAGTTGGTCCACTGCCACCTGTTCATCACGTTCAGTCGTAAATGCAGTGCGCAGCTCGGGCTGGCATATATTCTGAGATGATTGCTTGGTCACAGTAGTCACACCGTCGTTTGAAATGACCCTTGAGTCTAAAATGGAATGACAAATGAAAACACTATACTTGAGTACTGAAGAGTAGTGCGAAATTGAAAAGAATTAAATAAGGTATTGTTTTAAAGGAATTAATAATAGAAAAAAGCAGGACTAAAGTAGTAGAAAAGCATCCTCACCGACAGAGGAAGGGGTTGTCGGTAAGGATGCGGGAGCTGGCTGACAGATTACCAGCTCAGCACAGCGCCCAGAGCAACCGTATCGGTTGCTGAAGTATCGATGCTGCCGTTATCGGTTTTGTGAACCGTATACTCAGCCACCAGTGTCAGATTGTCGTTGATGTTGTGGAACAATGCTGCGCCAGTGAGAGAATCCTTGGTGGTCACAGAGCTACCAGCTGCGGTGTTTTTTGTCTGACCATGGGAGAGTACCACACGGTTAGTTGAAAACGCATAGGAACCCTGTACCAGATAACCATCAGACTCAGCACTGTCGGTCAGCGTATTGCTGGCAAACACACTGCTGATGCCTTCCTGGTCGAACCCGGATGCAGTCAGGGCAAAACCTGCGGCAGCAATTCTGGCACCGTAAGAGATACCTTTTGCATCAACACCTGAAGTCACGGAATCACCCATGGCGCCACCAACCCAGGCCTTGACTGCAACACCATCGTAATCGGCAGTGTAGGTCGCTTCGGTTTCAAAACGAGCAGCGTTGGAATCACCCGCAGCGGTACTGCCCGTCGTATTTGGGTCCAGTACACCCACTGCAACCTGGAAGCCACTCATCACTGGCGAACGGTAGGTGATCTGAGCAGTCGGGTTGGCATATGGATAACCCGTGGTAATATTGCCAAACGTCGTATTACTGGTGGTAGCCGGTGCAAAACCTACACCCATCAGCAGCTCATCACCGAAGATATTGCTGCGGGCATAAAGACCAAAGTCCTTACCAAACAGCACCTGACCGAAATCACCATCGACGGTGGCATAGAACTGACGGACATCGATCATGGAATCAGTTTTAGTGCCGTCACCATCCTGATTGCTATCGTTGATAGAAACCCAGAAGGATGAACGACCACCCACGGTCAGATCACCGACCTCTTTACCGACATTAAAGCCGATATAGTTTGGCAGAAATCCCATCCGTACCCGGGAGGTTTTGGTGTTGGTATCAGCGACTTTATCTTCGCTATCCTGATAGGTGTAGAAGGCGTTGAAATAACCGTCTACTGAGAAGGTTGTACCGTCCTGGTCATACAGACTGATCCCGGCCATCGCACTGTTGCTGAATGCTACTGCCAAGGCCAACGGCACGCTGCGCCATAGTTTTTTATTATTCATTATGCCCTCTGATTCTTCATCGATTGGTTTGTTGTGTAAGTCAGGGCATTATTGGGCTTTGCGATAACCGGTAACAGGCGACTTTGGAGCCGTTCAGACCGGCAATTAGTTGCTCATTCCAAACCGCTCTATCGTCCCGGTCGCAAAGGATGAGCAGGCGTACGGCGAAAGTGCTTAAGACTAGAGCGGGGCCGTGATTAATCCTTTAGTACCTGAACCGCTACTTTAACGATTCATTAGAAACCACAGGCCCGGCTCAGTCCTGACAGGACAAAAAAAGGCCCGCTGCCAGAGGCAGCGGGCCTGTTGAACAACGCCTTTACCTATCGGCGTATACTCGCTTAATTGTTGCTCTCACTATCGAGCAGTAGCTCCGGTTTGAATCCCAGCGCAAACGCACCCCAGTGACGGCCGTTAACATAGAGCGGGAAGGTCAGATCATTAAGCACCTCACCGGTGTCACGGACGAACGTCTGCAACAGGAAAGGGGCGGTATTGGTTACCCGGCGCACTTCAGCGCGACTGCCTTTAAAGAAGCGACGATGACGGCTTTTTGCATTATCAACATTGAAATCGCCCGTCAGGGGCTCAGACACCTTCAGATGGTGTGCGGGGGCATAGCCGTCAACACTGATAGCCAGTGCGTAGATCAGATCAGGCTTCTGTCTCAGGTAGTCGTCATACATCGGACGTAACAGCTTTTCAAACGCCTCAACATAGCTGACATCAAATTTTTCGGGAAGACCTCCCTCATTAGTGCGTTTGTAGTTGCGATCAAACAGATCAAATCCCTGGCTGTTCAGTTGTTCCAGCGCCTCCTGTATCTGACGGGTCCACTCCCGTCCCGCCTGAATAATATTTTCAAAGCTGCCGTAGCCAATAATAAAGCGGGACAGCAACTCCTGAGTCTCCTCTGTTGAGCTCTCAAGTTCAGCAGAAAACTCTCTTGAACGCTCCATCTCATCGCGAATGTCACCACTGATACCCGCGATACGCTCCACATGAGAGTGAGACTCTTTGTTCGTATAGGAAAGCTCATCAAGGGTAGAGCTGATGGTGGTCAGTTGACTATTGACGCCTTCGAAGTCACTTACCAGCCGGGTAAACTGTTCGCTGGTATCACTGATAAAGCCTTCCGTGTTGCGCGTATACTCGAGAATATTGGAGGAGTTTGTCTTGGTATCATTAACCAGATCAGCCATCACCGAAATATTCTGATCGATCTCAGAGGTTGCATTCTGCACCTGCTGCGACAGATTTCGCACCTCATCGGCAACCACAGCAAACCCCCGCCCCGCTTCTCCCGCTCGTGCAGCTTCAATGGAGGCGTTCAGCGCCAGCAGGTTGGTCTGATCAGAAAAGCGTTTAACCATCGAGAGAATTTCAGTAATGGTCTCGGAACTGGCGCTGAGCTTCTCAACCGTACTCTGGAATCCGGACGCCAGCTCAGAGATAGTACGCACCTGACCCAATACCTGCTCCAGCTCACGACTTGAACTTCGGATCTCGTTCAGGTTGTTACTGGTATATTCAGATATTTTCAGGGTATTACCCGCCACCTCCTGAATAGCCGTGGTGGATTCCTGGCTGGAGATCAGCACCTGTTGTGCCTGTTCTTCCTGAGCGGTGGTTGACTGATGAACCTCCTGCAAGACTTTGCTTAACTGAGTCGCACTAAGCGCCACCCGGACACTGTGATTGCGCGTCTCTGCAATAATCTTTTTCAGACTGGTGGAAAATCCGTTATAGCTGGACGCCATTGTGGATATTTCATCGTGAGTAAAATCGGGCAATGTTGCGGAGATATCACCATCTTTATCTTTGATCGCACTGAGAACATCGATCATTTTACGAATCGGTCGTAAAAAAATGTGGCGCATAAAGAAGATCGTAAATAGCGAGGCGGCAATGGCAAAGCTCAGCACTAACCAGCTGTAAAACTCCAACTGACTAAGCCTGGATAGCAGCTCAGCGTTATTCGACGACTGCGACGCAGCCTGCTCAAGCTGACCCAGGCTATACCAGTTAAACCCCATAAAAAGCAGCGAGGGCAGAAGCAGGAAAGCTACATTTCCGACGATTTTACGGGTTAGTGAGTTGAAAAAATTTCGTTCTACTGTGTCATAGAGCCCCATACTCATCCACTTCTTTTGTCGTTATTATTCAAATACGGTAGTAAATGTTTTAAATGAAAACCCGCTCTGTATAAAGCAAAACACTACCCATTTCATGTAATTATCATCATTAACAGAGAGATAGAGACTAAAGGATTATTTTGTCACACCAAAGTTCTACTACCTGAGTTTCATTGAATCCTGAACTTTAATATCAAAATTCTCGTTATCAAAGATTATCACCGGTCAATAAACTGGCTGAGTTACAACCGATCGGGACGGGCTCCGACTGGAGGCCAGCACAAACCCGCGCCATGACTATTTAACCAGGCTTTCGCTTCAGCATAATCCGGGTAAAACCGGTTAACTTCCTGCCAGAATCGTGGGGAGTGATTCATCTGTTTCAAGTGACTCAGCTCATGAACAATAACGTAGTCGATAATCCTCACTGGCGCCATCATCAGCAACCAATTAAAACTGACCACACCACGACTGTTACAGCAGCCCCACTTGCGTTTATAGCTACGCACCACGATGGCGGTGGGTGATAGTTTCATCAGCTCACTCCACTCAGCTACCCGCTGCTGGAAGTAGTGCTGCGCCTGCTCCCGGTACCAACGCTCCAGTTGCTCCGGTACCACTTCAGCCTGCGGTTTACGGATGCGTCGGGAAAGCGATAGCTCAATAATCCCCGCACTCAGGTTAACAGCGGTCTCAGGCTTTTCGGTTGCCAGTTTCAGCATCACAGGCTCACCCAGCCAGCGCAGCTCACTGCCCTGCTCCAGTACCACCGGTTGAGGGGAGATCGGTAACCGTAACCTCAGCTCCTGCTGGCGGGTGGCAATCCAGTCACTCTTTTCGGCGACCAACTGGTTAATTCGGGACTGCGCCACCCGGATTGGAGCTAACACTCTGACACTGTCCGGACGAACCTGAATTTCGATGGTGCGCCGCCGGGAACTGCGCCGCAGAGTATAATCGGGTATCAAATGCGTCTCTCCGCAAGTTTTTGTGTGCACCTGTCTGAAATGACGAATCCGGTGATATAACAACCTTTCAGGCTTATCAGACAGAGTTATGACTGAGGGATCTGTGTACAGCAACGATTTATCAGTTGCCGGAACTGTTGCTGCAGCTGCGGATCAGAATTTTCCGCGTAACTGATCTGTTCATAACAGCGGGAGAGTGCAGTAAATTCATCCGAAAGTGAAGGAAACACCTGCCCCAACCGGGAAAAAAACTGTCCCGGAGTCTCGCCACAAAGACGCTGCATACCCCGTTGTTTCAAATGCTTATCCAGCCGTTGTAATGCTAAAAACAGTGGATCTTTACGCGGTCCCCGACGGATAAATAAGCTGCCCGCAACCGCCAGCAATACCAACCCTCCCGGCACCAGAATCAGTAATAGTATTCTGATTACGGAGATCTCGCCAAGTAACTGCCGTAAAAAACCGGTCTGATGCTCATGAAAATTCAGCACCCAACGGTGCCAGCCATAGTTCAGCGCCTCATAACGCAGCCTCAGCTGTTTTAACAGCGAACCACTCAGGAAACCGGTGCGCATCAACATCGAATCGGCCAGAAATGATGGCTCCGAACTGAACAACTGCGCTGCGGACTGTTCCAGCCGCAGGGGTGCCACCACCGAGGTGGGATCCAGCCGGTGCCAGCTCAGGTCCTCGCTATCCCAGTACTCAAGCCATGCATGGGCCTCGTACTGCCGCACACTGAGAGCACCATCCAGCGGATTCATCTCCCCCCCCAGATAGCCTCCAACCACCCGGGCAGGGATGCCAGCAGCCCGCAACAGAAAGGCTCCGGCACTGGCAAAGTGACCACAAAATCCCTGCCGTGTCTGAAACAGAAACTGATCGACAGAATCACGTCCCGATAGCAGAGGCGGTTCCAGAGTATAACGAAAATCCCTGGCAAAGAAGGTCAGCATCTGTGCCGTAAAGGCTTGCACCCCAGGCTGTTCGGATGCCCATCTCAACGCCAGTTGCCGGGCACGTTCATTACCATTTTCAGGCAGTTGCAGATAGCGGAGATAGTGGCCATCCGCCAACGGCTCCCGCACAGGAGCAGAGCGGGACACCAACGAATATTGTGTGCGTTGCATCAGGGGCTCCCCGCCCTGCAGGGTCAGATCACTGAGGCGACTCATCGTCGCTGGAAAGCTTAGTGGCACATCCAGCCCATAACGCCACTGCTGCCCGGTGGCTTCCATGACGATCTGGTAACGATAGTCCTGGTAAGCACTATTGAACTGAGTCAGCAAGGATGTTTGACTCTCCTGTTGCAATTCAGTACGGCTCCAGCGCCGGCCATCAAAGCGGTCGTAGGTCAGACCCCGCCAGTAACGCTGATTCTCTGGTGGTAAATCACCGTCAAAGCGGGCTCTGAAAGCGATGTCCGCTGACCGGGTCAGGCGGCTGACATCACCAGGTGAAAGCGAATCAGAAAGACCGGTAAAACTCTGTCCGGTATTCAGATCCACCTGCCAGAGCGGCCCCATTCGGGGGAAAATAACAAACAGCACCAGCATCATCGGCAGCGCCTGCATATAAAGCACGGCGGAGCGTTTCAATGGCCGCCAGATATCACTGTTCTGCTGACTACGATAGACAGTGTTCAGACAGGCTGTGACAACCACCAGCGATAACAGACAATAAAACGCCATCGGTATCGACTGAAAAAACAGAAAGCTGCAAACGATCAGCAGAAGCGCCACATAGAGCACCACCAGCGCATCCCGGCGGCGATACATCTCGGTCAGTTTGAGCAGAAAAGCCGCCACCAGAAGGCTGACGGTGATCACCATCGCCGACCCCGAGCGCAGTTCAAACAGCAGTCCCACCAGCACCAGCAAGAGCAGCACCAGACGTATGCTCCAATGGGGGAAGTTCCAGCGCCCGCTATGTACCATCAGGCGCCAGCCTACGGTCAGGACCGCCAGCAGAAACAACCAGCCGGGAACCACCGTGGCATAGGGAGCTGTCACCATCAGAATACTCACCAACAACCAGATCATACTGCTGCGGGTCAGTTGAAAGAGCGGTTTCACGGGCGGCTCTCCTGAAGCTCAACCGGGCTGTCCAGACCGAAACAGGCCAGCGCTTCCAGCACTCTGACCCGGTGTGATTCTCCCCGGTCAGGACGGATCTCGATACCGGGTAATCGCAGCCCATACTCCTCACCCCGTCGATGCAACTGCAACGCCCACCATGTCAGACGGGAGAGGCGGGCTTCGCCAGACAACTCAGGCCACAATTCCCAACTTAACCATCTGCGATTATCACTCAGTTCGACATACTGCTTGGCGTGCATCCCCTGCCCCCGGGCATAGTTTTTCCAGGCCACCCGTTTCAGCGACATGCCGGCCTGATATTGCTCCAGTCCGGTAAACTCCTCCCCCCCGGGGCGCTCGGCCAGATGCGGTGATTGCTGATCGCCCCCTGCCGCATCATGCATATCGGGCAACTGCCCCCCCTCGACGGGACGTGGGTAGACCAGGCTTTTAAGATCGACCTGCAACCAGGTCCAGGCTCTGAAAAGCCCCAGCGGATAAAACGTTTCAATCAACAGAGCATCGGCCGGCAGATAACCCCGACGATGAGTATTCTGATACAGGGTCAGACTGCGCTGTCGATCCTCAACCAGATCAATAGCGGCTCCCTCCCCTTCGCGCAAACGTAACTGAATACTCTCGTACTGCCGCGTCCCCCTCGCAGTCAGCGTCAGATCGAAAGCGGCCTGTTCCCCTAAAAAGCAGGGGTGACCCCGGACAAACTGAATCGTCAGTCCGGAGAGATTGGCATAGGTGTGCAGGATAGTTACCACGAACAGGCTGGCCAGCAGAAAAGTGACAGCAAACATCAGATTGTTCTGAAAGTTAATCGCCAGTATCAGCATCACCAGCAACAACATCAGGAACACGGCTCCTGCCTGCGAGGGCATGATATAGATACGCCGCTGACTCAGGGTCAGCTGTTTTAATCGGGGACTGCGGCGCAGGCTCCAGTCAATCACAGCCCGTCCCAATCGTTGTCGTATAGATCCGGTCAACTTTCACACCTCAACTCAGGTAGCATAGTTGATAGTCAGCCTACCACATCAACCTGACTCAGCAGTTGCTGAATCAGGGCGTTGGCACCAAAGCCTCCGATATCTTCTGCCGCCCGTAAGCGATGACCGGTAACCGGCCCGAGCAACTGCTGCAGATCCTCAGGCAGTACATAATCCCGCCCATCAATATAGGCCCAGCTTCGACTTGCGCTGAGGAGTGCTAAAGCGCCCCGCGGAGAGATACCAAAACTAAACTCCGGCGCCTGGCGACTATAGGCGATCAGCCGCTGCAGATAATCCAGAATGCTGTCAGACACTTTAACCGCGCTGCAAGCCTGGGTTATCTGCTCTAACTCTGCCGCGGATATCACTGCCGCCAGTGTTTGCAGGCGCTCCCGGGGATCGCCACCGCGCAGCAGTTCCCGCTCGGCCCGGGCATCGGGATAGCCCAGTTCTATCCGCATCAGAAAGCGATCCAGCTGAGATTCAGGCAACGGGAATGTCCCCTGCTGAGTTACCGGGTTTTGTGTTGCGATAACAAAAAAGGGGGATGGCAACGGATGGGTCTGCCCATCCAGACTGACCCGTCTTTCCTCCATCGCTTCCAGCAGTGCAGACTGGGTTTTGGGAGTGGTACGATTGACCTCATCAGCCAGCAATAACTGAGTAAATACCGGCCCGGGATGAAACTGAAAACGGTTGCTGGAAGGATCAAAAATCGTCACGCCGAGAATATCAGCCGGCAACATATCACTGGTAAACTGCAAGCGCTGATAGTCCAGCCCCAGCACTTTAGCCAGCGCGTGGGCCAGGGTTGTTTTACCCATCCCCGGCAGGTCCTCAATCAGCAGATGCCCCTGACTGAAAATACAGGTCAGGGCAAGCTTGATCTGCTCCTGCTTCCCATAAAGAACACTGGATACCGCTTTAATCACCGCTTCAATCTGGTCTCGCATCGGGACTCACTCTTCCTTTGGCTGGGTAAACATCCTATCCATTATATATACAGCAACGGGGGAAATAATCGATGACTCAAAAGCAAAAAGTGCCCAAAATCACCATTGCCAGCGCCTCATTCACGGGTAGAACTACACACGTAAGCAAGTCCAGACAATAAAAAAAGGCGCTGAGCGCCTTTTAATCGGGTGTTACTGTTGTTAATCAGTTAAATCAGTGGTGGTGCCCGCCTTCACCATGAGCGTGCCCATGTTCCAGCTCTTCTTCAGTGGCATCACGCACTTCAACAACTTCGACATCAAACTTCAGCGTCTGGTCAGCCAGCGGATGGTTGCCATCAACAACCACCGTCTCATCGCTGACAGCAGTTACCACAACCGGCTGCTGACCCCAGGCAGTCTGCGCCATAAAGCGCATGCCCACTTCAATATTATCGACCCCTTCAAACGCAGCACGGTCAACTTCCTGAATCAGTTCAGGATTCAGCTCGCCGTAACCCTCTTCAGGGGCAACCTCAACATTGATCTTATCGCCGGCTTTTTTGCCCGCCAGCTCTTTTTCCAGGCCGGGAACGATACTGCCGGTACCATGCAGGTACGCCAAAGGCTCTGCACCCTCCGAGGAATCCATCACCTCATCATCCAGGTTTTTCAGGGTGTAGTGTATCAGGACAATTTTTTTGTCAGCAATCTGCATTGTTCAGACCTCAAGTGTTAAAGACGTGAACAGCGCTGCTGACAGAGGCCTAGATTAGTGGAATATTTTTAATCTGGGGGTGAGAAATAGGATATCAACCCCTGAATAAAATTTTATACCGTCAGCGACGCTGCAGGCAAACCGTTTGGCCACGCCCTCTGCCTAATGGCAGAACAGTTCAGCGATCAGCTCGGCAGCAGGAACAGCACGACAGCCGCTACGATTCTGCCCACTCCACAGAGGTGAAAAGTCCCCCAGCCCCTGCCGTTCAGCCGCCGCCCGCAAAGGAGCGATTGATGCTGCAGCCAACGGAAACTCGGGCGCCTGCGGTGCCACAGGGCCTAACTCGGCCATCACCCGGTTGACAATGCCCCGGGCGGGTCCTCCTGAAAAAATATTGGTCAGCGCGGTAGGTGTACTGGGTTCCCGTAAAGCCTGCCGATGGATTTCGCTGACCCGCGATTCATCACACAACAGAAATACCGTTCCCAACTGCACTCCGGCAGCTCCCATCGCCAGCGCCCCCTGGATGCCACGTTGATCAGCGATACCTCCGGCAGCAATCACCGGTAATCCAATGGCAGCGATAATCTGTGGCACCAGGGCCATAGTGCCTGTCTGACTATTCAGATCCCGGTTAAGAAAAAATCCCCGATGACCTCCCGCTTCCACACCCTGTGCAATCACCGCGTCGACCCCCTGCTGTTCCAGCCATACGGCTTCGGCCACGGTGGTTGCACTGGAGATCACTTTACAACCACAACGACGCACCCGCTCAAGCAGATCAGGGCAGGGTAAACCGAAGTGAAAGCTGACTACCGACGGACGGTATTCTTCGATAACCGCCGCCATCTCACTGTTGAAAGGCGCACGACCTGGTGCAGCGGAAATATTATCAGGATCGATGCCATATTCGCGATAATAGGGCTGCAACTGGTTACGCCACCGTTGCTCCCGCTTTTGATCAACAGCCGAAGGGGTATGGGCAAAAAAGTTCAGATTGACCGGCTTATCGGTTGCCGCCCTGATCGTTTCCAGTTCAGCCCGCAGTTGCTCCGGGGTTAACATGGCGCAAGGCAGTGACCCCAAGCCTCCAGCGTTACTTACCGCTATCGCCAGTGCAGCGTCCTGCGCGCCCGCCATCGGCGCCTGAATCAGTGGCAGTTCAATACCAAAGAGCTGTTTTATATCCATTTTAATTCTCCGTGAGTGCCAACCGGGCACCCAGATAGATCAACACCGAACCACTGAGCGCATTAAATCCAATACTGACCGATTGACTCTGTAGCCAGTGACGGGCGCTGTTAACCGCCAACGCCAGCGAACACTGCCACAGCATGGCAATGACAAAATGTATCGCCGCCAGCCACAGCGACTGCGTCAGGGCGCTCCCCTGCGGATCAATAAACTGGGGCAGAAAAGCCATATAAAAGAGCGCTGTTTTAGGGTTCAGGGCATTCGACAAAAAACCCTCTCTCAGTGAGCGCCAGATCACAAAGGGTCTGCTGCCGGTATCCGGGAGCCTGAATACGCTGTGTCCCTGAACGATCCCCCGCAGACTGGTGAATCCCAGCCAGATCAGATACCCCGCACCGATCAGCTTCAGAAACTGAAACGCGTTGGCTGATTGCAACAGGATGACCGAAATTCCCAGCGCAGATACGGTTGCGTGCAGGAACAACCCGCAGCAGATGCCGGTACTGGTAGCGAAACCATCCTGCCACCCTCCCCGGGCGCTGTTGCGGATAGTCACCAGGGTATCAACCCCCGGGGTCAGGGTTAACAGAGTAATGGCAACCAGAAAAGTGGCAAACAGATGGCTCTCCATTAGCAGTAAAACTCCTCACTACACAGATTCAGTGAATTCAAAACATCCTCCTCAGACCGACGAACTGCGCCGCGCGAGCAGATAATAGCGTCCGACCACCACCAGAAAAATCCCTCCCAGCACCAGTAGTGCCGCAATCAGCAGGCGAGTAGTGATCTGTTCATCGGTAAACACCACGCCACCGGCCGCCGCGATGACCGGGACCAGCAACTGTAGCACCGCAGCCTGCACTGCCGATAAACCGCTGAGTGCCCGGTACCAGGCAGCGTAACCGATGCCCGAAGCGATCGCTCCGGAAAGCATCGCCAGCAACGCCCCATTGACAGTAATGACAGCATTACTGAGTGTCAGGGTAAAGAGGAGTGTCAGCGTAACCAGCGGCAGGGTGCGGAAAAAATTAAAGTGAGTATCGGCCAGCGGATTAACCGACCCCCGCCCCTTCAGGGTGTATATTCCCCAGGCAATGCCTGCCGCGGTCATCAGCACAAATCCCCACAGGGATGGGGTGTTGATAGCCGGTTTAAGCAGATAGACAAAACCGCTGAACGCCAGTGCCAGCCCCAACCATTCAGCCCACACCAGGCGGGTGCCCCGCAACAGACTCACCATAATCATGGTGATCTGCACTGCGCCAAACAGGATCAGTGCACCGGTGCCGGTATCGAGACTGATATAGGCATACGAAAAGCCCAACGCATAAATAAACAGCATCAGGGCGGCGGTCCAGCTGCCCCGCCCTCGGCCCGGGTCGGTTTCGGCTTTGCGCTTCTGTGTCAGATACCAGAGCGTTGACAGTACCGCGATCCCAGACAGCAAACGGATCACCGTAAAGCTGCCCGCATCGATACTCTGCTCACCCAGCGCCAGACGGCACAACACCGAATTCCCGGCAAACGCCAACAGGGCAAACAGGGTATATAGAGTAGTCATTAACAGCGCCGGCTGATTCATAAGTCATTCTCCACCAGGTCCGCATCGGCCGGACCGTTATCACGCTGCCGCCCGGACCGATCCGCGCGCCCCAGCTGCCACAGCATCAGCGCCGCTCCGCAGCCTCCGCTACCCAGCACCATGGTCATGATCATGATCTGGTAGCGTACCGCGATCAAAGGTGACACACCGGAAAGGATCTGACCAGTCATCATCCCGGGCAGGGATACCAGGCCCACCGCCAGAAGACTGTTGATTTGCGGAATCATCGCCGCCTGAAACGCGGTCAGCCGCGCTTTTGGCTCCGGTTTACCTTCCTGCAGTTCAGAATGATAGCGTTCGGTTGCCAGACTGATCGCATTCATCGTATTGGCAAAATACATCCCTGCCAGCGGGATAATCACTCTTGGCTCATACCAGCTGTCAACACCGATCACCAGAACCAGTGAGATAAACAGGTGTAATCCGGCCGAGCAGGTCAGCGCGATCAGCGTGGGTTTAAGGTAGTTGCGCTGATGATTCACCGGGCGCAGTGCGATCCAGCTGGCGATACAGATCATCACAACAAGCACCCCGCCAGTAATCCAGGGCGAGGGATTTTCAAACAGCGCCACCAGAACATAGCCGACGCCGATCAATTGCAATGTCATCCGCGCCGCTGACAACAACACCTCGGAGGCCTTGCCTGACCAGCGGGTATAGACAGTCGCAATCAGTACCACCGGAATAGCGCACCAGGCGAGTGACCCCCATGAAATTACATGCATCCGGATTCTCCTTATTAAGCGGTTTTACCCGCTGTACTACGGTACGTTATTGAGCTGTGGACCTGTGAACGAAACTCAGGTATCCATACCGATAAAGCCACCGGACTGATGCGCCCAGAGCTGGGCATAGATCCCCCCCTGTTGCACCAGTTGATGGTGGTTACCCTGCTCTACGATACGCCCCTGGTCCAGAACAATCAGCCGGTCCATTGCGGCGATTGTGGACAGCCGGTGGGCGATAGCGATAACGGTTTTACCCTGCATCAGATTGGACAGGCCCCGCTGAATATCCGCTTCGACCTCTGAATCCAGTGCCGATGTCGCTTCATCCAGAATCAGAATCGGCGCATCCTTCAGAATCACCCGGGCAATCGCGATCCGCTGACGCTGGCCCCCGGACAGCTTCACACCCCGCTCACCCACCTGAGCATCATAACCGGTGCGCCCCTGAGGATCGCTCAACCCAAGTATAAACTCATGCGCCTCTGCCCGTCTGGCAGCATCGATCATCTGCGCCTCAGATGCATCCGGGTGACCGTAGAGAATATTATCCCGCACACTGCGATGCAGCAGCGAGGTATCCTGAGTCACCATGCCGATCTGATGCCGCAGACTATCCTGCTGCACCCTGCTGATATCCTGGCCATCAATCAGAATCTGCCCATCAGCCAGATCATGGAAGCGTAATAACAGATTAACCAGAGTGGATTTTCCCGCACCTGAGCGCCCCACCAAACCGACCTTTTCACCGGGTCTGATATCCAGATTCAGGTGTTCAATCACCCCTTCACGCTTATCGTAGTGAAATGAAACATCGTTAAAGCGGATCGCTCCCGTCTCAACAACCAAAGGCTTTGCATCGCTGCGGTCGGTGACATCAAGCGGCTGAGACAGGGTATTCATACCATCATTGACGGTGCCTATATTCTCAAACAGCATACTCACTTCCCACATAATCCACTGAGACATACCGTTGAGACGCAAAGCCAGGCTGATGGCGATAGCGATAGCCCCCACCGTCACCAGGCTGAAACTCCACAGGTAGATCGACACAGCGGTGGTGATGAACAGCAACAGATAGTTGAGGCATTGCACCGTCACATTAAGGCCGGTGGCCAGACGCATCTGCCGGTAAACCGTGGTCAGAAAACCATCCATACTTTCCCGGGCATAATCCGACTCACGCTGACTGTAAGAGAACAGTTTCACGGTGGAAATATTGGTGTAGCTATCGACTATCCTCCCGGTCATCGATGAGCGGGCATCTGCCTGTATCGCTGACACATCCCTCAGACGGGGCACGAAATACCACATCAGCAGACAGTAACCTACCAGCCAGCCCAGTAACGGGAACATCAGGCGCAGATCAGACTGTGCCACCAGCACCAGCATGGAGAGAAAATACACTGCGATATAAACCAGGACATCAAGCAGTTTCATCACGGCTTCCCGCACCGCCAGTGATGTTTGCATCACCTTGGTGGCGATCCGCCCGGCAAAGTCATTCTGGTAAAATGACAAACTCTGACGTAACAGATAGCGGTGCGCCAGCCAGCGAACCGACATGGGAAAATTCCCCAGCAACACCTGATGTACGATCAGGGAATGGAGCACCACCAACAGCGGCAGCCCGATCAGCAACACAACGCCCACCAGCGTCAGAGTATCCCCCTCCTCCTGCCAGAATGTATCAGGTTGCTTATTGCTCAGCCAATCCACCAGTTGACCGAGAAAACCAAACAGCGAGACCTCTAGCATCGCCAACAGCGCAGAGCACAGTGTCATCAGCAACAGCGGCCACTCCATCCCCCGCATATAATAACGGCAGAAGCGGTATAGCCCCTTAGGCGGCTGACCGGGTTCCGGCTCAGGATATGGGTTGGTCAGACGTTCAAAAAATCGCAGCATCTACAGAATCCAAAGGCCCTAGCGCAGGCCCGTAACAAAAGTCAGAAATAATACCTGAAAGCCGGGCGGTAAAATATGCCTGCTGCCCCCCTGGAGTTAAGATTCCTATGCTCCACCGGGGTCTCAGACACTGGCAAGATCAATCACCATTTTGACCACTTTGCCGTTTATATTTAACCTGACTAGGCTAAGCTGAAGGGATATCAGGTATTTAACGTCAAACCATTATCAATCATACGCGCTGGAGACTCTCTAATTAACTCTGTTCTAACCCTGCTTATTGATACAGACTCTTTGTTTTATCGTTTAAATTTATGGATATGCATGAATGGTTCTTAGCCGTTTTTTACCCACATCCCTGCATAACCGGGTTTTAATTCTGACACTGGTAGGCTTTCTGTTATCTGCCGGAGGCACAGCGCTACTCATTTTTAATTACCTGCAACAAGGCTCCATCAGACTTCTGGTAGAACAGCAGCAAACCATGGTAGACATGGTGGTCCGACAGATGGATTCAGCCCTGCAAAAACGGGTCACCTACCTGGAAGAGTTCACTGATCTGCTGCACTCCCGATACCGGCTGCATCCAAATGAAAGAATGCAGGAAGCCCTGAAGCGGGATACCCAGCTACACGCGCTGTTTAATGGCGGGGTTGTCGTACTGAACCGGGAGGGTATATCACTGGTCGATTATCCAACAATCCCCAACCGCACCGGCATCGATTATTCTGACCGTAAACATCTGGAGAAAGCGCGCCGTTTGAAATCAACGGTGATCACCATGCCCCTGATGGGCAAGGGGTTAAAAAGCCCGTTGTTTGCCATCAATACACCGATACTCTCCGATTCAGGCCGGGTGCTGGGTTATATCTTCGGTGTCAACCTGCTGGCTCAGGATAACCTGCTTAAAGAGATATCCCGCATCTCTTTTACCGACGGCGGCCGGGTGATGGTGATAGACCCGAATCTGGGGATCTATGTAACCGATACACTCAAAGGGGTGCCACTTGAAAGCTATAAAAAAGAGAAGCACTGCGACTGTATTGAGCGGATCCAGGCTGGAGAAACGTCGGGTATAACCACTGACAGCCGGGGCAATCAGATCATCTATGCCTCCGCCATGCTAGACAAGATGGGCTGGGTTGTGATCCGTACCTACCCGCTGAGTAAAGCGATGTCGTCCATTAACATCCTCACCGAAACGATCATCGTTGTGATCCTGCTGATCAGCTTTATGATGGCGGGCCTGATCGCCTATCTGTTAAGAAAACTGCTGACGCCGCTGCGCAATGCCACCCGTGATATTCGTAAAATGGCTGAGGGACAGCTTCCAGAGCAGACCCTTACAGTGCAAAGCAATGATGAGGTGGGGCAACTGATCAGGGCATTCAATCAGCTCCACCGAAATCATAACCGCTATGAGCAGGCTCTCAGAGACTCGGAGGAGCGTTACCGGCTGACGATGGAGGCGACTCAGACCGGCTTGTGGAGCTGGAACCTGACCAATGATTCGATTCAGTGGGACAGCCAGTGTTACAAGATGCTCGGCTATCAAGATCAGGAGTTTCATCTTAACCGACAGCTGTTCCGTAAGCTGATGCACCCGGAAGACCAGGTGCGTTTCTACATCAACTTCCTCCCCCAGGTGCTGGACAACCTTACCGCCGAGATTCAGTTCAGGCTGTTGACCAAAGACAACCGCTGGCTCTGGATAAAGTGTCGCGGCAAACCGATCAGATTTGGCAAAAACAGCCACCCTATCTGCATCGCCGGAACCCATATGAACTTCGAGCAACAGAGGCAAACCGAACAACTGCGTCTGGCGGCGGCAGCATTTGAAAGCAACGATGCGATTATGATCGTCGATGCCGACAGCAAGATTGTTAAGGTCAATAATGCTTTCACACAGATTACCGGATACCAGGCGGAGGAAGCGATTGGCCATTCCCCCGCTCTGCTGCGCTCAGGGGTACATAAAAGTCCATTCTACGAAGATATGCTGGGAACCCTGAGCGAATCTGGCAAATGGCAGGGCGAGATCTGGAACCGTCACAAGAATGGTTCAATCTACATCGCCTGGCTGAATATCAACACCCTCTTCAATGACGACAATACGGTCTATCAACGGATCGCCACCTTCTCTGATATCACCGAGAAAAAACGGACTGAAGAGCTGATATGGACCCAGGCAAATTTTGACCCACTGACCAATCTGCCAAACCGAAGGATGTTTATGGACCGGTTAACGCAGGAGATTCGCCTGGCGGCCCGTTCAAAATCATCACTGGCACTCCTGTTTCTCGATCTCGACCGTTTTAAGGAGATCAACGATACTCTGGGCCATAATGTCGGAGACCAGCTGTTGATTGAAGTGGCCGATCGATTTAAAAGCCTGGTGCGCAGCAGTGACACCATCTCCCGACTGGGAGGCGACGAGTTCACAATCATTCTGCCGCAGATAGAAAGCAGCTCACAGGTGGAGCAGGTTGGCGAGAAGATCCTCAGCGTACTGAAACAACCCTTCATGCTGGAAAACCAGCAGCGCTATATCTCTGCCAGTATCGGCGCCACGCTCTACCCGCAGGATGCAGACAACGCAGAGCAACTGATTAAAAATGCTGACCAGGCGATGTATGCCGCCAAAGCCGCGGGCCGCAGCAAACTTCACTTTTTTACCGCGGGTATGCAAACCCTGTCACAGAAACGCTCACGGCTGATAAACGCTCTGCGCGAAGCGATCAGACAACACCAGTTCCAGCTCTACTACCAGCCGGTGATCGATCTGGAAAGCATGACGGTGGTGAAAGCCGAAGCGCTGATCCGCTGGAATCATCCGGACGAGGGGTTGATGTTCCCCCACCAGTTTATTCAGGCCGCCGAACAGGGAGGCATTATTCAGGAACTGGGCGACTGGATTTTCCGCGAAGCGCTGCAGCAGGTTAAACAGTGGCGCAAACAACTCAACCCACAGATACAGATCTGTATCAATGCATCCCCGAGCCATTTTGAAGACAGCGCGCAGAGCCCGGCCCATGACCGCTGGATAGCGATAGCCCGTGAGTCCGGACTTAACAATGCCGAGCTGAGCATAGAGATTACCGAAAGCCTGCTGATGGAATCTTCCGCAGACACCCAGCAAAAACTCGTTCAGTTACGGGACGCCAATATCCAGATCGGGCTGGATGACTTCGGCACCAGCTTCTCTTCACTGGCGCACCTGCGCCGTATGGATATCGACTATTTGAAAATTGACCGCACCTTTGTGCGCAACCTGCATGGCGACTCTGATGATCTGGTACTGTGTAACGCCATCATTGTTATGGCGCATACCCTGGGCATCAAAGTGATCGCCGAAGGGATTGAAACCGCTGAACAACACACCCTGATGCAACAGGCAAACTGCGATTATGGCCAGGGCTTTTTCTATGCCAGCGCGATGACAGCCAGACAGTTTGAACAGTGGCACCAAAAATTTAGTGAACAGCCATTATTACTGCCAAATTAATAGCGCCCTGCAGCAATATTATCAGCCCTGGACTCTCCCTTTAAAAGATTGAGGGCTGCTTTGCCGCCGCTTTGATCTCTGGGTAATTATCCAGAAAAACCTCAACAATCCCGGGATCGAAATGGATGCCCGCCTGTTCACGGATATACAACAGAACCTGATCTTCAGGCCAGGGCTGTTTGTACACCCGGTGTTCCGATAACGCATCCCAGACATCGATAATGGCAAAAATTCGTGCGGCCAGGGGAATCTGTTCCCCCGCCAGTCCTTGTGGGTACCCGGTGCCGTTCCAGCGCTCATGGTGGCAATAAGGAATGTCAATTGAGGGCTGGAGAAACTCAATATCTCTCATCAGATCCCGGGCAATCACCGGATGCTCCTTCATGATAACCCACTCATCCTGATCAAGCGGGCCGGGCTTGATAAGAATCGCATCGGGAATGCCCACTTTGCCCGCATCATGCATCAGCGCCCCCCGGGCGATATAGGTCAGCTCATCCCCCTCAATCCCCAACAGGCCGGCAAGCCTGACCGTCATTCGGGTCACCCGAAGACTGTGCTCACCAGTCTCCTTATGCCGGATATCCATCACCTGCACCCACCCCTTGAGTGTCTGATCATAACTTTGCCGAAGCTTCTGACTGACCTGCTCAATGCGGTTCAGATCAGCACGAATCAGAAACAGCAGTAACAGCGCCGTACAGCCGACAAATGCAAATCCCTTGAGATTCTGCACCCGCGTAATCATCTCTGCAGAATGAAACAGTGAAGAAACCAGCGCGTCTGAAAAGTAGATCCACAATAGCGCAAAGATCAGGTATATCAGCACAGTCCGGTAATAGGGTTTTATCATCAGATACCTCGGCTTCTGATACTCTGATTAATAGAATTTAGTTAAGATTAGCAACAATCTCTGACAAATAAATTCAGGGAGCAACTATTGCTGCCTCAGTTTTGTCAGCAACCGCTGTATCAATGTATCCTCTGCTTCATTGGACGAATCTGAGCCAACAGGCGTCGACGTATCCTGAGCACCGATCACTCCCGCTGGTGCCGTCACATAGGGGTTACTGTTGCCCTGCAAACCGGCAATCAGCTCATTGCGTTGCAGCTCCCAGCTATCCACCGGGTCCTGCACACTCCAGGCGGCAAACAGCTTCTCCTGCTTTGAACTGATCTTCAGGCCATAGCGGTCGCGCATATAGAAATAGGTACGGGCGATATCGCCCTGACGGTTCTGCGGCGGCTCAACCTTACGCCGCTTGAAATCGACCTCCATATCACAACGACCGTATACCCGGGGCTCCCCTTCCAGCTGTGTGAAGCTGTAATTAGAGCGATCTCCGTTTACCTCCCCAATAGCCGGCACCAGGTTGTGCATATCGGCTTCCATCTGTTTGAAACGTTCATCTTTTTTACAGGCTTTACGTCCGCCATTCTGCCAGCACTGTAGCTGATGTCCAAACGCCCAGGCAGGCACAATATGCTCCCACTCTATACGGGCAGCCCGGTTACCGTTTTTTCGCGGCTGAAAACCACAGCGCCCCCACTCCGGCACCAGTTTTTTCCCCTCAGACCGGTAGTCACAACCGCAATAAAAACTGACGGGATTGACCTGATACACCCCGGCAAGCAAACGTTTTGACTTACTGAATGAGGCGGCCGATTCTGCCAGCGTCAAGCCAGACAACAGCAACAGAAAAAGAGTGATCAGAAAACGATTTGGCATACAGCCCCCTTACAGACAACAACAGGAATCCGTTCCGGGTGTGTACTATCCCTGGCAAGAGAGATTTAAAAAGAGTTAACGATGATTAATTAGCGGGCCTGAATGACCCGCTGTTTACGGACGATTACCTATCCGATAGTTGCCCGTCTGATGGAACTGTGCCACCTGTTTTCGCTTGCGACCGATGAGGAGCGGGCCATCATCAAAAAACAGAAAGTTCTTCCAGTTGCGACGAAAGACATCCCAGCGGGTTTCAATCACATGTTCACTGCTGTAACAAAACCAGACAACCGTCTGATCATCCCATTGCAGATGGTCAGCCAGCAGCCCAGGCAGCGCTGGATCATCGGACTCCCAGGTCTGCTGCCAGTTAGCAGTCTCCAGCCAGATTTGATTCTTATTAGCCCAGTCCTCGGAGCCAAAAAGACCCGGATGGTTGCAGTGCTTACTTATCTGCTGAGACCAGACCTGCTCGGCCCGCGCTTCACTTAGGGGTTTAATCTGAGCCAGATCTTCTTCACTGACAGGCATATCTTTATGTCTGAAGATCCAGGCTTTCTTGTATTGCTCAATCGGCAGATAGCTCATTACTACTCGGACTACTCGGTGACCTTATCGCGGCTGGAGGTTCAGCGCTATGTGTTAGTTGCATTAAGTGCGCACACTATACCAGAATGCAGACAGGCAACAATCAGTAACCTTTCACAATCCCCTGCCATTAATCGATCAGGCGCCGGGCTTGCCAGAAGTGCGCGGCCCAATAGGGGTTATTCAGGGGCGATATCATCACCCCACGACTGGTTGATGCATGCAGAAACTCACCATTCCCGATATAGATACCCACATGCCGCAGCTTAACTCTGGAACGGTAAAACAACAGATCGCCCGGCTGCAGTTGCCTGATATCCACCGGCCGGCCGTCCTGTGACTGCGCCAGGGTAGTCCGGGGAATATCCACCCCCAGCCGCTGACGTAGAGTCAGTTGCGTAAACGCGGAACAATCCACCCCCTGCTTATCCGTGCCGCCCAACCGGTAGGGCACCCCCTGCCATTCGCGGTACTGCTGTAACAGCTCCGCCCTCACCTGTGACGGTGCAGCCGTATTGGCAGAGAGCTGATCAGTCCGGTATGGCTGCGAACCACAGCCTCCCAGGCTCAGCAGTAATATCAACGCAATCAATCGTATCATCGTATAGCGGCCGCAAATCTATATGAGAGTTTCAACACAGGTTATCGGCAGACTGGAAACTTTTTTGACACCGACAGCAGCACCGATACACTAGCCTCAACTCTCAATGTGACTAAAGGAAACTGCGATGCTTCACATTCTGCCGGAAACCGCTGGTGATATCATTGTAATTCAGGCGACTGACACACTTACTTCAGCCGACTACCAGGATATATTTGCCCCACTGCTGGAAGAAAAAATCGCCAACCATGGACAGGTGCGCTGCCTGCTCTATCTGGACCACAACTTCAAAGGCTGGGAAGCCGGAGCTATCTGGGAAGATACCAAACTCGGCCTGCAGCACAGCAATGACTTTATCCGTCTTGCAGTCGTTGGCGGTGGTGAATGGCTCGACTGGGCCATAAAACTGGGCCAGGCCTTTATCAGTGGGGAAGCGCAGCACTTCAGCGAGAGTCAGTTCTTGCAAGCGCTGCACTGGATTGATGCAGGCTGAGTCCGGTTTAACCATCAGAAAATTCCTGCTTAGCATGGCAAATGTGAAGCTTCCTCTCCTAACTTATGATCTCTGTCAGGGATTACTCCGGTAGCCTCTGACAGGGCTTAAATACTGCCCTCCATAACACGATCACCGCCCTGTTATTCGCTATTCTTATACTGTATTTATACCTTAGGGACGATAGTCATGGACACCTCTTCAGATAGCGCATCTGAACCAACCTCAGACAGAAAGCAAACAGTCTGGCATACCTGCACCTCCGAACAGATATACAGTCTCTTAGAAACATCGCCGCAGGGTCTGACCGCTGAACAGGTTAACAAACGCCAGCAACAATACGGAGCTAACCGCCTTCCTGCGCCTCCGCGCAGAAGCGGCCTGATGCGTTTATTAGCACAGTTCAATAATGTACTCATCTACGTTCTTGTTATCGCGGCCCTGATAACCGCAGCGTTGGGTCATCAGGTCGATTCGGGGGTTATCGTTGCGGTTGTACTGATCAATGCTCTGGTGGGTTTCTTTCAGGAGGGTAAGGCGGAAAAAGCGATCGATGCCGTCCGCAATATGCTTTCCCAGCAGGCCGTTGTCATCCGTAACGGACACCGGCAACAGGTTCCAGCTGAACAGCTGGTGCCCGGCGACATCGTTTTTATTCAGTCCGGTGACCGGGTCCCTGCGGATCTGCATCTGCATAAGCTAAAAGCGCTGAACATCGATGAAGCGCTGCTCACAGGAGAGTCCGTTCCGGTTAGCAAACAGACTGAACCGGTGACTGCCGAGGCAGACCTTGGCGACCGGACCAATCTAGCCTTCTCCGGCACCCTCGTCAGCTTTGGACAGGGAACCGGTACCGTTATCGCCACAGGTGCTGATACCGAAATAGGCAGGATCAGCACACTGCTGGCCGAAGTGTCCACGCTGACCACACCGCTGACTCGCCAACTGGATAGCTTTGCCCGCTGGCTGACGGGCACCATCCTGCTGATTGCCATTGCCACCATGATGTTTGGCTACTGGATAAGAGGCTATGCGCTGGGAGATATGTTTCTCGCTGCGGTGGGGTTGGCCGTCGCTGCAATCCCCGAAGGCTTACCTGCTATCATCACCATCGCTCTGGCGATTGGCGTGCAACGCATGGCCAAACGCCATGCCATTATCCGCCGTCTGCCAGCAGTTGAGACCCTGGGGTCGGTCTCAGTCATCTGCTCTGATAAAACCGGCACTCTGACCCGCAATGAGATGACGGTAACCTCCGTGGTCATGGCTCGTTGCAGTGCCGATATCAGTGGTGTTGGTTATAACCCTCACGGAACCTTCACCTGCCACCATCAGGATCTCAACCTGCATAACCTGACTGAATTGCAGCTGCTATGTCAGGCCAGCGTACTGTGTAATGAAGCACAACTGATACAGAAAGAGGGAGAGTGGCTGATCGAAGGAGACCCGACAGAGGGGGCGCTGCTAGTACTGGGGGCTAAAGCAGGTCTCGATCTGCATGAGCTGCACCAGCAAATGCCTACAGATGACCTGATCCCGTTTGAGTCAGAACACCGCTTTATGGCTACCCTGCACCATGACCATAAAGGCACAGGTGTGGTCTATATCAAAGGTGCAATCGAAGCGGTTCTGTGCCGTTGCCAATGGCAGCAGGAAGGCGATATCAGCTCCCCCCTGGACCAGGCATTCTGGATCGCTCAACAGGAACTGATCGCCAGTCAGGGTAAGCGAACCCTCGCACTGGCAATGCTTCACCTGCCGGAAGAGCAGCGGGTATTGCATTTCAGCGATATCAGCAACAACCTGACGCTGCTGGGGTTGGTCGGCATTATTGATCCCCCCAGGGATGAGGCGATTGACGCGGTACAAAAGTGCCATCAGGCAGGTATCAGAGTAAAAATGATTACCGGCGATCATGTGATCACGGCCACTGCGATCGCCATCCAGATGGGGATAACACAATCTCCCAAAGCCCTGACCGGTCACCAGATCGAGCAGATGACCGACACCCAGCTGGAAGCGGTAGTGGAAGATACCGATGTGTTTGCCCGGGCCAGCCCCGAACATAAGCTGCGTATCGTCAAATCTCTGCAGGCCAGAGAACATGTTGTCGCGATGACCGGGGATGGTGTTAACGATGCCCCCTCGCTGAAACGAGCCAATGTTGGTACAGCCATGGGGGTTAAAGGAACAGAAGCGGCCAAAGAGGCATCGGAGATGGTTCTGGCCGATGATAACTTTGCCTCGATCACCTATGCAATCGAAGAGGGTCGTACCGTATTCGACAACATCAGCAAATCGATCCTGTTTATTCTGCCAACCAACGGCGGAGAAGCACTGACAGTGCTGGCTGCAATCGCTCTGGGAACCCTGTTACCGGTTACTCCGGCTCAGATTCTCTGGGTCAATATGATAACGGCAGTCACCCTGGCACTGGCGCTGACGTTTGAACCAACCGAGCCCGATGTTATGCAACGTCCGCCCCGCAACACACGCAACGCAATACTCTCACCTTTTATGATATGGCGAATTGTGTTTGTCTCATTACTGATGGTTAGCGGAACCTTCGGCTTGTTTTTATGGGAACGTAGCAACGGTACCGATATTGATACCGCCAGAACCATCGCAGTAAATACTCTGGTAGTGCTGGAAGTATTCTATCTGCTCAACTCCCGCTTTCTGGCCCGTCCGGTACTCAACAGGGATGGGCTTCTGGGCAATCACTATGCGTTATATGCAATAGCGCTGGTCATGCTGTTTCAACTGTTATTTACCTATCTGCCTATTATGCAGCTGTTTTTCCATACAACACCGATAGATGCAGCCGCCTGGGGTAAGATTTTAGCGGTAGGATTGGTACTGTTTATCGCTGTTGAACTGGAGAAAACCCTGATTCACCGCGCCAGGGCGGATCAATAATCAACTTATCACCGCAAAGTGGGGATCTCCTTTGCTATTAGAGCACTTAATAGTGCATAATTGATCGTTTATTATACAGGTCAGGGGAAATACAATATGATTAAGCGCCAAACCAAATCAGAACTACGTAAGCAATTACAGCAACAAACTCAGGCATTCCTTAAACAGGGCGGTCAGGTTGCTGAAGTTGCTAGCGGTGCAACAGGTCTGGTGAATGGCTCTTATCGTAATGCCGGATTTATTCTCAACCCTCAGCGTCAGGAACGCACCCCCCTGAACGGTGTACTGGCTCAGATAGATGCGCGCAAAGCCGAACGCACTCAACGTGCAGCCGCAGCACAAAAAACGACCCGGCAGCGCAAAAAAGTAATCTATGACGATTTCGGCGAACCCCTGCGCATTGTTTTCGAGTAATCCCCTCAAGTTCGCGTTTTTTCCCCTGCTTTCGCTTCTCCCTGGTTATCAGACCCGGGAAGCAAGCGATCTGTGTGACTGCATCACCGCTCCAGATACCCTGGTCGTTACAGACATCCTAGCCGTTACAGCGTTAGCCTGAGATTCGTTTCAATCTCATCAACCAATCCCGCCGGTACAGCATGTTCCGTTGCCAGCTTGCGCCAGTTTGATACCTGCTCAACAGTTTCATCGATAATCTGATCAATCTTCTGCCGCGAAAACAGCGGACTGAGCTTTTCCAGAGAATAGAGATCAGCCCGGGTAAAGCCATCCCGTTTACCGTTCAGCGACATCCAGTGACTGTTCACCCAGGGGCTGCCGGGTTTGTAGCTATACGCCAGGTCATATGCGGGAGCCAACTGCCACCGGGATGGCGACAGCGGCTGCGTGGGATCTTCAGGCTGCAGCATAAAAGCGAAATTTTTAGCATGATCATCATGGTTGCGGGCAACAATATTAAACACCATTCGCCTCATCAACTGAGCGGCATCACTGGCGGGCAGTCTCAACTGTCGCGCGATCCCAAATAACTCAGCGTAGGAGAAAGACCCCGGTTTTTTATAATCCACATGAGCAATACCGTTGAGTGTCTGTACATGTATCTTGTTATCACCCTGTCGATCAAAGCGCTGAGTGATGAAGTGCCGCCGGTTGCCCTCGTTGAGTAACTGACAGGGCATCATCCGGATGCCGCATGCCCCCGCCATCAGGGAATAGACATACTCCATCGCACCATAACCCAGCGGGTCACCGAAGGTCTCCCGGTTCTGATGATGTTCACGGACGCCATCAAACTTCATCAGGTAGTGAGTGAACCCCTCTGGCACCCCGGTCTGCCCGGAGCGTACCTGAGTAAAGTCCTCATTAAACGCCAGCACCGCTTTTGGCCGGGCACCGCCAGCACTCATCCCCACAGAGAGCAGCGCAAGCATCGCTTCGCGATTTTCCTGTCCCTCCCGGGAAAGTTCTACAGAGAAATCATGGTGATTGTCGAGAATCTCCTGAGCAATCGCCACCAGCGATTCGATCTCGACCTGCTGCGATGCATTAAGTTTTTTCAGCCGGGTGGCCGGGGCATATTCGAGCGCACCGATACCCCGGGTACCGGTAAACTGCAAGCGCTGCAGCGGCGTAATATCGCCAGGCTGTTTACCCTGACTGGACACCCAGGCATTGAGCACCGCATTACCAAAATCATCCGGCAGCGAATCGGCGATCAGTCCGGGCAGCCCTTTAAATGTTGCATATTCCAGCTCGGGAAAACTATAGATTCGCCGGGACAGCGGCATTTTAATGGGAGACAGCTCAATACCGCTTTGAATAAACGCGGGGCTATACTCAAACGCCCCTACTCCGGTGTCAGTATCAAAACTCACTGCACCAGCCTCCTGATCATGATAGAGAACCCTGACAACCTGCATCACCATTCAGAGTCCCCCTCAGGCTTAACGCTGGTGCTACCCGATGCCCGCTGCCGTTTTTTACCCTGCAACCGCGCCAGCTGCACCGGTGAGATCGTCTGTTCAGGCAGAAAACGGTTTAAATGGTCACTCAACCCCAGGGCCTGCATAATGGCGACCAGTGTTTCCAGCTGTACCTTCCCCTTCTCTGCCCCCATCACCATTTTACGGGAAACGCCAGACAACTCAGACACCTGCGTCTGAGTCATATCGGCATTCAGCCGAGCTTGTTTTAACCGCTCTCCCAGAATAACAGCGACCGCTGCAGGAGAACCTTCTCTAAGATCCATAATATCCCCAAATCAGCACTTAAGTTGAGATAATCTCTATTAATGTAAGATTTAGTAACATTATAGACCAATAACATCAACACACAACAAAGTAACCAATATTGTACTTTAACTGTAAAAAACCCTATTAAAGTACCAATAATGCAACCTTATGAAGGTATTATTCTATCGAAAGTAACTGAGGATCACACCCTTGAATGGCGCGATCAAAAAGTCAGGTTGTTGTGGCCGTTCAGCTAGCAGACTGAAGCCAGCTTCAGCCATCGCCCTGCTGAAACGAGCATGCCGTCCCCGGCCAGGGTCGACCAGAATCACCTGCCCCTGAGGCCGACTGTGCTGACAGATAAAGTCTGCCAGCTGTTGCACATGTTCATCTTCATAGAGCAGATCACTACCGATAATCAGATCGAACAGCCCCAGATCGGTCTGCTGATCAGCCCAGCCAGTGCGCACAAAGGGCACCCGGGGATCATCATTAAGATCGGTATTGTGCTGCATAAAGCCTTCCGCCTCGGGGTGATAATCCGTGGCGGTTATATCCGCCCGCAGATGATTCAGCAGAACACTGGTAAGGCCGATACCACACCCCACCTCAAGAATACGCTTATCCCTGAAGTTGGTCTGAAACAGATGGTGAGCAAGCACCTGACCGGATGGCCAGACAATACCAAACAGCGGCCAGCTGGCTGAAGAGATACCCAGCGCTTCCGCCTGACCGTCCTCATCTTCAAACTCCTGATTACTGCGCAGACTGCGCAGATGGATATCAACATTGTCAAATTCGTGGGTATCGTAACGGACGCGGACTGCCATACTGTTTCCTGAAGGATTAAGTGAATAGCAGACGGCTTGATGAAAGATGGGTGGATAACAAGGTATATGCTTTTACCTGCCAGATTACAACAGATAGAAGGAAATAGCGAACATAAGCTCAACTAAAACGCACCAGAAACATTGCACTTCCGGTGCATTTTTATCAAAGCAGAGAGAAATATTTAGCCCTGCTGCTCTGCCACCTTGTCACAGATATAAGCGCCAATCGGGATTGCCGATGTGGCTGCTGGTGATGGTGCATTACAGACATGCAGCGACCTTGGGCTTTGGGCAAACAGGAAGTCATGCACCAGCGAGCCATCATTCATCACCGCCTGGGCCCGGATACCCGCAGGATAGTGCTGCAGATCTTCCACTTTCAGTTGCGGACAGTACTTCTGCACCAGCTTGAGATACCCGGGCTTCCACAGGGAGTTCTTGGTTTCCACAATACCGGTACCGATATGGGCTTTGAGCACCCGCCAGAATCCCGGAAAGGTCACCATATCCCAGATATCCCGCAAGCTGATATTGATCTTGCCGTAGCCTTCACGCTTCCAGCCCTGCACGGCGTTTGGCCCCACGGTCACGGAACCGTCGATCATCCGGGTCAGATGTACTCCCAGGAAAGGCAGATCAGGATCAGGGATCGGATAGATCAGATGGTTAACAATGGTGTTGTATTTCTCCGGTAATTTGTAATATTCGCCCCGGAACGGAATGATCTGGAAATCCGTCTTGATTCCCAGCATTTTTGTCGTGCGATCGGCCATCAGACCAGAACAGGTGATCAGAAACTTACCCTTGAAACTCACCTGCTGACCATTGTGAAGTGCCTCTACCGTGACCTCATCGGCAGATTCCGACAGACCGGTCACTTTATGATTCAGACGGGCATCTCCCCCCATCGCCACAAAGCGCTCCGCCATCTTAGTGGTCACCTGCTGATAGTTAACGATCGCAGTATCTTTCACCAGGATAGCTCCAACACCTACAATATTGGGCTCCCGCTGTTTCAGTTGTCCGGCATCCAGCAGCTCAACATCAATACCGTTGTCGATACATCGATTATACAATGCCTGCATCCGCTCAGCTTCCAGATCATTCGTGGCAACCAACAGCTTTCCGCACTGATTATAAGCGACACCGTTCTCATCACAGAACTTCATCGTTGCAGCCACACCGGCTTTACAGAACTGCGCTTTCAGACTGCCTGGCGCGTAATAGACACCCGCGTGGATAACCCCACTGTTATGACCCGTCTGATGCTTAGAATAAACCGACTCCTTTTCCAACAGCAGGATTTTAGCGTCTGGAAAGCGCTGCTGTAGCTGCCAGCCTGTCGACATACCGACGATACCGCCGCCGATGATAATGTAGTCGTATGTCATGCATTTCACCCGTAAACATAGAATCAGTTAAATACGCTTTAAAAAAACAGACGGCGGAGCCGATCAATCGACTCCGCCTTAGTATATCTGCGCGGTATTACCTGGTGAAGTGCCCCCGCTGACGCAGCAGTTCACGACTCAGCTGTGGGTGTGCCACAAACTTATCACGACCGTGAAGCCAGCAGTGGTTCTGTACCACCAACATAGAGCCAACCGGCAGGCGAACGCGGAAGAAGTTCTCATCCTCTTCCAGAGACTTGCCCATCTCATAGAGATAGATACCTTCGGCCATGTTTTGCGGCTCAGCAAACTGATCGATAAACAGCATATGCGGTTTACCATTCTTATCCTCTTCAAAGAAGACTGGATGCTCAATCTTGGTTTCTACATTCTTAGATTTTGGGGCGCCCCAGACGATATCCTGTTTAGCCAGAGGGTGACGATAGAAACGGTCCAGTTCAGCCCAGTCATCCACGTGAAGCAACAAAGAGTCGCCTCCCTCCATGTGCGCCTCTCCCAACTTTTGCATCAGAACAAAGTCAGTACGCTCATCCACATAGGTGCCATCATTATGTAGCTCCATACGGCGGTGAGCCTGACGCAGATAACTATCAGAATTATCATCGTTCAGGACAGTAAACCGGGCATAATACTTGCCGTACATCGCATCATGGTTTGGCATACCGATGAGATGGGAGATTGCAGTCGACAACTTGATCTCAAACTCTGTACGCAGTTCACCCTCGGTGATTTCTGGCTGACCTTCATACTGCAGCAGAAAAGCAGCGGTATTACGGTCCTGCATCGTTGCATTGAGAAACTTACCCAAAGAGTATCCGGTAATAGCATCCAGCTTGTCTGCGGTGGCATAACGCAGAAAAGGCTTATACTCGAGAGCCTGTAGCGGCCACTGCGCTATCGCCTCATCAAACGCGGCAATAGTCTCGGCGCTCAGCGTTACCACCTGCAATCGTTTATTTGCCGCATAGGGGGCAACGGAAAAACCCTGGGGTTGAGTCGTTTCAACTTCACGCAACAAAGCAGTCATCTTTATCTCTCCTAAAGTGTATTCGTATCGTTTACCAAAGACTCAGCAGAATGCAGGACGTTCTGGTAAGACGTTGTCAATTTTTGTTTTTGTGGCGGATCGTTCTGTCTCAGAATCATGGAATCTCAGGCTCTTTCAATCTCACGAACTTTCAACCTCAGAATCTTTGAACCATAAGTTGATCTGGATCATCACCAACATCGACGCAATGCAATAATGTCGACATTTTAAATTAACGTCAACATTATATTTTATTGTTTGTCTTAACTAATCAATGTCGATAAATTAAACTGACCCAGGACAAGCGACTTAGTTACTTCAATAAATCCTTTAAAAACAGAATACTAGACCCTTCTAACCATGATAAAGACCAGACCAGTCAACGATACCAGGGGCGATAATTCTGCCCTGAAAGTGGTAGGTGATCTGAAACAGGATATTCTTACAGGCTATTTTAAACCGGGCGAAAAACTCAAAATGCCCCGTTTGAAAGAGCGTTATCAGGTCGGCGTCAGCCCCCTGAGAGAGGCACTTTCCCAGCTACTGATCGAACAACTGGTGGTGGTAGAAAACCAGCGGGGCTTTAAGGTACACCCGGTGTCGCGGGAAGAGATGCGCGATATCTATGCAACCCGGGCAGAGATTGAAGCCCTCTGTATCGGGCTGGCAGTGGAGCGAGGTGATGATGAGTGGGAAGCGGGAATCCTGGCGGCGGCTCACACCATGCACAAGTTCGGCGATATGGTCGATAAAGACCCGCAGGAGTGGGAACGACGCCATCAGGCGTTTCATACCGCAATCGCTCAGGGGTGTAACTCACCGACTCTGTTACAGGTGCGTCGTTCGTTGTATGAAAAAGCCTCCCGTTACCGCAATCTCTGGCTGAAGAAAAATATGGCTAACAGTAACGTCTTTGATGCCAATCAGAAAGAGCATCAACAGCTGATTGATGCTCTGTTAGCGGGTGATGGAGAACAGGCCCGGGAACTGATCAGACAGCACCTGCTCAGCCCCAGTCGCGCCCTGGAAAAAACATCCGGACTGGAAGAGCTGGCAGACTGAGTTGGCGCAGTCTGCTGCAGGGTTGCCTCAACCGAAGGGCGCGACACCAATTAACCATTTATGGGCCCAGACGACCGTGACACCATAAAGTGCAAGTCCCGCGACAACCAGAATCAGATCGTTATAGGCAGACGCGGGTGCAGCGGGTAGCGGCCGCTGTTGGCGTCGCTTCATTGAGATACGGTCAACCACCGCCCAGGCGAGGAAACTACCAAACAGCACCAGATCACCCAGAGTCCCATTAACCAGCAGATGGGACACCGCCCAGAGTTTTACCGCGATCAGCTGCGGGTGCACGGTGACCCGTTTAATCCGTCCGGGAAAGTATGGCGCCAAGAACAGTATAAATACCGGTAACAGCAACAACGCTGACAGATGACGCATCCACACCGGCGTAACATAGACGATATAGGGGTCAAGCCGGTACGCCGCATACCCTTTGGCGATCAGCCACAGCCCCAGCAGGGAGATAACCGCATACAGTAGTTTCCAACCCACTTCACTGGCGGCAACGGCCCGGTTACGCAACGGCATCGCCACAATGGCAACACTGTGTATTCCGAGAAAAAGAATTAACCCCAAAACCAAAGTCAGCATACTGAAAGTCCTTTAATTATAATGTTGCAGATAAACACATCATTGTGACATATAAGTAACGCTTTTAGTTCTGCTGGTGAACAAAGCATTACGATCACAGCGTCATCCTCCGGTAACGTTAAAGTCATGTGGCAGACATAAACAGAGTCTAGTCTTCTTTGCAGAAAATGATTCCACTCACTTCCGTTTTCAGGAATATAAGCATGAACAAAGATCATCTGCAGGCCGATTCAGCAATGCATTCTGAATCAGACTCCGACTTCAGCAAAATTATTGATGCCGGCCTGAGCCGTCGCCGTTTTTTACAGGGCGGTGCTACCGCTATGGGGCTGTTTCTGGCAGCCAACCCACTTGCCGAAGCGATGGCAGCAACCAGTAACCCTCAAAGCAAGCTGCTGGGCTTTACCAAAGTACCTGCCAGCACCGCTGACACCTTCGTGGTGCCTGAAGGTTATGTTGCCAAACCGTTGATCTCCTGGGGCGACCCAATCCTGAAAGGCGCGCCAGAATTTGACGAAAGCGGCACTCAGCCTGCCAGCGCTCAAGCGGGCCAGTTTGGTGATAACACCGACGGCATGACCTTCTTCCCACTGTCTGACGATCACGGCCTGCTGGCAGTCAACAACGAATACACCAACTACCCACTGCTGTTCGATCATAGAGGCGAAGCGATGACCGCCGATGACGTGAAAAAAGCGCAGGCGGCTGTTGGTATCTCTGTCTTCGAAATCAGGCGTACCGCTGATGGCTGGGAATACAGCAAAGACTCTGATTACAACCGTCGTATCACAGCCAATACCGAAATGATGCTGACCGGCCCTGCCGCAGGAGATGATCTGCTGAAAACCAGCGTTGATGCCAGCGGGACGAAAGTACTCGGGACATTCAATAACTGCGCCAACGGTGAAACACCATGGGGCACTTACCTGACCTGTGAAGAGAACTTCAATGGATTCTTTGCTAAACCTGGTGGCGGACAAACAGCCCACGAAAAGCGTTACGGCCTGAAAGATGACAGTGATTACCAGTGGTTCAAATTTGATGACCGCTTTGATATCACTAAAGAGCCAAACGAACCAAATCGTCACGGCTGGGTGGTCGAGATCGACCCGATGGACCCAACCTCTACCCCGCTGAAGCGCACCGCGCTGGGTCGTTTCAAGCATGAGAACGCTGCGGTTATCGTGGCAGACAATGGTCACGTTGTGGTTTATCTGGGCGACGACGAGCGTGGGGAACACCTGTACAAGTTTGTCTCTAAAAACAAGTACAACGCTACGGATAAAGCCGCCAACCGCAACCTGCTTGAAGAGGGTACCCTGTACGTTTCTCGCTTCAGCGCACAGCCCGGTGAAGTGAAGGGTACCGGTGAGTGGATCGAGCTGACTTACGGCAAAAATGGTCTCACTAAAGAGAACGGTTTCAACAGCCAGGCTGAAGTTCTGATCTACGCCCGTGAAGCGGCGACGGTTGTTGGTGCCACCACCATGGATCGTCCGGAATGGGTTGCGGTAAATCATAAAACCAAAACGGTATGCTGCACCCTGACCAACAATAAGTACCGTGGCAAGAAAGACAACCAGCCGGTTGGCGGGCCGAACCCACGGGCCAACAACAAGTATGGTCAGATTGTTCGCTGGAACGAAACCAATGGCGATAACAGCGCCACCACCTTCAAGTGGGATCTGTTCCTGGTTGCCGGTAATCCGACAGTCCACAATGACTTCTACGCCGGTTCTGCCAACATCAATGATGAAAACATGTTCAACAGCCCAGATGGCCTCGGCTTTGATAAGGCTGGACGCCTGTGGATTCTGACTGACGGTAAATATTCCAACGAAGGGGACTTCGCCGGCATGGGCAACAACCAGATGCTCTGTGCTGATCCGCAAACCGGAGAGGTGCGTCGCTTTGCCACCGGTCCGATCGCCTGTGAGATCACCGGTCTGACATTCTCACCGGATCAGCGCACCGTGTTTGTCGGCGTGCAACACCCAGGTGAAGATGATAAACCGTCCCACTTCCCTGCGGGCGGCAACAGCAAGCCTCGTTCCACCATTATGGCCATTCAGCGTAAAGATGGCGGTATTATCGGCGCCTGAATTTAACGCTTAATGAGATATTGAAAAGCCTCCGTTGTGAGGCTTTTTTATTATCTGACGCGACAAAATATGGCCAAGGTCTGAACGGCGCGATGTCTTTCACTTGTTACAGTAACAGCATCCAAAAACACTGCCTGGCCCGCTAGCCAGACAACGCAACTCAATGCCCGGTTTAAACTGATAAAGGTCACTGTTGCTGCATCTGAAGCTCTGTTAATATAGACCTACTTTTATGGACAAAATAATATAACTCATTCACAGAAAACTGTTTTTTACGCTGGCTGGCTCGTTAACCGCCGCCAACACCTGTAGGCGTTATATTCAGACATCGCAGCACAAGGCGCTCGCTAAAAAATGTTAAACCTCCTGCTTCTCTTCACTTTTCTGATGTCAGCCGAGATGCTGATCATGCAGGCGATGCAGAGGCTGGAGATCGCGGTCAGTTTCTTCTGGCTGGAAGTCTTCCTGGATGCAACACTGATCGCCTTCATTACGGTTTTGATAGTGCGCTTATTTATCAAAACGAATCGGCTGACGATCCGTCATGACCTGAATAGTGAATCCGTCCTGCTGCGAGCAGGGCTGATTGCTCTTACTGTTGAAACCATGCTAATGCTGATCTTTCCGCTGATCAGAGTGTCTGCAACCGGGTTTGCTGTGACGTTATCCGACGGAGTGGTATTTTCACTGATCACCACTCTGCTAATACACTACTTACTGCTGAAGCCCGCAAACTTAGTCCCTGTAAACCAGCGTACGCTGATCGATAAAATCCTGGCACTGCGGGGTTTTCTCCTGTTTTGCTATCTCACCTCTCTGAGCTTGTTTTTGTTATTACTTCTGAATGTTTATCAGCAACAGCAGCAGAGCTATATAACCCAGGCGGTAGCAGCTGAAAAGCCACAGCTCGCCCTGATCAAAAACAGCCTCAACGATCACATATCCAAAGCCGCCCTGGATACACTGATGCTGGCACGACAGGAAAACCTTCAGGACCTGCTAAGCGGTGACCCTGAGGCTCGTAATCGACTAACAAACGACTATCTTAATCTGGCGTCTATCAAGCCGGTCTATGAACAGATCCGTTATCTCAATGCGCAGGGCGTAGAAGAGATCAGAGTTGATCAGGGCAGCCTCGAACCAATCGTCATCAGCACTGAAAACCTGCAGGACAAGCATCATCGATATTACTTTAAAGACTCATTAAAGCTCTTAGCGGGGCAGGTTTACATCTCCCCGATGGATCTCAACATCGAACACAACCAGATTGAGCTGCCCTTCAAACCGATTGTACGCACCGCGTCTCCGGTTTTTGATCGCCAGGGCAATAAACAGGGTCTCGTAATCATCAACCTGAATGCCTCCGCCCTGTTCACTCAGCTGAAAGGCGATGCTAAGAATACCGCCGGCGAGTTGATGCTGCTTAATGAGGATGGCTACTGGATGTTTGGACGGGAACGTGATGCGGCCTGGGCCTTTATGTTTCCGGAATATAAAGACAGGACCATTGAAAAATATTATCCCGGCATCTGGCAGAAGATTATAGGCAAAGACCGGGGGGCTTTTCTGTCACCTTATGGCTATTTTATATTTGATACCATAGCAACTGGCCGGGCAACGCCAGAAGACCCGCAGCACAATAAGCTGGCTGCAGAACTGCACTGGCCAGAGTGGAAACTGATATCGCTGGCAAGCCCTAACAGCCTTTCCAAAGCTTACAGTAATTTTCTACCCCCACTGGCGATGTTTTTTGTTCTGACCGCCATGGTTACCGGGGTAGGAACCATCATGTATTTCAGAATCCAGCGAAAAAACCTGATCTCGCAGCAGCAAATTGAACAACTTGCCCATCATGATGTGCTGACCGGCCTGAACAATCGCAATATCTTTATTCAGATACTGGAGCTGCAACTGACCCAGTCCAGACGCACACAAGAACCTTTAGCACTACTTTATATGGATCTGGATCAGTTCAAACCAATCAATGACCGTTATGGACATGAGGCCGGGGATTATGTGTTAAAGCAGTTTGCGGCCCGACTGAAGCAGATACTGCGGGAGAGTGACCTCCTGGCACGATTGGGAGGGGATGAATTTGCCGCGCTGCTATCCTCCTACGGCAACAAACGTCAACTCGAGATAATCGCCGAACGAATTATCAGCGCGACAGAAGAACCTGTTTCCTTTCGCGGACAGCAGCTTCAGGTGGGTATCAGTATCGGTATTGCCTTACACTTTCAGGGGCTGCCTCTGGAATCACTTCTGCATGAAGCCGACCAGGCGATGTATAAAGCCAAGCGTATGCAAAGCAACAGCTACTGCTTTGCCGAAGCGCCCGAGGAGCATCAGAACGTACAAATAACCTCGTAACTCAATAGGATCAGACAGTATCTTGATAAGACAATGTCGTGATTAAATTGAGCACCACGATCTGACAGATTAACGTCTCCCTCCAGCGGCTGTCGGGTATCCCTTTAAAAACTTCAGAACTGTTTTATTCCCTTGGGTTATCAACAAACCCTATTTATAACCAAATAATAACTTTTATGCTGAATCAATATTAGCGCTGGCCCGGTGAACAAGTATAATCCCGAGCCTTAACAGTATGGTTTCCCTACCAGAAGCCCTGCTTATCAATTTTTATGTCTGTATTCCAAAAGAATGACAGGCTTTTTATTGCTGATTCTGCTTATCCGCAGAACAACGTTGATTTCAAGATCCTGTGAATTTCCCCTGTTGCTGAGATACAGCCTGCGGTGATCTTTCCTGTTCGCATTGATGAAACACTTCAGCATAATATTTTCTGTACTCCGGGAGTCTGAAATGAGAGCAAACCCGTTCGCTCTGTTACCGCTATTACTCTTTCTTGCCCTGTTTATCGGCAGTGGCGTTTACTATCAGTCAGCCAATGTTGATTTCGCCTTCTATCAGATCTCAGCACCGGTCGCGATCCTGCCTGCGATTGTACTGGCTCTGCTGCTGGATCAGGGCACACTTAGCCAGCGTCTGGAAACCTTTATCCAGGGGGTTGGCGACAGCAATATCATCACCATGTGCCTGATCTATCTGCTGGCAGGAGCCTTCGCCAGCGTGGCTAAAGCGGTAGGCGGCGTCGATGCCACCGTTAATTTCGGGCTCAGTGTTATCCCCTCAGAGCTGGTACTGCCAGGACTGTTTGTAATTACCGCTTTTATCGCGACAGCGATGGGTACCTCAATGGGCACCATCGCGGCGATGGCACCCATTGCACTGGGGCTGACCGAGGTCAGTGATCTGTCGCTGCCGCTTTGCATCGGTGCAGTGGTTGGCGGCGCGATGTTCGGCGACAACCTGTCCATCATCTCCGATACCACTATTGCCGCGACCCGCTCACAGGGCTGCGATATGCGTGACAAGTTTCGTATGAATTTTAAAATCGCCCTGCCCGCAGCGCTGATTACTCTGGGCTGGCTCTATCTGCAGGGTGCTGATGCCAGTATTACTCAGGACAACGACTACGAACTGCTTAAAGTACTGCCCTACCTTGCGGTGTTGGTGATGGCACTCAGCGGCCTGAATGTATTTCTGGTTCTGTTCAGCGGTATTCTACTGGCCGGCGCTATCGGTCTGACAGGCGTGCAGGATTACTCGATCGCCCAGTTCTCCAAAGATATCTATACCGGCTATACCGGAATGCAGGAAATTCTGATTCTGTCGATGCTGATTGGCGGTCTGGGGGCACTGATGAAAGCACAGGGCGGTCTGGAGTTTCTTGCCCGACTGATTGATCGTTTCACAATACAGAGCAATAAATCAGAAGCCAGCCCCCGGGCGGGTGAAGCGGCGATCAGTAGCGCCGTTGTCCTGACCAATATCTGTACCGCAAATAACACCGTTGCCATCATTATCTGTGGCGGCCTGGCAAAAGATATTGCCGAGCGTCAGCACGTTGACCCACGACGCAGTGCCTGTCTGCTGGATATATTCTCCTGCGTAGTGCAGGGGCTGTTACCCTACGGCGCACAGGTACTGCTGGCAGGCTCAATCGCCGGACTCTCACCGCTGCTGATCATCGCTAATATCCATTACAGCTGGTTGCTGGGGACCATTGCGCTGGGAACCATTGTGTTTGCTAAAGCGAAGACCCATAAGCATGCCCTAGAGAGAGCTTAACCCCGTTTTAGCGGAGATCTAAAGCCGCTTATTGCCAATAAAACACAGGGCTGGTGATTACACACAGCCCTGTTCTGTCTGACGCCTACCTTCAATCACATGACTACACCACTATACCGGTGCGGCGATCACTGGTGAACTGAGGGTGTCTGTTTTACAGACTTGCATCAGGCGTCTGGCCACCGCCAGTAAACGGGCATCATCCCCTCTTGCTGCAACCAGTTGCAGACCTACGGGTAAACCGTTGACAGATCCACAGGGAACTGTTGCTGCAGGCTGTTGTGTCAGATTAAACGGGTAGGAAAATGGGGTCCACTCCATCCACTCTTTCTGACCGTCATCCGCGGTATTACGTCCCGCTGCGAAAGCAGTGATCGGCAGGGTTGGCGTCAGCAACAGATCGAAACGCTGATGAAACTGGTTCATCAACACCCCTAAAGCAGCCCTTGCATCAACGGCTTTCATATAGGTGACAATATCAATTTTACTCCCCGACTCTCCGATCCGGCGAAAGCCCGGGTCGAGTAGCTCCCGTTGCGCCTCGCTGAAGCCCTGAACCACTTTACCGGCGCCGGCAAACCAGAGTGTTGAAAATATCTCTGCCGGATCGGTAAACCCAGGATCAACCTCCTCAACGTTGGCCCCCAGATCCACCAGCAGAGCGACTGCGTGGTCGACCTCAGCCCGTACTGCTGGGTCGACATCAACATATCCCAGTGTCGGGCTATAGGCGATATTAACCCCTTTCAGAGGCAGATCCGGAATCGCGCTCCAGTTACCGGAAAAGAGACGATCCGAATACCAGTCGCGGGGGTCTGGCTGGGCGACGACATCCAGCATCAGCAGACTATCTTCGACGCTGCGGGTCATCGGCCCAAGATGGGAAAGCGTGGTCATGGCACTGGCAGGCCACTGAGGGATAAAACCGAAGGTGGGTTTGATACCGAACACACCACAGAATCCCCCGGGAATTCGGATAGAGCCTCCCGCATCACTCCCCTGGTGCAACACCCCCATATTCAGAGCTGCAGCCGCAGCCGCACCGCCAGAAGATCCGCCGGCAGTCAGCGCGGTATTCCAGGGGTTGCGGGTAATTCCCGTAAGACGGTTATCGGTGACCCCTTTCCAGCCAAACTCGGGGGTACAGGTTTTTCCCAGAATCACTGCGCCGGCTTCCAGCATCCGCGCCGTGAAGGGAGCATTATCAGTGGCCGGTTCAGCAGAGCTGGTCAGTGAGCCGCTACGATTTGGCATACCCGCAACCAGGGTCAGGTCCTTAATGGATGAGGGAACGCCATCAATCGGGCTCTGTGGTTTCCCCGTTAACCAGCGCTGCTCCGATTCTTTAGCCGCTTTAAGCGCACCTTCAGCATCAACATAACAGTATGCGTTCACCTGTAAATTACAGGCGTCAATCCGGGCCAGGGAGGCCTCTGTCGCTTCTACCGGAGACAACGAACCCTCCCGGTAAAGGCGGCTCAGCGTGACAGCATCAAAATCAGCAATATCCGAAGATAACATTTTATTGTTCATCTCAGGCTCCCCTTCCGGCACTGGCCAGCAACGCATTTAGCAACACCGAAGCCCCGGCAGCCAGATCATCGGCATCTGCACGCTCCATTTCGTTATGACTGATACCGCCCTCACAGGGGACAAAAATCATTCCGGCTGGCGCTATCTCCGCCAGAAAGATGGCATCATGTCCTGCGCCGCTGACAATATCTAAATGGCTGTACCCCAGTGATTCACTTGCGCCGCGAACCGCGGCAACACACTCAGGTGCAAAGGCCAGTGGAGCAAAGTCTGCGGTAGGTTTCAGCTCGGTGGAGACGCCAAACTGTTGCTCGATCCGGCTGATTTCTGTTTTCAACGCCTGAACCATAGTCTCCAGAACCTCAGCCTCAAGGTGACGCAGGTCTATTGAAAGATCGACCTGCCCCGGAATTACATTTCTTGATCCGGGGAACAGCTCAAGACAACCAACCGTTCCACGCCCATGCGGGGCATGGTCGAGTGCCAGTTGATTAACGAATAGCATGATATGCGCAGCAGCGAGCCCCGCATCATGGCGCAGATTCATCGGCGTTGGCCCCGCATGGGCTTCAACACCGGTAATGCGCAGGTCAAACCATTTCTGACCTAGCGCACCAATGACAACACCGATAGTTTTCTGTTCATCCTCCAGCACCGGCCCCTGTTCTATATGCGCTTCATAGTATGCAGATGCCCGATGCCCGGTTACCGGACGCTCTCCGGCAAAGCCAATACTCTGTAAAGCCTGTCCGACAGAGACTCCCTCGCTGTCACACACCGCCAGAGTACTATCAAGATCAAACTGTCCGGTAAAAACACCCGACCCCATCATGCAGGGGGGAAAGCGAGATCCCTCTTCGTTTGTCCAGACAACCACTTCAATCGGCGCGATAGTTTCAATCTTCAGGTCATTCAGGCGACGTATCGCTTCCAGCCCTGACATCACACCAAAACAGCCATCAAACTTTCCACCGGTCGGCTGGGTATCGATATGGCTGCCAGTCATCACCGGCGGCAAGCTGTTATCGCGCCCTGCTCGACGGGCAAAAATATTTCCGATCTGATCAACGCTGACTTCACAACCCGCTTCGGTACACCAGCGGATAAAGAGTTCCCGTACTTGCCGGTCAAGGTCAGTCAGTGCAAGACGGTTTAAACCACCCTTTTCGGTTTCGCCGATCCTGCCCTGCTCCATCAGACTATTCCAGAGCCGGTCCCGGTCTACTGTTAACAGCTCAGAAGCTAACTTCTCTATGCTCATTTCATTCATCATTCATTATCCTGAAAGCCGGTTGTCTAAACCGCCAGATAGCGGTCTTTTATAATTTCCTGCTGGCGGAAATCTTCACCTGTACCGCTGTAAACAATATTTCCCTGTTCAAGGACATAGTGCCGGTCGGCAAGTCGTTCACAGACGGCCAGGTTCTGTTCAACCAATAACACCGATACACCGGTTTCTCTGATGCGCTCAAGAATGCGCACGATCTCATCAACGATTACCGGAGCCAGCCCCTCTGTCGGCTCATCGAGCAATAACAGTTGCGGGTTATTCACCAGAGCCCGGGCCATGGCCAGCATCTGCTGCTCACCACCGGATAGCTCATTACCGCCATTTTTTCGCCGTTCATATAACCGCGGGAACATTTGATAAACGTCGGCCATGCTCCAGCGACTGCCAGCCCGCACCGCTATCGAAAGATTTTCCTCCACACTCAGCAGACTGAAGATCCCCCGATGCTCAGGCACTAGTGCGATACCGTAACGGGCGATCTCAAAGACCTCTTTACCCACCAGCTCAACATCGTTAAACCGGATCGAACCCTGCTTAGGTTTAACAATGCCAACGATACTGCGCAGCGTGGTGGTCTTACCGGCGCCGTTTCGCCCCAGCAGCGTAACCAGTTCGCCTGGGCCCACTTCAAGAGAAAGCCCCTCAAGGACATGGCTTTTACCGTAATAGGAGTGAACATTATTCAGCTCAAGTTTCATGATCCGCTCTCCCCCAGATAGGCTTTCTTAACCCGTTTATCACCGCTCACCTCATCCGGGTCACCCTCAATCAGGATATTGCCCTGATGCATCACCGTAATCCGGTCTGAAATCGACATCACCAGGCGCATGTTGTGTTCAATCAGCATAACCGTGTGATCGCGTCCAAGTTCTGCAATAAGCTGTGTCATCACTGGAATATCATCAACCCCCATCCCCGATGTCGGTTCATCAAGTAGCAACATCTGTGGGTTGCTGCACAGTGCCATACCAACCTCAAGCACTCGCTGTTGCCCATGGGAAAGTTCGCCGGCACAGGTATCCGCGACCGCTCCCAGCTTAATCCGTTCAATCACTTCGTCAGCCTTGTCACTATGTTCACGACGATGCTGATCTGAATACCAGAACGACAGGGCTCCCAGTCCATCTCTTCCCTGAGCAGCCAGGCGCAGATTCTCATGCACACTCAGGTTCTGAAACAGGCTGGTGATCTGGAATGAGCGGGACATGCCCGCAGCGACACGTTTATGCGCAGCCTGGCTGGTAATATTTGTGCCGGCAAACTGAATATTGCCGCTGGACGGCTTGCGTTCTCCCGTTAAGCAATGAAACAGTGTGGTTTTACCCGCGCCATTGGGACCAATCACCGTATGGATTGAGCCCCGCCGTATTTTCAGATCAACACTGCCCAGCGCGGCAAAAGCGCCATAACGTAAACCGAGACCTTCTGTTTCAAGTATGTAATCGTTCATCAGTTAGCCTCCCGGGATTTCGCTTCCGGCTCTTTTGAGCGGCGATACTCACGCCAGCGATCAGCAATTGAACCCAGGCCGCCCCACAAACCTGAAGGCATAAACAGCACCACCGCAATCAGAGCAATACCCAGCAAAATCATCCAGCGGGGCCAGACAGATGACAGTACATCACCCAGCAAGACGATTGATCCCGCCCCCAGAATAGAGCCAAACAGCGAGCCGGTGCCACCAATGATGGTCATGATCAGTATGTTCTCAGACATCTGTAACTCGATATTCGAGAGAGGAGCAAAGTTCAGCAACATCGCGTACAACGCTCCGGCTATACCGGTGATACCCCCTGAAATAACAAACGCCAGTAACTTGAAATGGTTGGTTGAGAACCCCACCGCTGAGGCACGATTCTCATTTTCCCGAATGGCCACCAGTGTTGTGCCAAAGGGAGAATGGATAACCCGGCGGGCAAAAATAAAGATCAGCATAAACAGGGTAGCGACAAAGGCGTAGAATGCCTCGCTTGATACCAGGTTACTGATTTCAAATCCAAGCAGGGTTAATGCAGGACGTGGAATATCCAGCAGACCATTATCACCGCCGGTCCAGTCACTGACACTGTAAGCGATAAAATAGGCCATCTGTGAGAACGACAATGTCAGCATGACAAAGTAGATCCCTTTACGGCGAATAGATAACGCCCCTACCAGGCCCGCCAGTAACGCCCCAGCCAACATCGCACTGAGCAAAGCGCTGAGCAGGCCAAAATTCCAGTGGATCATGCATATTGACGCGATATAAGCACCGCCTCCGAAGAAAATTCCCTGACCAAAGGAGAGTAATCCGGTATACCCCAGCAGCAGATTACAGGCCAGTGCAGCCATCGCAAAAATAAGGATTTCGGTTGCCAGAGTTGCCGAAGGCAGCAACAGAGGCATCAGTATAACCGTTGCCAGGGTTGCCAGAGTAACCCCGCCAAGCAGCGATGATCTTTTCTGCTTCATCATAATCAGGCTCTCCCGAACAAACCGTATGGACGTAACAAAATAACAAACGCCATCGCACCATAAATCATCAGGCTTGCACCCTGCGGCCAGATAGTTGTCATCAGACTCTGCACCAGACCGACAATCAGACCACCAACCAATGCCCCGGTGAACGACCCCATGCCGCCAATCACAACGACAACAAAGGCTATACCCAGCACCTCAACACCAACAAAAGGGTGTACACCCCGGATCGGGGCAGCCAGTACACCGGCAAGACCGGCAAGACCCACTCCCAGCGCAAAGGTAATAGAAAACAGTTTGTGGATATGAGTTCCCAGTAAAGAAACGGTTTCAGTATCCTCACTTCCGGCTCGCACCAGCGCGCCAAACCGGGTTCGTTCAAGCAGCAACCAAAGGGCAAACGCGATAACCGCCGAGAACAGAATCACGAATAAACGGTATTTCGGATAGAAAAAGTTCCCCATCTGAAAGACCCCCTGCAGCGCCTCAGGCACCGCGACAGATTTACCGATGGGCCCCCAGATTGAGATCGTCAGTTCCTGAATAATCAGTGCTATGCCAAGGGTTATCAGAATGTGATAAGTGTGTGGCAGATGATAAGCGCGTTTAATCAGTATTCTTTCAGTAATCAGGGCCAGTATCGCTACAGCAATAGGTGCTATGGCTAAAGCCAACCAGAAATTTCCCGTTAGTGCTACGACGGTAAAGCACAGATATGACCCGATCAGGTAATAAGCACCGTGGGCAAAGTTAACAAAATTTAAAAGACCAAAGATAATCGTCAGTCCAACCGAAATCAGAAAATAGATCATCCCCAGTCCGACACCATTCAGTATCTGAAACAGATAAAGACTCATCGGATCGCTCCTGCACAACGAATATATGCCGTATCCCGGTATCACCGGGATACGAATACTGATTTAGCTACGCTTGCACGTCAGAGCTGATTCATCCGGAAACGACTTTCCAGAACTGATGATATTGACATAATCGTCCTGATCGGCCATGTCTGCGGCAGGTTTACCTTCCAGCAGATAGTAGTCTTTCAGAACCTGATGATCGGCTTTACGAATCACTTCGCTTCCGGTTGGGCCTTCATACGTGGCTCCTTCCAGCGCTTTAGCAACCGCAGCACTATCGGTTGTTCCGGCCTTAGCAATCGCATCCAGAATCACAGTGGTGCTGATATAGTCAGCGGCCAGAGGGTAGTTAGGGTTCATACCGTAAACCTCTTTCACCCGCTTAACCAACGCCTTGTTCATGGGTGTGTCCACGGTGTGCCAGTACTGCGCACCGAAATACACGCCTTCGGCAATATCCGGACCCAGCTCCTGTAACTGATCAAGACCGGATGACCAGGCGACCAGAATGGTCATCTGATTTTTCAGACCGAAATTAACAGCCTGGCGCAGCGCATTCGATGACTGAGAACCAAAGTTCAGCAACAACAGAACATCCGGTTGTGCCGCCATCGCGTTGGTGAGGTAACCGGAGAACTCCTGCTCTTTCAGGGAGTGATAACTGTTACCAACATGTTCGATACCTTCCTCGGCAAATACCGCCTTGGCATTGTTCAACAGCGCCTCGCCAAACACATACTGAGGTGTGATGGTGTACCAGCGTTTTTTCTCCGGAAACTTATCAATCAGCGGTTTTACGGTTTGCCGGATAGCACCATAGGTCGGCACAGACCAGCGGAAAGTAGACATGTTACAATCGCTTCCGGTCAGTTCATCGGCACCCGCCGGGGTGATGAAAACACCATTAACCTTGTTAACTTCTTTACCGATAGCCAGCGCCGTAGAAGAGAGCGTTGCACCATCAAAAAAGCGGGCGTTGTCCTGACTGATCGCTTCCTGAACCTTACGCACCGCTTTACCCGCATTGCCCTCGGTATCAATCGTCTCATAGTGGACGCTCTGCCCCAACAGATCGCCATAATCCTCTACGGCCAGTTTAGAGCCCATATCTGCGTATTTACCATAACTGGCAAATGCACCAGACACTGATTTTACACCGTAGATAGTAATGCCATCTGCAGCCAGCGTAAGAGAGCTCGTTGCCGACAGTACTGCGGATATCAGGACGTTCCTCAACATTATCTTTTTCATACTGCTTTCCTCTAAGGTTTAATTGCTCTTCTATTTATTTGCCTTAATTTAAAGCTTCTCATGTACTACTTATTATTCTGTCCGGCCTGTTCAACAAGCTCTTTTTGCTGGGTACCTGAATACCCTGGGTATTACATTTTTTTTGAAATTTTGCCGTCCAACGCAACGAAATGCGCCTCAGCTTCGCACATATGCTCACCCATCAACCTGCGCACCTGTGCTTCATCTTCTGCGCGATAGGCATCAAGTAAACGCTCGTGATAATCAACATTGGATTGAGTAAACTGGTAAGCATCAATCTGATAAGACTTTTTCAGCACGACCAGATCTCTGAGCGCCTCGTTCAGAAAACGCCCCATAAAGCTCAACAAGGGATTTGGACATGCATCAGACAACACATTATGAAACTCAAGCTCTGCGATTCTCTGGCTGCGCTGCTGATCTTCAGACTCAGGCGGAGTCGCACAGGCATTGGTATGCGCTTCAAGCAGTTCAAAGTCGGCCTGAGTCAGCTTTCCAACCACCGACACCGCCAATTCAACCTCAATCAGCTTGCGCATCTGGTAAATCTGTTCCGCAGAAAGGTGATTAAAATATAAATAGTTTCGCAGCATCTTACTGGCAGGTTCAGTTCCAACTTCAGAAAGGTAAGCCCCACCTCCCGGGCCAGGACGGGTATACACAAGCCCTTCAACCTCAAGCGCCTTCAGGGCTTCTCTGACCGTGCCTTTGGAGCAGCCAAACTGATCAATCAGATCCTTTTCATTAGGCAGGCGATCACCCGGCAACAGCTTTTCAGCAACAATCATCGACTTCACCTCATCAACAATGAGGTCAGATAGTTTCTGTTTACGGTACTTTCGCTGAATTTCAGCCATTTTATCTCCAAATTGAGCGACTTAAATAATTAATGTAAATAATCATGATTAATTATTTTAGCTCAAAAAAATCAGCTTCGAGAGCTGTTTCTGCTAAAGGGTGACACTGTTTGATATCGTCAGTGTGTCATTGATATCCCCTCGCCGTTATTCGAAACTACAATAGATCCATCAGTTAGTTAAATATTTATAAAATTAATGTTAGTTAATGAATTGCTTAACTATGAAAAAAATCAGCTGTAGTGAGACAGGGTATTTCTTCATTAAAGCGCTCTATTTCGAACTTTTTTATTGTCAGACGAGCCTGTTTCAGAAAGACAAAAGATGCTGGAGAAATCAGGATTTTATAGTTGGAAAACCTGGTTTCCTTATGGATACCAGCTGAAACGCCGAAAAATATGCGATTCATCAGGCCCCTTATAGAAGCGATTTGGGTCTGACCGACAGGACAGGGACAGCACTCTCTTCAACACCGTATCTATGGTTACAATAAAGTATGACGCAGACGAAAAAGGACAGGAAATTCTTCCCTGCTTTATCCCAGATCGTCAGCGCCGTATAAAAATCATCCAGATAAGTCGCTTTACAAACCTATACGAGTGAACCAGCTAACAAGCACTCAGGATAAAGCCTCTGCCCGCTACAGAAGCCTATGAAGCGTTTGCGATTTTCCCCGAAAACAGTATCACTTCCTCTCCTGGCGCAGGCTTCTCAGGCACCATCCGCGCCAGTATCAGCGACACCCCGCCCAGCGCGGCACCGGTGAGAAACACCGCCGCCGGAGAGATAATCCATAACACCCCATAGGCGGCAGGCAGCACCACTGCAGCAATATGGTTGATGGTGAAAGAGACGCCTGCCGTAGAAGCCAGATCCTTCGGATCAGCAATTTTCTGCAGATAGGTTTTCTGCGCTATCGCCATAGAGAACAGCAGGTGGTCGGCAATATACAGTCCCACCGCAATCCAGGGATCTGACACAATAGCGTAGGCAGTAAACACGATAATCAGCCCGATATACTCAATGGTCAGGGTCTTACGTTCGCCCCAGAAACCGATCAGCTTGCCAATCCTGGGCGCACAAACCATATTCAGAGCGCCATTGATGAGAAACATGATGGAGATCTCACCGGCAGAAAAACCAAACTTCTCCACCATCAGGAAGCTGGCAAACACCATGAAGATCTGCCGCCGGGCACCGCCCATAAATACCAGCGCGTAGTAAAGCCAGTAACGTTTTCGTAGCAGCAGTTTTTTATGCTGCTCAACCTTTCCCTCCATGCGAGGAAATGCTAGCCAGCAGAACAGAGTGATGCCTACAGTAACGCCACCACCGAGGAGATAAACCGTTTGCATCGATAAACCGGATATATCCAACGCCAGCCATACCAGCGCAAACGCCACCAGGCTGGCAAAGGAGCCAATCGCCACCATCTGACCCAGGCGATGGGGTGCTTCCTCCTTGCTGAACAGCTGTAGTGAGAGCGACTGATTCATGGTCTCATAGTAGTGAAACCCCATCGACATCAGCACGGTAGTACAGTACAGCCCGACCTCGGAGGGAAAAAATCCGGTGGCAGCGGTCCCCAGCCCCAGAAGCAACATCGATACCAGAGCCAGGGTCTGTTCACGCATCAACACCAGCAACAGCACCGCGCCGAAAGAGATAAACCCGGGAATCTCACGCAAAGATTGCAGAATACCGATCTCAACCCCGGTAAAGGCCGCTTTCTCAATGGCGAAGTTATTCAGCAATGCCATCCACACCCCCATCGACAGGGGCATCGCGCCCGCCAGCAAAAACAAAAATAACTCCGGGCGACGGATCAAGTTCAACATAGTGACTCCTGTACAGTCGGACATTCTTAACAACGCAGTAATACCCGACCTGATGACTCAATTAATTTCTCAGGCTACTTTAAAAAAGATCCAATCTGGCGTATACAATAAAGCATGCCAACTTATATCGAGAAACAGACAGAGCTACCTGAAATTCCCAAACACTGGGTAACCCTGGATGGAAAACCGGTCAATCGGCTGGAACACGTTCCCCGTCAGGTCGTGATCCGTAAAGCTGACCACGAAGCGGGATTTTATTCGCCCTACCATAGCCATGGCTGGGGACAACTGCTGTTTATCGCCGCCGGACTGATTCAGGTGTCAGCCCGGGATATCGGCTACTGGGTAGTACCGCCGCAACGGGCGGTATGGATTCCCGCCTTTATCGAACACGATGCCCGCACGATCCATCCGGTACAGATGCGCAATGTCTATATTGCACCTGAAGCCTCCAGAGATCTGCCCAATCACTGTCAGGTCATCCATGTAACCCCCCTGTTGCGGGAGCTGATTCTGGAGATGGTCTCCTTTGATACCCTCTATGATGAGGACGGCACACAGGGACGTATCGTTCAGGTGTTTCTTGATCAGCTTAAAACCATTCCTGAGGCCCCTCTCCACCTGCCGCATCCCAAAAGTAAATCCCTGATTGTGATCGCCCACAGGCTGAGAGATAACCCCGCCGACCCGCGCTCAATAGATGAGTGGGCAACCGAGCTGGGCACCAGCGCGCGCTCTCTGGCCCGACACTTTCGCCAGGAAACGGGGATGACGTTCGGGCAGTGGCGACAACAGGTGCGCCTGCTGGCGGCTCTGACCCGCATCGCCCAGGGGGATGCAGTAGCCAACGTTGCTCAGGATCTGGGTTACAGTAGTCAGAGTGCCTTTATCACCATGTTCCGCAAAGCACTGGGAAAAACACCGGGGAGGTATTTTGAGCTGTAAAGCGCTCAAAAAGTGGCAAGAACGGCGCTTCGCGACTCGCTAGTGGTTAGAAAAATCGACAGTGGCAGCAGCATTTTAGGTGGCCAAACACTTATGACGACGCTTAATAACAACACTTAATAACAGCGCTCAGTCACCACCGCCATCGCCACCACCTGAATCACCATCGAAGAAACCACCGCTATCACCGCTATAACCATCAGACCGACTGCCGCGACCACCGGATCCCATTCTTAAAACCAGCCATACAGCAAGGGAGGCCCCGAATATCAATACGCCCAATGGCGCCACCATATTAAACAGCGTTTGATCTGAATGCAGATCGGTGTAATGCCATGAGATCCAAAGCCCCGCCAGAATAATTACGATTGATTTCATGATGCTTTCCCTATGGTTAATCGTTTTAACAATTCATCATTCCCGGTCCAGATCAGCTTCAGGACAATCTCTAAAAGCTCTTTTTAGCGGTTAACTGGGTATTAAAGTACTCCAGCAAGAGGATAGATCTCCCCATCACCAGCTTAATCCCCCATTGCTTCTTTTCGCTCACGCTCATATTGATCGTAAGATTTATTGTAGCGATTCACACACTCATCATATTGAGAGGGTGGCAACTTAGAACATTCGAGCCTGTTACTTAGCTGAATACTTTCAAAAGAACCACTATTGGTACAACCAGTGATAAGAAAAAAGCATAAATAAAAGAGCTTCACTTTCATGATTCTATTCCGATTTTTACGGGTGCAGAAAACTAACCAACAGCACAACATCATCCTAAGCCCTGAGAAGATAATGCATCATTGATCAGCCGGGCGGCCTGCCCAGCTCATTCTCTCCGGATGATACGGAAAAAAGGGGACTCACGACTTTGCCAGACGATGGGATGAAAATATACGGTTAATTGTTATTTCGCTGGGACAAATTACTCACCGCATACCCGGTTGCGTCCCTCCTCTTTCGCCCGATAAAGCGCCCTGTCCGCGCGGTCTACCAGTTCCTGGATCTTATCGCCGGCGTGTCTTTCAGCCACACCGAATGAGACAGTCACCTTAAAATCAGAGCAAAACGGATCACTATTCACCAGGCGACATAGCTCTTCAGCTTTGCTGACAGCGGCATCACAGCTCGCTTCACTGAGTACGATGGCGAACTCATCCCCCCCAAGACGATAGATCGTATCAAGCTTTCTCAGTCTTGAACTCAGTAACTTTAGAACAGCGCTGAGAACCTCATCCCCTTTTACATGGCCAAAAGTATCGTTGATGGTTTTAAAATTATCTATATCCAGGAAAATGAGTGACAGTGAGGTATGCTGCTCGGTCGCTGAGGCAAAAAACTGTTCCATGTGATGATTAAACAAACGACGATTACCCGCACCGGTTAAACCGTCCTGAGTCGCCTGCTGTGTAAGAACATCCTGATGACCCGCCATACTCCTGAAAACAATGTATGAAAAAACATTCACCAGGGTAATGGTAAAAAGAATACTCAGTTGTTCGATCAAAACCAGCTGCGTATTGATGATCGGAAAGATCGCAAACAGAGCCAGAATATTGACAATCAACGCTTCCCCGGGCTTGAGCAGGAAATACCCGGTAATCATGGTTGGGTAAAACCAATAGATAAGCGATGGCCCCTTGATGTTAACCACCAAAACCACCGTGACGAGAAATAATGCGGTGAGGATAAGACACGCTATTCGTAACTTATTGCTTTTAAGGACATACAATCCGATCAGGGTCGCGCCCACTAATGCTCCAGAATCAACCGCAGCCATCAGCCAGAGCTGATCCATCAGGCGTAAAACGATAAAAGGCAAAACGCCAATAACACAGGCGGCACACAACCCGAGGATAATGTTTTTCTTATTATAAGAGTACATCGGTACTTACCATCATATTTTACTCTTCACCATATATCTGATCACCCCAGAAGTAACCCGAATAAGTCCCCATAAAGAGATATATGTACGCTGCAACCTGCACCAAAAGCACTGTTTTAGCGTTTCAGAAGGCTTTGTAAGCGGGTATAAGGAATTGGTTTTCGGAGCCGGGATGAGGTCGAGCAGACATATTTGATTACATTGAGCAATTCAACGACCAGAGGAAAAAGCGTGAGCTAATTCAAACCGCTCTTAACTGACCGTCCAAAGGATCGGGGTAAAACCAGGTTCAATTGCTGCAGGATGCAGCTCCTACATATAATACTGACGCTCTTATCCAGCGGCGAAGCCGCGGTCTAACCACTGATATGTTGTATCAGGGCCGTTTGCGAATCAGCACAGTGATAACTGTCTTCCAGTAACTCAAAACCGGTGAAGATGATCTCCAGTGCACGATCGTTGGTAAGCAGCAATACGATGGTGTAGTCCTTGGTTTTTTCTATCTCGTAGGCACCGGATTTAAACCAGCTATCAGCCAGTTCCAGCTGTTCCAGATAGTCCTGACGGGATACCGAATGGAACTCCAGGGGGATAGTATTATCGCCTCGAAACTGAACCGCCGTATAGGTTTTAGGCACGGAGAGAAAATCCCGTTTAGTGGCATAAACTACCGTCAGCAGAGGCTCACCTTTGGGGTTGTGGCTGATAAAGGAGCAGTCGGTGCCGGGTTCAATCTCCAGTGCAGGCAGTTGCGAAAATTTCTTTAAAATCATTCTGACAATATCCTGTGTGCGTTCTCAGTTAACCAGACCCAGTATCAGCGATGCATGGCCCGTTTGCTGCAGGCTCTGGACAATCCGCAAGGCAGCATAGGCATCATTCGCGGCATAAAGCAGCTGTGCTTCGCTGAGTTTCGGCAATGCCCAGTTGGAGGTCGAAACCCGTTTTGATTTATTGAATTTCTGCCCGAACTGTACCGCAATCGCGGCTTTAACGCCCAGTTGGCGACGATATCCCAGTTTCCGATAGACGGCATCCAGGTCAAGAATCGCACCAATCTCAACGCCAAACTTACGCCGGATGTGACTGCGATCCGATTGCAGGCCGAAGCCCACTTTGACTACCTGTTCAGACTCCAGCACCTGACAAATGATCGGATAAGCCGCCTGATCATGCAGCTGAAAAACATACGCCGTATCAGCGGTACAGAGCTGAACAACATGGGGGCCGTCGGACATCTGATCTTTGCGAAAGACCGGTTTCGATTCGGTATCAAAACCAACAAAGGGGCTGTCCATCAGATGTTGCAATGCTAACGCCAGCGCGTCTGCATCACTGGGTTGCTCAATCTGATCCAGTGTCATGCCCTGAAAAACGGGTAACTGTGCGATCTCATCCCGGGTTGGAGGCAGCTGTTTCTCTTTCATTCCGCTCAGCTCTTTTTACCGGTTTTAGCCAACGCTTTTGCCCAGACGGAGTGACTATCCACGTTTGTCGATTGCGCTGTTTTTTCAGCCGCTGGTTTATCAACGACAAACTTCACATCCTGTTTCGCTCGTCTTTCTGCAGAGGGTTTGCGTACCGGTTTATCGGATTTAGTGGCCGTTGTACGCGGAGGCTTACTGGTTTTAGCCCCCGGGGTTTTATCGCGCAACTGGCTTTGTAATCCGCTGAGAAAGTTGCGCAGTACCTGATCCTGACACTCACGATAGTTCTGGTGGCCCTGTTTGCGAAACAGTGCGCTCAGCTCATGCTTACTCAGTCTGACGCCGGCCAGCTTAAGAATTGCCAGAATATCGTCAGCGGTCAGATTAAGAGCGATCTTCAGCTTGCGGAAGATAATGTTGTTATTCAGCCGCTTTTCCGGCACCGGCTGATCCCCCTCCTGTCGGCCCCGCTTTTCGACAATCAAACCGTTCAGAAAGGTCGCCATCTCCAGATCCGGCATGCGTATATAATCGGCATCCTCCTCCCTTTTCAGCCAGCCAGAGAGCTGCACACGGGTTACCGCCAGATCAGCATGACGAAACACCCCGATCATTTTGGTATCACTAAAATCGAAGGTATAGCGCAGGCGGCGGAGAATATCGTTATTGTTCACAAAAAGGGTCCGGACTGAGGTGAATAAGGCTGGCACTTTACCACAGTTAGCCCCTGTTCAGCGCCTATTGTTTAAGGATTAATCGCAACAGAATTAATAGCCGCGATTTTTATCAACACACTCAGGCAGAATTCCCTGTGACAGGTAAGCGGTGATATTTCCGGCGACAATACGGCTGGCGGTGGCCACACTGGTCGGCGCAGAGATATGCGGCAACAGGGTGATTTGGGGGTGATGACACAGGGGGGACTCTGGCGGCAGAGGTTCTTCAGCGAAAACATCCAGCACCGCGTGGCTGATCAGCCCCAGGTTCAGAGCTTCCAGCAGATCGCTCTCAACCACCGTTGCGCCACGGCCAAAATTGATCAGTGCTGCACCGTTTTTAACCTGTTGGAAAAATGCCCGGTTCATTAAGCCCTGAGTAGCAGGCGTCAGCGGCAGAAGATTGACAAGAATATCCGCCTTAGCAAGCAACGCTGACAGCTGATCACCGGCATAGCAATCGACAGAATCGATCTGTTTTACTGAACGACTCCAGCCGGAAACACGAAAGCCATTATCCACCAGCCGTGACGCACTGCGTTGTCCCAGCAACCCCAGCCCCAGTACAGCAATATGCCGATCAGCAGGATCAGTATAAGGAAGCTGTTGCCAGAGAGAGTCCACCTGCTGCTGGCGGTATTGAGGCATATCACGGTGCAGATACAACACCCAGGCCAGCACCGCTTCTGACATCGTTTGTGCCAGTTGCGGATCGGTCAGACGAACAATTTCAAACGGCATGTGTGACAGGTTAGCCATCATCCCCTCGACACCAGCCCACACCGAGTGAACCCACTTCAATCGGGACAGTTGTGCAACCTCCACCGGATCAGGATTCGCCACAATAGCGATCTCTACCTGCCCCCTATCTACTGCGGACAGTTGAGAGAATTCACAGATATCACAACCGGGTAGTTGCGACTGTATTGTATCTATCCAGTCGCAGGCTTCCTGACGACTAAGCTGATGTATAAAAGGGATTAGGGGTCGCATACTGATCTCGTATTACCGCGTTCACAACGACTATATAAAATAGAGGTTGCCGGCACTCTCGCTATGATTTTTTACATCTTCCATAAAGCGGATGAATTCATCAATAGGTATTGGCCGACAGAAGAGATATCCCTGCCCCATCTCACAACCCAGCCGAATCAACTCATTCAACTGATCCTGTGTTTCTATTCCTTCAGGACACACTCGTAAGTTGAGCGATTTCCCCAGCGAAATGACATTTTTAACTATCGCCAGGCTGTCAGTATTATTTCCCATTTTCTGAATAAATGACTGATCAATTTTCAGTACATCAATATTGAACCGTTGCAGATAGGTCAGGCTGGAATAGCCCGTGCCAAAATCATCCAGCGCAATCACAATCCCCTGGTTATGCAACGCTTCGATAATCTCCTGGGCAGTCTCAATATTTTGCATCAGAGCGCTTTCAGTCACTTCCAGCTCCAACATTTCAGGCGGCAGGCTACTCCGACCAAGTATCGTCATAACCCTGTCTACAAAGTCTGTCCGCTTCAACTGAGAGGCGGACACATTCACCGCCACAGGAACTTCAGGATGATCTGGAAGCCATTTATCCGCATCGGAACACGCAGTTTCCAGCACCTGTTCACCCAGCTGTTCAATCAGGTTTAACTCTTCTGCTACCGGAATGAACTCACAGGGCGAGATCAGCCGTCCGTTTGAGTCCCGCATTCTTACCAGGGCTTCTACACCAACAATCCGGTATTCCCAAAGGGAGAACTTAGCCTGGTAGTGCACCTCAAAACTCTGATGTTTAATCGTTGTACGGATTAGCTGTTCTATTGCATGCCTGGAGAGCAAGTCTTCTTCCAACTGGTTGGAAAAAAAGCAGTGGCGCCCCCGACCTTCGTACTTGGCCCGATACATCGCTACATCGGCCAGACGCATCAGATCTTCTGCATCAGCAGCATCATCAGCCGCAATACTGATGCCCATACTCACCGACAGCCCACACTCCCCCTCGGTCAGCTTAAAAGGCTTTTCCATCTGCTTATGAATATTGATCGCCATCCGTTCGACCTGGCTAATATCATCAATATACGGGATAACCATTGCAAACTCGTCACCACCGATTCGTGACAACGTAGAACGGGTCTCACTCAGTTTACTAAGCCGGTCAGCCACCTGTTTAATCAGGCTGTTTCCCTGGGTATGACCCAACGAGTCATTGATATATTTAAAGTTATCCAGATCGATCAGTATTAAAGCTGTTTTCAATCCCGAGGCTTGTGCAAATGCAATGGCATCCTCAAGTCTCTGTTGCAACAGAACCCGGTTAGGCAATCCGGTCAACTGATCGTGGTATGCCAGATAATCCATTTTATCCGAGATCGCCACCGTATCACTGAGATCCCGGAACACAATCACCGCTCCGGTGATTGTGCCATCGGTATCGGTGACGGTGGCGGCAGACCCCTCTATGGGATAGACATGACCATCATCACCGGCTAACTGGCTGTTAGAGGAAAGGTAGTTAACACACAGATGCTCCAGTGCCAGAAGCCATGGACTATCAATGCGATCACCGGTTAATCCATCGTGTAAAACAAAGACCTCTTCAATAGGGAGACCGTATGCGGCTACGGGTGAAATTCCGGTTAAACGTTCAGCAATCGGATTCATATAGGTAACCCGGCCGTCGGTATTAATCGAGATAACGCCATCGCCAATTACATTAAGGGTGACATTATAGTTTTTATTTTGCAGCTGCAGCTCGCGCTCCGTTTTTTTCAGAGAGGTGATATCTATAAGTGTCAGCAAATACCCCTGAACGCCTGTCACCGGATTTGCATTAACAAAGTTCACCTGAAGGTGTCGTTCACTGCCGTTATGCAGATAACTGATCTGGGGAGCGGAACCGGTTTTTTGTGTTGCGAATCGCCTTAACAGCCGGGCTAAGCGGGGCGGTAACAGATCATCAATCGACCGACCGGACATCTCAGTAGCAGAATGACCAAACCATGCACCCTCGGGGTCATTGCTGTATTTATTAACCCAATCCCGGGTCCAGTAAGTGACCTGCACAGGTAAACTGCTAATCATCGATGTTAATGCCTGATGTTCGAGTTTAACCTGTTTCACCTGGGCAGATTGCTGTAGGTGATTTTTCACTTTCAGACGACAGTTTTCAACATTGATCGGTTTAGTCAGATAATCAACGCCTCCGGCCCCCAACGCCTGAGTTTCGATCACTTCGCTTTCAGTTGCTGTAATAAAGATGACAACCGGATGTTCAAATTCGGGATCGGCTTTGAGTATTTCGCACACCTCGATACCGCTTAAATCCGGCATACTGATATCAAGCAGAATGAGGTCCGGTCGATATAAGCGGGCCTGTTGCAACGCAGTTTCACCACAATCCGCTTCAATAATCTCGGCCATACCACTGACGGCGTCTGCTAACAAAAGGCGGGTAGCTTCATCATCATCGACTAATAGAACTGTTAGTGGAGCTTGAGTATCCGTTCTCATTTTTCCCATACTCATCTACGTTAGGATTAACCCGGTCTTTAGAGGTATTACTGAAACAGTCTGTTGCGACTAACCAGGCCTGCTGGATGCATAGGTTATAATCCAATTATAGACAATCTTTAACATTCTACTACTATACAAACTCTATTCCAGAATTATACAACGCCTCAAAAAGACCACATAAAAAGTAGGCAATACATTGATATTATTAAATAATTAATAGAGAGCAATTGACGCTTAGACACACATACACCAAAATTAGTAACAAAAAGAGTGTAATTAAATAGTCTCGTTAGAATGATTGCGAATGCAGATAGTCACCGGCAAATACCGATAAACCTATGAGTTTATTCATGTTATGCCATCGCGATCGAAAGCAACTGTCATATTTGCTGCTCTTATCAACTATTTTGTTATCTATTCTGAAACACCCTGCAGTACCGGGCAGACAGACTCAGGGAGAGTTTTATGCAATCGGCATTCAAATTGCGGCAATTTTATCTGGGAGTAATGATTGCCGTTATCTTATTTCTGACACTCTCTGCTGCCATTTACTACCAGGCGCAAACCAGTATCAGAGGAGATCAGCTTGTCAATCAAAGCCTGGATCTGAAACAGATTGAACGCTATCTTAATGATCAGTTAGACACTCAGCGCAAGCAGATTCGGTTTATTGCCCAACTCCCCGCCATTGAGGCGATTGTCCATAAACTGACTGACGCCAGCATCCCTGACTCCCGCGAAGCGCTCAGCCTGAATCAATGGAAGTGGCATCTGCAACAGACGTTTCTGGCGTTTGTGAAAACGACCCCTGAGATTCGTCAACTGCGCTTCATCGGTATCGCTGATAACGGTCGTGAGCTGGTCCGGGTTGACCGCCGTCAGGGACAACTCAGTATCATTTCTGAGCAGCACCTCCAGTCCAAAGGAGAGTCAGCCTATTTTAAGGAGATAACAAACTCAGCCGATGAGTCAGTCTATTTAAGTGATATTGAGTTTAATCGTGAGTTTGGCAAGATCGAACTGCCGGAGTGGCCCACCTACCGTCTGGCGGTCAGAGTATACGATGCCGACCATACGCTGTTTGGCTTTGTCATTATCAATTACAACGCCGGACCATTACTGCAGAGACTGAACAACATGCACCATGCCGGTGGTGTGTTTTTGCTCAATGACCGTGGTGATTTTCTGTTACATCCCGATCCGGATATCGCCTTTGCTTTTGAACGGGGTAACCCCATCACCTGGCTAGACTATTCAGGGCAGACAGAGCCGGTTAGCGGATCACAACACTGGCAACAGATTAGTACGCCTGATGGCGATACCCTGAACTACATCGCCAGCCAGATTAACCTGGGAAGCAGCAACGAGCCAAGACAGTTCACCGTTATAAAGACACTGACAGAAAACTCTCTACAGGCGCAGGTATATAAACACTTCCTGGCAACATTTGCCGGCCTGTTAATCATCTTCACGATCGCCCTGAGCGTGGTTTTTCTCTACCAGAAAGCACTTTCGGCCCGCAAAGAGCTACTTAAAACCCAAAGCAATTTCCGCGCAATTGTGCTGGGGTCTTCAGAAGCGATCATTACCGTCGACAGGAACGCCTGCGTGAAAGACTGGAACCCGGCAGCTGAGCGGTTGTTGGGCTACAACGCTGCGACACTGCTCAGTCTCAATATATGTCATGTCATAGCGGATACTGATGCGAGCAGCCAATGCCTGTTATCGGTGCAGGACGTCATTGACGATGGCAGAATACGCACAAATGAGGTTCAGATAAAAAACCGTGAAGGGCAGGTTCGTCATGTGGAGATGACGCTGTCGGCAATTAAGGATGATCAAGATAGCCAACACACTGCCACAGCCGCGGTGATCATTCACGATATTACAGCGCTTAAACAGGCACAGGCGCTGCAATTAAAGCACAATGAGGCGCTGGAGCAACAGGTTGAAGCACGCACCCGTGAACTGCAGGACGCTGTCCATGAAGCCCGGGCGGCCACCGAACTAAAAAGCCGCTTCCTGGCCAATATGAGCCATGAGATCAGAACGCCGATGAACGGCATATTTGGCATGCTGGGATTACTCCGTAAAGGGCCTCTCAGCCGCCGCCAGCAACAGCAGCTGGAGCTGGCAGAGAGCAGCGTTAAGTCGCTGACCCTGCTGATCAACGATATTCTGGATTTTTCTAAAATTGAGGCCGATAAACTGGAACTTGAGTTTATTGACTTTGATCTTCACCGGCTGCTGCACGCCTGTGTCCAGTCGATTTCATCTGTCGCCTACAGCAAAGATATTGAGATGATTGCTCATCTGGTGGATGTCGACACCGTCTGGGTCAATGGAGATTCAAACCGGATACGCCAGGTTCTCAATAATCTGCTCAGTAACGCCGTCAAGTTTACCATGACAGGACAGATCTGCCTCAAGGCAGCCACCTATATGAAGGATGACGAAACGCTCTGGCTTAGCTGTTCAGTACAAGACACCGGCATCGGTATTAGCTCGGAGAAACTATCCGGGATCTTTACCTCCTTCTCCCAGGAAGAGATTGGAACTTCCCGGCGATATGGGGGCAGCGGGCTGGGGCTGACAATCTGCAAACAACTCTGCCAACTCATGGGTGGCTCGATCAGTGTGGTCAGCGAAAAAGGGTATGGCAGCACCTTTTCCTTCACCATCCCCCTCAATCCAGCGACCACCGAAGCAACCCCAGCATTTAAACCGGAGCTGGGCGGCCAGGGTGTATGGATAGATGCAACGCAACCCAGCACTTCAGCCAACCTGACAAAAATTTTTCACAGCTGGGGAGCGCGTGTCACGCTGTCGGATGCTGATCAGTTTCATAATATATACCAATCGCCCTCCTACGACCTGCTGGTTGTCGATTCAGTCAATTACATCCGGCTGAAGCCCGGTATTGAGCATTACCTGCAGCAGAGCAACCCATCAGCGCAGGTGATGATCATCGATAACTGGCATGCCCCGGATCTGATCGATCCGGCCGTTCTGGATCCAGACACCGTGTTAATTGACTCACCGGTAACGCTGGTCAATCTGTCAACAGCCCTTGAAGCTTTAAAGATCGACCGAAAACATGCCGAAGATGAGCCGCCAGTTTCAGATACACCACAGCTCAACTTCCATAACCGTAATCTGCTGGTCGTCGATGACCACCGGATCAATCGTGAAGTACTTCAGGGGCTGCTGGAAGACTATCATGCCCATGTATTGCATGCACAGAACGGCCAGGAGGCCATCGAGATCCTCCGCCAGCAAACCGATGATACTGTGCTCGCTATTATCATGGATTGTCAGATGCCGGTGCTGGATGGTTATGAGGCGACCCGGAAAATCCGTACCGGGGAGGCTGGCCCGATCTATATGAATGTCCCGATCATCGCCTTAACCGCCGCGGCCCTGCAGGGCGAGAAAGAGAAGTGCCTGCAAGCGGGCATGAATGACTATCTGAGTAAGCCTTTTGAACCGGAGACGCTAAAACAGCTGCTGTGTCAGTGGCTACCCCACGTTATTGAAGCCCCTGCCCCGGTCAACAGTGCACAACCGCACACTCAGAGTGACGATTCACAAGCCCCCTCGCCGCTCTGGAATAAACACAAGGCATTGCAACAACTGAATCAGAAACAAACGCTGTTACAACGTATTATTGAGATCTATCTGAAATCCGCCCCTCAGATTCTGAAGACTCTTCAGAATGCGGCAGAATCTGGCGATACAGCCGCGCTGATCAGTGCAGCGCACAGCTTAAAAGGGATCTCCGCTAATGTCGGAGCAACCCGTATCGTTGAACGGGCCCGTCAGTTGGAGCGTGAAGCAACGCAGATGAGCGCTGATGAGATCGCAGCGGAAGTGTCACATCTGACAGCGGATATTCAGCAGTTCAGGTGTTTGCCGGAACTACTGAAATTCATGCAAGCGACAGGCTTTGAAGGCAATGATTAGGAAAAACACTGCGGACGAATGAACGGGTGACGCATGTACCAGTCACTAAAGCCCCGACAGATCGCATCATACCCAGAGATTGAAGCTTTAATCGACTCAGGGAAGCTGAGGTTTACTTCAGTTTTTTATAAACAAACAGCAGAATAAAGGCACCAACGGTTGCTGTTGCTATGCTGCCAAGGCTAAGACCATCCAGGGTGCCGAAACCGATCAGATTGCCGAGAAAACCACCGACAAAAGCGCCAGCGATACCCAGCAGAGTGGTGATGATAAAACCGCCACCATCCTTACCTGGCATAATCCACTTTGCCAGTACACCTGCGATTAAACCTAAGATAATCCAGGACAGAATCCCCATAGCCACACCCCTTTTCTGTTTTTTAAACTCGTATACAAGACTAGTCTATCTTAAAGCGCAACGAGATTTCCCCATATTTTTCATACTCTAAGGTAAAATTCATCTCGGGGGCGACTTCAATAACCCCGGCATAGGAACTGGTAATCACCACCTGACCCGCCTTGATATCGATACCCCGCTGGGAGAGGAAATTAACCATCCAGAAAAGTGGTGTCTGAGGATAGCCTGAAGGATGTTTGCCCTCTATTTGTCGACATCCACCTTCCAGCGAAGGGTCGGTAACAACAAATCGAATCTCTGACGCTGCACAGGCCTGTACAACGCTGATTGGCGGGCCGACAAATAACCCCTGATTAAACAGACAGTCGGCCAGATGTTCGAGATAGCTGATCGAATCGGGCTGAACATAACGACTCAGAATCAGCTCCAGTGCCAGATGTGCGCCACACAGAGCGTCCAGTATCTCCTCTTCACTGTAGGGTTCCTGTCGGTGCGGCAGATCACGCCCGAAGCGAAAACCGATCTCCGGTTCAATTTTGCACACCCCCTCGTCCAGTTGCATTGTACAGGGGGAATCATCAGAGATACTGCTGCTGAAAATCGGCGCGATAACAGGCACATTGTCCAGGCCATCAATCGCGATCGGCAGCGCACATTTCCAGCCACCCACCGTCTCTCCGGCTAATGCCATCTGTTCAATCAGTGACTGCTGAATCGCCAACGCCTCTTCTACTGTTGCAGGACGCTGTTCAACGGGTAAAGCTCCGCTGATCTGCTGATTAAGGCGACGGGTAAGCAGGGCCTGAGCGGCTGCCCGGATATCAGTTTGCTGCATAAACGGTTCGCATATGTGTTAACGAAAGCACTCACTTTACTGCAAAGTCAGACAATAGGAAGGGGGGTATAACGAAATCGACGGAAAATAAAAAAACCAGTGGCATCGGAGGAGATGCCAACCGGTTTTTGGGTGATGGAAACGGTAAAGCCTGAGCTTGTTATTGACTGCTCAGGAGAAAATTCTGGCCTGCCGGAGCGCCCTCAAACTCAGCCATGGCATCCAGCAGAGCATCCCAGAGATACGCGGCCGATGCACTGTCACTGAAGATTGAGTAGACAGTTTTCCCTGCCATCGGATGATGACAGATAATCCCGCCGACCCGGGCCAGCGAGGTCATCACCAGATCACCGGGGGCAAAGCTGTCCTCTCGCAGATCAACCGCACAGACCTTAGCCATAATATCCGCCAGATGCTCCCCTGCCAGCGCCAGCCAGGTATAACTGTCATGGCAATAGACCGGATAGATTCCGGAGCCGCTCAGCTGTTGCTGAAGTGCATCCAGATCACGCTCGGCAGCGGCGTTGGGTAGCGCCAGCACCCAGTACTCTGTCCGCCCCAGCCGTAACACCATCATGCCATCATCAGATACCGTCAGAGTGTTTGGCTGTTCCGGGTGCATTAGCCCGGCGGCGATCAGCGCCTCGCCCGCTTTCGGGCCGCGCAGACCAAAGCGGGGCCGCACGGAAAGATCAATCAAAGCGGTGTCCGGATCGCTCTGATCTGCATAGCTGAGCACCTGGGCAGCACCGCTTACCTCGGCAAACTCGGCCTGCGGATGCTTACGATAGATAAAACTTCGACTGTCAAACAGTTCAGGTTTAATAACGGTCATGATCACATCTCCTGTCTCAGGTTTTCAGGATCATAGAACGGCAGTTTAACCACATCCGCCATAATCTCTTCACCCTCTACGCGAATACTAATTCTGGAGCCCGGTTCACTATCTGCAATGTCCGCAAAGGCCAGACCGATAATCGCCTGACTGGCTGATGAGTACTCGCAGGAGGTGACATTGCCGGTAATCTTATCCCCTTTCAGCACCAGATGGCCCTCTTCCGGTTTAGTGCTGTTAAGCGGCAGTTTAAAGCCCACCAGTTTTCTCGTTTGTGGCTGAGCCATTACGATATCCACCGAACGACAACCGACAAAGAACGGCTTCTTGCGGTTCACCGCCCAGGTCAGATCCAGCTCGCCGGGATGGCTCATACCATCGGTATCCTGACTGACAATCAGATGGCCTTTCTCCAGTCGCAACAGACGCTGGGTTTCTACCCCGAATGGGCGGATATCAAACGCTTTACCTGCATCCATCAGCGCATCCCAGAGTGCTTCACCATAGCGGGTCGGTACATGGATCTCATAGCCCAGTTCACCGACAAAGCCAACCCGTAACAGTCGCGCAGGAATGCCCGCAACATGGCCTTCCCGATAGGCCAGATAGGGAAACGCTTCGGCACTGAGGTCGACATCATCCACCAGTTGCTGCAGCACTTTACGGGCATCAGGTCCGGCCAGATTAACCGCAGCAAACGCTGAGGTAACGTGCAGAATATCGACATCAAGACGCCACTGTGCATTCCACTTGGTCATATCCCGGTAGACCCGTTCAACACCACTGGTGGTGGCTGTCACGTAGAAATGGTCCTCGCTGATACGACAGGCAACCCCATCATCGATCACTACGCCGTGCTCATTAGTCAGCACCGCATAGCGGGTCTTTCCTACCGGCTGTTTCAGGAAGGCAAAGGTGTAGATCCGGTTCATAAACTCAGCCGCATCGGCCCCCCTGATCTCTATCCCCCCCAGGGTGCTGACATCGATCAGCCCTACTCTGGAACGCACATGCTCAGCTTCTTCCCGAATCCAGCGATCCCGCTGAGCGGCATCACCATAGAACGCAGGCCGGCGCCAGTTCCCCGCCGGAATCATCTTCGCCCCCAGTTCCAGGTGACGATGATGCATCGCGGTGTGTCGTCGTGGATCAAAGATACGTCCGGCAACATGCGCGAGTTTTTCCGGGGCAAAGGGTGGTCGTGCGGTGGTCACACCGGTTTGCGTTACCGTCCGCTCGGTGGATTTCGCCACTAGCCGGGCGGTTGGCAGAGCTGAATGACGGCCCTGGGACGGTCCCATACCCACGGTTGAGAAACGCTTCACCAGCTGCACATCGCGGTACCCCAGACGGGTCGCATTAACGATATCTTTAGCCTGCAGATCTTCATCATAATCGACAAAATCTTTACCCTTGGGATGGCTGAAGATTGGCCAGCTGAAATTGGGTTTGGCAAGACAGCTGACCGGCTGTTCAGACTCATCACTGAGTTGCAGACGGCGCAGTGCGCGGATCGCAGCATTCGCACCGTCATTCAGTACCGCTTCCAGTGTATGTAAGCCATTCACAGAACCGGCAATGTGCACCCCCTGGGGTAGCCCGGACAGGGTAAACTCTGCGGCATCATCGTTATAGGAGAGCTGCGCACCCGCCTGACACAGCAACTGATAAGCTGGCATATAACCCGCTGACATACAGAGCAGATCACACTCCAGTGTTGTACTGAACTCACTAACCTCGCCTTCGCCAACGATAGTGCGGATATCAACGCCCCGTATATGTTTGTTGCCTTTGGAGGGTAACGCTTCATAAACGGTGCTGTTCTGAATAACCTGCACCCCTTTCTGCTTCACGGCGCCCAACAGTTCCGGCCAGGGGTGTTCAGATCGCAGATCAACAATGGCGGCGACTTCAACACCATTTTCAAGCAGTTCCAGCGCCGTCAGATAACCATCATCATTGCCGGTCAGCACGACCGCCCTGCTGCCCGGTCTGACCGCATAGAGTTTCATCAGCCGGGTCACCGCGCTGCACAGCATAATGCCCGGCAGGTCGTTGTTGCGAAACACCACATGCTGCTCATAGGCACCGGATGCAACGATGCACTCCTTAGCCCGCAACTTATAAAATCGTTTGCCTCTGATCAGTGGCAGGTAGTTATCGGTAACCCAGGCGTTGCACACCGTATCGGTCATCACCTCGATGTTGTCGTGGGCGGTGACCTTGTCGATCAGCTCGCAACGCAGAGAGTCCGCCTGCTGCCCCGCAATATCGAAGCGGTTATAGGTCAGCGCACCGCCTAACAGCGGCATCTCCTCGACTAACAGTACTTTAGCTCCGGCATCGGCGGCTTTCAGTGCAGCACTGAGCCCCGCCGGGCCGGAACCGATAACAACCACATCGGTGAACAGATACTTTTTATCGTAGTATTCCGGCTTAAACGTCAGGTCCAGTTTGCCCAGTCCCGCTTTATCACGGATAAAACTTTCCCATTTATCCCACACGCCCATCGGCTTAAAGAAACTGCGATAGTAGAAGCCCACCGGCATAAAACGACCAAAGTGGCCGAGATAGGCATCTTTGTCCCCTTCGAGGGTACCGTTGTAGTTTTGACCCTCGGCACTGATCCCTTCGCGAATCATCTCACGATCGGCCAGTACATTGGGCTCACCGCCCAGCTGTACTAAGGTATTGGCATCCTGACCGGCCATGGTCAGAGGCGCACGGGGGCGGTGATATTTAAACGAACGGGACATCAGCCACTGCTGATTAGCCAGCAATGCACTGGCAATGCTGTCGCCTGCAAAACCCCGGTACTGTTTACCTTCAAAGCTGAACGACAGCGGTTTCTCCCGATCGATCAGCAACCCCATCGGGGCCTTTAGGCGCTTCTCGCTGCTCATGCGGTAATCTCCTCAGACTGACTGCTCTCTGCTTTCGCACTGAACTCGACCCGTTTGGTAAAGATTTCAGAGGGATCGTAAGTTCGCAAAATCTCATCGCTGCCGGTATGCCGTTCGGCGATAAACCAATAGCCTGACGGAGCGTGCAGCCACCATTCGGTAATCACGCCAATCTGGTTATCGCTGTAAAACACATACTCGGCCCACTCCCTGTCAGTGCAGTTGTTTGGGTCCGGCATCTCACGCAGCTCGCCACCATGGACAAATTCGCTGCTGTTTCGGGGTCCGTTCAGAGGACAATTAATAATCTTCATTGCAGATTCCTCAGTGGCTGGCCGCCGTAGCGCCCATCTCGTTAACCTGTCGGAATGTATCAAAGCGCGACATGGCAAAGGGCTCGATCAGTTCAGGCACTTTGCCCGTGGCGACCAGCTCGGCCATGGTTTTGCCGCAGATCGGTGTGGACTTGAAGCCCCAGGTTCCCCAACCCGCATCAAGATAGTAGTTATCTACCGGACTGAGTCCCATAATCGGGCTGTAATCAGATGTCATATCGGTCAGACCGCCCCACTGACGCATCAGCCGCATATTGGCCATAAAGGGAAACAGCTCGACCGCATGGGCCAGCAAGCTCTCTTTCAGATCCATGGTGGAACGGGTGCTGTAAAGGGGATAGGGATCAGAGCCACCGCCGAACACCAGTTCGCCACGACCAGTCTGCTGTACATAGCAGTGCAGTGCCGGAGAGCTGACCAGCGGATCAAGGAACGGTTTAACCGGCTGGGTCACCATCGCCTGGAGTGGATAGGTAGTGATCGGCATACGAATACCCGCCATCGCGGCCACCACTGAACTCATTCCGGCCACCGCCTGTACGACGCAACCACAGCTGACTTTGCCGCGATTGGTCTCGACGCCAGTCACTTTTCCCTGCTCGACAGTGACACCGGTCACTTCGGTCAGTTGATGTAGTTCAACACCCCGCTGTGTAGCACCCTTGGCATAGCCCCAGGCCACCGCATCATGGCGTGCTGTAGCCCCGTCGATATGCCACAGACCAGCCAGAACCGGCTGATCCGCAGGATTCATATTCAGGGTCGGTACCAGCTCACGAATCTGCTGTGGATCGATCAGCTCGGTTTTGCCGCCAAAGTGTTTATTCACCTCAGTACGCTGCCGGAACCCCCGCACTGCGGCATCTGAATGCGCCAGGGTCAGCTGTCCCCGACGGGAGTACATGATGTTGAAATCAAACTCGTTAGATAACCCCTGGAACAGCTTCACTGATTCGCTATAAAACTTCACCCCTTCGGAGGTGAGATAATTAGAACGGATAACCGCCGTATTCCGGGCCGTATTTCCGCCCCCAAGATAGCCTTTCTCCAGCACTGCAACATTGGTAATACCATGGTATTTCGCCAGATAGTAAGCGGTGGCTACACCGTGACCGCCGCCACCGATAATCACTACATCGTAGTGAGATTTCAGCGCTGAGGGCGCTGGCAGATCTGCATTCTGTTCAAATGGGTAGTCTTTATTCAGACCGTATTTCAGTAATGAGAAAGGCATCGACCTCTCCTCCATTCAATATCGCATTCTGTATCAGCTAATGGGATCATGCAGAGACCTGTTGGCGTGCCGCTGTGAGGGTGTTTTTCATCAGGCAGGCGATCGTCATTGGTCCGACACCTCCAGGCACCGGAGAGATCGCCCCCGCGACTTCACTCGCCTCACCAAACGCCACATCGCCGACCAGACGTCGCTTGCCATCTTTCTCAACCGCGTTGATCCCCACGTCGATCACCGTTGCGCCCGGTTTAATCCAGCTGCCTCTGATCATCTCGGGGCGCCCGACCGCCGCCACCAGAATATCCGCCTGACGGCAGATCGCTTCGATTTCGGCAGAGCGGGAATGAACCACGGTCACCGTGCAGTTTGCCTGCAATAGCAGCGCCGCCATCGGCTTGCCGACAATGTTTGAGCGCCCTACCACCACCGCATGTTTACCTGACAGATCGCCCAGTGTCTTTTCTAACATGATCATGCAACCCATCGGGGTGCAGGGGATCAGCTCAGCCATACCGGAGGCCAGCGCCCCGACATTAAGCGGATGGAAACCATCAACATCTTTTTCCGCCGCAATCAGACGAATGATCTCCGGTTCATTCAGTTGCTCAGGCAGGGGGAGCTGCACCAGGATGCCATGAACCGAGGGATCGTTATTCAGCTGTTCAACCAGTGCGTTAAGCTCTTCCTGGCCGGTGTCCGCTGGCAGACGATGTTCGGTGGAATGAAAGCCAGCCGCCGTCGCCTGTTTTACTTTATTGCGCACATAGACCTGACTGGCAGGGTCATCTCCCACCAGTACCACTGCCAGCCCCGGTGTCACACCAAACTCAGCGATAAAGGTTTTAGTATCGATCGCCAGCTGTTCTACTACGGCCGCTGAGATCTTCTTACCATCGATTAAAAGGGTCATGGTCAGCACCTATTTAAAAACAACGGTCTTATTACCATCCTGGAAAACCCGGTGTTCGGTATGCAGTTTGACCGCCCGGGCCAGCGCGACGGTTTCGGTATCCCGTCCCACGGCCACCAGCGCATCGGCATTGAAGGTGTGATCTACCGGCTGAACCGATTGCTCGATAATCGGACCTTCATCCAGATCAGAGGTGACATAGTGCGCGGTAGCACCGATCAGCTTCACGCCACGGGCGTGGGCCTGATGGTAAGGTTTGGCCCCTTTAAAACCGGGCAGGAATGAGTGATGTATATTGATCGCCCGGCCACTCAGTTGCTGACACAGGCCATCACTGAGAATTTGCATGTAACGCGCCAGCACCACCAGTTCAGAGCCGGTCTCTTCGACAATCGCCAGCAGTGCAGCTTCCTGCTCCAGCTTATTCTCTTTGGTTACCGGCAGGTGGACAAAGCGGATCCCCTCCCTTTCTGCCATAGGCCGCAGGTCTTTGTGGTTAGAGACGATCGCAGTGATCTCCATATTGATCTCACCCTTGTGGAGGCGATAGAGAAGATCATCCAGACAGTGGTCAAACTTACTCACCATAATCAGGGTTTTCATCGGTGATTTAACGGAGACCATCTCCCACTTCATATCAAAGCTGGCCGCCACTTCAGGGAATTCATTCTGCAGATCGCTGATCTGGTAGCCGCCATTCTCCACATGGAAACGGGCTCGCATAAAAAAGTTACCGCTGTCTTCATCATCAAACTGCGCTAGTTCGCTGATATAGCAGCCCCGCTCAGCCAGGAAGGTAGTGACTTTTGCAACGATTCCACTTCCAGCAACACAGCTGGCTTTTAATACAATCTCATTATCTGCTTCGTACTTACTCATGATGGCAGACTCCATAGTCTCCGGTTCATTATTCATCTATTCAGGCAAAGGGGTGCCGTTCACAGGATGCTGGTGCATCCCGTGTCGGTTCCACTTTGTGTATGCGTTTAGCTTTTTCGCAGCGCTTTCAGTAATGCTCTTTCTAGTAGCGCCCTTTAGTAGTGCTTCTAATAGCCCTTTCCTGGAATCCAGCTGGTACCCGCCAGGGGCACATTCGCCATCGCCGCCGACTCGACCGTCAGGGCAACCAGATCTTCAGGTTCCAGGTTACGCAGATCATTCTTACCGCAGGCACGGGCCAGGGTCTGGGCTTCCAGTGTCAATACATTGAGGTAGTTCGCCAGACGACGACCACCATCAACAGGGTCAAGACGTTTCATCAGCTCGGGGTCCTGAGTGGAGATACCCGCCGGGTCTTTACCCTCATGGTAATCATCATAGAAACCTGCTGCCGAGCCGATCTTTTTGAACTCTTCGTCATACATTGGATGGTTACATCCCAGTGCGATCAGTGCCGCTGTGCCGATCGCCACCGCATCCGCCCCCAGCGCCATACACTTGGCAACATCAGCACCGTTACGGATACCACCGGAAACGATCAGCTGTACCTTGCGGTGCATCCCCATCTCCTGCAGTGCACGTACTGCCTGAGGAATAGCCGCCAGCGTCGGAATACCGACGTGTTCGATAAACACATCCTGAGTGGCTGCAGTACCGCCCTGCATCCCATCGACGACGATCACATCAGCACCCGCTTTCACCGCCAGCTTGACATCGTAATAGGTCCGGGTGGCACCGACTTTGATGTAGATCGGTACCTGCCAGTCGGTAATCTCACGCAGCTCCTGAATCTTAATCGCCAGATCATCGGGACCGGTCCAGTCGGGATGACGGCAGGCAGAGCGCTGATCCACGCCCATCGGCAGGGTGCGCATTTTAGCAACCCGGTCAGTGATCTTCTGACCCAGCAACATACCGCCGCCGCCAGGCTTGGCCCCCTGCCCCAGAACCACTTCGATGGCATCGGCTTTACGCAGATCATCCGGATTCATACCGTAACGGGATGGCAGGTACTGATAGACCAGCTTGCTGGACTGACCACGCTCTTCAGGGGTCATACCGCCGTCACCCGTGGTGGTTGAGGTGCCCATCAGTGATGCTCCGCGCCCCAGGGCTTCTTTGGCGTTGGCAGACAGTGCACCAAAACTCATACCGGCAATCGTCACCGGGATATCCAGCACAATCGGTTTTTTCGCATAGCGGGTTCCCAGCGTTACCGAGGTATTACACTTCTCTCGGTAACCTTCCAGAGGATAGCGGGACATACTCGCCCCCAGGAACAGCAGATCATCAAAATGTGGCAGTTTGCGCTTGGCGCCGAAACCACGGATATCATAGATACCGGTTTCAGCAGCACGACGGATCTCGGTCATCGTATTACGATCAAACGTTGCTGACTCTCGCAGACCATCTTTTACTTTAATATCTTCACTCATCTTTTTGTCCTCGAAATCAGCCTTAGTAAGCGGAAGTGTTGTCCACTTTAAAGTTGTACAACTGACGGGCAGAGCCGTAACGTTTGAACGCGGTTGGATCTTCATCCACCCCGGCACGATTCAATAGTTCGGTCAGCTCTTCGATATGCTCTTCACGCATATCCTTCTGAATACAGTCGGCCCCCAGTGACTTCACCTCACCTTTGACATAGATGTGGGTTTCATAGAGCGAGTCCCCCAGCGCATCACCGGCATCACCACACACCACCAGCGCGCCCGCCTGCCCCATAAAACAACTCATGTGACCGACATTGCCTTTAACAACAATATCCACCCCTTTCATGGAGATACCGCAACGGGCGGCGGCGTTGCCTTCAATCACCAGCAAACCACCGTGGGCGGTCGCACCGGCTGCCTGGGACGCATCCCCTTTCACCCGCACGGTACCTGACATCATATTTTCGGCCACACCCTGTCCGGCATTGCCGTGGATCGTAACGTGGGCTTTCTTGTTCATACCCGCGCAGTAGTAACCAGTCGGGCCTTTGATATCGACCGAGATATTCTGATCCAGTCCACAGGCGATATTGTGCTGACCTTTCGGTTCCAGTACTTCCCACTCCCGCTCGGTACACTCGATAGCCTGATCATGCAGCGCCTGATTAAGGTCGCGGACGCTCTGTTCTGTTAGGTTGATTGTTTTCATCATGTCGCTCCTTAGTGGCTGCTGCGTTCCCAAACATAGATAGTGGCTGGCTCTGGTTCCCAGATCCTGGCATTTTCAATACCCGGCAGGGTAGTCAGTGCCTGATACTCTGATGCCATGGCAACATAATCATCGGTTTCAGCCATCACCGCAGGTTTACAGGCGATCGGATCGCGCAGTACTGCAAAGCCATCCCGGGTGCCAATGGTAAAGGTGAAGAAACCATCCAGATCTTTCAGCGAGTTGGTCAGGGCTTCATTGAGACTATCGCCCTGCTGCAAACGCCAGGTCAGATATCCAGCTGCAACTTCAGAATCATTCTCGGTTTCGAAAACAATCCCTTCGCGCTTCAACTCTTCGCGCAGACGGTTGTGGTTTGACAGCGAACCGTTATGCACCAGACAGAGATCCATCCCGGTAGAGAACGGATGACTACCCTCCATGGTGACCGCAGATTCAGTCGCCATACGGGTATGACCGATAATATGGCTGCCTTTCATCCCCTTCAGATTGAAGGTATCAGCAATGTTTTCGGGCAATCCCACCTCTTTGAGAATTTCGATGGACTGGCCGGCACTGAGTATCAGCACGTCAGGCGCCGTCTCTTTAATAAAAGCTTCAGCGATAGCGGCACTGGTCTGCAGTTTAAACACCGCAACCTTACTGTTTTTAAACCACTCAACACCCACATTCAGATCGCTCTGTGCTTTTTCAGCCAGCGCAGCCCAGTCATAGTTTTCATCCGCATGCCGCAGGGTCAGCTTGATACTGCCATCGGCAACCTCATCGCCGTAGATAGCGAAACCCGCACTGTCAGGGCCGCGATCCGTCATAGCGATCAGCATCGGCTCAAACAGCGCACCCAGCTGACTTTCCAGAGCCTTGTTCTTCAGATAAAGGCCAACAATTCCACACATAGTTATGTCCTCTTAAATCGACAATGTAAGCCTTCCGGGCTTAGAAGAATTCTGCGTAACGGTTAATCTCCCAGTCGGATACATGCCGGCTGTAGTCGATCCACTCGTCGCGTTTAACTTTGATAAATTCAGCAACAATCTCTTTCCCCATCCGCTCTGTCAGAACGGTATCCGCTTCAAGGGCCGTGATCGCTTCATTCAGATTCTGCGGCAGAATATCGATCCCTTTCTCCTCCCGTTGTGCTTCCGTCAGGGCGTAAAGATTGATGTTCTCAGGCTTGCCTGGATCCAGTTCCCGTTCGATACCATCCAGGCCGGCAGCGATAATGGCTGCATGCACCAGATAAGGGTTACAACCTGAGTCCGGCAGACGGAACTCAAGGCGACCATACGGCACCCGCACCATCGCTGAACGATTGTTGTCGCCATAAGCGATATAAGCTGGCGCCCAGGTTGCGCCGGACGCTGAACCGCCCACCACCAGACGCTTGTAGGAGTTAACAGTTGGCGCGGCGAAAGCACACAGCGCCTTAGCGTGATGCAACAGACCTGCAGTGAAGTGATAGGCCATTTTCGACAGCCCCATACCATTCACATCGCTGTCATCATTGAACAGGTTTTTACCGTTTTCATCACAGATTGACAGGTGGAAGTGCATGCCGTTACCGGTACGATCCGATGCGGGCTTCGGCATAAAGGAGCAGACCATCCCCATATCATTGGCGATCTCCCCTGCAGCCATACGTACAAAGGTGAAACGGTCCGCTGATTCAAGGCCGTTGCCGTAGGTGTAATTGATTTCAAACTGCCCGTTGGCATCTTCGTGGTCGATCTGATAAACATCAAAATCAACCGCCTGCAGGGATTCAACCAGGGTTTCCAGAAATGCCCGTGAACGGGACAAGCCTTTATAGTCATAGCAGGGTTTAGCCAGAGTATCGGTATCATCCACGGTTTTCAGGCCGCCATTGCTGTCCCGCTCGAACAGATAAAATTCCGGCTCAAGCCCGGTATTCAGCGTCCAGCCTTTATCTTCCAGCAGTTTCAGTTGTCGCTTCAGCACCACCCGGCTGTCATAGGGGTGTGGTTCCCCGTTAACATACCCTTCACACACAATCCGCGCATATCCCGGTTGCCACGGAACGATAGACAGTGTGTTAAGATCACCCCGGGCCATAAAGTCAGGTCCGTGGGGTTCCATGCCCATGCCCCATACAGCAAAACCCGCGAAACCCGCGCCAGTTTCAACAACATCCATCAGGCAGTTCGCCGGTACTGATTTGGTTTTCGCAACGCCGTGGATATCAACAAACTGAGCCAGTACATATTTAATGTCGTTATCCGCAATAAACTTTTCTGAATCCTGTGGCATGGTAGCCCTCCGTCTGATGCTGAGCTCTGCTCTGATAAGGAGCAGATCCATATATTTCTTAACAGTAATTTTTTATGCTTAATGAGAAAGCAACGCCTGTGCCAAAAAAGTTCTTTTTATGAATATTTATTTCCTGACAGGATAACTTGTTGATTTATATGGATCTGGTAAAAAAAAATTCTTTGTGGGAATATAAGGGATCTCAATAATAGTCTCAGGCCGCATGGACAGGCGCACAAAGCTGGTTCACAGCGCCCCAAGAAAGGGCAATCAGATGGCAGAACACAAAGGTCAGAAGTTCGAACTCGATCAATATATCGGTATGAAAGTAAAAAAGGCCCGGCTTGAAGAGGGGTTAAAAATTACCGATGTCGCGCGCATCTCCGGCATCAGTCAGGGGATGGTCAGTAAGATAGAAAATGCCCAGGTCTCCACCAGCCTTGAAACCCTCAGTCGCCTCTGCTCTGCACTGGGGATGCCGATGTCAAAACTGTTTAATGATTTTGACCGTCCGGAAGGGGGTGCACAGTTCACCAAAGCGGGCGAAGGTCTGGAAGTAGTTCGCAGAGGAACCGAGAAAGGCCATACCTATCAACTGCTGACCTACCAGCGGGGCGGCAAGAAAAACTTCGAACCCTTTCTGATCACCATGGATGATCTGTCTGAGGTGTTCCCAACCTTCTCTCACCCGGGGGAGGAGTTTATCCATCTTCTGAGCGGCAAGATCCGCTACCGCCACGGTAACCATCTCTATGATATGAAGCCCGGCGACAGCCTGACATTTGATGCCGAGATCCCCCACGGGCCAGAGGAGTTGTTAGAGGTTCCGATCAAGCTGCTCTCAATTATCCATTATGATGATAAAAGCTGAGTGACTCAGACGACTGGGTGTCTGCCCGAATACAGATACAGAGAGGCCCCGGCAATACCGCGGGGCCTGCCACTGTCTATTCAGCCGCGGGGTCCTGTATCAGGCCCCGGCTCAGAAACACCTCTTTGGCGACAAACATACCGTTTAAAGCCGCTGGGAATCCCGCATACACCGCCATCTGCAGTATCACCTCAATAACTTCCTCAGCAGTACAACCAACATTCAATGCACCATTAATATGAACAGCTAACTGTGGAGCACAGTTGCCCAGCGCTGTTAGCGCTGCAACCGTGCCTATCTCCCGTGATTTAAGATCCAGCCCGGGGCGCTGATAGATATCGCCAAAGGGAAATTCAATCGTATAGCGAGCCAGATCGGGGCAAACTGACTGCAGGCTGTCAATCACCCGTTGCCCGGCGTCACCATCGATCTCGGTAAGCTTTTCTAACCCTGATTCATACCGTGTTAATGCCATTTTCCATTGCTCCTGTGTGAGTGTATGGAACAAGGCTAAAGGTTAGAGCATGCTCTAAGTCAAGCATTTTAAGACTTCAGCGGCTAATCGTTCAGGGTTTATGTGATTGGTAATACGCTATTTTTGCATCCAGCGCCTGCAGATGCTCCTGCTCTCTTTGCAAACGTAATTTCAGAGCATCGCGGTGCCGCTCTAGTAAATGACAACGATTATCAAAGGTCGCATCGCCCGCTTCCCGCAGTTCAGCATAGTGACGAATCTCCGCCAACGGCATGCCGGTGTCCTTCAGTCGGTTGATAAAACGGACCCACTCCACATCCTTCGAAGAGTAGCGCCGATGCCCACTGGCATCTCTGGAGATATTCGACAACAAGCCGATCTTTTCGTAATACCTCAGGGTATGGGAAGAGAGCCCGGTCAACGCTGAAAATGTTGAAATATTCACGGTAAGGTCGTTTTCTTAAGTATTAGCGATACAACACTGGCAGACAGAGATCTCGTCCAAAGAGATCTGTCTCACTCAAACACAGGGGCATCGTAATCGGCACTCTCATCGGAATAAGCGGTCACAATAACATCCTCAACCAACCCCGCTTCGGCCTGAACCTGGGTTTCAAAGAAATGCTGAATCTGTGCCCTGCGTCCATGGGCTGACCAGGCGTCTGCATCCTTCCAGATCTCATTGAAAACGATTGAGTATTCATTACGGGTAGCACTGGGATGATCAATCTGGCGCGTCAGCCGATATTGAATACACCCCTCCTCACGACAGGAATCGGGCTCCAGCGCCTTAAGCACCTCAAACAGCTCTGACTCTTTACCTGGTTTCGGCTTAAACTGGGCGATCACATATACGCGGCTGGTCATCGGTTTTCCTTTCATTATCAGTAGGTCGAATGATAGTAGATGAAAACCTGGGCGACGTGAAACGCTCAGTGAGTTGTTACGATAAAAAATCTATTCCGTTACCCATAACTCAGAGATTGATCAAAGAAAGAAGGTATTGACCAATTGAATCACTACTTTGTATGAGCTGATTTAGTGTCCATATCAAAGCCTCTGCAGCACCTCTGTGCATTGGCAATAACCGTTGCAAATAACCCCTTGTTATTTGTTATTGTTATTTTTAGCCAGTTCGCCTCTAATAACGCGATGAATCGCTATGGATGGTGAGCGTTTACCCTATTCAGGGTCCCTCCCTGCTTTGAGTGATATCCCTTTTCGCTTCAGACTAAACGACAAAAACAATGAGCTTACTTGCCCGAATTTTAATGATATTCACTACTGTTTCTTATTCCCTCGCAGGCGGAATGGCCCAGGCCGATGAGTGGAATGTGGGCTTCAACATACTTCAGGTATCAGACCCAGAGCTGGATTACGACATTGACGTTGCGGTATGGTACCCCACTCTGGAGAGAGCGAAGGCTGAGACGGTGGGACCGGCAACCCTGAATGTGGCCCGTGGCGCCAGACCAATCACCAGCACTCATGGGTTGATACTGATCTCCCATGGTTTTTCAGGGAGTTTTCTGGGTCACAATGATACGGCTCAGTTTCTTGCGCGCCAGGGTTTTGTGGTGGCTACGCCAACCCATCCAGACTTACCCGGCCTAAAGTCAGGTAAACCAGCATTCGATCCGTTAGTGGTACGGCCACGTCATCTCCGCTTAATCAGCGACCGGCTCTTAAATCATCCGCAGTTTAAGGCAGGCTTTCTGCAACCTCGTGTCGGCGTTATTGGCTATTCCTTAGGGGGTTACACCGCGCTGGCAGCCAGCGGTGTGCAGCCCGACCCATCAGGTTTAACCGCTTACTGCAGTGCAGTGATTAATGATGCTCTGTTATGTTCACCTGAAGCAACCCAGCGTTTTGCCACTATCGCAGACCAACTGCCACAGCAAAAGATTGATCAGCTAGCAGCTATCGTGCTGCTTGCACCCGCGTATGGGCCGCTGTTCTCTGAGCAATCGCTGGCAGAACTCGATATTCCGGTCCGCTTGTTTAGTGCAGAAAAAGACCAGGAGCTGGATAACCGCTACAACGCTCAGCATTTTGAGAAATTTCTTGGCAACACCTCAGCTAACGAGGTGATCAAAGATGCGGGTCACTTTGTCTTTATGGCCCCCTGCCCGGAAGCCCTGAAACACGCTGTTCCGTTTTTGTGTGAAGACAGCAAAAATGTTGATCGGGTATCGGTTCACCAAAAGCTGAATGAAACGATTGGGCACTTTTTTGCGCGTGTATTTGGGCAACAGAAAACGGACGCTTAATCTCTCCCAACCGGGTGCTGCATAACAGTGCTAACAACCGGTTTAAAACCTTCATAACCTTTTGGCGTTCATTGGGTCAGCGGCGTTTTTGATCCCAGGTAGAAGAGAAGCAGAGCCCACCAGCCTGCCCTGTAATTCAAAGAGCGCCACTCACTCCATCACCTCAAGATACTCAATATGATCCTTTTTCAAAACCAGTTGGAGGTTATGAAACCCCGAGACAGATACCCGCTGCTGCCCTCTCTGGCTCAGATAGTTCGAGTACACCACTACATCGATTGCAGACCGATGCCTCTCGGGTAAATCAACCTCTTCGACAAAGTCACCTGGAGGTATCTCGAGGGAGACCAGGTCAGCCTGAAGGCCGAGTATCGATTTCAGAGCATCCCGTGCAGCAAACCACTCTCCAGCATCGCTGGGTAACAATGTTGCCGCACGGCTGCTGTAGATAAAAACCAGGTCTACCGCTGTGGATGATTGATCGTTGGCTTCGGGCAGCGCGACAAGCTGAAGGCTTTCAAGCTGACTGCCCTGGCCCTCCACTTGCACAACATCACAACCGGCAACCAGCGCGATGCTAAGATAGAGTCCCAACCAACATAAGAGAGTAGCGCCTCTGTTGTACCTATGGGTAGTCTGCTCTTCTATCCTTTCATCCCTTTTTGCCAAACAACGAAAAAACTGGCCAACCCATTTGATAACTCGTTTCAGTCTCATAAAATATACCGGCCCCATGTTGACCAGTTGAATATTCATTTACACTGTCGGCCTGTACGGATTGCAGATGTTAAACACAACAAGGATTTCTCTCTATGCAAAGTTCACCGAATGTTCTGCTAATGGTAGCGGCAATATCAAGCGGTTGCGCGGCATTATTACATTTTGCCTGCGTTTTTCTGGGTGCCCCCGGTTTCCGGATACTTGGCGCAGGAGACCGATTGGTTCACATGGCTGCACGGGGCAACAGTTACCCTTTTATCGTCGCTGTTCTGATCGGGATAATACTCGTTATCTGGTCGCTCTATGCGCTTTCAGGTGCCGGCGCGATCCCCAGGCTGCCATTTGTTAATGTCGTGTTATTTGCTATCACTGCAATATATCTACTAAGGTCTGTTGCGTTTCCCCTGCTAAAGCGGGTAATCCCGGGTAACAGTGATCAGTTCTGGTACCTTAGCTCACTGATTAGCCTGGCAATCGGTTTGCTGCATTTATTCGGCCTGATTCAGGTTTGGCAGACGCTTTAATACCGCTGCATATTCAGACACTCCAGCCAGCGTCTCACGGAACTCAGCCGGCCCTTTGGCTTTGGCTAACCTTCAGCTCTGCGAATACCTGATACGAGGAGTGGCACCACCTGAGTTAGTGCCATGTCTGAAACTGGGTTAAGTGCCAAGGCCGACTAAGATGGATTAATTTCATCAACAATTTCTTCATGTTCCAAGTATCGCTTGATTGCATAATCGAGCTTGGCAAATGCCTTATTGAGCGACTTTCCGTCATAGCAAAAAGCTACAATCATATTTGATTCTTAAGAGGCGACAATGAAATAGTTCCCATTGTATTGCGGATCAAAAGATATACTGCCACCTGAATTGATCCATTCCGTAATATTTTTGTACTCGTTTTCGATGCTCATTTTCTAGCAACATAGTCATGGTAGAGCCCCCCGTTACCAAGGGCGTCCCCACGCAGATCCGGATGTGGGAATTACCGCACCCGGCTCTTAAATAATAGCCTTGCCCGTGAAAAACACAGTCCCTCGGTACCAGTCCACGGCTATCAATCTTTTACTCATTTGCATAGGCGGGATTCCAAAATATCTTAGCATCTCTTTCATCCCTGACCATGTGTAAATAAAACGATGCCTCATTCTAAACACATGAAAAGCCTGTTTCTTTTTAAAGAGTGCCTGTCCTATCTTTTACCGCTATCTTTTTAACTTTTCCTACAACCCAAAATAATAGTTCACCCGCTCTTGCAGCAAGGCTTTAGCCTCATTTTCAGCTATACCATCCAGCCTCTTGTAAACACCCAGAGCAATGCCCTCAAACACTTTAACAATATCAGGATCAAAGTGACTGCCACTGTCCCTTATAAGTATCGACATACTTTGCTCAAAAGACATCGGCTCCTTATATGGACGCTTAGAACAGAGAGCATCAAACACATCCGCTACGGCAAATACCCTCGCGGCAAGCGGAATACTCTCTGCTTTAAGCCCTCGGGGATAACCCGTTCCGTTCCATTTTTCATGGTGACAGGCAACCACAGTACTGGCGTCATCCAGCCAACCGATCCCCTTCAATATAGATTCGCCCTGATCCACGTGGGTACGCATCAGCTCCATCTCATCATCCGTCAGCCTGCCAGGCTTCAGTAAAATAGAGTCTGGAATAGCTATTTTGCCCACATCGTGAAGAAAACTTCCGATGATCAGCGGTTGCATACTGTCTTTGGGTATTTCAATGGCTTCTGCAATCTTAGTTGCAACCCACGCGACTCTATAATTATGAACACCGGTATCAGAATCACGTTTCGCGATAGACCGACCCAAGGCTTCCATCATAGAAATATGAGAATCAAGCACCTCTTTTGCCCTGCGACGGTTTTCCTTAGATAAATAGACAACAATGGGATAGAGAACTGCACCACAGATTAATGATGCTAACGCAACCATCAGGGCAGCCGTAAAAGCAGTCGTAGTTATCTGTCTGCGCTGCCAATCAGGAACAATGCGTACCCCTTCAAAATAGCCTGCTAATGATTCAGAGCCAGACTTAACAAAATGCAGCGGAACAAACACTCTGAGAACCCAGTCACCGTCTGGCAGCTTCATACTTTCGTAGGAACTTTCCATGTAGACAGGCATGGCGTGTTTAGTTAACTGGTCTTCAACCTTCGCCCCCGATGGAGTCATTGCCTCAGCCAGCTTTTCACCGGATGCGCCATACAGTTCCGCAATATCAAAGAAACCGCCCGCTAAAATGTCCGCGGCCTGCTGAGCCCCCTCTCTGGATATCTCATTTGAAAAATCCAGCACATGGTAGTAAGCCAATAGACGCTCCGTCTCCTCATTGGCAAGCGAGACTATCGCACTCTCAGCTTCCTCTGTTGCAACATACCAGGCGATCGGGCTGGTGATTGACACAAGAATCACACTAACAAGACTGATCAGAACCGCCGTTCGCCGTTCGAAATTGGTTCTCATTCCATTTACCTTATCTAGACTCAGGCTTGAGTAAGCAGACAGAGATTAGTGCATCCATACCAACACTAGTCAACTAACCAGCTAGTAAAAAACAACTTTTCAGTACCCAAAATAACAGACAATAATCCCATTCCAGAAAAGGCAAGAGACTAATTCAAAGCAGGGCTAAACAGGGACAGGTATTTTTCAATTCTATTAATACTCTTTTAAGATAGAGCAAGGGTTAACTGTTTTTTTAAGCAGAGCTTAGACGACAGATTCAGATTATGAAGCAAACAACGGCTGGTAGTCATAACAGAAAACGCAGATTCACCCTGACAAAGGGCCCTGACTACTTCAGATTGGAATACTGAATAACCAGTAGGTGAATCCTGCAGCGGGTACTACCGCGATCAGAAACTTAATAATACTCACCGGTTCCCTTTCGCAATGTTCTGCGTTATCCCGGTCCTGCTTCAGCTTTCTTCCATGGATCATCGCCGGCACCAGCGGCTCTCCAAATTTCACCTTATAGAGAACGATAGCCAGGATATGCAGTCCGACAAGCAACTGGAGCAGTCCCTGAACGGTTTCATGTATCTCACCAGCCAATGCTGACACTGTTTCACCAACTGCGTTATAAAACGGTCCACTCCAGATAATATCATCGGTGGACATCATACCAGTGGCAAGCTGGATACCCAGCAATCCTAACAGTAGGATAACCATCATACTGCCAGCGGGTGTATGTCCGTAGTGAACAGAGTGCTCATCACCTAACAGCCCTTTGGTATATGAGAGAGCCTTAACCGGATTGAGGCTGAATGAACTGAAACGAGCGTAACGGGTTCCCAGCCCCCCCCCATATAAGTCGAAAAACGATCAGACCGGATAACAGATAACCCCCATAAAAATGCCACTCCATCAGATCATCGCTATCACCACTGATAATCAGAAATAAAAACAGGGCAACCAGTGACCAGTGAAACAATCGGGTGGGAATATCCCAGATGTTTATCATTTTACTCATGATGAAATACTCTTCTTTCAAACAAAAGGCCTCCGAAGAGGCCTTAACCCGGTCGTCGGACCGACTACACTATTTTGCTTTGTAATCGTCGTGACAGGCTTTGCCCACTGGCCCGAAGCTCATTTTAAGAGCATCTTTCCCATTGCCCGCATCCTGAGCCAGTTTTTCAACGGCAGCCTGCCAGTTTCCATGCTTCTCTTTAACATCATCAAAGTTCTCCCAGATAGCCGGTTTAGCCCTGGTCGTATCCAGTTGACTATTATCAGAACCTTTCGGCCAGAGCATGCTGTTATTCACTTTGCTCAGGTTATAGATGTTATTGGCAGCGGTCGCGGCAACACCGGCATCATAATCTTTTTTACCTTTGACCATGGCACCAAGAATGCCAAAGTTATACTTAACCAGCTTGTAGTATCCCTGTCGGGCATTGATCTCGTCTTTAAACGCGTCCTCTGCAACTGTTGGCGCTGAAATAGTTGCCAGCATTGCTGTACATAAAACGACCTTAACCACTTGCTTCATTCTCAATCTCCATTGAATTAACTAAGCATTACTCAGGGGCGCGTCATTGCGACCCGTTATATACAAAACTTCTAATATACTAATTCCGGGAGGGAGGTTATGCAATCGTTGTGACCACCAGGCAGTAAAAAATCTTGCAGCATGCAGCACAACGCTTTTAAACACTAAACAGGGACAGGCATTCTTCAAAACATTCTGGGAATAAGCTCAGGTTAACGTACCTGGGGCAATTACTCTGCCCTGTCGATTCAAAAGCGTTTTTACCACAGAGGACACAGAGCACACTGAGAAAAGAACTGATTCAGTTAAAGTAGCTGGATCAATGACTCTGACCCAGTGATTTGGTGAGCGACCGGAAGGAGCGAATCCTGTGAAGCTGACTGTTATGCATTTTTACCGATAATCTCATGACCATATGAATTGTCGATAGAACATAACCATGCGCCACTAGCCGATTTATTAAATACGTATGTAGCCTTGCGTTCAGTGGCCGGAAAACCTGGACCAGATACCACAGTATTTGCTAGCACCAAAGCGGTATCTCCTGACTCTAATATCTCCATACCGCTTTGCTCAACTTGCAACCCGTTTTTGAAATATACAGCTATAGCTTCAAAAGCTTTGCGGATTTCACTTTTTCCCACCGCATTCCGGCCCGGCTCTATAACTAATACTGCGTCATCAGTATAGACATCCATAAGGGCATCGAAATTCTCAGCAACTATAGCTTTGTCTGCCTTTTCAATTTGAAGCTGTACGGGATGTTGATTCACTTTCTCATTTCTCCTTCATACATAACGTCTGAGAATTAAAGGGCTCTACCCCCTTATTCTGCGCTGTCGATTCAAAAGCGTTTTTACCACAGAGGACACAGAGCACACTGAGAAAAGAGCTGATTCAGTTAAAGTAGCTGGATCAATGACTCTGACCCTATGATTTGGCACGTAATTGCGCAGCAATTTAAGTGACAGGTTGCCAAGTCCGTTGCTGCCACTTGTTATGCGCTGCCATTTAAAGATGCCCCTGCTTAACGCTGAAAAATACGTTGTTTTTCTTGTCTAAGATACCAAGGTCCAAACCTTCAAGATGCCAATCGAGATTAAATTTTGAAGGTGGTTCTAGATTAGCTTCCTTGTAGATACTGTTTACAAATTCCCTCTCACCAAGCCTCGGATCTATTTCAAGAATTCTTCGTGTGTAATGATCTGCCAACCTAATCAAATACAAGGGATGGCCAGAAGTCATTATCGGATTGTTCATATACACAGACCCTGGTTTCATTCCCAAAGTTGCATATTTTTCATGGACGTCCCACATCCTTTTTCGCTCATCAGTCATAGAGCCACTTGCATCTGATTGCTCAAATACTGAGTGGTCAAAAATCGCTATAGCGTGAAAACTTTTTCTATCTACAAACGCGAAAAGGACTTCATTCGTTCTTTTCGATAGCCCAGATTGTTCAAGGGTCATATCAAGGTGAAAATGATGAAAACCTTTGGTATTTAGAATTTGATCTTTATCTTCCCATCCATCGACTTCACCATCTTTAACTCTCTGAACAGGTGTATACCCTTTCTGGTGTGCTCTGTGAGATAAAAATGGATGTAACGATTCTCCATTCCTCACTTTATCCAAAAGACTATTGATGTCTTCCTTTAGAGTTTTGTATCGCTTATCTGAAGTTAACTCGGGTGCTCTGTGTACCGTTCTGATTCTTGCAGGTACTTGCCGAGTCTGCCAATGAAGATAATGAATCACTACTTCATTTATATTCTTTGACTCCAACTCTTCCAATGTCTTTTTTTCATTAGGAAAAAAAGGTAACTCCTTAATGAGCTTATTCTTGAGTCTATTTATACTTTTTGATTCTTCCATACACATCATTCTTCATAAAAAGGGCGATATTTCTATATTGCCTGCCGCATAACGCCGCATTCAGCGGCATGTCCGCTGTAATTATTTGTTAAGCGATGAGTAATGTTTCATATATAGAATACCTTTTCGGGTGCTTTCGTTTCTAATTCACCGAAAGTAAGTGTAATTTTTGCGCCACGCATGAAAGGTAAAGCCACCAACCCTGTTTTTAAATATTCAAATAATTCAATCGAATTTTCACAAGAAAAGACCGCCTCTGCGTCACCGCCATCAATTGCCATATCATCACCGAGATATTCTCCTAGACCTGCTCTTACGATTTCTTCCTTAGCCAATTTAATATAATTATGATAAGGAATAATGTCTCGCAATCCATGTTTAAAATATATAGTCAAATGTTCCATCGCACACCTTAACGTATTCGCTTAACAGCTAAATATACGACAACGGATTTGGAGAAATACGACAAGTTGTCGTATATCACAGTATCTAATCAGGTTAGAAATCCCACCCAACCATCTGAATTTTAATGATTTATATAAAGATTCTACTTTGTGGAAACACGACAGTTTGTCGTATATCTGCAGAAATACGACAAAATGACCATTAATAAGATTTATTCTCACTCTGACTCCCTGAGCTGAGGTGTTGTTACCCCTTGATTGATCAATACTTGCATAGAAAGCGATAAGATAAAAGCGCATTAAGCCACTGTTTTAAAGATCTTCACTTTCCCTAACCCACGCCCCTGGCGACACCCTGTTTTTGACGCTCAAGCAATGAGCAAGTCACGCTTTGTGTGACATTCTAACCACTAGCCACTAGCCAGCGGCGCAGCCGCGATCTAGCTACTTTCTCAGCTTTATTAAAAAAGGCCGACACATCTCTGCATCAGCCTTTTTAAACACTCAACCGGTCTATAACATCTCGACCGCAACCGCGGTGGCTTCACCGCCACCGATACAGAGCGAGGCGATGCCCTTTTTCTTACCCTGATTTTTCAGTGCGTAGAGCAGCGTGACCAGAATGCGGGAACCGGATGAGCCGATGGGGTGACCCAGTGCACAGGCACCGCCGTTAACGTTGACTTTTGACGCATCCAGCCCCAGTTCACTGATCGCCAGCATGGTGACGACGGCGAAGGCTTCGTTGATTTCATAGAGATCAACCTCGTCTTTGCTCCAGCCTGCCCGGGTCAGTACTTTATCAATGGCACCGATCGGCGCGATGGTAAACTCGGCGGGCAGCTGAGCATGGGTTGAATGGGCGACGATCCGAGCCAGCGGTTGTAAACCGCGTTTCTGTGCTTCGGATTCACGCATCAGCACCAGCGCCGAACCACCATCGGAGATGGAGCTGGAGTTGGCTGCGGTGATGGTACCGTCTTTTTTGAACGCAGGTTTCAGCTGACGGATCTTATCTTTGCGGGCATTGCCCGGCTGTTCATCGGTATCAACCAGCGTGTCACCCTGTCGGGTTTTCACTGTCACCGCGGCAATCTCATCTTTGAAAGCACCGCTCTCAATGGCCGCCAGCGCTTTGTCCAGTGAGCCGATAGCGAAATCATCCATCGCCTCGCGGGTGACGTTGAAATCATCGGCGCTCTTCTGGGCGAAACTGCCCATCAGGCCGCCTTCGTAGGCGTCTTCCAGGCCATCGAAAAACATATGATCAATTACCTGCTGATGTCCCATACGCATACCGGCACGGGCCTTAGGCAGCAGATAGGGTGACAGGCTCATATTTTCCATGCCGCCGGCCACCATAATATCGACCTGGCCGGCTTTCAGCTGATCATGGGCCAGCATCACCGCTTTCATACCGGAACCGCACATCTTGTTGACCGTGGTGGCCCCTGCCCCATCGTGTATACCCGCCGCGCGGGCCGCCTGACGGGCGGGTGCCTGACCCAGCCCGGCGGGAAGAACGCACCCCATAATCACTTCATCAATATCACTGCCCTGAAGAGCCGCACGTTCAAGCGCTGCTTTAATCGCAGTAGCGCACAGATCAGGAGAGCGCACCTCACTCAGAGCCCCCATCATGCCACCCATTGGGGTACGGGCCGCGCTGACAATTACAATTGAATCCTGACTCATAAATCTCTCCAATCCCACAACCATGTTACGAAATGCAATTACTCAAAAGGTAATAAGCCAAAAAGGGCGCCAGGCGGCACCCTTTTCAACTTAATAATAGTTAACCAAAGTTCTTTTTAACCAGCTTCTGGAACTCTCCGACAATACCGCTGCGGAATGCCAGCACACAGACGATAAAGATAAGGCCCATGATGATATGAATATAGTTGCCCAGCTCACCGCCAGAAAGCATATTCTGAATCGAGATCACCACCCCGGCACCCACCAGCGGTCCGAAGATGGTGCCCATACCGCCCAACAGGGTCATCAGGACTACTTCCCCTGACATATGCCAGTGAACATCGGTCAGCGACGCCAGCTGGAATACCAGCGTTTTTGTTGAACCGGCCAGCCCTGCCAGCGCCGAGGAGATAATAAAGGCCACCCACTTGTAATCATTGACGTTGTAGCCCAACGATACCGCACGGGGTTCATTTTCCCGGATCGCTTTGAGGATCTGCCCGAAAGGTGAATGCACCGTACGCTGCACCAGCCAGAAGCCGAAGATAAAGATCGCCAGCACAAAGTAATACATAGCAAAGTTATCATTCAGGTCGATCAGGCCAAACAGCGCTCCGCGGGGGACCCCCTGCAAGCCATCTTCACCACCGGTAAAGGGCGCCTGCAGGTAGAAAAAGAACGCCAGCTGCGCCAGCGCCAGGGTCACCATAGCAAAGTAGATTCCCTCGCGCTTGACTGCCAGCTTGCCGTAAACAGCACCCAGCAGCCCGGCCCCCAGGGTTCCCGCCAGAATTCCCAGTTCCGGCGTCAGGCCGGTGTGCAGCATCAGATAACCGGTGATATAACCGCCGGTTCCAAGAAACACCGCATGACCAAAAGACAGCAAGCCAACAAAGCCCAGCAACAGGTTGAAAGCACAGGCAAACAGCGCGAAACACAGCAGTTTCATCAGAAAAACCGGATAGACAAGGCTCGGTGCCACCAGTGCTATGACGATCAGAAACAGATAGAGCTTATTTATTTTTATCATCTCATTTATCCCCTGCCAGATGGCTCAGGCCTCTTTACCAAACAGACCGGCCGGCTTAACCAACAGCACGATCACCATAAACAGGAAGATGACGGTAGTGGATGCTTCCGGATAGAAAAACTTCGTCAGCCCTTCAACGACCCCCATCATCAGACCGGTAAGAATCGCCCCACCAATCGAGCCCATCCCACCAATAACCACAATGGCAAACACCACGATCAGAATATTGGAGCCCATCTCCGGACTCACGGAATACACCGGCGCCGCCAGCACCCCGGCAAAAGCGGCCAGTGCCACCCCAAAGCCAAAGGTCAGCGTGGTGATCAGCGGCACATTGATACCGAAGCCCTGCATCAGTTGAGGATTTTCCGTACCCGCTCGCAGATAGGCGCCCAGCTTGGTTTTTTCGATCACCCACCAGGTGCTGAAGCAGACCACCAGCGAGCTGACGATGATCCAGGCTCGGTAGTTCGGCAGGTACATAAACGGTAACTTGGTACCGCCTTTCAGTTCAGCCGGAATCTGATAAGGCAGACCGGAAGAACCATAGAAATGGGTAAACAGCCCTTGCAGCACCAGAGCGACCCCAAAGGTCAGCAACAAACTATAGAGGTGATCCTCATTGGCGATGGGACGCACCAGAAAGCGCTCCATCAGGATCGCCAGAACACCAACCGCCAGCGGCACCAGCAGCAGCGCCCACCAGTAATTGATGCCCATATAATTGAGAGCCATCCAGGCAAAGAAAGCGCCGAGCATATACATCGCGCCCTGCGCGAAGTTTATGATTTTTAACAGACCAAAAATAATCGCCAGACCGAGACTCAGCAGTGCATAGAATGAGCCGTTGATCAGCCCCACCAGCAGCTGTCCCGACAGCGCAAACAGATTTATACCAAATATCGTCGCCATAACATCACCCAGAGAAGCAAAGATGGTGTATGTAACCGTCCCCTTCAAGCCGGTTACATACAGTCCTTTCAGACTTACTTTTTATGAAAAGACCGGAGGGTATGCAGCGGCGCTGCACGCCCTCCTGATTTCAGGCTATTGCTTAAGAATTACTTGAAATCACACTCAGGCAGCATCGGATTAAACGCAACATCACCGGGGATAGTCGCTTCGATGTTGTAAATATCATCGGCAGACTTACGGCTTGCAGCATCTTTGATGCTCACCAGCAGCATATCGTGAACCATCCGGCCATCGTTACGCAGGTAGGCATTACGGGCGAAGAAATCATCCGGCTTAGTGGCCTTCATCTGCTTCATAACCGCATCGGAGTCATCCGTACCCGCCGCTTTAATGGCATTGAGATAGTGCATGGTCATAGAGTAAGCACCCGCGTGCGGCATAGCAGGGATAGAACCGTGACGCGCTTTAAACCGGGCAGACCATTCACGGGTCTGGTCATCCATATCCCAGTAGAAGCCAGTAGTCGCCTTCATGCCTGCAGCGATAGCAGGATCAAGCGCCTGGGCGTTAGGGGTGAATACCAGCAAGCCAGCAACATCAGTGGTTTCAGTCAGACCAAACTCTGCAGCGGTTTTCAGCGAGTTAACGAAGTCAGTACCGGCGTTTGCCAGACCAACCACATCAGCACCTGAAGCCTGCGCCTGCAGAACATAAGAGGAGAAGTCAGTGGTGCCTAACGGTGCGCGTACAGCCCCAACGACTTCACCACCACTGGATTCGATAACCTTAGTGGCAATCCCTTCCAGCGCGTGACCAAAAGCATAGTCTGCTGTGATGAAGAACCACTTCTTCTTACCGGATTCAACCATCGGCTTAACGGTACCGTTTGCCAGTGCCGCTACGTTATAGGTCCAGTGTGCATTGTAGGGAGAACAGGCTTTAGTGGTGAAAGCATTACTGGCAGAAGCCGAGATCAGCGCGATCTTCTTAGCGTCGGTCAGCACTTTAGTCACGGCACCTGTTACCGATGAGGCTACCAGGCCGGTTACCACATCAACATTCTCATCTTCGATCCACTGACGCACTTTCGCAGAGCCTACATCCGGCTTGTTCTGGTCATCAGCACTAACAATCTCGATTGGCTTACCGAGTACGGTGCCGCCAAAATCTTCGACCGCCATCTCGACGGCGGTAACACAGCCCTGGCCACAGATATCAGCATATACGCCGCCCATATCCGCCAGAACACCGATTTTAACCACATCGTTAGAGATGCCTTCGGCCTGAACACCGGTGGCTGCGGCCACGCTCATCGCTACAGCCAGTAGGGTCTTCTTCATTGCTTTCATTTTGTCACTCCTGCTTGAGAACTTGTTATTTTTATCGAACTTCATGTTTAGAGCTTTTTTACTACAACGCGTTTTCGGGCTTTAAACCCCCAGATAGGTATTCAACAGTTCCGTTTTTGCTTCCAGCTCATGCTTCTGAACCTCTTCTACGATATGACCATGTTCCATAACGTAGTGACGATCAGCGATAGGCGCAGCAAAACGGAAGTTCTGTTCAACCAGCAAAACTGTCAGGCCCCGCTCCTTGAGCATCACCAGAACCTCAGCCAGTTTTTGCACAATGACCGGAGCCAGCCCCTCTGTAATCTCATCGAGTAACAGAATATTTGCACCGGTTCGCAGAATGCGGGCCATCGCCAGCATCTGCTGCTCCCCGCCGGAGAGGCGGGTCCCCTGGCTATAACGACGTTCAGCCAGGTTGGGGAAAATGTCATAAATCTCTTCAACGCTCATACCATCGGAGCGAACGTTGGGCGGCAGCATCAGGTTCTCTTCCACATTCAGACTGGAGAAGATGCCCCGCTCTTCAGGGCAGTACCCCACCCCCAGATGGGCGATCTTATGAGCGGCCATACCGATGGTTTCATTACCATTGATATTGATCTTGCCGGTACGCCGCCCCACCATGTTCATAATCGCTTTCAGCGTGGTCGACCGGCCGGCGCCGTTGCGTCCCAGCAGGGTCACCAACTCCCCCTGCATGATGGTCATGTCGATGCCATGGAGAATATGAGATTCACCATAGTAGGCATGCAGATCGCTGATACGCAGCTTTTCACCTGTTGAGCTCATGCAACGTCCTCCTTCTTCGCAGCATTCGCGGCAGCGGTTTCTGCGGCAATGGCATTAGCCACCTCGTCATCCGCTTCAACCCCCATATAGGCTTCACGGACACGGGGATCCTGAGACACGGTTGCATAGTCGCCCTCGGTAAGAATGGCGCCTCGTTGTAATACGGTAATCTTGTCGGCCAGCTGAGCCACCACATGCAGGTTATGCTCAACCATCAGAATGGTACGGTTCGCCGAGACTTTTTTAATCAGATCGGCCACCACACTGACATCTTCGTGGCCCATGCCCTGGGTCGGTTCATCCAGCAGCAGCATCTCGGGGTCCAGCGCTAAAGTGGTCGCGATCTCCAATGCGCGTTTGCGACCATAGGGCAGATCCACAGTCACGGTGTTGGCATAGCCTTTCAGCCCCACCTCATCCAGCAGTTCAAGAGCCCGGGCATCGAGTTTTTGCAAAACCTTTTCCGACTTCCAGAAATGAAAGCTGTTGCCCTCTTTTCGTTGCAGGGCGATGCGCACATTCTCAAGCACTGAGAGGTGTGGGAACACAGCAGAGATCTGAAATGAACGCACAATCCCTTTACGGGCGATCGCAGCGGATTTCATATAGGTGATATCTTCACCGTTGTAGAGAATAGTGCCTCGGGAGGGTGTCAGAAATTTCGTCAGCAGGTTAAATACCGTTGTCTTACCGGCGCCATTAGGGCCGATCAGCGCGTGTATTGTTCCCCGCTCAACCTGAAGATTTACATCGTCAACGGCGGTAAAGCCCTTGAATTCCTTAACCAGATTCCTGGTTTCGAGAACGTAGTCGGCACTCATGCAGAACCAGCCTCACATATATTTGTTTTTATTATCGGATGGACAAAATAACGCTTTGCCCATGTCAGCCTTGGAGCCAAGTTAGCAATTTCCCCTACAGGATAACAAGTACTACTTTAGTATAATAAGAAGTGTCTCCACATAAAATAAATGATATTTATATTTATATATCAATAACTTAAGAACAATCCTACGAAATGTAACATTCAGGGCAATTTAAAAAACATACTTTACGTTTACGTAAACTTCCGCTACATTTAATCCCATAAGCGTCAGGAAGCAGATTATGAACACACGTACTTTTTCTATCAGTGAGCTGGCAAGTGAGTTTGATGTCACCACACGCAGCATTCGCTTTTATGAAGACCAGCAACTGCTCTTCCCCACCCGCCGTGGGCAAACGCGCATCTACAGTGCCCAGGACCGAGTGCGGTTGAAGCTGATTCTCAGGGGTAAGCGGCTCGGCTTCTCGCTGGCGGAAACCCGGGAACTGTTTGCTCTATGGGATGAAACCCCGACCGGCAGTATGAAACAGCTGCAGCTGCTGATGGCTAAAATTGAAGAAAAGAAAGCAGCCCTTGAACAGCAGTTAAATGATATCGCCATGCTTCAACTGGAACTGGACAGCGCAGAGAGTCGCTGCCGCGAAGCGATGGCTGATCTGACGGAGAAAACGCTCTAGACCGCCCAAGCAGGTCAGCAGATAAAGATTGATCAATAACGTAGTAACAACAATAAACACAAACCGGAGACGAAAACGGCAGCGACAACAAACCTGCCCTATCGACTCCCTAAGCCAGGTGGACAGAAAATGATTGCACAGTACAGCTCACTTAATTTCGGACTCGGCGAAACTCTGGATATGCTGCGGGAGCAGATTAACAGTTTTGCTGCACAGGAGATCGCTCCCCGCGCCGAGCAGATCGATCATGATAATGAGTTCCCCAATGATCTGTGGCGTAAATTCGGTGATATGGGTCTGCTGGGTATTACCGTGAAAGAGGAGTATGGCGGTGTCGAGATGGGCTATCTGGCACACATGATCGCGATGGAAGAGATCAGCCGTGCTTCAGCCTCTGTTGGCCTCTCTTACGGTGCCCACTCTAACCTCTGTGTTAATCAGATCCACCGCAATGGTACCCATGAGCAGAAGCTCAAATATCTGCCAAAACTGATCAGCGGCGAACATATCGGCGCGCTGGCGATGTCTGAGCCGAATGCTGGTTCCGATGTGGTTTCAATGAAACTGACGGCGCGCGACAACGGTGACCACTACCTGCTCAATGGCAACAAGATGTGGATCACCAACGGTCCTGATGCCAACACCTATGTCATCTATGCCAAGACCGATCTGACTGCCGGGCCTAAAGGGATCACCGCCTTTATCGTTGAGCGTGATTATCCTGGTTTCTCCCGTCATCAGAAACTGGACAAACTGGGAATGCGCGGCTCCAACACCTGCGAGCTGGTTTTCCAGGATTGCCCGGTGCCTAAAGAGAACATTCTTGGCGAACTGAACGGTGGTGTTAAGGTGCTGATGTCGGGTCTGGACTATGAGCGTCTGGTGCTGGCCGGTGGCCCACTGGGTATCATGCAGGCGGCAATGGATATCACCATCCCCTATACCCGCGACCGGGTACAGTTTGGTAAAGCGATTGGCGAGTTCGAAATGGTACAGGGCAAAGTGGCCGATATGTACACGCTGATGAACGCCTCCAAGTCCTATGCTTACACCGTCGCCAATGCCGCGATGCGCGGTGAAACTTCCCGTAAGGACTGTGCAGCCGTCATCCTCTATACCGCAGAGATGGCCACCAAAATTGCCCTGGATGCGATCCAGCTGCTCGGCGGCAATGGCTATATTAACGAGTTCCCCACCGGTCGCCTGCTGCGTGATGCGAAACTCTATGAGATCGGTGCCGGTACATCGGAGATCCGCCGGATGCTGATCGGTCGTGAGCTGTTCCTGAATAAGTAAACCCGTTTTCCATCAGTGGACTTTATGGGGAAGGGTGTTCTGCACCTCCCCACTTTTTCACTGTGAATCATGACGAATTCAGACAAGGCGTCTTTTAACATTGATCAGACAGGCGTGACGGATGAACAGATTATCCAACGGCTCTGAGAGAGGTGTTAACAGTGACGCCGGAGAGATGTAATGGCAACGATAAAAACAAAAATTAATCCCCGCGCAGAAGAGTTTCGTGCTAACTACGACGCCATGGACGCAATTGTCGGCGACCTGCGGGATAAAGCAGCACAGATTCATCAGGGTGGCGGCGCCAAATATCAGGAACGTCACCTCTCCCGCGGTAAACTGCTGCCCCGGGAACGGATCAACGCCCTGCTGGACGAAGGCTCGCCCCTGTTAGAGCTGTCACAACTGGCCGCCTATAAGGTCTACGATGACGATGTACCCGCTGCGGGCATCATTACCGGTATCGGCCGTGTCAGTGGCGTTGAGTGTATGATTATCGCCAACGATGCCACCGTTAAGGGCGGCACCTATTTCCCACTGACGGTGAAAAAACATCTGCGGGCACAGGAGATCGCCGAACAGAATCACCTGCCCTGTATCTATCTGGTGGATTCCGGTGGCGCCAACCTGCCACAACAGGATGATGTTTTCCCCGACCGCGATCATTTCGGCCGCATCTTCTATAACCAGGCGCGCATGTCTGCCAAAGGGATTCCCCAGATCGCCGTCGTTATGGGCCTCTGTACTGCGGGTGGCGCTTATGTTCCGGCGATGGCGGATGAATCCATTATTGTGCGCAATCAGGGCACTATCTTCCTGGCTGGACCACCTCTGGTAAAAGCCGCAACCGGTGAAGTCGTCAGCGCCGAAGATCTGGGCGGTGCCGATGTGCACTGTAAAGTTTCCGGGGTCGCCGACCATTACGCCGAAAACGATCAGCATGCGCTGGAGATCGCCCGCACCTGCGTGGCCAACCTGAACCGCCGCAAAGAGATCAACATTAAAACTCAGGCCCCCAAAGAACCGCTCTACCCGGCTGATGAGCTGTACGGCATTGTCGGTACCGACCTGAGAAAACCCTACGATGTTCGCGAAGTGATTGCCCGCATCGTCGATGGTTCTGAATTTGATGAGTTTAAAAAACTCTACGGCACCACACTGGTGACCGGATTTGCCCATATCCACGGTTATCCCGTTGGCATCATCGCCAACAACGGTATTCTCTTTGGTGAGTCAGCGCAGAAAGGCGCCCACTTTATCGAGCTGTGCTGCCAGCGCAAAATCCCGCTGCTGTTCCTGCAAAACATCACCGGCTTTATGGTGGGGCAGAAATATGAATCAGAGGGTATCGCCAAGCATGGCGCGAAGATGGTGATGGCGGTGGCCTGTGCCGATGTGCCTAAATTTACCGTACTGATCGGCGGCAGTTTTGGTGCCGGCAACTACGGCATGTGCGGCCGGGCCTACAGCCCTAACCTGATGTTTATGTGGCCTAACGCCCGCATCTCAGTGATGGGCGGCGAACAGGCAGCAGGGGTTCTGGCAACCGTTAAACGGGATAATATGAACCGTACCGGTGAACAGTGGTCGGCTGAAGATGAAAGCGATTTCAAAAAACCGATCATCGATACCTATGAGCATCAGGGACACCCCTACTACGCTTCTGCCCGTCTCTGGGATGACGGCGTTATCGATCCAAAACAAACCCGCGATGTGATCGGCATGAGTCTCTCTGCCGCACTTAATAAGCCGGTGGGTGACACCCGCTTCGGTGTATTCCGGATGTGATGGAGGATCAGACAATGACAATCAATACACAACAACTGGTGCTGTTGGAAAAAAGCGCCAACGGCGTTGCCGAACTGATTATCAACCGCCCAGAGGTGCACAATGCTTTTGATGATGGTGTAATCGAACAGCTGATCCACAGCCTTGAAGCCACCCATGAAGACCCTGAAGTGCGGGTATTGGTGCTGCGCTCCCGGGGTAAGAACTTTTCTGCCGGTGCCGACCTGGGCTGGATGAAGCGGATGGCCAACAACACCCATGAAGAAAACATGGTGGATGCCGGCCGTCTGGCAAAACTGATGGAACTGCTGCACAACCACAGCAAACCCACCATCGCCCTGATTCAGGGCGCCGCCTACGGTGGTGCCGTCGGTCTGGCCGCCTGCTGCGATATCGTGATTGCCGCCGAGAGCAGTTCATTCTGTCTTTCAGAAGTCAAAATCGGACTGATTCCCGCCGTGATCAGCCCCTATGTGGTACGTGCCATTGGTGAACGTCAGTCACGCCGCTATTTCCTTACCGCAGAACTGTTCAGCGCCCAGGCTGCGCAACAGTTTGGGCTGGTGCATGAAGTGGTGGAAAACGTTGAGCAACTGGACGAAGCCTGCGACCGGTTTATCGCCTCGCTACAAAAAAACAGCCCCCAGGGGATGAAAGCCGCTAAACAGCTTATCTATGCCGTCAGCCAGAAAGAGATCACCAGCGAAGTGATCGATGACACGGCCCGTCGCATCGCAGATATCCGCGTCAGCGACGAAGGTCAGGAAGGACTCAGCTCCTTCCTGCAGAAGCGTAAACCGAACTGGATTCAGGAGTAAGCGGCATGTTTAATAAAATTCTAATTGCCAACCGTGGGGAGATCGCCTGCCGGGTTATTCAGACCGCTCACCGTCTGGGTATCCGTTGTGTTGCTGTCTACTCTGAAGCCGATAAAAACGCCCGTCACGTGGCGATGGCGGATGAAGCCTTTCTGCTGGGGCCTGCCCCCAGCAGCGAAAGTTACCTGCGCGGTGACAAGATTCTTGAGATCGCCAAACAGTCCGGCGCTCAGGCGATCCACCCGGGTTATGGTTTCCTCTCAGAGAACGCCGAGTTTGCCCGCGCCTGTTTCGATAACGGTATCGAGTTTATCGGGCCACCCACGAGCGCGATTGAAGCGATGGGCTCCAAATCCGCCGCCAAAGAGATTATGTCTCACGCAGCGGTGCCACTGGTGCCGGGTTATCATGGCGAAGATCAGTCCCCGGCACTACTGAAAGAGGAATCGGTGCGTTGCGGCTTTCCCCAACTGTTGAAAGCGGTGGCTGGCGGCGGCGGTAAAGGGATGCGGGTGGTTAACTCTATTGATGAGTTTGATGAAGCGCTGAAATCCGCCTGTCGTGAGGCGAAAAACGCCTTTGGCAACCCGGATATGCTGATTGAGCGTTACCTCACCCAACCCCGTCATGTTGAGATCCAGGTGTTCTGCGATAAACAGGGCAACGGCGTTTATCTGGCGGAGCGGGACTGTTCGGTGCAGCGTCGTCACCAGAAAGTGATCGAGGAAGCGCCAGCCCCTAACCTGTCCGATACAACCCGTAAGGCGATGGGTGAAGCAGCGGTGCGCGCCGCTCAGGCGATCGATTATGTGGGTGCAGGTACGGTTGAGTTTCTCTATGACGTGGATGGTTCCTTCTACTTTATGGAGATGAACACCCGCCTGCAGGTTGAGCATCCGGTTACCGAGCTGATTACCGGGCAGGATCTGGTGGAGTGGCAGCTGCGGATAGCCAGTGGCGAACCGCTGCCGTTGCAGCAGGACGAGATCCGTATCAATGGTCATGCACTGGAAGCCCGGGTGTATGCGGAAGACCCTGATAACGATTTCCTGCCCGCCACCGGCATCCTGCGTTATCTGCGCACTCCGCAGGAAAGCCAGCATGTTCGGGTAGATACCGGCGTGGTGGAAGGCGATGAGGTAAGTGTCTTCTATGATCCGATGATCGCCAAACTGATCGTCTGGGATGATAACCGTGACCGGGCCATTGCGCGGATGGAGCAGGCGCTGGAGGAGTACCGCATCAGCGGCCTGAAAACTAATCTGCGCTTCCTGCGTAATCTGGCAGGCAGTGCGCCCTTTAAGGCGCTGGATCTGGATACCGGCTTTATTGATAAACATGAAGCATTGCTGTTTCCGGCCAGCAATCTGAACAGCGCATTCTGTCTGGTCATGGCGGCTTGTTTCTTCAGTGAAAAAACCAAGCAGCAGGCCAATAACCCGGACGACCCTTATTCACCCTTCGGTTATCAGAACAGCTGGCGGCTTAACTCAGAATATGCCCGCCCGCTGACACTGATCCATGCTGACACCGACTACCAGTTAAGCATTCTGGAAGGCGGCAATAAAGGTCAGTATCAGGTACAGATCGATGATGCCAGCTACCAGGTCACCGCGCAGCTGAATGATGATCTGCTGGATGTGGTGATCAATGGTCACCGCCTTAGCGTGCACCTGTTTAACGATGGCGATCAGCTCACCCTGTTCCACGAAGGCGAACAGTTTATCTGTGAGCAGCACCGGGAAACCTTTGGCAGTGATGATCAGGCTGGCGATAACAGCCTGACAGCCCCCATGAATGGTGCGGTAGTCGCGGTACTGGTTGAAGCGGGACAAGCGGTTAAAGCTGGAGACACGCTGGTGATTATGGAAGCGATGAAGATGGAACACAGTCTGAAAGCACCCCATGACGGCACGGTTGCTGAGATCTATTTCGCTGAAGGCGATCTGGTTGAAGATGGTGCGGAACTGATCTCTCTGGATGTAACGGAGGCATAACGATGGCATTTCCAACACATCTTCGCCTGTTCGAAATGGGAGCCCGTGACGGTTTGCAGAACGAGCCTGGAGCGGTGATTGATACGGCCATTAAGATAGAGCTGATCAACCGGCTGAGTGAGTGCGGGCTGCGTCATATTGAAGCGGCCAGCTTTGTGTCGCCCAAATGGGTGCCGCAGATGGGCGATGCCGCTGCCGTTATGAACGGTATCAACCGTAAAGCGGGAGTGACCTACTCTGCACTGACACCCAACCTGCAAGGACTTGAGGGCGCCATCGCTGCGGGCGCTGATGAGGTTGCTGTCTTCGGCGCAGCCTCTGAAGCGTTCACCCAAAAGAATATCAACTGTTCGATCAGTGAAAGTCTGGAACGCTTTGCCCCGGTGATTGAACGGGCTCAAGCCTGCAATATCCGGGTGCGTGGCTATGTTTCCACGGTGATGGGCTGTCCTTATGAGGGAGAGACAGATCCCGCTCAGGTGGCTGCTGTCAGCCGTGAGTTACTGGATATGGGCTGCTATGAGATCTCTTTGGGCGACACCATTGGCACTGGTACGCCGCTTAAAGCCAAGCAGATGCTGGAAGCAGTGAGCAAGCAAGTGCCTATAGAGAAGCTGGCAGCACACTTCCATGACACTTACGGACAAGCCCTGGCGAATCTGTATGCGGTGATCGAGGAAGGGATCGCGGTGATCGATGCCTCAGTTGCCGGTCTGGGTGGCTGCCCTTATGCCAAAGGCGCATCAGGCAATGTCGCCACCGAGGATGTCCTTTACATGCTGAATGGGCTGGGCATCGACACCGGCGTCGATCTTGAAAAACTGGCGCAGACCGGTCACTGGATTACCGCTCAGCTGGGTCGCACCAGCGGTTCCAAAGTGGCTCTGGCCATCGGTTGTCAATAAACACAAAGGGACAGTGAATAGATTTAATCCGATCTTAAAACTTTCCTCTTGAAAGAAAGTAAGGGTTTACCCTAATATAGAGCAGATATCCAGGTTCCTGCTTATGGACCCGGGCGGAACAATCCCGCTTATCTGCTCTGACGGACAAAAATAATACGGAGTAATACCATGTCTCAACCTGATCATATTACCGCGCTGGACCTGCACTACCCGTCACGGGAAGAGCTGCCCGACGACGTTAAAAAATATTTCGATGTTTGCGATGCAAAGCTGGGCATGATCCCCAATGTCCTCAAGGCCTACAGTCAGAACCTGGCTCAGCTGGAGGTGTTCTCCCGTTTCTACAATGAGATGATGTTCGGCGACAGCAATCTGACCACCCTTGAGCGGGAGATGCTAGCGGTAGCCGTATCCTCTCAGAATCACTGTTTTTACTGCATCGCCGCCCACGGTGCTGCAGTGAGAAACTATTCTGGCGATCCGGCACTGGGCGAGTTGCTTGCTATCAATTACCGCGCCGCTGAACTGTCAACTCGCCACCGGGCGATGCTGGATTTCGCCGTTAAGATGACGGTATCTCCCGACTGTATTGAGGAGAGTGATCGTCAGGCGCTGCGGGATGCAGGATTCAGCGACCGGGATATCTGGGATATTGCGAATGTAGCCGGCTTTTACAATATGACCAACCGGGTAGCAGGCGCCGTGGATATGCAACCTAACCCTGAATACCACTCCCAGGCACGTTAAACAGATGAGCGGATATCCGTGCTGATCAGGCTGACAGCACGGATATTTAAACCCTCAATATATAAAAATAATGAAGGGATGAAGCAATGAGCAATGCACAACCCAGTTATACCAGTGGCACCAGCAACACTCCCCTGCTGGGCATGACGATTGGCGAAAAGTTTGATGAGATCTGCGCCACCTATCCCGATAATGATGCGCTGATTGTTCACTATCAGGATATTCGCTGGACCTACACCGAGCTGAAAGAGAAAGTTGAACAGTGCGCCCGGGCCCTGCTGGCCATCGGCGTTAAGCCCGGTGATCGTGTTGGCATGTGGTCGCCCAATACCGCCCAGTGGACGATCACCCAGTTCGCCACCGCCAAAGTTGGTGCGATTCTGGTGAATATCAACCCGGCGTACCGTCTGCACGAGCTGGAATATGCCCTGAATCAATCGGGGGCTAAGTTTCTGGTGACGGCTGACAGCTTTAAGTCATCCAATTACACGGCAATGCTGCTGGAGCTGGCGCCCGAACTGAACAACTGCGAGATTGGGCAGCTTAAGTCGGCCAAACTGAAAACCCTGGAATGCATCATCAACCTGGCGGATGAGCAGCATCCCGGCATGTGGCGCTGGAACGCCTTTATGAAGCAAGCTGACAAGGTTGATCTGCAACAGGTTAAGGATATTCAGGCATCCCTGCAGTTTGATGACCCGATCAATATCCAGTACACCTCTGGCACCACCGGTTTCCCTAAAGGCGCGACCCTGAGTCACCACAATATTCTGAATAATGGCTTCTTTGTTGCAGAGAGTCAGAACTTTACCGACAAAGACCGGCTGATCATTCCCGTACCGCTGTACCACTGCTTTGGCATGGTGATGGGTAACCTGGGTTGCATGACGCACGGCGCAACCATGATCTACCCCACCGAAGGTTTTGAACCGAAAGCGGTACTGGAAGCGGTCGAGAAGGAAAAAGCCACCGCACTCTATGGTGTGCCCACCATGTTTATTGCCGAGCTGGATCATCCGGATTTTGATAACTATGACCTTTCCAGCCTGCGCACCGGTATTATGGCCGGATCAATCTGCCCCGCCGAGGTGATGAAAGCGGTCAATTCCAAAATGCATATGAAAGAGGTGCAGATCGCTTACGGCATGACCGAGACCAGCCCGGTCTCCACCCAGACCCGGGCGGATGATCCGTTTGAGAAACAGGTCACCACCGTGGGCCGTACCCAGCCACACCTGGAAAGTAAAATTATCGATCCTCTGACCGGGCGGATACAGCCGCGGGGCGAAATCGGTGAACTATGCACCCGGGGTTACAGTGTGATGATCAAATACTGGAACAACGAAGAGGGCACCAAAAGCGCCATCGATGAGCACCACTGGATGCATACCGGCGACCTGGCGACCATGGATGAAGACGGCTATATCCAGATTGTTGGCCGGATCAAAGATATGGTGATCCGAGGCGGCGAGAACGTCTATCCGAAAGAGATCGAGGAGTTTCTCTATACCCATCCGAACATCATCGATGTTCAGGTTACCGGTGTACCCGACAAAAAATATGGTGAGGAGCTGATCGCCTGGGTGAAACTGAGCGCAGATTCAGAAAGCGTCACCGAGGAGCAGCTGCGGGATTTCTGCAAAGGGCAGATCACCCACTTCAAGATTCCGCGCTACTTTAAGTTCGTTGATGAGTTTCCGATGACCGTGACTGGCAAGATTCAGAAATTCAAGATGCGTGAGATCTCGATCAAAGAATTGGGGCTGGATGATATCTGACCTGCTGATTTACCGTTAGACTATCAGGGCTCAAGCGTATTAACGTCAGGTTAAATTACGCTGGGCCCTGTTCTTTTTTGCACTGGAAATACTGATGGATATAGAGCACCACTACAGCGCTCACATGGCTGAAACCGCCCTGCTAAACACCCTGAAAGAATGTTATCCCGCAGGGCCGACACTGTATCAGTTGGCTCCAATCGATCAGTTGCATATCGGCGGCATCAAAGCGTCAGAAAAGCTCCTGCAACAGCTGGAACAGACGCAACCCAGACGTATTCTGGAGATAGGTAGTGGTGCAGGCGGACTGATGCGGATGATCAATAGCCGCTTCAGTGCAGAGGTGACTGGTATCGATATCACCCACCGTTTTAATACCCTGAACCGCGCTCTGACCGTGCTGACAGATAACTCAGCCGCCCCGGTAATCACCTGTGATGCGCAACAACTGCCCTTTGCTGACAACCGTTTTGACTGCATTATTCTGCAGCACAGTCTGCTGAATATTCCGGATACAGGGCGCTGCCTGCAAGAGTGTCTGAGAGTACTGGATGGGAATGGATCGCTGTTGCTACACGAGGTATTAGAAGGCCCCCACTCCGCCCGTATGACCTATCCGGTGCCCTGGGCACGCTCCGCAGATCAGTCACATCTGATTACCTTTGATACGCTATCTACATTGCTGGAGAGAAGTGGCTTTCAACTCAGCACGGCAGAAAACTGGTCAGAGGAAGCACTGCAATGGCGTCAGCGGCAAGCGGATAAAGAGAAGCACAGTGAAAAATCCCCTGCAGCCCCGCCAGTCTCACCGATTCAGATTCTCGGTGAAGCGTTTAAGCAGATGGGCCCCAACGTCATCACCAACCTCAGTGAGGGTGCGGTCGAAGTATGGCAACTGAGTTGTACGGCAACGTTATAATCACTGCCAATCCCACGGCCTTTCCTGTATCCTTCGCGCTCGTCATTTTGACAATACTGTTGATAGAGAGAGTGCATGAAATTTACTGATCTGGGCCTGTCGGCACCGATACTTGATGCCGTTACCGATAAAGGTTACGAGACCCCTTCCCCCATTCAGGCGCAGGCGATTCCCGCTGTACTGGAGGGCAAGGACCTGATGGCTGCCGCTCAGACCGGTACCGGTAAAACTGCCGGTTTCACCCTGCCTCTTCTGGAACTGCTAAGCCGTGGCGAACGCGCCCAGGGCAACCAGATCCGTGCACTGATACTGACCCCGACCCGGGAACTGGCTGCACAGGTTGCCGAGAGTGTGCAGGACTATGGCAAACATCTGCCATTGCGCTCCGCAGTCGTCTTCGGTGGTGTCAGCATCAATCCCCAGATGATGCAGCTGCGCAAAGGGGTCGATATTCTGATCGCCACCCCCGGTCGTCTGATGGACCTGTATAATCAGAACGCCGTTAAATTCAACAAAGTTGAAGTGCTGGTGCTGGATGAAGCGGACCGGATGCTGGATATGGGCTTTATCCATGACATCAAAAGAATCATCAACCTGCTGCCTAAACAGCGTCAGAACCTGATGTTTTCAGCCACCTTCTCCGATTCAATCCGCAATCTGGCCAAAGGGCTGGTCAACAACCCGGTCGAGATCTCTGTCACCCCGCGTAACACCACCGCAACCAATGTAAAACAGTGGATCTGCCCGGTTGATAAGAAACAGAAATCGGCACTATTCAGCGCCCTGCTGGCCGAACACCAATGGCATCAGGTGCTGGTGTTTACCCGCACTAAACGCGGTGCCAACCAGCTGTGTAAGCATCTGGATGCGGGCGGCGTCAATGCCGCGGCCATACACGGCAATAAAAGTCAGGGAGCCCGCACCAAAGCGCTGCTGGAGTTTAAACAGGGTAAAATTCAGGTACTGGTGGCAACCGACATCGCTGCCCGGGGCCTGGATATTGATCAGCTCCCTCAGGTCGTTAACTTTGACCTGCCCAATGTAGCAGAAGACTATGTTCACCGGATCGGCCGTACCGGTCGTGCCGGTGCCAGTGGCCAGGCGATCTCACTGGTCAGCGCTGATGAGTTTGACCAGTTGTCAGATATCGAGCATCTGATTGGCCGGATACTTGATCGGGAGGAGGTTCTGGGTTTTCAGCCGCTACATAATCTGCCCGAATCCAGCCTCAATAAGCGTAAACGCAAACCGAATAAGCCCAAAAGAGCTAAGCCTCAGGCTGAGCACAAAGATGGCCAGCGCTCGGCAGATGTTGCCCGTGGCCACAAGCCCGCCGGTAAAAACAAGCGTCACCGTGCCAGCGGTGCAGGTCGTCAGGAAGCCGCGTTAACCTCGGCTAAACCTGCCCAGCGTAAACCCGCACAGGCCAAGGCTGCCCAGGGCAACGCTTCTGGCAACAAGCAACAACCCGCGAACCGTGGCGGACGTTCCAACAGTGGAGGCAACAGCCCGGCCAAACCGGGGAACCGTCGCCCGGCACGGGGCAGACCCGGCATTTCCCGCGGTTAAAATTGTCATTCACAACGGCTTCCCGGGTGGAAATCGTTATCTTTTCAGGTAAAGTGCTACCCTCATCCAGAAACTGATATGAGCAGGTAGCACTATGCGTTTTCTTTTCATCGGTGCCGGTGGGATAGGCTGCTATTACGGCGCCCGACTGCAACTTCAGGGCCATCAGGTATGCTACCTGGCCCGGGGCGAGCATCTGCAGGCGTTGCAACAAAACGGACTGCAGGTAAGCCATCCTGACCTCAGTTTTAATCAACCGGTCGACGCGGTTGATATCGATAGCCTTCAACGGCAATACCCGTGCAACAGCTTCGACCTTATTCTGCTGACACTCAAAGCGGGCGCTACCGCAGCGATTCTGCAACAGTTGAAAGACTGGCTGCACACTGCTGAGGTACCAGTTTTATCACTGCAAAACGGTGTGGATAACGAACCTCTGATTGAACAGGCTCTGGGACGCCCACGCACTTTGGGAGGGCTGGCGGTGCGCATCGGCGGTCATATCATTGCGCCGGGACAGATTGAGGCCACAGGCCCCGCCCAGGTGGTGATGGGTAGCTGGCCAAACCAAAGCAGCGATCAGGCCTGCAACCCCAGCACCTTAGAACCGATTGTAGATGTGTTGAACCAGGCGGGCATCCCTACCCGGCTGAGTGCGGATATCCGCCATGAACTATGGCGTAAACTGCTGATTAATAATGGCGTCAATCCGCTTTCAGCATTAACCCGACTGGACACCCGCAGCCTGACATCACACCCCACCTATGGCAAAACGGTTTATCGCATGATGCAGGAGGTCGCCGCCGTTTCCGTTGCCGATGATGTCATCCTCAGCAAACAGGATGTCGATGAGATGTTTGAACTGATCAGCAGCTTTGATGCGATCAAAACCTCAATGCTGGTCGACAAAGAGAAGGGACGACCGCTGGAACTGGATGGCATCAGCGGTGCTGTTCTACAACGGGCCGTTCAGCTCGGCATCGATGTGCCCAACACGGAACTGGTTCACGCATTGCTGCAACAGCAGGAACAACCCTCCTTATAGAGCAATACACTTAAATCGCAGAAAATAGTAATCAACAGGAATACCGAATGGATCTTAAGCAGTTTCTTGAGCAACTTGATGACAGTGGTCGTTTTGATTTTGAAGACACAATGGCGACTATCGCAGCAAACTACGACTACACACCGGCCCGCTTCACCAATGGCGAACTGGTGAATGAAGCCGGCACCAATGAAGGCTCCTGCAAAATCTTTGCTTTCGCCCGCTTGAATGGACTGTCAGAGCAGCAAACCCTGAACTGCTTTGGTCGCTTCTATCACAACGATGTACTTGAGAATCCCCAGGGCAGCGATCACGGTAACATCCGTAATTTTATGGTGCATGGCTGGTCGGGCATCATTTTTGAGCAAACGGCGTTAACCGCCAAACCTTGATCTGAATCAAGTACTGAACAATGACGCCCCTTTTAGACAGGTAAGCCTCCCATTCAAGCCAAAATTAAGACTTTTTCCTATATTCTCACGACCACAATATAGCGATACTTATCCGCGTTGGATCGACGCTCTTCATGGACTTGAAGAACAGGCTGGGGGACATGGCAGTATAAACGCGATATGGACATGACCTATCGGCAGGACGCTGACTGGTATTTCGCAGAAAATTTCCATGGATGGGAAGCCTCTTCCGGGATTGCGAAGAGGTTACAGTATGGACCTGTTTTATACAGGGCAGCTAAGCAAGCACAGTTTAAAAAAAGAGCTCAGGGACCTGAAGCTCTTTTTTTATGTCTGAAATTTTTAGTCCTTGCCCTTTAGCAGACTTTGCAGCCCACCGGATACCGGTTCTTAGCATCCGCCACAGTAAAGCGCTTTCTCTATTGTGCGGCTCTGTGGCCAATGCATCAGATAACTGAACTGATCATCTTAATTGCCAGCCCCAGTAGTAATACTGCAAATACTTTCTTGAGTACCGGCACTGGTAACCGATGGGCAACATGCGCTCCCACAGGCGCTGTAAAATAGCTCATCATTGAGATAAGCACGACACCGGGCAGATAGATAAACCCAAACACGTAGTCGATCTGCAGATCTGCTGATAAACCATTGACAAGATAGCCAATGGAGCCTGCCACTGAAATTGGCAAACCGATGGCCGCAGAGGTACCAATCGCTTTCTTTACATCAACATTGTGCCAGCTCAGATAGGGTACGGTCAGCGTCCCGCCACCAATAGAAACCAATGCCGAGATACTGCCAATTACACTACCGGCAGCAAACAGCCCGGGCGTGCCCGGCAGATTTCGCGAAGGTTTAGGTTTGATATTCAGAAACATCTGAGCCGACGCATACACCAGAAAACAGGCAAAGAATATCCCAAGGGATGCCGAGCTGAGTACCGAAGCCAGAAAAGTCGCCAGAAACGCTCCGGTCACGATCCCCGGCGCGATAAGTCTTACTACCGGCCACAGCACCCCTCCCTTTTTATGGTGGGCACGCATACTGGAGATCGAGGTAATCACAATCGATGCCATCGAGGTACCCAGAGCAAGATGCACCACCTGCTCCTGAGGAATCCCCTGCCAGATAAACAGGGATGTCAGCACCGGCACCATCACCAGTCCTCCACCGATGCCTAACAGGCCCGCAAGAAAGCCGACAATCGTTCCCAGCGCAATAAAGGCGACAATCAGTCCAATATCCATTCTCAAATCCACTTAAAGTAAAAACCGCGACTATTGTCGCGGGTTTTCAGGAGATAACAAGTGGCAGATCATCCCAGCTTGTCATCAGCCACTTTGTAGTCGGGGTCTTCTTCCCGGTTGATCTCAACAGCACTGCCCGCCTTTTCAAGCAGACGGATACACTCATTACTCAGATGGCGAATATGGATATCGATACCAGCCTTCTCATATCGCTCCACCAGCGAATCGATCACCTCAACACCGGAATGATCCATTACCCGGCAGTTTGCGAAATCGATAATCACCTCCTGAGGATCAAACTTAGGGGTGAAATTATCCCGGAACGCCTGAACAGAACCGAAGAATAATGGCCCATGGGGCTTATAAACCTTGAGGAAGCCGTTCTGTTCAATACTGGTATCGATGCGCATATGCTTGGCGTGCTTCCAGGCAAATACCAGGGCTGACACAATCACGCCGACAATCACTGCAATCGCCAGATCGGTAAGCACTGTCACCACCGTCACCGTCACTACCACAATGGCATCAGAGGGTGGAATCTTACGCATCAGGTTGATACTGGCCCATTCAAAGGTACCAATCACCACGATAAACATCACCCCGACCAGTGCCGCCACCGGTATCATCTCAATCCAGCTTGACCCCACCAGAATGAAGAGCAGCAGGAACAGAGCCGCAGAGATACCTGAGGCCCGGCCAGTACCACCAGAACCGATATTGATCATACTCTGACCGATCATAGCGCAGCCGCCCATTCCGCCAAAGAAACCGGTGACCACATTGGCCACCCCCTGGCCGACACACTCTCTGTTACCACGACCCCGGGTTTCGGTGATCTCATCGATCAGTGTCAGCGTCAGTAGCGATTCGATCAGACCGATGGCAGCCAGAATCAATGCATAGGGCACGATCACTTTCAGGGTTTCTGCGTTGATATCCACCATGGGGATATGAAACTGTGGCAAACCACCCGCAATGCTTGCCGCGGGATTACCGGTCATATCCGCGAGCACATCCTGCACGCTACGGGCAGAATCAATATCCAGACCGATCACGACGCCGGTGACAACCAGAATCGCCACCAGCGTTGAGGGCACGGCGTTGGTTAACTTGGGCAAAAAATGGATAATTGCCATTGTCAGCACCACCAGACCCAGCATGATAGCCAGTTGCTGTCCCTGCATCCATCCCAGCACCCCGTCTGCATCGGCAACCTGAAACTGCTTCAGCTGAGCCAGAAAAATAACGATCGCCAGGCCGTTTACAAACCCCAGCATGACCGGATGGGGCACCATGCGGATAAATTTCCCCAAACGAAAAGTACCCGCGAGAATCTGAAAAATTCCCATCAACACCACGGTGGCAAACAGATACTCGATGCCATGTTCCGCTACCAGACTGACCATCACCACTGCCAGCGCTCCGGTTGCACCAGAGATCATCCCAGGCCGCCCGCCGATGGTTGCGGTGATCAGTCCCACCATGAAAGCCGCATACAGACCGACCAGGGGTTCAACCCCGGCAACAAAAGCAAAAGCCACGGCTTCCGGCACCAGCGCAAGCGCCACGGTCAGACCAGACAAGACATCGGATTTCATGCTTTGAGAACGTTTATAAATCAACTGCAGCATAGGAGAACACTTTTCCTGATTTTGAGAGCGGACGGAAAAAAAGCGCGATTATAGCATTGTGCATTTGCACAAAACAGGTTTAGGGACGGATATGCTTTAAAAGCTTCTCTCGCAATACAGGAAGGTTGGCTGAACTGATATCGGTAGCGAGCTGACGTACCGGTTCTGAAACATGGGCCTGATAGTGGGTTTGTAGCTGAGACAGGTTTCGCCAGGCTGGCGGCAGCTTATCAACACAGTGCAACATCCCGCCGTGCGAATCCGCTGCAATATACCGCACTGAACCAATACCGGATAACAGCAGCCGCGCCAGACACATCGGACAGGGTTCCAGAGAGACCAGCATTGTCAGCTGTTGAGGCAGATGTGCTATCAGGTTATCTTCCAACTGATCGATCAGCAGCATCTCAGCATGGGCCCTGCTGCTAAAACCCTGGCGACTGCGATCACTGCTGTCATGTGCGGCACTGAATACCTGGTTTTCCGACTGAGCCACCACTTCTCCCTGGGGATCCGTCAGAATCGCAGCCACACCATAGTTCCCCTGCTCTAATGCATCCAGCGCCAGACGGCAACAGTAAAGCGCATGGTGATCATCGCGAAACGCCGGATCGGCATGCAGTTGCTCCAGGCGACCAATCAATGGCGCGGTAAACATTGTGCCGGATGAAACCAGGCCTTCCTCGTCTGCCTTAGCCATCTGAGTCTCCTCCAAGCCTGTGATATTAAGCCAGTGATATTATTCGATCAGCTTCAGCTGGACCGCCATTTGCGAATTCTTTGGTTTCAGGCGATAACCCACACCAATCAGCCGCACCGCTTTCTTGCCCCGTTCCCAGGCTTCACGGCACAGATGCTGATAGAGCGCCAACGAGCACTCAGTGCCACTCTGCTCCATTGTAGTCTGGGTAAAGTCGGCAAACTTCAGTTTAATCACCCCGCCCGCTATCTCCCGCTGATCTGAATGCCGCTTAAAGCGTGATTCAAGCTCATTCAGCATCACTGGCAACTGTTCCAGACAACTGGCTATGTCGGGCAGGTCAGCAGAGAATGTGTGTTCGACACTGATCGACTTACGCTCTCTGCTGGTTCGTACAGGGCGATCATCCTCACCCCGGCTCAACTCATAGAGCCGCTTACCAAAGCGGCCAAAACGATCGACCAACTGGGCCATACTCAACGCTCGCAGATCAGCACAGGTCTCGATCCCCATCTGCTGTAACTTCGCTGAAGTGACCTTTCCCACACCATAGATTTTCTTCACCGGAAGCTGCAGCACAAAAGATTCCAACTGATCGGGTGTAATCACACAGAGACCATCCGGCTTATTCCAGTCACTGGCAATCTTGGCGATAAACTTATTTGGTGCAACACCGGCGGAGATGGTGATGCCAACGGTGTCCTTAACCCGCTGGCGGATCTCCCGGGCGATCAGGGTAGCACTCCCCCCCTTTAGCGTTGTCCCAGTCACATCAAGATAGGCTTCATCCAGCGACAATGGCTCTATCACATCAGTATAGTCCTCATAGATCGCCATAATAGCAGCGGAGGCCTGACGGTATTTTTCCATATTGCCGGGAATAACCTTCAGCGCGGGGCATAACTTGAGCGCGTGGGCAGTTGCCATAGCGGAGTGAATACCAAATTTCCGGGCGGGATAGTTACAGGTAGAGATCACTCCCCGACGCTCAGAGGAGCCACCGATAGCCAGCGGAATCTCTCTGAGCGAGGGGTCGTCGCGCATCTCTACGGCTGCAAAGAAGCAATCACAGTCGCAATGGATAATTTTTCGTTGAAGTGTCTCTGTCACTGCCAGGCCCGGATTAACGCGGTTAGAATGCGTTTTCCTAAGCCTACTACGAAATACTGTACAAAAAAACAGTTAATTAAAGTTCAGCGTACTCTTCACATCATCGATATTCTGACTCAACCAGTCCGGATTAATTGCGCCCCAGTGGTCGATAACATAATAACCATCATTATTGCGTCGACCATCCTGCTTGAAGTAGATATTAACCCCCATACCGGGAATCGCTTTAATAACATCCTGGATGGTACGTCTGGGCCAGCCTGTTTTCTCCATCAGGACAGGTACGCTGGGGCGATCAACAGTGGTAATAAGATGGGAGATGAAAAGCCGACGAGCAAATGTCGTATTAAGGTTGTCCATAATGCGTCTATTCCCTTAGATGTGCGTGAAGCTTAAAAATTTCAGCTGCTAATTTAGAAGATTAACGGGCTTAACGTCAAGAAAACAACCAGAAAAACCTCTGCCTCCGTCAACAACAGGTGCGATAGCAAATCATTCGGAACTCGAATTTGCGAAAAAATCTTCTAAGCTGAAGGAGTAATACAAAAAGGGCCCTATAGATGGAAACAGATCATACCAATAGCCACGAACAACCAAAACGAATAATACCCGAGCGAAGATCGGGTAAGGACCGTCGACGCACTCTTGACCGGCGCGATGAGATCCGTTTTGAAGCGAATCGGCGTAAGAATCATGGCCGCAGGACAGAAGACCGCGACCTCTGGAAGGAGTCTCTTGAGTTCGACTAGTGCGCCCCATAATCTGAACTGAATACCATCGACCTGATCGGCTGTAACCAGATAGTCACCTTTCTGCCAACCAACTGTCACGAAGATCACATAACTTGCACATGTGAACAGTTATAGGAAAGGTCAGACAACGTGATCAACGTCGAACAGGTCATCACCGAAAAATATCCCTCATTTGCCTCAAAACCCGCGCTTATCCGAAAAACAGCGCTGTTTATGCTGCGCCGCTTGTTCCATGAGCATGAGGTGAATACATTTCTTGAGGAAAACCATAACTGCCAGGGGTTCGAGTTTATAGACCGGGTACTGGACTACTTTAGTTTCACCTACAGCCTGTCCAATAAAGATCTGATGAATATTCCCTCCAGTGGCCGGGTGCTGATTATTGCTAACCACCCCCTGGGCGCTCTGGACGGTCTGGCACTGCTAAAAATGATTGGCGAGATCCGCAAGGATGTACGTATTGTTGCCAACGATATGCTGTCATCCTTTTCACAGTTAAACCCTCTGCTGCTACCAGTCGACAACCTTAACCGGGCAACCCGCAAACAGGATATTGCCAATATCAACAACGCCCTGCATAACGAGGAAGCGGTGATTGTGTTTCCGGCGGGAGAGGTGTCCCGGGCAGGAGCCACGGGCATAAAAGACAGCAACTGGAATCAGGGCTTTCTGCACTTTGCCAAAAAGACTAACAGCCCTATCCTGCCAATTTTCATCGGCGGCAAGAACTCCTCACTGTTCTATACCATCTCCGGTATCAACCGGGCACTGGCGGCACTTCTGCTGCCAAGAGAGATGTTTAACAAACACGCCATGAATCTCAAGTTTAAAGTGGGCGAACCGATCCCCTACAGCCAACTGGATAAACTCCCGGTGTCCGGGGTGGAAAAGAGCAAGATGGTACGCAAACACCTGTACCGTCTGGCCAGAGGCAAGAGCCCACTGTTCAAAACTGAAAAGACCATTGCCCATCCACAGGACCGTAAAGCGCTGAAAAAAGAGCTCAAGCAATCCGAACTGCTGGGGGAGACCGCAGACGGCAAGCGCATCTATCTGTTCGATTATCAGGCCGATTCAGCCGTCATGCGTGAAGTCGGCCGGCTTCGGGAAGTCTCATTCCGCTGTGTCGGCGAAGGTACCGGAGAAAAGCTCGATCTGGATCGCTACGACTCCCACTATCGCCACCTGATCCTCTGGGATGAAGAGGAGCTGGAGATCGTCGGCGCTTACCGCCTGGCGGAGGCCTGGAAGATGAATAACAGTGAAGATGATCAGCTGTACAGCTCGACGCTGTTTAATTACAGTCCCGCTATGCAGCAATTTTTCGAACAGGGTATCGAGCTGGGACGTAGCTTTGTACAGCCTAAGTACTGGGGCAAACGCAGCCTTGATTACCTTTGGTATGGCATCGGTGCCTATCTTAAACGTCACCCCGAAGTCCGCTATATGTTTGGTCCGGTAAGCCTGAGTAACAGCTATCCACAACACGCCAGGGATCTGCTGGTGTTTTTCTACAGTCTGTATTTTCCAGATCGGGATAACCTGGGAAAGTCGTTCACCCCCTACTCACTGAAACCCGAGACCATCGCCGATCTGCAAAAACTTTTCAGCGGCAGCAACTATAAAGAGGATTTCAAAACACTGAAGCAGCAGATGGATTGCCTCAACTGCGCGGTCCCTACCCTCTACAAGCAGTATGCCGATGTCTGTGAAGAGGGCGGCGTTCGCTTCCTCGATTTTGGCGTTGATGCCGACTTTAATTTCTGTGTAGATGGGCTGGTTCTGGTGGATATGGATTACCTTAAAGCGAAAAAAAGAGCCCGTTATATTGGTGATATCAACTAACCCATTCGATATTCAATACAACAAGGGGCTGCAAGGCCCCTTTTTTTCTGCCAGACTTTCAGGGAGAACAGCGTTATTCGATCAAAACATCAGGTTTGACACTATATGAGAGAAAAACACCCTCTGACTACGGTTTCCAGTGATCAGGATATTGAAGAGTTTCTGCAACAGGCACAACAACTCGCCGTGCCTGCCGCCGGTGATGCCCGGCTTATCTTCTCTCTGGATGCCACCGCCAGTCGCGAAAGGACCTGGGATCATGCCTGTCATCTGCAAAGTGAGATGTTTCTGCAAACCCGGGAGCTGGGACAGCTTTCGATCCAGCTATGCCACTATGGCGGAATGAACCAGTTCAGCGCCAGTCCCTGGCTGCAGGATACCAACAGTCTGCTCAACCGTATGAACGGTGTTAAGTGCCTCGGAGGCCATACCCAGATAGCCCGACTGCTGGAACACTGTCTGAAACAGACCCGGCAGCAACCGGTTCAGGCGATCATTTTTATCGGAGACTGCGTTGAAGAACCGGTAGACTTTCTCTGTCAGTTGGCGGGCCAGCTCGGTATCCACTCGACCCCTCTGTTTATTTTTCAGGAGGGACATGACATCACCGCCGCCCATGCTTTTAAACAGATGAGCAGGTTATCAGGCGGCGCATATTGCCGTTTTGATAATAGCAGTGCAGCCACCCTGAAAGCACTGCTCAGTGCAGTAGCGATATATGCCACCGGAGGACGTCGGGCCCTGCTCGAATATGCCAAAAAAGGCCACCCCGATATACTGCAACTCACCCACCAGCTTAAATAGCAAGGATCAGCCTCTTGAACCCAATCGTTCTTATACTGCTCGGATTAATCCTGTTGGGCTGGATTCTCTGGTTGCGCCGCAAATCCCCTGCGGATCAGCGCAAAGCCAACCTGATGCTGCTGGCAGGGGTTATCATGGCAGCACTCCTCTATCTGCTGGTCACGGGAAAGCTTAACTGGATTGCGGCGCTGGTGGCTATCTCCCTGCCATTCGTCCGCCGTTTTATTCCCCTGTTTCCTCTGCTGGGAAAACTCTTCCGGCACTACCAATCTAAACAGCAGGGTGGCGCCAACCGTTCTGAAGTCAACAGCCGTATTCTGAAGATGCGGCTGGATCACGATAGCGGCTCCCTTGAGGGGGAAGTCATTGAAGGCCCTCTGCAGGGCAGACAACTGGCAACCCTGAGTGAGTCGGAGTTTATCGAACTACTCAACTACTGCCGTAAAACCGATAAGCAGTCTGCCCGCTTGCTTGAGACCTATCTGGACAAGCGTTTTGGCGATAGCTGGCGCAAAGATGACACCGCAGACCAGAACAGCAACAACTCGGAACTATCAGAGAGTGACAGGGCGTACCAGATTCTTGGGCTTGAGCCGGGTGCTTCAAAAGAAGAGGTGATTGAGGCGCACCGCCGACTGATGCAAAAGCTTCACCCTGACCGCGGCGGCAGCGATTATCTGGCAGCAGAGATCAACCAGGCCAAAGACCTGCTACTGAAGCTATTATCCTGAATCGCCAGAGCCACTTATTCAGCGCCTGCGGCAGCGTCATTAACAATAATCTCATGCAACAGCTCATCATCAATATCAGCGGCCTGCACCTGAGGACTGGTCAGCAGCGACGGTTTCACTGTTGACTGAGTCTCTGGCGACTGCATCAGGGATGACGAAGCCTGATGCTGCTCACCGGACGCTGTTTCAGGCACCATATAGTCAGTGGAAGCACCCGGCTCAATGCCTTTCGCTGTGGCTGGCAGATTACTCAGCAGCTGACCACCACTGAGCCCGGAAGGCCGCCACAATTTAAATGTCGCCCCATAGCTGACCAGATGTTCTGAACCGGTTTGCAATACCAACTGGCCATCGGCTTCCCGACTGAACAACATCAGGTATTCCTGCTGGGCTGCGTCGCGCATACTGAATATCAGCTTACCCGATTGCAGATACTGCCAACGGCCTCGCTCCGCCACGGTTTTGCCCCCGGCATCCCGGGTTACCAGCTGTACCCGCTGATCCGCAGAAAGCTTAAACATCACCTGCGCCCTGCCCGGTGGCTGATACCAGTAAAAGCCGTAGATCTCACTACTGACAGGATGCCCTTTTCTGGCACAGCCCCTGTAGAGGCGGCCAAAAAAACGCATTTCTGCAGTAAAAGGCAACACCGTTCCGGTTGCCGCATCGTTGCAGCGACGCTGAAGAATTTTTATTTCTAGCGGTCGCTTTGTCGGCTGGGTTTCACGGTATACCGCAACAACAGCTGAATCTGGCTGCACCGCTGTGGACTCGCTGTCTTCTGCCGTGCCTCTCGAACGGGTTAATGTATCACGGTCTGCGGGGGAATCCTTTCCGGTTTCATTTGCGGTACGAAAACGATAGCTACCGGCCGGGGTGACACTCTTCACAATCACCTGATCCGCCATAATATCAGCTACCCAGACAGGGTCACTGCTGGCTGCTCTGTACTGCAAACCTTCGAGACGAAAATTACAGGTTTGCGCAGTGCCACCGACAGTCTCCACGGTTTTCACCCGCAGCATATTATCCTGTTGCGGATCAGTGCCTCCAATCAACTCGACATAAAGCGCCTCACTGCGTAACAGAGTAAACTTTCGGTAGAAAGCGGTCAGCTCCTGCTGAGCAGTGTTATCCTGAACCGGCCACCATAGCCTTTCATTGCAGGGCTGAAACCATAAAGCACCTGCCCGTTCAACCACCACTCCGGCCAGATTCTGAAGAGCGATCTGCGACGGAAAAGGCTGAGTCTTTTCCACCGCGCACCCGACCAGCGAGATTAGCGTCATAAGAACAGTTATTTTGAAGAGTTTTCGGATCATCGGTCAGGCAATTCATTGGTGAATAAGCGGCCCTTAGCATACTCTGCAACGGTCGCATCTGAAAGGGTTACTACAACTGAACTCTGTCGATAAGCTCTGCTACAATGTCCCTCCGTTTGCAGATAATCAGGAACCGCTCTTCATGAAACTCGCACGATTTCTTTATTCAGGAAAACAACAGCTTGGTATAGTAACAGAGCAACATATAACGCCTATACCCAGCACGTTATGTTCAGGCTCTATGACTGAACTACTCTGCCAACTGAATGAGTTACGGCCCCTTCTGGAAACGATTGAAGAAAGCGCCCATCAAGCACTGGATCTGGACCAGGTTACTCTGCTGGCCCCTGTACCACAGCCGGAAAAGTTTATCGGGGTAGGCCTCAACTATGCTGATCACATCGCGGAAACGGGCCTGCAAACGCCGGAGTTTCCAACCCTGTTCAATAAGCAGTCCAGCTGCGTCACCGATCCTGGTGCGCCCATCTATCGGCCCAATCTGTCCAACAAACTGGATTATGAGGGCGAGCTGGCGTTGGTGATTGGACAGTATTGTCGCAACGTGAGTGTTGCGGATGCTCCCCGGGCGATTGCCGGGTATACCATCGTCAACGATGTCTCCGTACGGGACTGGCAGATCAAATCCCCCACCTGGACTCTGGGGAAATCGTTTGACAGCCACGGCCCTATGGGCCCCTGGATTGTAACATCCGATAGCCTGGAGCCACACAACCTGGAACTCAGAACCTGGCTGAATGATGAACTCCGGCAACACTCCAACACCCGCCATCTGATCTTCAACTGCTATCAACTGGTTGCCACCCTGTCCGCCGTCTGCACCCTGAAACCCGGGGATGTGATCGCCACCGGAACCTGTAGCGGAGTCGGTGTGAAAATGAAGCCAAGGGGATATATGAAACCTGGGGATCAGGTCACCATAGAGATCGAAGGTATTGGCCGTTTAAGCAATCCGGTTCTACAGGAACCAGAGGGCAATAGTTTTATCGGCTCAGCCCCCCCTGTCTTAAATTCATAACCATCTAAGTCATTGTTTTATAAACATTTGATGAACTTTAGCTGTTTACGAGTCTCTTTTAAGAGACAATCTGCTAAAGTTAGTTCATACTATAACTGGCTGAAGGGTTCTATTTATAAAATAAGTTTTTGTTTTATATGCTATTTTAACATCAAGGCCCGGTAATTGCTTATTAGCTGTCAACTAGCAATTTCCGGGAGATAGAGATGCGCGTAGCAACTATACTATTGTCAATGACCTTCACTGCAACACTGGTCCAGGCTGAGCCTGAAAGATCATTGGAACGACTATCCAATATCGAAGTGATTGAACATATACGTTCTGAGCTTCCTAAAGATAAGACACCGGTCAAGCGAACCCGTTCACTGTCGATGTTTGAGTCGCTGGACAGGAATCGTGACAATGAGGTTTCACTGACAGAGATGCGCCGTCATCCATCATTGGTTAACAGTTTTCATAAACTGGATATCAACAATGACGGGGTTCTGAACCGGGAAGAGATTCAGCCTCTGCAGGAAGAGATCAAAGGGTTGAGGAATATTCTGACGCTGACAGCACTGAGAATTATCTGATGAGCAACAACTGTTAAGGAAACGTCACGCTATAAACAACTTGAATACTGGAAAGGTTTCTTCGCTGCAAACCCGATCATTGATGCAGCTGGTGGTTCTGGCGTTTGTTCTGGTGGTTGCACCGCTGGGAATTCTTATCTATCAGGCTACCGACTCGATGGTGACACTGTCTCGCCAGGGACGCGAGCACGCCAAAGAAGCTCTCGATTTTTTCAGCCGCAGCCAGCATCTTCGAGAGTTATCGGGAGATCTTGTCCGTTCAGCCCGACAGTATGAAGTTCTGAAAAAAAGCGAGATCGAGGAGCGTTTTCGCTCGCAGCTTTCTGAATATAAAGAGCTGCTGCAACTGCACAGTTTTCTGATCGATTCCGGTAATATTGAAACGATCTTTGCCCTGATTACTCAGCTTGAAAAGCTACCTCTGGATAAAACCACCGGAGAAAAAGTCACCGAGCTGGTGCCTCTGACCCAGACACTCTACGACGACACCCGCAAGAAGCTTGATCAGCGGCTGGAGTTTCTCAATGCCAAAGCTGAAGAGCAGCAGAATCTGCTCTGGCTACAGGCCGGTTTGCTGATAACGCTGTCCACTATTCTTATCCTGTTTTTCAGTATCAGGATAACTCAGCCAGTCAAACAGCTGATGCTGAGAATCAAAGCCTTAGGTCATGGCCAGTTAGACATGTCAGAACCCTTCAATGGGCCTAAAGAGTTTCTGGCACTGAATCAGCAACTGGAATGGCTGGAAACCCACCTGCAGCTGCTTGAGCAGGAAAAACAGGCTTTTTTACGGCATATGTCCCATGAATTAAAAACCCCCCTGACTACACTGAGAGAGGGTACGGATCTCCTGGCTGAAGAGCTTGCGGGGCCCCTGACCGAAAATCAAAAAGAAATCATCACCCTGATGCAGGAAAACAGCCTTTCTCTGCAGTCGCTGATTGAACAGCTACTGGATTACAACCGATTGCAGCACGGAGGTGAACATGAGCTTCAGACTCAACCCATCCTGCCTGTCATCAAAGAGTCTCTGTCATCCCATCAGTTGCTGCTCAAACAGAAACAGATCCAGGTCACACTGCCAAAGCAGGACATTCCCTGGGGGATCGAAAAAGGATTATTACAACGCGCTTTGAGCAACCTGATCTCCAATGCGTCGGTCTACGGTAGTGAGAATGGTCTGTTGAAGATTACCCTGACGCAAGAGGATGAAACCCTTAAAATAGAGATCGGCAATACGGGTCCAGAGATACCGGTAACAGACCTAGAACAACTTTTTGACCCCTTCTATCAGGGGGTAAACAAGCGACAGGGGTCGGTCAAAGGGTCCGGAATAGGCTTAAGCATCGCCCGGGAAGCAATCAGAGCGATGGGCGGTAATCTTGAACTTCACAGCAATCAGGATGGTTATGTTAGTTTTATGATAAGTATACCGAATCAAGGACACGCTTCAGATGAGTAAAACGCTGTTAGTTGTTTTTACAGTTATGATGCTTGGTGGCTGCCAGATAAAGCAATTTCTGCCGACGCCAGACAACGGCTTTACCTGTATCGCAGGAGATATAGGTGAATGGATGATACTGGAGCAGCAATACCAACAATCCCGGCCTGAGGGAAAAGCCGCTATGCTTAAACAAGCAGCAGATAAAGATCAGGTAATTATCCAGGCCATGCTTCTCAGTCAGCCCGATAACACTACGGCCCAGATAAAACGATCCATTGAGCTGTTTGAACAGCTTGATCTGGATAAAACACCCCAATGTGATGCAGAGCAATACCTGCTGGTGCGCTACCAGTACACCCAGGCAGTTATGACGCTACAACGTGCTCTGAATACCGCTGACCTTGAGCGCAAAGCGCTGTCCGCCGAACGGGACAAGCTCAGGCAGCAGATAGAAGCATTGACTCGCATTGAGAATGATCTGTCTCGATAGAAAGGCAGAGAGGAGAAAATCTATGAAGTCTACTCAGCAACGCATCCTTATTGTGGATGATGATCCGGGTATCCTTAAAGTTCTAAGCTTACGCCTGAGTGCCTCAGGCTTTATCATTGATACTGCTAATTCAGGCGTAGAAGCACTGAAACGGATCAAACATGAGACACCCGACCTGGTTCTGAGCGATCTGCGCATGGACGGAATGGATGGCATGGCACTGTTCTCAGCGATTCAGGAAGACCACCCGGCCCTGCCCGTAGTGATCATTACAGCTCACGGCTCTATCCCGGATGCCGTTGAAGCAACTCAGAAAGGTATTTTCGGTTTCCTGACCAAACCTATCGATAAAGAGCAACTGCTCACCACAATCAACTCGGCGCTGGATTCGGCACACGCGCAGGATGATAGCTGGCGCAGTGCTATTGTGACCCAGAGCCCGTTGATGAATGAACGTCTCAGCCAGGCTGAACGGGTTGCTAAATCCAATGTCAGCGTTCTGATCACCGGCCCCAGCGGTACCGGTAAGGAACTGATGGCAAAGGCGATCCACAATGCCAGCGACCGCTGCGACAAGCCCTTTGTAGCGATTAACTGTGGCGCACTGCCAGAGCAACTACTTGAGTCCGAGCTGTTTGGCCATGCAAAAGGGGCCTTCACCGGGGCGGTCACGCAGCATGAAGGTCTGTTTCAGTCTGCTGAAGGGGGCACGCTGTTCCTGGATGAGATTGGTGATATGCCCACGACACTCCAGGTTAAGCTGCTACGCGCCATTCAGGAGCGAACCATTCGTCCGGTGGGCTCAACCCGCTCCATCGAGATCGACGTCCGGGTAATCTCAGCAACCCACCGCAACCTGGAGCTGGCGATGGAGGATGGCGAGTTTCGCGAAGACCTCTACTACCGCCTCAATGTGGTTAACCTGGATCTGCCGCCGCTGCGGGATCGCCCTGAAGATATACCTTTGCTGGCCCGCTACTTTGTCGAGCAGTCGGCTAAACGACACAATCCTAAAGTTAAGGGAATCTCTCCCGGAGCGCTGCATATCCTTGCTCAGGCGGCCTGGCCCGGCAATGTGCGTCAACTGGAGAACGTGGTTGAGCAGACCGTCGCCCTGTCTGGCGCGCCGATCATCAGCGAAGGACTGGTCAATCAGGCGATTGCCAATCAGGACCGGGTAATCCCCTCCTTTAATGAGGCTCGATCCAGTTTTGAGAGAAGCTATCTGACCAAAGTGATGCATATCACTGCTGGCAATGTGACCCAGGCGGCCAAAATTGCCCAGCGCAACCGGACCGACTTTTATAAACTGCTGAACAAGCATAATTTAGAAGCCGCCCAGTTTAAGCCGGGACGCAAAGCTCATGAGTATATTGAGCACAAAAAAGCCGGATAACATTCTGACTGATCAAAAAAAGGCCATCTCTGATGGCCTTTTTTATTGAGCTGTCTATAACGTCAATCGCAACATCAAGCTACAACGTCAATCTGTAACGTTAAGCAGCGCAAATAGTGGCCGGCCTGGAGAGAGCTATGCCAGCCTAACGACCGATTTCCGCCATTGATCCCCGGGTCAGCTGCAACAGGTCGGCGGGACGCAACTCGATCTCCAGACCCCGTTTCCCGGCACTGACGAAGATGGTTTCAAACTGCCCGGCGGAATCATCCAGCAGGGTTGGTAACGATTTTTTCTGTCCCAGCGGGCTGATTCCTCCCACCAGATAACCGCTGCTGCGTTGCGCCTGTTGCGGATCAGCCATGCTCACTTTCTTTGTTTTTAACGCACTGGCTACCGCTTTCAGGTTCAGCTGCCCAGCCACCGGTACCACCGCAACCGCCAGCTGTCGATTATCGCCATTAACAGCCACCATCAGTGTTTTATAAACCCGTTGCGGTAAAACATTAAGTGCTTTGGCCGCTTCCTCTCCATATGATTCACAAGCAGGATCATGCTGATATTCATGGACAGTGAACTTCACTTTAGCCCGTTTGGCTAATTGAATCGCGGGGGTCATCTTAAGGCTTACTCCATAACGCCGCTGGCATCCAGTATATCAATCACATCGATCACGGTGGCATCACCCTCAAGCACTCTGATCACCTTATTGCCAAGCCGCCGGTTTTCCTCACCAGCGACCCGCCCGATAGCTCTGTCCAGATCATCAGGCAATGGTTCGGACTGACGGTAAAGTTCGCGATCAAGGCGATCACCCGGCACAACTTTACTCTCCCAGCCGGGAGGCAGGTTTCCGCCACGCTGCAGCTTCATTTCCAGTCCCTGAGGTATCGGTTTCTGCTTATCTTTTTGCGCATGTTTTGACTGATACTTACCTTGACTTCCCTGCTGACGCTCACGCTGTTCATTCTCTTCACGCTGCTGATAAAAGTTACGAATCCGATATCGCTCATCATCACTAAAGGTGCGGTGCCGCACAGTATTTTCATTCCGTTGACGGTCGTGTTGTTCGACGCTGTGCTCCTGCCGGTGATATCCCCCGGACTCGTCTCTGCCAGCACTCTCAGCTTTCTTAGCCAATACCGCGGGCGATGCGGCTATAACAGTAGCTGTCAGCAAAACACTCAATAACGGGGCTATACGCATTTTAAAAATCGTCCTATCTATCGATACGGGTTATTTTCGAACCTTCAATGCTGAGATTATACATTAACCCCTTATTGGAGAAGATAAAACCAATGATAGGCTGCTGTACTGTATTTGAGTCTATCTGCCCACCGGCTCCCACAGTCGCCAGAGCCACACTGCCATCCACCCCCGCTTCCCAGCCATCACTGTTGCGGAATTTATCCAGTGCCTCCTGACTCATAAACAGCAGTACTTCTGATTTAATCTGTGCCCCCAGCTGGAAACCGATTGAAGCGGATGCAACATTATAATAAGCGGCTGTTTTACCACCCACCCGAAGCGCACCTTCGCCATACTCTCCACCAATTCCCATGCCCGCCTTAATCACATCGGGAAATACCAAGACGCCAACCGCTTTTCTGGCCAGCTCTTTTCCCGCCGGACTATGATGATAGAACTCCTTCAACGTCTGATTAACTTTAGCGTCAATCTCCTGAGCCGACGCTGCGTTGGCACTTACCGGCAAACATGCAAGCAGTGACGAGACGAGTAAAACCGTTAAGAATTTCATCAGCATCTCCAGATTACGTTTACAGAAAGTATGAGCGACAAATGTCGGGGCAGCAACTTCACCCCGACAAGCGTAGTGGTTAGATCTGAATCAGGGTGATCATATTAATATGACGCTCTCAGGGGCCTGAGAACGTCTTCCAGACCGTTGAGTTTCACTTCATACAGAATCTGCAGCAGAATACCGATCTCCCCTTCAGGAAAGCCCTTCCCAGCAAACCACACCAGATAGGGCTCCGGCAGATCCACCAGTATCCGGCCCTTATATTTCCCAAACGGCATCTTCATATTAGCCAGCTTCTGCAGTCTTTCTGGGGTTATGTCCATCTGTGCCTCGTTTTACCCTGTTTGTCGGACTAGACTATAGCGCAAATAATCCGCGAAATAATTCCAATCATGATGTACAAGCGTTACGCTTCGCTCTGTTCAGCCATTAAATACCGCCCATGTTAACCTCCAGGACAGAAAAAGAGAGATCAAGGGATGACATTACCGCCGACTCAAGTTAAATCTTTACAAACTCAGTCTATAAAAGCTCAGCCTGATCAGCCTCAACTGACTCAGATTAGCATCTATCCGGTTAAGTCGACCGCACCGGTCGCTCTGAGCCGAAGCGCCGTTACGGATACCGGGCTGGCGTTTGACCGGCAGTTTGTGCTCTGCGATGACAACGGCAAATTTATAACCGCCAGAACTCAGCCCCGCTTACTGGGGGTTAAAACCGCTCTGCTGCCAGAGGGCATTCTGCTGACAGCACCGGGGGTTGAGCCTCTTCACCTTGAATATGCAGCCTTCAGTGGCCCCTACCACAGCATCCGCGTATGGCAGGACAGCATCGATGCGGTGTGCTGCGGTGATAAAGCTGCACAGTGGTTCAATGAATATCTGCAACGCCCCTGCAAACTCTATTTTTTTGGCCCGCAATCCAGCCGCCCGGTGAGCCGCCGACCCGGGAATCAGGTCGCCTTTGCTGATGGTTATCCGCTGCTACTGATCTCTGAAGCATCCCTGAGCGACCTCAATACACGCTGTAAAAGCACAGTACGGATGGAGCAGATGCGTCCCAACCTGGTTGTCAATAATTGCGCCCCCTACGCTGAAGATGGCTGGCAGCGGATCAGAATAGGAGAAGTCGAGTTTGAAGTCGTAAAACCCTGCGGCCGCTGTATTCTCACCACCACCGATCCGGAAACGCTGGAGCGCAACACCGACCGGGAACCTCTGAGTGTCTTAAAACAGTACCGCAGGGGCACTGACGGAGAAGCCCACTTCGGGCAAAACCTGGTGCCACTAAACCATGGTCTCATCTCGCTCAACGACCCTGTAGAAGTGCTGGAAACCTGTCAGGCACAAAGCTACGGTCAATAGCCTGAAGCGGACCGGTTACAGGGCAAACAAACTGAGCAGATCTGAACTGATCTGCCCGGTCCCCTGCAAAGCCAGTCTTTTAAGCTGCAGGCTGGCCTTGTCAGTGCCTTTCTCCTGCAGCACAATCCCGGCAGGCGATACTCCCCGCAGCATGACGGCAGCGTGGGTTCCGCTGACCTTATCCCGGTTATAGCCAAGCCGTTGCAGGCGGAAACCAAACGGCTGCCAGAAACTCAACAGCTCCGCCGTTGCCCCAAAGCTGGTACCCAGCCAGTCAATATCTGTGCTGGCCTGTTCGATCGCCTGTAACAGGGCTGTGCCAATACCCCGTCGCTGTCGTTGCGGATGTACCGCAATCCGCATGACCCTCAGCCCGCGGCAACCTGCCGCTTCAGGAATATGGCAGTGAGCCAGCAGTGTCTGGGGAATTAACTGACCTTTTGGTCGTCGGGTGCCAGCCATTATCGCCTCAGCCAGACCGTGGTTAATCGGCCCTTCATAGGCCAGCAATGCCGTTGCCACTAGCGTAGGCTCTTCCTCTTCACTGAACCCTGCCCACACCTCAATATTGGGGCTATCCAGCAAAATACGCAGATCCCCCGGGGTGGTCCGGTAGTGCGCCAGAATCAACAAGCCGAACAACTGCTTGAGCATGTCACTATCGGCGATCAGATCATCACGGTCCAGCTTTCTGAAGCTCACCCCCCCCCACTGCGCAGGGGTAGCCGCCAGTGTTACAGGCTCGGCATCCAGTAATAATGCCCGATAGGTAAACCGCTCCAGTGGATCGCCTTCGGCCCAGCGTACCGGCTGCTGCATAGAGAGCAGCTGCCGTTCGGGCACCCTGCGGTCAAGCGTGGGCATAAAGCGCACAGCAAACCCCTGTCCGGTTCCCTCATAGCCGTGCAGGGTCGAAGCAAAGATAACCCGCCGATAATCCAGCAGACTTAACAGTACCGGGGCTGGAATTGCTGCCGCTTCATCGATCAGCAGCAGGTCCGCATCCGGTTGTTGCCGGGACAGTTGATCAGGCAGCATAAAGCGCAACCGATTCTCTCCATATATCCAAAGGTCCCGGGGGTGTTCGCGAAGCTCTGCAGATAATAGTCTTTCCAGCATCGCTATCACCGACTGCACTGCCCCCCGTGATGGGGCGGTCAGAATAATATCGAGCCTGTCGCGATTGACGGATGAGTCCGTATTGGGGATATCCTGCTCTGGCGCTGTTATTCCCTTTCGCATTAATACCGCAGCGAGTATGCCCAGCGCAGCACTTTTACCCCGCCCCCGATCAGCGGTCAGCACCAGCACAGCCCGGGACTGACGGACCGCCTGCAGACACTGTTTAACGGTCCTCTCCTGATCCGCGGTGCGAAACGGTGCGCTGCAGGATGAGGTTTCCGCTTCCGGCTGACCATGGGTTCCGGCCACTGGGGTTACAGCATCTTTTGGTCGGCAAAGCTGCGGCAAGGGGGTCTCTTCGGTGAACTGAATCAGGTCAGTATCGCAGGCAATACAGCCCTGCAGATGGCGGATAAAACGACGACCGACATCGGCCACCCCATAGGGCTCCACAGCAATATGCTCATACTCAGGATCATTAAACGCCTGCCAGGCAGATAGAGTAGGAGTGATTAGCACAAGCACCCCGCCTGCGATCAATGTGCCAGACACCTGACCAAACCCATTAGGGTTAAAGCCGCTCCAGCAATCAAAGAAAACACACTCACTCTCCTGCCCCAGCAACTGATGTGTCTGTTTGGCACTGACCGGTTTAAGCTGCGCCGGGGGGACCAGACCAACCCCGGCATCACCAATCCAGAGTATCCGGGTTGTCGGGCAATTCAAACCTGAAACCTGCTGCTGACACCACTGGCGCCCACCGCTAACCAGCAACAACTGTCGGGGCGCCCCCTTGCGGACGAGGTTCAACAAAGACACAATTATGTCGCTTAATGGTTGTATGCTATTCACTGACCTTTCCTTAATTTCACCCGGATTGAATTTTACACGCCCTGTGTGGTCAGGGTATAAGGAAATAACGGAAACCGGGTAAGGAGGCGAAATAAACACCATGAGAGTAAATCACAGGCTTTTAAAGGCATGGGGATAACAGATGCGTTCTGACTTATGCCTTGTTATGGATCAGGGTAGCCATAGTAGCCGGGCGATGGTGTTTGATCGCTTTGGCAACTGCCTGAGTCAGGGACAAGTACAGGTAAAAACCCGGCTTACCCAGCCCAACCGCGCGGAGCAGCAGCCGACCGATATCCTGATTTCCCTGAAACGCGCAGCTCTGGAGGCGGTCAGTAAACTGAAACGGGAAGACCGCGCCAAACTGCGCACCGCAGCCCTGACGACACAACGCTCCAGCGTGCTCTGCTGGGATGCAGACGACGGTAACCCGCTGACACCTATCATCAGTTGGCAGGACCGGCGCGGTTTTCATTACATCGACGACCTGATGCCCCTGGCAAGTATGGTGCGCCAGCTCACAGGGCTCTACCCTAATGCCCACCTGCCCGCCTCAAAGCTGCGCTGGTGTCTGGAACATATGATCTTCAACACAGCTAAGCATCGTATCCGCGGCGGTCCTGTCGCCAGTTGGCTTATCAAGCAGTTACTCCATGAGCAACCGGACCTGATTGACGGTGTGAGCGCAGCCAGAACGATGCTGTTCTCCCTCAAAGACCGGGACTGGCATCCCGAACTGCTGGACCTGTTTCAGCTACCGGATTCACTGCTGCCGAAAGTCCGCCCCAGCAAGTACAACTTTGGTACGCTGAAACTGCCCGGCTTAAGCCTGCCCCTCAACTATGTCAGTGGTGATCAGGCTGCGGCACTGTTTGCCTTTGGCGAGCCGTCGCAGGACAACCTCTATATCAACCTCGGCAGTGGCGGCTTTATGAACCGGGTACTGACCGAGCGGGGGTTGCACCCTCAGGAGCGGATACTGCATCATCTGATCCACTCCGACAAACAGCCCCTTTACAGCGCCGAAGCCACCATCAATGGTGCAGCAAACGCGCTGGACTGGGCCTTTAATATCTGCCGGCCAGATACCCGGGATATCGATAGCTGGGCCGAAAAGTGCACCGACCCTCCCCTGTTTATGAATATGGTTGGAGGCGTCGGGTCTCCTTACTGGCAATCACTGGATCGTTCTTGCTGGATTAACGATTGCGACGACCCGGAGGCCCGGATGGTTGCCGTTATGGAGAGTATTGTGTTTCTTATCTGCAGAAATATCAGAGCGATGTCTGCACTGCCCCCGGCTAAACAGATTATCATTGGCGGGGGTATCAGTCAGCTCAGCTCGCTCTGTCAGCGGGTTGCAGATCTGAGTGGCTTGCCGGTGCTGCGTTATGAACAACACGAGATCACATCGCTGGGCGCCGCCTGGCAGGTGCTACCAAACAGCGTACGGGATTTTGTACCGGAAAAAACCTTCACCCCTCAAGCCAACGGCCCCTTAGCACTGCGCTACCAGTCGTGGCTGAATACATTTAATGAGTATCTGGATTCACTCGAAGGATAACGGATTCTGCCCCAGGGCCTTGCGCATCGGGGAGATCGAAAAGGTTTCTATCAGATCGGCACCCCGGGCAAACAGAGTACGGGCAAGCTCAGCATCCGCCACTTCATAGAGCACCACACGGATCCCGGGCCAGCTACGTTTTTCGGTTGCAAGATCAACTTTACGCAAGCAGGTATAATCGAGCAACAGATAGTGTGGCGGCCTGATAAACCCCTGCCACCATCCGCTGGCTGGAAACTGATCAGAGACCCAGCCGGCGCGCCAGTTATCCTCAAGTACCCGGTCCACCAGCGATCGGGAATAGCTGATCAGCACCACCTGCGACCTGACCAGTTCTAACAGGGGCAGCGCCCTCTCCACACAGACCTCAACGCCGAATGTTTCGATAGCAACCCGCTTGAACTCAACAAAAAAAGTCACTTCAGGATAATGCAGCATCAGATTAACCAGATGCTGAAGATGGGAGATCGGTTCATCTTCAAAGCGATCACTGAAGGCCACCGGGTTATGCAGGCTATAACGATCAAGCTCATCGTAGGTGAGCAACTGAATCTTATTATCCGTGCCGGAAAGTCGCGCCATATCCCGGTCATGATAGAGCACCGGTTCAAGATCAGCGGTCAGTTGCAGGTCCACCTCAACAAATTTTGCTCCGGCTGCCAGGGCCCGCTCAATCGCCAGTAGCGAATTTTCCGGATAGCGGGATGCATACCCCCGATGCGCGACCAACCGGTCCGCCTGAGGAGCTTCAGGACCGCCCTGGGCTGAGAGATAGGTAACAGTCTCATCAACAGGAGATATGGGAGTGTTGTCCGGGTTGTCAGATGGGTTACTCACTGTTGTCTCTCCGCCGCAAAAGAAAGCCTGCACGGGGCAGGCTTAGCAGAAACAAGTCTAATTGGAAAACGTTACAGGAATATCACGGGGATCTTCCGTTATCGCCCGTACCTGACAGCCACCACTCTGTAACGCTTCATGGAGCGCCGCTTCGGTCTGCGACAGAATGTATTCGGCGGTCAGGAGCGCCGAAGGTTGTAGCGTACTGATACCGATACTGACACTCAGTTGATGCCCGCCAAGTTCAATATCATGAATATCATGACAGAGCCTGTCAGCCAACACCGGCGACTGTTCGTTAGTTGCTGGCAGCAGCATAGCAAAGCGTCCGCTGTCTATGCGGGCAGCCATATCCCCTGGCCGTGAAATAGCCCCTTTAAGAACCTCAGCAATCAACCCCGCCTGCTGATCAGCATAATCCTCTGGCAGTTGCTCAGCCTCGATCTTATCAACCTCAATCAACATCAGGGTTAACGGACTGAACTCCCGTACGGCTCTGCGGCACTCGGTTGACAACACCTGATGGAAGTGACGCTTGTTAGCCAGCCCCGTGAGTTCATCCATCACCGTAACGGACGCAAGCTTTTCCTGGCTGCGTTGCAGCTCCATCTCTTTCGATTCAAGCACTTTGTGCAGCTGACGGGCACGCAATGCCGCATTGACCCCCATCCCCAGCATAACAAAGTTCAGCACTCCGCCCATCAAAGCGATAAACAGCGGCAGATAGGTGTGATGACTGTCTACAATCGGATCCGCCAGACGATAGAACTCCTCCTCAGTCAGCTCCTTTTGTGGGCCATACACCGCCCAGAGTGAATCGATATCTTTTGCCTTGCCCGCCTGAGCATAATCAACATTATCAACCCGGTGCTCAATTGCCAGCCTGATCGCCTGTACAGCAACCCGCTCTTCATAGGAACGAATGCCAATAAACAGGGCTATAAACACCAGTATTGAAACCACCATAATGACAATGGTCTGTACCCGGCTTCGGATTTCAGTCTGCCTGGTATCTATCACCTTTTCATTCCTTTAATGACACCCATGTTTCTGTTTAGTAAATACTTTTTTGAGGATTGATGCAAATATCTACTGCCCATAACGTTTATGCGGTTGATTCAGATATGCTAACTCTTCCGGTGTCGAGGAACGCCCGAGTATCTTATTGCGATGAGGAAAACGCCCAAAGCGGACAATAAGATTGCGATGCTCATGGGCAAAGTCCAGCGCATTATCGATATGATGCCTCAACTCCCGGGGAGTGGTGCACAACATCGCTTCTATCTGAGAGATACACAAGTTCTGTGCGATGATATCTTCGGCATGCTCAAGGGGCATATAGAAAAATAACTTTTCACTCCCCTCAAGTGCCATATCATGACCCAGTTCAATCCCTTCCCGACAAAGCTGTTCGGCTCTGTAATCGCCGGAAAAGGCATCGGCCGAGCCACGATAGATGCTCCGGGTAAACTGGTCCAGCAGGATAATCAATGCCAGCCGTCCCCGAGGCTGCCCCGCCCAGTCATCCAGTTGCCCCCATAGCGCCTGCCTGACCTGATGGCCGAACAGATCACCGAGCTGACGATCCATCGCCTCGTCACCAAACCACCAGAGCGACTTTCGGTTGCTCACCGGAAATCCCTGTTTAAGCTCACCAAACCAGAATTGCAGTATCTCTTCAATCTGTTCCGTCATAGACAATCCCGTTAAACGCAGCTTACAACTCATCCAGTATAGAAGAGATGCGCCTGTGCTGCTGAGCTCCGATAATGACCGGCTGGCCTCTGCAGAGCAACAATTTAACTTTTATATCGCTAAAATCTGTTTTAGTCTGAACCTTATGAAAATAAACCACTCTTTTAACGTATAGTAAACTGAGTGGCGATGATTTCTAACGGGGGAAAAATGCGCAACGTTCTGATTTTACTCATACTGGCAGGCATCGGCATTGCCGGTTACCTCTACCTCAATCCAGCGCAGCTGGCTCAGACTCCGCCCCCTGAAGTCAGACAGGACGAACTGTCAAAAATGGCCGTACAGCGCGAGACTGAAAAAGCCCAGCGTCATATCGATAACCTGACAGCAGCCCCGGAGCAGGCGATCGAGATCGGCACAGCCAACAACTTTGTCACTCAGGATCAGTTACTCAAACTGCCGACCGACCTGGCTACAGCAATAGCCGCCACCGAAGCGGTTAAAGAGGGGGATGCAAAAACCTATGGCATCAATCTGGAGCAGATAGGAAACTCTCTCCATCCCCAGCACAAAGCCGTGCCCACCAGCCAGCTCCCCCTGGCCGATCAGGTCAGACTGAAAGAGTTGCTTAATAATCCGGATAATCCGGCGGGCACACTATTCTATATCCACGGCGTCAGTGACGCGGACAAGCAGGGTCTCTGGGGGATCATTCAGAGCGGACTGATAGATACTTTTGCCAAAGGTATTCAACTCAAAGCCCAATTGATCAGTGCCGATATACCACAGGAGGCGGATGAACGACTCCCTAACAGCACCAGCTCATTTCTCGGTTCTATTCTGGATCAAAAGGTGAAAGACACCTATGTCTATAACTATCATAAAGGGATACTGGGACAAAACCCGAATCTGATAACCCCGGGGCAGGAGCTTATTGTTGTCACTTTCAGTCAGGATGAACTGATCGATATCTATAATCATTTTGCCCAACAATAAAAACAGGACTCGCTCATGATCGATCTGTACACCTGGGGGACACCCAACGGTCGTAAAGTGTCAATTATGCTGGAAGCAACGGCACTTCCCTACATAGTTCATCCAATTAATATTCAGGCCGGTGATCAGTTTACTCCGGAGTTTCTGGCGATTAGTCCAAACAATAAAATTCCGGCTATTTCAGATGATGAGGGCCCCGGTGGGGAAACGGTTCATCTGTTCGAGAGTGGTGCCATTCTGCTCTATCTGGCAGAGAAAACCGGTAATTTTTTACCGACAGATCCGATGAAACGTCTGCAATGCCTGCAATGGCTGATGTGGCAGATGGGAGGCTTTGGCCCCATGCTGGGACAGGCACACCACTTCAATCGCTTCGCCAAAGAGAAGATTCCCTATGCGATCAGCCGCTACACTGAAGAAAGCCGGCGACTCTGGGGGGTACTGGACAGACAACTGGAAGGCCAGGCATTTATTGTTGATCTAGACCTCAGTATCGCCGACTTTGCCATCTACCCCTGGGCGTGCCGCTTTGAATGGCAGGAGATTGAGCTGGACGACTTCCCCAATGTGAAAGGCTGGATGGAGCGGATGTCAAACATTGCGTTTGTACAACGGGGTATGGCGGTTCCCTGAGCCTGAAAGCCTGCGCTTAAACACCGCTCAACAGGCCAGTCCAAACCGTCTCAGTTGCCGGGGCAGCACCTCATCCAGCGCATCGAGATCGACCTCCTGTAGTTCGATAACCGCCAGATTATGCGCTTCATAGAGCGCTTTTTTACGCATTTTATCCGCCAGATAGGAGGGCGATTTTTCACTCCCCCAATACTCAATAAACAAACCGGCCTGCGGCAGATAAAAGTCAGCCCTGGCCTGTTCAGCAACGGGCAACGGTTTATCGCAGGCATGGATGATCTGAGCAAGATATAACCAGTTATCAATCTTGACCTCTGCTTCAGAGCGCAGCAGATGACCATCCATCGCGCGGCAGCCATGGCATTGTTCCACCTCAGCCATATGCAGACCGAACTCCCGCAAGGCACGTTTAAAGACAGTGTTATCCGGCAGCGTTTTTGGCCATACCACATAGGGGATAGAGGTATGAATATCCTCTTTCTGAACGCCTCCCTGAGCCTCACCGGTATCCGTCAGTTGCCACCCCTTCAGCCAGGGCCTGACCCAGCCCAGATCAGCGAGCAACTGATTGATACGCGAGGCGGCTAACCCGCTTTTCAACCCCAGCCCCCTGGCTCCGGTAAGCCGGTCTTCAGGATTAACCAAGGCGCGGTGCTCAGTCACGCTGTCCGGCCAGACGATATAGCGACCATAGCGCTCACTCTCACGGTAACTGCCCTGCTCAAACTCCCCCTTTGCGGTCAGTGACCAGCGCTGTTCTTCCCGTTTAATCCAGCCGAGAGCCTCCAGCTCAGTAAACAACTGACGGCTACTCTTTCCCAGCATTTTAGCCAGCGCTGAGGTCGATACTTTGTTGCGCTCTCTGGTCATCAGCCCGGTTCCGCTCAATTGCCACTACACACTCATCAATACTGTGATAATTATCAGCAGGGGTCAAAAATAATTACGCACCACGGCTTAGTCAGAATGTTATACCGATGGCCCGGCCAGTAATCCTTCGCCGTCGATCGCAAACCTCGCAACCGGTCAGGAAACGCAGGCTCAAACGGTCGCCCCATAATGGTTATTTTTTTGTGACAAATTCGCTTGCAATAAAATCTGAAAAGAGCATTCTGTAGGTGTGACATTAAGCATAGTTTGCAGTAAGGGTTACATCATGAATATCAATATTACCAACCGCAATGACAAAGTTTCTCCTGCATTACGAGAAAAAATTGAAGCCTGGTTAGAGGAGAGTCAAAGACGCTATAACGTTATCACCAGCGCCCAGGTCACTATTGAAAAAAGCAATGGTAAAGAGGAGATTGTTGAGGCGACCGTTCACGCCACCGGTAAAGACCTGTTTGCTAAAGCCAGTGAAGAGAATCTGTATGCAGCGCTGGACTCTCTGGCACACAAAATAGACAAACAACTGGCCAAGATTCGTGATATTCAAACTAACAAAAAAGGCTCCAGCGTCCCGCTGATGGCGGAACCTGAAGAGGAGATCGCTGAAGAGGAAGAATAGTTCTCCCAGCGTACTGAAATCCTGAAAAAAAAGGCTGAACGATGTTCAGCCTTTTTTTTCAGATAATGACCTACCTGACCTGCTTAAGAAAACGTTGCGAAATCCAGCCTGAAACCGTTGTCTCACCCTGATCAACATTAATCTTCATCCAGCCCTTTTGCTGCCCGACCACCTCGACACGTTGTGGAGCACTCACCTGGCCAACAACAGCAAAGCCGGTTCCCGGACCTGAGCGGAAATTCACATGACGACCGCTAATCTGATACGGTACAGCAGACATATTCTGTTTGCCTGCTGCAGGCTGACCACTTCCGGAGGCGGGCTGCTGAGCACCGGAAGACCCGACTGAGCGGAGAAAACGCACCGCGGTCCAGGCCTCTGCGTTATGACCAGAACGATTGCGATATTGCACTTTGACCCACTCATCCTGGCGTTGCAATTCAGTTACCTGCTGATTAAGTGACAGACTCCCAACCACCCCATACTGGCTACCCGGCCCCTGCCGCAAGCGCAGACTGCTCACCGTAACGCTATAGCGCTGTCCCTCTGCTACCGGTTCGCTCTGCCCCTGTTGCTGCGCGGTAAGATAACTGCTCAGCATCCAGCCCTTCAAAGGCTGTTTATCCGCAGAGAGGAAAAATACCCGCGACCAGCTGCCTTTCTTGTCAATTTCGAGTAACACACTGCCCTGGCCCAGACGGGTTAACAACTCACTACTGTCAGGGGCTGAGTAAACTTCGGCCTCATGGTTGACGACAAAATAATCAAATGCCATGACCAGCGGCGAAATCATGCTGAATACAACCAGCCCCAGGGCTTTCAGACATCGGGGTTTAAAGAGTGCAGCTTTGATCATAATCACCTTCACGATATTCAATCCATCGAAATAAACTCTACAGGCCCAATCATAACAATTGTATAAGCAGTAGCAACAGCGACTCAGGAAGATCGGAATTAAAACCCAATCTGGTGATAGAGAAGACAACCTTCCGGCACAAAAGGGCTATACTGAGCGCAGAACATCAGATCCCTTCCTTCCCGCGTAGAAAGGGGATATCAAAGGCTGATACGGCGACTTTAGGGGGAGCAATGCCTCAGGATATTTTAATGGCCCGCCAGCCCATATTCGATGCAGATCTCAATGTTGTAGCTTATGAGCTGTTATATCGGGACAAAGACAACCAACAACATTCGATTATTACCGACGGCAACAGCGCGACCTCTCAGGTTTTACTCAACAATTTCACCAGTATCTGCAAGGCAGGCAAACTGACAGCCCTGCCAGCCTTTATCAACCTGACCCGGGAGATGCTGACATCGAGCCATATACCAGCAATATCCCGCAAACATGTCGTGCTTGAGATTCTCGAAGGGATGACCGTTGATGAAACCCTGATTGCCGGTATCCAGCGCTTCATCGACGCGGGATACCGTATGGCGCTGGATGATTTTATCTATAGCTCTGAATATGATCCGATTCTTGAGATGGTGCATCTGGTGAAGCTGGATCTGTTACAACTGAGCGACCAGCAACTGATAGAGCATGTCGAGCTGCTCAAACCCTATAACGTCACTCTGCTCGCTGAAAAGATCGAAACAATGGAGGTATTTAACCATTGTAAAGCGCTGGGATTTAAACTGTTTCAGGGATATTTCCTGTGTCGGCCACAAGTGGTTGAAGGGCGTAAGCTGAGCGCCAATGAGATTGTGATGATGGAGCTGATGTCCCTGTTAGCAGAGCCCACCGTGACGCCCGCAGAGATAGGACAGATTGTCAAAAAAGACCCTCAACTGACCTTTAAGATCATCCGTATCGTTAACTCTCCACTATTCAATCTGATCAGGAAGATAGAAAGTCTTGACGAGGCGGTCGTCATACTGGGAGTGCAGGAGATAAAGCGCTGGTGCGCGCTGATCGCCTTTTCCGGAGAGATGACCAAACCCGACGAACTCACCCGACATACGCTGATACGCGCAAGAATGTGTGAACTGCTGGCCGAAAACAATCCGGCTCTCTCCGGCTCCAGTGCATTTATGATGGGGATATTTGCCGGACTTGATGCACTGCTGGATACCCCCAGAGAGGAAATTCTGCAGCAGGTTCCTCTGAGTGACGTGATCCACAAAGCGATTCAGTATGGTGACGGGGAGTACGGTAACCTGCTAACCACTGTAGACAGTTTTATTCTGGGCGAGTGGCATTCGCTACCCGACCTTTACTCTGGCCCGCAACTAAACAATGCTTACACAGACAGCCTCAACTGGGTTCGTGAGACCATGGAAAAAATAACCTAGGCTCAGACGCTCCAGCTCCACTTCCCCCTGACAGCTCCCCTCACAGGTTTCAGTCAATTTCCTGCCTGATAAATAAAAGTTATCAGATATGTAAGGGATTATTCATTAGACAGCTTATCAGCGTAACGCCACAATGATACTTACTTTGATAATAGTGATGATTCTATCAGGAGCACGACTAAGACCATGAGCACAATGATTCCGCTGGACCAGTTTCAGCAACTCCGTCACGTTGACGCAATCATTGAGAAGGCCGCTGATAGCTGGTGGGTCTACCGTCGCAATATCGGCTATAACGGTGCCCTGAGTGCTACAGCGCGTGTCGTTTTTTTCGGCCGCAGCAAAGCGCAGGTTGAACAATGGCTGGCTTCACAGTAAGCCAACTGTTTTTTTAACTGATATCTCCGCATCTGCAGATAGATCAGTTAATGGGCTGGCCAGTGATCCTGGGCAGCCTCCCTAACCCCTGCCGTCCGGCACATTCTCCGGCACCATCATTTGTCATGGATGCCCGTTTTTTCCTGTAGGGTCTAAGCTAATACCGTGCAGAACAGATAAACCACCTGACATCTTGCAATGGCCAGGTTACTCCTTTCCGCCTGCTATTCCACTGGAATCAGGCTGTAGAAAGATTACAAGATCGCCGCATTGCGGCCCGCAGACTAAGGCTTAACCGATGAACAAAGAGATGACACCTTTTGAAATCCGCCAGCAGATTCGCAGCGGTGAGTTTACCGGCAATACATCCGGATATGGTCAGGGTTTCGTTCAGGGAAACCTGGCGATCATGCCGAAAGACTGGGCGAATGATTTTCTGCAGTTCTGCCAAAAAAACCCGAAACCCTGCCCGATTGTTGGCATGTCCAGCCAGCCTGGCGAGTTCATGCTGCCCGACCTGGGACAGGATATCGATATCCGTAGCGATGTTCCCAAATACCGTATTTACAAAAACGGAGTCCTCACCGAGGAAGTTGCCGACCTCAAGCCCTACTGGCGCGATGATCTGGTCACCTTTGTACTGGGTTGCTCTTTCTCTTTTGAAGAAGCGCTGCTCGCTGACGGACTGGAAGTGCGCAATATCACCGAAGGTGTCAATGTACCGATGTACCGCACCAATATTGAGTGTAAAAGTGCCGGCCGTTTCAGTGGCACCACAGTAGTCAGCATGCGCCCGATGAAGGCTGCCGATGCGATCCGCGCGGTTCAGATCTGCACCCGCTTTCCCTCGGTGCATGGCGCTCCGCTACATCTGGGCGATCCATCCCAGATCGGTATTCGTGATATCAACACGCCGGACTTCGGAGATGCGGTCACCATTAAAGCGGGAGAACTGCCGGTATTCTGGGCTTGCGGTGTCACACCTCAGGTCGCGATTGAACAGGCTAAACCCGAGTTCTGTATCACCCACAGTCCCGGCCATATGCTGATCACCGATCTGCCTAACAGCCGACTGGCTGTGCTGTAAAAGGAGAACTGAATATGTCATTACGTCTTAACTGTGACCTGGGTGAAAGCTTCGGCTCGTGGAAAATGGGTTTGGATGAAGCGGTGATGCCGCATATCGATCAGGCTAACATTGCCTGTGGTTTTCATGCGGGCGACCCTCTGGTGTTGCAAAAAACCCTGACTCTGGCAAAACAGAACAGTGTCACCATCGGTGCCCATCCAGGTTATCCCGACCTGGTAGGCTTTGGTCGACGCAGCCTAAAAGCTTCAGCTGATGAACTCAAAGCGATGGTGCACTATCAGATTGCGGCCATTGATGGCATGGCTCAGACTCAGGGGCTTACGCTGACCTACGTCAAACCCCATGGCGCCATGTACAACGATATGATGGCCGACGCAGCTGTCCGCGCTACCATTATGCAGGCGGTGTCTGACTATCACCGTCCTCTGGTGCTGATGCTGCAAAGCACCCCCCAGTCAGCCCAACATCAGCAGGAAGCCGACAGTATCGGCCTTGAACTCTGGTTTGAGATCTTTGCTGATCGCTGTTATGACGATGATGGCAAGCTGCTGACCCGATCAAAGCCCGGTGCAGTACATAGCAAAGAGAAAATGCTCGCACAGGTTAAACAGCTGCAGGAACAGGGCACGGTTACCACGGTTAGCGGCCACACCCTGACGTTGCAAGCCGATACACTGTGTGTCCATGGAGATAATATGGACGGGGTCAACGCCATCCAGGAAATTCGCAGGTTGATCAGCTAATGAATACCGAAACAAACAGCATTCGGGTTGAAATTGCCGGGGAAAACGCTCTGATCATCTACTTCGGTGACAAAACCGATCCCAGGGTTTCCTCTCAGGTGCAACAGGCAGTGACCATTCTCGAAACGGAACTGAATGGCAAACTGATCGATATGGTGCCCTCTTACGCTTCCCTGCTGGTGATCTACGATCAGTTGGCTACCGACCATCTGGAGGTACGCCGCTGTATTCGTGAACTACTGAGCAAGCTGGACAACAGTGAAAGCAGCGAAGGTAACTTAGTTATTTTGCCCGCCTATTACAGCACCGAATCAGGCCCCGACCTGGAAGCACTGGCGCAGCGGGCAGACCTCAGCATAGAGGAGGTCATTAAAATTCACAGCGAGATGGAATACCGGGTATACGCGATCGGTTTTGCCCCCGGTTTTGCCTACCTTGGCGAAGTGGATGCACGTATTGCTGCGCCCCGGCTGGCAACACCACGAACCAAAGTACCGCGGGGAGCCATCGCGATAGCTGATCGTCAGACAGCGGTTTATCCGGCCGTATCCCCCGGCGGCTGGAATCTTATCGGCCTGTGCCCCACCCGGATGTTTGATCCAAAAGCGGAGCCAACCATGCCGGTACAGGTGGGTGACCGGGTACGGTTTAATCCGATCAGCCGGGAAGAGTTTTTCGCCCAGGGTGGTGAATTGGGAGAGATCAGATGAGCGGTTTTAAAGTAGTACAACCCGGCCTGATGACTCTGATTCAGGATGCCGGACGCTTTGGCCATCACCGTATCGGCCTGACCACCGGAGGTCCTCTGGATGCACTGGCATTCAAATGGGCTAACCGTTTGGTTGATAATCCAGTGAACACCACAGCGCTTGAGATCAGTTTTGGTGGCCTGGTGCTGCTGGCAGAAACCGATGCACAGATCGTTCTGGCAGGCGCGCAGATGCCCCTGAAGATCAACGGTGTTGAGCAGGATCGCTGGCATGCGCACCGGATTAAAGCCGGGGACAAGATCGAAGTTGGCTTTTCAGCCCAGGGTGCCCGCGCTTATCTGGCCGTCAGCGGCGGCTTTCAGGTCGAGCATAGTTTTTCCAGCAGCGCGACCGTCACCCGGGAGGGGATCGGCGGCTTCACCGGAGAGAAACTAAAGCAGGGAGACTACCTGAACTGCAAACCACCCATGAAGCACAAAGGTTATCGCCTGCCTGAAACTCACCGTCCGGACTACAGCGATAATGTAACTTTGCGGGTCATTACCGGCTATCAGCAACAGGCCTTCAGCGACTATCAGAAACGACTGTTCTTCAGCAGTGAATACAAAGTCACCGACCGGGCTGACCGTATGGGTTACCGACTGGCGGGGCCTGAAGTAAAGCCCGCACTTGACGGTATTCTATCGGAAGGTATCTGCCACGGTGCAATCCAGATCCCCGCCGATGGCCAGCCAATCGTACTGCTGAATGATCGCCAGACCATTGGCGGTTATCCGAAGATCGGTTCAATGATCGCGCTGGATACTGCCCGTATGGCCCAGATGCTCCCCGGTTCACGGATATCATTTGATGAGATCAGCATCGATGATGCCCATAACCTGCACTGTCTGGCCCATATACGGTTTAACAATACCGAGCCGGAACCCGTTGATTAATTCCGGTCGATAACGGTCACATTTTATCTCCGGTCACAGTAACACACCGGATAACGTACAGAATCGAAACAGAGAGAACACTCGATGTCACAACATTCGATCAATGAAAACGTTCTGAGCAAGCAGGTAGAAGACCTGTTGGTTGCACGCAACCTGCGCGGAATGAAAACCGTCCAGCCAGCACTTTCCAGCGGCTACTATCTGCGAGCGGCACGCACCCTCTATAAGTGTAAAGGCCATGTCCTGATCGGCACCGGATTCCCGGTGGTGGATACCTTTGAAACCGATGGTCCTCTGGGGGCCATTGCACTCTACGATGCGCTGGAAAAACTCGGCGCTACGCCGGTGATTGTCTGCGGTCCACCGGTCTCTCAGGCGCTGATGGAAAAATATCGTGTCCACGAAATCCGTGTTGGTGAGCATCAGGAGCGTACCCTTGAAGCGTTCAAGGCTCTGTATAACTACAACCCTGATGCAGTACTGTCGATTGAACGCCCGGGACAGGCTGAAGATGGTGGTTATTACAATATGCGCGGTGAAAGCATCAGCGCCCGCACCGCCTGTTTCGACACCTTTGTTAACAACGCAAAATGCCCAACCATCGGTATTGGCGATGGTGGCAACGAGATCGGCATGGGCAACATCACCGAAGCGATTAAGGGGCTGGATATCACACCGGCAGCGACCCGTGTTGATGAGCTACTGATCGCCGATGTGTCCAACTGGGGCGCCTACGGTCTGATCACTTTCTTCAGCCTGTGGAGCGGCCGTGACCTGCTGGGTGAAATTGATCCGCTGGCGATCATTGAATATCTGTCAAAACTGGGCAGTGTCGATGGTGTCACCCGCATCAACCAACTAACAGAAGATGGCCTGCCGCTGGAAGAGGGCGACAGTGTGATCGCCGGACTCAGGGCGCTGATCGGCTATACAAACTAACTTTTCAAAACACCCCTGGACTGTAGGAGCGGCGTCCAGCCGCGATTCTGGTTATCGCCCCTGAAAGGGGCTCCTACACACAGGAGCGTGTGTCCAGACACGATAGATCAAACTGTATTCAAGCCTGAATCTATCTCCCCCCTAACACCCCTTTCAGCTGTAACTGATACTCAGAGATATCGCCCAGCGTTTCTGCAACCCAGGCCGGATCATAGTAACTATCAAGATAGCGCTCGCCACCATCACAGATCAGGGTGACCAGTGCCCCCTGCTCTCCCCGCTGATGCATCTCGGCCGCCAGCGTCAGCATACCCCAGAGATTAGTGCCGGTAGAGGCTCCCACTTTGCGACCACAGAGATGTTCCAGCCAGAGCATCGCCGCGACCGACGCGCCATCAGGAACCCTCATCATCCGGTCAATCACCGTTGGTTGAAACGATTCCTCTGCCCGGGGGCGACCGATCCCTTCGATACGGCTTCCCTGGCTAATCTCCAGACTGCGATCACCGGTCTGCCAGACATCATAGAAAACCGAATTTTCAGGATCTACCGCAACCAGCGTGGTGTTAAACCCCTTATAGCGAATATAGCGCCCCAGGGTGGCGGTGGTACCACCGGTACCGGCACTCATCACAATCGCTGTCGGTACCGGATGTGATTCCAGTTTCATCTGCCGGAAGATACTCTCGGCTATATTACTGTTGCCACGCCAGTCGGTGGCCCGCTCAGCAAAACGGAACTGATCCATAAAATGGCCATTGCACTCAGCGGCAAGCACCACCGCCGCTTCATGCATCTGCGTGGGACAATCGACAAAGTGGCACCGGCCACCATAGAACTCAACCTGTCTGATTTTTGCTTTGGCCGTTTTACGAGGCATGACTGCGACAAAGGGTACACCGATCATACGGGCGAAATACGCCTCCGACACGGCAGTACTGCCAGATGATGCCTCAATCACGGTCGTGCCCTGATTGATCTGACCATTGCATAATGCGTAGAGAAACAGGGAGCGGGCCAACCGATGTTTGAGACTTCCGGTAGGATGACTGCTTTCATCTTTCAGGTAGAGATCGATCCCCGCCAGTGCGGGGAGCTCCAGTTTAATCAGATGGGTGTCGGCTGAGCGCTGTGCATCAGCCTGAATTCTTGCCACTGCCTGTTCGGTCCAGACGCTCATGAAAGCCTCTCTTTTAATCAACAATTAATGGAGACAGTATACGTGGGCAGGCAGAGATATTTTTTGCTTTCTGCTGGATAAAAAAGAGAATTTATAGAATAATTTTATCTATAACTTGCAAAAATAAGATAATTTTTCCATGGATTCGATAGATAATAAGATTCTCAATCTGCTACAACAGGATATTACCCTGCCGGTAGCGGAAATAGCTGAACGGGTTAACCTTTCGACAACCCCCTGCTGGAAGCGCATCAAACGCCTGGAAGAGAACGGCGTCATCAAAGCCCGGGTGGCCCTGCTCGACAGCGCCAAAGTAGGCGCAGGGGTCTCCGTATTTGTCCATATAAAAACCCAGCAACATGAAGAGCAGTGGTTAACGCGCTTTGCGCACTCAATAAGCCGGTTCGATGAAGTGATGGAGTGCTACCGGATGGCCGGAGAGTGGGACTATCTGCTGCGGGTAGCGACCCGGGATATCGAATCCTTCGACCGTTTCTATAAAAAGCTGATCAGTGAAGTCGATGGCCTGACCGATGTTACCTCGAGTTTTGCGATGGAAGAGATCAAATTTTCCACCCGGCTGCCACTGTCCAACTGCTAACCGGTGAAACCCTGTCGAAGCCTGCAACAAAATCCAGGCTTCTATGTAAAACGCTGCTCCTATATAGTGACACCAATATCTGCTGAGCCCTGCAACTATGCGTCTGAGAAACCTTAACACCTTTGTCAAAGTAGCCCGCCTGGGAAGTTTTCATGCCGCAGCCCAGCAGCTGCATGCCACTCAACCGGCGATCTCAGCCCGAATCCATGCCCTGGAAGAGGAACTGGGAGCACAGCTGTTTATCCGGGATAAGAGTGGCACCCGGCTCTCCGCCCGGGGCGTTCAGCTTCTGCCTTACGCAGAGAAACTTCTGGCAATCAGTCAGGAGATGAAACAGCAGATCTGCGATGAAAACCCACAGAAGGGAACCCTGCGGATCGGTATCACAGACACGCTGGCACACCTCTATCTGGCCCCCCTTTTACAGCACTGGCAGCAACAACACCCGCTGATGTCATTCGAGCTGATCAGCGATGTCACGCTGACGCTGATGCGTCAGCTACAGGAGCACGAACTCGATCTGGCGCTGATGGTTGCGGGGCACAGCAACCTGCCAGAACTGGTGACAGAACCGCTGTGCAGCTATCCTCAGCACTGGGTTGCGACCCCTCAGAGGCTGGCTGATAACCCGGTCAGTAGCATCGCCGAGCTGGGACGCTCCCCGATCCTCAGTTTTCCCCGGGACACCCGCCCCTGGGATTACCTCCAGCAACTGTTCCGGCCGCTGGAGGAAACACCGGTATTTCATACCTGCAGTTCGGTGGCAAACCTGTTGACTCTCACGCTTGAAGGGGCAGGCGTAGCACTGCTGCCCGAACCGGTGCTCCGTACTCATCTGCAGCAGGGACGACTGACAATATTCAGCCCCGGTCCCCAACCGCCGGAACTGGCATTTTGCGCCTGCTGGCGACTGGATGATGACAGAATTCTGCCCCAGCTATTGGCTAAAAGTGGCCGGGAAATCATTATCAGGCGCACATAAGAGCAGGATGGAGAGGTAACCCACCCCATATTAACCGCAGGATTTATCGCTAAAAATAGAGAAATATCAATATTAAACCCTGAAATTCATACTATATCAGATTATTATTCTTATCTTTTTCCAGCTATTGCAACTATTCCACTTTTCTAAGAAACTGCGATCAACTCAAAAAGTAAGATTGTCGTTAATTATCAGCCCATAGCCATAAGCCCGGCCTGGTTAACGGCACAATCTCATGACCCGGGAACTGCCCTCAGATCGATTGAGGATTTTTTTTGCGGCCCCCCGTGTTAATTAATTCGGACCCTAGCAATACAACTATACTGTCATTGGTATATCACCTGTGACAGCTTGTCGGCAGGGTCCATAATACGTTTAAGGAAGGTTAATATGAGCATTGCTTACCTGAATGGCGAATACCTGCCACTAGAAGAAGCCCGCATCTCCCCACTGGATCGCGGCTTCCTGTTTGGTGACGGTATCTACGAAGTTATTCCATACTACAACGGTAAATCTGTAGGTCTGATGCCTCATATCAACCGTATGATCAATGGTCTGGCTGCCATTGAGATCAAAAACAACCACACTGCAGACGAGTGGAAAACCCTGCTGGACGATCTGATCGCCAAAAACAGCGATCAGGGCGAAAACCTGGGGGTCTACGTTCACGTTTCCCGTGGCACAGACACTAAGCGTTACCACGCTTACCCGGAAGGTGTAGAACCAACAATTTTCTGCTTTACCTTTGGTATCAAAGACCCTGAACCGGTTGATCGTACCAGGGTGCATCAGTACAGCATGATCTCAACTGAAGATCTGCGCTGGCAGCGTTGTCACATCAAATCGACCGCGCTGCTGGGTAACGTTATCCACTTTCAGGAAGGTTACTCTACCGGCAACGACGAAGCGCTGCTGTACAATGCCAAAGGCGAGTTAACTGAAGGCAGCTCCTGCAACGCTTTCATCGTAAAGGATGGCGTCATCATCACACCGATTCAGGACAACCAGATCCTGCCAGGTATCACCCGTCGCATCATCATCGACAGCATCAAAGCGGACGGCTCTCTGAAAATTGAAGAGCGTACCGTAACCATGGATGAAGTGCGCAACGCAGATGAACTGTGGATCACCTCCTCTTCGAAAGAGATAGCGCCGGTGACTAAACTGGACGGCAAGCCTGTCGGCAACGGTGAAGTTGGCGAAATCTGGGAAAAAGCATTCCAGATTTACACGGCATCTAAGTTTGATTTCTGATTCAGTCAGATAACGTTTAAAAACGCACCCCGGTGCGTTTTTTTATGCCTGTAAGCACGTGATTTACTGACCGATAAGACGCCTGACAGCCACTTCCGCATTGACCAACCGCTGCTCACCCCTGCCTTCAACTATTTCAAAGGGACGATTGAGCCGCTGAATCTCCAACAGATGACGCTCATAGAGCCGCTCCCGGTCATCCGGGTTTTGCCGCAGGGGATCTGGTTCCCAGGGCAGATCAGGTTTACATACCAGATACACATGGGATGACTCCTGAGCGATCCCGGCACTGATAATCGGTGGACAGCAACCAAACACCTCTTCAGCCCAGATCTTATAGTTGATCAGATCCGTATCAAAAATCCCCAGCGGAGTAGCGCAACTCACTTCACGCTGCTGATATTGCTGATGCATCACACTCAAACGGCTCAGCAACCCAAGATCATACGCCGGGCCATGCTGCTCAAGATAATAACGAGCATACTCAAGGGCAAAGGGCAGATTCAACAGTCTGGCCAGATGTTCAGTCAGCGTGCTTTTACCGGACGACTCCGCCCCCGTTATCACAATCCGCACTAACTATTTCCAGCGACAGCAAGCGCGAACCGTTGCGACCTCTGCCATTGAATCCAGCCATAGATCCCCAGTCCCAAAAAGATGGCGTATTGAAATGAATAGATCGGCGCTGCTTTAATCCAGTAGATGTAGATACCCAGCACATTCACAATGCACCAGCCGACCCAGTTTTCCATCCGTTTACGGGCCTGAAGAAACTGAGCAAAAAAACTTAACACGGTGGTCACTGAATCCAGCCATAACAGCGAAGGCTGGGGGATCCAGCTAACCTTTTCAGCCAGCAGAGAGATACTCAGCCCCCACCCGAGAATAGCAAGTACAACGATAACAACCAGTAACTGTTGCTGTCTCTGCGATAACCATTGTGGCACAAACGCCCCCTGCTCTACTGCAGCCCCTCGTTTGATCCACACCATCCAGCAGTACAGCTGAATGGGAATATAGGAAAGATAGAGGATGCCATCAGACACCAGTTGCCATTCGGTTATCGCCAGCCAGGCGGAGATAGACGCCCAGAGAATACCCAGCGGCCAGCCGAGAATATTTTGCCGTGCAATCAGAACCACCCCAAGAATGGCACTGACAGTGGCAATAATCTCCAGAGGAGTACTGCCAAACAGTTGCAGCCACTGGATTGAAGCCAGAATATTATTTTCCATAACGCTGTTTTATCTTTTCGGTGAGACAGAAAGTGACACTATTTTAACCGGAGCACACTATACCCCAGGTCGGGGTACAATAGGACAGTCAGTTACCCGCCTGACAGCAAAACGCCTGCACATAGCAGGCGTTTTCACTACGACTGACCTGTTAGCCAAGCGCGGGATAATCGGTATACCCCTCAGCCCCCGGACCGTAGAACAGTTCGAAACGAGGTGGATTCAGTTCAGCATCCTGTTGCAGTCGTGTTGGCAGATCAGGGTTAGCAATAAAGGGAATCCCAAATGCAACGGCATCCGCTTTACCTTCCGCCAGCCACTGATTCGCCTGCGCTTTGGTGAACTTCTCATTAGCGATCACCGGGCCACCAAACAACTGCTTTAAATAGGGCGTCAGACTGTCGTCACCCTCCATCTCGCGGGTTGAGATAAATGCGATACCCCGCTTACCCAGTTCAGAGGCGACATAACCAAAGGTCTCCCGTGGATTAGAGTCGCCCATATCGTGGGCATCCATCCGGGGAGCCAGATGTACAGCAACCCGATCTTTACCCCAGACACCAATACAGGCGTCGGTCACCTCCAGCATCAGACGGGCACGGTTTTCCAGCGAGCCTCCATACTCATCATCACGCAGATTCGTTTTATCCTGCAGAAACTGGTCCAGCAGATAGCCGTTGGCACCGTGAATATGTACACCATCAAAACCTGCAGCCCTGGCATTAACCGCGCCCTGACGGTAGGCTTCGACAATCTCTTTGATCTCATCCAGGGCCAGTGCCCGGGGCTCAACATACGCTTTTTTGGGGCGCACCAGGCTAACATTGCCTTCGGGTTTTACTGCACTGGGGGCAACGGGCAGTTCACCGTTCAGGTACACAGGATCAGAGATACGGCCGACATGCCATAACTGAAGAAAGATCAGACCTCCGGCCTGGTGTACCGCATCGGTTACCTGTTTCCAGCCCTCCACCTGTTCATCAGACCAGATGCCGGGGGTATCAGGATAACCGACTCCCATCGGCGTGACGGAGGTTGCTTCAGTCAGAATCAGACCCGCACTACTTCGCTGAGCATAATATTTTGCCATTAACCCATTTGGCACCCGGCCTTCATCAGCCCGGCAACGGGTTAAAGGCGCCATGACAATACGGTTTTTCAGGGTAAGATCACCCAGGGTCAGAGAATCAAATAGGGTTGGCATCGGTACCTCCTGTTAATGCTTGCGCTTATAGTTGCTCGTTCAAGCGGGTGAGAAATTGCTGAATCACCGCTTCATTGCGCGTGAAAAAATTCCACTGCCCTACTTTCTTGCTGCTGATAAAACCAGCACGTTGCAGGGTTGCCAGATGGGCTGAAATAGTAGACTGAGACAAGCCGGCCTTCTGATCGATCATACCGGCACAGACACCAAAACTCAGAGGGTGCTGCTGATCTGCAAAGAACCGTTCGGGTTGCTTCAGCCAGTTCAATATATCCCTGCGAACCGGGTGTGACAGGGCTTTGATCATTTCATCGAGTTCAGCAGAGCTCATCTGATTCCTTGTTACTGTTTTATGATTAACATAATTAGCGGCTATATTTATCAATTGTGATAAGGCGAAACATATATCGCATAGATACGATATACAACCATTATATTTCACCCGTCGATTAACTCACCTGATGATGTAAGTTGAGATTGAGATTCGATCTCACACATATTTACATTGCTGAAAAGCTGGTATGACAAGTGATATAACGAGAATCCAGGCAACAACCGTAATAGTCGTTTTAGAATTAAGGTGAGATATTAACTTATAAATCAATACTATTGACACTTAATAAAGCCGACACTATATTTACATTTGGGCTGGGCGATCCTGAGCGACGTGCAGATCAGTTTATTAAGCATATTTGATTAAATGAATAATTTTTTCCACGAGAAAAATCGTGAGGCATAGCTATGCCTGGGAGAAATGGAATGGTTCTTAAAAAGAAGACGACCAGCTTGGCTGACGTGTACCTAAAACCACTGAATGAGTCGATATCCTTTGTCAAAAGTGTGAGTTCAGGGACAGGTCTAGGTAAGAGTTGGTCTGCGATCTTTGCTGCGCTTGAGTTCGTCAAATCCAAAACAGAGAAAGGGGATGAAACACCTCACATCTTTTTCTATACAGCCCCCCAACATAACCAGATTTCGTTTGATGACAGAATAGTCAAAAAGCTTCAGGACGCTGGATGCGATGTGGTTAAGGTCAGGCCGATATCGGCAATGGCACTGTCTAACATTGAGCAGGAGATGAACTCCTATGATATCGCTAAGGACTTGATCAAGACGCCTACAGATAAGCTAAACAACCTTTATAACGACCTGATTAAAATTTGCACAACCATAGATCGTGCCATAGACCGTAGCGACTCAACTAACCCTATTGATTTGGCATTAAAACTTAAAACGATTCGGTACCAAATTGGCCGAATAGAGCAAGAGCAGGGTAAAGGATCAAAGTTCCAGGCTGATGAAGATAGCCCTAAATCAAATATTTCTGATGATATCGATGAAGATCTGACTTTCATTAAAGAGCAGGAAAATGAAGAAGAGGCTAATCGATCAAAAGATCGCATCGTTAAAGCGATGGAAAAGATTACGTCATCTCTGGTTCTCCTAACTAAACATTCTTATACCAATGAGCCTTTTCGAAAGAGTCTAAAGGAAAATCTATCTGATCAGTCTTATAAGAAGTTCCGTGAAGTTAGCTCATCTTTCCATCCATTCTTACATATTCAGACATCAGACAGTCGTTTCTTTATCTTGGCCATGACGATTAAAAAGTTCATGACTAAGCACAGTGTTTTGGCCCCTAGAATTATGAAGACAAAAAACATAATTCGATGGGGCAACAGGCCTGTCGATATACGTGAGATTGTGTCTGATCGAAGTTCAATAAACACTAAAGCAGCTGAAATATTCGATAATGCTAGTGATACGAATACTGTTGTTAGTCATACAGATAACGTTCTTTCGAAAATCTTCTGTGCTAACTACACCTTCTTTATTGATGAATCAGATGCATCTAAGGAGGTAATCTCGAAAGAATTATCACGGAATGTAGAAGATGCAGAGCTGATCCAAGCGATAGGAGCATTCAGTAAAGAGGTGGGTGATGTGCTTCTAAATGAGTCACACACCTTCTTGTCACAGCTGGTCGAAAGACAGCCTGAGCGCTCGCTGGTGGATATTTTCAGAGACATCTATAACGACGACTCAGTGCCTCGTATGCTTTCAAAAGAGGCTCTTCTAAAAGCCAGGGGCAAGATATACCAGTCATTGATCAACTGTGAGTGGAAACATCTTAATGGTGAAAGTGATCCTTCTGAGATCATGGAAAAAATTAATAGCTTCCTGAAAAACGCACTCACAGCTCCGTACTGTACTGTAGAACAGTCAGTTGATGCCCAGGTTTTCAATACGACAGCGGCTTTTGGTGGGGAAATGTATGGCTTCACAGGCTCAAAAAACATCGATAATTTTATCGTTGTAAGCATGGGCAATTCATTCAGAATTACTGAAGCTGATCGTGCGAAAGATATTCCTTTCCCTTCTCTTCCTCTTTCCTACTTCATGCTGCTGATTTCAGAGTGTTATTTGTATTTTCGACTGATACTTAAAGGTATTGGGGGAGAGTCCAGTGATATTAATCAATCACTCAGCTTCAATGAATGTATTGCAGAAAATGATAAGACCAAATTCCAAAAGCTGATGAACAAGTACTACAGTGAATCGGCTCCTTTCTCAGGGGTGGGTGCGCCATTCCGCCAGGATGGAAACAGTGACCTTCCCCTGCATACAGATGCTGCTAAAGCATCCATTAGGATTACTCATCGAATCACCAATGATTTATTCTCCGAAGCATTCTCTGATGGTAAAGAGATTGCGGCCCTGGTTAACGATGATGTGAAATCCTTTTCTTCAGCTGTGTCTACGCCAATTGATATGGATTTCAGCTATAAGAAAGGTCACACGATCTATGGCATGGTTCAGATTGAAAACAGCAACTATCCCATTAAGAACGGTCTTCATCACGTCGCTTTTCCAACGTCCTTCAGGTCTCAATCAGCAGAGAAATACCTGGTTGATCTTGTGGACAACGAAAAGAGAATCAACGGCATTTTCGTAATGAGTGCAACAGGTGGCTTCGAGAACAACCATATCTCAGCTTTTTCTCTGGTGGCACTTAGAAAGCTTTTAGAAGGAACGAAGGCCGTTTTTGTTGAAATGAGCAAGGAAGATTACTTGCTTACTAACATCAAGCAGAACGAAAGGGCTGAGTTTAAGAACATTAATTCTCAGCTCCTAATTGAGTTGGATGAGCCAAGCTTCAGAAAATCCCTGATGTCAGAGATCGGCTATCTAATTAAAAAAATCCGTTCTGATAGTATTGATTCTATAAGCTCAAATATTGCCCAGCTCGCTGCTATGAACAAGCACAAGCATAAAGAGTTGGATAATGTCATGATTGCCATAAGTAAGGCATTGGAGAATGACTCACAGTCTCCTACCTTCGCTCTGGCCCTGGCTCAAACGCATAAGAACGTACTGAGAGCCTTAACGTATGCTGCTCAAATCCACTCAGTCAGTGTAAATGGCAGTCCCTACTTCATCACTCCCTATCTTAATCATCGGCCCTCCACCGACAACACAGATCAAGCCACAGGCTATGGGGTATTTCAAATTACAAACCACGCTAACAATGCGAACCGCTGGGGGGTAAGTAGTCCATTTAATAAGGAGCACGGAACATCAAATACGATTGTCGTATGTTATTCATCTCCTTTTGAAAAAGCTCTGAAGAAGATTCTCAAGACCGCCATATACAATCCACACTCAGATGAGTACAAGCTGAAGAAGCTATTATTACCGAATAGCAGGCCTCAAGACCCTGTAAAAGAGGCAAGCTCACCGAACTTTAATCCTATGGATTACTTGCTCTCAAGTGCTCATGGGAACAATGTCATCATCGTCAGTGCTTATGTCTCCGCTGCCAGGGGGATAAACTTAATTGTGGACAAAGTTGCACCTCCAAAAGCTAAGATCTCCAGTAAAGATGATCCTCAGGGGCACATGTTCGCACATGGGAACGAGCAACAAACCTCCTCGAAAGAGTTGAAGCTTGAACCAAAAGATCTGGATCATTTATACATTTGCGCAGCTCCATTCTATTCAGAGGTTAACCAGCCTATCGTTGAGGACTCATTAAATCGCGTACAAGCGCAAAAGCGCTATTTCACTGAATGCGATCTCTATTATTACTATATCGAGTATCTTGCACGTAAAGGGCATGATAATCCTGAAGAGCTGTTTATGAGTGACCAGGTAGACCTGGCCACACGGAACACAGATCAGGAGGCATTTGAGTATTTTGATGAGCAGCACCACCTTTCTATCTTCAGTACGCTCCAACAAGGTATTGGTCGTATAGAGCGTACCAATGCATCCCAATCTCAGAACATCTATCTTTGTCCTGAAGCATATGATGTCCTTAAAGATGGTATTACAGCAGTTATCAGCAATCTTAATGATGAAGAGATTGACCGTGTCGTTGGAAGCATGTCCTATGCAAATGGCACCCTGGCAAACTCCATCATTGATCAGATTGATTATCATTCTGAAGACTCAAGCGAATCATCAGAGCAAACTAGCAAGAAATCACCAGAGCACAGAATCTTTGATAATGGTAAGTCTATAATGCTACAAGCTCATCAGGATCTCAGAAATCCAAGTGAATCCACTTACAAGCCAGAAACTGTTAGCAAACTGATTGATTTCTATGAAGTGTTCAGGTCTGAACTTCCTTGGACTGAAGGCGCAGAATCTTATTTAGTTGAGCTGAAAGAAGCATTGGTTAAATTGCCTGAGCCTATCCAGGATCAAATGGCAAAATTCATTCTCACGCTCTTTGTTAAGAGTCCTGTAGAGATTCATGACTTTGAACCAAAGAATTTTAACCAAAAAATCTCTAAAAAACGTCTAATTGGACTGCTTGAACATGCTGCTGACTTTGAACAGTCATTGTCTATTAAAAGCCAGAACCTGCAAAATCCTTATGTAACAAGAGTGCCAGATGGATTTATGTATCCATGCTCTTGGTTTATTCCTGACTTGGCAGGTAACTATGGCGAATATGTACTGAAATCAGTGATCGAGATTCTTTCCAGGAATCCTGAAAATAAGCATTTGAATCGTAAGAATTCAGACCAGGCCAGGGCCTGTTATGAATGGGCCGATAACTTCATTGTTCAAGGCAATAAAGTTCTGGCTCTGGATGCCAAACATTATGCCTCTATTGGCTATCATATGATTCGAACACCTGAAGATGCCAAACGTAACGAAGTACTCCTATACAAACTGGCAAGCCATCTTAAAACGATAGAGTCCGTATTTGAGGGTTACGATGTTCACCTGATAGCTATTAATACAGTTGATCGGAGTGATTCTAACGTAGGCCTTAAAGCCACCACTCAAAGCAAGAACTTGTTTCTATTATCTGCACTGGATAAGCCACAAACTATTGCGGCTTACCTAGCTGATCACTTTGCGGGGATGTAAAGCAATGTCTAAGTCATACTTTCAAAATAACATTGCCATTCAAGATGTAGGTAACTTCAACGCCAATCTGATTGATTGGCTTATTGAGAATTCTACTAGCCTTAACCTTTTGGTACTGCCAGTTTCAGTGCCTTGTAGTGATTATAAGACTGCTACAGCCTTGTTAAAGGCCAAGGTACAGGATGAGATCCGTAGCATGAGTGAAAACACTCAAGATTTAGTTTCAAACATTGGGTGTGTTTCGTTTTTTATCAATGATGGAAAAGCTCATGGGATTAGCATCACCTTCGGCAATAACTTCATCTCAGAAGATAAACTGCCAACTTACCATAGGCGTTTAAATTCATTTAAAAGAGCTATCCCACAACGTTGTAACGAGCTGACATTCAGATTCAGCTTACCTCTTCTTAGGATGTGCCTAGCTGTTTATGGGATACGTCATGAACTGACAAGCATTAAGGCATCAGATCTGGATGAGTATGCTCTTCTCAGTTTTGCCAGAGAAAAACTATATTACTCTTGGGATAAGACCCTTTTTAAGGTTGAGCTGGCACAAGTCCAGGATTCTGATAATCAAATTGTGCTGTATGTTCGTAACCCACAAACATCGTTAGATGCAAAAAAGCGATTAGAATCTCTGAGATTCTCAAATGCTGAAACAGGATTAACCTGGTTCGATACAACCGATCTAAAACTGAAAAGCTTCAAGGACTCCAAAAAACTACCTTACAAGCACTACCTTGGATTAGCGTTGTCCCAAGACCCTAGCAAGATTCAAGAAAATGTAGCGAAGCAATTAAATACCCGCATGATCAATGAAGTTATGTGGAATGGCCTTCTTGAAGCCCTGCTGAAAGACGCAGGTATCGCCTTTAGACGGGAAAGGTTTGAGAACTACAAAGAAATTGCTATCAAGTCAGAATATCAGCAATCACGTTCTTTGACCCAATACCCATTGGGAATGGATCTTTCAGAGATCGTTTTAAACAATAATGTCATTGAAATTTGTTACACAGTTGATACGTCTCTCCAGAATCAGCGCGAATATATTGGCGATTTTTTGAGGGAGAACCTTGCCAGCTTCTTTGATGGCAGCCCTTATGGATTCGGGTTAAAGGAATTCGAATACGGGACATGCTTCAGCCACCTAGATCTTGTTATTGGTGTAATGCCTGATGAAGACCATTATTGGAAATCATCTTCCAATGATGATGGTCTTGATGATTATGGTCGCTTCAAGAAAGAATCTCTCAGAAAAGGATCACCTTCATCTGTTCAATTCTTATCGCATACAGCCATAGCTGGTAGTGGGCATGAGCTTGTTAGAGTTGTAATTGAGAATTTAGCAAAGCGTTGGATCTGCCAGGACACCTTTAGTCGGAAAATTGAAGCAGAAGGTGTTCAATGTGATAAAGAAATAGAGCTTCTTGTTATGGGATCTTTAAGCTGGAAGCATAAAGGTCAAACGAAGTCTCCTACATCAAACTTCTCTATGATGCTCTATAAGATAGCACTCAAAGATGAGATGACGTTTAGTCGTCCAGAGATAATTTTTGATGACAAATTCATAAAGGCAAAAGTGGGCGGTATCGTACCTTACTTAATGCGTTATTCAGAACATTCAAGTTATGCTGGGACTCTTACATCTGCTCTCTCTTCTGCTCCTGCTTTGGCGAACGTAATCCACACCATAGATAATGACTTCAGGCTGAGTGATACGCTGTATTTGTTCCATATGGAAGGAGGGCAAATTCAAAAGGTCTTTAGTATTAACAATACAGCTATCTGTCTTATCCCTGACATGCAATATGTTTCATCTGCAACGAATACTTTTAAAGAACAGTTGACTGCATGGTTAACTGAAGGTCGGATGACAAGAAACGAATCAATTTCTTATGTCGGGGAAAACAAGAAATCGAAAAGTGATGCTGAATACCAGGGGCGATTGGCAGGCAATACATATTACCTTACCCGTAAGTCATATAGTGAGAATCAAAAAGCTAATAGGCATCTGGTTAAGAAAATAAGCAAAATTTTTGATGCCGACCAAAAAGAGAATCTTTCATTTACAGAGGCTGATGCCGCCTTGTTTGATGCTGGTCTTATGTCAGATCTGGCGGGTGCATACAAAGATTCAGGGGTTAAGAAAACTATCTACGAAAAGATAATTTCTTTAGGCATCTCTGATTAGATTGGTTTGTAGTGGTCAACTAAAACTAGCCACAGTTCATAAGTTTTCCAATATGCCTTTTCTGCTCGATCTGGCGACCTCATTCCGTTAAATGAGTGCGGTCTGATCGGACTGTAATACCCAACAATGTAGTCGATGATCGAACGTTTCGCTTCGGTAAAACTGCGATAGCCTGTATCAGGTACCCATTCCGTTTTTAGACTGCGAAATGGCCCCATGTTCCGCAGCAAAATAGAGATCAGTATTGGAGAAATTGTTACCCGTGATAACTTTATCTTTGCTGACCTTTTGCCTGTAGAACCAAACGGCCAGGGCGGTTAATGGATGGTGCAATCGGTGTATTAATACCGGTAGAAATAGTCCATAGTAACCCTGACAGAATCTGGCGGAGCGCGCGTGTAGAAAAAGTTTTTTTCTTCGGCGATCAACTCAATAATCACTCTGATAATTATCATTAGCACTCAGTTTCATGAAGAAAAACATGACTCCCAAAGAGATTGGCCAGGCTTACAACGGCATCACTCATCTGTGGCAAAGCGATAAGTTCAACCGTACAAATGGTATTGCCCAACATGAGCGGGCGATTGCCTTCACGCAACAGCAGCGAACAGCGTTAGATGTGGGTTGCGGCTGTACCGGTAGATTTATCGATCTGCTGCTGGAAAAAGGCTTCGCAATTGAAGGCGTGGATATCTCAGATGAGATGATCAGGCTGGCCCGACAACGCCATCCGCAGATCCGCTTTCACCATCAGGATATCTGTCAGTGGGTGCTGCCGCAAAGCTATGATTTTATCACCGCCTGGGACAGCATCTGGCACGTTCCTCTTGAACAACAGGAAGCGCTCCTGAGCAAACTGTTTAATGGCCTTAACCCCGGAGGCGTGTGTATTTTTTCCTGCGGTGCCACCGATAATCCTGACGAGAATACCGATAGTTTTATGGGGCCTGAAGTTTATTACTCCACCTTAGGCATCCCCGGATTCCTGAAAGTGATTGACGCCTCAGATTGTATCTGCCGCCACCTGGAGTTTGACCAGCACCCCGAATTGCATGCGTACTTTATTGTCCAGAAACCGGAAAAGGCAGCCTGCACGCCCTGATTTAGTGCAACGTCAACGTTTTTAGCAGAAAAAAAACAACTATCAATACAATAGGTTGAAATACATTTTTCATTAGCGCATTTTATACTGCAGGTTTTCACAAACGATCATTACAGGTAAACAATTCATGAGTATGATTCACTTTGTCGGTGGCGAAAAAGGTGGGGTTGGCAAATCGGTACTGTCGCGCCTGCTATCACAATATTTTCTGGATAACGCCATGCCCTATATTGGCCTGGATGCAGATCAGTCCCACCCGACCCTGAGTCGCTACTACCAGGATTATACCCGCCCCATCAACCTGGATCACTTTGAAAGTATTGACCAGATCATGGAGCTGGCGCTAGAGAACGATTGCAATATTCTAATCGACCTGCCGGCACAAAGTGAGCGTTTCCTCGATCGCTGGATTGAGGAAAACGGTGTCATCGAGATGTGTGAAGAGATGGGTATCAAGCTGGCATACTGGTATGCCGTCGACAGCGGGCCCGATTCAGTCAAACTGCTGGATAACTTTCTTACGAAATATAATGATCAGTTTACCGTTCTGGTCGCTAAGAATCAGGGCCGAGGCAGCGACTTCTCCAATATTGAAGCGCTGCCCCAGCTGCAGAACTCAGACCGGGAGAGCATGCCGCTCTACCAGTTCTATATCCCCGCTCTGCACACCTCCACCATGCAGAAGATCGAAAAACTTGGACTGAGTTTCTGGGCAGCAGCGAACCTGAAAGACAGCGAAGTCGAACACCTCGGCATTATGGAACGGCAACGAAGTAAAGTCTGGGTGAATAAGGTTCACCAAACCCTGGGGGTTCTGTTCAGCTATCTGTAACTGCTAGCCGGCCAGTGTGACTCCATTCTGGCCTGTTTTTTCCAGCTTTATACTCTGCCCTATTTTTCAGCCGCAAATCGATAACCGATCTGCTAAACTCGCGCCTGTTTAAACGTTAAGGCACAGGTCATGAGTTTCGCATCATTTGGTTTACACCCCGCTCTGCTGCAGGCCGTCGAAGAAAAAGGCTATCACCAGCCCACCCCGATTCAAAAGGAAGCGATTCCCGCTGTTTTAAAACATCAGGATCTGATGGCGGGCGCGCAGACCGGCACCGGGAAAACCGCCGCGTTTGCCCTACCCATTCTGCATGCACTGGGAGACAGGAAGACACCTGCACCGGTGGTTAAAGCGCTGATTCTGACACCCACCCGGGAACTGGCGCAGCAGGTGGGACAGAGCTTCAGGCGCTACGGTCAATATCTGCCACTGCACACTGTGATCGCCTATGGCGGCGTCAGCATCAACCCCCAGCTGGAGGCTATCGAACAGGGGGTTGATATACTGGTGGCAACGCCAGGCCGGCTGATTGATCTGCTCTCCCGCGAGGCAATCGTCCTGAGCCAGTTGGCGTTCTTTGTGCTGGATGAAGCCGACCGGATGCTGGATATGGGTTTTATCGATGATATCAAACGGATTTTGCGCTCAGTACCGGATAGCCGCCAGACACTGCTGTTTTCCGCTACCTTTGATGATGCCATATTCAAACTCAGCCAACAGCTGCTGAACAGCCCGATCCTGATCGAAGTAGACGAGCGTAATACCGCCGCCAGCCAGGTTAAACAGATCGCCTATGAGGTGGATAAACAGCGTAAACGTGAGATCACCTCATACCTTATCGGTGCCAATAACTGGCAACAGGTGCTGGTGTTTACCCGCACCAAACAAGGTGCCGATGACCTGGCGAAAGAGATGTGTAAAGACGGTTTAAAAACCGAAGCGATACATGGCGATAAGTCTCAGGGAGCGCGCGAACGGGCGCTTGAAGGATTTAAGAATGGCACCATCCGGGTGTTGGTGGCCACCGATGTCGCATCCCGTGGTTTAGATATTCAACAACTGAAATATGTGATCAACTATGAGCTGCCGCATAATGCTGAAGATTATATCCACCGTATCGGCCGCACCGGCAGAGCGGGCGAAACGGGCTTGGCAATCACATTGTTAAGTGCTGATGAAACATGGTTGCTTGATGAAGTTCATAAAATTCTCGACACTCCGCTGATGCAACAGTGGTTACCCGGATATGAACCCAATCTGGATCAGGATTTCTCCCCGTCGAAGAAGAAGAGCGGTAGTCGGAGAGGATCGAGTCGAACTGGCCGAGGAAAGCAAGCGGGACGTTCACGGCGTCGATAGGAGAATTACGGTGCAAGATATTTTAGATGAGATCGTCGCCACAATCGGCGCGAGTAAAGAACGCGGCAAGGTAGCGGATTATATTCCGCAACTGGCCTGTATTGATCCTAACCAGTTCGCCATTACCGTGGCGCTGGCAGATGGACGGGTATTCAGTTCGGGACACAGCGAACGGCTGTTTTCGATACAGAGTATCTCCAAAGTATTTACCCTGACGATCGCTCTGGGCAAACTCGGTGACGCGGTATGGTCCCGGGTTGGACGTGAACCCTCAGGCGATCCGTTTAATTCCATCGTGCAGCTGGAACATGAAAACGGTAAGCCCCGTAATCCATTTATCAATGCCGGTGCTATTGCTATCGCCGATGCCATTCTGAAGGGTCACCAGCCAAAAGAAACACTGGGCGAGATTCTTCAATTTGTTCGTTTTATTGCGGATGATGACAGTATCGGTATCGATGAAAAAGTGGCGCAGTCAGAACTGGTCACCGGTGATCGAAATGCCTCTCTGGCTCACTTTATGGCATCATTTGGGCGGATGAAGAACCCGGTCGATTGGGTTTTAGGCACCTATTTCCACCACTGCTCCATTGCGATGAATACAGAACAGCTGGCCCGCTCAGGACTGTTTCTTGTCGATAATGGCCGCAACCCGGTGTCCGGAACCCGGGTGGTTTCGGCCCTGCGCGCCCGCCGAATTAACTCGTTGATGCTGATGTGCGGTCACTATGATGGCTCAGGCGAATTCGCCTTCCGGGTAGGTCTGCCCGGCAAGAGTGGTGTTGGCGGTGGTATTTTGGCGATAGCGCCGGGTAAGGCATCGATCGCGGTATGGTCACCGGGTCTGGATGAGGTTGGCAACAGTAAACTGGGCACCGAAGCGCTGGAGAACCTGGTACAGCACACCGGCTGGTCTATTTTTGGCTAGCACTCCTAGCGAAATTATTGACAGTGTTAAAACACTATTTACAGTGCATATTTCACAGAATTGCAGTTGATAACTACACTGAATTAAAACGGTTGTTTGCAATCATGCGCAAACCACTGAAGCCTATCAACTGCAATCCCGCTATTCGATCCCTGAATGAGCTATTGAGCAAAGCTTCAAACAGGGATTGAAAATAAAGAGGTGAAGTATGGCTATAGACTGGAAAGCAATAGCTGATATTTTAAATGCGATCGCATGGCCTTTTGTCGTTGGAACATCATTATTCGCAATGCAAAAACCTCTCTCCACTTTAGTTGAGCAGATGGGTAAACGTATCACTAAGTTATCCTATGGTGATTATGCTATTGAGCTGTCCGCTTTACCTGAAATGACTCCGAGCTCAGTCGCAGATTTCGATGTCAGGCAGCTCACTCCTACTAAGCTTTTCGATAGCGCATCACACGAACTGTTTAAACAGCTGGCGGCTACACAAGATGCCGATTATGCCATTATTGATCTGGGTGAAGGCGATAAATGGCTCTCCTCCCGTTTATATATTTTTGCTCTGATTCTTGGAAGGGTGAGTGACTTAAAGTCTTTTGTATTTGTTGAAACCCGGAATGGAATTAGCAGATGTCTGGTAGGCACGGCAACGCCTTCTGGCATATTCACATCGCTTGCAAAGCATTACCCCTGGTTTGAATCTGCGTTTATCAAACTATATGCCGACATCGCTCCTGATCCTAAAACCTCAGCACAGCCTTTTGAACTGGCTGAACTTGCAGTATCAAACTCCCAGCAGCTATCTGAGTTAATACGAAAATACATTGATGAGATACAACAATCAGCATATCCCCCACCGGAATCAGAAAATGAGTGGGTTTCTTTCGGGGAGCCTGTTCAAATGTGGGAACGGTCACGCTGGTTAAATGGCCAGATGGTTGAAGAATTACTGGGATCGGGACTATCGACAACATCCCTCATTGATTCCCCTGAATATAATACGCAAACAAAAGTGCAGGCCATATTGCGTCTTACGGGTGCGAATAATGTTGTACTGACCGATAATAAAGAGCGCTTCCAGCAACTGATCGACAGATCTGCCCTGCTAGAACAGTTAGCGAAAACAGTTGAGTAAGCAAACTACACTTCACAATCTGTATGAGATCTTTAAAAGGTAAATTTTCACGCATTTTGTTAAACTCCTGCCGAATAAAAGCATAGGATCTCAAAACATCCTGAATCAAAGGACTCTATTGTGTCTGAAACTGGCTCAGCTGCCATCGCCTTGTGCAACCCGAAAAGCCCTTCCAATGTTGGTGCAGTGATGCGCGCAGCGGGTTGCTATGGTGCTTCAGCCATTTATTACACCGGCACCCGGTTTGAGAGAGCCGCTAAGTATCACCTGGATACCCGTAATATCAGCCAGCAGATCCCTCTGAGTTCCATTAATGCATTAACAGAACTGATGGGAGAAAGCCGGAAACTGGTGTGTGTCGAGCTGGCCGAAGGAGCGATACCTCTGCCCGAGTTCACTCACCCTGAGGATGCGCTGTACATCTTTGGTCCGGAAGATGGATCAATTGATCAGTCGGTTGTCGATCTGGCCGATGCAGTGGTCTATGTTCCTACCATCGGTTGCATGAACCTGGCAGCAACCGTCAATGTACTCCTCTATGATCGCATGGCGAAACAAAGCAATGCGATAGACCATAGAGAGCTTATTAAACAGAGTCGTGATGTGAATAACCGGCTGGTATACAAACGCTAGTAGAGATCGTGGAGCTTTTAATCCGTGATCATCTCTACCCGGTTGCGACCATTTTTCTTGGCCTGATAGAGGCCCCGGTCAGCCCGGTCAATCAGATCATTGCGAGCTTCATCGGGTCTCAGCTCTGCAACACCGAACGAGAGTGTTACATGGCCGTAGACTTCATCTGAGTTGGCACGTTTCAAGCGACTCTTACTGATCGCCAATCTAAGCTGATCAGCCACAATTACAGCGCTTTTAAGCGGTGTTTGCGGCAGAATTATGGCAAACTCTTCTCCGCCAAAACGGCAGACAAAGTCCCGCCCCTTGATTGATCTCTTCAACTGTTTAGCCACAAATTGCAGTACTTTATCGCCGACAAGATGACCATAATCGTCGTTGAATTTTTTGAAGTTATCGATATCGCATAACAGTAAAGAGAGCGGTTCACTCTGATCTGTTGCTTCATCAATCTGATGGTCTAAAGCAAAATCAAATGCCCGGCGATTAGAAACGCCAGTCAACGGATCTATATGAGACTCCTCCCGAACCTCATTGATCACCTTACGGATCTCACGAACCTCTTTCAGTACATCGGTAAGCTGAGACCCCAACTGCTGTTGAGTTTCTGCTACTTCCTGAGCATCTTTGATAGCATCTTTAACGGCTGTCAGTGTTAGCTCAGAGTTTGCATCAGCATTCATCAGATCTGCCAGTATGTTTAAGCGACCGGAGTATGCCAATAACTCTCCCCGGGCAAAGCCACACTCATTAACCACACCGGTTAAAATTCCCTGCAGCTCAGCTCTGATAAGCTCCAGCGCCTCTTCATCCTGTATATAAAACTTACGATACAGATCCCATAACGCTTCATTGAGATCTGTATGCTCTGAAGCGAGCACCGCCTTAAACTGATCATTTAAGCTGTGGCTTCTGCCGTCGATAAGATCATAAGCAAGCCGGAAATTAACGGGCGAGCTGGGCAAACGATGCTCCCCTAATACAGACAATGCAAGTCGGAGATTGATAGCAGCCTGATCATAGGAATCATCGGAATAGGGGTTAGGCTTATGTCTAGCCATGGACTGTGCACTTAATCTACCTGGTAATGGTATGACTATACGAAATATCAGATCGCATTTATAGCGGAATTAACGTTTAAATTGCGATTGATATCTGAGCATATAAGCCTATCCCCGATAGATCATGATAATCCCGATAAGAATGATCATTGCCGCCAGAACTCTCTGCTTCCAGGCCCAGCGTTCACGTAAGAAAAGAATCGAGATAACCGACGCGACGATGATTCCGGCATTAGAATATGCCACGACCACGGCAGAGGGCATCTGCTTCATGGCAAACACCACCAGTGCATAAGCCAGACCGATACAAAGTCCTCCGGTGAACATAGCTAAAGGAGAGATCCCTGTTCGGGGCCGCCAGTCTCCTGTCTGGCGGACTAACAGAACCGACAGTGCCAGCCATGAACAGAAGTACCCCACTGAGATGAAGCCGACAATGGCACTAAAACTATTCAGGCTGGACACTGCCGCCTTATCACTCAGCGAATAAACACTGGTGGCCAGCATCGCAGTCATCGCCCAGGGCAAGGCGCGCTTGTCATTGGCAGAACCAGAGCTGAATGCCAGAATGAGCAAGCCTGCGACACTAACGATGATTCCTGCCCATGCCCAGATACCCAGCGTTTCCCCAAAGAGTAAAACACTCCAGATCGCAATCAACAGAGGTGAACTTCTGACCAGAGGGTAGACCAGCGGTACCGGGGCGTGATGATACGCCTGCCTTAGCCCTAAAAAGTAGATCACATTCGCTGACGCTGAGATCAGCAGAAGCAGTGCAAAAGTAAGGTTCCAGTGAACCTCAGTAATCAGCGCCCAGAAACCCCACGGGGCAACCATAATCAGATGAGCCAGCAACACCCACCACAATGGAAATGCCCTGGATGACTGATAGCGCGCGATCAGATTCCAGGTGACATGCATCATCACCGACAGGACAACAGCAATTTCCGGTTCAAGTGTCATTCGCTATCTCAGCTGTCTCTTCCAATCTCAACCCTTTCTACTTATCTCGACGATCAGTTTCTGAGAGACACAATCTTCTTCAATCTCAAACAGCATCCCATCAGTAACAACAGCCACACCTTCAGGCAGTGTAGCGCCAGAATGCTCCAGCCAGCAATCCAACCGATGGCTAATATGGGTGAGCCACAAACGGCTGGCACCACTTTGACGCCAGAGATCAAGCGCAGCATTCAGATCGTTATGGTTGCGGGGCATCGATTCTCTCGGAGGCTCACTACAATCCAGCACCAGATCATCCACCGGATAACGTTGCAGATAGTTCAGAGTCTCCGCAGGAAAGCCTGCTGTATCGGTCAGATACGCCATGCAATAATTGCCATTGCTGATCAGATAGCCGAAGGTTTCCCTGGAATGAATCAGCGGTAAAGCAACCACTCTGAACCCCGGCCATTCAACAGAATCAAAAGGTTTGAAGGGGGGCTGAAACTCAAACACACCCGGATGTTTATACAGATCATCGGCCCCGAGAGGATCATCGGGTCGGAAAACCGGTATCCGCCTGGCCTCTTCTGACCAGCGCAGATGAAACAACCCCTGTACATGATCCATATGAAAATGGGTCAGCAGAATCCGTTTTACTGAGACAAAACTGAAGCGTTCAGCCAGATCAGTCAGCCCGGCATCAACCAGCGTTACCCCCTCATCTGTATGAATCGCCAGTGAGGCGCCTCTGCGCCGTTTTCCCGGATCAGTCTGAGCCTGAAGACAGGCACTGCAGCGACAACCCCAGACAGGAACCCCCGCCGCATTACCACTGCCTAAAAACTCAATTTTCAACATCTGCGCTGATCTCTGTATGATTCATCACGATGCGGTGAAACTGATCGACCGCAGAACAAAGATCGGTATCATTGGCGATCTCTATTGCCCGACCATGCAGGCGCTGTTCAAAGATCTGATTACGGGCAATTCTGGCATCAATTTCACCCCCCTCTTCCCGCCCCCGCGCCTGCAGACGCTGCCTCAGTACTGCCGGATCAACGGTCACCAGAATTGGAATAAGTCGATCACCAAAACAGGAGGTCGCCTCTTCCAGATGAGCCCGCGAACCATTCACCACGACCGAATAGCCGCTGTTAAGCCAGTGACTGATCTCAACACCGATCGCATAACGGCAATTATTCGCCTGCCACTGCATGCTGAATAATCCTGCCTGAGAACGCTGGCGAAACTCTTCTTCACTCAGCTCAACATGATTCTCACCACCGGCTTGCCAACAGCGGGTTATGTAGCGGTGCGCAAACAAAACCGAAGACCCGCCGCCAAGACGATCACGCAGACCATTGATAAGGGAATCCTTTCCGCTGCCCGACGGGCCTGCCACATAGAATAGATATGACATCTTGTCAGAACACCCGCAGACCATTTTTCCACACATGCAGGATATGTGGATGATCGCTTGTTGCCTCACACCAGATCAGATCCGCTTTTAATCCGGGGGCAATGCGGCCACGGTCAGTTAAACCAACCGACTTTGCCGGGTTACAACTGATCAGCTTAGTCGCTTTGGCCAGGTCATACTGATTATTCTCATCATTGGCCAGCTTGAACGCTGCATCCAACAGACTGGCGGGATAGTAATCACTGGAGAGAATATCCAGTAACCCCTCTGATGCCAGTGTATGGGCAGCAATATTCCCAGAGTGTGAGCCGCCGCGCACCACGTTAGGCGCCCCCATCAGCACCGCCATACCATAGCCATGGGCCTCCCGGGCCGCTTCATAGGTGGTCGGAAATTCAGCAATCACCATATTAAAGCCCAGTGACTCAGTCACATGATCACGGGTAGCATCATCATGACTGGCCAGTGGAATACCCCGTTCATCGCAGAGAGCACAGATCTCCTTACGATACTGATCGCTATAAAGCCTGCTGGCTTCGGTCTGACGCTGAATAAAGGCTTCCATCTCGGTATCAGAGAGCTTGTACTTACCCTGATAGTACTGACGATATTTTTCCAGGCTGGCAAACTGACGCTGCCCCGGGGTGTGATCCATCACCGACACCAGCTGCGGCGGATACCGCTCTGACAGCTGCTTAAAGTTGCCGAGGGTATCTTCATGACTGACTTCACAACGCAGATGCAGCAGGTGATCAGAACGGGTCAGTCCCCTATGACGACTTTCATTCAGCGCATCAGCCATACGGGTCAGATTGTTAAGTCGATCACTGCCCTCCACCACATCCCCCACCGAGATCGCATCAAACACCGTGGTGATACCGGCGCTGATCATCTGCGCATCATGAACCTTAAAGGCAGACAAACCGGGCCAGGCAACACCGGGACGCGGGGTAAAGTGTTTCTCCATATTATCGGTGTGCAGCTCTACCATGCCGGGTAGCAGAAAACCGCCTTCACAGTTGACGGCCCCCGGCAAAGTAACAGAGCCCGGATCAACCGACTGGATCAGACCTTCACTGATAGAGACTGAGCCATGAATGACCTCGTCTTCCAACACAATATGCGCGTTTGTAAGAATCATGCCGGTACCCTTTCATCGGTGAATAACGAATCTTCCTGGCGGTCAGGATTAACATGGAAGATCTGATCCGCCACGGCATCACGAACCTCCGCATCGTGAAAGATCCCAACCACGGCTGTCCCCCGGTTACGGGCCTGACGGATCAGATCCACCACCACCGCCGCGTTGCGCTGATCCAGCGATGCCGTTGGCTCATCCAGCAACAGAATTGGATAATCGACGATAAAGCCCCGGGCGATATTTACCCGCTGCTGCTCGCCACCGGAAAACGTGCCCGGGGGCAGAGACCAGAGCCGTTCAGGAATATACAGCTGTTCCAGCAGTTCAGCCGCTTTAGCATGGGCTGTTGCAACGTTGACACCCCGCTCACGCAGAGGCTGAGCCACCACATCCAGAGTAGCCACCCGGGGAATCACCCGCAGAAACTGGCTGACGTAGCCGATGGTTTCCCGGCGAATCTCCAGCAGGGTCTGACTTGAAGCCCCGGTGAGCGCAGTCATCTCACCACGATGTCGAACCACTATCGAACCGCTGGTTGGCAGGTAGTTGGCGTAAAGTGAACGCAGCAGCGTACTTTTGCCGGAACCACTTTCACCAAACAGCACCGTGCACTCGCCCTGCTTCGCGACAAAGTCGATACCATTGAAGACCGGCAGCTTGATAGCGCCCTGATTGTGCAGGGTGAACACTTTGGTTAACCCCTGCACCTCTATCATTGTTTGCATTATGTTACTTCCCGGAATTATGAGGTCAGTACGGAGGACACCAGCAGCTGGGTATAAGCGTGCTGAGGATCATCAAGCACCTGATCGGTGAGGCCGGTTTCAACCACCCGGCCGTGACGCATAACGATCAGTCGCTGCGCCAGTAATCGGGCCACCGCCAGATCATGCGTGACAATCACCACGGCCAGGTTCATTTCGGTCACCAGTTGCCGCAGCAGATCCAGAAGCCGCGCCTGTACCGATACATCCAGACCCCCGGTTGGCTCATCCATAAACACCAGTCGGGGATGAGTCACCAGATTACGGGCGATCTGCAAGCGCTGCTGCATCCCTCCCGAGTATGTGGTTGGCTTGTCGTCGATGCGGGCGATATCCAGCTCTACGTCATTCATCCAGCTCTGCGCGGTTTGCCGCAGATTGCCGTAATGACGCTCACCGGTCGCCATCAGGCGCTCACCAATATTGGCGCCGGCAGACACCCCCATACGTAAACCATCCCGGGGATGCTGATGTACAATCCCCCATTCGGTGCGCTGCAGGTGACGCTGGCGGGACTCGCTCAGGCCATAGAGGTTGACCCACTCATCAGCCCGGGTGAGATAGTGAATATCACCCTCATCCGGGGCCAGACGGACAGAGAGACAGTTCAGCAGCGTTGACTTACCTGAACCTGATTCCCCCACAATTCCCAGCACTTCACCGGGATAAAGATCGAAACTCACCGCCTCACACCCTTTGCCCGCAGCATAGAGTTTGGTGAGGTTATCGACCTGTAAAATCGGTTCACGGTTCATGCGGTCACCTCCAGGTTTGCCATCCGCTCACGACAATAATCGGTATCTGAACAGATAAATTCATGGGCTCCCTGATCATCCATAATCACTTCATCGAGAAAGCTTTCATCTGAACCACAGATAGCACAGCACTGTTCCCACCTCTGCACCTCAAACGGATGGTCTTCAAAATCGAGGCTCTTAACATCGGTGTAGGGCGGGATCGCATAGATCCGTTTTTCACGACCGGCACCAAACAGCTGCAACGCCGGAGAGTTATCCATTTTCGGATTATCAAATTTAGGGATCGGTGAGGGATCCATCACATAGCGCCCATTTACCAGTACAGGATAGGCATAGGCCGTGGCGATATGGCCAAACTGGGCAATATCCTCGTAGAGTTTGATATGCATCACGCCGTAATCCTCCAGCGCATGCATCTTCCGGGTTTCAACCTCACTGGGCTCAATAAACCGCAACGGCTCAGGAATCGGCACCTGATAGACCAGCACCTGCCCCGCCTGAAGTGGCTTTTCCGGAATCCGGTGGCGGGTCTGAATCAGCGTCGCCTCTTCGGTTTTCTCAGTGGTCCTGACTCCGGTCAGATCACGAAAGAAAGCGCGAATACTCACCGCATTGGTGGTGTCATCCGCTCCCTGATCGATCACCTTGAGACAGTCATTCTCACCAATCACCGCCGCAGTCACCTGCATGCCACCGGTACCCCAGCCATAGGGCATCGGCATCTCGCGGCCACCAAATGGCACCTGATAACCGGGAATAGCGACAGCCTTTAACAGCGCCCGGCGGATCATCCGTTTGGTCTGTTCATCCAGATAGGCGAAGTTATAGCCTTCACGAATAGTCTGCGGATTCATCAGTTCATATCCTTAGCAGAGTCACTCTGCTCAGCAGCCCGTATACGACGCAGCAGTTCCAGTTCGGACTGGAAATCAACGTAGTGAGGCAGTTTCAGGTGAGAGACAAAGCCAGCGGCTTCGACGTTATCGCAGTGAGACAGAACAAACTCCTCCTGCTGCGCCGGAGAGACCACCTCTTCGTCGTAGTCAGCGGCTTGCAGTGAACGGTCCACCAGCGCCATCGCCATCGCTTTACGCTCACACTGACCAAAGCCCACGCCATAACCACGGGTAAATTTCACTTCGCCATCACGATGGCGGGTAAAACCATTGACCATTTCGCACTCAGTCATCTGTACAGCGCCGATGGTAATTTCAAAGCCCAGCTCCTCAGGCACGATGGACACTTCAACCTCGCCGATGCGGATCTCTCCGGCAAAGGGGTGATTGCGACCATAGCCCCGCTGGGTGGAGTAGCCCAGCGCCAGCAGGAATCCCTCATCCCCCTGTACCAGCGACTGCAGACGGGCACTGCGTTCCGCCGGATAGGTGATCGGATCCCGGGTAATATCGGTGGGTTCTGACTGATGATCAGACTCGCTAACCATCAGGTTTTCCCGTTCCAGAATCTCCAGCACTTTGGATACTGGTTCAACAGAGACAGGCTCAGCAGACATCTCAGCAGACGGACTAATATCAGCAACAGAGGGTTCACTAACGTCTCCCTCAGCCATCAGGCTGAAATCCAGCAAGCGATGGGTGTAATCAAAGGTTGGCCCCAGCACCTGTCCACCGGGCAGGTCTTTATAGGTCGCAGAGATACGCCGCTCGATCTGCATCGTTTCTGTATTGATCGGCTCACAGATACCAAAACGGTTCAGCGTGGTCTTATAGGCGCGCAGCAGAAAGATCGCTTCTACCAGGTCACCAGCGGACTGTTTAATCGCCAGAGCAGCCAGTTCAGGGTCATAAACCGCCCCCTCCGTCATTACCCGGGCAACCGCCAGCGGCAGCTGTTGCTCAACCTGCTTAACCGAAAGCTCCGCTTCGCGGGTATCGCCGCGACGGACTTTCGCCAGTAATTCATGGGCCGCGCTAATCGCCTTTTCGCCCCCTTTTACGGCTACATACATCAGTTCACCTCCACACGGGTGGTTCGGGGAATGGCGGTCACAACATTGTCGGCCAGCAGAACGATATCCAGTCCCAGCGGAAATGGGTCGGGACGCCCGGTCAGATAGTGGATCAGTTCACGCGGTAACGAGCTGATTGCCAGCGTTCGCTGCCCAGGTATTCCGGGTCCCTGCAGACGCAATACCGTAGATTCAGGCAGTGCGGTATCGGATATCTGATCAACCTGAACCAGCAACGTGCAGCCCCGGTCAGGGTATTCAGCAGAACCCCGTTTGAGCTGATCCAGTTGCGGTAACTGATCAGCCCGGCAGAGAACAAAATCCGCTTCACCGACGGTTTGCGTCAGACGGCAACCGGTATGAAAGCTGAGATTCTTCGCTACAGCATCACTGTTAAAGGGTTCGGCTAACCAGATTCGGGTAGTAGAATCCAACAACGCAAGGCAGGTTGAAAAGGCCGCCGGGCACAGAGTCTCCAGTGTGGTGGCCTGATCCAGCGATTCAATCACACCCGGTTCGCTCATCACTTTAAGCAGCGAACGGAACACCTGTTGTGCATCGGTGACCGGCTCCTGGAAACCGATCTGTAGTGCAATACTGTTCATCGGTTAGTCCTCTCCTCTCACCAGGGTAAAGAAATCAACTTTGGTAGCAGCGGTCGCCTGCTGTTTCACCTGCTGGGACTCGCTAGCCTGCTGTTTCAGCGGTTCTATTACGTTGTCCGTCAGGTGCTGATGAAAGTCAGACAGTTGCAACATCGCATCCAGCTGCGCCGCCCGCAGCGCATGAGCCTTATTACGTCCGGCAACATAGCTGAACCCCAGAGAGTCCCCCTGACTGCGAACCACGCAACGGGTCACGGTCATATCCCCCATATTGAAGGCATCGCCTTTTCCACCCATCCGTGCACGCACCTGGGTCAGGCCAATTTCAGGTTCACGGATCAGCTCAAACTGCATATCACTAACCACTGAGTCAGATAGCTTCAGCAGAACTTCGGTAGGCGCTTTCGCCAATACCGAGATCCAGCGCTGACGCTGTTCAGTACTAATATTCATGGTGTTGGTTCCACTCGGTATTCAAAGTAATCACTGCGGCTACGGGCAATAGAGTATTCACGCAATACACCTGACTGCCGGCAGACGTTTCGGGTGTGTACCTCCATTACCGGAATCCCGCGACTGATAGCCAGTTGACTGCACTCATCAAAGGTAGGCATACGGGCCCTTAAACGGGTGGTGCCCCGCTGCAGCTCCAGATCAAAATTCTGTAGCAGATAGGCGTGCAGCGATCCCTCACTAAAGTTATTCAGAGCATCATCCGGCAGGCCAAACAGATAGTGGCGGATCAGACATACCGGATCAGTGCCGATAAAACGGCGGGTCTGTAATTCAATCACACTGACAGGTTCTGTCAGCTCCAGCTGATCTGTCAGAACGGCGGGCAACGTTGTGACCCGGCATCCCAGAATCTCAGTTTCCAGCCCCAATCCGATCTGATTCAGGTTATGGGAAAATGCCGCCCGGTCATGCAGGGCATAATCGATCGGTTTTTGCACCACTCGACAGCCAAGCCCCTGATGACGTCGCACCAGACCATCCTGCACCAGCTCATCGATCGCCCGCCGGACGGTATGCCGGTTAACATCAAAACGATCAGCCAGTTGGTTTTCCGGTGGTAACAGGTCTCCCGGCGTATACTGGGCACTGATCTCGTCTCTTAACTGAATCGCAATTTTGCGGTAAATAGCCATTTGTCTATACAAGTTCCGGGAGCTAAAAATTATCAGATAAATGCTTTGCGCAGCCGCTGCGACAGAAGGTCGGTCAGGGTGACGCAGATAACAATTACAATCATCACGGCACAGGTTTGCTGAAACTGGAAACCGCGAATACTCTCCCAGAGAATTACCCCCACACCTCCGGCACCTACCATGCCAACCACCGTGGCAGACCGTACGTTGGATTCAAACCGGTAAAGCGAGTAGGAGATCCACAAAGGCAGAACCTGAGGAATAACACCGTAAAGAATCTCTTCTAAAATATTGGCACCGGTTGCTCTGACACCCTCAACAGGACGTGGATCAATCGCTTCAACCGCTTCTGAAAATAGCTTTGCCAGCACACCGGTGGTATGGATAAACAGGGCGAGCACTCCGGCAAATGGTCCCAGCCCCACCGCCACCACAAACAGCATGGCGAACACCATCTCATTAATGGCACGGGTCGCATCCATCAATCGACGCACCGGCTGATAGATCCATACCGGCATCAGGTTTTCGGAACTGAGTATGCCGAATGGGATAGACAGCAGAATGGAAAGCACCGTCCCCCAGAGCGCGATATGGATCGTGACCGCCATCTCTTCAAGGTAAAATTTGATATCGCTAAAGTCAGGAGGAAAGAAGTCTGCGGCAAACTCCGCCATATTGCCCGCATCACGGATCAATACCATCGGGTTCATCTCGGCGCCTTCCCAACCCCATCCAAGCATGGCGAATAAAACACCCCAGCTCAGCGCAGCCATCCAGTTAAATGGCTTACTGACTATGGTATTTTTATTGACGTATGCATCTGTAGTCATCGTCTGATTCCGTTAAAAAAGCAGGAAACCAGCAGCGCTTGTACAAACGCTGCCAGTTGTTGTAACAATTAAAGTGCAGCAGCCTGAAGAGCTGCCATACGACGGTTCAGTACAGCCAGTTGCTCATCAATTTCCTGGATTTTTTCAGCTTTTTCAGCATCAGAGAGACCCGAGTTATTGATCATTTTTGCCCGGTTCTTAAACAGGGCCAGTTGACGGATAGGCAGTAACTGATCATCGCTGGACGCTTTGAACGGAGCCCACTGCAGTTCTTTCAGAATATCCAGCTCTTTAGCATCGTTGGTCTTTCCGTAAGACATAAAGAAGTCATAGATCTTGCTCTTGTCAGCTTCAGCCAGGTTCTTACGCCATACGATAGGGTCAGACGGAATCAGCGGAGATTTCCAGATCACCTTCACTTTATCGACCATTTCCGGATGAGTGATCGCAACACGAGCAAGGTTCTCAGTGTTGTTTGTAGCAACATCAACCTGACCGTTGGCAACCGCCATAAAGTTAGCTTCGTGGCTGGCATTGGTGACACGCTTAAATGCTTTTTTGGCATCGACACCGTTTTTAGCAAACACGTAGTAGCTAGGCACCAGGAAACCAGAGGTTGAGTTTGGATCACCGTTACCAAACGCCAGCTCACTGCTGTTCGCCAGAACATCTTCAACACTGTTCAGCTTGTCGTTGTTGGCAGAAGCCAGCAGCACACTCCAGTATCCAGGGTTGCCAGTGACATCAACGGTCTGAGCAAAGATCTCGCCACCTGCACGATCAACAGCTTCCATGGCAGATTTATTGCCATACCAGGCAACATCGACTTTATTGAAACGCATCGCCTGAATAATGCCAGCATAGTCAGAGGCAAAGAACGGCTTAACTTCCATATTCAGCTTTTTCGACATATCCGCCAGAAAAGGCACCCAGATAGTTTTCAGGTTCTGGGAAGTTTCGGTAGAGATAATGCCGAAATTCAGCGTCTTTAACTCTTCTGCCTGAGCAACACTGACACCAGTCAGTGCCGCAGTGATCGCCAGGCCAGCAGCCAGCTTAGAAAACACTTGCTTAAGTTTCATTGGATTTTGCTCCGGGTTTAGTTCAGTTTCACACAGGGTTAAGTTCAGGGTTTAGATCTAAATGAGAGTGTTTTACAGGTACTTCATGTGCCTGAGATCCAAGCGTTCCTTCGGATATCTGAGTACCGTAGAGATCGGTTAACAGAGAGGTTTCAAGCCCATCGATAGAACCATCAAAATAGATCTCTCCCTCTTTCAGCGCGATCGCACGACTACAATATTTCTGGGCATATTCAACCTGATGCAGCGTTACCACGACGGTGATACCCATCTCCTGGTTGATCCGTTGCAGAGTTTCCATCACCTGCCGGGAAGACTCAGGATCCAGCGATGCGATCGGCTCGTCGGCCAGAATAATTTCGGCTTCCTGCATCAGCGCTCTGGCGATTGCCACCCGCTGTTGCTGGCCGCCTGAAAGATCAGAAGCCCGCTTCAATGCATGCTGACGCAGACCGACAGATTCCAGCGCCTCAAGAGCTTTAAGTTTCTCTTCATCGGTAAACCAGCCCAGCAGGCTGCGATAGGTAGGGATACGGCTCAGCGCACCAATCAACACATTGGTCTGAACGCTGAGGCGGTTAACGAGATTGAACTGCTGAAAGACATTACCGATACGGGCACGGGTAGCCCGCAGTTCCTTTGCCGGCCGGCCGTTCTGCTGCACTTTGCGGCCCAGCACCTCAACCATTGATGGTGAATTACGATTGGCAAAGGTCAGTCCGGAAAGGTGGCGCATCAGCGTTGACTTCCCGGAACCGGAAGAGCCAATCAAAGCAACCATCTCGCCTTTTTGCACCTCAATCGACACATCTTTCAGAACAGCAACACGATTGAAGCTTTTGCGCAAAGCAGTAATTTTGATAGCAGGCATGAAATCCAATCCTCTATTTGATTGCATGCAAGCTTAGGGCGTTTTTATGACAGCAAAGTTATCTAGACATGTTGGTTTTCTTACAGTTTTATGGACGCTTTATGTCGAAACAAAGCGGGTTGTTCAAAGCACTTGATTTAACGGTACTTATTTACCAATACACATTTAACAGTACACATTTAGCAGTACTTAAGCAGAAAATCCTCGCCCGATAATACCCGAAAATCAGCCATTCGTTCAGCTAATAAAGCATCATCCCAGTCCCACCAGCACAGCCGGTTAAATCCCTGAATGACCTCATCGCTGAAGCGCTTGCGGACAGGCTTTGCCGGCACGCCTGCGACAATGCAGTAGTCTTCGACATCTTTGGAAACCACAGCTCCTGCCGCAATGACCGCACCATTGCCCACAGTAACTCCGGCAAGAATCACCGCCCCGTGGCCGATCCAGACATCGTTGCCAATGTTCACCGGCTGATCCCGACGCCACTGAAAAAAGGACTCATCATCGTCACCTAAGCCATACATAGAACTGCGGTAGGTAAAGTGATGCATCGCCGCTTTTTCGACTGGATGGTTGCCCGGATTCAGCCGGGTGTGGGAGGCTATCGAGCAGAACTTACCGATCTCCGTATTGATGATATCGGAGTCATTTCCAACGTAGGCGTAATCATCCAGGCGGGAATTCACCAGTTTACAGCGCTCACCGACTTCATTAAAACGGCCAAAATTAACCCCCTGAATCTCTGCATCCGGGGCAAGGGTAGGCTCTTCAGATAGCTTTTTCATCGTTGTATTCACGCTCTTTATCTTTATAGAAAGATCAGAGACTAATACCTGCCGATGAAATTAATATGACACCTAAGGCCCGGTGTTCCTGGTCAAACCGGAATTGAGTCATACAAAAACAGAGGGGAATTTAACCGCCCCAAGAAGAGTGGAAGGCTGATACGGGCGTATCAGCCTGACAGGCTCAGATCACCAGATCCTGCATCAGCATCTGTGTCAGAGAATCTCCTTCAGGATCGCGTCACCCAGCTGCTGGGTATTCGCGTTACCGCCCATATCCCGGGTCAGTGCTTTGCCCTCAGCTAATACGCTGGCCATCGCCTGCATCAGAGAATCGTGTACCGAATCATAGCCAAGATGCTGCATCATCATCGCACCGGCCCAGATGGTACCCAGCGGATTGGCGATCCCCTGCCCGGCAATATCCGGGGCCGAACCATGCACCGGTTCGAACATCGACGGAAAGGTTTTTTCCGGGTTGATATTCGCCGATGGCGCGATGGCGATGGTGCCGGTACAGGCAGGTCCCAGATCTGAGAGAATATCGCCAAACAGATTTGACCCCACCACCACATCAAAGTGTTCCGGCATGCGCACAAAGTTAGCCGTGAGAATATCGATATGGTACTGATCCACATTTACCTGCGGATAGTCTTTCGCCATCGCCTCGACCCGGCTGTCCCAGTAAGGCATTGAGTGATAGATGCCGTTGGATTTTGTTGCAGAACTCAGATGCTTCGCCGGGCGGCTCTGAGCCAGGTCAAACGCATACCTGAGAATGCGATCTGTCCCACGACGGGTGAAGATACTCTGCTGCGAAACCACCTCATGTTCGGTGCCCTCATACTGAATGCCACCCACAGAGGAGTACTCCCCTTCAACGTTTTCCCTGACCACGTAGAAATCGATATCGCCGGGTTTCTTTCCTGCTAACGGGCATGGCACCCCCTCAAACAAACGGACAGGACGCAGGTTAACGTACTGATCAAACGCCCGGCGAATCGGCAACAGCAATCCCCAAAGGGAGATATGATCAGGCACACCAGGAAAGCCCACCGCCCCCAGATAGATCGCATCAAAGCCTTTCAACTGCTCCAGACCATCTTCAGGCATCATCCGCCCGGTGCGATGATAGGTTTCACAGGACCAGTCAAACTCTGTCCAGTTAAACTCCACCCCATGTTTACGCCCTGCCGCTTCGAGTATCTGCATCCCGACAGGGATAACCTCTTTACCGATACCATCACCGGGAATCACCGCAATCTTTACTTTGTTCATCGTCGTACTCACTTGAAAAAGAGATCTTTTCGAATTCGGAAACAACCATCATATTCGATATGATACGTAGATTAAAAAGCCATAGTGTAAATACAAGGGTCACGAAACGTGAATCAACTTCCTCCCCTTAACGATATACAGGTGTTCGTAGTCGCTGCCCGATTGCAAGGCTTCAGTAGTGCGGCCGACAGCCTGGATGTCTCCCCGGCATATATCAGCAAACGGATCAACCTGCTGGAGAAGCATCTGGGCGTGCGCCTGTTTATTCGCAACGCCCGGCAGGTAATACTGAGCCCCGAAGGTAAAATTGCCCTGGAATGGTCAGAGCGCCTGCTGGAAACGATGGAGCAGATGGAAGCTGAAATTGTCAACGAACAGCTGATACCCAAAGGTAAACTAAGAATTGTCACCAGTAGCGGATTTGGCAGCCACTTTATCGCACCGGTGGTATCCCGCTTTAGCCAGCAGTATCCGCAACTGGAGATTGATCTGGAGTTGCTCGACCGTCCCGTCGATCTGATTTCAGAGGGGTTTGATATTGAACTGCGAGTCGGCGGTGAACTGCCTCAACAGCTGATCGCCAAACGCCTCGGTGAAAACCAGCGAATTCTCTGCGCCGCGCCAGCCTATCTGGAAGAGTATGGCACACCGCAACAGCTGGCTGAGCTGAACCGTCACCGCTGCATCGGCATCCGGGAACGGGATCAGAGCTATGGACACTGGCGTTTAGAGAGCAGAGCCGGCAAAAAAAGTATCAAATTAACCGCGCCGCTAACCACTAATAACGGCAGCGTGGCCAAACAGTGGTGTCTCGATGGCCGGGGTATCATGCTCAGATCAGTGTGGAATATCCGCGAGGAACTGAACAGCGGCCACCTTATCCGCATACTCCCGGACTATAGTCAGCAAGCTGATATCCACGCAATCTACCCATCACGGCTGGAGACCTCAGCAAAACGTAAAGTGTTTGTCACCCTACTCGAAACAGCACTGAAAAAGGTTTAAAGAGCCGCGTCTATAGGTTGACTGTATAACCCATATCAAAAAGCAATATTGTACTTATATCAGGCAAGCCAATAAGTTTGTTTCTATGCTGACTAAAGAAGGCTGGCTAACAAAACTGAATAAACAGTGCTGATATCGCACAGTCTATGTGCCAGCCCACTGAACATCTGATTGGGTATGAGAGATGAACTACGAAACTTTTTTTGCAATGCTTTGGCAGGACTATATCGACATCGCGCCCCAGGCACAGAAAATCCACGACCTGTTCACCAGCCTGGGGGAAGCCGTCATCAATGATCACGTGGCGTTCAGAACCTTCTCTGACTGTCCCATTGACCTGGAGCATCTGCAACCGGTTATTCTGGCGATGGGGTACAAACTGCAGGAGCACTATCATTTTGAGCAGAAGAAGCTGGTCGCCCGCAGTTATTCCCACCCGGATCCCGCTGCCCCCCGTATTTTTGTCAGTGAACTGATGCGTCACCTTCTGAGTGAAAAGAGTCAGCGCATTCTGGAGTCGGTTGTGTCCCAGATCGATCCCGGAGCAGTTGATGGTCCGGAGGTTTTTGCCCGGGGACTGCTGTGGCAACCGATCACTGCAGCAGACTACGATACCCTGTCAGAGGAGAGTGAATACGCCGCCTGGCTGACAAGTCTGGGACTGAGAGTTAACCACTTTACCGTCAGCCTCAACCACCTTAAATCCATCACTGATATGCAACAGGTGATCGATCTGCTGCAACAGCATCAATTCCCGATCAATCAGGCAGGCGGGGCGATAAAAGGGGTTCCGGCAGACCTTCTGGTGCAATCATCCACCATGGCAGATCAGACAGAGATGACCTTTAGCTGCGGCCAGACACGGACGGTCCCTACCTGTTTTTATGAATTTGCCATGCGCTATAAAAACGCCGGGGGCGAATTGTTTGATGGCTTTATTGCCAGTAACGCTGACAAAATTTTTGAATCCACTCACCGCACCTGACAGACAGTGCCAGAATCAACACTAAACGCATCATCCGGGCAGTTAGCACCCGCACCCTGCCCGACTATCTGACCATTAACGTAGAGAGTAAACAGCTGACTGATCTGTCGTTTGCGGCCCTGCATCTGGCCATAGTCCATTCCTATAGGGGAGTCATAAAAACAGTATTTCTGCTCGATCTGAGCCGGGAATATGATCGTGATATTGCGCACGCTTAACATTGCCTCAAAGTTGATCGGTTCTCTGCCCGTTTTATCCCATATACAAAGCGTGATCGGAGAGCTGATCAGATCATCGTCATGATGAATAGTACGATTTGAATGGAAACCCGACCATGAACAATCATCACATTATCCGGCACACACTTCCTGACTCATTGTGGGCAGCGAGTGCCTGCCCGGCTCCTGATACGGCCCCGCTTCAGGGACAGCACAGTGCAGCCGTCGTGATTATTGGCGCCGGCTACACCGGTCTTTCGACAGCGCTGCACCTGGCCGAAAAAGGGGTCGATGTAATCGTCCTTGAGGCCCAGGAGATCGGCTTCGGTGGTTCTGGTCGTAATGTGGGATTAGTGAACGCTGGCCTGTGGGTCAACCCTGACGAGATTGAAGCGACCTTAGGCTCAACCTATGGACAGCGACTCAATACACAGCTGGCGGGGGCTCCCGATCTGGTTTTTTCGCTGATAGAGCGCTTCGGTATTGGGTGTGAAGCCATTCGCAACGGCACCCTGCAACTCTCTCACTCCAGAAAGGGTGACCATATTCTAATGACAAGAGCCAGGCAATTACTGCAACGGGGGGCTCCGGTTGAGCTAAAAGACCCGGCAACCACAGCCCGGCTAACCGGCACCAGCGCCTACAAAAGCTCACTGTATGACCCCCGTGCAGGTACGATTCAGCCCCTCAGCTATGCCCGGGGACTGGCTCAGGCAGCACAATCCTTGGGGGCCAGAATCTATACCGGTTCCATCGTCACTGAACTCAGCAATAACCCTGCCGGAGAGTGGCAAGTGGCTACCGCCAACGGTTCGGTCGTTGCCGATCAGGTGGTTATCGCCACTAATGCCTACAGCGAACATCTCAATAAAACATTAAAGCAATCCTTTATTCCGCTCCGCTTTTTTCAGTATGCCACTCACCCATTGCAGCCCGAACAGTTGCAACAGATTCTGCCGGAAAAACACGGTTGCTGGGATACCCGTCAGGTGATGTCATCAATTCGCCTGGATGATTCAGGTCGTCTGATTATCGGCAGTATTGGTACGGTCGAGGACCGGGGGAATCGCTTTTTGCAAAACTGGGCCAGCCATCAGCTATCCAGACTGTTTCCGGGTCTTTTTCATCCCTCAACGGTCCGTAATGACGGTCTCTGGAGCCATAGCTGGTCCGGCCAGATCGCCTTTTCCAATGACCACCTGCCACATCTTCATCGACTTGCGCCGGGGCTGACCGCCTGTATCGGCTATAGTGGTCGGGGAATCGGACCGGGTACTATGATGGGTAAGTCACTGGCGGACCATCTGACAGGAATGCCGCTGGAAGAGATGTTTGTACCGGTCACACCATTGAAGCCGATTCCGGCCCGTCGTGTCCGGGAACTGTACTTTGCCCGGGGGGCCGATCTTTATCACCTGTATCAGCGCATCATGTAATCATCAGGTTAATTCTCATTGTCCAAACAGCTCTTCAGCGAGTTCTGACTTAACACTTTCAATCACCGACAGTAACAGCGGCGGTAACGGCTTATTACGGGCATAGGCCAGACCAACCACCCGCTCCAGCTGTAAGCCATTGACCTCGCGAATAATAATGTCCTTTCTGCCATCGGTGGATTGCTTCGGCACCACTGAAACCCCCAACCCCGCCGCCACCATATCCAGGGCATACTCTTCGGTACGCACAGTCGCTTTGGTATTCAGAATAATCCCGCGTTTTTGCAGCAGAAACTTCCAGGCATCATTAAAATCACAGCGCCGTCGACTGATGTACGGCAGGTTATTCAACAGCTCAAAATCGATTGAATCGTGGATCTCCAGCGGATGTCCTTTGGGTAGCGCCAGTACATAACGGTCAGTCCATAGCTTATGAAACGCTTCATCAGGCTCAACAATACTGCTAGAGACGATGCGCAGATCAGATTCCTCAGCGATATCCACCAGCGTCAGATCAAGCCCTGGAATCTCCCGGAATAGCGCTTTAATCACCCGGCCTATCCGCTTGCCCGACAAAAAAGGCATCAGGCCGAGCCGTACTGGCAGAAACTCAGGCTTATCCTGAAACTGCAGCTTAATCGACTGAATATCTCCCAGTACTTTGCGGGCATCGGGGTAGAGACGGGTACCCTCCGGAGTGGGCGTCACCCCTTTGGAGTGGCGCACAAACAGCGCACAGTCCAGTTCAGATTCCAGTTGCTGAATAGCCGCAGAAATGGATGGCTGAGCGACAAAGCAGCGCTTCGATGCCGCGCTCAGACTCAGCTCCTCATATACCGCAACAAAGTAACGTAATGAACGAAAATCCATAACAGTCTCTAATAGTTATTACCCCGAAGCCTATAGAATATCCTATAGCAATCATTTAACGATATAGTCTTTGACGATACCCCCTCCAGAAATTTAGTATTTTTTTATACGCTTCCCGACGACTAAGCTTGAGAGATCGCATAATCGCTATTAAAAGGGCTTACCATGAACATGAATTTTCTCGACAACCTTGGCCTTACCTCACTTTCGTCAGAAAACGTCTACTACAGCGTAATAGGCAACAACCTGCGTGAAACAGGTAAAGGGGATGCGTTTTCAGTGAATTCGCCCATCAATGGTATGGAGGTTGCCCGTTTCAGAAATGCCACCCCGGCTCAGCTTGAAGAGGTGATTCAAAACGCTGAAGCTGCGTTCAAACAACTCCGTACAATCCCTGCGCCCCTGAGGGGTGAACTGGTGCGTCGGATCGGCAACTTTGCCCGGGAGCATAAAGAGGATCTGGCAAAGGTCATCACCCTGGAATCCGGCAAAATCATGCCTGAAGCACTGGGTGAAGTGCAGGAATGGATCGATGTCTGTGATTTTGCCGTTGGTCTGTCCCGGCAGCTGCACGGTAAAACGATCGTCAGTGAGCGCCCCGGTCACCGGATGATGGAACAGTGGCAGCCCCTCGGGCTTGTTGCGGTTATAACCGCCTTCAACTTCCCAATGGCTGTCTGGGCCTGGAACACCATGATCGGTCTGGTGTGTGGTGACTCGATGGTGCTTAAGCCATCGGAAAAAGCCCCTCTCTGCGCCCTCGCCTGCCAGTCAATTGTCGAAAAAGCACTTGAGACTATGCCGGAGATACCTAAGGGTGTTACCAGCGTTATTATCGGCGATCGCGAGATTGGCGCACTGATCGCTCAGGACAAACGTTTCCCACTGGTATCGGCAACCGGCTCTACCGCTATGGGCCGCAGCGTCGGCGAAACCGTAGGCGCACGTTTAGGCCGTTCGTTGCTGGAGCTGGGGGGGAACAATGCCATGATAGTTTCAGAAACCGCGGACCTTGATCTGGCCCTGCGGGCGATTGTCTTCTCCGCGGCCGGCACGGCTGGCCAGCGTTGTACAACACTGCGCCGCCTGATCACCCATAAATCGATCCAGGACGATCTGGTTGAACGGCTCAAAAAATCCTATGCATCACTGCCCATCGGCGATCCAACTGTTGCAGGCTCTCTGGTCGGCCCGCTGATCGACCAGCGCAGCTTTGATACGATGCAAAACGCCTTGAACGCTGCAAAAGAGCAAGGCGGTGAAATTCTCTTCGGTGGCGAGCGCGTAACTGAAGGTGTCCCCGATGGCGGTTATTATGTTCGTCCGGCTATCGTCAGCATCGCTCACGACGCTCAGGTAGTTCACCAAGAGACCTTCGCTCCGATTCTCTATGTGCTGACCTACAGCAATATCGAAGAAGCGATCGAGATTCAGAACGAGGTTCCTCAAGGGCTCTCATCGGCAATTTTCACTGAAAGCATGCGGGAAGCTGAAACCTTTATGTCGGCTACCGGTTCTGACTGCGGTATCGCGAACGTCAATATCGGCACCTCTGGTGCAGAGATCGGCGGAGCCTTCGGTGGTGAGAAAGAGACCGGCGGTGGTCGTGAGTCCGGTTCCGATGCCTGGAAGGCTTACATGCGCCGTACCACCAACACCATCAACTATGGTGGTGAACTGCCGCTGGCTCAGGGCATTGTGTTTGAATAAGAAAAGCCAGTCGTTAGTCACCTGCCCGTGACTATACACTGCGAAAAGAGGGGCCCACACTATAGCCCGGCATGATTACCTGCGCGGGCTTCAGACCCTTACCACAAAGAACCGAGAGCCCACGGCGTTAGCGTGGGCTTATCAGACGATGCTGACTAACTCTGAATCGCGAATAAATTCAGCCTTTGTCGGCAAGCTTCTTGTGAATGTTGTTCATCCGGTAGTTGCGCTCCGGGTGTAGTTCAATCATCTCGAAACCCGCGCTCATCCAGCGACGGTCAAACACCGGCTTAAGACACTCACTGAAGGTCTCAAAGATCTTATCAGAAGCCTCTTTAAGCACTTCAGGCGAACGACCAGACCCCACTTTCGCGGTCAGATGCACAAACGTATTGTCGGGATCACCCTCACCTACCCGGAAATGCTCGCAGCGGATCGCCCGGCTGCGAATACCACCAATCGGGAAAACCCCGGTAGCAATCGCAGTAGCGTTTAACTTCTCAAACAACGCCGGAATATCCAGATCATCATCCAGGTTAGCTGAGTATTCCATAATAAAATGAGGCATAAAGTTTCCTCTGTTTAATCAATCTATCTAATTTACAGATCTACGCATCAGGCTCATAACACTTAAAATCAAAAGCTGGCTAAGATTACTCTAAACCAGCTTTTAAAAGCCGTGTAGCCAAACGCAATAGCTTGTCTAAGCGTCACGAGCGCAGATCAGACAAGGCGGAAGCAGGTAAAAAGCGCGCAGTTTAGTCTGCTAAATAAGTACTTTATACCTTCTCTCAACACCATACGATCAAACGCAATAGCTGTCTAAGCGTCACGAGCGCAGATCAGACAAGGCGGAAGCAGGTGAAAAGCGCGCAGTTTAGCCTGCTAAATAAGTACTTTATACCTTCTCTCAACACCATACGATCAAACGCAATAGCTGTCTAAGCGTCACGAGCGTAGATCAGACAAGGCGGAAGCAGGTGAAAAGCGCGCAGTTTAGCCTGCTAAATGAGCACTTTGAACCTGCTTCCAACGCCGTATGATCAAGCGCAGTAGCTTAGACGATTAGCGGCCGAGGACAGGGACCTTATGCGTATCATGCGCTATACACACATTCTTCGTTTCCATATAGAAATCGAAGCTCCAGTCACCACCGTCACGACCAATACCCGACATCTTAACGCCGCCGAACGGGGATGGCAGGTTACGGTTGTTTTCTGAGTTAACCCACAGCATACCGGCTTCTACTGCATGCGCCATACGCATTGCCCGACCGGTGTTGCTGGTCCAGATATAGCCTGCCAGACCATACACAGTCTCGTTAGCCAGCTGAACCGCTTCCTCTTCGGTTTCGAACTCAATCGCGGTCAGAACCGGACCAAAGATCTCTTCCTGAGCGATACGCATAGTGTTCTTCGCATCAACAAACAGGGTTGGGGTGACGAAGTTACCAGGGCCCATCTCATCACGCAGAGACTTGCCACCGACAGCGATAGTCGCACCATCCTGCTTAGCAATTTCGAAGTAGCTGGTGACTTTATCGTAGTGACCGGTATGAACCAGTGGACCTACTTCAGTTTCAGGGTCCAGTGGATGACCTACTTTGATGTTTTCTACACGCGCTTTCAGGGCAGCCAGGAACTTGTCCTTAATACCACTCTGGATCAGCAGACGGCTGGAGCTGGTGCAGCGCTGACCGTTCAGGCTGTAGATCATGAAGACCACGGCATCCAGAGCACGATCAAAATCGGCATCATCGAATACGATAACCGGGTTCTTACCCCCCAGTTCCAGATGCAGACGCTTCAGGGTTTGTGCCGTCTGTGCCTGAATCAGTTTACCGGTGGCAGAATCACCCACCAGCGCGACCGCTTTGATAGCAGGGTGTTGAGTCAGCGCTTTACCGGCTACCGTACCAAAGCCGTTAACCATGTTCCAGACACCTTTCGGCAGACCCGCCGCTTCAGCACACTCAGCCAGAATGGATGCAGTTAGTGGGCTCAGCTCGGCAGGCTTATGTACCACGGTACAACCGGATGCCAGTGCGGGTGCAATCTTCCAGGTAGACAGCATAAACGGCGTGTTCCACGGAGTGATTACGGCAACAGGACCGATTGGACTGCGCACGGTAAAGTTGGTGTGCTCCGCCTGATGCAGAGACAAGCCGTTGCGGGCCTCGGGTGCCTGATCGGCGAAGAAACGGAAGTTGGCTGCACCACGTACAGCCGCCTGACGCATAAAGCGCAGCGCCTGACCGCAGTCCATCGATTCAACCATAGCGATCTCTTCGGCACGCTTCTCCAGCTCGTCACCCAGACGATGCAGAATCTTACGCCGTTCAGCACCCGGTGTTGCCGCCCAGCCAGCCGCTGCAGCAGCCGCTGCTTCACAGGCAGCATTGACATCTTCTTCAGACGCCGCAGCCACTTTACCCAGATAGCTCTGATCAAAGGGTGTGGTGTTATCAAAGGTTTCACCACTGCCCAGCGTCCACTCGCCATTAATGTAATGGCCCAGGGTGTTCTCTTTAAAACGCGCCAGGTAGCTTTCTGCTTTACTGATATTCTCTTGTAGTTGTGCACTCATCAATCTATACCTCAATACTTATCGCCGTAGAACGTTTGCTCAGAAACGATGTGCGTTACCAGAGCACCTACTTTTTCAATTTCACAGACAACGGTGTCGCCCGGCTGCATATCTTTCAGACCTTTTGGCGTACCGGTGGCGATCATATCGCCGGGCTTCAGGGTCATAATTTTACTCAGGTATTCCACCAGGAACGGCACATCGAAGATGATATCCGCCGTGGTGCCTTCCTGAGTCAGCTCCCCATTCACATGGGTCGTCAGTTTCAGGTTGGTGATATCACCCACATCATCCTTATCGATCAGCCAGGGGCCAATCGGGCACAGTGAATCACGGCTTTTCACCCGCAGATTAGGGCGGTAGTAGTTTTCCAGATAATCACGGATGGCAAAGTCATTACACACGGTGTAACCCGCGATGTAGTCCATCGCATCTTCACGGGAGATGTTCTTACCCTCTTTACCGATCACCGCCACCAGCTCACACTCATAGTGTTGGAACTCGATGTTATCCGGACGGTAAGCATTCTGTTTATGACCGGTCAGGGTATTGGCACCTTTAAGGAACACCAGCGGCTCTTTCGGTGGTTCAAACGCCAGTTCAGCGGCGTGATCCGCATAGTTCAGACCCAGGGCGAAGATAGTACCCGGCTCTTTCACCGGACACAGCCAGGTGACATCCGCTTCGTTAATCAGCAGCCCATCAACTTTAGATTTCAGCTGTCCCGTTTCGGCAAATAAGTCTTCGACGGTGACATCCAGTTCGGAGCCATTAAAAAGTACGCGTGCGTGTTTCATTCTGAATGATCTCCTTACTGGCCAAGTGTGTTGTTGAGTTCGGTAACACCGTCAATCACGGAGTGGACCTTGTCGCCCGGTGCAACCGGTGCCCGCTGACCCGGGAAACCCACTGCGATCACATCGCCCGGCTGCAGTGTCATGATGTAGGAGATTGTGCTGATCAGCTCAGCAACGCCACGCACCAGTTGAGAAACCGGCGTCTCATTGACGACCGTGCCATTTACCGACGTAACAACCGTCAGAGCCTGCGGGTCGGCAACGGCAACCACATCAGCACCGATAGGTGCAGAGGTATCCAGACACTTACCTTTGATATCAGGGCGGTAGTAGTTCTGCTCTACCAGTGAGAAGTCATGTACCAGGGTGTAACCCTCAACATAGTTCAGCGCCTCTGCCTCGCTGACACGGCAGCACTCTTTGCCAAACACCACCGCCAGTGAAGCACCCACCACCATCTGCTCAGCGGGTGAACCATCAACCTGTGCCCACTCAACCACGGCACCATCGGTACTCCAGGTGTTGTGGGGTTTAAAATAGAGAACCGGCTGTTGTGGTGCACCTTTATACGGTGCTTCAGCAAACTCGGCTTGCATGGCGTTGAACTGTTCAGCGTCATTTAGCGCCACACAGACTAACTTACCTTTCACGATTGGATTTTTGCTCATTACACTTTCACCTAAACCTGTATCTAAACTTGTGCCTGAATTTAATATCCGCTGGAGCCAGTGGCATCAGATTTGTTGTCCCCGGACTGGAAGCTTTCTGCCAGTTGTCTGGCCGCATTGCCCAGTAACAACGTATCGACTCCCACACCAACAAACTTCGCACCTTTCTCAACATAGTGATGCGCTTTAGCAGGATTGATACACAACAGCCCCGCCGCTTTGCCCGCCGCATTGATCACCTTAAAGCCGTTTTCAATCGCCGCGACTACCTCAGGGTGATCGGGATTACCGATATGGCCCATCGAGGCTGACAGATCAGAGGGGCCGATAAACACCGCATCCACCCCTTCAACCGCAGCGATCTCTTCAAGGTTAGCCATGGCGGTAACCGTCTCCGCCTGAACGATCAGACAGATCTCATCGTTGGCTTTTTGCAGATAACCAGGGATACGGTTCCAGTTGGCCGCCCGGGCCAGTGAACTCCCCAGCCCCCGCACACCCATGGGTGGATATTTAACCGCTTTAACCAGCTCCCGCGCCTGCTCTGCGGTGTCACACATGGGCACCAGCACCGTTTGCGCACCGATATCCAGAATCCGTTTCAGCAATGCAGTCCGGCCCTCCTCCGGACGGACAATTGCAGGTACACCATAGGGTGCAATCGCCTGCAGATGACGCATCGTGGAGTCCAGTTCAAAGGGTGCGTGCTCGCTGTCGATCAGCAGCCAGTCAAACCCGGCCCCGGCAACAATCTCAGCGCAGGTTGCGTCGGGCAGCCCCAGCCACAACCCCCACAAAGGCTTGTCGCCTTTCAGGCCCTGCTTAAATTTATTAACAGGAAGATCCATAGCCACCTCTTAAACAAACTTCACTGAGATACCGCCCAGTGGGCCGTAATCTGCATGCACAGTATCACCGGCTTTAACCGGCACCGGACGGGTAAATGAACCGGCCAGAATCACCTGACCCGGCTCCAGCGCTACACCATGAGGGGCGAAGCGTTTACATACCCAGCAGATACCATTGGCCGGATGACCCAATACGCCTGCGGCAATACCGGTCTCTTCAATCTGACCATTCAGATAGAGCAAAGCCCCGGCCCAGCGCAGATCCATATCCATCGGTTTAATCGGCCGGCCGCCGAGAATGATGCCGCCATTGGCGGCGTTATCCGCGATCGTGTCGTACACTTTGCGGGTATAGCCCGTATCAGGGTCGGTACGGTGGCACCGGGCGGCGATCAGCTCCAGCGAGGGAATCACATAGTCGGTGGCATTGAGCACATCAAAGATGGTGACATCGTCACCCTCCAGTCGATCTTTCAGTACGAATGCCAGTTCCACTTCGATACGGGGATCGAGGAAATCAGACGCTTTGATCTCAGCCCCATCGGCGAAGAACATATCATCCAGCAGCACACCGTAATCAGGCTGATCGATATTCACCGCCATCTGCATCGCCCGGGAGGTGAGGCCGATCTTGTACCCTTTAACCTTAGCCCCGTTGGCAATCTTCTGATCGACCCAGGTCTTCTGGACGGCATAGGCATCATCCATTGTCATATCCGGGTGCTCAAGTGTGATGGCAGGAATCTGAATACAATCCTTTTCTGCCTGATAGAGCTTGTCCGCGGCTGTTCGTATCTGCTGTTCTGTTAACATATCTGACCTTCCGTTCTAACGTGCGCTGCACTCGGCAACCAAAAGAGTAAAGCCTAAAAAAGCATTCTTTAATCTGTGACCATTTACCCAGCGACAGGTAAAAGCTAACATATGCAGACAATATACTTAATATATTAAGTAATTTCCAGTATTTATTTACAGGCTTTAACATGTCAATCAATAGTATTAGCGCAAACCTCAGCAATCGCTGGCCTGGCGCCCGTGTTGCAGGCCTTATTGTTATCACGATGTGTCTGCTGACACTGTTGAATATCGTCGTTCCCCTGGGGCTGACCGGGGCAACGACCCTGCTGGCATGGCTCTATGTTGCGATTGAGTCTCCACGGCTGAAACCGAAACAGCGTAAGCAGATCCTTATCCTGTTTACCGCCGGAGTAGCTGCCGCAATACTCGCCTGGAGCCAGGGTTCAACCATCACGCTGCCAGCGCTGTTCGGTGAACACCTGAAGCTGGCCATGCTGCTGACGGCCATCAGTTTTATCGGGATGGCCAGTCAGATAGGCTGCGATGTCAGCAAACCGGGTAGCCGCAGCTTTATTACCACCCTGCTGGGCATGCACCTCTTCTCATCGGTGGCTAACTTTTCATCGGTGATCGTGGTGGGTGATCAGATTAAAAACGATAAAGGGATTGATCAGCTCTCTCAACTGGTGCTCAGTCGGGGTTTCGGCATGGCGGTGCTCTGGTCACCCTTCCTCAGCTTATTACCCCTGGTGCTGGAGCAGGTACCCGGTGTTGAACTGTCACAGATCTACCCTTTCTCTATCGCCATCGCGGCGACCGGCCTGTTCCTCAGTACACTGGAAGCCCGTCTCCGGGCAACCACTGCGTTGCAAAGCTATGCGGGATACCCCCTAAAACGGGAAACACTGGCCATGCCTTTTGCCCTGATCGGGATGATTCTGCTACTCAGTTGGCAACAGCCTCAACTGCCCACGGTGTTTCTGGTATCTCTGCTCTCCATTATTGTCCCTGTCGGCTTGCTGACGTTGCGAACAGGTATTGCCAGATCAGCGGAGAAAGTGTCACAGCATATTACCGGAAAGCTCTCAGAAAGCCGGGCTGAGATCAGCCTGTTTATGGCGGCCGGGGTACTCGCTGCGGGGGTAAAAGCCTGTATCGGGGTAGGCCTGATCAGCCTGCCGTTCACTGAAACCAATGCCGGGGTTGCTTCTCTGGTGCTGATGATGATCGTGGGTCTGGCCTATCTGGGTATCCATCAGTTGGCACTGGTCGCGATCTTCGCGGGTTTACTGGCCGATATCACAACCACGCCGAACCTGATGGCGATCAGCTATATCCTGGGGACCGCACTGGCGATGTCCGGCAGCACTTTCAGTGGCCTGAACTTTATAATGAAGTCCCGCTTTCATGCGACAGACAGTGAAATCATCCGCAACCAGTTGCCTTACAATCTGGTGATGATCGCTGTCGGGTGTGGGGTGATCTTTCTGATGCAGGCGTTGGGGGTACGTTAACCCCCTTCTGTCTGGAAGAATCAGATCAGCGATAGGTTGATCGCTTATAGGCTTCGATGATTGCCAGTGCCACCTGCTGAATCGGCAGCTTCTGATCCATGGCACTCTTTTGCAGTGTACGGTAGGCTGCCTCTTCATCCAGATTCATATTATCTTTGAGGATCGACTTGGCTCGCTCAACCAGTTTTCTCGCTTCCAGCGCCTCTTTAGCCCGTTGCAGATCCGATGTCAGATCGAGAATCTGTTTGCGTTGTTCTAAAATCAACGATTGAATCGGATGCGAAGGATTCGCTGCGTTTAACAACCCCCGCCCGATGACTTCATCCCTGTTCAGGTTGATGCTGGTCAACTCCGCAATCTGATCCTGCGCTGCTGAGCGGTTACGTTTTGCCAGATCGACCCGGTTATCGCAGAGTGTCAGAATCTGTTCGGTTGCCTGAATTTCAAGCCCATGCAGTTCATCAATATAGAGTGTGGCTTTTTCATACCAGGTATCAGCGAGCTCAGGATTCACCTGCTGGCCATCCTGCAATCGGTCTCTGAGGGTTCTCAGCTGTTTGAAATCAGCAATCAGAGCGCTGCTTTCAAGCTGAGACAGGGCGGTGTTTAACTCAGCGCTGGCGGTTTGCTGGAAGCCACTGAAAATTTCGACCTGCTGCTGTTTCACCCGCTCAAGCCGCTCACATAACCGGCTTGAAAAACTGCCTCTGGCAAACCCCACAACGGTCCAGGCACGCTCCTGACCCACCAGCTCCTTCCCCTGTATCAGATGAAACAGCGTACTCAACCCCTGGGTTACTTCCGGATCGGTGGCATGATCAGCCACCTCGAAAACAATCAGCAACAGGTTTTCGATCAGGCGACTATAGCAGGCCGTAGCATCAACCGGTTGCATCCGTGACTTTTCTATATCTGCGCGCAGCGCTTGTAATCCTTCCAGGGCCAGCAAAGCGGAAGCGATCAGGTTGAGCAGTTTCGCACTCACGGTGCACTCTATGGCGGTTTGATAAACCCCCACCAGCCCCTCATTCATCGCTTTGCGAGCATGGTCAGTCTGCGCCAGCTGTGCCATCATCTGCGGTCTGGTTTTTTCTCCGCCCCCGGCTAACAACCGGTTTGAGAGCCCCCGTTCCCGCTGCAGCTGATGAATAAACTCACAGATCAGCGTGACCCATCTGAGCATCGATTTGAGTTCAGTAATGGTATTGATCTCGGACTGTTTTGCAGCCAGAAAAAATGATTCGGGGGAAACAGCGGTTTGTTTCATAAGTTCAGAAGGTTACCTGACAGTTAAGCATTCAATGTTATGTTTCTGAACTAACTACAGCAATTACAGTGCCATCCTCCTGAAGCACAGATTAAACAGATCAGGCATACTCTTTGCTTTATTACTGATTAACAACAAATAAGATGACGATATTGTTTTCGTCGGGTAACGAAGCCCAAAGCTCATACGAGCTTTGGGCTTTTTTTGTTCATCGAAAACGGGAGTGAGCACTCATGATAAGTCTGGATTTTATGCGCTACCTGCGCGAGTGGATCGGCAACAGAGGCCGTTTAAGCGGCAGCGCATTGAGGCTTCACAGCCCGCTTAAACCTGCACCAATGGGGCGGGTAGACCTGGTTGGCGCGGGCCCCGGCGACCCTGAACTGTTGACGCTGAAAGCCTGGCGACTCATCAATGAAGCCGACGTCATCGTCTATGATGCGCTGGTCAGTCAGGAGTTACTGGCAGGCATAACGGGCCACCCTGAGTTGATCTATGTGGGTAAGCGAATGGGCAATCACAGTGCCAGCCAGGCGGAAATATGCTCCATACTGGTGCGACAAGCGATAAAAGGCAAACATGTGGTGCGCCTTAAAGGGGGCGACCCTCTGGTTTTTGGCCGGCTTGGAGAGGAACTTGATGCACTACGGTGCGAAAACATCCCCTACAGCATCGTTCCCGGTATCACCGCCGCCTCCGGTTGCGCAGCCAGCCTGGGTTTCCCGCTGACTGAACGGGGACTATCAACCCGCCTGAGACTGATAACAGCGCAGTTCAGCCAGCACCACGAGATCGACTGGAGCCACCTGGCGAGAACCGATGAAACCCTGGTGTTCTATATGGGCGTTTCGAAAGCTGCGATGATCAGCTCTGAGCTGATTAAAGCGGGGTTAGCGGAAAACTATCCGGTCCTGATCGTCGAAAATGGCACCCATAACGAGCAACGCGCCATCGAAACAACCCTTAAGCAGATGGCTAGTGCGATCACCGCTAACCAGATTGAGGCCCCGGCGCTGATCTATGTTGGCCAGGTTGTCACCCGCGCCCACAGGCAGAGTCAAAGCCGGGTCGACGCGATGATAGTCTGAAAGGCGTTAATGCACCGTACATGGTTTTATAACTCAGTATTGCTTTTACTTTTCAATTAGTTAAGTCTTAATTTTGGGTATAAAAAGCACATCAAAACTGTCTTTTTATGCTTATTAAACTCAATAACTTAGCTTTGAGTTTTCCGAAAACTCAGCCCGTATAATATGGATTATATAGCCGAGCCTACGCTGGCAGTCCTCTACCTGGACACCGACATAAATTTAAACATGAGGGATACATAGTGAAAGGACTTATATTTGGACTAGCTTTCCATGTATATGCTTCGTAACAATAAGACGCCTGAAACAACTTTTCCCATTTGACAAACTTGCAAAACGTTCCATTTTTGGTACACTACACCCATGGAAGATAAACCTAAGAAAATTATCCAAGCTGTCTTTTTTAAAACTGAAATTGGTAATGAGCCTGTTAGAGACTGGCTTAAAGACCAAAAAAAAGAAGATAAGTCAGCAATCGGAAAGGATATAAAAGAAGTCGAGTTTGGATGGCCTAAAGGAAAGCCCCTGGTTACCAAAATGGACAAAGACCTCTGGGAAGTAAGGAGTGATATATCTGACTCTCGTATTGCGAGAGTCCTTTTCACTGTATACCAAGAGGTAATGGTTCTTTTACATGGGTTCATCAAGAAGAGTCAGAAAACACCTAAGCCCGACCTAGATTTAGCAAAAAACCGTCGCGATGATGTGCATCGTTAGTAGAATGAGAGAATTATATGACTAATCAATACCTTGGAAGTGGGTTTGATGATTTTCTCGAAGAAGAAGATATTCTCGAGGAATGTACTGCAGAAGCAATGAAACGTGTAATTGCTTGGGAGATACAGCAAGCACTTGCAGAAACTCAGCTCACAAAAGCCCGTTTTGCCATAGAAATGCACAGCAGTCGATCTCAAGTTGATAGATTGCTGGATCCTGCTAACACAAGCCTTAGCTTAAAAACTTTAGCAGCAGCAGCTCAAATTATTGGAAAACAGGTAAATATATCATTTACCGATATTCCTACCGCAAAAGAAGGTGAGGAGATCCGAAAAACTTATAAGCAGCAAACCTCACGTGCTTAGAAACGACCACTACGACTAAAAAAGCTTCCGTGGGAGCTTTTGTTGCTTCTGGCACTCCACAATGGGTACAAGCCCCTATTCCCTTCTCCGCTGATCTCGGGCAATCTACACGCCCAATCTCAACTACGTTAAGGAAAACGCATGGCTATTAATACCCAGCACTATACAGACGCTAAAGCAGCCCAAGCCCATATAGGCTTTCTCCTCCTACTGTTGCTTGATCTATTATCCAAAGATCAAATTACAGGCTATCAATCGTTCGCATCAATATTCATTGGTATAGCAATTCCTGCTCTAGTCCTATCCCTTATCCTTCTTCCTAAAGAAGATGAAACACTAGATACCACTCCAAAATTTCAATTCAGGTTGGCAGTACTATCCAATCTGATAGGCCATGGAGCTGGCATATTCGCTATAGCATCTATTCTATGTGGTTTTAACTTCCTCGCTGGCATCATGTTTCTTGTCGTGGCCGTAATCGCTTACTTCATTTTTATTGTTGTATTATTACAAGATTTGGGCTTTGCGACGCTAAGCAATATTTATGAATATGTATATGGAAAACCCTTATTTGAAAGCGAAGAAACAGAGATCCAAGATAAGCCCGCACTCATAGAAGAACATAATTCAAAATAAATCAGCCAGTTGATGAGATGGCATATTGACGAAAAGCACTTTATCCAAGACAGTCGATATAATACCGACTACAGATGTCGCGCTGCTGGTTGAGGCCTTTGAAACAATAGCCCGTAGCTTCTGCCTTGCGCTCCTGAATAATGACCATGTGGGCAGAAAGCTTAAGATAGATGTTAAAGTGGCAAGGTACAGAGTTTGAATTCACTACCTGGCAGGGTGATGCGCTGCTGTAGTAGACCAGGCGGCAACCTAGCAGTCGTGATTAAAGTGAAGTGACTGCGATATACCTCAGTGTTTCAGATATTGCTCCTAAAGAAGAGATACCGCATCTTGGTAGTCCATACTTGGTGACTGATGCAACGGGGAATGTAGTTTAAACTATTCACACGCTATAGATACACCATATCCATAGGAAGCTAACCCCATAAACCAAGAATAAGCGAAGCCGTCGGTGACTGCAAATACTCAGATGAAAGCCATATTATCTAAGACCGTTAATACCACTGATATCAACTCACTTGTCCAGAAGTTTGATCCTATTGCCAAAGGGTTTTGTCAGCAGCTACAAAGCCAGGGAATGGTAGGATGAACGTTAAAGGCGTTAATGCACCGTACACACCATACATGGATCGAATGAGCGGACAATATGCTGTACCGACACCGGGTCTTTCTCACCCTCCATCACCTGGGTACCCTGCAACGCCTGTTCGAGGGCGCCTGGAATCCCCTGACTATCCCGGGGGGAGAAGTTCCAGGTAGTCGGTGCGATAATCTGGTAATTACTGATTCGCCCCTTCTCAACACTGAGCCAGTGTCCCAGACTGCCCCGGGCGGCTTCGACCATACCAACACCGATGGCGCTATCAGGCATCGCACTGTGCAAACAAAACCGCTCTGAGGGATCGATCTGTCGCGCCCAGCGTTCCATCTGCGGTACCACTATAGCCAGCTCCAATAATCTTGCCAGTATCCGGTTATGGACATTAGCGCCGCTACGGGCAGCCAGGTCCATCATCAGAGGGTGTCCATTGTTCAGTTGACGGGCCAGGGCACCGGTTTCCATCACCTGTCCATCCAGCCGCGGGGCTTTACACCAGCTGTAGCCCTGTTGATTCTCCAGAGAGGGCTGAGTCACGCCCAACTCTGGGTGCTGAGGCCTGTCCTGCCCTGTCAGCCAGGCATGAGAAAGGTCTTCAGTAATCTGGTTGCTATCCAGCGGTGTTCGCGTCCCCTGGGCATCGATAACACCGGGACGGAACAGTCGCTCCCCCTCCAGCGGATAGTTGCCGTAACTCATAAACGGCACGGTCGTGGCTCCCAACTGATCCAGTTGCAGCTGTTGAGACAGGTGCAGAAAGGTTCTCAGATCAGAACTTTGCCAGGGTTTCTGGGCCGCCCACTGCGACAACTCAGCGGCTGAGGTCAACTGAACGATGGTTTCCAGTGTGTCGCCAAACAGGCGGCGTTCCAGAAACCGGCGAAAACCGGCCAGTATTGCCAGCATTTTCAACCGGTCATGGGCTTCTACCGGTTTGGCGCTGCCACCCGGCTGAATACTCAGACTATGGGGCCACTTGCCAGCCAACAACCCCATCAGGTGCAGAAACTCTGCCCGGGCTGGCAGCATCTCCCGGGCCGCCTCCCCGCTCGCCGCACGATAACGTCGCGCCACGGTTTCATACCAGGGTTGGGCAGCATACACGGGCCGGGCAAAATCCGGCATAAAGAAGAGATAGAAATGAGTTAAAAGGTCTGCCATATTTTCATTGGCAAGGATCAGATTGGTGCAGAGTTCACCATTGCGCGGCATCCCCATCTGCATCGCATCAGCCAGTGCATAGGCACAGGCCACCGACTGACTGACCGAACAGATACCACAGATCCTGGGCGTATAAACCAGCGCATCGAGCGGGTTTTTGCCCTGTAATATCTGTTCAAAACCGCGATACATGGTCGAGTTAACCTTTGCACTTTCAACCCGGCCATCAGCGATATCCAGTGTAATTTCAAGATCCCCTTCCACCCGGTTAAACGGGCCTACCAGAATTCGACTCATCAGCTCAGCTTACTACAGTTACTGTTTTTCATGTTTCTGCTTACTGGGGGGATAGATGATCCGCTCAGAGACAGCGTTAGTTTTCAGTCGCTCCGGGGTTGCCGCTTTGGAGAGTGATGCCAGTGCGACAAACCAGGCTTTCGGCATATCGGTGGGCAGGCCCACCGGAATACCGGCAATTTTACGGGTTTTGGTGAACGCGTAAGATGGCTCTTCAAACTCAGGGGCGGTGCAGTTAATGCAGGCGTACCCTCCACTGGTGCACGAGCCTTCGCCATTCCAGGGACGGATATTGCAATCCGCATGCGCCTGAGTGCCAAGGCACCCCATATTCTCCATCATACAACCCTGCTGCCCAGGCTGTTCGGCACTGGCCTTATATTCGTAATACTCATTGCGGGTGCAGCCATGGTGAACCAGATGATCTGCATAGCTTCGGGGACGTCCCAGATTGTCCACCTGCCCTGGATCAAATTCATCAAGGGCGATCTGTAGCAGTGTCTCAGTCACCCAGTTTGGATGGGTGGGGCATCCGGCGACATTGATCACTTTGTCACCACTGGCGGAACGGTAATCGGCCCCCAGCAAACCACCACTCAGGTCCCCATCAAACTGCAGACCGGTCGCTTCGGTAACGTTATCACCGGCGGCACTGATGCCACCATAAGCCGCACAACTGCCGACGGCAACGGTATATTGCGCTTTTTCTGCCAGTTGCCGTACCCAGTTGATCATTGGCACACCGGTGCCTCCCATCAGGTGAAAACGGCCCGTGCCCATCGGTCCCATCAACATCGACCCCTCTATACAGAGGATATCCAGCGGAATCGCTCCATCAATCACCTGCTGCAATATCGCAATCACTTCCGATCCACTCTCCTCACTGAGGGAGGGGTGCCACAGCAAACGGATTCCGGCAGCATCAAGGGTGGTCATCAGATCCGGCGATTCAGCATTCAACAGAGACATGCTGCAACCGCCACATCCACCGGACTGTAGCCAGAGTAGATTAGCCATTTCTATCCTCCTGATGTGCGGTTAACGGCACTTGCTTAGGCAGTTCCAACCTTACCATCACGCCCCCGGAAGGATAATTATGCAGTGATAATTTGCCGCCATGCTCGGTGACAATGCCATAGCTGATGGAGAGGCCGAGACCGGTTCCCTCACCCACTGGCTTGGTGGTAAAGAACGGATCAAATACACGGGACAAGTGCTCCTCTGGCAGACCCGGACCATTATCGAGTATGGTGAACCACACCCGTTCAGCGGTTTCACCTGCACTGAGCTCAAGCCGCGCCTGGGGTTGCTGTTGCATCGCATCGACGGCGTTCTGAATCAGATTGACAATCACCTGGTGTATCTGCCCGGAATGCCCCAGTGCCATCAACTGAGGCGGAAGATTAAGATCGACCTGCACCGGTCGGTTGCTCTCTTTGATAATCCAGTGCAACGCCGTTTTAATCACGTGATTAAAATCGAACAGGGTTTTCTCCGCTTCCTGACAGGAGGAGAACTGGCGCAGATCACGGACAATATCCCGCACCCGGTCCGCGCCTTCCATAGTGCCGGCGACCAGCGAATTAAGATCCTGAATCGCTCGGTCGAGACGCAGATTTTCCCGCAGTGCCCGCAACTCTTCTCTGCTGCTGTTTTCACCCACCGCATTAAAGTAGGTCACCAGTTTTTCGGTGTATCGGCGCAAGGCATGCATATTGCCGTAGACAAAACTGATCGGGTTATTCAGCTCGTGGGCAACACCGGCCACCAGGCGACCCAGGGATGCCATCTTTTCTGACTGAATCAGGCGCTCCTGTGCCAACTTAAGCTCTGCATGGGTTTTGTTCAGCTCTTTATAGGCTTTCTGCAGTTCCCCCAGCGGACGGCCAACCATCACCATACCCGCCATCCGGCCCCGTTTATCTTTACGGGGACTGCAGTTCATGGCCAGGGGTACACTCCCCTCATGCCCCATCAGTTCCACTTCACAGTCCCGCACCGGTGTAAGCCGTAACTGATTCTGAATAGCGGTGATTTTGCTCTGATAAGGCTGGGCAACCAGCTCGACGAAGGGTTTACCTATCAGACGGTCGGCCTGTTCACCGGTCAGTTGCTCCAGAGCACTGTTAACCTGCTGAATAACGCCCTGTTTATCGCACACGATCAGCACGTCGTTCATGGCGCTCTGGACACTGTCGAGAAACCCCTGGGTCTGCTCCAGTTCGAGGTTTTTCCGCTCTATCTCAACCTGGTAATGCACCAGGTCAGCATAGGTTTCATCCATTTTCTGGATAACACTGACCCAGGCTTCATCGGCCAGTTCAGGGGTTTCAGCAATATCCTTTGATTTTTTCGAGGCCATCGGCTGTATCACTGATTATTAAAAGCACTTGTTCAACATCTGCAATCCAGCTTACTCTGCGGATAGGACAAGTGCAAAGCGATCATTGAGTGCGCTCCACTGCTGACTGGCAGCTGAGACAGAACCGACTTTCTGGACGGGCCAACAGGCGCGGCAGACTGATCACACTATCGCAATGTTCGCAGTAACCATACTCAGCCTCGCTGAAACGCTGTTCTGCATGCATCACTTCCTGCATCCGCTGACGACACTGTTCAAGATTGGCCAGCGCCATACTCTGTTGTTGCATCGCATCCCCCCGGGAAACCCGGCCAACCGCCTGCTGATCCAGTTGCACAGGCCTGGCACTCTGTTCCAGACTGGCTATCTCTTCGCTCAGCTCCTGTTTCAGTTTAATCAGTGCCTCGTGACACCGCTCCAGCTGCTCACGATCCATCAATACATTACTCCGCAACCTGTTGAGGGGGCTGTAGCAGGTGGCTGATCAACGCCCGCAGTTTTCCCGGCTTAACCGGCTTATTCAGCACTGGCAACTGCCGCTCACGAAAGAGCTTACGCCCTTCCGGAGAGCGGTCAGCGGTGATAATAGCAGCGGGAATATCATAACCGGCATAGCGCCGCACCTGATCAATCGCTTCAACACCGGTGGCATCATTATTCAGATGATAATCGGCCAGAATCAGCTGCGGTTTTACCCCTTTACTGAGATAGTTTTCAATCGCTTCTGCCGGGTCAATAGCCATACAAACCTCGCAGTGCCACTGCTCCAGCAGCGCCTGCATGCTGACCAGAATATCCTGTTCATTATCGATCACAAGAACTGTTCGACCACTAAGATCCTGCTGCGGCATCTGTTGTGGTTGCAGGATCGGCTGCACCGGTTCACTACTGATCGGTACCGAAACACTGAACATGGTGCCCTTACCCGGCGTGGAGCTGACTCTGATCGGGTGATCGAGCATTCCGGCAATCCGTTCAACAATCGCCAGCCCCAGACCGACCCCTTTGCGGCCGGTCTGATAGTGATGATCGATCTGCTGAAACTCTCTGAAGATATCTTCGAGCTTATCTTCCGCAATACCCGGACCGGTATCCCACACCTGCAGTTCAAGATGATCTCCCCGACGACGTGCCCCCAGCACAACCCGGCCCGCCGGGGTATAGCGAAACGCATTGCTGAGAAAATTGCGCAGCACCCGCATCAATAGCCGGGTATCACTGTAAATATTGAGACCACTACTCAGCACCCGCAACGAAACAGAGCGCTGTTCGGCCACCGGCTGAAACTCCACCTGCAACATCCGGAACAGATAATCCAGAGGGATACTGGTCAGATCAGGTTGCACCGCGTTCTGATCCAGACGGGAGATATCCAGAAGATCACTCAGCAGCTCCTCCGCCCCCTCCAGCGCCATATGGATCCGCTCAACCAGATGATTATTCTCTTCAGCCAGCTCCCGCTCCTGCAGGGTGGACACCAATAACCGGGCGGCATTCAGCGGCTGCAACAGATCGTGACTGGCGGCCGCCAGATATTTATCTTTACTCTTATTCGCCTGTTCTGCAGCATCCCGCGCCTCTTTAAGCGCCTGCTCTATACTGCTGCGTTCATTGATCTCGCTGACCAGTTGCTGATTCAGAGAAACCAGCTCCCGGGTGCGGTCTTCAACCCGCTGTTCCAGCTCTTCATTCAGTTTCTTGAGTTTATCCTGAGCTTTCTTGCGCTCAGTAATATCGGCAACAAAGGCTTCCATCAGGCTGCCCTGGCCATCGTCTTTTAACAGCACATTTAACGATACATCAACGGCACTGCCATCCTGACGTAACAACCGGGTTTCATAGCCGAACAGCTTGCCGTAAAGCTTGAGTTTCCCCAGCAGAAGCGGGTATTCATGAGGATCAAACAGCAAGCCTGAGGCAAATGACTCAACCCGTCGGCACAGCTGCTGCGGGTCGGTATAGCCGCAAATCCTCGCCAGTGCCGGATTCGCCGCGACCAGGCCACTGTCCAGCCGGGCCTGAAAAATGCCATGCTGGGCATGCTCAAAGATCGATTTATACCGATTCCGCTCCTCTTCCAACTCTTCAAGTTTGGCAACCAGTTCAGGATAGTGACTTTTACGGGCTGACTGTCCACCCAGCCCCATCAACCGTTCTATCGTGAGTTTATCGCTGGAAGAGTGCTCAACCTCAGAGCGCTTCTTCATAGACCACCTCGACATCCCGCTTACTGGACCTGCGTGGATTGGTCAGAATACAGGGGTCCTTAATCGCCTTGGCAGAGAGTGTCGGTATATCGCTGAGATTAACGCCCCGGGAGGCCAGCCCCTCCACTAATCCCACATCACGCTTGAGCTGTATCACCCGATCCTGCAGACGTTTATGCACCATCAGATTACTCATCCCCCGGGTGTCGATCCCCATGGTTTCAGCCACCACACGAAACTTATCTTCCGCCGATTTAAAGTTAAAACTGATCACATGTTCCAGCAGCATCGCGTTGCACATCCCGTGGGGCAGATCGAGAAAGCCTCCCAGACTGTGTGACATAGCATGCACCGCCCCGAGAATCGCATTAGAAAACGCCAGCCCCGCTTTCATGCTCCCCAGCATCACCTGCTCCCTCAGTTTCAGGTCGGTCGGGTCTTTCACCAGCGCTACCAGATTATCATTTACCAGTTTAATCGCATCCAGCGCGTGCATATCGGTCAGCGGGCCTGAACCGGTTGAGACAAACGCCTCGATCGCATGTACCAGCGCATCCACCCCGGTACAGGCGGTCAGAAAAGGGTCCATAGTGACGGTTGTTTCCGGATCGATCAGGGAAACATCCGGGACCACCGCTTTACTGACAATGGAGATTTTCATTCTCTCCTGCTGATCATTAATAATGGCAAACTGCGAGACATCTGCCGAAGTCCCGGCAGTGGTGGGGATAAAGATCAGTGGAGGGATTGCCATCTCAATGGTATCCACCCCTTCAAACTCCAGAATGTGGCGATTGTGAGTCGCTACGATACCGATCCCTTTAGCACAATCCATCGGGCTGCCACCACCCACGGCGACGATCAGGTTACAGCCATGCTGGGTGTAGATCTGCGCGCCTTTCATCACCTCTTCGGAACGGGGATTGGGGGATACGTCGGTAAACAGTTCATACTCGAAACCGCCCATCTGCAGGTCCTGGGCAACCTCTGTAACCCAGCCGGCAGCCTCAACACCCGGATCGGAGACCAGCAGAATTTTTCGGGCGCCAAACGAGCGGGCAAAGTTGGCGACTGTTTTTCTGGCCCCCGCCCCAAAGACGATTTCAGGGGCCACAAATTTTCGCAGATTAGCAATATCATCACTCATTTCAGATCCCGACAAGGCCTTACGCCCTGTATATACTTATTGTTCTGGCGCATCAGTTGCTAATGCGTAATCGACCAATTATATCAGTGTAACAGACATAAAAAAGGCGACCAGTGGTCGCCTTTAGTAACAACATATAGAGTTAGCTGATCAGATTCAGCAGCAGCTTATTGAGACGTCCCACATAAGCGGCCGGATCATCCAGCTGCCCACCGGCGGCCAGTTGCGCCTGCTCAAATACCACCAGTGCCAGCTCACCGAAGCGGTCTTCATCGGCTTCGTGATCCAGCTTGCTGATCAGCGGGTGCTCGGGGTTGATCTCAAAGATAGGCTTGCTTTCCGGCACGGCCTGACCTGCGGCTTCCATGATCTTGCGCATCTGCATACCCATATCATAAGCGCCCAGCACCACACAGGCTGGAGAGTCTGTCAGACGATGGGTGATGCGCACTTCACTGACCTGAGCATCAAGGCTGTTCTTCAGACGCTCAACCAGGCCTTCCAGCTCTTTGGCGGTCTCCTCGTGAGCTTTCTTCTCCTCTTCGTTCTCGGTTTCACCCAGATCCAGTTCACCTTTACTGACATCCTGGAAGGACTTACCGTCGAAGTCGAACAGCTGGCTCATCAGCCACTCATCAACACGGTCAGACATCAGCAACACTTCGATACCCTTCTTGCGGAAGATCTCGAGGTGAGGACTGTTCTTCGCAGTGTTGTAGTTTTCAGCCACGGCGTAGTAGATCTTCTCCTGACCTTCCTGCATGCGGGAAACATAGTCTTCCAGGGCAACGCTCTGATCAGAGGAGTTGTTATGCGTAGAAGCAAAACGAAGCAGCTTAAGGATGGTTTCTTTGTTGGCGTGATCTTCCGCGGGTCCCTCTTTCAGCACTTCACCAAATTCAGCCCAGAACTTAGCGTACTGTTCAGGATCATTCTTAGCCAGTTTACCCAGCATATCCAGGGCACGCTTAGTCAACTGAGTTTTCAGTTTATCGACTACAGGATCTTTCTGCAGAATCTCGCGGGAAACGTTCAGTGACAGGTCACTGGTGTCAACAACCCCCTTCATAAAGCGCAGATACATCGGCAGGAACTGATCTGCCTCATCCATGATAAACACACGCTGCACGTAAAGTTTCAGGCCACGCGGCGTATCACGATTCCACAGATCATAGGGAGCATGAGCCGGAACATAAAGCAGACTGGTGTAATCCAGCTTACCCTCAACCCGGTTATGACTCCATTTCAGTGGGTCCTGGAAGTCATGAGAAACATGCTTATAGAACTCTTTATATTCGTCATCACTGATATCGCTCTTAGAGCGGGTCCAGAGCGCGGTCGCAGCATTGACGGTTTCATCTTCTGGTGCCGCTGGCTCTTCACCCTCTTCCACCGGAGCCGCTTCTTTCTGCATAATCACCGGCAGAGAGATATGATCAGAATACTTACGCACCAGACCACGCAGACGGAAGCTATTTGCGAACTCCAGTTCTTCATCTTTCAGGTGCAGAATAATGGTGGTACCACGTTGTGCTTTTTCAACGTTCCCAACGGTGAACTCACCCTCACCCTGAGACACCCAGTGAACCCCTTCAGACGCCGGCTGGCCGGCACGGCGGGTAATCACTTCCACCTCTTTTGCGACGATAAATGCAGAGTAGAAGCCAACCCCGAACTGGCCAATCAGCTGCGAATCTTTTTTCTGATCGCCACTCAGCTGAGAGAGGAACTGTGAGGTGCCGGATTTTGCGATAGTCCCCAGATGCTCTATGACATCCTGACGGGTCATACCGATACCGTTGTCATCGATGGTGATCGTTTTTGCTTTCTCATCAAACTCGATGCGAATACGCAGATCACCATCACCCTCATAGAGGTCGTCATTAGACAGTGCTTCAAACCGCAGTTTATCCGCGGCATCGGAAGCGTTGGAGATCAGTTCCCGAAGAAAGATCTCTTTATTTGAATACAGAGAATGAATCATCAGGTGAAGCAGTTGCTTCACTTCGGTTTGAAAGCCAAGAGTTTCCTGCTGAGTTTCTGTGCTCATCTATCAATTCCCAATCTTATTGTGACAAAGATTTACTGTTAAAACGAAAATCGTTGACACTAAAGATGGGGACAGCCCCTTCCATTTCAAGGGGCCTGACAGGAAAAGCGCGACAAATTATTCCATCCGGCTGATCACCAGTTGGCGCAGGGTACTGGAGTTAAACTCCCGGCGATAGAGAATAAAGACCACGCCGGTAACCATCAGCATAAACAACCAGGGATTGATAAACCAGGCCAGAACAGAGAGGCTGAAATAGTAGGTGCGCAGTCCCAGGTTAAAGTTATTAGCGGCCATCGAACTCATGACAGCCAATCGGTTCGCATGGGCTTTCAACTCTGATTCGCTTGCCTGATCCGGTTGTGGCGCACCGCCCATCATCACCGAGGTAAAACCATACTGACGCAGACTCCAGGTAAACTTGAAAAATGCGTAGATAAACAATCCTATCAGCACCAGCAGTTTCAGCTCCCACTCCGCCTTGGTCGCGTGATTGACAAACGGCAGATCCCCAACCACATCGATCGCTTTCTCTGTAGACCCAAGTACGGTCATCAGGCCGGCCAAAATAAGCATGGTTGATGAGGCAAAAAATGATACGCTACGCTCCAGATTGGTAATCGCCGCAGCATCGGCGATACGCACTTCACGGTGAAGCATCCGGTTCATCCACTCCAGGCGATAGTTATGCATCACACTGGCGAGACAGTGGGTATCTCTGGCTCTGCGCCGGGTGTAGGTGTTGTAACCCTTGAAACAGGCAAGAAACCAGATGAGTGCAACAACGTTAACCCAGTTTGTTTCAACAAAGCCGATCAGCAATTCCATGGATATTCCCGGGAAGTAGATGTAATAAGCTATTGTAATTAAAGCAACAGGATAGACAACCTTGCCCCAACAATATTCCAATCTTATTCGCGGCGCGGCCCTGGCAATGGCAACGACGCTGTTAATGAGCCTGGCTGCTGCCGCCACTAAATATACCGCCGGTTTTGTCTCAATCGAACAGATCGTACTGGTTCAGTACGGTATCTGCACCCTGATGATGCTGCCCTGGCTGGGGCGGAAAGGGTTGCGGGTCCTCAAAACCGAAAAGCCCTGGTTGCATCTGATACGGGGGCTCTCCGGCTGGCTCTGCTTCTACACCTACTATCTGGCGCTGAATAATATTCCCCTGGGCGAAGCTTCACTGCTGCGCAATGCCGCCCCCCTGATGGTGCCTTTGCTGGTGCTGATGTGGCTTAAATACCGGATGCCACTACTAAACTGGTTGCCCATTGTGATCGGTTTTCTGGGTATTGCACTGGTGCTCAAACCCGATGGCAGCCGGTTAAATCCCTGGCATCTGGCCGCAGTGGCCTCCTGCCTGCTGCTAGCGGTTTCCATTGTCACCACCCGGGTTCTGGCCCTCTCAGAACCCACCAGTCGTATTCTGTTCTACTATTTCGCACTCTCAGCACTCTTCTCTCTGCCGCTGGCATTAGCCAGTTGGCAACCGGTTCCACTCGCCAGTGTGCCACTGATGATCGGCATCAGTCTGTCGATCTGGTGCACCATGTGGCTTTACACCAAAGCCTACAGCTATGCTAAAGCAACTGTGATTGCGCCGATCAGTTATTTTGGCGTGCTGTTTGCCGGTCTGCTGGGCTGGCTTTTCTGGCAGCAGGTTCCTGATATGATCTCAGTTATTGGCGCAGCACTGGTTATCAGTGGTGGTATCGGCTCGGTATGGTTAGGACGGGAGAAAAACTGATGTATCTTGATCTGGGAGACCTGTTCTGGCTAACCCTCATTGTGCTGCTTTTGTTGCACTGGTGGCAGTCACTGAAAGTGAAGGAGATCGCCCTCAAAGCGGCCACCAACCACTGCCGTGAACTGGACCTTCAATTACTGGATCAGAGTGTCTATCTGCGGGGAATATGGCTGAAACGGGATGACAACGGCAAGATTCGAATCTGGCGCTCCTACCTGTTTGAATTTACCGCAACCGGTGAAGACCGGGCCCGGGGTCGTGTTGTTCTGTTAGGCCCCCGGATCACCGGCATCACACTGGAAGCTCACCGGATCTGATCACAGCCAGCCATAAAAGCATACTTTAGAGCAAGGATGTACGCTCAGAGCCACACCGTAAGGACGATAGAATGAGCTGTTCGCATCTGTTAGGGTTGGTTGTCCATCAACGATAGAGAAAAAGTTGCCGCAATATGTCAGCGTCCTCCTTCATTAAGCTAAATTCATCAGATCATTGATCTCATGCAGTTTTCTTCGTTGCTTTAACCTGGTGGAAAAACAATAGTAAAAGTAGAGAAACCGTGAGAAAGCCGTCATGTCAGTATTAGACGACCTGTTAGAGAAAATTGATCAGCAAGAATTTGTCCGCCTGTCTGCTGATATCCGCACGGTGTTCCATCAGCACCTGCGCTGGTTTAACTCCCTGAATCTTGCCCTGGTGTCACAGGAAACAGTTCTTAAAGAGGAGGACTATTGCTGCTGCTCCCATTCCCATTGCCAGTTTGGTCAGTGGATTAAGCGGATTCTTGATAATCCGAAATTCCATCATCCGTTTTTTCTTGATCTCGATATCCAGCACAAAAATTTTCATGCCGTTGCCAATCAGCTACTGACCGGCCTGCAATCGCAACAACCAGTCAACCTGCTGCTTTATAAAGCGCTGATAGAGGCGCAGGAAGCCTTTACACTTGAGGTTCTGACACTGTTTGAATTCAGCGTTGTCTCTACTAACCAGTTTGATACTGTCACCGGGTTAATGAATAGACGCAGCATCTACTCTGTACTCAACTACGAGAAAAACAGAATGTCTCGGGACAGCAGCCGCAGCTGCTGTATCGCCTTAGTTGATATCGATCACTTTAAACGGGTCAATGATCGGTACGGACACGATGCCGGCGATAGCGCTCTGTCTCAGGTTGCCGCAGTACTACTCTCATTTACCCGACAGAGTGATTCGCTGGCACGCTATGGCGGGGAGGAGTTTCTTTTTGTCTTACCCGATATTGAGATCGCCGAGGCGCAAACGGGGATTGAGCGGGTGAGACGTAAACTGGCTGATACCCCCATTGTGACAGCACAGGGAAATATTCAGATAACCGCCTCCTTCGGCATTACTCAGCTAAGCGCCCAATGCGACATCGAAAACTCCATCAAACGTGCCGATGAAGCCCTGTATCTGGCTAAAAACAGTGGCCGCAACTGCAGCGCCTACATTGATCTCGACAGCTTTTCAGCAGCTGACCGGGAAACAGCTAACGGACAGATCGATGATCATCTGCATCAGTTACTGGCCCGTTACAGCAAACGGGTAAATTCAGAGTTGTAACACCACCAGTTTCAGGGGAAATCTGCCATCCGGAGAGGGAAAGTCACTTTCCGGGGTTAACCGGGTAACCTGCTTTATGGGACAACCGGCTTTAACAGCACAACGCTGAACGATGTCCAGCCACTCGTCATAATCAACACTGGCAACATTATTGGCACACACCAGTTGACCGCCTGGTTTCGTTGCCAGCAATGCCGGTTTCAGCACACTGGGATAATCGCGGATCAGATCCACAGTACCAAATGTACTTTTCGCCCAGCGAGGCGGATCCAGAAATACCAGATCAAATTTTTCCTGCTGAATCCGTGGAAACGGTTTAGGTTTTCGCCCCCGCCCTACTCTCTGCTTAACCGGAATACCTGCCAGCTGTTTCGCAGCGGTAAAGAAGTCACTCTGAAAAAAATCGATCTGCTGATCGCTTAGGTTGTTAAGCCGGGCATTCTCCCGACCGATATCCAGCGAGCGGGTTGAGAAGTCCACATTCAATACGCGACTGGCTCCAGCCACAGCGGCAACCACGCCGACCCCGCAGGTATAAGAGAACAGATTTAAAACAGACTTCCCGGCAGCATTCTTCTGTATCCAGCGACGACCCACGCGCATATCGAGAAATAGCAGAGGGTCCTGGCCTTCGTGCTTTCCCTTTATCCGGTAGCTGATACCCAGTTCATGGGCAACCCCCTGCCAGTCATCAACACGAAAATCATCGCTGCGGCGCGAGTTCGCTGAGCTGCGGTCGTTGTACACCCGCTCAAGCGTGCAACCAAGAAAGCTTTCTACCGCACGGTGAATCTGTTCGCACTGTTCCTCTGTGACCGGCTCATGAAAGGTCTGAATCAGTAACTGCGGACCGTAGCGATCAACTGTCAGGCCGGGAATCCCCTCATTAATACCATGAAACAATCGATAGCAGTCGCTGTTTTCCGCATGCAGGGTTTCCAGTAGCGGACTACGACTCACCAGCGCCGTTTGAATCAGATCGAGCATCAGTATTCCTTGAGAAGAGTATAAATCGATTCCAGTCGTGCCACAGGATCATCGAGTTCCAGTAACCGCTGCTTGTCGGCGCCTGAAAAAGGCAGCATCGCTGCTAACTGGTAGCTGAAAGCATCAGCAGTTTCAGCACTCACCCGGGCCGGACTGAATGATAACAGAGGATGCTCTGCAAGATGAGCGATAATCTCCGACAACCTGATCGATTGCGGTGCTAAGTCGACCGGATCAGCGGAGCAAAGATACTCCACCTCCCCCAGCAACAGTCCGTCACTCTCTTTCTTTATTGCAGCAACCCGGACCCTCTGCTCTCCCTGCAACTCAATACCGATCATCTGGTTCGGCAGCGGCTGCCAATCGAGGATGCTCCCCGTTGTACCCGTAGTATAAAAATCGATATCCGGAGTGGAGGGATGTCGGGCCTGAAGAATAACCAGCGGTTCCTGACGGGCAAGACACTCTTTAACCATGCGACGATAACGCAGTTCAAAGATCTGTAGCGGCAATAAAGTTCCGGGAAACAGAACCACAGGCAGTGGAAATAATGGCAGGGTTTTCATCCTCTCAGTATAGAGAGTAAAACACCTGTCGACGATGCCTGGAGCAATAAAAAAGCGCACTGCAGAGTAGACAGTGCGCTTTGGCCATACGAGGCATCAGCCGATTCAGAAATTAAACACCCGGGTATCAGAGTCCATTAATGCGTCGGCCATCACCGGCGGTTTAGCGGCACCCACTCCGTCCAGTAAAGCCTCCATCCCAACACCTTTATTGGGCAGATAGAGCGCGCATACATCGACTTTAGCGCCACCTGAGATCAGCTTCTGCAGCAGTTGCTCTGGGGTAACATTCTTAGGCTTTAATGGCTCGGATTTATACTCTTTAAGGGCCATATCACCCGCACTATCACACAACAGCACACTGACTTTAGCGCCTTTTGCCTGCATCATGTTACCCAGCACCATCGCCATGCCCCGGGTTTGCTGTTCTGCACTGGTCAGGGTGATCAGCACTTTATCCACGGTTTCTGTTGCAGAAGCCATGATCGGAGCGACCAGAGTTGCGGCCAGTACCGCAGATATCACAATTTTTCTCATTTCGATCAAATCCTTAATTCCATTTATTTATTCGGCAGGGTGCCAGGCAACCGCAGGGTCGACCTTATAGCTCCAGGGAAGACCGGAATTACGCCAGCCATTAACCGCACGAACCCCTTTGGAATCCCCCTCTTTCAACGCCCCCCCTTCAAAGCCATTTACCACTGACCAGACATTGTTATATCCCTGGGCGGCAAGCAGATTAACGGCAGAAGCGCTACGGGAGCCGGAGCGGCACATCATAAAGATAGGCGTATCCTTGTTAGCACCGAGCTGATTAAGCTTGTCGGTCAACTGGGTGTTAAACGCAGGATTTTTTTCCATCGCCCAACTGCTTTTCTTATCGTTCCAGCCTTTTGGATTGGCAATCATCAGAGGCACATGAATACGGGTTGGGGTGGCAAAGCCGGTAAACATCACCTCAACCGGATCACGCACATCCACCAGAATCGCTGAACTATCCTTTTGCAGCACATCCCAGGTCTCAGAGGGCGTTGCATACAGATCAAGTGTGGTCTGCGCCGATGCTTTTTCAGGTTTTTCGGCAGCAACCGTTGTCAGTGCGATAATGCAGCTTAACAACCCGGCAGCCAGTATCGTTCCTTTCATAAATTTCTCCATTACAGTATGCCCCCATTGAAGCAACAGAATATATTAGATATCTCTAATAAATAAAACCCTAAAGTTAAATAGCGGCATAAAAAAAGGTTCATCGCACTTTACCGGGGAAGGCTGCCTTGATTTTGAGGAAGAAGTAAGCCTTGTCCCGGTAACCATATGCCATGCGCTTGATCACCTTAATCTTGTTGTTCACCCCTTCCAGCAGGCTGGTGTGCATCGGAAACTTTGCGCTGGCGAGGATGCCTCGCGTGTATCGTTTTAGATTATGGGCAAAGCGCTGTAATGGCTCCAAGCCGCTTTCTTTGGCATACCTTAACCACGCTATCCAGCGACACCCCGCCTCCCACACCGATGGCGCATACCAAACCTCTTTCAAGGCGTCTTTGAGCACGTAGACGGTCGCCAGTGACTGGTTCGCATCAAGGATCTCCTGCAACCGAACGCTTTGCTCTTCCTTCAGGTTTTCCTTATTTCTCAGCAACAACCAACGACTCTGCTTGATCACCTGTCGGGCGGGTTTGTCTGCCTTTAACGCATTGGCCTGGTCGACTCGTATGCGATCCATCACCTTGCGCCCATACAAGGCCACTACATGAAACAGATCGAACACAACTTCGGCTTGCGGACAGTGCTGGCTGACTTCAGAGTCAAAGGCGGTATTCATATCCATAGCAACCGCTTCAATCTGCTGGCAGCGCTCGCCCAGCTGCTCGAAGAATGGGCGGATAGCCTTTCGGCTATTACCTTCACCCACCCAGAGCACTCGAGTACGTTCGGCATCCATGATGACGGTGGCATATCGGTGCCCCTTATGAAGCGCAAATTCATCCATGACCAAGCGACGAACATCGCCCGGATCAAAGCCACCAACAGAGGCCTCCAAGCGCCGCTTATCAAGGGTTTTAATCGTATGCCAGTGCAGCCCTGTGAGTTGACTGATGTGACTGATCGGCAGTAGTGGCAGCAGCGTTTCAACCCAGGCGATCATCCGCAGTGTCAGCCTTGCGCCAGGCCGTAGCCAATCGATATGCTCGCTGACACGACCACAGTTAAGGCAATCAACACGCCGGACCAGCAGGTGCAGTTCGACACGCTTATCGAACAGGTCACGATCACGAATTTTGCGGATACGCCGATCATGAATAAGGGGGCTTGGCTGGTGACACCGGCTGCAACGGGGAGTCGTCTTCGGGCAAGGTTCCAGGTGAATAATCAGAGAATGGTCATCGAGCGAAGTGTAAGTGCTGGGTTGAAAACCTGGCCAGAAAGAGTCGAACAGAATAGTATGCATAGTGACAGCAGAGTTGAAGGCTTGGTGTGTTTGGCGACTACCAATTTACCTTCTTCTCTGTCTGTCCACCTCATTTTTCCCACGATACCGCGATGAACCTAAAAAAACCACTCCGAAGAGTGGTTTTGATTTTTAAAGACAGCGGTCAGGCCTGATAGTCGCGATCAAGGTTCAGCGTGGAGAGAGTCCGCTTACGCACTGACCGCAGTAATTGACCATCCTCTATCAATGACTGTCCGTATGAAGGCACCATCTGTTTCATCTTAGCCTGCCACTCTGGCGTGGCCAGCCGCTCAGGGAAACAGCGCTCAATCACATTGATCATTGTTGGCGTTGCCGTAGAAGCGCCGGGAGATGCCCCCAGCAGTGCAGCCAGTCGTTTATCTGCAGAGGAGATAACCTCTGTGCCAAACTCCAGCTTACCCTGACCTTTCTCATTCTTCTTAATGATCTGAACCCGCTGCCCCGCATAGGAGAGTTCCCAGTCTTCATCTTTCGCTTCCGGGTAAAAACGGCGCAGGGAGTCAACCCGGTCTGAGTGAGACTGCATCACCTCACTGATCAGATAACGGGTCAGGTCCATATTTTTGGCCCCCACCTGCATAATCGGTTTCAGGTTGTTAAGCCGCATACTCAACGGCATATCCAGCGCCGAGCCTTTCTTCAGGAACTTAGTGGTAAAGCCAGCGAAGGGACCAAACAGTAATGCGCGCTTGCCATCAATAATACGACTATCGAGATGGGGAACTGACATCGGAGGCGCACCGATCGGTGCCTGTCCATAGACCTTAGCCATATGCTGTTCAACGATCTCCGGCTTCTTGCACACCAACCACTGACCGCTGACAGGAAAACCGCCGTATCCATCTCCTTCGGGAATACCAGACATCTGTAGCAAGGGTAAAGCCCCACCACCGGCACCAAAAAAGAGGAACTTTGTGCGGATATGCTCTTTTTCGCCAGTATGACCATTTTTGAGCTCAACCCGCCAGTCACCATCGCTGTACTGAGACAGATCTTCAACAGAGTGACTCAGCTGCAGATCAAACCCTTCCTGCTGTTCCAGATACCTGACCATGTTGCGGGCTAAAGCACCAAAGTTAACATCGGAACCATACCGTACACGGGTCGCGGCAACCGGTTCTGTGATATCCCGGTTATTCATGATCAGTGGCATCCACTGACGCAGCACGTCCGGATCTTCGGAGTATTCCATCTCAGAAAACTGCGGTGTCGCACTCAGTATTTCAAACCGCCGACGCAGAAATGCCACATTCTCTTCACCCATCACAAAACTCTGATGCGGTACATTATTGATAAAGTTATGTGGCTCGGGAAGGTGTCCCTGCTCTACCAGATAGGACCAGAACTGCAAGCTGGTTTCAAACGCGGCGTTAATAGCAAATGCCTTGTCGGTATTGATACTGCCATCATCGTTTTGAGAGGTATAATTCAGTTCACAATAAGCTGCATGACCAGTACCCGCGTTATTCATTGCATCGGTACTTTCTTCAGCTACATGGTCTAACCGCTCAACCATGGTGATTGTCAAAGATGGATCCAGCTGCTTGAGCAGAACCCCCAGAGTGGTGCTCATCGCACCTGCACCAACCAGCAGCACATCAACAGATTTTGAGGTCATACTAACTTCGCCATTCAATTATAAATAATGGAGGCTAAGATGATTTCAGGGGCGGGCTTGTGGCCTGACAGTTATATATCAACACAAAAAATAAGGATATAACTCGTTGATAAGTCTGAAACTATCTTAGCTAGCCGTGATAGATACGTTGCTCGCTTCAATAACACCAGAACAACTCATATCTCAGGCAGAAACTGTGTCGCTGATTATACGCATTCCTAAGAAAAAATCTTGTGCATTGCAGTAAATTGTCATCATCCCTTAGGCTTATTGTCATCCTAAAGTGGTACAAACCTGGTTGATTTTCTACCCGGAAAGACAAAACAGGAAGAAATTCTAACCTGACCTCTATATAAGTATTTTTACTCTGTTTACTACGCCGCTGAAAGACAGGTTCAGTCACACTGCTGACAACAACGTTTTATTCATCTGCACTGACAACATAACTCTCTGCCCACAAAACTCAGCTCACAAAAAAGGGGCCGAAGCCCCTGAATGAAATAGCGAGAATTAAAACGACTTATGCGACTTTAAACCGGCCCACCAGTTTCTGCAGCTTACCTGCCTCCTGGGCCAGATCCTGTACCGCCTGATTATTCTCCCGGGCGATCTGTGAAGACATCTCCGAATGGCCAGCAATCTCGGTCACGGTCTGATTCAGGTTTTCACACACCTGGCTCTGCTCTTCTGCGGCCGTGGCGATCACCACAGACATCTCCTGAATCAGGTCCATATGTCCGGACACTTTTGACAGTTCTGACATCCCCTTCTCTGACTGGGTTACCGCCAGATCCGACTGTTTAAAACTGTGCTGCATCGTTTTGACGGCATCACTGGATGCCAACTTGAGCTTTTCGATACTCTCATGAACCTGCAAAGTGCTCGCCTGAGTGCGGGTTGCCAGCGTACGCACTTCATCGGCCACTACCGCAAAACCACGACCCTGCTCACCCGCCCGGGCCGCTTCGATCGCCGCATTCAGTGCTAACAGGTTGGTTTGTTCCGCTATCTCCTGGATGACGCCAACTACGGAGATAATATCCTGCACGTTATTCTCCAGCGTCGAAATAGCCTGGTTAGAGCCCGCGACATCATCTGCCAGTGTTTTCACCGCTCCGGTCAGTTCAACCACACTGCCTTCGGCCTGATTGAGGTTATCCCGGGACTCATTGGTGGAGTTTGCAGTTTCCGCAGTGTTATGGGCGATATCCTGAGCCGTGGCCGACATCTGTGACATCGCCGAAGCGGAGTGTTCAATCTGTACCTGCTGTTGGTGCAACAGATTGGAGACCTGCTCCATCTGTTTACTGATCGCTGAAGAGCGCTGAGTCACTCCGGCAGACAGTGCAATTACTTCGCCGACCATCTTCTGCAGGGTTTCAATAAACCGGTTAAAGCTCTGGGCCAGATCACCCAGCTCATGATCCCCATCAATTTTGAGGCGGGAGGTCAGATCCCCCTCTCCAGTGGACAACGATTTCATCGATTCATTAATACTGTACAGGGGGCGCATAATCGACGCTTTGACAACTGAACTGAAGATAACTGCCAGCACCACCAGAACGACGCTAGCCAGAGCAAAGTAGATCAACAGCGTATCAAGACTATTTAAGGACGCAGTATCAACGTCTGCCAGGATCGCTTTGACATCATCAAGATAAAAGCCCGCGCCTATCATCAGATTCCAGCGGTCCAGATAGAGAGCATATGAGAGTTTCGCTTCGGCTATATCCTGACCCGGTTTGGGGAAATAATAGGTTACAAAACCGCCCCCCTGCTTACCCGCTTTGACCAACTCTCGGATAATATATACGCCATTGGAGTCTTGCAGATCCCAGAAATTTTTACCAATCGACTTATCCATCTCCCCCATAAAGACCCGCTCACCTTTATCGGTATAGCCAAAAAAGTAGCCATTCTTACCATACTTAAGTGCCCGCAGAATCGGCAGAGCATCTTTCAACTCTCCCCCCGCATCATAGATATGCTTGATGGAGTTCAGTGCAACCTTATTCAGCGACTCCAACTCTGCACGTTTCATCTCTAACAGCTTGCTCTCTGTGACCTGAAGCTGTTCATGGCGCAACTCATTATTTTCAAAAACAGTCAATATCAGCAGAATAACCGCTAAGAGGATAACGGGGGCAGTCCCCATAATCGTAAGACGCTTGCTAATCGACACAGTCATCAGGATCACTCACTTTATAAATGGAATAACTCTATTACACACACAAACCCATCAGTTATCAAAGTTATGAGTCACCATTTCGTGTTCATCGTTGATTTGTCTCAACGTCAGAGTTTTCAGAAGCGAGTCGAAGACACACACACAAAAAAGCGGCCCAGTGCCGCTTTTCATTTCAGACAGATAACACTGGCCTGTCAGATATCGATGACATCAAATTCAACCAGTGGGCTGACATCCGCATCATAATCAACGCCCGCGACACCGAACCCAAACAGTTTCAGAAACTCATCCTTATACAGTTGATAGTCAGTCTTTTCAAACAGGTTCTCTGTGGTAATCGTCGGCCACAGCTCGCGACATTTCTGCTGAATATCATCCCGCAGTTCCCAGTCGTCCATGCGCATCCGGTTTTCATCGTCCATTTTGCCAGTATCACCGGCAATAGCGGTGTTGAACAGACGGAACACCTGTTCCATACAACCTTCATGAACCCCCTCTGCGCGCATAATCTTAAACACCATAGAAAGATACAAAGGCATCACAGGAATCGCAGAACTGGCCTGGGTGACAACTGATTTTAGCACCGCAACGTTGGCACTACCGCCCTTCTCTGACAGTTTACTGTTGAGCGCCGCCGCTGCGCGGTCCACATCTTTCTTCGCCTGCCCCAGAGCACCATCCCAGTAGATAGGCCAGGTAATATCGGTACCGATATAGCTGTAGGCGACGGTCTTACACCCTTCAGCAAGGACTCCGGCATCATCCAGCGCGTTGATCCACAGCTCCCAGTCCTGCCCGCCCATAACGGTGACGGTATCAGCTACTTCCTGCTCGGTGGCGGGTTCAACTTCAGCCTCGATAATCACATCTTTGTTTGTATCAATGGCGGTAGAACGATAAGTTTCGCCGATAGGCTTCAGGCAGGAACGGATGACCTCTCCGGTTTCCGGCAGCTTACGAACAGGAGAAGCCAGCGAGTAGACCACCAGATCGATCTGTCCCAGATCCTCTTTAATCAGATCAATAGTTTTCTGTTTAGCTTCATTGGAGAAAGCATCACCATTCAGGCTCTTGGCATAGAGACCCGCTTCATGGGCTTTCTGATCGAAAAAAGCCGCATTATACCAACCGGCTGTACCGGTCTTTCTGTCGCTGGCGGGCTTTTCAAAAAACACACCGATGGTGGCTGCACCACAACCAAATGCGGCGGAGATGCGTGACGACATACCGTAACCGCTGGAAGAACCGATCACCAGCACCCGCTTGGGTCCGTTTTTGATCGGTCCCTGCGCTTTGGTGTAATCGATCTGTTCCTGAATATTGCGCTCACAACCTGTGGGATGTGTTGTGGTACAGATAAAGCCACGAATCTTCGGTTTGATAATCATTATGGATCCACTTTACTTGTCATTCTCTCTGTCCGGCTCGCTTACCCGCCCCCAGCAGAGATTATTGATATCGTTCTTGAAATCGATGTCTGAAACAGCCGGTAAAGATACCCGATTTTAGTCTTCTAATACAGCTAAAGCGCTCTGAACAGCTATAAAAAAAGCCCGCTTTTACTGAAAAAAGCGAGCTCTTATCCTGTCAAAGGTGGCTTTACCACCCAACAGCGTCAACCACTACTTATCAACAACTAAGCAGATATCCAGGGAAAAAACCTACAGTTTGCCATCCAGCTCAGGCACCGCATCAAACAGATCAGCCACCAGACCATAATCCGCCACAGAGAAGATCGGAGCCTCTTCATCTTTGTTAATGGCAACAATAACTTTGGAGTCTTTCATCCCGGCCAGGTGCTGAATCGCCCCGGAGATACCAACCGCAATATACAGATCTGGCGCAACAATTTTACCGGTTTGACCCACCTGCATATCATTCGGCACAAAGCCGGCATCGACCGCTGCCCGGGAAGCCCCCACAGCCGCCCCCAGTTTATCCGCCAGAGACTCAAGCAGTGCAAAGTTCTCACCATTACCCATGCCCCGGCCACCGGAAACGATAACACTCGCTGCGGTCAGCTCCGGACGATCACTCTTAGCCATCTCTTCGCCGATAAAGGTTGAGATACCGGCGTCATGGACCGCGGTAACCGCCTCTATAACAGCTGAACCACCTTCAGCCGCAGCTGCATCAAAACCGGTGCCGCGGATAGTAATCACTTTGATTGCATCCAGGGATTTAACGGTAGCAATCGCATTGCCAGCATAGATAGGCCGGGCAAAGGTATCTTCGCTATCAACACGGATCACATCGGAAAGCTGAGCAACATCCAGCAAAGCGGCCACCCGTGGCATCAGGTTTTTACCCGCCGTGGTCGCCGGTGCGATAACATGGCTGTAATCAGTTCCCAGTTCAGCGACCAGCAGGCTGACATTTTCTGCCAGTTGATGCTCATAAGCCGCATTATCAGCCAGCAGTACTTTACTCACACCCGCCACTGCTGAAGCCGCATCAGCAACCGCCTGACATCCGGCTCCAGCCACCAGAATATGGACATCCCCACCGATCTGAGTGGCGGCTGTAACCGCGTTAAGGGTTGCACCTTTAAGTGATTGGTTATCGTGTTCAGCAATAATCAGAATAGCCATCAGATCACCTTCGCTTCATTCTTCAGTTTGTCCACCAGCTCCTCCACGGAGGCAACCTTAATACCCGCCTGACGCTGTGCAGGTGGCTCAACTTTCAACAGCTGAGTATGTGCTTTAACCGCCACGCCCAGATCCTCCGGGGTTTTGGTTTCCAACGGTTTGCGCTTGGCTTTCATGATATTGGGCAGAGAAGCATAGCGGGGCTCATTCAGACGAAGATCGGTGGTAACAATCGCCGGCATAGTCAGTTCAACCGTTTGCAGACCACCATCTACTTCACGGGTGACCTGAACCTTATCACCGGACACTTTAACTTCAGATGCAAAGGTACCCTGAGGCATCCCCGTCAGAGCAGCCAGCATCTGACCGGTCTGGTTGTTATCAGTGTCGATCGCCTGCTTACCCATGATCACCAGCCCTGGCTGCTCCTCCCCGATCACCTTAGCCAGCAGTTTGGCGACTGTCAGAGATTCCAGGTTTTCATCGGACTGCACCAGAATCCCCCGATCAGCGCCCAGCGCCAGAGCGGTACGGAGCTGCTCCTGTGCAGCCTGGGGTCCCAGAGAGACCACTACAACTTCAGATGCGACACCCGCTTCCTTCAGACGTACGGCTTCCTCTACAGCGATCTCACAAAAGGGATTCATCGCCATTTTCACATTATTCAGATCAACGTCACTGTTATCCGACTTAACGCGTACTTTTACGTTGTAGTCGATAACACGTTTGACAGTTACCAGCACTTTCATCTGTCTACCGCCTTTGCATGTCTATTATCAATAAAGTTTCTTCTACCCAGAAAAAACATGGGCTTGCTTTCATTCTACAGCGAGACCGTTATTACACAACAACCCTAAAAGGGGAGGATCCCGTTGCTCGTTATTGCCCAGCACAAAACCTATGCAACAACTTTCTTACAAAGTTCATCACTCAAATTCAGACCTTCACTTAAATGAAGGCTTTTATCGAGCAACGGACAAGTCTCGCCTTTTGTGACGTCGAGCTACGAGCAACGGCTCTTACCTCATCCCCGCGCGATCCATCATCTCAGTAATCTCTGCCAGAATACTCTCATCATCAATGGTAGACGGCATCTTATACTCATCACTGGCTGCTATCTTGCGCAGAATGGCACGCAAAATCTTGCCGGAACGGGTTTTCGGCAGACGTTGTACCACAACAGCCCGGCGGAAGCAGGCCAGCGCCCCCACCTGATCACGCACCATCTGCACCAGTTCAGTTTCCAGCTGTGACTCATCCATTTCCACACCCGCCTTCAGCACAATCAGCCCGGCGGGAACCTGGCCTTTGAGGGTGTCGTTGACACCGATCACCGCACACTCGGCCACTGCAGGATGGGACGAGACCACCTCTTCCATCTCACCCGTTGACAAGCGATGACCGGAGACATTGATCACATCATCGGTGCGCCCGGTGATGTAAACGTAGCCATCTTCATCTTTGAAGCCACCATCGCCGGTGTGGTAATAGCCCGGAAAAGCGGTGAGATAGGAATCCGTAAACCGCTGCGGTTGATTCCAGATATCCCAGGCAACCCCCGGCGGCATCGGTAGGGTGACCACAATATTACCGGTTTCATTCGGCTCAACCAGCTGTCCCTCGCCATCAACCACCTGAATATCATAACCGGGAATCGGTTTATTGGTTGATCCCAGCCGGGCCGCTGAGGGGTTATCCCAGCCCATCATTGGCGCAGTCATGGGCCAGCCGGTTTCGGTCTGCCACCAGTGATCGATCACCGGCACCTGCAACAGCCCATCAAGCCACTGATAGGTGGAGGAATCGAGCTTTTCACCGGCAACAAACACCCAGTTAAGGCTGGAAAGGTCATACTTCTGCGCCAGCTCACCTTCAGGATCTTCCTTGCGAATCGCCCGGAATGCGGTCGGTGCACAGAACATGGAATTCACCCGATACTCATCGATCACCCGCCAGAAAGTTCCGGCGTCAGGGGTTTTGATCGGTTTACCTTCAAAGAAGATCGCACTGCAGCCGCCCATCAGCGGGCCATAAACAATAAAGGAGTGTCCCACTACCCAGCCAATATCCGAGGCTCCCCACCAGACATCACCGGGGTTCATGCCATAGACATTATGCAGCGCATAGTTAAGCGCCACGGCGTGGCCTCCGTTATCCCGCACGATCCCTTTCGGCGCCCCAGTGGTGCCTGAGGTATAGAGAATATAGAGCGGGTCGCTGCCTTTCACGGGCACACAATCGGCAGGCTCAACGCCTTCCTGACACCCATACCAGTCCAGGTCACGTTCCGGATTCATCTCTGCCGGCAACATCGGCCGCTGACAGACAATCGTATAGGCGGGCTGATGAGTTGCCAGATCAATCGCTTTATCGACCAGGGGTTTATAGGCAATTTTCTTATCAAACTCGATACCGCAGGATGCAGTCAGAATCAGTTTGGGTTTCGCATCATCGATGCGGATCGCCATCTCATTGGCGGCAAAACCACCAAACACCACCGAATGCACCGCGCCTAAACGGGCACAGGCAAGCATCGCCACAGCCGCCTCGGGGATCATCGGCATATAGATCACCACGGTATCGCCTTTCTCCACACCCAGCTTTTTCAGGGTTCCGGCAAACAGCGCCACTTTCTGATGCAGTTCGCGGTAGGTGATCTGTTGTTTACTGCTGGTCGCAGGGGAATCGTAATAGAGGGCAACCTGATCGCCGCGGGTTTGCAGATGCTGATCCAGTGCCAGATAGCAGCTGTTGAGCTCACCATCGGGATACCAGCAGAAAGTGCCGTTGGCGGTTTTTTGGAGGATCGTTTCAGGTTGTTTAAACCAGTTGATCCGTTTAGCCTGCTCAGCCCAGTATGCTTCGGGATTCTGCTGTGCAGCCCGGTATTCGTCGTTGTAACCCATGACCTACTCCGGTTTTGTTTTTATAGAGGGAGTCTGCCGGCTGGCATTACCGGCAGTATGTGGTTGCTGATGTCAAATCATAAGAAAATCAGCTGTCCTGATAGAGCTTCAGGATGCTGGAGAAATCCAGACCGCCGTTGCCTTTGGACTTATGCAGCGAGAACAGTGAGCGCGCCGCTGATCCCATCGGCACCGGCGAATTACTCTGCTGACTCAGCTCCATCGCCAGCCCCAGATCCTTAAACATCAGATCGACCTGAAAACCGCCCTGATAATTGTTTGAAGAAGGCACCCCTTCCATCACCCCCGGTACCGGGTTATACACCTGCAGCGCCCAGTTATTGCCGGAACTCTGCTTCATAATTTCAGAGAGCACCGCCGGATCGAGGCCATTTTTCATCCCCATGTTCAGCGCTTCACTGGTACCCGCCATCAAAATCGACAGCATCATATTGTTGCACGCTTTGGCGATCTGGCCTGCACCGCTCTGACCGGCATGGAAAATATTCTTACCCATACACTCCAGAACCGGTTTTGCTTTAGCAAACTGCTCATCGGTGGCACCGACCATAAACGCCAGGGTTCCGGCGATAGCGCCACCGACACCACCGGATACCGGTGCATCGATAAAGCTCAGTCCCCGTTCGGCGGCCGCCGCCGAAACCCGTTGAGCCGTGGCGGCATCAATGGTAGAGGAATCAATAATCAACGCATTGTCAGAGACCACATCCAGCAGCGGAGCCTCCCCTGTCAGATATAACCCCTGCACATGCACTCCGGCAGGCAGCATGGAGATCACAAAATCAGCACCGGTAGCCGCCTCAACCGCAGAAACCACAGCGGTGCCGCCCTCTGATACGACATGCTCTACTGCTGTCTGAGACAGGTCAAACGCCTTTACTTCATGACCTGCTTTCAGCAGGTTGATCGCCATGGGTCCGCCCATGTTGCCCAGACCGATAAATCCGATAGTTGCCATAACACTTTGCCTCTTTTAATTCTTATTAACGTTCTTGTTAAACGGCTAAATTAGAGTGACGCCAGTGGGTTAACCTCCCACGGGGATTCGAAGAACTGATCGACAAATGCCGGATCAACTTCCCCGACTGTCTTATAAATCCATTGCGGAGCACCATCTTTATCCACTAATAGTGCCCGTACACCTTCGGGAAACTCCCGCTGCTTACAGCACTGTACCGACAGAATCATTTCACTTTCAAACACCTGTTTCAGTGACATATGCTTAGTCACTTCCATCTGCTGCCTGATGATATGAATCGCCAGTGGACTACCATGACTGATCGCTTTCTGTGCCCGATTGATCCACTTGTCATCGCTGTCGACGGCCAATAAACCTTCAACCAGCTCCGGCAGAGAGTCTTTGTCGGTAATCTGCTGAATAAACGAGTAGTGATTCTGCACCGGTGAGTCCGCATTAAACGCCGCCTGAGACTGCTGCTCCAGGTCGCGCAGCACCCGATTGGTGGCAGCATGGGCACAACCCTCCCAGCTTTCAGCCTGTAGTCCATCCAGCATCTGGCTACGCAGCTCTGCGGCGATAAACCGATCCGCCAGCCCCAGGAACAAGGCATCTGCGGCATTCATCGGGTTGCCGGTGAGGCCCAGAAACAGACCGGTACGACCCGGCATATGGTTCAAAAACCAACTACCACCAACATCAGGATAAAGGCCGATAGTCACTTCAGGCATCGCCATATGAGTTTTCTCGGTGACGATACGGTGGCTACAGCCGTTCATCAGCCCCATACCACCGCCCATCACAATGCCATGACCCCAACAGATAATCGGCTTGGGATAGGTGTGAATGGTGTAATCGAGAATATATTCCCGGGTAAAAAAATCGGTTGGAAACTGCGGATCACCATCACCGGTCATCGACTTGTACAGGTTGACCACATCACCTCCGGCGCAGAAGGCTTTCTCTCCGGCGCTATCGAGGAGCACAGCAACCACGGCATCATCGGTTTTCCATTGATCCAGTTTTGGCTGAATCAGATCGATCATCTCCAGCGTCAGCGCATTCAGACTCCGTTCTGCGTTCAGCTGGATCTCAACAATTTTTTTGCCGTCGCGGGTCGGGTATTCATTAAACAGTACACAGCTCATCAATTCTCTCCTGTATGCCGCTTAGCGGTTTTTCCACTGTGGGGCACGTTTACCCAGGAAGGCATTCACCCCCTCTTTCTGATCTTCGGTAAAGAACAGATCGACAAACAGTTCCCGCTCGAGAATATAACCGGCACTCCAGTGCTGGGTGCGGTTGTTCTGGATCAGCTGCTTGCAGGACGCTACTGCGGTTGGGCTCTGCTGAGCCACGTTTGCCGCCAGCTCCAACGCTTTTTCCAACGCCTGCCCCTGCGGCACAACCTCTTCCACCAGGCCTATCTCCTGAGCTTTCGCGGCTTTAATGCGCTCACCGCAGAGGATCATCCGTTTGGTCCAGCCCTCACCCACCAGCATAGTGAGGTTCTGGGTGCCACCAGCACAGGGCAGCAAGCCTACTTTGGCTTCCGGCAGCGCCATCTGTGACTGCTCTTCGGCGATACGGATATCACAGGCCAGTGCGACCTCCAGACCACCGCCCATGGCAAAACCATTGATGGCTGCGATAGAGACCCCGCGGAACTGGCTCAGGGTTTCAAACGCTTCACCAAAATAACGCGCTATATCCCGGGCTACACTGCGATCGCCCTCGGCAAACAGGTTCAGATCCGCTCCGGCTGAGAAGAATTTTTTGCCCTGTCCGGTAATCACCAGACTATAGATATCACGATCAGCGTTCAGCTCTTCCACCAGCGTTTTAAGCCCTTTAAGACTCTCTTCTGTCCAGGTATTAGCTGGCGGATTATTCATTGTCAGCAAGGCAATACTGCCCCGCTTCTCAACTATCAGCTTGTCGGTCATGGTGATCTTCCTTTCTGTTCAACTCTGTTCTTTATCCGGGAAGCTAACAACCCCGGTTCTGGTTAATCTAACCCGCGATTTACAGCAGCTCTGCGGCATTTTGCATTAGCAAACGACGGGCGATAATCACATTCATAATCTCGTTAGTGCCTTCAAGAATCCGGTGCACCCGGTTATCCCGCAGGAAGCGTTCCATCGGATACTCTTTGATATAACCGTTCCCCCCAAAAATCTGCAGCGCTTCATCGGCAACGTTATAACCAACATCAGTGGCAAAACGCTTCGCCATCGCACAGTAGGTGGTTTTATCCGGATGGTTATTATCCAGACGGGCTGCCGCCATACGCACCATCTGCCTGGCAGCCACCAACTCGGTGGCAGCGTTAGCCAGTTTAAACTGCAACGCCTGGAAGTTCGCCAACGACTGACCAAACTGCTTTCGTTCATGCATATATTCGGTGGCTTTATTCAACGCCTGCTGAGCGGTACCCACAGAGCAGGTGGCGATATTGATGCGCCCACCATCCAGGCCCCGCATCGCGATCCTGAAACCATCGCCTTCCTGACCAAGAAGCGCCGAAGCTGGAATACGCACATCCTCAAAGGTAATCATCCGGGTTGGCTGACTATTCCAGCCCATCTTCTCCTCTTTACGGCCATAGGTGATGCCGGGCAGTGTGGCATCAACGGCAAACGCGGAGATCCCTTTCGGCCCTTCCTCTCCCGTACGCGCCATCACCACCAGGCAGTCGGTTGCACCGGCACCAGAGATGAAGATTTTGCTGCCGTTCAACAGATAGTCATCGCCATCACGGCGGGCAGAGGTTTTCAATGATCCGGCATCGGAACCGGCATTGGGTTCCGTCAGGCAGTAGGAGGCCAGCTTCTCACCGGCGGTCAGTTGCGGACACCACTGCTGACGCACATCCTCTGCGCCAAACTCGGAGATCATCCAGGTGGCCATATTATGAATCGTGATAAAGGCGGTGGTCGAGGTACATCCCATCGCCAGCTGTTCAAAGATAATGCTGGAATCTAACCGGCTCAGGCCCAGACCGCCAACATCCTCATGGGAATAGAGGCCGCAGAAACCGAGCTCTCCCGCGGCTTTCAGCACATCAACGGGAAAGGTCTGCTGCAGATCCCACTCCCCGGCATTGGGTTCCAGTTCATTCTGAGCAAACGCGCGCGCCATATCGGCAAACGCCACCTGTTCCTCATTCAGTTCAAAATCCATAGATGCTCCGTACTTAACACAGGTAGATTCTTATTATTACTCTGAAGAGTCAGAGTGTATTTAACGACTAATCCCATTTTTGTTGGCTGAGCGTAATGAGCGCCGGTGAATCAAGGCAAAAGCTGGCGCAAAGGCGGAGTTGACTGTTGTCAATATTCGCAAAGCTCACCCTTACGGGCCGTCCTTCGGACGTTGTGGCAGTTAACTGCCGCTGAGCACTTTAAGCCAGCTTTTAACGCAGAGTCACCAAGCGCAATAGCTCAGGCGACAAAAATTATTTCAGATGTATCGTGGTGTTAACCCCGGTATCAATATCATCCTCAAACCAGCGTGCAGTGACGGTTTTAGTCTCGGTGTAGAACTTAACTGCTTGCTTCCCATAGGCATGCTGATCACCGTAGAACGATTTTCTCCAACCAGTGAACGAGAACATAGGCAGTGGCACGGGTACCGGTACGTTGATACCAACCTGACCCACTTTAATCTCGTGCTGATACTTACGCGCAGCTGCACCGGATGAGGTAAAGATGGAAGTACCATTACCGTAAGGGTTTTCGTTGATCAGTGCGATCGCTTCTTCAATGGTATCCACTTCCAGTGTAATCAGTACCGGCCCAAAGATCTCTTCCTGATAGATGGACATATCCCGGGTGACGCCTCTGAACATGGTTGGGCCAACCCAGTTCCCGTCGGGAAATCCTTCAACGACACACTCAGAACCATCCAGAATACACTCGGCACCAGCATCTTTACCTTCCTGAATAAAGTTCAGGATTCGTTGTTTGGCCTGTGGGTTAATCTGTGGGCCATAACCCGCTTCAGGGTCATTCCAGGCACCGGGGCGCACTTTAGCCAGGGCATCACGAACCTCTGGAATCCACTCCCGTGAATTACCGACAAATACGGCGACCGAAATTGCCATACAGCGCTGACCTGCGGCACCGACAGAGGCTCCGGCAATGCTGTTGACCACCTGATTCTTAGCGGCATCCGGCATAATCACCATATGGTTCTTAGCCCCGGCAAACGCCTGTACCCGCTTCATCTTATCAGTACCGGTACGGTAGATATGCTCACCGACCGCGACAGAACCAACGAAAGAGATCGCTGGCGTATCTTTGTGCGTCAGCAACTGATCAACAACATCTTTGGTGCCGTGAACTACCTGCAGCAGACCATCCGGGGCACCGGCTTCTTTAAACAGCTCTGCCAGACGCATCGGCGTCAGCGGGTCTTGTTCGGATGGTTTCAGGACAAAGGTGTTACCACAGGCAATTGCCATGGGGAACATCCACAGAGGAATCATCGCCGGGAAGTTAAACGGGGTAATACCCACACAGACACCCAGTGGTTGAGTGATGCTGTAGCAGTCGATCTTGCGGGCCACGTTTTCAACCGTCTCCCCCATGCTCAGTGAAGCAATATTGCAGGCGTGCTCGACCACTTCGATACCGCGCCACACATCCCCCTTAGCGTCTTCAAAGGTTTTACCGGTTTCCTGTGACAGCAGCTCAGCAATCTGATCATGATTCTCTTTCAGCAACGCCTGATAACGCAGCATCAGACGGGCACGCTCACCGACAGGGGTCTCTTTCCAGGATTCAAACGCGGCTTTTGCGGCTTCGACCGCCTGATCTACTTCGGCAGGCGTCGCACAAGGTACCTGAGCAATGACTTCCTGGGTGGCAGGGTTGGTTACCGGAATCCAGTTTTCACTGCGGCTCTGAACCAGTTCACCATTGATCAGTAGAGGGACTTGCTGAGACATGTTTTGCACCTTTTTTATAGTTCAGTTTTTATAATTCAGTTCTTGCTTGTTTTTGTCACGGTTAGAACAGGACCGTTTTCCCGAATACAGAGGGGGCACCATGGATTCAATTAAAGCACAGCTTCTGACTGCAGATGATTCATAATGTTGCTATATTAATGGACTATATTGCTATTTAATACATGAATACCCTTACAAACCCTTTATACCCTATACTACCTTAGTCGAGCAGACCCGATGAGCACACCGTCAAACTGGCCTCTTCCGCCCCAGAGCATCCGCTTTATCATACCCCACAAAATCATCGAAAAACTCAGTAATAACAAGCTTTCAAAGGATCTTTACCCACTCGGCGCCGGCTATTATAAAGAGGCAGAAGGCCACCGTATGGAGCGCCTGGAACATGATGATCATCTACTGATATATTGCCTCGATGGCAAAGGTAAAATTCGCGTTAACCAGAAGAATATTGCGGTAAATAGCGGTGATCTGATTGTGTTACCCCGGGGCACAGCTCATCAATATGCATCCAGTCTGAATATCCCCTGGACCATCTACTGGTGTCATTTTGAAGGGGCGCTGGCAGATGACTTTATTACTCATCTGCAAATCTCAGAACAGAAACCGGTGGTTCACTTAGGGCTGCACAGTAGTCTGGTGAGTGAGTTCGATGCCCTGCTGGAAGCACGACATAGCAGCTACCATCTGAACGCCTTTATCAATGCGGCAAACCAGTTGCGGCAGATACTCACCCATATTGCGCTGCTACAGCCGCTGGTACGCAGCCAGGATGCCGACAGTTTTGATCTGGAAAAAATTCACAGCCTGATGCAGGCTCGTATTCATGAACAGCTGGATATCGATACCCTGGCGGCCAGCGTTAACCTGTCAAAATATCACTTTATTAAGAAGTATAGAGATATCACCGGCACCACACCGATCAACCACTTTATCCATCTGAAAATTGAACGCGCCTGTCACCTGCTGGATATCAGTAGCAGAACCATTGCAGAGGTGGCCTTTATGGTGGGCTATGAAGACGCTTATTACTTCTCCCGCGTTTTCAAGAAGGTGATGGGTATATCACCCACCCAATATCGCAAACTGCAGGTCGGCGCCTGGTCGTATAAGAGCTTTAAAACCGCAACCGTTTAATTTAGTTTATAGTGACTAAACGATTACCTGACACAGTTTTAGCAGAGGTGAATATGGCACTTAACATTGCCGGAATTGATCATATCGTATTACGCACTACCCGGCTGGGGGAGATGCTGGCGTTTTATTGCGGAGTCCTGGGCTGTATCGTTGAACGGGCCCTACCGCCGGAAACAGGATTGGTGCAACTACGCGCAGGGGATGCGCTGATCGATCTGGTGATGGTCGACAGTGAGTTAGGACGCGAAGGTGGCGGCCCTCCGACAGCAACAGAGAATAATATGGACCATTTCTGCCTGCTGCTTGAGCCGATCACTGAAGATGAGATCCGCGAGCACCTCAAAAAGCATAAAATAGCCTTCGGGGATTTCACAGAACGCTATGGCAGTGAAGGCTTCGGACTATCCACTTATATTCAGGACCCTGAAGGCAATACCGTCGAGCTCAGAAGCAAGAACGGGTAATAAGTGAAAACACCTGGGGATCGCTGATGAGCATCAACCGGGTGATTGCTCCCAGGTTTGCAGTACCATATGGGTGACAATCTTAGCGCCCTGGGGTAATTTATTATCAATTTCAGCAAGAATATCGTGCAGACGCTGCATCTCTGAAAATTCGATATACACCAGAAGATCCACTTCGCCGCTAATACCATGACAGTACTTTACTTCAGGGTACTGCATCACCAACTGAACCAGCGGACGGCATTTATAACCACCGTGCTTAATTTCAAAATAGGCTCTCAGAGGCCCACTTTCGTCGGCCTTAGTCGAGGTCAGCACCTGATAGCCCAGAATCTCGCCCTGCTCCTCCATTCGTTTTATCCGTTCAGAGACGGCTGGGCGGGACAGATTTACCTGTTCAGCAATAGCGGAAACGCTCTGCCGGGCATTTTGCCGAAGTGCGGCGATTATTTTCTGATCAAAACTATCCATGGGTTAACCTGAGTATGCAAAACGTCGGCAATATAGTGAAAAACCTACAGATTGACAGTAAACCACGACGTAACGATTTTAACATCGGTCGTACACTCTACTGACACACTATACGTTATCTGGACTAAAGGATGCCTAGGCTAAATCAAACAATAACCCGCTGGCAAGGGATGGGACTGATTGCCACCACTCTGCTGGGAACCGGGGTCTTTATTCTGCCACAACTGACCATCGTTGCAGCCGGCGATAAAGCGATCTGGGCCTGGGTTATTCTGTTGCTGGGTATTCTGCCACTCACCTGGGTATTTGCCCAACTGGGACGACGCTTCACCCACGCCGCTGGCCCCGCTTATTTTGTTGAGCGGGCGTTCGGCCCCCTAGCCAGCAGGGTTATCGGGTTGCTGTTTCTGTTCTCTGTGCCTCCCGGCGCTGCAGCAGCCCTGGTGATGACATTCAAGTTTCTGGAACCCATCATTACGCTTTCACCAGAACAACAACTCTGTGGCGAGCTGCTGGTTTTTTTACTGCTGTTTTATATTAACCGTCGGGGACTACAGCTCTCGGGCCGTATTCAGATGGGACTGACCCTGACCATTCTGTTGGTGGTTGCCCTGATGCTGGCGACGACACTGATTCAGACACCCATCACCGATGCCACGTCCATCAGGTCTCAGTCTGTTATTATGGGCGATTACAGCGGCCTGATGCAGGCGATAGGGCTGGGTATCTGGAGCTTTCTGGGTATAGAAGCCGTCACCCATCTGGCGAGTGAATTCAAAGATGTGCAAAAAGATTATATCCCGGCAACCCTGACCGGCGTTTTGCTGGTAGGTCTGATCTATATCGGTTGCACCTGGCTATCGATGCAGGCCCCCGATCACCCGCTGGCAATGGTCGGCCTGTTTGAGATGCAGTTTGGCAACAGTGGTCGCTGGATTATCGGAGGCTTAGGCTTTATCAGCGGCATCGCGATGATCAATATCTATTTTGCCAGTCTCTCCCGTCTGGCCTGGAGTTTCAGTCACGATGGCATCCTGCCCCATCAGTTACGCTCACTTAACCAATACAGGGTCCCCACGACAGCACTGATCACCTTTATACTGATCTCTGCACTGATGCTGTTGCTCAGCTATCTGGCCAGAATGAACTTCACCTTGATGGCCCATTGGGTAAACGGTTCCTTTGTGGTGGTGTATTCCGCTTCAATGCTGGCCGCGTGGAAGTTACTGGATAAACGTTGCAGGCCAGCAATAGCGATCAGCCTGATAGCCTGCGGGGTGTTTATCTACTGCCTGGGCAGTGCAATGCTTTACGCACTCTTGCTAGGCTTACTGATAACAATGATCTTGCTGGGACAGCCACTATGGAAACAAACTCATCCCGCCGATGAGAACCTGAAGCCGTAAGCCTGACGCTAGCGGATTCACACGGTCCTGGTAGCTAGATCTGCTCGATAAGCAGATTAATCCATAGCAGTAATACACATAGAATCCCACCACCATACAGGTACATACGATAGAGGACTTTATTACTGGTCAGATGAACCCAGGCCTGTGCAGACCTGAAAAGAACAAACGCCCAGGCAAGTAGAAGCCCCGCCGTGTTCTCCACCCCCGATACGATATACAGCGTGCCAACCACGTAAAAAAGGCAGGGTACCTCAAACATGTTGTTGTAACATCGGCCGGTTTTAATCATCTGCTCAGGCAGGGCTTCACCCTGCATCAGTTTAAAATAGCCTGCAGGAACCTCACCGTTGCGGACGCTGGATAATCTCTCTCTGACCAGCAGAACTCCGATTAAGATTGTTAACAAGGTTACTGCCGCGATTGCATAGATCATGATTTCTAATCCTCCCAATTTAATAACTCTTGATGCTAACAAGAATCTATATATGATAAAGATCATATTTAGATATTTATGAGTAATCGTTATGCCCTATTCAAGGGAACATAAACAAAACAGCAGAGAGAAAATCCTGCAAAGCGCTTACCGGTTATTTTCAACCAAAGGCTTTGACAACGTGACGGTGGACAGGGTGATGCAGGACTGCTCATTGACCCGGGGAGCCTTTTACGGACATTTCAGAAGTAAATCAGAACTGTACAAAGAAGCGCTGAAGTTTGCCGCGTCAAACAGCAAACTGGCCGATATAAAACCTGAAGGACTCTCATCCCGGGAATGGCTGAGCGTGCTGCTGGATGGCTATCTGAGTCTTGAACATGTATATGGGGAAAGGCCCTGCCCTTTGGCTTTTCTGGCGACCGATATCGTCTCCCGGGATAAAGAGACCCATAAAACCTATGCCCAGGTATATACCAGAATGAATCAGCTGATTCTGGACTATGCCGGCAGAGATACGGTGAAAAATAGCCAGGATGTTTTCTCACTCACATCAATGATCATTGGGGCTGTAGCGGTTTCGAGAACTCTGGAGGATCAACAACAGGTACAGCAGATTTTATCATCCTGCCGTCAGCAAGCGCGGTTGATGTTAGGGGGGATATAAAAAAGCCCATTCCCCCCAATACTCAGTCATCCCCTGCCTGTTTATGTCGCGCATAGAAACGTTCCAGCTCCCGCGGTTCCGGTGTCTGCCCGGTAAAGATCTCGACATAGTCTGAGATCCGCTGCAATCGGGTGGAGATATCTTCGTCGGATTTCATCGAAATATAACCGATCTGTGTCAGATAGATAGTACGTGCGCGAACATCGGCTTTCAGCGGTTCATAGCCAAAACGGATAAACATCTGCCGTAACGCTTCCAGGCGCGCTTCATCCGCCAGACCTATCTGCTCGGCAACCTCTGCCGACTGCAATGCCCAGCTGCGAACAGCGAACTCAAACTGAGAATCAAACAGATCCTGATTCAGCCAGCAATCAAATACATTCAGGATCGCTTCCGCAATGGTCTCGGCATAGGCCTGTGACTGCGCCACCAGATTACCACTGTTCTTATCCCGCCACTTCTGCAACAGGGCATTCAACAGTTCGTCCCGATCTTTAAAAAACCAGTAAAAGCTGGTGCGGGATAGCTTCAGCTTTTTAGCCAGTGGTTGAATACGTACCGCATCAACCCCGGTCTCAACCACAGTATCGTAGGCGGCCTGCAACCAGAGGTCTGCCGAACCGCGCCAGCCACTGCCTGCGGATGTTTCGGCATTCGTTTTATCAAGTGCACTGCTCATAGGTTAGGGTTGTTCCTTCTGCTCTGCGGAATCGGATAGATTGGCCGGACAGTCAAAATGTACATAAGTGTCGAAGCTAAGTAAACCTACCGGCGGTGTTGCCGGGTTTAGGGAACAGGACTTTAGCAGTTTACCTGATACAGAGAGAAAAACATCAATGAACAATTTATTGACATATATGTACATTATGTCTATTTTTTAGCAAAACAGAGTGTAGAGAACTTATCTGTAGAGACTTATGTGTAGAGAGTTTATCTACAAAAAACTTATCCGGAGAGGCTGAAATGTCTAACGATCCACTACTGCAACCCTATCAACTCAAACATCTGCAGCTGCGTAACCGCATAATGATCACCTCTCACGAGCCGGCCTACTCAGAAAACGGGATGCCCACTGAACGCTATCGAGCCTATCACGTGGAACGGGCCAAAGCGGGGGTCGCGCTGACAATGACGGCCGGCTCTGCAGCGGTATCGCTGGATAGTCCACCGGTCTTCGATAACCTGCTGGTGTATAAAGATGAGATTGTGCCCTGGATGAAAGATCTGACCGACGAGTGTCATGAACATGGCACCGCAGTGATGATTCAACTGACCCATCTGGGGCGCCGTACCCGCTGGGATAAAGGCGAGTGGTTGCCGGCAGTCTCCCCGTCCCATCACCGTGAACCCTCTCATAAAGCGTTCCCGAAAAAGATCGAAGACTGGGATATCGATCGCATCATCAAAGACTACACCGACGCGGCTGAACGGATGTATGCGGCAGGCCTCGATGGTATCGAACTGCAGGCGTATGGCCATCTGATGGATCAGTTCTGGTCTCCCCTGACCAATACGCTGGATGGACCTTACGGTGGCGATCTGGATAACCGTCTCAGATTTACCTTTGATCTGCTGAAATCGATCCGCCAACGGGTAGGCAATGAATTTATTGTCGGCTTGCGCTATACCGGCGATGAGATGCTGCCGGGCGGTCTGAACGCTGCGGATGGCCTGTCCATCTCGCAACGCCTGAAAGACTGTGGCATGGTCGACTTTCTCAACGTCGTGCGTGGTCACATCGACACCGATGCTGGGCTAACCGATGTGATCCCGATTCAGGGGATGCGTAACTCTCCCCATCTGGATTTCGCCGGCGAGATCCGCTCAGCAACCGACTTCCCGGTCTTCCACGCCGCAAAAATTCCGGATGTTGCCACCGCCCGTTATGCTATCGCCAGCGGCAAGGTCGATATGGTGGGTATGACCCGGGCACATATGACCGACCCCCATATTGTGCGTAAGATCATCGCAGGCAAAGAGGATAGTATTCGCCCCTGTGTCGGTGCCAACTACTGCCTTGACCGCATCTATCAGGGTGGAGCCGCCTACTGTATACACAATCCGGCAACCGGTCGTGAACTGACCATGCCCCACGAGATTGCAAAAGCACCACAGCAGAAAAAAGTTGTTATTGTTGGTGCCGGCCCCGGGGGGCTGGAAGCCGCCCGGGTTGCCGCAGAACGGGGCCATGAGGTAGTCGTGTTTGAAGCTGCCAATGATGCCGGCGGGCAGATCCTGTTAACCTCTCAAAGCCCACGTCGCCATGAGATGATCAGCATCATCGACTGGCGTATGCAGCAGTGTGAGTCGATGGGGGTGAGATTCCACTTCAATACCTATGCCGAAGCCGACACGGTATTAGCGGAAGATCCCGATGAAGTGATTATCGCCACCGGTGGTCTGCCGGATACCGAGGTGCTGCAAAGCGGTAATGAACTGGTGGTTTCAGCCTGGGATATAATCTCCCGCAGTGTCAAACCCGGTACCAATGTGCTGCTGTACGATGATGCCGGTGACCACGCAGCGCTGCAGGCCGCCGAGGTCATCGCCAATAGCGGTGCCAGAGTCGAGATTATGACACCGGATCGCAGCTTTGCTCCCGAGGTGATGGCGATGAACCTGGTACCCTATATGCGTACCCTGCAGCAAAAGGAGGTTACCTTCACCGTCACCTACCGTCTGCACTCGGTGGCCCGTGACGGCAATGAACTGGTGGCGACAGTCGGCAGTGACTACGATGACGGTAGCCGCGATTTTACTCAGAGCCGCCGCATCGATCAGGTAGTCGTCAACCACGGCACCCTGCCGCTGGATGATCTGTACTTCGACCTCAAGCCCCATTCCGTTAACCTGGGTGAAGTGAACTACGATCAACTGATTGCGGGCACCCCTCAGACCCTGGAAAAAAATAGCGCGGGTAAATTCCGCTTATTCCGTATCGGTGATGCGGTATCGGCACGTAATACCCATGCGGCGATCTATGATGCCTTACGACTGGTAAAAGATCTCTGAAACGATTCGAAAAGATTAAAGGCTGGGCAGGTTTTACAGTGAGATGTAAAACCGCCCTGAACGACTGTTGAGGGGGCTCATTTTCAGGGCCTTTTTTTCAGGAGCTCATTTTCAGAAGCTTATTTTCTGAGTCTCAGACTGGCTATCTGAGCTGGCTGTCTTTACTACCGCGGCGATTAATACCAGCCGAGCTGACCTGCTGTTTTTCCAACTCCGACTGACACTTAATACAGAGACGGATGCCGGGAATCGCCTGCCGCCGTTTCTCAGGAATAGGCTGATCACACTCTTCACAGTGGGTTAAGCTTTCCGCCGCACTGGAACCCGCATTTAAACGGCTGCGCGCCAGCGCAACAGCATCTTCAACACTGGCATCAATCTGATCCTGAACGGCGCCATCACGCGCCCAGCCACCGGCCATACTCTATCCTCAACCCTTTTAGAAATAAACTGATCTGATCATCAATCAACAGACGATATAATCTGTGACTTCTTGTAAGCAGCATCCAGCCCCTCTGCGATAGCATCGGCCAGCGGTGAGGCCTGCATCGCATTTAACCCCGCCGCGGTGGTGCCCGCATAGTCAATCATAGCCTTAACCTGCTCTGCTGGCGAAGCCTCTGCCGTGGCCATGACAACCCCACTGGCATGAAAAAGCTGCCGTACCGCCCGTTCGGCTATGGCCGGATCGATACCGGTTTTAACGGCATAATTCACCATGCAATCCGCATAATAGGCGACAAACCCCGGTACCGGGCCGATCAGCGCAGTGAACTGATCGATCTGATCCTCACTGGCAACCTCATCTGTCTGACCAATCGCGTTAAACAGCGCCTGCGTCGCTTCACGATCCTCCGCCGTCACTTCACTACTGGCACACCAGGGGGAGTAAGCCAGCCCTTTTTCCGCCGCAGGATTGGACATCGCCCGGATCACCCGCTCAGCGCCGGTACGATGCTGAAGCTGCTCAATGGTAACCCCCGCGGCCACGGAGATTAGCAATCCGTGGCGAGACTCTACCCGGATATCCAGTGTCGCTGACAGTGCAGGTGGTACCGCGATAATCACGATGTCACAGTGGTCGATCAGATCCTGATTACAGGTGGTAAACTGTATCGCTGCTTTTGATTCCACTGATTCAAAGCCGGCACGATTATTTGAACGGCTGGAGATCCACAGTTTCTCAGGTGCAACAAGCCCGCTGCGAAGTAACCCATGAGCGATGGCCGCACCAAGCTGGCCAGTGCCGCCAATAATACCGATACAACGTTCTGAGATCATGTCGACACAGGCTCCATAAATTCACACAACGAGGCTGATACAGCCACAAAATATAACCACCATTCTAGCGCATCCGCACGGAGAGTTTCCTGTCTTTACGACCGATATCTGCCGCATAACGACCGGGTAACAATAGCTGAAATAAAAACAACAGGATTAAAAAGAAGTTTGAAAAAGGGTGGTGGCAAAAGAGCCATTAAGTGTAGCGAGTCTGAGAAAAGGCAGAAGGCAGCCAGAGCACGACCAGAAAGATAGCCCCGAAAACAGAGGCCCGGATAGAAAGCTCAGTACTGCCCGTTGCAGATAGCTATCAGTTATGTGATGAGAAAGTATCCCTTACTTTGCACACCAGTCCGCCTATGGGGCGGGGTTTCGGGGGAGTAACCTGCTTGTTCAGATAATCAGCCACTGCTTTTTCGGGGTCTGCTTCAGCCGTCAGTACGGCATTGATACCCCGCAGAGCCATTTTATTCACGAAATTATCTCCGGCGCTGGCACCGATCACCACATCACAATCGGCTAACGGGTGGGGCATATCATCCTTATAATAGTGAAACACCAGCTCTCTGGGCAGAGTGATCATCTCGACCAGTTTTATCTGATGTATTGCGTCCGACTGAAAAATAATCCAGCTTTTGCATTTACCGATATGTCCGGCGACCGAAATACCATCTCTGCTGGCAACTGCTATTTTCATCTGAATACCTCAATCAGCACGTTGAATTCATCATTAAACTTCAATCTGCCATTGCAAATCACGGCTCCAGTTTACTTAAGTTCAGCGATCAAACCCTGACCTGAAGCAGTGTTTGGCTACGCCAACCAAAAAAAATGCAGCCTGTGTGGCTGCATTTTCATTCTAAGGTGGTGCAGGCACAATGCTGTGCCCCATACAGTTCGTGCTCAACTCAGGGTTAATCGCGGCATCGCATCTACCGCACTTTCCATCGCTTTGTTCCAGAGTTTGCGCAGATCCCTCATATACTCATCGTCTTCGCCGAATGAACGGTAACGGCCTAAAGTAAGGCTACCATGTTGAAGAATGTAGAGTTCAATCGGAGGGCCAACGGTCAGGTTACTTTTCAGCGTCGCATCCATCGAAATCAGACCGCAGACGATCGCTCTGTCAATGGTGGTGCTTTCCTGAATGACCCGGTCTAATATCGGTTTACCATATTTTATTTCACCGATCTGCAGATAGGGTACCTGACGCGAACTGGCGATATAGTTTCCCTGTGCATAGATCATGTAGAGTCCACTGAGCGAGCCGAGAATCTCGCCAGCCAGCAGAAACGTGGCTTCAAATACCGCTCCCCCACCGGCCTTTTCCTGAACCGCAACACTCACCTTACCGATATACTCGGCAGCCTGATGCATATCCGCAACCGTCAGCAAGCTGGTCTCGGCAGTGTTCTTAATATCCCGTTCGATCGCCGCGATGACCGCCTGAGTGGTCGCCAGATTGCCCGCACTACAGATGACAAACTGACGTTCACCGGGAATACCATACCGCCACATTTTGCTATAGCTGCTAATGTTATCCACCCCGGCGCTGGTGCGGGAGTCGGAAATCATTATAGTTGCTTCATTGGTTCTGATACCCACACAGTAGGTCACGGTTCTCTCCTAAATACCCTGATTATAGGCGGCTGACATTTTATCACCGTTGAATTATTCCTGACGGCAGTACTCAGGCTTCAACGCTGCTCATTATATGAGTTTTACAACGCATACCTATTATTTATTTGCGATGTGAGAAAAAGGCGTACTCCCTATCCACTCTATAGTCTCAGGTATAACCACCGTAAATCAACGCACAAATAAATGAAAAAGCCACCGGCTGAACAGCGGATGGCTTTTCAAGATCAATACAGGGTTCTGTGAAGGTTATTTACCCGAAGTAAATTCCGGATAGGCTTCCATACCACATTCGTGAACATCCATTCCTTCCATCTCCTCCTCTTCGCTGACGCGCAGCCCCATCACTGCTTTGATGATCAGCAGGACAATGAAAGAGGCAATAAACATCCAGGCAAAGGTTACCGACGTACCGATCAACTGGGCCATAAAGGTGGCATCCGGGTTGCTGATCAGTACGGCAAAAATACCCCAGATACCGGCAGCACCATGCACTGAGATGGCTCCCACCGGGTCATCCAGTTTCAGCTTATCCAGTGTCAGCACAGAGATCACAACCACCAGTCCACCCACCGCGCCGATCAGCGATGCTGTACCGGCATCAGGCAGCAGCGGCTCAGCCGTAATTGCCACCAGACCGGCCAGCGCACCGTTGATTGTCATGGTCAGATCGGTTTTACCAAACAGGGCACGGGCAAACAGCGCTGCAACCACCATTCCGGCAGCCGCTGCAGCATTGGTGTTAACAAAGATTTTTGCAACTGCATTAGCCTCTTCAACATTGGCTATTTTCAGTTCTGACCCGCCATTAAATCCGAACCAGCCCATCCACAGAATAAACATCCCCAGAGTTGCCATCGGCAGGTTAGCACCGGGGATCGCCCGTACTTCTCCATGAGAGCCATATTTACCTTTACGCGGCCCCACCAGAATCACTGCGGCCAGAGCGGCAGCTGCGCCCGCCATATGCACCACCACTGATCCGGCAAAATCCAGGAATCCCAGCTCATCCAGGAAACCGCCGCCCCACTTCCAGTAACCCTCCAACGGGTAGATAAAGGAGACCATAAAGACAGCGAAGATCAGGAATGGCCAGAGACGCATCCGTTCAGCCACGGCACCGGAAACAATCGACATGGTTGCAGCGGCAAACACCGCCTGGAAGATAAAGTCCGCCATACTGGAGTAATACGGTGCATCATCGCCACCCGCCACCACAGCGTCTGTGCTGTTATCAGCCCCCAGAAGGAAATCCAGACCGGGAATAATTCCACTGACCGGATCAGCCGGATACATAATGTTATAGCCCACCAGCAGGTAAGCGATACAGGCGATACCATACAGCAGAGCATTCTTATTCAGAATCTCCACGGTGTTCTTGCTGCGGACCAGTCCGGCTTCAAGCATGGCAAAGCCTGCGCCCATCCACATCACCAGCACGGCACATATCAGAAAATAAAATGTATCGAGCGCGTATGACAGTTCAATTGGTAGATTACTCATCTGTTTCTCCTACAATGCAGATGCACCGGATTCTCCGGTACGAATTCTGAAAACCTGATCAAGGTCCTGAATAAACAATTTGCCATCACCAAAAGCACCCGTTCTGGCGGCCCCGGAAATCGCTTCCACAACCTGATCCAGCAGGGCATCATCGAGTGCAATTTCCAGCTTAATTTTGGGTACAAAACTGACACGGTATTCTGCGCCCCGATAAAGTTCAGTGTGCCCCTGTTGGCGCCCATACCCCTTAACTTCAGTAACTGTCAGGCCGCTCACACCAATGGACTGCAAAGGCCCTCTTACCTCTTCCAGTGTGTGCGGCCGGATAATGGCCGTTATTAATTTCATATCTCCTCCAAACTTACCCATAGGGAATATATTATTCTTTAAAGGAATATGTAATATTCATGCCAAGAATATTTTTTTATTTAAAATCATGAAGTTAGATTATCTTTGGCGGGACAACACTCACTCTGGCGCACACTCTTAGTGCGTTGCACCAGTACGAGTCACACAGGTGTGCACTGATTAGCTATCTGAAACCATGCACAGCAGAATAAAAAACCAGCAACACCGGAGGAGGGTGTTACTGGTTTTGGGGGGTGATGAAAGGTTTATCCTCTGCTCTGAGTAAGTCACTCAGGCAGCAGAAAGTTCTTCTTGCCGTGAATCTTTGCAGCTGAGACCGACTGATCCTTAAGGCTGACACCTGAACACTCCAGGCGTATCGATTCATCAATCAGCCAGATCAGTTTTTCGCTGGCCGCTTCGATACTCATTCCGGCAGGGCGGACATTGGAGATGCAGTTACGTCGGGCATCGGTCAGCCCTACCGACGGCTGGTAGGTGTAGTAGATTCCCAGGCTGTCGGGTGAACTGAGCCCGGGGCGTTCGCCCACCAACAGAATCAGCAATTCGGCGCCCAGCAGCTCCGCCACCTCATCGCCAACCGCTACCCGCCCCTGGGTGACAATGGTCACCGGAGCGATACTCAAGCCGCGGTTTGCTAAACGGCTCAGAACAGACCCTGCCATCGCAACAGCGTGATTCTGTACAGCAAGGGATGACAGGCCATCGGCGATCACCAGAGCAACCCTGACACTGTCCGGATGTTTCTGGCGGTATTGCTGCAACTGCTTCACTGAACGCATATCGAGCCGGCGTCCCAGATCAGGACGCTGCAAGTATTCTGTCCGGTCGCGGGCCCGGCTGTGCAGTTGAATGGTTTGGTAGCCTGCGCTATACAACTCCTCCGTTAAGGGTTCAATCTGCAACGCAGTATGCACCGCATCCCGGGCGCTGGCATGATCCATCTGAAATGCCAGCAGAGCGCTGGTTGGCAAACTCACACCGGTACGCCCCTGGGCAATACGGGCAGCGGTATAACGTCGCAGCGCCTGCCAGGGGTTCTCTGTAACAGGGGTTGTTTGCTGCGTTTGTTCTAGCTCATTCATCACCGAACTCCCTGCTCTTTTCTATAAGGACTTCAACAGGTTACTGAAGGTTTCCGGCATGCGCTCAGCCAATCGTCCGGAAGGCTGCGTAATACCGGCCTGCTGCAGCCAGTGATCAAATTCAGGGGCGGGCCTCAGGCCCAGAACTTCACGGATATAGAGGGCGTCGTGAAAAGAGGTGGTCTGATAGTTAAGCATAATATCGTCACCACCCGGGATCCCCATAATAAAGTTGATACCGGCCACCGCCATCTGCGTCAGCAGCATATCCATATCATCCTGATCCGCCTCAGCGTGATTGGTATAACAGATATCACACCCCATCGGCAGCCCCAGCAACTTGCCGCAAAAATGGTCTTCCAGACCCGCACGAATGATCTGTTTACCATCATAAAGGTATTCAGGACCGATAAACCCCACCACCGTATTCACCAGCAGCGGATCAAAATGCCGCGCGACCGCATAGGCGCGCACTTCACAGGTTTGCTGATCCACGCCGTGATGAGCATTGGCCGACAGTGCACTGCCCTGCCCGGTTTCAAAATACATCACGTTGTTACCCACGCTACCCCGCTGCAACTCACGCGCAGCCTGATTAGCTTCACCCAGCAGCGCCAGATTGATACCAAAACTCTCATTGGCGGCCTGGGTACCGGCAATCGACTGGAAGACCAGATCGATCGGAACCCCCCGATTGATCGCTTCGATCTGATTAGTGACATGGGTAAGCACGCAGGACTGGGTTGGGATGCCATAGTGATTAATAATATCATCCAGCATCTTCAGCAAGTCAGTCACTGCCGTATAGTTATCGGAGGCCGGGTTGATACCGATCACCGCATCACCACTGCCATACATCAGGCCATCCAGAATACTGGCTGCCACACCCGCCGGATCATCGACCGGATGGTTGGGTTGCAGCCGTGTAGATAAAACCCCTTTGCCCCCGAGTGAATTTCGAAAAGCGGTTTCATTGCGACATTTTGAGGCCACCAGAATCAGATCCTGCACCCGCATCAGTTTTGATACCGCTGCTACCATTTCCGGTGTCAGCCCCATTGCCAGCCGTTTCAGACTGGCACTATCGGCAGCATCAGAGAGCAACCAGTTACGAAAATCGCCGACCGTCAGATGTGACACCGGGGCAAACGCAACCGGATCATGGCTATCGATAATGAGCCGACTGACCTCATCGACTTCAGGGGGAATGACCTGCTCATGCAAAAATGTCTTGAGTGGCAGGTCGGCCAGCGCCATCTGCGCAGCAACCCGCTGCCGTGCCGATCCGGCTGCCAGACCCGCCAGACAATCACCGGACCGCAGTGGCGTCGCTTTGGCCAGCAGCTCTTTCAGATCAGCAAATTGCCAGCGTTGCTGGCCTGCGGTTGAGGAATAGACAGTCATTGACGCAATACCTTCACACAGACATTTTCAGATAAACATGAAATAAAAATTCCGGAGCAGCCTGAGCTGCCCCGGTGACTTTCACAATCTATAGCTTAGGCTATTTATAATCGATATAGGTGTGATTCTCATGCAATACACTGGCAACCACTGCCCCTACCGTTGCAGCCATCGCCAGCGCCAGAATAATCATCATAACGGATGGGCTGTCAGCAAAGGTGAAGTATGCTTCTGCACCTTCCCAGGTTGTAATAGGACTGGAATTCATCATCGTTCTCCTTATGCAGTTGCAGTAATTTTAGTGGCGGGAAGCTCTTCCGGGGCCGAATATGCAGGCACCGATTCTGGATAAGCCTGCAGCGGAACCTCTACAATATCCAATCCCATCTCTTCCGCTTTTGGCGGTACACGCAAGAAGTTCATCTTCGCCATCACCCAGGAGAGACCGAAGCCTGGCACAAAGCCCAGCAGCGCCATCACTGCCGCACTCATCAGTTGGCCGGAGAAAGACACAGCAGGAGCACCCTCGATAACGTTGGGGAAACCGCTGGCGAAAATACCCAGACCGATAATACCGATCAGACCACCGACACCGTGCACAGCAAAAGCGCCTACAGCATCATCAATTTTGAATTTATTGGTGATAAATTTATCTGCCAGAGGGGAAACGACACCGCCAGTAATACCCAGCAGGAACGCCAGTGGCGGATAGTATAGATCCAGTCCAGGTGCCGCACAGAAGATACCGGACAGTGCGCCGGACATCATCCAGAATGGCTGACGGGTAACAAAGTAAGCACCGATAATACCGCCGGAGAAGGCCATCAGTGTATTAAAGCTAACCGCAGACAGTGTCACCGGAGTACCAAAGATAGTGGTCCACTGAGCACTGCCAGCATAGATGATGCAGCCCCCCAGGAAACCAAAGAAACCCACGATAATCAGCATCAGACCGATAATGGTCATCGGCATACTATGGCCTTTGATATCAACTACAGTGCCATCCGCCAGGAAACGACCGATACGAGGCCCCAGATTAATAGTCACACCCAGTGCGAAGAATCCGGCCACCATATGTACACAGCCTGCTGCGCCAAAGTCGTGGAAACCCCACTCAACAGTCAGCCAGCCGGCTGGATGCCAGCCCCAGGCAGCAGCAAGAATCCAGACCACAGAACCCAGAATAATCGCCAGAATCAGGAATGAGCTCATACGGATACGTTCGATCACAGCACCGGAGAATATCGACGCAGTGGTCGCCGCAAACAGAACGAATGCGCCCCAGAAGATACCGCTGGCATTATCACTCAGGTTTGGCCCCATATTAGTCGACCAGGGCAAGCCTGCTGCAGCCGCTTCATAGTCAGGCGTAAAACCGTTGTACATCGCCAGATAGATCCACCAGCCAAAGAAAAAGAAGGTCGGGATAATAAAGGCAAATGCCAGAATGTTTTTCACACCGGACGCCAGTGCGTTTTTCAGGCGGGATGCACCCATCTCATACGCCAGAAAGCCTGCATGGATAATCACCATCAGGCCGGTACACCACCAATAGAACACCTCCATATTGATGGTGCCCGTCATCTCAATCAGAGTTTGCAACTCCGCAAGTGTAGGGGCTGTCTGCTCCATTTTGGAAACCTCTCATCTGTTAAATTTTCTATTGTTAAGCGTTAGAACTGTGACTCAAACAGTCAAACTTTTATTTATCTATGGGAAACTTTATTTCCCTTAAAGAAATGCAGATATCATACCAATCCGATTATTTATTGATCTATATCAATAAGTTAAAAATATACGCTATAGATTTACACACTTTACTGGCCGGTAAACTGACCCTGTTTGGTGCATCGCATCATTCGGGGTCAATTTATGGCTTCATCGTAGGACAGACGAAACCATCAGCCTTCGCCTTCACGGCGCTGTCCGCAGAAGAAGCCAATGCCATAATCGGATGACTGGAAGGTGATGACCGAACCTTTCGGGAAGTAGAAAATATCCCCTGCCGTTGCCACTACTTCATTGCCCTCTTCATCGGAGATCGTCATCTCGCCTTCGACGATAATCTTCATCTCATGGTAGGTGTACTCATACACCAGCGGTTCATCGGACTTTTCCATACGGAAGAAACCGCTGACGATGGTTTTGTCGGCATCATCGGACACCATTACATCGCCCAGAAAAGCGTTGCATCCCGGACGCTCCATACTCGGTTGTTTCATCTGTGACGCTTGTTTTATGTAGGTCATAGCCATGGGTATTACTCCTTCGAGTTGATAAAAAGTGAATTAACTTCTGACCCGGGTTCGTTCCGGGTCATAGAAAGGCAGCGAGGTGACGCTGACCGCTATTCGTTTACGCTGACCATCCAGCTGCCCGATCTCCAGCGTGGTACCGGGTTCAGCAAACTGAGGTTCTATGCGGCACAGTGCGATCTGACTTTTAATCGCGGGTGAATAGGTAGAACTGGTCACAACGCCCACCGGAAACCGGCCATTAAAGACAGAATCTCCGTGACTCACGGTTTCCTGGCTGTTGATTAGCAGCCCTACCAGTTTTTTCCGGCTGGCGGGGTTTTGAGCGGCTATCGCCTCTCGCCCGACAAAATCATCAGTCTTGGTTTTCAGCGGTACGGTAAAACCGATACCCGCTTCATATGGGTTGGTTTCTGCACAGAACTCGTGATCAGCAAAGATAAGCCCGGCCTCTATCCGCAACATATCCAGTGCATCGAAGCCCAGCGGGGCAATACCATATTGTTCGCCGGTCTCCCAGATACGATCCCAGACCGCGTTTGCTTTATCCGGGTGGCACCAGACCTCAAATCCCAGCTCACCTGTGTAACCGGTGCGGGAGACCATCACCGGAATACCCTCCGGACCATCAAGACGGCCGGTCATAAAGCGAAACCAGCCCAGCTCAGAAACCGGCGTACAAGACTCTCCATTCCAGATAATCTGTTGTAGCAGGTTCCGGCTTTGCGGTCCCTGCACAGCCACGTTGTGTATCTGATCGGTAGATTCCCTCACCTGCACCTGCAACCCCTTTTCAGCAGCCAACTGGCGTAACCAGATACCGCAATAGGAGTCACCACAGATCCAGCGAAACCCGTGCTGCCCCATCCTGAACAACGTACCGTCATCGATCATCCCGCCGGTGCTGTGGCACACCGCCGAGTAGACCACTTCGCCCACCGACATCCGCGCTATGTTGCGGGTCAGAGCATATTGCAGCAGGGTTTCAGCATCAGGCCCCAGCACTTCAAACTTTCGCAGCGGTGTCAGATCGATCATCGCCACCCTTTCGCGACAAGCCAGATACTCGGCTCTGGCACCATAGTTCTGATAATCTGAGGCCACCCAGTAACCGCGATACTCAGTAAACTGCTTGGTCAGGGTGGAGGTGCGGCTATGAAAACCAGTTGGCTTAGTCATACGGGGTTGTTCCTCGGGTGTTATCCGGTATCCCACTGAACGGGGAAACTCACAGGTTGCGGGGTAGATGCGGATATGGATATCGGTTGGGTTCCAGCCGTTGGCCGGATCAATATCGTCGGGACAGGCGGAAGAGGCACAGATCAAATCCCGTGTGGCCCGCAACAGCACATAATCGCCGGCACGGGACCAGGGTTCTTCGAAACCGATGGTGCCGCAGTCGCCAGCCTGGGTATTAAAAAAGAAGTTGATCGCAGGCCAGCCAGCCCGGGGAGCAATACCATAGTCACTCAGGCAGTGATTGAAATTTTCAGTACAATTCAGATGTCCGAAATAACCGCTGTCTTCGTAATATTTACTATTACAGGCAAACAAAAAGCTATCATGCCGACCCACAGTATCCTGCACGACTTCGAGCATGGTTTGCTGCTGTGCATCGGTGAGCTTCGAATGCACACCCGGTTGCGGCAGAGTCAGCCCATTAAGCGTTCGGGTGGCCACCGCATCCAGCGCAACCTCATCCCCCCGGGCCAGCGCCGCAGCATCAAAGGCGATAAAATCACTGCACTGTTTGCCCTCAACATCGATAATCTGAATCCACTCACCCGCTTTCACTTCGTAACTCTTCGCGCTGCATCTGGGCACCCGGAATTCGCAACGAGGCACAGCCAGAGGCAGTGGCAACACAGCATCAGCGGTCGTGAAATGGGCTATCTGTAACGCGGTAACCGGGGATTGCTCAACCACCTGCATATCGCGGCCACAACAGAGCACCACCAGGGTGACCGCAGCAGTAACTTCAAACTCTGGCAGTGTCTGTGCCGTAAAACAGCAGGCCCGCTGCAGTGTTTTTTCACTGACCTCCCAGGCCTGCAACAACGCCTTTAAGCGCAATCCTGAGCCTCCTGGCTGATCCAGTTGCGCCAGGGTATTCACCGCCTTACTGCACGCGTATGAAGGTGACGATGCTTCAATCACACCGCCTTCGGGATCGATAAACAGCAACTCGCACCCCTGCTGCATATCGGCTGAGGTAATACAGATTTTGTCGCCCTGCTGCAGATCAAGGCGCAGAGCCTCCTGCCCCTCCAGCCGATACAACCGCGGTATCCACTCATCCTTCACTCTATCCTCGGCAGGGTGTTGCTGAATCGTCATAGAAAAGCCTCAATTACCTTTTGACCCGATTGTCTTTCGTCTACGGCGCTATGTGAGTGCACTATCGATCTCTTCAGAACTAACTTGGTGCACACAGATCTTCGCTTTGACAGCAGAAATTAATTTCCCATTGGTTAAAAATATTTACTCATGGTGATTTGAGACACAATTCTCAGGAAGGGGTAATCCATAGGGAGTAGCCCCTCATCTATGGCACAAAAACTGCAATGTTAACTCTGGAAGAAAACCTTTCCCTGAGCGGGAAACCAGCAGTAAGGAGGTTCGAATGGCGGTTTCATTGCCACTATGGCTGCACAATTTTCCCCGGCTGTTTCGCGATCAGCCCGCACCACAGAAAGAGATTGTCTGCGCCCCAGCCCTGACACAACTGGTGGTCGATCTGGCTTGCAGCGAAGATATCCGGCTCAGCCTGGAACAGGCACTAAACCGACTGCAAAGCTATATCGGTTTCTATCTTCAGGCGCAGGTCTATCTGATCGGTATGCCGACCCCGCAGCGGGATCAGCTACTGCACGCCGCATCAATCGCCCCGCCAATCGGCCTGGCCGGTCAGTTGCGCTATCAACTGACGGAACATTGCATCAGTGACGCCAATGAGTTGCGCTATAAACTACCGGGCACAGCTCTGTCTGTTCATGCTCTGCAGTTACGCTTTGATGAACAGAGTCCGGCGGGCTGGATGGTACTCTGCTTTAAAGACAGCCTGCCGGATAGCGAGCAGATCAACCGGGTATCGGGCCCGGTTGCCGAGGCACTCAGCGGCGGGCTGAGTAGCTGGTACCGGCAGCAGTCCCGCATCAATGCCGCGATCTCATCAGAGAAAGCCGCCCATGCTGCCGAACTGCATGACTCCATGGCGCAGATTCTCGGCTATATGCGGATTAAGGCATCGCGACTGGCGGATCAGTGTAAGCGCAGATCCGAACCGGAGCTGGCGGCAATCAGTGAAGACCTGTGCCATCAGGCCCAGTGTGCCTATCGCCAGACCCGGGAACTGATCGCCTGCTCAAGGCTTTCTATCGAACAGGGACAGCTGGTTGAGGCGATCAGCCAGGCCATCAGCGAATTCGAACAGCGCAGCGCTATTGTTTTTGAACTGGATAACCGGGTGGGTGCCCAGCTGATCACCGAAGATGACTCCCAGGCGATCTTTATTATTCGTGAAGCCCTTAACAACATCGTCCGCCATGCCCATGCCTCGCATGCCCGGGTACAGCTATTACCCCTGAGTGATAGCTCAATACGGATCCGTATTGAGGATAACGGCAAGGGAATCTGTGCCGAACAGGCCCGCCAGGACAGCTTTGGCATGAAAATCATGCAGGAGCGGGCACAGCGGATCCACGCCAGCCTGTTTATTCTGCCTCGCCCTCAGGGCGGCACCCGTATAGATCTGGTGATTGCGGACACACCCCGATGAATCCAACTAAGTGTGATGATCTTATGAATGAAGTTAGCCTGACCAATGTCATTATTGTTGATGACCATCCCCTCTTCAGACGGGGGGTGGTTGAGCTGCTGAACGACAGTGGCGAGTTCAGAGTACTGGCGGATTTCGATGGTGGGCAACAGCTACTTGAAGCCCTCCCCGGCCTCTCCGCCGACCTACTGCTACTGGATATGCATATGCCGGAGCTTTCCGGGCTGCAACTATTGCAGCAACTTAAACAGCTGGGGGCTGAACAGAAGATCGTGTTTCTCACCGCATCGGATGACAGCAGCGAACTGTTTGAAGCGATCTCGGCGGGTGCACATGGCTATCTGCTGAAAGACTCTGCACCAGAACTGATCATCAGTGGTCTGAAAGGTGTGATGCAGGGCAATATCGCCATGGATCATACCGGTGTCACCATGCTGGCACACCATCTGAGTAAGGGGGATCAACAGCCCCGGGAAATTACAGAGAACAATCACTTCGATCTGACTGAACGGGAACAACAAACGCTGGAGCTAATTACCCGGGGGATGAGCAATAAACTGATCGCCCGGGAACTGGGTATCAGTGATGGCACGGTTAAGGTCTATGTTAAAAACCTGTTGCGCAAACTGAACGTCAGCTCCCGCCTGGAGCTGGCCGCCTGGGCTCATGCAAATCAGCCTCACGCATCAGAGACAGGGGGCGGTCTATGACGGTGCTCAGGCTATTCCGCCGTACACCCAGTGCAGATCTGCCAGCGCTGAGCGAAGTACTCAACAGCCTGGGAGATGCCGTTTTGGTGTTTAACAGCGATTTGCAAATCAGCTATGTTAATGCCTGTTGGAAAAACCTGACGGGGTACACCAGTAAAGAGGCCACCAATACCTGCTTCAGTGACTATATCCATCCGGAAGAGCTACAAAACTGGATCGATATCACCCGGAAAGTTAGCCGGGAGGGCGATAGCCAGTTTCTCTGGTTCCGCCTGATCCGCAAGGATAGCGAGGTACGCTGGTGTGAAATTCGCCTGCAACCGTTGCGCAGCGGTGATCCCTTTCCCCTGACGGCCACCCTTTGCGATATCACCCCCCAGGTTCGGGAGGATGAGATCAGCAAAGCCAGCCATCGCAGCCTGTCTGGATTAGTTAACCGGATACCGGGAATGCTCTATCGGGGGCGTAATGATACCCGCTGGACCATGGAGTATGTCAGTGAAGGGTGCCAGGAACTAACCGGTTACAACCGTGATCAGTTGCTCAATCAGACCCAGCTCTCCATCGGAGGACTGATCCACCCCAATGATGCGGGCAGAGTCTGGGAAACGGTACAACAGGCCCTGCAGCAGCACCGTTGTTTTGAGTTGTACTACCAGATACTCCATGCCGACGGTCAGTACCGTCAGGTGTATGAGAAAGGCCAGGGTATCTACTCCTCCACCGGTGCCGTTCTGGGTGTTGAAGGGATCATTCTCAATATCAGCCCCCCTTCAGAGTAACCCGGGTTACCCCTTTTGACTTATCCACTCTGAGGAATTTATCACCGTCCGATATCTTAATAACCTGATGAAAAGAACGTAATTATCAGGAGATTACAGATGACAAAGCGAGTAGCGATAATCGGTGCCGGCCCCAGTGGTCTGGCTCAACTTCGGGCCTTTCAGTCAGCTCAGGAGAAAGGCGCAGAGATACCAGATATGGTCTGTTTTGAAAAACAGAGCGACTGGGGCGGCTTATGGAACTACACCTGGCGCACCGGTCTGGATGAGCATGGCGAGCCAGTACACGGCAGTATGTATCGCTACCTCTGGTCCAACGGCCCGAAAGAGTGTCTGGAGTTCGCTGATTACAGTTTTGATGAACATTTCGGTAAACCGATCGCCTCATACCCGCCCCGTGAAGTGCTCTGGGATTACATTAAAGGCCGGGTAGAGAAAGCCGGAGTGCGTGACTATATCCGTTTTAACACGCCGGTCCGCAATATCACCTTCGATGACACCAGCAAGCTTTTCACCGTAACCGTGCACGATCACACCACCGATACCGTTTACTCTGAAGAGTTCGACTATGTAGTCTGCGCCTCGGGCCACTTTTCTACTCCACGGGTACCGGAATTTGAGGGTTTCAGCACCTTTGGCGGCCGCATTCTGCATGCCCATGATTTCCGTGACGCACTGGAATTTAAAGACAAGGATATTCTGCTGGTCGGCAGTAGTTATTCCGCCGAGGATATCGGTTCTCAGTGTTACAAATATGGCGCCCGCAGCCTGATCAGCTGTTACCGCACCGCACCGATGAACTACAAGTGGCCGGAGAACTGGGAGGAGAAACCGCTGCTGCAACGGGTAGATACCGATACCGCCTACTTTGCCGATGGCAGCAGCCGTAAGATTGATGCCATCATCCTCTGCACCGGCTATCTGCATCACTTCCCCTTCATCGATGAATCCCTGCGCCTGAAAACCGACAACCGCCTCTGGGCGATGGACCTCTATAAAGGGGTCGTCTGGGAACACAATACCCAGATGTTCTATCTCGGTATGCAGGACCAGTGGTACACCTTCAATATGTTTGATGCCCAGGCCTGGTATGTACGCGATGTCATTCTCGGTCGAATCGAACTGCCAGCGACCAAAGAGGAGATGACCGCCAACAGCATGGAGTGGCGTGAACGGGAACTGCCCCTGAAAACCGCCGAAGAGATGTTTACCTTCCAGGGTGACTATATCCTCGAACTGATTGAAGCGACCGATTATCCCACCTTCGATATCGAAGGCGTGCGCCAGACCTTCCTCGAATGGAAACATCACAAGAAGGAAGACATTATGACCTTCCGTGACTACTCTTTCCGCTCACTGATGACCGGCACGATGTCCCCACCGCACCACACGCCCTGGATCGATGCGCTGGATGATTCACTGGAAGCCTATCTGTCTGATAAGAGCGAAGTTAAGCAGGCAGGTTAACCACTATCCGGGCCGGTCACTGACCGGCCTTTCGTTTCATTAAAGAAACCATCAGGAAACACACTATGAATCGGGTCACAAAAATTATCAATAAAAGCGTCACCCCCATAACTGATGATCTGGAAGGTTGGGAGAAGGTCGACGGTAACCCCACCATGACCACCTGGATCGAATACACCAGCCCCGACGAGTCGATGATCACCGGCTGCTGGGCTGCCACGCCGGGCACCTACCGCGCCACTTACGCCAGCTGGGAGTTTATCCACCTGATCGAAGGCAAAGTGATTATCACCGAGGATGGGCAGGAACCACAGACTCTGATGCCCGGTGATGCGTTTATGGTCGACGCTGGCTTTACCGGCACCTGGGAGATCATTGAACCGGTGTTTAAGCACTTTGCGATTAAGTTGAAATAGAACTTTCAACCAGAGCGCTCATAAACTAAGCAGCGGAATAAAAGCTGCTTAGTTTATACCGATAAAGCAGGATGATTTGCTCTGATAACATCGCGGCAAAACATTTGTACTACGCAGGCAGAGATATCGACAATATGAAACCTATTTGTTAACCGAGTATGGGTCTTCTGCCAGCAGATAAGCCCTCAGATCAGCCTTGCGCGGGTGATCATTCAGCCACGACCTTATCTCTTTAATCTTTTCATATGACTCGTCACCAAACCGCTCCCTGTAGATATCTGCGAATGTCATTTCAGCATTCTGATCACGCAGTGCCCGCTGCCACTCAGCGGTAAAAATCTTATTTAATGAGCCCGCTAATTTCTGCTCCTTCAGATACTGCCACTCGCCTTTGTCCAGCAAGACACCGCCGACACTGGGACTGTAGTCCAACCGGTGATCACTGCTATTGGAAATTTTGTATTTATGCATCAGGGTGCCGGTCATTGGGCAGATTAATGCCTGTTTGCTATCGTCAGCTTCGAACGCATCTTCCTGAACAAAAGCGTGTTCCGGATGACGTTCCTTCCAGGCGACATAATCCTCTATCAATAGCCAGTTGCCACCGCAGTTATCGCAGGTATGTGCGCGAAATAAACCTTCCAGAAAACTGGGGACCAGATTACCTTTCTTACAGATCGGGCATTTCATCCTAAGCATTACCTCACATTGTGCTCAACAGATTAATTTTGGCAGTTAGCTAACGCAGATGCACGCCAGCCCCACTGTATAACAGGCAGGGTAACGGTAAGATTGAGAGAGGAAGTACTGAGCAGTATATCGCCATCTCCTGGCAGAAAAACGAGAATGCGGTTATGCACTCTTAACCTGGCCAGATCTCCTGCCAGCGTTTTTAACCTATCCCTTTGTTATCCTGTTGTTTTACTGACTTTGTATAAACCCTGGCAGCAAAACGGTGTTTCAGTTGCGATTATTGCAGACTAACGGCTGAGGAGTAGAAAATAAACACTAGCGTGACTATTTTGTACTTTACTATGACTCAGAACAGTCTGAATTTTCAGAGGTTAAGGCCCGGTTACGGGAATTGAATAAGTCCTTCTCATCTTCTGCTAACACAACCCGATTGCGGCCACTCTCTTTCGCTTTATAAAGGGCGCTGTCGGCGCGTCCGAGAAAACAGCGCTCGTTCTGATCCGACTCATCCAGCTCAGCTACACCGATGCTGACGGTGTAATTGAAAGAGATGTCATCCTCACTATGCATCGTTATACCCTTTATTTCTGAACGGATCCGCTCGGCTACCTGAACCGCCTGGTTCTGATCACAGGCGGTGAGCAGAATAGCAAACTCTTCCCCTCCCAGGCGGGCAACAACATCAATGTCACGGGCAAACTGATGACTAACAACAGACACATTGTGAATCACCCGGTCACCCGTCAGATGCCCATAGGTGTCATTCACCCGCTTAAACATATCGATGTCCAGCATTAACAGAGACAGCTTTTGCCCTGTGCGTTTGGCTCTGCGAACCTCCCTCGCTAACAATGGGATAAAGTAACGACGATTTCTCGCCCCGGTCAACGTATCCGTCGTCGATAACGCTTCCAACTGTCGCTCAAGCTGGTAGCGCAACAGATAGTGATGGGACTGGACTATCTGAGCCACTATCGCCAGCAATGCCGCAGGCCAGATCAGAGCCGCATATTGAAAATGCTGAAAGTTATCGGCGATCGCCAGCTCACCCGCAAGATGGGGAAGCAGCGTGGCTGACAGGGTATAAATAATATTGGTTATCAGAGAGAAGCATTGAAACACCAGCACCGCGATAAACATGCAATACATGAAACCACCGAGACCATACACAATTCCGTTATCAAGATGGTTCAGGATCAGAATAAAGTTTGCCTCCGCCGCCAGCATTCCCACAACCGTGATAATTGCCAGCCAGGCAGAGCTCTTACGGATAAAATACAGTGTCAGTGAATAGGCTAAAGCCGCCAGAAAAAGCAGCCGCAGAACCCTCGTATTATCGGCACCCACCGGATCGGTCACCCAATCCCATCCCCACAGAGCTGCCCAGAGAACGGACAGAAAAGCCGAGACAATGATGGTAAATCGCCGGTGATCTTCATACTTTTTCTGCAGAAAGTCACGATTAGGAAAAAGCAGAAATCGAAGCCCACCAATGAGAGTATCAGGAAGCTCTGCTGAGGATTTGATCACAGCTTAAACGCCTTACCAGGCAACTGCTGAGAGAGTACGTTATTCATCACATGACCTCCATCATCGCAAACCTGACCGGAGTCAGGTTAAAACTCCACAACACGACAATTATATCTGTTTTAGCTCATTAACAGACAATATAAGTAGTCAAAAGGATAAAAAGAGTTCCCATTCTGAACAGATGATATCTGTCGCCCTGGGCTGATCAAGACTGCAAGATGGCCCGGGCGCCTCAGGAGAGAAAAGTGCGCATCGCTACCATTGATGAAAGGAAAAAACCCTGTTGGTTGTAAAACCTTTTTGCCGCTGTATTATCCTGATCGGTTAGCAGAGTAATACGTTTCACCCCCTGCTCCCGGGCATAACCGATCGCGTGGTTTAACAGTGCGGTGCCGATGCCTGATCCGCGTTTTTCCGGTTCAACCACCATATCTTCCAATAAACAGACCCGGCCACCCAGCGCAGTGGAGATGCTGTATAACAGACTCACCATACCCACCAGCCTACCGGCCTCCCGGCTCACCAGAATGGTGCCGCTATCAGGCGACTCTATTATCGCTTTCAATCCCTGCCGTTGTAGCTGGATATCGGGTTTAAATTCCGACTCCTGCGCAAACAGATAGCCCAGCAAGCGACACAGCTCGGGAATATCATCCGGGGTTGCTAATGATATATTCATCACGCCTCCTGTCAGGAAGATTAGACATTAATCTGAAGATAACTATCAGTTGATGCTCTTAAGCATAACAGGAAGATCAGACTAAACCAGCGAATCCAGCAGCCCATGCATTATCGTCTGGCTCCGTGAGAGAAAAGCCTCACTGAGCAGTTGCTGTTGCGGCTGGACATATTTCCCTTCAGGCAAGCCATGGGGTTCTAGCGCCAGAAAAGCCTCCACGGTTCCGGGCTGGGCTTCCAGATGAAACTGCAATGCCCATACACGCGGCCCCAGACTGAATCCCTGGCAGGGCGTAATGCGACTGGCGGCAAAAGGCCGGGCTCCAGCCGGTAGTCTGAAACAATCTCCATGCCAGCTTAACAAGCTGGCGGTTTCAGGCAGCCAGGTCACATCAGTATCGGTTCTGATAACCGGAAACCAGCCGATCTCCACAGCACTGTTTCGATATACCTCAGCGCCGGCGGCTGACGCAATCAACTGGCCTCCAAGGCAGATCCCGATTATAGTTTTATTGTCTGCAATAGACTGACGAATCAGTTGTTTCTCTTCACACAACCAGGGATAGTCAGATTCATCATTAACACTCATCGGCCCGCCCATAATCAGCAACCAGTCAAATGAGTTTCGCCCGGGGAGTGCCTCCCCATGATCAAGGCGAATAGTCGTCAACGTAAAACCGCTCACTCTGGATGGTTCGCTAAACCAGTCATTCATTGAACCGATCCACTCACCTTCTGCATGTTGCAGTATCAACACCCGAACCATTAATCTTCCTCAGGCAAACACTTTGAGTCCCGCACCACCAGCAATGATCATGAAGATGCAACTGATTCGGATCAGACTACCGGATTCATCGAGAAACATTATCCCGTAGACTGCCAGCATAGCCGCTCCAATGCCGCTCCATACCGCATAAGCAGTACCTACAGGAATAGTGCGCATCGCCAGAGACAACAGTCCAAGACTGATAATGATCAAAGAGATACTGATTACCGAGGGCCATAAACGGGTAAAACCATCGCTGTATTTCAGCCCAACCGCCCAGAGGCACTCCAATATCCCGGCTATACAGAGATAGACCCAACCCATATTTTTCACCCTGACTACTGATTAACCATATAGAAAAACAGGGCTGCAAAACGTTTGCCCCGTAAAAACCTCAGTTTACTGGATCAAACTGCGCCAGATAATCCACGACAGTCCCGTGAAAGCGGGTTAATCCTTTGTAGTTGATCAACGGCTCCGGCAGGGTTTTCATCGCCCGGTGCATCCGCACTGCCCACTCTTTATTGGTCACCAGATCTTCAAGACTGAGCAGATAAGTACGGATGCTAAACATCATCGCATTACTGCGAGGCATCCGGTCTAACACTTGTAACTCAACCCGCAGATAGACTTTTTCACCCACATTTTCAGGCGTTACAGAGGTTCGTTCATGGCCCCATTCGTGATATTTCTCTGGTGAGGTGTCCATTCGGGCATTCACCGTCAGGGTCCAGTTAAGACGACGTACCGGTTTGCCCACAGGGATCGCAATCAGGTATTTCAGCGCCCGTTCGAAGATCCCTTCTCCGTGGGCCATCGGTACCGGACCATGCCACTCTTTAAAACTCATCCCGGCATCAAACGCCAGTGACCAGTCCGCGGGACAGGTGATAATACCCGCATCAAGGAACAGATCACCTTCGCGCTGATCCAGCAAAGCAAAATCCCCCTGCATCTGCCGACCGATATAATCCAGCGGCGGCATCGGCAACGAACTGCTATCCCCAAAGGTAAACTGATCCTTAATATTCAGTAGTTTATTTTCCCAGCTCCAGTGATCGCCGTCGCGGATCAGGCTGAAATAGTCCGGATAATCCTCTGACAGAGACACCATGATCCGTTCAACCATATCCCAGCAGGCCAGATCCATATGGGGCATCGCCAGACAGCGATGCGGCATCTCTTTTAAGACCAACTCACGCTCAGCCATTTCCGACAGATAATGCTCATCAATATCGAGAAAATGCTCATAGGCCGAACCCTCGCCCCCTTTTGGCAGGTGAGGCTCCATATTCACCGAATAACGATATTCATCTTCAGCGAAAGGAAAGGGGAAACGCTCAATCGCTTCAGCACTGTTACTGTAGGTAAAATCATCACGAAAACTCTGAATCTCTTTCGGTGCTACACGCATTGCTCTGCTCTCCTAAATATCTAAAACCAGTCGTTCGCCTGCCGCCCGGGAAACACAGGGCATCATCACCTGGCCCGACTGTTTCTCAGGCTCACTCAGATAGCTATCCCGATGTTCCACTTCACCCTCGGCCACCTTGCAGACACACTGGCCGCAAACCCCAGCCCGACAAAGGTTAGGGATCGCAATATCAGCCCCTTCAAGGGTCTCCAACAAACTGCTATCAGAAGAAACGGCCAGTTCTACCCCACTGCGACTCAGCTCCACCACAAAGGGCTGGCCCGGTTTCGCGCCAGCGAACTCTTCCCAGTGAACCGCACTGGCAGGAATGCCCATTTCGTCCGCAATGGCCCTAACAGAATCAATCAAAGATTGCGGACCGCAGATGTAAAAATGTGTACCCAGAGGCTGCTCTGACAACACCGCGGCGATATCGCAGCGGCTCCCCTGATCAGCATCATAGTTGCTACAATGGTTATCTAAGGTTTCCGCCAGTTCAGCGCTGTAGGCTCCTGTCTGTTTACTACGAAACATATAGTGCAGTTCAAACTCGGTCTCACGCTGCTGCAGTTCCGGCAAATAGGACAGGAAGGGAGTGATGCCTACCCCTCCGGCAAACAACACATGCTTTTTCGCCATCCAATCTGGCGCGAAAAGATTTGCCGGGGGTGAGATCATCAACTGATCTCCCACCGCTATCTGTTGATGCATGTAGAGTGAACCACCACGGGAATCCTCCTGAAGACGAACCGCTATGCGATACTGACTCTTATCCTGAGGGTTACTCATCAGTGAATAGGCATTGCGATAGGCTGGCTCGTTCTCAGCGCCTCCCATCGTCACAACTACATGCGCACCAGGCGAAAAAGGCACCAGCTCAGCATCGATTGCTTCGAGCGTAAACTCTTTGATCATCGGTGCGACCTGCTTAACGGCGGTCACCCTGACCGGGATTTGATCGATAACACTCATTAGCCCACCTCCCTTTTCTCTGGCATATCGCTGCTATCTTCTGCATTGGCCTGATAGCCAAAATAGGCGCTGTGTAGACGGGCAAAATGATCGGTGACTTCGAGACTCAGGCCACACCCGCTGCAGATGAAAGGTGAATAGGTCACTCCCTCCGTGATCTGGTAACAGTGACAGCAAAACAGATGTCGTTCGCGACTGACCGGTACCATCATTCTGATCTGATCAGGACGCAAACCTGCCTGCCGCGCATGGCTGGCCACCCGCCAGATAAAAGGCTCACTGCCAGCCAGGTAGAGAGTGCCTGTTAATGGCATAGCAGCCAGTGATTCAAGCAGCCGGGAATCACTGGCATCGCTGTACACAGCGCTCTCTTTATCAACACCACAGCCATCAAAAAGCGACTGCATCTCTCCGGTTACAGCCTGTTCAGCGATAAAGAGATGAAAGCTGGACTTCGGGTTTAGCTCTACCGGCGAATATGCGGGTTTGCTGACAACCCCATTCAATTGTTCTGTCTGCATCTGAGCCCTCCTGATAAGGTCCGGTTAGCATCATGATGTGCAACTAAAATTCCTGATAAGAATATTATGAGAGGCAGACAGAACCCTCAATTGTCATGAAGAGGTACTTCAAAGGGGGTAACAGGAAGAGAGTCTGAACAGTGTAAAAAGAAAACCGTACTACCAGTGCAACTTTTAACGGCTGTAAGATGGATTAAACTCCCTCTATAGGGCATATTAACCTTCATATTTCCAGTAATAACCAGGCCAGCTTATGCAGACTCTGCCAACGCAGAATAGTGGTTTCTTTGAAATTGCGCGTGAATCGTCAGATATCTCTTTTGAAGAGCTCTCTGAGAGATACCTGACCCCTGAGATACCGGTAATCATTGAGGGCGTTGGGAAAGAGTGGCACGCCCGTGAGTGTTGGAATGAACATTATCTGCATGAGAAACTATCCCAGGAACCCTCTGCATCCACCGCATCACTCTGGTACTGGATGAACCGGGATTCACTGACAGAAGACTACACCACGCCTGATTTTGTCAATCAGAGTCTGGACTCTCCACTGGTATTCCCCCGAACTCAGCATCTGCGATTATGGATTAATAAGAAGGGACATGTCTCTAGCTGGCATTATGATGGTAGCCTGGTTAATGTATTTAATGTGCAGGTAAAAGGGAAAAAAGAGTGGGTCCTTGTATCTCCGCATACCCCACTTGATTGCTATCCATATACCAGCTTTGCCATTATCAAAGGCGATGACGACAAAATGCTTAACGGCAAGGTGTTCACCCGGTTCGTTATCAATGAGGGTGATATTCTCTACATCCCCCCCGTGTGGTTCCATAAAGTTGTTGCCTGCGATGCCGAAAACATTAATCTGAACTGGTTGTTTACTAAAAAAGAAACCACGGCTACCTCAGCAACACTTAAACGAGAGGTTGAGCGTTATATAATCAATGACTACCTTAAAAATCATCGATTTAAACTCGTGAGAACGATGCTTAAACAGTTCAACAGGTATGCACCAGGGTATGTCAAAATCAGCTGGCGCTATCAGGAACTGATCAGAACGCCCTACAGCATCTCAAAAACTGATCTGGTTAAACATATCGCTAAGGAAGCCATTCTACTGGGTAAAACCCTTTGGCATCTAAATAAGATCAAAGCCTATACAAAAACGCTTTCTAAGCCGCGAAAAATACAAAAATCCCTGCCATAGCATCAACTTCAACGCGATGGCAGATACAGAGATATCCCCGCAGCTATCGCCAGAAACAGTGCCGACACCCAGAGACAGGCGGTTAATCCGGCGATCTGAAACAGGTAGCCGGACAGTACCGTACCAAGCAACCGCCCCATCGCATTGGCCATGTAGTAAAAGCCGACATCCATTGAAGCGCCATCCTCCCGAGCATAGCTGACGATCAGATAGCTGTGCAACGAAGAGTTGATGGCAAACACTCCGCCAAAGATCATCAGGCCAGCCAACAGAACGGTTTGAGGATAAAAGTGACTGCTCAGTGACACTGCGATCAAAACAGGTAATAGCAACAGGCCCAAAGCCCAGAAAAAAACCGCCCGTCCTCCGGGAATATGGCCGGAGCGTTTACCAGTGAAATAGGGTGCAACTGACTGAATAATGCCATACCCGATCACCCACAACGCCAGAAAGCCGCCAACGGACCAGTGATCCCAGCCCATAGTACTGGCCAGATAAACCGGCAGCGCCACCACAAACCAGACATCCCGCGCACCAAACAGAAACATGCGGGCGGCCGAAAGGGTGTTAACGGCGCGGCTTTTAGAAAAGACCTGACTGAACTTAGGCGAGGTTTTCGCCCGACCCAGTTCCTGTTTCAACGACACCAGGCTCAGCAACCACACCAGCGCCAGAACAACCGTCATTGCCAGTACCGCGCCCTGAAATCCCAGCAGCGTTAGCAAAACGCCTCCCAGAAAAAAACCAGCGCCTTTCAGGGCGTTCTTTGAGCCGGTGAGTACCGCTACCCACTGATACAGCGTGCCTTGCGCATTGGCTGGCACCAGCTGCTTAACTGAGCTTTTTGCGCTCATCTTGTTCAGGTCTTTAGCGATACCGGACAACGCCTGCGCCAGCATTACCCAGGGTACGGTGAGCATCGCAGCGGGAACTAACAGCATCCCCAGCGCCACCACCTGCATCCCCAGACCGATATTCATCGTCCTGTTAAGGCCGATACGCGCCCCCAGCCAGCCACCCAACAGATTGGTGACAACGCCAAAAAACTCATAGAACAGAAACAGCAGTGCTATATCCAACGGGCTGTAGCCGAGCTGATGAAAATGCAGCACCACCAGCATCCGCAACGCACCATCCGTGAGGGTAAACGCCCAGTAATTACCGGTCACGATGAGGTACTGACGCAGTTGTGGCGTCAACCGGGATAAAACAGAGGACACCACCTACTCCTGTTCTGCCACCAGCCGCACCAACTCGACCGTACGGTTGGCATAGCCCCATTCATTGTCGTACCAGAGGTAGAGTTTTAGCTGAGTACCATTGACCACCATTGTTGACAGCGCATCAACAATGCAAGAGCGGGGATCCGTCTTATAATCCACGGAGACCAGTGGCCGCTCCTCATAGCCCAGTATCCCCTTTAGCTCGCCCTCTGAAGCCTGTTTCAGCAACTGATTGACCTCAGCTTCGGTCGTGCCCCGTTGTAGCTCAAAGACACAATCGGTAATCGACGCGTTTGCCAGCGGTACCCGTACCGCATGGCCATTCAGTTTTCCCTTCAGCTCCGGAAAGATATGGGTGATCGCGGTGGCTGACCCGGTGGTTGTGGGTATCAGACTGCTACCGCAGGCCCGTGCCCGGCGCAGATCTTTATGGGGGGCATCCAGAATCGTCTGGGTATTGGTGATATCGTGAATCGTCGTCATGGAGCCATGCTTAATACCCAGATTCTCATGGATCACTTTTACAGCCGGTGCCAGACAGTTGGTAGTACAGGAGGCGGCGGTGACAATTGGATAGAGCGCTTTATCATAAAGGTGATGGTTAACCCCCATGACGATATTAAGTACGCCCTCCTCTTTCACCGGCGCAGTCACCACGACCCGCTTAACCCCCTGATCAAGATAGGGCTGTAACTTCGCTTTGCTCTTCATCACGCCGGAGGCCTCAATCACAATATCGCAGCCAGACCAGTCGGTATCTTCTATCGCCCTGTTCCGGGTACAGTGCAACCGCTTACCCTGAATAAGCATCTCACTGTTATCAGCGTTCGCTATCGCTGTATGCTTCCAGATCCCATGTACGGAATCGAACATCAGCAGATGTGCCAGCGTTGCCGCATCTCCCGCCGGATCATTGATCTGCACAAACTCCAACTCCGGCCACTCCCAGGCGGCCCGCAGTGCTAATCGTCCCATCCGGCCAAAGCCGTTAATACCCACTTTAATTGTCACCCGCTCTGCCCCCTTTGCAACGACCTTGTATGACGGTTGTTATGGTCAGTTATAGTGTTCTGAATCTGTCTGATTACGGCTGCAACCAGCCGGTAACATCAGCCTGCGTTGGAATACTACCGCTGTGTACCAGCTCTTCGTCGATCACAACTGCCGGTGTCCGCATAACACCGTACGCCATAATCACCTGAACATCGGTCTCTTTCTGCACCATCGCCTCGACACCCAGTTCGGTTGCCAGCTTCTCAATCAGCTCGGCTGTTTTTGTGCATTTAGTACAACCACTACCCAATACTTTGATATTTTTCATCACGCGCTCCTTGGTTTTATCTCCTTTCCCAACAATCACAACACCGGGAAAAGAAAATTAAAGATCCAGCCAATCAGGGTGAAAGCAAACAGCAGCATGGCAAACAGAATCGCCAGTAAACGCCACTGCATCACCTGTTTCAGCAGGATAAATTCAGGAAAACTGGCCGCCACTGTACTCATACAAAATGCCAGGGTTGTGCCGATCGGCAGGCCATTGGTAATCAGACTCTCCATCACCGGGATAACACCGGTCGCATTCGAGTAAAGCGGGATACCTAGCGCTACTGCCGCAGGCACAGTCCACCACTGCCCATCCCCCAGATTAGCTTCTATCCAGCCATCCGGTACAAAGCCATGCAACGCCGCACCCAGACCCACACCGATAATCACCCACTTCCACACCCGGCCAAAGATCTCCAGTGTTTCATCACGGGCAAACTGATGCCGTTCAGCCATCGACAGAGTCGATGCTGAAGCAGAACTGACCGGTCCGCTCTGTTTGCCTCGCTCCAGCGCTTTTGCAGCAAACGACTGCAACCAGCGTTCAGCCTTAATGGCGTCGAGGAAAAAGCCCCCGGCGATTCCAACAGCCATTCCCACCAGAATATATACAGCGGTAAACTTCCATCCCAGCAGACTCAATAGCAACAGTACCGCAACTTCGTTGATCAGAGGCGAGGTCAGCAGAAATGCCATGGTAATACCCACCGGTATCCCGGCTGACGTGAACCCGAGAAAAACCGGGATGCTGGAGCAGGAACAAAAGGGTGTCACCGCACCAAAACCAGCGCCCATCAGATAGCCTGCTCCACGATGTTTTCCAGCCAGAAAATCCCGCACCCGTTCAACATTGAGTGACGCCCTCAGAAGTGCGATCAGGTAGATCATCACCACCAGCAGGACAAAGATTTTCACCGTATCTTCAACAAAGAAGTGCAGCGCCTGTCCCATCCTGGTATCTGCTGACAAACCCGCAAGATGGTAAACAAGCCAGTCGGCTAAGCGGGTGAATATTTCGAACATGGAGCCTCCTCTGTTTAACAGAATGTTCTGTTACGGTCCGGACGGTCGCCCATCTGAGTTAAGCGCTGTTTCTCTTCAGCAATATAGCCCGGGTTTGTCACCATAGTTTCCCAGAGAATATTGCGGCACCAACCGGGAAGGTCCGGGTTGAGCCGGTAGAATACCCACTGACCGTGACGCCGATCACTGAGCAAGCCCGCTTTTTTCAGTTGCGCCAGATGGCGGGATACTTTCGGCTGACTCAGTTCTAACGCGGCGATCAGTTCACAGACGCACAGTTCCTTCTGCTGTTTAATCAGCAACACCGACTTCAGACGGGTTTCATCCGCAAGACACTTAAACAGATCAACAGGATGCATCGTACATATACCCAAAACCATATATATGTTTAATCATATATACAAAATGACCGATATTAAAGTGAAGAGTTGATGAATTCCCCCCCGAATGGCAGCTCCTTGACGCCAGTCATCATCCCAGGAATCAGTTATGCTATTCTCTGTCGCTCACACTCTTTCGGATCGATTCATGCATTCTCTGAAAAACAGCGCTGAGCAATACCTGTCTGAGCACGCTTCACCGGCAAAGGTTGCAACAGAAAAGCTAAAGCCTAATAAACCGATACAGCATCAGAGCATTCCAACGGATGAAACGCTGGTCTATCAGATTGAAAATAATCTCTATATCAATCTGACCGACCGCTGCACCCTGGCCTGCCAGTTCTGCCCAAAGCATAATGGCAGTACTGAGGTAAAAGGCTACGATCTGGCGCTGGAAGTCAGGCCTGAGGCACAACAGATCATCGATCTGATTGGGGATCCAACACAGTATGATTGTGTCGTGTTCTGTGGTTATGGAGAACCTACGTTGCGTCTTAAGCCGCTACTGGAGATCGCTCATTGGGTTAAGCGGCACGGTGGACAAACCCGGTTAAATACTGATGGCCTTGGCAATCTGGTTAATAAGCGTAACATTCTGCCAGAGCTGGGCCAGTGTATCGATGCTTTATCTGTCTCCCTGAATGCCCAGAATGAAGCAGTCTACATCCATCACTGCCACCCCATACTTCCGGGTTCATATGCTGCAATGCTGGAGTTTGTTGCCCTCGCTCCCGAGTACATCAGTGATGTCAGCGCCAGTGCAATCAACGGGTTGGACGGAGTCGATATCGACGCCTGCAGAGAACTTGCGCGACAGCGAGGGGTAACGTTTAAGCAACGGGAACTGGATATTGTCGGTTAAGAGGTGGGTAACAACGCGTCAAACTCTTTCCTGACACCACTGAACAAACTCCGCCTGGGGCATCGGTTTTCCCAGACAGAAACCCTGTGCCAGATCGCACCCCTCCTGTTTCAGCAGAGCCAGTGTTTCCATATCCTCCACCCCTTCTGCTGTCACCTCTAAACCGAGGTTATGCGCCAGATTGATGGTGGCATTTACGATGAGGGCATCACTTTCATCACGCAAAATATCGGCAACAAATGAACGGTCGATTTTAAGCTCTTTCAGAGGCAAACGTTTCAGATAAGAGAGCGATGAGTAACCGGTGCCGTAGTCATCGATAGAGAACTGAAATCCCATATCATGGATACGATGAATAATAGCCATTGCGGCATCAGGGTCGGTCATGATTGAGCTTTCGGTAATCTCCAGCGTTATCCAGGCCGGGTTGATACCAACAGCCCCTTTAATACCAGAGATAAGATCGGGCAATTCTGGATTATTGAGATCTTTAGCGGAAAGATTGATCGACAGCGCAACCTCCAGATCAGCCTGATGCCATTCGGCACACTGAGCAAAGCCTTCCTGGATCACCCACATGGTCAACCCCTGGATAAGCCTGGAGCGTTCCATCAGCGGGATAAACTGGTCCGGATAAAGTAAACCATACTTCGGATGATTCCAGCGCACCAAAGCTTCAGCGCCCAGCACCCGGTTATCCAACACGCTGATTTTAGGCTGATAAAAAAGCTCCAGTTCGCGGTTCTCTATCGCATGGTGAAGCTCACTCATCAGTGTTAACTGTTTGGGACTATGAGCATCAAACGAAGAATCGTATACCGCACTACCCTTATTAGCGTTCTGAGCCATATAGAGCGCAATCCCGGCTCGCTGAACCAGCGTATCAACATCCGTACCATGGTGGGGAAAATGCACAATACCTACATTAACCTGGGCCGCCAGTTTGATCTGCTCGATATAGAACACATCGTGCAGCACCCGGTGAACACTATCCGCCAGCTCCAGTACCGCTTTCTCATCCAGATTTTCATTCACCAGCAGACTGAAGGTGTTATTTTCCAGCCGGGCGATGGTAAACGGTGCAGGAAAGGCACTTTCAAGACGTACAGCAATCTGCTTGATCAGGCTGTCACTGCTGTTGCGGCCCAGGGTATCGCTGATCTCTTTATAGTTGGAAACCTCCACCAGAAGCACAGAAAAAACAGTATGCCTGCGGGGTGAAACGATCAGCTGTTCAACCCGATCATAAAACAGCTCTTTGTTTGGCAGATCGGTCAGCAGATCATGGGTCACACTGTGACGGGCCTGCTTCTCAAAACTATCGGCTTTATCCCGCAACTCCTGAGTCTGGTCCATCACCATAGCGCTGGCTTCATAAGCGAGTACGGTACTGGAATACTGTCCCCAGAAGGCGAATACAAAGGGGATCCCATCGAGAATCCAGAGTGCGAAGTTAGTCTTCTGAACGGCAACTATACTGGCAATGCTGATAGTACCGAACTCAAGATACGCCACGGTAACATTGGCGATAATCAGCGCCAGGAGGGCAACAGAGATCCCCTGCCAGGCGGTTTTTGACACCCGGGAACGGAATACCTTGACATTATTATGCAGAAAATCACTGGTCGATCCTTTCATCACCGCCACAACTAACTCCTTGTTGTAAAAGCCCTCTGTTTAAACAGCGGGTACCCGAGATTAGCACTAAACGCTCATCTGGAAAACTCTCAGATTGAAAATGTACGTAATCCTGTAAAGCCAAAGCATTTGCGATATGCCCCTCAACCGGCTGGCTCATATCCTGCTGAAAGAGCAAGTAGAAATAATCACGGTATTACACGAAATGGTGAACTGTTTATACCGGGAATGAGTGGCGTCTGAACGAAAAAAGCCCCTCACAGGGAGGGGCATAAAGCCGGTGATAGAAACACACTATTCCGACAGATCAACAATCCCGCGGAGAAAGGATTGCAGAGGTGAAGTATCACTGAAATATAACAGCGATACTTCACTGAGAGATCACCTGAGCAGCCGTGAGTTACTCAGATGCTGCGATCAGACTGGCGTTCCCCCCTGCAGCAGTAGTATCAATACAGAGGTGGCGTTCGAGAGTGAAACGCTCAGATGCATTACGCTCAGTAATCAGGGGGATTAATACCCCGTCACGGGACGCCAGAGCTACACGGTAAGCTTGCAGAACAGCCGTGTCGGCACAGCTGGCAACCGCAGCGAACCCGGATACTGTCGCCAAAGCCTGAGGCTCCACTAACCCACTGATCGCACGGACCGGTAAACCACCGGCGATAGCGGCCTGACATTCGGCCTCAGCCCCGGGAGCGATAACCACAACGGCATTACCCTGTGACAGAGCCAGAAGCGCATGATGCATAGCACTTTTCAGATCTGGTCCGAGACAGAGCACAGTGCCTCTGGCATGGGTGGAAAGCACATTAAGCTCCCCGGTCGGTCCGGGCATTGGCTGGGGTTCATGCTCCAGTGAAGAGAACAGGATATCTGCCCCGTTGAACAACTCTTTAAGCTTCTCAATCCGGCGGGTATCCATAGCCCACTTACTATTGTTCAGGCTATCGATGGCCGGTTGCAGGGCCCCCGCGGTAACCGCCGGAATCAGCTTAGACGGTACCGGTGCAGCAGTTTCAGTCTGCATAAAGCGCTTCACGTACTCAGGCCCACCTGCTTTTGGTCCGGTGCCGGACAAGCCTTCGCCACCAAATGGCTGGGATCCCACAATGGCCCCAATCTGGTTACGGTTAACATAGATGTTACCGACCCTGATACGGTTGCAGATCTGCGCTACACGGTTATCAACCCGGGTATGCAGACCAAAGGTCAGACCGTACCCGGTGGCGTTAATCGCATCGACCACTTTATTGATATTCTCTGCCTCAAAGGTAACAACATGCAGCACCGGTCCGAAGATCTCCTCCTCCAGTTCAGAGATACTGTCGAGTTTGATGACGGTTGGTGCGACAAACAGCCCCTGCTCGGGGATTGAGAGAGATTTCAGGACCCGTCCCCTGGCCGCATACTTGGCGCAATGAGCCTCTATCTTAGCTTTTGCAGCCTGATCGATGACCGGGCCTACATCAGTGCTCAGCAGTGCGGGATCACCCAGTCGCAACTCATCCATCGCACCGAACAGCATCTCCAGCAGGTTGTCAGCAATATCTTTCTGCAGATAGAGAACCCGCAGCGCGGAACAGCGCTGTCCGGCACTCTGAAAAGAGGACGCCAGAACATCACGTACGACCTGTTCAGGCAGTGCAGTGGAATCGACGATCATGGCGTTCATACCACCGGTTTCAGCCACCAGCGGTGCGTCAGGAGCCATATTTTCCGCCATCACCCGGTTGATCCGCTGTGCCGTTACCGTAGATCCGGTAAAGCAGACACCCGCGATACGGCTATCAGAGGTCAGCGGGGCGCCGACAGCAACACCACTACCCGGCAGCAACTGGATCACATCGGCAGGAATCCCGGCCTCATGCATCAGCTCAACGGCCCGGGCTGCAATCAAAGGCGTCTGATCAGCGGGCTTAGCCAGAACGGCATTTCCGGCAGCGATAGCAGCCAGCACCTGACCGGAGAAGATAGCCAGCGGGAAGTTCCAGGGAGAGATACAGGTAATCACACCACGCGCTTCACCGGCGGACTCATTACGCTCAGCTTCATTGGCATAGAAACGGGCAAAATCCACCGCTTCACGCACTTCGCCTACGGCATCACGCAGGGTTTTACCCGCTTCACGGGTTGCCAGTGTAAACAGTTCCGGTGCATTCTGCTCAAACAGATCAGCCACTTTACGCAGGCAATCAGCGCGTTCTGAAGCACTTTTCTGTGACCAGCTTGCATAGCCATTCTGAGCGGCGACAATTGCCGTTTCAATATCTTCAGGGGATGCAGTCACTACCTGACCGACACAGTCTTCAGGCAATGCAGGGTTATAATCTGCACTGCTTTCGCCCCCCTGTGAAGCACCTGCAATCACCGGGGCAGCATGCCACTGTGCGGTTTTGAATTGAGCCTGTTGCGCCTCAAGCTCGGCAATGGCTACCGGATCGGTAATATCCCAGCCCTTCGCATTCTTACGCTTGTCGCCAAACAGAGCAACCGGGCGGGAGATAGCAGTACTGCTGATATTCTCTCCCATCGCTTCAACCACAGAAAACGGATCACGGGCGATATCTTCAGGTTTAATCCGGGTATCGACAATCTGGTTGACGAACGAGCTGTTTGCACCGTTTTCCAACAGCCGGCGTACCAGATAAGCCAGCAGATCACGGTGAGCACCTACCGGTGCATAGATACGGCAACGGGTACCTTCACCCTTCAACACCGTATCGTGCAATGATTCACCCATGCCGTGCAGGCGCTGAAACTCAAACTGCTTGTTATCCAGATCACGGGCCAGATGCAGAATACCGGATACAGAGTGAGCATTGTGAGTGGCAAATTGCGGATAAATGCGATCGGTCATCGCCAACAGTTTTTCGGCGCAACACAGATAGGAGACATCGGAGTTGACCTTCCGGGTGAACACCGGAAAACCATCCAGACCCAACTCCTGAGAGCGCTTAATCTCAGCATCCCAATAAGCCCCCTTCACCAGACGCACCATAATTTTACGATCCAGGCGGGTCGCCAGGGCATAAAGCCAGTCAAGCACAAAAGAGGCACGGGGGCCGAAAGCCTGTACCACAATACCAAAGCCATCCCAGCCAGCCAGAGCCTCATCGGACAAAACCGCTTCGATAATATCCAGCGACAGATCCAGACGGTCCTGCTCTTCAGCATCGATATTGAAGCCCATGTTAGCTTCTTTCGCCTGCAGGGCCAGGGTTTTAGTACGTTCAACCAGTTCAGTCATCACCCGTTCTCTCTGACCAAACTCATAGCGGGCATGCAGCGCAGAAAGCTTAACAGAGATCCCCGGATTCATGCGGATATCAGAGTGGATGCACGCCGGAGCCAGCTTCCCGATAGCAACACTGTATGCCTGATGATAGCGCAGTGCATCGGCATCGGTACGCGCGGCTTCACCGAGCATATCGTAAGAATAGGAATAACCCTGTTTTTCCAGCTTACGGGCATTCTTGGTCGCTTCCTCAATCGTACGGCCGAGTACAAACTGGCGGCCCAGCTCTTTCATCGCCTGGCCCACGGCAGTACGCACAACGGGCTCACCCAGGCGCTTAACCATGGCGCGTAGCGTCTGCGTAACTCCTTTATCTTCAGCAGGCGCAATCAGCTTACCCGTCAGCAACAACGCCCAGGTTGAGGAGTTCACCAGTGAAGATTTGGATTTACCCAGGTGCTCGCCCCAGTTACCCGATGCCACTTTATCTTCAATCAACGCATCGATTGTCATTGAGTCAGGCACCCGCAGCAGTGCTTCCGCCAGACACATCAGAGCCACACCCTCTTTGGTGGTGAGGCCGTATTCACCCAGAAATTTTTCCATCATCGAAGGCGAACTTTCATTACGAACTGTGGTTACCAGTTGCGCAGCATTGGCAGAGATCTGCTTACGATCTTCTGCTGTCATACGCGCATTTGCCATAAGACCACGGATAACCTGAGTCTCGTTTGCAAGGTAGTGCTCACGTATTTCGGTACGGCACTGGTCAGTTGTTTTTGTCATAGTTTCACCTTTTAAAAATCTGCTTGAAAACAGCTCTGCTCTGGTTCTGCTGTTTGCGTATTTACCCATTTTCATTGCAAGAACGATTCATGTACCCCATTCTAAACAGTCCCATAAAGTCGTTTTCACTATAAAGTTATATTTTTTAAGTAATTGTCATATTTTTTAAACAAAAACAAAAATTAAGTCTCGTTAAGTAAAAAATATTTAGACAATTAACCCTAAAGAATCACGTTAAAAAACATCTTATAGACATAAAAAAAGCCCCTAATGGGGCTTTATGCTATTCAGAATAAGTCTAGTCTTTTATTTCCGCTACGACACTTTCAAAACGCTCAGTCACGGATCGGGCCGGAGCCGCTGTCGCCAGAGTTGCAACAACAATAGCGATGAACGCGAATACAACGCCAGGAATAATCTCATACAGATCAAACCATCCGCCAGTCAGCTGCTTCCATACCACAACTGTGACACCACCGACAATAATCCCCGCCAACGCTCCTGCCGTGTTCATACGTTTCCAGTACAGCGACATAATCAGGGCCGGGCCAAAAGCAGCCCCAAAACCAGCCCAGGCGTAAGACACCAGACTCAGCACCTTGGAATCTTTATCCAGCGCAAAGAAAGTCGCAATAACCGCTATCGCAATCACCGCAAAACGACCAACCATGACCAGTTTTTCCTGGGAAGCTTCCTGATTGAACAGGGCTTTATAAAAGTCCTCAGCCAGTGCAGAGGAGGACACCAGCAGCTGAGAGTCTGCAGTACTCATAACGGCCGCCAGAATTGCCGCCAACAGAATCCCGGCAATCAGCGGATGGAACAGCGCATCAACCATAACCATAAAGACGGTCTCATTATCCCCCAGACCATCAGGCAGATAACCGATGGCTGCCAGCCCGATCAGGCAAGCCCCAGCCATGGAAAAAGCTGACCAGATAACCGCAATGCGACGGGCGGAGGGAACAGCGTCTTTGCTGGAAATCCCCTTAAATCGCGCCAGAATGTGAGGCTGACCAAAATAACCCAGTCCCCAGCCCAGCAGCGACAACGTACCGATAAGCGTGATAGAGCTGCCATCCGCCTCGGTAAACATATTCAACAATTCAGGATTTTTGGCGTTGACGGCCGCCAGCGTCTGGCTCATCCCCCCCAGCTCACCAATGGCAAACAGAGGTACCAGCAACAGGGCGCCAACCATCAGCAGGCCCTGCACCACATCGGTCCAGCAAACCGCCAGATAACCGCCAAACAGCGTATAGGAGATAACAGCAACAGCGCCCAGCAATACCGCCAGGGTATAATCGAATCCGAATACTGTTTCAAACAGCTTGCCACCTGCAACCAGGCCTGAGCTGGTGTAAAACAGGAAAAAAACCAATACAAAGAAGGCCGATACGACACGAAGACTGCGGCTGCTGTCATTAAAACGCTTTTCGAAAAATGCTGGCAACGTCAGCGAATCTTCAGCCTGCGCGGAATAGACCCTCAGTCGCTGCGCAACGATCAGCCAGTTCAGCCATGTCCCCACCAGCAGACCACCCGCCAGCCAGAACGATCCATAACCTGCAGACATTGCATAACCTGGCAACCCCATCAGTAGCCAGCCACTCATATCGGATGCACCGGCACTCAGCGCACTGGGAAATGCTCCGAGATTCCGCCCCCCCAGTACATAATCAGAAAGATCCTTGGTGCGACGATAAGCAACAACCCCTATCGCCAACATCAGAACCAGATAGATAATAAAGGTCAGTGTTATTATCATGCATAAGCCTCATCGATTTTAGAATCTGCTAACCACATCTGCGCTGGCAAACTACATAGCCGTACAGTGCACAGGTTGCAGATTCAATTATTGTTATAACCGGTATCGCCACCGGCATTTTGTATGTTTCAGACAGGCTCAGAAAGCCTGCTTCCCCCCATCTGCCACCTCAGTGAGCAAACGCTGAAACACAGAGTCTGTGCTGCGATACTATGTAGTACCCAAATGCAGACAGTGAAGCGACATAGCTTACAGAACAAAAAGCAGCCTTTTTTCCTATTTAAACAAAAATAAAAGAACATCCTTTTATTTAAGTGAGATTTTGTAGGTTTTTATTCAAACAGAGTACCGCATCACAGACACCTGCTTTTCAGACATAAAAAAAGCGGAGCCGACAGATGCCGACCCCGCTTTTTACAATGATGGTTGCGTTAACGAAGTTCGAGCAGCACACTCAGCGCCACTGCGAAAATCGAGCAGTCAATCAGTTTGGTATTCTGAATATCCTTGAGCGTGTAATGCCAACGCTCCAGATGCACCGCCCGCTCCTGCTGCCAGCGCTCCAGCCGCTGTTTGACACTACTTCCCGGCTCCCCTGTCTGCAGAACTTTCAGTGTCAGTGCCCGATGCTGGTTATCCAGTTCAATCCGATAACTGTTTTTGGCCAGTGCCTGCCAGTGGTTAACCGCAACAAACTGACGGATCTGCTTATCCAGCCAGATCAGATTGAGGCTGGTCCCCACACCAAAATAGGTGCTCGCTACCTGCTCAACATCCTCATTGGTTTCGCGGGCAACATCGATCACATCCAGCAACCAGTAAATATTTTCACTGGCGGCACAGAAGGCTGCCAACTGACCCGGAGTTCCCGCTCCGGTATAACTCTCATATTTTTCCTTCAGACGATCGGCTGGAATCACTTTATGGATCTGTTTATCAGAAACCACTACCTGGTCAATGGCTGGTTTATAAACCTCCAGACAGCCCTGCATACTGAGACTGTCACGATGATGTCTCAGCAACCACTGCGTACCCCGGCCAAGCAGCTGAATCAGGTCCCGCATCATGGCAACCTGCAGATCCGCTGGTATCTGATTGTCCAGTGCTTCAATCTGCTGCCACTGATGCTCAATATTAAAGATCTCACGGGCTGCCATATATGCCGCTGCGATCTGAGCATAGCTGACACCGATCGCCGTACTGAGGTTATTTACAAAGGTGATTCCCATCCGGTTAATCAGATCATTGGCGATCTGAGTGGCGGTAATCTCCCGATGCAGACGGTGGTTATGCATTGCCTCAGGAAACTCCTTCAGCAAACGCGCCGGAAACGCCGTCTCCATCTCTCTGGAAAAGCCTTCATCCTCGGTAATCCAGGAATTAATCAGCGCCTGCTTCAACTCAATCCGCGCATAACAGATCAATACTGACAACTCGGGCCGGGTTAACCCCTGCCCCTGCTCGCGGCGCTGTATAAGCTGTTTCTCCGTGGGTAAAAACTCCAGCTCCGGATTCAGTTTACCCTCCCGTTCCAGGCTTTTAATCAGGCGGATATAATCATCGAGGGACTCCCGGGAAAAAGCCTCAGCGATATTCAGTGCCTGCGCCTGTCGGTAGTTGTTTTTCAGCACCAGCTCTGCGACATCATCGGTCATATCACGTAACAGCTGATTACGCTGTTTCATCGTCATATCACCCTGGCTGACCAGTTCATTCAGCAAAATCTTGATATTCACTTCGTGGTCGGAACAGTCCACACCGCCGGCATTATCGATAAAGTCGGTGTTAGACGAACCGCCATTGAGAGCAAATTCGATCCGTCCTAACTGGGTGAACCCCAGATTGCCTCCCTCGCCCAACACTTTGCATCTCAGCTCACAACCATTGACCCGCACGCTGTCATTAGCTTTATCGCCAACATCGGCATGGCTTTCCTGAGTCGCTTTAACGTAGGTTCCGATACCGCCGTTCCACAACATATCAACGGGGGCTTTCAACAAGGCGTTGATCAGATCATTCGGGGCCAGGCGATCAGCGGAGATCGCAAAGCGCTTTTTCATCTGGGGTGAAATATCGATCCATTTAGCCGACCGGGCAAACACCCCTCCACCTTTACTGATCAGCTTGCTGTTATAATCTGCCCAACTGGATCGTGGCAGTTCAAACATCCGTTTCCGTTCAACAAATGCGCTGGCAACATCAGGATCGGGATCGATAAAGATATGCATGTGGTTAAACGCCGCTACCAGACTGATCGTTTCAGAGAGCAACATACCATTACCAAACACATCACCCGCCATATCACCAATACCAATCACAGTAAACGGCTCAGACTGAGTGTTGACCCCCTTCTCCCGGAAGTGAAGTTTAACCGACTCCCAGGCCCCCCGGGCAGTAATCCCCATTCCCTTATGGTCGTACCCCTGACTGCCGCCGGACGCAAACGCATCACCCAGCCAGAAACCATACTCTTCGGAAATCGAGTTAGCGATATCGGAGAAGGTTGCGGTGCCCTTATCTGCGGCAACCACCAGATAGGGGTCATCCTCATCATGGCGCACCACCGATTCAGGGTGAACCACTTCACCGGCAATCAGGTTATCGGTGATATCCAGCAATCCGCGAATATAGGTTTTATAACACTCGATACCCTCGGCCTGAATCACTTCCCGATCAGCGGTATCCGGCATCCGCTTACAGATAAAGCAGCCCTTGGCGCCCATCGGTACGATGACCGAGTTTTTCACCTGCTGAGCTTTCACCAGCCCCAGCACCTCGGTGCGATAATCCTCCATCCGGTCGGACCAGCGCAGACCACCCCGGGCAACTTTACCCACCCGCAGGTGTACCCCTTCAATGCGGGGTGAATAGATAAATACTTCGAACTTCGGTTTCGGTTGCGGAATATCCGGAATCGACTGAGAATCAATTTTGAAAGAGAAGTATGATTTATCTTCTCCTGCTTTCTGCTGGTAAAAGTTGGTTCTCAGGGTCGCTTTAATGACCACCATAAAGCGACGCAGGATCTTATCATCATCAAGGCTGCTAACCCCGTCCAGCGCGCTGAGGATATTCTGCTCGATTTTCTCTTCCTGACCAGGATTCTGTTGGCCAGGTTGAAAACGGCAGCGGAACAGCTCTACCAACTGCCGGCTAATGTCAACATTACGCACCAGAACATCCGCCAGAAACGGCTGAGAGAAGCCGAAACGCAGTTGTTTAATATAGCGACCATAGGCTCGCAGCATGGCGACTTCACGCCAGTTGAGGTTGCCGCAAATAACCAGACGGTTAAACTCATCACTGTCAGCCTGCCCATCCCAGACTCTGGCAAAGGCTTCCTGCAGAATCACTTTCACCTTATCCAGCTCAACCACGGCCTGCGGTCCGTAACTAACCCGGAAATCGCTGATCCAGAACTGTTTACCATCCCGGTCAGTCACCACATAAGGGTGTTCACTCAGCACTTTAAGCCCCAGGTTTTCCAACAGCGGGATCACTTCGGACAACACCAGAGGACGATCAACACTGAACAGCTTAAACTTCAGAATCCCCTCTGCTTCTTCAAATGAGCGGTAAAAACTCATGGCAATCGCATCCGGCGACTGCAGATAAGAGATATGCTGGAGATCATACACTCCGTTACCCGTGGAGAAGTTCTCTTTATAAGCAGAGCTGAAACCACCACTGAAACGGTTGACAAAGCGGCTGCCCTTCTCTTCGCCGTAGGTTTCAATCAGGTTGAGATTCAGATCATCATCCCAGGAACGTGAAATCTCCAGAATCCTGGCTTCAATGGCTCTCAGATCAACTTCAACCTGCTGATCGGGATCCGCATAGATAACGAAATGGGTGCGGGACAAAACCGATTCAGAGATCTGAGAGTTGGCTTCATAATCCCGCCCATGCAACCCTTTATACAGCAGGTTTAATACCGAGTTTCGCAGTTTGGTGGTATACAGGTCGCGGGGGATATAGTAGAGGCAGGAATAAAAACGCTTACTGGTATCCTGGCGGACAAACAGGCAGGCCCGACGACGCTCCTGCATATTAAAGATACCAAAGCTGGTCTGCTTCAGATCGCTGGTTTGTGCCAGAATCAGCTCTTCCCGGGGCATATCGGTCAGGATCTGCACCAGTGCTTTATGGCTGTGACCACCCGGTTCAAAACCACACTCAGAAAGAATACTGATCAGTTTCAGCCGCACTACAGGAATCCGCAACGGATTGGTCAGGAAGACCGAAGAGGTATACAGGCCGTAGAAACGACACTCTCCGCACACCCGCCCCTGCTCATCAAACCGCTTAATTATGACCAGATCCCGGTACACCGGCCGGTGCACCGTGGAGCGCACCACATCTTTACTGAACATTGCCACCTTCTCAGCCAGCACAAACTGCTGTTCCAGATGACTCAGCTCTTTACATACCGTCGTGTTGCGCTGGGTACCCAGTTGCGAACCTTTAACCGTATCAGCAAAAACCTTTCCCTCTTCCTGGCGAATAGCAACCTCTTCATAGCCCTGGAAGATAAAGTTCTCATCCATTAACCAGTCCAGCAGTTTACGGATCTCTTTAATCTCAGGGTTGTTTGCATCACGCAGCCGCAACTCCTCTTTAATTTCCTGCCCTTTCTCTTTGATGGGCAGAAAATCATCGACCACGGCTTTCACATCAGCCAGCACTCTTAACAGACCATCACGTATCTCATCCAGAGTTGCCTGATCGGAGTGACGTTCAATCTCCAGATAGATCAGCGATTCAACCTGAGTATTTTCATCACGTTCACGGGCCGATTTAAGATTTTTAAGCTTGTGGGTGCGGGTTCGTTCGCATGCCAGGACACAGTTATTAATGCTCAGTATCGCCAGCTCACGACGATTGAGTTCCATTCTGACGGAATCCACCAGAAACGGCACATCCACATTGTGAACCTGTATCACCGTATGGTTTGAGTGCCAGCCGTGCTGTTCGTAGTCGGGGTTGAAAACTCTGACATCGGGGTCTGGTGCTTTGTAATCCTGCAGCAGTTGCCAGTATGACAACGCTGTAGCGCAGAGATATTCAAGTGAACGGCTCTGCAACTCTTCCGGCGCAGCGACACTAAAAAACTTTTGTGTGAACAGTTGCATCGATGCTTGCATACTCTTGCTCGCCTGAGCAGAGAGCTTTTCGCTGATCAGATCGATAATCTGAGATTTGGTCAGTCCCAATAAATCATGCATTTTGTATAGACTCCAGATAGCACTCGCGACGCCCGGCAGGTACCGGATTGTTATTATTCTCTGTATCGGCTGATACAACGCCCAAGAAACAGAGGTGTTGGCGCTGATACCCCATTTTTCTTATTCCTGTATGAGTAATAGGATAGGCATAAAAAACGGGACGTATTAGTTAATATCAAAGTATAGGAAAAGAATAGAAGTCTTTTTCACTGTATTTTTATTTTTTTTAGCCGTATCCTTCTCATAACGATCAAATAAACAAACGAACAACCAGAACTGTGAAATCGTATGGATAATTTGGATAAACTGGACAAGCTGGATATGGCGATTCTGCGTGAGCTGCAGAAACATGCCCGTATCACAGTCACAGAACTGGCTTCTCGGGTCGGTCTGTCGAAAACACCCTGCCAGATCCGTATGAAGCGTCTGGAAGAACAGGGTTATATCCTCGGTTACATCGCTCTGGTCGACCAGAAAAAACTCGGGACAAAGCATGTCGCCTTTGTTCAGGTAACGCTGAGTGATACCAAAACCAAAGCCTTGCACGCATTCAACGCTGCCGTTCGTGAAATTCCTGAGATCGAACAATGCCATATGATCGCCGCTAATTTTGATTACCTGCTTAAAGTCCGCACCACAGGAATGGAGTCCTATCGCGAAGTGCTCGGGGAAAAAATCTCCTCTCTGCCCTATGTCACTCAAACCAGCACCTTTGTCGTGATGGAAGATGTCAAAGACATCGAATCGAAGCTGCTTTGATCTGTTCTGAGACAACACGTTGAGCCGCACCTCACTTATTCTGGCACTCTCTGTGGTGCTGATGTGGTCCACTGTGGCCACCGCATTTAAGCTGACATTGTCTATCATCAGCCCGTTGCAGATGCTCTGGATCGCTGTAACCACGACCTTTGTTATTCTCTCGGTAGCCACCATTGCGCAGCGTAAACTTCCCCTGGCACGCCAGTATCTGCAAGAGTCACCCGGTTACTTTCTGCTGTTAGCACTGCTCAATCCAACCCTTTATTATCTGATTCTGTTCGCCGCATACGATAGGCTACCAGCGCAACAGGCCCAGGCACTGAACTATACCTGGGCGGTGGTGCTGAGCATTCTCGCAGTACCGTTTCTGGGACAAAAATTCACCCTGAAAAACGTGATCAGCATTCTGCTGGCTTACGGCGGAGTGCTGGTTATCGCGACCCGGGGAGATCTGCTGGCACTGGAGTTCAGAAACCCCCTGGGGGTCGCTCTGGGGCTGGGCAGTTCAGTTTTTTTTGCCAGTTACTGGATTCTGAATACCCGCAAGCCCAGAGACGCCGTCGTCTCACTACTACTATGTTTTGGCCTGAGCCTGCCCATTCTGAGTGTCCTTCTGCTACTGCAGGGTGAAATGACGTTGATCCCCTGGCAGGCGGTCGCTGGCGGCATCTATATCGGCACCTTTGAAATGGGGTTTGCCTTTCTGCTGTGGATGCAGGCGATGCGAATGACCGATAACACAGCCCAGCTAAGCAATCTGGTCTATCTGTCGCCACCTCTGTCTCTGATATTGCTCGCTACAATTGCCAACGAACCGATCATGATCTCAACCGTTATCGGCTTGATACTCATCATCGGTGGGGTGCTGTTTCAGCAACTGAAACGCTAAGGCTAAACCAGCTCCCAGCTACGCAATCAGTGAGTCGATCAAATCGACGGTCTGCTCCCGTTTTTCTGAATCTGTGATCTGATCAAGACCAAACAGATAGTTCAGTGCCGTTCTGGCACTACTGCGCAGGTCATTAATGGTGACACTGTGATGGTATCGTCTGACATCCTCATAATAGCGATTCAGGCGCGAATCACCACGTAGCTGCCGGGAGAACAGGTCGGCGTCAGCCATATGCTCAACCAGCCCCTCAACCAACGCTTCACCATTGGAATCCGAGGTGAACAGCCCGATAATGGCTCCGACCAGGCCCACGATCAGGGCCGCTACAAATAGCACCGCGGCCAATGGGGGCACTTCTATTGTTCCTGCAGACATCCACAACATAAATCCAGCCAGACTCAGAACACCACTGGCCAAGCCAAAGCCTGCCACCGTCATACCGGCATAATCCCGGGTGCGATACTCTTCGGCCATCAGCGCAGTGCTGGAGGCGATCGCTGCCAGAGATCCAATAATGCCCAACACCCGGCTTGTCCCGGCGGTTCCGAGTACGCCCTGACGAACAAACTTAAACCGCTGTAGCGCCTGGATCAGCGAGTTAGCAAAGTTGGAAAACTGAGCCACCGTGTCTCCCCATAAGCGAATTCGGGTAATCATACTGTCAGTCGTGGTAGTCGCGGCACTGACGAAAGCATTGAGAAAGAGGATGCCGGTAATCATCGACATGAAAACGCCCCAGCCTGGGCTGCTCATTACCTCGGAGTTGACTACCCCCCGACTCCACTCTTTCACCTGTAAGACCTCTTCAGGATCGGATGAGCTCAGGCGACGGATAAATTCACCCTTATTCGAACCCACCATGCCAATTAACTCAGCGGTGACCTCGACTGTAAGGTCACGCAAAATACGCCCGGCACTGGGAGCGAGTGAAGCCATCTGTATTATTTTTGGCATTGATGCTTCCATCACCACCATCAGTAACGACGGTGGTCCCGGCAGGTTACCGGCAATGGTTGGCACAATACTCAGCTTTCCGGCAACGGTAGCCAGACAGGATGGATTGACAAAACTGCGCCACTCATTACTGACAATCATCTCCAGGGCCGGCTGCAAACGTTCAGTTATCAATGTTTCAGCATGATTGCTGGTCATGAGAACCCGGTAACAGGCACCCAGCTTGCTATAGACACCATGCATAAAACTGCTGGTAATCATTGAATCACTATCGCAAGCCTGGGCCAGTAGTTCATTCAAACGACTGTCACCTTCCAGCATTGAATACAGACTATCGGTATCCCGTCTGATCGCCTGCTGCAGTGAGCGGGCTCTCTGAGTGGGCTCGCGTCCAAATGTGCTGTCGGCATGACCTTTCAGCGTATTGAGTTTACTCTGCAGCGTATCGATCTTCGCCTGCTCAGATGAGGAGTAAGCTGAGTCGGGGTTAACCTCAGCCAGATCGATAAACTCCATTAACAGCTCAAGCGCTCCCAACTCCTGTCTGTATGGCTGCAGAATCCTCCCCAGCGCCTGTTGATTTGCAGCGACCCGCTCCGCTTTAGCCATAGCGTCATCCATCTCAGCAGACAGTAACGCGCTGAGTTGCTGAATATCTGCGGAAACCAGAGCGGTACGATTCAGGGCGATCTCCTGCTCCAGGGCTTCACTTCTTGGCAAAATCAGGCGGTAATTCCTGCCAGAGGGTAATCGCCAGCGATGATAAACAGGCACACCTGAGCCGCCCTGCCTGATCTCTCGCAAAGCGGCAACCTGATCCTCGACCGTGGTCGCATCTCCCCCCACATAACGCCGGTAGAGAAACGCTCTGACATGACCATTAGGCCCCGCATGCCAGTCCAGAATACGGTTAAAAAGGGTCGCGCGTTCAAGATGCAGCACCTGCGCCAGTTCGCCGATAGTGGTCGGACCATTCGCCTGACGATAGGCATCCAGCTCGACCCGAACCAATGGATAATCGAAATTGGCGATTCGATAGAGAAATACACCTGCGGTCCGGGTTCGCTCATTGCGTTCCACATTGCGGACATCATCAATCTGCTGGTTATAAATCTCAGAATAGTTCACCGCATCACTGATACAGGCAAACTCCTGACTGACATCAGCGCCCGGAGTACTGGCTTCGCACACATCATTGCACATCGGTTTACTCCTTAACGTTTAACTAACACCGGGACCTCAGGCTGGCAAAGCGGGATTTACCAGCTCGTGTTTCGGTTGGGGTTATTAATCGGGCTCTTCATCTCCATCTGTCGCAGGATCCGGTTCTGTATCGAACTGACTATCCCCTGGAGGCATCGGAACTGCGTTGGGGTCAGGCCATGCCGACTGCTGATCCAGATTCCGTTGTAGCTGTTGGGAGTTTTGTCCCGGCATATCATGCAGCATTCTCATGGTTGAGATCAGACTGCTGAAGCCCTGTTGATTCTGCCGACTGTTATTGATCAGGCTCATTGAGCTGACCCGGCCTAAACCTCCGGCTATCGGATTTTGCAGATCAAACATCTCCCCAGCCGGCGCATTTTGTTGCTGTGAAATGCGTCTTAACAGCGATTCGATCCGCTGACCTCCATTACTCATTCCAGACTCCTCAGGCGCTTATACGCCTACCAAGATGTGTTTGCCTGCATCGATAAATGACCCAGCCACAGGCGTCGTCGAGGCAACAATATCGCTGTCTTTTGCGTTTGCCCTGGAAACCTTGTACTCGATACCGATCTTCTCCAGCAGCGCTTTAGCTTCTCCCAGAGGAATGCCTGACAGCAGCGGAACAACCTGCATGTTATCAATCTCCAGCGGCGCAGGAACTGGTCTGAATGTCAGTTTCAGCGTGCTGGCGCCCTCTATTTTGAAGTCATACTGATTCTGATATGAAGCATCAACCGAGGTACCTCTGATCTCAGTTTTAACTTTCCGGTCGCTGCCTGTTGTCTGCTGTATCGTCAGTGCCATGCTGATCTCGGCTTCAGCCTCCGGTATCACATACCAGGTGGGCCGGTAGCCGATACGGCGCATCTCTTTCAGCAGCTCATCATCCAGACTGTAGATCTGTTTCAGATTCTCAATGGTTTTTGCATCGATCGCATATTGCGCCTGAGCAACACCAATCCCCATCTCGGCAATCATGTCGCCCAACGGGGCAGCCAGTACGGTTGAAAACGGGTTATCTGCCATAATTGTCTCCTTGATAATCAGATACCGACACCAATGATCAGAATGATCTGAGTATCAGGTTGCAATGGGGTATTTGCTTTCGGATGCTGACGAATGATCTGCCCGGCGGAAAAAGGATCTTTTTCAGATAACTGCTGTTCATACCAGAACAGCTGATCCTGTAATCCATCCAGTTTTCGCTCGGCAAGCTGGCGGGTATAGCCCGTAACATCAGGCATTGTAAGATCGGTAGCGGCGGGAGTTTCGGTATCCCCGGTATCGGTCAGATCAATATCGAAGCTGACGTTGCCAAAGCAGTTTGAGGGGATACGGGCAAGGTCATCCGCACTTTCAAACAACATCAGATCGGTGTGGTTAGCTGACGCCACAACTTTCAGATCGACGCTGGCTTTGCTGATGCGATAGCCTCCCTGTTTAACCAGTTTGTCACTGGCACGAGAGATCGCCTGGGATGTAGAAAAGATCAGATCTTCACTTTTAACGGTTGTTGATTTGATCGGGACTGTAGCCCCACCCCGGCTAATCCGCTCTTCCAGCTCCGCTATGCGGTTGTCTTTCAACTTAAGCTGGCCCTTAAGATCGGTCACCAACCCCTTCTGTATGTTGAGCATCTCAACTGTGGGCCGTTTATTGAGCTCAACCTCCAGCTGCTTACGCTGTTGCTCTTTCAGTTCCAGCTGACGGCTGATCTCACTCAGTTGTCCGCTCCCCCTCTCCAGCTGGGTAATCCGCTCGTCCCTCGCCTTAAGTTGCGCGGTTAAATCCCTGACCTGAGTTTTCTCGGCATTCAGCATCTGCACAGTGGGACGGCTCTGCAGCTCTGTCTCCAGTGACTTGCGCGCCTTTTCTTTGCTCTTCAACTGCTCCGTCAGATTTTTCGTCTCATTGGTCAGTTTTAGATTCTGAGTTTCTAATAACCTGAGCTTATTAGTATCAGCAGCGACCGCTGTGGCACCTGCAGTAACTGCCGGAATAGCATGTAAAGTGGTTGTCGCCAGCGTCAGCACAGGCTCACTGCTCAGTTTTACCGTGCCGAAATCAATGGTCGCCTGGCTGTAGGATTTTGGGGTATTACTGGCATTCACCCACTTATTATTCAGTTTAACCTTCAGCAGAACGCGGGGTAAAAAATCACTGATACGGGTATTAGTCGACATAGTCAGTGCACCGTTTGCACTGCTACGCCCCGATGCAATGAGCTTTGTCCCGCCATTCAGGGTATAGAAAAACAGCTGTGCATCGGTACTGCCCAACGCTTTATTATCGCTGTTCCGTAATGCGGCTTTGATTTTGATTGCCATAGGTCATCATCCCTGCTCAAAGCGGTACAAAAGTGTCTGAGTCTGCCCGAAAAGATCGGCTATCAGGGCGATAATCTGCCCTTCTGACTCCTGATTGGAGATCATCAGCTCCGTTGAAGCTTTGCCCTCCTGATTCAACGCCAGAGAGGCCTGTTCAAGTCGGGTGGCGGGTTTTAACGGGGTCTTATTGAGCTTTTCCGACAGCTCGCGATCAATATTTAGCTCCACAACAGCCCCCTGCACCGAGTGACCCGGGGCCGCCTGAACAACAATGTTAACCTGAGCTTTGCGCGCACTCTTCTTCTCAACACTGAGGCTGAGCTGAACCTGCGCCACGGTAGAATCAAGCGGAGCTGCAACAAACACCCCTTTGATAATACTGGTGGCAGAGCTACTACTGTGTTGTTGTGATGCTTTCACCGGTAAAAATTGCACCCGGGATTTTTTCTGCAGTGGCAGGCGTCCACCCGACCCGGACGATGCCGGCGCCTCTGACGCAGTCATCTGCAGTTTGAGTTCAAACTCCATACGGGGGATGTGGTAGACCATGCTTTGCTGCCCCATCGCATTCATGACCGGATATTGATTCAACCGGCTTTGAGCCTTACTCAGCCCATCCGCCAGATTGATCAGAAAATCATCCAGATTTTGCCCTTTCGCTACATCATCCATTCAAATCTCTCCAGGTCCTGATCAACTGAAAAATTGCATTCGTTCCTGTTTGGCAGCCTTTCGTCTCTCTTCCGCGCGAACCGCTTGCCGCTGCCGGGATAATTCGGCCAGGCGTTGCTCACGCTGTGTTTCAGCACGGCGGATAAGCGATTCAAGCATATCCTCCTGCTGCTGCCGCGCCTGCATCCGCGCCTCTGCCAGAGCCGCTTTCTGCATCACCTGCAAGCGGGCTCTCCGGGCCTGCCATTGCTGCTGTTCCTGCCGCTGAGCCACACTGGCCTGTTGCAGACGCTGCCTTTTAGCCATCTCCCGCACCGTCGCCTGTCTCAGTTCCTGACGCTGGTGTAACGCACGTTTCAGTATTCGTTGCTGTCGCTGATAGTTCTGATCGAGCTGCCGCTGAAGCTCTTTTAACCTGATCAGCGCCTTATGCCGTTGCGCCCTCTGCTTTTCCAACTCCAGTTGACTCAGACGCTGCTGCAACTGCAGAGTCTGAGTTTTTTTCTGCCTGAGTTTTTCATGCCGGGCGAGCTCAGCCTCTTTCAGCCCCCGTTCAAGTTGCAAACGTGATAGCTGTCGTTGATTAAGCTGCTGCCTGACACGGCTGCGATTTTCCTCCAGACGCTGCGCTTTGTGTTTATCTGCCAGCCGGGATTCAGCACTATGCTGGGGCATCACAAAGCGCTGTTCATTCCAGTCCGGCAACGGCGTGCTGCCCGTCAGTTGATCCAGCTGCTGCTCCAGCTCCCGCTGACGATTGACCAGTTGTTTCAGCTCATCCGGAACATCGTCCATCTCCAGCAGGTCAGTTAACGCACGCTGCCGGGGCTGCTCACTGCTGCCGCTATTCCGCCCGGATGAATCTAACGCTGGTTGATCATCAGCGGGGTCGGCTACAGCTTCGAGCGAGGTCCAGTCAAGATACTCGGTCGCCATCAGACTATTCCCTAAAACTTATCCCTTAATAACTAATCCCTTAACGGCTCATCCCTTAACAACTATTCCCTTAACGGCTTAGCCATCGGCAGGCGCTGGCTTGTTACGTTCTACAATCGCCCTGATCCGCTCCTCCAGTACAGCGGGTGCCGGGGTCGGTAATATCTTGGTTCTCATCAGGCTTGAGCCTTCGGCGCTATAGTTAAACTTATTGGCATACCGGGCACTGACCGATGTTGTCCTGGCCCGCGCCATCCCCATGCCTAAGAAACCACCGGCCATCGCACTGATGGTTTTAGTCGATGATTTGCGCTCAAACTCTGAACTCTGCGTGAAGCTGATCGAGACTTTTATCTCTATCAGTGATTCAGTGAACTGATAGAAGGTTGGGGTAAACCCAAGCTCAATCAGCGACATCTCCTCACCATCAAACTTCACCAGCGATTTCTTGGTAACGGTGGTTATATCGCCGGTAATCGGATCAACTTCTGGCACCTCATACTCACCGCCCATCATCTGGGCCAGTCTGAGACTGGTTTCATCCATCGCATACTGCGCTTCGGCAATCGCAAGCCCCATGCTGGTGATCATCTCGCCAAAGGGGACATCGCTCAGTTCACGTCCGATACTTGGTCTGGCCATAACTGCTCTCCTTCAGATTGCGTGATTAACCATCAGCTTCTTCGTCCGTCTCAAACAGATCTCTTACCCGCTCTTCAAAAATGGCAGGTGGTGGAATAGGCACCAGATTACAGCGCAACAGACTCGCACCCTCTGCGCTATAACTGTATTTGCTGGAGTAGGTTGCATCCACGGTGGTGGTTCTCAGCTTGGAACTACCGCCAAAAAAGCCACCGAAAGCAGGCTTACTACGGCTGGTCCCCGTGGTTTTGGTATTGCGGGTATAGGAGCTTTCACGCACAATCTTAATCGCTATTTTGACCTCGATAATATTGTTGGTGAACTGATAAAACGTTGGTGAAAATCCCAGCTCCAGCATGCTGACTTTCTGCGCTTTATCATCCTCATCGGTACCAAAATAGACCCGCGTATCTTCGGTTCCGGTAACCGTGCCGGCCTCATCCAGAATAGGCACCCGCCCGCCCATCATCTGAGCTACGCGGATACTGGCCTCATCCAGTTCATACTGAGCATCTGCAATTGCAAATGCCATCTCTCTTATCATCTCCCCCATGGGGACATTAAGTAGTTCCTGACCGATCGACATAGTTCTCTCCTTGCTAACCTGTAGCTGTTAGATCATCTTTATTCGGTATCAGTGGGCTGAGCAGCCTGCTGCCTGCTGGCAATCCAGTTCTGAAAGGCATTGGGCGGTGGAATGGACGAGATCCGGGCAGTAATTGAGCTACTGGCCTCGGACGAAAAGCTGTATTTATTGCTGAATTCGGCACTGACCGTCGCGGCAAACATGACAAAATAGTAAGCTCCACCAACGGTTGCCGAGGTGCCGAATTTGGTTTCAGTGGTGGTCGATGTTGACAGCGACACTCTGATATCGATGGTGGCCTCATTGAAATGATAAAACACCGGAGCAAATCCCAGTGATATCAGTGAAACCTTCTCACCATCGCCTATATCAACACCATGCTCTTCAGCATCGCCCAGCTGCATCGCCATCTGAATGGAGTTGTTGTCCAGCTCCCGCTGAGCTGATGCAATCGCCGTCCCTAACTGGGTCAACAGACCCGGGAGTGGAGATTTTTCCAGTGAGGCCATCACTTTGCTATTGGACATAGATCAATCCTCTGTCAGCCTGGATCTGCCGGGGTTGGATCAGTAGGATCTGCCGGATCAGCGGGGTCTGCCGGCGTCGGATCGGCAGGGTCTGCCGGCGTCGGATCGGCAGGGTCTGCAGGTGCAGGCTCAACTGGATCTGGCGTTGGTGCCGGGCCATCAGGCGCAGTGATTGATCCCCCACCCGAGGCGGCATGATTACGAATAGCATCAAGAAACGCCTGAGGGGGTGGAACCGATTTCATGGTGGTTTTTATCCGAGAAACTGCTTCCATATCAAACTCATATTTATGATGCAGATCGAACGAGATAGTGCCAGCAAAAGCGACAGGCAACCCCGCACTCTCGGTAGTGCCGAGCCCGGCTTCCACACCGAAATCGATACCAGCTTCAACCCGCACAGAGATGGTCACTTTGAACTCCATCTCCGTCTCTTTGAAATGGTAAAACTGAGGGATAAAACCCAGTTCCAGCAGACTCCGTTCCCGAGAGGTGCCATCAACATCGTTAAAACTGATCCGGGTTTCACTCAGCATGGTTGCCGCACGTACTGAGGTAGAATCCAGTTCATACTGCGCAGCGGCAATCGCCTTGGCGGTGTTTTCAATTAACTTCGGGATAGGCACATCCATCAGCGCCTGTCCCGGCGTCATCCCGGCTACCTGATTATCAAAATTCATCTCCCTGACCTCGCTGAGTTATGCTGACACGATTAATTGTTGTGACAGCTGAAACGAACCCATCTGTTTCTGCTCTCTCAACAGCTGATTTCTTGTTGCGCTGGAGTATTTCAGAATGCGTGTAAACAGTTTGTGATATCGGATTTTGTCCTGTAATGAACGGGAGTGTTGAAACGCGTCTACGGCGTCTCGGGCTTGCAGATGCTGATCCAGCTTGACCAACAGGCAGATTCTGCGAAACCTGAGCAGAGCAAGATCATTGGCTACCGCGGCAGACGCACAGTCCCGCTTCTCTTCATACTCGGCTATCGCCCGTTCGCAATACTCCAGCGCCGCCTGGTCCTCTCCCGCCAGTTCCAGACACTCAAACACCAACTCTGAAATATAGCGCTGCAGTAACAGGGGAAACTGTTGCGCCATACCGGCCTGCAACAGTTTTTGCAGCATTAGCAGAGCGGCTTCATACTTTTGTTGACGCAGGCTTTTGCCTACCTGCTCAAGAACGGCATCAAGTTTAACTTTGGGGATCTCTGAGTTACTCATGTCCACTTCTCATCAGTCTGCAATGAATACCTGACTGGGCTGCCTCGTACTGAATCCACAACCCCTGATGCAGATTGGCATCGGCCTTCACCGACCAGCCACCACCTGACTCTGTAAATGTAAGAGGGCGCCCCATAATCGCGGCGCATAATTTTTCTAACCGGGCACGCTGCTCCCCCGTGTCAAACCGCAGATCAAAGCGAAAGCCACCGACCCACTCTGCTGTCACGTCACCCCCCTGCGCCGCCAGTGAGGTCAGTACAGAGTCATAATCATTAATCCTGATGCAGCGTTTCAGCACCATGGGCAGCTGTTCAAAAAGTCGTTGATGCAGATGTTCAGGTATCCCCAGCGCCTCTGCCAGCACCCGGGAGATCTGTTGCCTTGCGGCGGCATCGAGGGGAACCGATTTGAGCAGCAGATCAAAGCGGTAATAATCCTGATTATGAATCACCAGCGGCAGATGCAGCTCATTGGCTTGCTGCCAAAGGGTTTGGGCTTTCTCCAGTGTCAGGTCAGTCAGTTGCCAGCACTGGGTCTGTTCAGCCTGATCACCTGCCCGCTGCAAACCAAACGTCCGATAGTAGTCAGCCAGGCTCTGATCCCCCCCAGGAGCATAGGCAACCACCGTATATCTGGCGGTTGCGCTACAGGACCGGATCAACTCGATACCGGGTTTACTGAAACGGGTTACCAGCTCTGCAGCAACGTTTTCCGAGAGGTTTCCAAGAATGATGGCAGGAGTTTTAGCAAGGCAACGAAGCAACTCTTCACTCCCCTGCCCGGTGAACAGCGCAAGATCGGTAATAAACGAGGTAATATGGGTAAAGTCGGTGATATAAACCGCTATTTCAAAGCGTTCCTGAGACGGGATAAGCTGTTCACTCTGGGGCACCAGCTCGCAGGGAAGATCAGCTCCCCTGAGTACCTCAACCATCGCTTCTGCTGAACGGATATCAAGCTCAGACTGTAAAACTGACGGGGCCGTCAGAATACGGCGTATACAGTCCTGTTTGCTTAACCCAAGACGTTGATGAAAACGTCCGATCGACAGAACATCTGCATTTCCTACACCCAGAACCCTTACCTGGTAGCGATCCTGCTGATAGCTTTCCTGATGCACGATAGATTCACCCTGAATAAAGTAAGGATACCGCCTGTAACCAGGGACGTTATCTAAGAGTGACGTAAAGCGTAACCATCAGACTTCTAGAGTTTCATATCTCTTGGGCAGGCCTGTATCTTTATTGTTTTATCTCTGATCCAGACAGGTAAAAAAAAGCATAGGAGATATTTCTGAGTAATCAAACAAAAGTTTGAAATTAGTTTTTTTTCGGCGGAGAAAATAAAAGTAACAAAAAAACCGCTCAGAGAGCGGCTTTCAAAAGAGAGGGGAACTGACGATCAGGCGCTGACTTTCGCTTCCATGTAGCGGGCATAATCGGCACCTACACGGCAACCATATACACCCACTTCACCTTTCCAGCGCATCCAGGTGACAAAATTACCGACAGCATCGATCACTCTGCTAACAGCAGACTGGGACTCTGCACCATACTCATCATAGTATCCCATCGCCTGAAGCTCACTGGCTATACGGCGATCATCACACTCTATTCCGGTAAACACCGATTGCTTCATGGGCGTATCTCCTGATCTGATCAACATTCAGACGTAAGTATAATACCAGCTTCCGCACTGCACAATCAGGCTGGCTATTTTCTGATCAGAAAACTGCGACACAGATCAATAAATTCCCATATCTAAACCTGCGGCCATGGTCATACCGAGCCCCTCACACTGTTGTAAAAATTCTTCCTGCCAATCCCCCTTGCACACCAAAGGGGGCTGAATCCAGTGCCAGCGCAAACCGGTACAGATGGTTTCTACGGCGCGACAGGTACCGGTACCATCATGACCTGCGCGAACATAGAGAGCACAGGGCAAGCCCTGCTTTGCCTCCAGACAGGGGTAATAGCAGCGATCAAAAAAATCTTTCAGGGCGCCACTCATATAGCCCAGATTCTCAGTCGTTCCCAGAATAATTGCATCACAGCCCAGAACATCTTCCGGTGTCGCCTTCAGCGGCTCAATCCAGCGACATTGCACTGCGTCAATATCCGGATGTCGGGCCCCTTTTAACGTGGCCTCCGCCATTAACCGGGTGTTTTCGGAAGGAGCATGGGCCACCAGCAGTAACTGTTTCATCTTTTTTCTCTGGCGGATAATCTGTCTTTACTATACAACAGCATTTCGCCTGCGTAATCTGAAAACCTGATCGTATCCGGAGCTAGCGCATGACCCTATCACTCTGGCAGAAAACCCTGGCTACCACTCAGGCAGCCCTTAACAGCGGTGCCCTGCAACCAATCAGCACGACGATTGAAACAGTGTATGAAGCGCCCTTTAGTTATCAGCTAAGAACACTCAGTAGCCTGCAACATAAAGAAAATGACCGGCGGATTAAACAGGCGGCAAACCGCTCTGTTAACCCGTTTAAACCCTATGACCCCGAACTTTATGTGGCTGACATCGGTGCGAAACATATCTGTCTGTTAAACAAATTCAGTGTCATCGATAATCACCTGCTGCTGGTGACCCGGGATTTTGAGCCTCAGACTCACCTGCTGACGCTATCAGATTTCACGGCAGCATTGATGGCACTTCGAGAGATTGACGGTGTTGTTTTCTATAATGGTGGTCGGGAAGCCGGGGCCAGTCAGCCCCATAAACATCTGCAACTGATTCCCGTCAGACCGACTGATCTGCCACTGAGCAATGCGTTGAATTACTTTTCTGCTACCCCGGAACCGGATGCTGAACTGCCCTTCCGGCAAGCCGGGGTGCGCCTGCCGGCCAATATCGGTGACATTCAGGACACCGCGCAATGGTTGCATAACCATTACCTGATACTTCTGCAACGTCTGCAGATCCGCCATACAACCCGGCAGGCGGAGATGGCTTACAACCTGCTGCTTTGCCGGGAATGGCTGATGCTAGTGCCCCGCAGCAGCGAATCCTTCGCCGGAGTCTCATTGAATGCCCTGGCTTTTTGCGGTGCTCTGCTGGTTAAAAACCAGACCCAGGCTGACGCCCTGAAGGTGGCGGGAATCACTCAGGCACTCGCTTTTGTTACACAGTAAATACCGGTCGTCTGTGCAGTTAAAAGGCAGTGCAGTTAAAAACCAGAGCACTTAAAAACCAGGCGCCTAAAAATAGTAATCAGCGGTCAGCTGCAGCAGATCATCCTGCTCAATATTAACCATCAGATCGCGGTTATCCCGGGCATCAAACAACCGGGCATCAAGACTCAGTTTCCAGCGTTCACCAAAGCGGCTGCCGGCTTCCAGAAACAGACTACGGCTATCAAAATCAAGATCATAGCCAAACCCAACCAGAAACTCAGTACTGGCGGCATCATTCAGAGCTATACGGCTACCTAAGAACAGATCATTCTGGAAAATAGTATCCGCATCGATCCCCCGTTCATCCCAGCCATACTCCACCAGCACGCCGACATCGGTGGTGGTGTCACTGACACCATAGAAGCTATATTCAACCCCGGCCTGCATCGCACTGTAACGGTCTGAAGGGGTATCACGCCACAACAGTTCGAGCTTCCACAACCAGCTGTCAAGAGTTGCCTGACCATCAAAGCCGATCTGATCCATCTGCTCATAGACTGGCACTAGCACCGGCTTACCCTGAATGAGAGCGGTTTCTAAACGGGGATCACGGTTAGTGCCGTTAAACCAGTACAAGCCGACATCGAACAGATCAAAACTCTGACTCCAGCGCACAGCCGTATCAATATGCTGATCGCCATCACCAGACTCATAGCGAACGTTATCGGTGTCCACCACCAACCCCGAACGGGTCCGGCCTTCGCGTCCGGCGAAACTACGCTCGCGGAAACCCGGCAACACAAACAGGTCGACGATACCCCAGTCCCGCACCAGTGACAGATTGACCATCGGCTGACCCAGCTTGTCTTCGCCATCGCTATCTTCCACGGCATCGGTCTGATTGATCACATCCACCAGATGGTTAAACTCTGTCACCCCCCAGAACACTTTTCGCAGCCCTGAACGCAGCTCCCAGTCGTCGCCCACATGGATCCAGCTCAGCTCACGGATATCACCGTGGGTACGCTCATCATCGTGCTGATCCAGCCGGTAAAAGGGGGTAAACACAACGGAGTCATTGCCCCCGTTAAACTCCCAGTACAGTTCAGGTTCCAGCGCCAGTGAAGCATTGCTCTGATACCCCTGACCATTAAACTGTCCCTCATGAAGATAGCCCTGCAGCTCACCGGAAAGCCTGCCGCTGTATTCAAAAAACACCTCGTCCGCCGCCGCAGAGCCACTGAGCAGCAACACCGACAGCCCGGAGAGCCATAAACGTTTACACATATCAGCGGGCCCGCTTCAGGGTATTTTTATTGAAGTCAGAGTCATTCAGGCCAACCCTGAACTGGTATCCACTCCATTTCAGATCGGTGCTTTTTCCATTCTGATGATTGATCATCTGTTGCAGATCTGCCCGCCAGTATCTGTCCAGATATTGCTGATAGCCTTTGAAACTAAGGGTTTTCAGCAAACTGTTCTTACGATCATAAAACTCCACTTTCCAGACCCGGTATTGATCCTGATCGATCCAGGCCACCCGTCGTGTATAACCGGAATCTTTGTCCACCGGGTATTGCTCTACTACAAAACAGGTGCCCCCCTCACAGGATTCATCCTTGATGTATTTGTAACTGTATTTTTCAATCTCAAATGAAGACAGGTCCTCGTAGGCAAACTCCGATCCCATAAACGGGCCGGACTTGTTTCGGGATGAGATCCGCTTTACCCGCTTCAGCGCTGGCAGATAGAGCCACTGATCATCCGCTTCAAGGGGGTGGGAAAAGCTCAGAAATGCAGTACCTTTTACATCCAGGGGTTTATCGAATATCGTCAGGCTCTTATCACCATCGCCCTCTTGCTCCAGCGACTTGATACGGATCTCCCGAACGCTCTCTTCTCCCTGTTTATTACGCAACACCATTAACATTTCGGCCTGCATGTCGGCCCAGCCAAAATCCCTCTGTTTTACTTCTCTGGCGATCTCCAGCCCTCGCTCTTCAGGCGTCTGAGCCAATACCGGGCCACTTAACAAAGTCAGTGTCAGCAGCAGATAAAAAGATTTAGTCAGATTCATCGTTCAACTCCTTGAGCGGTTTTAGCGGGTGTTTCAATCTTAGTTTTATCAAACACCATCAACAACGGCGGCAGGAAGAGAAAATCCACCACCAGTGCAATCAGGATCGTCAGTGCCGTAAGGAATCCCATATCGGCATTCAGTTTAAAGCTGGACTGTGCCAGCACCATAAAGCCGCACACCAGAACAAAGGTCGTAATCCAGAGCGCCCGGCCAACACTACCAAAAGCATACTGAACGGCGGCAACAGAGTCTGCATCCCGATGGCGTCGGGCGTACAGGTATTTACTCAGAAAATGAACCGTATCATCCACCACAATACCCAGTGTCATACCCGCTACAACGGAGAGCCCCAGTCCCACCTGCCCATCAATCAGATACCACAAGCCAAACCCCATCGCAGCCGGTGCCAGATTTGGCAGCAGGGAGATAACGCCAAAACGAACAGAGCGCAGAGCAAAACCCAGTAACAGGGAGATCAGCACCAGTGCCAGCGCGATACCTGACAGCATACTCTTGATATTTCGCTGGCTGATATGGGCAAACATCAGGTTCGGACCGGTGGTCTGTACCTGATATTCAGGGGCATTTCTGGCAAACCAGTTTTGCACCCGTTCCTCCAGTGACACCAGCTCATTACTGGTGAGGTTTTTGAATGTGCCGACCACGCGCACCGAGGATTTATCCACATTCAGCTGATTATTGAGGTCAAGTCCATAGGGCAACGACATCTCATAGAGCAACAGATACTGAGCCGACAGCTCCCGGTCCTCGGGCAGACGATAGTAGCTCTGATCATCCCCATGCATATTTTTATTCAACCGCTTCAGGGTATCTGTCAGGGTGCTGACATGATCAGTCTCCGGTTGGGATCGCAACCAGTCACTGAAGACACCCAGTTTTTTCAGAAACGCCGGATCATTGATACCACTGGACTCACCGGAGTCTATGGAGATCTCCATCATGGTCATGCCCGACAGATTATCCTGCATATAGTCGGTTGCCTGACGAAACGGTACTGAGGTATCGAAATACTTCACAAAATCATCATTGAGCTGGTTCATCGGCAAAAACGCGATCAACAACAGCATAAAGACACTCATCCCCGGTAGCAGAATACGGCGTTTGGAAGTGACAAACGCTGCCAGAGAGCGGGTCCAGTCCCGATCTTCCTCACGGGTCTGTTTCACCCGCACCGGCAATACCATCAGCAGCGCCGGAAACAGCGTAATAGAGAACAGAAACGCCAGCATCACTCCCACCGCAACAATGTTGCCCAGATCACGGAAAGGAGGTGAATCGGAGAAGTTCATACTCAGGAATCCGATCGCAGTGGTGACACTGGTAAGCATCACCGGTTGAAAGTTGATCCGCAGGCTATCCAGCAACGCATCACGTTTCACGATACCGCGACGCATCTCATAAAACATGGTACTGAGAATATGGATACAGTCCGCTACCGCCAGCGTCAGAATCATGGTTGGCGCACTGGCCGATGGCCCGGTGAGAAACATCCCACTCCAGCCGGCCAGTCCCATCGCAGCGGCGATACTGGCAGCAATAATAATGACTGTTGAAAAGGTGCCGCTGAAAGTACGCAACAAGACCAGCATCGTCAGCACCACCACGCCAAACATGATGGGGATCAGCGTGGCATTATCCTTCAGTGCAGACTCGGCAAAGCTGTTGTTCATCATCACGATGCCGGACAGTTTGATCTCAAGTCCCGGATTTTCCGCCATATACTTCTGCTGAATTTCGCGCACCCTGGCTACAACCTCAGGCACCTCAGCCACCGGATCGATCATCGGCATCTGCACGGTCACATTCACCAGTGACACCTGACCTTTAACCGATGCAATCTTGTTTAGCAGTATCGGCTCGGTATTAACAATCTCTCGTATCCGGTCGAGTGCAGACGGGTCCAGTGTCTGCCCTTCTGAGACCAGATCCTCAACGATCATATCGTCCTCTTCCGCCCAGGTATGCTGGTAGTTTGCAATCGAATCCACCCGGGTTGAATAGGGTATCTGCCAGGCGTCGGTGGTAATCTGTCTGAGCAGTTGCAGATGTTCAGGGGTGTAGATATTCCCGTCAGCCGGAATCACAATAAAAGCGACATTATCACTCTTGTTAAAGATATTCTGGATCGACTCATAAGCCACTAACTGGGGGTTTTCTTCACTGAAAAACACCCGGTAATCACTTTTAAAAACCAGATTTTTTCCACCGACTGTCGCCATAACGGTCAACACAAGACAGGCCAGTAGAATCAAAGCCGGGTAGCGCAGAACCGTTGCAAATAGTTTTTCCTTCATCGTGATGCCTTTAGTGACGATTCGTCAGTGTTAAATTTTAAAAAAAACGGCTATGCCGTCGGCTAAATCACAGTCTATAGACTGCTGCAACGCTCCTGATTCATCTCTCCAGCGGTTAACATTGCAACTTCATCGGCAAAGATCTCGCAACGGATACGTTCAAGACTGGTGTTGTAGTCAAACAGGGAAGATAAAGGACGCCAGTTCAGGCCATCCAGAACAAGACTCACATTGGCCAGCAGAGATTCTTCTAACTCAAGACCTGCACGGATATTGCACCTGTCAGTCCCTTTACTGAGCAAAGAGATTGAGCCAAACGATGCCGACCAGTTAGCAAACGCGATCTGCTCAGCAGTCATATTCAATGGGTTACCACATTCAGCGGTTTCCAGTGCCTGCCGAATAAGCCCAAGCAGCCCTTCACTCAGTAATGCCTGAAGCTGAATATGTTTTTCACGCTGCCGCTCTGAGGACTTTTCAGCCACGCCAGGTGCTTTCGCGGTAATAACCAGCATAAAAAACATGGGGTAAAGACGGGCGTAAAGCTGATAACCATAGATCCAGGCTAACAGCCGCTCCCGGGTGACACCTTCAAATGATTCAGCCCTTTTGAACATGCTGACTAACAGTGCCATACCGCGGTTACACAACGCCAGCAACAGGTCCTCTTTTCCACTGAAATGGCCGTATACGGTGCCTTTGGAATAAGGTACTGCACTCACCAGCTTATCCATCGTCAACCCTTCGACGCCCTGAGCACCGATCAGAATCATCGCTGCATCCAGCAACTCCTCTTCACGCTGATCGCGGGTTTGACTATCGATTTGACGTGGACTCATACAGACCTCTATATAAATGACGATTCGTCAATTATAGAAAAAAAAGCGCCGCCTGCAAGTTAAACATGATGACAATCGAATGAAATTTAATCGTTAAAATGAAATAAGCGGCCATCGCGCCGCTTTCAGTCGGGGGATTAAAACGGGTACAGGATACAATAACATCATAACGCTGCTGCCCCGTCATCGATTAAAAACGGTTCACCTTAAACAGACTCATATCAATCATACTGGCCTCTTTTTGCAGCAGTTTGAGTGTCAGTTCAGCGGTAACGGCGGCCTGAGTTAATCCCAGATGCTGATGGCCAAAAGCAAACAATATCTGCGGGTGTTGTGGATGCCGATCAATCACTGGCAGCGAATCCGGCAACGTTGGCCGGTGCCCCATCCACTCTCTGACTTCAAGCTCTGGTGTATCCAGGCCAGGCAGAAGCTGACGGCTATGGTAGCGCAACACATCGAAGCGCTGTTTAAAGGGAGGAAGCTTCAGTCCCCCCAGCTCGGTCATCCCCACCACCCGCAAGCCGCTGTCCAGAGGTCCCATGACAAAACGCCGCTCAGCGGAACCGATCGTATGTCTGAGCATGAAACCGGCTTCCGGGATCGTCAGATGATAGCCCCGCTCAGCCTCCAGCGGCACATTAACCCCCAAATCACTCAATAGCGTTTTGCTCCAGGCGCCTGCACAGATCATCGCAGTGTCATAGCGCTGATCCTGCGATTCAGTGAGAACTGTCACCTGTTGGCTGGATGGTTTGACCTGAGTAATGTTTTGCTGAATAAACGCTCCGCCGCGCTCTATAAAGGCCGAAAACAACCGCGTGCACAGCTGATAAGGTTCGCTGACACGGCAGGCATCCGGAAAAAACAGCGCATGACTCACGGTTTTGGCCAGCTCAGGTTCCAGTTGCGCCAACCGTTCTCCCTGAACCAGCTCGGCGTCAATATGGTTATTCCTCAACCAGGCCTGGTGCTGGCGGGCAGCCTCGATTTTATCGGCTGATTCCCACACCAGCAGATAACCAGACTTTACAATCTGCTCAGTGGCGTCAATATCCGTCAGACAACGCTGCCAGGCGGCAATGGCTTCTCTGTTTAACTGAATCAGGCCTTTGCGACTCCGCCGCAGTACTTCTGGAGCCGATGAGCCAACAAAACGGAACAGCCAGGGGATAATGCGCATAAAATATTGCAGTGGCAGAAATAGCGGTCCCTTCGGATTCAGCCATAGTGGCAGCGCTGAGCGCAGGATTTGTGGATTTGAAAGCGGCTCAATCAACTCGGTCGCCAGATACCCTGCATTACCAAATGAAGCTCCCAAACCCGCTTCATCGCGATCAAACAGCGTCACCTGATAACCCTTACGCTGCGCCTCCAGGGCACAGCAGAGCCCGACCACTCCCGCGCCAATAACCGCGACCGAACCATTGAAGTGTTCATCGCACTGCGCCATCTCTGATAATGCCATCTGCTTTTTCCTAAAATCTGACGGGCTGGTGTTCAGCCAGAATCAATTCTGATACTGCTCGCTCTGCTGATACGCCAGCACCGCCGCAGCCAGATCTTCACGAGAATCCCCCACCGATTTAAACAGAGTGATAGCATTTTGCGAATCGTCCAGTTCAGCCCGCCCTCTATGCTGACCGCTGCACAGTTCCGCAAACTCTGCTTTGATAACCTCTTCGGTAATCGCCCCCTCCCTGATCGGCATAATCAGATCGCCGGTTTCACTCAGAGCTCCAGCACGCACATCGACAAATACCGAGCAGCGTTGCATCGCAATGTTATCGGTCTCTCGCATTGTGGGGGTGAAACTCCCTACCAGATCCAGATGAGCACCGGGTTTGAGCCACTCGCCTTTAATCAGGGGGGTGGTAGAGAGTGTTGCACAGCTGATGATATCGGCTGTTTTCGCAGCGGCCTCCAACTGCTCCACAGGGCAAATCTCTGCCTGAATTCCGTCGGCTTTCAGCTCTGCGACTAAATTTGCTGCCGTAGCCTCATTACGGTTCCACACCCGCACGTTGGCAATCGGCCGCACACTCATATGCGCCGGTATCAGATAGCGACTCATCCGCCCGGCCCCAACCATTAACAGTTCAGTTGAGTCCTCACGGGAAAGGTAGGCGGATGCCATCGCAGAAGCCGCAGCGGTTCGCCGAGCGGTCAGTTCGTTGGCATCCAGCTGGGCCAGCGGCTCGCCCGTTTTTGCGGACGACAGGATATAGTGACTGTTCAAACCCGGCAGACCCCGGGCACTGTTACCGGGGAACACATTCACCAGTTTCACCCCCAGGTACTCGCCTTCCAGCCAGGCGGGCATGAGCAACAGGGTCGCCTGAGGTTCATTGGGCACATTGATGCTATGATGATGGCGAACAGGGGCAGAAACCTGTTTGGTAAAAATCTCATTAAGTGCTTCGATCAATCGATCCCAGGGCAGTGCTTCACGGACCTGTTTCGCGTTCAGTTGCATAACTGCTTCTCTTATTTAGCCGTTTTCAGTAATGTTAGCTGGAAATACGCTCCAGGGGTTGTCTCAGACTACCAATTTATTGTCTCAGACTCTGAAGCATATCGAGTTAACCGGAACATTCATCGTATGAAAGAGAGCCTGGCCCGTCGCAACCTTATTGCCCGTCAGAGTGGAGAACATCTGCATGACTTCGCGCAGATTCTGATCGGTCTGAATGGCAGGATGGAGTGCGAATTCACCCGGCAGAGCGGGCAGATCGCCACTGGCACGCTGGCCATAGCGCCCGATGGTGAGCCCCATCTGTTTAGCGGTCTGAATGAGGAGAGTGAGCTTCTGGTGATCGATCTGGCCCCCTTTGACCCCTATATTCAGGCGTTGGAGCAGAGCTGTAATCTCTCCTTTAAAGAGACCATACTGAAACAGCCCGAGTTCATTACCCTATCCCCGCAGATGTTACCGATGCTGGATTTTGCGGCAAGCCAGCTCGCCAAAAGCAGCCAGCAGATCAGTGAGCAAAGCCGCTATCAGATCAATTGTCAGATCATTACCCTGTTTATCACTCAGCTATGCCAGCAATACTCAGCAACACCCGTCACTGACAGCAAAAACCCACGACTCAACCTTAGCAAACTGAACAGCTACATCGATCAGCGACTCTCTTCTCCACCGGGCAATATGGAGCTGGCTAACGCCCTGAACCTCAGCGAAAGCCATTTCTATTATCTCTGTCAGAAAGAACTTTCTCAGACACCTCAGCAATACATCATGACACGACGCATGCACCGGGCCCGCTTTCTGCTGCAAAACAGCGATGCACCTCAGAGTGTTCTGGCAGATGAACTGGGGTTCTCAGACGTATCGGGGTTCTCCCGGGCGTTCAAACGTTTTTTTGGAATAACACCCGGCAATGCCCGAAAACTGAACCACCACAGGCGCAGTTAATCGGCTGCAAACAGTTGACGCAGCCAGTCACCACTTTCAGGGTAATGACTGGCCTGCAATACAAACTCCTGGCCCCGGGCGGCTGCCTTTAGCACGCAGTACTGCGGGTTAAGATGCCACCGCTCAGCGTTGTGGTGATAGCTCAATGGTGGACGATCAGCAGGGTAAAACCAGGTCGGTAACTGCCATAGGCTGGGCTTAGGAGAGCCAGGCATTGTCAATTGCAGTTTTGACGCAAACCGTTCAAAAACGCCGCTTCCGGGAATATGCTGCAACCCTGGTAAAGAGAGAGACCGACGTGCCAGATAGAGGGTGTTATGACTATCGGGAACGCCGTGTAGATGGGGATGATCCTGCAGCCAGGGACGCTCTCCCGGAGCCAGACGATCAACCGGCACAATCTCATCGATCTGTAACCACCCCCATAACAGATGGCGGGCAGTCGTCCCGGGGATAAAGCGCCAGCGGCGCTGATAAATCTCAGCATCGCGAAACAGTCCAAAAAAGAGGAACAGATCACCGGGCTGAACCTGTTGGTTTCTCAGATGGCCCTGAGCTGATCCGGTTTGCCCCAACGATGGGCACCAGCCTGCCAGCCTGGGCAGGTGACCTTTGATAAGATCGGGATCAAGATGAGCGGTACTGCTACTTTTAATTTTGGCGCCGCTCAGCTGTGATACCAGACGTCCGGTATTGATACCCTCAATGTGCAGTTCCCGGTAACAGATCTTTGATTCAGTATCGGGAATGGGCAGTGTGACGAGTCGCCCATCCGGCAACACAGGGCTGGGGCACCCGCCTGAGGAGGAATCAAACCCTTTACGGCTAAAAATAATACGCATATCAGGACAGATGGTTAACCTTGATCCACACCCGCGTACCGGGACCTAAACGATAGCGGTGAGCGGCACGGGGACGACGAATCCAGCAGCCCTGCGAAAAGAGCTGCTGATTTTCAAACAGTTCTCCTTCAATCACAAACAGCTCCAACCCCTTTAGGGCGTTGCTCAGATCCAGTTCCACATCGGCCTGGCTCTTGAGCATAAACACCTGCTCATCGTTATGCTGATGCAGATCCAGTCGTTGCAGTACACTCTCTGTCCCACCCCATGATGCGGTATCGGTCTGAACAGTCAGATGCGCCCGGTCATCCGGCTGAAACTGATGCAGTTTCACCAGAATAATGCAGCCTTCATGACTGAAAGGTGCATGACTAAACCCCTCAGGGTTACGAAAATAGGTGCCTGCAGCATAATCTCCAGTCTGATCGGAAAACACGCCCTGCAGTACCAGAATCTCTTCACCTTTCGGATGCCCATGAGAGGAGAAGCTGGCTCCCGGATCATAACGCACAATACTGGTCGCATGCCCCTGCTCTGCGTCCTCCCGCGCCAATGGTTTACGCCAGACACCCGGCATCGGACTGGTAACCCAGCTCTGTCGATGGGTGCTAATACTCACCGACTGGTTGAAATCCATATTCAGCATAACAACTCCTCAAGGTTTTCTGGACTGCTATAAAAACGCGGGTATACAGCAATAGATGCAGCCCGAAGCTCGCGTTGTAAGCGGTCTTATTCCAAGGATTCAGATCTCAATTTTATCAAAGGAGTAGCGCAAAAAACGCAGAAAACCATTGGATATAGACAATATTCAGCTTTTCATCGCAATCTTATCCCGATTAGTAGATTTCGCGCTTTATTCACCTTGACACTGAGCCCAAGCAACGTCACATTTAACTCAACCCAAGGACTATCACTGGTTAGAAACATGCATCATCTGGATACACACGAAATCGTCAATCAGCTTGCGGATCTGACAAGTGCTCTGACCACTGAAACAGATCATATCAGGTTACTGGACAGGATTATTCTGGGCTGTATGTATCTGACCAATTCAGATGGCGGCACCCTCTATACCCGCAATGAAGAGAATGACAACGAACTCCATTTTACCATTCTCCATAACCGCTCACTGGGTATTCACCGCAAACCCCGGGATATGCCCACAGTAGAGATTTATAACTCTCAGAAGCAAGCGTCCAACTTAGTAGTGGTACAAACATTTGTGCAGCGGGAAACGATCAATATTACGGATGCTTACAGCTCCGATAAATACGATTTCTCCGGTACGCGTAAATTTGATAAGCAGTTGAACTATCGATCAAAATCCTTCCTCTGTGTACCTCTGGTGGACCATGAAGGTGAGATTATCGGTGTTCTCCAGCTGATCAATGCGATGAACGCCGATAATCAGGTGATCGCCTTCCCGGCGGACCAGCAACACCTGGTCGAATCCCTGGCTTCTCTGGCCGCTACCGTACTGACAAAACGACGACTGATTGATGCTCAGAGAGAGCTGTTTGAATCCTTTATCAAACTGATGGGACGCGCCATTGACCATAAATCCCCGGTGACCGGGAAGCACTGTGAGCAGGTCCCGGAGATCGCTATGTTACTGGCTGAAGCGGTCAACGAAAGTGTCAGAAACAAATATGCTGATACTCAGTTTAATAACCAGGAGATGTATGAACTGCGTATTGCCGCCTGGCTTCACGACTGCGGCAAAATAACCTCTCCCGAATACATTATCGACAAAGCCACTAAGCTGCACACGATGTTTGATCGCATCGAGCTGCTGGAATCCCGCTTCCGTGAATATAAACTGCAGCTGCAGCTGGATCATTACCGCACGCTACACGGGCTTTCCGCTGCGGAAGCTAAGCTTGCTGAGAAGCAGATGGAAGAGCGGTGCAGTAAACTCGACGAAGAGATCGCTTTCCTGAAACAGAGTAACACCGGTTCTGAATTTATGGCTGATGAGGATGTCGACCGCATCAGACAGATTGCGGCAATCACCTGGACCGACAACGATGGTAACCTGCGACAGCTGCTGACGGAAGATGAGACAGAAAACCTCTGTATTCGCAAAGGCACGTTGCTGCCCAGCGAGATTCAGGTGATGCGGGACCATATCAAAGTTACTATCGATATGCTGGAGTCCCTTCCCTACCCAAAGCACTTAGCCCAGGTGCCTGAGATTGCCTGCAATCATCATGAACACCTGGACGGAAGCGGCTACCCCAGAGGTTTGAAAGGTGATCAGATATCGTTGCGCGCCAGAATTATGTGTATTGCTGATATCTTTGAAGCGCTGACATCCCCGGACCGCCCCTATAAAAAGGGGATGCTGTTATCTCAGGCGATGAACATTATCGGCCTCATGGTGGAGGATGATCATCTCGATGCTAATCTGTTTACTATCTTTGTTGAGAGCGGAGCCTATCTTGAATACGCTAACCGCCATATGGCCCCCAGACAGATCGATCAGGTTGATCTGACCACCCTTCCCGGGCTTGTTCAGTAACGGACAGCCACGGGCTACTTTAGCTGATGACTGAACACAGCATGCCACTCTTTTCCTGGACTGTTTTGCTCTAACTCAGCGATACGCTGGAGATAGATCGTTGCGACGCTGTCGGATGGAGTATGTGCCAGCCATTGCTGAAACCGTTCCCGGGAAGACGCCCACTGTTGCTCACGGTAAAGAGCAACCCCCTGATTAAACGATGCTACCCGCTCGGCCAGATCAGCGTCCTCAGTGTTAGCGACTGACATCGGCTGAAACAGCTCGACTGGCTCAAGGCGCCCTTTCACCTGCACCCGATCAATCTGCCTGTAGATATAACCGGGCAAGCGTTCACAGAGTTCACCGCTGACCAGCAACGGACAGCCGTAAAACCGGGTCAGGCCCTCCAGCCGGGAGGCGAGATTGACCGCATCCCCCATCACTGTATATGCCATGCGGAACTCAGAGCCCATGTTGCCGACACTCATGATACCAGCATGCAGACCGATACCTATTTCAACTTCAGGCAGCCCCTCAGCAACTAAACGCTGATTAACGATTGGCAGTTGCTGAAGCATCGCCAGCGCCGCATCCAGGCCGTGCCGGACATGATCATCATCCTTCAGTGGTGCCCCCCAGAACGCCATAACCGCATCGCCAATATATTTATCAACCGTACCATGTTGCAGATGAATAATATGGGTCATTTCGGTCAGATAGATATTCATCATACGGGTCAGTTGCTGCGGTGCCAGCTGTTCAGAGATTCGCGTAAACCCCCTGATATCAGAGAAAAAAATCGTCATATCCCGGTTTTCACCGCTCAGATGTACGCCCTCCTCCTGCCTACCCAGCTCCCGCACTACTTCGGGGGGAATATAGTGACCAAACTGTCCCGCCAACTGTTTAACATTGCGTGTTTCGAAAAAGTAACCGGTGGTTTGCTGAAACAGATAAAGCAGTAACACCAGAAACAGTGTGTAACCCAGAGGAATAACCCAGTAAAGACTCTGCCAGGCATACAGGTTGAAAGCGGTCAGACAGGCAGCCCAACCCAGAGTAATCAGGGTTGAGAAGGTCACTGAACTGCGGGGGATCAGAACCGATAACAAAATGCCACTGATCAGTAACTGTATAATCTCCACAGCAGCGGTGTAATCCGGTTCGCTGAAAATGCGATTATCCAGCAACCCCGAGAGAATGTTAGCGTGTACTTCCACTCCTGGATAACGGCTACTGACTGGGGTCACCCGAAGATCAAGTAAACCTGCCGCACTGGTACCGATCAGCACAATCGCGCCGTTTAGCTGAGCAGGCTCCGCCAGGCCGTTCATCACATCCGTTGCCGAGATGTAGGGAAAGCTGCCTTTTCCGCCCCGGTAAGGCACCAGCATAGCGGCAGAACTATCCACAGGGATCTTCTGACCTCCAGCACTGATCGCCACTAATGCCTGATGATCACCAAAAAGATCGGCTTCAAACTCCGGGATTACCTGCCGCTCATCAAACAGTGCCAGCCAGATCGCCAGCGAAAGCGAGGGATAATACTGCCCCTGATACTTCTGCAACATAGGCACCCTGCGGTAAACCCCGTCACTGTCCACCATCGGGTTGTCGAAAAAGCCGCTATAAGCCTGCTGACTGTGGAGTCCATCAACGCTGGCAATAATACCTGAAGCCCGGGGTATCGGTTGCTGGTCCAGCAAAGGGGACGATTGGATCACCGCGATGCCGGGATCACCGGCCTGCAGCTGACGATCACTGCGGTCGAAGGAGTAGCCCAGCACCACCGGGCGTTCGCGGATGGCTGCTGCCAGCCGCTGGTCAGGATTAAGCTGTTGTAAAAAGTGCTGCAGATCGGGAATCTGATCGGCTTCCAGCAACAGTGTTGTTAACTGCTCCAGATCGATACTGCTATCGGCTTCAGAAAACACCATGTCAAAACCTGCGATAGCGACACCATAATGGTCAAACAGCTGGTCCAGCAGCTGCGCTAGCTTCGCCCGGTTCCAGGGCCACCGTCCCTGCTCCGCAAGACTCTTTTCATCCACATCAACGATAACAATACGCGGATCCTGCTCCCGCTTTGCAAAGTGCTTCAGACGAATATCATAGAGATCGTACTCAAAACGCTGCAACAAGGCAGGTCTGCTGTCCTGAAAAACAGGGATCAACATCAACAACGTCAGTATGATGCCCATCAGTGTGCGGGTTTTGCGCTGTTTCATTGCTTATACCGATAGTGAATATCAACAGGGGTTATCCAGCCCCAGGCTACCTGACCTTAAATGAGCTATCGCCTTATCATATCCTGCAATTCCCCTCAGGTTGTAGCGAACCTCTCATTTTTAGTACAGAACTTATCTCTATAATGGTTTAAGCTGACTGTATGCCAGGCAGCCTCTGTGTTATAAAAGAAACAGTATGCCGGGGTATTAGAATGAAAAGCCTGTGTCTGCACAGTCGGAGATATACGTGAAAATTGAGATTCTGGGATGTAGCGGTGGTATTGGTCCGGGACTGAAAACCACAACGTTTCTGATAGATGACACCCTTCTGCTGGATGCAGGAACCGGGGTAGAGTTACTGTCGATGGAACGACTGCTGGGCATCCGCGATGTCGTTATCACCCATGGCCATCTGGACCACATTATCGGCTTGCCGCTTATGCTGGCCACCATCTTTGACAGTCATAAGAAGCCTGTCAATGTCTACGCAGAACCGGCGGTGGTCAGCGCGCTTGAACAGCATATTTTTAACTGGACTATCTGGCCCGACTACACCCAGCTTCCCGAACAACAGCCCATTATCAATCTGCACCCGATTGAGATCGGCGACGTACTGACGATTCAGGATAAAACGGTCGAAGTCATACCGGCGGAGCACCCAACACCCACAGTCGGCTACCTGATTAATAATGGCCACAACAGCTTTGTGTTTACCGGCGATACCGGTGTCAATGATAAACTCTGGCCTATTCTGAATCAGCGCAAACCCGATCTGCTGATTATCGATGTATCCTTTGCTGATGAGTCTGACAAGTTAGCCAGAACCAGCGGCCATCTCACACCATCACTACTAACCGGTCAACTGGAACAGCTGGAGCACAATCCTCGTATAGCGATAACCCATCTGAAGCCAGGTGCGGAAGATAGCATCATGCAACAGTGCCGCCGACTGTTACCACAGCGACAGATCGACCGGTTGCATCAGGGCGAGGTCATCACTCTGGATTGATCTGATACGTCAGAAAGGTTCAATGATCCGTTAAGGCAAGGGGGCGTTAAGGGGCTGGACCACTGCTATCCAGCAGCACCGTTCCAACCACCGTAATATCCTTATTTACAGGGCTGGACCCTGATGCACCATAAGAGGAAATCGCGCCATCGGCCCGGTTTCCAACCAGATCAAAGGTCATCTGCCCGTTCATCGCGGTATCGTTCCCTCCCACAGAACACTGACCGCCACTACAGCTACCGGCAAGCGTTAACTCCCCCCCCTGCAGAACATCATTCAGCGATGTTTTCACAGCAACGCCCTGTTTATCAACCGCCTCAGTCAGGTTAAAACTGCGAATACCGGTACCATCATTTACATCGGCTTTTATACTCACCTGTTCGATCTCAAGAGAATCCCAGTTCACCAGCACGTAGGTCCCCCCGTAAACACGTCCAGGGGCAACTGCACCGCTGCCATATCCAACCAGTGATCCGGTCGCGCCGGTTTCGATCTGTGGCGCAGTCAAACTGGTTGAGCCATTGGTAAAGGTATACAGATAAGACCCACTGCGCGCCGTTGTCAGCGCATCAAGCTGTGCCTGGGTCGTCAGGCTATCGCTATACATGTAGTGGAAACCACCCGCCAGAGTCTGAACGGTATTATTCTCTTTCAGCTCAAACCCTGCATTCCAGCGCCCCCAGGAGATCTCAGCCCCCCCCAGGGTTGCAGTACCGCTGCCGGAGACAAACCCGGTATCGTCACCACCGGTAAAAATACAGGGGGAACAGGCATGGGGCGTGGTATTCGGCTTATTGTCCTTGTAGCTGATACCCGTCACCAGACCGCCGGCACTGTTATCGATAGCGATACCAGAAGCGCTGCCCGCCACGACCGAGCCATTTCCGGACAGGTACCCTTTAGCCTTATCATCCCGGGTAAAGGCAACAGCAACCAGAGCGCCATCCGGTGCTCTGGTACCATTACCGGTGGGATCGGGCAGTTCCGGCTGACCGGAACGCCCATCATCGGAATAGTCCCCCTCAAGTTCGGGGTCCGTCGCCGGAATGGTACCCGCCAGCTTGCTGTCGTCCTCAGGCTCTTCGTTTTGCTCATCGGAAGTAAGTGCATCAGACTGGACTTTTTTGCGCAGGATATAATCCCCTGTCTGCCCGGTTGCACTGCCTTTTCTGACATTGCCATTACTCCCCCACCAGGCGCCCTCTCCGGCACTCACCAGAATAGTCTGATGATCGCTGGTAACCTGAATAGCCCCCTCAATGGTTTCACAATAGATCCCCTCACCGGTGTACTCAACACCGTAGTGGGTGCCACGAATGCCGATAGTGGCCACAGTTGTCTCCAGACGATAATTTTCTTTGTTCGGCTTGCCAATCTGCCCAGAAATCGTCCGCATCCCCCCTTTTAGCAACTGAAAGAGGGCTTTCCCCTCCTCCGGCTTCTTTTGTTCAAACTGATACTCCGCAATACGAAATTCAGTAGCAGCTTTCAGGGCCAGCCGGGAGTTATCGCTGAACCGTAGCTGTAGCCGCCCTCCTGGTCCGGTTTTTAATAAATCATTGGCATAAACTTCAGAATGCCGTTTCAACACCCTCTCACTGCCATCTGCAGCCACCGCAACATTCTCACCGAAACTCAATATCACACTGGCCACAGCTTCGGCGGCAGAAACCGCTCCCGAGCACAACATTAATATCAGACTAAACAGCATAGACTTCATAAATCTACCTCACCTGAAGCTATAGCGCAGACCCAGCATCCCCTGATGACGGTCATACTCATATAGCTCAATATTGGAATCCGCATGGTAAGAGCTTAAATCAGCCAATACGGTCCAGTTTTTCTCTACGGCCCATTCAAGATTGATATTCAGAATGGCGAAGTTATCCTTACGTCGGACTTGATATATCCAGTCATCACCTGCGTAGTGGCTGGACTGATAGGTCAATACAGGAGTCAGGGTAAGGTCATTGCCGGGTTCTAACTGAACACCAATATTGGATCCCCAGAAAACACGATCAACCTGTGAATCTGCCAGTACTCCAGCGGTATCCGGGGTTTCCTGGCCGACAAAACCACCGGCAAACCAAAGGGGGTTCCAGTTGCCCCGACCGGTAAACAGATAATTTCCGGCAAGATAATACTGAGTTGCATCCTTCCAGCTATCTTCAGCATATTCCAACAGATTTATCCCGCCATATAAGCGCAGCTGTGACTGATTGTCCGGTGAATGAGTCCAGCTGCCATTTATGCCCAACAGATCACGATAACGCTGACCATCACGACTGAAATGCTGCAGATCAACGCCCAGTCGATAACGGTTCTGATGTTCTATCCAGGTATGCCCGCCCGACACAGACAGGATAGTGTAGTCCTGTGCCATTTCGTCATCGTAGCGTGTGAAATCGCCTTTCAGGGTAAAATCCAGTTGCCGGTCAGCCGCATACTGATGCTCAACCGTTGTCCCCATTCGCAGTCGGTTAAACTGGTTTCCTCTGCCAAGTGCATCGCTGGTCAGCGTCACCAGACTGGCTTGCGACTCAGGGCCAGAATTAATATTACTATCATAGCCGCGCCAGATCTCAACGAAGCCCTTAACCTGAGTGGCGGGAAAGGATTGTTTCTTCTCAATCAGATCAAGATACTGCGCGATACGGATACGGACATTATCTGGCGGATCGAGTAACAGCACCTGTTCAAACAGCTGCTGCGCCTTATCAAACTGCTGTAACAGATAGTAGCCCCGCGCCAGTTCAAGCCGCACCAGCGGATTTTTCGGATCGGAAAAGGCAACCCGTTCCAGAGCAAAAACACCTTCGCTGACATTACCACTGTCGATGGCAGCAACACCATATTGAAAATCAAACTCCGGATCGCCTTCAAACCCCTGCAGATAGGTCATCGCAAGGTTGTACGCTTCGTTGAAGCGCCCCTCATCCAGCAACGCTTTAACCAGAGCGGCACCACTCTCGGAAGCATAGCTGTGAGTACAAAACAGTCCTGTTAACAGCGCGATCCCTGTCAGTTTAATCAACATTGACACTCCAGAATTTTTATCAATCTACTGCATAAACAGCCAAACATAGAGCTTAATTAAACAAAAAATCACTAGATATAGACTACATTACTACTATCGGTAAAGACTATTCAAACAAAACAGACCTGTTTAAGTGTGATTTTGAGTAGTGTTGCTCTATGTTAGACGTCTGATATTGTCTGCTGGTGCTCAGTCAACGGAGCGCTTATCGTCAGCGGCCATAAAAGACCTTATGCCAAGCCTGAATCCTTATTAACCTGGAAGATATCGAAAGATGAAAGCCTCTCCCCTCCATCTTTCTACAGCAAGTGCGTACAGGGTGGACTCCCCCTGTGTTCGCAACTGCTGCCTGGATAGCGATGATATCTGTATGGGGTGTTACCGAACCCTCAACGAAATACTGATCTGGCATAGCGCGACAGAGGACGAAAAACAAAAAATTTTAGCGTTATGCGCTGCCAGACGACAAAACCGTTTAAACCGATAACTGCTCTACTTTCTTTCGAATGTCGGCATATCTCAGACGCTCACAACTCGCGAATCCACTTAGTTGCCGCACTTTGTTGCGGGTAAATAACGGCACACTGATTCCGGCCAGAAAGCGGCACTGGGTATCCAGGGTTACCGTACCCGAAAGATGCTGACACAAACCAGTCAGATCCGCGATCAATTGCTGATCCGATGGCCAGCGGGGCGATTCGGAATACTCAAGCACAGCAGGATGACCTCGACAAACGGAGCAGTGACCGCAGTTTTCAGCGCTCTGGTGATCATCAAAATAGAGCGCCAGATTGCGACTAAGACAGCTGTCCAGTTCGAAGAACCTCACCAGCGCTGCAATTCGGGCAATCTCTTTTCGCTCTTTATCAATAAAGTAATCATACAGCTGTTGCCCTAAAGCGGGATCAGCGAGTGCCTGGGGATTCACCTCATACACCTCAGTGACTTTTTTGGTTTCCAACTCGATCAATCGCTGATCCTGCAGATAGTCGAGAGCGGCAACCACCCGCTGACGATCACAGTTATAAGCGTTAAACAGAGCTTCGAACTCCAGAGTCCCCCAGACCCGTTTGAATTGGGTATGCGCCAGCACTGCCGTCAGAAACGCTTTTCGTTCACCGTTAAACCGTTCAAGTATCGACGTTTGTGGTTGCAACAGTTTGTATCTGAAATCGGCAAAATATGCATATAAAGGCTGCAACACGCCCAGTAACTCCAGTTGTACCAACAATGTTTTCAGGGGTAGCTGGCGGATATTACTGGCCGTGGATAACGCATTCAGCTGTAACTCCCACTGTCCTCCCTGAGACTCATGGCGGATATTATCAACAACATACCCGATGCCACTCAATTCCGGGGTATCCCCATAAACAAAGTTTTCTACGGTATTCAGGCCATCCAGATTAGCCAGAGTGATACAGGCAGATGGCAACCCATCCCGGCCTGCCCGGCCAATCTCCTGACTATAGTTTTCAATCGACTTGGGCAGATCATAGTGTATAACGAAGCGAATATTGCTTTTATCGATCCCCATGCCAAAAGCGATCGTGGCGATAATCACACCGATACGCCCTGCCATAAAGTCAGCCTGTATTTGTTGCCGTTTCTGATCTTCAAAACCAGCATGATAAGCTGATGCACTCACCCCCTGCTGCACCAGATAGCGGGCAACCTCTTCTGCTGTGTGCTGTAGAGTCACATAGACAATTCCCGCACCCTGCTGCTGACCAATCAGTTCAGCCAGGCGCGGACACTTTTCCGCTGAGGTGACCGGCAATACAGAAAGATCCAGATTAGACCGGTAAAAGCCGGTCTGCACGATATGTGCCTCGGTAATATCAAATTTCCGCGCCATATCCAGCTTCACCTTGCGGGTCGCGGTAGCGGTTAATAGCAGTACCAGCGGAATATTCAGCGCCTGGCGATAGGTTGGCAACTTCAGATAATCAGGACGGAAATTATGTCCCCACTCAGAGATACAATGCGCCTCATCAACCACCAGCATCGACACCGGCACTGACTGAATAAACTGTCGGAAACGTTCATTCTTAAAGCGCTCAACCGAGACCATCAGAATTTTGGTGATGCCGTTACGAACATCGCTCATCACCTGACGGTTTTGCTCCGGCGTCAGAGTCGAATCTATACTGGCGGCCGGGATCCCCTTACTGGCCAGAAAGGTCAGTTGATCTTTCATCAGTGCCAGCAGGGGCGAGACCACCAGCGTCAGATGGGGTAACTGAGTCGCGGTTAGCTGATAGCAAAGCGATTTACCGGAGCCTGTGGGAAAGATCGCCAGAGAGGAGTGTCCCTGCAGTAACTGACTCACCGTTTGTTCCTGACCCGGGCGAAACTGCTCAAAGCCAAAAATTGTTTTTAGGGGGGTATAGATAGCGGTGTCGGTGTCCATGCTCTGTCCTTAATATAAAACTGAAATTCAATCCCTGAATACAGTAAGGCAGTATAGCGGTATCGTTGGGGCACAACATCAGAATATTAACGGGGCAATAAAGTTTTCACCATGAAGGGAGCCCTCAGCATACTCTTTTTTAATAAAAACAGGGGGCATACGCCCCCAAAAAAGAGATCCGTCAGGACCAGTGCTTTACTCAAGAAGCAACCCGATACTCCGAAAAGCATAGATGTTGCAATAGAACTGTGGAGGGTCACCGGGCTGGCCAGTTCCACACCAGCCCGATCATGCAAGCAAGAAACTATATCGGCATCAGGCAGCAATCAGGCCTTCGCGGGTAACAAAGTCCAGTGTTTCATCCAGCGCTTTACCCAGTTTTTCAACCATCTCATCGATCTGCGCTTCAGAAACGATCAGCGGCGGACAGAAAGCCAGCGAGTTGCCCGCCACTGCGCGGGTGATCATGCCGTGGTTCTGACAGGCCTGCATGGCAAAATAGCCAACAGCGCCGCCTTCAAAGCCAGCACCGGTTTTCTTGTCGGATACCATCTCAACGGCACCGATCATACCCGCGCCACGAACTTCGCCTACCAGAGGATGATCTCTGAATTCGCCCAGACGTTTCTGCATATACTCACCCACCTTAGCCGCATGACCAAAGATATTATCGCGCTCGTAAATTTCCAGCGTTTTCAGTGAAACAGCAGCCGCAACCGGGTGACCTGAGTAAGTATAACCATGACCGAAAACCCCAACCTGGCTACTTGGCTCAATCATCGCTTCATACATATCACCACGAATCACAGAGGCACTGATCGGCATATAGGCGGATGACAGCTGCTTCGCCAGCGTCATCAGTGCTGGTTTTTCAATACCCACAGTAGTACAACCAAAATCATTACCGGTACGACCAAAACCGGTGATCACTTCATCCGCCCAGAAGAGGATGTCATACTTATTCAGCACCGCCTGTACTTTTTCGTAGTAACCCGCTGGCGGCACGATAACACCACTGGCACCAGTAATCGGCTCAGCGATAAAAGCGGCGATAGTATCGGCCCCCTCTTTCAGGATCAGTTGCTCCAGATTATTAACAATGCGATCAACAAACTGCGCTTCAGATTCACCCGGCAGCGCACCACGGAAGTAGTGCGGGGCATCAGTACGCAACACACCCAGTGCATCAAACGGCAGGCTGAAGTGAGTATGATTCGGTGGCAATCCGGTGAGGGACGCTGCAGCAACAGTGACACCATGGTATGAGCGTTCACGGGCGATAATTTTGAATTTTTCCGGCTTACCAATTGCGTTGAAGTAATAACGCAGCATCTTCACATGACTGTCATTGGCATCACTTCCGGAGTTGCCGAAAAACACCTTAGCGTTTTCAACCGGCACCATCGCCGTTAATTTATCGGCCAGATCCATACCCACCTGGTGAGTCTTTCCACCAAACATGTGGGAATAAGACAGCTTACCCATCTGCTCGGCAGCCGTGTCGATCAGCTCACGGTTGTTATAACCCAGCGAGGTGCACCACAATCCTGCAAGGCCTTCCAGATACTGGTTACCTTCATTATCGTAAACATAGGCACCATCGCCCCGCTCAATCGTCAGGGTTTCTGTCGCTTTAAAGTTAGTTGTTGGATAGATCATATTACTCATAACGCTTCTCCACGGCTCTCAGCTTAACGCTGTAGTGCACCAAAACAGATATACTTTGTTTCCAGGTAGTCATCCAGACCATATTTAGAGCCCTCGCGGCCCTGACCCGACTCTTTAACACCACCAAAGGGAATCACTTCCGAGCTGATCGCAGTTTCATTCACACCGACCATGCCATATTCAAGCGCTTCTGATACGCGCCAGCTGCGCCCCATACTCTCGGTATAGAGATAGGCTGCCAGGCCAAACTCGGTATCGTTTGCCATGCGCACAGCATCGTCTTCCGTTTTAAATTTAAATACCGGGGCAACCGGACCGAAAATCTCTTCACGGAACACCCGCATTGAATCGTTCACATTAGTCAGTACAGTTGGCTGGTAGAAACACGCGCCCTGCTCACCCGGTTGACCACCAATTACCACCGTGGCCCCCTCGGCCACCGCATTCTGCACCTTGGCATCGATCTCTTTCGCCGCTTTCTCGGTGATTACCGGGCCATGAGTGGTGCTGGCATCAAAACCATTACCAATACGAAACTCACCGACCGCCGCTGCGAATTTTTCAACAAAGGCATCGTAGATCCCTTCCTGAACCAGCAAACGGTTGGCACAGATGCAGGTCTGTCCGGAGTTGCGGTATTTAGCGGTCAACGCACCGGCAACCGCCAGATCCAGATCGGCATCATCAAAAATAACCACCGGGGCATTACCACCCAGCTCCATAGAGGTACGCTTAACGGTATTCGCACACTGCTGCATCAGCAGTTTGCCCACCGGAGTCGAACCGGTGAAGGTAACCTTTTTAACTGTCGGGTTAGAGGTCATCTCGCCGCCAATCGATGGCGCATCGCTTCCAGGAACAACATTAAATAAACCGGCTGGCAGCCCGGCACGATTGGCCAGTTCTACCAGTGCCAGCGCTGACAACGGCGTCTCTGCGGCTGGCTTCAACACAATGGCACAGCCCACCGCTAACGCAGGGCCAGCTTTGCGGGTAATCATCGCGTTAGGAAAATTCCAGGGCGTTATAGCAGCAACAACTCCGACAGGCTGCTTCACGACCACACCGCGACGATCCGTTTGCGGCGTCGGGATAATATCGCCGTAGACCCGTTTTCCCTCTTCAGCAAACCATTTGATAAAGGAGGCACCATAGGCCACTTCACCCCGGGACTCCGCCAGGGTTTTACCCTGCTCGGCGGTCATAATCACAGCCAGATCTTCGGTATTCTCAATAATCAGTTGATGCCACTTTTCCAGAATTTCACTGCGACTCTTCGCAGGCAGTGCTTTCCACTCCGTCATCGCCCGTTCAGCCGCCGCGATAGCCCGACGGGTTTCAGCTGCACCGACACTGGCAACATCAGCCAGATGCTGACCCGTAGCAGGATCGGTCACAGCGAAGGTTTCACCACTGTCACTATCCATCCAAAGACCATCAATAAACGCCTGAGTTTTCAGTAGCGATGGATCCTGAAGTTGTATTGTCATTATTTATCTCCTGCCTGAGGTTGGTAGATTCAACCGCAATATAGAGCTATTTATAGATCGCCAAATCTTTTGCTTATATAATTACTTACAAATATTTACTTTTATATATTCAATTGTAAACAGTACGCTCTCAACATTACTTTCGAGGTATACCCGATGGGACGCAGAAAAGCCGCCCTCTCCGGCCAGTTAGCAGATATGGATCTTCGCCTGCTAAAAGTGTTTAAATCTGTGGTTGAATGTGGTGGATTTACTCCGGCAGAGATCCACCTCAACCTTGCCAACTCAACTATTTCCAACTACATCGCCGATCTGGAAAAACGACTGGATATGCGTTTGTGTGAACGCGGCCGTGCCGGATTTTCCCTCACTGAGCAGGGTCAAACGGTGTATAACGCCACCCTGGAACTGCTCAGCGCACTCGATCAGTTCAAAAACACCATAAACCAGAGTCACAACCGCATTCTGGGCAGCCTGCACCTGGGGTTTGCCGAGCATATGCTGGGAGCGCACAATTCCTCTATCCTGCAAGCCCTCAGCCGCTTTTCGGTTAAAGCCCCGGAAGTCAGAATACAGATCAGTACCATGAGCTCCGATGATGTCATCACTGCTTTGCTCAACAATCAGGTCGATATCGGCATCACTGTTACCAGTCAGCCCTACCCTGAACTCTCAGAAATAAAACTGTTCGAAGAGGAGATGCTGCTCTACTGTGCCCAGGATCACCCTCTGTTTAATCAAGAGGAGATAACAGCCGCCGAACTACGCCACTACCGCTTTGTCGAATCTCCCAGACTGATGCCAGGCCGGGAGATCCATCCGGATATGATGCTCTGGAATAAGCAGGCCATCGCTCACCATCAGGAAGCCAGGGCCACGCTGATTCTCAGTGGCCACTATCTGGGGTTCCTGCCCCGCCACCTGGTCAGCAACTGGAGACTGGAAAAAGCGCTTCGCCCCCTGTTCGCAGAACAATACGGTTATCGCAACACTTTCAAAGCTCTGTGGCGTAACCGGCAACACAACAGACTCATCATTCAGTTATTCAGTGAGTGCCTGACTGAATCAGCTATCTGATTCATCGCAACGCACGATAAACACCGAACAAGGGGCGTGACGCACGACCCGCTCGGCATTTGAACCGATGAAGTAACTGCTGATACCTGGCTTACGGGCCATCATCATAATGACATCCGAGCCCAGTTGCTCTGCTGTTTCCAGGATCTGATCATGGGCGGTACCATCCCGGTAGATGGTATTCACCGTCGTATTGGCCGGCAGATCCCCTAACAGCTCTTCCATCTCTTTGAGAGCCTCCTTACGGTGGCCCTCATGCAGAGCGCGGTCAAACTGAGGATCGCCCGCTCTGTGAACAAAACTCTGATCAACATACAACAGATTGACCTGCGCAGGTTTGCCTGCCGCTAATGCCGTTGCAATCCGAGCCAGATCCACTACCTGCTCTTTATGGGACAGATCCAGCGGGATAAGAATATTGCTGTACATAGTTAACTCCTTAGCCCATCACTAAATTCGGCAACCAGAGTACGATCTGCGGGAACACCATGCAGAGAATCAGTACTGTCAGGTTAAGCATGATAAACGGGGTCACAGATTTATAGATCTCTGACATACCGATACCAGCGGGAGCGATCCCTTTCAGGTAGAAGAGCGCAAATCCGTAAGGTGGTGTCTGCACGGCAATCAGAATATTCAGGATCATCAGCACACCAAACCAGATCGGGTCATAACCCAGCGAAACGGCAATCGGTGTAAACAGCGGTGCGCACATCAGTACGATAATGAACTCATCGATAATGAAACCCAGCATCAGCATAATCAGCTGGAACATTATGATGATCATAATGGGGGGCAGATCCAGTTTACCGGTGAAATCAGCCACCATGCTCTGCACCCCCATCAGCAGATGGAAGTTACTGAATACCGATGCACCAAAGATGATCCACATCGCAACACTAACCAGAGTGGCAGTCTGAAAGCCCGACTGGAGGAACATATCGACTTTGAAACGCTTAAACACAATCGCCAGAATAATCGCGCCAACCACACCGATAGCCCCGGACTCTGTAGGCGTGGCAATACCGGTGATAATACTGCCCAGTACCGCAACGATCAGCAGCATGGAGAACAGACCATCACGGGCAATTCTGAATTTCTCTTTGCCCTCCAGTTTTACAATATCCTTATTATCCATATCCCGCGGAGCACGCTCCGGGAACAACCAGCAACTGATCGCGACATAGAGAACCATCATCACAACTGTCAGCAGTGCCGGCATCATCGCCCCGAGGAACATCCGGCCAACGGAGTTCTGAGTTGAGGCGGCAAACATAATCATCGGAATGCTCGGCGGAATCAGGATACCCAGACCTCCACCAGCCATGATAACCCCCAGCGCCAGGCGTTTGTTATAGCCCCGTTCCAGCATTGGCCGCAGTGCAATACTACCTGAGGTCATAATGCCCGCGCCGATAATACCCACCATCGCCCCGATCATAGAGCAGACGCCGATAACACTGATGGCGAGGGAACCACGTACCCGGCCAATCAGCATCTGGCTGAAATTGAACATCGCATCACCGATGCCCGATTTAGTCAGCAGCTGCCCCATATAGATATACAAAGGAATCGCCAGCAGAATAAAACTGAAGTAAGTTGACTCAAGCGTGGTGGGAATCACGTTAAAAATGCCATCGCCCCAGGTCATATACCCCACGGCCATAGCGATGCCACCCAGTGCCAGCCCCACCTGGGCACCAAGCGCAAAAAACACCAGAATACATAGCAGAAGAACTACGGTTAACAGCTCAATTTCCATCACTGTTCTCCTCAATAAGTGCATGACCTGTCAGCAAAAAATACATCTCAGCCAACATATCTCTGACCAGTTGCGCAATAAACAGGCCGCAGGCAATCATCATCATGATCCAGAAATGGAACATCGGCGGTGCCCACTCACTCTGGCGACGATAATCAAACTCGATCGCCTCTTCATACTTGCCAAGACTCATCATCACGATGATCACCAGAAAGAAGATAGCCAGTGAGAAAGAGATCAGATTGAATACACAACGGGTGCGGTGTGAAACCTTGAGATAAAGGATATCGACATTAATATGTGCACGCTTCTGCTGCGCATAGGCGCCCCCTAAAGCGGCAAGATAACCAAACATAAACAGTGACAGATCAAACGCCCAGATGGTCGGTTTACCCAGAATGTATCGGGAGAACACTTCAAATGCGACCACCAGTGCCAGTACCGGCATAATGAATGCTGCGGTTCGGCCAGCCTGTCGCACCACCCAATCGATAGAAACACAGATATTTGTCAGTATTTTTTTTAGCATAGAAGTACCTGCAACAAAAAAGGGGCACGACAGCACCCCTTTTTGCTAATTCAAAATGCTTACTTGCTGTTAGCGCGCAGGATATCGATCAGCTCTTTGCTGTACTTATCTGCAGCAGCATATTCGTCCCACAGGCCCGCACCGGCTTCTGCCCATGCTTTCTTATCAGCTTCACTTGGCTCAGGGCTCCACTTAAGACCTTTCGCTTCCATCTCAGCAACCGCTTCTGCTTCCCACTTCTTAGACAGGCGCAGTTGATCAGCAGCATGCATTTCCGTCGCTTTGCGAACAACCGCCTGCAGATCTTCAGGCAGTTTTTTCCAGGCAGCACGATTAACCACGATTGGCAGAACCTGAGCACCCGCCAGTGGCAGCTTGTACATGTACTTAGCTACTTCAACATGGTTACCATCGCGGTGATCGATCATGTTGCTACCGATAGAACCATCGATAACACCGGTTGCCAGAGAGGTGTAGATTTCGCTCCAGGACAGTGAAACAGGGGATGCACCCAGGTTACGCAGGAACTTACCGTAAGCACCCGGCGCACGGATCTTCAGACCTTTGAAGTCGGCAACAGAGTTGATAGGCTCTTTAGTCAGAACGTAGACAGGTGGCTGGATGTAAGGCTCGAGCCATACCAGCCCTTGTGATCCATAGGCTTTAGTCAGGACTTTATCCCAGCCTTTTTCATGGAACAGAGACTGCAGTTCAGCAGGATCATCGGTGCCACCCGGCAGACCGATCTCAACAACACCCGCAGGCAGTTCACCGGCGTGCATGGACTGGAAAGGAGCACCCATCGTTACCAGACCGGATTTAACCGCTCCCAGCAAACCACTGGTACCAACCCCTTCGCCCGAGTAGAGAACCTGAACCTTGATACGGCCATCAGACATGGTTTCAATGTTTTTAGCCAGACTCTCGTAAACTTCACCAAACGCGGTTCCGCGACCATACAGGTTGCTGAAACGCCAGTTGAAGTCTGCAGCTGAAACATTAGCAGCCAGCGTACTCAGACCCAGTGTCACAGCCAGTGCAGATGTGGATAGTTTTTTCTTAAGGTTTTTGATCATACTTCACCCAGTGATTGTTAGTTTTATATCGCGGAATAAACTCTCTATAGCCTTATCCTTACAAATTACAGGCATAGGATAAATTACAAAAATTCCACTCAAACGTTCACTAAACTTTACGTAAAGACCGTTATTAGGTATAAAAAAACGAACGGTTACAGATTCCTGTTCCCTTCTTAACAACCACCACACAGAGTAGCCGGAATGACGAAGTTTGCACTGGGTCAGCTGGGCGATATTGAAATAAAGCAGCTAAAAATATTCAAAGCCGTTGTTGAATGCGGCGGATTTTCGGCTGCCGAAACCGAGCTGAATATCAGCCGCCCCACGATCAGCAACCATATTGCGGCCCTCGAAGACCGCCTCAACATTAAACTATGCAAACGGGGACGAGCCGGTTTTTCCCTGACCCCTGAAGGCAAGGTGGTCTATGACCAGACTTCACAACTACTCAATCGTCTGGAGCAGTTTCGCAGCACTATCAACAATCTGGGTGACAGCCCTGCAGGAAAACTCAGAATTGCCCTGAGCGACACCTTCAGCACCGATGCCCGGTTCCGGCTGCCGGAGATCTTCCGCCATTTTTATCAGCAAGCCCCCGATGTAGAGCTTCAGGTGGAAGTTGATCATATGAAAGTGATGGAAAAGATGGTGCTCAATAATCAGCTGGATCTCGCCATGATCCCCTATCACCGGAAGTTTGAAGGGCTTAACTATATCCACCTGTTTACCGACGAAAACTACGTTTACTGCGGTAAAGAGCACCCGTTGTTTGATCTTCCGCCCGAGCAGATCACCGAGAAGGTTATCAATAGCTACAAATTGGTTCATGCCGGGCTCAAACCCCATGAAGAGATCTATCACCAGTTAGCTCAGATGAACCTGTCAGCCTCCTCCTATCACTACGAATCCCGGATAGCGATGTTGTTGTCGGGCTGTTATATCAGCTTCTTACCGGCTGAAGTGGCCCGCCCCTATGTCGAGCAGGGGCTGTTAAAACCTGTCGCGCAACCGATTAAACATTTTCGCCTCGGGGTTGCGGTTATCTCAAAAAAATCGGCCCAACCCAACCGGGCCAGGGATATGTTTCTGCACTCAATCAGAATGATTCACAAAGATGCGGAGAATGCCCCACCTTACTGATCATTGTGCTGTTCCTTTACGGTGCAGCACGCCAGTGACAGCCAATCTATCCCCTCATAGGTATATCTCCCCTTTACAGTAACTATTATCGTAGAGACATAATGAAAGCTGCGGACTTCAACGTTATGTCCCGGCACATAATCTGCAATACCCGGGTCGGGTCGTAATACAGGGTTTTTATATGGCTGTTCCATCTCACACCACGTCATACTATGCCGCTTCTGCCAACGATAAATCGTTTCGCGCACCATTAAATGACAATATCACCGCTGATGTTTGCGTTATCGGTGCCGGCTATACCGGCCTGTCTTCAGCACTACATCTGGCTGAACAGGGATTCAAAGTTGTCGTGCTGGAAGCCAGCCGCATCGGCTTTGGTGCTTCAGGCCGGAATGGCGGTCAGATTGTCCACAGCTACAGCCGTGATATCGACTTTATCGAAAAACATTACGGTAAACATACCGGCACCGAGATGGGCAAGATGGCCTTTGAAGGTGGTAAAATCATTCGCCGCTTTGTCGATCAGTACAACATAGATTGTGATCTGAAAGAGGGTGGAATCTTTGCCGCCTGCAACAACAAACAGTTGCATGAGATGGAGCAGAAAAAAGCACTCTGGGAAGCCCATGGGCATACCCAATTGGAGATGCTGTCTGAAAGCACCATTCAGAACCATGTCGGAACCACGCGCTATAAAGGCGGCCTGCTGGACAAAAGCGGGGGCCATTTTCACCCCCTCAACCTGGTGCTGGGCGAAGCGGCAGCACTGGAAAGTCTGGGCGGTGTTATCTACGAAGACTCTGCGGTTACCGGAGTTCAGGAGGGTGATAAAGCCGTTATCAATACCGCGAAAGGTTCCGTCAGCGCTGATTTCGTGATTGTGGCAGGCAATGCTTATCTCGGCGGACTGATTCCTAAACTGGAACAGAAAGCGATGCCCTGCGGCACTCAGGTGATTACCACCGCGCCTCTGAGTGAGGCTCAGCAGAAAGCGCTGTTACCACAGGATAACTGTGTCGAAGACTGTAACTATCTGCTGGATTACTTCCGTCTCTCTGGTGATGGCCGCCTGATCTATGGTGGCGGCGTCACCTATGGTGCCCGCGAGCCGGATAAAATTGAATCGCTGATCGTCCCGAATATGCTGAAAACCTTCCCTCAACTGAAAGGCGTGAAGGTTGATTATGCCTGGACCGGTAACTTTCTGCTGACACTGATGCGACTGCCCCAGTTCGGTCGTATCGGCAATAATATTTACTACGCTCAGGGCTACAGTGGCCACGGTGTGACCAGTTCACACCTGGCGGGCAAAGTACTCTGCGATGCGATTCAGGGACAGGCCGAGCGCTTTGATGTGTTTGCAGGTTTACCACAATACCCCTTCCCCGGCGGGCGTACCTTCCGCATCCCATACACTGCGATGGGAGCCTGGTATTACACCCTGCGCGACAAGCTGGGCATCTGATAAACACAACGCTGCCCGCGTGTACTGACACAGGTAATGACCCGGTCCGGTATTTTTCAGCCCGGACCCATTTAATCGCTCACCCGGGTCAGCATTCCTTCGAAATTAAAGTGTTTTTTCATGCCCGCAACCGGGATGAAGAAACACTGTTTATAACAACCTATAACGATAATAAAGGTGCGATATGAGTACTGAGATCGCTCAGACCGAAAGCCTTAGCAACACTGTAAAAATAAGCAACACTGTAAACATAAGTAACACCGCCAGCATAAGCGGCGATACCACTAACAGTCCGCAAAAATGGCTTATATTCTATGGCGCGATTATGGCATTTTTTGCCTACCTTTCGACCCAGCATGTCGAAGGCGAGTCCTATGGTTTTTACAGCCTGCTCCCCGCACTGCTTATTCTGTTTGTGGCGGTAATCACGAAAAAACCTCTGGAATCTATTTTTGCCGGTATTATTGCCGGCCTGTTACTACTTGACCCTACCAATGTTGTCAGCGGTCTTGGCGATCTCTCAATGTCCGTCGTCATGGATGAGACCATCGCCTGGATCGTACTGGTCTGCGGGATGATGGGCGGCCTGATCAATATGCTGGAACGCGGTGGCAGTGTTCTCAGTTTTGGCGAAATGCTGGCTAAACGGATTAAAACCAAACGCGGCACGATGCTCACCACCTGTGTACTGGGCATCATGGTATTTATCGATGACTATCTTAATTCTCTGGCAGTCTCTGCCTCGATGAAACCCCTTACCGATCGCTATAAAATCTCCCGTGAAAAGCTGGCGTTTCTGGTGGACTCGACAGCGGCACCGGTCTGTATCCTCGTGCCGGTTTCCACCTGGGCAGTGTATTTTGCGGCCCTGCTGGAGGAAAACGGCGCAGCCCCTGAGGGCAAGGGGATGTCTCTCTACATCGAATCGATCCCCTATATGGTGTATGGCTGGGCTGCCCTGCTGGTTGTTTTTCTGGTAGCTGCCGGCGTACTGGGCGATTTTGGTGAAATGAAGAAAGCGGAGTCCCGTGCTCAGGCGGGACAGCCCATCCCTGAAGGTATCCAGCAGGACGGATTCGATACTTCTTTAATGAAGCAGACCTCACCGGTTATCGGCCTGCTCAACTTTTTATTGCCGATGATAGTGCTGGTCGGGGCCAGCGTTTATTACGAGATAGACCTGCTGCTGGGTGCACTGGTTGCTTCGATGTTCACCATGGTGCTCTACTTCTGGCAACGCCTGCAGACTTTCAGCCAACTGGTCGATTCGATGCTGGATGGCTTTAAAGTCATGCTGCATCCGATCGCCGTGGTTTGTGCCGGTTTTATGGTTAAAGAGATTAACGATCAGTTAGGCATGACGCCCTATATTATCGACTCACTGACCCCTCTCCTGTCGAAAGAGATGTTACCGGCACTGGTATTCGCGTCTATGGCGGCCGTTGTGTTTGCCACCGGATCAAGCTGGGGAGTCTTTGTTGTTTCCCTGCCGATCGTGATACCGATGGCTATCAGCATGGATATGTCGATGCCATTAACCGTTGGCGCACTACTGTCTGCATCCGCATTTGGCAGCCATGCCTGCTTCTTCAGTGACTCTACCGTACTCTCCTCCCAGGGCTCCGGCTGTACACCTATGCAACATGCTCTGAGTCAGATCCCCTATGCGCTGATCGGGGCGGGCGTCGGTTTTATATCCCTGCTGGCACTGGGTTTCATCATGAGCTAACCGGTCTGCCGATTAGCGATACTGACCAGAAAATGGAGGCCCTGCCTCCATTTCCGGATGATAGAAAAGGACGACACATGCTTATCAGATCTTCCCGTACCGCCACACTTATGCTCCTGCTCGTCAGTTTCATCTGGGGTGCTGAATTCGTTCTGATCGATCTTGCGATAGAGGATATTCCTACCCACACTTTCAATGCGATCCGCTTCCTGCTGGCAGCTTTATCGTTAACCCCTCTGATTTGGTTCAAACGTCATCAGCTCAAAGGGATCCGATGGAAACCTCTTTTGAGTGCCAGTGCACTGTTGGGTTTTCTGCTGTTTACTGGCTTTTACACCCAGACGGAAGGGATGCACTACACCTCGGTCTCAAATGCCGGGTTTATCACCGGGCTGAATGTTCCGCTGGTTCCCCTGCTGGGTTTTTTACTGTTTCGCAAGCGGGCATCACTTGCCGTCTGGGCTGGGGTTATCATCGCCACCACGGGGCTCTATCTGTTAACGATGGGGGATAAACTACAGTTTAACCACGGCGACTTGCTGGTCCTGGTATGTGCATTTAGCTTTGCCGTACATATCCTTCTCACCGGACGCTTTGTGGACTCACTTCCGGTTGTACCGCTGAGTATTCTGCAACTGCTTTCGGTGGCGATCTACAGCACCATTGGTGCAGCAACCAGCGCGGATCCGGCATTTTATCATCCAGGCTCTCCCCCGCTGAACTGGCAGGATCTGGCCATCAATCCGACGGTTATCTGTGCTGCACTGATCGCCGGGATTATGGGTACCGGTTATGCCTACTGGGCGCAATCGGCCTGCCAACAGATCCTGGAGTCACACAAAGTAGCGCTGATCTTTGCCACTGAGCCGGTGATTGCCTATCTGTCAGCCTGGTTATTCCTGAACGAGAAGCTCGGAACACTGGGGATGATCGGCGCTGGCCTGATTATCGCCGCAATGCTGATATCAGAACTGGGAGATCGCAAACGCAAAGTAAAACTTGAACTTCTGGATCAGACCACAGCTGTGGCCGATTAACAGAACAGGACTATTCAGTTACGCTGGCGCCTGTATGGTTGCCCTGAACGATTCCCGAACTCCATTTCTCACCGGAATTGGTCAGGACTGTCTGAAACCGGTTAAAGAACGCATCCAGTTGCTCGGAATCCAGGGTATCGCTTTTAATCTGAAACATCAGTTCACGCCTCAGATCACACAGAGAGTAATAGATAGTACGTTCATGAATCCACAACTCATCAGCCTTACGCAACCCTTCCAGGGAAGCCAGAATACCTGCGATGCCGGAAAAAGCGAGAATAGCTATATTCAGCATCGGAGCGACCTCGGGCAGATAGAGGGCCAGACCAGACAGCACTGATAACACGGCGGTTAACCCAAAAGAACCATACCGCAGGCGCCTGTGCAGCAGCTTGTGCTCAGAAGAGTTACGCCTGAACATCTCAATTTTTTTATCCAGCTCATCAAGAACAAACTGTTGCTGATCCATAGAAACTCTCCTGCTCTGCCTATCGCCATACCGGGCCGGACAAGTTATCCCGGTTGGCGGCGGTTACCACTGATTGATAATAGTCCAGAGTCTATGAAGCTGCCTTTGCAACGACAAGCGTCGAGAGCACTCTTATAGAGAGCAGTTGAGAGAGCAACGCGAATAATAAGGCGGTTTTAATCAGGGGTTGCTATGAAAATCTGATGCCTGGTGAATAATGAAGGGTTCTGATCAGCTTTTAGCCACATACATCTCGTCCAGATGACTGATTTCACGGCTCATCTCCCGGGTAATATTGATCAGAAAGATCATAAACATCTCCGGATACTCTTCACACAACTGATGAAACAGTGCCGAACTGATCTCCAGCAGATAGCCCTCCTGCTCAACAATCGCGTCCCCCCGGCGCTGATGCAGTCCGATCATCCCCACAAAACCGATCTGTTCTCCCGCGACATAGAGACGCAACGGCACCCTCTCTCCATCGTTATCACGATCCTGATAAAAGCGCACTGAACCATTGAGAATTACATAAAACTTATCTGAGTTATCGCCGCGACAGAAAAGTTTATCGCCACTCTGAACAGCTAACAGAGATCCCTGTTGTAGTAAAAAATTCAGGCTTTCTTCGGACAGGGCGCCAAACATAGACAGATGCTGGCAGAATCCTTCGGGGAACTGCTGTTGGAGCTCATCGAACGATACAACGTTCATGGTTAATTTTCCGCAATGCAATATTAGACAACACAATTATAGAATGGAAAACGAAAATATAAGATACCCACAAGGGAATAGCGAGAAATTATCCCCCGTCAGTTCTGAAGACCCTGCCGGTAGGTTAGGCACCAACCCGACTTTTGAACACCACGGCTTTTCGGAGCGATTACCGGTTAACGCCTCGCCCGAGTGAACAGTTGATAGTGATGACTGTCGAGGCGGCCTCAGAGCTTACGCTATAACAGCCTGATCCGCATAAAACTGGCGAAACGCGGCACACCATTATTGTTGATCCCAGTGTACTTGTAAGTTACCAAACTACCGATTTCTGGCGGATTTTTTCGTTGCTGATCAGTAAAGCCACTGCCGAGTTTAAAGCGGACTCCGGTTGGCGTTTCAACCAGCAACGCCCCCAGCATGCCAGCATACTTCCCTTTACCCGGCTCATAACCTATTACTCTCGCTTCGGCATCTTGCCACAGTTTTAGCTTAAGCAAATTCGAGCTGCGTCCCTGTTTATATATTGCATCTTCATGATGCAACATCAGCCCTTCGCCTCCACTGGCAACGACCTGCTCCAAAAAAGCCATTAACTCAGTATCAGAGGCTAACCGCCTCTGATCGATTAGCTGAATCCAGTCCCGATCAATATCATTTACAATGCTTCTCAATTGAATCAGTCGATCACTAAAAGTCCCAGGAGACTGCGGCAGATCGAACAACATATATTTCACTTGTCTCCACTGTTGAGACCAGAGGGCAGGATTATCACCCGGAGAGCTTCTCACGAGTGCTGAAACTGCATCAAACTGCCCCCGTCCTATCCATAATTCACCATCCAGCGGCTGTTGGGGCAAATCAGCGATAAACCACTGCGGCGCGCTGACCGGATAACCCTGCCGGGTTAACAGCTGTTTCCCATCCCAGTAACCTCGCACCCCATCGAGTTTCTCACTTACCCAGTAAGCAGAGATATCAGAACCCGATTGATAGATTGTCGCCAGCTGCAGTTTTGGCTTATCGGCAAAACCAGGCGACACAACTAGAAAACTGACCACAACGATCAGGCTGCTAAATAAGATATGACAGTAACGGATAAACACCATTTCGCCCTCCCTGAGCAGATAAACAGGACTTCGTCCATGAAGCGTGTTGATAATTAACCCTAGCAGAAAATTTAATTGATGCATAAAAAAGCCGGCCCAGTATTAACTGGACCGGCAAAATCTCACGAACAAATGAAACCCAGATGTAAAACTGTGGCCCTATGGGGGATTAACTAGGGAAAGAGAAAGATACTCCTTCGCGAACACCGCTGGACGGCCAGCGCTGAGTAATCGTCTTACGCTTGGTGTAGAAACGTACCGCATCCGGACCATAGGCATGCAGATCTCCAAACAGTGAGCGTTTCCAGCCACCGAAACTGTGGTAAGACACTGGCACCGGCAGAGGTACGTTGATACCGACCATCCCCACCTGAATATTGTCTGAGAAGTAACGTGCCGCTTCACCATCACGGGTAAAGATACAGGTACCGTTACCATATTCGTGATCGTTGATCAGCTGCATCGCCTCTTCCATGGTATTAACACGCACAACCTGCAACACCGGGCCAAAGATCTCCTCTTTATAGCTCTGCATATCAGCCGTCACCGCATCGATCAGTGTGGCACCGACAAAGAAACCGCCATCGAAACCTTCAACGGAGGGATTGCGACCATCAACAACAACCTTCGCACCATCGGCTTCAGCGCTATCGATATAACCGTTCACTTTCAACTGATGCGCCTGGGTGATCACCGGACCAAAGTCGTTGTCAGGATTGCTGTAAGCGCCCACTTTCAGAGACTCCATCGCTATCCGCATCTTCGACACCAGTGCATCAGCGGCTGCATCACCCACCGCGACGGCGACAGACAATGCCATGCAACGCTCACCGGAAGAACCAAACGCCGCCCCCAACAGTTGGTTGACCGCGTTATCCATATCCGCATCCGGCATCACAATCGCGTGGTTCTTCGCCCCGCCCAGTGCCTGACAGCGCTTACCATTGGCATTCGCAGTGCTGTAGATATATTCCGCAATCGGTGTTGATCCGACAAAGCTGACCGCTTTAATCCGGCTATCGGTCAGTAAGACGTCTACCGCTTCTTTATCACCGTTAACCACGTTGATAACACCGTTTGGCAGACCCGCTTCCTGCAGCAACTGGGCGATAAACATGGTCGAGGATGGATCACGCTCAGACGGCTTCAGAACAAAGGTGTTACCGCAAACAATCGCCATGGGGTACATCCACAGGGGCACCATCGCCGGGAAGTTAAACGGGGTAATACCCGCCACCACACCCAGTGGCTGAAACTCACTCCAGGAATCAATACCGGGGCCAACATTGCGGCTGTGCTCGCCTTTCAGCAGTTCTGGCGCACCACAGGCGTACTCAACATTTTCAATCCCCCGTTGCAACTCACCGGCGGCATCATGGGCGATCTTGCCATGCTCTTCGCCGATCAACTGGCAGATCTTATCGGCATGCTCTTCCAGCAACGCTTTAAAACGGTACATCACCTGGGCACGCTTTGCCGGTGGGGTGTTACGCCAGGCAGGAAACGCCTGTTCCGCCGCGGCAATCGCCTCTTCAACCGTGGCTACCGATGCCAGCGCCACCTGTTTGCTCTCTTCACCGGTGGATGGGTTATATACGGGTTGTGTACGGACGGCATCACTGCGCATCTCACCGTTAATCAAATGGCCTACAACTGTCATAATAATATCTCTTTACTCTGTATTACTGCGCCAGTGACGCAGTAAAATCAATACAACTCGATCAAAAACGGGCACTTAGCTCAGCTCGTTGATCGACTCACCCAGCGCATTAATCAGGCTATCAATCTCTTCAACCTCAACGGTAAATGGCAGACCCAACTGGATGGTATCGCCACCGTAACGAACATAAAAACCTTTCTCCCAGCACTTCATCGCGATCTGATAGGGACGCAATGCAGGCTCACCCGGAGCGGCCTCAATGGTCAGACCTGCAGCCAGACCGTAGTTACGGATATCAGACACATACTTCGTACCCTTGAGACTGTGAACCATCTCCTGGAACTGAGGTGCAATCGACTTCGACCGCTCAATCAGCTTGTCATTGGCAAGGATATCCAGTGACGCCAGACCAGCAGCACAGGCGACCGGATGGGCTGAATAGGTATAACCGTGTGGCAGTTCCAGCATATAGTCGGGACCGCCCTCAGCCATAAAGGTATCGTAGATCTCCTGTTTAGCGATCACTGCGCCCATCGGAATGACACCGTTGGTCAGCTGCTTGGCAACCGTCATCAGATCCGGGGTCACACCAAACTCTTCTGCCCCCGTACTGGAGCCAACACGGCCAAATGCGGTAATAACCTCATCAAAGATCAGCAGGATATTGTGTTTATCACAGATCTCCCGCAGACGCTTGAGATAACCCACCGGCGGCGGAATCACCCCGGTAGAACCGGCCATCGGTTCAACAATCACTGCGGCAATATTCGACGCATCATGCACCATGATCTGCTGTTCCAGATCGTTTGCCAGGTGAGCACCGGTTTCAGGCATTCCCTGGGTAAACAGATTCTCTTCAAGCATGGTGTGGGGCAGATGGATCGCATCGATACCCTGACCGAAGATAGCCCGGTTAGGGCTGATACCACCGACGCTGATACCACCAAAGTTAACCCCGTGGTACCCCTTAGAACGGCCCACCAGACGGGTCTTACCGCCCTGACCTTTTTTACGCCAGTAAGCCCGGGCTATCTTCAGAGCAGTTTCAACGGATTCAGAGCCGGAACCGGTAAAAAACACCCGGTTAAGACCTTTCGGCATCAGCTGAGTAATCCGGTGTGCCAGCTCAAATGATTTGGGATGACCAAACTGAAACGCCGGAGAGTAGTCCAGCTCTTTCACCTGTTTACTCACCGCCTCGGTAATTTCGGGGCGACTGTGTCCGGCACCACAGGTCCACAGACCAGACAGACCATCAAAGATTTTCCGGCCGTCAGCAGCGGTATAGTAGTTACCCTCTGCCGCCACAATCAGTCGCGGGTCCTGCTTAAAGCTACGATTAGCGGTAAAAGGCATCCAGTGTGCATCAAGCTGCTCCTGGGTAAGGCCGCAACGCTTTGGATCATCAGTCATAGTGTTATTCTCGGGTTATTACATGTTGACTCTATTATCGCCAGGGATTAAGTTTATTAAATTCACAAATATTAATTCTAAGTTAACCAGACAATTACCTAATATGAGCCGAACAGAAAACCTGTTACCCCGTCAGTTGGGTGATGCCCATATACGTCTGCTAAGAATCTACAAAGCGGTCGTTGAAAGCGGTGGTTTCTCTGCCGCCGAGGTGGAACTGAATATCAGCCGCCCTGCTATCAGTCTGGCTATATCTGAGCTGGAAAGCCTGCTCAATATGCGTCTTTGTAACCGTGGCCGCGCCGGTTTCGCCCTCACAGAACAGGGCGAAGAGGTGTATGACGCTACCCTGCAATTACTGGGGGGGCTGGAAAACTTTCGCGCCCGGATCAATGCCATCAACACCGAACTGAAGGGTGAACTGAACATTGGTATCACCGACAATATGGTCACCGTGCCGCAGATGCGCATCACCCGCGCCCTGGCAGCGCTGAAAGCGCGAGGCCCCGAAGTGGTTATCAATATCCGCATGATTCCACCCAAGGATATCGAATCCGGGATATTAGACGGGCAGCTTCTGGTGGGCGTGGTATCAGAACAGCGCAGTCTGCCGGGCCTCAACTATTTCCCTCTCTATGACGAACAGTCGGTACTCTATTGCAGCAACGAACATCCGCTATTTGATCGCGACAACAGCGGCCTGAGTGATAGCGAACTGTCTCAATATGATGCAGTGCTGCCAGCCTTCCCACAGTCAGCGGAGATAAAGCAGCAACAAGCGCTGCTCAAAGCCAGTGCCAGCTCTACTGATCGTGAAGGGATCGCTTTCCTCATTCTCAGCGGCAGCTTTATCGGCTTTCTGCCCACCCATTACGCCAAACAGTGGCTCAGAGAGGGGCGGCTTAAAGCGATTCAACCGGAAAAACGCAGTTTTACCACCCACTATACCGCTATCACCCGCAAGGGCGCGCGCAACAACCTGATCCGGGATGCGTTTATGGAGGAGTTGGAAAAGCAGCCAAAAAGCAGCAGCCAGACGTGACTTCGCCGATAAGAGCAGTAGCTAGAACGTCGCTTCGCGACTTGCTCGACGCGGCTACGCCGCTTGCTAGAAAAAGATTAAAAACTTAAGGAACACCTGTGAACCGAATCGCTGTCTTTGTTGATGTGCAAAAAATCAGAAGTGGTTTAAACCGCCGAACAAACAGAGAACTTGCGTTTGTGGGGTGGGAGGCGCGCTGGTATGCCCTCTGGGTACCTCGCGGCGATTGGAATCTTGCAAACATAAGAACTTGCTTGCCTGATATAGATATAAAAAAGGAACACCCGTGAACCGGATCGCTGTCTTTGTGGATGTGCAAAACATCTATTACACCACCCGTCAGGCCTATGGGCGGCAGTTTAACTACCGCAAACTGTGGCAAAAAATCAGTGTTGAAGGTGAGATTATCATCGCTAATGCCTACGCTATCCATCGCGGTGATGACAGTCAGCTCAAGTTTCAGAACGCCCTGAAGCATATCGGTTTCAACGTCAAACTGAAGCCCTACATCCAGCGCAGTGACGGCTCTGCCAAAGGCGACTGGGATGTCGGTATCGCCATCGATGTGATGGACGCCGCGCCAGACGTCGATACCATCATCCTGCTATCCGGTGACGGGGATTTTGATCTGCTACTGGAACGGATAAAACGGAAGTATGGCGTTAAAACGCAGGTCTATGGTGTGCCTGCCCTGACCGCTAACTCCCTGATCAGCTCTGCGACTGAGTTTTTTCCCATCGGAGAAGAGATGCTTCTTTGAAGCAGTTACCAGACGTGACTTCGTCACTTGCTACAAACATTCGCTATGTGTTCGTAACTGTTTGTGCATGACATAGCTATCAACATAGCCAAGTTTACCGTGTTTATAACCCTTAGGGATCGTACCGATAATATTGAAGCCCAGCTTTTGCCAAAGCTGGACGGCCACTTCGTTGGTCGACACAACACTATTAAACTGCATCGCATCAAAGTTCAGTAACCGTGCCTGTTGTTGAGAATGTTCACACATTTTACGGGCAATCCCTTTCCCTCTGGCTTCATCTGCAACCATATAACCACAATTACAGATATGTTTACCCGGGCCCATCCCGTTTGGCTTAATGTAGTACGACCCTGAAACAACACCATTATCTACAAACACATAGGTTTTCAGGGGTATCTCGCACCACAGATGATATGCCTCATCGGAGGTCATATCCGGATCAAATGCGTAAGTTTCCTGTGCCTGAATAACACCTGAAAACACAGACCAAAACGATTCAAAGTCTGATTTTGTCATCTCTCTGATCATTCAATTCCCCTGAAACATAAAAGCAAAATTGCTGACAGAATCGCGCTGCCCCCAATTTAAGTCATCATTGTACAATTAACCGGTTTTCTTATCAGGGGCAGAAAAAATGGCAATAATGGCAGCCACCACCCCGATAATAATCGCCAGCATAGCAAAGCCGGTCATGGCATTACCGTGAGCTTTGAACAACAACAGATAGAGGCCCAGCGCCACAAGGATCACCCCCACTCCGATAAATATTTTCGGGCTTGGGGCTCTTCCCGCTGACACTTTGTTCTTTTTAACCGTTTTAGATTTTGAGTGAGCAGACACTTTTCGTTTATGCGTATTTTTAGGCATTTCCTGGTTCCTCAGGCTGACAGCATCAGGTGAAAAATCACCATCTGCGTACCTTGTCCTACTACATATAAATCAAATAACTCTGGCGAATCAAGTATAGTCACTTAACTATTTTTGAAGCACAGGATTTACAAATACACGCCTTTCCTTTCGCCTCTTCAGGCACCAGAGCTAATAGCGCTTCTGGAAACGCGATGTCAGGAGAACGACACCAGCAATCAGGTTCCGCAACACTCGACGATATGCCCCCACACCCATTATCCTGATGACACAGAGGGCATACAGTGGGATCAATTCTGTCCGGGTTAGTATTCACATAACACCTCGGTTAACCACAGCCGTCTTAAAACTGGATAAACGTTTATTAACCCCTGGCTTTCTGCTTCCTGAGCTTATCCAGCTGCTGTTCTTAAATAAAATTCAGCTCTATTTTTTCTACATTTAATTACGAGAATAAGTAGATTCAAAAGACAATATACGCCCGTTATCATTAATGCGTAATAACGGGGCAAACTAATTCAGACAAATAAAACATAATGAGTGCGATAGCGTTTAAAAAAAGTAAGCATAAACGTAAAGAGCGATTCTCCCGCTCTGACAGCCCGGGCTGGTTTATCGCCGCTGGAAGCGGCTCCTACAAAAAACTAAGGTCTGTACCAATCCCGCTTTTTCTGGCAAGTGACGTAGCCAAGTCTGAAAACTAGCAGCTGCTCTGGAAAAGCACGGCATGAAATAGCGTTTATAAAAAGACGGCTTAATTACCCCTAATAAACCGGCTTTCACTTTCCGCGCTGCGCTCTCTGTAGTTAAACCGTTTTTTAAACCTTATTCACCACAGAGGACACCGGGATCACGGAGAAAAGCGACATAGACAAAACCTTAAGTGGTGAGATTCAGGACATAGCGTTCCTCTCGCGGAGGCTTACTAAGTCTGTTCCAGCCAACGACTCAGTCAGGTCATGCCACTGTCAGGTCCGCAGTATCTGCTCTTGTCGCAAACCTCTCAATGGCGGGTACCTGTCGTAGTGATGACATATCCGCTGCTACATTCAGTTTCTTAACTTACTGAATTATAATTACTAATTAGTATTTACGACTAAGGAATGTATTTTGCAGCAGGGTATACAGAGCATAAATCGTGATTGCGTATTCACTCGATACGCTCTGTATAACAACAGGAGAGTACTGTTATGTTGACACATCAGATCGCTGCATTTTCCAATAAAGTCAGACAAACACCTGAGCTGAGCAGGAAACTCAAAAATTGCCACCGGTTAACCGATATGCTGGCACTGGCACAGGATCTTGGCTTCTTTTTCGAAGAAGACAGTCTCTATCCACCCAACAAGCCTCAGTTTACCGAGGATCAGCTGTCTGACCGGCTCGCGAGTGTTCTGCTGCGTTTTTATGCATGAGAATAAAAGCCCGGCATAGTGGTTATTTCACTGCTGACCGACCGGATGGACAGTCAATCGTGGAGTGACAGTGCATCCTGTATTTTTGTCAGAAACGCTTCAGCACCGATAGAAATGTCATAGTGCTGACAAGGACTGTTCAAAAAAAGCTATCATAAGTAATTGTTTTTACTTGATTATCAAAGAAAATCAGATATCCATAATCGGTATATAGATTGCAAACCCCTTCTCGATTCAGGAAACAGTGGAAACTCCACTTTCCGCTTACCATCCATCTAATTAAATTGAGAGAGCAATACTATGTCGATTAAGCAAATTGCCGATTTTTCCAGCCTGGCCAAAACCTCCCCTGAAGTGGGTGAAAAATTAAAAGCCTGCATTAAAATGAAAGAGATGTTTGCCCTGGCCCGCGAGAATGGTTTTGATTTTGATGAGGACAGTCTGTATCCACCAAATGAACCACAGTTCACAGAAGACCAGCTTTCTGAGCGTCTGGCTAAGGCCCTGCTACGGGTTTAAGGGCTTGATGCCCTGGCTCTGACTAAGGACATAAATCGCTTCCGCATCTCTGTTCATCAGAGATGTTCACTGGAAGCGATGTTATCAAAATACTCCGCCATATCTGCCTGATATCACTCCTTAAAAATACTGGTGCAATCTCTGTTCAGATGATACAAACAGGTTGATCCCTTATTGTCGGAGAGAGGATATGTCTGCCATTGTTTTTTTACCCGGATTAATCTGTGACCAGGCCGTCTGGGAGGATCAGGTTAAGGAACTGCTCCACCGCGGCTTCGAATGCCAGGTAATCGATTACGGTAATGCTGACAGTCTGACTGAGATGGCATATATAGCGCTTGAGCAGGCCCCCGAATCATTTGCACTTGTTGGTCACTCGATGGGGGGCAGAGTGGCAATGGAGGTCGCCCGTCAAGCACCGCAAAGAATCACCCAGCTGGTATTGATGGATACCGGCTATCTGCCGCTGGCGCCAGGCTCAGCTGGCGAAAAAGAACGGGCTGGCCGAATGGCGCTGATTGAGAAAGCCCGCCAGCAAGGGATGCGTATAATGGGTCAGGAATGGATGCAGGGGATGGTGCTACCGCAACATCTCAAAGATGAGCCGCTCTGTAACGCCATTCTCAATATGATTGAGCGAAAAACAGTGGCTCAATTTGAAGCGCAGCAAACAGCCCTTTTAACCCGCCCTGATGCCACAGATGTATTAAGATCACTAAACTGTCCGACTCTGTTTATCTGCGGCAGTGATGATCTCTGGAGTCCGGTCAGTCAGCATGAAGCGATGTCTGAACAGGTAGCTGACAGCATCATTGAGGTAATCGCTCATTCGGGACATATGTGCACCATGGAGCAACCCCAGGCCGTTAATCAGGCCCTGATTCACTGGCTGCAACCACACCCGGGTTAATCATTTTTGGGTGAGTACTGCCCCAGCAGATTGCAGATGATCATTTTCAGATCCGCCAGGGTGCGCTTCGCCCGCTCACCTTTCTGATTCACCACCACCAGCATGACACTATGGGTCACCTCCAGATAGAGGCGGCCCAGACGCTCCCGCTCTTTCAGATGGCGGTTAATACCGATCCGTTTGAACACTTCGGCCATCCGTGAGATTTCCAGCTCGTCGTGCTGTTCATCCAACTCTCTCAACTCCGGCACGGAGAACATCGCCTGCACCAGCGTCAGGATCGCTTTCTGCTGTTTGTAGGTTTTCAGTTTCAGTGCCAGCATCTGTTCCACCAGCGTTTCCAGCGGCAGATCTTCAACCGGCCAGCGGGCGATCTCATCCAGCGCTGCTTCGACAGTCTCCAGCCAACGCGACCCCATGGCATAGAGAATCGCGTGCTTATTGGGAAAGTAGTGATACAGGGAACCTACCGAGATCCCGACCTCTTTGGCGATCAGAATCGTATTAAGATCATCCAGCCCAACCCGCTCCAGCAACTCACCGGTGACATCGATAATCTGCTTTGAACGCAGCTTTGAACGACCCTGTACAGGTGCATTGCGCGGTGCCAGATCCGGGGCCGCTTTTACCCGGCGATTCTCTGTCAATTTCGGTTCCTGCTCTTCCAACTCAACACTCTCTGGTTAACGTGCTTTGATTGGCGGGCATTATAGACTGAATTATCCGGGTTCTGAAAATATCGGGTTATTAAAACCGGGCGCATTAACACTGGTTCTCGTATGACACATCAGCTCAGAGAAAACGGTCACGCATCGAATAATACAGCATGCCCGCCACCAGGCCGGGCCAGCGCAGCAGCGTTCCGCCCGGAAATGTCGGTGTGGGCACTCGGGTAAACAGATCAAACCTCTCTACAGAACCACTGATCGCTTCAGCCATCAGTTTTCCACCCAGCGTTGCCAGCGCCACACCATGGCCGGAATACCCCTGCGCCACGAAGAGATTGTCATCGATCCGGTCGAAATGGGGCATTCGGTTAAGGGTAATGGCCAGGGTTCCTCCCCAGCCATAGTCGATCTTCACATCCTTCAACTCCGGGTAGAACTGCAGCATATAAGGACGCACAAACGCCGGAATATCGTTAGGAAAACGGCTGCTGTAGTTCTCGCCCCCGCCCCAGAGCAACCGGTTGTCTCCCGACAGTTTGAAATAGTTGATCACAAAGCGCGAATCAGCCACTGCCACATCATCCCGGTTAATTTTGCGGCACAGTTCCTCGCTGAGCGGTTCGGTGGCGATAATAAAATTATTAATCGGCATAATTTTACCGGCTATGCGAGGCTCAAGTTTGCCCAGATAGCCGTTACAGGCCAACAGAATATACTTCGCTTTGACAACACCTGTGTCAGTGCGTACCTCTGCATCTTTTCCGGTGGTGTAACCGGTCACCCGGCTGTGCTCATGGATAATCGCACCGGCTTTGGTCGCTGCAGATGCCAGCCCAAGGGCATAATTCAGCGGATGCAGGTGAACGCCTTCCTCCCAGTATTCGCCCCCAAAATATCGATTCGTACCCAGCATCGCCTGCACTTCACTATCTGGTACGAAACGGATCTTGTCGTAACCCAGCACCCGCTGCTTATACTCAACGCTCTCACGCATTTCGGAAACATGCCCCGGCTTTGCAGAGACATGCATCACTCCCTGCTTCAGATCACAACTGATCTGATGCTGTTCGATCAGATCTTTAACCAGTTGCACCGACTCAAGTGAGCTTTGCCACAGAGAATCCGCAGCGCTTTGCCCCACTTTCTTAATCAGCTCAGCATGTCCCATGTTATGACCAGGGCAGACCTGTCCACCATTTCGACCAGACGCGCCCCACCCGACTGTTTCACTCTCCAGCAGGATCACGGAATAACCCTTTTCTGCCAGGTGCAGTGCCGCTGACAGGCCGGTATAACCGGCACCGATAATACAGATATCAGCCTGTTGCTCCCCTATTAACGCAGGATAATCAGGCCTGTCATTGGCCGAAGCAACATAATAGGAGGGCTGAAAATTGTTAAGACTCATGTTCGGGGTCTCCATAAAAAACCACATTAACCGATATAAAAAAAGACAAGACCACACAACAAACCGAATAATAATTCTAATTTAATTGAACAACAACCCCGAAAAACGGTAACAAATACAAAATTAGTGTTGATTTTTAAATATTCATGAAATAACCTAAAACCCGAATAATGTTTCGACTAATGTCACACAACAGACCAATCAGAAGGTCACATAGCCGACATATTATTTGAACAGTTTCACAGTAAACGCTGCTCTCAGATCCATTACTTCTATAGTAAGTAGTGAATAGCAGGCAATCGGATTAACTCTACAAGTAGGTGATTTATGGAAGCCGTGGAAAGGTTTCTCAAAGAAAACGGGATTACCGAGGTCGAATCGACCCTGCCGGACATGACCGGCAACGCCCGGGGTAAGTTTTACCCCACTAAAAAGTACCTGGCAGAAAAAGGAGGTAAGATTCCTGAAACGCTGTTGGTACAAACCGTTACAGGCGAATGGGCTGATAACCACTATGATATTGTGGATCCGGCCGACCGGGATATGGTACTTGTGCCGGACGCCAATACACTGCGATTAGTTCCCTGGGCAGACGAACCCACCGCACAGGTTATCAACGATTGCTACACCAGCGATGGGCAACTACACCCGTTATCCAGCCGTTCTGTTCTTCGCAGGGTTCTGAAGCTTTACGAGAAAAAGGGGTTGCGTCCGGTTATCGCTCCGGAAGTCGAGTTCTATCTGATTCAGAAAAACACCGATCCGGATTATGAACTGAAACCGGCCACAGGCCGCTCCGGTCGCAGAGAAACAGCACGCCAGTCTTATGGGATTGATGCGGTTAACGAGTTTAATCCGGTGATCGACACCCTATACAGTTACTGCGAAGCACAGGGGCTTGATGTTGATACCCTGATCCACGAATCAGGCGCTGCGCAGATGGAGATAAATTTCCTCCACGGTGATGCACTGGACCTGGCTGATCAGGTATTTGTGTTCAAACGCACCCTGCGGGAAACCGCCATGAAGCATAATATGTATGCCACCTTCATGGCCAAACCGATGCAGCATGAACCCGGTAGTGCGATGCACATACATCAGAGCCTGATCGATATTAAAACCGGTGAGAATATATTTGCCGGTGATAAAGAAAATGAGTTCTCTGAGAAGTTCTATCACTATCTGGGCGGATTGCAGAAATATACGCCACAAGCGATCTCATTCTATGCACCCAATGTGAACTCCTACCGCCGTTTTGCACCGGATATTGCAGCACCGGTTAACTTTAAGTGGGGCATCGATAATCGCACCACCGGCCTGCGGGTACCTATCGCACCACTGGCAGCGACACGAATCGAAAACCGTTTCCCAGGCTCTGACTGCAACCCCTACCTGGCGATAGCCGCCAGTCTGGCGTGCGGATATCTGGGCCTTGAACAGGGATGCACGCCCAGCAAGCCGGTTACCGATCTGGCCGCTGATGAAGATGAAACTGTCGAGGTTGCGCGCTCCCTTGGTGAGGGACTGGGCCTGCTGGAAGAGTGTCCCGAGCTGGGTGAAATCATGGGTACGGAGTTCGTTGAAGCTTATCTGGGCGTCAAACGCGCAGAGTTTGAAACCTTCCACGAAGTCATCAGCTCCTGGGAGCGTGAATACCTGTTACTCACTGTTTAAAGCTAAGCTTACAAACTTAAAAAACAAGAAATTATGCTTACAGCCTGTGACTTCTTAACCTGCGTCATTCGGGGTTAAGGAGTCACAGAATATACTGTAAACAAAATCAGTAAACTCCGATGAGAGGCGCGACGTAATGACAAAGACTTTACCTTCCCTGATCAGAAAAGCGTTACAGATATCTACATTCAGCCTGGCAGCTTCGGCCTCCATTGCGCAGGCAGAGGAGGTTCTGAACTTTTACAACTGGTCAGACTATATTGCTGAAGATACGCTGGCCAAATTTGAAGCGGAAACCGGCATCAAAGTGGTTTACGACGTCTACGACAGCAATGAGACTCTCGAGGCTAAGCTGCTGGCAGGCAATTCCGGATATGACCTGGTGGTGCCCAGCTCACACTTTATGGAACAGCAGATCAAAGCGGGCATTTTTCAACCGCTGCAGAAAGATAAGCTGACCAACCTCGGCAATCTTGACCCATCACTGATGAAACTGCTGGATAAGAAAGATCCGGGTAACCAGTATGGCGTCCCCTACCTCTGGGGTACCACCGGTATTGGTTATAACATTCAGCAGGTGAAGGCAGTGCTGGGGGAAGATGCCCCCGTGGATAGCTGGGATCTGGTATTCAAGCCGGAAAATATGAAAAAGCTCGCAGAGTGTGGTGTCACTTTTCTCGACTCACCGGATGAGATCTACCCTCTGGCACTGCTTTACACAGGCCAGTCGTCCACCGATACGTCCAAAGCGGTTCATAAGAAAGACAACCCTGCAGCTCAGACTCTGAAAGCAGTGCGCCCCTATCTGCGTCAGTTCAACTCGTCTCAGTATGTTAATGATCTGGCCAACGGCGATACCTGTGTCGCGATCGGCTATTCTGGCGATGTGTTTCAATCGCAGGCCCGTGCAGAAGAAGCGGGTAATGGTATCGAAATTGGCTATAGCATTCCGAAAGAGGGCACTGAGATCTGGTTTGATATGTTGCTGATCCCATCAGACGCCAAACACGCTGAGAACGCACACAAGTTTATCAACTTTCTGTTGCGACCAGAGATCATTGCAGAGATTACCAACTACGTCTGGTATGCCAATCCTAACAGCGCATCGACTGACCTGGTTGACCCTGAAATAACCTCTGATACCTCAATCTACCCCGATGCTGAAACCCGCACCCGCCTGTATATGCCAGCGACACTTCCGGCAAATGTTGCCCGCATACGCAGCCGTACCTGGTCTGATATCAAAACCGGCAACTAGAAAATATCGACTAAAGCGTTTTACTCCATATTAACGCCCCTTCGGGCGTTTTTTTTATTTCAGCGTCTGACATCATCCCCCTAACTGCCAGTCTGCCACCTGCAAAAATAACTGCCTATCCGGCAATGAAACCCTATCACCAGTTAACAACGAGATTAGCTGAAGAGTGCAACGCAAATCTGTTAAGATATAGTCTTCGACACCAGGGATGATTTCGGCTGTCGGCCAACAACTCCACTATCCGACAGATCAAGACACGATGAAGCCGATAACGTTACGTAAACCCTCTTTTATCCTGATTAGCAGCCTGTTGCTAAGCATTGCCTTCGCTACCATCAGTTTTATCAGCTATTTTGTTGCCAATAACTCGCTGAATCAGCATATCAAAACCAACACCCTGCCGCTGACCAGTGACACCGTTTACTCAGAGGTACAGCGAGACCTGTTACAACCCGTGCTGGTTTCATCGCTGATGGCGCAGGACACCTTTGTGCATGACTGGATTGAGAACGGCGAGCACTATCCTGAACAGATGCAACGCTACCTTAAATCGATCCAGACGCGCTATAACGCCTTCACTGCCTTTTTTGTTTCCGAACAAACCACCAACTATTACCACAGCTCCGGGATCATTAAGCAGGTATCGGCATCGGACCCGGCCGATGACTGGTATTTCACCAGCCGCAAAACGCCTGCGCAGTTCGATATCAACCTTGATCAGGATACCGCCGATGGTTTCACCACAACCCTGTTCGTCAACCATAAGGTCAACGATGCGCAGGGACGGTTTCTGGGGATTATCGGTGTCGGTCTGGCCTCGCAAAAGATCAGAGAGTTGATCGAGGTTTATCAAAACCGTTACGGCCGACAGATCTATTTCATTGACCGGCAGGGCAAAGTTACCCTGCAGGGCAGCCAGTTCAAAGGCGCTGATGATATTCATAACCTTAGTGGACTTGGCGATATAGCCCCATTGATACTATCCTCTCCCGGAGGCTCATACAGCTATAGCCATAATGACCAGCAATACCTGATAAAAACCCGTTTTGTGCCTGAACTGGATTGGTATCTTATCGTTGAACATACCGAACACAGCTCATCACAGATCACCGCAACCCTTTGGATCAACCTTCTCATCAGTCTGGTGGTTATAGTGGTGGTATTGCTCCTGCAACACTTTACTTTGGGTGGCTATCAGCGCCGTTTAGAAGTGATGGCCAATACCGATCCTCTGACGGGCACCGCCAGCCGTCACGCCTTTGAGTTAGTCTATCAGCAGATTCTCAGGCTTGCCGACCGTCACCGGCATCCGGTGTCCACTATTCTGGTGGATATTGATCACTTTAAACTGTTCAATGATACCTATGGCCACCTGCTGGGAGATAAAATTCTGAATCAAGTCGCCAGAATACTCACCGATAGCCTGCGCAAGGCCGACACTCTCTGCCGCTGGGGCGGTGACGAGTTCTTTATCATCCTGCCTAACTGCAGCCAGAAGAATGCCTGCGCAGTGGCCGAAAAGATGCGTATGCAGATTGAAACCGCCTTAACAACACTCGAGGGGATTGAGCTGAAGGTAACCGCCAGTTTTGGCGTCGCTGAATATATCAGCCATGAGTCTCCTGCCACTCTGTTTAAGCGCACTGATCAGGCGCTCTACCGGGCTAAATCCAGGTCCCGCAATCAGGTTGAAGCATCATCCCCAGAGGTTTCAGAATCCATATAAAACTGAATATAACCAATTAATGTGTTGATATTAAAAATATAAGTGTATATATTAATACCTGCTTGAAGATTCACCGTATTTTTATGCATCATTTCGAAGATCCTGTTTCAGCTTCTCGTCCTGTTTCCATAATGTATAGTAAAAATTCCTGCATCATCCGCCATCTCTGATGGCAAAACATTATTTATAAAATAGGACAACTAACATGGCTACTGTAACCGGTACTGTTAAATGGTTTAACGCTGACAAAGGCTTCGGTTTCATCGAGCAGGAAAACGGCCCTGACGTATTCGCACACTTCAGTGCAATCCAGAGCAACGGCTTCAAAACTCTTGAAGAAGGCCAGCAGGTACAGTTCTCTGTAACTCAGGGTCAGCGCGGTCCACAAGCAGAAAACATCGTTGCTATCTGAGACCGTGCCAGCTAACAGATCTCTGATCTGTTGCTAGCAAAAGAAAGCCTGATTACGATCAGGCTTTTTTATGCCTGCTATATACTGATTTACTCAGTTGCCAGCTGTTGAACATCATCGCCAGAAAGGTTTACCCGCCTCCTCAAGCGCCTCCTCCCGTGTAACACCAATATCTTTAAGCTGCTCTCTATCCAGCTGAAGCAACAGCCGACGGCTACGATAACGCTGCAACCAACGCTGCCAGACCGCTAAATAATCAAGTCTTTCTTTACTATCGCGTTTCGCACCTATCTGATTTAACACTACCGACTTCATAGCAAATCTCTCCAATAGCTAAGTTATACAGCCATAATCAAGATTTACTTCGCTGACGACAAACGAGTTTTAACACTCTACAATTAAGTTTATCTTATGCATAAGCCAGTATAGAAACGATCATGACCCGCCTGCCCTCACTTAAAGCACTACAAGCCTTTCGACACGCTGCGGAGATGCAAAGCTTTAAACTCGCCGCCGAACAGCTCTATGTCAGCCAGGCCGCAATCAGCCAGCAGATCAAAACACTGGAACAACAGCTGGGGGTAACACTCTTTCATCGTCTGACACGGGAGATTGAACTCACCTCGGAGGGGCGACAACTGCTCCCCTATGTCAGCAAAGCGTTTGCCAGCCTGGAACAGGGTGTTAACCAGTTAAATGATGACCCGCACCCCCAGCGTTTAATACTCAGCACCCTGCCCTCGTTTGCCAGCCGCTGGCTGGTGCCCAGACTAGGTGACTTTCAGGCGCAGGAGGAACATCTGAATATCCACATCTCCCCTGGCATCAGACTGGACAGCTTTGATGATAACCAGCTTGATCTGGCGATCCGGTTTGGTAAGGGAGTCTATCCCGGCCTGAGCAGTCGATTACTGATGCGGGACTATATGATACCGGTTTGCCATCCATCGCTGATCAATAAAGATCGCCCGGCCCGGCAACAACTCGGGGAACTCCCTCTGCTAACGGATGACGCTCCCGACATGAAAGATCTCTGGCCACTGCTCAGAACAGCACTCGGTCTGCCCGAGACGCTGACAAGCTCACGCTTACAGGTCACCGACTCCAATATTCTGGTGGAAGCACTGCTAAGTGGACAGGGAATCGCCGCCGCCCGTTTCAGCCTGGTATATGAGATGATCGAACGCGGACAGCTGATCTGTCCGCTTCCAATCTATCTGCCAAGCAGTTTTGACTACTACCTGGTTGCCCCTGAACATCACTTCAGACGCCCTAAAATACAACGTTTCGAAACCTGGCTGCGTCAACAGACAGAGGAGATCAGTCATAGCTGGGAAAGGTTCAGACAGCAGCACCAGATCACCTGAGTATTACAGCGACTTGCCCATCAATACACGGATGATCGCATCAACCACCGGCGCTGAATCAGCCTCATAATGCTCAAGTGATTTCAGCCCTTTCTCAGCATCAGTAGCAGTCAGATACTCCGGCACAATGGCAGGCAGCTCGCATAGCATATATTCACGACTAAACTCCGGATGTGCCTGCACGGTAAAAATATGGGAACCATAACGCAGTACCCCATACTGACAAAAGGCAGACGCGGCCAGTATCTCAGCCCGCGCTGGCAACTGTATAACCTGGTCCTGATGGATAATGTGCAAACGCACTGGTTCGCTACCTAACACCGCCTGACCGGCTGCAGATGGCTGATAACTATCTACGCCCACTCCCCAACCGGCATCAGCCTTAACCACCACACCGCCCAGCGCCTGAGCGATTAGCTGATGTCCAAAACAGATACCGATCAGTGGCACTTCAGCCTGATCAATGGCCCGGATCAGCGATTCAAGATCAGCGATCCATTCCAGCGACTCATAGGCACTGCAGGGAGAACCGGTAATAATCCAGCCATCACATTCATTCACGGCCTGCGGAAACTCACCCAGTCGAACATCCCAGCACTTAAAGCTGAACTGAGCGTCCGATAGCATGCGTTCAGTCATCAGCGCAAATGAACCGAACTGTTCCTGTAAAGCACTACTACTGGTACCTGCAGCGAGAATACCTATCTTCACTTCTACGCCCTCCCGATACAAAAAAACCGCTGTAGACAGCGGTTCAAATAAGAATCCACAGCTTAGGAAGCAGTGATAAAATCCACCATCCAGCGTGCAACACGCGCTGAATCTGTTGCCGCATCACTTGCCTGCAACTGTGCCAGTCCGGCATTGGCAATATCATCCGGGATCACTGCCCCCTTACGTATCGTCACCAGGTCCGTTTCAAACTGCAGATTGAATTCAGGATGCGCCTGCACAGTCAGGATATTGTCGCCATACACCAGCCCCGCATATTTACAGAAATCAGACTGAGCAAAAGTCCGGGCATTTTCCGGTTTTTCAGTCACCTGATAACGATGCATCGCACTGATCGAGAACGGTTCAGCACCATCCTTTATAAACCCGTTGTCGCCAAGCAGCTGATAACGGTGTAGTCCAACACCCCAGCCACCCTGATAGGCCTCAACTTTTCCGCCAAAGGCTTCAGCGATAATCTGGTGGCCAAAACAGATCCCCAGCAAAGGTCGCTTGCAGGCATCGATCTCCAGAATCAGCTTTTTCAGCTTTTGCATCCAGTCGCGATTCTCATCGACGTTGAACTTTGACCCGGTAATCACCCAGCCATCACACTGTTCAGCGCTATCAGGAAAAACCCCATCGCGCACATCAAATACATCGTATGTAAAGTCAGCATTGACCAGTGCAAACAACTGCTCAAACATATCCGCATAAGAGCCATACTGGCCCAGTAGCTCATCCGGTGTAATACCGGTTGCCAGAATACCTATTTTCATAATCGCTTACTCACCCTAAAAACCAAAGCGCCCACTCAGAGTGGGCGCTGACATAAAGCCCGGAACTACCCTACCCCTGCTTCTCCAGCAGTTTCGCCTGCCGTCGCATCTGATACATCGCAGCTGTCACTCCGATCGCCACCACGGCAATCATCAGTGTAGCCAGTGCGTTAACTTCGGGGGATACACCCAGACGCACTTTGGAGAAGATCACCATCGGCAGCGTACTGTTACCCGGACCAGAGACGAAACTGGCGATAACCAGATCGTCCAGCGACATGGTAAAAGACAACAACCAGCCGGAGATCACCGCAGGCATAATCAGCGGCAACGTCACCAGAAAGAACAGCGATGAAGGTTTTGCACCCAGATCCATGGCTGCCTCTTCCAGAGTTTCATCCAACTGGGACAGACGCGATTGTACAATTACCGCTACATAGGCCATACAGAAGGTGACATGGGCGATGATGATAGTGCTGGTACCACGTCCTGCAGGCCAGCCAAACGCGCCTTCCATCGCCACAAACAGCAACAGCAGTGACAGACCAGTTATTACCTCAGGCATCACCAGTGGCGCACTGACCCAGCCCGCTAATAGCATCTTGCCACGAAAACGTCTGAAACGACTCAGCACAAATCCCGCCATAGTTCCCAGCACCACCGCCACACTGGCGCTGATAAAGGCGATCTTAAAACTCAGCAGGGCCGCATCGATAATCTGATCGTTACGGAACAGCTCGCCATACCACTTCAGCGACCAGCCACCCCACACCGTTACCAGCTTGGATTTATTAAAACTGTATACCACCAGCGCGATCATCGGCGCATACAGAAAGATAAACCCCATGGTTGCGGTCGTATTTAAAAACAGTGATCTACGCTTCATCAGACCGCCTCCTCTTTACCCTGACTGTTGCGGATCATCATGATCGGCAACACCAGTACAATCAGCATCACAACCGCAACCGCTGACGCCATCGGCCAGTCCCGATTGAGGAAAAACTCATCCCACAATACCCGTCCGATCATCAGCGTATCCGAACCACCGAGCAACGCCGGGATAACAAACTCACCAACCGCGGGAATAAACACCAGCATACAACCAGCGATAATGCCAGGCATCGCCATCGGTACGGTGATCAGAAAGAAGCTGGTGGCCGGTTTTGAACCCAGATCTTCAGCCGCCTCCAGTAGCGTGATATCCATCTTTTCCAGCGCGCTGTAGAGAGGCAGCACCATAAAAGGCAGGTATGTATAAACAATGCCGATATAGACGGCAAAATCGGTCTGCAACATGATCAGAGGCTGATCAATAATACCGGTACTGAGCAAAAACTCATTGATCAGACCATTCTTTTTAAGAAACCCCATCCAGGCATACACCCGCAACAGGAAAGAGGTCCAGAAGGGCAGAATCACCAACGACAGTAGCAACGCCCGGGTTGTTGGTTTACTGCGGGCGATCATATAGGCAATGGGAAACGCTATCAGCAACGTCAGAACAGTCGAGATCGCTGCAATTTTTATCGAGCTAAGGTAAGCATCGATATAAAACGAATCTTCAAACAGGAACAGATAGTTCCCCAGATTCAACTTCAAATTGATAAATGCTTCATCCAGATTCCAGTCTAACAATGCCGTATAGGGCGGCACCGCAATGGCTGTTTCCGACAGTGAGATTTTAAACACCACCAAAAAGGGGATAAAGAAAAATACGGCCAGCCAGAGCATAGGTACTGCGATAACAGAAAAGCGCCCCCAGTTTAACCGCTTAAAAATATTGTACTTTGCCAGGCGTGAACCGGAGCCCTCCACCCAGGCAGAACCGGTCTGAGTACTCATGATGTCAATACCACGCTGCTGTCTTCATCCCAGTAAAGATAAACTTCATCGTTCCAGGTCAGCCTCGCACCCAGATCCCGGGTGGTGTTCGGCTGGGTGACACGCACCTCCATACCACTGGCCAGGCGCACCCGATAAACCGACAGGCTGCCCATATACGCGGTCTCTTCGATGATGCCCTTGATGCAGTTCTGCTGACCTTCCGGTTTCTCTTTGCTGATCTGAGTTTTTTCCGGACGCAACGCGACATGCACCTTCTGGTTCGGCGCACAGCTGATACCATGGTTAACAAACAATACCGCACCCGCATCTTTAGAATCGATACGGACAGAGTCAGGCAGATCCTCAATTACCCGCCCTTCAAACAGATTGACCGAACCGATAAATTCAGCAACAAAGCGACTATTGGGGTATTCGTAAACATCATGGGGCTCCGCTGTCTGCACAATCACACCATGATTCATAACACCGATCCGGCTCGCCAGTGTCATCGCCTCTTCCTGATCATGGGTTACCACGACAAAAGTTACCCCCAGCTCTTCCTGAATATTGATCAGCTCAAACTGCGTTTCCTCGCGTAACTTCTTGTCCAGCGCCCCCAACGGCTCATCCAGCAGCAACAGCTTAGGCCGTTTAACCAGAGAGCGGGCCAGCGCCACACGCTGCCGCTGTCCACCTGAAAGCTGATCTGGCTTACGCTTACCCAGATGCCCCAGCTGCACCATCTCCAGCATCTCTGCAACACGCTGCTTAACCTCTGAGCGATCCAGCCCTTCACGCTTCAGACCGAAGGCAACATTTTCTTCAACCGACAGGTGTGGAAACAGGGCATAGGACTGAAACATCATATTCACCGGACGTTTCCATGGCTGAATACCCGCCATATCAACTCCATCAATGATAATCCGACCACTTGTTGGCGACTCAAAGCCAGCCAGCATTCGCAACAGGGTGCTCTTACCCGAACCGGAACCACCCAGAAGACAGAACAGCTCGTTTTTATATATATCCAGTGAGATATTATCGACAGCGGTAAATTCACCGAATTTTTTGGTGACATTTTCTATCCGCAAAAAAGGTTTTGCCCCCTCCTGCTTCCAAAGAGGCATTTTGGAAGTCTGAGGAGATGCCGCAGGTACACTATCAGACTGCGGCTCAATTGTTACTGTTGAAGTCATACTACACCCTATACCATATTCATATACTGAACTCTGTCGGGAGCTCAGAGAGTTATTTATGAAGCCTTCAGTGTGGCAGCTATCTCGTTAGCCGTTAATCCCACTACCTGAAAGCGATATCTCTCTGGCAGAGGCTCGCCTCTGCCAGGGGCAGACTTACCGACCAGTTTTAATCTGAGTCCAGGTGCGGGTCAGCAACCGGTCAAACTTGGCGCTATGTGCATTCTGAGGAAACAGATTAGCCTTCACCTCGTCTGTGGGATAGATACCGGGATTATTTAATACCTCTTCCAGAACCATTGGCTCTGCCGCCTTATTGGCTACCGCATAGTAGGCATAGTTAGAGACCGCTGCGCCGCTGTCTCCTCTGAGGATATAATCTACCAGCTTATAAGCCGCATCTTTATGAGGCGCATCAACTGGAATCGCCATCAGATCAAACCATGCCAACGTACCCTCTTTCGGAATGACATAGCCGATGTTCACCCCCTGTCCCGCTTCTTCAGCACGACCCTGAGCCTGCAACACATCACCGTTGTAACCCAGGGACACACAGATATCACCATTGGCCAGGTCAGAAATATACGCAGAAGAGGAGAATTTACGATAATTGTCACGAGCAGACTTCAGCAGATCTCCTGCTTTTTTCAGATCTGCTTTATCCTCAGAGTTTGGATCAAGCCCCAGATAGTTGAGCGCGATTGCTACGATCTCAGCAGGAGAATCAAGCAGGGAGATACCACAATCATTCAGTTTGGCCGCTATCTCAGGTTTAAACACCAGATCCAGTGTATCAACAGGCATATCGCCCAGCCGCTCTTTGATCATATCAACGTTATAGCCGATACCGATCGTTCCCCAGGCATAAGGAACATTGTGCTTATTACCAGGATCATGACGGGCAATTTTCTCGAGTATTGCCGCATCAAGGTTACCGTAATTGGTCAGCTTACTGCGATCAAGCTCAGTGTAGATTCCGGCCTGTACCTGACGTTCAAGGAAAGAACCGGTTGGCACAACGACGTCATAGCCGGCGCCGCCAGACATCAGCTTCGCTTCAAGCACCTCATTCGAGTCATAAACGTCATAGTTAACCTTGATCCCGGTATCTCTGGTGAAGTTCTCAAGGATCTCAGGGCTGATGTAATCGGACCAGTTGTAAAAATTCACAACCTGCTCTTCAGCCATTACAGTAGTGGAAACGGACGCAGCCATTACTACTGCAAGACCAAGCTTCTTCGGATTCATTGTATTACTCCATCTCTGGTGCTTCAGATGTCGCAGCATGTGCTGACCCATCTATTAGCATTAACTCTTTAGATGCCGCAAAGCGGCGTTCATCAGAGCCACATCTTTTTGTTGTTATTGTCATGGCCGCCCCTCTGATCAGTAAGGCGGCGCTCAAGCTTCTCAAACTGTCGCAGTATTTTCTGCAACTAGTAAAAATGTACTGCAACCTCCCTGTCAGCTATATACCCTCCAGTAGGTATTAGAAAATAATAAATAAATATCAATAAGTTAAAGCAATCCCAAGTAAGATTCATACTCAATATCAGAGATCTGCTCGTTAAGTTTCCGTTGCTCCTGACGCTTCGCTGCAGCAAATACCCTGACAAACTCCTCACCAAGATACTCCTTCAGCACATCACTTTCGGCAAAAAGATCGGTAGCGATATCCCACTTATTTGGCAGAATCATCTCCTGATCTCCGTCAGCATAAGCATCACCTTCAATGGGAGCCGGTGGCATCAGCTTATTCTCAATACCGTATAACGCTCCAGCCAGAATGGCGGCTAACACCAGATAGGGGTTTGCATCAGCGCCGGACACCCGGTGTTCGATCCGACGTGCCTCACAGGGGCTTTCCGGAATTCTGATCGCCACGGTGCGGTTCTCATAGCCCCAGGTGGCAATCGTCGGTGCATGGGCGCCCGCCATGAAACGGCGATAGGAATTCATATGTGGTGCAAAGACCAGCATGCTGTCAGACATGGTATGCATCAGACCTGCAACCGCATTCTTCAGCACATCAGTACCGTCTTCGCCACCATCATCAAAAACATTATTGCCCGCCTCATCCAGCAGACTGAAATGAACATGGAAGCCATTGCCACTCTTATCCGAATAAGGCTTGGCCATAAAGGTGGCAGAGTAGCCATGTTTACGGGAGATCCCTTTGATCAGACGTTTAAACATAATCGCCTGATCTCCCGCCATCAGCGGGTCATTCACATGCAACAGGTTGATCTCAAACTGGCCGGGCCCTAATTCAGAAATAATAGTATCCGCCGGAACGCCCTGAATCTCACAAACCTCACGCACCTCAGCAAAGAACGCCGAAAGACCATCCATCTCATCGATTGAGTAACAGTCGGTTTCACTCAGACGGCGCCCATGTCCTTCGGATAAGATAGGAGGCTTTGGACGCTGAGTCTCTTCAGACTCGCCATCCATAAGATAGAACTCCAGCTCGGTCGCCATCACCGGGGTCAGACCGATCGCTTTAAAACGTTTCACAACACCGGCCAGTACCTGGCGGGGGTCACAACCAAACGGCGTCCCATCAGGGTTGGACATCATTGCCAGAATCTGATCTCTTGGTTCCTCAGCCCAGGGAACGGGGATCGGCCGGTCCCCTACAGGCATACAGATACCATCCATATCGCCCGTTTCAAACACCAGGCCATTGTCCAGCACATCGTCTCCCCAGAAATCGAAACCAAGCACTGAGCGCGGCAATTTAACGCCCTCTTCAAAAACCTTAACCGCTGCACTCGCCGGCAGCCGCTTACCCCGCAAATTACCATTCAGGTCAGCTATAAACAGATCAAACTCTTTATCTTTCTCTTTCTTAAACATCATAAGATTCTCACTCGAAATCTTTCATCCCCACACGCTGGCGGGTCACAACATACTGTTGCAATCAGTTTAGCTTAACCTACATGCTTTTGTGATCACAAAGAATAAAGTAATGTGATCACATTTTTTTGTGGCGGTCAATATCGACATCTGTTAAAAATGTCATGTAACCTATTTAATGATCGCATTACTAATAAGAGAACCTGCTAAGAGGTTCCCAAGAGAACAAGGCCAGAACCAACGTTGATTATGGACAAGAAATCTCCGATAAAAATAACATTAACTGAACGTGATGAGTCTGTAACTATCACCCAATGGGTATACCAGACTCTGCGCAACGCAGTGATGTACGGTGAGATCCTCCCCGGAAGGGTACTTACCATTCGTGAACTGGCCGGCATTCTTGATGTCAGCCCTATGCCTGTCCGGGAAGCCCTGCGACAACTGGCGGCCGAAAATGCACTGGAAATTCAGGGCAACCGCAGAGTAATGGTGCCAAAAATGACAGCAATGAAGTTCAATGAACTCTGTGAAGCCCGGATCGCCATTGAGTCTCATGCGGCCGCCCGGGCACTACCCTATATCGATAATGACCGACTGGAACAGCTTCGTTCACTGGACAGCCTGATCGATCAGGCACAGGAGGAAGACAACCTCAGTCAGATCAGCATTCTCAACCAGAACTTTCACCGCTCCCTCTATACCGCCAATCCGCATCAGGTAACCCTGCCACTGATTGAAAGCCTGTGGCTGCAGCTGGGCCCCTTCATGCGAATGGCCACCAGCGAGCTGGAGGAACACTATCTGGTAGACCGGCACAATGAAGCGATGTCCGCTATCGAACGAAGAGATGCCTATGCCCTGCAGATGGCTATCGCTGCCGATATCCGCGAAGGGATTGCGTTTGCCGGAACCCCGGAGATGCTGCATACCTTTATTGAAAACTCAGGCCACTGAGTTTTAAAGCCACCTGTTTCTTTACTCATAAACAGATTCGCCCCTTAAAAGCCGCTGAAGAGAGCTAAAAACTTTTGCGGCTTTTTTGTTGACTTTATCTTTTTGTGATCACAAAATAGTGATCACAAAATTAGATTTGATCCTGCTAGCTTCAAATCTTTTGATCGTTTTATTTATTCACCGGCAGACTGTTCACATCCGGTGACAGGTTGGGAGAGAGTCAATGCTCGAAAATAACAGCACTTCAGTAAACACAGCGGACCTACAGACCATCGATGCCGCACACCATATGCATCCCTTTACCAACACCGGTGCACTGAACAAGAAGGGAGCACGGGTGATTACCCACGCTGAAGGGGTATACCTGTGGGACAGTGAAGGCAATAAGATTCTCGACGGTATGGCTGGCCTGTGGTGTGTCAATATGGGCTATGGCCGCTCCGAACTAATTGAAGCAGCCAACAGTCAGATGAAGCAACTGGCGTATTACAACACCTTCTTCCAGACCACCCATGCACCTGTTGCTGAACTTGCCAAAGAGATCGCCAGCGTGACCCCGGGCGACCTGAATCATATCTTCTTTGCCAACTCAGGCTCAGAAGCGATCGATACTATTATCCGGATGGTACGCCAGTACTGGTCTATCAAAGGTAAGCCTTACCGCAACATCATTATTGCCCGTGAAAATGCTTACCACGGCAGCACCATCGGCGGTACCAGCCTTGGTGGCATGAGCGGTATGCATAAACAAGGCGGCCCTCTGGTACCTAATATTGAGCGGATACGCCAGCCCTACTGGTATGGCGAAGCCGGGGATATGACCGAAGAGGAGTTCGGCATCGCCTGCGCCAAAGCCCTGGAAGATAAAATTCTTGAAGTCGGTCCTGATAATGTTGCTGCTTTCGTCGGCGAACCGATTCAGGGCGCCGGGGGCGTCATTGTTCCTCCAGCGAACTACTGGACAGAAATTCAGAAGGTCTGTGATAAATACGATATTCTGCTGGCAGCCGATGAAGTCATCTGCGGCTTTGGCCGCACGGGCAGCTGGTTTGGCTGTGAAACCCTGGGCTTTAAACCTGACATTATGTCGATGGCTAAAGGACTGTCTTCCGGTTATCTGCCGATTGCGGCAGTTGCCGTGGGTGATCGCATCGCCAACGCTTTTATTGAACACGACGATGACTTCAACCACGGTTTCACCTACTCAGGTCATCCCGTTGCGGCTGCGGTTGCGATCGCTAACATCCAGCTGATGAAAAAAGAAAATATCGTTGAGTATGTAGCCAATGATATCGGACCTTACTTCCAGCGCAAACTGCGTGAAACACTGGCAGACCAGCCATTGGCTGGCCATATCGAAGGCACTGGACTGGTTGCAGGCATCGCTCTGGTAAAAGACAGAGAGACTAAAGAGTTTTTTGGAGACGATATCAATATCGGGCTGATCTGCCGTGACCACTGCTTTAACAACGGCCTGATTATGCGTGCAGTAGGCAGCCGTATGGTACTGTCTCCACCACTGGTTATCAGCCATGCAGAAGTGGATGAGCTGTGTGAAAAAGTCCGTCTGTGCTTTGACCTGACACTTAAGTCAGTCAGCTAATCAACACCCATTTTACCTGTGTAATACTTTCACTATCGTTATACAGGCAAAGGTCAGTGGCAGAACACCCTGACCCCCTTATCCGGCTGCAGTGGATCGGTATTACCGGTATTGGTCCCGTCATCTGTCATAAGTTCAGCTTAACTGACAGATGCAGCCGGATCTTTTTAATCCGTTTTAACGACCAGCGCAGGAGCCTGGCTATGCAAAGTATAAGTGCACAGCACAACGCATCTGAAAACTGGCAAAAGGAACTTGCTGCTGTTATCGACACCATACGCCTGCCTAGTTTTGGCGGTATGCTGGAAAAATTTCTCGCCACACAGTGCCATTTCGACACGATGCTGGTAGTGACTTTCAGAAAGTCACTTAAACCCTTAATTCTTCACCCCACCAACCCTGCAGAGCAAAGCCTGACACTGCATAACTATATCAACCGGGCCTACATTCTCGACCCACTGTTTAATGCGATCCGCAGTGGTACCCTTGGAGAAGGCGTCAGCCGACTGATCGACATCGCACCCGACAGCTTTGAAACCACCAAGTACTACCAGAGCTGCTACAAAGAGTTTGATCTGATTGATGAGATCAATCTGGTCATTGAGCTCGACCCTAAGGTCAGCTGTGCTATCTCACTCGGGCGCAGAACCAGCCGGGGCACCATCACCCGGCCCGAATTAAACCGTTTGAATACTATTTATCCGGTGATCAAATCACTGATTCGTCAGTTCTGGTGGTCACAATCACAGGAATTCGTAAAATATGAAAAATCCGAGGGCGCAATGAATCAGGCGATCAGCACCTTTGGCAGCGGCGTTCTCACCCCCCGTGAGCAGCAGATTGCTGGTCTGATCCTGCAGGGACACTCATCAAAGGCGATCGCCAATATGCTGGACATCAGCCTGGGAACGGTAAAAGTACACCGTAAGAATATTCATACCCGGCTCAACACCTCAACCCAGTCAGATATCTTTACGCTATTCCTCGCCCACCTGAAAGAGCTGGATCCAACGACCAGTTAGAACGGCGCTTCGCGCCTGCTAGTGGTTAGACGGAAAGCTTCGCTTTCACTTGCTAGAAAAAGCCGCCGCTCGTTGTGGTTGCTCAGAATTATCGCCCTGCACCCAAGCTGTGCAACAACTTTCTTACAGAGCTCATCACTCAAATACAGATCAGCACTAAAAAAGAAGGCTTTTATCGAGCAACAAACAAGTCACGCTTTTTGTGACGTCGAGCTACGAGCAACGGCTTTTAAAGTTATTTATAACGATCAATCAGAGACTATACTTTTAAAAGCAACTGATAAAACGACTAATTTAAAGCGGCTAATTTTAAGCGACTAATTTAAAGTGCTACCCCTCAGTATTATCAGAACTGATCCTGATCAAACGAGGCCACCTTGCCATCGTTTACCAGAAACTCCCGTCGCTGCAGATAGGCATCACGCATCGCGGTGTAACGATCTCCGGTAAGCAACTCTTCCGCGGCCAGCAAGTTTGCCCGGGTATCAATAATACGCAGCCCATAAAGCTGATTACGGGTGCGGATGGGGTCGACCTCACCTACCGGATCAACCATTGAATCCGGTATCAGACCAAGACCATCACGAATATTGGAGGGGCCTAACAGCGGCAGCACCAGATAGGGGCCCGTTTCCACTCCCCAATAGCCCAGCGTCTGACCAAAGTCTTCATTATGCTCCGGCAGCCCCATAGGCGTAGCGACATCAATAATACCGCCTAAACCGATAGTCGTATTAAACACTACCCTGGCCAGGCTCTGACCGGCATCCTCCCCCTTCAACTGCAAAGCACTATTCAAAGTACTGCCTACATCCGACAAATTACCAAAAAAATTACTTACACCGGTTTCAATAATATCCGGCGTAACCGCCTTATAACCCTGCGCCGCAGGTTTGAGTGCATAACGGTCAACCGTATCATTAAAGCTGAACATGGCACGGTTAAATCCCTCCCATGGATCAACATCCAATCGATCATCCGCTACAGCACTAACAGAAAACATAAACAAAATGGAGAGCAGACTATTTTTAATGAGCATCATGCAAAACTTCCAAAACCATATCTAAAACGCAATTGTGCCTCAGATCATATTTTTTTGCGACCGCAAAAAGCCTTATCACAGATGGCTGTTATTATTTTCAGACATAAAAAAAGGACCCTTCAGGGTCCTTTTTATCAGCTTAATCTTAAATTAAGATTAGAAGCTTACGTTGTAACCTACAGCGAAAGTATCAACTGCGTTAGTTGCATCTTCAGCTTTGCCATTTGCTTCAATGTAGTTAGCAAATACAAACGCTTGCTTGCCCAGCTTCTGCTGAACTTCAGCAATGTAACGCTTACCACCATCAACATTAGAAGCATCATCACCGAAATCAGTGATAGAAGCCAGCAGCTTGGTGTTACCCAGAGCGTAAGAGCCAGCCAGAATGATTACATTGTCAGCACCGTTACGGTTGACTTCGTCGTCTTCAACAGACAGCGCTACGTACGCATCACCAGCAGAGTAGCTCAGACCAAGAGAGTTGATGTTCTCATCAACAGTTCCTTTGTACTGCAAAGTAGACAGAGCCACACCGAAACCAGCTACAGAGTAAGTAGCAGCCAGGTGAGTCGCATCAACGTCAGCACCAGTATCACCACCAGCATCAACGCCAGGAGCCTTACGTGCAACAGCAGCAACTGCCAGTTGCAGACCACTCAGATCTGGAGAGATGTAGGCAGCAGCATTACCCTGACGACCGCCAGTACCGTAGCTGTGAGTTGTTTCAGTGTTAGCAGCAGCCATGATGTCAGTTTTACCAACAGTCCACAGGTAAGCTGGCAGCCACTGACGACCAACAAGTACGGTACCGAAGTCACCAGTAGCACCAACGTAAGCCAGACGGCCTTTATTTGGAGTACCGAAAGAACCGGATTCAGTATTTGCGTAAGTCTCGAAGTGAGCGATTGCAGTCGCACCAGAGAACAGTTCAGAAGTAGCCTTGATACCGATACGTGAAGTGTTGTCCTGGATATCCAGATCACTACCATCAGCGTCAGCAATTTGAACACGCAGTGAGCCGTACAGAGTAGCATCTGCTTGAGCAACCATTGGAGCAGTCAGAGCACCAGCAACAGCCAGAGCGATAATTGACTTTTTCATTAACATTTCCCCTTCAATATTTAACGTACTAGTAGTTAAACTTTATTATTTCTTACTTCGCTTCACGTCATCAACTACGCTCAGCTAACAAGAAAATACTATAATTCAGAAATATTTCAATGCTGTGCATGAAATAAATTCTTACACTCAATATTTCTGGCGGGCTGACTAGCGTAACAGCCCTTAGTATCTTTTAGTTGTAATCCGGTTAACATCCTGCACTTCAACCGATTCAACCAACCCATTATAGGCTATAAACCGTTTAAAACCGAGGTTTCAGAACAGCATTTAAATAAATTTGACGCATTACAGCATAGCTCCCCAGTGTTCGCAACCATTTGTTCTGGTTTTTTAAACAGTTAAGGCCTTTTTTGCAGTAATCCATTAGCAAAAACTGATACAGATCAAATTCGAACCCTGAATCATGGGCTACAGGCAGATAAAAAGCTCACCTTCGTTTATCGCTCGATCTGTTGCCACTGCTGTTTAAGCCGCTTCTCTGAGACTGTTATCCGGGTACCCAACTGCTGGGCAAACAGTGAGATACGATACTCTTCCAGCATCCAGCGGTATTCATCCAGAGCAGCATTATACCGGTTATGCTGACGGTCCAGCTGTAGCTGTCCCTGATACTGTCGGGTCAGTTGCTGCAACTGTTCGCTCAGCATACGCTGTCGTGGCAGTTCGCGTTGGTATTTTTCCAGTCTGAGCACAACACCTTGCAGATATCTTGGATATTGCTGTAATTGCTGCACCGGCACTTCGGCTAAAAAACCTTTAAATATCAGTCCATCCAGTTGCTGCCGAATATCGTTAAGGATGGTAACGGCCTGAAGATTAACCGAACCTGAAAGTTGTTTCTGTAGACGGTGATACTGTTTGGCAATCTCTTCCAGTAACAGCGCCTGTTGTTCTGCCTGCTGACAAAATTCACTTCGATACCGGTTTAACCGGTCGGTAAACTGCTTTTCAGACTGTATCTCATCGCCTTCTGCGAGAAATGTAGCGGTCACTGCACTGAACAAACAGTGCTCATGTAGCTGATTACGGTTTTCTACTTTAGCCAGTAAAATCGCTGTTTGCTGAAAACCGGGCAATCGGTTTTTGACAAATTTTATCTGCTCTGTCAGTTGTAACATCAGTAATCGGGTCAGCCCCAGACGGTTCTGTTTTACCGCCATCGCCTGGTCTTCAAACACTTTCAGTTCAACGCTGTCACCGCAGTCCTGCAACCCAGGATACACCTCCAGCTCCAGCCCTCCGGCCTGCTTCAACCTGATCGACCGGGGCAGATCACCAAAGTCCCACCCGGTTATCCCTTTTCGTCCCCAACTCTCAGACGGCGCTTGCGTCAGTGCCTGGCGGGCCTGTGAACCGAACTGCTTCTGCAACCGCTGCAGATCACGTCCTTCGGCAACGAGTTTGTTGTTCTCTCCGATCAGACGAAGATTTACCCGATAATGATCATCCAGATCGACAGCGTCCAGATCATCCCGACTGATTCTGACACCGGTCATTCTTTTAAGATGCAGCGCCAGTGCTTCATTCAAAGATCCCTGAGCAAAGACTGCTGCTTCAACAAAGGCATCCACATAATCAGGAATCGGCACAAAGTTTTTGCGTAGCGATTTAGGCAGCCCCTTTAACAGCGCCACGCACTTCTCTTTAAGCATCCCCGGCACCAGCCATTCGAGTCGCTCTGGCGGAATCTGATTCAGCAGTACCAGCGGCGTCTGAAGGGATACCCCATCATCTTTGGCCCCGGGCTCAAAATGATAACTAAGCTGCAGTTTTGCACCATTCAGCTGTAACTGCTCGGGATAACTGGCCCGGGTAACATGATCCGCCGAACGTTGTAACAGGTCCTCCTCCTGCATAAACAGGATTTTAGGATTGTCCTGCTCTACCTGTTTGCGCCACTGCTCAAAGCCTGCGCCATTGACCACGCTACTTCCGTTATGTTGCTCCAGCCGTGAAGCATAAAACTCAGCCAGAGTCTCTTCATCCACCAGCAGATCACGCCGCCTGCTTTTGGCTTCCAGATCTTCAATCGAGTTAAGCAGATTCCGGTTATGACTGAAGAACTGCCCCCGGGTATTGAATTGCCCCTCTACCAGTGCGCTACGAATAAAGATCTGCTGACTGACCCTGGGATCGACACTGCCATAGTGCACAGTCCGCCCGGGGACAATAATAAGCCCGTATAAGGTCACCTGCTCCTGCGCCACAACCTGAGCCTTTTTCTTCTCCCAGTGTGGTTCCAGATAGCTACGCTTCAGCAGATGTGCTGCCAGAGGCTCTGCCCAGAGCGGATCGATCCGAGCCACCATACGGGCATACAAACGACTGGTTTCTACCAGCTCTGCCGCCATAATCCACTTAGGCGCTTTCTTATACAACATCGACCCGGGAAAGATACTGAAGCGACGATTACGAGCGCCAAGGTACTCTTTATTTTCCTGTTTAAAGCCCATATTGCCCAACAAGCCGGCCAATAGTGATCGGTGCAAAGCGTCATAGCCGGCAGGCTGAGGGTTCTCATTATAATCCAGATTACGACAGATCAGATGCAGCTGACGATGCACATCGCGCCACTCACGCATGCGCATATAGGAGAGAAACTGTTTCTGACAGAATTTACGCAGCTGATTCTGGCTCAGATCCTGCCGCTGCTCCTCATAGAGATTCCAGAGGTTAATCAGAGTGACAAAGTCAGACTCTTCATCAGCATATTCACGGTGCTTCTGATCCGCAGCCTGCTGCTTGTCCATAGGACGTTCGCGGGGATCCTGCACACTCAGGGCGCTGGCAATAATAATCATCTCTTTAAGACAGTTATTTTCTACCGCTGCCAGCAGCATCCGGCCAATCTTTGGATCAACAGGCAGGCGACTCAGTTGCCGCCCCAGTTTTGTCAGATGACGCTTATCATCGACGGCACTCAGCTCCTGGAGCAGATTAAAACCATCGTTGATATAGCGGGAGTCCGGTGGGTCGATAAAGGGAAACTGATCGATCGCCCCCAATCGCAAGTTGAGCATCTGCAGAATAACCGCGGCAAGATTGGTACGACGAATCTCGGCATCGGTAAACTCAGGCCGGGCATTGAAGTCCTCCTCTGAGTAGAGGCGGATACAGATCCCCTCTGCTACCCGACCACAGCGGCCTTTGCGCTGATTTGCACTGGCCTGAGATACCGCCTCAACCGGCAACCGCTGCACCTTAGAGCGGTAGCTGTAACGACTGATACGCGCCTGTCCCGGATCGATAACATAGCGGATTCCAGGGACGGTCAGCGAGGTTTCCGCAACATTGGTAGCAAGTACTATTCGCCGCCCCGCCCCTCTCACCGATGTGAAAATCAGGTTCTGTTCTGCGACGCTGAGGCGGGCATACAGGGGCATCACCTCAATATGCTTGATACGCCCCTGCTGAACGGCCTTCCTCAGATATTCCGCCGCTTCGCGGATCTCCCGTTCACCGCTGAGAAACACCAGAATATCACCGGCACCCGTGATCCCCTTTTTGCGCTCCAGCTGTATCAGTTCTTCTGTAGCACAAACGATACCTTCCGGAATGCTTTTTTCACTACTGTCATCCAACTCTTCAAGGGGACGGTAGTGCAACTCAACCGGGTAGGTACGACCCGATACTTCGATCACCGGTGCGTTATTGAAATGTCTCGAGAAACGCTCCAGATCAATAGTTGCCGAGGTGATAATCACTTTCAGATCTGGACGTTTCGGCAGAATCCGGTGCAGATACCCGAGCAGAAAGTCAATGTTCAGGCTGCGCTCGTGGGCTTCGTCAATAATCAGGACTTCGTAGCGTTCGAGATAGCGATCATTCTGGGTTTCTGCCAGCAGGATACCATCGGTCATCAACTTGATCAGGGTATTGTCGGCAACCTGCTCCGTAAAACGCACCTGATAACCGACAGTACTACCCAGAGAGGTTTGCAGCTCCTCGGCGATCCGGTTGGCAACCGTTCTTGCCGCCAGTCGGCGAGGCTGGGTATGACCAATCAGCCCCACCCGGCCCAACCCCAGCTCAAGACAGATCTTGGGCAACTGAGTCGTCTTACCCGATCCGGTTTCACCAGCAATCACCACCACCTGGTGCTCTGAAATCGCTTTGGCGATCTCTTCCCTGCGGGCACTGACAGGCAGGTCCGGATAGTTCACCGGCAGACTATAGGCCCGTTTTGCTACCCTCTCTTCAGAGCGTGATAGCAGCGTCTCAACCTCGCTCAGCAAGCGGTCAGAAGGCTTATGCTCTTTCAGACGGCGCTGCAGCAGTTGGATTTTCTTTCGAATAGGAAAACGGTCGGCAATAAGACAGTTATCCAGCCGGGTATACAAATGCTTGATAGTGGCAGTCACAATGAAGTTATCAGTTAAAAAAATGGTTTAGATCAGGCGTGACCAAAACAACGACTCAGAGGTTGCTGTACACCTTCGCGAAAAACAATCATCTCGCCTGTCTGCAGCTTACGCCAATGTTCATTATTGGTCAGCGGTTCGGTGGTAACCACTGTTACTATATCGTTAGGGGTCGTTTCTTTGCAGAAATCGACCGTCAGTTCTTCGTCGGTCAGGCGCGCCCTGCCAAAGGGGGCCCGCCGGGTGATCCAGGAGAGTTTAGTTGAGCAGTATGCCAGCAGATACTCAGACTCGGTCATCAGCATATTGAACACGCCGAGCTCCCGTAACTGGTCACAGCAGCAATGTATCAGCTCAATCACCTCGGAGAAATTCTTCGGCCGCTGAGGAAACCGCTCTCTTACCTGTCCCAGCAGCCAGCAGAAAGCATATTCACTATCGGTCGTACCAACAGGGTGATAGTAATGCAGCGGCAGGTCAAACAGTTTCGGGTCCAGTTGGCCATTGTGAGCAAAGGTCCAGGAATAACCCCAGAGTTCCCGGGTAAAGGGGTGAGTATTTTCCAGACAGATACTACCGACATTCGCCTGACGGATATGACTGATGACGGTCTTACTCTTGATAGGGTGGTTTTTAATCAGGTTCGCTATTTCAGACTGGCAACTGGGAGCCGGATCATGAAACGTCTGCAACCCCTTACCCACATAAAAAGCGATCCCCCAGCCATCCTTATGGGGGCCGGTTTCCCCACCACGCTGCATCAGTCCACTGAAACTGAAGCAGATATCGGTTGGAACATTGGCACTCATGCCAAGCAGCTCACACATCGTTCAGGCAGATTCCTTATCCGCTTTGATCGTTACTTTATCCGGCAGGGAATCAATTGCATCAACACCGGACTCAACCGGCGGTGTGTGCTCTAACACACCCACCTCTTTCATACGTCGCTCACCGATAAAATTGCCTTCCGGGTGAATCGCCATTACTTTACTGATAACCGTAGCAACAACTTTGCCGCCGCGGTCAATCTCCAGTTCATCACAGACAACTTCCCCCTCAAGCAGGCCACACACCGTAATATGATTGGCTTTTACCACGCCGTGTACATGGCCACTTTTACCGATTGAGATATTATCCAGGGAGGAGATATTACCTTCAAATGTACCGTCTATATGCATCCGGCCGATAATACTCATATCGCCACTGAACTTATTACCTTCAGCTATGATAGTTATTGCTGAGCCGTTTGCAACGCCTGATTTAGCGGGTACATTTTTCGTAAAGAAGCCCATTTTACACCTTTTACTTCTGAAAACAGTGATTCGAAATTGCTTATATTCCAGGCCACAAATGGCGCCGGATCGACGGGTCGGAACAGATAGCGAACTTCATAATGCAGATGAGGGCCGGTAGAGATACCAGAATTCCCCGTCAGACCGATCAGTTGCCCTTTGCTGACAAAAGTCCCGCTTTTAACTTTGACATCACTCAGATGAGCATAATACGTTTTAAACCCCAGCGCATGCTGCAGAATAATCAGTTTGCCAAAACCACTCTGCTTATGTAACCCGGCATACTCCACCGCCCCATCGGCTGTGGCATAAACGGGTGTACCGATATCGGCTTTAAAATCTATACCGTTGTGCATAATCCGTTTCTTGTGGATGGGATGCATACGCATACCAAAGCCATCAGTGATCCGGATTCCCTGCGTCGGCTCACCATTTGGCAGCACGCTGAGAAAAAACAGCCGCTGGTTGGTCATCACAGTCAGGGCATCGGCCCGGTCAGAGGTCATCTCTTCAGAGGGGGGTAAACCCAACAGATCTTCCAGCCCATAGAGACTGGCATCCAGGGTTTCATTCAGCTCACCGATACGCAGGTTCTCTTCCTGTAAGTGATCGCGCTCAACCTTCAGCTCCTGCAGGGTAGTGGAGAGCTGATCGAGCTGGCCTTTTTGCAGTTCCTGAGCCCCCAGAGTCATCTCGTACTGGCTCGCCAGGGAATTAATCCCCTGCTCCAGATCGTCCAGTTCATCCGAGGTTTTGACCAGCAGCAGGTTGGAGACAAAAAAGCTACAAACCGACATCACCAGAAACAGCGCAAGCAGATACCTGGCCAACTGGCCCAGAGTATACTGCCGCGATCCCCGTGCAGTTGTTAATGTAATAACCAGCTTTTTACGCAACATGACCGGCAAACCAATATTTACAATAAAAAATATCGGTGAAATATACCTTTATTGGTGCTAAAAGTCATAAAAACGACATCAAAAATACACCACTTTATGACATTTAGCTGACACGGCTCACACTGCGGCTAGCGCTCCCCCTTGTCATCCCCCCCGATAGCAGGGGCTGCAGCGATAATGCGGTCTGCAAGGCGGGAAAACGGCAGACTCTGAACCCAGACACTGCCAGTCCCGGAGAGTGTCGCCAGCCACAGACCCTCTCCCCCCAGGAACATCGACTTTAACCCCTTAACCATCTCAATGTCATAATCGATCCCCTCACTGAAGCCAACCAGACAACCGGTATCAACCCGCAGGGTTTCATTGTTCAGCTCTTTTCTCACCACTGAACCACCGGCCTGAATAAAGGCCATTCCATCCCCCTCCAGCTTCTGCAAAATAAAGCCTTCACCACCAAAAAAACCAGCCCCAAGCCGGCGGGAAAACGCCACTGATAAACGGGTTCCTAAAGCCGCACAGAGAAACGCATCTTTCTGGCAGTACAGTCGCTCTCCGGTCTGAGACATATCCACCGGAACAACCATCCCCGGATAGGGTGCGGCAAAAGCAACCTTGCGTTTCTGACCTCCTGTGTTTGAGAAGTGGGTCATAAACAGAGATTCACCAGTGATCATCCGTTTCCCGACAGAGAATAGCTTTGAGAACACCCCTTCCTCAGGATCGGCGCCGTCCCCCATCTTTGTTTCAAAGCTGATATCCCCCTCCATATAATTCATGGAGCCGGCTTCTGCGATCACCGTCTCGCCCGGATCCAGCTCCACCTCCAGCATCGGCATTGAATTGCCTATAATTTCATAATCCACTTTATGACACTTCATATCGCTCTCCATAACAGCTTTCTTTAACGGGCTACTAGCCACCCCATTGTTTCATCAACGGCAGCAATACAGCCAGGGTAATCAATGACACCAGGGTGGTCACCATAATCGTTGCCGAGGACAGTATTATCCGGGTGTTGTATTGTTGCGCCAGCACAAACACCATCGCCCCGGTTGGCAGACCGGCAAGCACTACCGCGCTAGCCCCCCAGAAAGGATCTAAACCAAACAGAAGCGCCAGACCAAAGGTTGCCAGAGGGTGTATTATCAGCTTGACCACTGTCAGCCAGGTTAATTCAAAACGCCCGCCCCTGACCTTCAGACCGCTGAGGGATATCCCCAATGCAAAAAGTGCCACCGGGGCTGCAGACGGAGCCAGCATCTGCATCGGTGTTAACACCATTGGCGGTAGTGTTATGCCGCTCACCGATACCAGCATTCCCAACAACGGCGCCATCATAACCGGGTTTTTAAGCAGCCCCTGTAACAACAACGTTTTCAGTTTCCCCAGCACACCGCCCCCACTGTTCTGCAACTCGGACATCACCGCCAGCACCAGTATAAAAATAAGATTACTGGACAGTGTTGCGATGATGACTGGTAAAGTGCCCTGCTCACCAAAGATAAAATAGAAGATCGGCACACCCATATAAACGGTGTTGGCCCAGGCAGAGTTCAGCGCAACCACAGTCCAGTCGAGAGGAGACGACAGCTGCATCTTTTTCCAGCCCAAAAACGCAACTCCAACCGCGATCACAGATCCCCCCAGATACACGGCGATGAAGTTCCACTGCAATACCGAGGCTATATCAACAGAAGCGGTCGAGGTAAACATCAGAGCGGGCACTGCAATGAAATAGACAAAGCGGTTCAACGCTGCGGCGCTGGACTCCTCCAGTAAACCGGACCGCCGGGAAACCCAGCCCAACACCATGAGGATAAAAACAGGAATGACGATATCAAACAGCAAATGCATCAGTTGTTCTCAGAAAATAGATGGCCGAGCGAAATTGTTATTAATGTTTCACTAATTGGCTAGAGCCTTTAGTGCTGACCGGTGATATGTTATCCCCCTGACTGCACTACATTGCAAACTATAACAATAATTACATACAGCTAATATACAGGATCCAACTATGAGCAAGAGAGAAGTAGTCGTACTGAGCGGAGTCCGGACAGCGATTGGCGGTTTTGGTGGCAGCCTGAAATCACAGACGCCCTGCGACCTGGCCAGCACTTGCGTCAGTGAAGCGGTCGCCCGTTCCGGTGCCGCACCTGAAGATTTCGGCCACAGCGTCTTTGGTAACGTGATTCATACCGAACGACGGGATATGTATCTGGGCCGGGTTGCCGCCGTTAACGGTGGCCTGCCGGTTGAAACCCCTGCGGTCACCATGAACCGTTTGTGTGGCAGTGGCCTGCAGGCGATCATCTCCGCAACACAGCAGATTGAGCTGGGCGTATGCGATGCGGCTGTGGCCGGGGGCGCCGAGGTGATGAGTCAATCCCAGTACTGGATGCCAACCGCCCGCTTTGGCCAGCGGATGGGTGATGCCGCCATTGTTGATGCAATGGTAGGCGCGCTGACCTGCCCGTTTGATAATACCCACATGGGTATTACCGCGGAAAATATCGCTGAAAAGTGGCAGATCAGCCGTGAAGATCAGGATGCTCTGGCTGTAATGAGCCACAACAATGCTGAACGGGCCATCACCGAGGGCCGGTTTAAAGAGCAAATTGTGCCTGTTGAGCTGAAATCGCGCAAAGGCGTTACCCTGTTTGATACCGATGAACACCTGCGCTATGGCTGCACTATCGATGATATGGCTAAACTGCGTCCGGCGTTTAAAAAGGATGGCAGTGTCACCGCCGGTAACGCCTCAGGCCTCAATGATGCAGCAGCAGCAGTAACACTGATGGCCGCCGAAACCGCTCAGGCGAAAGGTTTACAACCGATGGCCCGGCTGGTCGGATACAGTTTTGCCGGGGTTGAACCTAAATATATGGGTATTGGGCCGGTTCCAGCGGTACGTAAACTACTGGCTGACAATCAACTGGCTACTGGCGATATTGATGTCTGGGAAGTCAATGAAGCCTTTGCTGCTCAGGCACTCGCGGTTTGTCGTGATCTGGAACTACCGCTGGAGAAGGTTAACATCAACGGTAGCGGCATCTCGCTGGGTCACCCGATTGGAGCAACCGGTGCGATTATCACCGTAAAAGCGCTGTATGAGCTGCAACGCAGTGGTGGTCGCTATGCGGTCGTGACTATGTGTATCGGCGGTGGCCAGGGTATTGCTGCTCTGTTTGAGAAAATCTGAAACGCCCCCGCATCATTGTTTTAACCCAAGCCCGCTGCGTCATAACAGCGGGCTTTTCTATTGACCACGCGCAACGATACACGCACCATTTTCAGGCTACCTGATACGGATCACATACGGGTAAGCTATGCTCTGTCTGACATTCAATTAATTCACTGACAACAGGCTCCCTATGTTTCCTCTCACGTTATATTTCACAGATCAGCAGGTTAAATGGAACGCAGCGCAGCTGTGGAACAATATCCCGGCGTACTACTGTGCAGATGAAGCGACGATGGAGTCTCAGCTCACAGAACTGACAGCGCAGTTACAGCTTCCCCCTCTCAGAGCGCTTGTCACTGACGATATACAGCAGGGAGCCCTGTGCTGCCCCATTGAACTGAAAGATGCTGACAAACTAACCGGTGATGAGCAGATCGCGCTGACCTCTCTGGCCGAAAGACTGCTTTACCTGCCGGATCAAAACAGTATTACGCGATTTATAGAGGAGAAGCTGACCCCGGCTAACGGGCAACCTTTCTTTGAACGAAACTCCACAGCAATACAACAGACACATACCTGGAAGCAAGCTATCCGACAGCAGAGAATCACTGTGTCCATCCAGGCCCACAACATATTCAGTCAACTGGCTGAACGGTTCGATTATCCTTTTATCCGCACCACCCTCAGCGATACCGTCACGCGTCTGAGACAGAGAATCATCTTCAGCGACAGTATCCCGCAGATTAGCGAGATTCCGGAAAACTACGCCTACAGTCTTCATCTGCTGACTGAAGGGGTGGTCACGGCAGAGGCAGCCAGAATCGCTCTGAACCGATATCTGGACGCGATCAAAGCGATATCAGCACAGAAGCCCCACTGCCGCGCTACCCCCTCCCTTTCCGTCAAACTGTCTGCACTAACCCCCCGTTTCGCCCTCCTCAAAGCACCTGCAGTGATTGAAGAGGTAACGCAAAGGCTGTTGCATCTGCTGATTCTCGCCCGCACTGAAAATATCACGATTACTCTTGAAGCCGAGGAATCCTGCCACGTGGATCTGACACTGAAGGTTTTTGAAAACCTGCTACGCAGTGATCTTTGCTGCGGCTGGGGCGGACTGGGGGTGACTGTGCAGGCCTACTCTAAACGAGCCCTGCCGATCCTTGGCTGGTTAAACTTTCTTGCCCAGGAGCTACAGACAGATATTCCGGTGAGGCTGGTTAAAGGTGGTTATCTGGACACAGAGATAACCCGTGCGCGGCAGCAGGGGCTGGCGGATTATCCGGTTTATACCCGTACCGAAATAACCGATCTCTCTTATCTGATATGCGCCGCCTATCTGTTACAGGATCAGTGCCCCCGACTTACTCCACAGTTTGCCAGCCACAACAGCAACACCCTTGGTCAGATAGTAACGTTGGCCGAGCAAAGCACTAAACCCATTGAGCTGCAACAACAACCGGGGCTTGGCGAAACCCTGCTTACCCAGCGGCAAAACGCCAATAGTGCGGTGACACAAAGAGTTTGCATAATCATTGGCTCTCAGGCGCAACTGCCCCCACATCTGTATCGCCTGCTACATAACAACCTCTCCGTTGCTCCGACAAGTTTATCGGTCAATGAAAGTGCGGAAGCTGACGTTTCTGCCGAAATAAGCGCAGCCGCTGTGATGATCGACACGCAATCCCAGCGCCAACAACTACTGAAAAAGGTCGATGCATTTCGTGACCAGCAATGGCTGGCTGCACCGCTGATAAATGGCGAGCCAGTCAGATCCCAGCCACCGGAGGCCCGGTTTTCCCCCTTTAATCTGAGCTGGCAAACCGGAGAGCTGTTTCCCAGTACCCCGGATGATGTCCGCGAAGCCTACGCAGTCACCAGAGCAGGCTTTACTGGCTGGAACAGGGTCTCGCTATCCGAGCGGGTAACGATTATCCGCCACTTCGCAGACCTGCTGGAGCAGCATCGTGAAGAGCTGATCGCTCTTTGCATCCGTGAAACGGGTAAACCCCTGCGCGATGCTATTGATGAGCTCCGTGAAGCCGTTGAACTATGCCGTTTATACGCCGCACAGGCCCTCAGCCGTTTATCTCCACAGCAACTGCCACCGATAGCGGGAGAAAAGCAGACACTGCGCTATCACGGCCGGGGAATATTTGTCTGTATCAGCCCCTGGAGCTTTCCCCTGGCTATCGGAACCGGTCAGGTCGTTGCGGCACTGCTGGCCGGCAATTCAGTGATAGCCAAACCCGCCAATAGCACCCCTCTGATCGCTTATCGCGCAACCCAGTTATTATTAGATGCAGGGGTTGCCAGAGACGCTATCGCCCTGCTCCCCGGCAGCAGTGAATCAATCAATGAATCACTGCTTAAAGACTTTCGCCTCAGCGGCATCAGTTTCACCGGATCAAATCAGAGTGCAGCCTCTATAACCCGGCTACTGGCACAACGGGAGCAACCCCAGCCCGTCCCGCTGATAACGGAAACCAGCGGATTAACGGTAATGATTGCCGACTACACGGCCCTACCTGAGCAGATCGTCAGAGATGCCATTGAAGCGGCGTATAGCGGCACCGGACAGCGCGGTTCAGCGTTACGGGTGCTCTATCTGCCAGAGGAAACCGCAGAACAGCTGGAATCGATGCTGACAGGGGCGATCATGACCCTGAAGACTGGTAACCCGGATGAACCGGATACTGATCTGGGACCGGTGATCGATAACCATGCCCTGCAAGCCCTGCATGGGCATATAGAGCACAGCAGGATACATGGCCGACTGATATATGAAGGAGAATTGGATACACAGCACGATAGTGGCTATTTTGTTGCGCCTACACTGATTCGTCTGCACTCAATTGATGAACTGAGTGAGGAACATTTTGGCCCGATTCTGCATATCATCCGTTACCAGAGCGACAACCTTACCCGCATTCTGGAAGAGATAAACCGCACCAGTTATGGTCTGTCTCTGAACATTCTGTCCCAGGATAACCAGACTATTGATCAGATCTGTAACCTGATGCGCCCCGCCAGTATCACTATCAGGCGCAATCAGAGCACTGCCCATACTCATGGGCAGCGCTTCGCATCAAGAGGGCTATCGGGTACCGGTCCGAAGGCGGGCAGCCCCGATTATCTGCTCGGTTTCACCCAGCAGACGATCTGTTCCTCCGACAGTGACGATAACGTTTACAGGGTCTGAAATCAGGCGATCTCCGCCTGGACCAGACGATAACAGGGATCATACTCCTCATAATCGATCTTCATACGCCGTTGCAGCACAAAGGATGACAGCAGCACATCGAGCTCATTCACCAGTTCCGGTTCGCCAGTGAGTTCAAATGGACCAAACTCCTCGATAGCACGAATACCCGGCGCTTTTACATTACCCGCAACAATACCGGACAGTGCCTGACGCAGGGTAGCCGCCAGCAGATAATCCGGCTGGTCCCGGCTGAGATTAAGCGCCGCCATATTTTCATGGGTCGGTTCAAAGGGTTGCTGAAATTCAGAAGGGATATACAGCTGCCAGTTAAAGTGGAACGATTCGCCGGTCGCTTTACGATAGATGGTCACCCGCTCAAGCCCCGCCTTCATCTTCACCGCCACCTCGTAGGGATCGCCCACCACAATTTCATACAGTGAAGCCGCCCGGTCCCCCAGGGTAGACCGGATAAAGCGGTCCACCGTTTCGAAATAGACCTCACTCCCCTCAGGGCCGGTGAATATCAGCGGAAACGGACAGGTGCTGTTGCGTTCATGCAGCAGGATACCCAGCATGTAGAGAATCTCTTCTGCCGTGCCCGCCCCTCCGGGAAAGACAATGATGCCATGCCCCAACCGGACGAACGCTTCCAGCCGTTTTTCTATGTCCGGCATGATGATCAGCTCGTTGACGATGGGATTGGGGGACTCTGCCGCAATAATGCCCGGCTCAGATATTCCCACATAGCGGGCATCGCTGATGCGCTGTTTCGCATGAGCGATGGTGGCGCCTTTCATCGGCCCCTTCATCGCACCGGGTCCACAACCGGTACAGACGCTCATCCCACGCAAGCCAAGCTCATAACCAACCTGTTTGGTGTAGATATATTCCTCCCGACCAATGGAGTGTCCACCCCAGCACACCACCAGATTCGGCTTCACATGGGGCTCTATCGCTTTGGCGTGACGCAGAATATGAAACACCATATTGGTAATCTGTTCCCCCTCCTGCAGGCCATCACAGCACTTATCCAGTTCATCGCCAACGTAAAGCAGATCCCGCAGTACAGAGAACAGATGCTCGCGGATACCCTGAATAATCTCCCCATCAACAAACGCGCTGGCGGGTGCATTGATCAGCTCCAGCTGCACACCGCGGTGTTTCTGGCTGACTCTGATATCAAAATTCTTATGTTTTTCCAGCACCTGTTTGGTACTGTCCTCTTCACTCCCGCAGTTAAGTACTGCCAGCGCACACTGTCGAAACAGGGGATATAATCCCGCCTGGTTACGGTCCTGTAGTTTTGCAACTTCAAAAGGTGAAAGTGTATCCAGACTATCCAGTGGCGTAATATTAGCGGTTACATATTGTTCGGTCATCATGGTCCTGCCCCTCTGATCAATACCCCAGCACAGGAACAGTTCCCGGCCGTAAACAGGGCTTAACGGGTCCCTCCATTTCAATTGGACCCGTCTAAAAAATATAAAGTTCAGGTTACAATATAGTTACATTTTCTACACTACACCATTAACCCCTTGATACAAAAGAATTAACTACTGATCAAACTTTCAACAAACAGAGGCACTTCGCGGCTGGCCGGACCATAAATATGGCGATCAAATGCAGACTGTTTTTTTGAAGGCTCAAGATTAATCTCCACTGTTTCGGCCCCGACACTGTTAGCAATTTCAACAAAGCCGGCGGCGGGATAGACATGCCCCGAAGTGCCAATGGAGATAAACAGGTCGCAGCTTTCCAGGGCGTCATAAATCAGCTCCATCTGCATCGGCATCTCACCAAACCAGACAATATCCGGTCGCAGGGTGCCCATTTGACCACAACAACCACAGCGGGCATCCGGCCCGACCGGTTTGTGATGGGTAAACACCTGACCGGAGGTAGTACAACGCAGATTTAACAGCTCCCCATGCATATGAATCAGATTGCGGCTACCGGCACGCTCATGCAGATTATCAATATTCTGGGTTACCAGCAGCACTTCCCCTTTAAAGTACTGCTCCAGCTTTGCCAGCGCCAGATGTGCTGGGTTGGGGCGGATATCCGGCATCAGCAACTGCTCCCGGCGCTGATTATAAAATTGATGAACCAGCTCAGGATTGCGGGCAAACGCTTCGGGGGTAGCAACATCTTCAATACGGTGGTTTTCCCATAAACCATCCGCCGCCCGAAATGTTCTTATTCCTGATTCAGCCGATATTCCGGCACCGGTCAGAATCACAATATTCTGATATTGCACAACCCTGCTCCTCAAAAATGGTGACAAGTGGGTTTTATCCTACGCCAACTTCTGCTTAACTAACTATACAGGCCGGTTTTTTTTTTACCGGTTACTGTGTAAACATCTGAGTCGGCTCGAGAAGGAACCCCTGTATGAGTGCTGATAAGCTCTATATCCTCGATACCAACGTTTTACTGCACGACCCTAACTGCCTGTACGAATTTAAAGAACAGGATGTCGCTATACCGATGACAGTTCTTGAAGAACTGGACAACATCAAAGATCGCAAGCAGAGCGTGGCGCAGGAAGCGCGCCACGTTATCAGAGCTATTGATAAGATTCTCAGTGCCGCCACCCCATCCCAGATACTCAAAGGGGTACAGATTAAGGTTCCCGGCACCGAAGACACCACCCGGCTGGGCAAACTGAGTATATTCCCCGACCACGAACTCACCACCCGTCAGGGTTTTTTGCCTGACAATAAAAACAACGACAACCATATTATTAACTGCGCTCTGCACCTGCAGGGCAGCGATCCACACCGTGAGATCATCCTCGTTACCAAAGATATCAATATGCGCCTCAAGGCGCTGGGGGCGGGACTTCAGAAGGTTGAGGATTATCGCAAAGACCAGTTGGTATCCGATCTGGATCTGCTGCCATCCGGCCATCACCATATCGAAGGCAACTTCTGGGAAAAAGTCGAACAGGTTAAAAGCTATCAGGAAGGACCTAACACCTACCATAAGGTCAATCCCGATCTGCTACCGGATGCCTATCCCTGTCAGTATATTTACGATGATTCAAAAGATTTTGCGGCACGGGTGGTTTCAGTCAGCCATGAAGAGACTGTGCTGCTCGACCTTGGCTACGATAAGCTGATGCAACAGGAGTGCTGGGGCATCCACCCCATCAATATCTATCAGGCGTTTGCCATGCAGTCGATTCAGGACCCGGATATCGATCTGTGTCTGCTGAACGGTGCAGCGGGCTCCGGTAAAACCCTGATCGCACTGGCCTGTGCCCTGGAGATGGTGATCGAAGAGGGACGCTTCAACAAGATTATCGTCACCCGCTCTACCCCTCCGGTGGCCGAAGATATCGGTTTCCTGCCAGGTACTGAAGAGGAGAAGATGACTCCGTGGCTAAGTTCTATCCACGATAACCTGGAAGCGATGCACGAAGGTGATGAACGGCCTCAGAGCAGTGTTAAATACGCGATAGAGAAGGCCAACATTCAGTTTAAGTCGCTCAACTTTATCCGTGGGCGAAGCATTCAGAATGCTGTGGTGCTGATCGATGAAGCACAGAACCTGACACCCCAACAGTTGAAAACCATCCTCACCCGTTGTGGTAAGGACAGTAAGATGATCTGTCTGGGTAACCTGGCACAGATCGACTCCAACTACCTGACCCCACTCACATCTGGTCTGACCTATGTCGTGGAGCGCTTTAAAGACTTCGAGGGCGCATCAACTATCCACCTGGAGGGCATTTTCCGCTCAAGACTGGCGGAGTACGCTGAAGAGCATCTCTGATCTGCCCGAAAGCAGCTGTTATCAAACTTACTGCTATCAAAGCCGCGCTGTGACGCGGCTTTTGCTTGTCTACGGCTCCCCGACAGCGCTACACTTAAACGATGATTCTACGACGCTGCTTTATCTTCCTGATCCGCACCTACCAATACCTGATAAGCCCGTTTCTGGGGCCTAATTGCCGGTTTTATCCAACCTGCTCAGCGTATACCCTTGAAGCGATCGAAACCCATGGCGTGATCAAAGGCTGCTGGCTGGGTATTAAACGCCTCGGCAAATGCCATCCTGGCCATCCCGGAGGGTATGACCCGGTACCGCCTGCATGTTGCAGTGCAAATAAAGTAGACCAGGAAACCTCTTCAACACCGCCGGAATAAGTTTTTGGGTAACCTTTAATTGACCTGAGAAGCGAAGCCAGCTATAGCTTAACTGTCTGATTTACAAACTAAGCCGTTGAAGTAAGGATCAGGATGTTTAGCTCTCTTACTGTAATTCTCACCGTGACTTTGTATATGGCGGTACTTTTCGGTATCGCACAATTAGTTGAAAGACGTAGCGAGACCCGCAGGGAGAGCTTTAAAAGTCCCTGGGTTTACTGCCTCTCGCTGGCGGTCTACCATACCTCCTGGACCTTTTATGGCAGTGTCGGCTTTGCCGCCAGCTCTGGCCTGCAGTTTCTCGGCGTTTACCTTGGCGCGATGCTGGGCATTGCGTTCTGGTGGGTCACCCTGCGACGCATGGTGTTTGCCAAAGAGGTTTTTCGCATCACCAGTATCGCCGACTTTATCTCCACCCGCTATAACCGTTCCGAAACCATTGCCGCGCTGGTCACCCTGATCGCCCTGTTCGGGGTTCTGCCCTATATTGCCCTGCAGCTGAAAGCCGTAGTCGCCTCCTTTCAATTGATTACCGACCATGAAAGCTCCACCATGGGCTGGGGGTTATCCGGCTTACTGATCACACTGTTCATGATCGCCTTTACCATCATGTTTGGTATGCGCCGTTTAGATCCCACCGAACGACATCAGGGGATTATGACCGCCCTGGCAGTGGAGTGTCTGGTGAAACTGGTTGCCTTTATCACCATCGGGCTGTTTGTCAGCTTCGGCCTGTTTAATGGTTTCGATGATATTACCGAACGTCTGTTTGACCAGGGATTCGAACGGGTGATTCAGGTCAGCGGCACCTCTAACTCCGGTATTATGTGGCTGACACTGATCGTGCTCAGCTTCGCTGCCATCCAGAACCTGCCCCGCATGTTTCATGTTGCAGTGGTGGAAAATGCAGATCACAAACACATTAAAACCGCGATCTGGGTATTGCCACTGTATATGGTTCTGATCAATCTGTTTGTGGTACCGATTGCCGCCGGGGGGCTTCTGATGGGGTTGCCACAGGAGTCCGCCGACTACTATGTGTTGTTACTGCCACAACTGGCGGGTAATAACGCCCTCACATTGCTGGCATTTATCGGTGGTTTTTCTGCCGCCACAGGAATGATCATCGTCACCACGATGACTCTCTCCACAATGGCCTCCAACCATCTGATTCTTCCGGTACTGGAAAGAGTGCCTGCCTGCCGCTTCATTAAACCCTTTCTGCTACAGATTCGCTGGCTGCTGGCGGCGATGATTCTGCTGGGCAGCTACGGCTTTGCCATCGAGTTCACCGATTCCTATATTCTGGTGGCGATCGGCCTGATCTCATTTGTTGCGGTGCTTCAGTTCTCTCCAGCTCTTTTGGGTGGCCTGTTCTGGAGCAGGGGAAATAGCGCCGGAGCACTGGCTGGTTTGCTTGCTGGATTCCTGATGTGGATCTATACCCTGATGATTCCGGCCTTTGTCAGCCATGGATGGTTTCCTGAAACGATTCTCGATGAAGGACTGTTTGGCTTTGCCCTGCTGCGACCTGAAGCGCTGTTTGGCTTTGATGAGATCGGTTCCATCCCCCACAGTGTATTCTGGACCCTGCTGGTTAATATCGGTTTCTACATCTTCGGCTCACTGCTATACAATCCACACAAAGCAGAGCGAAACCTTTCCACCGAGTTTCTCTGCTCAATGAAACCCGCCCCCTCTCAGAGAGCCCGTCCCACAGGGCTGGACCGTTACATCCCTCTGGATGACAAACTTAACGAAGCACAAACTCTGCTGGAAAGTTATCTCAACAAAGACAAGACTAAAGCCGCCCTGCTACAAATCACCGAAGACCTGCAAGTCACAGGTAAGAGCCATATCGCCATTATCGAGTTGCTCGAGTTCCATCGTATGCTGGAGCACATACTCGCCGGTTCAATTGGCGCGGCCAGTGCCCATAAAGCGATGGAGAGCAGTATTCGTTATAACACCCGTGAGGCCACCGACCTGAAGGCACTCTATAGCCATCTGGTGGTTGAACTTAATCAGCAGCGAATGCCCGCGAATGAGAACCTGAATGAGGCTGAAGCAGGTAGCCAGAGCTATGGCCTGATCAATAACTTGCAAAATAAGATCAAAAAAAATGAGCAGACGATCAAAATGCTGAACAAGCAGATTGAAGATCTGGAAGCCCGCCTTGAGCTCCGTTATCAGGAGATCTTCCGTTCCCGCCTTGAAACCCAAAAGGTACGGCAGGAAAATGAAACCCTCAGAATACAGTTAGAAAATAGCCTGCTGATTGAAAAACCGTTAGACCCGGCAGAGAAACCGCTTAAAGAGTAGGAAAAAACAGCCGCATATGCGGCTGTTTCGAAAGCAGTCAGAACTACTCGCTGTCGTGCTTGTACTGATGAATATCCATCTGTGGGAACGGAATAGAGATCCCTTCCTCATCAAAGCGCAGTTTCACGCTTTCAGTAGTATCGAACTTCACTGCCCAGAAATCAGCAGACTTTACCCATGGACGCACCACGAAGTTAACGCTGCTATCCGCCAGTTCAGACACGGCAATCACCGGTGCCGGGTCCTGCAGGACCCGTTCATCACTGGTCACAATCTCTTCCAGCAATGCTTTGGCTTTCTTCAGATCATCGCCATAGCCAATGCCAAAAACCATATCTACACGACGGGTGTCACGGGCAGAATAGTTAGTGATAACCCCGCTGTAGATATTGCCATTCGGTACTATGACCTCTTTGTTATCGCCGGTACGCATAATGGTATTGAAAATACTGATGTGCTCAACAACACCGGCAACACCCGCCGCTTCGATAAAATCCCCCTCTTTGAAGGGACGGAAAACAATCAGCATTACGCCTGCGGCAAAATTCTGCAAAGAGCCCTGCAGTGCCAGACCAACCGCCAGACCGGCAGCACCCACCAGAGCGATCAGCGAGGTCGTATCAACCCCCAACTGGTCCAGTGAGGCCACAATCACCACTAACAGCAGCAGGATATTGGCAATCGAAGAGATAAAGTTGACCAGAATCTCCTCCATTTTACTTTTGCGGAGCGCTTTACCCAGCAGGTTCACCAATACCTTTGCGACCATTCGACCGACGATAAAGATAGCCGCCGCCAACGCGATATTTATAGCCCAGGGCAACACATAAACATCGATAAAAGATAGATCCATTTCCATTTCCTCTTTTGTCATAGACACTGCATTGAATAAATATTATTTCAGAATAGACGCAATTCGATCACCCATCGACAAAAATGCGCAACGCCTGCTTTCTATAAGCAGAAATATCTCACAATAACGGACAAAAATCCCGTTTAAATCAGCCATTTCCACGCTAAAATAGTCGTATGCCTCTACCCTGTCATGCAGATCAACTGCTCATCAATTCTGAACGCACATCTGGTTATTTTTATGGCCAATAGTTTTCAGCTGCGTGATTATCAGCGGGATGCGGTAGCAGCAACCCTGAACCATTTTCGCAATAGCGATGAGCCGGCCGTCATCGTTCTGCCAACCGGCGCAGGTAAAAGCCTGGTTATCGCTGAACTGGCACGCCTGGCACGGCGAAAAATTCTGGTGCTGGCCCATGTCAAAGAGCTGGTTGAGCAGAATCACAACAAATACCTGAACTACGGACTTGAAGGCGGCATCTATTCTGCAGGCTTAAAGCAGAAACAGAGTCATTATCAGGTCACCTTTGCCAGCGTGCAGTCAGTCGCCCGCAACCTCAGGGATTTCGCCACCGAACACTCACTGGTGATTATCGATGAATGCCACCGGATCAGCGACGACGAAAACAGCCAGTATCAACAGATTTTCGCGCAACTGAGGGAGTATAACCCCCGGCTGAAGCTGCTGGGTTTAACCGCAACACCCTACCGCATGGGGATGGGCTGGATCTATCGCTATCACTATCGCGGCTTCTGCCGCAGCAGCGAGTCACGCCCCTTTGAGCACTGCATCTATGAGCTCCCTCTGCAATACATGATCAAACGGGGCTTCCTCACCCCTCCCAAAATGGTCGATGCGCCGATCACTCAATATGATTTTTCAGCCCTCAATGCCAACCGTTTTGGCCACTATGCAGAGGCAGAGGTGAACCAGTTACTGGTCCGTCATCCACGGGTAACCCGGGCGATCTGTGAACAGATCGTGGAACTGGCAGCAGAACGCTGCGGGGTCATGGTGTTCGCCGCAACCGTCAGGCATGCCCATGAGATATGCAGCTACCTTCCGGAAAAGGAAACGGCGCTGATCACCGGAGATACGGCACATACAGAACGGGACCAACTAATCAGTCGCTTTAAAACAAGGCAGATAAAATATCTGGTCAATGTCGCGGTGCTGACCACCGGTTTCGATGCCCCCCATGTGGATTTTATCGCCCTGCTCAGGCCCACCCAGTCCGTCTCTCTGTTTCAACAGATCGTGGGTCGGGGACTCAGGCTGGCTGAGGGCAAACAGGACTGCCTGGTGATGGATTATGCGGGTAACGGCTTCGATCTGTACTCGCCCGAAGTGGGGCAGCCAAAACCGGATAGCAGCAGTGTGCCGGTACAGGTGTTCTGTCCGGTCTGTGAATTTGCCAATATTTTCTGGGGCAAGACAGATGAGGAGGGCAATATTCTCGAACACTTCGGCCGACGCTGTCAGGGTACCATTGAGGGTGTAGACAGCACCCCGTCTCAGGATAAAAAGTCACAATGCGACTATCGTTTCCGCTTTAAGGAATGCCCCCAGTGCAATGCGGAAAACGACATTGCCGCCCGCCACTGTCATCAGTGCGGTCACGCCATCATCGACCCCGATGATCAGCTCAAAGCAGCTCTTAAGCTGAAAGATGCCATGGTTATCCGCTGCGCCGGTATCTCGTTAAGCGAATCAAACAGCAGACTCAGAGTCATCTATCACGATGAACAGGGCGAAGAGCTGAGTGAGCTGTTTGATATGCATAATAGCAAGCAGCGAAAACGGTTTAACGACCTGTTCGGACGACGCTTTGGCCAGAGTTTACAGCCACGTCAGTTCAACTCGGTTGAGGAGGTGTTAGCGGTATCCCATCTGTTTACCGCCCCAGACTTTGTTGTCGCCCGTAAAGCCGGAAAGTTCTGGCGGGTACAGGAGCGCATCTTTGATTATCAGGGCAACTACCGCAAAGCCAATCAGCTATAACTCATGGGATCAGTCTTAAATAGCCTTATCCCGGTTTGGCAGCCAGCGTAACGAGTCAAACAGTGCCTCGATCACGTTCAACGCTGGGGTGCTGCGGTGGCGGATAAACTGGGTCGGCACTAGAGATACATCATCAGGCAGGGGTTCAAACTCCAGGTTATCACGATAGATCGATAGCTCGACCACATTGCGGGGCATCAGTGTCACCCCCAGCCCCTGAGCCACACAGCCGAGAATCCCCTCAAGTGTGCCCAGCTCACTCAGACCGTAACCGTTATTCTGATGGTTCCGTGACCACTGCAACGCTTTTTGTCGATAGACACAGCCTTCCCGGAACAGTACCAGATTATCCGCCGGAGCCACGCTCCCGGGTTTCACTAATACCAACTCCTGAGTCATGACATCAATAGTGACCAGATCAGGATGATCTATCGGCCCCGCCACAAAGGCACAATCAATATGATGCTCCAATACTGCCCGAAGCAGCTCCGCGGTCGTTGCAGCCGTGACCTGTGGTTTAAGTTTTGGGCAGCTCTCTCTCAATGCCCCCAACAGCTGTGGCAGGTGGGTTGCCGTAAATGTTTCCATGGCACCAATTTTAATCTCAGCAGCACCTTTATCCGCCAGCCTGACAGCGACACCTGCTTGCCGCTCCAGTTGAAGAATCTGTTCGGCATACTCGAGAAGAATCATACCCGGGCGGGTTAATTCAAGCCCACGCCCCTTGCGGGAAAACAGTTTAGTACCTAACTCCTCTTCCAGCCGCTGAATCCGTGTAGTGACATTAGACTGCACTGTATTCAGTTGCTTCGCCGCAGCCAGTATGCCGCCCTCTTTCGCTACCTTTTCAAAGGTTTTCAGTGCTATCAGTTCCAACCTTATCTCCATACAACCGTCAACAGATGCAATATAAGCAAACAAATCATTCTTTATTAAAGAACATATGGTTCTTAATAATTCATTAGTAACGAATAATATTAATACATACACTTACAAAAAACATAAAAACAGTCTGAGTTCTATGGATACAACTGCAAACAGGCAACATCTCAAAGTACTGGGCTCCGGTCTGCTCGGCCTGATTCTTACCATCGGTATCGCCCGCTTCTGCTATACCACCCTGCTACCCGCGATGCAGGCAGAAGCCGGTTTGAGCGACCTGGGCGGAGGCTATCTGGCCACCATTAATTATATCGGCTATATGTGTGGCGCCCTGCTGGCTGCCACCGTTGGTAACCTGAAAATCAAAGATACCTTCTACCGTGCAGGTCTGATAATAGCGGTGATTACCACCCTCGGCATGGCTCTGACCAATAACATCTGGCTCTGGGGAGTATTGCGATTTTTCTCGGGACTAAGCAGTGCCAGTGGCATGCTGATCAGTGCCGGGCTGATTATGAACTGGCTGTTGCGTCACGGCCACCGACCTGAACTGGGTATTCACTATGCAGGAGCCGGGCTGGGTATCATTGTCAGTGGTTTAGCAGCCGAACTGATGATCGGTCACCTCGACTGGAGAGAACAGTGGCTGGCCGTCGGCGTGCTGGGGTCTCTGATTGCTATCCCCGCCTGGCGCTGGTTGCCCCGTCCGGATACCAGCCATCAGACCACTGCCGGTCAGCGGTTGCAGGACAACCCTCCCAGCCGGCGCTGGTTTATACTGCTGGGTATCATGTATTTTTGTGCCGGTTATGCCTATGTGATCAGCGCCACTTTTCTGGTGGCAATCGTTGAAGCGCAGCCTGCTCTGCAGGGTGATGGCCAGATTGTCTGGGTCTTTGTCGGTCTGAGTGCGACCCCTGCGGTGATTCTGTGGGACAGAGTTGCCCGCCGACTGGGAGAGTTAAATACCCTGCTGATCGCTTTTCTGATTCAGATTATCGGCATCATACTGCCCGCCCTGAACGATACCCTCTGGGTCGTACTCATCAGCGCAGTCCTCTATGGCGGCAGCTTTATCGCGATCGTCAGTCTGGTGCTGGCGATGGCGGGTCGTTTCTACCCCACCAAACCGGCAAAACTGATGGGCAGACTGACACTACTCTACGGTATCGCTCAGATCGGAGCCCCCGCCATCGCCGGGATTATCGCCGACCAGGGTGGCAGTTATGCTGACTCCCTCTATATTGCCGCTGCGATCTCAGTGTTGGGGGCGGGAATGATTCTGATACTCAAGGCCGGTGAGCAACGAGAGCTGGCCCTCAAAACAGCTTAAAAAAAACGGCTCATCTGAGCCGTTATAATCATCTGATGCATTAACTGACCAGCCAGACCTCTCTGGCCCACTCCCACACAGTGGTCCACTCCTCAACTTCACCACTCTCCGGCGTCCAGTAAACCACAGAGCCTTCAATGGTGACCGCATAAAAACCACCATCATGGGCACAGATCGGGGTTTGCTCGCGGGACAGGCCAATCGACCAGGCATACGCAGCGACTTCAGGCAGATGGGTATGCGAAGAGGGGTCGGCCACGGTCACCGGTTCGATAGAACCGCAGATAACATCACTGACCGTCAGCAGAAACTCTTTAAAATCCGGATAAAGCGGTACACAGATCTCCTCTTCCGCCGCGACAATATCGTCAAAATCCGGCAGTTCCAGAGGCGTTACTACGTCGATATTAGCATCACGCAGCGCATCAATTACATCTTGCATAGGTGTCCCACATTACTCACTGACTTAAATGAAACGGATTGTATCAGAGCAGCTCAAGCATCGCTTCAGCGCTACTCACTTCAAAGGTTTTTGGTTCCTCGACATTGAGAGCGGTCACTACACCATCTTCAATAATCATTGAGTAACGCCGTGAGCGGATACCTCCAAATGAGCCGCTGTCCATATCCAGCCCCATCGCCTTAGTCAGATCAGCACCACCATCCGCAATCATGGTAATCTGCTCAGCATTCTGCGTTTCAGCCCACGCCTTCATAACAAATGCATCATTCACCGAAAGACAGGCGATCAGATCGACGCCTTTGCTGAAGATATCATCCGCATGAACGATATAACCCGGCAGATGCGATGCAGAGCAGGTCGGCGTAAACGCACCAGGCAAGGCAAACAAGACCACTTTCTTATCAGCAAAAAGCTGATCCGTGCTCACGGCAGACGTTTCACCAGCAAAAATAGTGCTGACACTGACAGCCGGAATTTTATCACCCACTTGAATCATAATCGTTACCTATAGATATTATTTAATGCTTAGTTATACAGATCAACATAGAAACCGGATCATCCGGGATTTCGTTCTATAACGGAAGTTTAGCAGAGCCAAGAGTAGCATCTGATAACAACCGCATCACTATAGCCGGGTTTTACTCCGTTTAATCGATTATTTCACAGCTCGTAATTAAGAATTCGTACTTGAGAGTTCGTACTTGAGAGTTCTACTGATCATTTCTACCTGATAGTTTTTACCTGACAGTTTTTATCTGATAGTTCCGTTCAGCGTTTGCTGTCACCTGAGCCCAGTAAGAAGATCGGGTTCGTGCCTGGTGTGCCTGAAATGCGGCGCGATCAGAAAACTCTTCAAAAACAACGAAGCGACAGGGATTAGTCTGACACTGAGTCACCTCGAATCGAAGACAACCCGGCTCATCCAGCGTCAGTTTTCGATGATTTACCAGCTCCCGGATGACGGCATCAAGATCCGGCTCAGGAACCCGTATAAACCCTGTTAATCTGATCTTTAACGTCACTCCTTCACCCACTTATCCATATCCATGTTAACTACGCCAATACAGAGACCAGCTCATCCTCTTGAGGTTCATTACATACTAATGCTGCAGAAATTAACAAGACCGTCACCAACAAATAAGAGAACCTGCGAAGAAAAGGAACAACCACTAAAGGCTAAGAAATTATTGCTTCTGCGCCTCTTCCAACGCTGCCGCCCTTTTTGCCGCTTCGCTCTGAATATAATCGCTCATCTCTTTGCCAAACTGCTTAACTTCATCGGGACGGGTAGGCACTTCTGGAACATCCGGGGCTGTATGCGTGGAGTTGAGGTCGGCTGATGCATCAGGTGCAACGGCTTTCGGTGCCATCTGCTGAATAGTCAGCAAACCAACAATAAGCAGCGCAACCATCAGTATGATCAGTTTCATCAAACGTCCTCACTATTCATAACTGCCGTTAAACAACACATCAGTTTAGCAAGAATATCAGACTTATAAGATCATTGATTCCTGCCAACAAAATGAATGACGTTTCCAAAAGTATTCGAATCCCTGAGCGGGTGTAGGGGTGCACCAGGCAAGGCCTGGCAAGCGACGTGTAGCTCTTCTTACACCAGCGAGCGTAAAAGCACATGGTGCTCCCCAGTATTCGAAGAACTGAGCGAGTGTAGGGGAGCATCAGGCAAGGCCTGGCAAGCGACGTGTAGCTCTTCTTACACGAGCGAGCGTAAACGCAGCATAGACATTCCCAAAACTGAGCGAGTGTAGGGGAGCATCAGGCAAGGCCTAGCGAGCGACGTGTAGCTCTCTTACACGAGCGAGCGTAAACGCAGCATGGTGATCCCCTACACCCGCTCAGCAGATGCGGGGGAGTTGCTCGGCCGAAATCCAATCCACCATCCGCCGTCCACCAAACACCGTTTCCATCTGCACAAACTTCAACGGATCTGCGGTCACTTCACCAATAATCGCAGCCTCTTGCCCTTTCGAATGTTTCCGCATCACGGCCAGCAGTTGCTCCGCTTTATCAGCCGGACAAAACGCTACCAGTTTGCCCTCATTAGCCACATAGAGCGGATCCAGCCCGAGAAACTCACAGGCGGCACTGACCTGAGGTTTAACCGGTATAGTTGCTTCGTAGATGGTAACCCCGACATGGCTGCTCTGGGCGATCTCATTCAGGGTTGCGGCCAGTCCGCCCCGGGTGGGATCCCGCATACAGTTAATCTCTGGTACTTCGGCCACCATTGCGGCTACCAGATCATGCAGGGACTGACTGTCAGACGCTATAGTGGTTTCAAAGGTTAAGCCTTCGCGCAGAGACATAATGGCAACCCCGTGATCCCCCAGGGTGCCGGAGAGGATAATCTTATCCCCCGGTTGCACCCGGTTACCGGAAAGATTCAGCTGTTCCACCAGCACACCGATGCCGGTGGTGTTGATAAAGCAGCCATCCCCTTTGCCCCGTTCCACCACTTTGGTGTCACCGGTGACGATAGCGACACCGGCCTCCTCTGCGGCCCGAGCCATGGATTGTACAATGCGTTGCAGATCTGCCAGCGGGAACCCCTCTTCCAGAATAAAGCCCGCGGAGAGGTACTTTGGTACCGCACCGGACATCGCCACATCGTTAACCGTGCCATGTACTGACAACGAACCGATATCCCCTCCGGGAAAAAACAGCGGCGAGATCACATGGCTGTCGGTGGCCATCACCACACGTCCCGGCGGCAGGGTAAAACAGGCCTGATCGTTCATCTGCTCCAGCCAGGGGTTGGAAAACGCCTGCAGAAACAGCTCATCAATCAGCTGTGCCATCGCTTTACCCCCGCTGCCGTGGGCCATCTCTACCCGGCCATTCTGCAGGTCCAGCGCATGGCTGTATTCAGTTCGCTTGGTCATTATGTATAAACCCTTATCTCTGAGCCACTTGTATTACTTGTCGCGATGTTTCATTTTGATCAGGCATGCTCTTTGGCGATCAGCGATTCCTGATGCCGGCCGTAGCTATAATAGGCCGCACAGGCGCCCTCACTGGAGACCATACAGGGCCCCAGCGGATTTTCCGGCGTACAGGCCCCACCAAACAGCGTGCAATCCCGCGGGGATTTCACTCCGTGTAAAATTGGTCCGCACAGACAGGCAGAGTTTTCCGCTGAACTGCGATATTCCACCGGAAAACGTTTTTCCGCATCGAACCCGGCAAACTCTGCTCTGATCTGCAGCGCGCTACGGGGGACAAAACCCAGACCTCGCCATTCGAAGCTATCCCGCTCTTCAAAGGTTTCATCGACAATCTGTTTAGCGCGCTCATTACCCTGCCGTGTCACGGCACGGGAGAACTCATTCTCAACCTCTGCCCGGCCCTCATTCACCTGGCGGATCAGCATCAGAATCGCCTGCAGCAGATCCAGCGGTTCAAAGCCGGCAATGACAATCGGTTTACTGTATTCGACAGCAAAACGCTCATAGGGCTGGCTGCCAATCACGGTGCTGACATGGGCCGGGCCAACAAAGCCATCCAGTTTAAGCAGCCCAAGTTCTCCCGCTTCAGGGGAATCAAGAATACTGCTGATCGCTGCCGGGGTGAGCACATGGTTACAAAACACACTGAAATTCTTCACCCCCAGCTTTTTCGCCTGATGAATCACCAGTGCTGTGGGCGGGGTGGTAGTTTCAAATCCGATGGCAAAGAACACCACCTCCCGATCGGGATTATCCTGTGCCAGCTTAAGCGCATCCATAGAGGAGTAGACCATCCGCACATCAGCCCCTTCTGCCCGCGCTTTCAGCAGACTGCGCTTGCGCGAACCAGGCACCCGCATCATATCGCCATAGGAACAGAGAATAACGTCATGGGCGACCGCCAGCTCGATCGCAGTGTCCAGACGGCTGATCGGCAGGACACACACAGGACAACCCGGCCCGTGAATCATGTTGACATTATCCGGCAGCAGATCGGGAATACCGTAGCGAAAAATGGCGTGGGTATGCCCCCCACAGAACTCCATCAGGTTGTATTGCCGTGACGGCAACGCTTCGTTACGGATACGTTCGGCGATCTCCCGCGCCAGTTTGCCATCCCGGTATTCATCAACATACTTCATGGGAGCACCTGCTGATTATCGTTGATTGCCGCTTGCAGCTCGCCCAGTTCAGCGAACAGTTCCAGTGTTTTACGAGCCTCTTCCGGATCGATCTTATTCAGAGCATAGCCCACATGCAGAATCACATAATCACCGACCGTCAGATCCTCGATCAGCGCCACATTGATCTCTTTACGAACGCCTCCGATATCGGCAATCGCGGTGTCACTATCGAGTATTTCAACCACCTCTACGGGTATTGCTAAACACATTGGGATAACCCCTTTACCGGTTGTTTATCGTTGTTATTTTGCCGGGCCAGCAGATGTGCTATCTGTGCCTGGCCAAGACTGATCCCCGCATCATTGCAGGGTAGTTTTGCAGCACTATAGACGGTTATCCCCGCCTGCTGTAAATTTTCTGTGAGCCCCTGTAACAGTATCTGATTGAGGAAACAGCCGCCCCCCAGTACCACAGTGCTGATATTAACCCTCCGACTCTGAGTGATAACCCAGCGACTCAGCCCCTCAATCAGCTGACAGTGAAACAGCGCGGCACCCCATTCAGGGTCTTCAGTATCCGCAATACACTGTAGCAGTCGATTCAGCATTGGCTGGCCGGACTCACTGAAGTCGATCAGCAAATCCAGCTGCGGATGATCAGAACGTTGCAGATAACGGCAGGCACTGGCCTCAAGCTGCATCGCCGCATCCGCCTCAAAACTGTTGCTATGACAGATACCTAACAGGGATGCGACCGCATCAAACAATCGACCTGTACTACTGGTTTGCGGGCAGTTAAAGCCCTGATCCAGCATCTGTTTAACAGTGATCGCGGCGGGTTGAGAGAAGCGGGCCGAAATCTCATCGCCACGCCCTAACCGATGCAAAACAGCCGCAGCGGAACGCCAGGGCTCGATTGATGCGCGGTCACCACCGGGCAGTGCCAGTTGAGGCAGATGACCCAGGCGGCTATAGCGATGTCCATCCACTTGCAGCAGTTCACCTCCCCATAACTGCTGATCAGGCCCCAGCCCAAGACCATCCAGCGCCAGACCCAGCACCTCTTCACTGATATTCTGTTCGGCCATGACCGAGGCGAGATGCGCATGATGATGCTGAACCCGATACAGAGGGATATCGTTCTGCTGCGCATATTCCCGGGCAAACCGGCTGCTATAAAAATCGGGATGCAGATCGCAGACCACCTGCTCAGGCTGAATGCCCAACAATGAAGTCAGGTGCCCGGTCATCTGGGTCAGCGACTGACAACAGTCCGGGTTATCCAGATCACCAATATACTGGGATACGTAAGCCCGATTCCCCTGCGTCAGACAGAGGGTATTCTTAAAAAACGCACCAACCGCCAGGGTCGCCGGACCACTCTGTGGTAAGCGAATCACCTGTGGGGCCAGCCCCCTGCCCCGGCGAATCAGCGGCATCAGATCCGACAACCCATTCACCACGGAGTCATCACAACGGATATGAATATCCCGGTTATGCAGCAGAAAACCATCGGCGATCCCCTGCAACTGAGTAACCGCCTGCTGATTATCGGTCACCAGCGGGTTGCCGCTACGGTTACCGCTGGTCATCACCAACAGCGGAGTCTGAGGTTGGCGGAGCCAGTCGGTTCCGGCAGGACTACCACATAAGCGGTGTAACAGAAGATAGTGCAACGGGGTATGGGGCAGCATTACACCACACCAGGCCAGACCAGGAGCAATGCCCTCAGGCAACTCATCCACTGAAGGACAGAGTAAAACCGGCGCATCCTGGGCCTGCAATCGTTGTTCCCGTATGACATTCAGCGACACTATCGACGTCAGCGACTGCGGATTCAGCCCCATCACAGCAAACGGCTTAACCGGGCGACTCTTACGCTGACGCAGTCGTTGAACGGCCGCCGGGTTGCGTGCATCGCACACCAGATGAAATCCGCCAATCCCTTTAACGGCAACAATCATCCCCTGCTGAATCAGCGCCACTGCGGCGGCCAGCGGATCCCCCTGTTGAGGTTCTCCCGTCCCCGCAACAAAACTCAGGTGGGGGCCACAGACCGAACAGGCATTGGGCTGAGCATGGAAGCGACGGTCGGCAGGATTAGAATATTCACGCTGACAGGCAGGACAGAGCGCAAACTCAGACATGGTCGTCTGATGACGATCGTAGGGCAGCGCCCGGATAATACTGTAGCGCGGGCCACAGTTAGTGCAGTTAATAAAGGGATAAAGATAGCGCCGGTCACCCGCATCAAACAGTTCATCTAAGCAATCCGGGCAGACGGCAGCATCAGGGGTTGCCGCCACCTGCAGATCGCCCTGGCGGCTTGCAACAATGCGAAAACCGGAGAGGTGTTGCGGCGCCGCAGGTTCCGCCTGAACTGCTTCAATCAGCGACATTGGAGGTTGTTCCTGCTCAAGCAGCTGCTGGAACAACAGCAGATCAGAGGCCGGTCCCTCTGCAAAGATCTCCACCCCTGAAGCAGAGTTGGCAACGGTACCCTTCAGGCCAAGACGGCAGGCAAGGTTATACACAAAAGGTCGGAAACCAACCCCCTGCACCTGCCCTCTGATCCGGATACTGATTGCTGCAATAATAATAGTCCGCCCCTGCTCACACCTGTTCTGACCTGGCTAACAGTCTACAAGTTATATGCCAACAGACAGAATATAACCCATCAACAGCTGTAACGGGGAGGGTTACAGTTAAACCCTGTTATATATATGGAAAGCAGCTTGTCAATTTATCAGGCATGCGGTTAGCCTACTTACAAAAAGTGCTTCTAAATATATCAAACGTTATAAACCGAAACCAAACCTGAGCAACATAAAGCACAACATGCCGGCAACAATAGTCGTCAGCAGATCCCGTCGCCAGAACGACACCAGTGCAGCGAATCCCCCCGCCAGCAACCAGGGGTTATCTGCCCGTAACCATAACTCCCCCCGGGGCAACAGAACCGCCGGAACAATAATGGCCGTCAGTACCGCCGGCGGTACGAAACTCAATCCGGTTGTCAGCCAGGGAGGGAAACGCACCTTACCCGCAACACCAAACAGCACATAGCGAACGCTGAAGGTCACCAGAAACATCCCCAGAATCAACAATGCTTCATTCATGCTCACTCTCCGGTGCTGACTGGCGTTTAAGTAGCAGGTGCAGGGATAATCCGGTTGAGATACCGCACAGTGCCGCCACCATTAACCCCAGCTTATGGGGCATGCCAATGGTTGCCATGGCGATGACACCGGATACGACTACCGCCCCCCACATCGGTTTACTCTTCAGGTAGGGAACCACCATACCGATAAAGGTGACCGACATCGCAAAATCCAGCCCCCAGTCGGTCATATCGGGGAACAACTCCCCCAACGCGATACCCAAGCCCGTGCAGAAAACCCAGTTGCCATACATCGCCAGCCATGACCCCAGGTAAAACCAGTGTGCATGCTCGGTATTGTCCTGCAGCAGAAAACGGTTGCTGACCGCAGCAAAAGTCTCATCGGTCAGTCCGAACGCCATCATCACCCGCCAGCGATGGGGCAGATGAGCAATTTTGGGTACCAGATTGGCTGCATAGAGAATATGCCGTAGATTGACGACAAAGGTGGTGGCAATAATCACAGGGATTGCGGCCCCCGCCGCCAGCAGTCCAAGGGCGATAAACTGAGCAGAACCTGCAAACACAAACACCGACATCGCCAGTGCCCCCAGCGCGGATAAGCCACTGGGCCCGGCAAGGGTACCGAAGATAATACCAAACGGGATAGCACCGATTATCAACGGCACGGTGGCTTTGGCGCCGTCGAGCATCTCCCGACGCTTTAAAGAGGTATTATCCTGATCCATAACGTTACAATTCATAGCCGTAAACTCATGCCCGTAAAGTCAGTGTCATATAGATATCGGCCCTGTCATAATAAGACTGGCCTTCAGGATGGAGAATATCCCGGAATCCCAGATTCCGATATAGCTGTAAAGCCCGCTCCAGTTTGCTCGAACTTTCAAGAAACACCTCTGAAGCGCCCAGCTCCCGGGCTTTATCCAACGCAGTCATCAGCAACCTGCGACCGACACCGATCGTTTGCCAGCTGTCATCGACTCCCATTTTCGAGATTTCATAACGCTCATTGTCATGCCTTGCCAGAGCCACACAGCCAACCACCTGGTTATCTGCCTGGTGTCGGGCAAACCAGATATAGCCTCCCTGGGCAAGATAGTAGCCTTCAGGATTATTCAGCGCCTCGCGGTCTCTTTCCAAAAGATGTCCATCAAAATAACGGTTAAGCCAGGCCAGATTGAGACGACGGAAATCATCCCGCAGCTCAGCATCCCACCCCTGAATAACGATATCCTGCCCCTCATTACGACGTGCCAGCTGTTCCACGACCGGGGTATAGAAACCTCGCTGTTGCAACAGGTTTTCAAACTCTGCAAGCGAATCCAGCAGGGGGTACTGCTGGCAACTGATCAGGGTATCAAGCTGACCCTGAATCGCCGACCAGACCGGGGTGATCTGCTCCAGCAGTTGCTCACTTTTTGGCGACAAAGCCAGCAACTGACGCCGCTCATCATCAGGATCAGCGGTTTTACTCAGCCACTCCTCCTGCTGCATTTTGCGGGCGATCTTACTGATAGCCGGATGGGTTACCCCCAGCTTCTCTGCCGCCTCAGTGACGGTCATAGCGCCCTGTTGATGCAGCATATTGAACAGTGGAAAAAAAGTCGGGTTAAGCTCTATACCCTGGCTCTGATACAGACGAATCACATCCTGCACCAGCCGGTCCGACAGCCGCTTCAACCGGCTGCCCAGTGACAGACTGCCAAAACTTCTCATGTAATCCATAGAACCCAACCCCAATACAAGACAAATATACAATACTAATTACGTAACTAGTTACATAACTTACTATAAAAAAGGGGACTATGCATCCCCTGAATGGTTGGGTGAATCGCAGGAAGGAGATTTACTGATCCGCCCTTCTAAAAAAAAGGCTTAATAGGATCAGGATATCAACATCCCTACGTGTACCAGCATGGGCGATATACCGATCACTAAACCGACTACCACCATCAGAACAGTTGAAACGATACCGATAACCTCAACACCTTGCTCTTCATGTACCATGAGTCAATCTCCAGATATGTTTTTACGATACCTCTCTTGAAGCAGAAACAGGGCCAACTCAACATACTCAATATATTTCAATTAGTTAGAAGATAAATACAACCAAAACGCCTACCGCCCCACCTCCTGCAGCGCCATCCATGTCAAATGATTTGTCATAATTGACACGCAACATACTCAATAGCATTCGCACCTCGCCTTATAAAACGGACAGCGTTATTAAGCTGAAATACAGCCGCAACAGATAAAAATGATGATGAATAAGCAACTAAACCCTGCCAGGAAAAGGCCGATAGCATTGTAAGAGTCAGGGAAGCCATTATTTGAGTCGGGGATGACAGCAGCGCCAGCAGGTTTTAATGATCAGCTTTGAGGTGCACTATGCCTAAACACTACCTTCGTCATCCGGCAGAAATTCCTATCCTGCTGAGTACGGCACAGGAATCTCAGCCTCTTAATTTTTGTTACCCGCTAAACAGAGAGTTCAGTCCGGCGGGGCTGAGCTGTCTTTCCGAAGCGTATATTTCACCGGGCTCTACAATCGAAATCAGTACCACCCTTTCACACCCCAGCCTGTCAGCCACCGGCCATGTTATCTGGTGCCAGCAGGAACAACCGGGCTTTCTCCTGGGGATCGGTTTTGATGATCCGGATCAGGCTTTTAGTGTCAGGATGATTGAGCAGGTTTGTCAGATTGAAAGCTACCGTTTAAAGCAACACAGGAGGGGCCGCCAGCTCTCAAGCGAACAGGCAGCCGTTGAATGGATCAGGCTTCACGCGGCAGATTTTGCTGCCATCGGAGAGCTGCAATAACAAGGCTAAAACAACCTCAGATATGATGTTCCGCTATAAAATCATGCAGTGAATCGTAACTCCAGTCGCTGCCATCGGGATGCTTATGATCATGCTCATTAAGCTTCTCCATCATCTGTTTCACATTATCTCCCTTCTTTCGCAGCCCCTGTACAAAATGCACCGCCTCATCAATGCGTTGTTGCATCTGCGGGTCGACGCCACCATCCCGTTCACCTTTTTTACGGATGCTAACTTTAATTCCCGGTTTCATGCTATGTTTCTCCTTCTCACTCGATTTTCTATAACGTTACCCCAGCACTCAACAACTGAAAAGGGGCAGATTCAAATGCAGCTAAAAGAACGGATTCTACACCGGTCACTTATCTTGATTCTGATCAGCATGATGCTATTGAGCAGCGGTTGCCAGCTAATATCCAGAGTGCCACAGAATCAGCCTCCAACCGGTGCTGCACAATCATCAGAGGGGACGAACGATGCCCACCCTCTGAACGGGAAAATTATCGCTATGACGACTGGGGGAGCGGTCAGTCGTGAAGCCCTGCTCGCAAAAATTCGTCACAGCCGTTTTGTCCTGATCGGTGAAAAGCATGACAATCCTGAGCACCATCAGCGAGAACTTCAGCTACTGAAGGCGCTTCAACAGGGCCCCCAGACCCGGCTGGTGCTGGAGATGCTGGACGAACAGCAGGGCGAAGCGATCAACGGACTCAACAGCGCAAGCAGCGAAACACAGATCCAAGAGCAACTTCACTGGAATGATAATAGCTGGCCCTGGCAGGATTATGGCCCACTGATCGGTGCTGCACTCAGTAATAACAACCAGCTCAGAGCAGGTAATCTGAGCAAGCCATTTTTGATGCAGATCTACCAAAGCGGCGTGCCGGATCAGCCCCGTCTGACAACCGTCAGGGGTATTTCGCAAACGATACGCTCGACAATTCAGCAGCAGGTGTATGAAAGTCACTGCCGCACGATGCCATTTGAGCAGATGGGGCCGATGACAGATATTCAGATGAGTCGGGATGCCAGTATGGCTTACGCATTAAGCGACCAACTGGGCAAACAGATGCAGGCGATTCTGATCACTGGCGCGTTCCACGCCAGGAAAGACACCGGGGTACCGCAACATCTGAAAGAACTCACATCAGACCCGGTTATCACCATCCTGCTGACCGAGGTCGATGACAGCATCAAAACAGTTCAGGAGGCGGTCAATAATAACGCTGGAATAGCTGATTATATCTGGTTTACCTCCAGATCGGAGGAGAAAGACTACTGCGCATCACTGCGGCAGCAGCCTCATAAGAAGGAGCCTTAAAAAAGAAAGCCCTTAAGCAAAGCTCTTAAGCAAAGTTATTAAAACAGCAAAAACGCTTAGTCTTCGCGGCTGGTCACTTCCAGAAGATGATAACCAAACTGGGTGCGTACTGGCCCCTGTACCTCACCCACAGGGGCAGAGAAAACCACTTTATCAAATTCTGCAACCATCTGGCCCGGTCCGAAACTGCCCAGATCGCCACCCTGACCACCGGATGGACAGCTAGAGTGTTTTTTAGCCAGGTCAGCAAAATCAGCACCCGCCTCAATTTGTGATTTAAGATCAGCGCACTGAGTCTCACTGCTTACCAGAATATGTCGGGCTGTCGCGCGTGCCATATATAAAATCCTATAGTTCAATTGATAGTCCGCACAGGATCGCTTTTTTTGCTATCGCCTGCAACCCCGGGGGGAAGGATTGACGTTATCAGTATTACTGATATGCTTGCCCGATGGAACTGGCCCGTATCAACCTCAATCTACTGATCTCTCTGTACTATCTTTTGCATAGCAAAAGTGTCACAGCGGCAGCGACGGCCCAGCATATCAGCCAGCCAGCGATGAGCCGTAATCTTCATCAGCTGCGGGAAATATTTAACGATCAGTTGATGGTTCGGGTGGGGAACAGCATGCACCTCACCCCCCGGGGCGAACAGCTATGGCTACAACTGCCTGAAGCACTGAATCATCTTGAAAGCCTTCTGATTCCGGGTCAGTTTGAACCCGCCGGTTATATTGGCGAGTTTAATATCGCAACCACTGATTTCATTACCCACGATCTGATGCCGCCACTGATAGCAGCGCTACAACAGGATGCTCCGGGCATCAGCCTGCACTTCCACCTGTGGCATCCGGGCATGATGGAAAGCCTGCGTCAGGGACGAATGGATCTGGCTGCCTGTATCCTGGACTCTGTCCCCGATGATATCTATGGAAAACAGCTGGGAAGCGGTGGCTACAGTTGCCTGATAAACCGCCACCACCCTTTGGCCGATCAGCCCCTCACCCTGTCTGACTATACTCATGCAGATCATATCGGCATCAGTGCAGGGGGCGATAAGATCAGAGCCGTGGACGAAGCGCTGCAAACGCTGAATCAGCAACGCAACATGAAGCTGACTGTCCCCTTTATCCACTCGGCCATGGCGATCACCAGCAAAGCAAACTATATACTCACCCTGCCAACCCGTATCGCAGAACACCTGGGGCCGGAGTATGGACTTAAGATCAAACCATTGCCGCAACAGCTGACCCTGCCCGCCAGCCAGTACTACCTGATCTGGCATCAGCGCCTACAGGGCGATCCGGCCCATCGTTACCTGCGCGAACGGATGCTGCATAGTTTAAGCGAATGATCACAAGTGCTCTACAAGGTCATAACTAAAACTGATAACTGCTATCTGAATACAGTATTCGCTACCTCCCTCCTCAGCCACTAGAATTCGCGGCATTAACCGGGGAGGAATGTAATGACTGAATGGCTTATTTTTGCTGGTGTAATGCTGCTTGGGGCGATGCTTCCTGGCGCTAACACCGCCATTATTCTACGCAACACCCTGCAGGGATCACGGCGCACCGGGTTTATTACTGCTCTGGGGCTCGCCACGGCTCTGGCGATCCATGTCGTGCTATCCGTTATCGGCCTGGCGGCGCTGATTGAACGTACGCCAATACTTTATGAAGCAATTCGCTGGCTTGGCAGTGCCTATCTGATCTATCTGGGAGTTGTCTATCTGGCAACCCGCTCCAGCGGGGAAAATGATGACCCGGAAAAAAGCAGTGGCAACCCCTTCATTGCCGGGATGATGGTAAGCCTGTTTAATCCCAAAATTCTGATTATGTTTGTGGCAATTTTCAGCCACATTATGGCCGAGGTGAATAGCATAGGGATGCAGGTTCTCTATTGTGTTACCCCTGTACTTGTCGAGCTTAGCTGGCTTAGCATGATTATACTGATGCTGACCCGCCCAGCCATTCAAGTCTGGCTAAAAAAAGTGCGCTCCCGTATCGAACGGGTGATCGGCGGTGGGCTGGTGCTTCTCGGTATCAAGCTGGGTCTGGGATAAACCCTTCCAGCACTCAGAGATCTATTCGATCGCTCATGACAGTTGCCGGGCGGGAATATCTCCCTGGTTCGCCGCCTTGCGTTGCCGCTGCTTATTCTGAGATAACTCGATAGCACACTGATCATCGTTATTCAGAATGACGATACACTCCATACACTGAATACACTCATTGTAATCGACCGAACCATCCCGGTTGATTGAATCAATACCACAGCGGACCTTGCATAACTGACATGGCTTGCCACACTCAGCCCGGCGGTGCAGCCAGCGAAACAGACTGAACTTGCCCAGCACTGCCAACCCCGCCCCCAACGGACAGAGATAGCGACAGAAGAACTTATGGATAAACATCCCCACAACTAATAACAACAGGGCGTAGACAACAAACGGCCAGCTACGGACAAAGACCAGAGTTATAGCAGTCTTGAAAGGTTCCAGCTCAGCCAGACGTTCCGCCAGAGTAACTGACCAGAAGGCACTGCCCACCAGGACCAGCAGCAACAGATATTTCAGTTTCTGCAGGGTTTGATGCACTTTCGGCGGAATTTTCACCTGTTTCAGTTTCAACAGACTACCCACTTTCGCCGCTATCTCCTGCAACACGCCAAAGGGACAGAGCCAGCCACAAAAGACTCCCCGTCCCCAGAGGAACAGGGTAATAAACACATAGGTCCAGAGAACAAAAAGCACCGGGTCTAAGAGGAATACCTCGATGTCGAACCCCTTCGCGATTTGCAGCAGCAACGTATAGATATTCACCACCGACAACTGGCCCTGAGCATAGATACCGATAAAGAACAGAGTGACCAGCATGACGCCCCAACGCACCTGATGAAAGCGGCGACTGTGAGCAGATAACCGGTGCTGCCAGATAAACGCTGCAGTCACCACCAGCAAGGTCATGACGAGCCCGGCAATCTGCAACCAACGATCCAGCCATAGCCGCTGCCATAGCGGCATAGGTTTAACCTCTTCTGTCACTTCAATTTTAAACAGCTCCGCGGGCAACTGATAACTGTCCTCAAACTGCGCCTGATCACGGATAAGATGATTGCGGGGCAGGTCCAGATCCAGATTCAGGGTCATAGGCTGCGATGGATCAAAGCCAGACTGGGCCTTAATCCTAAACACCCGCAGTTCTTCAAAGGCGGGGGCGTCTGCGGGGAACTGCGGCCGGGTATTATCAAAGAAGTCCAGGTCACGGATATCGACCGGCAGCCCGTTCTGAGACATACCCAGCCGACTGGGTACTGTCCCCCGGCGAAATTCCGGTTCGAGAAAACCGTATGCGCCTACCGATGCCACCAGTATGGCATGCTCACCGGGACGCAATACCGTCATCAACCGCTGATATTCCTGTTCGCCCAGAATATTCTTTCCGGTCACCGGCGTATTAAGGTAGGCATAATAATAACGCCCGGGCAGATCAGACTCAGCTAAAGCCTGCTGCAATTCAGGGTCCTGGTAATCCTCCAGCGCCAGTGGAAAACCTTGTTGAAGCTGCGCCTGAGAGACCGGCCAATAACGCAGCAGACCGTTGCTTTCCATTTGCTGCCAACTGTAGGGCTGAAAAACATCCTCACGCACGGTTACTGTCGGCGGACGCTCAAACCCTTCAAGATAGGCCCGGGCCACCTGAAGTGCAGCAGACAGTACCGTATCATTCATCACCAGCACAGAAACAGTCGCCTTGGTTATGCCGTCGATATAGACCGTTCCGGAGCCATCGGGATCCTGCCCGCTATGGCGACTATCGACAATTATCCGTTTATCAACCGTAATCCCCTCGTATTGATGGATAAACTCAACCATCGGCTGTTCCCCCAATCCGTGGAGAAAGATCGGCTCATGATGATTCAGAACCTTCAGTTTAACCAGGGTTCCAGAGGCATCCAGACCGATCAGCAGATTGATCCGTTCGCCTGAAAAGCCGGGCAAATTAGTCAGATCGTTGGTTTCGAAGACATAGCCTAATAGCTGGTCGAGCTGATACACAGGCACCACCGAAGGGTTTTCGAGGGGTTCACCAATGCGGGTCAGTTTGGGGAAAATTGAACGGATCTCTGTTTCAGACACCTGCGCCAGTGCAGTACCGCTCTGCAGCAGCATACATAAAACCAGCACGACTCTGATAAAGGCAAACGATGGCATATAGAAACTCCACGGATCAACTGTTAATAATCCATTTAGTTTCTTTACTCAGCCATAGTACTTTGCGCCTGATTAATCTACTACTTTAGCGCCACGCACTGCATCTCAGATCACTTGCAAAATTCGCTGCCTGATCCAGCGGCACATCGGGTCCCGGTGGTGCCGCTCATGCCAGTACAGATAGAAATTGATCGGAGCAGACCTCAACTCATCCGGGACCGGCTTGAGAATAATATTGCGTCCCAACGCGATACGCTGAGCAACAATCTGGGGCAGATAAAACAGCAGGTCTGAGGTTTCACAAAAATCTGCTGCGGTCATAAAATTGGACAGACGCAGCGCCAGATGCCGTTTACGACCCAGCTGTGCCAGCCGTTCATCCACATGTCCCGGTCCCTGACCGGTCATAGACACCAGACCATGACTGGCAGAAAGATAGTTATCCAATGTCAGCTCTTCGGATGCCAGCGGATGATCCGCCGCCATCATACAGACCACACCAGACTGTGCGATCAGCAGCCGGCGGTACTGCCCCTCCCCTGCCTGCGGCTCCATTCCCGTCAGCGAGAACTGCACCTCTCCCTTTTCCAGCAATTCAAAATGGTTGCGTGGCTCGGTGCGCACCTCCAGACGCATTTTTGGCGCCTGCGAGCGCAGCACTTTCATCAGCGGTGAGACAAAGCACGCCACTTCCAGATCAAGACCATAGACCCTGACCACATCCTCCGCTTCTGCAGGATTAAATTGCGGTTCCGCGATCAACTGCTCCATGCCGCTGATAAGCTTCTGCAGCCGGGGAAGAATATCAGCCCCCCGGGCACTCAGATCATACCCCTGAGCGGTTCTCACCAGCAGCGGATCATCAAAGGTGTCCCGCAGCCTTTGTAAAGCGCGGCTGACCGCAGGCTGACTCATATTCAGCCGTTCAGATGCACGGGTAACATGGCGGGTTTCCAACAGTTGTTGCAATACCACCAGCAGATTGAGATCAACGGACCTAAGATTCACTTCACGCATAACAATCATCACAACAATGCATTAGATGAATTTATTATGAACCATTAGAGTAACCATGACTACGGGAAAACAGCCCGGCAACACAACTTAACGAGGTACTCTTCATGTCGGATCAGGTAAAAGTAGCAATCGCATATCACAGTGGTTACGGGCACACTGAAGTACTTGCCCAGGCGGTTGCCGCTGGGGTAGAAAATGCAGGCGCGGTCGCGATCACAGTGTCTGTGGCAGATCTGGATGCAGTCAACTGGGAAGGCCTGGCTGACGCCGATGCGATTATTTTTGGTTCGCCAACCTATATGGGTTCAGTCAGCGGTCCGTTTAAAACCTTTATGGACGCCAGCTCAAAGATCTGGGCTGAACAGGGCTGGAAAGATAAACTGGCGGCAGGCTTTACCAATTCAGCCAGCCTCAGCGGCGATAAACTGAACACACTGATTCAGCTGTCGATCTTTGCTGCACAGCATGGCATGAACTGGATTAACCTGGCCGTCGCCAACGGCAACAACAGCAGCCAGGGTAACCCACAAAGCCTTAACCGCATTGGCAGCTATCTGGGAGCGATGGCGCAGAGTAACGCTGATGAAGGTTCGGATGTTGCGCCGCCGCAATGCGACCGGGATACCGCTCAGGCACTGGGGGCCCGGGTTGCTGCTGCCGCCAAACGCTGGAAACAGTAACCACCAGACAGTAATAACCAGATAAGATGACAGGCGGCCGATGCCGTCTGTCACCATGGATGACAACGATGGCAATACCTGTTACAGACAACCCTAAATCCTTTGGCCTGGGTTCAATTCTGCTGCACTGGTTCACTGCGCTGATGATTATCGGTATGTATCCGCTGGGGCTCTATATTGGCACCCTGACCTATTACGATGCAGACTACCATACCGTGCCTTACTGGCATAAAAGCATCGGCATGATTCTGATGGGGCTGATGCTGGTCAGAGTTCTGTGGCGCACCATGAATACGACACCGGCACCACTGCCACAGCCTAAACCACTGCTATTAGCAACCAAGGCGGCACACCTGCTGCTATATCTGCTAACGGCCACTACACTGATATCCGGCTATATGATATCCACGGCTGACGGTCGGGGAATAGAGGTGTTCAACTGGTTTGAGATACCAGCACTGCCTGCGGTAACTGAAAACCAGGAGGATATAGCCGGTGAGATCCACTATTTAACGGCAACAATGCTTATCAGCCTGGCGGCAATACATGCCCTGGCTGCACTGAAACACCACTTTATTGATAAAGATAAAACCTTAACCCGCATGATAAACATGCGTCAGGAGACAAACCAATGAACTTGAAGACCGTTATTGCTGGTGCAATTCTGGCCGGAACCATCACATCGGCTCAGGCAGCCGATTATGTGATCGATGACAAAGGCGCCCACGCTTCTATCAACTTCAGCATTAAACACCTTGGCTACAGCTGGGTTGTTGGCCGTTTCAACGAGTTCAACGGTTCATTCAGTTACGATGAAGCAAACCCTGCGGCCTCCAGTGTTACTGTCAATATCAAACCGGCCAGCGTCGACTCCAACCACGCAGAGCGTGACAAGCATCTGCGTAGCGAGGACTTCCTGGCGGTCGATAAATTCCCTGAAGCGAAATTTGTCAGCACCGCCTTCACGCCTGCTGACGATGGAAGCGCAGTACTCAGCGGCAATCTGACCCTGCGTGGTGTCACCAAACCGATCGATATCTCCGTCACAAAGATCGGTGAAGGTAAAGACCCATGGGGTGGATATCGCGCCGGTTTCCGTGGCACGACAGAATTAAAACTGAAAGAGTATGGTATCAACTTCAACCTGGGCCCCGCTTCAGAAAGCGTCTACCTCAACCTGAATGTTGAGGGCATTCGCCAGTAAGCATTACCAGCCTCTCGACTCAAGCGCGCAAAGAAGACTCAGCTTCGCGCGCTTTTTTATATACTCTGCGCCCTGACTGGCTGTGGTCGGCCATCGCTGCCAATCGCAACAAAGGTAAAATTGGCCTCGGTTACTTTCTCAATTGATTCACTGTGATGACGCTGAACCCAGGTTTCCACATGAACCACCAGCGAAGTATTGCCGTAACGCACAATTTTGCAGAAACAGCTGACATCATCACCAATATAAACCGGCTTATGGAAGGTCATCGCATCAACAGCAACGGTTACGACCCGTCGACGCACCTCCTGAGAGGCAAAGCTACCGCTGGCAAGGTCCATCTGCGCCATAATCCAGCCACCGAAAATATCTCCGTCCGGGTTAGCATCTCCCGGCATCGCAATGGTCCTGAGTGAAGGGCGTCCTTCCGGCATTTTTGACATACTGACTCCAAAGTGACTCAGGCAGGCCAGACAGTCTGCCGTCATTAAATAATGTAATTTGATCTGCATGAGCGGATGACGTCAGCGATCCACTCCTTTACTCCACTCAGGTCTGTGCGAGCTTTTCGGACAGTCGGGACAGCAACCCTTCAGGATGATTATCCACCAGCAGGAAATCCCGGTACTCATCCCGAATAAACTCCTCATCTGCGGCGTGGGCAATAAAGGCCAGAAGATGATCGAAATAGTTATGGATATTCAGTAAACCAAACGGTTTATGGTGAATACCAATCTGTCGCCAGGCCCAGACCTCAAACAACTCCTCCAGTGTGCCGGTGCCTCCCGGAAGGGCAATGAATGCATCCGCCAACTCCATCATCACCGCCTTGCGCTGATGCATATCTTCGACCACATGAAGCTCACTCAGACCGACATGAACCTGCTCCCGATCCACCAGCACCTGAGGTATCACCCCACAGACATGGCCTCCCGCTTCAAGCACACCATCGGCAACACTGCCCATCAGCCCGATACTTGAACCACCATACACCAACTCAATATTTTGCCGGGCCATCAGACTGCCCAGTTTTCGCGCTTCACTTTGATAAGGCCCCTCTGCAGGTCCAGACGAGGCGCCACAATACACAGCAATTTTCATGTCGGTCATTCGCACAGGTTTCTATTGTAGAACCACTATTCAACAACAGTGCGCAGTGAGATTAAAGAAGAAAAAAAGCAGAAGAGAAAATAACCACCGATGAAGGAGCACCGGTGGTAAGGCAGATCAGGCTGTAACCGTCACGTTATCCGCCTGCAAACCTTTCTGGCCCTGGGTAACTTCAAAGGTTACCTGCTGACCTTCCACCAGCGAGCGCCTGCCAGTGCCATTGATTGCGCGATAGTGCACAAACACATCAGCACCACTCTCCCGTTCTATAAAGCCATAACCCTTCTCATCGTTAAACCATTTAACGATGCCGGATAGAAGTTGATCAGACATAGTATCCCCGTATCTTTTATTATGTAATTCTCAGCGGCGCTGGTGACACAGCGCAATTGATTTCAGCCTTCGGTTCCAAACAGAGCCAGAATATCTTCAATGCACCCAGGACTGACAGCGGAGACTGTCAGAACAACACGACACCGTGATTCCGACTCTATTGCCGAAGCGCTAAACTCCTTTTACTGAGTAATTTTTATTTTTTCAAGAAAATACCCGTATTTTTTATAATGGATTAGCCCCAGATCAACATAACCAACGAATTCATTCAACTTTAGTATAACGTCAATCTAATCAGCAGTTGATCTGGAGCTAAATCCCGATGTCCGATATAGTTCACATCCTGAATGCGACAGAGACAGGGTAAACATCATGGCAGGATCTCTACAGGATCAGCTTCTTAAAGCAGGACTGGCAAATAAACAACAGGCTAATAAAGCCAAAGCCGAGAAGCGCAAAAAGAGTAAGCAGGCAAAAGCCGTTAAAAAAGGTGAAGTATTTAAGGATCAGGAACAGCTGGAGCGGGAGCAAGCGATTGCGGCGGCTAAAAGTGAAAAGCTGAAACGTGATAGAGAGTTAAATCGCCAGCGGGAGGATGAACTCACCCGGCGCTCAATTGACGCATCCTGCCTGCAGATGATGCAACAGAACCGTGTGCATATACCCGAAGATGGCGATATTGAGTACAACTTCGTCGATGGCACCACCATCAAGAAGCTCTATGTCACCAAGACACTGCAAGAACAGCTGGCTAAAGGCAATCTGGCCATTGCCTCAGGTAAAAATGGTTATACGGTGATTCCGGCCGGTGTTGCTGAAAAGATAAGCGAGCGCCGACCCGAGCTGATTATCAGCCGTCAGGAAGTGGCAGAGATCGATCCGGATGATCCCTATGCTGACTTCCAGATCCCCGATGATCTTATGTGGTAGTGATGCCAACCCTATTTTAGTACTCCCCCCTAAGACAACGCTGAAGAGGGGAAAGCGCCAGGGCCCCTTCTGCATTGCCTGGCCGTGCAGGAACGGGGGCAGGCCCGCCATCCTGCCCCCGTAAAATCAACACCGCTCATGCCTGACAGATAACCGTATAACCTGTCTTCCTTTCGGAACAGTACCAAAGACCCGTGAATCTACTCGGGTGACCGGAGCAGCCCAGTCTGTCATCACGACAATAAACGGTAATTATCGGCATTAACTTTGATGTAAAAAAAACCCGATAAACTAGCCAGGAGCCATATTGCAAGAATTACAGGCCCGATCAAAAAGCCAATAAGACTATAAATAACAACAAGTTAAACACATAAAACGATTTGAAAATAACGCTTTTACTATTTTGGCAAATGTCTTAGAATAAAATCAGCTTGAAAGTAAGGCCCGATTTTTATGCATCAAAGAGTCCATCAGATCAACCTGTGTGTCCCTTAGTCATAAATGTAGTTCCTGCATTCTTAGCTTAACCCGTGTATCTGATTCGATTCAGAACGCAATTATTTAAAAAAAAACTATTGTAGGGAATACAATTATGTCTACATCTACTGGTACCGTTAAATGGTTCAATGCCGATAAAGGCTATGGTTTTATCGAACAGGATAACGGTCCTGACGTATTCGTTCACTTCCGCGCTATCAACTCCGATGGTTTTAAGACTCTGAACGAAGGACAGCAAGTTTCTTTCGAAGTAACTCAGGGCCAGAAAGGTCCTCAGGCTGAGAACGTTACTATCCTGTAATGCTTTGACTGCCCGGCTGTAACCTCCGGGTTACAGCCTTATCCACCCCGCCGCCATACCAACAGCTGATTATTAGCTGGCATACCGATATCACACTCCAGCATTAAGTTCGCAGCGTGCGCCAGTGAATTAACCTGTTCGAAATCCCGGACCCCGCTATCAGGATTACGCGCTTTCAGCCAGTGATCAAACTCAGCGTTACTCTCGCTGGTAAAGGCATTATTGTAACGAAACGGACCATAGAGAATAACCCGGCCGGCAGGTTTCAGAACCGCTTCTGCACGTGCAAACAGTGAAACAACTTCAGTCCAGCTAATAATATGCAGAGTGTTAGCACTGAATATCAGATCAACCTCAGGCAAGCCGTTATCCCAGTTCTGATGGCGTAGATCCAGCACCACCGGCTCGTCGATATTGGCACAACCGTGGGCATCAAGGTTCGTCTGTAATAGCGGCAACTGCGGCGCGACCTCTGAGGGCAACCAACGGAGGCCAGTAAGCTGCTCGGTGAAATAAACAGCATGCTGGCCATTACCACTACCAATCTCCAAAACAGACTCATCACCGCTCAGGAGCGAAGTTAATTGCTGCAAAATAGGTTGGCAATTTCGCGCCGCTGATGGCGAGAAAGCGATAAAATCACGCGCTTCAGTCAAACCGGTCTGCCTGTTTCTGCAGCATCTCAAACAGATCTGCCGCTAAGGACTCGGTAGATTGTTGCAACTGGTCATTGTGCAAACGGCCATCCTCTCTGAACGCCTGCCCTGCCAGCCCTAACGAAACCTGCCCAGGAAGCGTCATTATCCCCAGATTCTGAAGATAGATGCGCAGAATAGTCAGCCCCCGGGTGCCTCCCCCCGCACCGGGAGACGCCGATAGCAAGGCCGCTATTTTATGCTGGAAAGCAAACATGGGGGGCTCATGTTCAGCCTGTTTGCGCGAGAGCCAGTCAAAGGTGTTTTTCAGCAATGGCGTTGGAAACCCATTGTACTCTGGCGATGCAATCAGCAATCCCTGATGCTCTACCATCAGCCGTTTCAATTGAACAGCTGCCTCGGGAATACCTTCTTTATATTCAAGATCCTGATTGTAGAGAGGCATCGGATATTCACTAAGATCCACAACCGTTACCTCAGCGCCAGCCTGCCGGGCACCAGCCACAGCAATGTCAAGCAATCTGCGGTTGAAGGATTCCGCCCGGGTACTTCCTGATAACGCCAGTATCTTCATGCTAAATCCTCTGGCCTAAGCCGATTCAATAAATTTAATCAACTATACTCAGGCCTAAAGGTCAGGTAAATACACAGGGATGACTCAAATTTGATTGTCTTCCTCATGCCAAAGTAAACGACCATCCAACTGATGAATTTAACTCATCATTTATCTGAAAATTGATCAGTTAACACACCTCAGACGAAAGTCTAAAATGCGCGCATATTCCGAAGGGTGATCCCTTTCTGTTTTCTGAATTTCGTTCTGACAGATCAACGCTGATCAACTGAATATATTCTCTGAACTGAATTCAACGTATGGTGAGTAAAATGGCAATTCCTGAAACCCACAACAGTATCTACCAGCAGGCAGTAAGCATGCGCTCTCAGGTACAGGCAGAGCTTATTCTGAGAGCCTTCGCTTTCGTTAAACACCGTGTTACATCAAAGACCCCAGCTTTCGGGCCACTGTCCAGCCATACAGACTACAAAATGTCGATGAAGGCGTTGGATGGTGATACAGCTGCAATCTGAAACGATTCTCTCTAAAGAGCATATGACTGGCACAAGACAGGCCGGTCTTTTTATATCGCTCTTATTTTGACAGGCCTCTGGCCTGTTTTTTTTTACCTAAACAGTGCCCCCTGCCCGCATCCTTGCTGTATACGCGTCAATCAATCCCCCCTGCTTTACACTTTATCTTTAGTTGAATTTTAAAGACTGATCTGTCGCCCGGGTCTGTTTTAAGACCAGACAGACTTCAGTCCAAACAACCCTCGCTATTTTCTTAAAAAAGTCCTGTATATTTTTCAGCCTCAGTTATAAACTGCAAATCTGCCATCTGTATAATCAAAAAACGGACAATAAAACATATTTAAAATCAAATATTTAACAGTAATGACTCAAATAACATACACAATAACTATTTGATTTATATGAAAAACAATCACAAGCCCTATTTTGCGTATCGAAACAGCAACACTTTTTTTCAGATAAAGATTTAATCGCGATAGAAAAACACACAAAATAAAAGCAACCCATTGATATCCTTCATTTTATAAAAAACAGGCACCAATATTGTATATATAGGGGTATTACTTCGGCTGATACCACCCGAAAGTTGAGCACCCCCCCCCATTGAGCCTGATGATTAAGGTGTTTCAGCTGGAGCAATAAGAATTACGAAAAAAACCGCCTTATGGCGGTTTTTTTTTGTATCGACAGGGCGTTTCAGGCACCCCTCAGGCGTTGCAGACCTCCACTATTTTCTGGCTAAAGCTGCTGAATGGTGTCGATGCCAGTTGCTCATCCTTGGCTTCATCATCCCAGCGTCGCAAACGTATCGCCTGCTCATAAAAAGGTTCTGCAAGAAAAGCGGTGATCTCATCTTCCGTCATAAAGCCGCCCTGATGCTCCAGAGAGTAGCGAGAGGCCTCTGAAAGACTATCGATATAACCCGCTTCAGTGGTACAGAGATAGCGTTTTGCGCTGACATGCAGGCGCACAGGCTCAGTCACACCAGGAGGGAAGTATTGGCTAAGATATTCAGCGCCAGCCTGGTCATGACAGAAGTCCCCATAACCAGGGTTCACCCCGGCAAACAGGTGCCCTATATCATGTAGCAAAGCCGCGACAACCATATCTGCCCGTTCACCATCTTCCACCGCCAGACGTGCGCACTGCACTGCATGCTCAATCTGGCTGACCCCTTCACCATAGTGGTTATGGCCCATCTCGCTGTAGATCTGTTCAATGTTACTAAGGATATCAGTCATCTTAGCCTCCATAGGTTATACCAACAAAATGCCTGAAAGATATGAAGCTGATGTTACGGTGTTGTTTTGGATAATCGTCGTAACACAAAAAAGGCGGATCAGTTTCCTGATCCGCCTGGGCACCTGTTCATAAGGCGACTATTGAAAACACCGATTTATCATTCAGTTAAATCGGGTCGTCCATATAGGTTTCGATAGCAGGGCAGGAACAGATAAAGTTCCTGTCGCCGTACACATTGTCTATCCGGTTTGAGGTCGGCCAGAACTTGTTTTCCCGGGTCGCGCGACTCGGAAACACCGCTTCCTCCCGGGTATAGGGGCGGTTCCACTCTTCAGCCATCATATCAGCCTGGGTATGTGGAGCCAGGCACAACGGGTTGTTATCCGCAGGCCAGTGTCCGCTGCGCACCTTCTCGACCTCCCCTTTAATCTGCACCATCGCATCAATAAAGCGATCGATCTCCACTTTTGATTCAGATTCGGTCGGTTCGATCATCAGTGTACCGGCGACCGGGAATGACATGGTCGGCGCATGAAAACCGTAATCCATCAGACGCTTGGCGATATCCTCCTCAGTAACACCGGAAGCCTCCTTCAGCGGGCGAATGTCGACGATACACTCATGGGCCACTTTGTTATTACGCCCCCGGTAGAGAATCGGATAGTGCCCTGAAAGCTTCTCCGCCATGTAGTTAGCGTTGAGAATCGCCATCTGAGTGGAACGCTTCAGCCCCGACTTGCCCAGCATCAGATTATACATCCAGGTGATCGGCAGAATGGATGCAGAACCATAGGGGGTTGCCGCGACTGCACCGTTCTCTGGGTTCAGACCTGTAACCGGGCTGACCTTGTGACTCGCCAGAAACGGCGCCAGATGGCTCTTGACCCCGATCGGCCCCATACCGGGACCACCGCCACCGTGCGGGATAGCAAAGGTTTTGTGCAGATTCAGGTGAGACACATCAGACCCGATCAGACCCGGTTTGGAGATCCCTACCTGAGCGTTCATATTGGCGCCATCCATATACACCTGGCCACCATTCTTGTGAATGATGTTACAGATCTCGACAATATCCTCCTCATATACCCCATGGGTAGAGGGATAGGTGATCATCAGACAGGAGAGATTATCCTTATGCAGCTCTGCCTGAGCCCGCAGATCAGCGACATCCACGTTGCCCTTCTCATCACAGCGGGTGACGATAATCTTCATATCCATCATCGCCGCCGAGGCCGGGTTGGTACCGTGTGCCGAAGACGGTATCAGACAGACATTGCGATGCCCCTCCCCAATGGATGCCTGATATTTGCGAATCGCCAGCAAACCGGCATATTCCCCGGACGCACCTGAGTTAGGCTGCAGCGACACCTTATCGTAACCGGTAATCTCCACCAGCTGCTCTTCAAGAAGTGTGAGCATCTGCTGATACCCTTTAACCTGCTCTGCCGGTGCGAAGGGGTGAATGTTAGAGAACTCCGGCCAGGTAACCGGAATCATCTCAGCAGTAGCGTTCAGCTTCATAGTACAGGACCCCAGCGGGATCATGCCGTGTACCAGAGAGTAATCTTTATTCTCCAGCCGCTTCATGTAGCGCAGCATATCGGTTTCGCTATGGTAACTGTTAAAAGTCGGATGGCTCAGAATCGCGTCGCTGCGACGCATCTCAGCGGTGATACCGGTTGCCGCACCGGCGACGATTGCCGCATCCAGCTCAGCCACCGACAGACCGTGCCCTTCACCCAGCACACAATCAAACAGATCGGCAATATCCTCAGGCCGGGTGGTTTCATCCAGCGAGACTCCCAGTTTATCCACGGCAGTCTGACGCAGGTTGCAACCGGCATCCAGCGCTCGCTGATAGACCTCAGCAGCGGTTTCGGGCAACGTCAGCGTCAAAGTATCAAAGTAACTGTCATTGACCACAACGCCTTTGGATTTAAGGCCATTGGCCAGAATAGCGGTCAGGCGATGCACCCGCTCAGCAATAGTTTTGAGGCCATCCGGACCGTGATAGACACAGTAGAACGACGCCATATTCGCCAGCAACGCCTGCGCCGTACAGATATTGGAGGTCGCCTTCTCACGACGGATATGCTGCTCCCGGGTTTGCATCGCCATCCGCAATGCCTGGTTACCATTGGCATCAATAGAGACACCGATAATACGGCCAGGCACCGAACGCTTGAGCTTTTCACTGGCAGCAAAGAACGCCGCGTGTGGGCCACCAAAGCCCATCGGCACACCGAAGCGCTGGGACGACCCTAACACCACATCAGCACCCAGCTCGCCCGGGGATTTCAACAACACCAGCGCTAAAGGATCGGCCGCGACAGACACCATCGCCTGCTGCGCTCTGGCTTTTTCAATCAGGGTTTTAATATCCGTAATATCACCGTAGGTGCCCGGATATTGCAGCTGAACGCCAAAGGCATCGCAGTGATCCAGATCCGTCAGCGGATTACCCACCACAATTTCAAAACCGAAATACTCCGCCCGGGTTCTGATCACATCGATAGTCTGCGGATGCACGTCATCAGCGACAAAAAAGATATCGCTTTTTTTGCGGTTGGAACGTTTGCACAGGGTCATCGCTTCCGCTGCGGCAGTGGCCTCATCCAGAAGAGAGGCATTGGCCAGATCCATACCGGTGAGATCCATCACCATCTGCTGATAATTCAGCAGCGCTTCAAGACGTCCCTGAGATATCTCTGGCTGGTAAGGTGTATAGGCGGTATACCAGCCGGGATTTTCCATCACGTTACGCAGAATCACGTTAGGTACCAGAGTATTGTGATAGCCCATACCGATATAAGAGCGGTTCACCTGATTCTGATCAGCCAGACGACGCAACAGTGCCAGCGCATCGGCTTCAGACACAGCATCCGCCATATCCAGCGCATCATCCAGACGGATTGAATCCGGTACGGTCTGCGTCATCAGCTCCTCTATAGAACTGATACCCAGCTCAGCCAGCATCGCTGCGGTCTGATCGATGTCCGGACCAATATGCCGACGGGTAAAATCGGTGGTCTGCTGAAGCGTACTTAGCGGAACAGGAGTCAATATCTCGGTAGCCATTACAATAACCTGTGTAAACTGATCGGCAGTATTACTGCAGATCTCAAAGTAAAGGGTGCGGGAAGGCCTTAACAACCTCCCCGCGTTTGCGAAAGACCCGATCGGGGGACAGTGATAGCCTGTCGTCCGATACGACAACAGTTATCAGCATAGATCAGATCTATTCAGCAATCGTAGCTGCATAAGACTCGGCGTCCAGCAACTCATCCAGCTGAGATGCATCAGCCAGTTTAATTTTAACTATCCAGCCACCATCGTAAGGCGCGTTATTCACGGTTTCAGGCTGATCTTCCAGCGCTTCATTTATCGCGACGACCTCGCCGGTTACCGGTGAATAGATATCCGATGCGGCTTTGACTGATTCAACCAGTGAGAACTCCTCTCCGGCATCGACTTCACGTCCCACTTCCGGCAGTTCAACAAAAACCACATCACCCAACAGCTCCTGCGCATGATCTGAAATCCCCATAGTGACGGTACCGTCACCATTATCCAGAACCCATTCATGGCTTGAAGCGAAACGGTAGTTAGATGGAATGCTCATAATTGTATGTCCTTTGTAAGATCAACACTGGCGCAGAACCAGCATAACGTTTGTTGGATAATAGGGTTATTTATACAGCGGAAAGCGTTTGCACAGGTTTTCTACCTGAGCGCGCACCTGCGCTTCAACTGCTGAGTTGTCATCCGGGTTGGCCACCAACCCATCCAGAACATCACTGATCAGATTGCCAATCAGGCGAAACTCTTCGACACCAAAACCGCGACTGGTTCCTGCAGGTGTACCCAGACGTATACCCGAAGTCACCATCGGCTTTTCAGGATCAAACGGAATACCATTTTTGTTACAAGTGATGCCGGCACGCTCCAGGGCTGCATCGACAACATTCCCTTTAAGGCCTTTGGGACGCAGATCCACCAGCATCAGATGGGTGTCGGTACCACCGGTCACAATATCGCAACCTCGCTCAACCATGACCCCGGCCAGCACCTGCGCATTCTCAACAACCCGATCGATGTAAGTTTTAAATTCCGGACGCAGCGCTTCGCCGAAAGCCACAGCCTTGGCAGCGATAACATGCATCAGAGGCCCACCCTGCAATCCAGGGAAAACCGCTGAGTTAATTTTTTTGCCGACGTCCGGATTATTGGACAGAATCATGCCACCGCGAGGGCCCCGCAAAGTCTTATGGGTGGTGGTTGTCACAACATCAGCATACGGCAGTGGACTCGGGTGCACACCGGTAGCAACCAGTCCGGCGATGTGCGCCATATCGACAAACAGAAAAGCCCCCACCTTATCGGCAATCTCACGGAACCGGGCGAAATCGATTATCCGGGGAATGGCAGAACCACCCGCGATAATCATCTTTGGCTGGCATTCAACTGCCAGCGCTTCCACTGCATCATAATCAATCCGGTTATCCTCCCTGGAAACTCCGTACTGAACAGCATTAAACCACTTACCCGACAATGCCGGGCGCGCGCCGTGGGTCAAATGGCCACCCGCATCCAGAGACATTCCCATAACGGTATCGCCTGGCTGTAACAGTGCCAGCATGACCGCACCGTTAGCCTGTGCACCAGAATGTGGCTGAACATTGGCAAATTCACAGTCGAACAGCTTTTTTGCACGCTCAATTGCCAACTCTTCCGCCTTGTCAGCATATTCACAACCACCGTAATAACGACGTCCCGGATAACCTTCTGCATACTTATTGGTCAGCACAGTTCCCTGAGCCTGCATCACCGCTTTAGATACGATATTTTCAGAAGCGATCAACTCAATCTGCGTTTCCTGGCGGCTAAACTCTTCGTTTACCGCAGCCATCAGTTCGGCATCCCGCTCAGCCAGATTCTGAGTAAAAAAGGCTTCACATATCGTGTCACCGCGGTACAGTTCAGTGTTATTCATCGTGTTATTCTCTATTCAGATTCAAGCAATTCAAAATCAGCAGGCAACGACGTTAACCGCCAGTCCGCCCTGCGAGGTTTCTTTATATTTGTCCTGCATATCAACACCGGTCTGACGCATAGTTTCTATAACAGAATCAAGGGATACGTGGTGTTTGCCATCGCCCCGTATCGCCAGCCGGGCAGCATTGATCGCTTTAACCGCCCCCATGGTATTGCGTTCAATGCAAGGGACCTGCACCAGCCCGCCAACAGGATCACAGGTAAGACCCAGGTTATGCTCCATACCGATCTCGGCCGCATTCTCAACCTGTTCAATAGTGCCACCCATCACTGCACAGAGCGCACCGGCGGCCATCGAACAGGCGACGCCGATCTCACCCTGACAACCAACCTCAGCAGCCGAGATAGAGGCGTTCTTCTTAAACAACATACCGATCGCTGCGGCCGTGGCGATAAAATCAAAGATACCCTGCTCACTGGAACCATGAACAAAGCGGTCGTAGTAAGCCAATACCGCCGGAATGACGCCGGCTGCACCATTAGTCGGTGCAGTCACAACCCGGCCACCGGCAGCATTCTCTTCGTTCACCGCCATAGCATAGAGGTTTACCCAGTCCATTACTGTCAGTTGATCTTTAAACGACGCTTCCGGGTTGTTACGCAACTCTTCACAGAGCTCGTGGGCACGGCGCTTTATCCGCAGACCTCCCGGCAGCTCGCCGGTTTCCGCACAGCCACGTCGAATGCAGCTGTCCATCACCTGCCAGATGTTTCGCAATCCGGCACGAACCTCATCATCACTGCGCCAGACCCGTTCATTCTCCAGCATAATCTGAGCTATGCTCATACCGCTCTGTTTACACAGCGCCAGAAGTTCTGCACCGCTATTGAACTCATAGGGCAGCGTTACACTATCCGCAATGGCGGCCTGTTGATCGACCTCAGCATCACTGAGCACGAAGCCTCCCCCAACGGAGTAATAGACCGCGTCATGCAAGACGAGGCCCGCTGCGTCAAATGCCTGAAAACGCATACCATTCGGATGCTTAGGCAGTGACTCACCAAATTGAAACAGCAGATGTTCATCAACCCGGAACTCAATTAACCGTTGACCAGCCAGATTCAGACGGCCAGTTTGCTGAATCTGGGTAACAAAAACCGGCACCTGATCCGGATCGACCCGATCAGGCATTTCACCCATCAACCCGACCAGCACTGCCACATCCGTTGAGTGCCCTTTTCCGGTCATCGCTAATGAACCATAGAGCCTGACTTTAACCTTACAGACCTGTTCAAACTGCTGGCGATGCTGCAACTCATCCAGAAAACGATTGGCTGCAATCATCGGCCCCACGGTATGGGAACTCGAAGGGCCCACGCCTACTTTAAAGAGATCAAAAATACTCAAAGCCACTGACAGCTACTCCAGCCTGATGCACAACGATTACTCCAATCTGCCATCAAATCTATAAAGCCCGGACAACAGTTCTAAACAGATTGATAGCCAACTGGCGCTCAGACTAGCAGCGCATTTTCCTAAAATCAACAAAAAGTTTCTTTTAGGAAACTTTTCCATATTATGCCATCAAACTAGAAAATATGGCCTTCTTTCAATGCCCAGATCGGTTGTGTACTATTATCGGAAACAGGGAGAACACCCCCTTGCCAAGCAGTATTAACGTATAAAAACGGAGTAACCGATGCCAGATAAGCCATCCTTTCTCAAAGAAGAGCAGCAGTTCTTTTCGGTTACCCGGGATAATGCAGAAGCCAGTGTCGAGCCACTTGAACTTGGCAAGCGAGTACGCGAAATCCGCCTGAGTCAGAACCTGACACTGGAAGAAGCCAGCAAACTGACAGGTCTTGCCCGTTCGACACTCTCAAAGATTGAAAATGAGCAGATATCACCCACCTTTACCGCCGTTAATAAACTGGTTAAGGGGCTGGGCATCGATATCCCACAACTATTCACTCAGCCGAAAAAGAAAAGCCCCGCCAGTGGCGGCCGCCGTGACATCACCCGTCGCGGCGAGGGAAAGCCTCACCCGACACCCACCTATGAACACGAACTGCTGGCAACGCAGCTGTCCAGCAAGAAGATGATCCCCTTTAAAACCACCGTACGCACCCACTCCTGGGATGAATATCAGGACTGGATCCGCCATGACGGCGAAGAGTTTCTCTATGTGCTTAGTGGCAGCATCATGTTCTACACCGAGTTCTATGAACCGATCGAACTGGTCGCCGGAGACAGCGCCTACTACGATTGCGAAATGGGCCATGCGCTGGTATCCACCAGCAAGAAAGACGCCGAGGTGCTCTGGGTTACGGCTTAAAAACAGAACCCAGTTTTCTTTGCTCGTTGCTCGGGATACCCTTTACCAACCAAACTCAACGACTTCCTTACAAAGCGCTCAACCTGATCGCTTAATCATGGAACCATTTAGAAGGCTCTTACGAGCAACGAACAAGTTACGCTCTTTGTGACGTGCGAGCTACGAGCAACAGCTTTTGAAGCTCTTTGTGACGTCAAGCTACTATCAACGGCTTTTAAATATTTCAAAAACGACCCAAACTTTCTCGTCAACGTAACTTTCTGCTTGCAAACTATTCCCTGATCAATTAACTTTGTTTCCTATTGGAAACTTTTCCCTTTTGCCAGAATTTTCTCTGCTAATCTGTTGGCAAAGAACAAAGGCGTTATTTAGAACATCAACAATGGAGACTCCCATGTCAGAACTGAACAAAACACCGCTTTACGATCTGCATATTGAACTGGGAGGCAAGATGGTTCCCTTCGCAGGTTTCGAGATGCCTGTTCAGTATCCGATGGGGGTTAAAAAAGAGCATATCCATACCCGCGAACAGGCGGGTCTGTTTGATGTTTCTCACATGGGTCAGGTAAAACTGACCGGCGCTAACGCCGCTTCTGAACTTGAAAAACTGGTACCGGTGGACATTATCGACCTGCCCGCTGGCAAGCAGCGCTACGCACTGTTCACCAATGCCCATGGAGGCATCATGGATGATCTGATGGTCACCAACTATGGTGATCATCTGTATGTTGTCGTCAACGCAGCCTGCAAAGCTCAGGACATTGCCCATCTGCAGGCGAACCTTGGCGAAGGGGTCGAACTGGAAGTGCTGGATGACCGAGCTCTGGTGGCATTGCAAGGGCCTGAAGCCGCGACAGCACTGTCGCGTATCTGTCCTGAAGTCAACGAACTGGTATTTATGGACTCACGCCATATTGCTATCGATGGGGTTGAGTGTTTTATCAGCCGCTCCGGTTACACTGGCGAAGATGGTTACGAGATCTCCATCCCCGAAGCGGAAGCTGAACGTCTCTGCCGTCTGTTTCTTGCGCAGACTGAAGTTGAGTTCATCGGCCTCGGCGCCCGGGACTCTCTGAGACTGGAATCCGGTCTCTGCCTCTACGGTCACGATCTTGATGAGAACACCACACCTATCGAAGGTAGCCTGATCTGGGCGATCAGCAAATGTCGTCGCGCTGAAGGCGAACGGGCCGGAGGTTTCCCCGGTGCGGAGAAGATCTTTGACCAGATTGCCAACAAGAGCTTCACCCGCAAACGGGTGGGTCTGATCGCCCAGGGCAAAGCCCCTGTCCGCGAAGGTGCTGAACTGGTCAATGCCGAAGGAGTCCGCATTGGTGAAGTGACCAGCGGTAGCTTTGGTCCAACCGTGGGTGTACCAATTGCGATGGGATATGTCGCTTCTGAGTATGCAGCACTGGAAACAGAAATATATGCTCTTGTGCGCGGTAAACTGTTGCCAATGGTGGTATCTAAGACCCCCTTTATCGAACAACGCTATTATCGCGGTTAAAGCAGAACCTGGTAAGACAGACAGATCGACTCAAAAGATCTGCTTAATAAGGTCGACACAGTCAGTCGGGTGACGGAGAACAGGCCCAGCATAACCGCCAGGCGCTTCGTCACCGGCTACACAGCACATGACACAGATTTAGACGCAGCGGAGGCCTCCCCAGATGGCGATGATTCCTTTAAAAGAGCTGAAAGGCGAATCAAAAATGTCCCGTCTGCGGGAAAAACCCGATCCCACCCGGGAGCGACTACGTAAGCCGGATTGGATCCGCATCGATTCGCACTCCAACGCCAATGTTAAAAAAGTTAAGCAGCAGCTTCGCGAACTCAATCTGCATACTGTATGTGAAGAAGCCTCCTGCCCTAATCTGGCTGAGTGCTTCAGCCACAAAACAGCAACCCTGATGATCATGGGTGCTATCTGTACCCGGCGGTGTCCATTCTGCGATGTCGCTCATGGCCGGCCGATGCAACTTGACCCGGATGAGCCCAAGAACGTCGCCCGCAATATCGCTCAACTGGGACTACGCTATGTGGTAATCACCTCAGTAGACCGGGATGACCTGAAAGATGGCGGCGCAGGCCACTTTGCCGAGTGCATTAAAGAAGCAAGAGCCCTGAATAAAGAACTGAAGGTTGAAATACTGGTGCCGGATTTCCGGGGCCGGATGGATATCGCTCTGGAAAAGCTATCGGAGCAACTGCCCGATGTGCTCAACCATAATCTGGAAACAGTGCCCTCCCTTTATAGCAAGGTACGTCCCGGCGCTGATTATTTCTGGTCACTGAATCTGTTGTACCGCTTTAAACAGCTGCATCCACAGGTGGATACCAAATCCGGCATTATGGTCGGGCTGGGTGAAACCCAGGAAGAGGTCGTTAAGGTGATGCAAGATCTGCGGGCTAACAATGTCGATATGATCACGATTGGTCAATACCTGCAACCGAGCAAGCATCATCTGGCCGTGGAACGTTATGTCACGCCTGAAGAGTTTAAGGAGTATGAACAGATTGGTTATCAGCTGGGCTTTAAAAATGTCGCCAGCGGCCCGATGGTGCGCTCTTCGTATCATGCGGACCTTCAGGCCCAGACAGTTTAATTAAACCGTATAAATACTCTGAACACACTACAACTGAACACCGAATAACAGGGTTGTCACCGACGACCGAACGAGTAAAGGAACTGACGATGTCTGTTTACACACCCGTCACCCGGGAGCAACTTGAAAGCTACCTGCAACAGTACAACGTGGGCAAGCTGATCGATTTTCAGGGCATTGAAGCCGGTGTGGAAAACACTAACTATTTTGTCACCACCACAGAGGGGCCGTTTGTCCTCACGCTGGTTGAATCGATCAGCAGCGATCAGCTCCCCTTTATTCTTGATTATATTGAGCACCTGACACAGCATGGCGTGGCCTGCGCTAAGCCGATCCACCTGAATGACCAGCGTCTGTCCGGGCAACTCAATGATCGTCCTGCCGTGCTGATGTCCCGGCTGGCTGGCAGCCCATTACAAACCCCCAACGATCAGCAAGCCAGTGTTATCGGTGTAACACTGGCGCAGATGCATCAGTTGGCAGAGCAACTGGAAAACAAACACACTATCGATATCCACCAATGGTGTTCAGATCTGGGGACAAAACTGATGCCTCATCTGGCAGAAGATGAGCAGCAGAGCCTTCACTATAATCTGATGGATTCCGGACATATCCCCTGGGAAAGCCTGCCAGCCGGCCCTATCCATGCCGACCTGTTCCCCGACAATGCACTGTTTGAGGGCGACAAACTCTGTGGCCTGATCGATTTCTACCACGCCTGTTCAGCCCCCTATCTGTATGACCTCTGTGTCACGCTGAATGCCTGGTGTTATGACGAGCGCACATCCGAATACGATTTCAACAAAGCGTTACTGATGCTCGACAGCTATCAGTCGGTTCGCCCACTGAATAGTGATGAACAGCGCAGTTTCAGCACCATGTTACAGGTTGCGGCAATGCGTTTCTGGCTGTCCCGATTGAGGGATATCCACTTCCGCAAGGAGGGTGAGGTTGTCACCCGTAAAGATCCACAAGGTAAACTGCAACTACTGAAACTCCTGTGCGGGCACCAACAGCTGAAGATGACCGGCTGAATCACTCAGCGACCGGCTCAACCCGATAACCACGCTGCTGCAACTGATTAATAAGCCCCTCTTTACCGGCCAGGTGACCGCTGCCCACCAGCACAAACTCCACCGGCCGGTCACGCAACATAGCATCGATCTGCGGCAGCCATTGCTGATTTCGGTCGACCATCAGGGCACGAAAACTGGCGGGCGATTCGCGACGCATGTCATCAATAACCAGATGTTCAAGATCAGCCAGACGGCCACCCCGCCAGGCAGCCACCATCTCGTTGATGATCCCGCCAGACTGGTCCAGTTCATCCAGAGAGATCCGCATGAATTTTTCTTCATCACCGGCGCCCATACCCGACAACAAGCGGATCTGCTGCTCCACCGATTCCAGCCCAGCGACGGGTTTGCCATCCGCAGTGGCCCGACTGTGATAAAAGTCATCAATACCCTGCGCGTCCACGCCTATCTGTTTCAGGTTAAGCATCGTCAGAGTAATAACGATGCCCGAGGGACGCAACCGATCCAGAGCCTCTGCCGGCAAACCATACTGAGTCCAGACTCTGACGATACGCTGATACAGGGGCGCAGAAACCCGCTTATCCAACCCACTGATCCCCTCAGGGTAACGCACTGCCTGTTGCATTCGCTGCAGCACCTCAGCAGAGTGCAGCTGTTCAAGATCCGTTTCAAAAACCAGCTTATCGGCGTGCTGATAAGCGCGATCAAATTCTGGAGGAAGCGGGTAGTCGCTCTGACGCAGAACATGCAGCGTCCCGCCAACATAGACCACATTATCGCCTGAACTCACCTTCCAGACACTGGTTGCTGCCGTGGCTGTCACTGTAACAACCGATACGACACAAAGCACAACAGCTCTGAACAGCCTCGCTGTAAATCCCACCATAACCCTTTCCTTCCTCTGCAAACTTATGCGCTGTATTCCCGCACCACCTCGACAACCTGAACCCGATATGAGGTATACCACCGGGCTCGCCCCTTTTGCTGAGCTAACCGATGCCCGGCATTCTCTTTCCAGGCACGAATCTGCTCTTTGCTGCGCCAGTATGAGATCGCGATCTCATGATTCCCCTCTGTCACGGCGGTAAACTCCAGGCAACCATACTCCTGCAACGCAAGGTCCCGCATCCGGGCAGCCATCTGGTTGTACTCATCATCTAACTGGGCGATCTCTGCCCGGAAAATCACCGCATACATATCGGTCTCCCTGAATTAACAGTGCTACAGCGCTGTCCCTGTATATCATTTCTTAACGCAGATTACCGCCCGCTGAACAATATAAAACAAAAAACCGGCACGGGGCCGGTTTTAAAACGTCTGATCAACTGCATCTATTCGTTTATGTAACGCTTATGCACCCGACGGGTAATGCCGGTAAACAGCGTATAAGGGATTGTATCGCAGTAGGTTGCAACCTCTGCAGCAGTCACATTTCGTCCCCAGAACTCCACCTCTGTACCGATGCCAGCGTCTGGTATACCGGTCAGATCAACCCCCAGCATATCCATCGACACCCGGCCAATGATCCGCGCGCGCTGACCATTGATCCACACCGGTGTACCGGTGACAGCATGGCGCGGGTAACCATCAGCATACCCAAGGGCAACCGTCCCTACCCGGGTCGGCTTATCGGCAACGAAGTTACCACCGTAGCCGACGCATTCGCCTGGTTGTACATCGCGTATAGCGATGACTTCAGAGGTCAGCGTCATGGCCGGTAGCAGTTTATCAGCCTGCTCCTGCGCTTCCGGGAAAGGTGTCGCACCGTACAGCATCAGTCCGGGACGCATCCAGTCACGACGCGCATCCTGCCAGGCCAACACTGCGGCAGAATTAGCCAGGCAGTGGGGTGCATCCAACCCCTCACTGGCGCGGTTGAACACCGCCAGCTGCTGCTCAGTCGTCGCTTTATCCAGTTCATCAGAACTGGCAAAGTGGGTCATCAAAACGATATCTGATACATTTTCCAGTTGCTGCAAACGCTGAAACGCCGCCTGATAATCATCCGGATGGATACCTAAGCGGTTCATACCGGAATTCATTTTCAGCCAGACCGTAATCGGTTTACTCAGAGAGGCTTGCGCTATCTGCTCTATCTGATACAGGCTGTGCACCGCACACCACATGCCATGTTCACTGATATAGGGCAGCTCACTGACTTCAAAGAAGCCCTCGAGCAGCAAAACAGGTTTTTGTATACCGGCTTCAATCAGCTCGATTCCCTCTTCAATACAGGCAACACCGAATGCATCCGCTTCAGCTTGCAGCGCCCGGGCCACCTTAACGGCGTTATGTCCGTAAGCATCTGCCTTGATAATTGCTGCAGCATTACCCGCTGTATTAAGGGAACGTGCCAGTCGGTAATTCTGTCGGATAGCCTCCAGATCAACCGTAATTTTTGCTGCTCGACTCATGTAACTCTTACCTTAAGCTCTCACTTTTATTCAGATGCCTGCACAACACAGGCATCAAAACCAGAATCCTGCGGCTCAGCCCAGAACCATCACCGCTTCAACTTCGATATCGGCATCTTTTGGTAACGCCTTCACTGCATACGCAGCACGGGCGGGATAAGGCTGATCAAAATAGCGTGCCATCACTTCATTGACCGTGGCAAAATTAGCCAGATCGGTCAGCAGAATGTTCACCTTCACCAGATCATTCATTGAGCCACCCGCTGCTTCAGCCACCGCTTTCAGGTTATCAAACACCTGCACAGCCTGGGCTTCAAAAGACTCAGTAACCATCTCCATGGTTGCCGGTACCAGTGGAATCTGACCCGACATATATACAGTGTTATCGACTTTAACAGCCTGCGAGTATGTGCCGATTGCAGAAGGTGCATTTTCAGTGGCAATAATAGTCTTGGTTGGCATGGTATAAATCCTAAGTAATCGTTCTTAAAATAGTTTGTCAGCACTGGCCCGGAGCATCTCTGCGCTGGCCATTGCTGCTCAGATTGGTTTACTCTCCAGCAACAGAGTGCCGCAGATTATAGCCTGTAATAAAAAGTGAACACAGAGGCAGAAAAGGTGCTTACGAGGTGCGTAAAAGCCCCTGTGTTCAAAACCGTTATTGCTTAATTCTGGCCATAACGGGCGACGGAAAGTCCTTCTGGATCGATATCGGTTTTGTTACCGCTGATGACATCGGCAACAAACTTGCCTGACCCCAGAGACATGGTCCAGCCCAGGGTGCCATGACCGGTGTTCAGATAGAGATTCGGATAGCGTGTCCCGCCAAGAACAGGTGTACCATCCGGGGTCATTGGCCGCAGACCGGTCCAGAACTCAGCATTCTGAATATCCCCCCCGCCGGGAAACAGATCACCCACGGTAAACTCAACATTCTTACGACGCTTCTCCTGCAGCGAGGTGTCATAGGAGGTAATTTCAGCCGTACCACCCACACGAATACGATCATCGAAACGGGTCACTGCAACTTTATAGGTTTCATCCATCACGGTTGAAACCGGCGCTTTGGTTTCATCAACAATCGGCAATGTCAGTGAGTAACCTTTAATCGGATAGACCGGAATCGCAACCCCGACATTAGCCAGTAACAGGGTGCTGTAGCTGCCCAGACACATCAGGTATCGGTCAGCGGTGAATGTGCCCTGACGGGTTTTAACGCCTACAATCTGGTTATCATCGCTGATCAGACCTTCGATCTCAGTATCAAACTTAAATTCGACCCCCAGCTTCTTACACTCTTCAGCCAGCGCGCTGGTGAATTTGAAACAGTCACCGGTCTCATCACCGGGCAGACGCAGGCCACCGACGATTTTCTCTTTAACAAAACCCAGAGCGGGTTCACGGGAAACACAACCGTCACGGTCCAGCAGTTCATAATCGACGCCGCACTCTTCCAGCACAGAGATGTCTTTTGCCGCCGCATCCACCTGTTTCTGGGTGCGGAACAGCTGCAACGTGCCCCCGGTACGGCCTTCATAATCAATTTCGATATCAGTACGCAGATCTTTGAAACAATCGCGGCTATACTCAGCTAAACGCATCATACGGGCTTTGTTGGTGTGATATGAACTCTGAGTGCAATTGGATAGCATCTTGGTCATCCACTTCAAAGTATTGGCATTCACTTTAGGGTTGATCATCAGCGGCGCAAGATCCTGCATCATCCACTTGATCGCCTTTAATGGTACACCCGGTGCGGCCCAGGGAGCGGAATAGCCAGGCGAGATCTGACCGGCATTGGCAAAACTGGTTTCCATCGCCGGTGCGCTCTGGCGATCGATGATAGTAACCTGATGGCCCTGTTTAGCCAGATACCAGGCGCTGGTTACACCGATAACGCCGCTACCCAAAATCAAAATCTTCATTGCAACATACCTATCCGTTTTTATATTTATCACCAACAAATGATTTGACTAGTGTATTGTATCTTTGACAGATTATTTTTTTGTATTTAAACTATTTTCAAAACTATTACCCTGCAAAATAGCGCCTGTTATAAATTTTACCTCCAACCGGAGACTGCGGACGAAGTAACCCTATGAATACAAAACAAAAACGTAAGCTGGATAAGATCGATCTGAATATACTGAGAACCCTGCAGGAAAACGGCCGCATCAGCTATGTCGACCTGGCAGACATTGTTGGTCTCAGTACGACACCCTGCATGGAACGGGTTAAACGGCTGGAAAAGGATGGTTTGATTCAGGGTTATTATGCCCGCATTGATCCTCAGGCAATGGGTTATGGGATGCTGGTTTTTGTTGAGATCTCACTCTCCTACCAGTCACCGGATGCCTTCCTTAAGTTTAATAAAGCGGTAGCGTCCCTGCCCTATGTGCTGGAGTGTCACCTGGTTTCGGGGGATGCTGATTTTCTGATTAAAGCGCGGATTGCCGATATGTCCGAATACCGGGCGTTATTGGGAGAGATGCTGCTGACCCTGCCCGGCGTGAAAAACTCCAAGAGTTATATTGTCATGGAGGAAGTCAAAGAAACTCTCAGCCTGCCAATTAATCCGAGTAGTCCGCGGGGCTAAATAGTAAGTTGACGGCCATTACGCTCAGCCTGGCTGACTGCCAATCTCGATAAGCCAGTCATGCACGGCTTTAATCCTTGGATTATTCAGGGCGCCATGAGCATAAACAATATAATAACGGCAGCGACACTTTTGCTTTGCGTAAGGAGCGAATAAGCGCCCACGAATAATCTCATCCGTCAGTAGCGACTCCCGGGCAATTGCCACGCCCAGCCCTGATTCGGCAGCCTTAATCGCCATATCACCGCGATTGAAGTAGTGCCCCCGGTCAGTTTCAATCGTATTCATGCCACTGGCTCTGAGCCAGTAGCGCCACTCCGAATCGGGTTCGGCATCCGCCCAGGGGGCGGTGTCATGCAACAGTGGTACCCGATTCAGCGCCTCCGGAGTACTCCAGTCAATGTCACTGAAGTACTCAGGACTGACAACCGGAAAAAGATTTTCATTCATCATCAATGAACAACTCAGGCCGGGATAGCTTCCCAGGCCATAATCGATCGCAATATCGAAGTCCCGGTTTTTCAAGTCCAGCAGACTCCCCTCTGCTATCGTCTCGATGCGAATATCAGGATAGCGCTTCTGGAAACCGCCCAGACGCGGAATCAGCCACTTAAATACAAATGAGGGAATCGAACGCAACCTGACACTACCTTTCAGATCGGATCGTTTGATACGACTGAGGCAGTTTTCGATACTCACCAGCGCAGGCCTTACCGTCTCATAAAACTGCAACCCCTCTGCCGTCAGCTCCACCTGTCGAATCTTACGCGTAAAGAGCATAACCCCCACCTGGCTTTCCAGATTTTTGATCTGTTGGCTGACCGCCCCGGGAGTAATCGACAATTCACTGGCCGCCTGACTGAAACTATGTAACCGTGCCGCTGCTTCGAACGTTCTCATGGCCGCGAGAATCTGACTATTAGTATGCATAGGCTCCGTTTTTATTCTTGCTTAGTTTAGTTGAACTTAACCATACAATAGAAATCATCGTTTGTTTAGCCCGACCTAAGATCACAGAATACACCCACTGCACCATACAAACATAACAAACTGCAGAGCGATCTATGGGTAAACTAATTGATACACCACTGGGAAAGGCTCTCAGTACCGGCAAGCCAATACTCTGGCTGAACCCTGAATTACACGCCAAAAAAGCCTGCCACAACACCGAACTCACTCTTTCTGATATCCATCAGGCAGACCAGCGCCTGCGCCGTTGTGCAGCGCTGCTACAACAACTGTTTCCTGAACTCATCAGTAGCAATGGACTGATCGAGTCAGCCCTCCTCTCAGCGACTAACCTACAACAACAGCATTATCCCGAATTGTCAGGCAAACTAATGATAAAAGGTGATCATGCTCTGCCTGTTGCCGGATCGGTCAAAGCCCGGGGCGGCATTCATGAAGTACTCTGTCATGCAGAGCAACTGGCACTGGAACATGGCATCATCAGCGGCTACGACGATAACTACCTTAAATTACTCAGTGCAGATGCTCAGGCACTTTTCAGCCGTCATGAGATAGCGGTCAGCAGCACTGGAAATCTTGGCCTGAGTATCGGCATCATCAGTGCAGCTCTGGGCTTCAGATCGGTAGTACATATGTCGGTTGAAGCGAAGCAGTGGAAAAAACAGCGACTGCGTGACCGCGGCGTTACCGTTATCGAGCACAGCGATGATTACAGCGCTGCCGTGGCTGCGGGCCGGGCCGCCTCCAACGCCGACCCAGACAGCTATTTTGTCGATGATGAAAACTCGCCTCGCCTATTCCTCGGCTACGCCGTTGCCGCCCTGCGCTTGCAACAGCAACTGATTGAACAGCAGATCCCTGTTGATGCAGAACACCCTCTTTTTGTTTATATACCCTGCGGGGTCGGCGGCGCACCTGGCGGTATTAACTTCGGTTTGAAGCAGGTTTTTGGCCCTCATGTGCACTGTTTCTTTGCCGAACCGGTTGAGGCACCCTGCGTACTGATCGGCATGCAGGCTATCGATAAAGAGCACCCGGACTCGGTCTATCAGGTCGGCCTCAGGGTTGACACCGAAGCAGATGGTCTGGCAGTTAGTATGGCGTCCGGTTGGGTCTGTTCTGTTATCGACAATATGCTTAGCGGTATTTTTACCGTCACCGATGATGAACTGTTCAAAAACCTCTTCCGGCTAAGCCAGAGTGAAGGTATTGAGATAGAACCCTCAGCCGCAGCAGGATTTTCAGGGCCTACCTGGCTAACCGGAACAGAACAGGGACAGAACTATCTGCAACAACAACGGCTAAATCACGCAATGCACAACGCCACTCACCTGCTGTGGACCACCGGAGGCCTGTTTGTACCGGCAGAAGAGATGCAGAAATTTCAACAGCGCGGCAATCAACGTCCCACACGGTAAAACCAACCTCTTTTCCCAGCGCTAAGGGGCTGGTTGAAGAGGCCTGAACAACCAGTATTTCAGAATATCCGGGTATAAAAACCAAGGGCGCATCCGCCTGGATTATTTATCCGTTTTTTCAAAAAACGACCATTAAAACGGCAACGTTCCCAGCCGGATACTCAGGTGAAAAGCCTGCTGGAAGGGAACAACAATAATTAAGGAGTTTATATGGAAGCTATCACCTCAGTAATCCACACGATTAACGGTATCGTCTGGGGACCGATGATGCTGGTCCTGATCCTCGGTGTCGGTCTGTTTCTGATGTTAGGTCTGAAACTGATGCCGATTCTCAAACTGGGGACCGGCTTTAAGCTGCTCTGGAGCGGCCGCTCAGCAAAAGGTGAAGAGGCCAATGAGGGTGAAATCCCTCCTTATCAGGCACTCATGACAGCACTATCAGCAACCGTCGGTACCGGTAATATTGCAGGTGTTGCGACAGCCGTTTTTCTTGGCGGCCCCGGTGCGCTGTTCTGGATGTGGTGTACCGCACTTGTGGGCATGGCCACCAAATACGCCGAAGCGGTGCTAGCCGTAAAATATCGTGAGGTTGATGAAGAGGGCAACCATGTCGGCGGGCCAATGTATTACATCAAGAACGGTCTGGGCACACACTGGGCCTGGCTGGGCACCGCATTTGCTATCTTCGGTGCAGTTGCCGCTTTTGGGATAGGCAACACCGTTCAGTCAAACTCGGTGGCCGATGTTATCCATTCCAACTTTGGACTGAATGTCTGGGTAACCGGCGCAATTCTGATGGTACTGGTAGGCGCTGTTCTGATCGGTGGTATCAAACGTATCGGTAGTGTTGCGGGGGCTCTCGTGCCTCTGATGGCGATCGCATACCTGGTAGCAGGCCTCGCGGTTCTGGCAATCAACGCAGATGCAATCCCTGCCGCGCTGAACCTCATTTTCACTTACGCCTTCACTGAAAGTGCGGCTGAAGGCGGCTTTGCCGGCGCTGCAATCTGGATGGCGATCCGCTTTGGTGTTGCCCGGGGTATTTTCTCCAACGAAGCAGGCCTTGGTTCTGCGCCGATAGCGCATGCGGCGGCCCAGACGAAAGACCCTGTGCGTCAGGGTTTGGTCGCGATGCTGGGCACATTTATCGATACCATTGTCATCTGTTCGATTACCGGACTTGTGATCATCACCTCCGGAGAATGGACCTCTGGCGCGTCGGGCGCCGCGCTGACGTCAGCTGCTTTTTCTCACTCACTGCCAGGTATCGGTAATTATCTGGTCGCAATCTCGCTGGCGATTTTCGCCTTTACCACCATCATCGGCTGGTCATTCTATGGTGAGCGCTGCATTGAGTTTCTTTTCGGAGTCAAAGCGATCACCCCCTACCGTGTCCTATGGATTATCGCCGTACCAATCGGTGCCGGCGTCAGCCTTGATTTCATCTGGTTGCTGGCAGATACCCTCAATGCAATGATGGCGATCCCTAACCTGATCGCACTGGCATTGCTGAGCCCGGTTGTCTTCAAACTGACCCGCGAATACTTCGCCGCTAATAAATAGTTTTACAAAGAGATGTTAAAAAGGAGGCCCTGGCCTCCTTTTTCATGTCTGTTAGTTGTTCTACCGGTGACCGATCAGGACATCACAATTTATAGTCCCCTGAAATAAGTCTGTTCATCGTTCTAACTGATTCACGAATTCCGACTACACTTTATTCTGTATCTCAGTGGGAGGAATCGATGACAGAACTTGGACAAGCAGCAAAATTGTCATCTGAGCCGATACAGCGGGTTCATCCCGGCCTGACAGACCGCTGTCTGCCAGAAATGGCGCTGCTGGAGGAGCTGATCTGCGAACATGCCAAACAGCTTAAAGTCCGAACGCTGGCGTTAATAGAGCATCAGTCTGACAGTCAGCACCATCAGCTACCGATCTACAGCCTGCAGTTTGGCTCCGACAATCCAGATGCACCTACCCTGGCATTTGTCGGCGGGGTGCATGGGGTTGAACGGATCGGTACCCGGCTGCTGCTCACCTTTCTCAGTTCACTACTCAAACGTTTAACCTGGGATCGCGGTCTGAACTATGAGCTGCAACACCTGCGGCTTGTTTTCTGTCCTCTGCTCAACCCGTCCGGAATGGCCCTGGGGCAGCGCAGCAACCCTCAGGGGGTCGATCTGATGCGCAACGCGCCTCATAACGCCAGCGATAAAACCACCTGGATGGTGGGCGGTCACCGGCTCAGCAACCGCTTGCCCTGGTATCGTGGCGAAGAGAAAAAACCGATGGAAACAGAGGCGCTGGCGTTATGCGACTGGGTGCATGATGAGCTGTTTAACTCACCCCTGAGCATTGTTCTGGATTGTCATTCCGGTTTCGGGCTGCGCGATCGCATCTGGTTTCCAATGGCCGGTTCCCGCGAACCTCTGCAACACCGGGCAGAACTCGCCGCGCTGGTTCATCTTTTTGAAACAAGCAACCCCCATCATAATTACATTATCGAGCCCCAGCACCATAGCTACCTTACCCATGGCGACCTGTGGGATTATCTGTACCACCAGTCACTCAGCCTGGAGGCGACAGTTTTCCTGCCATTAACGCTGGAGATGGGGTCATGGCGCTGGGTAAAGAAGAATCCGCGACAGTTAACCTCATTTATGGGCCTGTTTAATCCGTTGGTACCGCATCGGGAAAAACGCACCATGCGCCGCCATCTGTTATTACTGGAGTTTCTTATCCGCAGCTGCTGCGCCTATGAAACCTGGTTACCGGTAAGCCCAATGAGCCGACTGCGCTACGAACTTGAGGCAAAGCAACGCTGGTATGGCTGAACAACACTGGATATTACTGCGCGGACTGTGCAGGGAAAGCCGGCACTGGGGAAAGTTCCCACAACAGATGCAGAAACTGCTGCCCGACACCCGGGTCAGCTGTATCGATCTGCCGGGCAACGGAAAACGTTATCAACACCCCAGCCCCACCTCAGTCAATGAACTGATCAACGATCTGCACCGCCGCCACCGCCCTGAACAGCCGGTGTATCTTCTGGGGCTCTCTCTGGGAGGCATGATCGCCTATCACTGGATGCAGGAATATCCGGATGATCTGCGGGGGGTAGTGATGGTTAATAGCAGCCTCTCGCCCTGGAACCCTCCTCATTACCGCTTACAACCCGGCGCCCTGCCAAAACTGGTGCGGGCGATGCTCACAAAAGGTTATCCGCGGGAGCGAACCATCTTTGATCTGACATGCGCATCGCAACGCTATCGAAATGAGTCCCTGTCTTTCTGGCAGATGTACCAGTTGGAGTATCCGGTCAGCTTCAACAATTTTCGCCGCCAGCTGCAATTGGCTATTGCCTGTAGTGCCCAGCCCTACCCGCCCAAAAAACCGGTGCTTCTGGTCAGCGGAGGACAAGATAAACTGGTCAATCCGTACTGTTCAGAGCAGCTCGCAAGCGCCTGGCATTCACCCCATATCAGCCACCCGGATGCCGGTCACGACCTGCCCCACGACCAGCCGGAATGGCTTATTCAACAGATCAGTCAATGGCTCAAAGAATAAACCTGGAGCGCTTACTCCAACGCCTGAATGTGCTGAGTCAGCAGCTCAATAAACAGATCCCTGGGTTTATTCAATGGGCCCGAACGGCGACTGATCGCCGCAACCTGTAGATTATAGAACCGGGTGTCGGGCAACAAAGCCCGCATCCGTCCCTGCTCAACCCACTGCTGAGCAAACTTCTCAGCCAGAAAGCCCACATAAACACCCGATAAAATCATCGTCGCCCGGGTTTCGTAGTAGTAGGCTTCTGCTGCCTTATTCATCTCGGCCAGCTGCATACTCGCTTCAGAGCTGGTCAGCACGCCGGCATGTACCAGCTTACAGGCTTTCAGTGATTCATTAAGCTGCTGCGCATCCTGCTCATGAAACAGCGGATGGCGGTCGCCACAATAGAGCAGTGACTTATCTTTATACATCAGCAGAAAATCCAGCCCCTCGATATCTCTGTGATGGGGAATAAAACCGACATCCGCCTCTCCGTTGATCACCCGTCGCTCAATCTCTCCCAGCGGGGCGGTATCAAAGCTGATATACACATCCGGTGCCAGGGCGGCAAACTCGGCCAGCACCTTATCCAGGCCACAACGCTCATCCAGACTGATGGTATCCGATGTCAGAATTCTCACTTCACCGGTCATCTGCTGGTGCAGGGCGTTAACAGTAGAGCGAAACTCCGCCAGTCGGGAAAACAGCTGTCGGGTGGCGTTGTAGATAGTCAGCCCCTCCTCGGTCAGGGCAAATCCGGAACGCCCCCGCTGACAGAGTTTAAGCTTCAGACGCGCCTCCAGGTTGGACATATGCACCGAGATGGTTGAACGACTGATATTCAGTTCCACCTCAGCCGCAGAAAAACCACCACACTCAACCACCGTTTTAAAAACCCGCAGCAGACGAATCTCATAATCCCCTACCTTGGCCATGCTTTGCAACGCCTTACCCACCATCAGACGACCCTCAAAATAGTTTTATAAACATCAAAGTAAGCATTCAATGTTTGTTATTTATAAGACTTTAACACTAGCGTTACTATGACTCCATAAGGCCACCCTTTAAAAAAACCGTTCTATGCTGAACTGATCTCAGTAACCGGCCATTACTAATAACTTAAACAGGGTTTTCCCATGAGCACGAACATCAATATGGATGCGTTCTGGATGCCATTTACGGCGAACCGGGACTTCAAAAGCCAGCCACGCATTATCCAGCGTGCTGAAGGCGTTATGTATTACACCAACGAAGGTCAGGAAATACTGGACGCCACGGCGGGCCTGTGGTGTGTCAACGCGGGACACGGTCGTAGTGAGATCGCTGATGCAGTCAGCCAGCAACTGCGTGAACTGGACTATGCTTCACCGTTCAACTTTGGTCATGAGATCGGTTTTGAATTTGCCAACCGGCTGATCAGGCACACCCCCACCGGGCTGAACAAAGTCTTCTTTGCTAACTCCGGCTCTGAAGCCGTTGAGTCAGCCCTGAAGATCGCACTGCAATACCACAAGTCACGGGGTAAAGGAGGAAAAACCAAATTCCTTGGACGGGAGATGGCTTACCACGGCGTTAACTTCGGTGGTATCTCCGTTGGCGGCCTGACTCCAAACCGTACTGGTTTTGGTCCGCTACTGCCAGTTGACCATCTGCCACATACTCTGGATATCGCTAACAACGCGTTTAGCAAAGGTCTGCCTGAACAGGGTATCGATAAAGCTGAAGCGCTGGAGCAACTAATTCACTTCCACGGTGCCGACAGCATCGCCGCAGTTATCATTGAGCCAATGAGTGGTGCCGGTGGCGTTATTATGCCACCGAAGGGTTACCTCAAACGGATGCGTGAGATCTGTGATCAGTACGATATTCTGCTGATCTTTGATGAAGTGATCACCGGCTGGGGTCGGCTGGGGTCCGCTTTTGCTGCAGAGGAGTTTGATGTGGTACCGGACATGATCACCTCTGCCAAGGGGATCACCAACGGTGTTATCCCTCTTGGAGCCGTGTTTGTTAAGGATGGGATCCACGATCAGATCGTCAATAACGTAGCGGTCGGAGGTATCGAGTTCTACCACGGTTATACCTATTCGGCGCACCCGGTTGCCTGTGCAGCCGGTCTGGCAACCCTGGATATCTATGAGAAAGAGGGATTACTGACCCGCGCCAGCGGCGACATTGGCACTCACTTTGAAAACCAGCTGCACAGCCTGAAAGACGCTCCTAAAGTGATCGATGTGCGTAACTACGGCCTGGTTGGCGCAGTGCAGTTTGACGCCTCGGTAGCTTCTAACGGCCCGATCGGACTGGACTTCCAGAAAGGCTGCTATAAGCGCGGAGTGATGGTGCGGACAATGGGCAACATTGTTGCGTTCTCCCCTCCTCTGACCATCGAAACCAACCATATCGACCGCCTGGTCAACGTGCTGCGTGAAACCGCAGAAGAGATGTTCGGTTAAGCCCGCCCTGGCGTTTTAAAACCACTGGAGTCGGATGGTCGTCCCCCACCGGAGCCGGTTTTTTATCGGACCTCTTGAAAAAGAGGTCCGCTTTTTTATTTCCCCACCCAACGGCACTCATTGCAACAGGCTACTCTGATTAGCGAGCTTGCTTAGTCCAGAGTCCAGAGTCCAGAGTCCAGAGATAATATTTACCGGTTAACGTTTAAATAACAGTTAACTAACGCCTGACTACCTTCTACTATCGGTTTATCAACAGAGGAAATCTGCCAACCAGTTGAGAATTTCCCGCGAGGAATCGGTTATCATCTGACCCACATCCGGCTACAGCACTCTAAACAACAGATGAGACTGAGCAGACCGGAACCAACCATGGGGGAACCTATGAAACGCTATTTTGAAAATCTGGCGAAAGCCCTTCTGGGGCAGAGCTACAGCTCGCTGGCCGAGAAAGAGCAGAAAGTCATTAACAGTATCGCCGAACACACCACGGTATCTGAAAATGTGAACAACGCTTTCAGTGATAGTCTGACGACCGGACAGAGAATCGCGGATGTTGTCGCTCGCTTTGGCGGCTCATGGTGGTTTATCAGTCTGTTTTTTCTCTTTATCGTCGCCTGGATAGGCGTCAATAGCTATCTGCTGATTGATACCCCCTTTGATCCCTACCCCTATATCCTGCTAAACCTTGGGCTTTCCAGTCTGGCCGCGTTTCAGGCGCCGATTATCATGATGTCGCAGAACCGCCAGGCCGCAAAAGACAGGATCAAGCAGGATGCGACCTATGAAATCAACCTGAAGCTGGAGCTACAGATCATGCGCCTGCATACCAAACTGGACCAATTGAGCGCAACGACAGAGCATACAGATAATTCTGACCATAAAGATAATCCAGACCCGGAGATAAAAAAGGGATGAAATACCTAATCGTTATCGTGCTGATTGCCACCTATGCCATCGCGATCCGCTTTATTAACCGCAATATCAACCGGCTGGGGAAGCTGAAAGACACAGACCCATATCGTATTAAGTATATTGCCAAAACACTTAATATCGCCCTGACGCTGCTGTTCTTAACACTGCTGACACTGCTATTAGGGATCCACTATTCTCAGCTATCGGTATTTCTCTCGTCGGTTTTTGCAGTGATTGGCGTGGCGATGTTTGCCCAATGGTCAATTCTGAGCAATATAACCGCCAGTCTGATTATTTTCTTCGGTTTTCCCTACCGGGTTGGCGATTTTATAAAGATTGTGGATAAGGATGAAAATATCAGTGGCATCGTCGACGAGATCACGCTATTCCACGTCATTATCCGTCGTCAGGGAGAGATCATCACCTACCCCAACACACTGATTCTGCAAAAGCCGGTGATCAAACTGGATGGGGACACCCCCTCAGACACAACAATCAGCACCCAGGAAAAGCCCGCCGCTGAAGCGGCAGAAAAAACGCAAGCCAATGGTTAAACCGATGGGTTAGCGCTGATTATTTCGCACACTTCATCCGAAATATTACGAAAACGATGGGGCCGGTTACTGTTGAAATAGTAGCCGTCCCCCGCTTTCAGATGGTACACCTCAAAGCCCACCGTCAGCTCAATCTCACCACTGATCACCACCCCACCCTCTTCGCCGGGGTGTTGCAACATCTCAGGTCCGGTTTCCGCACCGGGTTCATAGCGCTCTTTCAGAAGATCCATTGAACGCCCCTTATTACGCGCACCTATCAGCTTAAGACTGACATTATTGGAGCCGATATCGGGCATATCCTCAGCCTTATAGACGACACTTTCAGACTCCATCTCATCAATATCCAGGGTGAAGAAATCTCCAATAGAGATCGGGATACCCGAGAGCACTTTCTTTAATGAACTGACCGAAGGGCTGACACCATTCTTTTCGATCATTGAGATCGTACTGTTGGTCACGCCCACACGTTTTGCCAACTCCCGTTGTGAGAGCCCCTTCATCTTGCGAATCGCCTTTAACCGTTCGCCAACATCCATATTTTCCACTTCAGTTACCGCCGTCTGTATTGAGTTATTGGAATCAACATCCGCGCATGAACAGCATCAGGTGTGCAAAATATTTTATAGAAAGAACAGGAGGGAGTAAAAGGCTGGCTCATGGTAGGTCGTTAGAAGGTCGCTACGCGAATCGTTAGACGCGGCTTCGCCCCTTGCCAGGCGCTAGAAAAAGCATAGAGAGTCAGACGACTCTAAGCTCAATTCAATCATAAAGAGACGCCCCTCAAAAATCCGATCTTCTCGCAAAGCGTACTTTCCACCCATATAGAGGAAGGTCCAAATAACGAGCAAGGTGCGAAGCGCTGTTGGAACAACAAGCAGCGTCTTGAAAATCAAGACGCTGCTTCAGTTATCATCGATAAGACTTACATCAAACCCAGTAGTTTGGGAAAGAACAGTGACAGCTGTGGCACTAAGCTGGTGACCACCATCACCGGCAGACCGACTAACCCCATCAGTGCGATTGCCGGCATAACAGCCTTATGAATAGGCACCTGTCCAATTCGGCAGGCCATATAAAGAATCGGCGCTACCGGTGGGCTGTTGGCTCCGATAACAACAGAACAGGCAACAATTGAAGCGTAATGAATCGGGTCTACCCCACTGGCCACCATCAGAGGCATAAACAGAGGAGCAACCACGACCGTCACAGAGACATCATCCATAATCATGCCGGCCACAATCAGAAAGATATTGACGGCAATCAGAATCATCAGAGGATCTTTCACCAATCCGGTAATAACCTCAGTCAACTCCTGCGGAATCCGCTCAGATGCCAGTATCCGACCAATCATAAAACTGAACAGCAGGATAAGAATGACGGTACCTGTTGTTTCAGCCGCGGCAATAACACTTGAGCTCAGGCGCTTGATATTCAGGTCACGATAGACAAAAAATCCGATCAGGATCGCCATAAAGGCAGCAATCGCAGCGGCCTCAGTCGGCGTACAGATACCGCCATAGATCCCCCCCAGAATAACGACTGGCAGAGACAGTGCAGGCAGCGCATGAAATGCAGCAGTCCCTTTGGAGGGCAGCTCTTCCAAACCATCTTTAGCCTCCGCCGACACCTCCTGAAAAAGGCGGCCAACACTAAAACGGTTTGCCAAAATCAAACCAGCGATTAACAGTAGTGCGGGGCCGATGGAGGCGGCAAAACAGGCGGCAACTGACTGTCTGGTAACCACGGCAAAAAGAATCATTGTGATCGAGGGAGGAATCAGAATACCCAACAGTGAGGAGATTCCAAGCAACGCAGAGGAGTAACCGCGGGGATAGCCACGCTTCTCCAACGGGCCGATCATAATCGTGCCAATCGACGCGACAGCTGCTGTGGCAGTCCCGGCTATGGCACCAAAAATACCGGATGCCAGCACCATTGAGGCTCCCATCCCTCCCTTGCGCTTACCCACCAGCACTTCAATAAAATTCACCAGCCTCAGAGCGATTCCACCACTCTGCATCAGGTATCCGGTGAGCACGAACAGCGGCAGGGCAATCAGAATGACCGAATCAATAGAGCGGTATCCCTGCAGCATCAAAGTATTAAAATTAGCATCATATGCAAATGTCAGATACGCCAGTACACCGGCAAAAGACCAGGCAACAGGCACACCGAAAATCATCAGGAACAATAATATTCCTACTGCAATTAAACCTTCCATCAGCGAATATCCTGCTGGTTTACTTCAGCGATAACTACCGGCTCCGGATGGTAACCGATCAGGCATTGAATAAAATCCCTCAGGGCGTAAAGGGCGCAACCGATACTGGCAAAAAATATTGCGCTTTGAGGAATCCACAGGGGGATTGACAGGCCCGGGGTATGCTGTGGCCGACGCAGGCCCCAGGTCAGCATCCGGTAAGACAGATAAACAAAGAAGGCCGTGATCACCAGCGTTATCAGGGAGATGAAGCCCTGATGCAAGCGGCGAATCTGCCGGTCGCGGATACTGGTCTGTAGAAAATCGACTACCAGGTGTTCCCGTTTACGGCTGGCAATCAGTCCACCCACCATATACAACCACATACCAAACAGCATGATCAGTTCCAGCAGGCCGATAATCGACCAGCCAAAAATATAACGGGCCACAACGAGAAACAGCATAAGCCCTACCAGCATAAGACTGCTGATAAGCGCCATTGCATTGAGCAGCCAACCGACTCTCTGGTCCAGCCCAGTAAATAAACGCACAATCATGGTACTACCTCTGAAAGCAAAACGGCGGAGCAGTCTCTGCTCCGCCGTCGGCGACTCTAAACGTTACAACGGCGTTGCGTTTTTCCGAATGGTGTCCATAATTTCAGAGCCAATCTCCTGATCCATCAGCGGCCATACTTTTTCACGGGCAGCCCGGGCGAACTCTTTAATCTGCTCGTCAGACAGCTCAAAGTATTTCATACCCGCTTTTTCAGCTTCAGCAACATAGTGCTGATCCTGCTCTTTAGCGGCTTTGAACTGGGCCATCATCACTTCATTTGCGGCATCAGCAACTACTTTTTGCTCAGCTTCAGTCAGCCCTTCAAACGAATCCTGATTCATACTCAGAACACCGGTCATGAAGAAGTGCTTGGAGCGTACGTAGTAGTCCAGCAGATCACGGAAGTACTCATAGTCCCAGTAGATTACGTTACCCGCTTCACCATCTACGACACCTGTCTGCAGGGAGGTATATACTTCACCCCAGTCGATTGCAGCTGTCTGATAACCCAGCGCCTGCATTGTCTGAGGCGCAGGAAATACTGTCATGGTGCGAACTTTAAGCCCTTCGGCTTCGGCAATATTCGTGGCATATTTGCCCCGGGTCGCAACACCGTTAAAGCCTTCAGGCCAGGGACCAAAGAACTTCAGGCCGATATCGGAATAGATGCCTCCGAGCATATTGTTGACCCAGCCACCCGGACTATAGGCTTTGAGGGCCTCATCCCAGGAGAGAGTCATGTAAGGGGTATAGATAACGCCAATTCGTTTATCATAGGAGGTCATTGGCCAGTTGAGCATGAGATCAACATCACCTGCCACATGCAGATCGAATACCTCATTCTGACTGCCCAGTTCGTTCTGATAGAACACCTTTACATCGATATCACCACCTGAATTTTTCTCAATCAGTTCAGCCCAGCGATCCAGAGTGTCACCGGCAGGCGAACCCTTAGCGCCGGAGTCAGTAGCCATCTTCAGAGTAACTGCCTGTGCCGAACCCGCCATCAGGGTTCCGGCAGTCACCAGACCGGCCATAAATGAAAATAAGCCTTTCTTACTAAATACAGACTTACATTTCGGGGTATCAATCTTGCTCATCTCTTCTACTCACCGCTGTTCTTATAGTTGAAATAACCACTGCATCACTGCAGCAGAATCCGCTCTGTTTTTCCCGGGAACACATAGATACCAGCAATAAATATCATCGGTCAATTACATCCAATACAGAAAAATACATCTGAATTTTTCAATATATACAGATGATACAGATGGAATACAAAATAAAGACAGGATAATAATTCACGCATTTAATTTATGGCGATTTGATTACCTTAAACCGATTTTTTAGCCACTTCGCAAACAGATAGGCTAAGCGTCGCTTCTGAAATAGTCGATAAAAGCTGCAGCAAAAAAACGCCATAATGGCAATGATAAAGGTCAAGTGAAGCAATGCTGATAAGGACAGGATCTGAAATATTTAAAGCGGGAAAAACGAAGCACAAAAAAGGAGCCATGCAGCCCCTTTGTAAACAACATTCTGAAAACAGCTTTCGTGGATAATACTCAGATGAGATGCTAATCGATCATTATGCGGCTGCAGGCGCCGTGACGCTTAACAACCGGGTCTTTCTCCATGGCTACCGGAGTAACCTGATGGTTCCGGAGAACACCACCCTTCAAGGAGGGTCTGATCCGGTTTATAAATCTCAACATGCAGCGGATAGCAGGCCGCTGTATCGCTGGAATGTTCAGCACTGCAATCTCCCCCCGGACAGGCTGACAACGCCCCCAACAGATCGATCTCGGCGAAAAACTCCAGATAGTCCCCTGGCCTGACCGGACTGGCCTTCATAAAGTATTGATGACTATCCCGGGTAAAACCGGTGCACATAAATACATTCAGAACATCGTGCACATGAGTTTCAGCCTGCTGCAGTGACAGCCCGGTTTCAGCGGCCAGTGCCCGGGTCAGATTCGAGTGACAGCAGTGGTGGTAATCCTGACCACTCAGCAGATGATGGGTATAAGGGTCGCAACGGGTGCCGATAACATCGTGAACCGACCCGCCATCTGAATCAAAACCATACCAGTCGAGCGTATCCCAGGTAATGGTCGCCATCGGCCGCAAATGAGGAAAACTGCTCCACATCCGGTCGCCGGTACTCAGATGGGTGCCATGCAGCGCCCGGGTTTTGCCGCTGTAAAAGCGTTCATTCAGATCGCCCTCTGACCAGAGATTCAGATCGCCAACCTGCGCGCCCTCAACACTGACAATACGGAAGAAATGACCTGCCGGAACCCGGAAAACGCTGGCTTCACGGGGGGCTACAATTACCGTATCAACCAGTTTCATAGTTTTACGCGCGGCTGTATAAAGGTGCATTTCAGGCTTGGGTAACGTATCGACCGGATAACAGATAACCGGCCGGATCGATTTACGGGCGTCGCCATCTGCCGGGGCGGTGTTGTGTCGAGTGTGCTTCATATTCCCCGTGTCCTTCTGTAAGTATCAGAATATCCACCGCTCGGGAGTCAGATGACCAGGATCATCACCTGTCACGGGTGACCGGTTAAAAGGATGGTATAGCAACCCACTTCTGAAGATGCAAATATTCAGCAATCAGCCTCAGACGCACAGCCACTGCTAAAACATACGGTAAGGTATAGGGGTAGAGTTAGACGCAGCCAGATAGGATTCAGAGAACCCCCATCTGGCTGCAGCAAGACTATTTCAGATAGCTACAGAACCAAAACTGGGCTCAGCCTGCGCCGAATGTAACACCGCAACAGACCGCTTCATACTGGCGAAGAAACCGCTCTCTTCAATTGGCTCTTCGACCTCGACACCGCTCTGCTGCTGAGAAACCGGAGTCACCCCTTTTCGTTCATCTCTCGGGGAGATGCCGATATGTTTGCGATAGCAACGGCTGAAATGGGGGGTCGAGACAAACCCACATGCGGTGGAGATCTCTACAATCGCCATACTGGACTGTTTTAACAACTGTCTCGCCCGGTCCAGCCGCAGTTTCAGATAATAACGGGACGGCGAGCAGTTGAGATATTTAAGAAACATCCGTTCCAGCTGGCGCCGCGATACATCAACGAACGCTGCCAGCTCATCCAGCCCTATCGGCTCCTCCAGGTTGTTCTCCATCAGCTCAATGACATCCACCAGTTTCGGCTTGCTGTCGCCGCAATTATGTAACTGACGCAGGGGGACACGCTGCTGGTCGAACTCACTGCGAATACGGTCGCAGATAAACATGTCCGACACTGCCATCGACAGTTTCGGACCATGCTGCAGAGTCACCATATGCAGGAACATATCCATCGGAGAAACGCCGCCGGATGAGGTCATACGGTTTCTGTCTATGGTGAACAAACGGTTATTACAGTTTACCTTTGGATAGTGCTCCTGCAGGGAGGCCATGCACTCCCAGTGAGTGCTGCAGTCATAACCATCCAGCAAGCCTGCATGGGCAAGCAGATAAGCACCGGTACAGATGCCACCCAGTGTCACTCCTCGACGCCCCATTAACTGTAACCAGCTAACCTGCTTGTGGGTAAAACTGCGGGTGATATCAACGCCTCCACAAACGATCAGCAGATCGAGCTCAGGCATATCCGCGATGGAAAAATCGGGTGTGAAACTCAAGCCATCACTGGCGCTCACCTGTCCGCCGCTTTCGGACACCATATGCCAGCTATAAAGCTCATGACCGGAAAGCTGGTTTGCCATCCGCAGAGGCTCGATGGCTGACGCCAGCGCGATCATAGTGAAGTTATTCAGCAATAAGAAACCCACACGGGTAACTTTTTGGTAATCCTTGATCGGTTCCAAAGCTGTGGACGTAGTCATAGTCGTGCCCCCTTATTTAACGCGTAATAGAAGATGCAAAGAGCCTAGCAACGTCGCACCGATGCTACTCACGTTAGTTTTCTTATTTTCCAGGACAATTAAGAATGGCCGAAGAACTCACAGAACTGTGATTTCGCCTGCCCCTTTTGTCGTTTTTTTACTCAGCTTTTTACTGTATGTTTTATCTTCTTGCTGAACGACTCGATCAATATTATTTGATTTAGATCAAACCAAGAATACCTGAAAACGACCTGACTTCAGTTTCACATACCCCTGAGCGACATCAGCCAACGCATTAATTGATCAACATCAATGTACATAAGAGCTGTCAACACACAGTTTCACCGTCAAAAACTGCGTTTCACTGAGATTTTTCTGTTTCACATGTCGGTTCTGATCAATTCCTGCGCGGTGGCAGGCAGTCGAAGCCTGCAATCAGCGCCTATGATGTCCTGACATCTGCCAGCCTTAATGACGGCAGAGGAGTAGAAACACAATATTGGATCCAAAATTTAATTATTTAATATCTAATATTGTAATTATTGCGTTATTGTATCCAATACATCTATTTCAGGTGTACCAATACAAAAATAACAGGAGTATTACCATGTGTAGCAACCATGCCAACCGTGGTGTTGTCTATAAAGGCCCGGGTGAAGTCGCAGTTGAGTCAATCGCCTTCCCAGAACTCTCTCTGGGTAAACGTAAGTGCAATCACGGTGTCATCCTGCGGGTGCTGACCACCAATATCTGTGGTTCCGACCAGCATATGGTGCGTGGACGGACCACCGCGCAGGCCGGTCTGGTACTGGGCCACGAAATCACCGGTCAGATTATCGAGTGCGGTAATGATGTCGAATTCCTTAAACCGGGTGATATCGTGTCAGTGCCTTTCAATATCGCGTGCGGCCGCTGCCGCAACTGTAAAGAGGGTAACACCGGAATCTGCCTCAACGTCAACCCCGCCCGCCCGGGTGCCGCTTACGGTTACGTCGATATGGGTGGCTGGGTAGGAGGACAAGCAGAGTATGTCATGGTGCCTTATGCTGACTTCAACCTGCTGAAATTCCCCGATTCCGATCAGGCGATGGAGAAGATCCGTGACCTGACACTCCTGTCTGACATCTTCCCAACCGGCTTCCACGGTTGTGTGACGGCTGGCGTTGGCCCTGGTTCAACTGTATATATTGCTGGCGCAGGTCCTGTGGGTCTGGCAGCGGCAGTATCCGCCCAGCTGTTAGGGGCAGCCTGCGTCATCGTTGGCGACATGATTGAGGATCGCCTGGAGCAGGCGCGCAGCTTTGGTTGTGAAACTCTCGATCTGCGTCAGGAAGGCGAGATGGCCGATAAGCTGGAAGCGATTCTGGGTGAGCGTGAAGTCGATGCATTCGTCGATTGCGTTGGCTTTGAAGCCCATGCCTGTGGTTGCAACCACGGCAAAGAAGCTCCGGCGACGGTACTCAACTCTGCCATGCAGATGACCCGTGCCGGCGGTGCTATCGGTATTCCAGGTCTGTATGTCACAGAAGATCCGGGCGCTATCGATGACGCGGCTAAACATGGCGCTCTGAGTATGCGCTTTGGCCTGGGCTGGGCGAAGTCCCACTCCTTCCACACCGGCCAGTGCCCGGTTATGAAATACCACCGTGCACTGATGCAGGCTATTCTGTTTGACAAAGTTGATATCGCTAAAGCGGTCAACGTACAGATGATCTCCCTGGATCAGGCGCCGGATGGCTATGCTGATTTTGATGGTGGTGCAGCGAAGAAATTCGTTATCGACCCCCACGGTTCAGTAGCCGCTTAAGATCTCAGCGGTTATAGCAAAAAAAAACCACCGGACACACCGGTGGTTTTTTTTGCCTGTTGCCATCCGTCAGATCCAGAGATCACTGATCGGTACAGAGGGACTATAACGGTGCTGAATCTGCGCCTGTAATAACTCTGCGGTGGCAATGGCATCAGTCAGCGCATGGTGCTGTCCATAATGTGGCAAGCTATACCGTAGTCGACTGTCCCCCAGGCGGATCGACTCCTGTTTTGCCCCTAACAGACGTTTAATCTGGCTGCAGATACCGCGCCGATAGAGCTGCGCTTCCAGCTCCATAGTATCGACCATTGGAAAGAGGATCCCCTCCCCCAACCGCTTTTTCACCGCTGTGTAAAAAAACTCCCGCTCAATATAACGGTAATGCACGACAACAATTTTACCGGCAACGGCAGCCAGCACCTGTTCCAGAATATGAATAAGGTCGGGGGCATCATCCAGCTGCGAATGGGTAATACCATGAAAAGGAACAGATGTTTCTGTTAATCCCTGATTGGGCTTTAATAACCAGTAACGACTCTCGCGCAGACGGATGCGGTTCAGATCAAAAGGAACCAGACCGATGCTGATGATCTCATCCTGCTCAGCACTCAGCCCTGTGGTTTCAAAATCCAGCGCCACGAAAGAGACCTGATCCAGCGGCGTTTCGGCAGCAACAACTCCCTGCTGATAAAACCAGCGAAGTCGCTCATCATCGACAGTATCCACCCTGTCCCGATAAACTGCGGCCCAGTTCTCCCCCTCCTCCGCAGTGATCTTGGAGTGGCCACCTTCCCTGACGCCGGGGGGGATACGAGCACTTTTATTGGTCACAATAGTCACTCTCTATCTGCCAGAAAATGGGTAGCGGAATTTCAGGAATCGCTGACTATTACTGAGCACCTGAAATGCCTCTTTCAGATTACGACGATCAAAGTCGGTCAGCTTCTCTGGTTTTACGTTATTGGAAGGTTCCCGTCCGGCCTCAATATCAGCCGCCTGATGACGAATCCTGACCATCGAAATGAACTCCAGCGCATCTCTCAGGTCGGCAGCTTTGCCTGGTGGCAGAATATCAGCATCCACCACATCATCCAGCCGCTCGAAAGAGTTTTGTACTCTGGAACCAACTGCCAGTGCATGTACCCGGATCAGGTCGGCAAGCGGGGCGGTACCCCGGCGTTTAAGGTTAATAGAGTTACGGTGCTGACCATCCTGCTCCATAACAAAATTCTTAAAGAACCCTAACGGCGGTGTCCTGTTCAGGGCGTTACGCGCCAGACTGGCAAGAAACTTTGGTGACCGCTGAGCCCGTAGAGAGATAAAGGTATTCAGCTGCGAGGCCCACTCAGTTTTCCCCCAGACGCCATCAAGATCAAAAAATATTGAACAGTTGAGCAATGCTTCCGGCAACGGATTATCCATCCAGTCAGCAAACGTCGATTCCCACTGCTGCCGGGTTTTGCGCCATTCAGGATTGGTCGCCATAATCTTTCCGGTGCAATAGGTATAACCGCATCTATTCAGACCATCACTGACAAAGGTCGCCAGCTGTTTGAAATACTCACCATGAATTTCCGGCCGATAGCCATTATCAAGAATCAGGGCATTATCCTGATCAGTCACCACCAGTTGCTCGTCCCGGGCCATTGAGCCCAGCGCCAGGAAACAGTATGGCAAAGGGGGTGGTCCCAGCTTCTCCTCTGCCAGCTCCAGCAAGCGTTGCTTAAACGTTCTGCCTATCACCGACATCGCACTGCCAATCATATGGGAGTTAGCATCTTCACTGACCATACGCACAAAACACGCGCTGATCTGTGGCTGTAACTTGGCCAGTTCCTCAACGCTGGGTTGACGCATGATATTACTGACCATATAGAGACTGCTTTGCGACTCATAACGAACAATATCAGAGGTTGCCAGCACCCCAACAGGCTTATCATCATGTAGCACCGGCAGATGATGAAGGTTATAGCGCAGCATGGTCAGCATCGCTTCAAAGGCATAAGCATCATCATCCAGAGTAACCGGATCCTGGGTCATCACCTGGGTCACCGGGGATTCCAGATCAAGACCGGTAGCGACCACCCGGGTGCGCAGATCACGATCAGTGATAATACCCGCCAATGTGTACTCTGCCGATCCATCATCCCCCCGCTGCGGCTGCATAATCAGCAGCGAAGATACCCCCTCCTCGGTCATCTTCTGTGCTGCCTGGCGAATCGTGGTAGAGGTATCTAACCAGACCGGCGTCCGGCTGATCAGTGCGGTCACTTTAGACACCATCAGATCACTGCTTTCCTGTTTGCTGGATACCGCCTGGCGCAAACGGTTATCGTCCATCTCAACAAAATAGGCAAATGAGTCAAACCGTTCACACAGAGAGCTGAACAGCGTTTCGGGGATAAAGTAGATCAGCGAGTCCTCTATCGTTCGGGCGGGCAATCTGACTCGCTGACTCATCAGCAGACTCAGCTGGCCAAACAGCTCTCCCTCACTCAATCGGTTATACAGATCCCCATTGCGACGATAGATCTCAACCGCACCGCTGCGGATAACACACAGATCATGGATCTCATCGCCAAACTGAAACACATCGCTATCAGCCCTAAAATAGCTGATCTCAACCTGACAGGCGATCTCATCGATCACCGGTTCAGGCAACGCATTGAAGGGCGGGTACTGTTTCAGAAAACCTGCAATCTCTATCTGTTCTGCCTGCATCGTATCGTCCGGCTAATATTGAGTTAACAACTGACTGTACTCAAAGCGACTGCTTTAAGCGAAAAAAATCGCCCGCAGGCGATTTTTTAATGTTTCCTGAACAGCCGTCAAAAATCGATCACAACATCTGTTGTTGCTGTGGTGCAGCAGGAAAGCACATATCCATTAGCCACATCGTCGTCGGTTATACCGCCGTTATGCTCCATGACGGTTTCCCCCTCTTTAACCAGCACTTTACAGGTACCGCAGATCCCCATACCACAGGCTTTTGGAATCAGCAGATCGAGTTTAGCCGCGGCAGTATGCAGGGTATCACCAGGAGCGATATGAATACTCATCCCTTTACTGGCAAACTCAACCCGTATCATATCCTCCTGCGTCAGCGCCTCCGCTTCTTCCTGAGCGATCTCGGCATTTTCAAAGGCTTCCTCTTCAATCTCTACCGGAGTCGCACCAAATGACTCTTCATGATAATGGCTCATATCAAAGCCGTTATCCTGAAGCAGCTTTTTAATGGCATTCATATAAGGCGTCGGACCACAGCAGAACACTTCACGCTCAAGAAAATCTGGCGCGATCAGTTCCAGCTTGGCCTGATCCAGGTAACCACGATAACCGTGCCAGGCCTGACCATTTTCAATCTTTTCACAGATCAGATGCAGGCCGAAATTACTGACTCGTGATGCCATATGATCCAGCTCTCGCTGAAAGATAATATCTTTAGGCGTGCGGGCACTGTGAACAAAAGCAATATCAACATCGGCATTGGTATCAAACCACCAGCGCGCCATCGACATCATGGGAGTGATGCCGACACCACCGGATAACAGCAACACTTTTCTGGCGGGGAAATCGATACAGTTGAACAGCCCTACCGGACCATGCACCGCCAGTTCATCGCCCTCTTTGAGGTTCTCATGCAACCAGCTTGAGACCTGTCCATTAGGGTCTTTTTTCACCGTAATGGAGAAACTATAAGGCACCGATGGTGAGCTGGAGATAGTGTAGGAGCGCATCACCATCTGCCCTTCGATCTCTAACTCAAGGGTGACAAATTGTCCTGGTTTAAAAAAGTACATCACCGGCTGTTCAGACATAAAACAGAAGGTACACACATCCCAGGTTTCATGGATCACTTTGACACAACGGACATTGTGACGACCATTGACCCAGGTCTGGGTATTGACCGGGATGAAGCTATCGGAGCCAACGGTGGCAGGGATGGTATTTGTCATAGCGTATCTCTCATCTGTGCACAGCTATAAATCGGTTCAGTCATCAGGCTGAAAGCTTGTCCCAACATCGGGTTATACAAACTTCAGCCCATCAATCATACTCAATGAGTGCATTGTCTGCCCAGCAGGTTTTGAAATATTAACTACAAACGACATTTATTTGCTTATTGCGACCATCCCAATAGATATGGGCATTACAGGTCGATTTATGTACTTATTCCTGTCGTTAATGGTCAATCCTGTAAATACACCTTGGAGGAGGATTAGCTCGTTCTATATCACTATTCAGATCGGGGTTATTCCTGATCGACTATAATAAACAGCACAGCAGTGCATTGAAGGAAGATCGAACTGATGAACCAAAATGATCTATTAAACACCACCTGCGCGACTATCCATGATGCGCGCCAGGAAATGGCGACAATGCTTGAGGCCCGTCCGGCGAATTACTCCCTGCCTCAACCACTGTATAACGATCCACTGATGTTCCGGATCGATGTTGAGGAAGTATTCCAGAAAGAGTGGCTGTTTGTGGGTATGACCAGTGAGATTCCGGCTAAGGGCGATTATTTCACGGTTGAGATCGCACAAAACCCAGTGCTGGTAGTGCGCGATGCGGATGGCAGTGTCAATGCTTTTCATAACACCTGCCGTCATCGTGGTTCACGTGTGTGCACTGAACATCGCGGTAAAGTGGCGAATCTGGTTTGCCCATACCATCAGTGGACCTATGACCTGAAGGGCAACCTGCTGTTCGCGGGCACCGAGATGGGTGAAAGCTTTGAACTGAAAGAACACGGCCTGAAAAAAGCGTTCTGCAAAACCGCCGGTGGATTTATCTTTGTCTGCCTGGGTAAAGAGGAACCTGAAGGCGACTTTGACCAGTTCCTTAGCACACTGGATGAATATATGGAGCCCTACGATGTTGAAAACACCAAACTGGCGGTGGAATCCAACATGTATGAGCAGGCTAACTGGAAACTGGTTATCGAAAATAACCGTGAGTGCTACCACTGCGTTGGTAACCATCCAGAACTGCTGAACACGCTGCTAGAGTGGGACGACACCAACGATCCACGCGCATCTCAGGAATTTAAAGATTACTGTAAAGACCAGGCCGCACAGTGGGATGCCGAAGGCATCCCTCACGAGCATCGCAGTTTCGGTCCAGGCCTGCGCAACCGTATCGTCCGTATGCCACTGAAAAAGGGCACCAAGGTCATGACGATTGATGGAGAAACCGGCTGTAAGAAAATGCTGGGGCGGATTAAGAATCCACAGCTGGGCTCAATGCGCATCCTGCACCTGCCTAACTCCTGGAACCACATGCAGTCTGACCATTTTATCGTCTTCCGGGTGCTGCCAATCTCTGCACAGGAATCTATCGTAACAACCAAATGGTTTGTTCACAAAGATGCAGTTGAAGGTGTGGATTACGATCCAGAGCGCCTGCGTCAGGTCTGGGATGCCACCAACGATCAGGATCGTATTCTGGGTGAAGAAAACCAGCGCGGTATTAACTCTGTCGGCTATCAGCCAGGCCCTTACTCAGAAACTTTTGAGTTCGGTATTGTTAACTTTCTGGAATGGTACAGCGACACCGTACAGAAGAACCTGAAGGCAAAATAAGCGTCTCTCATATACGCAAAAAAGGCTGATGTGTCATAACATCAGCCTTTTTTATTTGTATACAGCTCGATTTTTTACGACAGTCTTTGCTGCCACTTACCTCAACATCACTCTGGCAGCAGCTACTTACTTTCAATATCCGCCCCCTGAAAACCGGTTAAACACATCCAGTCTGCTGACCGCCATCGCTCTCATTAACGTAAACCATTACCGTAAACGACACAGCCACCAACCGCTTTTGCGACACCAGGTCAGCAGGGCACAAAAAAGCCGATAAATAGCTTATCGGCTTGATACACTATCGTTTTCAGATCAGCCATTTTCAGACCAGCCAGCAATCGCCTATAAAGCATCGGCCAACACAGCTAAAGCATCCTGCACCTCGGGCAACATCACCGGTATCTGTTTCTGCAACAGAGCAACAGACTCAGCGAACTGAGCACGTCCCAGCTCATCCTGAGTGGACAACCAGTGCAATGCAGCCTTACTACACTCCCATGGAGAAAGCCCTTGCTCAAGCGGCACACCTGCGCCTTTCAGATACTCATAGAAATCATCCTGATCAATCAGGTCAGTAATCATCATATTGACGTTCTCGCACTATTTTTCCTGAATCACACTTACGCCGCATTTAAACAGAGAAAGCTAAACAGTCTGAATTAAACAAAAAAAGCTGGCACCAGGCCAGCTTTTTCCTAAACGATGAATCTCAGACTGGCTTATACCTCTGTCTTCAATCCCTTGTAGATACTGATACACATCAACAACAGGATAACAGTAAATGGCAAGCCGGTGGTTATCGCGCCAGCCTGTAATGCTTTAAGTGCTTCGGATCCACCACCATACAGCAGAACACCCGCAATCAGCCCTTCCAATACCGCCCAGAAGATACGCTGTGGCACCGGTGCATCAACCTTACCACCTGCGGTAATTGAATCAATTACCAGCGAACCGGAATCGGATGAAGTGACAAAGAAAACCAGCACCAGAAGAATTGCCAGAGCGGAAGTAATCTGAGCCATTGGTAAGTTTTCCAGCATCTGGAACATCGCCAGCGACACATCACCCAGACCATTTGCCAGTGCACCTGTACCACTCTGAACCTGATCCAGCGCCTGAGCACCAAATGCCGCCATCCAGACCGCTGAAACCACTGTAGGAATCAGCAGGACTGCGATCATAAACTCACGCACTGTGCGACCTTTTGACACCCGCGCAATAAACATACCGACAAAAGGAGACCAGGATACCCACCAGGCCCAGTAGAACACTGTCCAGCCGCTGTAGAATTTCTCATCTTCACGGCCAATCCAGTTACTCAGCGGCAGAATTTCAGTTGTATAACTGCTGACGGTCAGCCACAGGTTACTGAAAAAGCCTGACAGCGAACCAGCAACGATCACAAACAGAAGCAGCAGTGCAGCAAGCCCCATATTGATATTACTGAGTATCTTTACACCACCATCAAGTCCGCGGACAACGGAGAAAATCGCGATTGATGTCACGACGACAATAACCGCAATCTGGGTAGAGATCGTATTATCCACACCGAACAGGAAGTTCAGCCCTGCTGAAGCCTGAGAAGCCCCCAAACCGAGGGACGTTGCCAGACCGAAGATAGTTGCCAACACTGCAACAATATCAATAACATGACCGATTGGGCCCCATACCCGCTCACCCAGTAGTGGATAAAAAGCAGAACGAATTGTCAGTGGCAGACCTTTATTGTAAGTAAAGAATCCCAGCGCCAGCGCTACGACACCATAAATGGCCCATGGGTGTAGTCCCCAGTGAAACATGGTGGCGCCCATCGCTGCAGCTTCACCGGCAGGGGTTTTGGCTTCCGCGTTCAGAGGTGTTCCCCACCAGTCGGTGTAATAAGCCACCGGCTCTGCCACACTCCAGAACATCAGACCAATACCCATACCCGCAGCAAACAGCATTGAGAACCACGACATGCGGCTAAACTCCGGTTTGGCTGCAGCTCCACCCAGGCGAACCTTACCCACCGGCAGAACAATCATCAGCAGACAGAACAACACAAAAACGTTGCCGCCAATCATAAACAGCCAGTCGAAAGTTTCAATCGACCAGGTTCGCGCGCCCTCAAGTATCGCTTTTGCGTCTGCCGGGAAGATCAGAGTCAGTGTGATAAAAGCCAGAATGGCCACTGCACTGGTGGTAAAAACAGGGTTATGGATATCCATCCCCAACACCTGAATATTATCCTGCCCAGCTTTATAGTCCGAGGTATATTCCTCAGACTTAGGGCGGAAGTGAACTTCTTCATTCATAGAACTACTCCAGTTTCTTTTTATATATCTATCAAGCCTGCACGCAGACCCCCAAGAATCGCCAGAGCCTATGGCGATATGATCTGCAACTTTTCTGACAGTTCCTGCATCAACTCTTAACTGCTGTAGCCAGCAACGACTTCCGGTTAATTATTAAACAGGTCGCTTCGATTCTACGACCAAAGGCTAGTCAACAGCTGACTTATAACGACACAAAGAATCACAAAATGACCGTTCTCGACAGATAGCTTTTAACGCAGAAAAGAGGAGAAAAACAACAAAGCAGATATAAAAGGCAGACCATAATGGCTGGTTTAGGACATATATAATCCGGCATGAAACAAACATTAAAAGCCCGGAGTCCCAGACTCCATGCCAGATTAAATCCTATCTGCAGCAACATCGGAGTTAGTCTAACAAAACAGAGGGCAAACCGCTAACGGACCCAAATCGGACCAGGGCAAAAAAAAACCACTCCGAAGCCGTGAACCTTCGGAGTGGTCAACAATTGCCTGGTGAATCGGATTAGAGATTCAGTTTTCGGGTCAGGCTGTTTCTGATAGAAACTAAGTGCAAGAAGCAGGATCAATAGTACAGAACAAAAATCACATGATACCCACAGTAAACGGCACTTTATTTACAATTAACGACAATTCATAGCATTATTACCAACTGTCGCTATTTTAAATAAAACAGGATTCTGACCCGATCCGCCAAACCTTAGCGAAGAACCCCCTCCTCTTTGAGCAGATCAAAGATCGCCTGCGCCTGCTCAGCTGCAGACTCATTCTTCATCACTTTACCACCATCACCCTGGGATTTTGCAGTCGCCGCCTTAAAGCGCTCTGCAGCCGTTTTAGCTTTGACAACTTTCAGACGCTTAGGCCGTTTACGGGCCGCCGCCTCTTCCCAGGCCTGACGTACGTCATCAACGGAAGCGCTGACCACTTCGATATCCATCAGTGCGCGACTGGCGGGGCCGAAGGCGCTCTGCCTGGCCTCAGGGGCAGCAGAATCAACACTGGCGATGAAGGGTAGCTTGACCATTACAGAACGTCTCTGACCCCGTGGCAATGCCTGTAATACCTCAGCCACACCACCTTTCACAGAAACGATATCCGCCACCCGTGGCACTATCGGCCAGCCGAGTTTTTCCGCCAGTTGATAGGGTACCATTCCGGAGGACTCACCACTCTCGGCGCGTACACCGGTCAGTACAATATCGGCACCGCACTGTTGCAGATGCTGCCCTAGCGGCAAAATGGCATCGGCGGCCGGATCAAGCTGTAATACCCGTACCGATTTTAGCCCCATCCCCGCATAGCTTCTCAGGTTCGGCTCGCCGGGATCACCTGCGTGCAGTACCACCAGACTTTCGCCTGAGTGGTTATCACCGGTCAGTTTAAGGCCCAGCTCGACAGCGCGACTGTCCTGATCTGCCCGACGCATACGGCCAGACTGAGGATGTTTCCCCACCGACACCAGCGATACTATTTTCAGTTTATTCGCCGCATCGACGTTGAATTGATTAGGCTGCATCGCGATCACCTCCGGCAGATTGCTGGGCACGGAAATCTTCTGCCAGCTTTATCAGTTCACCCAGTATTGCTTCACTATCACCAATCACACTGAGCGCGGCACGCTTAACCATATCGCAGCCCGCATCAGTATTGATCGCGATCACCTTGTCACACTGCCCAATCCCCTGCATATGCTGAATCGCACCGGAGATCCCCACCGCCAGATAAACCCGGGCAGTCACCCAGGTACCCGTGGCACCAACCTGACGGAAGCGCGGCATAAAGCCATCATCCACCGCGACCCGGCTGGCACCCTCGGTGGCACCCAGCACAGCAGCCGCTGAGTGGAACTGATCCCAGTTATGGATACCGTTACCCGCAGAGAGAATAAACTCTGCCTCAGCCAGCGAGATCGCATTCGGATCAACGGCTACCTGTCCCCGATCCTGCAGCTGAGCAATTACAGCAGGCACCGAATCCAGTTCCACCGGTAGTGCTTCGTGACGGGTTTCATCGATCGGATCGGCACACTCCTCTGCCAGCATCAACAGACGCGGTGTACTGCGGGTGATATCCGTAGTCCCTCCCGCACCCCGACAAACTGTGGAGTCACTATCGACCAGCCAGGCTTGTACCGCCGGACGCTCGCCAATACGCGCTGCCAGACGGGAGCCCAGATCAGAACCACCATTGACACTGTCGGGAAATAACCAGAATTGTGGCTTATAAGCAGACTCGACCTGCACCAGCGCTGCCAACCGCTGTTCGGGACGGTAGCCTTCATAGCACTCATCCTCCAGCAGCAACAGGCGGTCAACACCGGCCGTGTCAAAATGTTCCTCTTTACTCTGACCAAAGCAAACGGCCAGCACCGCGCCGTTACCTTCAGCTCCGGTAATCAGTTTATGCGCCTGACCAATGACATCTTTATCGTGAGCGGTCAGACGACCACCCACCATATCCGGTACCACCACAACATAGAAGTCGGGGTTTTCCACCTGGTGCAACGGCAGCTGAATATCCTGTGCAGCACTGCTGCGGCGGCCTTTTCCGGCACCCGCTGCATTGCCTTTTAAGCGATCGATACGCTTAATACCATTGGGACCAATAAAGCCAACCTTATGGGGGTTTTTACGCAGCAACCCTGTCGGCCCGCGCACCTCACCCATATCAGCACTGACAACAGAGCCATGCAGAGGGTGTAAACGGTTACGGGCGATCCACTCAGCACGGGGATCCCGGCGCAACAGATCCTGTGAATTATGAGCGCTCATCAGTGCACCTCCTCAGCCAGTCGATCCTGACGTGAATTTTCAGCCGATGGATCGACAAGCTGATCCATCAGAATCTCGGCAATATCTTTCACCTCAGGGCGGGGCTCAACAACACCCTCGAGCATCGCAGTACACTGCTGGCAGCCAACAGCTACCAGCTCAGCACCGGTGCTGCTGGCATCTTCCATCCGCATATCCGCGATACGGCGTTCGCCCGGAATATCGGTAATCGGAGCCCCCCCTCCGCCACCGCAGCAGCGGGAACGGAAGCCGGAACGTTCCATCTCAGCGATCTCGATACCCATGGAGCGCAACAGCTCACGGGGCGCTTCATATTCACCATTATAACGTCCCAGGTAGCACGGGTCGTGATAGGTTACTTTTGCGCCACTAAAGTTATTCAGTTTCAGACGGCCCAGTTGAACCAGCTGATTCAGGAAGGTTGTATGGTGCAGCACCTCCACTCCATCCAGGGCATCTGAACCAAAGTCACTGTATTCATTTCGCAGACAGTGATACGCATGGGGATCGGTGGTAACGATCTTACTGAATGTATACTGTGACAATACCTCAAGATTACGCTTCGCCAGACTCTGGAAAGTGGCATCATCACCCAGACGACGGGCAACATCACCACTGTCCAGCTCTTCATCACCCAATACCGCAAAGTCAACATTAGCCGCTTTCAGCAGTTTGACGAAAGCGCGCAGGATGCGCTGGCTACGCATATCAAACGCACCATCAGAAACCCAGAACAATACCTCGGCTTGTTTCACATCGCGCATCAACGGCAGGTTCTGATCCGCAGCCCAGTTAGTACGACTGGCCGGCGCATAACCGTTAGGATTATCGGTGGCGATAATGTTATCCAGTACCTCTGCACCCTTGTTAGGCGTTTTACCTCTTTCCATAGTCAGGTAGCGGCGCATATCGACGATGGCGTCCACATGCTCGATCATCATCGGACACTCTTCGACGCAGGCACGACAGGTGGTACAGGACCAGAGGGTTTCAGGATCGATCAGGCCATCGGTAATAATATGATCAGGACCGCCCTTGGCATTACCGACCTCTTTACCCGGGTAAGGGCTACCGGCATAGTTAGCATCCGTTCCGCCGGCAAGACCCACCACCATATCCTGAATCAGTTTCTTTGGATTCAGAGGCTGACCGGCCGCAAATGCAGGGCACATCGCTTCACACTTACCACACTGAACGCAGGCATCAAATCCCAGCAGCTGGTTCCATTTAAAGTCGGTTGGCTTCGCCACGCCCAGCACACCACCAATCTCTTTAGCCAGAGTCAGATCAACCGGCTTCAGGCCGGTCGAACGACCGCCACCAAAGCGCTCCTGACGGCGATGGAACGCCAGATGCAGCGCGCCAGCAAAGGCGTGCTTCATCGGACCACCCCAGGTCATCCCGAAGAACAGCTCACCCATACCCCAGATAATCAGCGCAGTCAGTATCACGGTCAACAGCACGCCGCCACTACCGTCAGGCAGTACACCGGCAGCCGGCAGTGTCAGCACAAAGAATGCGCCAGCAAACGCCAGCAAACTTTTGGGCAAACGCATCCACGGACCTTTTGAGATCCGGCTGGGGGGATGTAGGCGACGCTTAAATACAAACAGCGCGCCGACAAACATCAGAGCCAGTGCTGCCAGCAGCGCCCAGGCCAGAATCTGGTTGTCGAAGCCCAGCAGATGAACCAGGATGATTAATAATGCGGAGAGCACAAAACCACCGCCAGTCGCAGCGTGGGTTTTGGACATATATTTGTCGCGCTCGACGATATCATGCAGGTCATGCAGATAACGTCCGGGCATCGCCATGAGACCCGCGATCAGATTGATCCGATCCGGTTTACCGGCACGCCACAGATTCACCCGGCGCACAGCACCGATCACCGCCAGCACCAACGCTGTCGCAATCAGTAAAGGATGTAACCACTCAAAACTCATAGGGTACCCCAACAAAAAACAGCTATCGGGCTGTTACGTCAGCCCTGTTATTCTTACCAGCCCGGTATCACCGTGCTTAATATTTCTCAGGTGTTGCACTGACCAAACACGTTATAAGCGCATGCAGGGAGCAGCCAGGGCCAGGCGAAAACAATACGCCTCGATTAGCCCGAAGAGCGCCCGTAACTGCTGCCGGAGGAGCGAAACAGCGATACTCCCCGGCAACATTTACACTCCCCTGCCAAGCGCAGTCGCGTTACAGGTCCTTGCAGAGACGCAACGCGTCGTACATAGCCGCATGTACATTACGCTGAGATACACAGTCACCCAGACGCCACAGAATCATGCCATCACCAGACTCACTCAGGACTGGCTGCGGTTTGATATCAAACAACGCCTCGTTGTCGATCTGACCGTTGTTACGTGACTCAGCTTTCAGTGCGTAATACAGCTCCTCATTAGGACGGGTGCCGTTTTCAACAACCACCTGATCCACTACCCGCTCTTCACGCTGACCGGTGTACTCGTTTTCCAGCACTGCTACCAGACTGTCACCTTCGCGATAGACTTTTTCCAGCAGGAAGTCAGAGGTCATAATCACCTCTTTCTCATACAGAGAGCGGTAATAGGTTGGGAAGGTTGTGCCGCCGATCCCCACACCGGGCTTGATATCGTCGGTGACGATCTCAACCAGCGAGCCTTTCGCTGCCAGATAATCCGCTGCTGATAACCCTGAGAATTCACAGATGGTGTCATAGATCAGCACGTTTTTACCCGGCTCAACCTTACCGCTGAGGATATCCCAGCTAGAAACCACCAGACCCTCTTCAGCACCCCATTCAGGGTTCTGATCGATAAACGGACGTCCGCCGGTAGCGATCACACAAACATCAGGCTTCAGCTCGCGCACTAACTCCTCGTTAGCTTCAGTGCCCAGACGAATATCAACACCCAGACGCTCCAGCTCCATGACCAGCCAACGGGTAATACCAGCAATCTGATCACGCTGTGGCGCTTTCGCTGCCAGGGTAATCTGACCACCCAGCTCGTCAGCTTTTTCAACCAGCACAACATTATGGCCGCGTTCAGCTGCCACACGTGCCGCTTCCAGACCACCAGGGCCACCACCAATAACTACGACTTTACGCACCTGACCGGTGGTTTTCTCGATAATATGCGGCAGTCCCATATACTCGCGGGAGGTCGCGGCATTCTGGATACAAAGCACGTCCAGACCCTGATACTGACGATCGATACAGTAGTTCGCGCCAACGCACTGACGGATCTGATCCACCTGATCATTTTTAATTTTGGCAATAATATGCGGATCAGCAATATGTGCCCGGGTCATGCCGACAAAATCGACATAGCCGGCTTCAATAATACGCTTAGCCTGATTCGGGTCCTTGATGTTCTGAGCATGAATAACCGGAACAGAAACAACCTCTTTAATACCCGCCGCCAGATGCAGGAATGGCTCCGGTGGATAACTCATATTCGGGATAACGTTTGCCAGAGTGTTGTGAGTATCACAACCGGAACCAACTACGCCGAAGAAATCCAGCTCGCCGGTGGCATCATAGTAAGCGGCGATCTGCTTCATATCGTCATGATTCAAACCGTCCGGGTGGAACTCATCACCGGTAATCCGCATACCGACAACAAAGTCACGCCCTACTTCAGCACGGACTGCTTTCAGTACTTCCATACCGAAACGCATACGGTTTTCGAAGGTTCCGCCCCACTTATCGGTGCGCTTATTCACCCGGGGAGACCAGAACTGATCAATCAGGTGTTGGTGTACTGCAGACAGTTCAACGCCGTCCAGACCACCCTCTTTCGCCCGACGTGCAGCCTGAGCGAAATCACCGATAACGCGCCAGATCTCTTCCTCTTCAATCACTTTACAGGTGGCACGATGCACAGGCTCACGAATACCGGACGGAGACATCAGGTTCGGCCAGTTTTCACCATCCCAGCGGGAGCGACGTCCCATATGGGTGATCTGAATCATGATCTTGCCGCCGTGCTTATGCACCGCATCGGCCAGATTCTGGAAGTGTGGAATAATCCGGTCGGTGGACAGATTTACAGAACTCCACCAGCTTTGTGGACTGTCGATGGAAACTACACTGGAACCACCACAAATACAGAGGCCACAGCCACCCTTGGCTTTTTCCTCATAGTATTTTACATAGCGATCAGTAGTCATACCGCCATCGGTGGCATACACCTCGGCGTGAGCGGTACTGACAACACGGTTACGAATTGTCAGATTGTTAATCTTTAGTGGCTCAAACAGAACATCAAACTGGGACATGATATCTCACCCCGATATATTTTAAGTGGGAGTGGCTGCTTAAAGCTCTTATCCTTTTAGCAACCATCTCTGCCGGTATTAAATTTATTATTTAACTTTTTACAGTGGAGTTACTTCAAAGTAACCGACGTCACAGCCGTCCTCTGCAGCACACTGTGTCTGGACCGCTTTGGTCCGTACCGAATAGCCAAGGCTCTCAGCTATCTGATCCAGGGCACCCGCAAACCAGCCGGTAAACATGTAATCAACTTTGCGGTTAACTTTGCCGTACTGGTAAACAAAAGCTGAATTTTCCAGCCGTACCTTAGCAGTGCCCGCTTCGATATCCAGCTCTTCAGTAATGAAGAAACCCCAGCCGCGCTGAGACAGACGCTTCATATAGTGATCCCAGACATCTTTCCCGGAGATCCCATGCTCAGCAGCTTCCTTTTCACACCAGTAATGAGCAGATTTATAACCTGCCTTGTAGAGAATATCGGCATAACGCTCTGCTCCAATCTCCTCTTCAATCCCCATGTGGTTATTGACAAAGAAATGGCGCGGAACATACAGCATCGGCAGCGCGTCAGTTGTCCATACTCCGGTTTCATCATCTACTTCAATTGGCATTTCTGGCGCATGTACACCCATCGTCTCTACCTCAAAATTCTTTATGTTTTGTACTAAAAATTATATTTACTTTGTAAAGCGTAGTAGCTTTAAGAACCCCAGACATCCTTCAACAATGTCATCCAGTTCTCACCCATAATCTTGCGCACCTGGGTTTCAGAGAAACCATCCTTCAGCAGCGCTTCGGTCAGATTCGGGAACTCACCCACTGTACGAATACCCTTTGGATTGATGATCTCGCCAAAACGGGTCAGACGACGGGCATAGCCTTTGTCGTGTGTAAGGTACTCAAAGAAGTCATGGCCATGACCCTGAGTGAAATCGGTACCGATGCCGATGGCATCTTCACCAACGATGTTATAGATGTAACGGATCGCTTCGACGTAGTCTTCGATAGTGGCATTCACCCCCGCTTTGAGGAATGGCGTAAACATAGTAACGCCAACAAAGCCGCCTTTATCGGCGATATATTTCAGCTCTTCGTCGCTACGGTTACGCGGATGCTCTTTCAAACCGGATGGCAGACAGTGGGAGTAACAAACACGCTGCTTAGACTCATCAATCACCTCTTTCGCGGTGTTCGGGCCAACGTGAGACAGATCACATAGCAGACCATGCTTATTCATCTCAGCAACAATCTCACGACCAAAACCCGATAAACCGCCATCGCGCTCGTAGCAACCGGTACCCACCAGGTTCTGAGTGTTGTAACACATCTGCACAATGCCCACGCCCAGGTCTTTAAAGACCTTAACGTAGCCGATCTGATCTTCAAACGGATTGGCATTCTGGAAACCCATCATGACGCCAGTCTTACCTTCACGCTTGGCGCGTCTGATATCTTCCGTGGTGCGCACTTTGACCAGCAGATCACTGCTCTCTTCGATCAGTTCATTCATCTCAACGATATTACGAACCGTTCCTTCAAAGTTCTCCCAGAAAGCCACGGTGCAGTTAGCGGCAGTCAGGCCACCTTTCGCCATATCTTCAAACAGGGCGCGCTCCCATTTGGCGCAGATCAGACCATCAATAACGATGGCATCATTGTGCAGATCAGCTGCATTCATTGTTGGTATCCTTCTGAATCAGAGTTTAGCAGCACCCGGTGAACCCACAGGCCTGCAGGCAAAAAGATCCACATCAGACCTTTTCATCATTAAAGCCAGTGTAGTTATTCAGAAAAATGAAACGGGGCTGGAAACGACTTACACACTACTAAAAGCGACGATGGGTGGTGATTTTGTTCTGTAATCGACCTCCCAACTGAGAAAGGAAAGTAAGGGGCTATCGATGCTAAACCCGCTATAAACATGCTCCGGAAGGCTCCACCACGTCAGTAGATAGCGCTTCAACTGAAAATACAGACGCACTTCTCAAACAAGATACTGGCAATCACGAAACAGGTAAAACAGAGACTCCAAACAGTATACGGGTCAAAGAGGGGCATCATCTTACTGATGATGACGCTCCCCCTTATTATCTTCTGGCTCCTTTTTGATGGAGAGTTACAACCCAAAAAAACCACTATAAAGCGTGCCCGCTACGATGGCGAAAGCGATAATAAAACGCAGTGTCGAGGGAACCATTCCATGAGCCAGTTGAAAGCGGTTCCATAGATCGAGTTTCTGTTGCAACTCATGCTCGTCACCCGGCAGTAAAACCGGGTATTCAGCCGGACAACTGCCGGCATGCGGCGCGACCTCAAGAGCCTTGTTTTGCAACAGATGCTGAGCAATTTTCTCTTCACTTGCAACCAACTCTTCAAGTGTCGCAGACTTGATTTCACTGAAGGTATACAGCAGATTGTTCATCAGTGTCGAAGCCGCTTCACACCATTCGACCCAGTTCTTTTTGTTAACGTCGGCGATATCAAACTCAGGAAATCGCTCTGACCAGTTTTCAAAGCCCGTTGCTTCCACGATTGGCTCTGGCAGCACAATTTTTGCCGCAACAGCGGAGATTTGCCGCATCTCATTCTGTACAGCGTTGCACACTTTAAGTATACGCCGCTTCTCAAAATGACCCACTTTGCCATCGGCGGTGATCACTTCCCAGGTGTTAACCAGGAGTGCGATCTCATTTTCAATGTTGGCATGCAGGTGTTCGCTACAATGAAGCAATCGAATCAGGGACTGCAAATAGTTTTCCCACCCCTGTCCACACTCTCTGGCACCCTGCAGATGAGCAGCACGACAGCGGGCATCATGTACCTTTAAATGTTCCGCTACCGCTGCCCGCTCGGCATGAACCTGCTGCAGCGCAACGGGAATATCGTTTTTCTTCAGCTCATTACCCCGATGACGGATAACGCCGCCGGAGGGTTTAAGTTGTCCGGACGCTAGCCCTTTCAGGGTATAACTTTCCAGATCCAGACTCCTCGCCAGGTCCAGCTGCTGTGCCAGCGATTCAGGGTAGAGTGATGCAATTGACTCAGCTGCAGAGCCCTTCAAATCAGCTGCATGCAGCATCTCATCGATACTAGCGAAATGACGCACCGGGCTACGACTCAGGTAGGTACCCCTATATTTGGATGCAAAGGAACGCTTGCTAAAGCGGTCAACAACGGCATCTTCAGCAGCAATCGGCTCCATTTCCGCAATTTTCTCTGCATTATAAAAATTCAGGCTAACTTTCTGACGCAGCCCGGCCGGATCAGAAAAGACCTGCCAGGAAGATCGCCGATCAATATTCGCAGCGATATAGATATGCTTTGCGTTGTCTTCACGATCCCTGTTCGCCGGGTGTGTCGACCACATTTGCGGTGGCCGGGCCATATCCTCAGAAAACACCCGGTGTTGACTGACATCATCGCCATCCGGCTGTGGCACTACGCCATAGCTCGCGTCATTGAGCACCTCACCAATAACACTCACCGCTTTTTTCTGGGCACTGAACAGATCGCTGATAAACTTGCCTTTACCAGCCTCAACATTGGCAACACCAAGAGTTGTCTGCCAGGCATTATCGGCGGACTGCAACTTATGTAAAGCATTGACCAGGGCATCACTGCCGGTGACTGAGACGGCGACCAGATCAGCGTTAAACTCCATCTCCCGGCTCAATGCCCGTTCAGCAATAATCACCAGCCGGAACAAGGTATCCATCAGTGAACGGATCGACCATATCACTAACCCCAGGATCCAGCCTACCCAGGCGATACGCAGATCAATACGTGAGATAAACCGTACGACAGAGTCAAGCCAGTCACGGGTAGACACCATATGGGCGATAATTTGCTGCGCGATATATACCCAGCGGCCCACCATCATCGAGCCTTGCGCAAAGTGACCAAACTCATGCGCCAGCACCGCCTTAAGCTCACCCAGATTGAGCACGTTGACCAGACCTAAACCGATAATCAGATTCTTCTTCGAAGGGAAGATCATATTGATCAGTGACAGATCATAGAACACAGCGGCATTGACATCCGGCGTGATAAAAACCCGGTGAGGTCTCGGGGCCCCTATCTCATCGGCGAGGGTATGCAAAAAGTCGAAAAGTTTCGGCTCTTCCTGGGCGGTGACCTCTATACCATCAATACGGTCAGACTTTCGCACTGAGAATAAAGACTTGATCATGAACAGGCTCAGCAGAGATGCGATGCCGGCAAACAGCAGATTAAACAGATCCGAATGACCTGCCTGAATTTTTACAATGTTGCTATAGGCAATCCAGCCAAAACATGCGGCTAACGCCAGATAAAACAGCATAAAGACCGTGAGCCCAACCATGGCTAACCAGGCCTGGCGTTTATAGCTGGCGGTTGCGCGGGTCAGATCTTCAGGTATATTACCTGGACTGGATGGATAGAGCGATAAATCAGACATGTTACGTCTCCCTGTTAGTCGTGTTCGTCCTTGCTAATCAAAACGGATAACATTCAAAACCGTTATCCAGCGTTATTCTGTTTCTCACATTTATCAATTATCGGTTCAGGCGATTACAACCTGCCGTCTGACATATCATCTGTCATCCAGGCGCAACAGCTCCCTGCCCCATACAATACAGGGAGGAGAGGACAACAATGACTGCGCCAGATTACAGAAGCCCCAGTGGCAGGAAGACTATGAGTAAAAACCTCACCGCAGCCAGAGATAGCCGGGAGAGCAGACAGCATCCTTGTCCACGATCAGTACAGCCTGTGGCAGCAGGCATATCCCTAAACCTTGAATATAAAGCATTTTAACTGGATTCAGAGTTATAATTGATAACCCCGGCGGCTGCAAGTTTTCTCCCCCCTGATACCCGCGAACCTTTGCTTCAAACAGGAAGATTTAACCGGATCTGATAATGCAGGACTCCTTTTAAGGGGGAGTCTAAGGGCGATTCGCGCGTCAGGACAGTCTGGGGCTAGTTCATAGTCAGATATTCAGCGGCGGCATGCACCTGATTACGTCCCATTCGCTTGGCGCGATACAGAGCAATATCCGCTTCACGCAGCAGCGGTTCAGTACCATCCATCGCTTCCGGCACAATCGTTGCAGTTCCAACACTTACGGTAACCACGGTGCCGGCAGAGGAATGCTCATGTACAATCGCCATATCCTGCACCGCCTGGCGGACAGTTTCGCCGACTGTAGCCGCACCTTCAGCATCGGTATCCGGCAGTATAATCATAAACTCTTCTCCCCCGTATCGGGCAATCAGATCGGCCGGACGAAATAACGTTTCCCTCACCTTTGCAGCCACCGCAATCAGACAATCATCACCCGCCTGATGGCCATAGCTATCGTTAAATGCCTTGAAGTGGTCAACGTCCAGCATAATCACCGACAGCGGTTTCTTTTCCCGCCGCAGTCGTCGCCAGACTTCAAGCAGATAGGCATCCCCTCGGCGACGGTTAGCAACCCCCGTCAGGCCATCACAATCCGCAAGCCCCCGTAGTTCAAGATTGAGTTGCTCCAGGCTGGCGGTCCGCTCAATGACCTTCTCCTCCAGTGTCCGGGAGTATTCCTGAATCTGCTCGTACAGACGCGCGTTCTCGATGGCAACCGATGCCTGAGCCGCCAAAAGGCGAATAACTTCCACTCTCCCCGAGGTAAATACACCACTGGCAAGGTTATTCTCTATATATAAAACGCCAGCGAAACGCTCACGCAGGAGGGGCACACAGAGTACAGAGGCAGGCTGAACCTCAAGAACATAGGGGTCCTGTACAAAGGCGCCCTCTGAGGCAGCATCCCGGAGCACCACAGCCTCACCGCTGTGCAGCACTTCACTGATCAGCGTCACCGGCAGGAAAACCGGCGCTCCCTGAGAGCTCTGCACCAGCGAACGCCCCGGCAGATCATCTGCTGATAAGCCGGATTCGGGGAAAGTACCCGCCTCGACAACCAGCCCTGCTTCGCGTTTAACCACTAAGCAACCCCATTGTCCTCCGGCATTTTCCAGCAGAATCGTCATGGTTTTTTTCAACAGCCGGTCGAGGATGATCTCTTCTGAAATCGCCCGGGAGGCTTTCATCACCGAGGCGAGATCCAGATCACCAACCGCATCAGTACCATAGGGCGTACCCGCCAGCGGCGATAGCTCACGCAATACCGCAAACTCCTGTTCCAGCAGAGCCACTTTACGATGGGCGCCCCAGCGATCATATATCCGGTGTGCCGCGCGCAGATAGCCTTCCGCTGAGCGTCGCCGACCGATAGTCAGAAGATGACGCGCAGCCCGCTCACAGGCGGTGGCTTCATCCCGTAGAAAACCACTCTCACGCGCTGCGTCGATGGCGATATCGTAACCCTCCAGAGCGGCCTCATGCTGACCGTCCAGCCGTTGCAATTCTGCGTCCATCAGCAGCTGCAGATGACGAAAGTTAGTCTCGCAACTGTCGGCCCAGCGTTTCATGCGCGCCAGGTCTCGCTCAAGCCGGGCACGGGTTTCTGCCTGCTGTTCCACCTCCATATCGGGATACAGCGTTGACAGTGTCAGAAACGAAGTGATGTAAAAACGCACCAGTTGAGGCAGTGACATCGCCGACTTTATCAACACATCCTGAGCCCTGACATGCTCAAGGGCACGCTCATATGCACCGTAAAGAAAGCAGATCTCTGCACTGTAAATATGGTAGTTGGCAATTCCGGTCATGAACTGACGCTGACGCATCCCCTCCAGGCAGAGCGCTTCGTCAAACTGATCATCACTTAACGAACAGGGAGCATCCGTCAGTCCCAATAGATTACGTTGTAACTGTAAGAACAAAGTGCCGGAATCCAGCGAATCCTGATAGGCGCATTCACGCACGATCTCCATATTATCACTGTGCAACCGGTAAGCGGTTTCCAGATCCATAGAGGGATCCCAGATGACACAATCCTGAGCACTGTAGGCAAGATAAAGCAGATCGCCGGACTGATAACCCGCTTCAATCCCCTTTCGAAACAAAGAGGTCAGCCCTGACCAGGGCTTACTCCAGTGATAGACAAACATCGCATAGACATAGATAACCCGCGCCCGCAGCGCCAGATCATCCAGTTTTTCATTAATCGCCAAACCCGCACTGGCATACTGGAACCCCTCTTCGGGCTCATCATATTCACCACACAACAGCATCCCATAGGCGGCATAGGCGAAAGCGGTTTCCGGACAATTACCATGACTCAACGAGAGATTGACCGCTTTTGTCACCAGATAGGGAAACAGATTGCCACTGCCCGACAGAAATGCCGCAGCAAAGGTCTCCATCAGCAGTCTCATAGCGGTGAGCGTAGCAGGGTTATCAACCGGCTGAGCGTTAACCAGCTCAGCAATAGCCCGGCCACCTAAATTCTCTGTAACCCGTTGCCGTTCCCGGGCGACATCCTCCACTCCGGGATGTTGAATGAACTCAACACCCAGAATAGCCAACCCCTGAATGGCTGAAAGAATGGAGTCTTCCATCCGCCCGAGGGTTGCATATTGCCGGGTGCGGATCGCAAGAATATGACTGCGTTCCAGATCGGATTGAGCGTTTTCCAGCATCACTTCAATCCATTCATCTGCCTCTTCAACCCGCCCGGTCAGATAAGCACATTGCTGGGTTTCCTCTGCCAATGCCTGCATCAGTGATGGCACACTCTGCCAGGGGTCGGCAGGTAAAAATTCGGCACTGATCTGAAGATATCCGAGCGCCACCTCATAGGCAGACGCCTGTTTGGCACGAATGCCTGCGCGCAGATTAAGCTCAGCCAGCGACCGCTGTTCATCAGCAGAGGTTATCAACTGCCGGCCTTCATTGAGATGCGCAACAATATCGATCAGTCTGTCATCGGGCACCTGGTTATCGGCATGCTGTAACATCAAACGCCCTACCGAAAGATGAACAACCGGCCGCAACGACAAGTCGATTAATGCATATGCAGCCTGCTGCACACGGTCATGCTGGAACCGATAAACGGGATTAACAGTCACCGGGGCCTCAGAGTCAGTTGCCGAAACATCCCCCACAAGACGGTAATCACTGTTGAGCGGCTGCACAGTATGTTGTTTGAGTGCCGGCAACAGCGCCATAGCCGTTGCATCAACTGAAGCTTCATAAATGGCTGCAAGGGTCAGCAGGTCAAACGTCCCGCCAATACAGGCCGCTAACTGGAGGACCTGCTGCGTCTGCGGTGTAAAGCGTCGCAGATTGTCCACCATAAACTCGACCACATCGTTACTCACACCAGACCAGCGAGCTGCATCTAAATCCCAGCTCCACCGTCCGCTAATCTGATCGGCGACGATAGCGCCCTCTTTATGCAACTGACGCAACAGTTCAGTGGTAAAAAAGGGATTTCCCTGAGCCTTATCATAGAGCATGTCACTCAGTGGTCGGGTTTGTTCCACATTGCTGCACAACGCATCAGAGACCATATGTCTTACAGAGTTGCGATCCAGCTGGCCGAGATGAAGCTGATGGATATTCTCCCGGCCACCCAGATCCTCAAGCAATAGTCGCAAAGGATGACTCACACCAACTTCGTGATCCCGATAAGCCCCAATCAGCAATAAGTGACTCAGCTCTCTGGAGGTCACCAGACGGCGCATGAGTTCTAAGGTAGGTACGTCACTCCATTGCAGGTCATCGAGAAATAACACCACCGGGTGCCCATCGCTGGCGAACACCCGGAGAAATGCGATCAACGCCCTTTGCAAACGGTTGCGCGCCTCGGCGGGAGGAAGCTCGGCCACCGCCGGTTGTGGCCCGACAATCAGTTCCAGCTCAGGTACCAGATCAATCACTAACGCTGCGTGTGAAGCCAGAGCAGCCAGTAAATCTTCCCGCCACCGGGCAAGTTTTTCCTCGGGCTCTGTCAGGATCTGCTGCACCAGACCACGGAATGTGGCGGCAAGCGCCGTATAAGCTTCACCATGTTGAAACTGTTCAAACTTACCCTGAACAAAGAAACCCCGTTCACGCACAAGTGGCTGATCAATCTCATTCACCAATGACGATTTACCAACACCGGAATACCCTTTAACCAGGCAGAAGACATTCCCTCCAGTGACAACGGTTTCAAACAGATCGAATAGTTGCCCTAATTCTGCTTCACGGCCATAGAGTTTTTGCGGCACCAGAAACTTCTGTACAACCTCTTTTTGCCCCAGCTCAAAGGGGTCGATCAACTGCCCTGCAGCCAGTCGATCAGCGCAATAACTCAGATCATAAATCAGTCCCCCGGCACTCTGATAACGCGCCTCGGGACTTTTGGATAACAGTTTCAGGATGATGGCTGAGACAGCCTCAGGCACCTCAGGATCTATTTCGTGAGGTGCCGGGGGGATTTGGCTGATATGACTGTGCACCCACTCCAGTACGTTATCAGCCTGAAAGGGTTGCTGTCCGGTAAGCAGCTCAAACAGCAGCACCCCCAGAGAGTAATAATCGGAACGGTAATCCAGGTCGCGATTCATGCGCCCGGTCTGTTCCGGAGAGATATAGGGTAACGGCCCCTCTAACTGACGCGACATTTGCAAAGCCTGTCGCTCCTGATCCAGCTCAGAAGCGATACCGAAGCCAGCCAGCCCTGTCGCTCCGTTGAGCGGATTAAACAACACGTTCCCAGGCGTCAACGCTTTATGAACAATATCCCGGCTATGAATACCACCGAGAGTGTGAGCAAGACTCAGAGCGATTTCGAGACATTCGGCCAGCGGCAAACCACCGCCCCCCCTGAGGGCAAGGTGAGATCTGAGAGACTGCTCAAACGGTTCGCACACAAGCGCCAGATTGCCACTGCCATGGGAGATCACGGCATACACTTTACGCACACCAGCAACATCAGCTAATCGTTGCGCGATCTCACCTTCACGACGAATTTCAGCCACCTGCTGACGATCTGGAAACTCCGCATCCAGAGTCTCAACGGCCACCACCGCGCCATCCACCGCACTACGTGCGCGATAAACAACACGCCCATCCGCACGGCATATTATCGCCTCAGGCTGATAGCCAGGCAGTTGTGGCAACGGCTCCTTCACACAGATTCTCCTAACCGCCGGTCAGACACCGAAGATACGCTGGAAGGTGGCGTGATAATCCTCATAAGCGGTCTCACGCAGTGGATCGCCATGACCACACAGAGCATGCCTGAATGGCAATGTTTTCAGGCGTGCAAAATCATCTCCCTCAGGTGCAGCAGCCTGAAGCCAAACCGGGCCCAGATTAGCAGGGGTAAAGAACTCCATCGTCTGCATCAGCTCCCGTGAAGCATCAGAAAAATACTCATCCGGCGCCAGCCAGTTTTGTAATGCATCACAGGCAATCAGAATCCCACCTGCGCGATCAATACGCAGTATCGCTTCCGGTATCTGAGTAGTCCGGAACAGGAACAGAGAGGCATCCGAAATTGGTAACGTACCATCCTCTGTCAGTGTATGTGTCGCTTGCAAGCCATCTGCCTGCTCAACCCCGGGCAGTGTCCAGTAATCAGCATGATAGCGGTCAACATAGAACTGATCATCCCGGCCATGCAAGCAGCCCAGCCTGACCACATCAGTAACACGCCCCAGCTGATCAAGCTCAGCGAGGCTCTCATCGCTCAGACGAACACTGTTAATGATGATCAGGCGGTCGCCATCACGCACCACGGTCATATTGCGGCTGAATTGCCAATCCATCCCCTGAAGAACGGTTTCCATCGCGCCGCGGACGAAAAAGATATCCGGAAATACCTCTTCAATGGCGCCATGTGCAAGTACCTCTGGAAACTGATTCATTACTCTATTCCTTACTCAGTATTGTCGTTGGTGTTGTCGTTTGAGCTGTCGCAGGGTTTGAGCCGTAGTCGAAACGACCGACGTAACGGTACTCTCGGGCATACTCATTGAGATAGCTGTTAAGGTAGCGCCATTGGGCATCACTGATACGCCCCTGACGGATATCTTCCAGCGACTCATTACCGTCACTGCTATCCAGTCGTTTAATGTGGTACAGAGTCATATCCCTTCCACCAAAAAAAACCTTCAGGTAATCATGTAACGGCCGGGCTTCAGACATATCAAAAACAGCCCCGTACAGTGCGGTATACAACGGCTGATTCGCCAGTGTCGTCGCGTTGAATCGGGGGTAGTCGCCTGCCGGCGGTTTGAACCGCGGGTATTCATCTGGCTGATGAACCGGGTGCTCTGTCAGGTAAGATACAAATTCTGATGCTAACCCAGCGGATCGAGCCCCTTCGATCAACAGGTTAAGATAGCGTTGGGTTGGCAGGCAGGCATCATTGATAAACTCTGGCATCCCGACATAGGCGAAAGCTGATGCCTGAGTACCACCATCATCCTCTACCTCAACAGTGATACGGTCATAACCATGGCCGTAAGCTTCCATGGCATCCAGCGAGGTAAGCGCCTCGTCCGGGCAGTCATACAGTACACCCAACACCCTGTCATCCGGATTGCCGGAACGTTCGATGTTGCCAACCCCCCCTTCATGACGAAAGAAATGTTGTACATTAAAACGCAGTCGCCAACCCCGTAAAACCGCTCGTCTGGATGCCAAAGGCTCAACACCCTTCGCCCGCAACGAAGTCATGTTCATGTTGGATCCAAAACCAAAATAGCGAAACATCTATATTACCATCCACGATGAATCGAAAATATTACCCGCCGAAGCTGTTTTAATAACACCTTAAACGCCTAACAATACAGGGTTAAAGGTCGAAATCAATAGGTTACAACTCTGGCACTTCAGGCCTGGCGAACGAACGTGGACATTTCTTCCCTTTACCTGCATCGCTACTGCGTTTTATCGCAGTTCGGGATTAAACCACACTTAATCAGACGCTCAGTGTCTTATAACACAGACAGAACATTAATGGGGAAATTCTGTAGCCGGGCATGAGGGGGAATAATCGGGTTTTCGCTATTGCTTGCAGCGTCAAAGACAGGGCTGAAATCAGAGCATTCCCTGCAATCGCCAGTTGCATCTGAAATACCCATCGGGTATCTGGCAATACCGGTTGAAGCCTGGAAAATCGGCAGCCTGCGCCCTATTTATCCCGCTTTCCTTTCAGATGAACCGAACCAAAAGTTGACTCCGTTTTCGCTTCGGAAAGGGTATCTCTGGAAACAAACTCTTTTGCCTCAGATGGTAACCTGGTGAACTGAGCAGACTTGATAGCGGCCGCCTCGAACAGCTCTTCATCATCCCCCTGAACCGCCAGGGTACGCTCATCCCGGGGCGGAATCCCCATCTGTTCGCGATAACACTTACTAAAATGGGGACTAGAGACAAATCCACAGGCCGCAGCGATATCAATAATCGACATCGAGGTCTGTTTGAGCAACTGCCGTGCTCTGAGCAAACGCAGACGCAGGTAATAACGGGAAGGAGAACAGTCGAGATATTTCTGGAACAGTCGCTCCATCTGGCGACGGGACAGGTTGACATAATGCGCCAACTCATCCATCTCGATCACCTCTTCAATATTGGCCTCCATCAGCGCCACTATTTCCAGTAATTTTGGCTGGGTTGTCCCCAACACATGGCGCAACGGAATCTTCTGCTGATCACTTTCATCACGAATGCGATCACAGATAAACATCTCTGATATCGCCGTTGAGAGCTGATAACCATGCTCCAGCTTAATCATATTGAGCATCATATCCAGAGGCACGGTGCCACCGGTGCAGGTCATTCGATTGCGATCAAAACTGAACAGCCGGCTGGAACACTTCACACGTGGAAATGCTTCTTGAAGCGCAGCGAGATACTCCCAGTGGGTACTGCACTCATACCCATCCAGCAGGCCTGCTGCGGCTAACAGGTATGCGCCGGTGCAGATCGCCCCGATTTTACACCCTTTGCGCTCTCTTTCCTGCAACCAGTTGATATGGATACGGTTGTAAACTTTAGTGACATTCAGACCACCGGCAACGATCACGGTATCCAGCCCGGGACAGTTATCAAAACCGGCATCAGGAGTGATGGTAATCCCGTCGCTGGCACTCACGGGCTGACCATCGATAGTGATTGTGTACCAGACGTACAGCTCTTCACCACTAAGCTGATTGGCCATCCGCAGGGCTTCAACCGCCGCTGCCAGAGAGATCATAGTGAAATTATTTAACAGCAGGAATCCAATGCTTCGCGGACGCCCACCGTTAATCTCATTCGTCATAAGCAAACCTGTAATCACGCAGCATTCCTTACGGAACTGCATAGGGAGTGTTAGTTAGTCTCTAGAATCTGATTTCTTCAATCTGATCTCTTGAATCCGACTATACCTCAATCGGCCCGCCAGGGATTCAAAAACGCCATTTTAGTGATAAATGGCGTATATCTGAACCCTGTCTTTCAAAAAAACAGACGTGTAATAAAGAGATTATAGTGCATTAACTATCAATACCCTTAACACTCGATTGCGTTTACCGCCAAACCGCCGCGGGAGGTTTCCTTATATTTATCCTGCATATCCATACCGGTGTCGCGCATGGTTCTGATCACTTTGTCCAGCGAGATAAAGTGTTTACCATCGCCGCGCAGCGCCATCTGAGTGGCATTGATCGCTTTCATGGCACCAATAGCGTTGCGTTCAATACAGGGCACCTGCACCAGTCCACCCACCGGGTCACAGGTCAGACCCAGATTGTGTTCCAGACCGATCTCTGCAGCATTTTCTACCTGTTCAGGGGTGCCCCCCAATACTTCACAAAGACCTGCCGCCGCCATGGCACAGGCAGAGCCGACCTCTCCCTGACAGCCCACTTCTGCGCCGGAAATTGAAGCGTTTTTCTTACACAGGGCGCCAATTGCCGCCGCCGCCAGCAGGAAATCGACAACGTTTTCCTCGGTCGCATTCGGGGTGAACTCGGTGTAATACATCAATACCGCGGGAATAATACCTGCCGCGCCGTTAGTCGGTGCCGTAACCATCCGCCCACCGGCAGCATTTTCTTCATTCACAGCCAGTGCATACAGGTTCACCCAATCCATCGCTCCCAGTGTGGAGGAGATAATATTGGGTTTAGTCGAACGGATCAGCGACTTGTGCAGCCCCATCGCCCGCCGTTTGACGTGCAAGCCCCCAGGCAGTATCCCTTCACTATGAAGACCGTTAGCGATGCACTCTTTCATCGCCGCCCAGATATCCATCAGTCCATCGCGAACCTCTTTCTCGCTGCGCCAGACCTTTTCGTTTTCCATCATCAACTGACTGACAGTGAACTTGTTCTCCTGACACAACGTCAGCAGTTCGACGGCATTATTAAACTCATAGGGCAGCTCAACCTGGGGGACCACATGAGCATCTGCAGTTGCTTCACTTTCATCGATGACAAACCCACCACCGATGGAATAATACACATTGTCATACAGCAGATTATCATCGGCGTCGAATGCACTCAGACGCATTGCGTTCGGATGGTAGGGAAGGTTCTCCTCCAGCAGATTCATATCCCGCTGCCAGATAAAGCTGATCGGGAACTGCCCCAACAGATTGAGGGTGTTGCTCTCTTTTACTGCGGCAACCGCAGGCAGAATCATCTGTGGGTCAATGCTATGGGGTCTCTCCCCCATCAGGCCGACAATAACTGAGTTATCTGTTCCGTGTCCCACGCCTGTGGCGCTCAGAGAGCCATACAGATCAACCCGGATCTGCACAACCGCCTGAGCCAGATTATGCTGTGCCAGATGGTCAGCAAAATTTGCTGCTGCAACCATCGGACCAACGGTATGGGAACTGGACGGACCGACGCCTATTTTAAAAAGATCAAAAACAGAGATAGACATAGAGTCTCCACCGCGCATTCTGAGCGCAGAAATTGATAGTAAAAGTCGATTATCAGCTTATATAAGTGTAGTTGTATGTCAGTTAACGACCTGAAATTTTCTTAAAACGATTAATATCGTTTTTGCAGGCTTATCGACTGAAAAAAGTAAGAAAAAGAGGCCAGTCAGGATGAGCCACACACTACATACCTCTCTGGAAGAGATAATCCTAACTGCCCTCGAAAAAGATACGCAACACAACAATTTGTGCTGCGTAAATCAGCGATAGAAAGGGGAACTTTATCAGCTGGAAAACACAATGGTACGTCCGCCATTGAGAAATACCCGCTTCTCAATGTGATAACGGATCGCGTTAAACAGGGTGACCCGCTCAACATCCTGCCCTTTGGAGATCAGATCCTCTGGATAAAATGCATGATCGACGGTCTGGATCCCCTGGGTAATAATCGGACCTTCGTCCAGATCATTATTGACGTAGTGAGCAGTGGCACCAACCATCTTAACCCCTTTCTCCCAGGCCTGATGATAAGGTCTCGCACCCTTAAAGCCCGGCAACAGGGAATGGTGAATATTGATCGCTTTACCATTCAACTGATCGCACATCCACGGGGACAGAACCTGCATGTAACGAGCCAGCACAACCAACTCGATATCGTACTGTTCCAGCAGCTTAACGATCTCTGCTTCCTGGTAGGGTTTGGTCTCCGGGGAGATCGGCAGATGGTGGTAAGGGATACCATGCCACTCAGCCAGATGCTCCAGATCAGGATGATTGGAGATAATCACCGGTACTTCAATATTCAACTGACCGGTGCGATAGCGGTACAGCAGATCGTTGAGACAGTGATCGTACTTAGACACCAGAATCGCCACGCGGGGACGGTGATCCGGCTTAGTCAGATCCCACTCCATGCCAAACTCTGCAGCTCTGGGCGCAAACTCGGCGTTAAATTTTTCCTCGCTAAACCCGTCCTTGATTGGCTGAAACTCAATACGGATAAAAAAGCGTTTAGAGACCCGATCATCAAATGAGTGGATCTCATCCACATAGTTACCCGCTTCAGCCATATAGCGGGTGACCACATCAACGGTACCCAGCATGCTTGGACAGCTGGCAGTAAAGATCCAGTGCTTTGGTTTTGTTGTATCTGTCATTTGAGGACTCCTGCTCTTATCTGCTGCATTGAATTGCGGCTAGCCGTCACAAACTCAACAGAAGCAAACGGATAAAGCCAGCCCCGGTCAGGGCTGGCATCTGGTTCAGTATAATCAGGCTTCGATCACCAGGCCGTACTCACGGCTGGCATCCTGCAACCAGAGCCAGATATAGTCCGCAAACGAACGACGGATAACCAACTCATAGCGCTGCTCACCAGAGCGGCGAATGACCGCCCCGCTCTTAGCAAACAAAGTCGAAACCACTTTCCCAACCGGGAACGCCTTAGGATGCAGATCCACCGGCGTAGACTTTTTCAGCACTTCAAGCACATTTGCACCGGACAGTTCCAGAACGGTCGATCCACCACTACTGTTTACCAGTGAATAGTGGCCCGGCATCTCGTCGCGGAACTTCGTTTCAATATCAAAGGTTTCCATCCCTGGCACCAGAATCAACCACTCATCCGGTGACATCCAGCGAATGGAGTAAGCACCGTTCTCAGCAGAAGTCAGAGGCTGAAGCGGCAAGGCAACACCCAATACACGCTCAACGGCTGCCAGTTGCTCGGCATTTTCTGCATTACAACGCAGGGTCAGATGGCCCAGCAGCTTTAGTTCACGCAGATGTACGCCACCAGTTTTAGGGCCTTTCTGTGCCAGGCTTTCCAGGTCCGCATGGTGCAGCGGAGACTGGCCCTGAATCTCAGGGCCGGGAACCTGATTCATTACTGCCGCTTTAGTGGCTGCGCTCTCTTCAGGAGTCATTACATTCAGATCAGACATTTTGACGCTCCCCTTTCGGATCAAAGAAGATCGGGCTGCAAATTTCAGCTTCAATCACAGTGCCATCAGCCTGTGGGTAGTAAACGGTTTCACCCATCTTATCCAGGCCGCCTTTAATAAAGCCCATCGCAATCGAGTGGCCCAGGTTTTCACTCCAGTAACTGGAGGTCACATGACCTTCTAAAGGCATCGGAACCGGCGCCTTCGGATCAAGTACCGCCTGAGAACCTTCCGGAATCACCTGCTTAGGATCTTTAGTTTTCAGACCGACCATCTGCTTACGGTTTTCACGGGTACAGTCACTCCGGTTCATACCACGCTTACCAATGTAACTGAACGGTTTCTGGTTAGATACACACCAGCCCATACCCAGGTCGTAAGGATGTACCGAACCATCGGTGTCCTGACCGGCGATAATGAAACCTTTTTCAGCCCGCAGAATATGCATGGTTTCAGTACCGTATGGCGTCAGGCCATATTTTTCACCCGCTTCATGCAGTTTTTCCCAGACATGCATACCGTAGTTCGCCTGAACGTTAATCTCAAACGACAGTTCGCCGGTAAAGGAGATACGGAACACCCGGGCAGGTACACCAGCCACAGTGATCTGTTTCCAGTCCATGTATTTAAAGTTTTCGTTGCTGACATCATAATCGGTCAGCTCAGCCAGCAGCTTACGGCTGTTCGGCCCGGTAATCGTCGCTGTCGACCAGTGATCGGTTACCGTATTGAAATACACTTCCAGTTCCGGCCACTCAGTCTGATGGTAGATTTCCAGCCACTCATACACATGTGCTGCACCACCGGTCGTGGTAGTCATGACGAAGTGGTTCTCGCCCAGACAGGCGGTAACACCATCATCAAATACCATGCCGTCTTCGCCACACATCAGACCATAACGACACTTACCTACCGCCAGCTTGGCCCAGGCATTCGTGTAAACCCGGCCCAGGAATTCACGCGCATCTTTACCCTGAATATCGATCTTACCCAGTGTTGATGCATCCAGAATACCGATAGAATTCCGTACCGCCAGACACTCACGATTCAGCGTCTGTTGCATGGTTTCCCCTGCTTTCGGGAAATACCATGGACGTTTCCACTGACCGACATCCTCAAACTCTGCACCGTGCTCAACATGCCACTTGTGCATCGCTGTGAAACGCTTCGGCTCAAACAGAGCACCGCTATGGCTGCCCGCAATAGCACCAAAAGCAATCGGCGTGTAGTTCGGACGGAAAACCGTGGTGCCGGTCTCAGGAATAGACTGGTTCAGCGCTTTCGCTGCCACTGCCATACCATTGATATTACCCAGTTTACCCTGATCAGTACCAAAACCCATCGCGGTATAACGCTTGACGTGCTCAATCGCTTCAAAGCCTTCACGACATGCAATCTCGATACCCGCAGCCGTAACATCGGTCTGATAATCGACAAACTGTTTCGGTGCCTGAGACGTTGGCTTCAGATGCGGAACATGGAACAGGCTCATTGGCGCTGCCACTTTAAGCATCTGCGCTTGCGGCAGAACCACTTCTGCGGCTGCCAGACCCACTTCAACCAACGCTTTCTGACCGGCGTCAAAACCCTCTCGCAGAGCGGCGGCAGTTTCATACTGACCGTTGATACCGCCGGCGGTCAGTTGCTTCTGTACCGTCTCGCCTGGCAGGAAGCCAACGATCTCTTCATTCCATACCGGACGACTACCGGTATGACAGGACAGGTGAATCACCGGACTCCAGCCACCGGAAGAGGCAACCGTATCGGCTTTCAGCTTAGTCACAGAACCGATCACTTTAGAGCCGGACGCACTGATCGCCGCCACAGACACACCCGTGACCCGTTTGCTGCCCTGCACTTCAATCACCGCAGAACCGGAAATAATATTCAGGCCTCGCTTGCGTGCTGCTTCGGTACGGTCACCGACCGCTGCTTCACGGGTATCGACGATAGCCACGACCTTACGACCCGCATCAGCCCAGTCCAGCGCTGCCTGATAACCATAGTCGTTGGTGGTCATTACGACCAGTTCATTACCCGGTACAACACCATAGCGATTGATGTAAGCAGAAACCGCACCAGACACCATACAGCCAGGCACATCGTTATTCGCGTAAACCAGTGGACGTTCATGAGCGCCAGTGGCCAGAACAACCCACTTAGCACGCACCCGATGCATCCGCTGACGCACCTGATTGACCGGCGCAATATCCGCCAGATGATCAGTACAACGCTCATGAATCGTGAGGAAGTTATGATCGTGATAGCCGTTCACGGTTGAACGCGGCAGCATCAGCACATCTTCATAGGTCCCCAGCTCTTCTACGACAGCGCGTACCCACTCAGCAGCAGGCTTGCCATCCAGTGTCTCTTTGCCATTCAGCAGGCTACCACCGAACTCATTCTGCTCGTCGGCAATAATCACACGGGCACCACCACGGGCAGCCGTCAGCGCCGCCGCAAGACCAGCAGGACCCGCACCCACTATCATCACATCACAGTGCTGATTAATGGAGTCATAACGATCCGGGTCACCTTCACGAGGTGCACGTCCGAGACCTGCAGCCTTACGAATCACTGATTCGTAGGTATGCCACATCGACTGTGGAAACATAAAGGTTTTGTAATAGAAACCCGGTGGCATCATATTGCCACCAACTTTACCCATCAGGCCCATGACGTCGGTGTCAACACTTGGCCAGCCATTGGTCGAAGCCGATACCAGGCCATCAAACAACTCTTGCTGAGTGGCACGTACGTTAGGCACCTGAGTCGCTTCAGTCGCGCCCAGCTGCAGCACCGCATTCGGTTCCTCTGCACCACAGGCGACAATCCCCCGCGGACGGCTGTATTTAAAACTTCGGGCAACAACGTTGATGCCGTTTGCCAGCATCGCAGATGCCAGCGTGTCGCCCTGAAAACCTTGATACTGCTTACCGTTATAGGTAAACGTCAGCGGCTTGGAACGGTCAATTCGACCTCCGCTGGTGAGGCGGTTCTGTTGTGTCATTATTCCGCTCCTGTTACTCAGCCACTACAGATGGCTGCTCGCCGATCTTGTAGACTTCTTTAATTTCATAGGTCTGGGTGTCGCGGGTCATATTGAAGAACTTACGACAACCGGCTGCGTGTACCCACAGTTCATGGTGAAGACCACGAGGGTTCTTCCGGAAAAACAGATATTCGCCCCACTCCTGATCGGAGCAGGCTTCCGGGTCTAGTGGACGCGCTATATGCGCCTGACCAGCGCAGTGAAACTCTTCTTCTTCGCGATATTCCGCACAGTGCGGGCAGTAGATATGCAACATGTTAATTAGCCCCTGTTAATGTGCTACACCGGCAGCGCCGTGTTCATCGATCAGTGCACCGGTATGGAAGCGCTGTATAGAGAAAGGCTCCGCAATCGGATGAGGTTTGCCATGTGCCAGCGTATGCGCGAACAGGTTACCGGAGCCCGGAGTCCCCTTAAATCCACCCGTACCCCAGCCACAGTTGAAGAACAGGTTCTTCACCGGCGTATCGGAAATAATCGGACTGGCATCAGGACAGGCGTCGACAATACCACCCCACTGACGGTTCATGCGCACGCGGCTGGTGCACGGGAACATCTCAACAATCGCCTGAAGCGTATGTTCGATAATGCCGTAAGAGCCACGCTGGCCGTAACCAACCCAGCCATCGATACCGGCACCAATCACCAGGTCACCCTTATCTGACTGGCTCATGTAACCGTGCACATGGTTAGACATCACAACCGTATCAAGGAAAGGCTTGATCGGTTCAGATACCAGCGCCTGCAGCGGGTGGGATTCAACCGGCAGTTGGAAACCGGCCATCTTAGCCAGCACACCACTGTTACCGGCCACTACGCAACCCACACGGTCAGCCTTGAGGACACCGTACTGCTTGGTTTTGACACCCGTAATCTTGCCGTCACTGATCTCCATATCAGTTACTTCGCAGTTCTGAATCAGATCGACACCCAGCGCATCGGCTGCACGGGCATATCCCCAGGCCACGGCATCATGACGGGCGTTACCGGCACGACGCTGCACAGACGCTCCCATAATCGGGTAACGGGCACCCTTAGAGCAATCGAGGGAGGGAATCTCTTTCTGCAGCTGTTCGGCATCAACCATTTCGTTGTCAATACCCTGCAACCTGTTGGCGGAAACCAGACGTTCGTTGGCACGCATATCCTGCAATGTGTGACAGGTATGGTATACGCCGCGCTGGGAGAACATAACGTTGTAGTTCAGTTCCTGCGCCAGACCTTCCCACAGTTTCATGGAATGCTCGTACAGAGCAGCGGACTCGTCCCACAGGTAGTTTGAACGCACAATAGTGGTGTTACGAGCAATGTTACCACCAGCCAGATGCCCCTTTTCCAGCACAGCCACGTTGGTGATACCGTGTTCTTTCGCCAGATAGTATGCAGTAGCCAGACCATGACCGCCGCCACCGATGATAATCACATCGTACTTCTTCTTCGGCGTAGGGTTACGCCAGACACGCTGCCAGTTCTCGTGATGACTCAGACTGTGTTTCAACAGTCCGAAACCAGAATATTGCTGCATATCATCAGCTCCAAAAATAGGGGCAACCATCGATAACTGGCTGCCGGGTGTTTAAATAAGTTTTTGCTACACCGACCTGCTTATCTGCAGACCGGTGACGAAACCATCTTTACTATAAGACTCAGCTATAAACCGGGAAGTCAGCACACAGCGCTTTAACCTGCTGCTGCACTTCAACGATCTTCGCTTCCAGCGCTTCTGGCTGATTCAGCACATCCAGCAGATCAGCAATCCAGCCTGCCAGCGTACGACACTGTTCTTCTTTAAAGCCACGGGTAGTCACAACCGGAGAACCGATACGCAGACCAGAAGTAACAAACGGTGACTGAGGGTCGCCCGGTACCGCATTCTTGTTAACCGTGATATTGGCACGACCCAATGCAGCATCTGCATCTTTACCGGTCAGCCCCTGCTTGATCAGGCTCAGCAGGAACAGGTGGTTTTTAGTGCCGCCAGAAACAATCTCGAAGCCACGCTCAACCAGCACTTCAGCCATCGCATTGGCATTTTTTACCACCTGCGCCTGATATTCTTTGAATTCAGGTTCCAGTGCTTCTTTGAAGGCAACCGCTTTAGCGGCGATCACATGCATCAGCGGGCCACCCTGACCACCTGGGAATACAGCAGAGTTAAGCTTCTTCTCCAGCTCGTTATCGCGGGAGATAATCAGACCACCACGGGGACCACGCAGAGTTTTATGGGTAGTGGTAGTGACAACATCAGCGAAAGGCACAGGATTCGGATAAAGACCCGCAGCTACCAGACCAGCAACGTGAGCCATATCCACAAACAGATAAGCACCAACTTTATCAGCGATTTCGCGGAAGCGAGCCCAGTCAACAATCTGAGAGTAAGCAGAGAAACCTGCAACGATCATTTTAGGCTTGTGCTCAACCGCCAGCGCTTCAACCTGATCGTAGTCGATCTCGCCGGTCGCTTCGTTCAGACCGTACTGAACAGCGTTGTAGATCTTCCCGGAAAAGTTCACATGAGAACCGTGGGTCAGGTGACCACCATGGGCCAGACTCATCCCCAGAACGGTATCACCCGGCTCGCACAGCGCCATGTAAACGGCCGCGTTTGCCTGAGAACCAGAGTGTGGCTGCACGTTGGCATAAACAGCACCAAACAGCTCTTTAGCACGATCCAGCGCCAGTTGCTCAACCACATCCACATATTCACAACCGCCGTAGTAACGCTTTTCAGGATAGCCTTCAGCGTACTTATTGGTCAGTACAGATCCTTGCGCCTGCATCACCCGGGGACTGGTATAGTTTTCAGAAGCGATCAGTTCGATATGCTCTTCCTGACGCACCTCCTCTTTGCAGATCGCATTCCACAATACATCATCATATCCCTGGATCAGGTCTTGTTTCTTAAACATCTGTACCTCCGCACCAAACCGGGTCTGGCGAGTCATCTCTGTTATCGTTATTAAGGTTGCTTCTGACACCACAGCAATAGCCACACGCCAGAAGCATTTTTCATGAGTTTGATAGTAGCGGGTCTGATAAACAGCCCTATGCTCGAACACGCCGGGTGTATGTCCAAATACGACAGGGGCCGAAAAAGTTCAGGAAGCGGCGCTTTACCTGCAACAGGATTAGCTTAGATTCTTTCTGAAGCGCTCCCTGAGCTGACTGGGTGACAAACCAAAATAATCTTTAAAGCAGTTGCTGAAATGACTTGATGTTACAAAACCAGAGGCTATTGCAACATCAGTGACTGAAGCGTTGCTCTGTAACAATAATCTGCGGGCATAAGTGACGCGCAGCTCCAGATAGTAACGCCCCGGAGATGTTTGCAAATAATTCTGAAACAGCCGTTCTATCTGCCTTCGCGAGATGCCTAAACACGCCACCAGATCATCCATACTTAACGGATCGTCAATGTTAGCCCGCATCAACTGAATAATCTCCAGCAGATTTTGTGGCATGACCGGATTTTCTTCGATACTCAGGAGTCTTGTATTACCCGGATCCACGACCTGATCACAACTGAGAATTTCCCGGATCGCCCGCATGATAGCCCGGCCTTTCAAGCGACCAATCAACTGCAACATCATCTCCAGCGCACTGGCCGGACCTGCACTGGTCACAACCTGTGACTCGATCTCTAATATATTTCCAGTGACAGATACTTTCTGAAAGCGCTCACGCATAAACGCATGATTATCAGGATGAAGTGCACAGTTGAGGTTATCCATCAAACCTGCATACGCCAGCGGAATAGCTCCGTTCCAGATTCCCGCAAAAATAATGTCGTTCTTTGCCGCTGATCTTAATATGTTGCTTAACTGATGATTTTCAGTCATTGAGCAGCGATATCCGCCACACAGAACAATCAGATCATATTTATCCAGACGACATGATTTAAGATCACTCAGTCCGCCATCCGTTGAGATCTCTATGCCCAGATCACTTCTGACCGTTGCATCACCTGCCGCATAGGTTTCAAAACTAAATAATGGTCCAGTGTGTACCAGATTCGCAGTCACTAAAGCATCCACAGCAGCAGTAAAGGACAACATCGAAAAGTGCTCTGGAAGAATAAAACAGACTCTTCGTATCTGAGTATCAACCTCGTCAAAAGGCAAAAAAGCTCTGTTAGCTTCCCGCCACAAGTGACTAAATTCTTTTTTGTTTTCCTGCGCTACAGACCTGAAAGCTCCTGGCAGGACTGTTTCTGTACTATCGGTATGATCAATATGCTTCAGCATTATTCTTATTCTCCATATCAGCACCCCGGCATCTCTTACGCTTAGAGCCAGAATGTAAGCACTGCTCTTCTAGGTTCAGTGCGTAGATCTCCCATGTTAAAAATCACACCAGCATAAGTCGAAGCAATAGTTTTAATAACAGCATTTGCATTACTTATGACTTATGGCGTAGAGTTCTTTTTAAGAACACCTCCTGTATAACAACCAAGCTTAGGCCTGACACAATGAAAAACTTGCCGATGGATCTACTGAGAACTTTTGTTACCATCAAAGATCTGGGTGGTTTCACTCACGCGGGTGAAATATTAGGTCGATCCCAACCCGCCATCAGCTTGCAGGTAAAACGTCTCGAAGAGCTACTGAACATCCAGCTTTTCAACCGGGCGGGCGGGTTAAAGCTCACAGAAGAGGGCCACCTGCTTTATGAATACGCCTGCAAAATTCTGGCGATGAATGACACTGTTGTTTCAAGGCTGGCAGCCCCTTCTGTCAGTGGTTCGGTACGCTTAGGCACCCCAAACGATTTTGAAGTATCCTTCCTCCCGGTATTATTATCAAAATTTTCTCAGTCTTATCCCAACATTACTCTAGATGTTATTTCTGACCTCAGTATCAACCTGCGGGAAGACTATAAAAAAGGGACTTATGATCTGGTTATGTCAATGGATGAATATCCAGAGCACAATTTTGAAGAAGACAACTTCATAGTTGAAAGCCTTTCATGGATAGCAAATCCCGGTTTCTCAATTAATAAAGATCAACCTATTCCTCTTGTTCTCTATCCAGAGGGGTGCATATATCGTAAGTACATTACCACAGCACTTAATAAAGCCAATATTCCCTGGCGGGTTATGTATTGCTCATCAAGCCTTTTAGGCATTCAGTCTGCTATCAAAGCTGGCTTAGGCATTAGCGCACTGGTTTTGAATACTATTCCTGATTTTTTTCGTGCTGCACACAACTTTAATGAGCTTCCAAAATTGGGCAAAGTAACTATTGGCTTAAACTATGATAATGCAAATCCAACGCCGGCAGTTGCCTTGTTACTCGACTCGTTACGTCAAGGACTAAAACAAAACCAACCTTATCAGGTACCACTTTCACCATTCCTTCAAAATTGAAATAATCTACCAACCAAGCACCAAAACAAAAAACACCGGCAACCCTTTCATAAAAACAACTAAACAATCCATAAAGTAGAAACAGCATTACAACTAGTAATTAACACAGCCTTTAATCCTGTCTATAGAAAATTCAATCTTCAGGTTGGGTGATAAACGTTGAATTGCTACTATTAAATTCATTTCAACAATAGGCCGTGTCAATCGAATCCTGATTTTAGAAGTAAACGATGTATCTCTATTCAAAAAACTTCTCGAATGATATTGATTAAGGTATTCAACAACTCCTCCATGACTCTCTAGAATATTTCGAATATCATGATCAAGCCCAAAACGATATCGTCCCTTTATATTCAGAATCATACAGTCAGAAAAATTAGAGTACTCACTATCGATATCATTAACGATAATATCAAGACCTTTAGCTGAATACTCTTCAAACATTTTACGAGCATACGATACATAAGCCATTGGCAAACGAACAGTGTACATCGTTGAAACATGCCCAGCGACAATAGTCTCTTGACTATTAAGAAAAACCCCTTCCATCAAAGCAATAGTCTCAACGAACTTATATTGAAGTTCAGGATTATCTCTACCCATCGTAGTTATTAACCAATTTTTCATAATCACTCGAGAACCTAAAACCCAAAAAAAATAAACGGAGTAATGTTAAAACATCGATAATTGACACAGCATACTTATCTTTAGTGAAAGATAAGCGAAAAAAGGCAATGTTCCGATGGTAAATTACTAATATTCACAACCGGAACATAAATTCAGTTAGTCTGAAAATTGCATTTGGATACTAGAGGAGATCCCCTTAACACAGACATCCATGAGTAGCTTGCCACTTTCCGCTGTTGCCTTACGAGCTGAAGAAAGAGTTCCATGTGATGGAACCCAGCCTCGATCTGAAGGAAAAATATCATATGGGGGAAAAGTTGCAGGAGCCTGATCAATAACTTTATCCATATTAACCAGCTCAGGATGCAGATGCAGCATCAGCGACGTTTCTAAAACGCCGCCATGCTCAACATCCCAACCAGTAAACCCATCAGGAAAAACTTGCTCAATGGTATCCTGATTTACATAATCCCAATATGACAACAACATCACATTAGCATCAATACCATCATGACGAAGGCGTTCAAGTGCCAGATCAATACCCTCGACAATGAACATCGAATTCTCATAATGACCATTGACCAGTACAAACTTTCGGTTACCATGCCGAGCGTATGCGACGACCACATCCCTGATCATATCAATCAACGTCTTACCATCGATACAGGTTGTACCTGGGAAAAAATTCCCTCCACCTGACTTCACCTGAGACTTGTAACCATAAGAGATTGGATGTGCTACCAGTGCATTAACAAGCTGCTCTGCAACACTGCAAGAAATAGCTTCAGGAATTAATACATCAGGATTCATTGACATATGAGGACCATGTTGCTCTATTGCGCCTATGGGAAGCAGAATAACGGCTTCACCATTAGCTACACGTGACTCATAAGTTTTCCAGTCGAGATCTGCCAGTTTCACCATCGTTAAACTCCTCTTTCAGTCATTACGACACTATATGATTCTTGTTTCAATCGGGATTCTTCCCTTACACCTTTAGCAAGTGCAAAACACATAAGCACCATCAACAATGAAAAAGGTAGAGCTGCAGTTATTGAAGCCGTCTGCAAAGTACTCAGTGCCGCGCTTCCTCCTGTGACCAACAATACCGCAGCCATTGCTCCCTGAATAACCCCCCAGATAAGACGGTGGCGTTTCAGCGGATGTTCTTCCCCTTCACTCATAATAGTTGTGAGCACCAAAGTTCCAGAATCAGAAGATGTTATAAAGTAGGTAGAAACCAACAGCGTTCCGCCAATAGTCGCTAAGTACCCTATAGTTCCTGCGTCCATCGCGGCAATTGTCGCGTACAGAGCATCAGCGACATTATTCTTAACTATGTCCGCAATCCCTCCTGGTCCAATCAGATCAATGTTCAGCGCCGTCCCGCCATAAGCCGCCAACCAGACAAATGATAATAAGGAAGAAACCCCGACAACACCGAAGATAAACTCTCTGATCGTACGCCCGCGTGAGACCCTGGCGATGAAGACTCCAACAAAGGGGGCCCAAGACATCCACCATCCCCAGTAGAAGACACTCCACCAACCTTGCCACATACTCTTCCATGTTGCATCTGCATCTCCCCATGACTGGGTTTGAGGCTCAATATAAACATTCATTGGGATAAGGTTAACCATGTAATCTATAGAAGCACTAACCAGAAGTTTAACAATATAAACGGTAGGTCCCAGCAACAGAAAAAATGCCAGCAATACAAAGGTAAGCCACATGTTAGCAACTGACAGGTACTTTATTCCCCGCTTTAAACCCGTTAGAACAGAGACCAGAGCACATGCACTAATCACAACAATCAAAACTAACTGGACTTTGATATTCTGGGGGATATCCCAGATTGCACTCAGCCCCGCATTAATCTGTTGCACCCCCAAGCCCAAGGAAGTTGCTATGCCAAATAAAGTGGCAAATACTGCAATGACATCAACAGCCACACCAATCCAACCATTCACCTTTTCACCCAGTAAAGGATAAAGTGTATAACGAATGCTTAGCGGCTTTTTAAGTCTGTAGCAAACAAATGCTAAAGATACTCCAACCACACAATAGATTGCCCAGGCGTTTAGTCCCCAGTGGAAAAAAGCCACCTTCATAGCATCTTCAGCCGCCCTGGTTGTACCAATATCTTCACCAAAAGGAGTACCACTAGAGAAATGATACATTGGTTCCGCGATAGACCAGAATATTATTCCAATCCCCTGCCCTGCAGCATATAACATGGCAAACCAGGCAAAATAGCCAAATTCCGGGCGTTCATTATCGTCTCCTAAACGAATTTTCCCATGACGACTAAATGCTAGCCATGTACAGAATGCCAGGAAAAAAGCTGTCAGCCCTACATACCAGGCATTTGCTGACAAAGTTATAAAAGTACGGGTTTGATCAATCAGAGCTGCTGACTGCTGAGGCGATATAAGTGTATATAGCGTAAATGCTGTAGCGACGGCTATAGAAATAAAGACAATATAAGGATTAACTCCTTTCATTGGCCCACTAGTAATAATCATTTTAGAACCCTCGTTGGACCTTATATTTAGGTCCTTTTTATTCTTATTAGAAAGACCCGCTGTCTAACATAACCAATGCTCAAATAAATCAGTTTAAGGTTCAAAACATTTATTCAGAACCTGAATTGATAAACAGCGGACGAGTACTACACTAAAAATCAGGATTTAACGATGTTATGTTCCGGACCGAACGGGAACTTAGTGATGTTTTCAACACTGTCTTCTCCGACTACAAGAATGTCGTGTTCACGGTAACCACCGGCACCCGCGAGTCCTTCAGGTAGCATCAGCATCGGCTCCATAGATACCACCATGCCCGGCTCAATGACGGTATCGATATCTTCCCTCAACTCCAGACCTGCTTCACGACCATAATAATGGCTCAGAGTCCCGAAGGAGTGGCCATAACCAAAAGTCCGATACTGCAGGACATCGTGCTCCAGGAATATCTCATTCAGTTCAGCAGCAATATCGCAGCAGCGGGCTCCTGGGCGAATCAGTTCCAGTCCGCGACGATGCACCTTACAGTTGATCTCCCACAGTTCCAGGTGACGATCTGAAGCAAACTCGCTGAACAAAGTACGTTCCAAAGCAGTGTAGTAACCTGCGATCATAGGGAAAGTGTTCAGGCTGAGGATATCGCCCGCTTCCACTTTGCGGCTGGTAACGGGATTATGTGCACCATCGGTGTTGATACCGGACTGGAACCAGACCCAGGTATCCATCAGCTCGCCATGGGGATAAGTGGCTGCGATCTCGCGCACCATCGCCTGCACGCCAGCCAGGGCAATTTCGTATTCAGGAACACCGACTGCAATCGCTTCACGAATAGCAGCACCACCAATATCAGCAACCCGTGCACCGTTTTTAATCACGGCGATCTCTTCCTCTGACTTGATCATGCGCATCTTCATAGTCGGCACGCCGATATCGGAAAAATCTGACGAAGGGAAAGCCGCTTTCATTTTTTCCAGGTTCTGCAACGGCATATGATCATATTCAACGCCGATGTTCGCGCCATCCTTTATGAGGTTTTTCAGGGCATAGAAGAAGTTGTCTTTCTGCCAGTCGGTATACACAACATTGTCACCTAACTGGTTGCGCCGATACGGCTGACCGCCATCAATATTCGCAGTGACGGTGGTATAGGAGTCCTGTGTAACAACCAGCCCATAGTCACGCCCAAAACGGCAATAAACAAAATCGCTGTAATAGTTAATATTATGGTAAGACGTAAACAGCACGGCCTCCAGATTACGTTCAGACATATACTGACGCAGTTTTGCCAGGCGGGCTCCCAGTTCCTCTTTTGAGAAAGTAGGCCTTACCTTTTCACCATTAGGGATCGACAAAGTTTGTGGCATCTGCATATTTAAAATCCTCTTATTTTTAATTTTATACGTATGACCTAAGACGCTTTTGCTGGTCTGAAGGTGATATCAGCAAGTTATTGGATGCTGTGAAATCAGATTAACCGTCACCAGGACATAATAGAAATCAATAGTTCTTATACAAACATTTACAATACAAATGACTCGCTATCATGTTCATCTAAGAGGATTTGTAGATATATCAAAGGAGAGAAAAGCACTTACAACAGAGCTTATCTCTAGCTCCGATTAACGATGTGAGGAAAGCTTTGGGCTTTATACATACAGAAACCTGACCGCCAGCAAGTGGCACACTCCTTCCCTGCAGCCCGACAGATCAAACGTGTCTAACCACTGATAAACCGCAATACCCAGAGACACAGCATACCGCCCATGACCGGCCAGAACACACTGCGGCTAAACTTAGCGATCAGAATCGCCACCAGGGCCGCCAGCAACTGAAAAGAATCAACCTGATATGCTGTCAGTGGCCGGGTAAAGATGATTGCGGGAATACACAGCGCCGCCAGAATCGCCGGGGGCAGTAACATCAGAATATGCTTGCTACGGGCGATCAGCGCTTCGGCGCTGCCATGCAACTGAATAAACGACAGCCGTATCAGAAAGGTGCCCAGCCCGACGGCAAAAAACAGCAACCAGAGCTGCAGATTCTCACTCATCAGAGGACGCCCCCTTCTTCAGCAACCCGGGCAACAGCAGACCAGCAGAGACACCGGCCACCACCGCCACAATAAATCCGGTATTAAAAGGTAACTGTTGGAACAGCACCGCACAACTACCGGAAATAATCGCCACCATAAACAATAACCGACTGGTAATGGTAGTCACCAGCATCGCCAGAAAGGCCAGAGGGATGGTGAACTCAAGTGACCAGCCCGGCGGGATTCCGGCACCCAGCACAATACCCAGCAGAACCGAGATCATCCAGGTGACATACAAAGCCAGGGTCGCCCCGGCCAGATACCAGATACGTTCTGCCGTGTTTTTTTGCATCTGCTCAGGCATTGAACAGAGTCCGTAGGTCTGATCCGACAGCATATAGGCCAGGGTAAAGCGATACCGTTTGGGCAACGGCCCCAACAACGGTGCAAAGGTGGCACTATAGATGGAAAACCGCAGATTGATCACCATAGCGGTTGCCAGAATAATGACAAATGGCGCGTTATCCTGAATCAGAGAGTAAGCAGCCAGCTGAGCAGATCCGGCAAAAAACAGCGCCGTCATCCCCATCACCATCTCCGGGCTCATCCCCAGCGATATACCGGTTGCCCCAACAATCATGCCAAACGGGGCCGCCCCGGATACCAGTGGCAACAGATCCCTGACACCCAGCCAGAACTGCTGACGATAGTCCTTCAATTAATCTTTCCTTACGACAAAAACAGAACCCAAGCCCTGTCATTAAAGTTCATAAAACCATATAAAGACATTGGGCTACTGAAAAAATCAGAGGTAACATCAGACAATAATTTTACGGGACAGAGAACATAACAGCAGATACTTATAGCGGCAACGTTGTACACTTAACTTTTCAGGGATATTGTTCAACGGATCAACCTGCTACTGAAACAATCCCGCACGCTCAGCTCAACGGTATAGCCCGATAACCAGAGATTCAAACATGCACGACACCAGCAAAAAACGTGATTTCAGCTCAGCCATGCGCAGCAGTAACAGTTGTTATCTGTCTGCTGGGGTCGCACCGGACAAACCGGTCAAGGTCGGGTTTGTGCTGCTGGAACATTTTTCGATGATGGCTTTCACCGCGGCAGTCGATGCGCTGGTCACCACCAATCTGGTACGCACGGCGCCGCTGTTTGAGCACATTATTCTCGGCGTGGATTCGCGCAAAGTCCTGAGTGATCTGGGTATTGAGATCGCTACCAACACCACACTTGAGCATTTCACCATTGAGCACCGCGGCAACATCGATATTCTGATCGTCTGCGGTGGTTTTCGTTGCGACCTGAACGAAAATCCGCAACTGACTGAAACACTCAAAGCAGCCGATAAACTCGGTCTGACCCTTGGCGGTATCTGGAATGGCAGCGTTGCTATTGCTCATGCAGGTCTGTTAGATCAACAACGCTGCGCTGCGCATCCGGATAACCATGCGTATATCCGTGAGCAGTTTCCCCGGGTTGAAGTGGCTGATACCGCACTGGTCATCACAGAGCGATGTGTCACCTGCGCAGGCCCTGTCAGCGCACTGGAAATGATGTTAACCCTGATCCGAAAACAGTATGGCGGCGATATTGTCCGGGCAATCCGCGAGATTCTCAGTTGCGATCAGGTTGCCGAAAGCGGCGGTAAAATGAAGTTACAGGCCGGGGACGATCCCACCCACCCTGAGAATCTTCGTTCCCTGATGCAACTGATGAACAACAATATTGAAGAGCCTTTAACCCTGGAAGAGCTGACCGCCCACGTTGGTGTCTCCCGACGGCAGATGGAACGGCTGTTCCAGACCCATCTGGAAACCAGCCCTTCCCGTTATTATCTGGAACTGCGCATTACCCATGCCCGACGCCTGCTGCTGCAAACCAATGAAACCATCACCAATGTCGCTCTGGCCAGTGGCTTTGTCAGTACCAGTCACTTTAGTAACTGTTATAAGGATTATTTTGGCATGTCACCCAGCGCGGCACGCCAGAAACAGCACAGCTGAGTTCTGGCCGTTTTTCAACCCGCTCACTTAACCTTTTTACCTTTCTACCTACTTTCCCTTGCCCTACGCCCCTTTCCAAACGCACCTGGCTATTATCACCCTTCTGTATCAGACATTTTCGCCCCACCCTTCTGTGCTTCCATTCAGCAGCTACAACCAGTTAACAAACACCGGGGGCCGATGAGCCAAGAGCAACACTCAATGCCATGACCGATATTTCACCGGTTATGTTTACTGCCCGTTCACGCCAGAAATATATCTTTTTACGACACCACAGTAAACAAATGTATAAATTTCAACCAGAACAAAAATATTGAATTAATTGATGTAAATCAGACAGTTATAATAAGACACACAGAAAAATATAAAAAAACACTCTCTATAATCGCTGGCACCAGCCTTTAAGATTCTAAAAACGACACCGATCTTTTTTTGACATTTGCCTATAAAGTAGCCAGTATTATTTTTAATTAAACGATCAATTAATAAAAATCATCATGGCAGATGGCTCTTCATTGTCTCTCAGTGGCCAAGTTTATTTACGTCACTTTGCCAGTATGAGTGAAATACCAATAGCGATGCCGGATGCAGATCTCTGGCAGCGAAGATACGAGATAAAAACCGATGCAAACCGCTTTATATATCAATGGCCGTTATCAGGAAGCCACCTCCGGTGAAACCTTTACTACGATCAATCCTGCCACCGGGGAGACCCTGGCAGAGGTGCAACAGGCGTCACTGGCGGATGTCGACCTGGCTGTTGCATCAGCCAAAGAGGGCTTCAAAGTCTGGTCTGCAATGAGTGGCGCAGAACGGGGCCGGATTCTGATGCGAGCGGTCGCACTGCTGCGCGAACGGAATGATGAACTGGCACTGCTGGAAGTACTGGATACCGGTAAACCACTACAGGAAGCCAACTGCGTCGATATCGTCACCGGCGCTGATGTCATTGAATACTACGCCGGGCTGGCGGCAACCATTCATGGACAACAACAGGATCTGGGCGGCACCAACTTCTTCTATAGCCGCCGCGAACCACTGGGAATCTGCGCCGGTATCGGTGCCTGGAACTATCCGATTCAGATCGCTATGTGGAAATCGGGCCCGGCTCTGGCGGCCGGCAACTGCATGATTTTCAAACCCTCAGAGGAAACCCCGCTGAGCGTGCTTAAACTGGCAGAGATCTTCACCGAAGCGGGTCTCCCCAACGGCGTATTTAATGTCGTACAGGGTGATTATCGCGTTGGTCAGGCACTCTCCCGCCACCCGGAGATCGCCAAAGTCTCTTTCACCGGCGAATGCGGTACCGGCAAGAAGGTGATGGCCGATGCGGCTGGCTCCCTGAAAGAGGTCACCATGGAGCTGGGTGGTAAGTCACCGCTGATCGTATTCGGGGATGCCAATCTTGAAAATGCGGTTGCAGGCGCAATGCTGGCCAATTTCTATACCCAGGGGGAGGTTTGCACCAACGGTACCCGGGTGTTCGTCCACGACAGTATCTACGATGAGTTTGTGCGCAGAGTCGCTGAACGTACCGAGCGAATGATTATTGGCGATCCAACGGACCTGAAGACCCAGGTCGGAGCACTTATCTCTGCCAGTCATATGGAAAAAGTCCTCGGCTTCATTGATGCGGCTAAAAAAGCAGGTGCCCGTTTGGTGTGTGGTGGAGAGCAGGCAGTGGAAAACGGTCTGGACAAGGGCTGCTTTGTAAAACCAACCGTATTTGCCGATTGCACTGATGAGATGCCTAACGTCAAAGAGGAAATCTTCGGACCGGTGATGTCGATCCTGCGTTTCAGCGACGAAGATGAGGTGATCCAGCGGGCCAACGATACCAGCTATGGACTAGCCGCGGGCATTTTCTCGACCGATTTCTCCCGTGCTCACCGGGTGATAGCCCGCCTCCAGGCAGGCATCTGCTGGATCAACACCTGGGGCGCATCCCCCGCCGAAATGCCGGTTGGCGGCTATAAGCAATCGGGTATTGGCCGGGAAAACGGTATCGAAACCCTAAATCACTATACCCAGGTCAAAAGCGTCTATGTCGAACTGGGCGATATTGAGTGTCCGTATCAGTAACAGTTTTTTAACGGTAGCAGTATGACAGATCAGAACAGATACGATTACATCATTGTTGGTGCTGGCTCCGCCGGTTGCGTCCTGGCCAACAGGCTCTCTGAGGATGGCAACAGCAGTGTATTACTGCTTGAAGCAGGCGGCAGCGATAAAAGTATTTTTATCCAGATGCCCACCGCCCTCTCCTATCCAATGAATACCCCCCGATACGCCTGGCAGTTTCATACGGAAAAGGAACCCTATCTTGATGGCCGTTCGATGCACTGTCCCCGGGGTAAAGTGCTTGGGGGTGGTTCCTCGATTAACGGTATGGTTTACGTGCGCGGCCACGCCTGTGATTTTGATGAATGGGAGGAGCACGGCGCCAAAGGCTGGGGTTATCAGCAGTGTCTGCCCTACTTCAAAAAGGCTGAAAGCTGGGCTAAAGGGGGTGATCAGTATCGTGGGGATAGCGGACCTCTGACCACCTGCGGTGGCAACGACATGCAGCTCAACCCACTCTATCAGGCGTTTATTGATGCCGGCAAAGACGCCGGTTATCCAACCACTGAGGACTACAACGGTTATCGTCAGGAAGGCTTTGGCACGATGCATATGACCGTCAAAAATGGCGTGCGGGCATCCACTTCAAACGCCTACCTGCGTGATGCAATGAAACGTAGCAACCTGACACTGATCAGCGGCGTTCTGAGCCGCAAAGTGCTTCTGGATGGCAAACGCGCTATCGGTATCGAGTTTGAAAAAAATGGCCGGATCACTGAAGTGACTGCGGGCAAAGAGGTGATTCTGGCAGCCGGTTCTGTGGGGTCTCCCCAGCTGTTGCAACTGTCCGGTATCGGCCCTGAAAAAGTCTTGCGGGATGCCGGGGTTAATGTGGTGCATCACCTGCCCGGTGTCGGTGAAAATCTTCAGGACCATCTGGAAGTGTACTTCCAGTATCACTGTAAGCAACCGATCACACTAAACAGTAAACTGGGGCTGATCAGTAAAGGCCTGATCGGTACCCGCTGGATGCTCTTCAAAGATGGTCTTGGCGCCACCAATCATTTTGAATCCTGTGGCTTTATCCGCTCAAGAGCAGGCCTTAAATGGCCCAATATCCAGTATCACTTTCTCCCGGCGGCGATGCGCTACGACGGTGGTAAAGCGATTGAAGGCCATGGTTTTCAGGTGCATGTCGGTCCAAATAAACCGGAAAGTCGCGGCCGTATCTGGATCAGATCTGCCGATCCTGAAGATAAACCCGCTATTCTGTTTAATTACATCAGTACCGAACAGGATAAGCAGGACTGGCGCGATACCATTCGCCTGACCCGTGAACTACTTCATCAACCGGCCATGGATAGCTACCGGGGCGATGAGATCCAACCGGGGGCACGAATAACCTCCGATGAAGCGATTGATCAGTGGGTTCGGGAAAACGTTGAGAGTGCCTATCACCCCTCCTGTAGCTGCAAGATGGGCGCGGACGACGATCCGATGGCAGTGCTCGACAGCAAGTGTCGGGTGCGGGGGATTGCGGCGCTCCGGGTGGTCGATTCATCGGTCTTCCCAACCATTCCCAATGGCAATCTCAATGCCCCTACGATTATGGTGGCGGAAAAAGCAGCAGACATGATTCTGGGTAAACAGCCTCTTGCTGACGCCAGTGCTGAAGTCTGGATTGATGAGCAGTGGCAAACACGGCAACGACTGGGGTGTGCAAAAAGACAACTGGTTTAACGCTGGCAGGCAGGCTGACAAGCTGCCTCAGGCTGTACCGAAACCCGGTGCAGCTCGAAATCAATAATGGGATAAGAGAACCGTTAGCACATATAAAATTACTAAATAAAGGGTATCTATCAATGACGACACAACGGAAAAAAATCAGCAGGAAATCTTCCCTTCGCAGGGGTCTATCAACCGTACTGGGGCTGGCTATGGCAGCGGGATTCTCTGCTTCGGGGGCATTTGCGGGAGAGTGCGATAATGTTCGTTTCTCAGATGTAGGCTGGACCGATATTACTGCAACCACCGCAGTGACCAGCGAGCTTGTTTCTGGTCTGGGTTATAAACCATCCACCCAACTGCTCTCTGTGCCGGTCACCTATACCTCTCTGGCCAATGCCGATATCGATGTTTTCCTCGGTAACTGGATGCCCACCATGGAAGCGGATATCGCTAAATATCGCGAAGCCGGCAGCGTAGAAACCGTTCGGGCCAATCTTGAGGGTGCAAAATACACGCTGGCAGTACCTAAATACGCCTATGACGCAGGCCTGAAAAGCTTTGCCGACATCGCCAAATTTAAAGATAAACTCAAAGGCCGGGTCTACGGCATTGAACCAGGTAACGATGGCAACCGCCTGATTCAAAGTATGATTGATGATGATGCCTTTGGCCTGAAAGGCTTCAAACTGGTTGAATCAAGCGAAGCCGGAATGATCTCTCAGGTATCCCGCGCAGCTAAACGGGAACAGTGGGTTGTCTTCCTGGGCTGGGCACCTCATCCGATGAACGCCAACATTGAGATGGAGTATCTGTCCGGTGGTGACGACTTCTTCGGCCCTAACTACGGCGGCGCCAATGTCTATACCAATGTACGCAAAAATTATACTGAAGAGTGTCCGAATGTCGGACACCTGCTGAAGAACCTCTCCTTCACACTGGAGATGGAAAATCAGATCATGGGGTCTATTCTGGATGATGGCATGAAGCCAGATGCGGCAGCCCGTGCCTGGTTAAAGGCTCACCCGGAGACACTGAACGACTGGCTACAAGGTGTGACCACACTAGACGGCAAAGATGGCCTGACCGCTGTTCGCGCCCATCTCGAACTTTAACACGCTGATACGTTCCCTCGCTGAGGGTTCGTCTATCACGATCGTTCAACCGCAGGCAGATTAACCATTGATCCCCGATCTGCCTGCGCGGTTGTTTTCCACCGCCCGTATTCGCCTGTCTGCTTTGAATACTGGCGATCTAACTGTAACAAAGGCCGTTGTATGAACTGGATTACAGAACATAAAATCCCTCTGGGTAGCTGGATGGAAGCTTTCGTTGACTGGCTGACATTTAATGCAGCGGGTTTTTTCGATGCTATCTCTGTCTCTCTGGAATGGGTAATTCTCTCAGTTGTAGAGATCTTTCAGTGGTTTCCCCCCTATGTGCCGATGATAATGGCCGCAGCCCTCGCCTGGGCTCTGCACCGCAGTATTTCACTGGTGATTTTTGTGGTACTCGCTCTGCTGCTGATCCTCAATCTGGGATACTGGCAGGAGATGCTGGAAACCTTTGTGCTGGTGCTTACTGCCACCACGCTATCGGTGGTAATGGGTGTTCCCATCGGAATACTGGCGGCACACAAGCCCAAACTCTATACCTTTATGCGGCCGATACTGGATATGATGCAGACCATTCCTACCTTTGTGTATCTGATTCCAACGCTGGTGTTGTTTGGTCTGGGGGTAGTCCCAGGACTGATCTCAACGATTATCTTTGCCATCGCAGCGCCGATCCGTCTGACTTATCTGGGCATCAGCAAAGTACCGGAAGAGCTGATCGAAGCCGGTAAAGCCTTTGGTGCTACACCATCAAAACTGTTGTTTAAGGTGGAGTTGCCTGCTGCGATGCCCAGTATTATGGCGGGTATCACCCAGTGCATCATGCTATCACTCTCCATGGTGGTCATCGCCGCACTGGTTGGCGCCGATGGTTTGGGTAAGCCGGTCATACGTGCACTCAACACCGTTAACATCTCTCAGGGGTTTGAAGCAGGCCTGGCAATTGTCCTGGTCGCCATCATCCTTGATCGTATCTTTAAAAACCCGGGCTCAAAAGAGGAAAGCTAATCATGTCTGCTATCAGTATTCGCAATCTGGATGTGGTTTTCGGCGATAAGGTCAGCGCCAGCCTCAACCTGCTTGATCAGGGTAAAACCCGACAGGAGATTATAGACCTGGGCGGCAATGTGGTCGGCGTACACGATGCCAGTATTGAAGTCGCCGAAGGAGAGATCTGTGTTCTGATGGGGCTGTCCGGATCGGGGAAATCAAGCCTGCTGCGGGCTGTAAACGGATTAAACCCGATCAGCCGTGGTGAACTGCTGGTCAGAGATGGAGAGCAGATGGTCGATATCGGCTCCTGCGACGAAACAACCCTGCGCCATATGCGCACCCGCCGTATCTCGATGGTCTTTCAGAACTTTGCGCTAATGCCCTGGCTGACCGTATTGGATAACGTTGCCTTTGGTCTTGAGATGCAGGGCATGGGCAAACAGGAACGCCGTGAGAAAGCGATGGAAAAGCTGGAGATGGTTGGATTGCATGAGTGGAGTGATAAATATGCACATGAACTGTCCGGCGGTATGCAGCAACGGGTGGGTTTAGCCAGAGCCTTCGCGATGGACAGTGATATCTTGCTGATGGATGAACCCTTTTCTGCGCTGGACCCACTGATTCGCAGTCAGCTGCAGGATGAACTGATTGAGCTGCAACAGCGGCTGAATAAGACCATTCTGTTTGTCAGCCATGACCTGGATGAAGCGCTGAAAATCGGCACCAATATCGCCATTATGGAATCTGCAAAGATTATTCAGCACGGCAGACCAGAGGATATCGTGCTGAATCCGGTCAACCATTACGTTGAACAGTTTGTTGCGCATACCAACCCGCTCAATGTCCTTAAGGGGCGTTCACTGATGACCCAAACCTCCGAGTTAGAGCGTCTGGAAGATATGCTGGTGCTCAACCGCAATGATAACACCTGTGTCAGTACCAACAGTTCCGGTCAAGTAGTGTCTGCCTGCCGTCAGGGCAAACCACTAGCACTGCATCACTGGCAGGAAGGTCAGAATATCAGTCAACTGCCGGAAGATACCCTGGTGATGGCAACACCGGATATCTCTATGCGTCAGGCGATCGAGATTCGCTATCGCACCGGACATCCGGTGTTACTGAATGAGAAAGAGAGCCTGGTTGGCATACTTTCTGACAAAGATTTCTACCACGCATTGCTGGGGAAACACTTCTCGTCAACCAACGCCAGTGCGGCTATCTGACCCTGGTCGTCCCACTGAAACCGTAAACTGATCGTTTAAAAACCTATTTAGCCACTGCCTGACACCTCAGGCAGCGGCCAAACTCAGCCCAAAATTCGGCAATATAACGAATATGGGAACACAACCATCCTAAAGTCGGGGATTAACCATGTTTAAAAAACTACTACTCAGCAGCCTAATCGCCTCCTCTGCAACCTTTGCGCTGCAGGCACAGGCCGACGTTTCCGCCACCGTCACTCTGGTGTCCGATTACGTCTATAACGGTGTCAGCAATACCGATGGCGACCCAACCCTGCAGGGCAGCGTTGACTGGTTTAACGATGCCGGTTTCTATGCCGGAGCCTGGGCTTCAGGCCTGGATGAAAATGCCTATAGCAGTGCTGAAGTCGAGATCGATTACTATGCGGGATATGCTGGCAGCATCAATGATGATTTCGGTTATGATGTGGGTTACGCATACTATACCTACCCGGGCGCTGACGATGCCGGTGCTGAATCGGATTATGGCGAAGTGTACGGTTCAATCACATACAAGGAAAACACCACCGCTAAGGTGCTTGTCTCGGATGATTATTTTGGTGAGATGGGCAACTCAGTGGTCATCAATCTGAGCCACACCATTAGCCTGCCGGAAGATTTCAGTCTGACCCTTGAAGCGTCTCACACTAAACTGCTGGATAGCAAAGTAAATGCTTATTTTGGACCTGGTGCGGATGACGATTCTTACTCTCACTGGGGCGCATCTGTGGCAAAGAGCGTTGCTGGGTTTGATCTCTCTCTCGCCGTCACAGACACCAATATTGACAAAGATTACTGGGGTGATACCGCCGATGCCAGGGCAGTACTGAGCATCAGCCGCACCTTTGAGTGAGTTACGCTTCAGAGCATACAGAAACAGCACTCCCCCTTCAGCGCTGTCGATGTAAAACAGAAAGCCCCCGAAAATCGGGGTCTTTTTTCTCTGCAAGAATCACCAGAAATCAGCTTAACTGATGCTCCAGATAATCGGTGATCATTCGCTGGGCCAGTTCGGCATTAATCCCCTGGGGAGAGAGCGCCCCACGCAACCAGATACCATCGATCAGCGCCGCAATTCCCTGAGCAACAAACGTCGCTTTTTCTGGCGGCAAGACCTTCTTCAATTCCAGCGTCAGATGAGAGATCAGCCGTTTCTCATTCACCCGCTGAAGACGAAACAGCATGTCGTCATGCATCGACTGCGACCAGAACGCCAGCCAGGTCTTGACCACTTTACTGTCCAGTTGATCCGGTGAGAAATTACCGCCAACGATTGCCTGAATCCGCGCGATAACATCATCAGGCCCCGCCTCCTGCAGACGACTCCTGACGCCATCCGACAGCTGTTTAAGAATCGACCGCATGGTGGCTTCAAGCAGACCACTTTTTCCGCCAAAGTAGTGATTAATAATGGCAGGAGAAACCCCCGCATAACTGCTGATCATCACCACACTGGCCTTTTGCAAACCCACAGAATCAATCGCTTGCATGGTGGCGTTAATCAACTGAGGCTTCCTGATTTCAGGCATTCCTACTTTAGGCATTTACAAGATCCGTATACTTAAATAGACGTTTAATTAAAAATGCCTTTCTGACTCTTAACTGTCAACCCCACATAAGTAGGCATCAGGCTGAAAACGGCAGGAAAGGTTCCTCATTATCAGAATGGTAAACTACGGCGGCGTCATCTTCTTAACCTGTTGCCGCTCCTCCTCAGTCAGTTCGCCATAGCCTCTGGGATAAGACCAGCCATAACCCCAGCGAAATCCAGTCGGTAAAGCAGGAGAGCCTCCAACCCTGACACCCACCAGCATCAGCAGCGCAGTTTTTGGCTTACCCAGTGCAGCAACACACTGTTTAAGCTGCTGATCAGCATCAAGACGCTGCTGATATGTGCCCCCTTGCCAGTACGCCCGGTCATGCTCCTCACAGCAGGCTAACCAGAGTGTATTCTCTTCCAGTGTGCCATCAGGAAACGCGCTGCAACCATCACTGGTAAAGGGTTTCAGCTGATCGGCAAAAGCGTAACCGGGCAGCAGGCAGATCGATAGCAGCAGGATCAGATATTTCATCCCCGAAACCTCTTCTGATTAGTGAATATACCTGGATCAGGTCTGCTAATTATGTCTGCAACTCCGTCAATCACCATTGATACAGATTAGCTCTTGCGAAAAAGATCTCTGAGAGAAGCAGACCAACATCCCACCCCGATAAGCGTCACCTCAGACATGAGGAAACAGACATAAAAAACTGTTCATAAATTGAGCAATCTGAAAAATCTTTCCTATACTGCTTTGTCACCGAAACACAAAACAGAGGAACAGGCAATGAAAGCCCTGCGTCTGAGAAACGTACCCAAACCACCTGCAGCCAAAGAAACCCACGAGTCTATTCGTCATCAGACCAGCCAGTTTTTACAGCAGGGCGGCAGAATTACAGTAGTACCTTCCGGCTTTAGTGGTATCCCCAGGTTACAGGGCCCACAGCAACGAACCGGCAAAAAACTACTGCTCTGAACCGTCGCGGCTATTCCGCCAGTTTCAACTGCAGCGCTGCTACGGTGCGCTCGAGTTCAGCAATACGCGCCTCCAGAGCCTCTATCGTCTCACGACTGACACGCGGGCTGCTTGCCGTTGGTACATAGTCAGACGGATCAGCCGCTTCGACCTCACCACTGAACAGGTGCGCATAGCGGGATTCCCGCTTACCCGGCTCCCGGGGCATACGCACCACCAGCGGATATTCCTCCCGCTCGCTCATCTTCTGCAGTACCGCTTCGGTCTCATGGACATCACTGAAACTGCACAAACGGTTAGTCCGGCTGCGCAGTTCACCCGGCGTCTGCGGACCTCTCAGAAACAGCGTACAGACTATTGCCAGCTCTTGCTCGCTTAGCTTCAGCTCAGAAAATTCGGTGTTACAAAAGCGGTGTTTATACTTGGGGACGCGGCTGCCAAAACTGCTCTCCTCGCGAATCAGATGTTTCCTGTTCAGTTCATCGAGCACCTCCTGAACCTCGGTGTCTGACAGGTCCAGCACCGGGTCTCGATTACTTTTCTGATTACAGGCAGAGGTGAGGGAGTTCAGCGTGAGAGGATACTGATCCGGCGTGGTTTTCTCTTTCTCAATCAGACAACCAATCACCCGGGTTTGCAAAAGACTCAGATCCATATCCATGTTATGCCCTCTTACAAAAAATAATTAACACATTCATAAGGTTACCCTATTTTCAGCAAATGGCACCTTAATTATTCAGACAAATTCAACTTTAGCCCGCCGCTCCAACTGGTGATTTCAGTCACGCCACTCTACACTGTTCCACTGACTCAACAGAGGACAGAAACATGCAGTCACGCTCAGTATCAGTTGATGGTATCTATATCGGCCAGCTAAACACTATCGGTCCTGACAATACGCCAACCGGTATTTTTAAAACGTTGTCGGAGGGCAGTCATGAGATCACCGGACTGGGACTCAATGGCGATATACAAGTGGACAAACGTGTTCACGGTGGGCCAGAAAAAGCGATCTACCACTACCCGGCTGAACATTACGCATTGTTTCAACAAGCGTTGCCCCATCTGAGCGACAGTTTTGTCCCGGGCTCTATGGGTGAAAACATCTCCACCTGCGGGTTAACCGATAACGAAGTCCATATCGGCGATACCTTCCGTTTGGGCACAGCTATTGTGCAGGTATCGCAACCCCGTCGTCCCTGTTGGAAAGTGAATCAGAAATATGGCAACGCCCATATCGCCTCGCTGATCATGTCCGAAGCGATCTCCGGCTGGTATTACCGGGTATTAGAAACCGGCCAACTGAGCCCCGGCGATTCACTGGAATTACTTGATAGAATGGAAAACAGCATCCCGGTTGCAGAGATCTGGCAGATATTTATGGCTCGCTTTGATAAAAGCCTCAGTTACACAGCACCACAAGTGATTCCGGGACTTTCCGAGGAGTGGCGGTTTGAATAGGGTTTACACCTCACGCGCCTTCCAGCTGTTTCAGTTTGCGGTACAGGGTGGCACGACTGATGCCCAACTCTGTCGCTGTTGCTGAAATATTGCCTTCGTTCTGTTCCAGAACCTGCTGAATGGTTAAGAGTTCACTGGTTTTCAATGTCCCAACAACCGGGTTAAACGACATATTGCCCTCAGCAGATTGTCCCTGACTGTTCAGCTCTTCGAGAAAATCATCACTGATATGACAGCTGTTAATCTCCACTTCATCCGGTTCCATAAAGGCGATAGCCACCCGCAGTGTAGTTTCCAGTTGACGTATATTACCGGGCCAGTGATAAGCTAACAGCTGCTCCATCAGCTCAGACGCAATCTCAATCTGGCGACCATCCGGTGTCAGTTGCTGCAGGAAGTAGCGAATAAAATCCGCTTTATCGGTACGGTCACGGAATGCAGGAATACGCAGACAGACACCGTTGAGGCGATAGTACAGATCTTCACGGAACAGACCTTCAGCCACCAGCGCTTTCAGATCCCGATGAGAGGCACAGATCACCGCGATATCCAGCGCGATCTCATCTCCACCTCCCAAAGGCGCAATGGTGCGTTCCTGCAATACCCGCAGCAACCGGGCCTGCAATGCCAGCGGCATATCGCCGATCTCATCAAGAAAGAGGGTTCCTCCCTGAGCCTGTTCCAGCCGCCCGATCATCCCGCCTTTGCGGGAACCAGTGAAGGCTCCTTCCCGATAGCCAAACAGTTCCGATTCGATCAGCCCTTCAGGTATCGACGCACAATTCACCGCGACAAACGGCCCGCTATTACGACGACTATCGAGATGCAGTGATTTAGCCATCACCTCTTTACCGGTACCGGTCTCCCCCTGAATCAGCACCGGCAGTTCGTGGGACAGTGCCCGGCTGCCCATTCGCACACCTTTCTGTAAGCGGGGATCCTGTCCCGCCAGTTCTTGCAGGGGAGGCGCATTCAAAGGAGCCGGAGCGGGCTTACTGCGATTTGATTTGAGCGGAGCTTTATAAGTTGTCGGAAAGCTATTGGGAAAGTGCAGCAGTTCACAGTAGAAATCACCGCCGCGGGTTCGTAACTGCCCCCGTCCTTTACGGTGCAGATCGGTCAGCAGTACTTCAGGACGCACTCCAAACAGCTCTTCAAGATTACGCCCCACCAGCTGTTCCCGCTTACGGTTCAGCAGTTGGCAGATCTGTTCATTGGCCGCCTGAATATGGCCATCCAGCTCCAGTGCCAACATCCCCTGCCATGAGGAGCGCAGATACTCCGGACGGCTATGAACACTGAGAACAATATGCTGCTGAAACTGGCCGCTGAACATGCGATTCTCGATAGAACGCACCGCCTGCTGCACCAGACTGAGATTGGGCGGAAGATCCCGATTATCGGTGGGTGAGGTCAGATCCAGCACTCCCAGCAACTCACCTTTAGGGTCGGTAATCGGCGCAGAGCAGCAGGAGAGGTAGCCGATGGAATCGAGAAAATGCTCATTACCCCGGATCATCAGGGGGGAGCGGTTAACAATAGCGGTGCCCGGACCATTGGTGCCGCGTAATTCTTCGCCCCAGTTAGCCCCCGGTGCAAGTGCATAGCGGGTGGCAGAATCCAGATGCCGGGTTTCACCCTTGATCTTGAGAATCGTCGCCGATTCATCAGTCAGCATCACCAGTCCGCCATCGGAACTAAAATAGTCAACCAGCTGTTTAATTTCAGGATGAGCCGCTTCGATCAGCCCCCTGTTTTTCTCTTGCAGGGTGTCAATCCTGTCTCTGGAGAGATTTTCCAGATCAAGTGGAGCTTCACAGTTAAGACCGGCATTGACACTTCGCTGCCAGGAATCTTCAATCTCACTGCGTAAGACGCCACTGGGAACTTCGCCTTCCTGAACAAGCCGATTGCGGGCGACCTTCACCGAATGAAGGGGGTCGGTAGGTAACACGGAATCTGTCGACTTCTTCATAGTACTGATTACTCGCTACTGCTTAATTGAACAACTCAAATACAGGCTATCAATTTTTTTACCGTATCTGTGTAACTATAGCAATCAAATAGTGTTCCACTGATCGGCCTGTGACTTTTTTATCGGAATTGATTAACCACCTGTTTCAACAGCAAAAAGCCACGGCGCCGGAAACCGGGCCGTGGAAAGCGACATGAAGGTAACCGTGAAACTACCTTTTTATCGCGGCTGAAGGAGCAGGGCCTCCCTTACAATGACATCAGTTCAACGGTGTTGATTAGTAAAGATTTTTAATTAGTAAAAGTACATCAGCACCGCCTGCAGGTAGAGATTGCTATTATCATTGGCCTGATTGGCGATCACGCTGCTGCCATCCGGGGTGTAGTAACCGACCATCGGGCTGAAGATGAAGTTATCGTTGATCGACCAGAGCGCATAGAGGTCCACTTCGTTACCGGCGGTGTCAGCTGCATCAGCCTCTTTACCAAAGTCCCAGTACTGCAGACCAACCGTCAGATCTTCCCTCGGTTGCAGCATCAACTCGACACGATCCACCCTGTTGCCACTGTTGGCAGGACCCGCATAGTTAGATGCCACTTCCCCCTGGAACCAGGTGCCAAAACCACGGGTAAAGCCGAAAAACAGGGGATCAAAGGCTTCGTTATCGGTGGTCGATGCATCGTCTCCGGAGAACTTAGCATGACGATAGTTGAGGGTTGGTGACCATGGTAGACCGGTAAACGTCCAGCCGCCTTCGACATACCAGGCATTAGCATCATTTTTGACTGCTGTATCACCGCCACTCTCATTGACATATTCAAATGACAGAAACAGGTTTTCCACCCCCATACTGCCCTGCCCGCGCAGGCTGACAACATCCATCCCCTTACGCTGATCCCAGATACCAAACCCGGCTCCCTGGTCAACATCCAGCACCGATAGATAACTCAGACCCAGTGTGCCTTTAGCCTCATAAACCCATTCAAGGTTGACTCCGCCCAGCTCTGTATCCTGATGATAAGGATTATCTGACTGCAACCAGAACAGATCACCCCGCACCGGGCCTTCGGGATCGACTTTCAGGATCGCGGTCTTGTCGAAGCTTTTCTGTCCCGCCAGATAGTAAGCACCACCACGGTCAACATCGACACCCGGAATCCCCATATCACCGAGGCTGATCGCATCACCGGCAATAATAAAACCATCCCCCAGCATGAACTGCTGACGACCGGCTGACAGATCGAAAACACCATTACTGCTTTGCCAGCCGACAAACGCGTTTTCTATTTTCAGCTCACTTTCATCACCCGAGGTATAACCACCAGCATCGCCGTCACCACCGGTGCCCAGCGCAATGACACCCAGTCCGCCATAGACGGAGCCGCTGCCAGTCGCCTTGCGGCCCACCAGGTCCCCCTTCAGATAACCTTCCTGCCAGTGATTGCCGCCATCATCGACACCGTTATAGTTCTCATCGGTAGAGAAAATACCTGCCATACCCTCGACATTAAATTCAAGGGACTTGCCATCCTGGTCATAAACCGGAGCGGCCTGCACCGCTGATGCAGAGAGCAACACAGCGACCAGTGCGTTTAACTTCAGGAATGTACTGTTATTGTTTTTCATATTCAGATTCCATAAAACGATTAAAGATAGTCTGCCCGTTATCAGACCCGGCTGATCAGCCGTCTATTGTTTCGGCCAGATATTCAGGCAAAGTCCCCCCTGAGCAGCTTCAGTTGAAGCTACCCGGAGGGAGTATTCAGCGTTAAAAAGGAGTGTTAGCGAACAAATGCCTGGGCGGTGGTGGTGGACATATCCCCACCGGGCAACTGAATGGTTTTCAGCCGTTCAAGGCTATCGCCATCGAAGACAGCGACATGATTGTTGGTACCCGCCAGATAGACTTTGCTGCCGCTCTGGTTGACTGTCACGCAGTAGTAGGAGTGATCCAGCTCAGCCGCTTTCAGCAGCGTCTGCTTCTCAATATCATATTTGGCCAGTCGGTTAAGCACGCCATACATAATGTTGGGGTCTTTCGGTGAACGGGTGCCGGTGAAATACAGCTCGGTGATCGGGCCGAAATCTTTGGTTTCCGTTGCCCCGGTGTCCAGATTGATATTGAAATAACCATACAGCCAGTCGGCGGTATCCAGGTCTTCAGAGCCTTCCTGAAAGCGCGCCGTGGTATACAGAATAGTGAAGTCTTTAGTCGGTGTTTGCACCGCCCAGACGTTCAGTACATCTGGCTGGACATAGCGCTCACGTTTCCAGTTACGACTTGGAACGGCCACCTCGTATTCACCGGTTTTTACATCCATTTTATAGATGTCTGCACCGGCCATATACAGACCACCATCTTTACCTACCTGCATTGCCGTCACCAGGCGGGGTGAGGGGAAGATCCGCACCGGTTTGGCATCCATCCCAGCGTCGGTGCTATACACCGCCAGCCGGGTTGGCTGAACTACATAATGATCCCGCTCCATCAGGGTTGGGTTCTGTACTGCATATAACTCTTTGCCGTCATAACTCAGGGCAAAGGCATAGATGGTTTTAGTCCGCTCTTTTTTGCTTTGCGCCATCTTCGCGTGGAATTTTACCTCGCAGGTGTCCATATCCACACCATAGATATCCTCATAACCATTGTTGAGGATATAGGCAGTTTTCTTGTCCGGCGCGACCTGCAGTGCTCCCGGACCAAAACGGCCCGGCATATCGCAGGTTTTATAAAGTGTATCGCTTTGCAGATCCAGCACGTGCATCTGGTTGGGATAGTTAGCCACCACCATATATTCGTTGCCAGCTTTCAGCGCAGGCCCCTTTGCGGCAATCGCCAGACCACTGGTTAAAGCGGTTACACCCAGCGTTAAGGTCGTCAGCATGACAGTCATGCTGCGAGGAAGCATATTTCTTTTTCTCATCGTTAGCATCCTGTTCGGTTAGTCTTTATCAGCCGGGAACACGGTTCCCAGATTGCGCCAGTTATCCAGCGTGCTGGCTGCATTTTCATTCCAGTCCGGATAGGTATTCATGGTATCCGGCACCTGGGCTGGCCACCAACAGGGGTCGGCACAACCATACAGATCGGACTCCATCGGCTGACACAGGGAGGTGACACCACCAAAGGCGTCAATTTCCCAGCCGGGATCGGTGGTGGCGGTACAACCGGCGATGGACTGCATCGCCACGACTTCTTCTACCTGATCATCGGCAACGGCCTTAGTCAGAGTGTGTGCTTTATTATTAACAGGCTTGAGATGTTTCATATCAGTGAGCCCTCCGGGGAGATATGTAACTGTCGATAAAGGCCGGATTCTCGGCCATGATGCGGCTGTAGACTTCGATACCGAAGTCCACCCAGTCACGCATCAGATCGCAGTAGTGATAAACGGGTTGAGTCGGGTCTTCAAAACGGGCATAGCTTTCATGGTAGCAACCACCGGAACAGAGATTACGGATACGGCAACTGGAACAACCGGTATCGGTACGATCCAGACGCTGCTCAAGGAAGCCGCCCAGACGCTCTTTATTGATACCGGTCTGTACATCACCAAAGGTCTCCAGATCTGATCCGGTAAAACGGTGACAGAGGTTCAAACCACCCTCATGATCCACCGCCAGCAGTCCCACACCGGCGCCACAGGGCAGTGCTTTCTTGTTGCCCTCATGGAGGTCGGTGATCAGCTGATGCATATTGGAGAAACCGATATTACGGTGCTGCAGCGCAGCCTCCAGATACTGCTGACCGAGCAGCTTCATATTATGGAAAACCTCGGCCAGCTCCTCATCACTGAGGTTGTAATGGCTGATATCACCGGAGGTAACCGGTGCAAAACCAACCTCGGCGAAGCCCAGTTCATTGAACAGATGGTCCCAGATCCGCTGCACATCGGTAATCCCTCTGGTCAGCGTAACCCGGGCACCCACCGGGCGCACACGAAAGCGGGACAGCAGCATTTTCGCTTTGCGGCTGACCACATCATAGGTGCCTTGCCCACCCACGGTGATCCGGTTCTTATCGTGAATCGCCTTCGGGCCATCCATACTCACCGAGAGCCCGAAGCGGTGTTCATTGAGCCAGTCAGCAATATCTTCCGTCAGCAGGGTGGCGTTGGTGGTCATGGTAAAGTCCACCGGCTTACCGAGCTCAGCGAAGCGCTGTTCAGCGTAACTGACGACATCCTTTATCAGGCCGAAATTCGACAGCGGCTCACCGCCAAAGAAGACGATGTTATAACGCGTCTCATGGGGTGACTCAGCGATCAGCATCTCAAGCGACTGTTTCGCGGTGTCGAACTGCATCTTCCTGCCTTCAGAGGGTTTATCCAGATCCTCTTTGTAACAGTAGCTGCAGCTAAGGTTGCAACCGGTATTCACATTCAACACCAGGGTATTGATGGGAAACTCGGTAATCTTCTTCAGTGCAATCTCCGGCGTTAACGGCGAACCATCACTCACCAGTTCCAGTGCGATCAGCTCTTGCAGCGTTTCTGCAATCTGATCTGTGGGATACTGTGCTGACAGTTCACCAATCAGTTGCTCTGCGGTTTGCTCTGGCCGCTGCCGCAATAGCTCAATCAGCTGCGCAGTCAGACCATCCAGCTCAAACAGACTGCTTGAAGGTATATGAAACAGCATCTGCCGCGAACTGACAGCCACCAGATGCAGATTCTGCTCTACCAGATTTAATTGGGCGCCCATAGAACGACCCTCCTCACTATTATTTTTTCGGTATGCTGTGATCTCTTCTAACAGACCAGCAACATCGCTCATTAGTAGTCAGGAACTGCTTATGGCAGGGGTGGATTATTCCAGCGCTGTACAGTCACAATCATCTGGCCTTCAGCACTCAGAGTCTCGGCATCCTCCTTAACTTCGGCCACCACTTTCAGATTGCCGGCATTATTGGTTGACATGCGACGCTCGGGGTTTGGACCTGATCCAGCGGTAGTAAATACACCGGTTGTCTCATCCATCCGGCCGGTAAAATGGGTATCCCGGTCGGCAGCCGCCTGCTCATCAAATGGCTCAACATGCCATTTAGCCGGGACAAAACCGATGCGCATATCATCCTCAGTGCCAGGCTTGCCATCCGCACCATTCATCCATGCTTCCGCCTGGAAATGGCCATTATATTTCGGCGTAGAACCGCCATTTCCACCGACGCGAGCCACCGCAAAATCGGGCACCACTTTAACACTGCCGATCTGATCATAGACGGTCAGCATGGCGCCATTGGCCTTACCTGCAACCACATTGCGGGAGCCCGGTTTCGCCTGACTCTCAGCCGTCGCCTGAACAACCACTTTGTTATCATCGCGGTAGAGTTCACTGATAACCCGGATGCCATCGCCCAGGGAGACCTGTTTACCCAGCCCGGTGCCGACCAGTGTCAGCACGCCGGTACTACCTGCACGGATATAGCCCGGCTGAACAGCGAGCAGGGTTGGCGTAGTGCCGGCTTTCACTGCAGTGAAGTCCATCCCCGCTTCATCGTGTACCGCTTCAAACATGCGGCCGGTCAGTTCGGAGCCATCCTTCGACAGGGCAAATACCTGACGCATTTTCACCCCATCAATGGTCAGATTGGCACGCCACTCATAACCGGTGTAAACGATAGCGCTACCGCTGCCTTTCAGCGCAGAGCCATCGGCATACTCACCGTCGACACTCACCTTATACTGATCATCTTTACCACCAGAGACCGTCATGACGCCGCGAATATCGCCTTTTCCTGGCATCTGAGCACTGAAACTCCAGCTACCGCTGGCAGGCATTTTCTTAGCGCTCTGCCATTTATCCCAGCTGGCTGATTGCAGTGGCAACTCTTTCGCCAAAGCAGGCACCATCTCGTTGAGGGCCAGACCTATCCAGTCACGATCCCGCGCCAGCGCCTGATATTCCAGAGAGGGCCACTGTCCCAGATGGAAGTTCACCAGATGCTTCCACTCCGATTCCGGCCGACGCTGAAGTTTCACCCGGGCACCGGAATGACAACGGGCACACATATCGGTGAATTCTGGTGAGTCAAAGTTTTCCATGGTGTTCAGACGACGCTCCATGGCATAGCGGGAACCTGCAGTTTCTTCCGGTGCAAGCCCCTGCTTATCAGCAAAGTACTTCACCAGTGTGCGCCGTTCATCGTCGGTGACTTCCAGGCCATGCATCACCTGCATCCGGGCGATCGTCATCAACCATCCCTCAGGGGTTTTACGCTGATGACTCATGCGGCTCATCTGCAGAGGCTTGGCGCTCTCCTGGGTATGACATGCCACACATTTATTCTGAATAATGGCTTCAGCATCACCCGCCTGAACAGCCCCTGTTGGCAAGAATAATCCTGCCAGCAGAAGCCCACCCGATAGCCGGGGTAATCTCAATTTCTTCATCAAGGCCAGACTCCTTTTGTTGTTTATTTAGTTGAGCTGCTGAACGCAACCCAAAGTTCTAACCTGAAGGGATATAAAGCACGGCCTGTGCCAATAGAGATATCTGTATATTTTTCAATGAATTATGAAAAATCAGGGTAATCCTGTAGAAAAAATCAAGACGGCCACTGTTCAATAACGCAACACCGTTGTTCAAAAATGTAACAGTCAGGCAAAGCCAGAACGGTAACCGGGTGCAACATCCATCTGATGGCACACAGACAGAGCGGCCAACTGACTTATTTTTTAACACCCTGTCTCAGAGTAAAACAATCAGGCAGCGCATATTCCCCATATGAATTCTCATATTTATTCATATAAAACAATCAATTAAGACTATTCAAGCACTCTGGCACAGCCCTTGCGATAACCGTATCACTAAGTGTCGGGTTGCCTGAGCAGTATTCAGGCCTCTCTTAATATCTGCATACAACTATAAACAGGTCTATAAAATATGAGCGAATCACAATTTTCACCATCGGCACAAGCGATGGACTTTATTCAGCGGCAACATAAACTCCTGATTGGTGATCAGTGGCTGGACGCTGAAGATGGACGGACACTGCCTGTCATCAATCCCGCAAACGGCGAACAGATCGCTGCGGTCCCAAGCGGCAATAAAGCAGAGATTGATAAAGCGGTCGCTATGGCCCGCAAAACCTTCGAAGATTCAGACTGGAGCCGAATCAAGCCAGTTGATCGACAAAAACTACTGTGGAACTTCGCCGACCTGATAGAGAAGCATGCCCGACTGCTGGCAGAGATTGAATCGCTGGATAATGGTAAGAGTGTAGTGATCGCAGAGCATGTGGATATCCGCCTGGCGATCGATTTCCTGCGCTATATGGCCGGCTTCGCGACAAAGATCGAGGGACGCAGTGTCGATGTATCTGTACCGTTTATGCCGGACGCCCAGTTTCATGGTTATACCCGCCGGGAAGCGGTGGGCGTCGTCGGCGCCATCGTCGCCTGGAACTTCCCCCTGCTATTGGCCTGTTGGAAACTGGGCCCGGCACTGGCAACCGGTTGCACAGTTGTTCTTAAACCTGCCGATGAAACCCCGATGACCGCACTGATGCTGGGCCAGCTGGCACTGGAAGCGGGTTATCCACCGGGTGTCCTGAATGTGGTCACCGGCACCGGTATCGAAGCGGGTGCCGCCCTCTCCCATCATCCGGATGTGGATAAACTCACCTTTACCGGCTCCACTGAGGTGGGCAAACTGATCGGCAAGGCCGCGATGGACAGTATGACCCGGGTCACCCTCGAGTTGGGTGGTAAGTCCCCCACTATCGTGTTGGAAGATGCCGATCTGCAGACCGCCGCAGCTGGTGCCGCCAACGCGATCTTCTTCAATCAGGGCCAGGTATGTTGCGCCGGTTCACGCCTTTATGTGCATAAAAAGCATTTCGATAATGTGGTCGCCGATATCTCCGCTATTGCTGAAGGAATGACCCTGGGCCATGGTCTCGATCCCAATGCTCAGATGGGGCCACTGATCTCAGCCAAACAGCAAAACCGCGTGTGCAACTACATCGAACAGGGACGTAACGGCGGAGCCACTGTTACCACCGGAGGTATTGCAGTACCCGGCCCGGGCTTCTTTGTTAAACCCACGGTGATGGTGGATGTAGATCAGAACGCCAGCGTGGTGCAGGAGGAGATCTTCGGGCCGGTACTGGTAGCGATGCCGTTTGATGATATTGAAGAAGCGGTGCGTATCGCCAACGACAGCCAGTACGGCCTCGGCGCCAGCATCTGGTCAAACAACCTGTCACAGGTACACCGCATGATTCCGCGCATCAAGTCCGGTTCCGTCTGGGTCAACTGCCATACCGCCCTCGACCCTGCCCTGCCGTTCGGAGGCTTTAAACAATCCGGCCTGGGCCGGGAGATGGGCAGCGATGTCATTGAACACTACACCGAGGTTAAGTCGGTGCTAATGAGTATCTGAATCAGATAAAGGTTCACCCGAAAAGAGCTGCAGAGTCTGCGGCTCTTTTAACTTTCTCTGCCAAACGACACCCAGTCTCGATAATTACTGGCTGATACAGGAAACTATTTACCACCAATCGCCGTCCTCCTGAGCCCACAGGCCTCCTCTCTGATTCGCTGCTGGAAGCAGCTCCTACTCCCCTACCCCAAATACGCTAAGAGAAAGGGACACCGACTTTTTTAACAAAGTATCGCTTTTAGTAAGCGCTTGTCATGTATCAGTATTCACTATTAATCTTTGGAAACAGAGTTTGGCTATCCATTATGCCGCCCCTTCTGATTAAGGTTTATAATGAATGAAAATTCATACAGCCACCCTTGAGTTGAATTACCTGATTCCAATTTGTTAGCCGAGATATCATTCATAAGCAGATAATCGGATAGCCGGGATCATCAACCCTGGCCTCTGTATTTTATCGGCCTCTCGATTACGTGGAGAAACAAAGATGTTTTTTAGCCCCAAGAGTGCGAAGAAACTACTAACGCTGACCCGGATTGATCCCACTAACCCGCTGGCCTCATACTCTAAACACGCCTTCGAACTGGATGGTTATGAGTGGCCCTCAGTCGAACACTATTATCAGGCGATGAAGTTTGACGATACGCTATATGCTGAGCAGATCCGCCAGGCCCTCCATCCAGCCGATGCGACCAAACTGGGCAAAAGCAAAAAGCACGAAAAACGCAATGACTGGGACAGAGTTAAAGTGACCGTCATGACCCGCGGTACCTATATCAAATGCCGCACTTATCCGGAAATTGCACAAATGCTACTGGATACCGGTGAGATCGAAATTGCCGATGTCACCCAGTACGACTACTTCTGGGGCAGTGGCCGCGATATGCGCGGCAACAACGCCTTTGGCAAAATGCTGATGGAGATTCGCGATAAACTGCGCGAAGAGATGGCGCAGCAAACATAGAGCAAAAAGAGGACCGAACTATTAACGCTTCAGACGCGCAATAAACTCTTTAAATTTATCAACTTCTCCTTCCCGCTCAGCCCACTTTTCAATCTCATCAGGGCGATACTCCCCAACCTGATCATGGGCAACCCAGACGGCCTGTTCGAGAGCCTGTCGATCATTCCAGTGAAAATAAGCTGCAAGGCGGTCTTTTATGCAATCTTCCGGGGTAATCAGTGTAAAGGTTCCTAACGGTGTACTCAAAGTAGACCAGTTTCGAACAGGGTCATCACCCACTGAGAGCGGTCCGGAAGGAAACTCAACGACAAATGGCGAATCCGGATGTTCGAAATAACGCCCAACCGGTGTGAAGCCGATTTCAGACATCGCATCCTTAAGCTTTTTGCCTGGCGTATATGAGCGGTCAACAAAATCAAGGTCGTCCGATTGATAGAAGTTATCTGAGTAGATTGACACACAAGTTCCACCTACCAGAGTGACCTCGATCCCCTTTGCCGCCAGGTGAGAAGCTATCAACCCGGCCAGGTCCCGGGCAGTGATCGCTTTATGAATCACAGACTGATCAGCCATTGGCACGGGTCAATTTCAGGGGTTTCTCTGGTTTGCGGGGGCGACGACGATTATTCATCAACGCATCGTAAATATCTTCTGGATAGAACTCCAGTATCCGGTTTATCAGTGCTGTAAGCTCGTTGATATATACACAACGTGGATTCAGTGCATATACACGGGATCTGCCGACAAACCGGCTATACAGAACCCCAGCGGATTCCAGATTCTCAGCCTGTTTCTGAATAGGTGTAAGCGGGGCATTAAAAAATGCGGCTATCTCACGGGGATAGCCGTCACCCCGTGCTATCAAATATACCAGAACCCGTTCTTTGTTGATGTTGCCTAGTACACCTTCCAGCATTGTATTTTCCTGCCTGCACCACCTATTTAAACCCAGGTGTATGAGTAAAGCGTCTGTTAAATTGCTTGTAATCACACCATATCGAACCAATTATAGGTTCAAATGAACCGCTTAGTAAATCAAATAAACCTAAATAAAGGTCATAAAACCAGCTAACCTAAAGAAGCTCGTTGATAAGTATCGGTTAATTACGTGTATCTATTTCAGGTAAAACAATAAAAAATATTTATAGTCGGCTTTTCTATCAGCGTTCCACCTTCAACCAGCGGTTCTGATACAACCAACGGGTCAGCCCAGCGGCGATGTCGGGACTCATCCCCAATACTGTTTCAAGACAGGAATGCGGACTGGTCCCCTGCTCTCTGCTCTGCAGTGCCCGTACTACCGGCGCCATCGGTATACCATTAAGGTGCCATATCCCCAGCGGCTGGTCATTGGTGGTCACCACCTCATGTTCCTCAATCAGTCCATTGCTGACCACCGGCATACTGACTACCCGGAGTGAGTCAGGATCCGTTTCCTGGTGCAGGGGTTTGCTATCCGGCCAGTTGCGGCGAGTGGCCCAGAACGGGTTATCCCACCAGCGCTCTTCTGAGGCGTAAAAGTCCCGACCTATGCGGGCAAAACGGTGGAACAGATGATCAACCCGCTGCTGATAAAACTGTTTCGCCAGGGATCGGTTCTGAGGTTGTTGCAGCAGGGTATTAATTACCGCGGGAGCCTGCAATGCGCTGGAGAGTGCCTGAAAAATTCCATTACCTGAGAGAGGATCAACCGCCATCGCGGCATCGCCAACCCTGATCCAGTTGTCGCCGACGGCCTCACGGCAGAGTATCGGTGTGCTGGTGCGGGCGTGGATAACCCCGGTTGGCTTAGCGTTGGCAATAAAGGGTTGAGCGCTGGGCAGAGTGCGCAGGATAGCGTTACAGTGATCGATCAGCTGGGCTTTGTCCGGCAGATCGGCGCTGGCGACATCAAAGGTCAGTTGCAGATAGCGGGTACCATCGGACCAGGCGGCCATCCAGGCCCAGCCATCCTGAAAACTTTCAGCAGCGGACTGCGGCTGACAGGGTTCACCCTGCCAGTATTGCAACAGGGACACGGTTTCACTGCCCCGCAACCGCGCCAGTCCCGCTGCAGGCGCACTGCGACCACGGGCCTCCACCAGAAAGTCAGCCTTTAGCGGAGCAGCGTCCTTTAGCGGAGCTTTCTTTAGTAGAGCAGTCTCTGAGTCTTTCAGGGCAACGGAAAAACCGGCATCGGTCTCACTGACTTTGCCAACCCGCCCCGGTATCAGCTTCACCCCGGCCGCCTCGAGATCCCTGCCGATTCCCCGGTCCAGTTCACTACGGTTGATCAGCATCTCGGTATTGGCGCTGTTGGTTGCGCCGTTCCAGCTGGCAAGGCGTGGTGAGGGTGGCGGCAGGTTCACCAGGGCTTGCTTAAACCCCGCATTGCGCAGCCCTTCCAACACCCGCTCGGAGATCCCTTCGACCGCTTTAAAGGGTCTTGGCTCGGCGATCACGGTGACATCATAGCCCAGTTTTCTCAGGCCCAGAGCGGTGGCTCCTCCGGCAGGTCCGCCCCCCAGCACAATAATATGGGATAACGATTTTTGTTGAACCATACTCATCAGGCCTCACCTCGACTGTCAGACTTAACCGCCTGAGGGAAACGGACTTCAACACCAAAATAGTCCGCCTGACTCTCCAGCCAGCGATCCACTGAGGCCAGATCGGCAGCACCACCCTGGCTCAGATAGCGGCCGATATGGCCGGTTAACTGAGCACATCCCGCACTGGCCCCGATCACGCCGTTGCGGGCTGTAACATAGCCACCAAAATCCGCGTACTGGGTTTTCAGACAGGAAAGCTGCTGCGGATTTTCACAACGGGCATCGCCGGTCATACGCAGCACACCGGGATAAGCCGAGGGATAGACCGGATCGCCTTTAGCCGGTGAGGAGGCACAGATAATCACCCCGGCAGCCAGTGCCCGCTCGCAGGCAGTGCGTAAAATCTCGCGATCATTGCGCAGCCCCAGACTGAGGTTGATCAGATCCACCTGCTGTTCTACCAGCCAGTCGATCGCCGCGGCAACCTGAGCCGGAGTTGTCGCTAATCGCTCGGTGAATATCTGCGCAATAGCAAACTCAGCATCGGGTGCCTGCTCAGCAATCACCTCTAATAGCGCTGAGCCGTGCCCCAACTGATCATCAATGACCGGTGTTAAAACGATACCCTCATCGAACCGGAATGCCTGAGAAACAACCACCCGATCAGTCCCGGTTGGCGGTGATCCGGCAAAACCAAAACCGCTGTCGACCAGACCGATCAGCACTTTATCAGACTCCTTGCGCATCATCTCAGCTCACCTCCGGCAGCCTTTTTTCAGCCACTAACTGGCCACGGTTTAACTCAATTCGCACATCAACACCGCTTAATGTTGAAGCCCTGTGACTGATCAGAATGCGGGTTTTACCGGCAAAGATACGGTTAACATTGGCGATCACTTCGGTTTCGGTGGCTTCATCCACCGCCGAGGTCGCTTCATCCAGTATCAGGATGGCCGGTTGTTGCAGAATCGCCCGGGCGATCGCTACCCGCTGTTTCTGACCACCGGAGAGCTGACTGCCCCGCTCACCCAGTGGCGTTTCCAGCCCCAGCGGCAGAGAGCCGATCAGCTCCGTCAGTTGTGACTGTTCACAGGCAGCGATAACATCAGCATCGCGGGCTTCAGGTGCGGCATAACGGATATTTTCCATCAGGGTACCGCGGAACAGGGTGATATCCTGACTGACCAGCGCCACCCGTTTACGCAGCGCCATCGGCGGCAGTTGTTTCAGATTCACGCCATCGATGAGAATGCGCCCCTGCTCTGGGTCGTAATAACGCATCAGCAGATCGATCACGGTGGATTTACCCACCCCGGATGGCCCGGTCAGGGCGATACTGGCACCCGCCGGAAACACGGTATTCGCATGACTCAGAATCGGCTCATTTCGACCCTCATAACTAAAACTGACCCGGTCAAAACTGATCTCACCGCGCATATCATCCGCCAGTGAAGCGGGTTGTTCCGGAGTGGTGATATCCGGTTCTGCCCGGCGCAGATCCATCACCCGGTCGAGGCTTACCGACATCCGTTGGATCGCCACATACAAGCCTAACAGGCTCTGTACCGGGCCGGTAGCCATACCTAAATAGGTGGAAAATGCGATCAATGAACCCAACTGCCACTGCCCTTCGATCACCCAGTAACCGCCGATCAGAAACGCCGTGGCGCGGGTCAGTGAGGTCAGTGTGCCAGGAATCGCCTGGGTAAAGAATTCGGTCACCTGCAGCTTTAGCAGGTCGGTCAGATAATTGTCGCTGAGGCTATGGAGTTTGCGTGATTCCCGTTTTTCCTGGGAGACCGCCTGAATAAACTTCATCGCCGGCAGGGTTTCCACCAGAAATGAGCTAAGATCGGCTGAGCGTTCACGAATGATACGCGCCTGACGTTCGACTTTACGGCGCATCCAGCGTAACCAGAGTACCTCCAGCGGAATCAGCACCAGCACCAACAGCGACAGTTTCCACGACAGGGTCACCAGCAACACCAGCGCCCCCACCAGTCCCAGCACACTGCTCAGGGCGGAGAACATACTATCGACTGCAAAACGCTGAATCTGTGATACATCACCGTCCAGACGGGAGAGAATATCGCCGATGCGGCGGCCGCCAAAGAACTGCGGCGACAGGGTTTGCAGATGTTCATAAAGATGTTCGCGCAGGGAGAAGAGAATTTTGCCCGATAGCCGGGTATGCAGATAACGGTTGATACCCGACAGCGTGGTACTGATAATGCCGACGAAAATCATGCCAACGGCCATCGTCACCAGCATGCCGTAATCTTTTGCCAGCAAACCTTCGTCGATCAGCAGCTTGGTCAGCCAGGGTTGCAACAACACCAGGGCGGAGGCAAACGCAGACAACAGCATCAGACCGATGATAGCCCTCGATTGCGGCCGGACAAAAGTGTAAAGCCAGCGGAACGCCTCTTCTAACCGGCCCCGGTCCTGGCCATCAATTGCTGCACTTAGCCATCTGATCATGCTTACGTCATCTCTTTTCAGCAGATACAAAAAAGGCTGTCAGAGGACAGCCTTTACTTACCAGACTATCAGTCTGGTTATCGGAGTAATAGTCCCGATCTACTTCAATCCCGAATTACTTTAGATAAGCAATGCGCATGCCTGAAGTGGACATATCACCCGGTAACTGAATTGAACCAATTTTTTCCAGGGTATCCGGATCATGGATCGAGATATCACTGGAGGTACCGCCCACATAGATGGTGCGGTCATGGGTCATGTTCAGATCGTAATAGGTATGTTCCATGTTATGCACAGCCAGCGTTTTATGCTCACGAATGTTGTGCTTTGACAGTGTATTAAACGCTCCATAGATTACATCACTATCTTCCGGATCGGTAATAAAGTTGAAGATAATAAACTCAAAAGGCACGGTTTCGGTTTGCTCAACTTCACCGGTTTTCAGATCAACCCGGCTCATCCCCCACCAGAACTCAGCCTTCTCCATATCACCCGGATCGCCATTCCACTTGATGGTGAAGTACGGCATGATAAATTCGTCGACATGTTCACCCAGAGAGTGCATGGCGAACGCATCAGGCTGCACCCACTTATCAGCGGGTCTGTCCCAGTGTTGCAGCTTACTCAGCATCCGTATCTCACCGGTTTGCGGATTAATCGCCTGCAGGTCTGGCCCACCGAGAATCACTTCTCCGGTATCCATCGCCGTGATTTTAGTAATCTGACGGCCCACAGGGAAAGTTCTGATCGGCTTGGCATCCAGACCTGCACTGGTATCGTAAACAGCCAGTTGGGGCTCCATCACCTCATACCGGTCAGATAACTTACGGGTTGGGTTCTGTATGGTATACAGTTCCTTACCGTCCCGGCTGACCGCCAGAGAGACAAAGCTTTTAACGGTGACGGTTTTATCCGACTGCTTAGCAAAGAACACCATATCGCAGTTGGTAATATCAAATCCGGCAACGTCTTCCCACTTGTTGGTACCGACATAGGCGATCCGGCCATCCGGTGAGGGTTCAACCGTTCCCTGACCGAACACACCCGGAACATCACAGCTGCGGACAATCTTATTGGTTTCGGTATCAATCACATGCAGCTGATTAGGACGGCTTACCGTCAACAGATACTCATGACCACCACCTTTCATACCATTGAGCGATGCGGATGGGTTGGTTGAACAACCGGACATCAGCGCAACACTGCTTACAGCACCGATCAGCGCTGCGGCTTTTATCATATGGGTAAATTTCATCTGCGCCTCCGTTACTTCTGCTCTTCCGGGAAAATGCCATCCAGCTTGCGCCAGTCTTCATTTGCCTTGGATACATCCTGAGACCACTCAGGGTAGTTACTCATAGTGTCTGGCACCTGGGCAGGCCACCAGCAGGCATCCGCGCAGCCATAGAGGTCAGATTCCATCGGCTGGCACAGGGAACCCAGACCACCAAAGGGATCAACTTCCCAGCCCGGATCATTCGTAGAGGTGCAGCCGACTATAGTCTGCATCGCGACGACTTCTTCTACCTGATCAGGGGAGGTAGTCTGATCAAGCATTTTCGCTTTTTTATTAAACGACTTCAGATGTTTCATTTAAGCACTCCTTCTAGGAGAGACGTGGGCTTCGAAAAAGCCCGGATTCTCTATCATGATGCGGGTGTACGCCTCGACTCCGAAATCGACCCAGTCTCGCAACAGGTCGCAGTAATGGTAGGAGGGTACGGTCGCATCACCGTATTTTGCGTAACTTTCGTGATAACAACCGCCGGAACAGATATTACGGATACGGCAGGTTTCGCAACCGGTATCACTGCGGTCCAGACGGGTTTCGATAAACTCAGCCAGAGCGGGCTTATCCAACCCCTCACTGACATCACCGAACAACGGCTGATCCGACCCGGTAAACCGGTGGCACAGGTTGACGCCACCTTTGGTATCCACCGCCAGCAAACCCACACCAGCACCACAGGGGAGCTGTTTTTTGTTGCCCTCATGGATGTCGGTCATCAGCATATGCATATTGCCGAAACCCAGGTTTTTACCTTCCAGTGCTGCCGCGAGATACTTCCGGCCCAGACGTTTCATCCCCGCAAACACCTCAACCATCTCCTCGGCAGTGAGATTAAACGAGGTAATATCACCGGAGGTAACCGGGCCAAATCCGACTTCAGAGAAACCAAGATCGTGATAAAGATGGTCGAAGATCGCTTCCACATCGGTGATGCCCCGGGTCAGAGTAACCCGGCAACCGATCGGCCGTGCGGTATAGCGCGAAAGCAACATCTGCGCCTTCTGCTTCACCACATCGTAAGTACCCTGCCCACCGACGGTAATCCGGTTTTTATCGTGCATCGCCTTGGGACCATCCATCGAGATCGTCAGGCCAAAGCGGTGTTCGTTAAACCAGTCCACCAATTCTTCGTTGAGCATGGTGGCGTTGGTGGTCATGGTAAAGCTCACCTCAGCTTCCAGCGTCGCAAAACGCTCTTCACAGTAGGCCACCACATTACGGATCAGCGGCATATTGGTGAGTGGCTCACCACCGAAGAACACCACGTTGTACTGACGCTGGTCCGGAGACTCTTTCAGCATCATCTCAACCGACTGCACCGCGGTGTCAAAGCTCATCTTGTCACCCTTTGACGGGGTGGTCAGATCCTCTTTGTAGCAGTACGTGCAACTGAGGTTACAACCGGTATTGGTGTTCAGTACGATGGTGGTCAGCGGAAACTGCTTCACCGGCTTGGGCTCATTATTAATCTGCGCCCAGGTGCCCGCTTCAGCAATGACCTTCAGTGTCTTTAACTCTTCCAGAGTATCCACCACATCACCAGCACTGAACCGGCCATCAAAGCGGTCACGAATCTGCAGCGCAGACACTTCCGTTTCAGATGAAAACAGTTCGATCAGTTCCCGGCCCAGCGTATCCAGCTCAAACAGGCTACTGGTCGGCACATGGAACAACATCCTGCGTTCCGCTACATCAACCAGATGCAGGTTGGGTTTTACCAGAGTTAAAGATCCCATTGTCAGTCTCTCTTCTTGTTATTCGCTACAACAGATGTTGGCGGTTGTTATCAGTGTTACTGAATAGCGCGTTTGATATAGCTCGGAACAGCCACCAGCAGGTCTGACTCACCCTCAACAGTGCTATCGCCATCTTTAACGGAAGCCACCACTTTCAGCATGCCAACGTTATTGGTAGACATCTTGCGCTGTGGGTTCGGGCCAGTATCACCCGGAGTAAAGACGCCGTTGCTGTCGATGGTGCCGGCAAACTCAACATCCCGATCCTCTTCCGCCACTTCATTCTGTGGTTTCAGCGACCAGGTGGCAGGCATATACCCCAGCCGCAGATCATCATCAGTGCCTGGTTGGCCATCTTTACCAGCACTAAACGCCAGCGCGCGGTAGGTTGATTGCACTTTTGGAATCTTACCGCCGTTGCCACCGATACGTGCCAGCGACTGAGGTGGTGATACCTGCACGGTTGCAACCTTGTCATAGACAGCCAGTTGCGCTTTGGCTTTGGTTGCGCCCACCGCGACATCACGCATTCCGACAGTGGCTGAAGCAGACGCTTTAGCCGCTACTACCACCCGGTCAGCATCACGGGACAGGACTTTAAGGACTTTGACACCAGCCCCCAGATTAACGCTGCCTTTCAGATAGCCGCCAAAAATGGTGACCTCGGATGTTTCACCCTGCTTCAGGGCACTCGGAGACAGACCAACGATGGCACTGCCATTGACCGCTCTCAGATCCCCGCCAATCTCATCGTGGGCACTCTGATACATACGACCGGTCAGGGAGGTGCCATCTGTAGAGGCGGCCATAACCTGACGCATGCTGACACCATCAATCGTCAGAGACGCGCGCCATTCATAACCGGAAAAGACCTGCGCGGCACCATTACCACTCAGTAAAGAGCCATCGGCATAATGGCCATCCAGATTAACGGAATACTTATTATCTGAAGTTTTTACTACTTTCAGGATAGCGCTGTAATCACCCTTAGCAGGCATATAACCCGCGACAGACCAGCTACCTTCCAGCTTAGGTTTTGCCATTTTCTGCCACTGTTTCCAGGCAGCATCATTGAAAGCATAATCCATCGCCAGCTTAGGGGCTGTTTCATTCAGGGCGATGTCGTACCAACGACGATCCCGTGCCAGAGCATGTAACTCGGTAGTGGGATGGATCGCCATGTGAGTGTTCACCAGCTCTTTCCACTCATCCTCGGTACGGCGCTGTAAGCCGAACCGGGCGTTAGAGTGACAACGGGCGCACATCTCTTTGTACGCTGGATCAACGTCTTCAACAACGTTTGGCTTCTGTTCCAGCACATAGCGGAACGGCGCGGCTTCAGAAGGCGCCAGCCCCTGGGTGTCAGACAGGTATCGGATCACTGCCTGAGTCTCTTCAGAGGAGAGCACCAGACCGTTCCGATGCTGCATTCGCTGCAACGTCATCTGCCAGCCTTCAGGCGTTTTACGCTGCTGACTGATTCTTGAATATGGCGTTTCGGGGTTTCCGGTGCGCGTATGGCAGCTCAGACATTTTTCCTGAATCACCTTCTCACCATCCATCGCCCAGGACGCCGCCGGGGTCAGCATAGTCCCCATCAGTGCCAGTGCACTCACACTGAGTAGTGCATGCTTGGATTTATTATTGTTCAAGGCCAATCACTCCTGTAAGAATTTTCTGTGCAGCATCTGTTGCGGTAAATCGGAACAGATGCAGGCCCTCATCGATTTTTTTAGTTCGCCGGTCTCCCAACTCCAACTAACCTAACCGTCCGGTGTAAATGAATTTCCGTGAATTTGTGCTAAGTTGTTATCTAATGTAACAGGATGTAACTACGAATCTTTGATCGAATATAACTCATTATTAATAAAAGATTTTTATCTGAAACATGATACAACACAACTTATTGAAGATATCTGTTCCGAATCGCGATAGCTTGCTAGACTCAAGTCTGACGATCAACCAACCCCTTATAATAGTAGTAGACCATGACCGCTCCCACTGAACAGACGCACATCCTAATCGTAGAAGATGATTTTGCCTCCCGCTCTCTGCTGGTCAGCTACTTTGAAAACGAAGGTTATCGGGTGAGTGAAACCGACCATGGTGAAAGCCTGGTACAGCGGGTGCTTGATGAGAGAATCGATCTGGTGCTGCTGGATATCAATCTGCCCGGCAAGGACGGACTGACACTGACCCGCGAACTCAGAGCCCACTCAAAAGTCGGCATCATACTGGTGACCAGCAAAGGCGATGAGATTGATCGTATCGTCGGACTGGAGCTGGGCGCCGATGACTATGTCACCAAGCCCTTTACCCCCCGCGAACTACTGGTGCGGGCCAAGAATCTGATCTGGCGGGTCACCGATCAACCGGGTAAAGCGGAAACCAGGGAGAAACACCTGATTCAGTTTGAAGGCTGGACGCTGGATTGCAGCAAGCGCTTACTGGAAAGTCCGGAAGCTGTTTCAGAACGTCTGCCAGAGGGCGAATTCAAACTACTGAATGCACTCATCAGTCGCCGGGGTCAGGTGCTCAGCAGAGATCAGTTGATGGATGCCATTCATGATCGGGAATGGAACCCCAATGACCGCTCTGTCGATGTGCTGGTTGGACGCCTGCGACGTAAACTTAACGATAATCCGCTTGATCCCCACTTTATACTCACGGCACATGGCGCTGGGTATATGTTCGCCGGGGAGATTGACTGATCTATGTCCCATGTTCCCGGCTTTCAGGTCCAGACCATTATCCACCGGGGTAAACACTGCACGGTCAGTCGCGCCCTCAGGGAGAATGATCTGCAGCCAGTCATCATCAAACAGCTCAACAAAAACTCAACCACTCCCGAAGATATCAGTCGTTTTGAGCATGAATATGAACTGCTCAGCAGCCTGGATATCAGGGGGGTTATAGCACCTTCAGTTCTGACCAGCGTCAACCACCAGACCACGCTGATATTTCCTGACCAGGGAGGCATATCCCTGAGGCAGATGATGCAAAAAAAACAGTATTCCTGGGAACAGATTCTGCCGATGGCAATCGCGCTTTGCGAGCTGCTGGGACGGCTGCACAGCGAGCGGGTGATACATAAGAAACTGTCTCCGGATAATATTCTCTGGTTAGCAGAAACCGGAGAGGTGCAACTGATCGATTTCGCCATTGCCACCCGGCTGACCCGCGAACAGGCCAGCTGGAACTCACAACAACTCTCCGTTGATGACCTGCGTTACATGGCGCCGGAGCAAACCGGGCGGATCAACCGACATATCGATTTTCGCAGTGACTTTTACAGCCTGGGTGTCACCCTCTATGAAATACTCTGCGGACGTCCACCCTTTACCGGTAAAGATCGTCTGCAACTGATCCACAGCCATATTGCCAAACACCCGCAGGCACCCCACAAAGTTAAACCTGAACTGCCGGAGATGCTCAGCCGGATTGTCCTGAAACTGATGGCCAAAGATGCCTCGGAGCGGTACCAGTCAAGCTTCGGTATCTCTGAGGATCTGAAACGCTGCCTGACGCTTTGGACGCAGCACCAGAGTATTCCGCTGTTCAGCCTGGCCCGTAAAGATATCTCTGAACACTTCTCCATCCCTCAACGTCTCTATGGGCGTGCGGCAACCATCCAGAAACTGCGTAACAGTTTCGATCAGGCGAATCTGCGACGTCAGGAGCTGATTCTGATTACCGGTTACGCGGGCGTGGGGAAGTCGAGTCTGGTTCACGAACTGCGTCACTATATCCATGAACAGAACGGGCGGTTTATCAGCGGCAAGTTTGATCAGTTCCGTCGAACCCGCCCCTACTCCGGTATTTTTCTCGCCCTGCAGGGTCTGATCAGGCAGCTGTTAACCGAGAACGAACAGGAGATTACAGGCTACCGGGATCAGATCCTCAATGCCCTGGGGCAGAATGCCCACGCCCTGATACGCCTGGTGCCTGAACTGGAACTGATCATTGGCCCACAAAAAAATACGCCCCGCTTTTCTATTCTCGAAGAGCAGAACCGCTTCTCCCGTCTGGTGAAATCACTGCTCAGCGTATTTGCAACGGCAGAAACCCCGTTGCTGCTGTTTCTCGATGATCTTCACTGGGGGGATCTGGCGTCATTCAACCTGATCACCTCATTGTGTGAAAAGGGTGATATGTCAAACCTGCTGATTGTCGGCAGCTACCGGGATCAGGAAGTGAGTCCGACTCATCCCATGACGCTGGCGATCAGTAAGATAAAACAGGGCAGTAGCAACATCAGTGAGATCTTCCTTGAACCGCTGAACAAATCCCAGATTATCAGACTGATTGCAGATACCCTGAGAACCGAACCGCAACACTGCACCGAGCTGGCGCAGATCTGTCTGGAGAAGACCCAGGGCAACCCGTTTTTCCTCATTCAGTTTCTTTACTCACTGCATGATGAGGGACTGATCCGCTTTCAGAACAACCGCTGGCAATGGGATGAACAAAAAATCCAGTCACGGGAGATGAGTGATAACGTCATCGACCTGATGGTCAGTAAGATACAAAAGCTGTCTCATGCGAGTCAGAAAGCGCTGCAGATGGCCGCCTGTATCGGCAGCCCGTTTGATCTCAACACCCTCGCCGTTGTCTTAGAACAGAGTCCCCACAGCACCACCGGAAACCTGATGGATGCCATGCGTGAAGGGCTGCTCATTCCGCTGGATATCAACTACTCAAGCCGCTCAGGACTGCGCTTCGAACGTCACCGCTATCGCTTTGTCCATGACCGGATTCAGCAGGCGGCCTACTCTCTGATCCCCGAAAATCAACGGCAGCAACTGCACCTGCAGATAGGCCGGCTGTTACAACAGCGTTTTCCTGATCAAAACAGCCGGCCGGTGTTCGAGATAACCAACCATCTGAACAGCGCCCGCACGCTGATCGAGTCCACCGCGGAGCTGACCGAGCTGGCATCACTCAACTGCCAGTCTGGCATGCAGGCACTGGATTCAGCTGCCTTTGATGCCGCCCAGGAATATTTTCAGACCGGCATTGAACTACTGCCGGATAACAGCTGGCAACAACATTACGAACTGACCTTAACCCTCTATAAAAGTGGCGCTGAAGCCGCCTATATCCGCGCCCAGTATGAGCAGATGAACTATCTGATCGATCAGGTGATACAGAATAGTGAAAACGTGCTCGACCGGGTCAAAGTCTTCGAGATCAGAATTCAGTCGCATATTGCCAGGAACCAGTTCGACCAGGCGATGAAAGTGGCCCTGCAGGTGCTTAAACTGCTGGGGGTAGAGCTACCCTCAAAACCCAGCAGACGACATATCTGGCAAGGCGTTTTAAGAACCCAGTGGTTACTGCACAGACGCAGCCGGGAGCAGATACTCAACGCCGCCCCCATGCAGGACCCTCATGATCTGGCAGCCCTGTCGATACTGGCCAGTATGTTCGGGGCGGTAAAATTTTCCAGCTCGGCCCTGCGGCCACTGGTGATGGCCAAAGAGGTCGAACTCACCCTCACCCGGGGTATTACAGCGCACTCCCCGATGGCCTTTGCCGGTTATGGCGGTATCCTCTGCGGCAAGTATTTCGCCATTGAACAGGGATATCGATTAGGTTCCATCGCCATCGAGCTAGACCAACGCCAACCCGACCGCCTGTTGCATCATCGCACCATGTCTCTGTTCGACTCTTATGTACGCCACTGGAAAGAACCGCTGCAGAACTCACTGAGTTCGCTGATGGAGGGACATCAACAGGCGATCAACTGTGGCGACATTGAGTGGGGCAGCTATAGCCTGGCAGCCTGGATCCAGTATGCGTTTACCCAGACAGACAATTTTGCAGAGTTACAGCCGACACTGGAAAACTACACCAATGCACTGCTGCAATATGGGCAAAAACCATCGATACAGTATTCACTGCAGGCATTACAGGCAATCGATAACCTGCTGGGGAAAAATGAAGATCCAACCCGGTTGTTTGGCCGCTTTTTCAATCAAACAATGCTGGATGAACACCACAGTGAAGACCATCGCACCGCGATCGCCACCTATCACCACTACTGTGCGCTGCTCTGCTTTATTTTTGAAGACTATCAACAGGCTAACTGGCATTGCGAAACAGGCGCGCCCTATCTACCGCATATCGTCGGCACCTACTCCTCTCCCTGCTTTGAATATATAACCGCCCTGTCCAGGCTCGCACTTCTATCTGATATCAGTATTCTGCAGCAGAACAAAAAGCTGAAACCTATTCGCAGAGCACTTCGCAGAGCCAAACGCCAGGCTCGCCACTGCCCTGAAAATCATCAGCATTTTGCTTCTCTGCTGCAAGCTGAACTGTATCGGGTCACTCGCCAGTTTCACAAAGCGATGGACTATTATGATGCGGCCATCAGCTGCGCTCAGCGGAACCATTTTCATCTGATAGCCGCACTTGCCGCAGAGATGGCCGGCCGTTGCTATATCGAGTGGGATAAACAGAATATTGCCCACACCTATCTTAATGATGCCTGGGACCGGTATCAGCAGCTGCAGGTCAAACCAAAGCTGCAACAGCTACAGAGCCGCTATCCGGAGTTATTCGCCAGTCGTAGCATCAGCCACAACGAAAAGAACAAAACACTGACCAGCACAGATGACGGCGACACCTTTTCCAATCAGCAGCTGGATACCATTTCGGTTATCCGCTCTTCCCAGGCCATTTCCGATGAGATCGTGCTGGAGAAACTGCTCGGCAGGCTGATGGCACTGGCGCTGGAGAGTGCCGGAGCACAACGGGCTATTCTCATACTTAAAGAGCGGGACGAATACTATATCGAAGCGGAAACTGAGCTGGATCAGCCGCCCCGGTTCTTCAAAAATCTAACGCTGGATGACTGCACCAGGCTGCCGGTCAGTATTGTTCACTATACCGCCCGCACCAAAGAGATTGTGGTGCTCAGTGATGCCCACAGTCATGATATGTTTATGCAGGATAGTTATATCCGGGCGCACAAACCCCGTTCGTTGCTGTGCATGCCGATCCTCTACCACGGCGAGCTGACCGCCCTGCTCTATCTGGAAAACAATGAAAGTCGAAATGTATTCGATCCATCACGCATGGAAACCCTGCAAATACTCTCGGCCCAGGCGGCCATCTCCATCGAAAATGCCAAGCTATACTCCAGCCTGGAACAGTCAGAACAGGAGTTTCGCTCACTGTTTGAAAACACCGTTGAAGCCATTTTCAGGGCCAGTGCGCAGGGGCATTTTATCTCTGCTAACCCGGCTCTGGCTGAACTGTTAGGCTATTCCAATCCACAGGAGTTTCTGCACACCATCACCGATATTGGCAGCCAGTGCTTTGCCAACAGCATCGACCTGCACAGCTTCCTCAGTCAGTTATCTGCCGATAACCGGGTGCTAGGCTTCGAAACCGAGTGGCTGCGCCGCGATGGTACCCCCGTAAATGTCTCCATCTCGGCACGCCGGGAGCTGGATGACCAGGGTAATGTTGTTTACTACGAGGGATCACTGAGCAATATCACCGAACGTAAAGCGAAGGAACAGGCGCAGCTGAATCTGCAGAAGTCAGAAGCCGCCAGTCAGGCAAAGTCTGAATTTCTGGCAACCATCAGCCACGAGATCAGAACCCCCATGAACGGGATTCTGGGGATGGCTCAGCTGCTTAATAAAGGCAACCTTCTCCCTGACCAGCGGGAACAGGTCGAGGCGATCTACCAATCCGGTCAGAACCTCCTGTCAATCCTCAATGATGTCCTCGATTTCACCAAGGCTGAAGCGGGTCAGGTGGAGCTGCACAACGCGCCCTTCTCCGTCAGACAGGTGCTCAATGAACTGGAGTTGATGCTGCGGCCAATGACACTGGAAAAACGTCTGTCACTGGAACTGGTGATCAGTGACTCGTTGCCCGACAGGGTTTTCGGTGACCGACGCAGTCTGGTACAGGTATTGATGAACCTCTGCGCCAATGCCATTAAGTTTACCCAGCAGGGTTACATTAAAATATCGGTCGACGCCCTTCAGAGTGATCAGACCACCAGAATCCATTTTACGGTTGAAGATAGTGGCATCGGTATTCCTGAAGAATCGCACCACCGGATCTTCCAGCACTTCTCCCAGGCAGACTCGTCCATTACCCGCCGGTACGGTGGCACCGGTCTGGGGCTTGCCATCAGCAAAAAAATGGTCGAACTGCAACAGGGCGAGATCGGCTTTAGCAGCATCGCGGGACAGGGCAGCCAGTTCTGGTTCACCATCCCCTATGCGCTAACGACAACAGAGCAGGACAACCTGATAGACAGCCTGCCTGCCCCAACAGCTCCAACACCACTGGATATTTTGCTGGTCGAGGATACGCCCATCAATCAACAGGTGGCGAAAGGCCTGCTGGAAAGCGATGGACACCGGGTTGAGATCGCTGAAAACGGTTATACCGCCCTGCAGAAACATGATCAGCACGACTACGATCTGATACTGATGGATATCCATCTGCCGGATATGGATGGCATGGAAACCACCCGCAGAATCCGCCAGCATCGCACGCCGGAAAAAGCCAATGTGCGGGTGATCGCCCTGACCGCCAGTATTACCGAAGCGGAGATCAACAACTATCATGCCGCCGGGATCGATGCGGTGATCGGCAAACCCCTGCAGTTTACCGAACTACAACGACTACTGAGTCAACATCCGGCAGCCGTTAACAATACCGAGCTTCACGCATCTGTGCCGAATCCTTCAGAAACGGTGACAGCAACAAATGAGATGACGACTATGCTCGATGAACATCTGGTTGGCCAACATTGCAGCATGCTGGGCAGCGAGAAATTTATCCGCCTGCTTAATCAGCTAGAACAGCAATGTCAGCAACTGACTGAGAAGATGCAGCAGGCATACGAGGCTGAAGATTTTAAGGCGATGCAAAGTTTCGCCCATCAACTGGCCGGAGCAGCGGCAAATTTCGGTCTGCATTCACTGGCCGTGCGGAGTAAAGCGATAGAGATGGATAAAGAAGTAATCACATCAGACACCTGTAACGAACTGAAAAGCCTGGTAGCTATGGGTCTTGAGGCGCTGCACCAGTTTAGTCAGCAGAGCGAAACCAGCAACTAGCGGCAATAAAAGGCTAAAAAAAGCCCCTCATCAGAGGGGCAAAGCTATCGTTTATAGCCAGGAAGAAAGCTCCGGAAAACGAGGCCCCGGATCACGAGAGCTCCGGAAAACGAGAGCACCGGAAAACGAAAGCACCGGGATACGCTCCCGGCAGGGCGATCAAGAAACAGGATTTAACAGAGAATTCTGATAAACAAAGGCGAAACAAGTATAAAAAGAGATAACAGAAAGCAGCCTCTACCACTTAATCAGGCTGCTTCCTATGCTGTGCTGCGCACTTAGCAGCAACGATTATTTATTGATATTAAGAACCTGTGCAGAGGTATATTCCATCAGACCTTCCTGACCAAACTCAACGCCGAAGCCTGACATCTTACAGCCACCAAAAGGCGCATAAGGCAGCAGCTCTGCATGACCATTGATCCAGGCCGTACCACACTCCAGACGTCCGGCAATCTGCGTTGCTTTAGCAATGTCTGACGACCAGACAGATCCACCCAGCCCCACGTCTGTTGCATTGGCTCGTTTAATCGCATCCTCAATATCGGTGTAACGGATAATTGGTAACACCGGACCGAACTGCTCCTCATCCACCAGACGGCAGCCGTCAGTCACATCAGCCACCAGAGTCGGTGGATAAAAATAACCAGCGCCATCCACCAGAGAGCCACCACAGATAATCCGGGCACCATTGGCGCGGGCATCTTCAACCAGTTCGTTTACCAGATTCAGCTGAGCACGGTTCTGTACCGGTCCGAAGGTCACACCTTCATCCAGACCATTACCCATCACTTGTTTTGCCGCAACATCAGCCAGCTTCTCACACAGCTCTTCATAGATAGAGTCATGCACATAGAGACGCTTCAACGCGGCACAGGTTTGCCCCATGTTAAGGAATGCGGTCTGGAAAATACCCTCAGCAGCCTTCGCAGGATCGGTATCCGGCAGCACGATACCGGCATCATTGCCGCCCAGTTCCAGAGTCAGGCGTTTAAGGTTATCGGCCGCACCGCGCATAATGGTTTGCCCGGTAGGGGTCGATCCGGTAAATACAATTTTGCGAATGCCCGGATGCTTGGTCATACCGCTGCCGATACCCGTTTCACCGGTGACAACATTGACCAGTCCTGGAGGCGCCACTTCATTGATAATCTCCACCAGACGGATAGTATTCAGCGGTGTCAGACCGGAGGGCTTAGAAACCACCGTATTACCGGAACGGATCGCCGGCATGATATGCCAGACAGCGATCATCAACGGCCAGTTCCACGGCGTGATAGAACCAACGACACCAAGAGGCTTACGATGCACCTCCACCCGTTTAGTATCACTGTCTTCAAGAATATCCACCGGCATTTCCAGCTCAGCGGTGGCACGGGTCCAGGCAACAGCACCGCCAACTTCCATCTGTGCCAGAAACAGCGGCTTACCCTGTTCCTCAACGATAATCTGCGCCAGCTCAGCAGCATTGGCCTCAATACGATCAGCGATGTCATGAAGTAACTTTTTCCGCTCGGCATCGCTGGAATGCTGCCAGCTTTCGTAACATGCCTGTGCGGCACTGACCGCTTCATCCAGCTGTTCAACACTCGCCTGAGGGCAGAGAGCAACCACTGCTTCGGTCGCCGGGTTCAGAACGTCAAAAAAACCACCCTGAGGCGCGGTCTTCTGACCATTGATCATCAGTGAATACTCTTTCATACTCATATTCCTTTGTTGGAGAGATACAGGGCCTCTGCCGAAGCCCTGTTTTTTTATCATTATGTTGTGTTAATCAGAACGGCACGATAGCGATAACCTGCGCGTAAGTATTGGTGTCATCGTTACCCTGCGTGCTGTTAGCATTATCCGGTGTGTAGAAACCCAGTACCGGACTGATAATCAGATGATCCATCGCCACCCACTCAGCCCAGATATTCAGCTCATTAGCAGACATATCAACTGAATCGGTATCGTTCTTGTCTTCAAAGTTGAAGTAACCGGCGCCCACGGTGAGCATCTCGCTCGGATGCGCTGTTACCCCCAGGTAGTGGATATCGGTACCTGTACCAAACGGTCCGGCGTAGTTAGCGGCGACCTCGCCCTGGAACCAGGTTCCATAACCTCGGCTAAAGCCGAAGAACAGTGGATCATAGCCTTCATCGTAACTGGTGAAGCGGTAGTTCACACTGGGTGCCCATGGCGCATCAGCAAAGGTCCAGCCTGCTTCGGCATACCAGGCGTTTGTGTCATCACCACTGACACCATCTTCCTGAGAAACATACTCTGAAGAGAGGAACAGGTTTTCAACACCGGCATTACCCTGATAGCGAACGCTGATGGTTTTCTGACCATCACGCCCCTCAAGCCCCATGAATGCGGCTTCGCCAGCATCCACACCCAGGCCTTTTATATACATCGCTCCAAAGGTGCCTTTTTCAGTCACATACTCAAGATTGATACCCGCCAGCTCCATACTGGCCTGACCGGCGTTATCTGACTCTAACCAGAAAATATCTGAGCGTACGCCATCATCGCCGCCAACACGGGCAACCACGGTTTTATCAAATGCTTTACGGGCCGCCAGCCAGTATGCACCACCTCGGTCAGGCTCAAACGCAGGGTCAATACCCTCAAGGCCTTTACCTAAATTAAGTGAATCGCCATTAAGAATAAAACCATCACCGATGCTCAGATTCTGACGACCAACGGAAAGCTCAAACATATCGGTGCGGAAACCTGCGTAAAGGTCTTCAATTTTGGTTTTGCTCTCATCACCGGTTGTTAACCCTGCAGCATCGCCATCACCCCAGGTGCCGGAAGACACAGCATTAGCAGCGCCGAACAGGGATGCCCCATTACTCAGCTCGCGAGTACCGCTGAAACCATACTTAATATAGCCTTCCTGCCAGCTTGGTTTTGACTCACTATTACCATAGGTTTCATCACTGCTGAACACACCAAAAACAGCTTCCACATCCAGATTAACCTCAGTCCCATCCTGTGAGTAGAGGTTGTAAGCCTGTGCCGGCATAGCCATGGCTGCCGTTGCCGCAGCAACTGCAGCAGATAGCAGGTAACCAGACAGGTTATGGCCATTTGATTTCTTCATCGATATTTCCTCCGCGAACACGCGATATTTTTATAATCGTCAGGCAGCGGATCATCGCCGCTGTCTTGCAATGGCTGCCGATTAACCTGTCAGAGTTCGAAGGGGGAGAACTCTGTACAGGTCAGGACAGACTGAGCACAGGAAACAGAGTAGCCTGAGGGTGTAAACCAGATTCCGTGGAAATGTATAATGTTGTATGAAGATGTAACAAAATATAACAAGCGGAGAATATGGGCTTTCTAAGCGTAAGAAAGCCCGGATTAAGAAGACTAGCCGCTATTCAGCGTTACGCATCATCTCAGCCAGATTGAATACAGGCTCTTTCAGCATTTGAATCAGCTCTTCTGAAGCATTCAGATTGACCAGAGCCTGATCCATGCAGCGCAACCACTGATCCCGTTCGTCACTGCCGATCGTAAACCTGGCGTGCTGACTCGACAGACAGACGGTTCCATATTTTTGAAAATAGAGGTCCGGTCCGCCCACCCAGCCGGATAAAAACATAAACAGTTTTTCCGCAACCTCCGAGGTATCTTTTGCATGCATAGCGCGAATTGTGCTGGCTTCAGCGCGTTGTGACATCACCTTATAAAACTCGTTCGCCAGCGCCCTGACACCGGCCTCACCGCCGAGTAGCTCGTATGGAGTCGACATAAAACCTTCCTATGACTTAACTATTTTAACCGGACGCTGGCTGTGGATGACATTCGCTCTGTGAATAAACAGTGCAGCGCCACTGGCCAATACGCCAAAGCCAGCCACTAAAGGTAACACAGTGGCATCAAACAGTTGCCCCACCAGAGTGCCTGACACCACCGCCAACAGTGTTGAGACATTACCAATCACTGCCGATGCGGTGCCTGCAATATGGCCAAATGGCTCCATTGCCATAGCATTCAGATTACCAAACTGTAGGCCGACAAAAAACAGTGTCACCCCGAGATAGATCATCAGCCCCCAGAGCGGCGGAACTCCCTGCAACAAAAAAGTAATCAGATACATAACCGACGAGAGTAACACCACCATCACCGCGGCACTCAGCGCTAGCCGTTTGGTGCCAAAGCGCATCACTAAGCGTGAATTCAGGTATGAGGCCGCCGCAAAACTAATGGTCAGGGTGGCGAACAGTAGTGGAAAGGCCGCCCCCATCTTATAGATCCCTTGCAACACCGGCTGCACGGTGTTGAGAAAACCGATAAAGGCACCAAAGATAAATCCCAGCGCAATCACGTAATAAACCGCAGCATGCTCGTTCACCATCCGCCGCAGATTTCTCAGCGTCTCTTTAACTGAAAATGGTACCCGATCTTCGACAGCCAGCGTCTCCGGTTGCCGTAACCAGAACCATAGCCAGGCGATGCTGGCTAAACCGAGCAGAAAAATAAAGATCTGTCGCCAGCCAAACAACCAGAGTATACCCTGACCGATCAGCGGGGCTATCACCGGCGAGATAATAAAGATTGTCATCACCAGCGACAGCACCCGGGCCATCTCATTGCCTTTATACTGATCGCGGATAATCGCCAGGGTAATGGTTCTGGGCCCCGCAGCACCGAGGCCCTGCATAAAACGACCAAGCAGCATCATCTCCAGGTTATCTGAAAACAGTGCCACCAGGCTTCCGAGCACAAAGATCAGAATTCCCAGAGATATAGCGACTTTACGCCCTTTCGCATCGGCCAGAAAGCCATAGATTAACTGTCCAACAGCCATACCGGCATAGACAATCGCAACCACCAGCTGAATATCATTGCTGTTGCTGACATTCAGATCTGACGCCATCGGCCCCAAACCTGGCAAAACCGCATCGATCGAAAGCGCCACCATGCACATCAACAGCGCCATCAGGGCAACAAACTCTCCAGACGGATGGTGCAGTGTTAGCTGTTTCATTGAGTACTCGCAAACGGCAGACAGGGTTTCAACATAGATTCAGGCCCGTTGATGTTAAAAAAACGTATTTAAGGGCGGCCTTCCATAATCGCTCGTAAGCCGTTTTTCAACTGTCTGGACTGTTCATCAGACAGAGCGCTAAGGACTTCGGCTTCGTGCTGTTTGGCCAGATCCAGCAGTGTATCGGCCAGCGAGGTACCCGCAGGCAACAAACGAAGGGAACCGTCGACCAGCTCAACCAGTCCCCGGTCCTGCATCCACTCAGCAGTCTGTAGCAACGCCACGGCTGGTTGCATCACTAACGGAGCCAGATCGTCGGTTTTCATGGCACCATGATCACGAAGCATCGCCAGTATGCGCCACTCTTCCGGGTTAACACCGCCGTGCGCCTGCAACTTCGGATAAAGATCTGAACTGAAGCGATTATAGGACTCACGCAACATATACAGCAGATAGTCTGAGATAAACTCACCGGACTCGTCCCCGGCATCGTATTTAACCGTAGATGGATGCTGGCTGGAGACGGAATAACTCCCCCGGGCAAAGACCAGTGGCAGATTGCTGTCGTTATAGCGGTAATCCAGTACCTCACCCACCAGAATCAGATGATCCCCCCCTTCGTACACGGCCCAGGTCTTACATTCGAACTGGGCTGAATAGTCGTTCAGCAGAGGACTGTCGCCCACCCCTTTGCCATAGATAACATCTTTAAATTTATCTTCGCCACGGCTGGCAAACCGGTTAGACAGATCAACCTGATCCCGGCTCAGCACATTCACCGCAAAGTGTTGCGAATTTTCAAAGGCCGCCAGACTGTGCGCGCCCTTATCAATACTCCACAAAATCAAAGGTGGCTCAACAGAGACAGAGTTGAAACTGCTGGCGGTCACACCAACCGGGCGGCCCTGCTGATCATTTGTTGTGATAACCGTAACACCGGTCGGAAATTGCGAAAGCGCGCGGCGAAAATCACGCGCATCAAAATTTTGCATACTCATACTTACCACCTTTTCTTCTTATAGAACTGTCACCCCCGGATGACTTACCTGCCCAACTGATCGGCCGGTACACCGGATATGCCAAAGTGTTTTTTAGGGATCTCCTGCAACAACACTCTGATGCTCTCTTCCGGTGAGGAGATAGCGCTCATTACCGCATCAGTCACCTGGCGGATCAGCGCTGCTTTTTGTTCATCCGTACGCCCTTCCATCATCTGAATATTGACGATTGGCATCTTAATCACCTCTTCAAGTCTTAATAAAATTGTCTGTAAACGCTCTGTTTCCTATTGTGATCGAAACAGTAAACCGCCGTTGTCCGGTATGAATAACGCTGGCTATGCACACCGGGACGATGCTAAAACCGAACCGCTCGCTTAAGTAAGAACGCTAAGGAAACGCTCGTTAAGCACGCGGTCATGGTAGAAAATCGCCTTACCCAGATCCTCAGCTTTCCAGGTCACCGGCTCATGATCGGGGTAGTGATAATCGCCACCGCAGAACACTTCGTTACGGTTACCCGATGGATCGAAGAAGTAGATCGTCTGGCCATGGGTCAGGCCGTGGCGGGTCGGGCCGATATCGATGGACGTGTTGGTCATGGAGATCAGATCCGCAGCACGCAGCACCGACTCCCAGGTTTCCAGGTAGAACGAGGCGTGGTGGAATTTACCCGGCTCTGGGCAGTCGATAAATGCCACATCATGGGCTTTCATACTGGCTGTCAGGAACGCCGCAACACGATTACCTTCCGGATCAACCACCTGTTCGGCCAGATCAAAGCCCAGCACATCGCGGAACAGCGCATAAGTATCTTCAACATTCGGCCCATACAACAAGCAGTGATCAAAGCGCGTGGCTTTCATCCCTTTCAGATCCATCGGCCAGGCTTCCGGATTAACATTGGATACCCCCCATTTACCGGGCTGCTCTTTTTCCGCATAGAGTTCAAAGCGGTGTCCGGTCGGTGCTTCAAAACGGATGCGACGACCGCAGCCACTCAGCTCACCCGCTGCAATATGCTCCACCGCACAGCCGTACGCTGTCAGGTCGCTCTCAAGCTTCTCCAGCACTGTATTGTTGAGCACCTTAAAGCCCATAAAGTCCATACCCGGCTCATCGGCCTGACGCAGGACAACGGAGAACTTATCCACTTCGGTCCAGCCTTTCAGATAGGCACGCCCCTGATCATCACGCTCCACCTCAATCAGCCCCAGCAGATCCCGATAATGAGCCAGCGCTTCTTCGATATCCAACACCCGGAGCTGCACATGACCGGGACGCATTACACCCTTTTTCATTTTGTTAATCCTCTTATTGTTGTTTTAGTCAGCTATTTCTAATGAACTATTTTTTTATCAGCTTTGTTTTCACATCGATTTAACCGGCTATCGGTGACAGCCAGTACCGACAGCATTAGTTTTCAATCGGCACAATCATCACCGGCCGGTTACTCAGCTGTATCACCGACTGGGCGGTCGAGCCGACAAAAAATCGCCCCAGCACTGAGTGAGTCCGGGTCCGTGTCCCCATCACGATCAGATCAGCATCCAGCTCATCGGCAACCTGAATAATGGTTTCTGCCGCAGGCCCCTCCTCTATCCGGGCTACCGGATGATTCTGCAGCGGCTCACGGCCTGAAAGCTCCTGCAGACAAAACTCTGAAATACGACTTTCCATCAACGCCTTCAGATTGCCGAAACCTTCAGAACGCATCCCAGCAATCACCTGAGGATTAAGGTATCCCTCCAGCAGGGTTGTCGTTGAAGTACCGACAGGCTCCACCACATTCAGAAAGATCAGATTAGCGTTATGTTTAAAGGCCTCTTTAGCCGCCATGTAAAACGCCTTTTTAGAGCCATCCCCAAGATCAGATGCATACAGAATTGTTTTGATATCAGGTATCATGGTTCAACCTTTTTATTGTTCTAACGTCGGTTCCTGTTCAGAAAGCCGCTCAAACTAACGGCTTTCATAACCCAGATCTCATAGCCCGGAAGTTTCAACTCACCATCCCCGGCAGAATCAGAGAGATTGCCGGTACCGTTGCGATTAATAGCAAACGCACAATATCTGCGATCCAGAAAGGGGTAACGCCTTTGAAAATCGTCGATAACTTAACATCAGGCAGCACCGACTTAAGGACAAAGACGTTCAGCCCGACCGGCGGCGTGATCAGGCTGATCTCTGTTACTACCACCACCAGGATGCCGAACCAGATCAGGTCAAACCCCATCGCCTGCACCAGTGGATAAAACACCGGAACCGTCAGCAGAATCATCGACATACTTTCCAGTACACATCCCAGCAGCACATAGATCCCGATAATGGCGACAATCACCCAGATCGGGCTCAGCCCCATTCCGAGAACGGCATCGCGCAACGAATCGGGTAACCCTGCCAGATTGATAAAATTGGAGAACAACACCGCACCGATCACCAGAAAGAACAACATGGCGGTGGTACGTACCGTACTGACCAGCGTTTCAACCAGACGTTTAAAGGTCAGGCAGCGACGAAACAGAGCGATAAAAAAAGCACCGGAGGCGCCGATACCCGCCGCTTCTGTGGGCGTAAAAATACCGCTGTAGATGCCGCCCATGACAACCAAAAACAACAGACAGATCGTCCAGACATCTCTGAAAGCGATGAAACGCTCAGCCCAGCTGGAGCGCTCCCCGGCAGGGCCAGCTTCCGGCTTGAGATATACCGTCACACTGACAGCAGCCATGTAGAAAATAATACCGATCAGCCCTGGCAGTAATCCGGCGATAAACAACAGACCGATATCCGTTTCAGTGATCATGCCATAGACCACCAGAATCACACTGGGTGGGATAAGAATGCCCAGCGTCCCCCCGGCTGCGATTGAACCGCTGGCCAGGCCATCGGAATATTTATACTTTCGCATTGAGGGCATTGCGACTCTGGACATGGTGGCTGCAGTCGCCATAGAGCTGCCGCAGACTGCCGAAAATGCACCGCAGGACACCACTGTTGCCAGCGCCAGGCCCCCTTTAAAGTGGCCCAGAAACGCATTCGAGGCGCGATATAACTGGGAGGACAATCCCGCCTCAGTAATAAAGTTCCCCATCAGAATAAACAGCGGAACCACCGACAAGCTGTAGGATAAACCGGTTTCAAAGGACACCTGAGAAATCATGTTTAACGCTGCATCCCAGCCCCGTGGATTACCAAACTCCACCTGTTGCACATAGGCAAAACCGCAGACACCGACAATACCCATCGCATAACCCAGCGGTACACGCGCGAAGATAAGGAACAGCAAGGCGGCAAAACCAATCAGACTTATTTCCATAGGATTACTTCACCTCTTTAACAGCAGTATCACCATGATCATGGCTGAACAGTTTTTTGCCTCGCTTAAACACCAGCATCAGCATCAGTGCCCAGGTGGACAACGAACAGCAAACCGCCATCAGAAACACCAGCCCTGCAAAAGGGATCTGCAGAATGGCCGTGGTGTCTTCATATTCGTAGGTGCGGATCGCCAGTTTCCACATCATCCAGGAGAGGGCTGCAAATGCGATAAGGTTAACCACGCAGATAGCAATATCCTGCAAGGGTTTGAGAAAAGCCGGAATGGTCGAGTCCATAATGTCCACATCGACATGGGACCCTTCCGCCGTCACCATTGGCAAACCGAGAAATATGAGTGATGCAAGTAGCAGCTCTGTCACTTCAAAGCCACCTGGCAGGGGCGCAGAGAACAGATCCCGCCCGACTACATCCACCAGCGTTACCACCATCATGGTAAACATGGCCAGCGCAGCAGTGTAGGCAAGCACCCGTTCGAAAAGAAACTCGAACGGGCGGATCCATACCTGAGTCCTGAACAAAGATTTCAAGAAGCTCATAAGCGGACTCGGTTACTTGTTATAACTTGCGGTAATCTGACGCAGCTCAGCCAAAGCGGCCGCTCCATCGACACCACGCTTTCCGGCTTCTTTAATCCAGTCAGACTCAAGGTTAGAGGTGCGCTGTTTTATCTCTGCGATAAACGCATCATCAGCGACGGTGATCTCATTGCCGTTGTCCTTCATCTCTTTCAATGCAGCCGCATCCGCAGCATCCCAGACGCGCCCTGCTAACTGGGAAAAGGCTTCACCGGACACACTCATGATGGCATCCTGATCCTGTTGTGACAGACTGCGAAAGCGATCTTTATTCATCACCAGAAAGAAGCTGATGTTATAAAGGCCACCGGGCACCATTGTGGTGTGGGTAACAATATCTTTAATTTTGAAGGCGGTAACCGATTCCATCGGCAGCAGTGTGCCATCGGCAACCCCATGGGAGAGCAACTCATAACTTGCAGATGCAGGTTTCAACAGTGGCACCGCCCCCAGAGAGGTCGCCACATCATTGACCACACCGCCGCCAACACGCAGTTTCATACCGTCCAGATCTGCCACCGACGCAACTGTTTTCTTGCTGTTGTGGATCATGCCCGGACCGTGGGTAAAGACACTCAGAAGTTGTGTATCTTTATGTTCATTGGCTTTGGCCAGGTATTTCTGGTGTACACGCCAGTAGGCTACGGACAGCGCTTCAGCACTGTTACCACTAAAGGGAAACTCAACCACCTTAGTCAGCAGAAACCGGCCGGGGGTATAACCATGAACACTGTAAGTAATATCAGCCAGACCATCTCGGGCAATATCATAGTGAACCTTTGGATGTCCCAGTCCCTTGGCCAGAATATTGATCTTCACCCGCCCCTCGGTGGCCTCTTCAACCTGTTTGGTCCAGGGCACAATCATCTGTGACACAACCGGGTGAGAAGGGGGTAACCACGAAGACAGCGTCAGCGTGGTATCCGCGCTGGCGATGCCATGACTAAGGGTTAGTACAAATCCTACAGCAACTGTTTTGAGAAACTTTTTCATTTTAAAATCTCCTGATCGCTCTCATTTTTATAGTTTTATTGAAAGTAATAGTGCTTCTTAAATCGCCCGCTTCATCTGTTTTAAGTTGAAAACCACCCTGAGAAGAGCGTCTGAATATAGTTTACATTTCAACTATATTCAGACAGTTCATCCCTATTTATGACGCATCATTAAAGCTCTGTCTTGCCGCTGAATCGGTCGTCGCTTGCTGGATCAGATATCCAGAACCAGCTTGCTACTTTTCGCCCGCGAGCAACACAGGATAATCTGGTCGTTATCCTCCCTCTCCTCTTCGTTGAGAAACTTATCTTTATGATCGGGCGTCCCCTCCAGCACATCGCAAAGACAGGTGCCACAGACCCCCTGTTCGCAGGAAACATCTACCTTAATGCCCGCAGCTTCCAATGCTTCAACAATGGTCTGATTTTCACCCACCATTACCGAAACACCACTCTGCTCAGCAACCACCTCGAAGGCTTTGCCGGAGGAGTCGATATCCGCATTGAAATATTCAAAATGGACATTATGTTTGTCGAATCCGGCGTTTTCAGCAGTCGAGATCACCCAATCCATAAAGCCTGAAGGGCCACAGACATAGATATGAGTATCCGCTGTCACCGGCGCGAAAGCCCCCTGAGGATCAAAACGCTGCCCGTCGCCCTCATCATCAAAGTGCAGCTTTACACAATCACCAAACTCGGCGGCCAGTTCATCGAGAAAACCAGCACTGCTGCGGGTTCGGCAACAGTAATGCAGTTCAAACGCTTTACCCGCCGCCCGCAGTGTATAGGCCATGGTCAGCATCGGCGTGATACCAATCCCACCACCCACCAGAATGGTGCGCTCTGCAGACAGGTCCAGAGGGAAATGGTTACGGGGGGCGCTGATCTGAATCTCAGCCCCAGTGTGAAAGTTTTTATGGATCGCAACCGAGCCGCCCCGTGACGCAGGATCATTCAAAATCCCCAGGCGATAGACAGCACTGTTATCAGGGTCATTACTGAGGGAGTACTGACGCACAATATCAGGTGTCACATGCACATCGATGTGGGACCCGGCATCAAAGGCAGGCAGGTTATTGCCATCTTTTGCCATCAGTTCAAAGACCGCTACGGCGTCCGCCTGGTCCTCACGCTTACTAATAACAACATCAATCAGCTGTTCGCTCATAATCTCACCCTTAAAAAGTCGTACTGTCGGGCCTGCACTCCAGGCCCGACTGAATGCCCGGGTCTTAATGCCCAAGTCTTAACGCCTTAGCGCATGAAAATTCCGCCATTCACATCCCAGGCAGCACCTGTGACAAAAGACGCTTCAGGACTTGCCAGTTTCGTCACCATATCCGCAACAAACTCAGCATTACCCAGCGCTTTAACCGGAATCATCTCGTTGATTATCTGCTCAAGACGCTCCGGTGGTACCAGTGCACGTACTGAAGGCAGATCGATAGGTCCCGGTGCCACAGCGTTCACCGTGACACCTGACTCTGCTAGTTGACGGGCAAAGATTTTCGTCATCGTCAGGATGGCGCCTTTGCTGGATGCATAGTGAGCTCCGGAAGCGGTGCCGCCATTCTGTCCTGCCAGTGACGCCAGGTTAACGATGCGCCCATAGCCTTTGTCGGCAAAATACTGACCAAACACCTGACAACCGAAGAAGGTTCCGCGCATATTCACGCTGACGACCTTGTCAAACTCCTCCGGAGTAATCTCCATCACCGGTGTCGTCGGTGTCATCGCTGCGTTATTCACCAGCGCATCGACTTTGCCAAAACGGACCACAGCGGTCTCAAGCGCTTCAGAAAAATCGCTCTTAAGCAGTACATCCAGCTTCAGCGCCAGTACACGCTCCTGAGAGGCATCAATCTCAAGGGCCGTCTCTTGTGCTCCGCCCTCATTGGCATCGGTAACGACAACAGCAAATCCTGCATTAAACAGACTTTTAGCAATTGCTTTACCCAGCCCCTGAGCAGCACCGGTGACCAGAGCAACCTGATCGGTTTGTGTTTTCTCAGTCATCTGGACCCCCTTAAAGGATGTAACCAATACTGCTCAGATAAGCATCTGCATTCTGTAACCGAACGACCTTTTCTTCGATCTGGAAGTCGTTACCGGTCCTGGCCAGCTTATAGGTGACATCGGCCGGATAGCTCTTCAGATTGCCGTGACGGCATTCGCTCAGATACATGGCACAACGAACGGTGACATGGCTGTCGCTATCCTCAAGAATACGGAAGCGGGATAAGCCGCGAACGGTTTTATCGGTTGTCTGGGTTGATACGGCTTCGCCGCTCAACAGACGGTTCACCCGCAAACGCCGCATTTCGGCTTTGTCGTAGGCATAGTTAAGTGTATTGGCAAAGTCGGTTTCCTTAGGATCGACCGGCACCACGTAGACACCGGTATCACTCCACAGCCCCAACCACTCGTTATACTCCTGAAAATCAAGCATATCGGCTTCGGTGTTAATAAAGGCCGTTACCTGATTCAGCAAACTTAAATCTGTCATTTTTTTATCTCCTCTCAATCAGCTCAATCAGGCAATCATCATCTTTTTCCACTGCTGGTAAGCAGCGCGCATGCCGGTCTCAGAACACACCGCACCGGAGACATTGCCATCCGGACTGGTGGTCAGATGGTTCTGGCCGCGATTCAGCAGAATCCACTCCTCATTACCCGCCTGAGAACCTTTCTGAACCCGCTCCCATGCTTCCGCATCGTCCGGTGTTCCAAAGCCCATTGGCCCCTGGAAATGTTCATGTAAACGCAGACGCATCTGGTTAAATGCCGCCGGAGCACCCTCGCCCCCCAGAGCCACATGGTGGATCTCTGTCTCATTCACGGAAACCGGTGCCAGCACGCGGAAAAACGCCATCGAGCAGGCAACATTCGGGAACAGGTTAAGGTTGAAACCAGAACCGCCAACAGCACGCACCATACGGCGAACTTCCAGATCAGAATGGCCTTCAGCAGCCAGTTCATCCGCCAGATCCTGGAAGCGTTCCGGGATCGGGGCTTCAAGATCATGCTCCAGATCGACCAGTTCAGGAATCATCACCATCACACTGTGGCCATTACCCAGATCCTCGACATGACCTTCACCATCGAGGAAGTCGAAGATATCTGCGGTTTGCTCATCAACTGAGGAAACAAAAGACTTATGCACAATCGGGAAGTGGTAAGCATCCGTGGTGTTTTCCAGCTGAATTTTCCAGTTACCCGGAAAACGGAAACGGTGATCTCCGAGTACTTTCAGTGGAAAACCGCCGCTCTGTTTAACAAACAGATCGATCCATTTTTTTGCCCCGCCAAGGAACTCCTCCAGTGGCTGAATATCCTCTTTAAACGTGGCAAAAATCAGCCCCTGATAGGTTTCAAAGCGCAGACTGATCAGCGGCAGTTCTGACTTATCAAATACACCTTCATACTCTTCCGGCTTGGGAATTGCGCGCAGCGCGCCGTCGAGAGAGTATCCCCAACCGTGGTAAGGACACATAAAGCTTTTGGTTTTGCCTTTTTTGCCTTCGCAGACAGTCGCGGCACGGTGACGGCAGCGATTTAGCAAGACATGAATATTGCGCTTACGGTCACGGCTGACGATCACCGAATGACGACCGATCATCGCGGTTTTATAGGAGCCGACCTCAGGGACTTCACTTTCGTGGCCGACCCAAACCCAGGTGTTGTTAAAAATTTTATCCAGCTCTTCCTCAAAGATCTCTGGATTAGAATACAGAGAGGTGTGCACTTTATCCGGCTTGACCATACTCTCGTAATCAGCCGCGATATTTTTTACATCGATCTTATTACTCATGGGATTCCCCAACTCTTGTTCTTTTATTAACTGCTTTTGATTTAGTCAACAGGCCGGTCACTCAGGCACTGGCAGATCAGCAGGCTGATCCCAGGGCGTTTTTACCGGCCGGTTAAACAAACTTTCGGTCTGAAAGTGGCTGATACGCCACTCATCCTGCTCACAACGAAACCGGACTGTGAGGCGCGCACTGCTCAGCTGAGACTTACCGCTGCTAAAGGTCGAGGTCTGCAATAACACCCAGCTTCCAGACGCTTCCTCCCCCTGCACATCAATCAACTCGCTGGTGAGAAAATGCACATTGGTGGCAAAATGCGCTGGCGGTTGCGTGTATTTGGCGAACATCGCCTGAATCGCATCAGCGCCCTGGTGACAGCCAAAGGTTTTACCGTAGCGTCTGCCATGTCCTTCCCAGACGGCATCTTTGGTAAACAGCGCCATCAGGTCGTTCAGTTCAAAGCCAGCATCCAGCAGGTCGCACAGGTACATATAGCGGTTCATGCAACGCCGAATCGCGTGTTCATCCTCAAACCGTTTCAGGCGCTTTGATAAGGATGCAACGGTTTCCCGGGTAGCCATCAGACAGTCTCCAGCAACCAGATCAGGACGGAACCACAAGTTCGCGACCGATACGGGCCTCAACCTTGCAGTACTTCCAAAGCTTGTAGGTGCCGTCACCCACCGGGGTTGAACGGAAGAAGTTACAGGCTTCAATAATCGTTTCCAGGTCAGGCACATCCGCCATAATGTAAGCGGTCCACGGTGAACTGGTTGAAGGTCCCACCTGAATCCGGTCATCATCCATAATCCCCAGCACGTTGACTCCGGGGAGCTCTGCAATCCCCTTCATCATGGCACTGAAGGCCTGCCAGACATCGCCCATTTCACTCTGGGGAGCATCCATAAAGTTCTGATTAACGCCGATACAAAAAAGAACCCGGTGCATAGTGTTTTCGCTCATAACATTCTCTCTCTTAGAATCTGGAGGTTAAAAAACCTGCGGTTTGGATTACAGATAACCAGGCAGCGGCTGATGTTCAAACAGCATCGCCCCGGCATTTTTGTATGTAATTGCCCCCATAAAGGCATGCTGCGTACACATCATGGAATCACGCATAATGCGTGACAGAGGATGGTCGTTATAGGCGCCCGTCATACCGGAAACCTGATAAGCGATGCGAATCGCTTCAGCACATTCGTGGGTCAGATTAGTGGATGCCAGCCGTAGCATGCTGACCTGTTCCGGTGATGGGGTCCCCCCCTTCTGAATCGCCTGCCATGCGTCATCTGTCGCTTCGTAGAAAAACGCCCGGGAAGATCGCACTTTCGCTTCCGCCTTGGCGATCTCCATCTGTACATATTCACGCTCACCCAGGTTGGGCGCTCCGGTCACCGATTTACGACCGGCTGCCATACCCAGCACAACATCGATCGCTTCACGGGCCAGACCCAGTGTTGTCACCGACAACACCTGAGTGGCAAACGCCAGCGAGGGATACTTGAAAAACGGATCATCAAGGTTAGGTTTGCCACCCCGGGTAAAAGTCCACTCCTCAGGCACCACCACGTTGTCGACCACCAGATCGTGGGAACCGGTGCCAACCATACCGATCACATCCCAGGTGGGTTCAATGGTCAGCTTCTCCTGCGGCATCACCGCCATCCGGGGTAACGACTGGCCATCATCCGGCGCAATACCCACACCACAAACACTGGCGCCCATGCAGCCACTGCCAAACTGCCAGCGTCCCTTGACCAAAAATCCACCCTCAACCCGCTTCGCAGGTTGCGGCGGAAAAATACCACCGGCAAATACAACATCCGCCGTTTCCGCCCACACCTTTTCAATGGTTTCCAGGGGTAAACAGGCCAGATACGCAGGGTTCATTCCAAAGCTGGCAACCCAACCCGCTGAACCATCAGCGGCGGAGATCGCTTCCACCATCTGTAAAAACTCAGCAGGTGATTTTTCATCCCCACCAAAACGTTTCGGCACTAACGCCCGGTAAACACCGATCGATTTAAACCGTTCGATAATATCCTGAGAGATATATTTCTGATCTTCAAACTCCTGGCGACGACAACGAATCTCTGCCAGCAGGGAATCAAACTCTGCAGCGCCGCCCCAGATCTCTTTGTTGATGACATTGGAAGTCATTACTCAATACTCCACACTGTTATTATTTTGTTGAGGTAAAAACTCACTCAATACGCAAGCGAGTTCGCATAGCATTTCATCTTCACCTTTGCGCCCCACCAGCTGCAGTCCAACCGGACGGTTGTCAGCGGTTTGAAGAGGGACAGAAAGAGCCGGATGGCCCGATAGATTGAATGGACGCACCAGCGCAGAGATGCTCAGATCAGTTTTGCCCGCCAGCGCATCGGCAAGGCTCATCGGAAATGCGGGAAGTGTTGGTAAGACAAGAACAGAGACCTGCTGTAGTGCCTCATCTACCTGTTTAGTAAAGCGTTCGCGGACAACTTCGGCTTCACGCAACTGATCATCGGTGGTATTAGCGGCATTGGCTAAACGCAGCGCTACATCCTCACCGACTTTGCCGGTTTCAAGGAGATCACCGCAGGCGCGCCAGGTTTCCGCATTAATGACCACCATTCCGGCTGTAAACGCATCAGAAAATGAAGATAAAACCACCGGAGTAGTGTCATACTTCAGGCGACTTAAAAATGCGTCAATGGTGTCTGAGATAAGCGGATCGGCGGCGACATCCACCCGACCGAGGCGAATAGTCTTCGGTAATACAGTCGGCTCAAAGGATGGATCAATCACCTGCATGGCGGTTTTCAGCATTTTTGCAGAAGTGGCAAATATGCCGACACAGTCGAGCGTCGTTTCTGCAGGCAAAACACCCCGGCGACTCACCCGACCAAAGGTTGGCTTGAGGCCGTAAACACCACAACAGGCAGCAGGTACCCGAACCGATCCCCCAGTATCAGTCCCGATAGAGAAGTCTGCCTCTCCTGCAGCGACCGCCACAGCAGAACCACTGGATGAGCCGCCCGGAATCAGATCCGGGTAGTGATAGTTAACCGGCGTTCCTGCCCAATGATTAACCCCGGTCATGCCATAGGCAAGTTCATGCAGATTGGTTTTACCGACTAACTGGCAACCTGCATTCAAAGCCGCATTAACGACGTCTGCATTCTCTTGCGCAGGCAAGGCATCTTCAAGCGCCTGACACCCCGCAATGGTCGGCAAACCCTGCACATCTATCGTATCTTTCACGGCTACCCGGTAACCCTGACCACCCTGAGAAATACGCTGAGAAAAAATAGACATCATTCAGCTACTCACATCATTCTTGTTCTAATTAATCATCACTCTCACCAAGAAGAGTGTTGATTGTTGATCTGAATCAAGAATTATATATTTCACTTGAAGTGTCAACTAAATTTAGTTGAATATTCATCTATTATTTAGCGAAAAAAACACCTTAAAGAAACACAAGACAAGTATAATTACTTACTAATCAGTGACTTAATAAACACAAATAAATTGAAGGAATGATATAAAAATTCACAAAAAATTATTTTTTTAATACTATTTTTCAAGATATAACAGCATTCCGAAGCCAAAATTCAGGTACAAAAAAGCCCCCGTTCAGTTGCCTGAACGGGGGCTTTTCCCTGAGACCGGAAAGTCTATTCGGCTGACATATTGATAAAATAACGCCGAAGCAGCTCAGTAGATTTCTTAATCTGGGGCTCTGTGAACCCCTTAAAAGCCTTAGCAAACACCTTTTTTTCAGTCGTCTTTAATACCATTTTAACTTTGTCGTGGCCCTCGTCAGTCAATGACACCACGGTAACACGACCATCCGTTTCTGACGCATTAACCTCAACCAGCCCGGCATCACGCATACGATAGACAATTTTTGTCATGGTTGGCAGCTTACCGATCGCATGTTCTGCAATATCAGAAATACTCAAGGTGCCATACAAACTCAGCAGCACGGCTACCCGCCAGCGGGCGATATCCATCCCCAGGGGTTTCAGCGTTTTTTCCATTTCCTGGGAATACAAAGCGTTTACACGAGCGATCCAGTAGAATGGAAACTCATTAATATCGAAAAACTGGCTGGATGGACTATATTTTTCCAGCTTTGACGAGTGAAAAACCATGGCAACCTCAATACGCTTTGCTCGATAGCAGCAATCTCTGCGCTACCGTCACTAAATTGGCGCAACCATACCAAATAAATAGCTACCAGACGAGTATAGTGCCATTCAATTGAATAATTAATTGAACAGTAAACCACCTGATATCAATTTTTTAGGCGAAGTCATGGCCTTTACTTGCCCCTTTACAGCTATCTATACCCGTACCAGTTCCCCCTTTTATAAAAAAAAACCCGGCTAAAGAGCCGGGCTAAGCTTCAACAAGGAAGAAAGATCCAACAAGGAAGTACATAGTGAAGAAGAGATCAGCGCTGGTCGAAATCCACCACGACGGTGTCAGAGATCGGGTGGGCCTGACAGCTGAGCACATAACCCGCTTCAATCTCGTGGGGTTCCAGACCATGGGAGATATCCATATCCACCTCCCCTTCGACCAGCTTACATTTACAGGTGGAGCAGACACCGGCTTTACAGGAGTATGGCAGGTCGAGACCATTGTGCATCCCGGCATCGAGTATATTTTCACCCACTGTGGCCAGATCAAACATCACCGCCCGGCCATCTGCACGCACGGTCACTTTAGACATTTTCTCTTCGCCAAACTGCTCTTTACGTTTAGCGGCTTTTTCCAGCATCTCTTTCGAATCTGCCGAGGAGTTAGCAAACAGTTCATAATGAATCTGCTCATCGGTCAGCCCCTCCAGACGGAACCCCCGGGAGACCTCTGACATCATCGATTCAGGGCCACAGATAAAGGCATCATCAACCGTTTTAATATTGATCAGTCCGGCTTTCTGCAACGCGTAACCTTTAGCATTGTCGATCCGGCCATTCAGCAGATCAGCCCCCTGATCTTCATAGTCCATTATATTGATCCACTGAAAGCGGTTCATATAGCGGTTCTTAATGAAGTTCAGTTCATCTTTAAACATCACCGAGTTACTGCGGCGGTTACCGTAGATCAGCGTTACCTTTGAACCCGGCTCAGTATCCAGCACCGATTTCATAATGGAGATCATCGGCGTGATGCCGGAGCCCACAGCGATACACATATAATCTTTACTGTTTTCAGGGCTCAGTTGAGTATAGAAGCTCCCCTGTGGCGGCATCACCTCAACGGACATACCGGGCTTAAAGGTATCGTTAGCAAAATTGGAGAACTTACCGTTCTTAACCCGCTTGATACCTACCCGCATATGACCATCATTGACGCCAGAGCAGATCGAGTAAGATCGACGGACATCTTCACCATCGATGGTGGCACGCAGAGTCAGAAACTGACCCTGAATAAATTTGAACTTATCGGTTAGTTCAGCCGGTACTGCAAAACTGACGCAGATCGCGGTGTCCGTTTCCGGCTGCACATCGGCGATTTTCAGCGTGTAGAAATTGGTGTCTGACATGCTTCACCTTTTGTTTTTATAGAGCTGATTAATCATCAGATCTTTTTGAAATAATCGAATGGTTCACCACAATCATCACACTGAAACAGTGCTTTACAGGCGGTGGAACCAAACTCACTGATTCTTCGGGTATTACGTGAAGCGCAGTGGGGACAGGCTGCATGCGCATCCGGGGTTAACCCATCGTCATCCAAACCAGCATCCTCAGGCGGTGCAATACCATATTCACGCAACTTCTTACGCCCTTCTGGCGACATCCACTCCGAACTCCAGGCGGGTGAAAGTGACAGTTTTACCGTCGCATCCCGGTAACCATTGTCATTCAACAGCTGAATCACATCGGTGGTGATATTGTCCATTGCCGGACAGCCGGAGTACGTTGGCGTTATGGTGACTATCACCTGTTCGCCGTTACGCTGCACATCACGTAAAATCCCCAGATCCCAGATGCTCAGCGCGGGGATCTCCGGATCTTTAATCGCATCCAGCAGGTCCCAGAGCATTTTCACATCGTCAGCATTACGCTGCTGCAAACGCTGGTACTGCTCTTCTGGCATCAGTGAGATCTCGTTCATAACCCGTTACCACTTACAGCCAGGGTGAGAACGGTGCACTATCTGCATCTCTGTGAGCATATGCCCCAGATTCTCAGTGTGATAGCCAATACGGCCTCCGCGAACAGCCCAGCTGTCTTCAGGCACCGTCAGCGTCGCTTCAGTGAGAATAGCGCTGATCATCTCTAACCAGCGATCACGCAACCCGGCAACATCGACACCGATTCCTGCATCCGCCAGCAACTGTTCAGTCTCATCCATATCGAACAGCTCATGGGTATAGCCCCACAGCTGATCAACCGCTTTCTGAGCGCGCTGATGACTCTCGTCAGTACCATCACCCAGACGCAACACCCAGTCACGGCTGCGGCGCAGATGATATTTCGTCTCTTTGATCGCTTTAGCGGCGATAGCCGACAGCGTCTCATCTTTAGATTGCAGCAGCTCAGGCAGCATCAGTGTGTAGTACACATCGGCAAACAGCTGACGTACCTGTGAGTAAGCGAAGTCACCCTTTGGTAGCTCCATCAGCAACAGGTTGCGATATTCACGATCATTGCGCATATAGGCGAAATCATCTTCATCGCGACCATCATCGGCCAGCTCTGCGGCATAGGTGTAAAACATCCGCGCACGACCGATGTAATCCAGAGCTACGTTGCCGTAAGCGATATCCTCTTCCAGGAAAGGCCCATAGCTAACCCATTCGGAGATCCGGTGCCCCAGTACCACAGAATCATCGCCCAGACGGGTCGCGTATTCCTGTGTTGCTTGTTTAATCTGATCACTCATATTCGATTCTCCCCGATCACATGTTGTTTACTGGGTCAGGCAAAACGTAATAGGTCGCATGACGGTAGGGCTTGTCGTCACTTGGGTCGTAGAAGCAATCGGCATCATCTTCCTGAGAGGCACAGATATCGCTGGATTTAACTACCCAGATGCTGACGCCTTCACTACGACGGGTATAACAGTCGCGGGCATATTCCAGTGCCTGCTCATGATCTTCAGCATGCAGGCTGCCAACATGCTTATGGTCCAGACCACGCTTGGAACGTACAAACACTTCAAACAGTTCCAGTTTTTCAGTAACGGTTGTCATCTCATCTACCCCTTATGCCGCATGCTGTGCGTTTTTAGCACGTTTCTTTTCGTTATAGGCTGTGATTGCGTCCCGAACCCATTCACCCTCATCATGAGCAGCAATATGGTGTTCAACACGCTGGCGGTTGCAGTGACCGTTGCCATTGATCACACTCCAGAACTCATCCCAGTTCAGGTCGCTGCTGTCGTAATGGCCACGCGCTTCATTCCATTTAATATTCTTGTCCGGATGCTCCAGGCCCAGCACTTCGATCTGCTTTACTGTCTGATCAACAAATTTCTGCCGCAGGTCATCATTGGTTTCACGCTTGATCTTCCACTCCATCGACTTTTGCGAATGAGCGGATTCTGAATCGTGAGGGCCAAACATCATCAGGGCCGGCCAGTAGAAGCGATCCAACGCATCCTGAGCCATCGCTTTCTGACCTTCTGAACCTTTAGCCAGTGCCAGCATCGCTTCATAGCCCTGGCGCTGATGGAATGATTCCTCTTTACAGATACGGATCATGCCGCGGGAATAGGGGCCATAAGAGGTACGCTGCAGAGACACCTGATTGACAATCGCCGCACCATCCACCAGCCAGCCAATCGCACCCACATCCGCCCAGGTCAGGGTTGGATAGTTGAAGATCGAGGAGTACTTAGCCGCCCCGCTCTGCAACTGTTCAATCATCTCTGAACGGGAGATTCCCAACGTTTCACAGGCACTGTACAGATACAGACCATGGCCCGCCTCATCCTGAATTTTGGACAGCAGAATCGCCTTACGACGCAGAGACGGCGCGCGGGTCAGCCAGTTCCCTTCAGGCTGCATCCCAATCACTTCAGAATGGGCATGCTGGGAGATCTGTCGAATCAGGTTTTTACGGTACGCATCAGGCATCCAGTCTTTCGGCTCAATCTTCTCTTCGGCCGAAATTTTGCGCATGAAGTTTTCTTCTTGTGGTGTTGTCATTTCAATCGTCTCCACTTCGTTTTAAGAGCGTTATGCACAGCTCTCAGGCGATGACTTTTTGGCGATCTGGCAGCAGACCCGCCTGTTATTTTATTTTCGGACGGTTATCAAACACCCGCTTAGCCTTGCCTTCTGAACGGGGAATAGATCCGGGTTGAAGAATCTCAATCTGGGTTGAGATACCTACAACCGCCTTGATATGGTGGGCGAGCTCTTTGGCGCTCTGATCCTGACGGGCGCCCGCCGCTTCTGAGGTCAGTTCAACCTTCACCAGCACGGTGTCAAGATTGCCTTGTTTCTCAACGACGATCTCATAGTGAGGCGCCAGTGCCGGAATCTTGAGAATCTGCTCTTCGATCTGTGTCGGGAAGACATTCACACCCCGGATAATCATCATGTCATCGGAACGACCGGTGATCTTATCGATTCGACGCATCGGCCGCGCGGTGCCCGGCAGCAGACGGGTCAGATCACGGGTGCGATAACGGATAATCGGCAGAGCTTCTTTGGTCAGCGAGGTGAACACCAGCTCGCCGTATTCACCATCGGGCAGTACTTCACCGGTATTCGGGTCAATGATCTCCGGATAGAAATGGTCTTCCCAGATGGTCGGGCCATCTTTGGTTTCGATACACTCCTGCGCCACCCCCGGCCCCATTACCTCTGAAAGGCCATAGATATCTACCGCATCAATACCCAGACGATTTTCGATGTTTTTACGCATCTCATCGGTCCATGGCTCTGCACCAAAGATACCGCAACGCAGTGCCATCTTGTGGGGGTCCAGCCCCTGACGTTCGATCTCATCGATGATGTTGAGCATGTAAGACGGGGTGACCATGATGATATCGGGATCGAAATCATTCATCAGCTGAACCTGTTTCTCGGTCTGACCGCCGGACATTGGAATAACGGTACAACCAAGACGCTCAGCACCGTAGTGCGCCCCCATACCGCCGGTAAACAAACCGTAACCGTAGGAGATATGCACCTTATCACCGGCATGACCACCAGCGGCACGGATGGAGCGGGCAACCACATCGGCCCAGACATTGATATCATTCTGGGTATAACCCACTACCGTTGGTTTGCCGGTTGTACCCGAGGAAGCATGCACCCGCACCACATCGGTCATCGGTACCGCAAAGGAGTTAAACGGATAGGCATCTCTCAGATACGCTTTAGTGGTAAACGGAAAATGCCGCAGATCATCCAGCTGCTTCAATTCAAACGGATGAACTCCGCTTTCGTCGCACAATTTTTTATACGCCGGTACATTATTGTACGCGTGAGCGATACTCCACTGCATACGTACCAGCTGCAAGGCACGAAGCTCATCGATGCTGGCGGTTTCAATGGGATCAAGCGCCCGACGGGAATGCTTCTCATATTTCATAACTTTGCTCGTCCTGTATTTTTATATTGCCGTAGTCAGAACATTGAAAAATCAGCTTGTCAGGATGCTGTCCAGTGCCAGGCTGATTAACGTGTTACCGGTTTTACACTCGCTCGATGATCAGCGCGATGCCCTGCCCTACACCGATACACATGGTGCAGAGCGCATAGCGGCCACCGGTGCGATGCAGCTGATACATCGCAGTTGTCACCAGACGGGCACCACTGGCACCCAGCGGATGTCCCAGCGAGATAGCCCCACCGTTCGGATTGACATGGGCTGCATCATCAGCCAGGCCAAGGTCACGCATCACTGCAAGCCCCTGAGACGCAAACGCTTCATTCAGCTCGATCACATCCATCTGTTCCAGCGTCAGCCCGGTTTTAGCCAGCACTTTACGGGTAGCCGGTGATGGACCAAAGCCCATAATGCGGGGCGCAAGACCCGCCGTTGCCATACCCACAACACGGGCCTTAGGCGTCAGGCCATACTTATCCGCGGCGGCTTGAGACGCGATAAGCAAGGCACAGGCCCCATCATTAACCCCGGAGGCATTACCGGCTGTGACTGAGCCGCCTTCACGGAACGGTGCTTTCAGTTTAGACAGATCTGCCAGGGTTGTTGAGCCGCGGGGATGTTCATCGGTATCAACCACCAATGGCTCACCTTTACGCTGCGGAATCACCACCGGCACGATCTCTTGCTTAAACAGGCCTGCAGCCATCGCAGCAGCGGTTTTTTGCTGGCTACGCAGGGCAAACAGATCCTGATCTTCGCGGGAAATATTGAACTCTTCGGCAACGTTTTCAGCTGTTTCAGGCATACTGTCAACGCCATATTCAGCCTTCATCTTTTTATTGATGAAGCGCCAGCCGATTGTGGTGTCGTACAGGCCATTTGGGGTACGGCTGAAAGCAGCCTCCGCTTTACCCATCACAAAGGGCGCTCGGGACATCGATTCACAGCCACCGGCAATCATTAGTTCGGTCTCGCCCGCTTTAATCGAGCGCGCCGCCATACCAATGGCATCCATACCGGAACCGCACAACCGGTTGATGGTGGTACCAGGCACATCGGTGGGCATACCCGCCAGCAGAGCCGACATACGCGCAACATTTCGGTTGTCTTCACCGGCCTGGTTAGCATTACCGTAAATAATGTCATCTACCTGAGACCAGTCCACCTGTGGATTACGATCCATCAATGCCCTGATAGGCACCGCACCCAGATCGTCAGCCCGAACAGCAGAAAGTCCGCCACCATAACGACCAAAAGGCGTTCTGATTGCATCGCAGATATAGGCATCGGTCATGTTATTTCCTCATTCTTTTTTTTCTGAGAACACTGAGATCACTGCCATGCAGCACAGAACCCGTCAAAGCAATAGTCTCAATGATTCCCGATCGAAGTTAATATTACACAAAAACAACTTAGTGACAACTTTTTTGTATCACTTTAAATATAAAATCGGGTTGCTATTACATAATTCAATAACCCTTAAAGAAACAATAGCATCAGATAATGAAACTTAATTTATGAACAATCCAATCCCAGCTGTATCAGTAAAATTCTCCTCAGTAGAGTATAGGCAACCCACAGGATAAAACTCACTCAGGGCTCTTCCGGCCCACCGTTGATAAAACAACAGAGAAAAACACGGGAAACAGCACTATTCGTACTAAACTAAGGAGAGTTGCTCAGGGACTAGTTTCAGGAACAGGGTCGGGATAGATGTGAAGATCAGTTTCGGTATTTAATTCAGTGAACAGAATAAACAGCCAGCAACTACTGGCACGTTATCAACTCAGCTCATTCAACAATGCTTCCGTGTTTGGAGCCCTGCCGAATCCGGCGATCTACTGGTTGCTGGATCATGGGGTTATCAGAGAGGTCAAAAAAGGGGAGACGCTATTTGTCCCTGGCGAACCCGGCAACAGCTTTCACGTTATCCTGGCCGGGTCCGTGGACTACTATAAGTATCATGATAGCCGTTTTGCCTATATTCGGAAATTTAACAGCGGGGAACAGATCGGCTTCGTCAGCATGATTGCACTGCATGACCGGGTGGGCCGTGCTGAAGCGTGCGAGGAGAGCATTACTCTGGAGATAGATACCGATGTGTATCATGATTTCCATATCAGCCATCCGCTGGAGTTTGGCATACTGATGATGAACCTCGCCCGGGAGATGGCCCGCACTCTCAGAAGCACCAATAATATTGTGGTTGAACAATCACTGAAGAGTGACACCGGTCATCGATGACTGATTCCACCATAGATAGCGTGATCATGGCCGCTCAGGTAAGCCCAGAAGCGGTCGCCATAAGAGAAGTGCCACCACTCCTGAAGGTAGTTAACAAACCCTGCCCTGGTCATCACATCATTCAGGAGGACTCGATTTTTCATCGCCAGATCACTGATTCCCGTTGCATGTGTCAGACACAGGTCTGGCTCTGTTTCAGTCCAGCGATAGATATCCATGCCAACATCCAGCATCGTGCCACTGTCATCAACCAGAAACAGGTCCACTGCAGCCCCAGTATTGTGGGGCGGAATATTCAGGGTACCATCCGGATAGGCCACCGCTGAAACCATGCGGGTCGCCTCATCGAAAAGCGCCGCCACAGAGACCCCTGGCTGACGACGCTGTACCCGTTGCAGTTCATCGTTAAACAACATTTTCTGAACGATCAGGCTACGATAGCCTTCATACAAGCGCAGATAAATACCGGCTGGCAGAAGCGACTGAGCATGCAACAGACGGGAATAGATCCCCTCCCGGACCCAGGTGTAATCGTCCTGAGTTTCCGGACATTCTGGCGCGGGACCATATTGCAGACCACCCAGCAATTTTATATCCACCAGCGGTTCACCACATTCATGGACAGGCACGGCCAGCACCTGCGCAGAGGAAGGTGTCAATTGATGCATTGGACTCTCCGGTTAACCAACTCTTGCAACAAAGTCTCTGAAGACACTCATCTGCTAAAAGTATATCGGTAAACACGAAGAAGTGTGCAGCCAGAACGGCTGCACACAGATAAGATTTCAGAAATTGATCAGCTTGCGGCTATCGGCGTGATGTTAACCGCGTGTATGCCTACCTCTTTGGGTGAAGCTTCAAAGCGAACAGACTGTCCCGTCTTCAGACTTTTATAACCTTCGGTAATAATGGCCGAATAGTGGACAAACAGATCCTCTTCGAAGTCAGGTGAGACAATAAAGCCAAACCCCTTCGCATTGTTAAACCACTTAACTGTTCCCGTATGCATTCAGCACTCCTTTTTAATCATCCTTCACTGCGAGTCGTCAGAGAGTATTCAACGTCTATATCGATCTACGCTACTCTGTGACTATTTTCAGAAATCCGGGCAAACGGGTATATAAGAAAAAATCCTATTATCAGCAAACAATCAAAAGAAAGCTGGTTCAAATCAAAAAAAGGAGGGGGAAAATCAAAAAAAAGCAGGCCTGAGGCCTGCTTTCATCTGGGATTATGCCCGGTCCTGCCGGTCCATATCACCATAGATATCTCGTTTCAGCCGCTGTCTTTCAAGGCGATCCTCGATATCTCTGCGACGACTGTGGGATTTACGACCCAGCTCTTCCGGCAGCTCATCATCTGCCTCATCCCAAAAGTCGTCTGAACTGTAATCTATTGCTCGGATCGGGCGCGCACGTCGCTTGCTGCCTTTATAACTATCATACTCTTCATCCCAGTCATCCTGGTCATCTGAATAGTTACTGATACGATTCCTGTTACTCATAATACTTCTCTTTAATACCTCAAGGGCTTTTAATGCTGCGCACGGTCAGGGCAATATTTCTGAACCGTCGCCGGAAACCGATCAAGCGTTTCTGAGCAGATGATCATAAAAATATCTGATCGGCTTTTAACATACTGTTTAAAGTACAATTGGATTATTATCAGAGATTCAGAGCCTGTAAAATGATGCTTTTTTATGATTTCAATCAAAAATACTAATCGAACTTACCTATTGAGCTTTCTGCTGACACTATGGAAATAGGACTACTACGCACATTTCTGGAAGTGAGCCGTACCCGCCATTTTGGCAAGGCGGCCCAGAACCTTTACCTGACTCAGTCGGCGGTAAGTTTTCGTATCAGACATCTGGAAGAGCTGATCGGTGTTCCTCTGTTTTCCCGTCAGCGCAACAATATTCTGCTGACCGCAGCAGGAGAACGACTGATACCCCATGCGGAAAACATCATTAAAAACTGGCAGTTAGCGCTTCAGGATGTGGCTATTTCCCAGGAACAGGATCTGCAGCTGGTATTGGGAGGGATATCCAATCTGTGGGGAACCTTTCTGCAGTCCACACTGCCGAAACTGGCTGACAGTTTTCCCAGCATGGTGATTCGTACCGAAATCAACAATCATCTGGAACTCACCCGCTCACTGCTTTCCGGTACGCTGGATCTGGCCATCGTACTTGATCCACCGAGCCTCAACGAACTCGGTCACCAGCAGATTGGCCAGATAGAGCTGGCGCTGGTCAGCAGCTATAACGATCTGATGCCCGATCAGGTTCAAAGTCATGACTTTGTCTATGTGGACTGGGGAATGGCTTTCAATCTGAGAACCAATAAACTGTTTAAAAAGCCGATGACACCTGTTCTGCATACCGAGCAGAGCCAGATCGCACTGGAATTTATTCTCAGCCATGGTGGCTCTGCATTTTTACCGCTGGTACTGGTAGGGCCTTATCTGGAGTCAGAGCGGCTGCACCGGGTCAATAATATCAAACCGGTTAAGCGTTCAGTCTATGCCGTCTATGTGAAAGACTCTGAACGACATCCGCAGCTGAAACCGATTATCGATAAGTTATGTCAATATGAGCTGAAACCAGAAATGCGACTCTGACGGTTGCACGACACTCAGTCCGGGTAGCGAACCCGGATTCAGAACTCTTTGGCGATCAGTTGTCCAGTAAAATAGAGAGTGCTTCTTTGACCTCAGGTTGCATCACCGGTGTATTGTCCTGTAGTTCGGCCACCGTCACGGCAAACTGGGTACGAATAACATCGTTCTGATCGACAAGCCAGGCGAGCGCTGCCTGACTACACTGTTGCGGTGTCCATGTTTGCTTTAAAGGTACGCCCGAGCCTTTGAGAAAAGCAATAAAATCATTCTGATCCTTCAATACAGAATTCATATGCGCCTGCTCCTGTGCAACACTTTCGGTCGCTTTATTATTATGCTGTCCCTCAGAGTTATCAGAGTGAGAGACAAAAACCAGCATAAAGCTGGCCCTTATTCTGATTAGACCTTAGTTGTATACCATCAGAATCTATTGTTCAACAAATTTATCGACACTACCCGGTAGTCAATGCGGCGCAGCACTAACCTGGGGAACAATCATTACCTCACCACTGAGAATCTGACCTGCTGCCACACTCCCTGCTCATCAACCAGCCTCAGCTGATGAGGGCCTTCATCCAGTGCGACGCTGAATTCATGAAAGGTTCGGGTCTCACCCAGATAATGTTTATCCAGATGCCAGAAGAGTCTGGCTGACTCTCTGCTGGTGCTGGCCCGCAGGACAACCTCCCCCTGCAAACCATTCAGATATCTCGGCACACTGATCACCTGTCCCGGAGCCGGATAGGTGATCTCGAAGTTCCCCCCCAACATACGACGATCCGGAGAACAGGCGGAATCAAAACCGGGCAACGGTGTGTAGTCCGGATGGGCGGTCCGATAGTAAAAAGCCTGTGACGGAGGCAGCTGAAAGAAAGTTTTACTCACCACCCTGCCGGACTGATCACACTCCCGGCTGGTACGTAACCCGGTTTTCCGGTCCACCGAAACCTGGAAATGATGCGGACTGATCTTTTCGAAACGCGCTCCAGCAGGTATCAGTACTGACTCCCGGGAACAGTCAAATTTCGGCAGATAGCCGTTATCCCGGCACACCTGAATCGATTTCAGTGCCGCATCCGGTGTCTGCGGCCAGCTTAATCCGGGCATGATCTTCAGAGTATCAAACAGTATCGGTGCTGCAGCCCGGGTGCCGGTCAGCAATTGACGACCTTCTCCATTGGCATTACCGGTCCAGACTCCGACGGTGAGATCCCGGGTGGTGCCGATCGCCCAGCCATCCCGTAAGCCGTAACTGGTACCGGTTTTCCAGGCGACTTTCGCAGAACCGGCAAACAGACGATGCATGCTGTGCAACCCCGGACGGGTAACATCGGATAGCGCATCCAGCGTCAGCCAGGCGGCTCCCTGACTGATCGGTGAGTGCCCGGCCTCCGGCAGAGCTGCCTCACCGTACCTTAAAGGCAGTTGCACAATCGACTCCGCCCTCTGCGCCTGCCGGCTCAGATTAGCATAGGCCGCCGTCAGATCCACCAGACTCACCTCTGCGCCCCCCAGAATCAGGGAGAGACCATACTCTTCTGGCGTACGAAACAGATGACTGAACCCCATCTGTTTTAGCTGATCATAGAATGCCTGATAGCTGTACTGATCCAGCATCCGTACCGAAGGGATATTCAGCGAAGCGGTCAGCGCCGACCGGGCAGAAACCGCCCCCCGGTATGATTCATCATAGTTAGTGGGCTGATAACTGCCATACGCGGTAGGAATATCGGGAACCAGCATCCGTGGCGTAATATCACCACTATCCAGCATCGAAGCATACAAAAAGGGTTTCAGAGTGCTGCCCGAGGAGCGTGGCTGACTGGCAATATCCACATAGGGCGCGAACTCAGGCCGCTGACTGAAGGGCGTATTGCCAAAATAAGCCTTCACCTGCAGCGTGGCATTATCAACCACGATTAATGCAAGATTATTGATCCCAAGCGCCCCGAGTCGCTGACTATGCTGCTGTAAAATAAACTCAATTTTCCGTGTCAGACGACGGTCAATCTCAGTATGAAACACCGCCTGATCGGGGAATTCCTGGCTGAGACGGTCAAGCAGATGCCCGGCCAGGGCTGGCCATGGTTGAGGTTTATCGGGGATCGGTTCCAGCAATGACAGCCGGTAGTCCTGTTCACTGAGAATTCCCTTCTGCCATAGTTTATGCAGCAAAAAGTCCCGTTTATGGCGTAACTGTTCGCGACTGCGGGCCAGATGCATCGCCGAAGGACTGTTGGGCAGAACGGCCAGCAGCGCCGACTCCGCCCAGCTCAGTTCAGTTAACCGGCGGCCAAAATAGCGCCAGGCGGCCGCTTCAATCCCTACCGTATTACCGCCCATCGGTGCATTTGCTGCATATAGCGACAGAATCTGCTGTTTCGACAGCTGCAACTCCAGTCGTAAGGCAAGATGCAGTTCCTGTAACTTCTGCCACCAGGTGCGGGCACGGTTGCCCTCCACCATACGTGCCAGCTGCATGGTAATGGTGCTGCCACCACTGACGATCCGCCCTGACTTCAGATTGAGATAAAACGCCCGGATAATCGCCAGGGGATCAACCCCCGGGTGAGACATGAAACGCTTATCTTCAAACTGAATCAGGGAGGTGGTATAGGCTTCCGGCAGTGACGACACCGACTGGAACCGCCACTGCTGATCCCCGGCGATCCGGGCGCTGAGCAACTGGCCGTTCTGATCCAGCAGTAAACGAGACAGGGGTTGATTGAACAGCGGCTGCGGCAACGGCCATCCCAGAGAGAGGCCGAAAACCGCTACCAGTGTCGCAACGACGATGAGCCAGCGTCTATTGATCAGCCGCGATAACCGCAACACTCTGACCTTTCACCTGGGCTTTAAGGTTATCGTTATACATCGCATAGGCAGAAATCGCCGGCAGATAGAATCGACCGATAAACGAGGCATTCAACTGCACGGAAAGCATTTTCTGTTCGCCCGCTTTAAGCCCCATATAGGCACTCACCCGATCATCACGAATATCCACATAATCAAACTGACAGGCTGCCTCTGAGCAGGCCTCCCGCTCATTATCGATCTGCCAGCCACTGGCCGCGCGAAAATTAAGGGCAATATTACTGATCTCATGCCGGGTGGTATTACTCAGCCGTAGCTGCGCCGTGAGATTTGTGCCCTGGGCTAAGCGATCAATATCAACCTCGTCACCCTCACCATTTTCGTAGACCACCTCAAGTTTCAGCCCCTGCGAATACTCCAGTTCTGATCCCGGCCCGGCAACACCGCTCTGCGTCAGAGTTAACCACACCGGTTGCCCCCCGGCATTACTGACGTTCACCGCTGTTGCAGTACCACCACCTGACAGTTCCACCTCACTCACCTGCGGAGTCACTTCCAGAGTCTGCTCACTGCCCTGTTGCGCGACAACCACCTGTGAGCTGCCATGATCTGAACCACCAATGGACTGCTGAGCCTGTTGATAACGGGCTAACGCGACCAGCGCAAAGGCTGTGGACTGAGTGCTGTGCCAGCGATCCTCCGCTAACTGCCCGGCAATCTTATCGGCCAGTTCAGTGGCACTTACCGGGTCAGCCAGTTTGGCATAGAGCATCAGAAACAGAGCGTTATCCCGCAATACCGAGCCAAAACTGGCAGAGTTGGTATCGTACTGATCAACCGCTGTCAGGCCATCTGAGATCAGCGACCGGGCAACATCATCCTGACCCGCATACAGGTAGGCCAGTGACAGCAATGCCACACTGGCGCTGTCATCCACCTGCAACGCTTTAAGTCGATACATAGCAGACCAGTTAGGCTTACCATACAGACTCAGGGTAAACAGCCGGTATGCCTGGGCTTTAATCTTTTCCACATCAGAGCTGTCGACGGCAAAGTTAGACTGCTGATACTGATAGGCGAGCCACTGCTGCATCAGACTCTGCGGCACCTCATAGCCCGCCTGTTGCGCCAGCAACAGGAAATGCCCGGCATAGTTAGTGCCCCAGGCATTACTTTGCCCCTGCCCCGGCCAGTAAGCGAAACCACCATCCAGGGTCTGGAACGTCTGCAACCGGTTAATCCCCGCCGAGATATTCTTTTCAATCTCTGACTGTTGTTTCTCATCCAGCCTGCTCAACTGATCCAGATAGAGCTGTGGGAACACTGACGAGGTAGTCTGCTCAATACAGCCGTGTGGATAACGCACCAGGTAATCCATGCGCGATTTCAGGCTGACGGGTTTAAACAGACTCAGTCCCAGCGAGGCCTGATTGCTGCCAGTAATACCGAAGGGCTCCAGAGTGATCTCCTCAGAGCTCCCGGCCTTCACAAGATAGGAGCGGGTGCGGGTTGTCTGCTCATTCGGGGCATTGATATCCAGATAAACGGTTTGGCTACTGTGAGCGTGTGCGGACTCCAGTGCGATTGTAAATTCCGCTTTGCCGGTTATATTTCCGGTCTGAATAGCAAAACGGGCAATCGCCGAAGAGTATGGCGGCAGTGTCAGTTGCTGCGTTGTTTGCTCAATCTGCACCCGGGTGTCATCCCCCTGCAAACTGATCTGCACAGGGGTCGGTTCCGCGGTATTGTTAAACAGCTCCACCGGTACCTGAGCCTGTTCGCCCGTTCGCATCACCCTTGGCAGGGTTGGAAAGACCGAGATATCATCCCGTACGACCACTTCCTGTTCAGCTTTACCGTACGCAGAGCCATCTTCGGCCACCAGCATCACCCGCACCGCCCCCAGATACATCGGCAGGGTTACATGGTGACTACGCTGTTCACCGGCAGCTAATTTGAAGCTACCGATAAACTGCACCAACGGAGGAAAGCGGCGGTTCTTCTTACTTTTTTCATCATCGGATTGGGCATCACTACCACCAACCGGTAACAGGCCATGCAGCTCACCACTGTAAGCGCCGACAACATCTTTATAGAGATCCCAGGTTTTCACCTGCAATGCCTGGCGTTGATAAAAGTACTTAAACGGATCTGGGGCGCTGTAGTTGGTCAGCCCCAGCAGCCCTTCATCCACCAGCGCCAGCGTATAAGCCATTGGACGACCCTCAGATTCAGAGACCTGAATATCGAAACTGGCGCGGGAGTTAACCTGCTCCACCGTCGAAATCTGCGGATGGAGATGTTTCTGCGGATCTTCAACCTGCAGCGGGATAATCCCCATCAAGCGCATCGGCCGGTCATTTTCACGGCTGGCGTGGGGCTGCAGATAGGTTACGCTAAGATAGATATTCGGGGCCATCTCAGGGGTGATCGCGATCTCAATCTGCTGTTTCAGCCTTTTTTTCTGTGCATCCTGCTCAACCCAGAACTGTTGCAACACCCGGGTAGCGGACTCAACGGTCACCAGCGCCCGGCCCTCTTTCAGTTCCGGCAGCGTCACTGTTGCGGTTTCCCCTACCTGATAGGTCCCCTTATCGCTGAACAGTGTCAGACGGTCTACATTATCGCCCTGGGACTCCTGCTGGCGTCCCGCCCAGCCGGGCCAGTCGATATAGACCACTTTACCGCTGCAATGAGTCTCTTCTCCGGCGATACAGGCACGCACCAGATAGCGCCCCCATTCGGGATAATTGACCCGCAACGGCCATTCCGCCATACCATTCTCATCGGTGACCGCTTCACCACTGGCAATCACTCTGCTGTGCTGAGCGTCGGTGTAACGCGCCAGAGATTCAGTACTCTTCTCATACCACCACTTCCACTCAAGCTTATAAACACTGATCTCCAGATTGGTATTGCTCACCGGCTGACCAGCTTTATCCAGCACCACCAGACGGGTTTTATGATCCTCATCGGTCAGCAGCATCCCCCGGGCAGCATCCCCTTTTGGCAGTTTCAGCCCCAGATAGCGGTCATAGTAATCAAAGGGGCGGGAGAAGCTGTTACTGCTGAACTGGCCACTCTCTTCAAACACCCGGTTAGTGAAGCGTGCTTTAAGCATGCCGGGGGGTGGGGTTTTACTTTCAATCAGCAGATCAAATTCGGTATCGCCCTGTTCATTGAGTGTCCCTTCAAACAGATTGATTTTGCTGGCACGGTAATCCCGGGCCGGATCATCAAAGGTATAATCGGGGAACTTACCGGCAAACCGGGTTTTCACCGGCACCAGGGTGACCGATACATCCGCTTTCAAGCCACTGGCAGGGGCACCATGCAGCCATTGCGAGTGCAACCAAACCTTTTGCTCTACGGCGTTTTGCAAACGCAGATCCTCGGCCAGATCCAGCTCGACTTTGAGTCGGTTTGGCACCACGGTTTCGATCCGTAGCGGATGATGGAAATCCTGTCCGCCGACCCGGACCACCGCTTCCCAGTTACCGGTCGGCGCATTCATCGGCGTTGTCAGCGTGAAGGTGTACAGATTACCCACCGGATGATTACTATAGATCGACTCAATCAGTTGTCCGGAAGGGTTAAACAGTTCCACAACCACCGGATGTTCGGCAGGCAGTTCATTGAGCTTATCCTGCAGGATAAAGGTCAGATAGATATTATCGCCGGGTCGCCAGATATCCCGTTCGCCATAGATAAAACCATCGATATTGCTTTGCAGATGGGTGCCGCCGATATCAAACTGACTGGTGGTCAGGGCACTGACCTCATTCAGCTTAAGATAGCCAACCTGATCACCGGCTGCAGCCTGAAGATAAAACGCTTTACCGCTGAGTTTAACATCGACAAAACCACGTTTATCCGTCTTACCCTGACCCACCGACTGGCCCTGAAAGTTAAAAATCTCAATCTCAGTGTTGGCGATAGGTTCTGAGGTTTTCAGATTGGTGATAATGACATGGGCGATATCCGCATCCGGCGCCTGTTTCACGACGATACCGATATTGGAGCGCAACAGGTTTTTCGCTGCACGGGTATCGGCAGAATATTTATAGTAACTGTCATCGCAGGCGCTCAGGCTATTCGCACGGGAGGAGGTCTGGCTAAAGTAGTTCCATGAACTCTCACCATCCTCATGCTGCAACTGGTCGGCACTGGCGGGCAGTTTGCGTTCCGGCATCGGTACAGCATTCTCTGCATCGCTGCAGGGCAGCAGTGAGTCACCCCGGTCCAGCGACAGAGTAAGGCGGATCAGACTACCGGTCTTCTTGTTCATCAACTCGCTGATATCCAGGCGATAGTCCTGCCAGCTGCGCAAAGCACCATCATCCAGAGGGATCGACTTTTGCCAGATAAAGCGGCCAACTTTCTCCAGAGACCGATCACCGTCCAGACGGTTTTCCTGCAGGAACTGACCGACATTGTCAGCAAAAACCTCAAACGCAGTCACGGTCACTGATTTTGCGCTAACCGCCTGAAACGGCAATTCAATCCGTGCGCCATCCGGCAGAATCATCCCCTGACCGGTAAACCGTACCGCAGGCTTCATCGGCGCAATATTAAAGGTTTTATCCTGACTGGCAGCAAGGCCCACACCGCAGCGATCCTGCAGCTCTTTATGCACCGTCAGCTGCACACGTTCAGCATTGGTGTTGTTCAGCCCCAGGCGCAGCCTGTTCCCCCTCACCTGATAACGGGTAAAACGGTACTGACTGGAGATCAGATGTTTAAAAGCCTGGTCTTCATCAAGATTGCGGTTAAATACCAGTTCAAGCACACCACCGGCATCCTCGACAATGCCTCCGGAAAGCAGCTCCAGTGAACCGCTGTCACCTCCCTCGGAACCGGGCACAATAAAGACCTGCTGCTTCAGGGAATCAGCACCAGACTCACCACTGTTCCAGCTTACGGTAACCTTCTGACCACAGCTCTCACCGCGGGTTATATTGCTGATCACCAGCTCGGGTAACACCGCTTTTCCGGCCTCACCTGTTACATTTTCCGGCATAACGACTGCCACCACGGCAGTACTATCCGACACACTGATCCGCTGTTCAATCTCGGTGCTTTTTAGCCCACTGGCACCGTTGACCTGTGCATGGATAGATACGGTATTGGCGGTGTCATCCCGAACCACCGGCTGGCCCTGTTTAAGATCAGTCCAGTTCAGACTGAACGTCGAGTCTGCAGCTTCAGAGGCGTCAGGCGCAGAAGAAGAAGGAGGAGGAGCATTGTCACTACTGACAACACTATCCGCTGTATTTTCGGTGTTTTCATCCACTGCTGCATCGGCTACAACAGGTTTGACAGGTTCAGAACTGGCAGCAGCGCTACTCTCTGCCGTCTGTGCCGCGGAGGGGGCTGAATCATCACCACACCCAGCCAGGTTCAGCAGTAACAGTAGCGCAACAAAAGTCCGCAGCAGTGACAGAGAAAGAGGAGAAGCCCTTAACATATATAAATCCTTTTATAGAGTGGACGCCGAGAGAGTGAATTGTGAAGTAGAGACAGCATTATACCAATGCTTTATGTCAGTGTTATATAACATCAGTGTCTGCCTCCATGACTGGCGTATTCTGTAAAGTACAGAGTACGCAACTCCACCGACACTACCCATGCAATACTTAATCGCCCCTGAAGCGATTACAGCGGTGACTCGTTGCTCATGCCCTTCACCAACCCCATGCAACAACTTGCTTACAAAGCTATTAACTAAAACTCTTACTATCAAAACAATATAGAAGGCCTTTGCGAGCCACGAGCAAGTCACGCTCTTTGTGGCGTTCGAGTCACTAACAACGGCGGATAGCTCTTACTTCTTACGGTTCTTCGCTGCGGGCTTTGCTGTGCCACTTTTACTGCGGATAATCTTGGTCCGCCCGGCTTTATTGGTGCGCGGTCGGTGGATCTTTTTACCCAGCTTTTTTCGCAGGCCATCGCGACTGCCCACTTCGTAGCCCGGCATATAGATACGCTGGATACGGCTGCCGATCAGACGTTCGATATCATCCAGGGCGCGCTCCTCTTCGCGACTGACAAAAGAGATCGCTTTGCCCTGAGCACCGGCCCGACCAGTGCGACCGATCCGGTGTACATAATCTTCCGCCAGATAGGGAAGATTGAAGTTAACCACCAGCTCCAGCCCCTGAATATCCAGACCACGGGCCGCCACCTCTGTCGCCACCAGTACCTGAATCTTGCCCTCTTTAAAGTCAGCAATCGCACGACGACGGGACCCCTGCGACTTGTCACCATGACAGATCGCCGCAGAGATACCATCAATCTTAAGATCCACCATCAGCGAATCAGCCTGAGCTTTGGTGCTGGTAAACACCAGCACCTGAAACCACTGGTGCTTATTAATTAGCTCAGCAAACAGATCCGCCTTGCGTTTCTCTTCCACCGGATAGACAACATGTTCCACGGTATCTGCGGTGGCATTCAGTTTTGCCACCCGAACCGTTTCGTAGGGGGTCATCAGTTGCCTGGCAACCTCATTCACCCGGGGAGAGATCGTCGCCGAAAACATCAGAGTCTGGCGTTTTTTCGCGGTCTGTTGCAGCAGAGTAGTGACATCAGCAATAAAGCCCATATCCAGCATCCGGTCGGCCTCGTCCAGTACCACAAACTCCGCTTTCGCCAGACTGACGTTACACTGCACCACATGCTCAAGCAGACGCCCCGGTGTGGAGATCACAATATCAACGCCCGCTTTCAGCTTTTTCTGCTGACTATCCATGTTAACGCCGCCATATAAGGCAAGAATTTTCAGCGGCAGAAACTGAGCATAACGCTTAATCGTATCCGCCAGCTGTTCAGCCAGTTCCCGGGTTGGGGTCAGAATCAGTGTGCGTGGGCAACCTGACTCGGTGGGTTTAGGGTGATCATGCATCTGTTGCAGGATAGGTAGCGCAAATGCAGCGGTCTTTCCGGTGCCGGTCTGGGCGTTCGCTAAGACGTTTTTACCCCGGCGAGCGGGGACAATCGCCTGCTCCTGAACGGGAGTCATCTGACTATAACCACAGGCATCCAGGGCCTGCTGAATCTCAGGAGCCAGATCTAATGCTGAAAACTTCATGATAAATCCTCGGTATGCCTGTTTTTACGGGCGCATATGATAAAGGAATTTCAACATTTAAGTGAAACTCTTTACAGATCATCTCCGTTACAGCACGGTCAGATCTTTACTGTCTCCATAATGGCCTGCATACCGGGCTTATTGGCAAAGATCTCCGCTTCCGTTAACCCAACCATCTCATAGGGCAGCACCAGCCACTTATCGGAGGTGTGGATATAGAAATCAGGCACCCGTTGTGTCCGGTTATTGGCCGGTTTGAACCAGGGTACAGCGACTTTCACATCCACCGGCATATTACGCTTAGCCCGCTGAGACAGCTGGGTGATGACCGCATCAATGCTTTTGCCCGAGCCGTAAACATCATCAACAATCAGCAACTTGTCATCACGATTCAGGTTTTCCAGCAGATAGCGCAAACCATGGGCTTTAATATTCCCCTCCCCTTCGATCATCGACTGATAACCGGGCAACCCGCGATAGGAGGTGCGAATAGAGATATGGTCGGTTTTCACCCCCAGGTATTGCAGGCACTCCTGCACATAGATACCGACGGTACTGCCACCCCGCCAGATGCCAACGATGAAATCGGGGCGATAACCGCTTTCAAAGATCTGAGCGCCCAAGCGAAACGAGTCACAGATCAGTTCCTGTTCATTAATATACTGTTTTTCCACAATACTCCCCCTCCCAATCGGGAACGGCCTCCTGTTTTGCCTTTAGCCCACCCGGGGAATCAGATCACCAATGATGTCAAACAACTCCGGCCGGTGGGTCTTAATCTCATCCACGGTCAGCCCTTCAAGTGAGTGGGGATATTTCAGCCAGGCTTCGGTTTCATGGAGATAATATTCAGGGTCAACCCCGGTTTTATTCCGTGCCGGCTTAAAATAGGGTACTGCGATGCGGATATCTTCCGGTGTGTTGAGGCGGCATTTCAGTTTCAGCTCTTTGATCACCGCCTGAATTGTCAGCCCGGTATCGTAAACATCGTCAACAATCAGCAGGCTGTCTGTGGCCTGGATATTCTTGATCAGATAATCCATACCATGGATCTTCACCGCTTTAGACCGGCCATCGATACCGTCACTGTATGAGGAGGTTCGAATGGCAATATGGTCACTCTGAATACCGTAGTAGGCGAGAAACTCCTGTACCGCCACCCCAATGGGGGTGCCTCCCCGCCAGATAGCAATAATATAGGTGGGTCTGAAACCATCATTAATAATTTTTGCCCCTAAGCGGAATGAGTCTTCCAGCAGCGTCTGGGCATCGAGATATGTTTTTTCCATCATTTCATACTCTGTCGATAACGCCTGCCATCATAACAACCGGACCGCCATTTCTGTATCGGAATTTGAGCATAACGGTATATTTTAACGATGGTATTCCGTCGCCATTACCCTGTTTTCAGGATACCTCCTCGAATACTCTTGCGCGATCAGGCTTCGGAAAAAGGCAGAATACCGTCCAGACACTCAGCACAAAGGGTGCGGTCAGGGGCATAACATCAAAGAATTGCAGCAAACGACTCAGCAACACCGCCAGTAGTACACCGCAGACGAAAGCCAGTGGCCGGAGATGACTGCGTTGGTGCAACGCCAGAATCACCAGCACAGCGTTATAGCTGTATACACCCGACTGGGATTGAACCATCGGGAACTCCAGCAACAACGAAATCACCAGACTCAGAGTCACCGCGCCTACCACAGCCAGGGTAGCCGCTCTCGAGGCGATAAACAGACCCGCTAACAGCAGCGCCCCACTGACACTACTATTGAGAAACAGCACCTGCCCAACAGCCGACATAACACCGCTGAGCAGCCCAGTCACGATGCCTGGCACTCCCGGGTCAACGATATCAGGTAAGCCGGACTGGACCATCGGCTGGGGAGTGAAAAGCAGCCACAACAGCCAGACCGACAAAATAAACGGCGAGGTATAGGTAGCGCAGTCCAGTCGTTGTAAACCGCGCCCGATGATCGTGGCAAGCAACGTAACGGCGACCGTCAGCATTAACACCAGCGGCCCGCTTAACGGCCATAAACAACTCACCGCCAGCCCCACCAGCGCACCATTAAAGCCATACAGTCCCTGCCCCAACTGATTATGCTGACGATTCGACTGAATGAGCAGCGTCAGGGTACAGAGCTGTTCAACCACGCAGCCTAGAACGGCCGCAACCGCCATGATCGGTGCCTGAATCGCCACGGCGAGGATAAACAGCAAACCGGTCCAGCGGTTATGCTGCAACATAATCTGGCTGAAACTGGTTAATACACCTTGCAGGAACGGGGTTCGCCACAAAAGGCCTGGCCACGACAAAACATCACTGGACACCATCGGGAGATTCTCAAAAGTACTCAGATAAAAACCATAAGCGAAGTATGAGAGGGCGCTATGCCATCGATAACAATCTGCCGGATGCCGAAGGGGGAGGCATCAGCAGATTGTTATACAACGTGATGGCTAAGCGCCGGGATTACACGCAAAACTGCGCGATGTTTTAAGTGGGACCAATCAGAAATGCCACTTCAACAGCAGTGCCGGATTACGCTCGTCAACGCCATCGATACCAAACTTATTGTTCCAGTAGGCATACTCCACACCAACATACACCGGGGCTTTGGTACCGATCAGCTTGCCGGCATTCCATTTCAGCTGCGAAGTGAAGTTCATCTCCGAGGCTTTATCCGACTCAGACGTGGTCCAGTCGATAAAACCATCATAAAGAAACTCCGCATCGCTCAGCGAAAATGGTAGTCCCCAGGTGAGGGTCAATTGAGTATCATTGGATGACTTATCGTTATTGGCACGATACAGGTTGGCATTAAAGTACTGAAATCCCGGCACATCCAGACTGACGCCCACTCCGGCAAGAAAGTTATCAAAGCCCTCCCCGCTCTCCCAGGTGCCTGCCAGCAGCACATCTTTCACTGGGCCAAACGAGAGATCATTACCGGTCAGACTGGACAAGCTCAGCCGGGGTGACAGCTCCATATAGTTTTCGCTGTTACCATTATCCGATTCCAGCCGGTCGAGGAAGAAGAAGTTATCGCCCCAACTATGACCGCTGGCATGTTCAACCGTCACCACCTGACGGTCCGGATCGCCCACCTCATAATCGCTACCGTTCAGATAAGTGAGACTGAACGAGCTCCACAGCATCTCGGCAGAGGCCGACATAGAGAGTGTTGAGAGCATCGCTCCGGCAACTACACTGACAGACATTGGTGCTATTTTCATCTTAGGTTTCCTTATTGTTATATTTTCAGTTTTCAGACACACTTTTTTGCAAACGCGTTTTTTAAAACGAGCGTTGCCCTGCCGGCCAGTTGTGGCCAGCATGACGGGGTAAAATTACACAGGGTAGTAAGGGTTATGTCCGCTACGGGGATGCAGCGGACAGTATCAGACCGCGTGGCTGATCAGTTGGCGGCCAGTTTTCTTGCCAGTGCTTTCTGTCGCTGGATTAATTGCGCGATATCGTAATCGACGATGGCACCGTCAATCACACGCCACCGGCCAGCCACCATCACCCGGTCGGCCTGATGGGCACCGCAGAGCACCAGCGCCGCCAATGGATCGCCAGCACCGGCAAAGCGTAGCTCATCCAGTTTGAACAGGGCGATATCGGCCTGCTGCCCCACTTTAAGTGATCCCAGATCATCCCGGCCCAGACAGCGGGCAGAGCCTTCAGTCGCCCAGGACAGTACTTTCTGATGGGTAATCTCAGATGCATCGTACTTGAGGCGACCCAGCAGGAATGCCTGACGCACCTCCTGAATCATGTTCGAGCCATCGTTGGAAGCCGAACCATCCACCCCCAGCCCCACTGGGCTACCCGCCGCTTCAAGATCCAGTGTCGGACACAAGCCTGACGCCAACAGCATATTGGAGGATGGGCAGTGGCAGATACCGGTTCCCGCAGCCCCCAGACGACGCACTTCATTGTCATTAAAATGGATGCCGTGAGCCAGCCATACCCGGTCAGTCAGCCAGCCAACCTTCTCCAGATAGTCCAGTGGCCGCAGACCAAACATCTTGATACAGAACGCCGTTTCATCATGGGTTTCAGCCAGATGGGTATGCAGTCGCACATCATATTTTTGTGCCAGCTCAGCGCTGGCCCGCATCAGACTTTCGCTAACCGAAAACGGTGAACAGGGCGCCAGTGCAACCCGGCTCATCGCCCCCGCTTCGGACTGATGATACTGGCTTATCAGACGTTCGCAATCATCCAGAATAGCCTCTTCACTCTGCACTGTTGACTGGGGCGGCAAGCCTCCATCCTCTTCGCCCAGGCTCATCGAGCCACGGGTCAGATGCACCCTGACACCCAGTTTTTCAGCCTGCGCCATCTGAATATCGATAGCGTTTTCCAGCCCCTGAGGAAACAGGTAGTGATGATCACTGGCGGTAGTACATCCGGACAGCAGCAACTCGGCCAGCGCCACCTGAGTCGACACTTCAATCATCTCCTCTCCCAGCTTAGCCCATACGGGATAGAGGCTTTTCAGCCAGCTGAACAGGGATTTATTCAGCGCCTGGGGAAATGCCCGGGTGAGGGTCTGATAAAAGTGGTGATGACTGTTAATCAGTCCCGGCAACAGGACATGTTCGCGGGCGTCAAACACCTCATCCACAGGCTGAACCGGTGATGTGCCACTGGCCAGCACTGCAACAATCGTCTGTCCCTCTATCACCACCCCGCCAGCACACTCACTATCCAGTGTTGCCAGAGGGTTCTTAATCCAGATACGCCGGGAACTGTTCAACGTCTTCACTCCGTTAGTAAACTCATTTATTAAATATGACGGGCAACACTAACTATTAACACTGGAACACAGCGAGGGCTTTTGTCCCTGAGGGGTCATAGTGTCTACAGCCGTCTCTGATGCAGATTCTCTGCAAGCATTGTCTTCAGCACCCTCGACCTCTGTCTCTTCAACCTCTTCGCCATCCATATTGGTTGGCAGGATGAAGTTCAGGATAATGGCTGCCAGTGCACCAATGGTCAGCGGCGAACCGATAATATTTTTCAGTGTCGCCGGCATCGCGGACAATACTTCTGGTACAGATGCCACCCCCAGTCCCAGACCGATAGAGATCGCGGTGATCAGCATATTACGGCGGTTCAGACCCGCCTGGGAGATAATCTTAACCCCTGCCATCGCTACGGTACCAAACATAATCAGAGTGGCACCACCGAGTACCGGTTTTGGCATCTGCTGCAATACCCCGCCGATCACCGGAAACAATCCCAGTAACACCAGAATACCAGCAATAAACAGCGCCACATGGCGACTGGCGACACCGGTCAGCTGAATCACCCCGTTATTCTGGCTGAACGTGGTCATCGGCAAACTGTTCAGCGATGAAGCGATCGCCGAATTGCAGCCATCGGCCAGTACACCGGCTTTGATTCGCTTAACATACACCGGCCCGGACACCGGCTGGTTTGACACCATACTGTTCGCCGTGAGGTCACCGGTGGTTTCCAGCGCGGTAATCAGGTAGATAATAGCGATGGGCAGAAACGCCGCAAAATCGAAACTGAAACCATACTTAAACGGCACAGGAATCGCGATCAGCGCCACCTCATTCAAACCGCTGAAATCAACCTTACCCATCGACCAGGCGACAAGAAAGCCAAATGTCAGGCCAATTATCACCGCGCTCAGACGTAACATCTGCACCTGAAAACGATTAAAGATAACGATAGTAATCAGCACAACGCCTGCCAGCGCAAGATTCACCGGGGCACCCAGATCTTTGGCCCCGAAGCCTCCGGCAATATCGGTCATCGACACCTTAATCAGTGACAGGCCGATCAGCGTGATTATAGTGCCGGTAACCACCGGGGTAATAATCCGTTTCAGCTTATCGATAAAGCGGCTCAGAAATATCTCCACAAACGCGCCAAAAAAACAGACGCCGAAAATGGTTGAAAGGATCTCCTCCGGGCCACCGCCCTTGCCTTTGACAATAAAGCCCGCCGCCAGGATAGAGCTGAGAAAAGCGAAGCTGGTGCCCTGCACACAAAGAAGCCCCGATCCCACCGGGCCAATTCGACGCGCCTGAATAAAGGTTCCTATACCGGAAACTATCAACGCCATGCTGACCAGATAGGGCACCTCACTGCCCAGCCCCAACACACCGCCAACAATCAGTGTCGGGGTGATTATGCCGATAAAACTTGCCAGTACATGCTGCAAAGCCGCAAAGGTTGATACGGCAACCCCCGGCTTATCTTCCAAACCGAAGATCAGATGAATTTTGGAACTCTGATTTGCCATTGTGACATACCTATTTATTGTTATTGGTCCCCTGCAACCTATTAGGCAACAGGGTTTTCACAAGCGATCAGCCAGACTGTTTGTCCAACGAGTTATAAAAGTAATCCAGACAAATAACATTGTCCACAAAATACATTAACTCTTGTATCCACATTATGAAAACAGCCCTACGGCTTTACCCTCTTCTGAAAGCTCTGCCAAACCAACGGCCGGGCTCAAACAGTAGTGCAACGCTCTGCAACCGCTGCCACCACGGCCTTGCCGTCTTCCTGAGTTTTCCCGATGACAGCGACAGGCAGTTCGCAAACGGTTTTCAATGCGTTTACTACAAAAACACACCCATATTTTGTATACAATAACAATACAATAAAGGTATACAAAATACTCTTTTTATTTATTACAGATATTCCAGCTATATTTCACACCCACCACAGAACAATCTCCCGCATTTATTCAAACCAGCAGGTAAATACCATAGGCAAAACCGCTGGATTGCAGATCAGTGAGCTGCAAATAAGTTGACTTAAAAGTCAGGTTTTAATTTAATGGCTAAAATCCGAACTAAACTCCATAAAGATAAAACCTAAAAACAGGAGGTCCACCTTGATCAGGTTCTTACTCAACAGGGAACTGCGGGTCGAGCAGCAGCTAGACCCCAATATGACGGTACTCAATTACCTGCGTTCCGAATCCGGCAGGACGGGCACTAAAGAGGGTTGTGCATCAGGCGACTGTGGCGCCTGCACCGTGGTAGTGGGGGAGCTGGATGGCGACCGTATCCGCTATAAAAGCCTCAATTCCTGTCTGACCTTTGTCTCCGCCCTGAACGGTAAGCAACTGATAACCGTTGAGGACCTCAAACAGGGATCTGCGCTGCATCCGGCCCAACAGGCGATGGTCGACTGCCACGGCAGTCAGTGTGGTTTCTGTACTCCGGGCATCGTTATGTCGATGTTCGCACTGGGCAAGAATATCACCCATCCTGACAAAGAGGTGATCAATGAAGCACTGGCGGGCAACCTGTGTCGCTGCACCGGTTATCGCCCGATCGTAGAGGCCGCTGAAAAGATGTATGTGGATGCCACACCTGACAGTTTCAGCACGGAACAGAATGCCACAGTTGCCAGACTGCGGGAGATACAACCCACGCAACAAGCCGAACTGAGTGACGGCACTAAACGATCCTTTAACCCGACCACGGTGGCAGAACTATCAAACCTGTTAGAGCAGTATCCCGATGCCCGGCTGCTGGCTGGCGGCACCGATCTGGCTCTCGAAGTCACCCAGTTTCACCGGGCAATAGAGACGCTGATCTATATTGGTGATATCGCCGGGCTGAAACAGATCAGTGTTACCGATGAACAGATCGAGCTGGGTGCCAGCGCCTCCCTGAGCAACTGCTACCACGCCCTGAATAACGATTACCCCGACTTTGGCGCCCTGCTGCACCGCTTTGCTTCGCTGCAGATCCGCAATCAGGGTACCCTGGGGGGCAATATCGGTAACGCATCGCCGATTGGTGATTCCCCTCCGGCGCTGATCGCGCTGGACGCAAAACTGGTACTGAGAAAGGGTAACTCAGTTCGCACCATCGATCTGCAGGACTACTTCATCGACTATAAGGTCACCGACCAGCAACCGGGTGAGTTTATCGAAAAAGTGATCGTCCCCCGGGCGGCGGACAATGGCACGTTCCGCAGCTATAAGATCTCCAAACGCATCGACGATGATATATCTGCTGTGCTGGGTTGCTTTAACCTGAAAATCAGCAACGGCATCATTGAATCGGCCCGCATCGCATTTGGTGGTATGGCCGCAATTCCGAAGCGTGCCAGCCTCTGCGAACAGGCGTTGGCAGGCGCTCCCTGGACGATGGCAACGATCGAACAGGCCAAACAGGCGCTGCAACAGGATTTCAGTCCGATCTCAGATTTCCGCGCCTCAAAGGAGTATCGCATGCAGGTCGCTGGCAACATGCTGACCCGCTACTTTGTTGAGATCGAATCCCCAGAAGTTGAAACACGGGTAACTGCATATGTCTGATCATAAGAAAAAAGCCAGCTATGAAGAGATGCTGGAACTGACGAAACAGGATCTGAATACCGGCGTTGGCCGCAGCGTTAAACATGAAAGCGCGGCAAAGCAGGTCAGCGGTGAAGCGATCTATATCGATGACCGGCTTGAGTTTCCCAATCAGTTACATATCTATGCGCGGATGTCTGAAAAGGCCCACGCCCGGATCACCCGCATCGACACCAGCCCCTGCTATGAATTTCCTGGGGTTGCCATTGCGATCACCGCTGAGGATATCCCCGGTATAAAAGATATCGGCGCACTGAAACCCGGAGACCCGCTGCTGGTTGAAGATCTGGTGGAGTATTATGGTCAGCCGTTACTGGCGGTGGCCGCCAATGACCACGAAACCGCCCGCAAAGCAGCGATGGCCGCCATTGTCGAGTATGAAGAGCTGGAACCGGTGCTGTCGGTTGAACAGGCTCTGCGAAACAACCACTTTGTCAGCGATCCGCACACCCATCAACGGGGTGATTCTGCCGCTGCGCTGGCCTCTGCAAAACACCGTATCTCCGGCAGCGTGCATATTGGAGGTCAGGAGCATTTCTATCTGGAAACCCAGATATCCTCAGTTGTGCCCACCGAAGATGGCGGCATGATCGTCTACTCCTCCACCCAGAACCCCACAGAGGTTCAGAAACTGGTGGCTGAGGTACTCGACATCCCCTTTAACAAGGTGCAGATCGATATGCGTCGCATGGGCGGCGGCTTTGGTGGTAAAGAGACTCAGGCGGCGGGACCTGCCTGCATCGCCGCCGTGGTAGCCAGACTCACCGGTCGCCCCGCCAAGATGCGTCTGCCCCGTATGGAAGATATGATGATGACCGGTAAGCGTCATCCCTTCTTCAACCAGTATGACGTTGGCTTTGACGATAACGGTATGATCACCGGCTGCGAAATGAAGCTGGCGGGCAACTGCGGTAACTCCCCCGACCTGTCCGACTCAATTGTCGACCGGGCGATGTTCCACAGCGATAACAGTTATTACCTGGGTGATGCCACTATCACCGGTTATCGCTGCAAAACCAACACCGCATCGAATACCGCCTATCGCGGCTTTGGTGGCCCACAGGGGCTGATCATGCCGGAAATCATTCTCGATGAGATCGCCCGCACACTGGGAAAAGACCCTCTGGAGGTGCGCAAGCTTAACCTCTACGGTGATGAGGGTCGCGACACCACCCACTACTACCAGAAAGTGGAGGATAATGTGCTGCCCGAAATGCTGGCCGATCTTGAGCAGAGCAGCGATTACCACCAGCGGCGCCGGGAGATTAAGGCATACAATGCCAGCAGTCCATTCCTGAAAAAGGGGCTGGCGCTGACACCGGTCAAATTTGGCATCTCCTTCACGGCCACCTTCCTCAACCAGGCCGGCGCCCTGATCCATATCTACACCGATGGCAGCATCCACCTTAATCACGGGGGTACCGAGATGGGACAGGGGCTGAACACCAAGGTTGCGCAGATCGTCGCAGAAGAGTTCCAGGTGGACTTTAACAACATTCAGATCACCGCCACCAATACTGAGAAAGTGCCCAACACCTCACCGACAGCCGCCTCATCCGGCGCTGACCTGAACGGTAAAGCAGCGCAGAACGCAGCCCGTACCATCAAACAGCGTCTGGTAGAGTTTGCCGCCCGTCACTTTAACGTGACCGAAGAGGATGTTGAGTTTCGTAATAATCACGTGCGGATCCGGGATCAACTGATGCCCTTCGCTGACTTTATTCAGCTGGCCTATTTCAATCAGATCTCGCTCTCCAGCACCGGTTTCTATCGCACACCTAAGATATTCTATGACCGGGAAAAAGCCAGTGGCCGTCCTTTCTACTACTTTGCCTATGGCGCGGCCTGCAGCGAAGTGGTGATCGATACCCTCACCGGTGAATACAAAATTCTGCGGGTTGATATTCTTCATGATGTAGGTGCATCGCTGAACCCGGCCATCGATATTGGTCAGGTTGAAGGGGCATTCGTGCAGGGTGCCGGCTGGCTGACAACAGAGGAACTGGTGTGGAACGATCAGGGACGTCTGATGACCTCAGGCCCGGCCGGATACAAAATTCCTGCGATCACCGATATGCCGATCGATTTCCGTGTCCGACTGGTAGAAAACCGTAAAAACCGCGAAGACACCGTGTTCCATTCTAAAGCGGTGGGAGAACCCCCCTTTATGCTGGGAATCTCGGTATTCTGCGCCATTAAAGACGCCATCGCCAGCATTGGGGACTATCGCAGCAGCCCGGCACTGGATGCACCGGCAACCCCCGAACGGGTGCTCTGGGCGGTCCATGATATGCAGCAGCAACAAACGCAGCATAACCCGGCCCCGGCGGCTGAGATAACCACCTGAAGCGAAAATCGCAGGAGCCTTGCCATGAACACAGCATGGATCAGAGCACTAAGCCAGATTGAAGCCGATGCCACTCCGGCGGTTATCATCACGGTGGTGGAGGAGCGCGGGTCAACCCCGCGCAACGCCGGCGCCAAGATGATCGTCAGCGAAGCACAGCAGTTTGACACCATCGGCGGTGGACATCTGGAGTATAAGGCGATCAAAATCGCCCGTAAGCTACTGCAGGAACAACAGACACAACCGAGGCTGGAACGCTTCTCCCTGGGGGCCAGCCTGGGACAGTGCTGCGGCGGCGCCACAACACTGCTGTTTGAGCCGATGAACACTGATATAGTCAAAATCACCCTGTTCGGTGCCGGTCATGTTGGCCGGGCGCTGATACCGATACTGGCCAGCCTGCCCTGCAAAATCCGCTGGGTTGATGCCCGTGAGGATGAGTTTCCAGCCAGCATCCCTGAAGGAGTGGAGAAAGTGGTCAACGAGTTCCCGGTGGATGAAGTCGAGAAGCAACCTGCTGGCAGTTACTTTATCGTCATGACCCACAACCACCAGTTGGATCAGGAACTCACTGAAGCGATACTGAAGCGAAATGACTTCAGCTACTTTGGACTAATCGGCTCGCAAACCAAACGTAACAAGTTTATCCACCGGCTGCAGGCAAAAGGTTTCAACAGCGAACAGATCGATCGGATGACCTGCCCAATGGGTATTGCCGAGGTCAAAGGCAAGCTGCCCGCCGAGATCGCTGTATCGGTGGCCGGAGAGATCATCGCCCACTACAACGCTGGATTCAACAGCGGACGTAACGCGACAACCACGACGTCAGCAACCACTGTGGTTGATCGTCTGGCCATCTGAAGCGGCCAGCAAATGATAAATGATGTACAACAGAGAACCCGCATGACACAAAACACCGCAATCGCTTACCGTGCCGCTATGCTGGACAGCCTGGGCGACCCCGCTGAGATCGGTTTAACCGACAGCATCCGCTATTTTGAAGATGGCCTGATGCTGGTTGAGAACGGTAAAATCAGCGCACTGGGACACGCCACGGACCTGTTACCAGAGCTACCGCAGGGCTGTGAAATCAAGCATTACCCGAATGCACTGATCACCCCGGGGTTTATCGACACCCACATCCATTACCCGCAAACGGGCATGATCGCCTCCTACGGCGAGCAGTTACTGGACTGGCTGGAAAACTACACCTTCCCGGCTGAACAACAGTTTGCCGACCGTCAGCATGCTGACGAGGTCGCTGATATCTTCCTGACCGAATTACTTCGAAACGGCACCACCACTGCACTGGTATTTGGCACTGTGCACCCGGAATCAGTTGACGCCCTCTTCAGCAAAGCGGAGCAGCGCAACCTGCGTATGATTGCCGGTAAGGTGATGATGGATCGCAACGCCCCCGAAGCGCTCACCGATACCCCTCGCGGCAGCTACGAAGAGAGTAAAGCTCTGATCGAACGCTGGCATGGTAAAGGCCGTCTGCACTATGCGGTCACCCCCCGTTTTGCCCCTACCAGCTCACCGGAGCAGCTGGACCTGGCCGGCCAGTTACTCAAGGAGTATGACGGCCTCTATATGCACACCCACCTGTCGGAAAACAGAAATGAGATCGAGTGGGTTAAAGAGCTGTTCCCGCAACAAAACGGCTATCTTGATGTGTATGATCACCACCAGCTACTGGGTGAGCGCTCGGTATTTGCCCATGGTGTGCATCTGTGCGATGAGGAGTGTGCGCGTCTCAGTGAAACCGGCTCAGCCATCGCATTCTGCCCCACCTCCAACCTGTTCCTCGGCAGCGGGCTGTTTAACCTGCCCCAGGCAGAGCAGCACAAAGTCAAAGTGGGACTGGGTACCGATGTCGGTGCCGGCACCAGCTTCTCGATCCTGCAAACCCTCAATGAAGCTTATAAAGTGATGCAGTTGCAGGGCGTCAGACTACATCCGTACAAGTCCTTCTACCTAGCCACACTGGGCGGCGCCCGGGCGCTGCATCTCGATCATCAGATCGGTAGCCTGGAGCCCGGCAGTGAAGCCGACTTTGTGGTGCTGGACTATCAGGCCACACCGCTGCTGAGCTACCGTATGGCACAGACAAAGACAATTGAGGAACGTCTGTTTGTGATGATGACGCTGGGTGATGACCGGATGATCAAACATACCTTCTCCATGGGAGAGCCGGTATATAACCGACACTAAACACTGCCGTTGAGTAATAAAAAAGGCTGATCGTGAAAGATCAGCCTTTTTTACATTCTGCGGTTAACACTTTGCCAAATCTGGCAAAGCGTTAACAATACTTAACCGCAGAGCTCGACAAGCGTGAGAAACCAGCAATCATCTCGGATTACGGACATGGGAGAAGATCGCCTTCAGATCATCGGTAGCGATCTCATCATCCAGACTCAGCTTCTCCTCAATATGATCGAGGTGATGCATCATCAGGCTTACCGCCCTGGGTTTGTCTTTCCCGGCAATGGCATCGATCAGCTCAAAGTGCTCATCATAGGAACAGTGAGACTTAGCCCCGCTTTCATACTGGGCAATAATCAGTGAACAGAGCGACACCAGACTGCGTTGAAAACTCAGCAGCGGTGGATTATTCGCAATCTCAGCCAGCAGCAGATGAAACTCACCGGATAACCGGATACCCGCCCCCCGGTCACCACGATCAAAGCAGGCCTGCTCATCCCGCACCATCTGTCTCAGCTGCTCCAGCTGTTTCTTCTGGGCATTATCACACACCAGCTCCATAACCGCCTTCTCGACCACCCGGCGGGCAAACACGATCTGCCGGGCCTCTTCTATGGTCGGACAAGCCACCACGGCACCACGGTTAGGCCTTAAAACCACCACCTGCTCATACCCCAGGCGGGATAGCGCCCGACGAATAATGGTGCGGCTGACACCAAAGATTTCACCCAATGATTCCTCATTCAGCTTGGTGCCGGGAGAGAGGCGCTGTTCCAGAATCGCATCAAAGATATGTGCGTAGACAATATCATCCTGGGTCTTTTTACCATCCCTTTTGGTATCACTCTTTTTTAGCTCAGATATCTGACTCATTTAAGCCTCATTAACTCCGGGTTAGCGGTCAAAAGCAGATCGGGAAACAGCCATAACATTTTGATCGTAAACGTGATTCGATAGTACACAAAAGTGGTTATTTTGTACACATAATCAATATTATGCTTGCCTCAACCTCATCACATCAAGGTTTGTTCAGACAGGTTGATTTAACGTCTGCTCCAGCAGTTTCTCTGCTACGTTCGATACCCGGCTGACAAAACAATTTCATATAATAAAACTAGCAAAATCCAAAAACCTGACTTTTGGGTTGACTTTTTTGTATACAATTATAGTATGAATACAAGCACAATATTACTCAGGACGCGTTATATTTCCAGGGAATGAAACACAACAACCCGGCAGCTACCCCTTCCGTTGACTGCCTCCATAAAAATAAAATGGGTGACACCCCAAATCAGGAGTTAAAGTTGTGGAAAACATACAACTCGATACCGCCACGATGGATTCACCGTCGGCGTCTCAAAAGCGCACGTTTCTGGACCGTTTTTTTAAACTCAGCGAACATAAAACCAATCTTCGGACAGAGATGATCGCAGGCCTGACCACCTTCGTCACCATGTCCTATATTATGTTTCTTAACCCCATCATCATGTCGAAAACAGGCATGCCGTTTGATGGTCTGTTTCTGGCCACCTGTATCGGTGCTGCCATCGCCACTATTTTCATGGGGCTTTATGCCAACTGGCCTATTGGTCTGGCACCCGGCATGGGCCTGAACGCCTTCTTTACCTTCACCGTTGTGCTGGAGATGAACTACAGCTGGCAGATCGCCCTGGGGGCGGTATTCCTCTCCGGGGTGCTGTTCGTGCTGATGAGTGTCACCCGTTTAAGAGAGTGGATGCTGGAAAGTATCCCTCTAAGCCTGCGTCTGGCGATGACCGCCGGTGTAGGACTGTTCCTCGGCTTTATCGGCCTGCGCTTTACCGGCCTGATCGTACCCAACGCCGACAATGTGGTTGCTCTGGCAGACCTGACCCACTTCGGTTTTGGTCCCTTCGGTCCGGAAGCCCCCGCACTGGGGCTGCTGAGTTTTCTGCTGATCTGTATCCTCAGCTATCGCCGTGTTTTTGGTTCTGTCATTATCGGTATCGCCATTACCACTGCGATCGCCTTCCTGATGTCGGCAGTACTTCCCCATGAGTTTTTCAGTGTAACCTCAGACAGAGCACCCGCCTCTGGCTTTATGGCCTGGCCTGAAAACGGTCTGATCGCGGTACCCAACTTTAGTGATCTCGGACCCGTCTTTATGCAGCTGGATATTATCGGCGCGTTGGATGTCGCGTTGATTCCGGTGATTATCACCTTCCTCTTCGTGAATATCTTCGATACCGCCGGCACCCTGATGGGGGTTGCTCAGCGAGCTAACCTGCAGGATGAAAACGGTAAAATCGAGGGGCTGGACAAATCGCTGAAAGCGGACTCTATCTCTTCGGTTATCGGTACCGCGTTTGGCTGCCCTCCGGTCACCTCCTATGTTGAGTCTGCAGCAGGAGTTGCCGCCGGTGGCCGTACCGGTCTCACCGCTGTGGTGATCGGTATCCTGTTCCTGCTGGGGCTGTTCCTGCTGCCGCTGGCGCAGATGCTGCCAGGCTTTGCGGTGGATGGTGCACTGATCTATGTCGCCATGCTGATGATGGGCTCACTGGCCAGTATCGACTGGGATGATCTGACCGAATTTGCTCCCGCGCTGATGACCACCATCATGATGCCGCTGACCTTCTCCATCGCCAACGGTATCGCTATCGGTTTTGTCACCTACACCTTTATGAAGGTGGCTACCGGTAAGGCATCCAGCATCTCCACCGGCGTCTGGGCACTGACCGCGATATTCGTTGCAAAGTTTATCTTCCTGCCATAAAGTGCGCTTAATTTTTGATCAGATTTAACCGGCCCTCCCTTCTCAGGAAGGGCCTTTTTATTGACTCAATAACCTACGAGAAACAGATGACCCTGGACACCTGGCTACTTTACTGTTCTGCCGCCCTGCTGGTAATCCTGATCCCCGGCCCGCTATCGCTACTGATGATGGCCAACAGTCTGAATTTTGGTATCCGCCGCAGCTATCCTGCATTTTTAGGCGGTGTCAGTGCCTCCCTGATTCTGCTGATCGCCTCGGCCACCGGACTGGGGGCGTTGCTGCTGGCCTCAGAGCAACTGTTTACCCTGCTGCGTTATTGCGGTGCCGCCTACCTGATCTGGCTGGGCTACCGGGCCTGGCGGGATGCCGGCCAGGCAAGCGGCAGGAATGAAACGACGAATAACAGTGGTCGTGGTGTAATGTTCCGGCGGGCATTTACTCTGGGTATCAGTAACCCCAAGGATATTCTCTTCTTTGTCGCCTTTCTGCCGCAGTTTATGACTCAGGAAAGTCCACTACTGACCCAACTGCTGATTATGTCGGTCAGTTGGTGTGTCCTCGATCTGATCAGTAAACTGGGATACGGCCTGGCCGCCCGGGTGCTGGCACCGGCCCTGAAAAAGCAGCGCAATATCCGCCACTTTAACCGCGTCTGTGGCGGACTGTTTATCAGCGCCGGAAGCCTGGTGTTTATCCGCTAGCCAGTTTCACTAAACACATTTTTTACCACAGAGAGATATGCATTCCCACGCAGGAGCGTGGGAACGAGATAAACTGAAAGAGCCTCAGTATATTTCTCTGTACCCTTCACCGATCACTGCAGCTAAGCCAGAATCAACGCCGCTGTATTAAAAATATAGATCTTTGCTCTTCTCCGTGTACTCTGGGCACTTCTCCTCCCTGCCCTCTGGGGTTATCGCTATTTAAGGCTCTGAATGAGCGTTTTAGAATAAAGCAGGTCGGAACCGGACAACCCGGAATATGACACTCCAATACAATGACCGCTCTTTGAATCATAATCTTTGGAGCTGATATGTCCGATTTCATCACAGTAATGCGCGAAACCTGCCCCACTCCAGTCGTTGACGCAACCAAGTGGAAACGCATCGGCGGTGAGCCGCACACCGTGAACCTCAACGCCTATCTGTCTGACGACGGCAGCAAAATCATGGGCACATGGATCTGCACCCCGGGAAAATTCGAAGTTAACTACGATAAGTGGGAATTCTGCCACTTCCTGGAAGGTTACTGCATCATCACACCGGAAGGCGAAGAGCCGGTTCACCTGAAAGGTGGCGATGTCTTTGTGATCGAACCCGGAATGAAAGGCACCTGGGAAGTCGTCGAGACTGTACGCAAATATTTCGTTTTTGCCTGATCGTTCTCTGCCCTGAGCGTTCTTTACCAGGACGCTATATCTGAATGACAGATCAATCCGTTGGGCTGAGTAAAACAAAGCCCAACGTTTAACGGCTGAGCGAAAAGATGTAAAACAGGTCTTTTCTGGCAGCTGTGGTCATTGCTGCTTAACCCAGATGAGTTCATCCGTATCAAAACCCCGTTCCTCAGACAATCTGATAAACCACTCTCTCACCTCCGGTGTCACCGTCGGCTTTCGTGACAGCAACCAGAGATAGGATGAGTCAGGTCCGGAAACAAAGGAGTACTGATAGTTCTCACGATCCAGATCGAACACCACATAGGAACCATAAAATGGTCCAAAGAAGGACACCTTGAGATACCCTTCATCGTGGTCATTAACGAAATAAGCCTTCCCTTCAGCTTCCTGCCAGACTCCACTCGCTTCAGAATACCCCCGGTTAAGAACAGCAACACCACCATCATTCCGCAAAGAGTATTCCGCCGATACCCGGGTTAACCCCCGCTCAAACGAGTGATCCAATCGGGCAACTTCATACCACTTGCCTAAATACCGCGCTAACTCAAACTGACCCACCGGCTTCACAGACTCCGGCATTCCCAAGCAGCCATGCAGCAGTAACGCGGTCATCAAAATCAAAACCGTTTTCATACTATCAATCTCAAAAGCGATAGACAGGCCCAATGAAACCAGACCATTTGCACCTTATACGCTGAGATAGCCGTTCAGATCATCCACTGTTGTAACAGAGCGCTCAGATCCGCTCTTTCAGCAGTTCATGGATAAAGCGCAGTTTCTCTTTCACACGAGGCATCAGCACGAAGGGGTAGAGATCAGGCTGCCCCATACTGCGATTCAGGCAGTTGGTTGCAAAAATCACCGCCAGAGCTTTGGACATAAAGGCATCAAAATCGACCTGGCCGTAAGGGTCAATATCTGCAGTCATCGCTAAGCCCTGATTTTTCTCAGCATAATAAGGGTTAACCGATACCCTTAGCGCCGTGGCCGTTTCCATAATATCGGTAAGATGCAGATAGTGAGACCAGGTTTCGGCCCAGTCCTCCCAGGGGTGGGACGAAGCATACTCAGTAACATAATACTGATTCCAGTCGGGCACAGGGCCGTTATCATAGTAACGCTGTAGCGCCTGAGCATAATTTTTCCGCTCGTCACCAAACGCTGTTCGATAGCGCTCCAGCCAGCGAGGGTTATCCCGAATCAGTACGTCCCAGTAATAATGACCCACCTCATGACGCAGATGCCCCAGCAGGGTTCGATATTGCTCATGCATATCAATGCGGGCCTGCTCACGCTGGACTGAGTTAGCCTCATTCATTGTTATCGTGATTTTGCCACCGGCATGACCCGTCATGGTGTGCGCATCTTTCGGCACAACCTGCCGGGTGTTGATAAAGTCAAACGAGATGCCCGAGTCCTGAGGAGACTGCTTACGGTCAACCGGTAACTGATGTTTCAATAAACTGTAGACCAGCCGGTGTTTGGCAGACTGCAGAGCACGCCAGCCATCGAGATTTTCAATCGTACCAATATTCGGAATATACCGGTTCAGTTCACAGGAGATACACAAACCACTGGCTGAGTCACTGTCGACCAGCCAGTTGCACGCCTGCTGCTGCTTGTTTTTACAATATTTCCAGGTGAGCCCCTGCGGTTTATTCACCTCGATTAAGTTGCCGTTATGCTCACAGACGGTAATAAAGCGTAATAACTTAGGCTCAAAGGCAACCTCATATTGACAGCGTTCGCACCTGACACTCTCAAACAGTATGACGTGCTCACAGTGTCCGCATTGAAAAATCTGCATAGTTTCGCCTTCTGAAATTGCTACAGCACTGACCGGATTGCCGCCCGCCGCAGGTTGGGCCCAGCTTGAGCCCTGGTTAAAATGTCGTTGTATTGGCTCACTCATGATCCTGACTGAATTCATGCGGCTGAGAACCGATAACAGTGTCACCTTAGATTAGATCCGCTCAAAAAAGTATCAAATAATGTTTCCGCACCGCTGTGGTTATAAACAGGTCAGAAAGTCTGATTAGCTCTATGAACGTTCGCGCATTACCGGTGTCTCAGTGAGAGATCGTGAAAGACCATCAGTTACCACAGTAGCTCTGAGATAAAGCACGACCGAAGAGTGCAGAGGAGTAAATCGCCACCGATCTGATAGACGCCTCTTTACCGCTTCAACCTAAAGTAAAGTAACGTAAAGTGAATTGAACAGTCCCCTGCTTAAACGTTATAAAACAGTGGTTGTCTAATAATAAGGAGAAGATTATGAATAAGTATATCGCATCATTTCTTGCTGCCAGCGCGCTGGCATTCACAGGCACCAGCGCTATGGCGCAGGACAGTAGCCGCACCGAAAGCCAGACAGAAGAACACCGGGCTCAGTCAGAATCCACAACCGAATATTCAGCTATCTCAGACAACGAACTCTCTGCATATACCGGCTTAAAGGATAACCAGGCTGAAGGGTAATTCAGCTTAGCCATCATTAACAGGGAAGCGGTTACTCAGCCGCTTGAAAAGGCTCTCCCCCTTGACTCAGTCTGGCTATACAGGCCTGAGTCGTTCAGCAGCCCGTCCAGTGTCGCTGGCATGATGTTTATGGAACAGCCAACACCGCGCAATTGCAAAGATCATCACTTTCAAAAGCCGTGATATCGCCCGCGTCCAGGCCGGGAACGGGAAACACACGCACGGTTAATGGTTTATTCAAACGGTATGCCATAGTCCCGGTATCTCTCATCAGCGCCGCAATCTTGTCTGCTGGGGTGTCTCCAGGGATCGGTACGGTATCCAGCCCAATACCGCACACAGCGCTATAGGTTAACAACGAACGGATATCAAAATTTGCCTCGATACTGCCCTGCGCCAGGCCGGTATCTTCTGTCAGCGCCAGCATCAGGCCGGAAAAGCCGACCAGATCGACCCCCTCAATCGATTTGAAAACCCGGGTCAACAACGCTGACGCCTCAACGGTGCCCGCAGCACCAAAGTATTCCACTCCCATCTGTTCATAGACAGCCGTCATACTCGCACAGTTTTTAGACGGGGCGGCAGAGCTGTCAAAGCCCGCAAATTCAAATGGCATATCAAATTCAGCACGGCTGATAATCGTTTGAATATGGCTGATATGGTGCTGTAGTGCGTTACGCATCACCTGATAATACCCTTGAAACAGGTCATTATGGTTTTCAGCGTTGGCTTTCTGGTTATAGGTCTGCAGCACATCAACCAACAGGTCCGGTGTTTCAAGGCCGATAACAAAGCGGTTACCTGACGCTTTGCGATGATAGCTGGCGGGAAAATAGGGAATAAGCGGCTCACAGTTAAAATTAACGGTGAAGTTAAAGTTCCCCTCACCCCGCGGGGTGATAGCGCTGATCCTTTTAACCGCCTTTACCGCATGGTGGATCAATTCGTTATCAAGAAAGCCATATTCATCCAGACCGACATTGACACACACATTGCACAGATCACCAAACGCCTGAATTAACTCGGGTAAAAGCGATATTTCATGTGCCGTTTTAGCCTCACCGATGGCAAAGCGGATGCGCAACCCGGACAGGTCAGACGCGTTCAACAGCTCACTCAGAAACGCCAGATCAGCTCTGGCACTGTCAAGACTGGCGGTATTCAGATACTCACCGAAGGGGTTTGTCACAATGCGAATCGACTGAACAGTATAGCCATTATCGATAAATTCTTGTGATAATCGCAGACAAAACCGGGAGGCTTTATCGATCTCGTCCTTCCAGCTCTCTATATCACCCGTCAAAGACAGAAAAGTGGTGATCGTTCTGACTTTACAAAGATCTTTATTGTGATAGCTCAATTGTCTGCCTCCATTCTATATAAGCTCTCTAACCCGGTCTTAGAGCTCTGTCTGAGAATTGTGTGATCAACACAGCTCTACCGTTTCTTACACATTAACTTTGTAGTTCAGATCCCTGGCTTCATCGCCAGTTATCCCTCTGAAGCCCCACTGATAAGGAGCCTGCTCCTTAATGGTAATCTCAACATCCACCGGGGAGATAGACAGCTGCCCCTCGATCTCATGAAACAGGGCCTTGATCAGCGCCTTTTGCGTTTCCGGTTTACGACCCGCCATCATATTAATCTCAATCACCGTATAGGCGTCAGATCGGCCACCCGGATAATAGAAGTCCTCTTTATCCATCGGCACAAAACGGTGGGCACGCTTATCTTCAGGCATACCCAGCACCGCTTGCATACAACCATGAATCACATCGGATAGCTGAGCTTTTAGCGGATTTAAGCGCTCTTTAATTCCATAGACAACGATCATAATTATTCCTTAATGATGATAAGTATGGGGTTGCGAAAACCGCAAGCCTACTGAATGCGCTATGGCTTCACACACACATACACAGAGTTAGTCGATTCGCCGCCCTGAAACGGATTATAGAAAGAGACCACATGGGATGTCACTTGTGCAAAAACTGTGTTCAGCAACGCTTCAAACTGCGCTTCAGGCAGATTCTGTGACCACATGGCAAACACACCACCGGGATTCAGCTGTTGCGCCATCAGTGCCAGATTTTCAGTGGTATAAAAGCTGGCATTGGCAGAGTTAAGGTATTCCGTAGGCGAATGATCGATATCCAGCAGAATGGCATCAAACTGTTTACCAGCACTGTCCGGGTCAAACCCCTGCTCAGGGTCTGTCGCCAGATCGAAGAAGCTACCCAGCACATAGCGATTACGAGTATCTTCATTCAGTATTTTCCCCAGCGGCACCTGCTCTTTCCGGTGCCAGCCGATCACAGTCTCAATCGCATCAACCACCAGCAGCTCTGCAATGCGCTCATCCTTCAGAGCAGCCACAGCGGTATAACCCAGCCCCAGTCCACCGACCACAACACTAAGGTCATCACCCTGCACTGCCGCTAACCCCAATGTCGAGAGTGCCTCTTCCGCCTCGACAAACATACTCGACATGAGAAACTCTTCACCGAGTTTCACTTCGTAGATATCCCGGTCACCAAAAGCAGGCATCCGCCGTTTGCGTAATGAGATCTGCCCTAATGGCGAGCTCTGGCTATCAATCTCTTCAAATAATGGCGGCATGGCGGGTTAGTCCTGATATCTGATGTGAAATGGAGGCAGGCAAACATCATACTTGCCTGATGCGGTAATGGAAAATATTGGTTAGTTTCGCTGTGAGAGTTTTTAAAAAACAAAAGCGGTTTAACCACAGAGGGCACTGAGGACACTGAGGAAAGAACTGAGGAAAGATAAACGGGAACGGATTCATTCTTTTTTCAGCAGACGGTACACCCAGGCTGACCGACCATCCTGCAGCGTCACTTCCACCCTCTCGTAGCGAACACCCAGGCGTTCATAGCGATCCAGCGCTCTGAACTCATTGGCATTCACCATGATCAGCTGTCCCTTGATAACCGCCCCGTTATCCACCTGAATATCAAGCTTATCCTTACGAAAACCCGGTAACTCAGCCAGCTCAACATCGCCGCTACGCCCCATCACCAGCCAGCGAACCCAGGGTTTGGTGAGGGTTCCATAGACAAATACGGGATAGGTCGCGTGCTCCTCAATAACAGGCAGATTGTCAGGCGGATTATAGCCAAAGGGGCTGGCAAAGGTCAGCCACAGATAGCCAACCGCCATAATCATGAATGCGGACAGAGTCGCCAGTATATATCGAATCGGTTTTCCCATGGCGTTCCCCTGATTGAACCTACTTTTTATAAAAATCGAGCGTTTTTACTGCAGTAGCCAAAGGGCATGCTAAGGACACAGAAAGCACTGAGGGAAAAGCGGAGAAAGAGGCTCGCTTATAAATCGAATATATCTATCCTTAACCTTCTTCTCCCGAGCCTTTTCTTTATCCTTTCTCCGTGTACTCAGTGCCCTCTGTGGTAAGTTTTTTAAGGATTATCCACAGAGAACACGGAGGACAGAGAGGAAAACGCGGGTAAAGATTCATTTTTATAAGCACAATAAATCTGTCCCGTTTTTTCCTTATGCTTAGCGGCGTTTTTCCGGCATCTCAATCAGGCCATCTTTGCGGAACATCGCCTTAATACCACGCACCGCCTGACGGATACGGTCCTGATTCTCGATCAGGGCAAAGCGAACGAAACCATCACCGTAATCGCCAAAACCCACGCCCGGAGAGACGCATACTTTAGCGTCAGAGAGCAGTTTCTTGGCGAACTCCAGTGAGCCCATCGCCTGATAAGGTTCAGGGATTTTAGCCCAGATATACATCGATGCTTTAGGGATATCTACCATCCAGCCTGCTTCATGCAGCCCTTTTGCCAGCGCATTACGCCGTTGCCGATACTGCTCAGCAATATCCAATACGCACTGCTGATCCCCTTCCAGCGCCGCAATTGCCGCGACCTGCAGCGGCGTGAAGGTGCCGTAATCGTGATAGCTTTTGATTCTCGCCAGCGCATGCACCAGCTCTTTATTACCCACCATAAAGCCGATACGCCAGCCCGCCATATTGTAGCTCTTGGACAGGGTGAAGAACTCCACCGCGACATCCTTGGCACCCGGCACCTGCATAATCGAAGGGGCTTTCCAGCCATCATAGACAATGTCGGCATAAGCAAGATCATGCACCACGATGATATCGTGCTCTTTGGCCAGGGCGACCACACGTTCAAAGAAATCCAGTTCAACACATTGTGCAGTGGGATTGGACGGAAAACCAAGAATCATCATCTTCGGTTTCGGAATCGATTCACGGATCGCCCGTTCCAGTTCCACGAAAAAGTCGACGCCGGGAATCAGCGGTATCGAGCGCACCTGGGCACCGGCAATCACCGCACCGTAGATATGGATCGGGTAACTCGGATTGGGCACCAGCACGGTATCACCATGATCCACCGTCGCCAGCATCAGATGCGCCAGCCCCTCCTTTGAACCAATGGTAACAATCGCCTCCTCTTCAGGATCGATATCAACATCATAACGGTCCTGATACCAGCGGGAGATCGCCCGTCGAAGGCGTGGAATACCCCGAGACGTGGAGTAACCATGGGTATCATCGCGCTGCGCGACGGTGCAGAGCTTCTCAACAATATGCGGTGGTGTGGGGCCATCGGGGTTGCCCATACTGAAATCGATAATATCCTCGCCACGACGGCGCGCCGCCATCTTCAGCTCAGCGGTGATATTAAAAACGTACGGGGGCAAGCGATCGATACGGGAAAAATGACGTACGGGGGGTGTGCCAGAATTATCGGCCATAGTAACCTCTATTAACGTAAGCGCCCGGAACCGTCCGAGCGACGCCGACCCTGTGTTCAGGGACGTAGGGGAAATATTAGCGGTATATGAGCGGGCTGGCTAGTCGGGAATACCAAAATTTCTGGAGAAGCAGGTAAAGACTTGAGTCGCTAGACGTCGCTTCGCAGCTATTAACTTCAGTAGTTAGACGTCGCTTCGCTCCTTGCCAGATGCGGCTTCGCCGCTTGCTAGAAAAAGACCTGCGCAGCTCGTGGTTCAAACGCCGGTTCCCAGCTTGCTCGTTATCTCGGAAAGCCTGCTTAACAGGAAGAGTGATGGAGCAGGTTTCTGTGCTATTAAGAAGGGGTGGTGAAATCGATGACTCTCCGGCCCTTTTAATTTCATTCACCACAGAGGGCACGGAGGAAGAATTCATGATTCATAACCCATATAATTTTATCGCCGATGGATTACGGTTACTCTTGCGCATAAAAGGAATCTACCTCTTTATTTTGTCACTATCCCGAATATAACAAACAATCGTGATTGAATTGTTTGGTATGTGCTTTTAAGCTGGCAATACTAACGCTAAGGGGTTTCATTAACCTATGACCAGATATGAGATCGATTCGTCTGAAACCCGATACCAGAATGGTTCAAACGGCACCGTGTTGGCAAATTCGCTCGGCATCACAAATCCTTCAGAGATGAATGATATTGAAGCAATACTGTTAACCAAGCTCTATGAAAAAATTTTCACCGCTAACACTCTTGAACCTGACAGCTGTTCTTTTGAAGACATTTCAACCTGGCATAGACAATGGCTTGGTAACGTCTATGAGTGGGCAGGGAAAATAAGGAATGTCGATATGGGAAAAGCCGGATTCCAGTTTACTTCACCACTTCAGATTCGCAGATGCATAAACAAATTTGAAACAGACTATTTATCCCAATTCCAAAATCTGCCATACATGGATAAAGAAGAACTAATCCGCTACCTGGCACGCAGCCATATCGAATTTATCCTGATACACCCTTTTCGTGAGGGGAACGGGCGCATAAGTCGATTACTGATGGATTGCATGTGCAACAAAGCGGGAATTGGGTTATTAGATTATAGCCTTTGGGATAAACATAAAGAATTTTACGTAGCATCTATCCAGGCAGGCGTGTCACACGAATACCAGCATATGGAGCGGTTAGTTAGTGATATTCTAGACAGCTAAAGACAGTGAGCGATACTTACTCTTGTTTGCTTGCAGCTTTTGCTCTATCGAATCCACAGACTCCCTTGTTTCGATAGCGGTAGAGCTAGCCACGGCCCTGTATATCATTTTTTGGGTTACTTTTTTCTTTTCATGTTTCATGGCTGGCTACCGTAACATCAGCAAACTAATAAATTACATGCTACATCAGCACTACTCGCTATTCAATCTCAAAAAGTCCATCGTTAGGTTGAGGGTCTTTGCAAACACACTGCGGGTATTGAGTGCTCTGAATTACAAGAACGTCAGGTTCTGTTTTTTGTACTGAGTCTGAATCATATTTTCAGATCAAAATAAAACTGCCCCTTTTTTAAGACTATCTACATAGCGGCTGCTGGAGTTATCCGACAGTCTGAAGCTTGCAATAAAAGCCAATTGAAGTAGAACTAAACCATGATAGAGTCGCGCAGTGAATCACGGGGTTGGCGGCACGAAAAATGATCGCAATGCTTGTGATTGTTATCTTATCCGAAGAAGCAGCTGTTTGCGTCTTCACCCACAACTGCTAAGAATTCTTCGAAATACTTCACAGTTGGCATTGGCGTGTAGCTATGCCATTTAAGATCCTGGCGCTGCCAGAAGATCTTCCAAATGCCGTTCTTTTTCACGTAGGTTGCTTTCGCAATGGGAATTTCGATTTTCTCGTTTGGATTATCCCATCCAGATCTAATTTCGAATATCTCGACACTTTGATTTTCAATGCGATAAGCGAGATCAACCTCATTCCGAATATGGGGTGGAGGCCGATGATCATCAAGAAATTTCTCCAACTCCTTCTCACATCGCTTAGTTTCAAACTCACTGATCGCCATCTTGGAAGCCTAATCCTCGTTTTCAAATAACACAGAGTTCAGGGGGGAGCAACGCTACCACCCTGCCTAAACCATTGTGCCGCAAACACTAAAGTCGATTCAAACTAAAAATGCCAGGCGTTGAGAATCTCTCTTAAACGCTTTGTAATGTGAATTTTTCAGGCACCAAGAAGCGGTAAATGTTTACGCTGTTGATACGTTAAAGCCAACTCTAAGCAGTGCTTTATGATTCCTTCTGGCAGTGGCTCTGATAATGAAAACACTATTGCTCTGTTTCCCTGAAACTCTAGCACTTCACCATACAGTTCCCGGAATGTATCGACTAACTTAGTTTTGCAATTGAAGAAGAGAAAGTAATGATTGGGAGACTTCAGTTTCCAGTCCATTCTGAGCGGGGTTCCTGTTTTGACACTGTAGCTTGGTTCACCCCATTTAAGAGATTCTTCGACTTCACCCAACTCCAACTCAGCAGCGACTTTAAAGACAAGATTTCTCACTTCCTCTAACCTGGCACGTGCACTTTCTGGATATTTATCGAAGCGATCTTTAACGACCCGATCCATTGAACTCTCCTACTTACATAATGCCACACATCGGCGGTGCAGCTTTGCTGAGTCAAGCTGCATGTGATTGTTAGGCGGTAGTTTTGATATATTAATTATCAATCTTCTCACCAAACATTATTCGGTGTCCGTCATTCGTACAAATTCCGAACTCCCTCATGCCCCAGGGTTCACTTTTTAGAGCTTTTATTACTTCGGCACCTTTACTGGAAATCTCCGCGAAATGCTGATCTGCGCTATCAACTATAAGGTACGCAAAATAGGAATGATCCCCCAATTCACTTGCCGGAATCGAATCTGGGCAATCTCCTGCCATTATTCGGCATCCATCGCGTTCAAACATACGCCACCCATCATCTCCGATTTCTCGAATAGTGAATCCAAGCACATCTTGATAATACGAGGCTGCCGCAGATAAATCCCGAACGGCAATAACATACATATTGTGAGTAATCATTGCTTACCACCTAACATTAGAGTTGCGTGCCTTCGCGCTTTGACACCGCCAGACTGTAAAATGAGAAGCTATATCTATTTGAACTGAAAGGGTAGTTCTGAAGCACATCGTTTTTCATCCCTGAAAATGCGCATGCGCGTTTTGGCACTTTCAACCGGCACATAGTCTCACCTGTTGATATCCTTATTTGCCTGATTCTGCACCACTTTAAAGGGTTATGCCAGTGGCAAAGCGTACCACTCTTTCTGAGTTATCCCAATTGACTGTTTATATAAAAATACTGGGATTATCCACAGCGAGTAACGAGAAGATTAAAGACTATAAATGAGGCCCTTTCTCTGTGACCTCAGTGTTCTCTGTGGTTAACCTTTGATCTCTGAAAGTCGTTCTAGCGCATAAAACGCAGGGGATCAAAAAGTATCATCGGCCGTGGTATCAGGGTATGCATTCCCATGCCGGAGCATGGGAACGAGCGCAAGGGCTCCTACAGTGAGTTGATTAATTGCAGGGGGCGTGTGGGCGAGTCTTTTCAATAAGAAGTTTGACAGTAACCCCAATCGAGACGGGGTCGCCGTCTCCCACAAAACACAGAAGGCCATAATTCCCGCTTTTTCGAGCAACAAGCCACGAACAACGGCTTCGCTTTTTCTAACAACTCAATCCCTATCATTAGAGCAGCATCCATAGGTGCCATTTGCAGGTTACCCAGTCTTGCATTGATGTGACGTTGATGCGCCCAAAGCGAAGATAAGCAGTATCTATCAATGACTGAACAGTATATTCATACGACTGATTACATGTACGCTGGATTATTGGCAATGTCCTGAATGCCTGAGTTTTTTCTTACTTCTTTGTACTTGTGTTTTGCAACATACATATTCTTATCAGCCTGCTGGATTAACCCTTCAGCTGAAATATTTTCGCCTGCAGAGGCCTGTGCATAGCCAAGACTAATAGAAAGGTTTTTATCATACTTCCTAAGCCGATCGGCGATACGCACGCCAAAGGTATTCTTTGCCTGAGCTTCTGTGCAGTTAGCGAAAATGATACCGAACTCATCACCACCATAACGAAAAGCATGATCTTCTAATCGCGTAAGACTCTTAATTGCGTCGGCTACAGCGATCAGGATTTGATCTCCTTGTTGATGACCAAGGGTGTCATTGATTAGCTTGAAATCATTTATATCGATAAATACATAGGTCAGTGGTTCGGAAGATCGCTTTGAGCGACTCAACTCATTAGTAAGTATTTCAGTCAGCGAACGCACATTCATCAGACCTGTCAGAGGGTCTTTTGCGGCCATGATATTTAAGTGATCAACAATGACTTCACGTCCTGACTCGTATACATGGGCTGCAGCCCATATTGCTGTAGAGCATAGTCCAATATTAACCAATGCAATCCAATGAGCCTCCGGGACTGGTTGCCAGTTGCGCCACCCAAGAATGCTTAACCCCACCAGTAGAAAGACTGATGTTATCCACATAGCTGTTTTGCGGCCCAACAGAAGATAGGAGATCACTGGGAAAATATAAATCCAGGAAAACAGGCCTGAACGAAAACTGGAAACCCAAATACCAAGCAGAACTAAGCTAAAAAAGGTACACAGATAAATAAGTGACCATCTATGCAGGTTAGGTGTTTTTTTAGCAATTAATAATAAACAGCACCAGAAAACTGTCATCGTTACCTGAATCAATGCATAGAGCTTGAGATCTACTGTCCAGTTAAAATATGCAAAAAAAGCTGCGGAGGGGATAGAAATGCTGAGCAGGACACTCAATACTGATCGACGGTAGTGATTTACATCTGACAAGAGCATCATGTGTTCTTTAAGAACCTCTTACGGCAAAGAATTATTTCAGCGTTGAAATGTGTCTGTAATCATTGAAGAACCATTGGCTGCTATTTGATCTTTACCAAGCGTAAATGTTTTACGAAATGCCACAGCTGCTAAACACCTGATTCTCTAATGAGGAAATAAGCATAGTGGCTGCGTTGAACAAAATATACTGTATATTTTGGGGAAGATACTCATTTTAGGGTCTGCCCTATTCCGCCCCCTGGTGAGAGATTGTGCGGCTTGTGAGAGCAGTGGGGTTAGGGCGAGTACTGCCTCTTGAGATGATCAGGTGTGGGATTTTAGAGATGGGCTAAGTGGGGCTGGTCGAAAGGCAAAGCCGAGGAGGAAAGATAGAGATAAAAGATCGCCCTTTCTCTGTGTTCTCTGTGGTTAACCTTTGATTTCTGAAAGTCGTTCTGGCGTAGAAAACACAGGGGATCAAAAAGTATCATCGGCCGTGGTATCAGGGTATGCGTTCCCACGCCGGAGCATGGGAACGAGCGCAAAGTCGTTCTGGCGCAGAATGCACAGCGGATCAAAAAGTATCACCGGCGTGGTATCAGGGTATGCATTCCCACGCCGGAGCATGGGAACGAGCGCAATAGTTTATTGCAGGGGTCGTGAGGGTGAGTCTTTTCAATAAGAAGTTTGGCAGTAACCCCAATCGCGACGAGGGCGTCGCTCCCACAAAACACAGAAGGCCATAATTCCCGCTTTTTCGAGCAACGAGCGACGGCCTTTCATTTAACCATCCATCGCTTCAGCAGAAAATAATGCCCCTTCAAAAGGGGCGAATATCCTTTTCTTTCAATTAGTTAACACAGGAGAAATAACCAGCGTCACAACACTTTGACGATTGTTGAGCCGTGGTGTAAGGCTATATCACTATAACTACATCTACCCGAGCTACGAAGGAACACGCTGTTGGCAATCAACCAGATTCGGGTGATCTGGGTGGCCGAACCTCCAATAAATTGCTGATAATCACTATACAGGTTCCGCTGCTCTTTCAATTCTTTACCTAACTCAGTTGCCCCACTTCGCTGCACAACATGGGTTTCTATGTCGCTCCAGCGCGGCAGTGGACATTGAAAAACCTTGCCTTCCGGTAACGATGAGCTCCACATATATGTAATGTCTTTACCATCATCAAACTCAACTGCAATTGATAGATAATCGTGACTCAAGACGGCATCTTCGGCTACATCAGCCGGTAGCTGTTCAACCAGCCACTGCCAGGAAATACCCAGCCCCTTCTCCAGGGGCATTTCGATGGGATATTGTAAAATACCTACATCTTTGTGAGTGTTGCAGTCTATATGGCCCTCATGATCACCGGTAAAGATCCCCCCATCACCAAACATATACATATAGTGCCAACCCGCCGGCAGGCTGCTTTCATGGCTTAATCGCTTTATTTCGGCACTTACCAAGCCTTCTACATCACCGGCTGCGGAAAGTTGTATCAGTCCCTGGAGCGGATCGTCCTGCCATACGATCGCCACTCCCTCGATGAAGCCTTCAGCCGCGACGTAGTGCTCAGGGGGCGTGAATAACTCACCCTGTGGATTTGAAAATTCACCTACGGAACGGGCGATCTCTAAAACACCGGAGCGGTCGGCTAGCATAGTGCCGCTATTATTCATCGGATTATATGAGAGGCCACCATCAATACGTGCATGAAAAGCAACACCCGGCTCCACCCACAGATCCATCTCTTTAACAATCCACCAGCGACCGTTCAACAGAAAAGTAACAGATTGCCCTGCAGTTAACTGTCCCAGCGTTTGGGTCCAGGGAAGATCCTCCGGGGTCAGGGTAAAGTTGATCAGCCGTTCGATATTAGCCCTGGAGCGGTTAACTAAATTCGCCACCTTGAGATGAAAGTTTTTATTCGGCTCCGGTGCAGAGGCACCACTTTTCAATGCTAATGCCGAGGCACAGGGAAGCAGAGCGCCAACCCCCAATATAGATTTAATCGCTCGTCTGCGACTCTGACTGCTTGACTGATCTGAAGATGACTTTGACATACAGGATTCCTTATTACGTTACGGTTTCTATGTAGCGTAATAAGTGCGCGCTGTTGTTAGGTCAGTTTTGAGTAAGTAGAAGGTAAGTTTTTTGTAAGCCCTTCATGCCTCATAACGATAGCCAGAACCCCGTGCGGTTTTAATAATCTCGGGAACCTTCTGATCTGTTTCAATTTTCCCCCTTAGCACCGCAATAGATTGATCAAGCGCCCGGCTATTGGGAAAGTAATCGCGTCCCCAGCACTCGTTAAACAGCATATCCCGGCTTACCACATTGCCCTCTGATTCATACAATAAGCGCAGAATAGATAGCTCTCTGGGGGTTAATTCCACTGAATTACCCTCACGCACCGCCCTTAAACCACCAACATCAACATACAGATCACGCATCCAGAATCCGGAGATCGGTTCACAGCTTTTATACAGGGGTATTCTTCTCACCATCGCCTCGATGCGAGCTAACAGTTCATTCACACTGTAAGGTTTGCTGACATAATCATCCACACCCAGCGCGAGTCCTTCAATACGTTCAGGTTCAGAGCCCTTGGCAGATAACATCAGAATCGGCAGTGTCGGCCAGTGACTTCGCAGCCTTTTACAGAGTTCGTCACCCGACATGCCCGGTAAATTCCGATCCAGAATACAGAGATCCGGTTTCGACTGCTGACAGGCTTGCCAGGCGTGTTCTGCCGTGTCAAAGCACAGGCAACGATAACCCTCAAGTGTCAAAAGCTCTTTTAAGCCCAAAGTGGTCAGAGAGTCATCTTCAACAATCAGCACAGTTAACATGGGGGATCTCGCTTCAGTATGGGCAGATAAAGCTTATAGTGACGGCCGGAGTCTGTCATTTTCATATCCAGTCGACCATCAAATTGAGCTGCGAGTCGCTGACAGGTTTGCAAGCCAAGGCCCAGCCCGGCAGGGGCGATAGCATAGGGGCTATCAACCGCTTGCTGCCTGCAGTTATTTACCGAGAAGAACAATTCGTTGTCCTCCAGTCCTGCCGCCATTGTAACCAGATGTCCGGGAGCATACTTACGCGCGTTGTCGAGCAGATTCAGTAACACTAACTCAACCGCGAGTTTTGGATACCAGTACTTATCATTGAGTGTCGTTTGTACACAAAGCTGACAGCCCGTTGACGTCAACCGGAGCTGATACTGCTGATATAGCGACTGTAAATGGGTTGCCGGTGACAAATACTGCCACGGGTCTACTGGTTTTCCACGCATGAGTGCTGTGGCATTATCGATGATCTGAGAAATACGCAGCATCTCGTTATCAACAATCAATTGATAACGTTCTTTATCTGATTGTTCTTCGGAGCGCAGCATGAGACCGACATACAAATTGATATTACCCAGAGGAGTTCTGAGTTCGTGGGCAATATCCTGAGTACAACTAAGCAGCGTTCCGCCCGCGAGACCTGCACTTTGTAATGCCGGTAAACCAGGTAGGAGACAGCGCAGCTCAGCCCCAGCAGCGGCAGCACCATCGCGAGAAATAACCAGCGAGCAGAGGCAGTTTCCTGCGGTGCAACTTTAAGTTGCGGCGTAATGATCAACCCGAGTTTTTTGAAGGTGTACTGCACCTTGGGCGGAGTATCAGGAGCGGCCTGCAACTGACTAAAGCTGTCCTCAATTTTAAAGTCATGGCTCAGCACTCTGAGTTCATCGCTATCCCACACCCAATCATGTACCACTTTAGCTGTCGACAACACACATAGGGTCATACCTGGCTGCCCCCGCCAACAGTAAAGATATGCAGGACCAATTGAAGTGGTTACCGCCAGCCAGACATCCACTGTCTGATTAGCTGAGCGACGCTGTAATTGATCATGTGCAGAGATAATGTCTGTTTTCACATCGTCCAGTAACGTTTTATCAAAAAACGTCAGTGCGAGGCCAGAATCCGGGTAGAGAATACCATCGTCGGTATACACAGATACCAGTTCAATCAGGGGGCTATTAGTGGCCAGAGAACTTAAATCTCCATATTTATCATCCAGTATCGCACTGCGCACCGCGGTCTGATGCGATAAGGCCAGGGCATCAACCTGCCTGGATAATAAACTCTGTAACAGCCTGGACTCTGCCGTAGTCTTATCGAACAACTCGCCCTTATGCAGCTCGTCCAGCGCCCGATAACCATGAATACCCAGTCCAACGACCAGCATAAACGGAATCAGAACGGCGATACCGATAAGCAACCCAGCATACCGGCCAGTGCTGCTAATCAACCGACTTAGCACATTATCTCCACTGCTCATACGCCTCTACGGCATCTGGAAACCCTTGTCTGGCAGCCAGTTCTATCCATTGCCGGCCGAGTGTTTCATTTCTGCTATGGCCGTAACCCCGTAACAGCGCCAGGCCATAATAATACTGCCCCCGGCTATCGCCAGTGTCTGCCGCACGCTTTAACCATAACGTCGCAACTTCAGGTAGTTCACCTGTATTAAGCACGCCGTCCTCATAAAAATTTGAGAGCATTAACATTGAGGCAACCAGGCCTCGGTCAGCACAAGCATTAAGCAGGGTCATCGCACTCTCATGTTTACCCTCTTTATGAACCTCATAAGCTGCCCAGCAGATCACCCCTAATCTTTCGGGCAAACGCTCAAGCTGTTCCATATAGTAACGTAGATCTTCCACCGGATTAAGATAACCATCGTCGATGGGGGCAGTATTCGCGTGAACAGTGCCGCCGTGCAACATGAATATCAGCGCCAGGCTGGTATATAAGTGATGAACGTTCAGGAAGTATTTCATAGCTAACCTCTGTATTAGAAAAAACCGTTATAGGTAGGCTTTAATTTTTACAGAAGTTGCTCCGCCTGTGTGTAAGAAGCACGTAAGAAATTGATCGGGGATATGACAGCATGAAATTTACAGAAAGACAGATGTAAAAGGTCGCCCTTTCTCTGTGACCTCTGTGTTCTCTGTGGTTAACCTTTGATCTCTGAAAGTCGTTCTGGCGTAGAAAACACAGGGGATCAAAGAGTATCATCGGCGTGGTATCAGGGTATGCATTCCCACGCCGGAGCATGGGAACGAGCGCAACAGTGGGTTGATTAATTGTGTGGTTGAGTCCCTTTAATAATAAGTGCGGCAGTAATACCAATCGCGACGAGGTACCCAGAGGGCATGCTAGCGTCGCTCCCACAGCTCCTACAATACCCAGAGGGCATGCTAGCGTCGTTGCTACAATTACCAACCCCCGCTTTTTCGAGCAACGAACAACGAGCTACAGCTTTTGAAACGCTTTTTCTAACAACTAGCAAGCGGCGAAGCCGCGTCTGGCAGTCGCGAAGCGACGTCTAGCGACTGCAGTTAAGACCCGCGATACGTCGAATAGCTGTAAGGCGAGATCAGCAGTGGAACATGGTAGTGCTCCTCTTCATCGGCAATACCAAAGCGCAGTACCACATCATCAAGGAAGGCGGGTTCTGGTAGTTCGACACCCCGTTTGCGGTAATAACTGCCAACACTGAAGACCAGTTCGTAGACGCCCTTTTTAAAATCAGCTCCTTCCAGCACCGGCTGGTCACAGCGGCCATCATCATTGGTCAGGGTGGTATGCAGCAGTTCGCGGCGGGTATCGCTGATACGGTAGAGCGCGACAGGTATGTCACTGCCAGGACAGCCGTGGGCTGAGTCCAGCACATGTGTTGTCAGATAACCCATAAGTTATTCATCCTCTCTTTTATACTTACGCTTTGCATAGTTAAACGTTTGCGACTTACGTTCGGCAGACCGGACTAAACTGATCTGAAGATAGCTACACTATAGAACAGCCAAAACCACAGTTAAAGACAATTTTTTAATTTATTGTATACATTATTATCTGAGTAATATCACATTCTGAAATCAAACCCTGAAACCATTGATCTTAAAGGTGTAGCATCGGTTTTAGTGGAGATCCACCCGGGCTAACCTGGAATTTACTGCCTATTTTCGCTTGTTACTTTTAAAAAATATTGTATACAATGATTGCATACCAGTTTGGATTGATCCATTATTTAGTCCAATAGATGCTTACCGTTTCGTTAAGGAGTGCCCCTGTGAACAATGACTATCCCCGTGATCTGATCGGATATGGCAGCAATCCGCCCCATCCCCGCTGGCCTGGTGAGGCCCGTATCGCTATATCATTTGTTCTTAACTACGAAGAGGGGGGCGAGCGCTGCATTCTGCATGGTGACAGCGAGTCCGAGGCGTTTCTGTCAGAGATGCCGGGGGCACAGCCGCTGCCCGGTGTGCGCCATATGAGTATGGAGTCCTGTTATGAATATGGCAGCCGTGCCGGTGTCTGGCGTCTGTTAAAACTGTTTAGTAAATACGAGATCCCCCTGACGATCTTTGCTGTGGCGATGGCGATTGAGCGTCACCCGGAGGTGGCAAAAGCGATGGTCGAGGCCGGCCATGAGATCTGCAGCCACGGTTATCGCTGGATCGACTATCAGTATTTTGATGAGTCGGAAGAGCGTGATCATCTGATGCGCGCCATCGATATCATCACTCAGGTGACCGGTGAGCGGCCGCAGGGCTGGTACACCGGTCGCAACAGCCCCAACACCCGTAAGCTGGTGATGGAGGAAGGCGGCTTTATGTATGACTCCGATGCCTATGACGATGACCTGCCCTACTGGGTCAATAATCAGGGCAAGGGCCATCTGGTGATCCCTTATACACTGGACACCAACGATATGCGCTTTGCCACACAACAGGGCTTTAATAGTGGCGAACAGTTCTATCAGTATCTGAAAGACAGTTTCGACACCCTGTACGCAGAGGGCGCCGATGCACCAAAAATGCTCTCTATCGGTCTGCACTGCCGTCTTATCGGTCGTCCGGCCCGGATCGCAGCACTGGAACGGTTTATCCAATATGCCCAGAGCCATGAGCAGGTGTGGTTCAGTCGCCGCATCGACATTGCCAAACACTGGTACGCCGAACACCCCTTTAACCCGGAGAGCGCATCATGAGTCACGCTCAGTTTCAAAGCTGCACCCCAAGCCAGATGAGCCGCGAAAGCTTTGTCAGTACCTTTGGCGACATCTATGAGCATTCGGCCTGGGTTGCTGAGCAGGTCTTTGATCAGGGAATCGATAGCCGTTGTGATGAGATAGAGGCTCTGCATGGACGGATGGCAAAGATCTTGCTCGAGTCTGATAAACAATCTCAGCTGGATCTGATCAATGCTCACCCGGACCTGGCCGGAAAAGCCGCTATTGCGGGTGAGCTGACCGAATCTTCAACGTCAGAACAGGCCGGTGCGGGCATCAGTGAGTGCACCGCCGAAGAGTTCGCCCGTTTTACCCAGCTGAATGATGCGTATAAAGCGAAATTTGGTTTTCCGTTCATTATGGCGGTCAAGGGCAGCAACCGGCACCAGATTCTGGCGGCCTTTGAAGAGCGCATCCATAACAGTCCCGAGCAGGAGTTCAGCCGGGCATTACAGGAAATCAACAAAATAGCGCAGTTCCGACTGGAAGCTATGTAACCAATTTACGCTAGATGAGTAAAATAATGACAACAACATTTGAGAAACAGATCAACCTGGCTGACGCCCGTCTGGGCAGCAAGGCAATTTTTGTAACCGACGACTGGTTTGCCGCCGTCGACCGGATGCTACAACCCGAAGCCCCCGTCTGGAAAGAGGGTGTTTTTGACGACAATGGCAAATGGATGGATGGCTGGGAATCCCGCCGTAAGCGTTTTGAAGGCTATGACTACACCATCATCCGCCTCGGCGTACCCGGTGTGATCAGCGGCGTCGATATCGATACCTCGTTCTTCACCGGCAACTACCCGCCTTCAGCCTCACTGGAAGCCTGCTTCTGTCAGGACGGAGATCCAGCTGAAGATGCCGAGTGGACCGAACTCCTGAGTGCCGTCAGCCTGAATGGCAATAGCCACCACCTGCACGCCATTAATAATGATAAGCCCTGGACCCATATCCGCTTTAATATCTTTCCGGATGGCGGTGTTGCCCGTTTACGGGTGTATGGCACTCCCTACCTGAACTGGTCTGAGATTGGCAGCGAGCAGGAGATCGATCTGGCGTCCTCCCTCAACGGTGGCCGGGCGCTGGCCTGTAGTGACGAACACTTCGGCAGGATGAGCAACATTCTTAACCCGGGACGAGGGGTTAATATGGGCGATGGCTGGGAAACCGCCCGCCGCCGGACACCGGGAAATGACTGGGTAATCGTGGCCCTGGGACATCCAGGCGAGATCAGCCGCATCGTGGTGGACACCCTGCACTTTAAGGGCAACTACCCGGACAGCTGCTCCATTCAGGCCGCCTACGTTAAAGGCGGCACCGATGAGCAGATCGAAACCCAGAGCCTGTTCTGGAAAGAGTTACTGCCCTCGCAAAAACTGGAGATGCATCAGGAACATGAGTTCAGTGAGCAGATCAACGCGCTGGGGCCGATCACCCATATCCGGTTGAATATCTTCCCGGACGGCGGCATCAGCCGACTGAGACTGTTTGGCCATATTTCTGACTAAGAGCTACGGACTGAGAACTAAGGACTAAGGTGCTTTAAATGACTGAACAAACCAGGCTGACGCTAACACCGGAACCGCTGACCGCCACCGCATTCGCCCCCTATGGCACGGTGATTGAGACCCGGGATCGTGATTTTTTCATGATCAACAACGGCTCTACCCAGCGTTTCCACCGACTGGCTGAAGTGATGCTGGGCAAGCCGGACGACCGGGGGATTATCAGTATCTTCCGCGCTCAGGGGCTGGCAATGCCGTTGCGGGTGAAACTGCTGGAGCGGCATCCGTTTGGTAGTCAGGCGTTTATTCCCCTGAAGCAGAACCCGTTTCTGATTATTGTTGCAGAACCCGGCGAAGTGCCAGAGCCTGCCAATATCAGGGCTTTTATCACCGATGGCAGCCAGGGGATCAATTACCACCCCGGCGTCTGGCATCACCCGGTGTTAAGTTGCGTGCCCGAAGATGACTTTCTGGTGGTCGACCGTGAGGGTGAGGGCAATAACTGCGATGAATATTTCTTTGCTGAAGACACTGAGATAGTCCTTGAGAACAGTCCTTGAGAACAGTCCTTGAAAATAGCCCTTGAGAACAGCCAATAGCGACCAGAGCACAACAAGAACATTAACACTTTGGCCTTTAGCGAAAGCTATGAGTGTCACTATATGAGGAGTAAACCATGGATCCCCATATCACTGAATGGTTAAACCTGGCGGTACGCTGGGTACATATGATTACCGGTATCGCCTGGATCGGCGCGTCCTTCTATTTCGTCTGGCTGGAGAACCACCTGGACCGGAGTAACCCCCGTGAAGGTCTGTCCGGCGATCTGTGGGCTATCCACGGAGGCGGCATCTACCATCTGGAAAAATACAAACTGGCTCCGCCAAAAATGCCGGAGCAGTTGCACTGGTTTAAATGGGAAGCCTACGCGACCTTCCTGTCTGGCTTTACCCTGCTGGCGGTGGTGTATTACCTCAATGCACAACTCTATCTGGTAGCGCCCGGTTCAGACCTCAGCTCGGCTGCCGCCATCGGCATCAGTGTCGGCAGTCTGGTGGCGGGCTGGTTTATCTATACCACCCTGTGTGATTCCCCCCTGGGTAAGCAACCCGCACTGCTGGGCCTGGTTCTGTTTGTTCTGCTGGTTGCTGCTGCCTGGGGCTTCACTCATGTATTCAGTGGCCGCGCGGCATTCATCCATATCGGCGCTATTATCGGCACCATCATGGTGGGCAACGTATTCTTTATCATTATGCCGGCTCAGAGTGATCTGGTGGGGGCAATTAATGCAGGGCGCGAGCCTGATCCTGCGCTGCCAGCTAAAGGCTTACTGCGCTCCCGGCACAACAACTACTTCACCCTGCCGGTGCTGTTTATTATGATCAGCAACCACTTCCCCAGCACTTACAGCTTTGAGTATAACTGGGCGATTCTGGCGGGCTTAGCGATACTGAGTGTGCTGGTGCGCCACTACTTTAACACCCGTCACGAAAGCCAGAAATTTGTCTGGACCCTTCCCGCGGCGGCGCTGGGGATGATCGCACTGGCGTTTGTCACCGCACCGAAAACCGCTGAAACATCCACCACCCAGGTCAGCTTTACACAGGTGAAGCAGATCATCGATGAGCGCTGTTCCGTGTGCCATTCGGCCACACCGACCTTTGCCGGTTTTACCGCCGCACCTCTCGGGGTCATCATGGATAATCCGCAACAGATCCAGATGCTGGCTCCGCGGATTCAGGCGCAGGCGATTACCACCCAGGCGATGCCGCTGGGTAATATCACCCAGATGACGCCGCAGGAACGGGATCTGCTGGGCACCTGGATCGCTCAGGGCGCGTTGACAAAGTAGTCAGCGTCACAATCCGTTTGCTACATTCTGCTAAAAAGCCCTGTTAACCGACAGGGCTTTTTCATTTTCGCAATAACACGGTTGAGCCGGGTTCAGTGCGGGTGATAACATGGCCCCGCAGTTGACCATCACGGTTAAAGAATAAGACAGGATAAGGTAAGCCGATGGCTAAAATAGGGGACCGTAACCGGGAGCTGATTATTCAGGCTGCCAGTGAAATTTTTGCCGCCCGGGGTTACGCCGCGACGAAAACCATGGATATAGCCAACCATGCGGGCCTCCCCAAAGCCAACGTTTACTACTACTTCAAGAGTAAAAAAAACCTCTACCGCAGCGTTGTTGAAAGCGTTATTGATCCCCTGTTGCAGGCAGCCACACCGTTTTACGAGAACGATGATCCGGCCACCGTGCTGGAACAATATATCCGCGCCAAAATCCGGGTGTCGCAACAGCACCCCCACGCCTCGAAGGTGTTTGCCAGTGAGATTATGCATGGTGCTCCCCATCTGCCTGAGGATATTGCTGAACAGATGATGGAGCAGACCAGGGTCAGCAGTAACAGAATAGCGTCCTGGGTCAAACGCCAGCTGATCGATCCGGTAGACCCCCATCATCTGCTGTTCACCATCTGGGCGGCCACCCAGACCTATGCCGATTTTGACTGGCAGATATCCCGGGTGACCGGTAAAGATAAGATGAGTCAGGCTGACTACGACACCGCCGCAGAGCAACTCACCCGGCTGATACTGAAAGGCTGTGGGGTTAAAAGCATACAGCCTGAATAGCAAAAAGCCCCCGATTGACTGGAGGTCTGATCGGAGGCTTTATCTGTCTTAATAAACGACTATACGCTAGATAGCCCCGGCATCCGCGATCAGCCCGGCGGCCTGAATGCCGGTGATGGCACACAGCTCATCCACATCGGACAGATCACCACTGACTCCCACAGCACCAACCACCTCATTTTCGCTGTTGCGCACCAGCACACCACCGGCTACCGGTACCAGATGCCCCTGCGCCAGCGTCGTTAACGATGAGATAAAGGCGGGACGTTCCAGCGCATCCCGGCCCAGATCACGGGAGGATTTACCCATCGCTACCGCCCCCCAGGCCTTACCTATCGCAATATCCGGCCGCAGCATACTGGAACCGTCCTGACGCTGCAGCGAGATCAGCCTGCCCGCACTGTCCAGAATCGCCACGGTCAATGGCGAAGTATTCAGCTCGCGGCTTTTATTGAATGCCGCCTGGATTATGGTGATCGAATTTTCCAGATTTAGTCTGACCATCAGTGTTACCTCTGAATTGTTAATTTTATTAATTGAGAAATCTGATCGTTCGGCGCTGTGGGCAACCCTCACTCAGCGGTAGACAAAACGAATATATAGATAAAACTTACATTCAGACCAAAGTATTGTATACAAATAATAATATATATTGTTGCCATATTATGAAACGGGATTATCTGACAACAAGTTGACCAAAAAGTCAGGATTAACCACAATAGCAACAGCATTACGGCCCTGAAACCAGTGATCGCTGATCTCAGGCTTCACAGGTCCGGGTGCTGTGTCTTCACCGGCAACCTATCATTGTCGGTAAGATTCTTGTTGACTCCCCTCTGCGAGGGTTTAAGACTGTCAGGACGCTGACGGTCTTTTTTTTGTGCTTTTCCGTACCTCGGACCTCAAATAACGCCCCCGTAGGAGCTGCATCCTGCAGCGATTGAGCTTATTGCCTGCACCCAATATCGCCGCGAGGGCGCGCCTCCTACAAACGAGACAACCACCCTGCATTTTCCGGACTGCGGACAAGCGCAGCGTTCGGACCCGGCCCCCGAATAACGCCCCCGTAGGAGCTGCATCCTGCAGCGATTTGGCCCAATGCCTGTTCAGACTATCGCCGCGAGGTACCCGGAGGGCATGCTAGCGCGTCTCCTACAAAAGCGATTCTATCGCCGCTGGAAGCGGCTCCTACAAAAGATGCCACCCCCTCTGCTCTTTCCGACCTCGGACAAGCGCAGCGTTCGGACCCCGGCCCCCGAATAACGCCCTGGTAGGAGCTGCATCCTGCAGCGATTGAGCCCAATGCCGCACCCAATGTCGCCGCTGGAAGCGGCTCCTACAAAAGATGCCACCCCCTCTGCTCTTTCCGACTGCGGACAAGCGCAGCGCTCGAACCCCGGACCCCGAATAACGCCCTCGTAGGAGCTGCATCTTGCAGCGATTTGGCCCAATGCCTGCACCCAATATCGCCGCTGAAAGCGGCTCCTACAAACGAGACAACCAACCTGCATTTTCCGGACTGCGAACAAGCGCAGCGTTCGGACCCGGCCCCCGAATAACGCCCTCGTAGGAGCTGCATCCTGCAGCGATTCAGCCCAATGCCGCACTTCGGACAAGCGTAGCGTTCGGACATCGAACAACGATCTTTAAAATTGTGTACAATAATCAACTCACACTCTGTAACCGGATAGATAAATATAAACGCCATGAAAACGCTGTTTTTTGATCTCGATGGCACCCTCCTCGATTCTCAACGGGGAATAGCCGAATCGATCCAGAGCGCCCTCTCCGGTCTGGGGTATCCACAGGCCGACCCTGAGCAGCTACAGCGCTGCTTTGGCCCACCTATTCGCGATAGCTTTGCCCGACTGATGAACAGCACTGAGAAGGCGCTGATTGAGGATGCAGTGATCCGCTTTCGCCAGCATTATCTGCAACAGGGGATTCGCAACTATCAGGTTTATCCCGGTATCAGGGATCTGCTACAACAGCTTTCAGATGCCGGGCTGCGGTTGCGGGTGCTGACAGTTAAACCCCAGCCGCAGGCTGAGTGGCTACTTGAGGATGCACAGCTGGCTAAACTGTTTGAGGGGGTTCACGGTAGTGAACTCAACGGCGCTAAAAGTGATAAAACTGAGCATCTGGGAGAGTTGATCAAAGAGCACCCCAGGCCCTACAGCCGTCACTGGATGATCGGCGACAGAGCGAGCGATATCCGGGCGGCCCGGGCCCATGGTCTTAATTCGGTGGCGGTTAGCTGGGGTTATGGCGAAGCCGGGGAGCTGCATAGCAGTGACTGCGATTATCTGATTAATGAACCGTCGGCCCTGTTGGATCTGCTGATCCGTTAACCCCCCTTCAAACGACTCCATTACCCATGGGAGGGGTTGAGGTAGTCATTGCAGATCGCATTGAATCTCTGTTGTTGAGCAAACCGGCCAATCAGCTGTTTACCATTGCGGCTGTTAGCCATTTCGCGGCTGGGAAAATCGCTGTTATACAGTTGCAGCAGTGACTGATAGATCGCCTTAACGGAGTCTTCATAGGTGCGATGCCCCCTGAAGTGGATCCTTACCCCCAGCTGCATCATCTCTTCTGCTGAAACCGTCGTCTCTGCATAATCGATCAGCATCAATGGCAGATCAGTCACCCGGTTAAGCTGTACCAGCAGCGCCTTGGAGATCTGGCCAAAAATGCAGATACCATCAACACCCGTGCGACTATAGGCATCCACCCGTTGCAGCAGATCCCGATGGGGTTGCTGTGCATGAGTGCGGGCAAAGATCGCCATATCAGCATCGTTACGGGCTTGCAGCGCGGCCTGTAATTTACTGCATCCCTCTTCCACCGTACTGAGGTTCAGCTCCGGTTGTTTATAAGGTCTGGGAATCACCGTATCTTCGATAGTGATCACCGCCGCGCCGGCATGTTCCAGCTCAGACACCGTTCGCATCACATTGAGGGCGTTACCATAGCCATTATCACCATCGACAATCACTGGCAGGTCGGATGCCAGACACACCCGGCGCGCCTGCTCTGCCAGCTCACTCAGGGTCAGCAGATAGATATCCGGCACACCCAGCGACATCAGCGAGGCCACTGAGCCACCCAGTATGCCAACCTGAAAACCAATATCATCCGCCATTCTTGAAGACAGGGGATCAAACACAGACGCGCAGGTCACACACTGCTGGTTGTCCAGCAGCTGACGCAGTCGTAATCGCGCAACAGAAGCCATCATGGATACCTGTAATACAAAGAGGATTAACCAATAAAACACCCCGTCCGTCGGAAGGGGTGCTCAGCGGGAGAGACTAGATCTGCTCAGGGCAGTCAGCTCAGTTATAAAAAGCTTGTTTATAAAGTGCTCAGTTACAAAGAGACCTGTCCCGCCAGCCCTTTGGCTTGTGCAAGCTCGACTGCTGCAGAAGCGACGGCCAGATCCTGCAGACCGACCCCGGTGCCATCAAACAGGGTGATCTCAAGATCATCCCGACGACCCGGATGGGTGCCATTAATCACCTCACCTATCGGCGTGATATCGGCTTCATTCAGCAACCCGGACGCGACGGCATGCTGCGCTTCACCGATACTGATCGATTGCGCCACCTCATCGGTAAAGACGGAGGCTGATGCCAGCAGTTCAGGATCAACCTCCTGCTTACCTTTGGTATCGGTGCCCATGCAGGCGATATGGGTTCCCGGTTTAATCCACTGCTTCATGAGCAACGGTTCAAACGCTGAGGTGATAGTGATAATAACATCCGCCTCGGCGCCCAGTTGTTCCCGCTCGACGGCGGCAAACGGCATACCCAGCTCTTCACACACGGCAGCCAGTCGGGACAGGTATTCCGGGTGGGGGTTCCAGGCAACCACTTTTTCAAAGTTGCGCTGTTCAAGAGCGGCCCGCAACTGGAAGGTTGACTGATGTCCGGCACCCACCATCCCCAGCACCCGGGCATCTTTACGCGCCAGATGAGCGATAGACACCGCCGACGCGGCAGCGGTGCGTACCGCCGTCAGATAGTTGCCTCCCACCAGCGACCGCAGTTGGCCGGTATCCGGATCAAACAGAATCACGGTGGACTGATGGTTGGTCAGGTTTTTATCAACGTTGCCCGGCCAGTAGCCGCCGGATTTAACCCCCAGTACCATCCCGGCACGATCGAAACCGGACTTGAACCCATAGAGGGCATCCGCGTGGCCGATCGCTTCCCGCACCACGGGAAAGTTATAGGCAGCACCGCTGGCCATCGCAGCAAACACGCTTTCAACAGCAGTGAAGGCTTCAGGACGACCCACCACCTGTTCACATACCGCTTCAGATACCAGGGATATTCCTGCGCCTGCATCAACCGGAGAAAGCTCTTCAAAACTACGTTCTTCAATAGAACCACCCATAGATATTCTCCTTATTCGGATAACCGGTAGCGCCCGGACGGGCAGCTACCGTAAAGATGAGATTAATAAGACCGCTTTATTAATACGCCTTACCACGGGCGGAGACTGGCCACAGCGTCTCAACCTTACCGTTACGCACACCCACATAGTAATCGTGAACGTTACAGGTGGGATCGCAGTGTCCCGGCACCAGGCGGATCTTCTGATTAACTTTCAGTGCGCCATTGGGATCGGAGATCACCCCGTGTTCATCGGAGCACTTGATATACTCCACATCATCGCGACCAAACACGTAGGGCAGTCCACTATCAACCGACTGCGCTTTCAGACCGGCATCACAGATCGCTTTATCCGCTTTCGCATGACTCATGATGGAGGTCAGGATAAACAGTGAGTTTTCAAACTCAGAGATCCGCTCACCGTTTTCATCATGGATGGTCTGATAATCAGCATCCATAAAGGCGTAAGAGCCACACTGCAACTCGTTATACACACCGGAAGCACCCTCAAAGTAGTAAGAACCGGTACCACCACCGCCAACGATGTCGCACTCCAGGCCAACCGCTCTGAGCATCTCAACCGAACGGGCCACCATCTCAATGGCGATATCCACTTTCTCTTTGCGCTCGTTGTAGTTCTGCAGATGTTGCATCGCGCCCTGATACGCCTGAATGCCCGCGAACTTAAGACCGGGAGCCGCATCAATCGCCTGAGCGATATCCACCACCGGTTGTCCCGCAGCCACACCACAACGTCCGGCACCACAGTCAATCTCAACCAGACACTCAATCTGGGTGCCATGCTTCTGCGCGGCAGCAGAGAGTTCCGCGACATTTTCAATGTCATCAACACAACAGATCGTCCGGGCACCCAGTTTCGGCAACCGCGCCATACGGTCGATCTTGGCCGGATCACGCACCTGATTCGAGACAAGTACATCTTTAATACCGCCACGGGCAAACACTTCCGCCTCGGACACTTTCTGGCAGCAAACGCCACAACTTTCGCCCAGCTTTTCCTGCAACAACGCGATATCAACGGATTTATGCATCTTGCCGTGCACCCGGTGGCGCACGCCCATCTGCTTAGCGTAATCCCCCATGGTGCGGATATTCTTCTCCAGCGCGTCCAGATCAACAATCAGACAGGGTGTCTGGATATCTGCTTCATCCATTCCCGGGATGGCCGGAACGTCGTACCCTACTTCCAGATTGTGCAATTCATTCTGTGCATTCATTGGTGTTCTCCTGTCAAAATTCTTAGTTGTTCAGCCATGGCAGTTTGTCGAGGTCGACATTTCCGCCGGTAATAATGACCCCTACCCGTTTGCCTCTGAAGAGTTCCGGATTCTTCAGAATGGTCGCCAGGGGCACTGCGCTGCTGGGTTCAATCACAATCTTCATCCGTTTCCACACCAGCTTCATCGCCTCGACAATCTCCTCCTCGGTGGCAGTGAGAATGTCGGTGACATGGTTGCTGACAAAGTGCCAGGTCAGGTCTTTCAGCGGGACTTTCAGGCCATCGGCGACGGTATCCGGAGCATCATCCGCAATAATATGACCGGCCCGGAAAGAGCGGGCGGCATCGTCCGCATTCAACGGTTCTGCGGCGTAGATCTTCACCTGGGGCGCGATGGTGGAGAGTGTCAGACAGGTGCCGGAGATCATTCCACCGCCACCGATCGGAGCGATCACCGCATCCAGGTCATCCACCTGACTGAGCAACTCTTTGGAGCAGGTCGCCTGTCCGGCAATAACCCGTGGATCGTTATAGGGGTGAACAAAGTCAGCCCCGGATTCAGCCACCACCTCGGCAAACACCGCTTCGCGGGAACTGGTTGAGGGTTCGCACTCAATGATGGTGCCGCCATAGCCGCGCACCGCATCCTTCTTCGCCTGAGGCGCGGTGCGAGGCATGACCACCGTCACCGGAATGCCCCGCTGGCCCGCCGCATAGGAGAGCGACAGCGCATGGTTGCCGGAGGAGTGAGTTGCCACGCCCACCGCCGCCTCGGCTTCAGTCAGGCCAAACACCGCATTGGATGCCCCGCGTACTTTAAAGGCCCCGGCCTTCTGCAGGTTTTCACACTTAAAAAACAACTCTGCACCGGTCAGCTCATTGAGGAAACGGGAGGTCAGTACCGGCGTTTCATGGATATAGGGTTTAATCCGTTCGTGGGCGATCAGCACATCATCATAGGTGGGGATCGTCATCTTCTGTTCAGTTATATCGGTCATGGGATACCTCAAAAATTAACATCAGGCACAGTTCTTACTGGCAGTCTTACGAAAATATTCCTGTGCGGCGGCAACCCCGGAGCCCAGCGTGATCGGGTAGTTCAGATCCGCCATCGCCATCTCAATCGTCGCCAGACCCGACAACACCATCACGTCAGTCAGTGAGCCCAGATGGCCGATGCGGAACGCTTTACCGTTCATCTCTCCCAGACCGATACCGAAGGAAACACCGTAGGCATTAAAGGCATGTTCGGTCAGTTGGTTGCTGTCAAAACCCTCCGGTACATAGATCGCGCTAACCGTATCGGAGTACAGCTCCGGCGACTGTGCACACAGTTTCAGCCCCCAGGCGTCAACCGCTTTACGCACCCCTTCAGCCAGACGGTGATGACGGGCATAGACATTCTCCAGCCCCTCTTCAAACAGCATCGCCAGACTCTCTTTCATGCCATAGATCAGCTGCAACGGAGGCGTATAAGGGAAACCACCGTTGGCATTCGCGGCCATCATGTCGCGAAAATCGAAGAAGGTGCGGGTCAGAGTCGCCGTCTCCATCGCTGCCAGGGCCTTCTGGCTAACCCCCAGAATGGCCATACCGGTATTCAGCATGAAGCCCTTCTGCGAACCGGAAACCGCAATATCAACGCCCCAGGCATCCATCTCAAACGGCATCGATGCCAGTGAGCTAACGCAATCAACAAACAGCAGTGCCGGATGGCCCGACGCATCCATCGCCTGACGAACGGCGGCGATATCACTCTTAACACCGGTCGCCGTTTCATTGTGGGTTACCAGTACCGCTTTAATCTCATGGCCATTGTCGGCACTCAACACCTCGGCAAACTTATCTGCCGGTGCACCGCTGCCCCAGGCACACTCAATAACCTGAACATCGAGATTGTGGCGCTGGCAGAGATCGATCCAGCGGTGGGAAAACATCCCGTAGCGGGCGATCAGTACTTTGTCACCCGCTGACAGGGTGTTACAGATAGAGGCTTCCCAACCGCCGGTACCACTGGACGGGAAGGTAATCACTTCACCAGTCTCAGTACCAAAAACACGTTTGCAGTCGCGCAGTACCGGAGCGAATGTTTCAACAAAATCCGGCGCGCGGTGATCGCGGGTCTGGAGATGCATCGCATTGCGTAACCGATCAGGAATATTGGTCGGGCCGGGTATAAAAACAGGATTCTGATCTGTCATGGTGAATACTCTTTATAAGTGTTAGAAAAAAGCACTCTGCTCAGGATCGTCTGAAGCAGTAAGACTTAAGTGTTATTCACCATAAGAAGAACGATTAACTTCCGCAATATGCAAATATTCCATATTATGAAATTTTAATTATTTACCCGTTTACTTTTACTAACTAACTGAAATTAAAAGAATAAAATAGAGAAAATGGTTGAAAACTAAGAATTTCATATTATGAAATACAGTTTTTTATTGTTGCTATGTGGTAATTTCATAAAAAATTGCACAATATAAAAAGCATCAAGCCGATACATCAGCCCTTAACAGGAGATCTCTATGTCAGATACAAAACCAGAAGCCCGGATTCAGGTTATCGACCGGGCCACACTGCTGCTAGATGTTATCTCCCGTTATTCAAAGCCGGTGAAACTGAAAGTCCTGAGTGCGGATGCCGGGCTACACCCCTCCACCGCCCACCGGATTCTTCACTCGCTGATCGATAACCGTTTTGTCGAGCGCAGCAGCGCCGGTGAATACCGACTGGGACAGCGGTTATTGCAACTGAGTAATCGGCTGCATACAGATATCGACCTGCGGGCGGTGGCGATGCCCTATATGGAAAAGCTGCGGGATAAGCTGGGCGAGACCATCAACCTCACCATCCGTGAAGGCGATGTAGTCATCTACTTTGAAAAGGCCACCCCCAACCGCATGATGCACGTACAACAGATCGTTGGCAGCCGGGCACCGCTGCATGTCACCGGCGTCGGTAAACTGATGCTGGGCATCAGTGGCGAACAGGAGATCGCCGGTTATGCCCAGCGCACCAACCTGCCCGCCTACACCCGTAATACCTTTAACTCCCTTGAAGCACTGACCGAAGAGTGTCTGACATCAGCTCAACGGGGCTATGCCCTGGATAATGAAGAAGCGGAGATCGGTGTTGGCTGTATCGGCGTACTGATCTACGATCAGAGCAACCAGCCAGTGGCCGGACTATCCCTCTCGGCCCCGATAGACCGCCGCCGGGATGAATGGATCGGGGAGCTGGTTCAGGCGGGCAATGCGATATCAGAGCAGTTGGGGTATGGGAAAAGCAGTGGCTAGATCGCCGCTACGAGGCTGGCTAGTGGTTAGAACGTCGCTCCGCGACTGCTAGAAAAAACATCGGAAATAGCGGTTAGGGCTTCGAATTAAAGTGCTTGCGCAAATAGGATGAAAATCGATAGCGCCTGACAGGCGTAACTTGCTGCACAAAATAAATCTTTCCCTTTTTTAGTATACTGAATAATCTAAGATTGTTTATAAAGAATTAGTACAATAAAATAAGATGATGACGCTATACAGCATATAAAGGGGGGGGCTGATAATGAAACTTAAGTTCTTAATAGCACTTAGCATATTTTTCTCATCCACTTTATTTGGCAAAGATATAACCTTGCAATGCTCTGGCACAGAAAAATTCATGCCTGCTACTTTGAATGAAAGTAGGTCACAGAAATACTTGATTGTTTTTAATCCAGAAAAACTAAAAATAAGTAAGTATTTAACTTATATTAGTGTATTTTTTGGAGCCAAAGATAGTGATTCTAAATACGAACTAAAACTCAATGTTTCAGACTCTGAATACATTCTTGGAGAAACTGCAAAGGATAAATTAGGAAATCTTGTAATCATGAGTTCACTATCAATAAATCGTTATACAGGAGAAGCCTCTAGATCTACCTTTTCTTTTCCTACTGGAATGGTAAATCCTGTTGTCATTTCTAATTTTAAAGGAGACTGTCATACTCTTAAAGACAAAAAATTCTAGCCCAAACCATAAGACAGTTTTTTTGTGACTTTAATATTTGAACTTCTTGCCTATTTAGCATGAAAGCTCAGAAAAACAATAAAACAATAACTACCACTCCATTTTAAATAAAGATATCGACTTAATATTACATGCCTTCGGATTAATTAATGTCAACTCCAGGCTAAACAGATAGATTTTACACTTTTTATCTTAATACGCTTATAAATTAATTATGCTTTAAATTAGAGTACATTAATGTCCGTCGAAATAAAGGAAGTCCAAAATATATCGTAGCTACCGGATTGATTTCTGCAACACTTGGGTAAACCACAAACTATGGAAACAAATTGGTTCGAGCAAAGCAATTGAAGGAGGATGAAAATATTGACTACATCTTATTAGTCATATGATAGACTAGATTTTACCAATGACATTTTTAAAAGGATTTGGATACATGTCTAGGATACGCCTACTTGGTTCTGTATTTCTATTGTTCACTCTAGTTGGTTGCGGAGACTACACTTCAAATAAAGTAGTATCCTATAGCCTTCCGAAGGAGGGTATCAAGAAGCTAATCTTGGTTTCGCGGATGAATTTTATCTGTGGTTACTTAGGGAAATATCATGCTGAGTACAGTACTTCTTCTTATTATCATCATTTTTTAGACAATGGAGATTTTTTAATTAAAACTTTGCTGGCGTCAAAAATTGACGGAAACGATCTAGATAAGCGACAAACGGAGTTCATAAAGTCAATAAAGCCTGGCATGGCAAGCGCTCTTCGAGACGATCTTTCTAATATTGATAATAGCATAGAGATTGAAACTATGATCAATACTTGGCTGAATACGCTAAACAATCGCACTTCAAACTGCCAGGATGTAACCACATATACTCGACTTATTATTGATAGGTTAATAGAGGAAAAAATAGTTTTTTGATAGTTAGCTATAGCTAATCTAACTGTGTTTCAAATAGTAAATAACAAGATAAGTAGGAACAAACCAAAATGCTCTTTAGAGATTGTTATCCCGACTTTTTAATGTCCGCTTATGGCACGGAGAAAACTTCAATCAAAGAGTTTTGACCCTTTAGATACGGGTTCTTGTGCTATCAAAGCACAAAGCCAAGCGAAGCCAAAGCTGTCGGCTTGATAGCCTTTTTAGAGAAATTCTTATCTTTGAGTTAGATATACATACCCGTATCATTTGTATTTTTCCGTGCTTCGTGATAGCTATCACGCATATCTTTGGTTATTTTATCTCCTCTAAATTTTTCTTTTAATGGCGCACAGTAAAGTCCGTAATAACCTTCAAAATAAGGCTTTGTTTGACTTGAAATCTCCTCATATTTTTTTCGATCAGTGAATTTAAGTTCAAACCACTCGCAATGAGTAATAATTTCATTTGAGTAATTAAGAATAGCTTCTAACTGAAATATGATGTGTTTAATGCCAGCATAATCATCAGTATATTCATTTTCTATGCGATCATTTTGACTAAGCAGCTCTTCAACAGCTGCGTTATACCCTTTAACTATCTTATAGAACCCATCAGGTAAATCTTGGTGAAAAGGGAAATTTCTTATTAATTCACAACTTATTAAGTCTCTCCTCGGGTGATAAATTGTAGATTCCATCATCAAATACGAGCTTCCATTCTGCTCCATTGAACCGCTGAAGCAGTTATTAAATATTAGTTTCCTAAAATACTCATGAGAATCCAAAACAAATCTCTTCAACTCTCTTAAGTCTTTTAAAGCTTCTTTATCTACATTTTTCTTTTTTTCTTTACTTTCGTAATTTTTACTAATTTTATACATCACAAATGCTGAAAAAAACGCTAGCATTGAACCTATTACTCCAGCTATGGTCGCATTATTCAGAAACTCCATAGTATCCTCTCTTAAACATAAGGTCTTATTAACTTCTAACGAGACTGTCGGATTAGACATTTTGACATAAAAATACCTGATTACCCATAATGCTCAGCCAGCTTCAGGAGTCGGTATGGCATCGGTGGTGTCCTGACGGCGGTACGACCAAGCTTGGGCAGCATTGCAGGCAGATCAAAGCGATGATTAAAACGGAAACAATATTCAGCCAGATGTCTTGGTAAATGCTTTGCTCCGATTGAATGGCAACTACCTCGAAGTGAATTTTTAACGTTACTAATCATCGTGTTAACCCAGTTGAACGCTTTGTGATCCAGTAACTCAAGCTTGCCGCCCACAACAAACCCAGGTGTTCACATTCAGTCTCTTTAACCGCCTTAAAACAAGCCAACTAAAGGGGTCAAAGCCCTTTTATCACGGAAAATAATTTTCCTAATGGAATCTTTAACATCGCCTCACAATATCGCTTGCACCGTAGGAGATCGTCAAGAGCCATAGTAATTCTATCGTAGTAATAGCGGTCTTTGCTCATATCTTCCCTTGACACTTAACGCCTTGCATGAGGGGCGCATTTGGAGTGAAGCCCGAAGGGCGTAGCGAAAAATGCGTCCTTCTCAATGCAATTGTTAGATGCCAAACCATTCATAGCTTCGCAATCTGCCGCAGCTCTTCACGGACGGCTATTACTTGCACCAACTTTCCTGTGGGCAATATTTTTATGAATAGCTCATCTTGGATTGGGAAAGTGTGAGCTATACCCCCTCCTTCTAAAGCCTCTGAGGTTACCAAATGCTCTGATTCCTTCATTTTTGAATAGAGGTCTGAATCAAGAGGGTTTCCTTGACTATCAAAAACGGGGTGACCTGCTTCCGTTGTATGAAACCCAAATTCTTCAGAGGTTTGCAGGTCCAAGAATTCCTGAGCCGCGTGTTCTGTTGGAAAATAGTATTGAAATCTGAGCTCAGGAGGTGCAAAAACCTCTTGCAGTAGCTGCTCTGGGTGTATCTTTCTGAACGACTTCTTTTCTATGTCGTTTACACCAATTACCGCTAAGCTGTCTGGATAAGGTAAATTAGATAAGCGGACACCTACTGAAAACATCCCGTGAAGGTGAACCAAGCACACTAACCCATGATCTTGCGAACCAACAATTATGAGATAGTGTTTTTTACTTTCAAAATCTAAATAATCACGTAAACCATCAAATATTTGATGATCGAAACCACTTCCAATGGAAACAAATTTCTCTACTGAGTCGTATTTTGCATTTTTGAGAATTTCTGATATTTCTATAGCCGATGGATCCGAAAAATACCCATCCACTGTGTCCACAGAGAATTCATAAGCAATTTTCAATAACCCAATCTTAAAATCTGCCAGATCGATAGATAGCGAGCATTTAATGTTTGGTTTTTCGACTGTTTGAACGCTGCGGTCTATTCCTTCGAGCTGCTCTATTGGTACCTGCAATTTTTTCGCTATTTTCTCAAGTATGCTATCTAGCTTTTTTTCATCCGACGCATCAATACATATACTAACTTTGGTTCCGCCACCTTCAGTTTCTAATTCTTCATAGCTTACATTGGTAATGGTGTAGGGCGTGGGCTTACCGTCCTCTCCAAGCCGAAGTTGAATTTTTTTGTTTACGTCTTCAGCAATATGGTGCGTGCCAGAGAATGGGTTTGGTAGTTTTTTAGATTTACCTGTTAAACCAAGCAAATATCTCTGGAACTCTGCAAATTGATGATTAACCAACTTTGCGTCAACCGATGAACCGAGATCAGAGTTGCATTCTTTGCAAACAGTATAAATATGGTAGTAACCACCTAGGGCGTCAGGGATTACATGCTCATCAGAAAAGTTATCGCTTTCTTCTCTGCAAATGATGCAATATTTTTCCATAGAGCTATCCTTTTGCATCTAACGCCCCTATTTAACGGCGAGGGGCTTTTCCGAGTCCGTTACAATGGCTTGTTACATTTAAAGATTTTCACTAGAGATACCATTGCATAATTCTTCTCCAATCCAGGTAAGAGAAGTTCTTTGTTTGATAAATGGGAGAAACATAATGCCTATCATAACGCCTAATACACCCATTAAAATTACATTATTGGCTGAGCTAACGTTTATTGACATACTGGAGAATAATTCCCTGTTAGCTTCTGCTGCTAGCAAGAAGAAAAAAACTGGCATAAGAGCAAGCAAAATCGTTCTTACCACTGGAAACGATTGCTCAAGAATTCCTTTCGAACTAAGTGATTTAGCTAATTCTCTATTTCGAAGATATTCTTTGTCCTTACTAGACCGAAATGAAAGTGCTTCTACTGCGGAATTTACGTTAACGTTTGCATGCTTATCTAGATAGAATTCAATTAGAAACTTTGCTTCAGCAGTAGTTAATAGCGTTAATTTTTCCTTTAGAATCTCTACGTCTACATTTCCGTTTTTTATCTTGGAAATGATGTTGCTCCACAGCTCTGCTACTTCGGGATTCTCAATATCTTGCTCTATGGCACTCTCTACAGCATCATATATCTTCTCAATTGCATCTAAATTACTAGAGTCTTCTTCGGCTTTCTCAAGTATTTCTTCTATAGCCCCTTGATTTTTTTTCAGTAATTTTGCCTTTTTCCTATCGCGATTAAATTCTTTAACTTTATTGATACCCTTAACTTCTAACTTTGCTATCTCGCTTGTTATGGGGTAAATGAGAGTTCCAATTGATTGACTTATGGTAGCCTTAGTAAGCTCAACTTTTGCAAGGTCTTCTAAATCAGTATCTCTTTTATCAATAGCAGGTTCTTCTTTTTCTACACTTGCTTGTTGGATAGCTGGATCTAATTCATCTTCCATACGAATCTCCCATTTGCAATGTAACGCCACGCATCACCGGGAATTTGCGGCGCGCAGCAGAGCAAATTATCCGTGTGAATGCGATTGTTATGTACGTTGTTAATTTCTACTAATGCCATCTTTTGGATATACAAAAACATTTGAATATTTTCGCCTCCATAATTGATCGCTGACACAAGCTCTTAAATCTCGGCTACAAGAACCTTCCAAAATTTCCTCTAAGGTTTCATTAGGAACAAAAACCATGTGAGACTTTCCTGATTCTAATGATATTGGACATTTGTCATCAATTTTATAAAGTGAAAGACTTGAATATACCCAGCCTACAGAGATTGGTAAGCGTTTATACTTGAATAGGAATTTAACCCGCTCGAAAAAGCTTTCCTCGCTATGACGGTAAAGAATATCTATATTCGCCAAATGTACAGTGTGGGGCGATGGATTTTTTGTTGAAATGTAAACTCCATGTTTCGGTTGATCATTTTCACTTTCTATACCAAATCCAATATCTACTTTGTATCTAGGAACTGTTCTGACGACATTCCAAAAGAAAACAATTGTAGAAAGAAGCGCAGCGTAAATGGCTAATATTTCAGTTAGCTTCAAGTAATGTTCTCCTGGCTATTCCTTAAAGTACATAACGCCGCTAGCAACGGCACAAAATTGATGGCGCCTTTATTGCGCCGTTTGCAAAAAAGGTGACAGCGAGTTTGTGTCCGATTTGCCTGGCCTTGTATGGTTAATTCCGTTCCATTTCAGGGTAAATTGGAGGCCCACCCTCAACGGCCATTGAGGGTCTTTATGCAGTAGCTCGATGATTGGCCGGCTCCTCATACGAGAGACCGATAACAAGTGGGTAGCGCTGCATAACTCCGAAGCAATAACTCGAACAGTCATTGGGGCCTCGAGCCCGCATAGCAAGGCAGAGTCAGCTTATTATGATGAATACGAAAAGTCACATTGAAATCAACGTCGGTGTTGATGTCGGTAAATCGAAACTTGATATAGTCCTTCATCCATTAGATCTCCATTTCTCAATACCCAACGATGATGAACATATTCACAAGATCGTCCAGGTTCTTAAAACTCATCAGGTTAAACGTATCGTAACCGAAGCTACCGGGCGTTACGAGCACGCTTTTGTCTTTGCCTGCGACAAAGTAGATCTTCCTGTTGTGGTGGTCAATCCCACTAATATCCGACGCTACGCTCAAGCCATCGGCGTACTGGCTAAAACCGATAAAATTGATGCCACAGAGATTGCGCAATTCGCAGCCACTATTCAACCTGATATCAAGCCTATACCCGACAGACAGTCCCGTATAATCAAGGATTTACTTATCCGGCGCACTCAGCTATTAGAGATGCAAACTATGGAGAAAAACCGTCTCCAGATCATGCCAAAGGAGCTGCACTCATCCATCAAAGCCTTACTTAAATCGCTACAAACTCAGATCGAAAAGCTCACTCTGAAACTCGATCAGCTTGTGGCTGAAGTCAAGCACTGGCGCATTAAAACCGAAATACTGACCAGTGTTCCCGGTGTCGGTAAAGTCCTGGCCTACACTCTGCTCAGCGAACTGCCAGAACTTGGAAAACTAAACCGAAAAGAGATCGCCGCCCTGGTCGGCGTCGCGCCAATGAACCGCGACAGCGGTTCGTACAACGGTAAACGTCGTATCCGAGGTGGCCGCCATCGCATACGCACAGTGATGTTTATGGCAATGCTCTCTTCGATACAGTGCAATCCTGTTTTTAAACGCTATTACGAGCACCTGAAGGCCGTAGGGAAGCTCCCTAAAGTGGCTCTGATCGCCTGCATGAGAAAACTGATCGTCATCCTAAATACTATGCTGAAAAACGAGGAGCGCTGGAATGAAAAATCAGCCTGATATTATTGACAGAACACCACAGTCACTTGTATGGTGATTCTATCAGGCTTGATAAGTTATCAGTTACAAACTCATCAAATGTTTTGTTATAGAAAAAAGGTTCGGCTGATAAGGATTTGTAACTAGACCTAATAGTGCTGTTTATATAAGGATCAACAATGTGTAATTCAGCATCGTTCTTCATGTTTTTTATAAAGAGAGCTTTTATATGAACATCTGCTTCTGGAAATGAATAACCTACAAATACTATTTTTTTAGCCTTCCTAATTTCGATTGCCGCCTCGTCGAGTAATTTGTTAATAGCTGGATGAGAAAGATCTTTAATATGGGACGGCGGGACTATAAATGTATCGAACCTGTTTCCATCTAATGGGCAAACAAGTTCAAATTCTTGGGTTTCTAAATTGCCACAGCTGGCATATGTGAACCCTTTGAAAGCCATAGAGCTTAGATCGATATTAGTGTCCCATGCCGTTAATAAGACTTGATTGCAGCAATTACAATATTTCCAGTTCAGTGAGCCATGTACTTTAATGAGTTTTATTGGCTTAGGATCACCGCCATCCCATACTGTTACAGGATCTCGGGGGTTTGCCCACCAATGAAATGGGTCAATTTTGTCATAATGATTATAATTCATTAGCTCAATGCAATAATCAATATAACCTCTATCGGGATATAAAAAGTCAAACGCCTCATCTAGAAGCGTATCGTAATTCATAGTTACAACAGAGATATTCCTATTGGTTTCAGAGACAGCACTCCAAAATTTCCGATATGTGTTGTTTTTATCTGCCATGGGCTTTGAAATCACATAATGTACTAGCTGTATCAAAGCTTTTTTGATTTCGATAATTTTTAAGGTTGTATACTCTTTTCCTAGACCTTCTCGCTTGCTAATAAAGTATTCTAGATAACCAAATACTGATTCGAGCGTTGGGTATCCATCTTCAGTTAGATCAAAATTCTCGTTAATAAAGACGCGTACTTGATTAGCAGCTTCAGAGGAAGTTAATTGCTTGTCATTAGACTCGAAGATCAGCTTTAAAATGTCTTTTTGTAATGGAGCGCCTTCTGCAATAGATGCGCCTGCACCAAAGACAAAGAGAGTATTTCTCTCTTCTTCATATTTTATGAACTTTTCTTGATTCGATCTCAATTTGATTCCTTTCACCTAACGCCGCAAGAAGGGGCCGCCGTCTAGGCGGTTCCTCTTGCTTGCCTTGTTAACTGTTTGCTCGATGAACTTCATTTGGATAGACCAAAAAATAGATTTCATTAAACTCACTTTCAATATCAATTTTGTTATCCGTAAACAAGAGCTGACCAGAACTATATGTAGGATCAGCGACCAACAAAAGCCGTATATCATCTAGGTGAATTTTATACTTCGGAATCTTTTTTTCCTTCTCTATGATAAATGGTGCTAGAAATTCACTATCGATTTCTCTTACCCACCCGACTCTATCGTCGACATACTCCCATCGTTTATAGATTCCTATTTCTTCAGGAAGGTGGGTAGCGTAGATTATAGAGTTCTTATTCGTATCTATTCTTATGTTATCCCACTCCTTAGATTCGATGGAGAACTGCAATAGAGATTCTAGTATTACCGTCTCATTATCAATATTTCCCAAGATTCCAACCTTTATAGGAATGCTAGTCTGCTGATAATAGCTATCAGCGAGCTTCTGAATAATTTGATTGTTGCGACCCTCGCTGGCTCTTCGTATGGAGCCTTTTTTGGTTTCCTTATCTTTAGTAATTTCTCTTACTTCTAGTCCAAACTGCTGAACTCCATCGTGAACGAGCAAGTCAGGCCATTCACGCTCATCGTCTGGAAACTCAATAGTCCAATTGCCCCCTAGGGTTTTAGCCAATTGAGATGCGTAAACCATTTCTCGCTCTTTTTGTGCGTTGGTAGTCATAGGTACAGTTAACAGCTAATTATAGTGCCCTTTGGCACTATAACTCCCAGGCACTATAATTCTGGAAGCCCGATAGACCAAAAAACATTTTTATATTATAAATCAGCAGGTTAGCACTAATTAAGAGAGGCATCTTACAGAATTATAGTGCTTCCAGAGGCCGCGTCCCTGCCATAAACTTGCCTCAATCATAATACCCATATTCAGTTGAATCAAAGAGTTAGTTCACTATTTTCAGTGTTCAAGAGAAAGGGGGTCCCCTGAACAGGGACAATTGACATACTTTCATCCCTAAACCACTGGAATCAAAGCCAATGGTATCCCCGCGAGCAAGCCGCTCAGCCACATTATAACCACGGCTTTTTATGCTCTTTTCTTCGCTTTTTCTAGCAAGGAAACGAAGTTTCCGTCTAGCCACGAGCAGGAGCCGAAGGCTCCGTTCTAGCCACGTCTTCGCTTTATCATTACAAAATTAAAGGAATCAAACCCTGTGGTATCCCCGCGAACAAGCCGCGCAGCCTCATTCTAACCACGGTTTTTATGCTCTTTTCTTCGCTTTTTCTAGCAAGGAAACGAAGTTTCCGTCTAGCCACTAGCAGGAGCCGAAGGCTCCGTTCTAGCAAGCGACGAAGCCGCGTTCTAAGATTTACACAGTCAGATCCAGCTGTGACAGCTCTTCCAGCAGCCAGCTACCGGCACTACCCAGGGAACGGTTTTCTGCCCAGACCACGTCGATCCCCTGCAAGCTGGCGACCTTCTGATAGTCCCGTTGCAGGATAATCAGTTCGCCGCTATCCAGTTTTTCCTGCACCACATTACGGTGCAGATAGGCCCACCCCAGACCACTGCATAGCAGGTCCATAATCAGGTGGGGACTTTCTGAAAACCAGATACTGGGGCTGAACATCAGTCGTTCATGGCTGCGATCACTGAGGTCCAGGCTACGCAGCACCAGCTGCCGATAAGCACGCAGGTTTGCATGTGACACCGGCTGTTTAACAACAATGGGATGATCATGGCGGCACACTGCCACCCGCTCAGAATAACCGATGCCGCGAAAACCAAACCCCTGAGGATAGCTCTCGCGCTCCAGCATCAGGCCGATATCCGCACGGTTGGTGCGCACCAGTTCCGCGACATCGCTGCCGCCGGGGTCCAGCAGTTCCAGCTGAATATGGGGAAATCGCTGTTCGAAGCGGTGCAGAATCGCCATCAGTGGCCGGTTGGAGATACTCTGCTCCACCGCCAGACAGAGTTCGACCTCATCACTGTGCCCCAGCGCCTGGGCATGGACACGAAACTCATGCTGACTGTGAAGCACGGTGCGGGCGTATTCCAGCAGTGCTTCTCCGCTTTTTGTCAGCACCGGATTGCGGCTGCTGCGATCAAACAGCTCGACATTACTGTCCAGCTCCAGATTACTGATCGCTGTACTCACCGCGGACTGCGCCTTTCCCAGACGCCGGGCGGCGGCCGAGAACGAGCCGGTTTCAGCCGCCATTACAAAGGCCTCCAACTGATCAATACCTGCCATCTGCACACCCTCAACCTATCTGAAATTCAGATAGTATCTAACTTTTATCTATCTAAATAAACCCTAGAATGGCCACCATCATTTAAGCACTGTCAGCTGACAGGGAATTTGTAAGGAGCCATCATGAATCAGCCTATTATTACCCGTACTCCCATGGATCGTCTGCGTCACACTCTGATGTTTGAGGCGCTGTTACTGACCCTGCTGGCGCCGATGATGTCTCTGATGCTCAACCGGGATATCGTTGATGTGGGGATGTTATCCGTGGTGATCAGTCTCAAGGCGATGCTGATCAACCCGATCTTTAACTACTTGTTTGATCGCTATGATGTTCGTCGTGGCAGGGTTCCCACCGAGCGAAAACTGCTGGGCCGGATTATTCATGCGATGGGACTGGAAATCACACTGACTGCCACCTCATTGCCGCTGATTGTCTGGTGGCTGGATGTGACCTTTATGCAGGCACTGGTGGTGGATATGGTGATGATTTTCGCGGTAATGGCCTACACCCTGGTATTTAACTGGAGCTATGACCGGGTGTTTCCGGTGGCTCAACCCGCCGCGTCACTGCCTTTGTCTGAGAGCACTGTCTGAGAGAGCTCGTCTGAGAGCACTGAAACACCTCTGGTGCTGTGCTTTGGCTAACCGGGGGGATAATAAATTTTTACCACAGAGTACACAGAGGCCACAGAGAAGAGCTTATTAATCTTTCCTCTGTGTTCTTAGGATGCCCCTTGGGTACGGTGTCCTCTGTGGTGAGCCAGGTTCAGGGGTTGCACCTTCGCTGTCTCATAATCCAGCAATATTTACCACAGAGAGCACAGAGGCCACGGAGAAGAACATTATGAATCTTTTCTCTGTGACCTCTGTGGTGAGCTAGCTTTAGCGGTTTGCTCCTTCCTTCAGGCGACCCGGGCAGCTTTGGTCTGGTTATCCAGATATTCATCAAAGGTACCGGGGAAGTGGATCACTTTGTGATCTTTAATCTCAATAATATTGTCCGCCAGCGACGAGACAAAGGCGCGGTCATGGCTGACAAAGATCAGTGTGCCATCAAACCCTTCCAGAGCGATATTCAGTGCTTCAATCGCTTCCATATCCATGTGGTTGGTGGGCTCGTCCATAATCAGGACATTGATATCCATCATCATCAGTTTGCCGAACAGCAGTCGGTTTTTCTCACCACCGGAGCAGACCCGGGCCTTCTTATTGAAGTCATCCGCGGTAAACAGCAAACGTCCCAGCAGTGCACGGACTTTAAGGTCATCATGTTTGGGCGTACGCCACTGTGACATCCACTCGAACAGCGTCAGATCGCAGTTAAAGTCAGCCGAGCTATCCTGCGGACAGTAGCCGATTGAGGCATTTTCCGACCATTTCACGGTGCCCTCTTTTGCCTGCAACTCATCCATCAGACAGCGCAGGAAGGTGGTTTTACCGGCACCGTTCTCACCGATAACCGCCAGTTTGGCACCCGCTTCGAGAATCAGATTGCCACCGGAGAACAGCATTTCATCCTCAAAGCCATGGCCCATCTCTTCCAGAATCAGCGCCTGGCGATGCAGCTTTCTGTCCTGCTTATAAGTGATTGAGGGGAACTGCCGACTCGAGGTTTTTACTTCATCCAGTTCAATTTTTTCCAGTTTCTTCGCCCGCGAGCTGGCCTGTTTCGCTTTCGAAGCGTTCGCCGAGAAACGGTTAACAAATGCCTGCAGATCTTCCATCTCGGCACTTTTCTTGGCGTTGGACGACAACAGTTGTTCACGAATCAGCGCAGAGGCTTCCAGATAGTAATCATAGTTACCGGGATAGATTCGCAGCTCACCGTAATCGATATCCGCCATATGGGTGCAGACAGCGTTGAGGAAGTGACGGTCGTGGGAGATGATGATCATGGTGCTCTTACGCTGGTTGAGCACATTCTCCAGCCAGCTGATGGTGTGGATATCGAGGTTGTTGGTGGGCTCGTCCAGCAGCAGAATATCGGGATTGGCAAACAGTGCCTGGGCCAGCAGCACCCGCAGTTTCCAGCCCGGAGCTACCTGACTCATCAGGCCAAAATGAAACTCTTCTGCAATACCGGCTTCCAGCAGGATATCGCCCGCACGACTCTCGGCGCTGTAACCATCCATCTCAGCAAACTCCACCTCAAGATGGGCGACCTTCATGCCGTCCTCTTCCGACATCTCTGGCAGAGAGTAGATCCGGTCACGTTCCTGTTTCACTTTCCACAGTTCGGCATCCCCCATAATCACCGCGTCGATCACCGTATACTCCTCAAAAGCAAACTGGTTCTGACTGAGAATACCCAGCTTCTCCCCCGGTGTTATAGACACATTACCCGCCGTCGGCGTCAGCTCACCGCTGAGGATCTTCATAAAGGTGGATTTACCACAGCCGTTGGCACCGATCAGGCCGTAACGGTTACCGTTGCCGAATTTAGCGGAGATATTTTCAAACAGCGGCTCAGCGCCAAACTGCATGGTGATGTTCGCAGAGGAGATCAAAGGAGTCAGTCCTGAAAAGAGTGTTCTGGAAAGAATGTACTGAAAGAGAATCCGGAAAAAGAGTCCTGAAAAGTACAGGTTACACAGCGCAAAAACGATGCTGTTAATAGTGCGGCAACTTTAAAGAGTTAAGGCCCCAATGTCGAGAGGCAACTGTACATTTATTGAACAAAAATGATGTTTATGAAAATCAGATCCGGGGTATAAACCTCTGTCGCGTAAAACCAAACGGCTGAGGGCCTTCCCTCTCTCTGTCCTCAGTGGCTTGCTATCAATTCACCACAGAGGACAGGAACAAAGATCAGGGCGGTAGATAACGACCGTTTAATCAGGGCAGTTCTGCCAGCATCTTCGCAGCAGACTGCCCTACCTGGGTATCGGCACCCAGATCTACAGCGGTTTTCAGCGCGGTGCGGGCCTTTTCAGTATCACCCATCTGATTGCTGACAAACCCCAGGGTCAGCCAGATTCGCTGATTGGATGGATCGATAATTGATCCCTCATCCAACATTTTAAGGGCTTCATCTGAGCGACCGATATAATGCAGTGTCAGTCCCAGGTTGTTGTAGGTGGCGGCATTTTCCGGGTCAAACGACAACAGTTTTTCATACAGTTTGGCGGCCTGCTGATAGTCCTGTTTGGCAAACATCTCATTGGCCATACGGGAGATCTCCACCGGGTCCTGCAGCACGCTCAGATCGGATGTTGCGCCAACACTGTTGCCGCCCATGCCTGAGCCGCCCATTGAGCCCCCCATTCCAGAGCCTCCCATAGCGGCAGAGCCCATCGCTGAGGGTGTACGCCCCTGTGCACCGCCTGCTTTACCCGTTAGCAGATCACCGGAGAGCGTCTGCCCGGCCACGGGCCAGTCAAGATTGGGCTTAGTGGCCGCTGATTGTGGCTCTGACAGGTAATACTGCCGGGTAAAGCCAAACACAACCAGACCAAAGATGATCTGAAAGGCGATGATGGTGAGCCAGAACTTAACACTATGAGAGTTTTGACTATCGGTCATACAGATTCCTCAACAATTAAACGTAATGCCGCGACTGAAAAATAGTACGACTCATTAGTCGACCACGCAGACAGCAATAAATTCCAGATCAATGACAACGGATTACACCGGTGCACCCCGGTAATAGTGCCAGAGAAACAGTGAGCCGGCACTGCGATAGGGTGCCCAGTGCTCAATCAGATCCCGCGCCTGCCTGGGTGTGGGTTTTTGCGTCAGGCGCTTTAAGCGTCCTAAAGCCACCAGCAATGCCAGATCATCGGCGGGAAAAATATCCTGCCGTTGCAGCGAAAACATCAGGTAGATCTCTGCACTCCAGCGACCAAAGCCCCGCAGCGAAGAGATCACTCTGATCGCCTCATCATCAGGCAGATGGGGCAGCGCGTCGAGATCCAGGGTTTTATCGACAACGGCACCAGCCAGACCGTTGGCATATTCAATCTTACGCCAGGACATTCCGGCGTCTCGCAACGCCTGATCATCCACCGCCAACAGCCGCTCAGCGCTAACCTCGGCCAACAGTGTTTCAACCCGCCCCCGAATCGCCGCAGCCGCCTCGGTAGACACCTGCTGACCGATAATAATCGCCAGCAGTGCGGCAAAACCTGACGCTCTCTGTCGGGGTGCCGGAGCGCCTGCCTGGGGCAGTGCACGGGCAATATCGTCATCGACACAGGCCAGTTGCTGCAATGCCTGGTCAATAAAAGCCTGATCCATCCACACTCCTTAAAAACAGAACCATAACCGTCTGCGGCAACGGCGTGTTATGCAGAGGTTATCAGCTATTCAGCGCAATGGCAGCTCGATGGTCACCCGGATACCATGGGGCTCACGATTTTCCAGTGTCAGCCGGCCCTGATAACTTTCGATAATATCGTTACAGATCGACAGCCCTAATCCAGCCCCCTCCTGCCGTTCATCGAGACGCTGACCACGTTGCAACAGGTGTTCGATACTCTCCTGTGGCAACCCTTTACCGTCATCCAGCACCCTTATCACGGCCAAGTCTTCAGTCACCTGTACCGTTAAGTACACCTCACTCAGACCATATTTGCAGGCGTTATCGAGCAGGTTTCCGATCAGCTCAAGCATATCATCACGATCCTGCGGCAGAGTGCCGGCCGCTGACAGGTCCGTTTCAATACGGATCGCCGGGTATAACTTACTCAGTATATTGATCAGCGGAGGCAGATCGACCGCCAGATTAGTCTGCCGCCCTGGCGATGATACGCCGACTATCCGGGCCCGTTTCAGCTCACGCTGAATCAGCCACTGAATATCATCCAGCAGTGCTTTGATATCCGCGCCAAACTCGGTGACCGATTCATCCTGTAGCTGCTGCAACCGTTGCAACGGACGCTTGATCTCATGGGCCAGATTTCCCAGGGAGTTACGGGTGCGACTGACCCGCTGTTTTAACTGTTGCAGCAGCTGATCTATATCATCCGCCAGGGGCGCCAGTTCCTGCGGTACGCTGCTCAGATCGGGCTTATCCTCTGCGTAACGGAACGACTGGATCTTCTCCCGAACCGAATCCAGATAGCGGAAGTTGCGGGTCAGAATCCATTGCTGCATAAAAAACAGCGAAATCGCACCACCAGCCAGTACCAGCAGCGCCCAGAATGAGTATCGCCATTTCAGGGCATCCAGCGGTGAGCTGTCTTCGATAATGGTCAGCGTAAACGGGGTATCATTTTTATTGAACCCCAGTTGCCAGACCAGCCAGTGCTGACCATCGGCACCGGGCATCTCGAAACTGTTTTCCTCCCCCTTGGCAAGCGTGGCAAATTGCGCCGGATAATCCCACAAAGAGCGACTTCTGATCTCTATATCTGGCCCGGTTATCATATAGTAATGCCCGGAAAGCGCACGCTGATAGACGGTGCTTGTGCCGCGGGGGCCCACCTCCCATGTCTGATTATCAGGCTGCAACTGCAAAGCGGCAATAATCGATTCGGCATCATGTTTAAGGCGGGAAAGAATATATTCGTGGGAGATCTGACCAATACCCCAGTTCACCACCATCAGCAGTGCCCCCATCGTCAGGCACAGGGCGACAATCAGACTACGACTGAGTTGCCGGCGAATCGACATTCTCACCATGGCGGGGGCTTTTAACGGTTTATTCAGATCACTGTTCACTCGCCTATCCGATACCCTTTGCCCCACTGGGTCTTTATAAAGTCTTTACCAAAATAGTTACGCAGCCGGTTTACATAGACCTCGATCACATTACTGTCTTTGATCTGCTCCTCTTCATAAACCTGCTCACTCAGATAGCTTTTCGAGTGCACCTTATCGGGATACATCATAAAGTGCCGCAGCAACCGAAAATCGGTGGATGTCAGGGTGATCACCCGGCCATCCTGGGCAATCGCCTGCTGCTCAGCCAGCAGCAACCGGACCCCCTTCCATTCCAGTACATTATCGGCTTTTCCCACGGTACGTCTGACCACGGCCTGCAGACGGGCGATCACCTCATCTGCATGAAACGGTTTACCCAGATAATCATCAGCACCGGCATTCAGCCCATCAACCCGTTCATGCCAGGCATCCCGGGCAGTGAGAATAATCACCGGCACATGATTGCCCTTCTGGCGCCAGTGTCTGAGCACCTCCAGCCCCGGAATTTCCGGTAAGCCAAGATCGAGTATAACCGCATCGAACTGCTCCTCATCACCGAGAAACTGTCCATCGGTGCCATTATGTGCCATCTCGACAACATAACCGGCCTTCTGCAGACTGCGCTTCAGAGCCTCAGCCTGTTCCAGATCATCTTCGACCAGTAAGATTCTCAATCGTCCCGTTCCTCTTTTAACACCGAACCGCTCGCCGCATCGATATGAAACTCCCGCACCTCACCATCTTCGCGCAGCACCTCAACTTCATAGACGATGCTGTCATCTTCCTGCTCGATCTCCAGATCGAGCAGGCGACCATCAAGGCGGGATTTATTGGCAGCCATAATATCGACAAAGGACATGATTCTGCCTTCGGCCACCCACTCCCGCACCTGTGCATCAGTGATATCAGAACCGGCACAGGCCTGGTTAATCATCCCAACGGCCATAACCAGGAATGCGAACCGAATCTTCATCGAAGTCTCCACTTTCTGCGCGCTGATGGCACGCATTACAGTTGCTGAAACTACCTACTTCCGCATTACCACTGACCATACGCTCTGGCACCTCATCGTGTTTACGCACAAAGTATGGCAGCTCTGTAATCCGTAAAGGCGCATCGCCCTTAACTCTTTTTAACATTCCACGACCCGGTTTACCCGCATTATCCGTCAGATAAGCGCTGATCATCGCAGCGGTTTCATCCGACACTTCAGCATTTTCACCAAAGTGATCATCCAGCGTCGTCATTATAGTGCTCCAGCTTTCCGCTGGCAGCAAACGCGCAGGATAAGCGACATGACAGGCTCCACACTCCTCCCGGTAGACAACGGCCTCTGCAGTTGTCGCGTTACCGGCACTGTAGGTGCCAGACGCATTGCTAACGCCGGTGAGTCCCAATCCCCATGCGGCGACGATAAAGCTGCCTGCCACACCATAACGAATATATCCCGCCATTTTCTTCATTCCTGGTTTCATACGTTTATTGCCCCCTGATCCATACTAAGAAATCACCCTTTTCCTGCGCAGTACACTCACGGTTGAGCGTCCATTTACAGTTTCTTAAAAACCACTTATCGATCTTCTTGCTATCGGTAAACCGTTTTGGGTTTACTGACGGCGCCATCGGTTTGATCGCTTTACCGGTTTTCGCGTGTTTGCCCACACCGGTTGGATCAGCACCATGACACTGCGTGCAGCTTCGACCATCGTTATCTGAGTTCCACAGCGCCTGTCCGGCATCAGCACTGAACGTTGTGGCCCCCGCAGCCCGGTATTGATCCAGCTTCTGATCAATAACACCGGCATTTGCGGTCATTGCCAGACTGGCAATCAGGCCTGCCAGCAACCATCTTTTTTTAGACATGACTCTCTCCTTTAACAGTCTCAACCTTTGATTTTTTTGCACCGATCACTTTGACACCGGTTACCATGGCGCGAATCAGATTTTCCCGGTGCAGCAGACTGCTGACGACCACGCCCGCAAGATGAATAAATACCAGCGCCAGAGTGCCGTTGGCACAAATCCCATGCAGCTCTTTCACCAGATCTTCATTAAATGAGGCCACAAAGGTGCCGGCCAGCGGCCCAATATTGTCAGTCGCAATCAGAGCCATGCCGAAGAAGCAGGTCAGTGCCAGCATCAGCAACAGCGCAACCACCATGATGCCGCCAGCCGGATTATGGCCAACATAGTGTTCCGCTTTGCCGGTTAGCAGCGACTTCAGGTAACTAACCACTTTCTCTTTGCCGGTTACAAAATTTGTGAAGCGCGCGTATTTGGGGCCAATAATGCCCCACAGCAGGCGAAACAGAATCAGAGCGCTGATCCCATACCCCATATAGAAGTGCACCGTTTCGAAGTCACCTTCCGTCAGATAAGCGACCGTAAAAAACAGTGCCAGCGACCAGTGAAAGACCCTGACAAGGGGGTCCCAGACCTTTACTACTTGTTGTGAATCGTGCGTTGACATCTTAAAGCCTCCTCATACCGTTCATATCCATGACCGATCTCTATAGTGGCCATATTAATGACAAGTTCTTAAAAGAAGCTTAAAAAGCCATAGCATTTCAGAGGTTTTTATAAAAAAGCGGCTGAAACCCAATCGGGATCAGTTTTTCCGGATTAAGTACGGCATCAGGTGTATTTCATATTTTGCAATACTGTGATGTGTATATATCAATATACGCAAGACATATTTTTATATAGAGTAGCGCTATTAAACTTCAGCGGGTGTCTCTGTATAATATTGCCCTGCCTGAATTTGAGCCTCGCCGGTAACACTGTTCCCGCCTGGTAAAATGAACAGAATTTACAGTCGTGCCGACCGGGCTGCGACTTAATCAAACGGAACTATCAGAATATGTCTAATAACTACTTCAACACGCTGCCACTGCGTGAGCAACTGGAACAACTGGGCAAATGCCGCTTCATGTCTATCGACGAGTTCAGCGATGGCGTTGAAGCCCTCAAAGGCAAGAAGATGGTTGTTATCGGTTGTGGCGCTCAGGGCCTGAACCAGGGTCTGAACCTGCGTGACAGCGGCCTGGATGTATCTTACGCACTGCGTGCTGAAGCGATCGCAGAAAAGCGTCAGTCCTGGAAAAATGCGACCGAAAACGGTTTTGTTGTCGGTACCTATGAAGAACTGATCCCGACGGCTGACGTGGTACTGAACCTGACACCTGATAAGCAGCACACCTCCGTTGTTAACGCGGTTATGCCGCTGATGAAAGAAGGCGCTTGCCTGTCTTACTCTCACGGCTTCAACATCGTTGAAGAGGGTATGAAGATCCGTGAAGACCTGACCGTTATCATGGTTGCACCTAAGTGCCCGGGCTCTGAAGTACGTGCTGAATATGTACGTGGTTTCGGTGTTCCTACCCTGATCGCCGTTCACGAAGACAACGACCCTAAAGGCGAAGGCCTGGCTCTGGCGAAAGCCTATGCTGTCGGTACCGGCGGTCACAAAGCGGGCGTACTGATGTCCTCTTTCATCGCTGAAGTTAAATCTGACCTGATGGGTGAGCAGACTATCCTGTGCGGTATGCTGCAAACCGGTTCTCTGCTGTGCTTCGACAAGATGGTTGAAGAGGGTATCGATCCAGGTTACGCATCCAAGCTGATTCAGTACGGCTGGGAAACTATCACCGAAGCACTGAAATACGGCGGCGTCACCAACATGCTGGACCGTCTGTCTAACCCAGCTAAGATCAAGGCATACGACCTGTCTGAAGAGCTGAAGCAGATCATGCGTCCGCTGTACAACAAGCACCAGGATGACATCATCGACGGCACCTTCTCCCGCACTATGATGGAAGACTGGGCGAACGATGACAAAAACCTGCTGGGCTGGCGTGCTGAAACGGCAGAAACTGCCTTCGAGAAAACACCGGCTGGCGATGTTGAGATCTCCGAGCAGGAATACTTCGATAACGGTATCCTGATGGTTGCTATGGTTAAAGCGGGCGTTGAGCTGGCATTCGAAACCATGACTGCGGCTGGCATCATCGCTGACTCTGCCTACTACGAGTCACTGCATGAGACTCCGCTGATCGCTAACACCATCGCCCGTAAGAAGCTGTATGAGATGAACGCAACTATCTCTGACACTGCTGAATACGGTTGCTACCTGTACAACCACGCGTGTCTGCCACTGCTGGCTGACTTCATGAAGGACATCAAAACCGACGTTATCGGTAAGGGTCTGGATCTGGAAGATACCGGCGTCGACAACGCCCGCCTGATCGAAGTGAACACTGCACTGCGTTCACACCCGGTTGAAGCGATCGGTGCGGTACTGCGTGGCCACATGGCTGACATGAAGAAGATCGTTTAATTAACTAAGATCTTACTTCCAGAAAGGGCTGGGCTTAATCGCCCGGCCTTTTTTTTGGCCTTACTATTAATGTAACTTAACGTATTGAGCGAAGCCAAGACGCGGCAAAAACGGGCGAGAAAGCGGAATTTACTGTAGTAAATAAGCATTTTAAGCCTGTTTTTAACAAAGTATTGGCGAGTTCAATAGTTAAAAGCAGATAACTATGAATATTCGCCTCGACAACCTGACAGTTAACTTCGATGATCGCTTTCAACTGGATGAGATCAACTGGCAACTGGACGACACCCAGCATTGGGTGATAACCGGTGCTAACGGTTCTGGTAAATCAGCATTAGCTGCCGTGCTGGCAGGCGCTGGAGACACACTCAGCGGTACTCTTGAAGGTCTCCCTCCAAAGGTCGGACTGGTCTCTTTTGAAGCCCAGGCTGAGCTGATCGAGCGGGAACGTAAGAAGGATGACGCCGATATTATGGACGTTATCTCAGAGGGGACACCGGTCAGGGAGATCCTCTGCGAAGGGGGGCGTAATCCTGAGCTGATCAGCCAACTGGTAACGATGTTCAAACTGGACTCGCTACTGGACCGGGCCTTCCGCAAACTCTCTACTGGAGAGTCCCGTAAAGTGATGCTGATCCGGGCGCTGGCCAGCGAACCTGATCTGTTGGTGCTGGACGAACCCTTTGATGGCCTCGATGCAGATACCCTGAAGATGTTGCAGCAGTATCTTGCTGGCCTGGTGGAGAGCGTGCCGATGGTGCTGGTGCTGAACCGCTTTGATGAGTTTCCCGACTTTATCACCCATATCGCCTATGTGGATCATGGCCGGTTGCAGCATCAGATCGACCGTCACGACAGCAAAGCCTATAACGAGCTGTATCAGTTGCTCCATCTGAAAACCACTGATCTTGAAGTACCGGGCGCGGATCCGGAAACTGCGATTCCCAGGCTCGATCCGACGCAACCTCTGGTGCGACTCAACAAGATCAATATCACCTACGATGGTCACCGTATTATCGACTCCCTGGACTGGACTATCGAACGCAATCAGCACTGGCAGCTAAGTGGCCCCAACGGCAGTGGTAAAACCGGCCTGCTGTCACTGATCACCGGCGATCATCCCCAGTGTTACGTCAACGATATTTTTGTATTTGGCTTTCAGCGGGGCAACGGCGAGAGCATCTGGCAGATTAAACAGTTTATCGGCTATGTCTCCACTGCCCTGCAGTGGGAATATAAGGTGGGCACCGGGCTGAGAAATGTCATTATTTCCGGGTTCTACGACAGTATCGGTCTGTACACCAAAGCGACCGACCGGCAGAAAAAAATCGCCGACGAGTGGCTGGCCCTGCTGGGCATGTCTGACCGGGCAGATACCCCGTTCAACAAACTCTCTTACGGTGACCAGCGTCTGCTACTGATCGCCCGGGCGATGGTTAAACACCCTCCCCTGCTGATTCTGGATGAACCCTGTCTGGGGCTGGATGATATGAACCGCCAGTTGGTTCTGGCACTGATCGAAAAGATCTGCGCCGGTAGCGAAACCTCAGTGCTCTATGTGAACCACCACGCTGAAGACAGGATCAAAGGGATCGATAACTACCTGAAACTGGAAAAGCGCGAACCCGCAGCCGGTTAATCGCTGCGTTACAGGCCTACAAATAAGAAAACCCGGCATCACTGCCGGGCTTGCTCTGCGCTGATGAGCGGTACCGTGTGCGATAACTTGCCCGAAGGGGAGGACAATCAGGCGCAATCACTGTACCACCGCAGAGAATCAGAAGACGATACGCATACCCACCAGATAACCTGGATCGGTATTGTCGGCATCGGTATCACCGATCTCTCCAAATACACTCACCGCTTTCTGTTCAGGGAACTTGTAGGTCGCGTTGGCGTACCAACCCGTTATATCATCACCCGCATCTTCATCGCGGTTCTGAACGCCCACCGCAACCGTAGTCGTCTCGGCAACAGGGAAAGATGCCACCAGGTTATAGACATCAGCGGTATCTTCCATTGAACCGTAATCAGCCCCAAACCTGGCAAAGCCGGCATCAAAAGTGACGCCTACACCCCAGGAAGAAACGGAATCTGAACCCATCTCCTGATAGTTCTGATACGCCGCCATCAGCCCCACATTTCCCAGGTCGGTTGAGACAAACAGATCAGTGGATTTAGTACCATCGCTGTCCGCATTACCTTCCGCTTTAAGGTCAGTAGAGAGCGACACAAACAGATTATCAAACTGTGCATCGACACGGATAACATCATCACCAGCATCATCGTTGAGGTCAAAAATATCGTCCTCAACTACGGTCTCATACGCCTTTTCAACGCTGAATTCATCGGTGGAATAGTTTTGCTTACCGACCCGCAACGCAATATTGTCAAACTTAAGCCCCAGATAGGCCTCTTCCAGCTTACCACCATCCTGAGAGTCGGCACTTTGATCGTTGGCGCGTTTGTCAAAACTGTAATCAAGCTGTGCAAACGCACTCATACCGTCATTGAGGTCATAGGTTACCCGGTTTTTCAGTTCCAGATCGTCAAACTCCAGATCCTGATCCTGGTTATCACCAATCTTCTGGCGTAACTGAACCTGCAGATCCCCTTTCAAGTCATATTTCAGGCCGTTGCCTTCGTAGATGGTGGCTGCCTGAACGGAACCAGCCAGCATAGCGGCTGAAATTGCAGTAGTCAGTGCTACTCTCTTCATCGTATTCTCCACTTCGTTAATGGATTGCTTTTATATTTTTTGTTCAGGTTTTCGGGGTTCCTGAAGCCCATTGGTGCTCTCTAATCGCTTCACTCGAACAGCCATTCAGACATCTCAGGCTGATGCGAACCTTAGCGTTTGAGTCACTTTAAAGAGAACAGAAACCCATTTGAAGTTATTGAAAATAAAGTATTTATTGTTTATACACCGCATTAAGTTCGTTTTGTTTACGGCACCCGACAGGCATAAAAAAACCCTGGCAATGGCCAGGGTTTTTGCAATTTACAGCGGGCGGTAAAAAACCGGGTCAGCCCTCTCCTTCATTCACGGCAACTTCGGGTCCCCGGGTACGATTGCGATTGCGCACCAGATCCAGCAGCGGCGGGACAACCAATACAATCACTGCAATCGAAATAATTGCCAGCGTCAGCGGACGCTCCCAGAGAAACGCCAGACTGCCGTCAGAGATCACCAGTGCCCGGCTCAGATTGGTCTCCATCAGACCTCCGAGAATATAGCCCAGCAACATCGGCGCCATTGGGAATTCCAGCAGCTTAAGGAAGATTGCAATCACCGTAATGACCACCATCATCTGGATATCAAAGGTATTGAAACTGACCAGATAAACCCCGGTGATGGAGAAAAACAGAATCATCGGAATCAGAATCGGCCGTGGAATCACCAATAACTTTGAGATATAGGGAATCAGTGGCAGGTTCAGAATCAGCAACACCAGGTTGCCAAAATACATTGAGATAATCACCGACCAGAACACATCCGGATGATCCAGAAACAACCGTGGACCCGGCTGAATACCATAGGCAATCAGCGCCCCCAGCATAATCGCAGTCGTACCTGAACCGGGTATCCCCAGCGTCAGCAGTGGTACAAATGAACCGGTAGAGGCCGCATTGTTAGCCGACTCCGGTGCTGCCAGCCCCCGCAGTGAGCCCTTACCAAACTTCAGTTTTTCTTTAGCGGATGCCAGGTTACGCTCCAGACCGTAGGCCAGAAACGATGCGATAGTCGCGCCGGCGCCCGGCAATACCCCTACCAGAAAACCAAATACCGAAGAGCGGCCAATAGTCGGGGCAACCTCTTTGATCTCCTCTCTGCTGAGTTTCATGCTGCCCAGCTTGCTCATATCAACCTGTTCTTCCTCTTCCCGGTGCTCGCCTTTCAGCACTGTCATCACCACTTCCGTCAGCGCGAAAGTCGCCATCGCCAGTAACAGAAAGCTGACACCGTCGATCAGGTCGATACTGCCAAAAGTAAAGCGGGTTGCACCCGAGGTTGTATCGGTACCGACTGTCGCAATCATCAGGCCAAACACGGTCATCAGCAGGGCTTTCAAAACCTGCCCCTTACCCGAAAACGCAGCCACCGCAGTCAGCCCAAGAATCATCAGGGCAAAATAGTCGGTCGACTGAAAGCTGAGCGATACTTTTGCCAGTGCCGGGGCCGCAAACAATAGAGCCAGTGCACCGACAGTACCGCCGGTAAAAGATGAGTAGGCAGCCAGCGCCAGCGCCTTACCCGCCTGATTCTGTTGTGCCAGTGGGTAACCGTCAAAAGCTGTCACTACAGTACTGGCACAACCCGGTGCATTGATCAGAATCGATGACGTTGATCCACCGAATACCGCCCCGTAGTATACCCCCGCCATCAGAATGATCCCGGAAGATGGATCAAGACCATAGGTGATCGGAATCATCAGCGCTACCGCCGAGATAGGCCCCAGGCCTGGTAACATGCCGATAAAGGTGCCGGCAAAACACCCCACGACCACCATCAACAGATTAAAGGGCATCACCGCAGTGCTCAGCCCGGTAAAGATTCCGTCTAACATTGCATTACCCTCCAAACAGTTGAACGAACAGTTGCCCCGGTGCCAGATAGATATCCAGCAGTTTGGCGAGGATAAACCAGATCCCCACCGCAAAAGGTACGGACACCATCAGCAGCATTTTGGTACGACGTTCGCCCAGCAACCAGAAACCAGCGATAAGGAATAACACGGTGGCGAGCAGAAAACCGATCCATTCGAGTGCCAGTCCGAAGATCACTATCAGCACCAACAGTTTTGCCACCAGGGCAAAATCATAGTTGTTTAACCGCAAACGTTTTTCAGCTTTTCTCTCTGCTGTCAGCAACAGTGCAAGGGAGATAACACCGCCTAAAATAGCCAGTGCATACGGCACCGTACGGGCATGAAAGGGTTCAAACTCATCGCCAGGCAACAAAGGAATATCGCCGGCATAGTAACCGTAGAAAGCCGATAACAGGAGAAACCCCATTCCGCCAATATGGTCTTTGGTAATAATCATGTAACGCTCCCGGACAGAGGGCAATCTGTCGGATATAACAAAAAACTCCGGGCCAGGCGCTTAACCTATACTAAGCGCAGTCGATTGAGGCCCGGAGAAAACAAACACACTCAGGTGAAACAGCGCAGCAATAGAGCATCGGGCTGATTGACTGCAATCAGCCCGATAATACGAAGGCTTACTTAAGGAAACCCAGCTCACGCATCAGATCACCCACCTCTTTTTCCTGCTGTTCCAGAAAGGCAATAAACTGATCGTCAGGCTTAAAGATCTCAACCCAACCATTACGGGCGCGCACGGTTTCCCACTCAGGTGTCTGGTACATCTTCTTCAGAGTGTCAACGAACTCAGCTTTCTCTGTATCGCTGATACCCGGTGCGGCAAAAAAGCCACGCCAGTTGACGAAGGTTGCGTCATACCCCAGCTCTTTCAGGGTAGGTACGTCCGGTGCTGCGGCGTTGCGCTCATCGCCGGTCATGACCAGAATCCGGACTTCACCCGACTCTGCCAGCGCCAGTGCCTCACTGAATCCGGTAGACAGGATGGAGGTTTCGCCAGACAGCAGACCCGCCATCGCTTTACCACCAGCATCGTAGGCAACATAGCGTACCTGACGGGCATCGCCACCGGCGGCTTTAAAGGCCATCGCCGCCACCAGATGATCCATGCTGCCCCGGGCTGAACCGCCACCAATCTTAATCGCGCGAGGGTTTTCGCTAAATTCAGCAACAACATCTTTAAAGCTTTTGTACTTTGAATCGTTCTTCACCACGAAGGCACCGAAATCACCAATGGTCGCGGCAACCGGTGTCAGATCACGGAAAGACTGTGGGAATACTTTTGACAGAGAGCGGATCACGATGGGAGTTGAGTTCACCATCAGTGTGTCATGATTCTGATCGGCCGTTTCAATCAGGTGAGCGATCGCTTTACCACCGCCACCGCCGGACATATTCTCGTAGGAGATACTGTCGACCAGGCCCGCTTTGCTCAGTGCTTCACCGGTACCACGTGCAGTACCATCCCAGCCACCACCAGCGCCACCTGGAATCAGAAAGTGTATACTCTCCACCGCCGCCACATGCAGAGAAGCACCGGCTGTCAGACAGCCAGTCAGCATAGCAGCGATCAGGGTTTTCTTATTTACAGTTTTACAAAACATTCGGACTTCCTCGTACAGAGTTCTGGTTCTTATTGTTATATGCACATTAGTTTTCCGAAGATTTTTATGAAAGCTTATGAATTTAAAGGATTTTTAAAACATAAAATTCATTTTGTTCATAAAGTTTACGAGTCAAGCGGGTGCAGATTGATTACTATCTGCACAGACGTAATCAAACTAACTAAACTAAGATCAGCGATCTCAGAAAATCCGCAAAGTCAGAAAATCCGCAAAGAGAGTACAGATGAGGCTTCTCCAGCTAAAACTGAAACAGCGAATGATCCTGATTCTGGGGGTCATGGCACTGATTCAGACCGGCTTTATCGGTCTGTTTGCACTGCATTACCTGGAACGTTCGCTGGATGAACAGATCGGTCAGCGGGCGCTGGATGTCGCTAAAACCATCGCCGCCATGCCTCAGGTTATTGAATCGGTAGAGCAACGGGACAGCCATTACCTGCAACCATTAAGCCTGGCGCTGGCAGACACCACCCGTGCCCGCTTTGTGGTTATCGGCGACAGTAATGGTATCCGCCTGGCCCACCCTAAAGTAGAAAAGATCGGCCACTCAATGGCCGACGATGACGGTGATACCGGTTATCCCGCCCTGATAGAGGGGCATGGCTATATCTCTAAAGCCGTTGGCTCACTGGGCTGGTCGATGCGGGGCAAAGCCCCGGTGATCAGTGCCGATGGCAGTATTTCCGGATTAATATCGGTGGGTTATGGCCTCGACCGGGTTACTGAGATCATTAACCGGTATCGGGTCACGCTGATTCTGGTCATTCTCTGTTCCTTTATTCTCAGCGCCGCAATAGCGGTCTGGTTTGCCTATCATTTCAAGAAAGCGATCTTCGGTCTGGAACCGGAGCAGATTGCCCATCTGTTTGACGAACAGCGGGCCACCCTGGAGTCGGTCCGTGAAGGCATCATCGCGATCGACAGCACAGGCGAAATAACCACCATCAATCAGACAGCCATTGAAACCCTGGGCTTACCCAAAAACTGCGAGCTGATTGGCCGTAGGGTGGAAGAGGTGCTGCCCGACAGTTCAATGCTGGAAGTATTGCAAACCGGCGAACCCCAGTTTGACAGTGAAGTCTGGCGCGGGGATCACTGCATTATCGCCAACCGGTTGCCGCTGAAACAGGGCGAACAGATCACTGGTGTTGTCTCCAGTTTCCGCCGCAAGGATGAACTGGATATGGTCAGCCAGCAACTGACCCGGATTCAGCAGTATGCCGATACGCTGCGCAGTCAGGCCCACGAATATTCCAACAAATTGCACACCATCGCCGGACTGATCCAGATAGGCGCCACCGATCAGGCACTACAACTGATCGGTCAGGAATCACAAAGCCATCAGGCGCTGATCAAGCTGCTGATGAAAGCGGCGCCTGATCCGGTACTCGCCGGCTGTTTGCTGGGCAAATATAATCGTGCACGGGAGATGGGTCTTGCACTGGTTATCGACCCGGAAAGCGAGATGACCAACCTGCCAGATAAGCTTCCTCGCGAGCAACTGGTAAGTATTATCGGCAACCTGATCGACAACGCACTGGAAGCTACCCTGAACCATCAAGGCAGCGACGGTAAAGTGCATCTGTCGATGACGGATCTGGGTAATGATCTGATCTTTGAGATCGAGGATCAGGGGGCGGGTATTCCACCTGAGCAACAGGACAGAATCTTTGAAAAAGGTTTCAGCAGTAAAAACCGGGATGGTCATGGCTACGGCCTGCATCTGGTCAAAAACCTGCTGGATAAACTTCATGGCACTATAACTATAGAGAGCGGGCCTTCAGAGGGTAGCCGCTTTACCGTGTATATTCCCAAAAATAAAAATTAATTCGGGTTTAGCTAAAATGATAAAAGTTGTTATCGCCGAAGATGATCCACAGATCGCAGAGATCCAGCGGCGCTTTCTCGAACGGATAGAGGGCTTCGAGCTGGCCGGTATTGCACACCGCCTGGAAGAGGCCGAAGATCTGATAGAGATACTGAGTCCCGATCTGCTGCTACTGGATATCCAGTTCCCCAACGGCACCGGTTTTGACCTGTTACGCAAGCTACGTGCGGATAACAGCAGTATCGACGTTATCATGATCACTGCCGCCAAAGAGGTTAATACCCTGCGCGAAGCACTGCACGGTGGGGTATTCGATTACATTCTCAAACCTCTGGTCTTTGAACGGTTACAGGAAACCCTGCAAAACTACCAGCAGCATCTGCAAAAGCTGCACAACCTTGACACTCTGGCCCAGAGTGATGTGGATAAAGTTATGCCACGTAACAGCCCTGCGGAGATGCCACCTGTCGAAATCACCAGATTACCGAAAGGGATTGACGCGATTACACTGGAAAATATCAGCCGGGTATTCAGTCAGCGCGACTCTGCCCTGAATGCTGAAGAGGTAGGCGAGATTATCGGCGCCAGCCGCACCACCGCCCGGCGCTATCTGGAATATCTGGTCAGCCTCGGTAAGTTAAATACCGAAGTCAGTTACGGAAGTGTGGGTCGCCCGGAAAGACGGTATCAGCGAAGTAACTAGAAAAAACCCGGGGGGCAGATGGGACCTCCCGCCAACGACTGGTTTTTACTAAGATCCCTGGTGCGGTATATTAACTGACCAGACCACCTCAGGAAGCATTCCGTTGATTGGCAGACTATTCGATAAACTGACCTTTGGCGTCACACTGTTACTGGCGTTACAGGTGCCACAGCTGGCCGACCATTATCAGCAGTTTCTGGCGGGCATGTATGCATCAACACAGTGGCAGGTCGAAGGTTATGAGGCCACCGCAAAAGCGTTTGGTTACCCCGATGTCCGCTCGATGATTCAACAGCACCAGCAGAACAGTGAGCCCAGTGTCAGAGCAGATGCCCGGCAAAAGCTGGCCACCCTTGATCAGTATGCTGAGCTACAACAGGGTATAGCGGTGTTTGCCAACGGCAACCTGCTGAATAAAACCCTCTATATGTTTACCCCCTCCCGCTACTCCTATCTGGAGAAAACCCTGGATAACTTTAAGCCGGGTCTGCCACTGACCTCAGAGGGTATTGTTTTTGGTGTTGTTGTCGGTCTGCTGCTCAACCTTATGCTAACGCAACCCTGCGTTTTTCTGGCCCGGCGGCTGAGACGCAGACAAGCACCCGACACAGTTTAAAAATATCCTGTAAACCATCTGGTGCTGCCTGTCAGGGATATCAATACCACCATTGAGTTTTATTCCCCGGTGCAGGGAATGCAGCAGGTCACCTTTGGCAAGCAGAAGATCGACGCGGCACAACCAGGCCGATCCTCTCCATCTACTTCAGGGCCCCTGACGATAATCTTATATAGATCTCAGACTATACCGGGCAGTAACAAAGCTCAATTACACAAAATGGGTAATACATAACGGTTCCCCCGCTGACATATGAGCGTACTGTCTGTAAATTATGACAGATAAACGGTCATGGAGAGACGCTGAGTCATTCTGAAGGCGCAGAGGCTATGATAACCGCTGATAAACAGCCGTTCAGATCAGTTGATTCTTTTCATTTACAGATTAAAAAAGGTTTTCTCCATGACAAAGTGGACTCTTGCGCTACTGGCTTGTTGGGCCGTATCGCTCAGCGTTGCAGGCGCCCCCCTGCCCCAACCCACCGGACCAGTCATACTGTCCATCAGCGGCAAAATTGAAAATACTCAGGATGGCCAGACAGCCGCTCTGGATCTGTCGCTGTTGCAATCTCTGCAGAGTGATACCTTCAGGCTGAAAACCCGCTGGTCGGATAGCATTCACAATTATCACGGTCCGCTGCTTTCAGCTGTACTCAGGTACGTTGGCGCACAGGGAGACCACATCAGACTTACCGCGCTGAATGACTATAGCGTCGAATTTGAACGGCAATATATGGACAGTTATGAGCCGATACTGGCCTGGAGAGAGGATGGAGAGCAACTCTCCGTCCGTGAAAAAGGGCCACTCTGGTTAATGCTACCGCTCGACAAATATCATGAGCTCAACAGTGAAATCAATACCGGCAGGATGATCTGGCAGCTTAGCAAAATTGAGATCTACTGATGGGACAAAGATTGCCCTACATGGGTAAAAAAGTCTCCCGTAAGCGCGTTTTACTGATCGCCATTGTGCTGATCTTCTTTATCAGTGCGGCCATGAGTCTTTTCCAGCTCCGCCAGTCGATCGCTCTCCTCGATGAGAACTATGGCACCAGCGTCTTTTCAATGTTTCAGTTAAAACTTGAACTACGCCGTTTTAACGACGCACTGGCGCTGTACCAGGTGGCACCCGACAATGCACATCTTGAAGATGTGAAAACACGTTACGATCTCCTCTGGAGCCGCTTCCCAGTGCTGCTTGAAGGAGTCGACGGTGAACGGATAGCAAAATTTGAACACGCAAAAGAGACCCTGAACCAAGCCTTTAATACCGTCAAGTCACTCGAGCAAGACGTCTTTAAAAAGCTCGCATCCGAGCCGGAATACAGCCTTCAGATACAGCAAGCACTGAAGCCTCAGATTGCACAAATTGACGCACTGGCTCTGCAAAACTACTATCAGACAAATATCCTTTTCAACCGTAGCGAGAGTCAGGTTATCGACCTGCAACAACAGTTAATTCTGCTGATGTGCGGCCTGATACTCTCCGGTAGCCTGCTGTTAGTAATGATCATCCGGGAGAACAGACTCAACCGTCATCAGGCCGAACATGACAGTCTCACCGGAATTCCCAACCGCGCATTTCTACAAAATGAGATCTCCCGGTATTGTCGGAAAAAGCAACCTTTCGCCCTGCATCTGATCGACCTCAACGGCTTCAAAGATGTCAATGACACACTGGGACATCACGTTGGTGATGCCCTGTTACAAGCAGTATCCAACCGTCTGTCCAACGGGATTGATAAGCGTTATGGTTGTCTCACCTGCCGCCTGGGTGGCGATGAGTTTGCCATTCTCCAGCCCCGGCTCATCAACAATGACAGCCTGCGCATAATCACTGGAAAAGCCATTCAGCTTTTTGAAAAACGCTTTCAGATCGACCAGCACACCTGTTTCATTGGCGCCAGTATCGGCAGCGTTATCTATCCGGAACATGGTATCGATGTCGGCAGTCTGCTCACCCGGGCCGATATCGCTATGTATAAGGCGAAAGAACAAGCCGCACACTCAAGTCAGATGTTATTTGATTTTGATATGGATGCGCAGATCCATCGTCGACAACAGCTGCAGAAAGACCTGCGGATAGCACTTGAGCGCAGCAAACTGCACCTGGTGTATCAACCGATAGTCTCTCTGCAGACGCAACAAGTGGTCTCTCTGGAAACCCTTCTGCGCTGGGATCATGAGACCTATGGTGCAATACCACCACTGGAAATCATCAGCATCGCGGAAAAGTATTCACTGGCGAACACCCTCGGCTGCTGGATTATTGATGAAGCCTGCCGCCAGATCGACGAATGGCGAAACGAGGGGTTTCAGCCACTGCCGGTCGCTGTGAATATTTCTCCATCGATGCATCAGCTTGATCTGGCGGCCATCATTAACCAGTCGCTGAAACAGCACAATCTGCCCCAGGGGCTTATCCGCATCGAGGTCACTGAAGATACCGGCATGCAGATACTGAAAGAGACGCAGGACCTGTTACCCGGTCTGGCGCGACACAATATCAGTGTCGCCCTGGATGATTTTGGCACCGGACTGTCATCCCTCAGCCATCTGCAGCAGCTACCGATACAGACGCTCAAAATCGACCGAAGCTTTATCAGCAAGATCAGCGAGGATCAGGTCAGCCGCCGTTTAGTCCACAATATAATCGGTATCGGCCATGATCTGGGCATGAAAGTGGTCGCAGAAGGAATCGAAAATGAGGCCGAAGCCCGCCTGCTCGCAACTTATCAATGCGATTATGGTCAGGGCTATCTTTTCAGCAAACCCCTGGCACCCCGCCTGATCCCCGCCTGTTGCCGGGAAATTGCAATGACTGCAAACGATTCGGCTGTAACCGAAACCTGCTAATCATCTGACGTTGAACAGCCGAAATCTGACAAAGATACTGTCACAGCGGGCTTTGCAGGCGATTCAGTCCGGCCCGGTCCGGGCTTCGTCCGAAGACCGGGCTCCTCCCCTATAGCAGCACAATGCAGAGCCGCTGCCATTGAACTCTCCAGACATAGTAGTTAACATATTAATAAATTCAGGAGATAAAAATGAGCATCAAACTGTCAGTGGTGGATCAATCCCCGGTCCAGGGTTCCCACCCAGCGATCGAAGCGCCGCAGCTAACTATTGAGCTGGCAAAAATCTGCGATGAGCTGGGCTATTACCGTTACTGGGTGGCGGAACATCACGACAGCATCCACTTTGCCAACCCCTGCCCGGAGATCATGGCCACTGCGATTGCCAGTGCCACCAAAAATATCCGGGTCGGCAGTGGTGGCGTCATGCTCAGCCACTACAGCCCGTTAAAAGTGGCCGAGTGCTTCAAGATGTTAGCCACCCTGTTTCCCGGCCGTATCGATCTGGGTATTGGCAGGGCGCCCGGCGGCACCGGTCTCACCTCTCAGGCACTGGCCTTCCCCCATCAGCCCCATCATGGTGACCTGTATGCCGATCAGGCACTGCTGCTGAAAGGGTTTATGCAGGGTAACCTGCCGCAAAACACACCATTCGGCCAGATAAACGTCCTGCCTGACGCCAGCCCCCAAGCAGAGTTATGGATGCTGGGTTCCAGCGGAGGCAGCGCCGGTCTGGCAGGACAGCTGGGGTATAACATCGCCCTGGCCCGCTTTATCGATCCGGATAACTGCCACCCATCAATCTTCACCGAATATCTGGAACAGTGGAAACGGGCAGAACATTCCGGCACGCCAAACAGAATGCTGGCGATCGCCTGTATCTGTGCAGATACCGAAGCGGAAGCAAAACTGCGGGCGGGTACCGCGGTGTATCGTAAACTGGCCGCGCAACTGGGGATCCGTGAAGCCTTCCTGACGCCGTCTGAGGTACAGGACCGCTACCGCACCCTCCCCTCTGCCCATCAGGCAGCCTATAACCATATCCTCAATGGCTATACCGTGGGCACTCCAGAGCAGTGCGCCGAAGAGATCCATCAACTGGCTAAAACGTTTGATTGTGACGAGATTGCCACGGTTGCGGTAACCCATAGCCAGGCAGACCGGATCGATAGCTATACACGGCTGATGAAGGGTTTTTAGCCCCAAGTTATCAGACACCGCTGGCGACAGATAAAACAGACTAAAGCAGCTGTTATCGGCCTCTGAACAATCCCCTCTCTTAACTAACGGAGATTGATCAGTCGGCTCGCTGACTGAAAGACTGAACCTGAACCATGTTGCTTATACAGCCATTACCCAAAATGGGTAATGGCTTATCAGATCTGCTTGTTAATCGACCCCACTTTTGTAAATATGCAACCGTCAGTCGGGCCTGACAAAGCCCGCTTTGCGAACTCCATCATCGTCCCCCCGGCAGTGTTGGATTTTTCGTAGTGCCCGACTGACATTACTTCCGTACAAGCAGTCGCTAGAATGTCACTGCGTGACTTGCTAGTGGTTAGACGCGACTGCGTCGCTTGCTAGAAAAATCCTCAACGTAGCTCGTGGTTCGAACGCCGGTTCCCGGCTTGCTTGTTACCTGTTCAGCGAATATTCAAAAGTTGCCTCAACCGCAGAACATCATTTCCCAACCGTAAATGCGCAATTTCATCCAAGTAAAACACTCGGCTATATCCTAGAATGACTCTTAGTCAGTAACGTCTAAACCCTGCAGACGGTGAGTGAAGATGAAGTTCGAAAACCAGTTTCAGTTTGTCAAAAGCCAGCACCTTGATCAGGTGACAGCATTACAGGCGACTATGCATGATTTCTCCTATGGCAAGCACGCCCATGAGGAGTATTCTTTTGGCGTAACGCAGGCGGGTCGACAGGACTTTTTCTCCAACGGTGAGTTTCATAAAAGCCACCCGGGTAACATTATTATATTCAATCCGGGGCAGTTTCATGATGGCCACTCGGGTGACGACAACGCCTTACAATACCGGATGATCTATATTCACCCCAGTCAGTTAGAACCGATGCTGGGTAGCGCTGGGGTTAAACAGTGTCAGGATTATCAGATTAAAGACACCCTGTTGGATGACCCTCAGTTACGACACTTTATTCTCAATATAGCCGCACATATTGAGAATAATGCCAACGATAAATTGCAGTTAGAGAATCTGTTGTATCAGATGTCAGAAAGGATTGCCCAGCGACAAGGAGACCTTCTGCCAGAACGTCAATCGAACAAAAATGACACTCTGCTATTAAAGGCACAAAACTATATTCATGAGAATATTGGGGCAGATATCACTCTCGATGAGATCAGCAACCAGGTCAGTCTGTCGAAATATCATTTCATCCGCATGTTTCGGCAGCAGTTTGGCATTACGCCTCACCAATACATTCTAAACTGCCGGATAAACCGCGCCAGGCAGGCTTTAGAGGCAGGTTGCGTGCTGGAAGATGTCGTTTTTGACTTCGGTTTCAGCGACCTGAGCCATCTCAACAGGCGCTTTAAGCCGGTGTTTGGTATGACCCCGCGTCAATATCAGAAGCACTTTCTTATCTCTTAGACAGAGATAGCGGACCTCTCCGCAACATTAATCCCAATCACTTAATTTATCAGGGTAACCACCATGGTTGAGATCCTCCTGTATGCCTTTGGCATTATGTACACCCCTGGCCCGGCAAACCTGCTCAGCCTGAATGCAGGTCTCAACGGTGAAATCAAAAATACACTGCGCTTCTGTATGGGCGTAGCGTGCGCCATGCTGATACTGTTTCTGCTTTTTGGTTATACCGGTGCCTGGCTGATTACACCTGACTCTCAGCTCGTCATAGGTCTGCTGGGTAGTTGTTATATCGCCTATCTGGCCTATAAAATCGCCCGTGGTAGTCAACAGATCACCGATAAGATCAGCGCTGATAAGGCTCAACCCGGCCCCAGAAGAACAGGATTCCGTTCCGGCCTCATGCTGCAGTTACTCAACCCCAAAGCCTTTATCGCCATCTTACCTATCGTCACCGTACAGTTTCCAGCCGCATATATTTCCGGTGTATCCATCCTTCTCTGGTCATTACTGCTGGCGGGGTTAGCCTTTGGCGCACCGGGTAGCTACCTGTTCATGGGTGTACGACTGAGTAAACTGATCAGCCAGCCCCGCTATTTCCGATGGCTCAACAACGCTATGGCGTTGCTACTACTCTATGTAGCCATAGAGCTCGCGTTTAAAATCAGCGGCTAGAAAAAGCAGTCGCTAGACGTCGCTTCGCGACTTGCTAGTGGTTAGACGCGACTGCGTCGCTTGCTTTACGAAATTCAAAAGAGAATTCCTTAAATATTGGAGTTCTCACGTTCTCCCAAACCTTTGTTTCTTGCTTTATTATTTCAAAATACCTATTTGAGCAATAAAGACCACACTCCTATTGAGATCAGTGGCATTTTTTGTCACTATAAAAAATAAAATCCATGACTCAGCCAAGAATGATCAAATAACATAAACATTTCTACGTGGGCATGATAAGCAAAAGACAACTTTAAAAAAGTTATCATAAAAAATAGTGCAGTGGCAATACTTAGAAGTTCATTGGAAGAAAAATGTCTCAAAATAAAAACTATCCCTCCGTTATTCTATGTGGTTATGAGCGTGGAGGAACAACACTATTATCCGAGATTTTTAGAAGTAATGGCTATGAATCCGGGTTTGAATGTGGAGTATTGATGTGTGAAAAACCTAGCCATTTTATTGATTTCAAACCCTATTCAAATATGATAAAGAGCGGATGGAAGCTAGAATTTGAAATCAATTCTTACATTCCAAAAAATGATAGCTTTGTTGATTTTTATCATAATATTTTAAAAGGATCTGGCCTTGATAAGAAGGCAAATAAATTCTTTGATAAAACGCCTATCTATATGAGGGATATTGGTAAGTGCTTAAGCAGAGCACCTTTCATAGATAAAGCCATTATAATTACTCGTGATCCAAGATCCATTTTTACATCGTGGGCAAAACGGGCTAAAGATTCAGAGGGTTTGTCTCTGGAAGAAATTATAAATTCAAAGTTACCTGCATATTCTTCACGTTATAATCGTTATTTTGCAGGAGCTATTGCAGAGAGAGACAATCCTAAAGTAATGTTTGTTTCTTTCGAAAACTTGTGCCTTGACCCAAAAAGCGTCTACCAGTCTTTAGGTTTTTTTACTGAAGGCTCTGCTTTTAAGCCAATAGTTAATACTTCAAGATTTAAAAATGTCTATTCTAATGAATTTAAGCTAGATAAGGTAAATGAATATGATTCATATCTTAGCACAAAAATTCAAAATAAAATTCTTGATAACTGTGCAATATCTGCTCTGTTTTTTTCTTCTAACAATGAGCGAATAAAGCATCTAAATACTTTTTTCTCTTTAGATAAAAAAATAAGAGACATTTTGTCTAAATATAATTTAGATGCATCTACAATTGATATAGATGGCCAACCCTTTAATCCGTGGCTATATCTCTTCCTCAACCGAGATATTCTAAACTTAGCTATTAATCCAGTAATGCATTATAAAAACAACGGAATTATAGAAAAAAGACCATTTTAAACCTAAAATCTTTAAATACTTACTGCTCCAGCCAATACGCAAACAAAATTAGCCCATCATCGATTTGAGTAGGTTGGCTTTCCAGGGAAGGTGCGAATAAGTCCAGTAATTGAATTACTACCTTCCTATCTATGCGGTCTGTAGAGAAGTAAAAAGGACTTGTTTGTAGTTTCCCTAGATGTAGATTTCAGATACCTTTTTCTCAGAACGCCTGTTTCTGAAAGGAATATTGAGGAACCTTACGTTTATAAACAAATCCCAAACTGGGTAATAACCCTCATTTTTATGTTGAGAATGGCTGCGGTTTTTGACACTATCAAAACAGATGGAAACCCGTGGTAACGCCACACAACCTATCACATGGTTTACGTATTTTCAGTGGACGAGAATGTAGTAGCTATCTCTTAGCCTTTTCTGCTAAAAGTCACAGTTTTCAAATACTGCGAATACCTTACCTTCATGCAATAAGGTGGAAGTTTAATGAAAAAAATAGGGATTTTTTTAATCACTCTCTGTCTGCTGATCTCACTCCCTCTCCGTGCGGAAGAGCAGCAATTAACGCCTGAACAGCAGCAGTACATCCTCGAAGCCAGAAAACTTCTGGACTCCCTCAATAAACAAACCGGCAAAGTCGCTTTGCCAAATGGCGCCGCCTCTCTGGACGTGCCTAGTAGTTTTTATTATTTATCACCCGAAGATTCTGAAAAAGTTCTGGTAGATGTATGGGGAAATCTTCCAGGCACAGGTTCTGAGACTCTTGGTATGCTGCTTCCCTCTGATACCACACCTTATGATGACAATTCCTGGGGGGTTACGATTGAGTATGAAGAGGACGGCTATGTTTCAGACGAGAATGCTGATGATCTTGATTACAACGAACTATTAGAGCAGATGAAACAAGACGCTCAAGAAGCCAGTAAACAACGAGTCGCCGAAGGATACGAGCCTATCGAACTGATTGGCTGGGCTTCGCCCCCTTACTACGACAAGACATCGAACAAGCTCTATTGGGCGAAAGAGATAAAGTTTGGCTCACAAGAACTGCATACCCTCAATTACAATATCCGCGTACTTGGCAGAAAAGGCGTACTTGTTCTCAACTTTATCGCCGGCATGGATCAAAAAAGCCTGATTGACTCAAACCTCCAGACCGTATTAAACATGACCGAATTTAATCAGGGCTCCCGCTATGAGGACTTCGACCCCAGCATCGATAAAGTTGCAGCCTACGGTATCGGCGCACTGGTCGCAGGCAAAGTCATCGCTAAAACGGGATTAATTGCTGCCGCACTCATTTTCCTGAAAAAGTTTGGTGTACTATTCATTGTCGGAATTGGCGCATTATTCCGAAAGATATTTAAAAAGAAATAAAAAGCAGTCGCTAAATGTCACTGTGTGACTGCGAGTGGTTAGACGCGACTGCGTCTCCTGCCAGGAAAAGCAGCGGCGTGGCGGTGGTTCGCAGCCCCATTTCAAGCGGTTTTTACAAACAGCAACTGACAAGGTACGAGCTTCAGACTATACTGAAGACCTTAAAGTACATAATTATGTACACCATATAGTACATTCAGTATATAGGAGCACTTATAATGGCTAACGCAACACATGCCATTCTAGCCCAGCAAACCGTCAGCATTACTGAGCTGCGAAAAAACCCGGCACAGTTTTTTATCGACGAGCCTGTAGCCGTACTCTCAAACAATATCCCTCAAGGATATATGGTAAATGCTGAACTGTTTGAAAAGTTGGTAAACGCGCTTGAGCAGCAACAGCGAGGATTTAAAGCCAGCTTCAGACCAGCGTCTGTCCGTCTGGAAGAGATCGCTGAACAAGGCAATCAACTGTTGCAGGAGGCTACAGATGAAGAGATGAAGACGTTCACTGAATAATGGAAATATTCAAAGGATCGCTGCTTAAGCAACAGCTGTCAGAGGCCGAGCTCAGCGCACTGGAAAGTGACTTCCGCCATTACAAAGAAACAGGCGAACTGCCAGATAAGAATTAAAGCGGCTAGACGTCACTGCGTGACTTGCTAGTGGTTAGACGCGACTGCGTCGCTTGCTAGGAAAAGCAGCGGCGTAGCTCGTGGCTCGAACGCCGGTTCACGGCTTACTCGTCTCTCGGAAAGCCTTCTTAATGGCAGAAGTTATGGAACATATTTCCGTGCGATTAAGAGGGTTTGGTGAAATTGATTACTCTGGCCCCTTTAATTTCTAAACGTTGAAACGGTAAGTAAGAAAGGCAGCGTAGTTCGCGTCCGAGCCAGCGCTTTGTTAAGAAAATCATGGTCTTTTAAACTTCTTTCTGGCGCTCTCTGCTTTTGATCTGCCCACACAACCTTTTGCATGGTCATTAATTAGCCCCATCGCCTGCATAAAAGCATAAACCGTGGTTGGGCCGACAAATTTCCAGCCTTTTTTCTTTAGATCCTTCGATAAAGCAACTGATTCTTCGCAAGTAGAGACCGTTTGTGGCTCAGCAAGATTATGCTGGTCGGGTTCATAACGCCAGAAGAAAGCGGCTAATGAACCTTCCTCTTTTATCAGTTCTTTTGCTCGCTTTGCATTGTTGATAACGGCCTCAATTTTACCCCGATGGCGGACAATCCCTTTATCCTGAAGTAACTGATCTATATCTTTCTCTGTAAAACACGCGATTATTTCAAAATCAAAGTTATGAAAGGCTGCCCGAAAATTCTCACGCTTAGCGAGGATTGTTCGCCAACTCAAACCGGACTGAAAGCTTTCCAGGCATAGTTTTTCAAATAGGCGATAATCGTCATCTACTGGATAACCCCACTCTATGTCGTGATAGTCAACGAATTCCGGGGCCTGACTACACCAGCTACAACGCGCCTTACCATCTGGACCTTTTATTATTTTACTCATCGTTCTTACTCAATCAGAAAATTCAGACGGCTATCCGCTTTTTTGGGATCAATTTCGATTATTTCAGCATTAACAATATTTTCCGCAACGAAAGGATCGTTGTTTACTCTTGCTTGTAGCTCCGATAGTGAGGTGTTGTGCGCGATAACAGAACCACCCAGATTAGGTTGAAGGCTACCAGCCAACAGAAAAACACCCTCTTCGAAGCCTTGTTTAATCCATAGATTGTGACCAGCCATATGATCTCCAGCCAGAGATTTTTTGTCGGAAAATTTTAAAAGTACAACAAACATATCTGCTCCCTTTTCTGTGTCGCTAGTAATTCATCTGGACTGTTTTGTTCTGACGGACAGATCATCAAGCCAGTCCTCCATCTTTTTCACTTCCTGTCTGACATATTGCAAATCATCAAAAGCATTACCCAGGGTCGCAACCCCCTGACTCCAGGAGAGTACGTGCATAGCCAGTGAATCGGCATTCTGTGTATATCCAAGCTGAGTAAACTGAGCTTTCAGCCATACTCTGAAGAGTGTGAAAACTTTATTGGCCTCAGCTTTTGAGGCGTGGTTCAACTTGGCGAGTTCCGTGCACAATGTACCGACCGGACAACCGTAGTCCCTGATCATTGGCCAGTTTGTCAGAAGGATATTGATATAACATTTGATGCGGTCTTCCGGGGTTGCCGCCTGCTCTTCCCAATCCGTCAGCATCTGTTGCGTCCTGTCCAGGCGGACTTTGATGACAGCATCAAGGATGTCATCCTTGGTCTTGAAATGATGGTATAGATTCCCGCGCGAAATATTCACCAGAGTGGATATGTCTGCAAACGAGGTATGCTCGAACCCCTGCCGATAAAATAAGTTATCGGCGGCCTCTATAATCTGATGACGCTTCTCACCATGTCCCATCGCACTTCCTCTTTACACTACCTCTTTACACAACCTGTTCCTGAGCACCGGGTCGCTTTCTGGTCATCGGTGCCATCACTATAGGATTTGCCAATATCAGACCGCCGAGCTGAAAGGCATCAAACAGATCAGTGTTCATTGCCTCCCTTGGGAGTATCAATAATTAAAATCTTAAAATTAGGTCACCCGCCCTATTTTTAATCTAGGTCGATCGCCCTAGTTTGTCAACAAGCTATTTTGTTTTTCTTTACAGGGCTCATAGAATATGAAATTGAGAATTGATCAGCGTCGCTCGTAGTTCGGATGATAAGAACCGTGGCTCGCAAAGCCTTCTTAACGGCAAGAGTGATGGAGCAGGTTTCAGTGCGATTAAGAGGGTTTGGTGAAATTAATTACTATATGCATTCCCACGCAGAAGCATGGGAACGAGATATAACTGAATCTAAAGGGTCAGGTCTTGAATTTTGCACAAGAACTTAATCCTATTTCCTTACCCCTGCAAAATGCAAGACCTGACCCTAGCTACTCGCAAGACCTGACCCTAGCTACTCGCTAGCTACTTTTTTGAACGGCTTGTTATATTAAATATTCACCGATAATGTAGCTTGCATTAGCTTTTTTATTCTTTCGAACTCAAGGCTATTATCACCTGAATCTAATGGAGTATCTTGTAGAATAATAAGGACACACGATTGCTTGTTACTAAAGTAAAATATATGTTGCTCTATTTTAATTTCACCTAAATCAATATCAAGCTTTCTACCCTTCTTAAGCTTACTATCAACAACAAGCTCAGTTTCTGACATTTTAATTTCTGCTTTCATTTGACTATACTGAGCATTAAGAGCCTCGGTTAATTCATCAAAATCCACCTTATCCGAATATTTCTGAACTATTATAGCTGCATTATTTCCGTCTAATGACCAGTGATCAACACCTGGGGATATCTCCTCGTACGAAAAGTACATTTTTGCATCAAACTCAAAGAAAGCACCTGCAAAATCAAAAACTCTAGTGTTACTTTTAATTAACTTTAGAACGTGTTTTTTATTCTCTATTTGTATTTCCTCAAGATTATTGAGAATAACTTCATGAGAAATGCCATCTATAGCTAGGATATAAGACTCAATGGGGGCCTTATTTTTTCTTTCAAAATCATTTGTAGCTTGTACTGGAAAAGCTAAGATTAATATAAATATTAGAGAAAAAGTTTTCATGTGATCCTTATTGAGATTTGAAAATCCGCTAGTTTATTTAACGCCACCATTTGCGGCCGTAGAGTAGGCGCGAAGCACCGAAACGAAGGGCCAGAACCAGCTTGCTGGTGCGAGGCAAGATGGCTTTGTTATGAGCCATTTTCGGAGCCACTGAAAACAAACTTATACCCCATGCAAAGACCGGTACCGTATTCAATACTGACCTCGTAGCTGAACCCTTTTTCTTTACTTACAATACCAACAAATTCTGCGTTTTTTGATTCTTCTTCAAAAGAAGTGACAGCTTTAGATACTAGCTCACCATTTTTAAAGACAGAAAAAATTGCATGTGACGCAGGGCGACTATCATATTCCTTTGGAGAATCAATTGAAATCATGCTGCAATTTCTACATTGATCCGATTGTTCTTCCTTAAAGTTAAATCCCAATTCTGGTTTAGGCTCAATGCTCAGAGGGCCAACAATACAAGCAAAGCTGATATTTGAGATGAGGAGCAACATTAATGATAGATATTTCATTGAAGGCTCATAACGCCAGCCATCACCGGCCCTGAGTGAGCGCAGCGAGTGAAGGGTCCGAGTGCATGGCATGGTTAGGCGACTTAGATTCATTACTGCGACTTATTGTACTCATTAACTCTGATTTCGAACTCCCGCGTATTGATTCCAAATGTATTAGATTGCGGCGGTAAAAGCGGTGGATACGTAAGACCATTAAGATAGCAACTTAAACCCTCAAACGACTCTTCTGTTAATTTGAGCGCGGTTTCTGGAATACCGTAATGTAGCTGAGTATAACCAGCCTCCAGTTTCAGGAAGGCGATAACACTATAAGCATATTTTCCATTCTCGGCGTTTGGCTTCAAAATAATACTTTTAGGCTTTTCTGAAAAGATGCGGGAAATGTCTCTCTTTCCGTAGAATGGGCCATATCCAATGTTCTTGAAGTCGCCCTCTCTAGTTGCGCCAGTTGCTTTGCAAAATATTTGAATTGGCCTGTTTCTTTCAGCAACAAAGAAATTATAAAGCTCTTTTTCGCTTTCGATATTAAACTTAACCGCCTTGAATTCTTTCTCCGCAAGCTCCAAGGAATGCGACCTCCCCAGTTTCTTATTGCTTGTTTCAATTATTCTTGCGTCCTTCATAACTACCTCTACCGTCGATGCACATCCTGACAGTAGAAGTACAAAACCAATGAGGAAATAGATTCTTGACATGGGCTTCTTTCGCCTAACAGCTAAATATACGACAACGGTTTTGGAGAAATACGACAAGTTGTCGTATATCACAGTTTCTAATTAGATTATAAATACCATCCAACCATCTGAATTTTAATGATTTATATAAAGATTCGACTTTGGGAAAACACGACACTTTGTCGTATATCTGCAGAAATACGACAAAATGACCATTAATAAGAGTGATTTGCATTCATAATCCCTGAAGTGGCGGGTGTTTCTCCCTGAGTATTTCAATATTTGCATAGATTTATGTGTCATGAAATACTGTTCATAAACACAGTAAAAGAATGTACAGGATGAGTTCACCTTTCACGTGCCCGCAATTAGAGTAAGCGCACAAAACAAACCTATGTACATTGGATTCTGGATTTTATTCGCTACCACAACCGGGTTCATCCCGGTACATTAAATCAGCAGGCTACCACTGCTTATCTGGAATATCTGGCGATACACCGTCAGGGGCTAAAAAGGGGACAGATTTATTTTACTAAATCAGCCCCTTGTTTATTCCTTTCGCGCCTGGAAGGCGCTCCTACACGGGTATTCGAGCCCCAGGCCGCGTAGCGGCTCCTAGCCACTCGCAAGTTGCGCAGCAACGTCTAGCCAGGTGCGTAGCACCGATCTAGCGAGCGACGAAGTCGCGTTCTGACTACCCTGATATGTAAAAAACGCGCCCTGAGGCGCGTTGTTCGTTTTTTACATGTTGGGGTAGTTCGGCCCACCGCCGCCCTCCGGCGCCACCCAGGTAATATTCTGGGCCGGGTCTTTGATATCACAGGTTTTACAGTGCACGCAGTTCTGGCTGTTGATCTGGAAGACTTTCTCTCCCGCATCGTTTTCCAGGACTTCGTATACGCCTGCTGGACAGTAGCGCTGCGCCGGTTCGTTGAACTTCGGCAGGTTCTGCATCAGCGGTATACTGCTGTCTTTCAGTTTCAGGTGACAGGGCTGGTTTTCCTCATGGTTGGTGTTGGAGATAAACACCGAGGAGGGCTTGTCAAAACTGAGTACACCATCCGGTTTCGGATAACTTATTGCCGCACATTCAGATGCAGGCTTCAGTTGGGCGTAATCCGCATGGTTATCGCGGATGGTAAACGGCAGGCTGAAGATGTTCTGATCGATAAAGTTCAGGGCGCCACCGATCATGGTGCCGTATTTGTGCAGCGCCGGACCGAAGTTGCGGCTGCTGTACAGCTCGTCATAAACCCAGGAGTTTTTGAAGTTTTCGCCGTATGCGGTCAGATCATTACCACCTTCATCACCCCCGGTCAGTGCGGCAAAGATCGTTTCGGCAGCGACCATACCGGACTTCATCGCGGTGTGTGTACCTTTGATCTTGGCGAAGTTCAGCGTGCCTGCGTCACAACCTAACAGCAGTGCGCCGGGCATGGTCATCTTCGGCAGGGCATTAAAGCCACCTTTGGTGATCGCCCGGGCACCGTAGGAGACCCGTTTGCCGCCTTGCAGATATTGGGAGATCAGCGGGTGATGTTTCATCCGCTGGAACTCGTCAAACGGGCTCAGGTGCGGATTATCGTAGTTAAGATCGGTGATCAGCCCCACTACCACCTGATTATCTTCCGCGTGATAGAGGAAGAAACCACCGCTGGCACCGGCGTCGCTCAGCGGCCAGCCGGCACCGTGCAGCACCAGACCCGGCTGATGCTGATCGGCGGGCACATCCCATAACTCTTTAATACCGATGCCGTAGTGCTGGGCATCGGCGTCTTTATCCAGTTCAAATTTAGCGATCAACTCTTTGCCCAGATGGCCGCGGCACCCTTCGGTGAAGATGGTGTATTTCGCCAGCAGGTCCATACCCGGCATATAGCTGTCTTTCTGCTCGCCATTTTCATCCAGCCCCATATCGCCGGTACCGATACCGGCCACCCGGCCATCATCGCCGTAGATAATGTGTGACGCGGGGAAGCCGGGGAAAATCTCGACCCCCAGTTGTTCCGCCTGCTCTGCCAGCCAGCGGCACAGATTGCCGACACTGGCAATATAGTTGCCATGGTTGTGCATGGTTTTGGGCACAAAGCCGTTGGGGATTTTGGTCGCTTTCTCGCCGCTTTTCAGCAGGTAGATCTGATCTTCAGTGACCTCAGTTTTCAGTGGCGCGCCCTGCGCTTTCCACTCGGGGAACAGCTCATCCAGGGCGCGGGGTTCAACCACCGCACCGGAGAGAATATGTCCGCCAACCTCGGCTCCTTTTTCAACCACGCAGACCATCAGTTCCTGGCCTGCGTCATTTGCCTGTTGCATCAAACGACATGCAGTGGACAGTCCGGCGGGACCGGCACCGACAATCACTACATCGAATTCCATCGATTCTCTTTGCATTGTTTTTATCCTCGTCGTTTTGCGCTACTAAAACTGCTCTTCATCCAGTTGCATTATGCTGTCACTGCCGGCCATCACAGAGGCAAGGCAGGACTGGGTACGGGGCAGCATATGTTCACAGAAGAACCGGGCAGTTGCCAGCTTAGCTTGCAGGAATTCAGGATTACCTTCACCTGCGTCAAGCTTAGCCTGTGCCCGCATAGCACTTTTCGCCATCAGCCAGCCACCACAGAGGAAACCAAACAGCATCATAAAGTTAACGCAGGCACTGCCAGGGGCATTCTTATCCGCTGCACTATCCAGCAACCACTGACGGGCTGCAATACCATTATCGAGTGATCTGCGGCACTGTTGCGCTGCCAGGGTGAACTGACCACCCAGGGATTCAAACTGGGCGATATCAGCGGTCATCTCATCCAACAGAGCTTGCAGGGATTCACCGCCATTGACCAGCGTTTTACGTCCCACCAGGTCCAGCGCCTGGATCCCGGTGGTGCCTTCATAGATGGTGAGAATCCGGGCATCACGGTAGAACTGTGCCGCGCCGGTCTCTTCGATAAAGCCCATTCCGCCATGAATCTGCACCCCCAGATAGGTGAGTTCCTGAGCAAATTCCGTCACCCAGCCTTTAACGATGGGCGTCAGCAATTCAATCCGCGCAGCATTGTCGCGGTCGGCTTCGGCGGCGGCCACCAGACAGAGAGCCCGCATCGCTTCGGTACCGGACTTCATGGTCATCAGCATGCGACGAACATCGGGGAAACGGATAATCGGATAGCGGCTGCCATCTTTATTGGTGCCCTGAATCCGGTCTTTTGCATACTGCAATGCATGCTGATAAGCCGCTTCAGAGACCGCCAGTCCCTGCAGACCCACCCCCTGACGGGCATGGTTCATCATGGTGAACATATAGGCCAGGCCTTTGTTCTCCTCGCCGACCAGATAACCCACTGCACCGCCATTATCGCCAAAGCTCATAACGCAGGTCGGACTGCCGTGGATACCCAGTTTATGTTCCAGAGAGACCGCATGGGCGTCGTTGCGCTCACCAGGATTGCCGTTCTCATCCAGCAGGAATTTGGGCACGATAAACAGTGAAATACCTTTCACACCCGCGGGGGCGTCCGGCAGACGAGCCAGCACCAGATGCAGGATATTATCGGTCATCTGATGGTCACCCCAGGTGATAAAGATCTTCTGCCCGGTGATCAGATAGTGGTCACCGTTAGGCACCGCTTTAGTCTTAACGGCCGCCAGATCGGTCCCCGCATCGGATTCGGTGAGGTTCATGGTACCGGTCCACTCACCGCTGACCAGTTTTGGCAGGTAATGCTGTTTCAGCTCATCGCTGCCGTGGTGACTGATCGACTCGATCGCTCCCTGACTCAGCAGCGGGCAAAGAGCAAACGACAGGTTAGCGGTCTGCCAAACCTCATTAACTGCGGTGCCCAGCACGTTAGGCAGGTTCTGTCCGCCAAACTCTTCAGCAGCAGTCAGCGTGGCCCAGCCCCCCTCAACATACTCCTTATAGGCTTCAGCAAAGCCTTCGGTCTGCTGTACGCCGCTGTCACCCAGTACCGGATGATTCAGATCACCGGTACGATTCAGAGGGGCCAGCATGCCGGAACCCAGCTTACCCGCTTCAGTCAGGATAACCGACGCCAGTTCACTGTTGATATCTTCGAGTCCGGCATCAGCACACAACTGATCGAACTGTACCAGCTCATTCAGAACAAACTCGGCATCTGTAAGGGGGTGCTTGTAGTCACTCATGGTCTTTACCTGTAATTTACTTTTTAGATCTGGCCAGACAGTTCAGGAACCGCATCAAACAGGTCTGCGACCAGCCCGTAATCCGCAACGGAGAAGATCGGCGCTTCTTCATCCTTATTGATAGCCACAATGACTTTCGAATCCTTCATCCCTGCCAGATGCTGAATCGCACCGGAGATACCCACCGCAATATAAAGATCAGGGGCTACCACCTTACCGGTCTGGCCTACCTGCATATCATTAGGTACAAAGCCTGCATCTACTGCAGCCCGTGAAGCACCGACAGCCGCGCCCAGCTTATCGGCCAGACCATAGAGCATTTCGAAATTGTCACCGTTACCCATACCCCGGCCACCGGAGACGATAATCGATGCTGCGGTCAGCTCAGGACGATCAGACTTCGCCAGCTCTTCGCCAACAAAACGGGATGTCCCGGCATCACACACCTCAGACACCGCTTCAATCGCAGCGCTGCCACCCTCGGCAGCCACCGCATCAAATGCAGTACCACGAATAGTCAGCAGCTTAACGGTATCGTCAGTTTTAACCGTTGCGATTGCGTTACCGGCATAGATCGGACGCTGGAACGTATCTGCAGATTCAACGGCGATCACATCGGACAACTGATTGACATCCAGCAGTGCAGCAACCCGTGGCAGATAGTTCTTACCACTGGTGGTCGCAGGTGCCAGGATATGGCTGTGACCGCTGACCAGTGCAACGATCAGCTTAGCAATATTTTCCGCCAGTTGATGCTCATAGGCGGCGTTGTCTGCCAGCAGCACCTTTGCAACAGAGGGGATCGCAGTCGCTGCATCGGCAACCGCCTGGCAGTTATGCCCCGCCACCAGCAGTTCAATATCACCGCCGATCTGTTGTGCAGCCGCCAGCGTGTTCAGTGTTGCAGGCTTCAGTGCCTGGTTATCGTGTTCAGCTATTACCAGAATTGTCATCTGCCCGCTCCTCAAACTACTTTTGCTTCGTTTTTCAGTTTATCCACCAGCTCGCTGACAGATGCCACCTTGATTCCCGCCTGACGCTCGGCCGGTGGGTTGACCGCCACCAGGGTGACTTTATTACCCACTTCAACCCCCAGATCCGCCGGGGTTTTCACATCCAGCGGCTTACGCTTGGCTTTCATGATGTTAGGCAGAGATGCATAACGGGGTTCGTTGAGTCGCAGGTCAGTGGTGATGACTGCGGGCAGATCCAGCTCCAGAGTCTGTAAACCACCATCGATTTCGCGGGTTACCTGCACCTTATCGCCCTCAACCTTCACCTCAGAGGCGAAAGTTGCCTGAGGATAATCCAGCAGAGCCGCCAGCATCTGGCCGGTCTGGTTGTTGTCTGAATCGATAGATTGCTTACCCATAATGACCAGCTGTGGCTGTTCTGCCTGTACCACGGCTTTGAGTAGTTTAGCAGCAGACAATGCATCGGGAGCTGATTCAGTTTCGATCTGGATGCCACGGTCAGCACCCAGCGCCAGGGCGGTGCGGATCTGCTCCTGGCAGGCTTTATCGCCGATGGATACCGCAATAATTTCGCTGGCAACACCCGCCTCTTTCAAGCGAACCGCTTCTTCTACAGCGATTTCACAGAACGGATTCATGGCCATTTTGACGTTAGACAGATCAACATCACTGTTATCAGACTTAACCCGTACTTTAACGTTGTAGTCGATAACACGCTTTACCGGAACAAGTATCTTCATAGCACTCACTTTTAGATTGCGGTTTCTTATTGAGATCTAGTTTGCCTGTTGTCAGCCAGGACAACAATAACGAAAAAAGCCTTATAATTGACTTTTTCGGACACAACAAACCATTTAATTTCGGATATTTCTGATAGTATCGGACAAACAGCTCCATTATAGGACAATCATTTAATGTTTCTGGTACCCGTTTATGAGCTATAACCATCACTCGATCTCGATTCACTTTGCCAATGCGATGCTCAAAGGTGCACGCGCGAACGGGCTGAATGAACAGCAGCTGTTACGGGAGGCCGGGCTTAACAGTGAACTGTTAAGAAACCATGAAGTGCGCATCACGCCGATGCAGCTTAGCCGCCTGGTCCAGTCGATCCTGCGGCATAGCGATGATGACTACCTTGGCCTTGCCAGCCCCCCCTGTCGTTTTGGTGTGTTCGCAGTGATGTGCCGTATGGTGATCCATTGCACCGATCTGCAGCAGGTGTTCACCCAGGCGGTTCATTTTTATAACCTGCTGGTGCCAGCCTCCCACATGACGATAACTGAAACGGACGACCGGGTTATTTTCACCCTGGACCTGACCCATCCGGAGAAAGATCCGGATCACGCCCTGATCGATTTTCTGCTGTTGCTATGGCACCGTTTTCCCAGTTGGCTGATTGGCCAGCGGATTCCGCTGAAACAGGTTGGCTTTCGTCATTCAAAGCCCGCCCACTTCGAAGAATACCGTTTAATGTTCCCCTGCCCTTCAGTGTTCGACCAGCCCCATAACAGTCTGACCTTTGACCGGGCAATCATGAATGCGCCGGTGGTACAGACTGTTCAGAATCTCAGCAGTTATCTGCGGCGCGCCCCGCTGGACTGGTTTAAGCGACAATCCTATTACCCGGTGTATACCCGTAAGGTGATGGACTACCTCGAAAACGCCGAATCGATGGTCGATACCAGTATGGAAGATATCGCCAGCCAGCTGCATACCACCTCCCGGACCCTGCGGCGTAAACTGGATGAAGAGGGCACCAGCTTTCAGGAGATCAAGGATGGTGTTCGACGGGACGAAGCGATTCACCTTCTGAGTCAGCCGAACCTGCCAATTTCCAGGATCGCCAGACGACTGGGTTTCGCCGAAGCCGCGGCCTTTACCCGGGCTTTCAAACACTGGACCGGCATCTCTCCCAGCACTTACCGCAAATCAAAAGGCTAACCCTGAGGTGTTAACTTCTGTCCGATTAGGTCAAAAGACTGACTGCTCAGGCTATCGTCACAGCCTCGCATAACCGCCAGAATATACACCGTATAAACGCCCTCCAGCTCACAGCCTCATGTCTGTGAGCTTTGCATTCTTAGTTTATTATTCTCACCGGCAGCTGCTTCGCAGTTGCCGGTTTTTTTATTCTACCATTCAAAGAATCATTCTAAATCTGTCAGAAAAATGGCTTATATTATTGTTTTAATTATGCATTAATGATAATAATTCTCATTATTTTCAATAAAAACCGCCCATGACAGAACTCCAACTGCTCTATTTATCACAGTTATTTCGCATCTGGACCGTAGGACTGTGTCTGGGCACATCCACTATCGCCATGACGTTCTACTTCTACGTGGTCAGTAAGGGCTTCACCCTTGCCGCCGAAAACAGAATGATGCATATCGTGTATACCGTTCTGAGAATAGGTATGGTGCTGGTTGTGATCTCAGAATTGACGACCTTTATCTATAATTATCGCATTAACAACTTTATCTACTGGACAGATAATCCAGAGTTTATGATGAGGCTGACAATTTTCTGCGTGATTGTCAGCAATGCAATCGCCATGCAAAACCGCTGGATCACCATGTGGCTGGGGCCCGTGATTGCCGGCGGTTCATGGTACGCTTACTTTTTCTTTTCTGTCTGGATTGAAACAGAATCTACCTATCCAACATTGTTACTCGGTTACGGTTACTGGCTGGTGAGTGTGGCGGTGCTTCTGTCAGCGTTGCGCCTATATCTGACCAGACACTCGTCAGATGGCCCTGCGAATAACCGGTAACTGATTCTGATGATGGCTAAAACACGCTACAGTAAAGTTTCCCGGTTACCGCCCCCGACATTCATTATTGCGTTTGTGTCACTGATGGTAGCCATCAGCTTGCTGAGCTATCAGGCTTACCAACTATTATGGCGCCCCTATAATGGATATGGCGAAGTCCGGATAAACTATCGCCAGAGCCACCAGAAAGACAGTTTCAGCGCTGGGGATCTGACCCACTTCCACTCAGATAACAGCGCTTTTGAACAGTCAGCCCCCAACCTCTCTTCGGGACTTGAAGCCGCATTTGAGCGGGGCGACAAACTCTTTGGTCAGGCCTTCTCTGCTAGCGACGGTCTTGGTCCTCTGTTTAACAACGCCTCCTGTGATGCCTGTCATCCTGCTGATGGCAGAGCACAACCTCCGGTTGGGCCAGATGAACCGATTGAAGGCGGTTTTCTCAGGGTTTCTATCCCCGGCATCGGCCTCTATGGTGAACCGTTGTCCCCCCCGGGCTATGGTCTGCAAATCAGTGACCGGGCGATAAAAGGGGTAAAGCCTGAAGCCCGTGTGCGGATAAAATGGCATGACACTCAGGGCGCGTTCCCTGATGGAGAGTCTTACTCCCTGCGCAAACCTGAATTTCTGATAAAAGATCTGGCCTATGGTGCGCTTCCGCCGGATACACAGATCACTCTGCGCCTCGCACCGCCGGTCTTTGGCCTGGGCCTCCTGGAAGCCATTCCGGAACGTACACTGCTATATTGGGCAGACCCGGATGATCTGGACGGTGATGGCATCTCTGGCCGCCCAAACTATGTCTGGGACCTCGAACGCGGAGGCAAAGCCATCGGCCGCTTTTCCTGGAAGTCCAATGCCTTCGATATCCGCCAACAGGCCGCCACTGCAGCCTTTAACGATATGGGGATCAACAATGAGCTCTTTCTGTATCGCTATGATGATCAGAGTAAGGTCCATAAAACCCGTCAGAACTGCGAACCAGAACAACTCAGCTGTCTCCGCGCCTTCGATAGCAAAGAGTTCGAGCTCCGGCCCGATCAGTTAAAAGACCTGACCACCTACCTGCAGCTGCTCGGTGTGGTCTACCGGCGTAATATGGAAACCCCACAGGTGCAGCAGGGTATCGCCCTGTTTAACAAAATCGGATGCGAGAAGTGCCATAAATCCCGGGCAATAACCGGTGAACACGAAATTGCCCGATTGGAAAATCAGTTGATTCGTCCCTATACCGATCTGCTGTTACACGACATGGGTGAAGGTTTGTCGGGGGGACCGGATTTCGAAGCCACTGCTCAGGAATGGAGAACCGCGCCACTGTGGGGGATCGGCATGACCCGCACCGTTAATGGCCATACCCATTTTTTGCACGATGGCCGGGCACGTAATATCCAGGAAGCGATTCTCTGGCATGGCGGCGAAGCGGAACAGGCCAGACAGAAATATATTCATCTGAAGCGGGAATCACGGCAAGCGATACTAAAATTTGTCGGTAGCCTGTAACACGATTATCCGACGCTGAGACACCGCTTTTTACTATTTCCGCTAATATACCTGAACAGGTTAACCGATCTGTTTTCCACCTGCCGGTTGAGTGAACAGGCCTACTCTCTGGGGCTTCTGCGGCAATACAACCGGGCTTGCCACTGAAGCTGGGTGGCTGTAAGCCGTATTCAGCAACGACACCCGCACCGTATGCATCCCATTGCCAATTTCGCGAATAACCAGAGTGCGGTAGAGCTGAGCGTCTTTAACCGGATCAGACTGGGATAACCGAAACGCCAGCAGCTCGGCCAGCATGGTGCCGAGCTGACTCTGACCCTCGTTGTCACCACGACCGATAAACATCAGATCAGGGGATAGCAACTGAATGATTGCGACACAGTGTTCAGCCAGTTCCATCGGCCCCGGGCTGCGGTCACAAGCGCTGAATTGCGTCGAATCAACCCCCTGTAACAGCAACCCAGTACGCACCGGTTCACTTAAAGGCTGTCCGATTGAAACAACGACGACCTCATGAGCCCGCCCGCTCTGCTTCAGTGTTAACGCTTCAGTGATACTCTCCTGCGCCTGACGCCCCACAGCAGACCAGTTATCTGCGAAGACGTCGGGTGTCAGTATTACGGCTATCTTCATTATTATTGTTCCGCCTGACTTTGAGTGGCGAAGAAGTGAACCCTCTCCGCACAAGTTACCAGTCTGGACTCACTGCAGCTCTTTCGCCTTCTGCCGCAGTATAAACTTCTGGATTTTACCGGTTGAGGTTTTCGGCAGATCCCCGACAACAACCCGTTTGGGGGTTTTAAAGTGCGCCATATTAGCCCGGCAGAAATCGATAATCTCCTGCTCGGTGACCGTTTCGCCCTCGGTTGTGGTAATAAATGCGCAGGGGGTTTCGCCCCACTTTTCATCCGGCCGGGCAACCACTGCCGCATCCTGAATTTTAGGATGCCGGTAGAGCACATCTTCAACCTCGATACTGGAGATATTCTCGCCACCGGAGATAATCACATCTTTGGAACGGTCTTTAATTTCGATATAACCATCGGCATGCCATACCGCCAGATCGCCAGAGTGGAACCAGCCACCTTTAAACGCTTCATCGGTGGTCGATGGATTTTTCAGGTAACCTTTCATCACCAGATTACCCTGCATAAAGATCTCACCGATAGTTTCGCCATCTTGTGGCACCGGCTCCAGAGTATCGGGATCGGCCACCATCAGACCATCCAGCATCGGTGCACGCACCCCCTGTCGGGATTTCAGCCGGGATTTTTTCCCCTCATCGAACTCATCCCACTCCTCATGCCAGGCACACACCACCGATGGACCATAGGTTTCGGTCAGGCCATACACATGGGTCACTTTAAAACCCAGCTCCTCCATGCCCTGAATCACTGAAGCGGGTGGCGCCGCTCCCGCCGTCATCACTTTCACCTGATGTTCGATCCCCGCTTTCATCGCTGCAGGCGCTGAGTTGAGCATATTCAACACAATAGGTGCACCACAGAAATGGTTCACCTGCTGCTCTTTGATCTGTTCAAAGATGATATCGGCCCGCACATGACGCAGGCTGACACTGGTACCGGCGGCGGCAGCAATCGACCAAGGGAAACACCAGCCATTACAGTGGAACATCGGCAGAGTCCAGAGATACACCGGGTGTTGCCCCATATCCCAGGAGACGATATTACTCACGGCATTGAGATAGGCTCCGCGATGATGATACACCACTCCTTTAGGGTCACCGGTAGTGCCGGATGTATAGTTAAGGGTGATCGCATCCCATTCATCTGCAGGCTTCACGCCAGTAAATTCGTCATCCCCTTCCGCCAGAAACGCATCATAGGTCAGGTCACCGATCAGCTCGCCTTCAGCATAGGTTGGATCATCGATATCGATCACCAGGATTTTTTTACCGATCATTTTCAGGGCTTTACGCACCACAGTGGAAAACTCCCGCTCGGTAATCAGGACTTTGGATTCCGCATGCTGCAAGACGAAGGCGATCGCTTCTGCATCCAGCCGGGTATTGATCGAGTTCAACACCGCGCCACTCATCGGCACGCCAAAATGAGATTCAAAATGTTCAGGCAGGTTAGGCGCGATAATGGATACGGTATCACCACTGCCGATCCCCCGCTGCACCAGCGCACTGGCCAGACGACAGCAGCGCTGATAGGTTTCTGCCCAGGTTCTGCGCTGCGCACCATGAACGGTGGCAATACGGTTTGGATAAACCTTAGCACTGCGTTCCAGAAAGCTCAGCGGCGTCAGCGCCGTGAAGTTGGCCGCATTCTGATCGAGGGACTGATTATAGACATTATGATGTTCAGACATTGTATTTTCCTGTACCTGTTTTCGACCGGTTCACATGCTCAGGTCCGGCCAGTCGATCTGAAAAAAGTATTTAATGGAAGCTCCCTCACGGGAGTATGCTGGTCAGGTCGGGATGCCGACACCTGAACCACCCGGCCTGTGGGCGCAAGAGTAAAAGGTGGGATAACTGATGAGCATTAACCAGCAACACAGCACCGTAGCCGATCCATAGCGGCTCAGCTCAGCTGTGAAATAATTGTGTGGATACAGAGAAGGCATCTTTACTCTCTCCCGGCCATTGCTGCTGGCCAGCGTTTTTATTGTTATCGGTCACAGTATTGAGTCTGTGATTTTCTAACAGTAAAACCGATAATCATTGCCGCAATTTGTCTGAAATATAACGAAATGTAACAGCCAGTATGGCGACCTGACATTTCCTATAGAATGACAGAACAATAATAATGGTACGGTGACAGACGACAGCACTATGCTTTTCAGATCGAAACTCATGCAACGCTTCTTCGTGACTCTGCTGATAATCATCTCGATGATTTTTATCACGGTGTACTTTTATTCGGTGCCGGTGATTAAGAAAAAGGTGTTCGAGATTGAACGCAATTCCAGCGCTATCGCCCTCAACAGCGTCTTTTCCCTTGCCAATAAGATGTACGCCGATACCAAAAAATACCGCAGCCAGGCACTGGAATCCCATAAGAAGCGTCTGCGTACCGTAGTTGATCTGGCCGACTCATTCTTCGACAGTGCGGTTGCCGAAGCGCGTCGTAACGGTCTCAGCGAAAAGCAGGCACGTCAGGTTGCTTTCGAGCAGCTGAGAAGCTTTAAATACGGCGACAATGACTATATCTGGATCGCCGATCAGCATGGCATCCTGCTATCGCATCCAGACCCGCGCTATCAGGGTAAAGATACCGCGACCCTGCACAGCCAGGAGGGTGACAGTGAGGTTCGCGCAGTCATCGATCTGGCATTACGCCAGGGAGAGGGCTTCTACCAGTACAAATGGAACCGGCTCGACTCCGAAAAGCCGCTGGATAAGGTCTCATTTGTTAAAAACTTCCCCGACAAAGGGTTTGTGATCGGCTCAGGGGTTTATCTGGATGACCTGGATGCGGATATCGAGCAGATCCGCAATGAAGCACTGATTGAGCTGCGCGAAGGTATCAGGGATATAAAAATCGCCTCCACCGGCTACCTGTTTGTTTTTGATGCCAGCACCAATATGCTGATCCACCCGAACTCAAATATTGCAGGTAAAAACTTCCTCAAACTGACAAATCCGGTGACAGGCAACTCTATCGCCGAAGATCTGATTCAGGTCGCTGATACCGGTAAAGAACTGTATTACAAATGGGACCGGCCCGATGACCCTGGCAACTACAGCTATGAAAAACTCTCACTGGTGCGTTATCTGCCGGGGTTTGACTGGTATATCTGCTCATCGGTCTATGTCGATGAATTGCGCAGCAGCGCTGAACTGCTGACAGAAAGAATCATCACTATCGCAGTGATCGCACTGTTTGTTGCACTGCTGCTGATGTTGCTATTCAGTCAGTGGATAACCCAGCCGATCAAACGACTGGCAGATACCGCGGTCAGGGTATCGGAAGGTGAGCTATCGGCTAAAAGCGGTATCCGCCGAGATGATGAGGTGGGACTGCTGGCTTACACCTTCGACACCATGGTGGAACGCCTGCGCGACTCGATTAAAAATCTCGACAGCAAGGTAGAACAACGCACCCATGCATTAGCCGAAAAAAACCAGCAACTGATCATCGCTTCAGAGTCGATGGCCAGTGCCAAGGAAGCGCTGGCACAATCAGAACAGCGTCAGCGACAGATTCTGGACGCCCTGCCCGCACAGATCGCCTATCTCGATACCTGCCTGAACATTCTGTTTGTCAATCGGGTGTTCGCCGAGACATACCATCAGGATAAGGCCAGTATGATCAATAAGCCCCTGCAGCAGGCGATTGGAGAGACCTGCTTCAACCATATTCAGTGGCAACTTCAGTCCGCCCTCAGGGGGCAACAAACGGCAGGCGAATATACCGAACCTCTACAGCAACGACAGGTGATCTGTAAACGCACCCTGATCCCCTGTTTTAATCCGGATAATAAGGTTAATGGTATTCTGATTCTGACCTTCGATATCACCAGTGAGAAAGATGCCGAACGGCAGTTAAATGAAGCGCAACGGATGAATGCCGTGGGTCAGATGGCGGGAGGACTGGCCCATGATTTTAATAACCTGCTGACCATTATACTTGGCAACCTGCACTCGGTGGGTGACCGCTACAGCGGGGATGATCAGCTACAACGTTATCTTGAACCCGCCATCCGAGCCACCCGACGCGGCGCAGACATCACCAGCCGGCTACTGTCATTCTCCCGTCGACAACCGCTCTCGCCAACGCTGATTAATATCGGGCAGATGCTCAAAGACTCCCTTGAACTGCTGTCCAGCTCGCTGCCGGACAATATCACGATCCGCATCAATAACACTCCGTCAGAGCTGCAGCCGTTTGCAGATCCGGGCAGGCTTGAGGATGCCCTGGTCAATCTGGTGTTCAACGCCCGGGATGCGATGCCAGAGGGGGGCGAAATCAGCTTCACAACCCAGAGTATAGCGGTGCAGCATCGTCTGATCATGGACGAGCTGGTAACGCCCGGTAATTACTGCGAAATCTGTATCAGCGACACCGGCACGGGCTTCTCCGATCAGGCGTTGCAACAGTGTTTTGAACCTTTCTTTACCAGCAAAAGCAATGGTGCAGGTTCCGGTTTGGGTCTGAGTATGGTGTACGGTTTTGTTAAGCAGTCAAAAGGCTATATCAGCATTCAGAACGCCGCCCACCGGGGCGCTACTATCACCCTTCTGCTGCCGGCAAAAGCAGCCAGAGAAGAGAGGTTAAATGATCACCCCGGCGCACAAGAGAACACGCTGAAGCAGGAGGGCAAGCTGGTATGCCTGGTCGAAGATGATCCGGATGTCCGCTCGGTGGTGCGTCAGCAACTGATCGACCTGGGATTTGATGTGATCGACACCCATAGTGCTGAAGAAGCGCGGCGTCTGATCCCTCTGCTACCGGAACTCCATGCGCTGGTTTCAGACGTCATGCTGCCGGGCAACCTCAACGGCATTGAACTGGCAGACTGGCTGCATCAGCAACATAACCGTTGCAGAATTATCCTGATCAGTGGATATTCTTACCAGCAAAGCGGTGATAAGCCGATCAATCCGGCCTTTCTGCTGCTGAGCAAACCCTTTGGGATTGCGGAATTGAAAAAGGCATTTCATGATAGTGAGAAGCGCTATGCCGGGTTGGATTAAACTCCCTGACCGCTTCTCTCTTTGCGGAGGCAAACCTTGAATAATAATAAAATGATCTACGTAATCGATGATGAGAAGGATATCTGCCAGATGGTCAGCCTGGAGCTGGAACAGTTTGGCTATTCGGTGCGCAGTTTTACCACCGGGGCACAGGCCTGCCATGCCATCCGCACCCGGCCACCAGCCCTCTGTATTATCGATCTGGGCCTGCCCGATATGGACGGTATGGAGCTGGTTAAGCAGCTGTGCGACAAACACAGTGTTGGCGTTATGATCCTCTCAGGGCGTAACAGCGTCCCCGACAAAGTCCTGGGACTGGAACTCGGTGCTGATGACTATATCGTCAAACCCTTTATCCCCCGGGAGCTGGTCGCCCGGGTGAACAGCCTGCTCCGTCGGTTGGAAAACAGCGGGCCTGATCCCAAAACAGAGACCCGCACCGCCCAATTTGCCAACCTGAGATATGACCCCAAAACACTGACCCTGATCACCGGCGATGGCAAACAATCAGAACTCAGCTCAGCGGAGCATGTACTGCTGATCAGGTTGCTGAAAGCGCCAAAAACCATTCTTTCAAGAGATCAGTTGATGGGGGAAACTACCGGTCCGTTTGACCGCAGCATCGATGTCAGAATGTCCAGGGTGCGCAAGAAAATTGAGCAGGACCCAAAAAACCCTGAGATCATCAAAACCATCTACGGCGTAGGCTATATCCTCACCACCGATGTCAGTTGGACCCCCTGAACATCTGCTCAGCAGAATAAGCCAGAAAAAACCCGGCAGATGCCGGGTTGGTCTTACTGGGGGTTCTTATTTAACCAGTTGAGACAAAGTCCTCAGCCCGCTGACTAAACCGTTTCTGATGGTGACTTAGCTGCCGCCTCTTTAGCGGCAGCCCTGGCGGCCTGCCCCTGAGATTCCTCTTCACCGTCGGCAAAGATCACCTCATCGGCAGGATTGTGCTTACCCAGTAGCTTTGGCCTCTCGATCAGGAAGTAGAGAATCAGACCGATTGCCACCGCATACACTGTTGACTTGGGATCGGGCATCGCCAGGGTTACCGCAACGATACCCGCTACGCCCCGCTCGACAGAGTTTTTCAGCTGTTCCATACCCACCATGATGCAGATATAAGCGGTCAGCACCAGCGTCAGCGAAAGCGCGATGGGCAGTACCGGTTTAAACAGGGTGACCAGCGGTAACACAAACAGTGCGACCAGGCCGGTTAGCCAGAACGTGCCGCCCCCGCTGTAGATCGAATCCATCGCCTTGCGACCCATCGCATAACGCTCCGCAACCGTCGCATGGGCTGCGGTCCACAGCGGACCTGCAAGACCCGGCCAGGGCGCCAGAAATGCATGCAGACAGTTACGCATAGCGGTCACCAGATGCACCCGGTCGACACTGTCTTCAATACTCTCATCTGAACGCAGATGATCAACCCGCTTCACCAGGGTAAAGCCGACAATAATGTCACCAAAGGCGATCACATAGGCGATCACAGCGGTAGGAATCGCCAGCAGGAAAACATCCCATCCGGGAAAACCAACGGTAAAGGTAAGATACTGCCACATCAGTGCAAAGTCCGGGTGAGTAATGCCCCACTGAATATCCGGCAGTGGATATTCGCCCACACTCCAGCCAACAACCATCGCCAGAATCATCCCCGGCACCATACCGAAATTGGCAATTTTCTTCGCCAGCGGATTACTGTCGACCACGTTTTTAAAAGAGAGGGAGAACAGCACATAGGCCGAGATCAGCGAACCGATAATCAGGGACACCGGTGTTGCGTCAATACGACCACCCACTTTCAGCTCGCCCATCATCGCCGCGATACCGGCACCGATAATAATACCGGATTTCAGTGAATTGGGGATGATATCCACCAGCTTTGAACCGAGTCGGGTTACCCCCAGAAACAGAAAGATAAAGGTCACTTCCAGTTGCAGCGCAAACATCGCTTTAATCGCATCCGGCCCCGGCTCAAACCCTTTCAGATAGAGCAGAACCACCGGTATTGCCGGGGTTATCCAGCCAGGCACCAGCGGCACCCCCAACAACGCTGGCAGGATATATCCCAACCCAGCAACAAAGGTGAATGCCAGGGCCGCTTCATAGGGCATCCCCAGATATTTTTCCAGCAGCGGAATCATCGCCAGGCCAACCACAAACATGATTAACCCCTGAATCATCTCAGGGGTTTCCCAGCGGTAGTGAATAAAAGGTAGTCTTATTTTAAAAGGACCTGCAGGCCAGTAGGGCTGCTCAGCACCGAACTCTCGAGTCTTTAACGGCATTATTGTTATTCCTGTCATTATTATTGCTGTGTTTGTCAGATCGGGACAAACCAGGTTGCTAACTCCTGACCGGTTCTCTCACCCGGCAGGACAGCGTTGCGCAACAGCCATTTAACAACAGGAGTTTTGCTGCAATCTTTCTCAGAAATAACGAAATGTATCAAGCCGCCAGAGTCGATCATCCGCAAGGAAACGTGTGCCCGTTATTGTTCACAATGCAGAAGCAGATAAGGAAACCAGGGACAGCAATTGTCGACTACAACCGGAGCTAACTTCTTGATTTTTTGCCCATCTATCTACCAGGCAAACAATAAATTGCTGTGATTTACCAACCAGCGGGGATGATGCAAAACACAAATGCACCAAGATAGGTCACAAAATTACACCATTCAGAACCCCGTCCCTCCTTTCTATAAACAGCACAGCTCAGCTCAAATTTCAGCCAAAAAAAGAGAGAACGCCACTATAGCTATCTATAAGCTACAGACTGATATAACGAGAAAATATAAATGATTAGAATAATTCATCATTCAGATGAAAAAGTATACTTTGTCACTGGAAGCAATTCTGGATAATCTGCGCGCGTAAACAAAGTTTGCACTAACAGTATGCAATTAAAGAATGACTGCATCACAAACGCACCAATAATGTGCATAATGAGAGATAAGATCATGCTAACTACCTTCTACTACATCGACCTTTACAACAAACAGCAACAGAACCAGCCAGAAACTGAGCGTGAATATTTCCTGCGTATGGCTCGTGAAATGGAACAAGCCCGTATTCTCGAGAAGCGTCAGGCAAGAAAAGCAAATATTAAGGCTATTTTTGTCGCAGCACTGAACCTGTTCAAGGCCAAGCCTGTTCAGGCTACTGACTCCGTTTTCGGGCATTGATAGGATGCTGGTGAAAATGCAGCTTAGCCCGGCAACTTCCACTATTGGACAACCGGGTTACGCTGCAGATACGCTAAACTGTCACTGCTTAAATTTTCAACTGAACTGATACCTCCCCTGACCTCTGAAATCAGCTTCTCAGCTTCCAAAACTCCGGTTACCTGCCCGCATAATGATTAAGTTCTGATCCGATATCCGGTACGAAAGATCCACCACACCACCGTCAGACAGATCAGCAGAAACACCATCGTCATCCCCAGACTGACCGCCACATTGACGTCTGCAACTCCGTAAAACGCCCAGCGAAAACCACTGATCAGATAAACGACCGGATTAAACAGCGTCAGCGTCTGCCAGGGTTCCGGCAGCATACTGATAGAATAAAACGCGCCCCCGAGAAAGGTCAGCGGCGTGATAACCATCAGCGGTATCACCTGAAGTTTCTGAAAATCATCGGCCCAGATACCGATAATGAAACCGAACAGACTAAAGGTCACCGCAGTCAGGATCAGAAATGCCAGCATCCAGACAGGATGTTGAATATGGTAATCAACAAACAGCTGGGCAGTCAGCAGAATCAGCAATCCCAGGGTCACCGATTTAGTGGCGGCAGCGCCGACATAACCGATCACAATCTCCATCGAAGAGACCGGTGCGGATAAGACTTCATAGATAGTGCCGGAAAACTTGGGAAAGAAGATACCAAACGACGCGTTGGAGATACTCTCACTCAGCAGAGACAGCATCACCAGTCCCGGAATAATAAAGGCACCATAGCTGATCCCCTCAATATTACCCATACGGGATCCGATCGCGGTACCGAACACAATAAAGTAAAGCGAGGTAGACAGCACCGGAGAGGCAATACTCTGCATCAGGGTACGGAAGGTACGCGCCATCTCAAATTTATAGATCGCCCGGATTGCATACAGATTCATCTTACTGCTCCTTCTCGTGAACCAGACTGACAAAGATCTGCTCCAGTGAACTTTCACTGGAGTGCAGATCACGGATCTCCAGCCCCTGCTCGGTCAGCTTGCGCAATAACCGGGCGATGCTGTCGCTCTCCTGACGACTGTCGTAACGGTAACAAAGGGTATCGCCATCCTCTGCCAACTGCAGACTGAACTCCGCCAGCGCTTCCGGGACTTCACTGACGGGTTGCTGCAGACGAATACTCAGCAACTTACTGCCCAGTTTATCCATCAGCGCCTGCTTCTCCTCCACCAGCAAAATCTTACCTTTACGGATAACACCGATGCGGTCCGCCATCTCTTCCGCTTCTTCGATATAGTGCGTTGTCAGGATAATGGTAACGCCCTGCTCTCGTAGCTCCCGAACCATCTGCCACATATCTTTACGCAGTTCGACATCCACGCCGGCGGTGGGCTCATCGAGAAACAGAATATCCGGCTCATGGGAGAGCGCCTTGGCAATCATCACCCGGCGTTTCATCCCCCCGGACAGCTCCCGCATCTGCGCATCTTTTTTATCCCACAAAGACAACTGGCGCAGTAGTTTTTCAATGAACTCGGGGTTAGCGGGCTTACCAAACAAACCCCGGCTGAAGCTGACTGCCGACCAGACATTTTCAAAGGCATCGCTGCACAGCTCCTGCGGCACCAGACCGATCTTACTGCGCGCCGCACGATAGTCTTTGACGATATCGAAGCCATCGGCCAGCACGGTGCCTTCCGAGGGGCTGCTGATACCGCAGATAATACTGATCAGGGTGGTCTTTCCTGCGCCGTTTGGCCCCAACAGAGCGAAAATCTCCCCCCGGTGAATCTCCAGATCGATATTCTGGAGTGCCGTAAAACCGGAGTCATAGGTTTTCGTCAGGCCGCTGACACGAATAATTGATGGCATGGTGCTCCCTCTGAACAGATAAGAGCCACATAGTAACCGCTGAATCATAAAGACTGTAGTGGCTATCGGCCAGATTGCAGAAACAATCCGATACCCAATGCAGCCAACACCCCACCAGCACCTCGTTCAATCAGATGAATACTTTGGCCAAGCATCTTTCTGACCCGCTGCAGACCGATAGCCCGGGCGAGTAGCAGATCCCAACATAGCACCGTCGCAAACATCCACAAGCCGCAGAATATTTGTTGCGCCAGTGTGGCATCCGGCCCGAGAATAACGGTCATCAGACTCATATAAAAAAGTGCATTTTTGGGATTCAATAACGCCGAATTAAGCCCTGAAATCAACTGACGTCGAATGCTGGGTGCATGGCCTGCTGAATCTCCGGTAACAAAATCACCGGCCTGACTGCGTAACAGTTGAATACCTATCCACAGCAGATAGATCGCCCCCAACGTTTCGATAATGCTGAATAGTTGCGGGCTGTCGCGAATGCCACTCCAACCCAGTATTGCGATAGCGATATACACGCCATTGCCCAGCGCTACGCCAAGGCAGATAAAACGGCTACCGGCCAGACCATGGCGTACGGCACTCGCACTGATGAGAAAAAAATCCTGGCCCGGGCTTAACAGCGCGACGAAGTGTGCCAGAATCAACGCGGGAAAAGCAGCAGGAATAAGATAATCAAGGGACATAGAGCCTCCGTCACAGATAGATACAAGAAACGGAGTTTGGCAGAGCATACAAACGAATGATTGTGCGAAATTGATCAGCTCTGCTGATACTGCCCCGGAGTTGACGCAGTGTAGTTAACAAAGGTGCGGTGAAACTGACTCTGATCGGAAAAACCCAGTTGCCCCGCCACATCAACAATCGGCACCCCCTCACGCAGCAACAGCTTGGCCTGTTCGATACGGGCATTATTCACCAATGCCTTTGGCGTAATACCGTAATGACGGCGGAACCTCCTGATCACTGCCTCCGGTGTACAGTCGCTGATTGCGGCAAGTTCCGCCAGTGCCGGAGGATGTTGCAGATCGGCCAGCAAACGCTGCTTTAGCTCAACGCAGCGGTGATCTCTGTCACTGCCCTCTTCTGCAGGGCTGCAGTATGGCAGCAACAGCTGAGTGGCCAGTCGCTCCAGCGTTATCGGGATCACTCCGCCATCCTGACGCTGTAACTGTTCGACCAGGGTCAGAAAGGTATCAATCACCTGCTGATCACGGATCAGAGTCTGCTCGCAATAGAAATGCGTCACGTCAGATCCATAGAAGGATGATAGCCACTGCAGACACCAACTGGCCTCAATATAGAGCATATAGTAGCCACGACTACCATTTTCGAGGGGGTTACAGGCGTGAACCCTGTCGGGTTCGATGATCACCAACTCCCCTGCAACGATCCTCTGTTCGTCGCCTTTACAGCTGAAGCAGGTCTCCCCGGAGTGCAGCAGACCGATTGAAAACTGTCGATGGCTATGGGATTTATACCCCTGTCGGCTGTCCCATGTAGAACGCAGCTCCATCTGCGGCATCCCTGGCAAACGTATAAACTGCTGTTCGATATCCCTGACCTTCATCCTCTGCGCTTGCCCTGTCACTGTATCAGACTCAGCAAACTCAGCATCAGACTGATACTGAAAAACGCCAGCACGGTAGTCACCGTCAGCACCCCGGAACAGTAGGCTTGTTTACCATACTGCCCCCCCACAATAGGGTAGATACTCAGCATCGGCGATGCCGAAAAGATCACCACCGCCAGCTTCAGCATCAGATCCATATCGGGCACCACGAAGATCACCAGACACAATGCAATCAGCGGTTGTAGCAACAGTTTAAAACTGGCAATCATGAGGATATCTTTGAACGATGCACTAAACGCTGCGCCAACCAAAGAGCCACCAATAATGACCAGTGCCACCGGTGCTGCTGCCCCAGCCAGCAGGTCCATCCCCCGGCCAAGAAATCCCGACGCCTGAAAACCGATCAGCGACGCGAATACACCGGAAAAAACCGCAATAATAATCGGATTCCTCACCAGCCGACCCGCGACCGTGATAACGATCTTTTTCGGGCCAATACCGGTGTCACCATGGGTTTCCATCAACGCGAAGGCGAGCGGAAACAGGACAATATTCTCCACCATCAGCGACATCGCAAACGCCTGAGTCGGCGCATCTTCAGCAAAATACTGCAACAGCACCGGCAAACCGATAAAGGCACTGTTAGGGCAGGCACTGCCAAAACCTTTGAGGCCGGAAAAGCTGGTGCTATTGTTGAGCAAAAAACGGCTAATGCAAAAAACAGAGACGAATGAGACGAGGCAACTAAAGCTGTACACCATCAGGTATTGGGGGTCGATCAGTACCCCCAGATCCAGTTGCGATATTTTCTGAAACATCAGCACCGGCAGCGCCAGAAAAAGCACAAAGCGACTCATCCCCGGTAGCGCTTCCCGGGGAATAATACCGACCCGGGTGGCAACAAAGCCGACCAGAATCAACAGGAAAATAGGCGCGGTAATACCGATTATCGTTAGCATAGCGATTGTGATACCGAATCAAAGCGTGAATAAACAAGAAACTGTCAAGGATTGTTGAGGTGGTAAACATACCGCTATAGGGCTACCTGACGCAAGTGCAGCAAGCGGCTAAAAGCAAGCACAATGTCAGGTTTCAGCGTGAATTTCACACCCCTTCCCCCTGACGACAACATCTATTTCTGTGCACTAAGTGCACCATCAGACTGTTTTTTATTGCCCTGCAATAGCCCTCATCTCTACACTGGCCTCACTCTGAAATGACGCCTGGTTAACCCCCATAGACTTGCCTGAGTTACCTAAAGCTCACAACGCGTCATCTCAGAATTCAAATAATAAATCGCCTTTCCAGGGCTGAGACCGTCCCATGGAAAGAGCTAAGAAAACACGCCGATTAATGGAAAGCAAAGTGCATTGCCTTCCCCTGACCGGCAGGTTCTGGAGTCCCGCATGAGTGTAATGTTGAAGTGTCTGTCTCACACCCCCCTGAGAGACTATAACGATCCTGACGCGAGCATCGTCAATGAGGTTAATGAGGTGATTGCTAAGGCCCGTGCCGAGGTTGAAGCATTCGATCCTGAGCTGATCATCCTGTTTGCACCAGATCACTATAACGGCCTGTTTTATGATCTGATGCCACCCTACGTTATTGCTACTGCGGCGGAATCTGTCGGTGATTACAGCAGTCTGCCTGGCCATCTGAGTGTTGATTCTGATACCGCAATGGAGCTGGTGAAATTCCTTTTCGCCAACGGCATCGATATGACCCTGTCGCACCGTTTGCAGGTCGATCACGGTTGCACCCAGACGCTGGAAGAGATGACCGGCAGTCTGACACGTTACCCGGTGGTACCGATCATCATCAACTCTGTAGCGCCACCCTTCTGCCCCTACGCACGCATCCGCAAACTCGGCGAGATCGTCGGCCAGTTTATTGCGGGACTGGATAAACGTGTGCTGATCCTGGGTACCGGAGGACTGTCACACGAACCTCCCGTGCCGCTGCTGGCGGATGCCCCGGAAGAGGTGGCTGAATTTCTGATTGCCGGACGCAACCCTACCCCGGAGTTCCGTGCCGCCCGTCAGGAACGCACCATCGCCGCCGGTAAGATCTATGGCAGTGAGCTGTGCGAACAGACCCCGCTCAACGCAGACTGGGATCTGACCTTTATCCAGACACTGATCGATGGCCGGGTGGCCGAGATTGATGAACTCTCCATTGAGGAGATCTCGCAACAAGCCGGACGTTCAGCGCACGAGGTACGCACCTGGGTGGCTGCCTTTGCTGCGATCGGTGCAACCGGATCAGTAACCGCAAGAAAAGATTATTACCGCGCAATTAACGAATGGATTGCCGGGTATGGCGTTGTCAGCGCCGAGTCGGCCTGATCCGACCCGGACTGATGCCAGCAAATAATAAATAGAATTTCAGGAGAACATCGATGAACAATATGACTGTCCAGATCCCAACCGAAGAAGAGATCGTAGCCCGCGCAACTAAGATGATTCCGTGGCTCAGAGAGAAAGCCGATGCCGTTGAAAAAGCCCGCATGGTGCCGGAAGATACCATTCAGGCGTTTCAGGAGGCAGGCTTCTTCCGCATCCTGCAACCAAAACGCTGGGGCGGCTATGAGATGAACCCTAACGTGCTTAACAAAGTTCTGATCGAACTGGCGCGCGGTTGCCCTTCCAGTGCCTGGAACGTGATGGTATTGGGGGTGCACCCGTTCGAGGTCGGTTTGCTGGACAACACCGTCGGTGATGAACTCTGGAGTGACGATAGCAGCCGTCTGATATCCTCGTCCTACGCCCCTTTCGGCACGGTGAAAGCGGTTGAAGGCGGATACATTCTGAATGGCGAGTGGCTGACATCAAGCGGTTGTGACCATGCGGCAGGTGGCGCTTTTCTCGGTGGTCGTGTCGCCGATGCCGAAGGCAATATGGAGTTCCGCTCTTTCTGGGTGCAACGCTCTGACTTTGAGATTGAAGATGACTGGTTTGTTGTCGGCCTGGCGGGCACCGGTAGTAAGAAGCTTCTGATTAATGAGGTATTCGTCCCCGCCTATCGCAGCCATGTCATTGGTGATTACTGTGATGAGACCCACGGTCATGTAAACAACCTGTATAAGATGCCGTTCTTCGGCGTGTTTTACTCTGCGGTCTCTTCAGTCATCATCGGTATGGCTAAAGGGATGGCTGATCTCTATATCGAACATATGGTGCCACGTCAGAACCTCAACCAGGCGGTTGGTGCTGCCGTCAATGACCCCTTCATCAAAGGTAAGCTGGGTGAAGCTCAGGCTAAAATCACCGGCGCTGAAGCACGGGTGCTGATGAACACCGAGGAAGCCTGGAAATATGCGTCAAAAGGTGAGCTGGTACCCACCGATGTCCGCGTGCGTACCTTCGCCACCAACCAGTTTACCGGTGGTGACTGCTTTGAGGCCGCCCATATGATCTTCAAGAAAACCTCAACCCGTGGCGTCTGGTTGTCCAGCCCGATGCAGCGTCAGTTGCGCGACATTCTGGTGGGTGCGAACCACATCACTCAGAACCAGGACAACATTGGCGAACTGCTGGGTGGACAGATGCTGGGTAACCCTCTGCCACAACCCAATCCATTCGGCGTCAAAGCCCAATAAACAATAATAGCCACACCTGAGGCAGGGGCACGTCCCTTGCCCGGTATAACAATTTTAAAGGGTGCAGAGATGAATAAAGAGATAAATCAGGTTCTTGACTGGACGCCTAACGCAAAATTAGCGGCGATGCCAACTGTGACGTCAGACGACCACCGCTACGGTATGCGCCACTTTGCAGTGGGAGTAACCATCATCAGCGCATCAGACGGTGAAAACAAAGCCGGTCTGACCGCCACAGCGGTCTGCTCGGTTACGGCTGATCCTCCCCGACTGGTTGTATTCGTGAACAAAGATGTCGCTGCCAGTGAGATCATTTTGAACAGCGGCGCACTCTGTGTGAACATTCTTGCCAGTGAGCAGGAAGAGATTGCCAAGGTCTTTGCTGGCATGAACAAAGAGGTTCACGGTGAAGCACGTTTTGAATATGGCCAATGGCGTGAACTGGTGACCGGAGCCCCCAGCCTGGACGGCACTCTGGCCAATTTTGACTGCCGTGTGATCAAAGTGTTTGATGAAAGCACCCATCATGCGTTTCTCTGTGAAGTGATGGCCACCTGCGAGCGGGATGATGGCGAAGCACTGATCTATCTGAATGGAGCCTTTCGCAGCGTCCCTCAGTAAGTGCACAAACAATGAGATAAACCAGGCCCTGTCATACAGGGCTTATTGCGTTCGCACATAACGAATTAAAAGGCAGAATCTATGACTACGATTGAAATCAGTGAAGCCTCCAGCAGCAAATTTATCGATATTGTTGCCGAAGGTAATCCCTATAAGATCCACTACAACGAACTGGGGACCGGTGAGCAGGTGGTGATTATGCTGCACGGTTCAGGCCCCGGCGCCACCAGTTGGGCTAACTTTAACCGCAATATCGAGCCTTTTGTTAATCAGGGTTATCGTATTATTTTGCTGGACTGCCCCGGCTGGGGTAAAAGTGACCCGGTTGTCTGCACCGGTTCCCGCTCCGATCTCAATGCCGCCTGTGTCAAAGGCGTAATGGACGGTCTGGATATCGAAACCGCCCACCTGATCGGTAACTCCATGGGCGGACACAGCGTGGTGGCCTTTGCCCTCAGCTGGCCCGAACGGGTTAACAAACTGATTCTGATGGGTGGCGGTACCGGTGGGCCAAGCCAGTTTGTACCGATGCCAACGGAAGGGATCAAACTGATTCAGGCGCTCTATCGCAACCCCGATCTGGAAGCACTGAAAAAGATGATGTCGGTGTTTGTTTACGACAGCAGCCATCTGACCGACGAGATGTTCCAGCTGCGTCTGGACAATATGTTGTCCCGTAAAGATCATCTGGAAAACTTCGTTAAAAGTCTCGAAGCCAATCCAAAACAGTTCCCTGATTTTGGTCCGCGGCTGGCAGAAATTAAGGCAGAGACGCTGGTTGTCTGGGGACGCGATGACCGTTTTGTGCCAATGGATATCGGCATCAAGCTAATTCGTGGCATCCCTAATGCACAGTTACATATCTTTAATAATTGTGGTCACTGGGCACAATGGGAGCATGCAGATACATTTAACAGAATGGTGCTGGATTTTCTGCAACATTAATTAAATACCGGCGTATTACTTTCTAACAATCCTGTTTTAAAATATTTATAACCACTGCTATACAATAGCAGTGGTTATAACTGTTCCTCTATTTTCTCAATAACATCATTAATTTTCTTCAGATATTTTTTTGCTGCTTTTTCAGTGGGCATCGCTTTGGCGATATACACCAGGTTCAAACATCCCACCACTTCATCTTCACGCATAATCGGCCGGGCAATTGCTGCAATATTTCCCTCATCTCCCCAGTCCTGATTATTGGCACCGTAACCCTGTTCCCGGGTCTGACGTATTACCCGACGTACATAATCTTCATCATTAGCATGCATTCCCTGCCTGTCGTTATGCTGCCGCAACCGCTCCAGTATTTCGTTACGTTCAGCTTCCGGGCAGTAGGTAATATAAGCTCTTCCGGTAGCCGTCATCAGCAGTGGCAGCCGCCTGCCCACCATATCCCGGTGAAACGATAGTTTGCTGAAACGGTGGGTTGTCTCGCGAATAACCATCGCGTCACCATCCAGCGTGCAGAGATCTGTTGGCCATATAACCTGTTGTAATAACTGACCTAATAGTGGCGCAGCCAGCTGAGATATCCACTGAGCATCCTGAAATCCTTCACTCAGCTGTCTGACCTTAAGCGTCAGCTGATAACTGTCATCAGACGGGCTGCGCCGCACATAACCTTCCCCTACCAGGGTTTCCAGTAGTCGTCGGACGGTGGTGCGGTGAATACCACTCCAGTCCGCCAGATCACGGATTTTTGCCCCACCATGGGCGCGATTTAACAGATAGAGTAACTCAAGCCCCCGGGTAAGGCCCCGCACATTCTTATACTGCCCCGTTTCTTCAGTTTCCATGATTCAGTACTCATATGACCATATCAGAATGTGCACTTAGTGCACACTACAGCAGTTTTTAATTGTAGCCTGCTTAACCATTTTTTTATACTGACACAATAATTATAAGTATTAAAAAATAATAATAGTTATTCACTGGGTGCTGCAAAATGAATATTCTTGTCGCTGTCTGTCTATTTTTTCTGTCTCGCTATTTATTGCCAATTTCAATAAAACCCCAAAGAAACAAGCACTCCGTTTCAGCTTTAAAGCATCGAAGCAATATTTTTAACGCACTCCTTCTTAATATCATTTAGTCAGCCGAATTTAAACAGGATTACACCGATGTCAATTGATCTGGATCTGATCGCCAAAAACCTGCGTGAAGCAGAGCTTCATAACGAAGCAGTCGCCCCCATCCGGGAGATCATTGGAGAAGACAACGCCGAAGCGGCATACAGAATTCAGCAGCTCAATACTGAACATGCCTGTCATACCGGGCGTCGTGTTGTGGGCCGTAAGATCGGTCTGACTAACGTCAAAGTGCAACAACAGCTTGGGGTAGATCAGCCTGACTTCGGCACTCTGTTTGCGGATATGTGCTATGGCGACAACGAAACGGTTCCGGTCGACCGGGTGATGCAAGCCAAAGTCGAGGCGGAACTGGCCCTCATACTGACCAAAGACCTGCCCGAAACCGATACTACTTTTGCTGAGCTGATCGATGCCATCGGCTGGGTAATGCCGGCGATTGAGATCGTCGGGAGTCGCATCAATAACTGGGACATCAGTTTTGTCGATACGGTGGCTGATAACGCCTCCAGCGGTGCGTTTGTGCTGGGTGACGCGCTGCGCTGGCAGGGTGGCATCGATCTGGCAAAGATTAATATGACCATGACCCGCAACGGCACCGGGGTTTCTTCAGGCAGCGGTATTGAATGTCTGGGGCACCCGCTCAATGCAGCTGTCTGGCTGGCACGCACCCTGAGCAAGTTAGGAACCCCTCTTAAAGCGGGCGATATTGTCCTGACCGGAGCACTGGGACCGATGGTAGCGGTAGAGCCCGGCGATCAGTTTGAGGTGCTGATCTCATCAATTGGCCGGGTCAGCACTCAATTCAGCCAGGCCTGACTGGACTGGACAGCAATCCGCTCTGCAAAGCGTTGCTGCCAATACAATTCGTTGTTTGAAGGATTTTCCCTATGAAAAAATTAAAAGCAGTGATTATCGGGCCGGGCAATATCGGTACTGATTTGCTGATGAAGATGAAACGGTCTGAGTGGATCGAACCGGTGTGGATGGTGGGGATCGACCCGGAATCCGATGGTCTGAAACGCGCCCGCGAGATGGGTATTAAAACCACCGCTGACGGCGTTGATGGGGTGCTGCCGCACGTCATCGAAGATGATATCCGCGTCGCTTTTGATGCTACCTCGGCCTATGTTCATGCCGAGAACAGCCGCAAGCTGAACGAACTGGGCGTCATCATGATCGACCTGACACCGGCGGCGATTGGCCCCTTCTGTGTGCCACCCGTCAACCTGCGGGCACACGCACAAAATCTGGAGATGAACGTCAACATGGTCACCTGTGGTGGCCAGGCAACGATCCCGATGGTCGCCGCTGTGTCCAGCGTGCAGCCGGTTGAGTACGGTGAAATTATCGCTACCGTCTCCTCTAAGTCTGCTGGCCCTGGTACCCGCAAAAATATCGATGAGTTTACCCGCACCACCGCTGGTGCTGTCGAGAAGGTCGGCGGCGCGAAAAAAGGGAAAGCGATCATCATTATCAACCCCGCTGAGCCACCGCTGATGATGCGCGACACCGTGCACTGTCTGACGGAAGGCGAGCCGGATCAGGCGGCCATTACCGCCTCCGTTCACGCCATGGTGAAAGAGGTGCAGAAATATGTACCCGGTTATCACCTGGTCAACGGCCCGGTATTTGATGGCAACCGGGTCTCTATGTTTATGGAAGTGGAAGGTCTGGGTGATTATCTGCCGAAGTATGCTGGCAACCTGGACATCATGACCGCAGCAGGACTGCGCACCGCTGAGATGTTTGCGGAAGAAGCCGCTAACGGCAATATTACCCTGCCAGCACGCGGCTAAGTGGAGGAGAAAACAATGAATCTGAAAGGTAAAAAAGTAGTCCTCCATGACATGAGTCTGCGGGACGGTATGCACGCCAAGCGTCACCAGATCTCTCTGGAACAGATGATGAATGTCGCCACGGCACTGGATGAAGCGGGTATGCCGCTGATCGAAGTGACCCACGGTGATGGTCTGGGCGGCACCTCGGTAAACTACGGTTTCCCAGCGCACAGCGATGAAGAGTATCTCGGTGCGGTGATTCCGAAACTGAAAAACGCCAAAGTCTCCGCCCTGCTGTTGCCCGGGATCGGAACGGTCGATCACCTGCGCATGGCGAAAGATCTGGGTGTGAATACCATCCGTGTTGCCAGTCACTGCACTGAAGCCGATGTCACTGAACAGCACATCGGTCTGGCCGCCAAACTGGAGATGGATACCGTCGGTTTCCTGATGATGGCGCACATGGCCAGCCCGGAGAAGATTCTCGAGCAGGCGCGGCTGATGGTCTCTTATGGCGCTAACTGCATCTACTGCACCGACTCCGCCGGTTACATGCTGCCGGATGAAGTGACCGAGAAGATCGGTCTGCTGCGAGCTGAACTGGATTCCTCTA
>NZ_FOGB01000006.1:34117-276135 GCF_900111095.1 Amphritea atlantica | reverse complement strand
ACCGGTGAAGACCGTTGCGTACTGGACTGCATCACATCACTGCAGAACGGTGCTGACCTGCTGTGGATCGAGACTGAGAAACCTCACGTCGGTCAGATCGGTGGCATGGTTAACCGCATCCGTGAAGTGATCCCGAATGCCAAGCTGGTATACAACAACAGCCCATCGTTCAACTGGACCCTGAACTTCCGTCAGCAGGTATTTGATGCCTGGGCTGAAGAGGGTAAGGATCTGTCTGCTTACAACCGTGATAACCTGATGTCGGTTGAGTACGATGAATCTGAACTGTCTGCAGAAGCCGATCGTCGTATCCAGAGCTTCCAGGCGGATGCGGCTCGCGAAGCGGGTATCTTCCACCACCTGATCACCCTGCCGACTTACCACACCGCTGCGCTGTCTACCGACAACCTGGCGAAAGAGTACTTCGGTGAGCAGGGCATGCTGGGCTACGTCGCTGGCGTACAGCGCAAAGAGATCCGTCAGGGTATCGCCTGCGTTAAGCACCAGAACATGGCCGGTTCCGATATGGGCGATGATCACAAAGAATACTTCGCCGGTGAAGCCGCACTGAAAGCCGCGGGTGAAGACAACACCATGAACCAGTTCGGTTAATATCTGACCTGACAAGGTGATAAAAAAAGGGACGCTTCGGCGTCCTTTTTTAGTTCATCTTACATACCCACACCTGCCTGTTTTGCTACCCAATACCCACTCACATACTATGGTTAATTGATCTGGCGCAACAGTCTTATTTAATAACTCTCTCAGACGAATAAAACTGTCTTAAATCAATACTTCCCCAATCTAATAAGCGTTAAATGGGTTCACTTTTTGAAAGACGTTTAACAAAAGGATGGTCTTAATGAACAGAAAAGCTCTTTCCGCATTAGTATTGGGTGTATCACTGGCTGCCACAGCTAACTGTATGGCACACGAAGCAGGCGATATGATCTTACGGGTAGGTGCGGCGAACGTTGACCCACAGACATCGAATAACACCCTCGTCCCAGGTTTAGATGTCGACGCCAATACCCAGCTTGGTATTACCGGCACCTATATGCTGACCGATAACCTTGGTCTGGAACTGCTGGCGGCGACCCCTTTCAAACACGACATTACCCTTAATGGAGCTAAGGTCGGTGATACTGAACATCTGCCACCGACCCTGTCCCTGCAATACTATCCGATGGATAGCAGCTCTGCGTTTCAGCCCTATGTAGGTCTGGGCATTAACTACACCGCATTCTTCTCAGAAAGCACAACAGGTGCCCTCGCCGGGACTAAACTGCAGCTGGATAGTTCATGGGGACTGGCGGGTCAGATAGGTGTCGATTATTCACTTAATGATCAGTGGCTTCTGAATGCCGCAGTCTGGAAGATGGATATCAATACCGATGTAAAAGTCGATGGCACCAATCTGGGCGAACTTGAAATCGACCCAATGGTGTATATGGTTTCTGTCGGCTACAAGTTCTGATTAAAGCTGATCAGATCGAATGCTGGGACGGCCCCCGCCTCCCAGCATCATCCAGATACGCTGAATAACAGCACCTCAATATTATCCCTCTATATATTTCCCCCGATTGATATCATTAAAAACGCTCAACTCCAGATAATGAATACTGGTTATAAGTAATTATAAAGAGCGTTATCCACTGACTTATCAATTAGTTATATAAGGGAGATTTACTTTGACCCGGTTTTAATAAAATGTAAAAATCCCCTACTGTTTATACCAGATAAGCAATAGCCTGGATGTAACGGGTCTGGCGGCTTGGGTGGTGTTTTACTCATTTATCTTTTCCAGGAGCATTAATCCCTATGTTTGTTAGAGCTCGGATACTGACTGAAACACGTCAGGAAGTTATCAGGTGTGAGCAGAAAAACAAGAAGCTTGAGCAGGAACTGAATACAGCACAGGAACGCATCGCTCTACTGGAATCACAATTAAGAGAAGCCACAGGCGAAAAAGATAACGATATCGGGGTAATGAGGGGCGCGATTCAGGGCTTTTCAAAACTCAACAATATTCGCGAACGAATCGCATCAATGGCGACTCACCTGCTTTCTGAACGGAATAAGATACTGGACTCTGCAACGATCTATGATCAATCCTCTTCCAATATGAAAAAACTGGTGGCGGGTCTCAGTGATGTTAATGGTGAAGTCAGTACCATACATGAGCAAGTCTCGACACTTCGTAATGTTGCTGAAGAGATCACCCAGTTTGTCGGCAGTATCAAGAATATTTCTGAACAAACAAACCTTCTGGCGCTGAATGCAGCCATTGAGGCAGCCAGAGCGGGCGAACAGGGTCGCGGTTTTGCGGTCGTCGCCGATGAAGTCCGTAATCTGGCAAAACGAGCCAGCGAAGCCAGTGGAGAGATTGAAAAGCTGGTTGCACAGATAGATCATAGCACACAGGAAACAGGCAGCAGTATCTCTGAGACGCTCAATAACTGCGGCTCAATGCTGGGCAATGCAACTGAAACCAATGCATCCCTGGAACGGCTCATCAATCACTCTGTTTCAATGCATGAAACCATTACCGATGAAGCGATGGCCAGCTTCCTTGAGACGGTAAAAATGGATCATATGGTCTGGAAACAAGACATATACAACCACTGGCTTAACAAAGAATCCGGAGATGGCCAGGTCGCAGACCACAATCAGTGCCGTTTGGGCAGATGGTATTATGAAGGTGACGGTGCTCAGACATACAAAACAATGCCAAGCTTTGCCTCACTGGAAACCCCTCATGCAGATGTACATAAAGGTGGATTGTTAGCACTTGAACGTATCGCAGAGAATGATCTGAAAGGATCACTGGAAGGCATCCGGTTGATGGAACGTGCCAGCGATGAAACATTCACAATACTGGATAGGCTGGGCGCTGAAATCGGTAAGTAACCGATAGCCCAAGCCCTGATAGGTATAAAACTGATAGGTATAAAACTGGTAGGTATAAAACTGGTAGGTATAAAACTGGTAGGTATAAAAAAGGGTGAAGATATTCACCCTTTTGTTCAACAGGCCGATCACCTGCGTCCTCGTACTGACATTATCTCCCTCCCCGGCAAAAAATAGCCACCCAAAGCGGGTCATGTCTCTTACAATGGATAATCGGCCAAACTAAACTAATCTTCAGCTAACGTATAGCTGAGACAGTCCAATGCAGAACCTGCTTACTAATATACGGGCACAGCTTCCCGGTGAGTTATTTACAACGCTGTTAGAAAATAACCATCTGAAGATTGAGCGTATCGTGTCCCGGGGGCACCACTCCCCCGAAAACTATTGGTATGATCAGGATCAGCATGAGTGGATTCTGCTGATTCAGGGCACCGCCCAGATCGGTTATCCCGATAGTCAGTCAAGGACGCTCCATTGCGGTGATTACCTCCATATCCCCGCGCACAGACGGCATCGTGTTGAATGGACATCACCCGATGAAGACACCATATGGCTGGCGATCCATTACGGGTGATTCTGGAAAATAGCCCGTTACGACTTCCTATGACACGCTAAAAACATCCTAAAAAACTAACAAATACAAAGGAATGCCCATGACAGGCAATGTAAAACTTCCATCTCTGATCGATAGTAAATTAGTACTGTCTAACCGTATTGCAACGCTAACATTCATGCGCCACGATGTCCGTAACGCCCTCACCGGCACAGGACTGATTGGCGACATTATCCAGGTGGCAGAATGGGTTAACCGCACCCCTGAAGTGTCAGTGCTGATACTGACCGGCGACGGCAGCGCGTTCTCAGCCGGCGGCAATATCAAAGAGATGAGTGAGCGGGATGGCATCCATAAACACGGAGCTTTTGGTGGCGATGTCTATACGGTTCAGGAAAAATACCGCCAGGGTATTCAGCGCATTCCTCTGGCCATGAGCCATATCGATATCCCGGTGATCGCAGCAATTAATGGGCCGGCCATTGGGGCTGGCTTTGACCTGACCTGTATGTGCGATCTGCGCATTGCATCAACTCAGGTATTGCTGGGTGAAACCTTCGTCAACCTCGGCATCATCCCCGGTGATGGTGGTGCCTGGTTTCTACAACGACTCATCGGCTATCAAAAAGCGGCAGAACTGACACTGACGGGTAGAATGATCGGCGCTGACGAGGCGAAACAGCTAGGCATCCTGTTAGAGGTAGTAGAGCCAGAACAGCTGATGGATAAGGCGATGGAACTGGCAACCAGAATAGCGGACAAACCACCACAGGCTCTCAGAATGACAAAACGGTTGCTGAAAACCGCCCAGAAAATGGAACTGCCCGAGTTTCTGGAACATTGCGCTCTGATGCAGGGGATCTGCCACAACACCGAAGACCACCTGGAAGCGGTCAACGCCTTTGTTGAAAAACGACCGCCACATTATCACGGCAGATAAGCAAACGCTGTTATAGCAAAATGTCTACTCTACTGACGCCCGCTCTCTGGCGTCAGCTTTAAACTGCAATTCTGCCAGACGTGAATACAGCTCTGAGCTTTGCAACAGCTCCTCATGGCGTCCCATAGCAACAACACTCCCCTGGTCCATCACCACAATCTGATCTGCATGCAGAATCGTCGACAACCGGTGAGCAATAATAATCGTTGTTCTGCCCTGCATCAGAGTATCCAGTGCCAGTTGAACTTTATGTTCACTCTCGGTATCCAGCGCGCTGGTCGCTTCATCCAGCAGCAGTATCCTTCGATCATTGAGGATCGCCCGGGCAATAGCGATCCGCTGTTTCTGGCCACCCGAGAGACGTACCCCCTGCTCTCCCAGATCGCTGTAATACCCTTGCGGAAGTCGTTCAATAAACTCATGGGCATAGGCGGCTTTCGCTGCCGCAATCACCTCTTCGGTACTGGCATCATTACGCCCATAGCGGATATTTTCAATCACATTGGCGGTGAACAGTGCCGGTTGCTGCGAAACCAGCGCAATCTGTTGTCTGAGCTCCCGGGGGTCAAGATCCCGCAGATCGGCTGTATCAAAAAAGATCTGACCACGCTGAGGGTCATAGAAGCGTAACAAGAGCTCAAATACAGTGGACTTACCAGCTCCGGATGGCCCCACCAGAGCAGTGATAGTGCCTTCGGAGAAGGTTAGCGAAAAGTCTGCCAAAGCGGCCTGATCCGGACGGGATGGGTAATTAAAACTTACATCGTTAAGCCGCAACTCAGCCCGCAGATTAGTGGTATCTGTGGCAGCCTCCTTATCAGGAGCCTGTATCTCGCTCTGGGCATCAAGCAGCTCCATCAACCGTTCAGTGGCGCCGACGGCCCGTTGAAGCTCACCATAAACCTCCGACATGGTGCCAACCCCCATGGCAACGATCAGCGCATAAAACACAAAAGCGCCCAGCTCACCGGCTGTCATGGCACCGGTGATCACATCATAACCGCCCACCCAGAGCATCCCGGAGAGCGCCCCGAAGACCAGCAGGATAACCATCGCCATCAATGACGCCCGTTGACGAATACGTTTCTGTGCGATGCTGAAAGCACTGTCTACCTCAAGGCCAAATGCGCGACTCTCATGCAGCTCCTGCGTATAACTCTGCACCGTCTTAATCTGCTGAATCGCCTCACCGGCATAACTGCCAACATCGGCAATACTATCCTGGCTTTTACGCGCCAGTGCCCGCACCCTGCGACCGAAGATCAGAATCGGCAACAGGATCAGCGGCACACCGGCAACGATAATCAAAGACAACTTGATATTGGTAACAAACAACATGATCAGCGCACCGGACGTCGTTACCAGACTCCGCAGGGCCATCGAGAAAGAGCTACCAATGATCGATTGTAACAGTGTGGTATCGGTGGTTAGACGGGACATAATCTCGCCACTTCGGTTAGTTTCAAAGAAACTGGGGTGCAGACCAATGACATTATCGAAGACCGCCTGACGAATATCGGCGGTCACACGCTCGCCAAGCCAGGAGACCAGATAGAAACGGACAAAGGTACCAATGGCCATTAGCACCGCCATCACAATCAGCACCAGAATCGCCTGATTCAGCTGCGTGACAGAGCCCGCGACAAAGCCCTTATCGATCACCAGTCGCACACCCTGGCCGATAGCCAGAGTTATACCTGCGGTGAATAACAGCGCGATCATCGCGCCGATCCAGTAGCGGCGGTATGGCAGCATAAAGCGCAATAACTGCGTCAGCGTCGATAATTTATTCATTCGTGCGAAACCCGAATAGAAAAACGATTGCAATGAGAGCTGTGCAGAAGACAGCGGTTAATCTGTTAACCACTTGCTTTTCAACAGCCGCCAGAGTTGTGGCAGAGCCTGCCTGATCCAGTAGAACTGATACTTCAGCGTCAGTTGCCCCCAACCCGTGCTGGCGTATTTACGCGCACTGGTGATCAGTTCCACACCGGTATTGGCTAATTGTACGCCCTGTTGATGGGCTCGCCAGACAAACAGATGATCTTCACCATACACTGCTTCGACCGGATAACCACCCAAGCGTTCAAATTGCCTGGCCGAAAGGCAGAACCCCTGGTCACCAAAGGGTAAGCCCAAATAGCGTGACCGCAGATTGGCCCCCAGACTATTGAGGCACACCGGTCCTGCGCCGTCGCTCAGGAAGCGCAGATTAAAATAGTGCAGCGCATCAGGCCGGCGTGTCAGGCTCTGATTAAGCATCTGCCACTGACGATGGGAGAGTTGACTATCCAGATGAAGAAACCAGATATACCCGGACTCAACCTGTCGCGCCCCCGCATTCAACTGCTTGGCACGCCCCGCTTCAACGGTTAAAGCATCAATCTGATCACTGGTGGGTAAGCGCGAAATAAGATGTTCAGAGGCCGGGCAAAAAACAAAAATGATTTTTTGTGCCTGCTGCAGACAGGCAAGCTGGCCGAGCATCGGCTGCAGACTGGTTTCGGCCGGACCGACCGGAATCACGACAGAGATACTATGCTGACACACCTGATCGCTCATTAAACTATATCATTTACTAAAATATCGCTGACTGAAATATCCGGAGAAACCAGGCTAAGCATCACTGCCTGACTATGCTTCATTACATAACTAAGTTTCACTACATGAAGCACCATACCGGAAACAACTAAAGCAGCGGTGGTGTTTCATGCTGATCTGCTGCTCCAGTGCCTGACGCAGATTATCACCCATATCATACTCAGGATCGTCATCTACCAGCGTACAGGCATAGACCCGCATCCGGCCATTTTGCTTCACCACCATCTTACTGAACGCGCACATAAAGCTGTTACGGGTCTCTTCGGTGTGATAGTGGGTCATGCAGTGAGTGGTGATATCCGGTCCATGACCATGACTGCCTGGGGGAAGAAAGTCCGGGAAGGCGACAAACTTAGTCTCAGCCGGTAGTCCGCGAGAGACTAATATGTCCCGATAGGACTGCTCTACCTCCACAGAGTTCTCTGTTTCTGCCATATGACGCGCCACCGATACATGAAAGCCCATATCGTGAAGCGCTTTCATCCCCTTCAGCGCAAGGTCAAACATCCCCTCACCCCGGCCGGCATCATGTTCAGCCTCGATGTGTGAATCGATACTGACACGAAAACTCACCGGGTAACGGCTCTGTAACAAAGGCACCAGTTGATGCAGACGTTTTTGCAGTGCATCGGTGCCATTGGTCAGTACCAGACAGGGAGCGTGCTCAGAAGCACGCTGGAGAATCCTGATGAGGTCTTTGGCCAGAAAAGGCTCGCCACCGGTAAAGGAGAACTGTTCAACGCCCAGTTCAAGGGCCTGATCGATATAGGGCGTCACGTCCTCAAGCTTCAGCAGTTGCAGCCGATGATCGCCGGGTCCCGAACCCTCAAGACAGAAGTCGCAGCTGAGATTGCAGGCCGTTCCGGTATGAAACCACAACTCTTTCAACAGATGAGGGCGAATATAACCCCGATCAGAACCATCAGCTGTTGTATACCAGTCACGACTCCGTATCCGTTCCATATAAACCCCTTACCTCTCTTTGAGTAAAACCTGTAACAGTTGTAACAGCTGTTGCCGGGCAGGACGGGAGTCATATGCAAGTGTTCCCAGCAGCCGGCGCAAATCAGCTTCAGTATCCACATCGTAGCCCGTGGAGCTGAAAGCAACCTGAAAATCGGCCGCTTCACATACACAGGCCAGTTGCGCCCCCAGCTGTGGGGTACTCCAGGGCAGGTTTTCCAACACTGGCCAGGGGGTTCGCCCGCCCATCGCGGTGACACCGCCATCTTCGGCAGGTGAAAGCACAATATCACTCTGCTGCTGTAACTGGCAAAGCTCAGCATAATGCTGAGCGTTGTGTTCCGGCGCATCGGTACCGATAAACAGCAACTGTTCAATCCCCTGCTGTCGCACAATCCGATCCACATAGTTCAGTTTTGCCCCCAGATTGCCTTCGCACTGAGGCACCACCTGACATTCCCGCAACAGCAGATCTTCTGCCCACTGGCGATCAGCTTCACTGCCGGGTGAAAGAACGACCGGTCCCGGCCAGCTTCTGGCATCCTCAAGGGCGCAATTGAGCAACGCACAGGCAACCTGATAGGCGGCATCTTTACCCAGTGTCGCGGCGATGCGCTGCTTACCCTGACCATGCAATGGCCGTTTACAAAAGATAACCAGTGTTGGCTGCTGACTCATCTATCCATCCTTTAAACAGAAAAAAGGCAGCCACTTGCTGCCTTTAAAAACTACTTAATATTCGGGTTTAGTTAGCCTTCACGAAACCAGGTGGTTCCTTCGCGACTATCTTTAAGAATAATCCCCTGGGCGACCAGATCTTCCCGAATCTGATCAGCAGCGGCGAAATCCTTCGCTTTCTTCGCATCAGCGCGCTGCTGAATCAACGCTTCGATCTGTTCCGGGGTAATCTCACCGGCTTTACTTTCACCCTGTAAAAACGCGTCGGGGGACTGCTGTAAAAGACCAAGAATACCACCCAGTTGCTTTAACTGGGCGGCCAGTGCCGGCGCTTTCGCATCGCCAGAACGTGAGGCGGTGTTAAGTTCGTTAACCAACTCAAACATAACCGCCAGGGCTTTAGGGGTGTTGAAATCATCATCCATCGCCGCATAAAAACGAGCGTCGTAGTCGTTATCCAACTCAGCAGGTTTCGCTTCAACCCCATTCAGCGCCTGATAAAACCGTTCCAGTGCACTACGTGCCTCTTTCAGACTGCTTTCCGAGTAATCGATATAACTGCGATAATGTACGGAGGACAGGAAGTAACGGACCACTTCAGCATCGTATTTTTCCAGCACGTCACGAATGGTAAAGAAGTTGCCCAGTGACTTGGACATCTTCTCGGCGTTTACCCGTACAGCCCCGGCGTGCATCCAGGTATTGACAAATTTAACCCCGTTCGCTGCTTCGGACTGGGCGATCTCATTTTCATGGTGCGGGAACGGCAGGTCTGGGCCCCCACCATGGATATCAAAGGTATCACCCAGGCAGCATTTAGACATCGCTGAACACTCAATATGCCAGCCAGGACGGCCTGCACCCCAGGGGGATTCCCAGCTCACCTCACCCGGCTTAGCGGCTTTCCAAAGCACAAAATCCAGCGGACTCTCTTTGGCATCCTGAACCTCAACCCGGGCACCGGAGCGAAGCTCATCGACATTTTTGTTGGTCAGCTTGCCATAGTCGGCAAACTTCTCAACCCGATAATAGACATCTCCATTAGCGGCGGCGTAAGCATATCCCTTTTCAATCAGTACCTGCACCATATCGATAATATCCTGCATATGAGCAGTCGCACGGGGCTCACGGTCCGGGCGCAGAACACTGAGTTTATCTTCATCGTCGTGCATCGCCTCGATCATACGATCTGTCAACTGATCAGGACGTTCGCCATTCTCCTGAGCCCGCTTAATGATCTTGTCATCAACATCGGTGATGTTGCGAATATAGTTAACATCCCAGCCTCGGGCCCGCAGATATCGGGTAATCACGTCAAACGCCACCATCACCCGTGCATGTCCGATATGACAGAAGTCGTATACGGTGATACCGCATACATACATATTGATCTTGCCCTCTTCCAGTGGCTGGAACGGGGCTTTTTCTTTGGTCAGGGTGTTATAGATCTGCAACATCGGAATTCGCTTATGAGTCAGGTCAGGATGAAGTTCAGTGAAAAACAGGCTGACCATTATAGAGGAAACCGGCGGGGATTTAACAACCTGATTAAAATTACTTTTATCGCGCAGCAGAGAGTTGACTATTTGTCTCAAAATGAGGGATCTGGTCGTTGATCCAGAACAGTTCCTGCCACAATTGCTGCAATATTAGTTAAAACAACACAGACTTATAAGAATAAACTAATATAGTAAGTTGACGTTTTAGCATGCCCGGGAGTACCACAATGAACAGCCCAGTTAAAGATACCAGGCAAACCCGAATGATGGATGGCAACGAAGCCGCCGCCTATATTGCCCATCACCTCAATGATGTTATCGCGATCTACCCGATCACACCGGCTTCACCCATGGGGGAGATGAGCGATAGCTGGAGTGCCGACGGAGTCAGGAACCTCTGGGGCGTAGTACCCGATGTGATTGAGTTACAAAGTGAAGGTGGGGCCGCCGGTGCGGTTCACGGAGCTTTGCAGGCCGGGGCAAAAACCACTACTTTTACGGCCTCTCAGGGGTTACTGCTTAAAATCCCGAATATGTATAAGATTGCCGGAGAGCTGACGCCGACTGTTTTTCATATTGCTGCCCGCTCGCTGGCGACCCACGCCCTGTCTATCTTCTGTGACCATAGTGATGTGATGGCTACCCGGTCAACCGGTTTCGCGATGCTTGCTTCCAACTCGGTACAGGAGGTGATGGATATGGCCACCATCGCCGAGATGTCTACTCTGGAGGGGCGGGTACCACTGCTACATTTTTTTGATGGCTTTCGTACCAGCCATGAAGTCAGCAAAGTCGAAGTGGTCACCGAAGCGATGCTGCGACAGCTGATCAATATGGAGCGGGTACGGGATTGCCGCAACCGGGCACTGTCCCCCGACCATCCTGTAGTACGGGGTACCTCACAGAACCCGGATATCTTTTTCCAGGCCCGGGAAGCCTGCAACCCCTATTACGATGCCTTCCCTGAGATCGTCCAACAGGCGATGAACCGCTTTGCCGAAGTGACGGGTCGTCAGTACCAGCTTTATGAATATGAAGGGGCCAGGGATGCCGAGTCGGTGATTGTTCTGATGGGGTCTGGTGCGGAAACCGCCAGCGAAACTGTCGACTTTATCAATCGCAACGGCGGCAAGACCGGGGTACTGAAAGTCCGCCTGTTCCGCCCCTTCGATGCAGCCCGTCTGCTCAATGCCCTGCCTGACAGTGTAAAACAGATCGCAGTACTGGATCGCACCAAAGAGCCCGGTGCCGACGGTGAGCCGCTGTACAAAGATATCGCCACGGCATTTATGCAATCAATCCTGTCCGGAAAACTAACCGCAGATAAGCTTCCGAAACTCCTGGGTGGACGTTTCGGTCTCTCCTCAAAAGAGTTTACCCCGGCAATGATTCGCGGCGTATTTGATGAGCTGGCCAGGCCGCAGAGTAAAAACCTGTTTACCGTCGGCATCGATGACGACCTGACCCACACCAGCATCAGTTATGACCCCCACTTTATTACCGATGCTCATAAAGATGCCTATCAGGCGGTATTTTATGGTCTGGGCGCTGACGGGACAGTCAGCGCCAATAAGAACAGTATTAAAATCATCGGCGATCAGGAGGGCTATTATGCGCAGGGGCACTTTGTTTATGATTCGAAGAAATCCGGCGCAGTAACCGTTTCCCATCTGCGTTTTGGACCACACAAGATTCATTCGGCCTATGAGATACAGGAGGGACAGGCAGATTTTGTCGCCTGTCACCAGCCTCGCTTCCTGAGCCTTTATCCGATGCTGGAAAAAGCCCGTCATGGCGCGGTATTTCTCTTGAACAGCAGCGCTGCACCGGATGAACTCTGGGACACCCTGCCCGAAACCGTCCAGCAACAGCTGATCGAAAAGCAGATCCGCCTGTATGCTATCGATGCCTACCGGGTCGCAACCGAATGCGGTATGGGTAAACGAATCAATACCATTATGCAGAGCTGCTTCTTTAAAATTTCCGGTATTCTGCCAATTGATCGGGCAATCTCGCTGATCAAAGACGCTGTCAGGAAATCCTATAGCAGCAATCCGAAAGTGGTTGAGTTGAACCTCAATGCAATTGATGCCAGTCTCAGCCAGCTGCATGAAATTAAGGTTCACGAGCGGGCCACCAGCCGCATTCCGATGCATGAACTGAGTGCCAATCGCGCCAATGACTTTGTTCGCCAACTGACCGCAGAACTGATTGCCGGTCACGGTGACCGGATACCGGTCAGCGCCCTCTCTGCTGATGGCACCTGGCCCACCGGCACCACCGCATTCGAAAAACGCGATCTGGCGACTGAGCTGCCGCTGTGGGATGAGGATCTGTGCACCCATTGCGGTAAATGTGTACTGGTCTGCCCTCACAGCGTTATCCGCAGCAAGATTTTTGATAAGTCATTGTTGCAGGAAGCACCCGATGGTTTCCGCGCGGTGCCGGTGAAAGGCGCCAAAGATTTCCCGGAAAACAGCTTTATCAGCTATCAGGTCTCCCCTTCTGACTGTACCGGCTGTACCCTTTGCGTTGATATCTGCCCGATTGTTGATAAGCAACATCCGGAGCACAAAGCAATCAACATGGTACCAAAGGAGCAAACTTACGAGGTGGAAAAAGACAACTGGGAGTTTTTCCTGTCACTGCCAGAGTTTGACCGCACCACACTCAAAAACACGACCCTCAAGGGCTCGATGGTATTTCAGCCTCTGTTCGAGTTCAGCGGAGCCTGTTCCGGCTGTGGTGAAACCTCCTATATTCGCCTCGCCAGTCAGCTATTTGGCGACCGGATGCTGGTCGCCAACGCTACCGGTTGCTCATCTATCTATGGCGGCAACCTGCCCACCACTCCCTGGACCAAAAACCCCGATGGCCGCGGGCCTGCCTGGAACAACTCTCTGTTTGAAGATAATGCCGAATTTGGGCTGGGTATGCGGGTCGCGCTGGATAAACAGAAAGCTTATGCCATCAGCCTGCTGCAGGAATTAAAGGATAAACTTGATCCTGAACTGGTTGAGTCGCTGCTGACGGAAACAGAAGCAGATGAAGCCGGCATTGAGCACCAGCGCCAGTCAGTCGAAAAGCTTAAACTCGCGTTGGATAGTCTCAGCGATCATTCGGAGATCGGTGACAAAGCGGTTGAACTGCGCCATCTTGCTGATCAGCTCAGCCGTAAAAGCGTCTGGATTATCGGCGGAGATGGCTGGGCATATGATATCGGCTTTGGCGGACTTGACCATGTACTGGCTTCAGGACGCAACGTCAATATCCTGGTATTGGATACTGAGGTGTATTCCAATACCGGCGGTCAGACATCCAAGGCAACACCGATTGGCGCAGTCGCTAAATTTTCTGCGTCCGGCAAATCGGTCGCGAAAAAAGATCTGGCCCGCATCGCCATGGACTACGAGCATGTCTATGTGGCCCATGTGGCTTATGCTGCCAAAGACGTTCAGACCCTGCGGGCATTTCTCGAAGCGGAATCCTATGATGGTCCGTCCCTGATTATCGCCTACTCCCCCTGTATCGCTCACGGCTTCGAGATGAAAGATAACCATCTGCATCAGCAGTTAGCCGTCGATAGCGGTCACTGGCCGCTGTTCCGCTACGACCCTCGTCTGGCAGATCAGCATAAAAATCCACTGAAAATGGACTCCAAACCGCCATCCATTCCCTATTCTGAGTTTGCCCGCCGGGAGACCCGCTTCAACTCGCTGTTAAAAGCGCATCCCGTTGAGGCCGCGGCCTTTCTCGATAAGGCACAACACGATGTCAGCGAACGTTACAAGCGTTATCAGCAGATGGCAGAGATGGACTGGGAGGAAGCGCCATCACCGGAGTAACCGGATAAACAGGGCTGGTTCACCGGGCTCAATCTGCAGTTTGAGCCCGGCCCTTAATATGATACAAAATTGATCATGATCATGAAATATTAGTAACATAAAGTATAATATTGAACTATCCAAACACCGGACCCCCTTAACGCAAAAGGGCGATATCCGTGTGACACAGGGTAAACCCCTGCCTTAAAGAGAAGGTGAATCAATGAACACTAAACCATCCAGCCCTACCGATGACTTTTCCCAATGTCATATCTCTATCATTAAGAACTTTGAACAGCTTGGAAAACTGGGCAATTCAGAGATCACCGATCCGGTCCAGCCAGAGACCAGCCAAGTTGCGCAAAAACTGATTACCTTTTTCCACGAAGTAGTGCTCAATCATCATCAGGAAGAGGAGCAGGAACTATTTAATATCGTGATGGACTGCGCCAGCCCGGGTGAAGAGTTGCAACAAACATCGATGATGGTGAAGCGGCTGACCGAAGAGCACCGCAATCTGGAAAAAGAGTGGAAAAAAATCGAGCCGGATCTTAAAAAACTGGCGAAAGGCAGGTTTGTCGAACTGGACAGGCAAGCCGCGACAGGGATGTCTGAGCATTACCTGCTGCATGCGAAATATGAGGAATCATTCTTTCTGCCCCTGTCAGCAGAAATTCTCAAAAATACCGATCTTGAGTCCCTGGGACTCAGTCTGCACACCCGTCATAACCTGCACAAGACCCCCGGCTATATCTGACAGATACAACAACGGCTACCTATGGGTAGCCGTTTTTTGTTTCAGACTGTCTGACGCTGAATTATTTTTTCCAGGTATCGCGCAGTCCGATCGTCTTGTTAAATACCGGGGTCTCCGGTGTGTGCTGGTAACGATCCGCAACGAAATACCCCTCACGCTCAAACTGGAACGCGGTTTCAGGAGCGGCATTGATCAGTCCGGGTTCAACCCAGCAATTATCAATCTCCCGGAAAGAGTCCGGGTTAATATTGTTCAGGAAGTCCCCCTCTCCCTTATCAGGAGATTCAACATTGAAGAGACGATCATAGATACGCACTTTCGCCTGCTTACCCTCAGTTGCTGACACCCAGTGCATCACCCCCCGTGGTTTGATCCCCCCTTCAGGATTTTCCCCTACGGTACCCGGAAGCAGTGAAGCATGAACTTCAATGATCTCACCAGCGGCATCTTTAACCACCTCATCGGCTTTGATCACATAAGCACTGCGCAAACGCATATAGTCACCTGGCACCAGCAAACGGAACTTCTTCCGTGACAGCGTTGAGTCTTCGCTGAAGTCAGCCCTATCGATATAAAGTTCCCGGGTAAACGGCAGTTCACGACTACCCATCTCTTTTTGCGGATGCACCGGAGCGCTGAGCATCTCCACTTCGCCTTCCGGAAAGTTGGTAATGATCAGTTTAAGCGGATTCATCACACACATTGCCCGCGCGGCATTGTCGTTCAGGTCTTCACGGATAAAGAACTCAAACTGGGCCATATCCACGGTACCATCGGTTTTAGCGACCGCCAGACTGTCACAGAAATTGCGCACTGCCTGCGGGCTGTAACCCCGTCGACGCATCCCCTGAATGGTTGGCATCCGGGGATCATCCCAGCCACTCACATGGCCTTCATCCACCAGTTGCTTCAGCTTACGCTTACTGGTCACGGTGTAGTTGATGTTCAGGCGGCCAAACTCATATTGGCGCGGGGTACTCGGCACCGGCAGATTTTCAATAAACCACTCATACAGCGGGCGATGATCGGCAAACTCCAGAGTACAGATGGAGTGAGTGACCCCCTCAATAGCATCTTCCTGGCCATGGGCGAAATCGTAGCTGGGGTAGATACACCACTTGTCTCCCGTCTGATGATGGTTTTGCTTACGAATACGATAAAGAATCGGGTCCCGCAGGTTCATGTTCGGCGAGGCCATATCGATCTTGGCACGTAACACCCGGCTGCCTTCGTCAAACTCACCATTTTTCATCCGCTCCAGCAGATCGAGATTTTCCTCGGCTGACCGCTCACGGAACGGGCTGTTCTTACCCGGCTCAGTCGCCCAGCCCCGGTACTCACTGGCCTGCTCAGGGCTGAGATCACATACATAGGCTTTGCCAGCCTTAATCAGATGCTGTGCCCAGGCGTAAAAAGTATCAAAATAATCAGAGGCGTAACGTACTTCACCCGCCCAGCTGAAACCAAGCCAGCGCACATCATCCATTATCGCGTCGACGTATTCCTGTTCCTCTTTGCCCGGATTGGTGTCGTCAAAACGCAGGTTGCATTCGCCGTTGTACTTTTCTGCAGTACCAAAGTTCAGGCAGATCGACTTAGCATGACCGATGTGCAGATAGCCATTTGGCTCAGGCGGAAAACGTGTAACCACTTTTTCCAGTCCCTGCTGCTGGTCCTGTTCGATAACCTGATGAATAAAGTTGGTAGGTTGTTTCACAGTATTGCTGGCGTCGTTATTGCTCATAGAGGCTTCTTAAACTTCCGTCTGATATCAAGTAGGCCGATATTATAGACAGATGGCCTGCATACAACCATAAGTAAGCCGAAATTAATCAGTTAGTTATCAGATTAATTCTTTAGTATAATAAGCCCCATTGAATCGACACAAAAAACTCTCAGTCAAACCAACTAGATGAAAATAACTAGTTAAAACAAAGGGATCGTAAGCATGATCGTACTGCACACTAACTTCGGCGATATCACTATAGAACTGGATTATGAAAAAGCGCCTAAGTCAGCAGAAAACTTCGAAAACTATGTTAAAGATGGCTTTTACGATGGTGTTATTTTTCACCGGGTTATTGATGGCTTTATGATTCAGGGTGGTGGTTTTGAACCCGGTATGGTCAGCAAGCAAACAGCTGGGAGCATCGAGAACGAAGCGGATAACGGCCTGCAGAACAAACGCGGTACTCTGGCGATGGCCCGCACTATGGATCCTCACAGCGCATCGGCTCAATTCTTTATTAACGTCAGCGATAACACCTTCCTCGACCATACGGCTAAAACCACAGAAGGCTGGGGCTATGCCGTATTCGGTAAAGTGACTGAAGGTATGGATGTGGTTGATAAGATAAAAGGGGTTTCTACCACCTTCCGTGGCGGACATCAGGATGTTCCTGCCGAAGATGTGATCATCAACTCTGCTGAAGTTGTGGCTGCTGATAGCGCTGAATAATGCGAACACTGTTTATATCCGATCTTCATCTTCACAGCGGACGCCCGGATCTTACCCGGGCGTTACTGCATTTCCTGGCTACCACAGCAAAAGAGTGCGACCAACTCTACATTCTTGGTGATCTGTTTGAGGCCTGGATAGGCGATGATTTTATCCCGGATGATCTGCAACCGGTTGTCGATGCACTGAACACTCTCTCCCGGTCAGGCTGTGAGATATTTTTTCAGCATGGCAACCGGGACTTTCTGATTGGCAGTCGATTTGAAGAACTGACCGGTGTTCAGATTCTGGACGATAGCGAAGTCATTCAACTGGCATCGGGTCCTGCCCTGCTTATGCATGGCGATCAGTTATGCACTGATGACCATGCCTATCAGGCGCTGCGTCAGCAGCTGCGAAACCCGCAATGGCAACAGGCGGTGCTGACCAAGTCTGTCGAAGAGCGACTGGAGATGGCGAAACAGCTCCGCATGGCCAGCGAGACTCAGACCGCAGACAAAAGCACCGAGATCATGGATGTTAACCAGCAGGCAGTACTGGCCGCGATGGCCGAATCGAACTGTGACCTGCTGATCCACGGCCACACCCATCGCCCGGCAGTACACTCGCTTGAAGGGGGTAAGCGGCGTATCGTCCTTGGAGACTGGGATAAGTCTGGCTGGTATCTTGAAGCGTCAAAACAGGGTGAGAAATTAATCGTATTTGATCTTATCTAATCAAAAGTTAAAATTACAATTATCAAATGCAAATATTGATAATTCAATTAATTTCTCCTCCTCTTTATAGCGATTCCGACGGCTGCATCTTCACCCTATCAATAATGACACAGCTAGACTCGGGTGAAGATGACCTTCAGCCCCAGTACAATCATCGTTGCGCCGAGCAACCGATCGATGTGATATCCAAATCTCTTAAACCGGCGGTTGATACCCGGATTTGACAGCAGAGTGACAACAGCTGAAAACCACATCAGCTGAATCAGCATCATCCAGGCACCGTACACTGCTATCTGAACTAACGGCATCTCTGGTGACAAAACAACCGTGAACAGGGATATGAAATACACCGGCGCTTTCGGATTAAGAACATTACAGACAAAACCGGTTATGATATGACGACTTGCTGGAATATCGACTGCAACGGCTTTCGGCGGCTGAACTATTCCAGACGAGCTCCGCACGCCCACTATTCCCAGATAAATCAGATAGCTTCCGCCGAGGATTTTAATCACCCAGAGTGCTGTCTCTGAGTTTGCCAGCACTGCGGCTAACCCCAGGCTGGAGTAAAATATATGCACTGACAATCCTAAAGCGATGCCGATACTGCACATAAACCCTGCTTTTCTGCCGTTTGTTAATGTCTGCTGCGAAACCAGTACAAAATCAGGCCCCGGAGACGCCGCGGCCAGAAAGTGCACTGCACTGATCAATGCTAAACCTTGCAAAAGATCCATAACACACCCCAAAAAAGTAATTAATCGACTGATTAACGATATATGATTAACAATCAGTTGATTATTCCCCTTATCTGGAATGGATTTTTGTTGTATGCGCAAGAATGAACAGTATTCACTGATGTACGAGATGGCTGTTTTCGTTGAGGTGGTAAACAGGGGGAGTTTCACCGCTGCGGCCGGGGCTCTTGGCAGTTCGACCTCATCTGTTAGCCGAAGTGTTACGAAGCTGGAAAATCAGCTTTCCACAAACCTGTTACAGCGTACAACCCGCAAGTTACGACTGACCAGTAGTGGCGAGCAGGTATACACCCGCTGTAAACAGATGATAGAAGGGGCGGAGCTGGTGTTGGACATCTGCGATAGCCTGAAACAGGAGATTGAAGGCGACATCAGTATCTGCGTCCCCAAGGCCGTTGGCAGCACAGTGATTCACCCCCTGCTGCCGGAGTTTCTTCAGCGTTATCCGAAAGTGAATGTGCAAATGAATCTCGATGACCGTGCTCTGGATCTGATCGACAATGGTATCGACCTGGCATTAAGGATCACCGATCAGCCACCACCGGGGTTGATGGGCCGGGAGCTTTTCCGGCTGGACCACGTGATATGCGCCTCTATGGAGTATCTGCAACAGCATGGGCTCCCGGAGCACCCAAAAGAGCTGAAAGACCACAGTTGTATCTATCTGGGTAATAACCCGGCTGACAGCCGCTGGCGATTGAAGAAAGATGGGCAGATCATCGATATTGATGTCAGAGGCCGGTATGCAGCCAATCACACCCAGGTACGTCTTGATGCGGTCAAACGAGGGATCGGTATCGGCACATTACCCGATTTTACCGCCCGACCCGATCTCGAGGCAGGAAATATTATTCAGCTATTTCCTGACTGGGAGTTTATCACCAACTATCAGGGCGGTGTCTGGGTTCTGTATCCCCCGACCCGTCATCTGCCACAGCGGTTAAGGGTTCTGGTGGACTTTCTGAAAGAAAAACTGCTTAACCCTGGTGTAAGTTAAATGCGTGAATTTAAATGCTTAGAACTGAGTGTTTAAAGTCTACAGATTAAAACTAACTTAACTAGCGTATCAGTCACGCGTCATCCATGCTCTCAAATCACTCTTGTACGGTGGTACTGAACTAGAAGAAACTCCGTTTGCTCAACATCAATGAGGCTGTTGTGACTGGCCGTAAAACGACCTCAGACCCGATTCTGTATAATGGCACGCTGCATATCTTTCACGCGCTTAGCGGCGGTTAGTCTGCCATAATCCATCTTAAGCTCTGCGTCAGCACCAGTCAGTTTAAGTAGTCAACTGAGCTTATCCCGCCAGACTGCAACGCAACTAAAACGATCACATCCCCTTAAGGCTTAACTCTCTGGAACCGACTATGTATGTTAACGAAACTGTTTAAACCGATTCATCATATGCAAACAGCATATAGGGTTTTGTCACCCGATAAGTGTTAGCATAGTCCTATCTTGCATTAATAAATATTATGTAATTACAAAGACTTATATCTATGGATTTTATCTGGGTTCTGTTCGCTTTTCTGTGTGGTCTGTCGCTTAAAGTTATTGGGATGCCGCCCTTAATTGGCTTTTTGCTGGCGGGCTTTCTGCTGCACTTTCTCGGCATTGAGCCCACCGAAAGCCTGGATACCCTTGCTGATCTCGGCATCACCCTGATGCTGTTTACCATTGGCCTTAAACTGCACATTGGCGATCTGCTCCGGCGTGAAGTGTGGGCCAGTACGCTCAGCCATATGGCGTTGTGGATCCTGGTATTTGGTTCTTTTGTCCTGTTGATGGCGGTTGTTGCTGTGCCCTATTACAGCGGCCTCGATCTGACCACGGCGGCCCTGCTCGGCTTCGCCCTCAGTTTTAGCAGTACGGTCTGTATCGTTAAGCTGCTGGAAGAAAACGGGGAGATGAAGACCCGTCATGGGCAGCTGGCGATCGGTGTATTGGTGATGCAGGATATCGTAGCGGTGCTGTTTCTGGTGGTTGCCACCGGAAAGCTGCCATCGATCTGGGCTCCGCTTCTGTTCGCACTGATCTTTGCCCGCCCAATACTCTACAAATTACTGGATAAAGCCGGACACGGTGAGTTGCTCCCCTTAACCGGTTTTTTCTTCGCCCTCGGGGGCTACGAACTTTTCCAGTTGGTCGGTGTTAAGGGGGATCTCGGGGCGCTGGTATTTGGCATACTTCTGGCCCAGCACACTAAAGCCTCAGAATTAACCAAGTCACTGCTCAGCTTTAAGGATCTGTTTCTGATCGGCTTTTTTCTGTCGATCGGATTTACCGCATTGCCAACCTGGTCAATGCTGGGCACTGCCGCACTGATCTCTCTGCTGATCGGCATTAAGTTCGTGCTCTTCTTTGCCATTCTTACCCGCCTCAGACTGCGCAGTCGCACCGCCTATCTGGCCTCACTGGCCCTGAGTAACTTTAGTGAGTTTGGCCTCATTGTTGCGGCCCTGAGTGTCGATTCCGGCTGGCTTAGCCGCGAATGGCTGGTGATTCTTGCGCTGGCAGTATCACTGTCTTTTGTGCTGACCAGCGTTCTTTATCCCCGCGCACATCGTTTTTACATGCAACATAAAGATTATCTGAAACGCTACGAAAACAGCCACCGCCTGAAAGCAGATATTATTGAACAGTTTCCCCATGCAGAGGTTCTGGTCATCGGTATGGGCCGGGTTGGAAAAGGGGCGTATAAAGCATTACAGAATATTATTGACCACCGGGTCGCCGGGCTCGATTCAGACCGCTTCAGAGCCGCAGAGCTGCAGCAGAAAGGTTTGAATGTCTGCTTTGGCGATGGTGAAGATGCCGATTTCTGGGAAAGCTTTAATACCTCTGATATTAAACTGATACTGCTGGCCCTGCCCTCCATCGAAGATAGCCGTAATATTACCATCCAACTGGCAAACTGCGGTTATCAGGGCCAGATTGCCGCCATTGCCCGCTATGAAGATGACCGGCAAAAGCTGCTGGATGCTGGCATCGATAAAGTGTTTAACTTCTACAGAGAGGCCGGTAGCGGTTTTGCAGAAGACAGTTTGCGACTGATATCAAGCGACTATAAGCCGCAATCGCAGGGCTAATAGTCCTGTTACTGTAGTAACGGTTCAACCGGCAGGCTGATCAGACCAGACCGCAAACTCGTTGCCGCCGGGCTCTATAAAATGAAAACGGCGTCCACCGGGAAACTCAAAGATCCCTTTACAGATATCACCCCCATGGCTTGCAACTTTTGCCAGGGTTTGTTCAAGATCGCCACTATAAAACACCAGTAGCGCACTGCCCTTTTCCTGACTTGCAGTCTGGTCTGAAGTAAAGAATCCCCCCTCAAGACCCTGTTGATCAAATGCACTGTAATCGGGACCATAATCGGTAAAGTGCCAGCCAAACACATCGGTGAAAAAACCTTTTGAACCCTCAAGATCCGTCGAACCAAACTCTACGTAATTAAGCTTTTCATGCTGCATATCTATCGCCTCTCTCCTTTTAAGTTATACAAAATAGTCCCTGACATTGGCTGCCTAAATAGTAGAGTATAGAGGATCATATGGCATTGTAGGAGCCACATCCTGCGGCGATAAAACAATATACAGGCACGGACTATCGCCGCGGGGGCGCGCCTCCCACACCACAGAGACACCTCCACACCGGACATCGAGAGAATTTATGGATTAATTGTATTGTAGGAGCCGCATCCTGCGGCGATAGAACAATTCACAGGCACGGACTATCGCCGCGGGGGCGCGCCTCCCACACCACAGAGAGACCTCCACACCGGACAACGAGAGCATTTTGGGTTAATTGTATCGTAGGAGCCGCATCCTGCGGCGATAGAGCAATTCACAGGCACGGACTATCGCCGCGGGCCGTGCTTCCCTCTCCACCTATGGCAGAATAAAAAAAAGACCCTGCACTTGCGTACAGGGCCTAAGCGTGAAGTGAAACGAACAGTCCTTGATAGGGAGGCCTGAACGTCTGACTGCCACTTCGACATTGGTAACATTCTGCAGATACCCTCTGTGCAGAATGAAAAATAGGTTTTAGCGCTTAGAAGCTATCTCCGGGAATGCGTACAAACCCTTCCATCAGCACCCGTGCGCTGCGGCTCATGACCGCTTTAGTGGCGCTCCAGTCACCATTGGCCTGCTGCTCTGCGGCGGCACCGACACGCAGGGTGCCTGAGGGGTGGCCGAAGGTGACTGAATCACGCTCTACTCCACCGGCTGCCAGGTTCACCAGAGTACCCGGTACCGCGGCAGCGGTGGCGATGGCAACTGATGCAGTGCCCATCATCGCGTGGTGCAGTTTACCCATGGACAAAGCCCGTACACAGACATCGATATCATCCGCAGAGATCTGCTTACCACTGGAGGATACATAGGCGGTTGCTGGCGCAACAAAGGCTACCTTGGGCGTATGCTGACGGGCTGCCGCTTCAGAGATATCACTGATAAGCCCCATCTTCAGCGCACCATGAGCCCGAATGGTCTCAAAACTTCCCAGCGCTGCTGCATCGGAGTTAATATCTTTCTGCAGCTCGGTACCGGTGTAACCGATATCTGAGGCGTTAAGAAAGATGGTTGGAATACCCGCATTGATCATTGTCGCTTTTAAGGTGCCGATGCCCGGAACCTCAAGATCATCCACCAGATTACCCGTAGGGAACATTGACCCTTCGCCATCGGCAGGATCCATAAATTCGATCACCACCTCTGCTGCCGGAAACGTCACGCCATCCAGTTCAAAATCACCGGTTTCCTGCACCTCACCGTTGGTCATTGGCACATGGGCGATAATGGTTTTACCGATGTTTTTTTGCCAGATCCGCACGGTACAGACCCCATTGTCAGGAATCCGCTCAGCGTCAACCAAACCATTACTGATGGCGAACGCCCCTACCGCTGCGGTCAGGTTGCCGCAGTTGCCAGACCAGTCGACAAACGCTTTGTCGATCGCCACCTGACCAAACAGATAATCCACATCGTGACCGGGTTCGCTGCTCTTATCCAGGATCACCGTTTTGCTGGTACTCGAGGTTGCGCCACCCATGCCATCAATCTGCTGACCATAGGGATCGGGACTGCCGATCACCCGCAGTAAGATATTGTCGCGGGCTTCACCCGGCTGCTGTGCTGCTGCCGGCAGATCCTGACGACGGAAGAAAACACCTTTACTGGTACCGCCACGAATATAGGTCGCGGGGATTTTTACCTGAGGGACAAATGCCATTTTTACATTCCTGTGTCTCTGAGCGTCATTCAAAAACGAGACTCGTGTTCAGAAAACTCTTAATAAGATCAGATAGATAAAAGCTTTTATTAAATACGCTTATTAAAAATTCTCTTGCATCAAATAGCAGAGCCGGAAGAGTGCATATCCGGCCCTGCACAGCGGTTAACGCTTATGCGTTGGCTTCCAGGAAGTCCTGCGCAAAGCGCTGCAACACACCACCAGCACCGTAAACATGGACCTCTTCAGCGGTATCCAGGCGACAGGTCACCGGAATCTCAACCACCTCGCCATTGCGACGGGTCATCACCACGGTCAGATCACAACGTGGGCTGATCTCGCCAACCACATCGTAGGTTTCTGTGCCATCGATGCCGTAGGTATTGCGGTTATCACCGGCTTTAAACTCCAGCGGTAATACCCCCATACCAACCAGGTTGGTACGGTGAATACGCTCAAAACCTTCCGCAACGATCGCTTCAACACCCGCCAGACGAACACCTTTGGCGGCCCAGTCACGGGAAGACCCCTGACCGTAATCGGCACCGGCAATGATGATCAGCGGCTGTTTACGCTGCATATAGGTTTCAATAGTTTCCCACATCCGCATCTGGGTACCTTCCGGCTCCAGACGTGCCAGAGAGCCCTGGATAATCTCGCCATTCTCATCCCGGCACATCTCATTGAGTAGTTTCGGGTTGGCGAAAGTTGCCCGCTGAGCGGTCAGGTGATCCCCCCGGTGGGTTGCGTAAGAGTTGAAGTCCTCTTCCGGCAGGCCCATCTTGGCGCAGTATTCACCGGCAGCACTGGAAGCCTGGATCGCGTTAGAAGGCGACAGGTGATCTGTGGTGATGTTGTCACCCAGTACCGCCAGCGGACGCATCCCCTTCATGGTTCGCTCACCAGCCAGTGCGCCTTCCCAGTAAGGTGGACGACGGATATAGGTTGTCTGTGGACGCCAGTCATAGAGTGGGCTGGGTGAACGCTCTGCTGCGCCCAGGTCAAACATAGGAATATACACCTGATTGAACTGTTCCGGCTTCACGGCGCTGGCAACAATCGCGTCGATCTCTTCATCACTTGGCCAGATATCTTTCAGGGTAACCGCATTGCCCTCTTTGTCGGTCCCCAAGACATCGTTTTCAATATCGAAACGGATGGTACCGGCAATCGCATAGGCGACGACCAGTGGCGGAGATGCCAGGAATGCCTGCTTGGCATAGGGATGGATCCGACCATCAAAGTTACGGTTACCCGATAGTACTGCCGTCGCATACAGATCGCGGTCAACGATCTCCTGCTGAATCACCGGATCAAGCGCCCCGGACATACCGTTACAGGTGGTGCAGGCATAGCCAACAATACCGAAGCCCAGTTTTTCCATCTCGGGCAGAAGACCCGCTTCTTCAAGATAGAGTTTGGCTACCCGGGAGCCCGGCGCAAACGAGGTTTTAACCCAGGGCTTGCGCAGCAGTCCCAGCTCATTAGCTTTCCTGGCAACCAGACCGGCAGCAACCACATTGCGCGGGTTCGATGTGTTGGTACAGCTGGTAATGGCGGCGATGATAACTGCGCCGTCAGGCATCAGGCCATCCGCTTCTTCTGCCTGAGCAGCGGCCAGCATCGTATCACTGGAGATACCGCGCTCGTGCAGGGCTGAGGTCGGCAAACGGCGATGTGGGTTAGACGGCCCCGCCATATTGCGGACCACCGTTGACAGATCAAACTCCAGTACCCGTTCGTACTGAGCATCAACCAGATCATCAGCCCACAGGCCGGTTTCTTTGGCATACTGTTCAACCAGCGCAACCTGTTCCGGCTCACGACCGGTCAGCTTAAGATATTCAATGGTCTGCTCATCGATATAGAACATACCGGCAGACGCACCGTATTCAGGAGTCATATTGGAGATCGTGGCACGATCACCGATCGACAGCGTTGCAGCTCCCTCGCCGAAGAACTCCAGATAGGCGGAAACCACTTTCTCATTACGCAGAAACTCAGTAATCGCCAGCACCATATCGGTAGCGGTAATCCCCGGCTGGCGTTTGCCCACCAGTTTAACGCCGATAATGTCCGGCAGACGCATCATAGAGGGACGGCCCAGCATCACGGTTTCAGCTTCCAGACCACCGACACCGATAGCGATAACACCCAGAGCATCAACATGAGGGGTGTGGCTGTCGGTACCCACACAGGTATCCGGGAAGGCAACACCGTCACGGGCCTGAATCACCGGAGACATCTTCTCCAGGTTGATCTGGTGCATGATACCGTTACCGGCCGGAATCACATCAACGTTATCAAACGCGGTTTTACACCACTCGATAAAGTGAAAACGGTCATCGTTACGACGATCTTCAATATCACGGTTCTTCTGAAAAGCATCGGGATCGAACCCTGGTGCTTCAACAGCCAGCGAATGGTCAACAATCAGTTGGGTTGGTACAACCGGATTCACTTTGGCCGGGTCTCCCCCCTGATCAGCAATAGCATCCCGCAGACCTGCCAGGTCGACCAGTGCGGTCTGACCGAGGATGTCGTGACAGACAACACGGGCCGGATACCAGGGAAAGTCGAGATCCTGTTTACGCTCAATCAGTTGGTTCAGTGAAGCGGTCAGTGCTTCGGGTTCACAGCGACGCACCAGTTGTTCAGCCAGTACGCGGGAGGTGTAAGGCAGCGTTGCATAAGCACCGGGCTTGATCGCATCGACCGCCGCACGGGTGTCGAAGTAATCCAGGCCGGTACCTGCTAACGGTTTACGGTATTCAGTATTCATATCACACCATTAAATTCTTAGTTAGGGAAAGGGCTGATCGTTAACTCAGCCCCTCTCCTCTCAGCCAGTTCGGCTTACGGACGATCGGCGATATCGATCCACTCGGCGCTGGTTGGGCCGCTGTAGTCAGCTGATGGGCGGATAATGCGGTTATTGGCCCGCTGCTCCATCACATGTGCAGTCCAGCCTGCCGCCCGGGAGCAAACAAAGATCGGGGTAAACAGCTCGGTAGGAATGCCCATGAAGTTGTAGGCAGAGGCATGGAAGAAGTCAGCGTTACAGAACAGTTTCTTCTCCCGCCACATTACCGCTTCCACCCGCTCAGATACGGCGTACAGATACTCATCACCCACCTGCTCTGAAAGCTTTTTCGACCACTCTTTAATGATCGCATTACGGGGATCAGAATCACGGTAGATCGCATGGCCAAAGCCCATGATCTTATCTTTACGCGCCAGCATCGCCATGATTTCGGCTTCCGCCTCGTCCGGAGAACGCCAGTCCTGAATCATCGCCATCGCCGCTTCATTAGCACCACCATGCAGGGGGCCACGCAGGGAACCAATGGCAGCGGTCACGCAGCTATGGATGTCTGATAGCGTTGAAGCACACACCCGGGCAGTAAAGGTTGAGGCGTTAAACTCATGCTCGGCATAAAGAATCAGCGAGGCATGCATCACATCAACATGCAGTGGTTCAGGCTTTTTGTCGTGCAGAGTCCAGAGGAACTGTTCACCGATCGAATTGGCATCGGTTTCTACATCGATACGCTTGCCGTTGTGGCTGAAGTTGTACCAGTAGTTAATCATGCCTGGGAAAACCGCCAGCATCCGGTCAATATGATCGTGCTGCTCGGTAAAATCCTGTTCGGTTTCCAGATTGCCCAGCATGGAGCAACCGGTACGCATCACATCCATCGGATGAGCATCCGCGGGGATCTGTTCCAGCACCGTTTTAAGCGCGTCAGGCAGCGCCCGCATCCCTTTCAGGCGGGCTTTATAAGCATCCAGTTCACCCTGATTTGGCAGCTTGCCATACAGCAACAGGTATGCAACCTCTTCAAACTGCGCCTTGTCAGCCAGCTCTTTGATATCGTAGCCACGGTATGTCAGACCTGCGCCGCTCTGACCAACGGTACATAGTGCCGTTTCACCAGCGGACTGACCACGCAGACCCGCACCACTTAATTTCTTAGCTTCTGCCATCCTATCTTCTCCTCTCTGCTTTCGGGCCTGAAAAGTGTGTTTACCCGTTACAGTATTATTTGCTTTGACTCTGTCGATCTTCCCGCTTTAACGCTCAGCGGGAGTTAGCTCACCGGGTTTCAGCGCTGCGGCTGATTACTTGTTTTTACCTTCCTGAAACAGCGCATCCAACTTCTGTTCAAAGTCGTGGTAGTTGAGGAAATCGTAAAGGTCCATACGGGTCTGCATCGTGTCGACAACCGCTTTCTGGTCCCCATCACGCAGAATCGCTTCAAATACATTCAGGGCAGCCAGGTTAGCCGCACGGAAGGCTGACAGCGGATACAACACCATAGTTGCGCCGTTAGCGGCCAGCTCCTCAGTATTAAACAGCGGTGTCGCACCAAACTCAGTGATGTTGGCCAGCAGATGTGCGCCGTTGATACCATCAGAGAACGCCTGGTAATCATCCAGGGTGTGAACCGCTTCGGCGAAGATACCGTCGGCACCAGCTTCCAGACAGGCCTGCGCACGTTCAACGGCAGCATTCAGCCCTTCCATCTGAAACGCATCGGTACGGGCGATCAGGAAGAAGTCATCGTCGGTCTTCGCATCAACAGCGGCTTTCACACGGTCAACCATCTCTTCCAGAGAGACGATCTCTTTATTAGGACGGTGGCCACAACGTTTCTGCGCTACCTGATCCTCAATATGACAACCTGCCGCACCGAACTTAGTCATCTCTTTGATGGTTCGGGCGATATTGAATGCCCCACCCCAACCGGTATCGATATCAACAATCAGCGGCGTTTCCACAGCGCTGGTGATACGGCCCACATCGGCCAATACGTCATTCATCGATGTCATGCCCAGATCGGGAAGACCGTAAGAGTGGTTAGCAACGCCGCCACCGGACAGATAGATCGCTTTGTGGCCAACACGCTCAGCCATCATCGCATGATAGGCGTTAGTGGTACCCACGATCTGCAGTGGATTGGTCTCTTCTAATGCTTTGCGGAAACGTCCGCCAGCGGTCAGTTTGCTCATAGGTTATTCCCTCTCTTCTTTGTTCGTTGGGTTCAGACGTTCTTCAATATTACGGCGCGCCCGGCCTATATGCCGACGCATCAGCAGTTCTGCCAGCTCGCCATCCCTCTCTTCGATCGCATCCAGGATGCGATGATGTTCCTTCAGGGCACGTTGCGGACGTGATTTAGAAACGCTGAACTGGTAACGGTACATGCGTACCAGGTGATAAAGCTCACCACCCAGCAACTCAAACAGTTTAGAATTTTTACTGGACTGAACGATGCGGTAGTGAAAATCCAGGTCGCCCTCTTTCTGAAAATAGGCGCGGCCATCAATCTCCTGGATGTTTCGCTCATGCTGATAAAGCAGTTCCCGCAGGCTGTTGATCTCATCTGTCGACATATTGTCGGCCGCCAGTCGACAGGCCATGCCCTCAAGCGCTTCACGAATCCGGTAGATCTCAACTAACTCTTCCGGGCTCAGCGACACCACACGGGCCCCCACATGGGGAATCCGGACCACCAGACGCAAGCCTTCGAGCTGGCGGATCGCTTCGCGTAAAGGCCCCCGGCTGATGCCGTAGGTGCGCGCCAGTTCCGGTTCACTGATCTTTTGTCCCGGAGGGATATCACCGCGAACAATGGCGGTAATCAGTTGGCCACTGACACGATCTGCCAGGGTGCGTACTTCGCTTGAGGTATCGTTTAATTCTATGATCTCTGCCATTACAACCTTCTCGATGGATTGTCGACAATCTTGTTATTTGGCTAACAATACAGAGCAACTACTGCATCGTCAACCATACTAAAGACGAAAAGTGTCGACATGCTACAAAAGTATAGGGGTATATCCTGACTTAGCTATCAGGCATAAAAAAGCCCCGTCAAACGAGGCTATCAGTCTAGTTCAGGAGTGCGTATCAGGCGAGAAAACGGTTCAGTTCTGCATCCATAATACGGGCGATCTGACGGGGTTTCTGAAACGGCAGCGAATGATCAGTGCCTGGCACCATAAAGTAGTGCCAGTTGGGCAGGCGTTCGGCCAGATCCCGCTGATACTGATGCATCAGATCAACACTGTGACCGCCAATAAAACTGGTGACATCGCCCTGGGCAGCCACCAATGCTTCACGGTCTATGGTGGTAATCGCTTCCGTGACACAGTTGAGGGCATTAGCAAAACCAATAGGACGTGCTGCAAGCCGCTGGATTGTCAACAACTCGGCTTTAGGTGCCACTTTACGGTTGGGTGAGATAGTATCCAGAAACGCACGTATTCCGGTTTCCGCCTGATCCCCCTGCAGATGTTCCGCCGCTTCACTGAACTGCAAGCGCAGATTAACCGTAGACTCCCAGCAGGGCCGGTCAAGCACCGCAGACTCTAACAGATACTGTTTCTTCACCCGCTCATGGTAACGCTGCTTATACAATAAGGAGACCATCCCCCCCATGGAGTAACCGGCCAGATCAAACTGCCACCAGCCCAGATGGTCCACCAATGCACTGATATCATTCACCAGTTCATTGACGGTAAATGAATACTCAGTGCCATCAGGGTAACGGGTGTTTCCGGTGCCGCGCTGATCCGGTATCAGGATCTCATCCCAGCTGGTGCTCAGCATCGCAATGGCGGCCCAGGTGTCCTCACCGGCAACGCCGGCACCGTGCAGCATCACCAGTCGGCGCGTTGAGCTGTCACAGGGTTTTCTGTAAAGCTGATAACTGACCTGCTGGTCGGGAAGGTTGAGCTGATGCTGAGTGATCTTAAAGGGGTGTTTAATCATCGGTCCTGCTAACTGTTATCTGACGGCTATAAATAAACGGATAGTATCCTGAAGAAGGAAAAAACTCCCGTCATTATAAGGCGATTATACTGTTTAGATTTGTAGAAAAAACTGCAGGATTGCACCTCGCTTTCGCTACCCCGGACAGATACAATCGCTTTTTACCCTGAACCATCCTGTTCAATCTTAAGCTGAGGGATGGCAAAACAACGACCGGTCACACTCAGAGACCTGAGCTGAAGACAGGCAAGAACTAAGGTTTATCGGGTGTACAGACTTTTTTCACTCCCCTATCTGCAAAATACCACCCTCTACTTCGAACGCATCCGTCACCTCGACGCCCCGGTGTTCCTCGACAGTGGAAAACCTGCCGGCCGTTATGGGCGTTTTGATATCATCGCCGCAAATCCTGAAGCCCGGCTTAGTTATCAGCATGGATTAACTCATCTCACCACAGCCAGCAGCGATGAACAGCTCGGCGGCAATCCCTTTACCCATCTGCAACAACTGTTTAGCCAGTATCAGCAGCATTGCCCTGAGCCACAACAAACCGAGATTAAAGCGCTGCCATTCTGTGGTGGGTTGCTGGGATATTTTTCCTATGACCTGGGCCGCAGTCTGGAAACACTGCCAGAAAACACCATCGCTGATATCGAGCTTCCTGATATGCAGGTGGGTATATACAGCTGGGCAGTAGTGATCGACCATGAGAGTAACACCGCACAATTGGTCACCACCCCCCTGATCAATACCGCCGACGCAGAAAACATTCTGCAGCTGCTAAACCATGATGGTGAAACAGGCAGTCGCAGCTTTACCCTTGCAGCCCCCTTTAAAAGCAATATGAGTGAACCCGAGTATTACCACTCGCTTAACCGTATCGATCAGTACATCCACTCCGGTGATTGCTATCAGGTTAACTTTGCCCAACGTTTCAGCAGCCGCTATACCGGGGACCCCTGGACGGCCTACAAGCTGATCAGACAGCAGGCACCAACACCCTACTCCGCCTACATTGAAACCACTGATGGCGCAATTCTGTCGCACTCTCCCGAGCAGTTTCTTGAAGTGGTCGAGCGCCGGGTGACCACCAAACCAATCAAGGGCACCCGTCCCAGGGGCAACAATCCGGCGCTGGATGCGCAGTTGAAACTGGCCCTGCATGACAGCGAGAAAGACCGGGCCGAAAACCTGATGATCGTCGATCTGATGCGCAACGATATCAGCAAGGTGTGTGAACACGGCAGTGTCAGAGTGCCTAAACTGTTTGCGGTTGAGTCCTATGCCAATGTCCACCACCTGGTCAGCACCATCACGGGTAACCTGGCCGCCGATAAAACCCCGATCGACCTGCTGGAACACAGCTTCCCCGGCGGCTCGATCACCGGCGCACCCAAGATCCGCGCCATGGAGATTATCGATGAACTGGAACCTCATCGCCGCTCCATCTACTGTGGTTCCATCGGTTACCTCAGTTTCTCCGGTCAGATGGATACCAGCATCACCATCCGCACCCTGATCTGTGAGAACGGCCAGATACACTGCTGGGCTGGCGGCGGTATTGTCGCCGATTCAGAAACCGCAGATGAATATCAGGAAACCTATGACAAGGTGAACAACCTGCTAGCGCCGTTGGAGCGGACTATTGGTAAGAGCAGTGGCTAGACGTCACTGCGTGACTTGCTAGTGGTTAGACGCGACTGCGTCGCTTGCTAGAACAAGCGTTGGTTCGGTGGATTAAAGGGGGGGGGAAGGGGCAAAAAAATATATCGCTCGTTCCCACGCTCCCGCGTGGGAATGCATACCTTGCAACGTTGCTCAACGGTTAAGCAATCCATCGTCATATTGATTGCCCCCTTAAATCAGACGCGACTGGGTCGCTTGCCAGAACAAGCGTTGGTTCGGTGGATTAAAGGGGTTCAGGGGCAAGAAAATATATCTCTCCCCTGTTCCCTGTCAGGCCTACCGAACATATAAATCATTGTTGGTTAGATACTCTTGAACTTCTGTCGAAAAGCCTGCAATTTGAACCGCCTCCAGAAGGCCTTCAGATTTCAATAAGTAGAGCTGAAGCATAACCTTAGATCTAGAGTTGTAATTGAATATTTCTGCAATTCGTTTATCTCGCTTTTCGATCATCCTATACAAACTAATGTATTTCTCATGGTTTGAAAGAACAACATCGTTAATCGTCTCAGACGCATCATCTAAAATCTGTTTACAGAATTTATCTAATGTTGCAGCCTGCACTGTTTTGAAGTGTTTCCAATCTGCCTCTGAAATCATCGCTAACCTCTTCAGGCTTGTTTTCCCCATTAAACGGCGAGCATTAGCGAGTCCGGTGAAGGCCAGCATAAAGAATGCTCAATAACCCTAACCAAAAAGAAAGCCTTTTCATCAATCTCTGCCTAATCTGATCTACTCGTCCGAATAACTCTTTTTCGCTCGTTCCCACGCTCCCGCGTGGGAATGCATACTTCACAATTATTTGATTAAAGGGCTCTGCCCCTGTGGTATCCAAACGATCCCCCCTGAATAACACTAAATTGTCCGGATGATCAGTTCCAATCACCTGAGGGCACAAACCGTGCTTAACTGACATCCCGAGAGACCAGGGTAGAACCTGCTTTAGTTAAGCATACTCTGATAGCTCTTTTACCAACCACTCTCTGAAAAGAGTAACTTTTCGTAAATTCTCGCTAAAGGGAGAAACCAATAGGTAATATGTCAAACCCGGCAAAGAGCAGTCATTATCCAAAGCCTTTAACCAACCTTGCTGCAAGGCCATTTTAGCTAATACCGAACTCACGAGTGCTATTCCCTGACCGGCTAAAGCGGCTTGAACAACATGATCTTCCTGATCAAAGAAACAGACCCTGGGATCGGAGATATCGGCGTTAAACGTTTGTAGCCAATTTTTCCAGCTTATCGACGGTAAGTCTTTATTCTTCCACCGGGTCTCAATAAATGTGGCATCAGTTAAATGCTTGCAACTGTTTAAATAGCCCTCTGTTGCATAGCCAGCAAAATGTTCGGTCACCAGTTTTACTGCAGTTGTATTTTTCTCATCATCACGACCATATCTTATTGCGAGATCAATGCGACGATCCCGCTTGATATCTGCCAGCTCTTCGCCGGTCTTTATCTCAATCTGAATATCGGGATGTTCTTTGTAAAACCTTGCCAGATTAGGCACAAGCCACATTGAGGCAAAAGAGGTGGTTGTGGCAATGTTCAACACAGACTGCGCATTAGATATCTCTTCAATTGCCGTTGATATCTGCTGCAACGCCTGATGGGCAACATGTGCAAACCTGGCCCCTTCCTGAGTCAGGATTATTGAACGGACTTTTCGTTCGAACAGCAGAACCCCCAGTCGATCCTCTAAGTTTGATATTTGGTGAGATATTGCCGTTGGAGTGATATTCAGCTCCTCAGCGGCAGCTTTAAAACTGCCTAATCGTGCAGCAGCCTCAAACCCTCTGATTTGGTTCAGCTGAGGTAAGCGAGAGAACATAGACTTTACTCATAGATGAAACCTGCTCATCTATAAGTAAAGTTTTACCATTTGTCAACAAGCCCAGCTTTGCAAATAATTCCCGTCACAGCGTACTTCATAACAAACCAGGGAAAATCATATGACCACTTTACTTCATATCGATGCGAGTGCTCGCAAAGAACGTTCAATCACAAGAGATCTGGGCGAGAGATTCAAGCGTCAATGGCGCGCGGTACAACCCACGGATCGATTTATCTATAGGGACATTGGCAGTTCACCACCAGACTTTATATCTGAAAGCTGGATTGCCGCTGTCTTTACCCCCGAAGAGAAAAGAACAGATGAACAGAATGTATTACTATCATTGTCTGATCTGTTAATTGAGGAGCTAACTGAGGCCGACGTCATTGTCATCTCCACGCCAATGTACAACTACGGTATGCCTGCATCACTGAAAGCATGGATTGACCAGATTGTGAGAATAAACAAGACCTTTACCTTTGACCTTGATCGCGGTGATTTCCCATTAGAGCCAACCCTCTCTGGCAAATCCCTCGTGCTTTTAACAGCATGTGGGGAGTTTGGCTTTGGAGAAAACGGGGCACGCGAAACGATGAATCATTTAGGGCCTCATCTGAGAACGCTCAGCAAATATCTTGGCGCTGATGACATACATGAAATCCGTGTTGAATATCAGGAATTTGGTGATAAACGACACAAGCGATCAATTGAAAGCGCATATGAGTCCATTTCTGGAACAATAAACAACATTGCGGAGAAGCTTGAGTTGCGCCAGGAGTTAGATGCGACTGCGTCGCTTGCTAGGAAAAGTTAGATCGTAGGTTGGGATAAGGCAAGAATCCCAACAATACCCGTGATAACTGTCATAAATCTCGCTCGTTCCCACGCTCCCGCGTGGGAATGCATACTTCACAATTATTTGATTAAAGGGCTCTGCTCCCTTTAATTGCTTTAATTGCTTTAATTGTTTCTGAACGAGTGATACAGGTACTTTGAAGCAACAATTAGTGGACCCAAGAAGCAAAGGATAAAATAAAAGTCTTTAGTTTCATTTGGTTCCGATATGAAAATTGCTATGTACGCAATTGGTAGCGCGGATAGCATGCCCAGTGACAGTAGTGTTAAATGCACTTTGCCGGGCTTGAAATTGGTTTTAAATGCATTTTGCGAAACAACGGACCAAAGCCCGATCATGCCTGCAAGTCCAAATATTCCTAAAATGCCTAATGGATGAAAAATATCTTCCCACCCTTTTGCTGCTCCGAAGATGCTGAACATTGATCCTAGGATTGCGGCTGGGGCCAATAGTGTTGCGGGCAAAACGCCAACGACCATTTCAAGTATAAAAACTGCTATTTTCATAAATTAATTTTTGGCATCTAACGCCCGCATAATTGGAAATTTGTGAAGCGCAGCGAAGAAAATTATCCGAGTTTATGCGTTTGTTAAATTTATGGTCGGCATTCTAACCAAACCCTTTCTTCCGGGTGATGCTCCGCAATGGTTGCCAGAGCACCATCTAGCTCTTCGTCATTTGCTGGGTCTATTTCATAGCTGAAGTTTGTAAGATCTATATCCATTTCTCTATAGCGATCCAGCTCAGATTCACTCAAGACATTGCCGCCAACCCAAACAGAATACTTACCTGTTTTAATCACTGGTTCCAACTCTTGAAACCCTTCTTTTGTAACTGCAAATATGATCATAGGAATTTAACGCCCGCATTTCGGCTGGTTTGGAGCGCAGCGGAAAACCAGTCCGACAACATGCGCTTGTTAGTTTCGTTGGTGATTCTTCTTTCTCCAACCGTTATTCTTAATTCCACTCTTGTGGGGCCATTTCAAAAGCTTTTTATAGATCTCATAATCGAACACCTCATCCATGTCCTTACCTCCCTCGAAGTAGAATTCATCGTCTTCGATTCTTGCGCATATTCTGAGCAGCTCATCGTTGATAATTGAAATAAACTGCTTTGCATCTTTTTGTTTTATTTTCCAAGGGGTTGAAACCCGACTATCTGTATCGATCTTACCTTTTGAGCGAGACAAGCCAACGTAGATTGCATTTTGCTTTTTCTCTTCAAGTTTTCTACTTTGGATCAGAGAAATAAACTTTGGCGAATAATCATCTGTTTCTCTTGCCACAAAGTTCCACTGCTTTTTTGGATGCAAGTACAGAAGCTTTAGCCATTCTTGTTCAAACTCAGCATCAGAATAGCCCTCATTAGTTTCCGATGACCATATATAGTGATCTACCCAGTTGGCCTTTGAGAATTCCTCTAAAGCCAAGACTGAAAGCTGAAGAGCACTTGGGTAGGAGCCATTTTCATAGAGCAACACAGAGTCAAAATGAAGACGGATAGTATTTCTCAAAGACTCCGTAGCAATTTTACTCAGCTTGTACTTTGAGATTCCGTCTTCTTTCTTCACTGATACTCCGATTCAGAAACTAACATTTTAATACTACGTCGGCACATATACATGCCAGGCGACATTAACAAAAAGAAGGGTAACCATCAGATAATAAAGAGGAAAAAAATGACATCGTAATCTCCTTTAAGATAAAAACGAGAATGCGCAGTTGCATTCCGGCCCCGGCGTACTATCCCGCCAGCATTTCAACCTATCCCTTTGTTTTTCTGATGTTTTGCTAATGATGCCAGCAGCAAAACAAGCCTTCTCAAACGATTAAACGAGCATAACCGCTGCGATATACAAAATAAACTGTTTATACATACAACTTACGTACTGTTTTTGGTAGAGCCGGATAGTTGATACTTCTAATGATTCTTTCTTTGCTTTTTCCCGCGACGAGCAAGTCACGGTTTTGTGACGTTCGAACAACGAGTAACGGCTTTTTAGCTTTTCCTAGCAAGTGGCGAAGCCACATCTAACAACTGGCTACGGCTGTTATTAAGGCACCGATATATACAACCATTTATGATGCAGAAGAATCTGAATAAACGTCTGCGGGTCACTCAATTGTGTCAGGTGCAGATATGATTTCACCGCAAAACCCGTGGGATTGAACCCCATGTAGGTCACACTTATTTCATCGCCGGACTCCCAGGGGCCGGTCGCGGCAGCCTGAATGATCTGCGCTCGTCTGGCGGCGGATAAAACCCCAAGTTGAGTGGCATGTGCCAGATACTCCTGCGCCGCGTTTGTCCACTGGTCCTCTGTGTGGTTTGCGTTATGCTGGAAGATCGCATGGGTAATCTCATGGGCTAAAGCACCCACATAGTGCTCCTCGTCAAAGGGCATGTTATACATCTGTGGCGATTGACTGCTGTGTAATATTGCGGGCAGCGACATTATCTGAATACGGTCGCTCTGGCGATCATAACTTCCAAAGGCCATATAACCTTCCTGGTTGATGCTCTGTTCAATAATGCTGATCTCTATCGGTTTTTGCAGCTGCAATTGATACCGGGCAAGAAAACCGATCGCCCTGTCAGCCGCATCGCACACATACCCGACCATACTGTCATCGGCTGCCGAGACTAAAATCTCCGGTGTCGTCTCGCAACGATACTGACTTGCGATAACCGGAGACAGCCAGGTAACGGTCAGGATAACGAGACCATAACCGACACTAAGAATCGAAATCGGGAAAAACCTTCGTTGACGCGTTTTCATAGGCTCACGTCCATTGATAACGACAGGTTGCGCGCTTACACAGATCTAAACTCCATTTCTGTGATATCAGGCACTAACAATTTAGCTTTCAATATAGTCTGAAGATCTCTCCTGCGCCTCAATCCGATATCCAGACGCTTGCGTGTGCGGGTCAAATCGTAATCACAGCGACTGAAAACAAAACCCATATGATCAGTAAAACAACATTACTCAGGGCGAACACAGTAAACCTGTGCAGCACATGGTTATATGTCAGATGTACAAGACTATGTAACACCCGCAACCCGACATAGGTCCAGCAGAGGTCCACTGTGACGGATGTATCTGTCTGTGTGACATACTGAGCCAGAATCACAACATAGAACAGCAGCGGAAGTTCTAAGAGGCTCATGTAGTTACGATTAGGAAGGCTGATTTCTGCAGGGACATTGGCTGATTCACCAAGCCTGAAATCTTCTGCGGTGACATCCCCACGAAAAACACCCCGAAAGCGCCTGAAGGGAATAATAAGAAGAATTGCAAAGGTCCAGGCCACCAGCGTAATCATCGGCAACAGGATCGGGTGACTATTCATTATGTGCTCCATGCGTCGCCTGATTCAAAAGCCAGGCGTTTTAGCGTATAAGTTGAGGGATCAGAGCCCTTTATTATCAATAACCTCTCTCTTGGTATCCCAGTCTTACTTATCCTACGTCACAGTTTAAGGGCATTAACCCTGTTAACAGCTCTCTGACTCCTTGAATCACCCCGTTCTAATCCTTTATTGACCAATATTTACATAGAAAACGATAGGATAAAAGAGCACTGATAGCGCATCCCCCTGTCCAGCAGGTCTGACAACTAGTGGCTATCTATACTTCATTTGTGTTGCAGACAACTATACTGACCTATGAGGCTTTTTAATCACCTGAACAGGCCGGTGGCCTGAAAGGATCTGTTATGACATTTGTAGTCACGGAGCCCTGTATCAAGTGCAAATATACCGACTGTGTTGAAGTCTGTCCGGTGGACTGCTTCTACGAAGGCCCTAACTTTCTGGTGATCAACCCGGACGAGTGTATCGATTGCGGCCTGTGTGCACCGGAGTGCCCGGTCGAGGCGATAATGGAAGAGGACGAGGTAGCAGGTGATCAACAGTCATTTATTCAACTCAATGCGGAACTGGCGCAACAATGGCCCAATATCGCCGAAAAGAAACCCAGTCCGCCGGATGCGAAGCAGTGGGATTCGGTGACCGACAAGAAGCACCTGCTGGAGCGTTAAGCTGTCAGCCCCCCTCCCCGTAGACGCAATTTAGCCGCTGGGTGATGATCAGCGAACTATACTGAGAGCGTGAATGTCGATCATGAGGCGGCCAGATGATTCCCGAATCCCACAAGATATTATCTACTCAATACTGGCATACACTGGAGGACGGCCGTATCCAGTGCGATGTCTGTCCACGTGCCTGCAAATTACATGAAGGCCAGCGAGGATTGTGCTTTGTACGCGGGCGTGAAGACGACCAGATAATGCTCTATACCTGGGGCCGCTCCAGCGGCTTCTGTATCGATCCGGTGGAGAAAAAACCCCTCAATCACTTTCTGCCGGGACAGCCGATCCTCTCCTTCGGTACCGCAGGGTGCAACCTGGCCTGTAAATTTTGTCAGAACTGGGACATGAGTAAATCCAGGGAGATGGACACCCTCGCCGATCAGGCCCTGCCCGAACAACTGGCAGCCACCGCGAAGCAACTGGGCTGCATGGGCATTGCTTTCACCTATAACGACCCGGTGATCTTTATGGAATATGCCATGGATGTCGCCGATGCCTGCCATCAACAGGGTTTAAAGAGCGTTGCTGTTACCGCCGGTTACATCTGTGCTGAGCCTCGCGCAGAATTTTACCGCCATATGGATGCCGCCAATATCGATCTGAAGGCGTTCACTGAGAAGTTCTATCACAAGATCTGTGGCGGAGAGCTCGGTGCTGTACTGGAAACCCTTGAATACCTGAAACACGAAACCGATGTCTGGTTCGAAATCACTAACCTGCTGATTCCCGGTGAAAACGACTCCAGCGCCGAGATCAACGCCATGACACAGTGGGTGGTCGATCACCTTGGCCCCGATGTACCAATACATTTTTCCGCCTTTCATCCCGACTGGAAGATGCTCGACAAACCCCATACACCACCAGCAACCCTCACCCGGGCACGACAGATCGCCCTGGCTAACGGCGTGCGCTATCCCTATACCGGTAATGTCTATGACACTCAGGGAGAAAGCACCTATTGCCACAACTGCGGTGCGACGCTGATTGAGCGCTGCTGGTATACCCTGGGTCATTGGGGACTCACCGGGGATGGCTGTTGCCAACAATGCCACACGCCCCTCCCCGGGGTTTTCAACGGCCCACCTGGGCGATGGGGATCACAACGACAGCGGGTCAATATGCGTTACCACACAATGAGCTGACTGCAGGGACCGTTGCGGATTATTAGCACTAACACTTAACGCTCTTATCAGTCGACGCTCAGTCAGTCGGCTTCATTTGATTGTAGGGCTTAGATACAGTTCCATTGAAAAATTGACTAAAGTCACTCCGCTTCTCTGAACCTCATTCTTCTTAACGACAGAGAAACCGCGGTGTTCAAAGAACGGCTTAGCCACAAGTGATGCCTCGACGTATAAACGTTTGATATTTCTGACTCTTGCTTCATCGAGCAAACGTTCATACAGTCTGGATGCGACCCCTCTTCCCTGAAAATCTGGATGGGTATAAGTGCAGTCAATATGACCATCTGCATCTAATTCTATAAAGCCCGCTACACAACCATCAAGGAAAGCGATAAACGGTTTTTTCGCATTCAGTCGCTCAGCCCAGCGTTCATAATCGACAGGTGTAGGTGCCCAGGCTTCTTTTTGCTCTGATGAATACAGCGAGGGATCAATTGCATGAACAGACTGATGAAACAAGTCAGCTACTTCCCTGGCGTTGTCTGTAGAGTATGTTTGTATTCTCATAAAAGCTCTAGCTCTTTGCCTCGCGGCGCGAGGTACGGGCATCCAACATCGCAGACGGGAAGGGCTGAAACTTACTATCTTTTTCGCTCGATACATGTAAGAAATTGCCCGTATATTGGAGCTCAAGCATCAGCTTAACTTGAGCATTAATAACCTTTAACTGGTTTTACCCCAATAATAGTTTCAGCATCAAGCGGATAAGAATCTACGCTTGATGCTGAACGGTTTATTACACGTATCAAAGAAGGAAGACCTTATAAACGGAAGCGTTTGACTTCACCTTCGATTTCGCAAATCAAAGCCCGCAAGGTTTCAGCCTGCTCCGCAGCTTTAGCACCTTCATCCGCCATGTTTGAGGCAGCATCACTAATCGCAGTGGTATTAAGGTTGATCTCTTCGGTTACGGAGGTTTGCTCTTCTGCTGACGAAGCGATCTGAACGGCCCGATCTGAGATCTCTGCAATCGCCGAGGTAATCGTCACAAGACTCTGTCGCGCTGATTCAGCATCATCAACGCTTTGTGCCGCCATCGAATGACCGCGTCCCATACTGGAAACCGCTTGCTTAGTCATTTTTTGCAAAGTATCGATCATACTTTGTATCTCACCGGTCGACGCATGCGTCCTCTGCGCAAGCACACGAACTTCATCGGCGACCACTGCAAAGCCCCGGCCCTGATCACCCGCACGGGCCGCTTCAATTGCAGCATTCAGGGCCAGTAAATTCGTTTGCTCTGCTATCCCACTAATCGTCGAAAGAATACCGCTGATATGTTGGGAGTGTTTTTCCAGATCGCTGATAACATCGGTTGCACGTTGAACTTCATCCGCTAACGCCTGGATGGATTTCTGACTTTTCTCAACCTGCACCTGTCCATTTTCGCTGATGGTCACCGAATCTTTAGCGGAGTGGGCTGCGCCTTCCGCGTTACCAGCAATTTCCTGTGTAGCAGAGGCCATCTCTGTCACTGCGACCGCAACCATATTTATTTCATCTTGCTGCACACGGATACGTTGACTGCGCTGCTGTGCCGCCTGTGTAAAATGATCAGCCGTTTGAGTAAGACTACCAGAGGTTTGACTTAAGCGGCTGATAATGCCGTGTAAACGCTCGACAAACTGATTAAACCCTTGTGCTAAAACGCCGATCTCATCGTGGCTATTTACAGGTATACGGACGGTTAGATCCCCCTCTCCTTCTGATATGTCCTTCAATGCCTGGCTTACACGCTCGAGGTTTTTAAACATAACCTTGAACAACGCGATCAAAATTAAGCTCAGAACAATAACAATCCCTAAGCTGATCAGTGCCTGGGTTGTGAGGGACTGCATTAGAGGTTTTAGCACAGTTGATTTGTCTACTACATAGATTAATGCCCATGTGGTATCAGGAATCGCAGCGGCGTAAACAAGACGATCACGATCATCAAGCTGAGTTTCTATTAGCTGATCACCGTCAATCAGCTTGGTTAGTGAATCCCCCGCTAAAACTGGGTTAACACTGGCCAGAGATTGAGATTGGAGCTCCGCTTGAGGGTGCGCGATGATCTGATCACTGCGATCTACCAAAATCGCGTAGCCATCGCCTGGTACTGATAACTCTGAGGTGCGTTGAGCCAACCGTGACAGAGTCACATTGGAGCCGACCGCACCAATCATTACCCCATTTTGCATAACCGGTTCGGCTAATGTTACGACGAGTTCCTGAAGCGTTTTACTGACATACGGCGCGGTGACAACAGGTCTCATTTTTTCTTTAGCCAGTTTATACCAACCGCGTTTACGCGGATCATAACTGCTGTTGTTTTGATCCAGAGAAGGATCCTGGCGGAACATCTCGCCCTTTTCATTACCGTAATAGGTTAGGCCAAAGCTACCCGATTGATGCGCTTGTAAAATTTTAGCGTAAGGGCTTTCCGAGGGGTTTTGCTCAATCGCGTTTTTTAACGCGGTCATGGTATTTTGTCGGTCAGTTAGCCACTGGCTAACGCCATCACCGTACGCAGTAGCTGAGTGAAAGACATCATTTTTCAAGACTTCCATCAAGGCATTACGTTCAACAACGTATTTTTCAAGCATCAATACAGCCACGACAAACGCCACCGATAAGACACTGATGGCGAGTAAACGTGTTTTCAAAGACTGAAACATAATAAGCCCTTCACAGTTGAACAATTTTTTTATTTTTATCGGCAAAGCTACTTCAAAAGTGAGGAAAAAGTAAGTTTTAAAAAGAGAAAAGATCATATTTAACACGATCTTAAGCCAGCCCCCTCTGAACCTCCATTTCCAGCCCCCGAACTATGAGGAACAGCGCTCTTCATCTTTTTCTAACAAGTTGCGCAGCCGCGTTCTGGCAAGTAGCGAAGCTACATCTGGCCACTGCTTTTAAGTCTAACCACTGGTCACAGCGTTTAATAGTGCTTCATTGGTCGGATAGGTCTCAAGCAACTCAATCAGCTTCCTGGCGCCCTCTTCCGGTTTGAGATTGACAAGGCTGCGTCGCAGTGCCCGTATCGCCTGGAGATCTTTCGGGTTTAGCAGCAGTTGTTCACGGCGGGTACTGCTTTTGGCAATATCCAGCGCCGGGAATATGCGCCGATTCGCTGCCTCGCGGGATAATACGACTTCCATGTTGCCGGTGCCTTTGAACTCCTCAAAGATCACCTGGTCCATACGGCTGCCAGTATCCACCAAAACTGTCGCCAGAATGGTCAGCGAGCCGCCATTTTCAATTTTTCTGGCTGAGCCAAACAGTTTTCGGGGTATCTCCAGAGCCCGGGCGTCGACACCGCCTGACAGGGTTTTTCCGCTACTTTTACGTTCCGCATTGTGCACCCGGGAGAGCCGTGTCAGTGAGTCGATCACAATCATCACATCATGACCTTCTCCCGCTTCCCTGCAGGCTCTATCGAGCAGTTGATCCGCCACCCGCACATGATGGGCATAGCTTTCATCCGAGGATGAAGCATGAACCTCTGCTGGTACGCTTCGCTTAAAATCGGTCACCTCTTCGGGCCGCTCATCAATAAGCAGTGCATACAGCCTGATCCCGGGATAAGCCTGCCCCACTGACTGGCAGATATGCTTTAACAGCGTCGACTTTCCCGAGCCAGGAGGTGCAACAATCAGCCCCCGCTGCCCCAGGCCAACAGGCGTAATAAGATCCATCGCCCGCATAGAGAGTTGCTGTGAACCTGATTCAAGACGAATACCGGGAGATGGGTGAACGGCAACACCGTTTAAAAAACGCTTTAACGGGTTATCATCAGCCTGCCCTCTGCTATCCTCATCGACAGGCTTGGCAGCTGCGCTTTTTTTAACCTTCAGGCTCAGGGTTTTTCGTGTCATGGTATCGCTATATCGCTCAGGGAAATTGGGTAAATTCTGATCAGGTTAATGCTGCATCTATACGGTAAATGCAGGGTAGCCTATATAACCGGCCGGGTCTCGCTAAGACAAAAAAAGAGCGCCGAAGCGCTCTTAATCTTACCGGTCGCGCAGCGACTGCGGTTAAAGAGACAGGTCGCGGTTGCTCGCTTTAATAAACTCTTTTTTCAGCTCTTCAAACGTATGTACTGCGGGGAACTGCGGAAACTCATCAATAACATTCTGTGGTGAATGAAACAGAATACCGGATTCAGCCTGGGTCAGCATGGTGGTGTCGTTGTAAGAGTCTCCAGCGGCGATCACACGGTAGTTCAACAGTTGGAAAGCACGGACAGACTGACGCTTAGGGTCTTTCTGTCGCAGGGTGTAATCGGTGATACGACCGTTCTGATCCACTTCCAGCTTATGACACAGCAGCGTTGGATAACCCAACTGCTTCATTAATGGTGCAGCAAACTCATAGAAGGTATCGGACAGAATCACCACCTGAAACCGCTCACGCAGCCAGTCGATAAACTCACGGGCACCTTCCAATGGCGAAAGACGATCAATAGTGGCCTGAATCTGCGGCAGAGTCAGACCATGCTCATCGAGAATCCGCAGACGCTGTTTCATCAGCACATCATAATCAGGAATATCGCGGGTGGTCGCTTTCAGCTCTTCAATTCCGGTTTCTTCAGCAAAGGCGATCCAGATCTCCGGGATCAGTACACCTTCCAGGTCAAGACATGCGAGTTCCACAAGCGACTCCTGTGTTTTTAGTTATTTAGCAATAAGCGCTATCAAATAATGTGCGGGAGATTCTACCGGAATGACGCACTGCTCAACAAGTAGGTAAAGGCAGCGATACAACTTTTAAAACTGATCATCAAAGGCGTTGATATAACGCAACTAATCCTGTTATTGAGCTTAATTTCGCTAGAGAGATGAAACACTCTCCCTCTAGAATGTCCGTTTAGTCTATTCGGGAGATACTGTGATGGGTCAGGCAGACAATACGGACCGCTATGTCAGCTTCTGCGGCATTGAATGTGATCGCTGGGCTGATGAACTCCATAAAAAACTACAGACGATTCTGAATTGTGATGGCAATGAGCAATGGCAGCGCTATTTTTCAATGAAGCTTGAAGAACAGACCCGCATGAAGCATGACAATCTGTTCTTTATCGGCGCGCAGATGAACAACCTCTACAGCTTTTTTGAAGAGCATGATGACCCGCAGGCGTTGCAGCTGCTGTGGAAGCTCGAACAGGAGTGCTGCTGAGCGGCGTCCCCGCAGCTTACGATACAGTAATCGATACCTCGCTCAGAGCGGTCCCCACGGCAAACAAAATCAACTGGCTCACCAACACTAGCAGGATAATATCCGGCCAGATATCCGCATCACTGAACTGCTTTAACAGATAAAACAGTATAATAATTGAGAGTGGCCAGCCAAATGAGGGGATCAGCGACACCAAAGATGCCGCTCCGGCTGCGATAACCGTATGAGAAAAATTCAGATGGACCGCCGTAACCTTACCGGCCATCCATAAAATCGCACCGGTGATAACCGCATCCAGCGCAACAAGCAGTATCATATCCATATGAAGAATATCTATCTCAAAAAAAGATTATCAGGCGCTATAGTCTGTCAAGCCACATCAATAACGTCCTGTTGATTCAGATAACGCCGGGGCAATGTCAACTGCATAGCCCTCTGACCGCTTATCCCTTAGCGGCAGCATGATAACATGATAAAAGCTGCTTACTTAGAAATTCAGAGCGCCGAAATTCAGAGCGTCAAAATTCAGAGCGCCGGAAGCGCCTCGCCTTTGAACTCAGCCTGATGCTATAAACCTGTCTGTTAACCTCAAACGTAATAGCACCATACCGATGTTAAAAACCCGGAATGAGATTTCAAAGCGATGCGACGATCAGCTTTCCGCTTTAAATTTGGGCACCACCCCTTCGATCCCAACGTCCATCCGCGGGCGATCTGCTTCCACTTCAGTCAGCGCTTCAACTTCCTGCATGGTGTTCATGCTACGGACCGCCAGATCCTGATACTGCCGGGTCCCGGCTGATTTCCAGTCGATCTCTTTATCGGTCAGCTCTTTGATCACCCGCGCCGGGGATCCTGCCACCAGTGTTCGCGCAGGTACATCCATCTTCGCCTTAACGAACGACATCGCCGCGACAATAGATGACTCCCCAATAACAGCCCCATCCATAATCACCGAGTTCATTCCCACCAGCGCATTCTTGCCAATGACACAGCCATGAAGCACCGCCCCATGACCAATATGACCGTCCTCTTCCACTACCGTATCGGTGCCGGGAAAGCCGTGCATGACGCAGGTGTCCTGCAAGTTGGCCCCTTTTTTTAGCTCCAGGCGACCAAAATCCCCCCGCAAACAGGCGGCCGGGCCGATATAGCAATCGGGACCGACAATCACATCACCGATCAGAACGGCGCTGGGATGCACATAAGCCGAAGGGTGAACAACCGGGGTTATGCCATCGAGTGAATATACTTTCATAATGCTATTCCATGTTTCTGAATGGACGAAATATTTGTGTAGCTATTACTTTAACGGATCTAAATATACAGGAATACCCCTATATTTATTTAGCGCTAAAAATAGTTAACTTGCTAACTAATTTACACTCGCAGGATGATAACTGTCACTGCCCGAATGTATAACGTTTACTCATTAATACCAGAATACTGAGACCGGATGTTCAGACCCACTTCAACCGCCGTTATTGTAACGCTGGCCGCCGCAGTCGCACTAGGCCCTCTATCAACCGATATGTATCTGCCCAGTCTGCCAGGCCTGACCCGGGAGTTTGATACCTCGGTTGATCGGGTGCAGATCACCCTGTCGGTGTTTCTTTATGGTTTTGCCTTTGCGCAGTTGGTTTACGGTCCCCTGGCCGATCGCTTTGGTCGTAAGCCGGTGATGCTTGGCGGGTTGCTGCTGTTTGTCCTGTCCTCACTGGGCTGCGCCCTTGCTACCACGATTGAGCAGTTGATATTTTTCCGCTTTCTGCAGGCCCTGGGTGCCTGCGGGGGACCGGTACTGGGCCGCACAATGGTCCGTGATATCCATGGACCGGTCAATGCGGCCAGAGTGCTGTCGATGATGGGCAGTATTATGGCGCTGGCACCCGCAATCGCTCCGGTCATTGGCGGCTATATGCTGGCCTGGTTTGAATGGCGCGCAGTGTTTATCTTTCTCACCGGGTATGCATTAGCGTCAATGCTGCTGATCGCCTTTAAGGTGCCTGAATCTCTGGCCAATGAGAACCGCAGCTCACTCAAACCACTGGTTATCCTGGGTAACTTTGGTTTGTTATTAAAACATCGGGAATATCTTGGTTACACCCTGTGCTGTAGTTTTATTTTTTCCGGACTGTTTGCCTTTCTCTCCGGTGCTCCGTTTGTGCTGATCGATTACTTTAAAGTACCTGCGCAGCACAGCGGTATTTTCTATGCGTTAGCGTCCGGCGGTTTTTTGAGCGGCACGCTGATTGCGCAGCGTATCGGTTGTCGCACCGGTATTAATGGGGTTCTGAAGCGTGGTACCGTTATCAGTGTGCTGGCGGGACTGAGTATGGTGATACCGGCGCTGCTGGATATCCATTACCTGTGGCTGACGGCCATTACCCAGATTATCTATATGTGCGGTGTCGGTATGGTGATGCCTCAGGCAATGGCGGGGGCACTGGCCCCTTTTGCTAAGATGACCGGAACAGCGTCCTCTCTGCTGGGCTTTAGCCAGTCACTTATTGCCGCCAGTATTGGCATGCTGGTGGGGCATTATCACAGCGGCACCCCGACAACCATGGCGGTGAGTATTGCCGCCATGGCGATCCTCTCTCTGGCCAGCTTATGGTTGCTGGTAAAGCCGGGCAGGAATCGTGCTATAAACCACCCGCCGGAGGAGAGATAGCCAAAAGTGATATTAGGGTATATCCTTATCGGCACTTACGTCAGAATCTGACTATACATCAAGCTTCAAGGCGGTTTACTGCCCCTGTTACGCGGAGAATTTTTATGCTGATCTACCCAAACTCATCCTGCCTTCTGGTTGTCGATATTCAGGAAAAACTGGTGCCGGCAGTGCATGAAAGTGAAACGCTGGTGACCAATGTCCGCTGGCTGGCTGAGGTGGCCAAACTGGCCGGGGTTCCGATTCTCACCTCTGAGCAATACCCGAAAGGGCTTGGGCGAACAGTCCCTGAACTGCTGGATGTGCTACCCGAAGAGGGTTTTATGGATAAGTTGCACTTTTCCTGTATGTCAGACCCCAGCTGCAATGAAAAGATCAACAGTATTCGTCCCAACCAGGTCATTATCGTCGGCATGGAAGCACACGTCTGTGTCATGCAAACAGCCATTCAGATCAAACAGCAGGCCCGCGAAGTGTATGTGGTGGCCGATGCGGTGTCTTCTCGTAATCCGGCAGATAAACAGGCAGCGCTGGAACGGATGCGCCACTGTGGTATACACATCGTGACTAAAGAGATGGTCGGCTTCGAGTGGATTCAGAAATCGGGCACAGAGGAATTCAAAACCTTCAGCACCCAATTTTTACGCTGAAACCGCTAAGCTGCAAACGCTTGTCTGAGCACACACATCTTATTGAAAATAAGGCTCTGGGCCGATAAACGACTCAGAGCTTTATCTTTTCTGTAAGGTCTCCTGCAGAGCCCAGAATAATATCCACCATGCTTCGGGCCGCAGTCGACAAGGGATAGCGTTTACGCATCACTACACCAACAGGCCGTTGCATCACCGGGGTATCCAGTTCACGGCAGACCGCCCCCAGTTCCCGCATCTGCTGAATACACAGAGAGGGCACCGCACTCACCCCCAAACCGGTTGCCACCATTCTGCCGATAGTCGCCAGTTGATGGGTTTCGAATTCAGGTAACATCTGCATCCCCAACTGACGCAGTTTAGCTTCAATCAGCAGACGGATACTGGATGGCCGTTGCAAGGTAATAAAGTCATTTTTAAGCAGCGCCTGCCAGGGGATACTGCAACTTTTCGCAAGTGGGTGATCCGGATGTACCACCGCCACAAACCGGTCGTCAAACAGCGGAGTAAAGGTCAGGTCTTCGGAACGGCCCGGGTCAAAGGTGATCCCTACTTCCACCTGGCCATTGCGCACCATATCCACCACATCCTCGGCGATGACATCATTCACCGTAATACTGACATTGGGATAGAGCGCGCGATACTGGCTGATAATGCCCGGCAGCAGGCTGCTGGCAAACGATGGCATCGCCGCCAACACCACCCGCCCCCGGTTAAGGGCAAAACGCTGATTCAGGTCATCCAGTGCAGCTTCACAATCATGCAGAATTTTCTGCGCCACTGGATAAAACTCCTCTCCTTCAGGGGTAAGCGCGATCGCCCGGGTGGTTCGGCTGAACAGCGCGCCTCCCACCTCCTCTTCAAGATTTTTAATCGTGATACTCAGCGCGGGCTGGGACAGATGAACCTGAGTACAGGCCTCCGTAAAGCTTTGGGTACGGGCCACAGCGACAAATGCTCTTAACTGCTTCAGGGTGATATTGACCATTTTACTGTTTTCCAGCCGGTCATATTAAACCGGGTATGTTGTGGAACAGGGATTCCACATATATAAACAAATTTTATAAATACTTCAAATCATTAAATTTGCTAAATGATACGCGGTATATAAGACTTAACTTATTCGTGAGTCAGGTATCTGGTGTTCCGGGAACGGAACTGTCCCAGCCAGATACCACCCTTAAATACGAAGACCCCTATAAAAAGAACTGAATTGCGGAGTTGCACACATGTCGGGTTTTAATAAAGTTGTGAACAGCTATGAAGAGGCTATGGCTGGTCTGGAAGATGGTATGACCGTCATTGCCGGAGGCTTCGGTCTTTGCGGTATCCCCGAGAACCTGATTGCTCAGATCAGAAAGATGGGTACCAAAGAACTGACCTTTGTATCGAATAACTGTGGTGTCGATGATTTTGGTCTCGGCATCCTGCTGGTTGATCGCCAGATCAAAAAGATGATCTCCTCCTACGTGGGCGAAAACGCCCTGTTCGAAAAGCAGCTGCTGGCGGGTGAACTGGAAGTCGAACTCACTCCACAGGGCACGCTGGCTGAGAAAATGCGCGCTGGCGGTGCCGGCATTCCGGCGTTCTATACGGCCACCGGTTACGGTACCCCGGTAGGCGAAGGTAAAGAGGTGCGGGAGTTTAACGGCCGCAAATACATTATGGAAGAATCGATTACCGGTGATTTTGCCATCGTAAAAGGCTGGAAAGCGGACACCTACGGCAATGTGATCTACCGGGATACGGCACAGAACTTTAACCCAATGGCGGCAACCGCGGGCAAAATCACAGTGGTTGAAGTGGAAGAGATTGTTCAGCCGGGTGAGTTGAAACCCACCGAGATCCACACCCCTGGCATCTACGTTAATCGTGTGATTAAGGGCAGCTTCGAAAAACGTATTGAGCAGCGCACAGTGCGCCAGAGCTGATACGACACTCCGGTAATTTATTGAATTTCTGATAGCCCTGTCGCTTCACCGCTGTCAGAAAGAAGAGGAAAGACAATGGCACTCTCACGTGAACAGATAGCACAGCGTATTGCACGCGAACTGGAAGATGGTTTTTATGTAAACCTGGGTATCGGCATCCCGACTCTGGTCGCAAACTACATTCCTGAAGGCATCGAAGTGATGCTTCAGTCTGAAAATGGCTTACTGGGTATGGGTCCATTCCCTACCGAAGATGAAATTGATGCGGATATGATTAACGCGGGCAAACAGACCGTCACTGCGGCCACCGGCGCATCGATATTCTCCTCCGCTGAATCCTTCGCCATGATCCGTGGCGGGCATGTCGACCTGACCGTGCTGGGGGCATTCGAAGTTGATGTTAACGGCAATATCGCTTCCTGGATGATCCCTGGAAAACTGATTAAAGGGATGGGCGGTGCGATGGATCTGGTGGCCGGTGCTGAGAATATTATCGTCACCATGACCCACGCATCCAAGCATGGCGAATCCAAACTACTGACCAACTGCACCCTGCCCCTCACCGGCGCTGGCTGTATCAAAAAAGTGCTCACCGATCTGGCATTTCTGGAAATTAAGGATGGCGCCTTCCACCTGAAAGAGCGCGCGCCTGGCGTCTCTGTGGAAGAGATTATCGAGAAGACGGAAGGTAAGCTGGTTGTGCCGGAGCATGTGCCAGAAATGACCTTTGCTTAAAAGCAGTAGCGAGATGCGGCTTCGCCGCTTGCGCGTTGTTAGAAAAAGCGGATGGACGGGTGATTACTAAACGTTTGTAATAATCACTGGCCGATTTAGAAAGGCTGATACATCAGGTATCAGCCTTTTTTTGTTTAGCGGTTGGAAGGACCTTTAAGCTAGCTATTACAATCCTGCTATATGCCTGACAAAAACGTCGGGCTCGATAACCCCGATCAGCGTCATATTAGGATGATACTGACCCGCCCGGTCATAGAAAATCAGTGCCGGTGGGCCAATAACACGATAGAGAGCGCTTAACTCTTTTGCCGCATCATCATTGGCGGTGACGTCAACTTTAATACGTTTGAAACCACTAAGCCCCTGCTGCACTGAACGATCAGCAAAGGTCAGATTGTCCAGTTCGACACAGGAGATACACCAGTCGGCGTAGAAATCCAGCATCACCGGTTGCTGCCTGGCTTTCGCATCACTGAGTAAGCTATCCAGCTGCTGTTTATTGGTGACGGTAACAAAGTTCATCTCTGGACCGGACTGCGCCCCGGCACCGCTGACAGCAAACCCTTTTAGCGGTTGCATCAGACTCTTGCCACCGGTCAGTCCACCGATAAAGAGGATACCGCCATAAAGAAGTAATACCACTCCAACACCCTTCCAGAAATAACTCCAGCCCGCCGCATTATCCTTCAGCCGGTCGAGCGCTTTCATATGTACCGCGGCCACCAGCAGAATCACCGCATAGAGCAGCAAAGCAACATTATCAGCAATAACCCGGTCGAGCATCCAGACCGCCAGCAACAGCAGCATAACGCCGAATCCGGCTTTCACGCTTTCCATCCAGAGACCCGCTTTAGGCAGCAGTTTGCCCGCAGAAGCCCCGACAATCAGCAGTGGGACTCCCATCCCTAAACTCAGACTAAACAGCGCAGCGCCTCCCATCAGTGGATCGCCACTCTGACCAATATAGATCAGCGCACCGGCCAGCGGTGCCGCCATGCAGGGGCCAACAATCAGAGCCGATAACAGCCCCATGACCATCACCCCCATCACCGTGCCGCCTTTCTGGCTGTTGCTCATACTATTCAGCCGGCTCTGCCAGCTGGAGGGCAACTGAAGCTCATAGAAACCAAACATCGACAGTGACAGCAATACAAAGATCAGACTGAAAAAGCTGATCACCCAGACATTCTGAAACGCCGCCTGCAGGTTTTCACCAAACAAACCGGCAATCACCCCGGCAACCGTGTAGGTGAGGGAAACCGATAGCACATAGATCAGCGATAGAAAGAATCCATGGCGGGCGGTGGTTTTATGTCCGTGACCCGCAATAATACTGGAGAGAATGGGAATCATCGGGAATACGCAAGGGGTCAGTGCCAGTGCCAGACCAGCGACAAAGAAGGCCCCAAGAGTTAGCAGCAGACCACTGCCGGAGATGAGCGCGGCGAAACGATCCTGTTCACTCTGTATTGGTGAAGATGAAGGCGTAGTAATGCTTGGCGCTGTGTCCGGCTGACTGACCACGGGCTGAGTGTTACTGTCAACGGTCGCCGTGTCCCCCGTCTGTCCCGGATTAACCGGCAACTGTGTAAGGTTGAACGTCCTGGTGACCGGCGGATAACAGATTCCACCTTCCCAGCACCCCTGATAGTTAACCGTCACGACACTATCTACCGGCTGCCCGGTAGTGCTGGTCAGATCAAGATTAACAACCGCCTGATTGTGATACACCCATACCTGACCAAACAGGGGGTCGTCTTTCTCTTCGGCATCGGAGTAGCGACGATCCAGCTCTTCCACTTCCGGGGTATAATCCAGCTGTATCTTATCGCGGTAAAGATAGTAACCATCCGCGATAGTCCAGATCAGTTTAACGGCACCGTCAGCGTCCTGTTCATAGTCAAATACAAAAGCCTGCTCAACCTGCAAGGGGCCATCATCACCGGCAAACGGATTGGCATTATCAAACAACCCCGCACTGACAGGTGTACTAAACGGCAAAAACAGTAACATCAGGATGACGGTAGCTGGCATGGTCAGTCGTTGAAACAGTAACGGCACGGAAACCCCTTAATGTAATAGTCAGATCGAACGGTTTATGGACAGCAAGCAGTCTGGGGAGTTCGATCCGGCCTGCAGATAATCAGGCTAAAAACATATTAAACGATGAAAAAACCTCTGGCTTTACAGTAAGCCTGCTAATTTTGTTAATTGTATCACCGGATAGCACCGATCAGCACTTAAACCTTCACCATTAATATGTTACAAAGTACCTCCTTTACGAACGCGCTAACGGGTGTACAGGGTAAAGGCTGTGCACTTTAGGAAATTGAGATGTCTGATAACCGAGTCGAAAACCTCAATATTGAGAGTAATACGGTTCTGGTCACTCCTGACCAGCTGAAACAAAAACTACCTCTGAGTGAAACTGCAGCGGCCACTGTTATGGAAGGTCGTCAGGTGATAAAAAACATTCTGAAGGGTGAAGATAAGCGACTGTTTATCGTGGTGGGCCCCTGCTCTATTCACGATACCAAGGCGGCGATCGAATATGGTCACAAGCTGAAACAGTTGGCTGAACAGGTTCAGGACACTCTCTATCTGGTTATGCGCGTATATTTTGAGAAGCCCCGGACGACCATTGGCTGGAAAGGCCTGATCAATGACCCCCATATGGATGACTCTTTTGAAATTGAAGAGGGCCTGCATATTGGTCGTGAGCTGTTGATTGAGCTGTCTGAGGCCGGCCTGCCACTGGCAACTGAAGCACTGGACCCCATCTCACCACAGTATCTGCAAGATCTGATTGCCTGGTCTGCCATTGGTGCCCGCACCACCGAATCACAGACCCACCGGGAGATGTCCAGCGGTCTGTCCGGTGCTGTCGGTTTCAAAAACGGTACCGATGGCGGCCTGACGGTTGCTATCAACGCACTTGAATCTGTGGCGCACCCGCATAATTTTCTGGGTATTAATGAGCAGGGACAAGTCTCCAAAGTGCACACCAAAGGCAATAAATACGGTCATGTCGTACTGCGTGGCGGTAATGGCAAGCCAAACTACGACTCAGTCAATGTCGCGCTGTGCGAGCAGGCACTGGATAAAGCCGGCCTGAAGAAAAACATTATGGTGGATTGCAGCCACGCAAACTCCAATAAAGACCCGGCTTTACAGCCACTGGTGATGGAAAACGTTACCAACCAGATCCTTGAAGGCAATACGTCTATTGTTGGTCTGATGATTGAGTCCAACCTGGGCTGGGGTAATCAGAAGATGACTGCAAACCCGGCTGACCTGCAGTACGGAGTATCGATTACCGATGCCTGCATCGACTGGGATACCACCGAGAAGGCGCTGCTGGATATGCACAATAAGCTTAAACCAGTACTTTCCAAGCGCTAATCCCACCCTGCTTAAAAAAGGATCTTCGGATCCTTTTTTTGTTAATACCGACTGCAAAAGTTAAAAAAAGCATGCTGCGCTGCGGTAATAAAACTACAGTAATACTATCTTTTAGTCGATATTCCCCTCCAGAAAGCGCAGGACTACTTCAGTATTAGTAATTTTTTGACGTATAATGCGCCCGCGGAAATTAATTATAAGGCTTAAGCAAAGATGTTAAGGACAGCCACAAGCTGCCCTGTTAAGCCTCTGGCTACCAGCCAAATGACAAGGGGATAAAATGACTACAACGAATCAAACTATTTACTGGACCCTTACCGACGAAGCACCATCACTGGCCACCTGTTCTTTACTTCCTATCGTAAGAACGTTTACCAAGGCTGCGGGCATCGACGTTAAGATCAGCGATATCTCTCTGGCTGGCCGTGTGCTGTCAGCATTCCCCGAAAAACTGACCGAAGAGCAAAAAGCGGAAGACGGCCTCACCTTTCTGGGAGCCCTGACTCAGGACCCCCACGCAAACATCATCAAACTGCCAAATATCTCAGCCTCTATTCCTCAGCTGAAAGCCTGTATCGCAGAACTTCAGGCAGAGGGTTGTGATATCCCGAACTACCCTGAAGCACCACAGACCGAAGAAGATAAAGCAATCCAGGCTCGCTATTCCAAGATTCTGGGTTCTGCTGTAAACCCGGTACTGCGTGAAGGTAACTCAGACCGCCGTGCTCCAGGTGCTGTTAAAGCTTACGCACGTAAGTTCCCCCACTCTATGGGTAAGTGGAGCAAAGCTTCACGCACCCACGCTGACTACATGCGCGATGGTGACTTTTTCTCCAGCGAACAGTCCATCACCATGGATCAGGCCGGTGATGTCCGCCTTGAGTTTGTTGATCAGGCCGGAAACGTCGAAGTTAAGAAAGAGCTGAGCCTGGAACAGGGCGAGATTCTCGACAGCATGCGCATGAGCTGCCGGGCGCTGCGTGAGTTCTTTGAAGAAACCATGCAGGATGCGAAAGAGACCGGTGTTATGTGGTCTCTGCACGTAAAAGCAACCATGATGAAGGTGTCTCACCCAATCGTATTTGGTCATGCAGTAACCGTATTCTACAAAGAACTGTTTGAAAAATACGGCGATCTGTTTGAAGAGCTGGGTGTTAATCCGAATAACGGTATCGGCAGCGTCTACGATAAGATTTCATCGCTGCCAACCTCCAAGCGCGAAGAGATTGAAGAAGCGATCCACGAGTGTCTGGAACACCGTCCGGAAATGGCAATGGTTGACTCTGTTAAGGGGATCACCAACCTGCACGTACCTTCTGACGTCATCGTTGATGCATCAATGCCTGCAATGATCCGTAACGGCGGTAAGATGTGGGGCCCTGACGGCAAGCCAAAAGATACAAAAGCGGTTATGCCGGAAAGCACCTATGCCCGTATCTACCAGGAGATGATCAACTTCTGTAAAACTAACGGCGCATTCGATCCAACCACCATGGGTACTGTGCCAAACGTTGGCCTGATGGCTAAAAAAGCCGAAGAGTACGGTTCGCACGACAAGACGTTCGAAATGATGGCCGATGGCATCATGCGTGTTGTTACTGCAGACGGTACCGTGCTGATGCAGCACGATGTTGAGAAAGGTGATATCTGGCGTGCTTGTCAGACCAAAGATGAGCCTGTACGCGACTGGGTTAAGCTGGCCGTGACCCGCGCACGTCAGTCCGGTATGCCTGCTGTTTTCTGGCTGGACCACAAACGTGCTCACGACCGCGAACTGATCAAAAAGGTAAATACCTACCTGCAGGATCACGATACCGATGGTCTGGATATCTCCATTAAGACTTACAATCAGGCGATCCGTTTCAGCATGGACCGTATGATCCGTGGTAACGACACTATCTCTGTCACCGGTAACGTGCTGCGTGACTACCTGACCGATCTGTTCCCAATCATGGAACTGGGCACCTCTGCGAAGATGCTGTCGGTTGTACCGATGCTGAAAGGCGGTGGTATGTACGAGACAGGAGCAGGCGGTTCTGCACCTAAACACGTACAACAGGTTGAGGAAGAAAACCACCTGCGCTGGGATTCACTGGGTGAGTTTCTGGCTCTGGCAGTGTCTCTTGAAGAGATGGGTATTAAGGAAAACAACAAGCGCGCATCCATTCTGGCGAAAACTCTGGATGCCGCTACCGGCAAACTGCTGGAGAACAATAAGTCTCCTTCACGTAAAACCGGTGAACTTGATAACCGTGGCAGCCACTTCTATCTGGGCATGTACTGGGCACAGGAAGTTGCGGCACAGACCGAAGATCCCGAACTGGCAGCTCACTTTGCGCCTCTGGCGAAAACACTGAGCGAAAATGAAGCACAGATTGTTGCTGAACTGAGCGCAGTTCAGGGCAAACCGGCTGAACTCGGTGGTTACTACCATGCTAATCGCGAAAACGTTAAGAAAGTGATGCGTCCAAGCGAAACGCTGAATGCGGCACTGGCGGCGCTGTCCTAAGCGTTTAAACCACGCTTAAACCGTAAAAAAACCGGATCAGGTTCACTGATCCGGTTTTTTTGTCTCACCCTTTATGCAACCCATCTGCTGGCAGTCGTAACCCTGCCGCAACAGCCCGCAGCGTTAATGCAGCTTCATTTTTGGCTTCACGGTCCCGCTTATCTTCTGAGCCCAGTACACGGCCGCCGCCCTGAGCCAGCCATGAATCGCAATCTGGTGCATCCGGTAGAGTGAGATATACACCAGCCGCGCCAGCTTACCTTCGATAAACATCGAACCTTTGGTGAGATTACCCATCAGACTGCCAACCGTGCTGTATCGACTCAGGTTAACCAGGGACCCATGGTCTTTATAGATATACTCCTTCAGCGGTTTACCCTGTTCAGAGAGGATAATATTCCTGTACACCAGGCTGGCCATCTGGTGCGCCGATTGCGCCCGGGGAGGCACCCAACTGCCATCGGGCTGCTCGCAAGCGCAACAGTCACCGATAACAAACACGGTGTCATCCACGGTGCTCTGCAAGGTGGGCTTAACCACGATCTGACCATTGCGGTTGGTATCAAACAGACCGATCTGCTTGATAAAGTCCGGGGCCTTAACCCCGGCAGCCCAGACCTGAAGATCTGCATCGATCAGTGTGCCATCACCGGTCACAAAACCCTCCTCGGTTGAACTGGTCACCCGCACATTTTCATGAATGGTAATGCCCAGCGCCATCAATTCCTTCTTCGCCGCCTCTGCGATCCTCAGAGGCAGCGCCGGTAATATCCGCGGGCCGGCCTCGATCAGGTCGATGCTCAGACGTTTGCCAGACATTTCCGGCATTCCGTAGATCTTAAACAGATCGGCTACATGGTAGAGCTCTGCCGCCAACTCGACACCTGTTGCTCCCCCGCCAACAATCGCCAGACGCAGCTTAGCATCGGATGATTTCTGGTTAATCCGCAAAAACTGATTTAACAATGCCCGGTGGAAACGCTCCGCCTGCTGATGGGAATCGAGAAAGTAGCTGTGCTCAGCCACACCCGGAGTACCGAAGTCATTACTGACACTGCCAACCGCCATTACCAGCGTATCAAAGGCAATCTCCCGTTCCGGCAGCACCTCTTTACCCTCTTCATCCACAAGCGATTGCAACCTGATCGTTTTCGCCACCCGGTCCAGACCGATCATGGTGCCCAGCTGAAACTGATAATAATGAGCCGCCGAATGGGCACGGTAGACCACGCCATCACTGTTCATATCCAGCGAGCCCGTGGCGACTTCGTGCAATAAAGGTTTCCAGATATGGCTACGGTTACGATCAACCAGAATGATATTGGCGCGTTTCTTTTTACCCAGCTTATGTCCGAGCTGTGTTGCCAGCTCAAGACCGCCAGCCCCTCCCCCTACGATTACGATTGTTTTCATTTCAGATCCTCAAATAAAGTCAGGTTAGCACTCAGGTCTCAGCACTAACCTGACTCAACTGAGCAGAACAGCAGTTGGTTTACAGTCGTAATAAACCCTCTGTTGACTAATATATAAATATATCGATAGTGCAAAACAGCTGATACTTTCAGGCAGGGTGTTATCAGTCAGACGTCTGCTGTTGCAAAAATTGACACAGATCATAGATTATGAAGAAGACGGCCCCCGGAGTAAACGTTCGCAGAAAATGAATGGAGAGATCGTACTAACGCATGATGACGCCTGTACAACGGCAATTCGCATGCCCTCTGATTCAAACAGCTGTTCGTATACAGCAAAAGAAGGTTTCTTTTAAGCCCTGACGGGCGCCAGGGGATACCCATTTTAAGAGGTCTCCTGCTTGAGAAAGCCTGTCATTACTGGTTAGATGAGTTTGATAAGCTGTTTTTATAAATTAACTGTAATTATCGATTTTTGCTGCCTTTACTCAGCTTTATCGGCCTCCAAATCAGATAATAGTTTGGTCTGTCTGATTATATCTATGCGAGGATGGACATGGTTATCACAGAGGTTATTTGATGAAACTCATAAATGATGACACGCTTGAATTCGAAGAGATTTCGAGTGACTCAGAATCAATACTGGTCTCCCGTAAATCCTACCGCCTGCCTGTTCAGGACCGGGATAGTAATTTACTGGAAGCCAAAGGCCGCACTTACCCCCTGCTGGACATCAGCCCTGAAGGGGTTTGCATCGGCATAGAAGCCGCCTCACCGATCTCCACTGAAGATATCCAGCCAAACTGCAGGATAACCCTTGGCGATCAAAGTTTTGAGGGGTTAGAAGGAGAAGTGGTACATGCTTCTCTTGATGGCGATGGCAACTGGATATGTGGCATCCAGTGGTTAAATGTTGAGGAAGGCACCTTAAACGCCTTAGAGAAAAAGTTAGCCTCCCTGCGCAAAGAGATTTTTGACAATGCCTGAAAATAACCAGTTAGACATTATGGGGTTGTTGCTGAGCGAGGAAGTCGGTGACGATATAGATGAACTTCAGCAGCTTAACAACATCATTTTTTGTGATACCGACTCCACCCCTCTGAATGAAACCCGCAAGGACCAGGGTGAGCTGATATGGCAGACTGAAAGTGACCAGTTTGCAATTCATGCCTGGAAACTGAAAGGGAAAATAAGTCTTAAATTTATCACCAAGTCCAAAAATAACGTCTCAGTGGAAAGGCTGGCTAAGATCGCCTTGAAAGCGATCCTGGATGACCTTAAGAAGGCTAACCCATGACTATTATTGTATGCCCAAACTGTTCTCGTAAGCATCATGCTGATACCAGTAAGGTCGCTGCCAAAAAACGATTCGTTGTCCGGTGTAAGGCGTGTGATCATAAATTTCTGATCAATCTGGATCACAGTGAAGTCATTCAGCCGGTTACCTCAGCGCCGCCGGCCCCCGCGCCTGCCCCCACTGAACAGCCTGCTGCCACTAGTGCCAGCAGTGCGACCACGCCAGAACCGCAACAGCACCAGAATAAACCCAGAAAGATCTGTGTCTCTCTGAGTAAGGGTGGCGTGGGTAAAACTACAACCGCAGTCAACCTGAGTGCAGGCCTGGCAATGGCGGGCTATAAAGTACTGCTGATTGATACCGACACCCAGGGGCAGTCCTCCTTTATGCTGGGCAAGAAACCCCCTGCCGGCTTAACCGAACTGCTCACCGGGGAGCTGACACCAAAAGAAACGATTGTTGAAGCGAGGCCCAATCTGTTCCTGCTCAGCGGTGGACGCTCACTGGCGGGGGTCAAGCGGATTATCGATAAGAAGAGCTTTGGTTCAGAATGGACCCTGGCAGAAGCGATGGAGGACCTCGATAAAGAGTATGACTATGTCATTATCGATACCTCTCCCGGCTGGGATCAGCTCACCGTAAACGTACTGTTTTACGCCACCGAAGTACTGACGCCGGTCTCCCTTGAGGTGATGTCGCTGCATGGTCTGGCGGAATTTACCAAAAACCTCCATGCGATCAAGAAGTATAAAGAGATCGATCTTAACTACATTCTGCCAACCTTTCTCGACACCCGGGTGGAGCAACCGCAGAATATTTACCGCAAACTGCAGAGTCTCTACGGCGATAAAGTGTGTACACCGATTCGCTATGACGAACAGCTGAGCCGCTCGCCCTCCCATGGAGAAACCATCTTTGAGTTTCTGCCTGACGGCGATGGCGCTGCTGACTACTCAGCACTGGTGAGAACCATTACCGGCAACAAAACTATTCTTCTGGGAGATAAAAAAAATCACGATGAAACGGTGATTCCCTCTCTGTAGAACAGCCAGTTTCAGGCAAAAAAAAAAGACAAACTCCGGTTTGTCTTTTTTTTCGATAGCCGGTTGCAGTTGCCTCTTAACCGGCCTGGTAAGCGGCTTTACGCGCCTGATGCAGTTTTTTATAGCTAGCGATCAGACGCAGATGTTTATCCAGGCCTTCCAACTTCATACTGGTGGGTGTCAGGCCGTAGAACCTTACCTCGCCATTGACAGAACCGACCACATTTTCCATCACTTCAGCGCCGAACATACGTTGCAGGTTGACAATAAAATCATCCAGTTCCAGCTCATCATCCAGCAGTATTTCCAATGCCGCATTCATCGCCTGATAGAACAGCCCCCGCTCTACCGTATTGTCATTGTATTGCAGGAAACTCTGCACCAGCTCCAGCGCTGCTTCATGCTGCTGCAGGGCCAGATAGATCAGGATCTTCAGCTCCAGAATAGTGAGCTGCCCCCAGACCGTGTTTTCATCGAACTCAATACCGATAAAGGTTTTAATCTCGGTGTAGTTGTCCTCTTCACTCTCTTCCAGCCTTTCGACCAGATCCGCCAGCTCGTCATCGTCCAGTGAGTGGATGTTGAGAATATCCTCGCGGAACCAGATCGCTTTATTGGTGTTGTCCCAGACCAGATCCTCCACCGGATAGACCTCAGAGTAATCGGGCACCAGAATCCGGCAGGCAGAGGCAGTCTGATCAGGCCCGAAACCATTGAAGGTGGCGACATAAACCTCTTTACCCATCTCCTGCAGGATCGCCATCAGACGGTCGCACTCCTCCTCATTGGTACCTGAGAAGTCCCACTCAACAAAGTTGTAATCGTGCTTAGCACTGAAGAAGCGCCAGGAGATCACGCCGGTTGAATCGATAAAGTGTTCCACAAAGTTGTTGGGTTCAGTGACCGCCATACTGTTAAAGGTAGGCGGTGGCAGATCGTTAAGACCTTCAAAGCTTCGTCCCTGCAGCAGCTCAGTCAGACTGCGCTCCAGCGCAACCTCAAAACTGGGGTGTGCACCAAAGGAGGCAAACACACCACCGGTGCGGGGGTTCATCAGGGTGACACACATTACCGGGAACTGGCCACCCAGTGATGCATCCTTGACCACGACCGGAAAGCCCTGCTCTTCAAGCCCCTGAATACCGGCGAGAATGCCTGGAAACTTCGCCAGAACGGCCGGAGGCACATCCGGAAGGACAAGCTCCTGTTCGATTATCTGCCGTTTCACCGCCCGCTCGAAAATTTCTGACAGACACTGAACTTTCGCTTCGAACAGGTTATTACCGGCACTCATACCGTTACTGAGAAAGAGGTTTTCCAGCAGGTTGGATGGAAACCAGACGGTTTCATTATCGGACTGACGCACATAGGGAATCGCACAGATCCCCCGTTCATAGTTACCGGAGTTAGTATCGATCAGATTAGAGCCCTGCAACTCACCATCCGGGTTGTAGATCTCCAGACAGTAGTCATCCAGCAAACCTTCTGGAATGGCATCATCGTCAGTGAGCGGAAACCACTTTTCATTCGGATAATGCACAAACTCAGCATTCGCCAGCTCTTCGCCGAAGAACTGGTCGTTGTAGAAGAAGTTGCAGCTCAGTCGTTCAATAAACTCACCCAGCGCTGAACAGAGAGCGCTCTCTTTGGTAGCCCCTTTACCGTTGGTAAAACAAAGCTCTGAGGCTGCATCACGGATATTCAGCGACCACACATTGGGCACGATATTACGCCAGGAGGTGATCTCAATCTTCATGCCCAGGCCTTCGAGAATGCCGGTCATGTTGGCGATGGTTTTCTCCAGCGGCAGATCTTTCCCTTCAATCATGGTGTTCACACCATCATCGGGGATCCCCATCGCCATGATTGAGGCATCGGCATCCAGATTTTCAACGGTTTCGATCTTAAACTCCGGCCCCTCCTGTACCACTTTCTTCACGGTACAACGTTCGATGGAACGCAGAATGCCGGTGCGATCTTTGTCGGAGATCGATTCCGGTAGTTCAACCCGGATCTGGAAGATCTGGTTATAACGGTTCTCCGGATCAACAATATTACTCTGGGACAGACGGATATCATCGGTGGGGATATCCCGGGCATTGCAGTACACCTTTACAAAGTACGCAGCACAGAGCGCTGATGACGCCAGAAAGTAGTCAAATGGACTGGGGGCAGAACCATCCCCCTTATAACGGATCGGCTGATCGGCAGTGACGGTGAAATCATCAAACTTCGCTTCAAGCCTGAGGTTATCTAAAAAATTTACTTTGATTTCCATCTGAATACTCTATCGGAAACTTTTATAAGGATACCGGTATCACTACCGACAAAGAGATTGCGCAGGCTTAGCTGGTTGTAGAGTTAGCCCGGTTACAGCCCCCGTTTTGGGCAGCATTTTACACTAATCGACCGGTTAAAAACGATCTGAATCAGATTAATATCATCGAAGGAGACGCGCACCGACATACGGTGCGCGGTTAAATCAGTGAGAAGCGTTTAACAGCTGTTCAGGCGGAAAGGCGGTACAGAAGTTACCCCAATGACGGCCATTAACGTAAAGAGGCACCGAGATAGAGTTGAGGATCTCACCGGTATCCCGGATAAAGGTTAGCAGCAGAAACGGCGAGGTCTGATTGGCCCGACGTATCTCTGCCCGGCTACCATTGTAGATGCGGCGATGTCGGCTAAGCTGGTTATCTTTGTCAAAATCACCGGTCAGGGGTTTGGATACCTTGGCGTTATGCGCCGGGCAATAGCCATTCACATCAAAGGCTGAAGCGATCAGAAATGCAGGTTTATCCGCTATAAAGCGGTCAAACAGTGGCTGCATCACCCGCTCAAATTTATCGGCATAGCTGGTGTCGAATTTTTCCGGTTTCTGGTCGGGATTCGTTCTTTTATACTGGGTATCAAAAACATTTAATCCTGCATCAGCCAGTTTTTCTAACTCTCTCTGGATCTCGCCAGCCCATCCCGTTGCAGTAGTCACTATCTCCTCAAATCCACCATAACCAATACTGAACCGGGACAGCAGCTCCTGCATCTCTTCTGTCGCTGTTTCAAGATTGATTGAATGTTCGGCAGATACTGTCATCTCTGACTGTATATAGTCTGACAGTTCAGTTATTTTGGAAACATGCTCGTGAGTGCTGTTATTGGTATAAGACATCTCCTCAATAGCCGCACTGATCTCACTCATCTGACCATGCACCGTTTCAAAGTCCTCAATCATAACTACAAATTTATCGCTGGCCTGTGAGATGAAACTATCAGTTTCAGAGACATAACTTTTAATTTTCGACGCACCAGAACGGGTATCATCCACGAGAGTGACCATCTGGTGAATGTTCCTGTCGATCTCCTGCGTGGCCGTATTCACCTTCTGAGACAAACTGCGTACCTCATCCGCGACCACGGCAAATCCCCGCCCGGCTTCGCCTGCCCGGGCCGCTTCAATAGATGCATTCAGCGCCAGCAGATTAGTCTGATCGGAAAACTCCTGTACCAGTTTCAGCACTTCAATAATGTTGCTGGAGTTATCCGATAACTGCAGCACGACATTCTGAAAATCGGTCAATTGATCTTCAATCGCATGAATCTGATTTTTAACACGTTCCATATCCTGACCAGTGGTCCGGATCTCAGTCAGGTTAAGCTCATTGCGGTTAGCTATATTCTGGGTATGCAGAGCAATCCCCTCAATCGCCTGAGTAGCTTCCTGGCTGGCCTGAAACACTTTTTGCGCCTGATCAACCTGGGATTCAGCCGTGCCTTTCGTCTCAAGCAAGACTTTCTGAAGCTGACTCACACTTAAAGAAACCCTGACACTGCGCTCCCGTGTATCGGCGATGATTTGCTTAAGGCTCCCGGAAAAACCATTATAGTTTTCCGCCATACCGGCAATCTCATCGAATGTTTTCACCGGCAGTGTGGCCGAGATATCGCCCTGTTTATCTTTCACAGCACCGAGAACGGTACTCATATCCCGAATCGGAGACAAAAACAGGTGCCGCATAAAGTAGATACTAAAAGCAGTGACTATCAATATAAATACCGCCATCAACATGACAGCATTAGAAAGCAAGTGGGTGAGCGATAATAACTCACTGCTAATCGCAAGATCAGGCCCTGACTGCCGCTGCAGATTGAGCAGAGAATCATATACCCAGTAACAGACCCCAAGCAGAAGAAAGCTGGGTAACTGTAAAAAAACCACGTTGCCGATAATTTTCTTAGTCAACGTATAGAAGAAAGTCTTCTCAACCGTTTTATACATACCCACTTCTTTCATCTCCATTATTATTTTTGTCACATCTCATAAAACTAAAGACAATCAAGGCCTGATAAGGAACAACCCTTAGTGACACACTATTTTATCAACTAACCTCAAATTGAGTATCACTTAAAAGAACCCCATTAGCAAAATTTGTCTATAACTGATCGACAAACGATTACCCAAAATGGTTATGGATAGCGATATTGATTAAAGCGGAATCAGCCGTTATGAAGTCATTCCTGGTAGTCAACCGTGCTAAAAAAGCGATGTGAAGAGGATAGACTCTTACTTGAGAGGTGACAGAATATGGGGGCAAGCCGTGGAGGACAGATGCGCTAATCAGAACGGACATTGAAACCTGTCCGGCTAAGCCGAGACAGGCAGAATTTTTTACGCGCTACCAAGCAAAACAGGCAAAGCCTTTTTCTGCAACAGTTTTCTTTCGACATCCCTGTTTTACCTGGCCTGCTTAAGCGGTTAAAGGTTTTGCCTGCTTAAACAAAAAACCAACTGAATCGGATGAATATAGCAATTGATGCGCACCGTCATCCGGTGCGCATCTCTGTTATACAATAAAGGCTAATCGCTCTTTTTCAGTTTGGCACTCTCATGCAGCACCTTACGGTAGTATCGGCTCAGTGACCGCTCTTTCGCTCTGCTCTGTGCCAGTGTCAGACTGTTGCGCGCCTGCTCCTGCATCAGTTTAAGGTAGTTCGTCAGCCGCCGCTGGTCGATCTGCGATGCTTGCAGGGCTGCCTGAACCGCACAACCGGGCTCATTCTGATGCTGACAGTCAGTGAACCGGCATGCTGATGCCAGCGCACTGATATCGGCGAAGGTTGCTTCGATACCGGCCTCGCAACTGCTCAGCTGCAACTCCCGCATTCCCGGCGTATCAAGCAAGACACCACCACTGGGAATCAGATGCAGTGATCGGGCGGTCGTGGTATGCCGGCCCCGGTCATCATCTTCACGGGCTGCCTGTGTGTGCTGCACCGGGCAACCCATCAGACTATTGATCAGGGTTGATTTACCCACACCGGAAGAGCCTAACACCGCCACGGTACTGCCTGCCCGACACCAGGAAGCTAAGACCCCGGTGCTTTGCTGGTCCAGCGCATTCACCGCTTCAACCAGCAACCGGCTATCCAGTGCCTGAACCTGACTGACCAGGCTGTGCGGATCATCACAGAGATCGGCTTTAGTCAGCACGACAACAGCCTCAGCCCCTGCTTCACGGGTGAGGGCCAGATAGCGCTCGATGCGGCTGAGAGAGAAGTTCTGATTAAGGGCGCAGGTGATAAACACCGTATCCACATTGGCGGCTATCAACTGCTCGGATATCCTGCTGCCCGCCGCCTTACGGGAGAAACACGAGAGTCGCTCCAGCGCACGATAAAAGCCACCCTCAGGGTCGAGCAGCACCCAGTCCCCCACGACGAGGGAAGGCTGATTGGATGAGGCCTGGAGGATCTTTCGGCCCTCCTCACTATACAGTTCATACTGCGAACGATGTTGCACCGCTACGCGGGCAGGCTGATAGTCTGCAAGTTCTTCGAGGGTAAGCTGTTGCTGAAAAAAAGGCTTCCATCCCAGTTGGGACAAACGAGAAATAGTAGTCATAAGAACCCCTGACGCATACCTGAGTAGCGTCCAGAAATTAATCCATAGGGGCGGGAAAGCCCCCGGTTCAGTAACCGGGCAGCGAGATCAGCTTGGCTGAGTTCAGCAGAGTGCCCGGAAGGTGTTGACTACAATCATCGATCCCCTCCAGCGGTATGTTATTTATAAAGAGTGCTCAATTTAGCAGAAGCCTGCACTGAGTCAAGGCTCAACAGCTGAAAAGAATACGATAAGGGTCAGCGGTAAGCTTTCATTACTCAACCGCTAGTCCCTGCATCCAGAACTGAGTTAACTGCTCCAGCGAAATATCTGAAACAGATGCAGGAGGCTCAGAATGAGCTGCAAATATCCCCTGTGCCAACTGTCTTCCAGCCGCTTGCGCGGCAGAGGCCTTATCGATACGTCGCTGATAAAAAGTGGGCAGAGCGCTGTCCAGCTCATCCTCTTCCGCCAGAATCCGGACAAGATGCCATGCATCTTCCAGCGCCTGACACGCTCCCTGCCCTGACGTTGGCAACGGTGCATGGGCAGCATCGCCAATCATTAGCAGATTGTCCTCGTGCCAATAGGGTAAAGGATCAAGATCATGAACGAAAATAGCTCTGAGAGATGCTTTATCATAAGAGCTGAGCACACACTGCAGCGGGTCAGGCCAGCCCAGAAAACGCCGGTGCATCTCTTCATACCAGCCAGATAATGGCCGCTCTTTATCCATAGAGGTGCTCCATGCGGCAGCCCAGTAACAGACATCGGCAGCAACCGGGACGATGCCAAAGCGCTCACCACGGCCACGATAGTCATGAATGGCGTTGTCTAACGCTCCGTCCATCTGACTAATGCCGATAATATTGATGAAGCCCTGATAGCGGGGAGTTATCTGTCCCTGATATAAGACCTGACGCACCACCGAATGCATTCGCCCATCGGCTCCGACCACCAGATCAAAGTCTTGCTTTAACCCTGTAATCGCCTCTGGCGTGATAGTGCAATTAAACTGTCTCTCAACACCCAGGCCATCTAATGCGCTGTCGAGTAGCTTCATTAGATCCCGGCGTAATATCGTCACACTGGTAAAGCCACTCAGACTATTCATAGTCTCAATATCAAGCTCACCTAACAGGACTCCCTGCTGATTAAACTGACGCATCAAGCGAGGGGTTCCACCCAGATGCATCAGCTCTTTTTCAAGCCCCATCTGCTGCATAATATAAACAGCATTTGGCCATAAAGTGACACCCGCCCCCATGGATGAGACCTGACTGCCACGCTCATACAGACTCACCTGATAACCCTGCTTTGCAGCGAGTATCGCCAGCGCCATCCCGGCAACGCCTGCGCCGACAATGGCGATTCGATCGATGTTGCTCATCTGCACTACCTCGTTAATTAAACTGGGCAGAGATTGTCACAAAGTCATCATTCAGGATAAATAAGGTATTATTGGGTTATTAATCCCATTTTATGAGTGAATAATGATTGAGAAAATTGAACCCCGATGGTTACTCAGCTTTCAGACGGTATATCAACAACTGAGCTTTAAGCTGGCCGCCGATCAACTGCAACTGCCTGCATCCAACGTCAGCCGCCATGTCGCTTTACTAGAGCAGCAGTTAAATGTGCGCTTATTGGAGCGCACCACACGGAAGATGATCCCAACCCCTGCAGGCAAACAGCTTTACCATTCCATGACACCTCTCATTCAGGCAATGAATGATGTACTGGCAGATGTTTCACTGCAGAGTGACAGCCTGTCCGGTCATCTTAAAATAATCATGCCTGATCTCCCCTTTCTGGCTGAAAGCATCGCGGACTTTTGCTCGCTTCATCCGAAGATAGAACTAAGCTGTGATACCCAGCTAAATCCGACGGAAGGTTTGTTAGAAGGGTACGATCTGGTACTGCGCTTTGGCCGTGGCCCATTGGAAGATTCTGGCTGGATCGCTAAAGAGATACTGCGCTGGCCAAGTTGCGTGGTTGTCGCTCCCCGGTTACTGAAACATCACCGATTGCCACACTCGCTGGATGAGCTGCGGAAAATGCCCTGTATAACCACACTTTCTGTACTACAGGGAATGCCCTGGCGATTTAAACAGAACCAGACCATTCAGGTGCAGTCCAGCTATAAGGTCAACAGCGGCCACATGGCTAAAGCCGCGGCACTGAAAGGACTGGGCTTTGCCATCTTACCCACTCATGCATGCCAGGCAGAGATAGACAACGGTGACCTTATCCCAATTAAACTTACCAGCGAACCGGAAGACCTGGTGTTATACGCACTATACTCGGGAAGAAAATACCCACTGGAGAAAGTAAAACTGTTTTTACAACATCTTCGAAAGGGGCTTGATGGTTGATGGGCTTAATAAATGATAATAATTAGAGATCACAGCGTAAGCACACAGATCAATACAAAATACCATCTGTAGCAGGACTAGCCGGTCAACGGCCCACTGCCGACGATGCTCATAGCTACGCCCGGTTAACACATCCTCGGCACAAAGAAATGCCGCCGTATACAGTGGTAATAAGGGGTATCTACGGTAGATATTATCTGATGTCGGGCGCAGGTCATCTGCTTTCTCTCCACTTCCTTGTTTGGGGTAAGCACAAGTATAGCTCAGATTAAAAAGTTTATGCCTGTCCCATAGATACTATTGATTCTATGATTCTATTGATTCTACATGAACCGCACACTTTTTAGACTTACCATAAGGCTCGCTAACTTTACCCAGAGATATATATTTAATCAAAACCACTTCATTATCTTTATGTCTAAGAAGCGTAGCAAGATTACCGCAATAAGAAAAAGAATGAGCAAAAAATACATTCAACCCATCACCTATATAGTAACGTACACCTGTAGTAGAATATTTAATTTTTTCAGGAACTCCCTTATAAACATAAAACTCCCCCGAGGAATAACGTTCCCAAACCCAAAAACCCTGCTTTATGTCAACCAAATCAACAACGACAAAAAAAACAAAGGCAATAAGCATAACTGCAGCTTTATAAATTCCAAAATATGGCCTGAATTTTTCTTTGATATAAGGTGTTATATCTACCGTTCTATAAAGCAGCCAATATATTACTATAACAACTCCCATGGAAATAGTTAGAGAAAATAAAGCCTCCAATAGCGAAGGCTTCTGGTCTAAACTATACAAGATCATTCTATACCCTTTTTAGTTACAATTTCATCCATTGAGTTACCAAACAAAAGGTTCAACCCACCATAATCCACTTTCCAAATTTACCTCCATAAAAACCAGTAGTATCATCTCCATCTAGATATATTGATAATAAACAAGATCACTCTACATCACCCGAAACCCCAGCAGTTACAGTTATTTTTGAAGTGTTTAGATCTATAGTAATTCCTACTTAAGAAAAATCGTCCACTGGAGCAGATTTTCTACTATAGTCGTTATATAGAGTTCCTTCACCATAACTAAACTCCCCTCCAATTAGAGTGTCTAATCCAACAACCCAACTAAACGCTTCACTATATCCGAAAACAAGAGTTATAACTGAACCTACGCCTCATACTTTAGCTAAAGACACCCGCTGATAATTCTGCATTTAATATACTGTATTTGGTTGGTAGCCCCCGCACATAGCGATATCGAACTATCCTTGATTATCAACACCTAAACTAGGTATCTTTGACCACACATCATCAGCTATCATCTTTACCTGTTCGGTAAAACTTTCTGAAATAACACTCAGCTTTCTTTTTGCACTTAGTTCCTGACAGTATCTCTTACCACGTGATATAAACAAGATTCTCTACCGAATTAACAGATAAAGTTAAAAACTCATGTTCGCCTCATAATTTGAATAACTTTATTGCTTTTAAAAAGCTTACTCAATAGTTTTCTCAGCATAAACCGCACACTTTTTACCTTCCTCGCCAGCATTACTAAAAGATACGTAACGTATATAATATTCAGACTCTTCATCGATCGATCCACCAACGTCGCTCGAACTAAAATCAAAGCAAAAATCATAATATCTGGTAAAAAACATTTTCTTGTCTGAATTATAAAACACCCACAAACCAGTACTGTCATCCTTCAACCCAGACAATTTTCCAATTAACTCATGATAATTTTCTCTTTGATATTCCTCCCAAGCAAAGAATTCCGCTTTAATCTGATAATAAAAATTCACTGGAAAAAAACCAAAAGCATTAATAACCAATATAAAAGAAGCAGCCCTACTAGCTACTATATTTTTTGATTTCCATGACCATAAAAACCGCACATATATAAACAAGACAAACATAAAGGCCAAAACTGATAAAATAAACTCAATCAAGGCGATCATAACTGATGGCTCAGTATTCCATTGATAAATTATCATTAAATATCCTTCTCAGCCTGAACCCTTAAAATTAATTACCATAGGCTATATGTAAAACACTATAAAACCATTCTTGCTGTAAAACTATTGTTTTCGCTTTCTGAAAGATACAGACTTTGCCCGGTTTCCACATGTTTTCATATTGCACCACCGCCGTCCCCTGCCCCGACCTTGATTCAGGAACATCCATGAGCAACGCCCACACTCTTTGAGTTTAGAAATGTCGTGAAAACGTAGCAGACTCTCAATGGATAACGTCAGAACGTCAATGACCCAGTTCGGATTAACCATATCGGGCACCCATATGTAGCTGTTTTCTTTCAGTTTCAAAGACGAGTTCCTTAGCGCAGTTCTTATACCCTCTTCCAGCTTTTGCAGTGCGTCATCCGTTTGCTTTTCTCCCGATGCGATGCCGCTAAGCGCCGCATATGCAGTCTCCCTGAGATCGTGAATATTCCTCAGCAAAGTGGAAATGTCGGTTTGTTGTATCTCATTTTCCAGCACATTCATCTGCTCTTCGCTGAAGACATATGAAACCTGCGCCCATCCCAGAAAGCTTGCCCATTCAGATATACGACTACTGTCTCTGCGCTTATCCTGATCCTCGACGGTGTTCACGAAATCAAGTGCAGGATGCCCTCCAATGAAAGCATCTTCGTTCCATAGCGCCATACCATAACCTATTACTTCAATTTAACGGTTGTTTAATTCTACCCGATTAACTAACCTATTATATCTTATTAACGGTTATACGGGTGCGTTTTATGCTTAATTTGTCACATCGTTTCATATTTGAAGGACAGGATATTGCGTGGGGATGTATGGGTGAGGGGGAACCACTCGTGCTTATTCACGGAACGCCCTTTTCCTCACAGGTCTGGAGGAAGATCGCACCGCTGATGGCAAGGCGAAAGAAAGTCTACTTTTTCGATCTGCTGGGGTATGGACTATCAGAAAAGCGGGAAGGCCAGGATGTATCGCTGGCGGTTCAAAATACTCTGTTTACTGCTCTGCTTCATGAATGGGGAATCGAGAAGCCTGAAGTGCTCTGTCATGATTTTGGTGGCGCAACCGCGTTGCGGGCGTACTACCTGAACGGCGTCCGTTATGCCCGGCTTACTATAATTGATCCGGTAGCAGTCGCTCCCTGGGGATCGCCGTTTGTCAGCCATGTCCGTGAATACGAAGACGCCTTTGCGGGACTACCCGCATATGCTCATGATGCTCTTCTCCGTGCATACCTCCAGAGTTCTGCATATTCTGAGCTTAGTGAAGAGACGCTTGCAATCTATATGGCCCCCTGGCAAGGCAGCATTGGGCAAGCCGCATTCTATCGCCAAATAGCACAGATGGATCAGCGCTACACCGATGAAATAGAGAAGCTTTACGCCCCCATGGAAGACCCGGTACAGATTTTGTGGGGTGAGAACGATGAATGGATACCTATTTCACAGGGCAGGAAACTTGCAAATCTGCTTACCACTGGAGTGTTAACACCGGTTCCAGAATCTGGCCACCTGATGCAAGAAGACGCACCAGAAGCCATCGTGGCGGCTATGTTTGACTAAGCGAAACTTCACGTTTGCGAGGTGTCTGATTCAACAAGAAGTAACTCTCTTTTTCAAGAAGAGATCTCAGATTTGATCTAAACTAATCCACTTTATACCAATCGGGGTAAAACCACCCACAGCACAAAGCAGAAGACATTGTTGGCTGATAGCGACCTATGTTGTGCGAAGTTTTTCGCTTGTTTCTATCATCTACGTCTAGACAAACCAGTCGGCTGACAAGAGACTAGTTAGCGAACGAATAATTAGAAATCGATAGTACGTAGAGGACAGTATGGCTGAACCGCTAGCAGAGATTAAGGGCGTTCTTTTAGCACTCAAGCCTGCCGGTGCTACCGGCTTTGAAGGGTTTGTTCGGATCGTTCTTACTGAATTAACAGGTATTCCATTTCGCCTAGCCGCAAGTGGTTTTCAGGGGGGAATCGATGGTGATTCCGCGTTGGAAAGTGACACAGTATGTTTTGAAGCAAAACGATACTCCGGCGAGATCCATAGAAATGAAGTCTTAACAAAAATCGTCGACCTAGCTTGCAACAAAGATGCTCCCGATCGACTCTGGGTACTTGGAGCCACAAAAGAGATCTCCACTCAATTGGCATCCGCAGTACGAGAAGCTGGAGACCAACACGCAATTTCCACACTAATTCTTGATTGGACATCTGCTCCGTTACCTCTTTTAGCAGTAGCAGCTGCGGCCTCCGGAAAGCCAGCACTAGAATTCCTTAAGGCCCATGCTTCTCCTGCACCTTGCAAAGAAAACCTGATTAAAGCCTTCACGGAAATCACTGAACATCCCGAGTTTCATAGCTTATTGCACAAGTTAAAACTGAACCTAAAAATTTCCAGCTTGGCTCTAGCACGTTCAATAGAATTGAATGAAGCGTGGAAATCAGCCTCCTTTGGGTCCGAAAGCGCCGCTAGGGATAGGTTTAATCAGGCGCTTGCAGTTAGCGCATACCCTGACTCTCCTCCTTTACGTATTGAACTGCGAAAGAAGGTTTCTGAAATCTTACAACGCGACCAAAGCGTTGTTCTCTTTGGCGGAGAGGGGCAAGGTAAGTCATGGCTCGCTGCGCAGATCTGCGTTGACCATAAAGGGCTTACGCTGTTCTCCAGCGCTGAACAGTTCGATAACGTTTCTAACAAAGATCTAGACGCGTTTCTTATCGATCTTCTGATCGCACAAACCAACGAAATAGCAGATGAAACGATAAAACTTAGATGGCGACATCGAGTTTCTGCTTGGCAGAGCCAGCCACCGAAGGCCCCGTTACTGGTGATTGTCGATGGTATTAATCAGAGGCAGAACATTCGATGGGACCGCCTTCTGAATGGCTTACAGGAACGCTTGCGGGCTATTGGTGGGAGACTACTTGTTACAGTGCGCCCTCAGTTCTGGCGCAAGCTCGTTGAGCCAGGCTTAGCCTTTACGCCGAAGACTATTGAAGTGCCCGAATGGTCACCGGGTGAACGCGATCAACTATTAGAACATTATGGTATTGAACTCGATTGGCTCGATGACGCCACTCTCAGGACTCTCCGCAATCCACGACTTCTCAAAGTGGCGGTTTCTACGATCCCCCACAAGAAATCTGAGGCCTGGAAAGGGCTGACGACTGACCGGATTCTCATGGAGCATCTTCGAGCTTTACAGCGCGAAAATTTTGAAGACGAGAGGATGAACGATCTAACCAAACGTCTCAGTAATTGTGCAAAAGAAGTACTAGAGCGAGTAAGGAATTCGCCAGAGAAGCATCCACCATGCAGCTTTGAAGATGACTCTAATCACGTTATTGAGACACGCTTCTTTCGAAGTCTCCCTGGGGCGGGAGATATTTATGAATTACTAGATGAAGGGCTCACTCTAGCCCTCTCTTATACCTTTATCGACCAACTGTTTCGGGCACAGCAGACAGGGACTAATCTTAGTGAGCATATAGCCCAGCTAATCGATCCTATCCAAGCTATGGATCGAACCGTCGATGTTATGTTCGCAGCGTTAATGGTCTGTACATTAGATACTAGCCGTTTCGATCAAGCCATATTTGCTGCCCTCCTTGATGCGTTCTCCAGCCTTCAGAATGTTGACGATCAACGTTTTGAGGAGTTCGTCGAGATAGTAAAAATCCAACCTACAGAACTGTTCAATGCATTGGAATTGTTTGCGCTTGGTAGAGCACACCGTATTAACCAAGACTGGTTCACCCATGCTGCGTTCGAGATCGCTGCAACAGAGAACGGATGGCTTGTAGCTAAAACTGCAATTCGCAACTGGCTACATCGTTATAACAAAGATCCGATAGAACAGACGAACCGCTACGCGAAACATGATGAGGACACTTATCGGGAAAACTTACAGAGACGACAGAAAGAAATAGAAGGCACATTATCGTCATTATCTTCTTTCGAAAGACAGCTATTGGACAATATGACTGAGGTAGCAGGGGAAACAGATTCCCTGTTCAACTTGGCACTTCAATTACTTGCCGGTCGCCCACTTGCAGAGTTTTCTGACTGTTTTATAGCAATGGGGCTTGCTTTCAATCTCGATAAGGATACGGGTTATGCGCGAAGGGCCTTTGATCAGCTAACAACGTTCAATAGGGTAGACCGAATGCGATGTAAGGACGCATTTCGGAGCGCTATTGAACCACTACGTTCCCCCGATACCTCCCTTGCTGGTAAGTGGACTATCGTGCGTATGCTCTATGCTTCCGGCGATGGCCCTGCCTCCTCCGAAGCGAAAATGATCGCTGCTCAGTTAAACAAGGAGAGAGTTCGTTGGAAACTATCTTCTCCTAACGAATGGCGTCAAATTAGCGTGGCTGATCCTGGCGTTCAACGCCCCATCGACATAGAAGAAGCATTAGACCAATTTTCCTCAATTAATAAGGAGAATGTCCTAAGTGCGATGGGAATGACTGGAGAAGACTACACACTTGAAGAGATTCTTCCGCTCGTATGTAGATTTGAACCTGAATTAGCTGTCGATGAAACCAGGAATCTTATCTCAGGACTTTTATCCAGAACTGGGTTAGCATTGCGTCAGCTCATATTTAATGGTACCGAATATATTCCTTTGATGACCCGAAATATCGCAGAAATCCTAGTTAAAAGGGTCTGCGATACCGATATGGTGGGAACGATCAAAGAAGAGGAACAAGAAACCATGAGGATGTTTCTGTTCTACTACTCCGCCTACCAAATGTCGGCGTCAGAACAACTCAGCTGTTTAATCAACCCTGCATTTGGATCGAATGTCCTACTCAAAGCACTGGACGCCCTAGCGCCACAACCTACTAATACTGTCCTAAATTGCCTGAAGTCAGCACTAGAGTCTAATGATAAAAATGCCATTTATGGTTCATTGATCGCCACACGTTACGGTGATACTCCGATCACACCAGAGCTTGAATCGCTCATATTAACATGCAGTAAATCGGAGCATCCTGAACTTCGTACCATCGCTTTTGATATAGCGGCTAAGAATGATCTTAAATCAGTAAGAGATGCCCTTTTGGGGAGTGACTGGTCCAGTCAAACCACAGATACGAGGACTCTTGAGAGTTGGTATGGCTCTATCCTGCTGGCTCAAGCCTGTGCAAGGCACGAAGTCGGTATTGATGAGTTACTGAAACGGATTAGCCTGGAAGTCTTGTACACAACAGATGAGCTGGTTGGCGAAGTGATAACCAAGCCATCGGCTAAATATTTTTTATACCGTTTTAAGGACGCAATAGAGGCAATCAATAGTCATGTACCTACAACTGTTGACCTTACTCTATCGACAGATAAGCGTGATTCTTTCCCCTTACTTTCCGTCGATGAATCAGATCATGACGAAGGCCGTTTCCCACGCCAGAAAACGCTAAAAGAGAGCTTTAGAATATTTGAAGAAGATTTTGATGAGAAACAGAAACGAATACACTCGATTGCAGATGCATTTTTTGAGAGTTTGAAGGACTCCGATGCTAAACTTCTAGTTGAATATCTAACGCTTGATGATATAAGAAGACTTATTAAAGCAGACGAAAACTTTTTGTCTGAGGTCCTCAATACCTTAGAACAGGCCAGAGAAAATCAACTGGGTTGGCTGAAAAATATCGCGCTCATGGTCGCGAACCTAATATCGAAAGAGTTACCTGAGAAAGCCGTAGCTCTTTTTAGAAAGTTTTCTGAAGTACCTGGAATGGTCAAGTATGACCTGGGAGATGATCTGACGTTAGAACATGAAGCTATCTGGTCAAGCTGGTCTTCAAATACAATAAATGAATTTTGGCAGCAACGGCTTCTTAAGTCTTGGAATGATGAAATCTTGGCCCGAGAGGTATTAGCAGCAGAGCGATTTGGTGCTTCCGATTTCGTTCAGTCCTTCATAAAATCTCTATCGGATAGTACTTCAACGCTTGATCAATCATACGCAATATCAATCGCTGGTTTTTCTATGCAGTCCGATCAATTTTTTGACACCATAAATCACCACCTGGATGGTGACGGAATTGCAGCAATAGCATCAAAATGCGCCAAAGAGGCTCATGACAACTATCAGTGGACTAAGAAATGGATGACCGACATGTGCTCCGCAGAATCACCAGAAGATTTTTGGTGTTATTTAATGGTACTAAAAACATGCATGGATGCACGTACTACTGCCGCCCAAATATCAAATACTAAATGGTCACATTTTGCTCCTATTTTTAGGGAAATAAGAGTATCAGCGCTCAAAGAGCGAAAGAAAACAAGATCCAAGACACTTGTTGGACAACAAGCACCGGATAAAATATTTATCGCTGGTTTATGCAAAAATTGAAGACTTATTCCGCGGGTTGGTTGTTATCGGAACATTTGTGATCCCAACTGTATGACCTCTTTGGCTCGACACACAGCTTTTGAACTAAACTTTGTTTTACCCCGACGGCGATTTTGAAGGTAGATGTCGTGAAAGCCTAATTTAAATCGACTTTGAATGAAGGCAGACCAGCAGGAATAAAGTATTTCCACAAAGCTAGACAATCTCCTATATGTCTAGCTTTTCATTACCGTTTGTCTAAATTTTATTACCTTTGTCTAAAATTTAAATACCCTGACACAACTAAACCGCCTGCCCCGCAGCCACCCCGGACGCCCAGGCCCACTGGAAGTTATGGCCACCCAGATGGCCGGTTACATCGAGGCACTCGCCAATAAAATACAGGCCAGAAACAGATTTAGCTTCCATAGTTTTCTGATTGATTTCATTAGTATTTATACCGCCAAGTGTGACTTCAGCTGTACGATAACCTTCAGTACCGGACGGTTTAATTTTCCAGCAACAGAATGCAGCAGCAGCCGCTTCAAGCTGCTTATTGGAGAGGTTTCCTATTACGCCAGAGAGTTCAAATTTGGCACAGAGTATTTGCGCCATCCGCTTACTCATCTGCTGCGCCATGATGGTGGTCAGTTCTGCTTTTGGGCGTTGTTCCCGCTGCTCTTTCAACCACGCTAACAGATCAAAATCGGGAAACAGGTCGATCTCAACTTCCATCCCCGGCTGCCAGTAGTTGGATATCTGCAGCACCGCAGGGCCACTCAGCCCCCGGTGAGTAAACAGCATCATCTCAACAAAGCTGGTTTTACCGATACTCGCCCGCACCCGATGTGAAACACCGGACAGCTCGCTCAGTTGCTCTTTATCTTTGGGTTGCAGGGTAAAAGGCACCAGAGAAGCGCTACGCGGTAACAGATCCAGCGAAAACTGCTCGGCGATGTCGTAGGCAAAACTGGTGGCTCCGCCGTTTGGAATAGACAACCCACCGGTAGCAATCACAACCGATTTTGCCGCTATATTGCCAGCAGTGGTTTGCAGCTGAAAACCGCACTCGGTCTGTTTCAGCTTATGTACCTCGGTTTCGGTTCTGATCTCAACCCCTGCCCAGTCACACTCGGTGAGTAAAACCTGAAGAATCTCCTTACTGGATTCGTTACAGAACAACTGCCCCAGCGTTTTTTCGTGATACTCCACCCCGTGACGATCAACCAGATCGATAAAATCCTGCGCACTGTAGCGACTCAACGCCGATTTACAAAAATGCGGATTTTCTGAAATAAAGTTCGCGGGTGAGTTATGGAGATTAGTGAAGTTGCAGCGGCCACCGCCCGACATCAAAATCTTCCGGCCGATCTTAGCCGTGTGCTCAAGCACCAGCACCGAACGTCCCCGATAGCCTGCCGTAGCAGCACACATCAGACCGGAAGCACCAGCCCCGATAATAACCACATCAACCTGTTGCAAGGTAACTATTTCCCGCTAAAAAAAGAAACGCATTGTACCCAGTCAGGTCGGTTGTAGCGAGTGCTATTGGCTGTTACCGCCCGTACGGCTGTGACTACCATCACAAAGCGGCGGTGTAGCGGTTTGTTTACAACGGCAGAGAAACACGGTTTCGCTCTTGCGGGCAACAAAGACCACCGGATCCAGTCCTGTACCCTGATGAGAACCATCACAGAAAGGCTGAGTTGCCGAACGGCCACAGGCGCACCAGCAATAGGTCTCACCCTCTTTCAGATCAACCCTGGCAGGCGAATCGCCCGCACGATGAACATCAGCATGAGTCATAGTCCGATCTCCATTTACCGCCTGCAGTTTATCTGCAGGCACCAGTAAACGTAGATGAGGCTTTGGCGGAGATCAAACTCCGGAGGGATTTATTTATCTTCGGCTTCCGCCTGGCGAGCCTCTTCGGCGCGTTTCAGTCGACGGATCTTATCCGCCAGCGGCGTATCACGTTTAGCCTCAGCGGACTCTGCCGCTAATTCAGCTTCACGGGCTTTTTCGTACACAGACTTATGCTTTTTCTTCTGTTCCAGACTGCGGCGCTTACGGCTCTCATAGCTATCGGGATCAGCCAGCTTTTCGCTGCGCCGGGGCACATCGAGAAAGATGGGTTTTGGTGAAGTACGCTTTTTCTTAATACGTGTCATCTCATTTACCTTTATTTCGCTGAGCCGGGCGATCACTCTGTGACCCTGCCTCCAGCCCTTCCTGCGCTTCTCTTTCCTGCTCCAGACGCTCTGCTTCAAGCTGTTGTTGCTCCCACTTTAACAGCCACTCATCGACCGTTTCGTAGGTTATCTGTCCCAGCTGACCTCCGCGTAATTCGTTAAGCAGTATTTCTGATGCTTTATGCATATCGATCTTGCCACCAGGTCTCAGTCCGCCACGCTTGCGCCCAATCTCTTCCAGCACCTGGTCGCCGCGCTCAGGCAGTTGCTTCAGTTTATAGCGAGCCACCAGCAGCTCAGGGTATGCTTTACGCAAAAACTCAGCAGCATACAGCGCAACATCCTCGAATTCGATGGCGGTATTTTTAATAGCCCCACTGGCGGCCAGGCGGTAGCCTGAATCGATATCTTCAATTTTAGGCCATAACATCCCCGGCGTATCGGACAACGCCATACCATTGCGCAGGGTAAAACGTTTCTGCCCCTTAGTAACCGCCGGCTCGTTGCCAACTTTAGCGATTTTCCTGCCCAACAGGGCATTGATCATGGTGGACTTGCCAACATTGGGTATCCCCATAATCATCGCCCGAACCTGACGCCCATGATTACTTCGCGAAGGCACCAGTTTATTGCACAGATCGGGAATAGTGCTGATCAGCTTTTTCTGCGAATAATCGATTATCAGTGCCTGAGTGTCGGGCAGACTGTTATAAAACGCCGCCCACTCCTGCGTTCGTTGAGGGTCCGCCAGATCACTCTTATTCAGCAACTTGATGACTGGTGTTCCTTTGCGCAGCTGAGACACCATCGGATTTTCACTGGAAACCGGCAGGCGCGCATCAAGCACCTCGATCACCACATCGATCTCATCCATCACCTGGGCGATCTCTTTGCGGGCTTTGTGCATATGGCCAGGGAACCAGTTAATTGTACTCATAATCACAGTCTGCTAAATCAGGGAGCAACATTATACCTGTCGCATAGAAAACAGCGACTTCTTTTGCTGTTTATCCCATAATCCTATTACCTGTATTGGTGATAAACACAGCTGACAACAGAAACTGCTGATTATATGCTGTAGCAAAAAGCAGTTTCGAATGGAAAAAACTATATGGAAAGCACATCAGATTCACAAGTTCTGATGGCCCGCCAGCCGATCTTTGACCGCAGCCAGCGGGTTGTAGCCTATGAACTGCTCTACCGGGACGATCAGGACTCGGATAACAGCCTGTTCCGCAATGCCGGTTCCACCAGTGAGGTTATCCTTAACTCCTACACCAGCATCTCTGATCAGGGGGAACTGAAACGGGTACCAGCGTTTATCAACCTCAATCGAGACCTGCTGGTGTCTGACGATTTCCCTGAGCTGCCCCGTAAAAATATTGTCCTCGAAGTGCATCAGAATATTAAACCTGATCGCGAAATCATCACCGCTATTTACCGTCTGGTCAAGGCGGGTTACCGCATCGCACTGGATCATTTCACCTATAAAGCAGCGTATGAACCCCTGCTCAAGATGGCGCATATCGTCAAGGTTGATGTGCAGAACATGAGTGTTGAGGAAGTGGCTGAGCAGGTGCGTCTGCTAACGCCCTTCAAAGTCACCCTGCTGGCAGAAAAAATCCAGACGGTCGAGATGCTGGAAGCATGCAATAAGCTCGGCTTTAAGCTGTTTCAGGGACACTTCCTCAGCAAACCGAAACCGGTTAAAGGAAAGAAAGTTGACCCAAACCAGGCTGCGCTGTTTGAACTGGTGCAGGAACTTCAGAATCCCAACACCACGCCTGAGCGACTTGAACACCTGATTATCCGCGATCCGGTACTCACCTATAAGCTACTGCGTATCGTCAACTCAGCGGCCTACTCCCTGGTGCGTAAGCTTGAATCCCTGACTGAAGCAATCGTTATGCTGGGAATGACGCAGATCAGGAAGTGGGCGACTCTGATTGCGCTTAACAACCAGAGCGGCAAACCAGAAGAGATCTGCCGCAGTCTGCTGGTGCGGGGGCGGATGTGCGAAGAGATCGCACTGGCAAGCAAACGAAGCAATCCCGGCAGCTATTTCATGACGGGTATGATGTCCAATTTACACCTGTTGCTGGATATTGATCGTGAATCGATGCTCCGGGAAGTCCCCCTGAGTGACGAGATTAAAAATGCGATTCTGTTGAATGAGGGCGAGATGGGCGAAACGCTGATGTATGTTGGCAACTATGAAGCGGGCGACTGGGATCTGCTGCCAACCAATTTCGATTCAAACCTCTATGAAACCTGCTATCGCAAAGCCCTCGACTGGAGTAAAGAAGCGATGCAGGCGCTCAGTGATATCGACTGATCTTCTCTGGCCTCAGCATATCCCCTGGGCCGCATTTGCGGCCTTGCTAAGCCACTTCATGCTCCAGGCTGCAGATCGGGATGGGCGGCGGCAAACGCCTGAATCTGCAAACAGTTTTCATTTACCCGGACAATGTTGGGGTAGCGCTCAAGGTCGCAGTTAAACCGGTTCGCATTAAACACCTGCGGAACCAGACAAAGATCCGCCAGCGTCACCTGATCGCCAAAACTATAACGGCCAGACACCTGGCTAAGCAGCTGTTCCAGCGCGGTAAACCCCTGATAGATCCAGTGCCGGTACCACTCGGTTTTCTCGCTTTCGCTGACGCCCAGTTCAGACACCAGATAGTTAAGCATACGCAGATTATTAAGCGGATGGATATCACAGGCAACCAGCTGTGCCATTGCCCGCACGGTAGCCCGATCAGCAGGCGTTGCTGGCATTAACGGCGCTCCACCAGAACAGGATTCCTCGAGATATTCACAGATCGCCAGTGATTGAGTAAGCAGCAGTGCTCCGTCCTCAAGCGCAGGAACCAGCCCCTGGGGATTTCTGGCCAGATACTCGGCAGAACGCTGCTCACCGGCAAGCAAACTGACCGGAACCTGCTGATACTCAACCTCTTTAAGATTCAGGGCGATACGAACACGATAAGCCGCTGAAGAGCGGCAATAGTCATACAGAATCATTTATCTTACCCAATATATTTTATTATTAAACAGATGCTTACAGGAAACACTAAAAGTAGATTATCATAATAAACGGTCAGTCCAGGATTAAGCACGGCTTTGGCAGTGTAGTTTTTGCTGCAGATTATTTTCCAGCCAGCCCTGAAAAAACTCGATAAATAAACTGACTTTCGGAGGGCTGTATTTACGATCAGGGTAGATAGCATAAAGGCTGAGTTGCTCCGCCTGAAACTCTGGAAGCAGTAATTCCAAACGTCCCTCCTCAACATAGTGTTCGATTACAAATGAGGCCAGATTAGCCACCCCCCGATGCGCCAGGGCAGCCTGTAGTACCAGCAGACTGTTGTTCGCTTTCAGGTCTCCACTGACCTGTACAGTCTGGCTGCCTTCAGCGTTTGTCAGGGTCCAGAGATTGGTATTACTTGCCAGCATAAAGACCAGACAGTTATGCTGCCTGAGATCCTCAGGTGTCTGAGGATGACCATGCTGCGCCAGATAGCTGGGGGTGGCACAGAGGAACAGCGGGATGGAAGCTATCTGACGAGCGATGAGACTGGAATCAGGTAGTTTAGGGTGGGCTATTCTCAACGCCAGATCAAACCCCTCTTTGAGCAGCTCGACATCGCTGTCATCGAGAGCAACTTCCAGCTGCACATCCGGATAAGCGGCCATAAATTCTGGGATCGCCTTTGACAGCAACAACTGACCAAAGGTCATATTGCAGTTAATCCTCAGCAGCCCCCTGGGCTTGCCCTGCAACTGGGACACCAGGTTTTCTGCTTCGTCCACATCTGCAAGAATCGCCTGACACTTTTCATGGTAGGCGGCCCCCACTTCTGTGACACTGAGACGCCGGGTTGTTCGTTGCAGAAGCCGGGCACCGACATGCTGTTCCAGATGTGAAATCTGCTTACTCACTGATGAGCTGGAGATTCCCAGTTCAGAGGCTGCCAGGGAAAAGCTTTTGAGATCTACCACCCTGACGAATACAGCCATTGCCGACAAAACATCCATTCACTGTCTCTCCTGAACACTGATCAGGCTTTAACCTATCAGGGCATACGCTGATACACAATATTAATTCCATAAAGATAATAATCATTGGTCTGAAGCACAAAAAAAGCGACTTCAGAAGCCGCTTTTATCTGCTAATACAGCGATCAGAGTGGCACGATCAGCACCGGCCGTTTTGAGTTATGCATCACTTTATTGGCGGTTGAGCCGAGCAGGAACTGTCCCATAGCTGAGTGCGTCCGGGTTCCCATCACGATGACATCGGCGTTGATCTCATCCGCTACCCTGAGAATGGTTTTCCAGGGAGTTCCCTCCTCGACACGGGAGGTTACAGAACCTTCATCAAGGATCTCATTCTGCTCGAGTTCCGACTCACAGAAACGCTGGATTCGCTCCTCAATTTTAAATTTCAGGTTTTCCAGGCTCTGATCATGCAGCTCATTCAGATCAGCCTCACTAATCATGTTTTGAACAATACTCTGCGCTGAGGCACTCAGAGGCTCTATCACATGCAGGTAGGTAATTTCAGAATGATAATGGCCACACAGACTCACCGCAGCGCGAAACGCAGGACGTGAACCTTTATCGATATCAGACGCATACAGGATTTTTTTTACATCAGGTAGCATAGCAGTAACCTTCTGTTAAAGAGCCCCGTCTCCCTATTATGAGTAAGGGGCCGTAGTATATTAACGATACAGCAGCTCAGGAAGAAACAGCGATATCGATGAGATAAAGGTGATCAGCGCCAGGCGAACGATATCAGCACACCAGAACGGGGTAACCCCCTTAAAAATAGTACTGGCTTTAACGTCTCTCAGCACCGCACTCAAAACAAATACGTTCATGCCCACCGGTGGCGTGATCAGACTGATCTCTGTCACCACGACAACAACAATACCAAACCACACCAGGTCAAAACCGAGACTCTGAACCAGCGGGAAAAAGATCGGCACTGTTAGTAGCAACATCGACAAACTTTCGAACACCATGCCCAGCACAATGTAGATCGCAAGAATAACCAGAATAACCACCATTGGGGCGACATCCAGATTGTTAACCAGATCCAGAAGGTCTGACGGCAGGCCGGCACGGTTAATAAAGTTGGAGAAGATCAGCGCACCGATCAACACTCCGAAGAGCATCGCCGAGGTACGGGCAGTATCCGTAAGAATATCAAACAGACTACCAAAACTAAGCGACCTGCGGTACAGGGCAATAATAAATGCACCACCGGCACCGATACCCGCCGCTTCCGTCGGTGTAAAGATACCGAGATAGATTCCTCCCATCACCACAGAGAACAGTAGCAGCACACCCCAGACACCGTTTAATGCCTGAATCCGCTCGGGCCAGCTCATCTTTTCACCGCAAGGCCCCGCTTCAGGGGTGCGCCAGACAACAAATCTGACAGCGCAGAGATAGAGCAAAATACCCAGGAATCCGGGAATAAAGCCCGCCGCAAACAACTCACGGATACTGGTCTCGGTCAGCAGACCATAGATAACCAGAATAACCGAGGGTGGAATCAGTATTCCCAGAGTACCACCTGCAGCAATGGAGGCAGTGGCCAGAGAATCGGCATAGCCATACTTGCGCATCGGTGGCATCGCCACCTTTGCCATCGTCGCGGAAGTCGCCAGACTGGAGCCACAAATGGCCGAAAAACCACCACAGGCAACCACTGTAGCCATCGACAAACCGCCCTTGCGGTGGCCGAGAAAGGCGTAGGATGCCCGATAGAGCTCGTGAGAAAGTCCTGATTTGGTAACCAGATTCCCCATCAGGATAAATAGCGGAATCACTGACAGGCTATACTCCTGAGCAGTATTAATCACCCGCTTGGAAGCCATCGTCAGAGAGGAGTTCCAGTTAAAATCCATAAAATTATCAAAGCTCAGGCCCTGCATATACGCAAAACCAAAGAAGCCCACCAGGCCCATCGCAAATGCGATCGGCACGCGGACCACCACGATGAACAGTAACAAAATTACAAAACCAGTTAATGCAGTAATCATTCTTATAATACCTGTAACGTTGTCAGCGCATTAATACCGGAGACCCCGGAATCAATCCCGGGATAGGAAAAGCAGCCGGTAGATACCGTAACTGATCATCAGCGCAGCAGTCGCCCAGCTCATCACGGCGATATAATCGACAATATAACCGACCGGAACTTGCAGAAACTCGGTCACCTCGCCCCGACTATTTGAACGTACAGCCAGTTCATGGATACGAACAGCAAGAAAATACAACGAAGTAGAGATAAGCAGCGCAGACAGCAGACCCAACACTTTGATTACCGTACCGCCTAGTAGCCGGTCCAGAATATCAACGACTACGTGACCACCGCGCCAGGTTATAACAGGCATCTCAGCAAAAACGAGAATAGCGAGACTCATCTCAGTTAACTCTGTCGCACCATCAACCGCATTATCGAGAAAATACCGTCCAAACACATCGGCACAGGTCAGCATCATCATAAAGAACAACGTGATGGCAGCTACCAATTCAAGGAGAAAGGCCAGCCAGACGACTGGCCCCTTCTCCTCGTAGTGCGCTGTCATCCAGGCACTGAAGGACATAGCAGGCTCCTTACTTGTAGCTGCGGGCGATCTGACGCAGCTCAGCCAACGCGGCTTTAGCGTCGACACCACGGTCAGCTACAGACTCATAGAAGGCCTCATCCATGCCCTTGGTAAGCGCCTTAAACTCTTCAGCCATCGGCTCGCCCTCTTTGACCTGAACCACGTTTACACCGTTTTCCTGCGCGGCTTTAAGTCCTTCAATATCCGCAGCATCCCAGGCACGCCCAGCCATTGCCGACAGTTTTTCACCAGACACGCTGAGAATAGCTTCACGATCCTTAGCATCAAGATCAGCCAGGAAGTCGGGGTTCATAAAGATTCCAAAGCTGCCCAGATACATGCCACCCGGCAGCGCAACAACATTGCGGGCAACTTCATGCAGACGCAGAGATTTCTGCTCGCCCATTGGGATAAACACCCCATCAATAACGCCCTGCTGCATCATCTCGTAGACTTTGGGAGCTGGCGCACCAACCGCCGTCACGCCCATACGCGCACCGATCTCACCCTGAACACCACCGCCAAGACGGATCTTCTTTCCTTCCAGCTCTGACAGAGAAGAGATAGGTTCAGCCAGATGGATCTGACCAGGCCCATGGGTAAACAGACCAATCACCTCAAGACCATCATGCTCATTAGCCTTAGCAAAATATTTCTGATGTACACGCCAATGGGCGACAGATGCCGCTTCTGCACTCGCCCCCAGCAGCGGCTGCTCTACCGCCTGCGTCAGTTTAAAACGCCCCGGCACATAGCCATGATAGCTCCACGAAGCATCTACTACGCCATCTTCTACCAGTTCAAACATGGTTTTTGGATGGCCCAGCCCATACTCAATCTCAACCTTAACACGGCCCTCGGTAGCATCTTCAACCCACTTAGCCCAGGTAGGCCAGACAACAGCATTTTGTGGATGGGTAGGTGGCAACCAGCTGGCTACACGCAGTGTAGTATCAGCCAGAGCAACGGTAGTTAGTGATGTGCCCAGTGCAATCGCGGCCGCACTTTTCAGGAAAGTCATTTTTGTCATTCGGTCTATCTCCTGGCTATCTCTTGAACGTTTAATACGTCAGTTATTGTTATTAAGAGATCATTGGGGTTTTGCCCCTATTTATTATTTATCCTGACTATTCGGGTCAGGGTCTTTCGAATCATAACCAACTAAGTGATACAATTCCATACAACATTAAAAAGATATATGTATCAGTTAAATATTACAGCGCCTCCGTTGCCCTGCTTCGCCTGATCAGCCTTCTTCTGTGAACCTGAACAAGCCGCATTGTGCTCTGTTCGTTTATCCTGTCACTCAGAGAGTCATCTGATCCAGCTTTTAGTTAACATGTTAACTTAATAGTATTTACAGGTAAACACCTATAACCACATTCACCTTTATCTACTCTGCGTCTGCTCTGTTACAGCCAGTTATGCTATCCAGGCATCCCGGCAGCAATAGCCCTGAGTTACATTTACTTATAGACCATATGGATTTAATTACCTCTTACTATGTTGATGAGTTCGTTTTTTGCTCATAAACTCGTTGATTTACTGGTAATATCCGCTATCAGCATTTCCGGTTAGCCTGGATACCCTTTCCGTTCTGATTTATGAGTAGCCCATGAACAAACTCCGTTGTATTGAAGAGTTGGTCGATGACTTTAAGAATCAACGCCCGATCCGGGGCGGTTCTCTGATCATCACTATCTATGGCGATGCCATTTCCCCCCGGGGTGGAACGGTCTGGCTGGGAAGTCTGATCAGGTTGCTGGAGCCACTGGGACTCAACCAGCGACTGGTGAGAACATCGATTTTCCGGCTGACAAAAGATGGTTGGCTGGCTTCCAGCCAGGTTGGCCGGAAAAGTTTTTACAGTTTGACGGACACAGGACGTCGCCGATTTGAAAGTGCATTCAGGCGGATCTACGCTGAGCTTTATCCCGAGTGGGATGGCAAGTGGGATATGATTGTCACCACTCAGCTTGATAATGAGCTGCGTAAAGTTGTCAAAAAAGAGCTTGAATGGCTTGGCTTCGGTAATATCACTCCCAGCGTCATGGCACATCCAATGGCAGACATAACCGAGGTCAGCAGTACGCTGCAGGAACTATGCGTGCTCAACGATGTGATCCATATGAAATCCGAACTGGTAGGCAGCCAGACCTCTATTCCGTTGAAAGAGCTGGTGCATGAGTGCTGGAATCTTGACCAACTGGCTGAAGGTTATCAGGCGTTCCTGGAGCGTTTCCGACCGATTCTCAGAGCCCTGGAGGGGCAGTCCGAACTGGACCCGGAGCAGTGTTTCCAGCTCCGCACCCTGATGATCCATCACTACCGCAGAATCCTGCTGAGAGACCCGCAACTGCCGGAAAAATTACTGCCGGCCGACTGGAGCGGAACTTCCGCCAGAGTGCTGTGCCGCAACATCTACCGGTTGATCTATAAGCGGGCAGAGGAACACCTCTCCTCAACCCAGGAGACCGCCGATGGTCCTCTGCCCGAACCCGCTCCCCGCTTCTACAAACGCTTTGGTGGCTTGTAAGCAACTGCAACAAAAGATTGCAAGCCACAACAGTTTATGGGTTTAATATTTTACCAGGCGCCCCCAGCGAGTGAGCGCCCGATAAACTATTACTATTAGAAAGAACAGATTCTATGCCACTACCTCAACCTGCTGAACGCACAAAAATTCACACCCGCACTGTCACCTGTGAGGGATTTGAACGCACTGACGGACTATGGGATATCGAAGGCCATCTGACCGATATCAAAACCATCCCGATTACGCTGCGCGACCGGAGTCTGAGTCCGGTAAATCCTGGCGAGCCTATTCACGATATGTCAATCAGGCTGACCATCGATCTGGATTTCAATATTCTCGATGCAGTTGCCAGTATGGAGCACACGCCTTTTACAGTCTGCCCGTCAATTGCTGATGCGTACAAACAGCTGATCGGCCTGAGAATAGCGCCCGGATTCACCAAACAGTGCAAAGAGCTGTTTGGTGGCACCAATGGATGCACCCATCTTCTTGAGCTGCTTGGCCCGGTGGCAACTACCGCATTTCAGGCAACCCATCAGGCCAGGGAAGCCAGACATGAGCACGCCAGTGAGGAGCACCGCCCCCATACGCTCAACACCTGCCATACCTTTGACAGCGCCGGTGAGGTGGTTAAGAAATACTGGCCGCAATACTACGAGCCGGACAAGCTGATCAGCAGCAAACAGATCAGTTAAACCGCTTCTCGTTTGCATGGAACATCACAAACTCGATAAACAGCCTTACCTTGCCGGGGATGTATTTGCGCTCTGGATACAGCATATGCACTTCCCGCGGGTGCGGCTGCCAACCCGGCATCAGTTTTTTTAACCGGCCAGCGATCAATGACTTAGTCACAACATAATCCGGCAGGTTAACAATACCCAGCCCATTTTCTGCCGCCCGTGCAGCGATATTCAGCTCATCGACTTTCATCCGCGCATCACCCACAATTTTGACTGTTTCATCCCCTTTACTGAAGTTCCACACCGGGTTTCTTCGGGTTACGATCAGGGTGTGCTGATACAGATCCTGCGGGTGTTGCGGCACTCCCCGTCGACGCAGATAATCCTCGCTGGCACAAACACTGAAGCTTGACTCCATTAACGGTCTTGAAATCCAGTTCTGCATCCGCACGTCCCCAATACGGAACGCGACATCGATCCCCTCCTCTACCAGATCGATATTACGGTTAACCACTATCAGCTCCAGATTGATACGTGGAAAGCGCTCCATAAATTTAAAAAACCACTCCGCCAACAGATCATTGGTGAGGCTGACCGGCGCGGTTACCCTTAGCAACCCGGAAGGCTCTGCCAACTCATCATCAAGCTCTTTAGCGGCGTACTCCAGCTCAGTAAAGAGCGGCTGACAACGGTTATAGAACTTAACACCCGCCTCCGTCAGCACCATTTTTCGTGCACTGCGGTGCATCAGTTTATAACCCAGATCATTTTCCAGCTGCTGAACCTTGCGGCTGACAGTCGATGTGGGGACCGATAACGATTCTGAAGCCGAGAGAAAGCTGCCTCGTTCCACCACTTTAAGAAAGATAAACAGATCCTGATAGTTCATTTGATTACCTTGATCCCATATTTGGGATCATATATTACATTTTTACTACATCTTTTTATATAGGCAATCATATATGATGATTTGATCATAATCATAACAATGCAGAGTGCTTATTTAATGAACATCGCAACCAAACATCTGAATATAAAGCATCCTGATATCAAACAACTGTCCAAACAGGTCAGATTCCAGAACCATGACGGCACCGTCTGGTTTGGCGAACAGCGCATGCTGTTGATGCAGATGGCGTCACTGACCACCTTTCGCAAAGAACAGATCCTCACCGTCGGTCTGGAGCGGGCCAAAGGCTTTTTTATGCGTCTGGGTTACAGCCTGGGACAGAAAGACGCCGAACTGGTTAAACGGCTGGCCGGCGATATTGAGCCCGAGGAGTTGTTCCGCACCGGTTTTCAGCTGGACTCATTAAAAGGCTCCGTGAAAGTTGAAGAGCTAAAGCTGGAGATTGACCCGGCCAATCAGCATTTTTATGCCCTGCTGAACATGCATGATTCTTACGAAGCTGAAATGTTTATCTCCGAGCTGGGCCTGACAGACGGACCCGCCTGCTGGGCGCTGGTGGGTCATACCAGCAGCTTCGCCTCAGAACTGCTGGGACAGGAGATTATCTTTAAAGAGATTCACTGTCGCGGCTGTGGCGATCAGCATTGCCTGTTTGAGGGTAAGCCCGCTGCTGAATGGGAGGACCATCAAACCTACCGCGACTATTTTAAAACAGCCCCCATCATCGAAGAGCTTTACGATCTTCAGAATCAGGTTACCGAGTTACGCCATCAGGTAGATGACACCCCGAGTCTGGGCAACCTGATTGGTAAATCCGGCGCATTTAAGCAGGTGTGTAAACTGGCGAAGAAAGCGGCAACCGGCAAGGTTTCAGTGCTTCTACAGGGCGAAACAGGCGTGGGGAAAGAACTGGTTGCCAAAGGTATCCATGACAGCTCCGGCCGTTCATCCCAGCCCTTTATCGCCGTTAACTGTGCCGCCATCCCCCCGGACCTGATTGAGGCGGAACTGTTTGGCGTCGAGAAAGGTGCATTTACCGGCGCTAACACCAGTCGTGAGGGGCGTTTTGAGCGCGCCCATCTTGGCACCATCTTCCTCGACGAAGTGGTCGAGCTGAGCCCCCGTGCTCAGGCGGCACTGCTGCGGGTATTACAGGAGGGTGAACTGGAACGGGTAGGCGATTCCCAGACCCGTACCGTTGATGTGCGGGTGATTGCAGCAACCAATGAGTCACTGGCGCAAGCCGTTGAAGCCGGCCGGTTCCGGGCAGACCTTTACTACCGGCTGAATGTTTATCCGATCGATATCCCGTCGTTACGCCAGCGGCATGAGGATATCCCGCTGCTGGCGGCGCACTTCCTGCAAAAGTACGAAGCACTCTACGGTAAAAAAACTCTGGGACTCTCTGATCTGGCGACCAAAGCGCTGCTTAACTATGACTGGCCCGGCAACATCCGTGAACTTGAAAACATCATCGAGCGGGGAGTCATACTGGCTGAAGACAGCGAAACTATCGATGCCGACTATCTGTTTCCCAGTATGCGTCAGGACGGCAGCAGCCAGGTGTTATCAAAGTCAGGCACCCTTATCGACTCTGCTCCCGCACCAGAGCATGGAGCCACCAGCTGGACAATGCAGGCACTTGAACAGTGTGGATCGTTAGAAAAAATTGAAGAAGCGCTGGTGCGATTTGCACTATCCGAAGCGGAAAACAATGTTGCAGAAGCCGCCCGTATGCTGGATATCACCCGCCCAACGCTGGCCTACCGCCTAAAAAAACTGAATATAGAGGTTGAATAGATGTTATCTGAACAAAGCCAGCAACTGCTTACGCTGGCGCTTACCACCGCCCGCAACGCCGGCGTAAATGTGAACATTGCCGTTTGCGATCCGGGAGGCAACCTTTGCGCCTTCCTGCGAATGGATGGTTCACCTCTGGGGTCGGTTGATATTGCCCAGAAAAAGGCCCGTAGCGCAGTGCTGTTTGGCGCCCCTACCGAGGCTCTCGGTCAGTTGGTACGGGAGCAGCAGCTGGATAGTTTTGAGCAAACCAACGGTGGCCTGATTCTGTTCGCCGGTGGTGAACCGGTCTTCCAGCAGGGCAAACTGATCGGCGGGATCGGCATCTCTGGTGGCAGTGCCGCTGAGGATAAGATGATCGCACTTTCAGCTATCGATCAGGCGGGCTTCACCCCTGCAGGAGTCACTAATGCCGTTTAAGCTTAGCGTAGTAGATCAGTCCCCAGCTCATAATGGTCAGTCTCAAAGTCAGGGATTGCACTACTCTATCCGTTTGGCGCAGCTGTGTGAGGAGTTGGGCTATCACCGTTTCTGGATTGCAGAACACCATGATACCGCCAGCTACTCCAGCTCCTGCCCTGAAATTCTGATCGCCCATATCGCCCAGAATACTCAGAATATCCGCGTCGGCAGTGGTGGCGTTATGCTATCCCACTACAGCCCCCTCAAAGTGGCGGAAGTGTTTCGCACGCTGGAAGCGCTTAATCCGGGCAGAATCGATCTCGGCGTTGGCCGGGCACCCGGCGGCACTGACCAGACCAGCAGAGCATTAGCCTTTCCTAACCGGCCAAACAGCGCCGAGCTGTATCCTCATCTGCTCAGCGATCTGAGCGGCTTTGTACATGATAATCTGCCCGGGGAACACCCTTTTTACGGCATCAACGCCACCCCGGTGGGTGCTGCAGCCCCTCAACTCTGGACACTGGGCTCCAGCAGCGGCAGTGTCGACCTGGCGGCAGAATTGGGACTGGGGTTTGTACTGGCGCTGTTTATCGGCACCCATGAACGTCCGGCAGAGATCTTTGAACGCTATAAAGCCAGATTCCGGCCCAATGGTAAGGGGCTGGAGCAACCGCAGACTATTCTCTCAGTTGCCTGTCTCTGCGCCGACAGCAAGGAGGAAGCCGCCTACCTGGCGGCCCCGAACATGTACTGGAAAGTGATGGCGTTCCGGCACGGTATCCGTGAGCATATCCGTAGCCCTGAAGAGGCACTCAGTCTTTATAACAAACTGCCGCTATCGGATCAGGCTTATTATCAGGAAACCCTCGATTCGGTGGTCAGCGGTTCAGCCAGACAGTGCCGTGAAGAACTTGAGCGACTGGCCGATCACTACAATGCAGAAGAGCTGATGCTGGTTAACGTCACCCATGACTTTGAAGACCGCTGCAACAGTTACAGGAAACTGATGGCTGCATTTTAATCTGAACGCTGCCCGCTCAGGGTTGAGCGGGCAACGCGACCTTCACCCGGTCACCATCAATATTCAGGGTAAACTCAACCGCCTGAAGCCGGTGATAGCGACTGCCGAGTACCCTGAAATCGGTATCATCAAGCCCCTCCTCTATCCTTTTCAGATAGAAATATCCCCGGTGTCCATAGATTTTATCTCCCAGCACCGGATGACCCAGATAACTCAGCTGAGCCCGAATCTGGTGTTTTCGCCCGGTATACAGGCGGCACTCAATCAGCGCGTTGCCGGCCTCTGAATATAACACCCTGAATGCCGTTTTACTGTGGCGCGGTTTCACAAAGTGTCCGCTATCGCTAGCATCCACCACATAGACCTGACTGCGAATGGCACTACCCGCTCTTTCAGACAGGTCGCACAGCAGCGTTTTTGTCTGCCAGACAGGGATTCCTGCAACCCAGGCGTGGTAGATCTTCCCGGTAATCAACTGATCCAGACGAGGCTTCCAGCGACGATCCGCTGAGGCATGCTTGGCCAACAGGACCACACCCGCCGTTTCGCTATCCAGCCTGTGTAATAGCCGGGCATCATAATAGGGCGTTTGTCGCCTTACCAGCGAGATCAGAGTGTTGTAGAGATTACGGGTGGTCCGGCTCACCGGCAGCAGATGAGGCTTATACACCGCCATCAGTTCACTGTTTTGCCACAGTAAGCGCCAACCGGCATCGACGTCATCTTCACGATGACCCGGCAGACTGACACGCACCATTGCACCACCCAACAGATTAAAATCCGCCGAAACGACCTCATTGTCGACGCATATACAGCCGCTGGCAAAAAGCTCAGGCAGGCGGTCAACATCCGCAGGTGTAAGCCTCAGGCGTAAAAAATCGATCAGAGGAAGGGCTAAGGTCCCGGACTCAGCAACAGCGAGACAGTCTGACAGATTAAAGATCAGAGAGAAGTGTTCCGACACGCGTCACAGACCTGTACAGGTAGACTAAAACAACAGATCGATCAGAGATCCGGCAGTTGTTGATGGGCAAAAACTTCCTCGATCTCAGCCCGGTTACTACAAGCTTGAACCTGCCTGACCACTTCGGGAGTAAGGTGCGGCGCAAACTGCTGGATAAAGTCGTACATATACCCCCGCAGAAATGTCCCTTTACGAAAACCGATCTTGGTGGTGCTGTACTCGAACAGATGGCTGGCATCAAGACAGACGAGATCCTGATCCTGCTGTTCATCAAACGCCATGGTAGCGATAATCCCAACACCCAGCCCCAGACGGACATAGGTTTTGATGACGTCGGAATCAACTGCAGTAAATACCACTTTGGGTTCCAGTCCCTCCCGGCTAAAGGCATCATCCAGCTTGGATCGTCCGGTAAAACCAAACACATAAGTCACAATGGGGTACTGAGCCACATCCTGCAGCGTCAGTCTGGATACCTGAGCCAGAGGGTGATCTTTCGGTACCACAACGGACCGGTTCCAGCGGTAACAGGGCATCATGATCAGATCATTAAAGTGCGACATCGCTTCGGTTGCAATGGCAAAGTCGACTGAGCCATTTGCCGCCATCTCCGCTATCTGCATCGGAGTTCCCTGATGCATATGCAGGGAGACATCGGGATAGTTTTTCATGAAACTGTTGATCGTCACCGGTAGTGCATAACGCGCCTGAGTATGAGTCGTTGCCAGATCAAGACTGCCCATCTTCTCATCACTGAACTCCTGGGCAACCTGCTTGATGCTTTCAACTTTACGCAGAATATCACCGGCTACTTCCAGAATCGCCTCGCCGGCGGGTGTTACCCGGGTAAGGTGTTTTCCGCTACGGGCAAACACCTCCACCCCCAGTTCATCTTCCAGCAGACGAATCTGTTTGCTGATACCCGGCTGAGAGGTATAAAGGCTCTGGGCAGTCGCAGAGACATTCAGATCATGCCTGGCTACTTCCCAGATGTAACGTAACTGCTGCAGCTTCATTTATACCTCCAATAAAGATAAAACTGTATTCTAATAACTATTGATTATAATACACCGTTATCTCTATCAAAAAACCTCTCTTTAGTACGTCAGACATCAGTAGCAATCGCCGTAACCGGTCTTATATCCGTGTGCGGCTAAGCCTGATCAGGTCAGACGACTGCGCAGCTTGCGGATCTCTTCCTCGTAGGTGGTCATCTTTTTTTCCAGCGTCGATAGCCGTGCCGTAGCCCGCATAACCTCTTCGGCCTTATCCTTTAACTGCCCACGCAGCATATTTTCACGCCGGGAGGCGTCGTTTACGGCCAGCAGGTTTTTCTGGTTGACCCGTTTAAGCTCCTCTTTCATCTCATCAACTTTATCTTCAAGGCGCTTACTGCGGTTCTGTTCTGAGAGTAACTGGCTGCTTAACTGGCTTCTTTCCCGCAGGCTCTGGCTGTCTTCTGTTTTATAGCGTTTTAACTCAGTTTCCAGAGACTTAATCTGATTTTTATAGGTCTCCAGTTTGACATCTTTCTTGGCCACAACGGCCTGCAGATTATGAATATCCTTGGTCAGCGCGGACTCTTTACGGCCACATTCATCACGAAACTTTTCCAGTGCACTGCGGTAATAACGGGTGTCTGCTTCCGCTTTGGCAACCTGATCCAGACCATGGCGCTGTTCTTCAATGATGCGCTGATCAAAAGTACGTTTAGAGTCGTCGATTTTTTTCTGCAGCAAGTTAAGCTCCTGCTCAACATTGAGGCGGCGCTGCTCTTCCGCCTTCTGTTCCGAGGTTGCCGTAGTCAGATTAATTTTCAGCACCGATATCTCGGCGTCGAGCACCTCTACCTGATGCTTTTCCTGTAACAGCTGCTGCTGCAGATCACGATAGTTCTGATCCATCTCTGCTTGCTGACTCTGCGCCTTAAACAGCTCCGACTCTGATTGCCGGCGGGCATCTTCGCTGGCCAGCTGCTGATACTGCTTATCAGTGGACAGAGCCGACTGAGCTTCCTGAACCGCCAGTTGCCACATTGACTCAAAGCTATGCACCAGAGATTCCGGAAGTTCGGGCATTCGGGGGGTAGAATCTCCGAACATTCGCATCCGGTCAGGCAGTACCGTCCACCACTGCGACAGCAGCCCTTCCAGTTGTTCTGGCTCGACGCCAAATAGTTTTGCCAATTCAGTTGTAGTCGGCGCCTTGCCATTTTTTAATATGGCATCTGCTGCTTTGTTAAATTCTTCGGTGTTGATCTGTTGACTCATTAATAACGCCTTACCGGGCTGATGATTGCCCGTCAGTTTTCTGCAAATTTTTTAACCCATTTTCCAGCTCATCCCCTAAAGGTGCGTGGAAAATTTTTCTGCCACCGGATGGCAGAGGTACACGTAACTCAGCGGCATGAAGAAACAGGCGACGGATACCATACCCTTTCATCTCCCGATTAACCGGGTCAGTGCCGTACTTATCATCGCCAATGATAGGATGACCTGCAAACTGACAGTGAACACGAATCTGATGTGTCCGCCCGGTAATAGGCCGCGCCTCCACTAAAGTTGCCAGACCGTCAAAGCGTTGTAACACTTTATATTCGGTCAGCGACGCTTTACCCATAGGGTGGGCTTTTACGATCCGCTCACCGGATTTTAGTTCATTTTTTTGCAGTGGCGCATCGACTTTGGTTTTTCTCGCCGACCACTTACCCTCAACCAGGGCGTGGTAGATCTTAGTGATCTTCTTGGCTTGTAGTGCCGCATGTAAAAACCGGAGCGCACTGCGTTTCTTAGCCACCATAATGCAACCAGAGGTATCCCGATCGAGCCGGTGAACCAGTTCAAGGAAACGCGCGTCCGGCCGGATCTGACGAATAGTTTCGATCAACCCAAGACTGATGCCACTGCCTCCATGAACCGCCAGCCCTGACGGTTTATTGATCACTATCAGATCGTCATCTTCAAACAGAATTGAGCTTTCTACCCGCTGCTTTAGCTTATCACTGACGGTTGCCTGCGGTTTCTCTTCGCTAAGCCTGATAGGTGGCACTCTGACCAGATCGCCATCCTGTAAACGATAGTCCGGTTTAATGCGCTTTTTATTAACCCGCACCTCACCTTTACGTAAGATCCTGTAGATCAATGTTTTAGGGGCACCTTTCAAACGGGTGCGCAGGAAATTATCGATCCGCTGCCCGGCTAACTCTGAATCGATTTCAAACCATTGGACTGCGGGGGCTGATACTGCTGTTTCTTCTGACATATTAATGGGATATCGGACCTTTCGATTGATGCTATCTGTTTAAGCTGCTATATTCTAGCGCTGCTGCGGGCAGTTGGCTTTAGCTAATTTGAAATTCCCGGTTATTTTGCAATTTAGTTCTTAGAATCAGGCAAATAATCGGTTTGAATCCCTCGTACAGCATCAATTTAAGAGAATTACTACGTATTTCATCCAGTTGGCAATGCCCTGAATGGCAAAACCAGTTGGAGGTGAAGATGTCAGTTGCCCGGAACCTGCCAATAGACAGACGGCAGCAACAGCCTGATCAGACTCGAAATAAGAGGTCGATATGAGGCAACTGTTTCCTTCACCGTCGATAAGACCTGGTCGCATCGCTATGCAACCCGGCATTAAGTTGAGCAGATAAGTCGTTACGAAGACTTGGTTTTCTGTGTCTGGATAGACTCTACAGGCACCTCTCTGTGTGGCTTGCGGCTGGATGAAGTACGTTAGTGTTATAAGAGAACGCTAACAAACAATGAAAAGAATGCTAATTAACGCGACTCAACAAGAAGAGTTGCGCGTTGCTCTGGTCGATGGCCAGCGCCTTTATGATCTGGATATTGAATCCAGTTCCCGCGAACAGAAAAAAGCCAACATCTACAAAGGCAAAATTACCCGGGTTGAACCCAGCCTCGAAGCTGCTTTTGTCGAATATGGCTCCGAACGCCATGGTTTTCTGCCCCTCAAAGAGATCTCACGCGAATACTTCAAAAAAGGCTCCGATAAAGGCGGTCGTCCGAATATCAAGGATGTAATTGCTGAAGGAACCGAAGTTATTGTTCAGGTTGATAAGGAAGAGCGCGGCAACAAAGGCGCGGCGCTCACAACCTTCATCAGCCTGGCTGGCCGTTATCTGGTATTAATGCCAAACAACCCACGCGCTGGCGGTATCTCCCGTCGTATCGAAGGTGATGACCGCAAACAGCTGAAAGAAGCTCTGGACGGTGTGACCATTCCACCAAAAACCGGAGCGATTGTGCGCACCGCCGGTATTGGCCGCACCTCTGAAGAGCTGCAGTGGGATCTGGATTACCTGATGACCCTCTGGGATGCAATCACCAGTGCAGCTGAAGAGCGTAAAGCGCCCTTCCTGATCTATCAGGAAAGTAATGTTGTCATCCGCGCAATCCGTGACTACCTGCGTCAGGATATCGGTGAAGTACTGATCGATAAGCCGGAAGTGTATCAGGAAGCCCTGAACTTCGTGCAGCAGGTGATGCCTAGTTATCAGAACAAGATCAAACTCTATGATGAGTCGATCCCCCTGTTCAACCGTTTTCAGATTGAGAGCCAGATTGAAACTGCTTTCCAGCGTGAAGTTCATCTGCCCTCCGGTGGTTCTATTGTTATAGACCCCACTGAAGCACTGGTATCCATCGATATCAACTCTGCCCGCGCAACCCGCGGTAGTGATATCGAAGAGACCGCCCTGCAGACCAACCTGGAAGCGGCTGATGAGATCTCCCGCCAGCTGCGCCTGCGGGATATCGGTGGTCTGATCGTGATCGACTTCATCGATATGACACCTATCAAAAACCAGCGGGAAGTTGAGAACCGGATGCGCGACGCGCTGAAAGTAGACCGCGCCCGTGTACAACTGGGCCGCATTTCACGTTTCGGTCTGATGGAGATGTCCCGTCAGAGACTGCGGCCTTCCCTGATTGAGAGTCGTGGCGCCGTTTGCCCACGCTGTAACGGCCAGGGCACTGTACGCGATACTGAATCACTCGCGCTCTCTATCCTGCGTCTGATCGAGGAGGAGTCATCGAAAGACCGCACCGCACAGATTCGTGCGATTCTGCCGGTTTCCGTGGCCACCTTCCTGCTCAACGAGAAACGTCGTGAAGTTCATGAAGTTGAAGTGCGTCACAAAGTTCGGGTTGTGGTTGTCCCCAATCCAAACATGGAAACGCCGCATTATGAAGTGGTTCGCCTGCGCGATGATCACACCGTGATCAACACCAATGATGCCAGCTACACCCTGCAACCGGAACCAGAAGAGGAACCGGAAGTTGAAAGCGCCAGAACTCAACCTATACGCGAGCGCGCTGCTGTCAGCACGGTAGCCCCATCAACACCGGCACCAGCTCAGGTAGCAGCTCCTCAACCGGCTCCAGAAGCTGTTCAGCAAAAGCCTGCTGAAGCCTCCCTGACCAGTCGCATCTTTACCGCGCTGGGTAGCCTCTTTGGCAGTTCAGAAGACGCCAAAGAGAAAGAGCGACTGGCACAGGAAAAAGCCAAACAGGAGCAGGAGCAAGAGGAGCGCAATAAGAAGCAGCGCAGCCGCAAGCGGACCAGCAACCGTCGTGACCGCGATCGTGATCGTAATCGCAATCAACGTCGTGACAGCGATAAGATCATCGATAACCTGTCTGACAGCAGTGACTCGCAGAACACATCTGATCGCGATGAGTCTCGCGAAGAGTCAGGACGTGGACGCTCACGCAACCGTCGCCGCGGCGAACGGGACAAGAAACCGCAGCAGGATAAAACTGAGGAACAGAACACTGCTCAGCAGAGTGAGCCTCAGAAAGGCAGTGACGATAACAAGCCTGCGGAACAGAACGAAGATGGTCGCGCCCGTGGTGAACGCCGTCGTGGACGTCGTCGTCGCGGCGAGCGTAGCGGCAAACGCACCAGCGATTCTAATGCGTCTGAAACTAATGCTTCCGAAAACAGCACACAGCTGAATGAAACGGCAGAGACAACCGCCAAGCCTCAGACTGAAGAGCCAGCAGTGGCTGCTGACACTCAACAAGAGACTATGACGGAAGATGCACCTCGCAAGCGCCGTCAGCGCCGTCGCGGACCTAAAAAAGAGGCTACAGATACTGAGAACAGCACTGACAGCACTCAGACTACGGAAGCGACTGAAACAACCGTTAGCTCTTCTGCTAACTCTGAAGTAGCAGAGCAGGTATCAACAGACGCCACAGAAACTGAAGCGTCCGAAGCTAATATCCAGGTGGAACAGCCACAAGCAGAAGCTTCTGCCCAGCCAGACACTGACACAACTGAAGCCGCAGAGACGACTGCAGTTGTCGAAGCGACAACGGCTACTGAAGCGCCTGAAACGGCTGAGAGTGAGACTGAAGAGCCCGCGGCAACACCTGAGGTTGCAGCAGAAGCTCCGCAGCCTGAGCTCCTGGAACCTGCGCTCTTAGAACCTGAATCGCTGAAGGCGGAAGAAGCTGCACCCGCAGTAGCAGAACCAGAAAAAGCTGAAGAGAGCACCTCTGTTCAGTCTGACGAAGCGACAGAGGAACAGCCCAAGCCTGAAGCCGCAGAACAAGCGGTAGTTGAAACGACCGACACTGATGCTGAAGCGGAAGCAGAGGAAGCACAACAGGCTACAGCTGAAGCCCCCGCGGAGGAAGAGCAACCCAGCCGCCCAGCCGGTCGTCGCGTTCGTAAACGCCCTGACCTGACTGCGCCAACGGTTGCGCCTGACGAAGTCATGACCGCCCGCCCACGCCGCGAAGCGCCACCGACCAAAGCTCCTGAAGAGGCAGCACCTCGTCAGCGCCGTCAGCGTCGGGCACCTAATGACCCGCGTCTACAGGAAAACAGCGATAGCTGAATTCAGTAACGACAAAAAAGCCGGCGATTCGCCGGCTTTTTTATGTTTATGGTTTATAACAGGAAGCAGAGCGACAGCCCCTGTCAGGGATAGCAGCGGGGTTCTATCTCCAGCATCACCCCAAACTGCTTGTATACGTCGGCCTGAATTGCCCCCGCCAGCTCGACGATCTCGGCTCCGGTGGCACTGCCATGATTTACCAGCACCAGCGCCTGCTTCTCATACACACCTGCCCCGCCCTCGCGACGCCCTTTCCAGCCCAACTGATCGATCAGCCAGCCAGCCGCAAGTTTGCAATAGCCAGGCTTATCCGCAAAAACAACCATCTGCGGAAAATCCTTTTGCAACTGTTCAGCCTGTTGCTCAGGGATAACCGGATTTTTAAAGAAACTCCCCGCATTGCCCAGTAACTCTGGCTGTGGCAGTTTACTATTACGCACTTCACAGATCAGGTCACTGAGCTGTATAGGCTCAATCTCAGTCATATTGCGCGCCTCTAACTGCTGAGCGATGCCGCCATAGTGCAGTACAGGATTAAACTCAGAACTCAGAGCAAAGGTCACCGATGTAATAAGATACCGACCGGGAAAACGGCTTTTAAAGATGCTGTCACGATAATCAAACTGGCACTCCGCAGTGGCGAAATAAACCTGCTGACCCGTCTCCAGATCAAATGCCTCAAGACCCACCATCCGATCTTTAATCTCTACCCCATAAGCACCGATATTCTGAACCGGTGCTGCACCCACGGTACCGGGTATAAGCGAGAGATTTTCCAGACCGTACGCTCCCTGCTCCAGACACCAGCGCACAAAACCGTGCCAGTCCTGCCCTCCACCTGCGGTAACCAGCAGCTCACCGTCCTGACCAGGAGTTATCTGCATCCCCTGAATACGGTTAACAACCACAAGTTGATCCAGGTCCGCGGTCAGAACAAGGTTACTGCCACCGCCGATAAACAGTACCGGCATATTGTGCTGCTGAACAAAATCCCGGACATCGCCAAGTTGTTCAGCACTGTCCAGAAGCGCGAAGTAGCGTGCTGAAACGTCAAAACCAAAACTGTTATAGGGCTTTAGAGAGACATTTTCCTGAAACAGAAGACTCATTGTTTCAGCTCTTTGGCGATACGGTCCAACAGAGCCTCTGAGGCCGCTTCTACCAGATCCAGCACCCGATCAAAACCTGCAGGGCCGCCATAATAGGGATCAGGCACCTCACGCAGCTCCAGCTCAGCAAGATCAAGAAACAACCCCAGGTGCCCCTGAAAGCCTGCTGGAGAGATCGATTTAAGCTCTGCAAGATTTTCTTTATCCATCGCCAGGATGTAATCGTAATGATCAAAATCGGCACTGATCGCCTGACGCGCCCGCAGGTCGCTCAGGTCATACCCTCGCTGACGCGCGACAGTAACTGAGCGGTGATCAGGCGGATTGCCTATATGATAGGCTGCCGTACCGGCAGAATCGATCTCAATCAGGTGAGTCATGCCCCGCTGTTCCACCAGCGCACGAAACACCCCATGAGCGGTAGGAGAACGGCAAATATTCCCCAGACATACAAACAGAACCGATCTTTTATCCTGATATTTCAAAGCACTTACTCTCACAATTAACGATGCGCAGACTTAGCTGTCTCAATACTGCTCATTATAAAACAAACTGTTGCAAAATGATTTGGCAGGCAACGGATGAGATAAGTTCACGCTAAGTGTTGAAAAAAAACCAGCCATTAAGGCTGGTTCAGTTGAATAAAGACACCTCAATAAATCAGCCAGCGCGCCAGCTTACTTAGCAAACTGGCTCTGAATCAATAGAGATTATTTTAGCAGATCATTGTTCAAACAGATGACGAATACGCTCCAGATCTTCCGGTGTATCAACGCCTGCCGGAGGTAACTCATCCGCCTCTTCAACATGGATAACGGCGCCGTTCCACATCGCTCTTAACTGCTCCAGGCACTCGGTTTCCTCAATGGGGGCTGGCGCCCACTGGACAAAGTCATTCAGCAGTTTAACCCGGTATGCATAGATACCAATATGGCGTTGAAAATTGACACCTGAAGGCATCACTTCACGCCCAGACTGAGAGGTAAAAGCATCTCTTGGCCAGGGAATCGGTGCCCGGCTAAAGTAGAGCGCCCGTCCCCGGGAATCTGCCACCACTTTAACTACGTTGGGGTTGAGTACAGACCCGATATCATTGATAGGCTCACACAGGGTGGCAATGCTGGCCTCAGTCACGGCACTAAGGTTATGCGCCACCTGATTGATCACCCGGGGTGGGATCAGAGGCTCGTCCCCCTGTACGTTTACCACAATATCATCAGCATAAAACCCCAGCGAATGAACCACTTCCTGTAGCCGGTCTGTGCCGGAAGGATGGTTAGCCGAGGTCATACAGACTTCGGCACCGAAGCCGCTGGCAGCATCCGCTATACGCTGATCATCGGTGGCGATAATGACCCGCTGAGCCTCGCTCAGAATGGCCCGTTCATAGACATGCTGAACCATCGGCTTACCGGCAATCTCCGCCAGCGGCTTACCGGGAAAACGGGATGAACCAAAACGTGCAGGGATAACAACGGAAAAAGGCATATCGTAACCTACTTCGCCAAACGTTCGTCTGCGGTCAGGGTGCGAGCTTCGGTCTCCAGCATCACCGGAATATCATCACGGATCGGGTATGCCAGACCGGAGCTGCGGCAGATCAGTTCATTGGTCTCTTTGTTCCACTCAACCGGTGCTTTAGATACCGGACAAACCAGGATATCAAGCAGTTTCTTATCCATCGTTAGTGCCTCTGTGTGAAGTGCTGTAATAATTGTTACGTCGCGGGTCAGCGGCTGAGCAGTCGTTCGAGAGAGACTGAAAAGCCCTCCCCCAGCGCTGCATCAACCTGCAGATACCAGCTATTTTCAAGTGCTATATGATCGCACTTTACTGCGTCTTTTTCAGTCATTATCAACGGCAGCTGCTGTTCAAAGGATAGATCACTCTGACTAAAATGATGGTGATCAGGAAAACTGTGCAGCTCGGGCGTAAACCCTAAGGCTTTCAATGTATGACTAAAACGTTCAGGATTACCAATTGCGGCTACCGCATTAACCTGTCGACAACCACTCCATTGGTCCGCAGAGACAGCAGTATCGGATGATAATGACACCAAATGCCCCGGTTGCAGCGTCATACTAAACGCTTTAGCTGCCTGGGAGGTATCCAGCAGTGTCTCCGCTGAGCCACCGTTTACCACGATCAGATCAACATCATTCAACCGTTCTACCGGCTCTCTGAGCGGACCTTCAGGCAGGCAGCGCCGGTTACCAAAGCCCCGCACACCATCGATCACTGCTATTTCCAGAGTTCGGTTCAGTGCGTAATGCTGCAAACCATCATCACTGATGATCAGATCGCACCCGGTCTGCTCCAGCAACAGCTTTGCAGCAGCAACCCGGTCAGGCGAGATGACCAGCGGAACGTGGGTTCGACGGACGATCATCAGGGGCTCATCACCCGCTTCAGCAGCGGTTGAATCTGATGTTACAAAATAGGGGTTCGTCGGCGGTGTGGCACGGTATCCACGGCTGATAACACCGGGTTTATAGCCCTGCTGGCGCAGATACTCGACCAGCCAGATCACCAGTGGCGACTTACCGGTTCCACCGACCGAGATATTACCAACGACAATCACCGGTACCGGCGCGGTCCAGCTGGGTTTCAAACCATCCCGATAGCGCTGTCGTCGCCGGGTTGCGATACCACGGAATAGCAACTCCAGCGGGCGCAGAAGGCATAGCCAGCGACTGCTTCTGTACCAGGCCTGCTCCAGCCCCATGTTTACTGCTCGGCCGGTTGCTGGGTCGTAATACTCAGCGCGGCGAACCCTAGCTTACCGGCAACATCCATAACGGTAACCACCGACTGGTGCGGTGTTTTGGCATCAGCGGAGATAATAAAGGGCAGCTTACGATTGTCGCCGGCTTGATCGATAATCGCCCGGCGCAAGGTGTCCGGCTGACTGTTCAGCAGGCTCTGACCATTCACCGTATAGCCACCATCAACACTGATCAGTACCTCAAGGGATTCTGCCTGGGTCTCAGAGGCCTCACCATCGGCCTCCGGCAGACTGATCTGCAGATGCGACTCGTTCGTGAACGTGGTGGATACCATAAAGAAGATCAGTAACAGGAAAACCACATCGATCAATGGCGTCAGGTTAACGGAAACCTCTTCTTTCGGCTTACGTCTGAATTTCAATCGACTCATCAGTTACTCGAAATCTACTTCACGCTCACCGTGAACTACTTCAACCAGTTTCTGACACTCCTGCTCCATCTCAATCAGCAGAGTCTCAACACGACGTTGAAAATAACGGTGAAATACCAGTGTCGGAATCGCTACAGATAAACCCGCAGCGGTTGTAATCAATGCTTCAGAGATGCCTCCGGCGAGCACATTTGCATTGCCGGTCCCCTGCAGCATGATCTCAGCAAACACTTTGATCATACCGATAACGGTCCCTAACAGCCCTAACAGAGGTGAGATAGCAGCGATAGTGCCCAGCGAGTTCAGAAATCGCTCCATCTGGTGCATAACGTGATAAGCCGCTTCCTGAATACTCTCCCGCATGATCTCGCGACCATGATTGGAGTTATTAAGACCAGCGACCATAATCTGCCCTAACGAGCTTTCATTACGGATCATCTGCAGGCGCTCAGGGGTCATTTCACCGCTGCGTACCCGCATCCAGACTTCAGATAACAGATTATCTGGCGCTACCCGCTTCTTCTGCAGCACCCAAAAACGCTCCAGACAGATCGCCAGAGACAATATAGAACAGGCGATAATTGGCACCATCAGCCAACCACCGGATTGAATCAACTCAAACACCAGAACTCCTCCTTCAAACCGGCCCATACTCTAGCATAGAGTCTCACGCCAGAGTAGTGATTAACCCGCTGACCAGTAACGCTTTTTCTGATCTCGATAGGATTCGGTCAGGCAATGGTCTGCGCTACCCTGAATAATCACTGCGCCGCTGTCCGAGGTATTCAGCCAGTTCAGCTTAAGCAGCTGTAATCGATCAATAATCTCTCTGGCAGGATGCCCATATGGGTTGTCAAAACCAGAACTGAACAGTACCCAGTCCGGTCTTAAACCGTTTAACCACTCGGCAGAACTGGAAAAACGGCTGCCATGATGAGCGGCAACCAGCCAGTTAACATGTAAACCGGGATGCGTATTCATGATCTGCTGCTCGACACTGCTCTCGATATCTCCAGGAATCAGAATCGAACAGTTTTCTGACTGTACCAGTAGCACACAGGAGCGGTTATTTTCATTGGTCTGCTTCAGACCGGCAGGCTGAATATAGCTGAAGCGAACACCATCCCACTCCCAGCTATCACCAGGTACGCAAGGTTGCGCGGGTAGACGGCGTCGAATCGCCGGACTACCTGAATCCAGAGCCTTAACTGTGAATGTTTCTGCCAGATCAGCATAGCCACCCGCATGATCATTGTCTTTATGGCTGATAATCAGCCGGTCAAGCTGACTGATATTGCGACTTTCCAGCATCGGTATCAGAGTGAAACGGGCAGTACTGCGACCACGATACGCGGCACCTGTATCAAACAGTACAGCTTTGCTACTGGTCTCAATCAGTACGGCAAGCCCCTGACCAACGTCCGCTACTGTTGCCCGAAAGTCGCCCTGATCAACCGGTTGTTCAGGTGGAAAAATCAGCACAGTCAGCATGAGCAGCGCAAAAAAACCAACGCCCATCCAGCGGGGCAGATTCAGCAATATCGCCGCCAACCCGCCCAGCAGTACCGGCAAAAGAGCTGGACGACTGAACAACATCGCCTGTCCATCAGAGGGAGCGCAGACCTGTAACAATAACCAAAACTGGTTCAACAGCCCATTCAACAGCGCGCTCCCCAGCTCAGCATTAACCAGGCAGAGCAGCACGCCCAGTACGACGCCGGGAATCAGAATAAAGGTGAGTAACGGAATCGCCACGATATTGATCAGCGGTGCGATCAGAGCAACCTGACCAAGCCAGAACAACAGCAGCGGGAACAAGCCCAAAAACACTGACCATTGTGTAGCAACAACAGCTTTAAGCCGATAACTCACTGGATTTGTTGTAGTCGACAACAGCAACGCCCCGACTGCGGCAAACGATAACCAGAAACCAGGCTGATAGAAGCTCAGGGGTTGCAGCAACAAAACAATCACCAGTGCCAACTGGAATCGCGTCCAGATTCCCAGATGGCGGTTAAACAGCCCGGGCAACAACATAGACAACGCCATGATAAGCGCCCTCTGAGTGGGAATACTAAACCCCGCCAGCAGCGCATAGCTGGATGCCAGCAGTAACGCAGGCACAATACGGTAAGCACGAATATCAGCCTGCCCCGGCAAAACACGCCCGGCCAGCCACTGAACCAAACTGCCTAACCAATACCCGATCAGGCAGGCAATTGCGATATGCAGACCACTGATAACCACCAGATGGACTGTTCCGGTTTGTCGCAGAACGCGCCACTGGTCATCCTTCAGTCCCTGCTTGTCCCCCAGCAATAACGCCCTGATGGTTGCTTCACTTCTGTCCGTCAGTGATAACTGGCTTAGCCACTCTGCAATCCGATATCTCAGGTAGGCGATCTGCTGAGCCCCGCTCTCCCCGGGTCCGCGAATCAGTCTGGCAGACAGCAGATAACCCCGGGCATTAATCTGTTCAGCAAACAGGCGGGTTTCATAATCACTGCTACCGGGATTCATCAGCCCTCGTGGCGGTTTCAGCCGGACCTTAAACAGCCACTGCTGACCCGGGACAATTTCCCCCTCAGGGTGATACCAGCTCAGTTGCAGATGCTTCAGATCAGCCCCAGGCAGTGAGGGAGAGTAGTGGTCTACGTCAAAGCTGAAGCGGATCATAGCGGGCCGGTTTTGCGGCAAACCTGTAACCGTTCCGCTGACCGAGAACTCCTGTGCCGGCATATCCATCGGCATGCGCTGACTCAGATTGAGATAACCCCAGCCAGTGGCATAAATAACCCCGAATAACAAACCTGCTATCTGGATTCGCACCCCAGAGGATAAAAAGCCCCGGCAAGACAGTAGTAAACATAGCAGTAGCAATGTCAGCAGAAGAGTCAGAGTTGGAAATGAGATCAGCCGAGGCAGCCAGGCCACCAGCAAAACACCCAAAGCGATACCAATCATCCATGATTACCGGTTGGCTTACAGTTTGTAAGGGGGCATAATGAGCCCCTCCCATCAGCTAACTATAGTTTCTTCCTGATGCCGCGCAAACTTATCAGAAAATTTATGCCAGATGAGCGTAAACTCAAGTCCAACCGCTACCTGAGCTGGCTTGGAAGTCATATACATGACCCAAATCTGTGGCACCTGACCCGTAAGTCCGTCAGCAGGGCATTTTTCGTAGGCTTATTCTGTGCATTTATACCGCTGCCATCACAGATGCTTATTGCTGCAGTCGCGGCTCTGTTCGTACGCAGCAATCTGCCAATTTCAGTGGGCCTGGTCTGGCTGACCAATCCGATCACTATCCCCCCCATGTTTTATTTCGCTTACTGGATCGGCACCCTGATTCTAGGTGTAGACCCGGTTGCTATAGATTTTGAGTTAACGATGGAGTGGATTAAGGCTGAACTGGAACATATCTGGCTACCTCTGCTGGTCGGCTCACTGGTGTGTGGTATTGTCAGCGGAACTCTGGGTTATCTGCTGATGCAGCGATTCTGGGTCTGGCATGTCAATAAAAGCTGGCGCAACCGAAAAAGCCGCAAGTTTATACTGCGTAAACTCATACGGGATAAAGAATCGCAAGATAGCGATGAGGCCACTCCTGGCAAGCAGTCAGACAAAACTGCTCAGAGCAAAAAGCCGGAATAGATTCCGGCTTTAATCGTGAAACGTAACGTTCAGCGTACAGATAGTTCGGTCTGACCCTCTTAACTGTTCAGTTGCTGTAGTAAACCATCTTTCAGCTCAACAACCCGTCCCTGTTTTTCAGCGAGCTGTGGATCATGGGTCACCACCACAAACGAAATACCAAACTCGTTGTTCAGTTTATCCATGAGCGCCTGCACCTCCTGAGCGGTATGACGATCAAGATTACCGGTAGGCTCATCCATCAGCACGCAGGCAGGGTTAGTGACCAGCGCCCGGGCAATGGCCACCCGCTGACGTTCACCACCACTCAGCATCGACGGTTTATGTTCAAGACGATGAGAAAGCCCCACCGAGTGCAGAATTGCAGTCGCCTGTTCGCGCACGTTGCTGATCGCTTCCCCTCTGATAAGCAAGGGCATCGCTACATTCTCAAGCGCGCTGAATTCTGCTAACAGATGGTGGAACTGATAAACAAACCCAAGTGAGCGGTTGCGCAGCTGTGCCCGCTCCTGTTCACTGATCTCAAACAAAGACTGGTCGTCAACGCGAACATCCCCGGAACTGGGCAGATCAAGTCCCCCCAGCATATTCAGCAGGGTACTCTTCCCGGAACCGGAGCTGCCGACTATCGCCAGGGTCTCTCCCCGCTTTACCTGAAGCTCTATCCCCCGCAAAACCTCTACTGCGATATCTCCATCACCGTAACGCTTTTTCAGATCGATACACTGCAGAACCAGATCACTCATAACGCAACGCCTCCGCCGGTTGTGTCCGGGACGCCCGCCAGGCCGGGTAGATGGTTGCCAGGAAACTGATTCCCAGGGCCACAGAGATAATCACCACGACATCACCCAGCTGTAGTTGTGAGGGCAGATAGCTAATGAAATAAACATCCGCACTGAGAAACTGAATCCCAAAAGTATGTTCAATCCAGGCGATAATATCGGTAATGGTCAGCGCCAGCAGGATACCCAGAACCGATCCCAGCAGCGTTCCCATCACTCCGATGACAGTGCCCTGCACCATAAAGATCCGCATGATTCGACCCGGTGTTGCCCCCAGTGTCCTGAGGATAGCGATATCCCCTTTTTTGTCAGTTACCACCATCACCAGCGTCGAAACAATATTGAATGCCGCCACAAACACGATCAGAAATAGCAGCAGCCCGATCATCTTCTTTTCCAGCTGGATCGCCTGAAACAGATTACCGTGCGTACGGGTCCAGTCACTGGCCCGATAAAACTCGCCCAGGTCAGCAATAATCTGCCGGATTCTGGCGGGTGCCTGAAACAGGTTGTCAAACTCCAGACGGATACCATCAACACCTCGGTCCATCCGTTTAAGTCGTGCTGCATCTTCGATATTGATATAGGCAAGACTGGCATCCAGCTCGGCCCCGACTTCAAACACTCCGACAACGGTAAAACGCTTCAGACGCGGAATAATCCCGGCAACACTAATGGAAGCTTCGGGAAGCACCAGCGTTACCTTATCGCCCACAGAAACGCCCATGGAACGGGCCAGTAATGCACCCAGAACAATACCGTAACTTCTCGGCTTCAATGCATCCAGGCTGCCAGCTTTGATGTTTTCATCCAGAATGGAGATCTTTTTTTCCAGTTCAGGCTCTATACCATTGATCAGTACGCCACGAACGACACCCCGGTTTGTCAGCATCCCCTGCGCCTGAATGTAGGGTGCAGTGCCTACGACGCCAGCCTTCTGGTTAACCTTAGCAGCGACTGCCTGCCAGTTTTCCAGCGGCTGACCATAGTCAGAGATGGTGCCATGGGGCACCATGCCAAGAATACGTTCTTTCAGTTCACGGTCGAAGCCGTTCATCACCGAAAGCACAACAATCAGCGCAGCAACTCCCAGCATCAGTCCCAGCATTGAGACCAGCGAGATAAATGAAATAAAGTTGTTGTTCCGTTTGGCTGAGGTATACCGCAACCCAACGTACAGAGAGAATGGTCTAAACATGGCCGGGATTAAATCACAGACTGATAAAATTCTCTAACAAAATCAGAATAATATTCGTTATACTCAGGAAAAGTGACCAATTCACGAGGGCTGTATTTTGAACCAGGAACGTCGCCAGTATTTCCGCATCAACGGCAAAGTAGCGGTAGACTATAAAGTCATCACGGAAGATGAGATGCAACACGGCCGTCTGCCGACGCAGTTTCAGGTTTCCCCCTTCTTTTTGTTACTGACTCAGCTTCAGGAGTTTAGCCAGGACAACAGTTATCAGCTGCGCAAAATCGCTCAGAAAGACCCTCTGGTTGCGACCTATCTCGAAAACATGAACAACAAGATTGATGCCATCGCTCATGCCATCGCTAAAAGTGATGTGGAATTTGAAAATCTGACGACTCAGGAGATCAACCTGAGTGAAGGCGGCATGAGTTTTTACAGTAAAGAGCCGATCCCTCTTAAAAGCTATCTCGCTCTCAAAGTCGTATTTGAAGAAACCTACTCAGGCTTACTGCTGTATGGACAGGTTCTCTATAGTGGCGAAAAAAATGAACAGGGCCAATACAAAATTGGTATCGAATTCAGCGATATGCCCGAAAGCAGCCGGATGATTGTTGCCCGCTATATTCTCACCAGCCAGACCCGCGAACGACAGCAGAACGATGAGCAGTACTGATACGGTTGAACTGCTTGAAAGTCTCAACCAGCTTAATCAGGCTCTGCTATGTTTCTCTGAGCAACTACTAAACAGTAAACTGCCCTTCTGGTTACCGGGCGAAACAGCCCGCAGCCTGCCACAAGCGGCCAGCCTCTATACAGATATCTGGTATCGCGACGGACAGGACGGCCGTACCACACTCACTCAGCACGGCATGATCGGTGCCAATCCTGATCTGATTCAGGCGACTCTCAGACTTAATTCCGCGAAAGCTGATTTTCAATCCCTCGCAACCCGTTATCAACTGAGCCAGTCCGCCGATACCCTGCAACTGCTTCACCGACGCAGTGAAACGCTCGCCGCGATGTTGCATCGCCATGGTGCATCAAGACTTCATCTCAAGCAGTGTTATCGTCAGATACCGCTGTTTGAAACCTGCCCCAGCCGCATCGGTTTCAGCTGGTACAGCAGCGGCCGCAGCATTCGCAAACTCACCCCCAGAGAAGCTGAAGAAAAACTGCTAAAACTGGACACCAGTCAACCCCATATTCAGATGCAGTTACAGGCTGTCGGTCAGCTACGGCCCGGCGATATGCTGGCACAGGTTCAAAACCAGGTACCGGTTATGCGGGCCAATCCGGTCTGGAAACACAAAGACAGCACCCTGCGTAAAGCGCTGAATACATCATTGCCGATTATTATCGCCCTTAACAGTGATAACCCCACCCTCCCCGCGTATAATGAGCCACCGCTTACACCGCCTGAAACGCGCAGTCGGGTGGAACGCAGTGATCTGAAAATAGATCCTCAGCCCTTTCTGCCAAGCATCAGAGTACACCGTTACCTTGGATAACCAAATCAATGTCTGACAACTTAAACAGTTCCGATAGCAGTACCCATAACAAGCTGTTACATCACATCGCCACAGGGTTTGGTTTGCTGTTTCTTATCGCTTATTATCTGGTGATCGACAGCACTGGATTTTACGACTGGGTGACGGCTCAGATGCCAGAAAAGTATGCCGGAGCCGGACTGATGCTGGGGATCATGATCGGTATGACCCCCGGTTTCTTCCTCTGGAAACACTACAATCGCTGGATTGAAAGAAAACTCGGTGTAACCGGTAAGTATTATGAGGATGGCTTCTATAAAACGCCTGAAAAACCCGACGACGATACCACTGATCGATAATACAGACAAAAAAACCGCCCAATGAGGCGGTTTTTTATTGCCATTCTGTTACAGATTGGAGATACGGTTCAACCCTGCAATGGCTGCTACCCGATAGGCTTCTGCCATGGTCGGATAGTTAAAGGTGGTGTTGACGAAGTAGTTTATGGTATTCGCTTCGCCCGCCTGATTCATAATCGCCTGACCGATATGTACGATCTCAGAAGCCTGGTCTCCAAAGCAGTGGATACCCAATATTGCCAGCGTATCCCGGTTGAACAGAATCTTCAGCATCCCCACCGGCTCACCGGAAATCTGCGCACGGGCGGTATCCTTGAAAAAGGCCTGTCCAACTTCATAAGGCACACACTCTTCCGTCAGTTGCTCCTCGGTTTTACCGATAGAGCTGATCTCTGGAATAGTATAGATACCGGTGGGCACATCATTAATGTAACGGAAATCCTCTGCATTGAGCATATCTGAAGACGCTGCACGCCCCTGGTCAAGCGCCGCAGATGCCAGCGCAGGCCAGCCGATCACATCACCACAGGCATAGATCCCTTCTGACTTGGTCCGGTAGTGTTCATCGACCTCAATCTGCCCCCGACTGTTCGCCTCCAGACCGATATTTTCCAGCTTCAGCATGTCGGTGTTACCGCTACGCCCATTACACCAGAGAAAAGCATCCGCCCGGATCATTTTGCCTGAACGCAGCGTCAGAGTTACGCCTCGCTCATCAGCGACAACTTTTTCATAGACTTCATTATGGCGTATCTTCACCGCATTATTACGCAGGTGATAACTCAGTGAATCGGAGATCTCAGCATCCAGAAAAGATAACAGGCGGTCCATCGAATCGATAAGATCGACCTTAACGCCCAAACCACTGAAGATAGAAGCGTATTCAGAACCGATAACACCGGCACCATAAATAATAAGCGTCCGGGGAGTATGACTGAGGGTCAGTACAGTATCGCTGTTATAGATACGCGGATGATTAAAGTCGATATCATCCGGCTTATAAGGCCGCGAGCCGGTAGCAATAATGATGTTTTTAGCCCGCAGGGTTTCATTACCCTTAACCGTACCCGTCACCAATACAGTATTTTTATCAGCAAACTCTGCCTGACCAAAAAACAGATCTATACGATTGCGGGCATAGAAATTAGTGCGCATCATGACCTGGTTTGAGATAACTTTTTCGGCACGCTTAAGCACTTTAGGAAAGGAAAACCAGCGAGGTTCGCCGATATCACGGAACATAGGGTTGGTGTTGAACTCAATGATCTGCTTGACTGAGTGACGCAGCGCCTTGGAAGGGATAGTGCCTTTATGGGTACAGTTACCACCCACTGAATCCTGAGACTCTATTACGGCTACACGACGCCCCTTTTTCGCCGCATTCATTGCCGCGCCTTCACCGGCAGGACCGGATCCGATTACAATGACATCATAGTCATATACAGCCATCACTTTCCCCTATTACTGTTATTCTTGCGATAATTATTTGTCGAGACAACCAAACCCCGTACATGCAGGCACAGACAACTTACTGTGCCTGGAAAATTCAGTCAGCAGATTCAATTCTACTCAGTGGCCAGACTTCGCCTCATAGGCCAGTTCGGCAACAGCCTCTTTACGACTCTGCTTGTCCTGCTCATCTTCACACTTGTTCTGATCACCACCACAGATGGGGCACTCTTCGTCGATACCCACAGCGGCCAGACCACCACAGGAGCCTGCAATCGGTTTACGTCCCATGATAACGCCGATGGACATACCTGCTATCACCAGACCCAGAACGATAAATGACAAAATCATAGTACTCATAGAACTTTCCTCACTCCACCAGATAGTGTTTAAATCCCGGTGTCATCTTTTCAATAAAGCCGTCAGCGGACTTTATAATCAATAGCGCTTCAACCCCCTGCTGCTCAGCATAGGTTTCAGCCCGCTCGGGCCCAAGCACCATCATCGCCGTCGCCAACGCATCTGCTGTCGCACAGTCACTGGCCAGTACAGTAACGGACGCCAGCTTATGACTGATCGGCTTGCCAGTAGATGGATCTATTGTATGGGAAAAACGGATACCGTTTTCCTCAAAATAATTACGGTAATCGCCTGATGTGGCGATCCCCACATCTTTCACTTCAATTATACGCTGAACCTTACGCTCACCGGAAACCGGCGCTTCAATGGCGATCTTCCAGTGGCTGTTGTCCGGCTTTAGTCCCCTGGCTCTGAGTTCACCACCGATCTCAACCAGATACGCGGTAATACCATTACTTTCCAGCAGTTCGGCTACTTTATCCACACCGTACCCCTTAGCGATTGCTGAAAGATCGATATAGACTTTACGCTCACGATTTAACTGATTCCCGGTAAGCCTGAGATAGTGATAGCCTACCCGCTGACGCAGCTGAGCAATCTCCTGTTCCTCCGGCGCGTGGATAACCCGGCCATCCGGGCCAAAGCCCCACAGATTAACAAGTGGACCGACCGTAACATCAAATGCACCGCCAGAAGAATCGCTAATCTCTAAAGCTTTTTTTAATACCTGAGTCAGACCTTCAGATAGTGTCGCAACCTCACCTGCCGGCATCCGGTTGATGCGACTCAGCTCTGAGTCCTTCTGATAGGTAGACATACTGTTATTGACCTGCACCAGCAACTGATCAATCTGTGCCGGCAGTTTTGCATCAATATCAGCATCGGACGATACCCACTTCACAGTGAAGCTGGTACCCATTGTCGGCCCCTGATGGCTGACAATCTGAGGTTGTTTGCTACACCCACTAAGGAGTGCAAACATGAAAAACAAAGCGGCCAGCAGCAGAGCTGCCGGCCGTTTAATGACTTGTCTGGTTATTTCAGACATCAATGATCAGCCACCAAAGTCGTCGAGGAAGATATTTTCACGCTCAACACCCAGATCAACCAGCATCTGAATAACTGCAGCATTCATCATGGGAGGTCCACACATGTAGTACTCGCAATCTTCCGGAGCCTCATGGTCCTTCAGATAGTTTTCGTACAACACATTATGGATGAAACCAGTCATACCATCCCAGTTATCTTCAGGCTGAGGATCTGACAGGGCCAGATGCCACTTGAAGTTGTCATTTTCCTCCTGAAGCTTATCGTACTCCTCATTGTAGAAGCACTCACGCAGTGAGCGGGCACCATACCAGAAGGAGATCTTACGCTTAGAGTTCAGACGCTTCAGCTGATCGAAGATATGAGACCGCATGGGTGCCATACCCGCGCCACCGCCGATAAAGACCATCTCGTTATCGGTATCCTTGGCAAAAAACTCACCAAACGGTCCGTACACGGTAATCTTATCGCCCGGTTTGAGGCTGAATACGTAGGAAGACATCTTACCCGGAGGCACATCGGTACCCGGAGGTGGAGACGCGATACGGATATTGAATTTAACAACACCGCGCTCTTCCGGATAGTTTGCCATGGAGTATGCACGGATCGTGGTTTCATCCACTTTCGATACATAACGCCATTGATCAAACTTATCCCAGTCCCCACGATATTCCTCTTCGATATCGAAGTCTTTGTAGTGCACTTCGTGAGGAGGACACTCCAGCTGAACATAACCACCGGCCCGGAAGTCCACGTTCTCACCTCCCGGCAGACGCAGGGTCAGCTCTTTGATGAAAGTGGCAACGTTAGGGTTAGATTCAACCGTACACTCCCACTTCTTAACACCAAAGATCTCCTCTTCGAGCTCGATATTCATATCCTGCTTCACAGCCACCTGACAGGACAGGCGCCAGCCCTCTTTCGCTTCACGCATGGTAAAGTGAGACTCCTCAGTCGGCAGCATAGAACCGCCTCCATCAAGCACCTGACACTTACACTGCGCACAGGTACCACCGCCGCCACAGGCGGAAGGCACAAAGATACCGGCGTTAGACAGAGTTTGAAGCAGCTTATCACCGGCAGGAACAGTAACGCTCTTGTCCGGATCATCATTAATGGTGATGGTGACATCACCACTGCTAACCAGTTTTGAACGGGCTGCCAGAATTACCGCGACCAGTGCAAGCACCACCGCGGTAAACATGACAACGCCGAGAACGATTTCTGCATTCATTAGCTTAATCCTTCTTTAGTTGATCATGCGACAGCAATTACAGCTGCACGCCGGAGAAAGACATGAAACCCAGAGACATCAGACCCACAGTGATGAAGGTGATGCCCAGGCCACGCAAACCTTCCGGTACGTCGCTGTATTTAAGTTTTTCACGGATACCTGCCAGGGTGGCAATCGCCAGCGCCCAGCCAACACCCGCACCGGTACCATAAACAACGGACTCACCAAAGGTGTAGTCACGCTCAACCATGAACAGAGCAGCACCCATGATGGCACAGTTCACGGTAATCAGCGGCAGGAATACACCCAACGCGTTGTACAGTGCCGGTACATACTTATCCAGGAACATCTCCAGAATCTGTACAATCGCAGCGATTACACCGATATAGGAGATATACCCCAGGAAGCTGAGATCAACATCAGGATAACCGGCCCAGGCCAGTGCTCCTTCACGCAGCAACAGATTGAAGATCAGGTTGTTGATCGGGGTGGTGATCGCCAGAACCACGATAACCGCAATACCCAGACCGATAGCCGTCTGCACCTTCTTAGAGATCGCCAGGAATGTACACATCCCGAGGAAGAAGGCCAGCGCCATATTTTCAACAAAGACCGCCTTAACGGCTAGGCTGATATACTGTTCCATTACACAGCCTCCTTCTGAGAGTTCTTGGCCAGCTCAAACTCCGGTGCTTCGACCTGATCTTTCTTAAAGGTACGAATCAGCCAGATAAACATGCCAATGATAAAGAACGCGCTCGGTGGAAGCAGCAGCAGACCGTTAGCCTGATACCAGCCGCCATCGGTGACCAGTGGCAGGATTTCGATACCAAACAGCTTACCGGCACCAAACAGCTCACGGATAGTACCGACAAACAGCAGTACCACACCGTAACCCAGACCGTTACCGATACCATCCAGGAAGGAGATCATCGGAGGGTTCTTCATTGCGAACGCTTCAGCACGTCCCATAACGATACAGTTAGTAATGATCAGACCAACAAATACTGACAGCTGCTTCGATATTTCATACGCGTACGCTTTCAGAATCTGATCTACCACGATTACCAGCGAGGCGATAATCGCCATCTGACAGATGATCCGGATACTACTCGGCATCTGATTACGGATAATCGAGATAAACAGGTTGGAAAATGCAGTAACAACGGTTACCGCCAAGGCCATTACAAATGCAGTCCCCAGGTTTGATGTTACCGCCAGCGCGGAACAGATACCCAGAATCTGCAGACCAATCGGGTTATTGTTAAAAATCGGTCCTAACAGGACATCTTTAACTTGAGACATAATTTACGCCCCCCCTGCTTTCAGATTAGACAAGAATGGTGCATAACCATTTTCACCCATCCAGAAGTGAACCAGATTTGTGACACCACGGCTGGTCAGTGTAGCACCTGATAAACCATCAACCTGGAATTTCGCTTTAGGCGAAGCCGGATCAACACTACCTTTAATCAGCCCCAGCTCAGGCTTCATGGAACCCTCTGGATAAACCTGTTTACCAGGCCACAGCGCTTTCCAGTTAGGGTTATCAACTTCGCCACCCAGGCCTGGTGTTTCAGCGTGAGAATAGAAGCCCAGACCCACCACGGTATTCAGATCTGACTCAAGTGCCAGAAATCCATACAGCGTTGACCAGAGACCATACCCGTGTACCGGCAGGATCACTTTATCAAACCCTTTTGGTGAATCACTTTTCACCAGATAAACAGGCATCACTTTTGCCTGATATTTGATAGAGGCGATATCTTCCTGACGACTCAGCTTAACACCGGTATCCGCTTCTTTTGCCGCCTTACGGGCATCATAACGGGCCGGATCACTGACCTCAGTAAACTTACCGCTGCTCAGATCTACAAAGCGCTTTTCGATCAACTGATCAAAAACCGCCTGAACATCCTTGCCGGCAGTAGGAATACCCGCCGCAGCCAGGATGTTGGTCTGACGGTCAAGGTTTTTATTGGCAATCTGTTTCGGCTTGAGTAACACCGCTGCTGCAGATACAACCACAGAGCAGACCACACACAGCAAAACAGCTACGGTAATTGTTCTACCGATAGAATCTTTACTCGCTGACATTGCGCATCGCCCTCCGCTTGATGTTTGCCTGCACGACAAAGTTATCGATCAGTGGTGCAAACAGGTTACCGAACAGGATCGCCAGCATCATACCCTCAGGGAATGCTGGGTTAACCACACGGATAAGTATAACCATCACCCCGATCAGTGCTCCGAAGTACCACTTACCTTTATTGGTCATAGATGCAGAGATCGGATCGGTTGCCATAAAGAACATACCAAATGCGAAACCACCCAGCACCATATGCCAGTAGAACGGCAGTGCAAACATAGGATTGGTGTCAGAACCGATGAGATTCAGCAGAGTTGCCATCGCGGTCATACCCAGAAAAACACCAGCGACAATCCGCCATGCAGCAACTTTGGCAATCAGCATCACCAGGCCGCCCAGCGCAATAGCAAAGGTTGAAACCTCACCCACAGAACCCTGGATATTACCGATAAAGGCATCGAACCAGGTGATATTCTGCGCCAGGATCGCGTCAACACCACCCGCAGCAGCCAGACCCAGAGGGGTCGCACCGGAGAAACCATCGACAGCGGTCCAGATCGCATCACCTGTCATCTGCGCAGGATAGGCAAAGAACAGGAACGCACGGGCGGTGAGTGCAGGGTTAAGGAAGTTTTTACCGGTACCACCGAAAACCTCTTTACCAATCACAACACCAAAGCTGATGCCCAGAGCAACCTGCCATAACGGAATCGTTGGCGGCAGAATCAGCGAGAACAGAATAGAGGTCACGAAGAAACCTTCGTTGACTTCATGTCCACGCTTCATTGCGAACAACACTTCCCAGAAGCCACCCACGACAAAGGTAACCATGTAGATAGGCAACCAGTAGGCTGCACCGTGGATGATATTATCCCACAGACTATCAGGGTTGAAGCTGGTCAGGGCACCTGCAATAGCCCCCTGCCAGGTAGTCGGATCAGTAATACCCAGTGCCGCCATCGCAGTATTTGCCTGATGGCCAACGTTGTACATACCGAAGAAAACCGCCGGAAAAGTACACATCCAAACCAGAATCATAATCCGCTTCAGATCGACAGCGTCACGTACATGAGCTGCAGTCTTAGTCACATGACCCGGAGTGTAGAAAATAGTATCCGCAGCTTCATAAAGCGCATACCAGTTTTCATACTTGCCGCCTTTATGGAAATGCGGCTCCATCTTATCAAGAATATTTCTTAAGCTCATGATCAGGCCTCTTTCTCTATACGCGTCAGATTGTCGCGAAGAATTTGGCCATACTCATACTTGCCCGGACAGGCAAATGTGCACAGCGCGAGGTCTTCTTCGTCAAGCTCGAGACACCCAAGTGCCATCGCATGAACGACATCCCCGGTGACCAGGGCACGCAACAGCTGCGTCGGAAGAATATCCAGCGGCATCAGCTCTTCGAACTGCCCCACCGGCACCATGGCCCGTTCTGAACCGTTGGTGGTCGTAGTGAAGTCAAACTTCTTAGACGGGCTCAGTTTGGACAGGAACATATTCAGTACAGAGAATTTGTTCGCACCCGGTACGATCCAGCCCAGCAATTCACGCTGATCACCCTCTTCCAGAACAGTCACCTGGGAAGCGTATCGGCCAAGGTAGCCCATAGGACCTGCAGCCTTACGACCATTCCATACAGAGCCGCTGATCACCCGGTTATTTTCACCTTCAGTACGGCCCGCCAGCAGCTCATCCAGATTCGCCCCCAAACGGGTGCGCAGCAGTGCTGGCTGCTTCACCTGAGGACCCGCTACAGCGACTACCCGATCAGTAAACAGTTCACCGGTCGTGAATAATTTACCGAATGCAATAACATCCTGATAGCCGATGGTCCAGACAGTTTTTGTCGCAGACACCGGATCAAGGAAGTGAATATGCGTACCCGCATTACCCGCTGGGTGTTTACCGGCAAACTCTTCGACCGTAACACCTTCAGCGGCAGGAATATTTGCTCCCTCAGCTTTACAGAGAAACACTTTACCTTCGGTCAGACGAGTTAACACTGTCAGACCATTAGCAAAAGCTTCCGCCTGCTCAGCGATAACCACTTCCGGATTTGCAGCCAGAGGATTTGTATCAATCGCAGTAACAAAGATCGACGCAGGCTGTGTGCCCGGCTGCGGAACCTTGCTAAATGGACGTGTACGTAGTGCAGTCCAGGCACCGGACTTAACCAGATTATCCTGAACCTGCTCAGCAGTCAGTGAAGACAACTGAGATACTTCATATTTCGAAAATTGTTCCGCTTCGTTGCCATCTACTTCAACAACAACCGATTGCAGAACCCGTCTATCACCACGGTTGATCTCTTTGATCACACCCGCAGCTGGTGCTGTAAAATCAACACCTTCCGTTTTCTTATCGGAAAAGATCACTTGACCGAGTTTTACCCGATCTCCCACCTTGACCCGCATCGTAGGCTTCATGCCTGGATAATCGAAGCCGATCACGGCGACAGACTTAACCTCAACAGCTGCCGAAACAGTCTGTTCAGGTGCGCCTGTTATAGGTAGATCCAGACCCTGTTTGATCTTGATCATCCGCCTCACCCAATCTCTATTATAATTTTTTCAGGATCCCCTCCCGCAGAGCGCAATGCCTCCGACTCTGCAACATTGTCCCCGGATGTTACAAACCAAAGCAAAAACCCTACAAAGGATGGGATAACCCCAACCCAAAAACCGGTTAAGTATAAAGATCGGGAGGTAATTTTTCTACAAGAGCGACCACTAAAGGTGACTTTTAGGTCATTAATCGCAAAGCATTGATAGAACTTTAAGGTATAAGAATATACTTTTAATGAATATAAAGAAAAACCCAATAAAAAACCGCCTGTTAGGGCGGCTTTTAGTTAGTCTAAAGTCTTATCAGACCTTAGCTTTAGGGAATGCAGGCAGGGTACATTTAGCCATACGCTGAGCCATACGAATCACCTGACAACTGTAACCAAACTCATTGTCATACCACACGTACAGGACACAGCGATTGCCTTCTGCAATCGTAGCCAGCGCATCAACCACACCGGCTGCACGCGAACCAACAAAATCGGAAGAAACCGCTTCTGGAGAGTTGCTGTAGTCGATCTGCTTCTGTAACGGAGAGTGCAGCGCCATATCACGCAGATAGCTGTTCAGCTCTTCCTTGGTAGTGCCTTTATCAAGGTTCAGATTCAGAATCGCCATCGATACGTTAGGCGTAGGCACACGGATCGCATTACCGGTCAGCTTACCTTCCAGCTGAGGCAGCGCTTTGGAAACCGCTTTGGCGGCACCCGTCTCAGTGATAACCATGTTCAGACCCGCAGCACGACCACGACGATCACCCTTATGATAGTTATCAATCAGGTTCTGATCGTTGGTGTACGCGTGAACGGTCTCTACGTGACCATTGGTAACGCCAAACTTTGCATCGATCGCTTTCAGCACAGGGGAGATAGCGTTTGTGGTGCAGGATGCGGCCGACAGGATAGTATCGCTATCGTCGATATCGCCGTGGTTTACACCCATAACGATATTTTTAATCCCTTTACCCGGTGCAGTCAGTGCAACCTTGGCAACACCTTTAGATTTAAGATGCAGTGAGAGACCTGCTTCATCACGCCAGATACCGGTATTATCCAGCACCAGTGCATTGTTGATACCGTATTGGGTGTAGTCAACCTGATCAGGACCATCAGAGTAGATCACTTTGATCAGGTTACCGTTTGCGATAATCGCCTGATTTTCCTCATCCACCTGGATAGTGCCGCGGAATGAACCATGAACAGAATCGCGACGCAGCAGGCTGGCACGCTTTTCAAGATCATTAGATGCTTTGCCTTTGCGCACAACAATCGCCCGCAGACGCAGAGATTGCCCACCACCAGTACGTTCAATCAGCAGACGCGCCAACAAACGACCAATACGGCCAAAACCATACAACACAACATCGGTTGGCTCTGAGGCTGCACCACCAATAGCAGGTGCCAGCTCAGCCGCCAGAAACTCTTCCATCGATGCGCCATTGCCTTCCTGCTGGAATTTGACTGCCAGTTTGCCCACATCAACATGCGCACTCTTAACATCAATCTTATCCAGAGCAGTCAGAACAGGATGGGTGTCACAAACAGACAACTCCTTATCCTCAACCTGACGCACATAGCGGTGTGCTTTTATCACATCAACAACTGAACGCTTGATGATAAGACGACCATACACAGAGGTCTCAACGTTCTTGTCACGGTACAGACGACCAACTAAAGGGATCATCTCTTCAGCTAATGCTTCGCGACCTTTCCAGTCAGCTAACACTTTATCTTGGCTCACGGCTCACTCCAAAAAGGTAGTAGTCAATATAGCAGTCAATTTTTGCTGGGCGCATTATCACCTTTTCCCTCCCTGTGAGCAAATCTGAAACACTACACTTTAGGGCTATATTTCAGATTAATGTAACCCTGATGACAGAATAAGACAGAAATGCCACACCTTAGGACAGTCGCATCAGAGACTGTACTTTTGTCTCACGCTCCGTAAGATAAGCGCCCATATCCCCTGTCGCGCGTTGAACAGAGGCCCGTATCAGCTCATGGAGTTTGTTGTCAGTGTTTAAACAAGAATATCAGTTACCCCGAACAGCCGGTGATATCCGGCGGATCGGCAATCTCTCCGGCAGCAGCCGTGGCATGCTGGCTACCGAGATTGCCGAGCAGCATCCCGGGCTGATTCTCTGTATTACCAACGACAGTGACGGCGCCTCCCGGCTTCAGTCTGAAATCGGCTTTTATGGCAACAACAGAATCGAATGCATGCTGTTTTCCGACTGGGAAACCCTGCCTTACGATAATTTTTCTCCGCATCAGGATATCATCTCAGAGCGTCTGAATACCCTCTACCGACTGCCACAGATGCAGCGCGGCGTACTGATTATCCCGGCCAGCACGCTGATGCAGAGAGTCGCACCACAACGTTTTCTGGATGGTAATTCGCTTATTCTTGATCAGGGTCAGTCCCTCAATCTGGATGAGATGCGTCGCAAACTCTCAGATGCGGGATACCACCTCACTGAAACCGTTTATGAACACGGTGAATTTGCCATTCGCGGCGCCATCATCGACATCTTTCCAATGGGCAGCAATACCCCCTATCGCATCGAGCTATTTGATGATGAAGTGGATACCCTGCGCAGCTTCGACCCTGAAAGTCAGCGCTCAATCGACAAGGTCGATAAGATCCGTGTATTGCCTGCTAAAGAGTTCCCTTTCGACGAACTCTCGATCCGCAACTTCAAACAGCGCTGGCGGGAAACCTTCGATGTCGATTATAAGCGCTGCTCCGTTTATCAGGATGTTAATGATGGCATCAGTCCTCCCGGAATTGAGTACTATCAGCCGCTATTCTTTGATACCAGCGCGACCCTGTTCGACTATCTACCCGATAACGTACTGATTGTCACCGAAACCGACCTGGAAGATCACTGCAACCAGTTCTGGCAGGAAGTCCAGGAGCGCTATGAAGAGCGCCGCTATGATATCGAACGCCCTATTCTGCCACCGGACAGACTGTTTATTCCGGCCAACGAGCTGTTTGGTACACTGAAAAAGATGCAGCGCATTCAGCTGCAACAGGGTAAGACCCAGGCCCGGCCAGAGTCTGGCCGCTACAATCTGCCCCTGACGGAGCCACCTGAACTGACCATCAATGCGCAGTCAGCCCGCCCGTTAGCTGCCGTTGAGAGCTTTCTCTCAGAGACCCGCGACCGGGTACTGTTTTGTGCCGAATCCGCAGGCCGCCGCGAGGCGCTGATAGAGCTGCTCGGGCGTATCAGGATCAAACCTCACCCGGTAGATAACCTGCAACAGTTTCTAGACGATGGCTACCCGGTCAACATCTGCATCTTCCCTTTGGAGCAGGGACTCAGTGCGCCGGACCGCTTTCATCTGATCACCGAAACCCAGTTGTTTGGTCATCAGGTTTTTCAGCGTCGGCGTCGCTCCCGGGAACAGGAGCAGTCTGATCAGATCATTAAAAATCTGACCGAACTGAATATCGGCGCACCGGTGGTGCATATCGATCACGGCGTCGGCCGGTATCGCGGCCTGGTAACCCTGGAACTGGACTCACAAACCTCAGAGTTCCTCAAACTTGAATACGCCAACGAGGCTAACCTTTACGTCCCGGTCACCTCGCTACACCTGATCAGCCGTTATTCCGGGGCGGGCGATGAACTGGCGCCTCTGCATCGCCTCGGCACTGAGCAGTGGAGCAAAGCGCGCCGTAAGGCTGCCGAGAAAGTCCGTGATACCGCCGCGGAGCTCCTCGATATTTATGCCCGCCGCGCCGCCCGGCGAGGCCATCAGTTTGATTCACCGGACGAGCATTACGCCAGCTTCAGCGCCGCATTTCCCTTCGAAGAGACCGTCGATCAGGCCAACGCCATCCAGGCAGTCATCAAAGACATGCAATCGGAACAACCGATGGACCGGCTGGTGTGTGGTGATGTAGGTTTCGGCAAAACCGAAGTGGCGATGCGAGCCGCATTTATGGCGGTTCAGAGCAATAAGCAGGTCGCCATTCTGGTACCAACCACCCTGCTGGCACAGCAGCATTACGAAAACTTTCGCGACCGCTTTGCTGACTGGCCGGTTAATGTTGAACTGATCTCCCGGTTTCGTTCCGGCAAAGAGAGCAATGCGGTACTCAAATCCCTGACAGAGGGCAAAACAGATATCGTTATCGGCACCCATAAACTGCTCCAGGGTGATATCCGCTTCAGCGATCTGGGTCTGCTGATTATCGATGAGGAGCATCGCTTTGGGGTACAACAGAAAGAGCGTCTCAAATCCCTCCGCTCGGAGGTTGATATTCTCACCCTGACAGCAACGCCGATACCCCGCACCCTCAATATGGCAATGTCAGGCATCCGCGATCTGTCGATTATCGCAACCCCGCCAGCCCGGCGACTGTCGGTGAAAACATTTGTGCGACAGGCAGATAAAGCGCTGAAAAAAGAAGCTATTCTGCGGGAACTGCTACGTGGCGGACAGGTGTACTACCTGCATAATGAAGTTAAGGACATTGAACAGACCGCTGCCGAGATACATGAACTGGTGCCCGAAGCACGGGTGGGCATCGGCCATGGCCAGATGCGCGAACGTGAGCTTGAACAGGTGATGTCTGATTTCTATCACAAACGCTTTAATGTATTGGTCTGCACCACCATCATCGAAACCGGCATCGATGTACCCAACGCCAACACCATCATTATTGATCGGGCTGATAAGTTTGGTCTGGCACAGCTTCACCAGCTACGGGGCCGGGTTGGCCGCTCACACCATCAGGCCTACGCCTACCTGATGACACCCCACCCTAAAGCGATGACCAGCGATGCCGTTAAGCGACTGGAAGCGATTACCAGCGCCGATGAACTTGGCGCAGGCTTCACCCTCGCGACTCATGATATGGAGATTCGCGGCACTGGTGAACTACTGGGTGAAGGCCAGAGTGGTCAGATTCAGAACGTTGGCTTCTCTCTTTATCTGGAGATGCTGGAGCAGGCGGTAGAAGCGATCCGCGAAGGGAAAACACCTAACCTGGATGCACCTCTGAAACAGGGCATAGAGATCAACCTGCGTGTTCCGGCACTCATCCCGGATGAATACCTGCCGGACGTTCACAACCGTCTGATCATGTATAAACGGATAGCCAATGGCAAAAGTGAAACCGAGCTCAAAGAGCTGCAGATCGAAATGATCGACCGCTTCGGCATACTACCTGAGCAGACCAAAAACCTGTTCCGTCAGACACTACTGAAACTGCAGTGTGAACAGCTCGGCATCACCAAAATTGATGCCGGCGAAAGTGGAGGACGAATCGATTTTGACGCCGATACTGTGGTTGATCCCTTTAAACTGGTGCAACTGGTGCAACAACAACCACAAAAATTTCAGTTTGGCGGCGCCAGTCAGCTGAAGTTCACCCTGAAGATGGATAAAATAGAGCAGCGTTTTCAAGCTGTAGAACAGCTACTCCAGCAATTGACCGGGAATTCATAATGACCAAGCTTACTTCAGGGATCCTACTGGTTCTGACCCTGATCCTGTTTAACAGCAACGCAGTCCAGGCCGACACCTCTGATTATAAGGTCGAGCTGCTGATTTTCAGCCATCAGTCTTCGGATACTCTCGGTGATGAGATCTGGCCTCTTATCGACACCATTCCGCCACGTCGCAGCCGCGCGCTGGAATACAATCAGCAGGGGCAGAAGATCGGCTATTTCACCCGTCTGCCAAAATCGTCACTGTCACTGAGTGGCAAACAGGCCAGCCTGAGACGCAGCTCACTCTACCGGGTGCTCTTCCATGAAGCCTGGATTCAACCGGTCGGCGAAGTCAAGAACCGGCACGTAGTCAGAATCAACGGCGGAGAGATACTCGACAACGGCCTGTATGAGCTGGATGGCTATATCTCTATTGATAAAGGTCGCTATCTGCATTTTCGTAGCGACCTGTTTCATAGCCGCAGACTCAGCCCAACAGAAAGTCAGATGCTGCTAAAACCCTCTGCCGGCCCAACCCCGGCAGATGAGACACCGCTGAGTGATGCGTCTATGACTGAAACGCCGACAGATCAGCCTGAAGGCACCAGCGCCAATGGCAATCGTTACCTGACACAAACCACTATCCCAGACTTTCTCACGGTGGAGATGGAGAGCGCCCGACGGATGCGCAGCAATGAGCTGCACTATATTGACCACCCCCTGTTCGGCATGCTGGTGAAGATATCGCCAGTTAAATAAAAAAACGGAGCGTTCGCTCCGTTTTTACATCACAACAGCCGGAAACGATACTCCGGCTGACTGAATCAGATTATCGTTTGCGCGACCGTTTTACTTCCCGGGTCAGCATCATATCAAGCTCTTCAGGCCAGACCACCAGACCGTCCTCTTCCCCTCCGCTACCCGGGAGCGGAAACACCACCACAGCAAAACCATCCTCTTCCAGACCCGGTGTCCAGCGATGGTTCCACTGCTTAAGGGTAATGGGCATCGCCTCACAATCAGACCACTCGCCGGTTGCCCACTGCTCAGCATATTCCAGATCCGGCCAAACCGGCACACAATCCTCATCATCAGTATTCAGCATCACGCTGCCGTGGGCGTCTGTGAGAATCCAGACCTCTCCGGTTTCAACTACGCGGTGGATCATATAGTCGAAGCGCTGCTCCGCATCCAATCCTGCAACCCGGTCTAACTCACTCTGTTCTAAAGCCACTTATCTTTCTCCATCACCCTGCCGGGCAAAAAAAGAGACACCAGAGGTGCCTCTGTCACAATGATTAAACCGGATCAGGCTGAGGCTCTTCATTCTCCAGATGAATGGTTTGTGTTGGAAACGCAAAGTCTGCGTCGTGCTCATGCACGATGCGAATAATCTGCCCCATCACATCCTGCTTAACCTGATGAAAGTGCACCCAATTGGTCGTTTTGGTAAAGGTATAGATAAAAAACTCCAGCGAATAGGGGGCAAAACTATTGAGATTAACAATCAGAGTCTGACTATCATCGATCTCCGGATGATTAATCAGCATCTCCCTGACATCATTAATCACCCCCTCTATGCGAGCTGAATCCTCATAACGCAGACCGATCTTTTCATAGATACGGCGGTTAGTCATGCGTGAAGGGTTCTCCAGCGAGATACTTGCAAAGGTGCCATTAGGCACATACAGCGGCCGTTTATCAAAGGTACGGATACAGGTCAGCCGCCAGCCGATATCTTCCACCGTACCTTCGATCTCTTTATCTGGCGAACGCACCCAATCACCCACTTTGAAGGGCCGGTCGAGATAGATCATCAGGCCGCCAAAGAAATTTGCCAGCAGATCCTTGGCAGCAAAACCCACCGCAATACCACCGATACCACCGAACGCCAATACACCAGAAATGCTGTAACCGAAGCTCTGTAGCACCACTAAAACCGCAGTAATAATAATCGACAGCCGCAATAGTTTACCCAGCGCGCTCACGGTGGTCTCATCCATCGGATTCTTTACTTTATCATCCGACACCAACACCCCTTCTGCCTGACTGATAAAGCGGATCAGGAACCAGGCGATCATCACTATCACCATCACTCTGCGCAGCGGATCGACCAGCCCGACCAATACGGAATCAGCACCGGGATCTGCCAGCTCAAATGCCAGGCTCAGGCCCAACACCCAGATTAACAGCGCAATGGGACGACGCGCGGCATAGAGTAAAATGTCATCCCAGATATTACGGGTTTTTTGCAGCTGAGCTTCTAACCGCCGAAACAGGCGATTGGAGATGAAATTTGCCAACATGGTGAGGAAAACCACGACAAACACCTGCAAAACCCAGGCCTCAGCATAGCCGGTTAATCCCAGCTGTGTGAAAATTTGCGCAAGCTGCTCCTGCATGACATCGCTCCAATAGATCTAATGAATATTGACTAACTGATTAGCTAAACCTGTGGCGCGCTGCCAGCGCGCAGTGCTGCGAATATCATCAAAACAATAACTGTGTACTGCTTTCATGCGCTTAATACGCTTTGACCCCGGATGCTCCAGTTGCTCCAGATAGCCCAGCACCTGCAGCGCAGCAGAACGATTATTACATACCAGCAGCATGTCGCAACCCGCATCCAGCGCCTGCGCTGCACGAGCCTCAAAACTGCCGGCAACACTGGCACCTTCCATGGTCAGATCATCACTGAAAACAACCCCATCAAACTGCATCCCGGCGCGCAGCCGCTGACCAATCCAGTAGGATGAAAAACCCGCCGGCCGATCATCCACCTGGCGATAGATCACATGAGCGGGCATCACTGCATCCAGTCCCTGCTGTATTAACCGGGTAAAGGGGATCAGATCCTGCGCTTCAATCTCCTCCAGACTACGCTCATCAACGGGAACGTCGAGATGAGAATCCGCAACCACCCAGCCATGCCCGGGAAAGTGTTTACCTGTGGATGCCATGCCTGCCTGGCGCATACCGTCAATGAAGGCTCCTGCTAACGCCGTGACGGTTTCAGGACTGCCGGAGAACGCCCGGTCTCCAATCACCTGGCTAACGCCAAAATCAAGATCCAGTACCGGCGCAAAACTGATATCGATACCATAGCTGATCAACTCGGCAGCCATCAGCCAGCCCAGTTCCGTCGCCACTGTCACTGCATTATCCCGGTCCTGACTGTATAGTGTTCCCAGAACAGACATTGGCGGCAACCGGGTAAAACCATCGCGAAAGCGCTGCACCCGTCCCCCTTCCTGATCAACAGCGATCAGCAGCTGCGGCGCACAAAGGCGAACTTCCTGAATCAGATCAGATAATTGCTGCGGGGAGTGATAATTCCGGCTAAACAGGATAAGACCGCCCACCTGAGGGTTCTTCAAAAGGCTTTTATCATCCTCTGTCAGACTCAGACCGGCGATGTCCAGCATCAATGCTCCAGACATTGCTTTTTTCTCTTCTGTTAGAACTACTCTATGAAAACCAGGGTACCGACACTGACACGCTCAAACAGCTCCGCTATATCGTTATTACGCATACGGATACACCCATGAGACAGAGGCTGTCCCATGGGTTCACTGTCAGGTGTACCGTGAATGTATATATAGCGCTGCATTGTATCAACGCTGGACAACCGATTGCGACCTATTTCACAGCCAGACAACCAGAGAATGCGGGTCAGAATCCAGTCCCGCTGGGGATAGCGACGAGCTAAATCGGCCGAGTAAGTTTCCCCCGTATCACGACGACCGACAAAAACAGTATTAAGTGGTTTTCCTGCACCAATTTTGGCGCGTACCAAGTGTTTACCACGGGGCGTGCAGCCACTGTTTTTTTGCTCACCGGGGCCGTTCAGAGCGGTTGAGACCGGATAGTCCACCACACACTCAGCGTCCTGCCACACTTCCAGACGCTGATGAATTATTGAAATCCGGATAAACATAAACCGGCTTACATCCCTAGATACGGGTGAACGGGGTATGCTCCGCACGTGCTTGCAGGCCAGCCACCAGCACGGGAATCATGCGATGCAGAGTACGTTCGACCTCAGCACTGCGCTCGAATTCGCGCATCTCTATCGCCACCAGAGTCTGAAAATTAGACAAAGTAAAAATGATCGACCCCATCAGGAAGTGCAAGCGCCAGAAAAACTCTTCATCCTCCATGACCGCTGCATCTTTACGCAACAACTCAATAAAAACTGAAAAGGAATCCCGGTGACGGGCCAGCATAGCATCGCGCAGCTCTTGCTGGTTTTTCATATAGATCAGCTCCAGCAGGCGCATAAAGACCGGTAACGCAAACTGCCTGGACTTACCCAGTTGCAGCAGTGTGCGCATCAGTATCTCTAAAAGCTCTTGCGCTGTAATGGTGCCACCTTTTATATCCGCCTGACGTTCACTGAGTGAATCCTGAAGATTTGACACCAGCGGGGTCAGATATTTTTCAGCGACCGCTGTAATCAGACCTTTTTTAGAACCGAAATGGTAATTTACCGCTGCCAGATTAACTTTTGCAGCACTGGTAATCTCCCGCATTGTCGTTTCAGCAAACCCCTGTTCAGCAAACAGCGCTTCGGCGGATAACAATATTTTCCTTGCGGTTGCAGACTGTCGCATTAACGCTCCCTTAGCCGGGTCGCGAATCCCATCAGAATCATCCTGACAAAATCCGCTTCATATGTTTGAAACTTTTACAATATGATTATAAGCGACAATCAGATAAATGCTGGCATTTCCCTTACCATTTTGGTTACTTAGCTAATAAATGGGAGTTTAGAATACGTCCTGCCCATTTCGTAAAAAGGGTGTCAGTTGTTTTAATCGACATATCAGAGAGACGATCTTGCAGGGTCTTCTTATACTCATACCGGACCGTATAGACATCGGCGTCTTCACACGCCTGGGTCAGATATTCATCGCTGGTAGAGATCTCATCAATCAGATTGACTTCCAGCGCTCGCCGTCCAAACCAAACTTCACCGGTTGCTACTTTTTCAAGATCAACCTGAGGCCGGAACTCGCCAACAAACTCTTTGAACAGACTATGGGTATCTTCCAGATCTTCAATAAATTTCTGCCGGCCCTTTTCAGTATTCTCCCCCATCACCGTCAGGGTGCGTTTATACTCACCCGCCGTCAGCACTTCATAGTCAATATCATGCTTTTTTAATAAACGGTGAAAATTGGGCAATTGTGCCACCACACCAATCGATCCGAGTATCGAGAACGGCGCTGCTACAATCTTGTCCGCCAGGCAAGCCATCATATAACCACCGCTGGCCGCGACTTTATCGACACACACTGTCAGCGGGACTCCCCGCTGCTTAATCCGCTCCAGCTGAGAGGACGCCAGACCATAGCTGTGCACCATCCCACCGGGACTTTCCAGACGGATAACCACTTCATCTTTCTCGGTCGCCATGGTCAGCACAGCGGTGATCTCTTCACGCATCGGCTCAAGCTCTGAGGCTTTAATATCACCATCGAAATCCAGTACGAAAACCCGTTTACGTTCCGGCTCAGCATCAGGCTGGGATTTAGTTTTCTTCAGCGCTTTTTTACGCGCCTTAGCTTCCTGCTTTTCCTGCTTCTCTTCCGCTTTCAGTTGCTGCTTATAAACTTCAGAATCCAGCACGACCTCTTTCAGTGCGTGCTCCATATCCTCCAGCGTTTCATTCATGCTGTGGATACTGAGATATCCCTCTTTACTGTCTCGCTTATTCCGTGATGCCACAGCGCCTATGGCAACAATAACCAGAATAATAGCACCGACCACTGTCAGCGCTTTTGCCAGAAACAATCCGTAACTTGCCAGAAAATCGACCACCTAACACTCCAGATCTTTAAGCCCTTGGGGGCAATTCAATATATTGATTTATGGTCGGGTAATGTACCATACAACCCACCGAGGCAATATCACTGAATACAAAATTGGAGAGCTGAATCAAATATGTCTGAAGCAATCACTGTCACCCGGGTTATAGAAAAGCTTTCCAGTCGCTTTATTCCGGAAAACACCTCCGCAGTGTCGGCCACATTCCAATTTATACTGAGTGATGCGGACGACTTCTATTTCACTATCGCTGACCAGCAACTGACGGTTGCCCTTGGCGAGCATCACGACCCTGATATCACCCTGATCACCAATAGTGACACCTTTATCCGTGTGGTCACGGGTGAGAAGGATGGCATGAGCGCCTACCTCACCGGCAAACTCAGGGCCGAAGGCAATGTGATGCTGGCAACACAGCTGGGTAAGTACTTCAGTAAAGATAAACGCGGTTAATCCCCTGCTCTGCAGCGCTTTACGAACTCATCAATCAACTGGCGGGATATGGTAAACGGCGGAGGAATAGGTGCCTCATCCAGCTCACTGTAGTGGAACCAGCGCGCATCGACTATCTCTCCCGGCTCTGGCACGATCTCCCCGGATACATAATCGGCAAAAAAGCCCAGCATCAGCGAATGAGGAAAGGGCCAGGACTGACTGCAGTGATAGCGGATATTGGAAACCTCCACACCCACCTCCTCTCTGACCTCTCGAGCCAGGGCATCTTCAGCACTTTCCCCCGCTTCAATAAACCCCGCCAGGGTGCTGAATCTGGGCTCAGTGAATCGAACTCCCTGCGCCAGTATGCAATACTCACCGCGGGTCACCAGCGTGATAATGCAGGGGGAGAGTCTGGGATACTGAGTCAGGCCACAACCATCACACTGCTTGGCCAGGTCCTGATGGTGATGACGCAATGCATCTCCGCAACGGGGGCAGAAGTTGTGATCGCGACTCCAGGTTGTCACCTGGGCTGCTCGCGATAGCAGTGGAAACATCGACTCTTCTGAGCGGGACAGCAGTTGCCGCAGCTGTAAACCCGGGGTTTCATGGGGCAACACTTCCTCAGGCATGATAAGCAGTTTTACCTGCTGTTGCGGCAATAAAGTCAGATCATACTCTTCCAGAGCGAGGTTGTGGTCGCAACAGGGCTGAGTAAAAATCCAACGCCCCTGCAGATCAGACCAAACCCGGTGTCCCGATGAATAAATATATTCAATTTCCATAATATTTGTTGAACCTAAGCAAAAACAGACCAATAAACAGTGATTTCAGGCATATATGTCACCTGAAAACTAGGGTACTCTTAACAGGTTAAGCAGACTTTTGATTTAACAAAACTCCTGCTAATCTACGTCAAAATCATAATAACATTCACTACTTAACTTACATTGGAAAGACTGTAATCACTACATTTAGCATGATGCACAGAAACTTTCCACAGGCCCGAATTGGCACAGGACCCCGTATCGATGACCACAACCCAGGCGCTTATTAAGAACTTCCTTGGCAACTCACCTATCTGGTATAAACAGGCCATTGTACTTTTTCTGATACTTAACCCGATTCTTCTGTTCACCGTTGGACCTGTAGTAACAGGCTGGATGCTGATCTTTGAATTTATCTTCACTCTGGCTCTGGCACTAAAATGTTATCCGCTTCAACCGGGCGGCTTACTCGCTCTGGAAGCGATTATTATCGGCCTGGCAAGCACTGAGACGGTTTACCATGAAGTGGAAGCCAACCTGGAAGTGATTCTGCTACTGATGTTCATGGTAGCAGGCATCTACTTTATGAAGAACATGCTGCTCTGGGTATTTACCAAACTGCTGCTGAAAATCCGCTCCAAAGTTGCACTGTCGCTGATGTTCTCACTGTTTGCAGCACTGCTATCGGCCTTTCTCGATGCCCTGACAGTGACGGCAGTACTGATCAGCGTCGGTGTCGGCTTCTATGCGGTGTATCACAAAGTAGCCTCCGGCAAACAGTTCCACCATGAAGCACACGATCATGGCGATGATGAAACAGTTCATGTCGACCACCATGAAGCGCTGGCGCAGTTCCGGGCATTTCTGCGCAGTCTGCTGATGCACGGCTCTGTGGGCACCGCGCTGGGCGGTGTCTGCACCCTGGTGGGAGAACCACAAAACCTGCTGATCGCGCAAAAGGCGGGCTGGGATTTTGTCGAGTTCTTTGTTCTGATGGCCCCGGTAACGATGCCGGTTCTGTTTGCGGGTCTGGCAACCTGCATCCTGCTGGAAAAACTCAAGTGGTTTGGTTATGGCGCCGATATCCCTCAATCGGTACGCACTATTCTCGAAGATTTTGCTGCCGAACAGGATAAGAAGCTAACCAAGTCGGACAAGCTGGCCCTGTTTGTTCAGATTCTGGTGGCGGTCTTTCTGGTTCTGGCCCTGGCATTCCATCTCGCGGCCGTTGGTCTGATCGGTCTCACAGTGATTATTCTGCTGACCGCGTTCAACGGTATAGTCGAGGAACATCAGATAGGTAAAGCATTTGAGGAGGCACTGCCATTTACCGCGCTGCTGGTGGTATTTTTCTCCATTGTATCGGTGATTCACGAACAACACCTGTTCCAGCCCATTATCGCTTCAGTACTGGCCATGGACACTCAGGTTCAGCCGGGTATCTTTTTTATTGCCAACGGCCTGCTATCGGCTATCTCTGATAACGTCTTTGTCGCAACGGTGTATATCAATGAAGTACTGGCAGCTCTCAAAGAGGGCTCAATCACCCGGGAGCATTTTGACCTGCTGGCGATCGCTATCAACACTGGCACCAACATCCCGAGTGTAGCAACCCCCAACGGCCAGGCTGCATTCCTGTTTCTGTTGACATCTGCCCTGGCACCCCTGATTCGTCTCTCATACGGCACTATGGTGTGGATGGCACTGCCCTACACCGTGGTCATGAGCGTCACTGGCTATCTGGCGGTAACACACTTCCTGTAAACAGGGAATCGCTTCATAGCTGCAAAACAGACCTCTGAAAATCAAAAAAGCAGGCTTCACAGCCTGCTTTTTTTCGTTCTCATTAAAGATTTGCTTCAGCCCGTTTCACCTGGCTGCTCACCAAGCTGACTCCAGATGCTGCCCGCTTTACTATCCAGACGTTCGATATAACTGCGGTGAGCATCCAGTTCATCCCCTTCAGCCTGCACCACCTTCAGGGTCATAGCTGAAGTATCAAGACGCCGAACCTGATCAACACCGTCGTCACCATCCTCCTCGCCTGCCAGCATCAGATTCTTCTGACCGCCCGTCAGCATCAGATAAACATCGGCCAGAATCTCAGAATCAAGTAACGCGCCGTGCAGCTCACGATGGCTGTTATCAATACCGTAACGGCGACATAGCGCATCAAGGTTATTTTTCTGCCCCGGATGCTTCTTGCGTGCAATCGCCAGCGTATCGGTCACCTGACAAAAATCATGGACCCGCTCCTGATGGTTATTCAGGCTTAACTCATTATCGATAAAACCTACGTCAAACGCAGCGTTATGGATAACCAGATCGGCGCCTCGGATAAAGTGCAAAAACTCATCCTGGATCTCTTCAAAGCGAGGTTTATCATCGAGAAACTCATTGGTGATACCGTGTACCTGAATCGCTTCATCATCGATCACACGGTCCGGCTTAAGATAACGATGATAGGTACGACCTGTCAGTCGGCGGTTCATCATCTCAACACAACCGATCTCAATGATCCGATGCCCCTCTTTCGGGTCGATACCCGTGGTTTCCGTATCCAGTACTATCTGTCTCATAACTTATCTGTTCACTTACGCCTGTTGCAGGGCTTGCTCAACCCCTTTGTTAGCCAACTGGTCGGCCAGTTCATTACCCGGATGACCACTATGACCTTTCACCCATTTCCACTGAATCTGGTGCCGTGCAGTCTGCTCTTCAAGCTGCTGCCACAGATCGGCATTTTTTACTGGTTTCCTGGCTGAGGTTTTCCAGCCATTGCGTTTCCAGCCTGCCAGCCATTCCGTAATGCCTTTACGTACATACTGAGAATCGGTCGTCAAAACAATTTCGCAGGACTCCTTCAGAACACTCAGCGCTTCAATCGCGGCCATCAGCTCCATCCGGTTATTGGTGGTATTCATCTCTCCACCAAACAGTTTTTTGCGATGTTCACCATATTCCAGAACGGCTCCCCAGCCCCCCGGTCCCGGATTTCCTTTACAGGCACCATCAGTATAAATATTAATTTTTTTCTTCACTCACTCTTCCTCGGGCACCACGGGTTGTTGGTTCAACCAGCGGCAGATTAATCAGCTTACGCTTCTTCCAGACCGGTTCAATCGGGGTCATCCCGCCGACATCCTTGCGGGCAACATGCAGCACAAAGGCTCCGCAATGAGACGAACAGCGTCGGGTTATCGCATCGATCAGCCGCCCACGCTGACGCCAGGACTCTTTCTCGAAGGGCAGGCGATAGTAATCGGACAGCTCCCTGACCACCGTTAATTCGAGCAACGCTAACCAGTCATGCATACGTTGCGAGCCGATAAAGTGCCCCTGCCAGGGCACCGTTTCTTTATTCAGTTTCAGGGTACGATAAACGCCCCACCAACTGACCGGATTAAAACCGATATTCAGCAGATACCCCCCCGGGCGCAGAACCCGGGCAGATTCACGCAGCACCTGATGGGGGCTTTGGGCAAAATCGAGTCCATGGTGCAACAGCACCACATCGATACTGTTATGCTCGAACGGTAACTCTTCATTGCGGGCGATCACCGCACTGTCTGGCAATCCCAATTCGGCAACCGGATTTACCGGTATCTGATGGCGCACCGGACTCTCCCGGGCCAGATCAAGCCGGTTATCAAAACTGATCTGCAGCAGATGATAGCCAAACATGGTCGGTAACAGCCGGTCCAGCAACTCTCGCTCTGAAGCCAGCAACTGCTGCCCCAGCTCTGTATCAAACCAACTACGTAACGCCGGTAACCACTCTGCGAGCGGTGGCTGTTGTTTAAAACCCATACATTATTAGCCCTTAACGCTCCGGTTTGAATAGGTTAACCTTGTAGTTAACGGGTGCACTCAATCTCCTTACTCTGCTCAATATGTACTACTATATCTGACAAATCCAATACAGCCGAGGCCTAAAATGTTCAATGTCATGCCGATACCTGCTTTTAATGATAACTATATTTGGGCTCTGACTGTACCCGGCAGTACTGAAGTGGCCGTCGTCGACCCCGGTGATGCTGACGTGGTCGAACACTATCTGAACGAAAATAACCTGCTGTTAACCACCATCCTGATCACTCACCACCATCATGACCACACCGGTGGTGTCGCTCAACTATGCCAGGATAACACTGTCACTGTTTATGGTCCGGCCAACTCCCCATTTGACGGCATCACTCATAAGCTGAGCGATGGTGATCAGATCAGTCTGATGGAGCAGACGCTGACTATCCGTGAAGTACCGGGCCACACATTAGATCATATCAGCTACTATCTCCCAGGAAGTGAGCCGCAGCTGTTCTGCGGTGATACGCTGTTTCTGGCCGGTTGTGGCCGATTGTTTGAAGGCAGTGCAGAACAGATGCACCGGGCGATGGAATATTTCCGACAGCTGCCTGATGCAACCCAGATCTACTGCACCCATGAGTATTCTCTTGCCAACCTTGCATTTGCTGCAGCGGTTGAACCCGCAAACAACCGTATTAAAGCGGCGATCGAACACTGCACCCAACTGCGCGAATCCGATCAGCCGACCCTGCCTACAGATATCGCCACCGAGAAACAGATCAACCCCTTTCTTCGCTATAGCGAAGCCCCCGTGAGACAATCTGCAGAGCTGTTTGCTGGCGGACCTTTGACCTCAGAAGTGGCCATTTTCGCTATGATCCGGGAATGGAAAAATCAGTTCTGACTCCTCCCCTGCTTCCTTGTTAAGCGTTGTAAAGTTGATGTAGCTCAGCCTGGGATCAATAACAGTTGACCCTCTGCAACTGGCCCCATAAAATGCACCCTTTTATATTTTACAGGGTGCCTTGGGCAATGCAGCTGGTCAGAAAATTTGTTGTACTCACCGCTGCCGGGCTGATTCTTGCCGGCTGTCAGACCAATCAGGTTATCAGTCAGCAACCGGCGCCTGTCAGCGGCCCTGATGAGCAGCCACAGGCACAGCGTCAGGTACTGAATCCGACACTCTCTTCTGACACGCAACAGCAGCCTCAAACCAGCACCGATCTCTGGCAACTGACCCGACAGCATATGCAGCTTGATCTGGATCATGATGATCCACGCTTACAGGCGCAGTTCGAGTGGTATCAAAAACATCCGCAATATATGCAACGGGTCGCGACCCGTGCCAGCCGTTATTACTATTATATTCTCGGTGAAGTACTGAAACGGGATATGCCTGCTGAGGTTGCGCTGCTGCCGATTGTCGAAAGTGCTTACGACCCCTTTGCATACTCACATGGCCGCGCCGCCGGGCCCTGGCAATTCATTCCCGGCACAGCGAAACATTTTGGTTTAAAAAGCAGTTGGTGGTATGACGGACGTCGTGACATTGTCGCCTCAACGGATGCTGCGCTGACCTATCTGCAGCAACTGCATGACCGCTTTGATAGCTGGGAGCTGGCCCTGGCTGCCTACAACTGTGGTGGAGGGAATGTTTCAAAAGCGATTCGCCGCAATAAGAAAAAGGGGTTGGCGACAGATTTCTGGTCGCTGGACCTGCCCAAAGAAACCCGGGTATATGTACCTAAACTGCTGGCGGTTTCAAAACTGATTCGTGACGCTGAAGACAATAATCTCACCCTGCAGCCATTGCCGAACAAGCCCGTATTTGAACAGGTCGAACTGGACAGTCAGATCGATCTGGCACAGGCAGCTAAACTCAGTTCTATTTCAACGCAGGAACTGTATCAGCTCAACCCCGGCTTTAATCGCTGGGCCACTGATCCCGATGGTCCGCATCGCTTGCTCATTCCGGCTGACACAGCAGAACAGTTCCGTACTCAGCTGGCTCAGCTTCCGGCTGAACAACGGGTTAACTGGGCGCGCCACAAAATCAGCAAAGGCGAAACCATCAGCACCATTGCCCGACACTATAACACCACCTCCGCGGTCATCCGTGAAGCCAACAAGCTCAGCGGCAGTAATATCCGTGCCGGCAAGTATCTGCTGATCCCCAGCGCCAAGCATGAGTCCAGCGAATACTCACTGAGCCAGTCCCAACGCTTCAGTCGTAAGCAGAATCAACTGGCTCAGAGTGACCGCAATCGGGTCACCTACGAGGTAAAACAGGGCGATAGCTTCTGGAAAATAGCCAAAAACAACAATGTCAGCGTGCGAGAACTGGCCTCATGGAATCAAATGGCGCCTGGAGATCCCCTCAGAGTCGGTCAAACTCTGGCAATCTGGAAAGCCGATGCACATCAGGGCCTCAGCCGCAGTGATCAACAGCTGATTCGCCGCATCGGTTATTCCGTTCGTAGCGGCGATTCACTGTATACCATTGCTGACCGTTTTCGGGTTTCTATCAATGATATCCAACGCTGGAACAAGCTGGAAAAGAGCAAGTATCTCCAGCCGGGGCAACACCTGACCCTCTATGTTGATATCACTGAAGCGCGGTAAAATAGCGACTTGATCACCCGGTTTTTCAAATCCGCCACCCAGGAGACAGGACATGGACGCACTTAGTATCGGCATCATTATCTTCGCAACGGTGACCGCACTGCTGTTCAAATTTATTCTCTATCATAAGATCTGTAACTGGATGGATAAAGATCTGATCTCCGGGCTGTCAGCCGGTAACAGTGATAAGCAACGCTTTCTCACCGAACAGCTCAACCAACTGAAAAACGACAAGGTTAAGCGCAAATTACAGCACCAGCGTCTGACCGAACTTGCCGATGAATTTGAACAAAACCGCTGATCCGTACTCATATAACTAGCTATAACCGATCCCCCCTGTTATAAATTAACAGGTTACCAATCTGGCTGGATAATTACGGATGAATTTCAAACAGTTATCTAAGCAGATATCAACGCTTTGTCTGTTATCTGCAACTCTGATCTGCACACTCACCTCCCCGCTACACGCTGCTGCACCGCAGCACGGCATCTCTATGTATGGCGACCTCAAATACCCTCCCGGGTTTAAACATTTTGATTACGTCAATCCTGACGCCCCAAAAGGCGGTGATGTCTCTGAAGATGCACTGGGCACTTTCGACAGTTTTAATGGTTTTATCATTAAGGGTGCTGCCGCCGATGGCATTGGACTGATCTATGATTCTCTGCTGACCAAAGCTCAGGACGAACCCTTCTCTCTCTATGGGCTGCTGGCTGAGTCACTGGAAGTCGCAGATGACCGCAGCTGGGTCATATTTAATCTCAACCCCGATGCAAAATTCAGCGACGGCCAGCCCGTCACTGCAGAAGATGTGGTGTACACCTTTAAACTGCTGCGTGAACAGGGAGCCCCGTTTTACCGTTCCTACTACCACGATATCGCTAATATTGAGGCGCTCTCCAGCCAGCGGGTTAAATTCACATTTAACGCCAGCCAAAATCGCGAGCTGGCATTAATTGTCGGAGAAGTCAGTATTTTACCCAAGCACTACTGGGAGGGGCGTGATTTCAGTAAGCCCGGTCTGGAGATTCCGGTGGGCTCTGGCCCCTACCTGATTGACAGTTTCGATGCCGGACGCACCATCACCTATCGCAGAAACCCAAACTATTGGGGTAAGGATCTGCCAGTTAACCGCGGCCGCTTCAACTTTGACACAATCCGCTACGACTATTACAAAGATGGCAATGTTGCCCTTGAAGCGTTTAAAGGGGGCGAATACGATTTTCGCCAGGAGTTCTCATCCAAGCAGTGGGCTACCGGATATACCGGCACTGTGTTTGATGAAGGAAAGATCATCACCCGTACCCAGGTGCATGAAAACCCAACGGGTATGCAGGCCTTCATTCTTAATACCCGTAAATCCTACTTCTCAGATGCCCGGGTCAGAGAAGCGCTGGCCTACGCCTTTGACTTCAAATGGACCAACAAGAATATCTTCTATAACGCCTATACCCGCACCAACAGCTATTTCTCTAACTCGGAGATGGCCGCCACAGAGCTGCCCACTGAAAAAGAGTTAAAAATTCTTGAGCCGATCCGTGACCAGGTGCCCCCCGAAGTATTTACTCAGGTCTACAAAGCGCCCACAACCAATGGAGATGGCAATATTCGCGGACAGTTACGCACTGCCCTGAGGTTGCTGAAAAGTGCTGGCTGGGAGTTAAAGGATGGCTTACTGCTGGGGCCTGACGGCAAACAGATGTCATTTGAAATTTTGCTGGTTCAACCCACATTTGAACGAGTGGTAGCCCCCTTTGCCCGCAACCTGGAACGGATGGGTATCAAGCCCTCAATCCGTATTATCGATGCGTCACAGTATATCAACCGGGTGCGCAGTTTTGATTTTGATGTCATCGTCAGCGGCTTTGGTCAGTCTATCTCTCCCGGCAATGAACAGCGGGAGTTCTGGCACTCTTCAACGGCCGATCAGCCAGGCAGTCGTAACCTGATTGGTATTAAAAATCCGGCTGTCGACTATCTGGTCGACCAGATTATCCAGGCGCCAGACCGGGAACAGTTGGTACTGAGAACCCGCGCCCTGGACCGGGTGCTGCAGTGGAATCACTATGTTATTCCGCAATACCATATCAACAGCTATCGCGTGGCTTACTGGGATAAGTTTGATTTCCCCAAAGTCCATCCCAAATACTCGCTGGGGTTCGATACCTGGTGGGTCAAACCGGAAAAGACAGGGCAGTAATCTGAATGGCAGCTTATATCCTGCGGCGTCTGCTGCTGATTATCCCTACTCTGCTGGGTATTCTGACCATCAACTTCCTGATCGTACAGGCCGCTCCCGGCGGCCCGGTTGAGCAGACTATCGCCAACCTGCAGGGCCTGAACACCAGTTCAACATCCCGTTTCGACGGTTCAGCTCAGTCCGATCTGAGTAGCTCAGGCTCATCATCCGCAACAGGCAACAGCAGCACCTACCGGGGAGCACGGGGACTTGATCCGCAGTTGGTGAAGCAGATTGAAGCTCAGTTTGGGTTCGATAAACCAGCCCATGAACGTTTCTTTCAGATGCTGAAGAACTACCTGGTCTTCGATTTCGGCGAGAGCCTGTTCAGCGGCAAAAAAGTGACAGATCTGATCATCGAGAAACTGCCGGTATCTATCTCCCTCGGACTCTGGACAACCCTGATCACCTATCTGGTGGCCGTGCCACTGGGAATTAAGAAAGCGGTACGTGATGGCACCCCTTTCGATGTCTGGACCAGCTCAATGATTATCGTGGGCTACGCGATACCCAACTTTCTGTTTGCCATCCTGTTGATCGTACTGTTCGCTGGCGGCACATACTTCAGCTGGTTTCCGCTCAGGGGACTGACCTCTCCGGATTTCGATCAGCTGAGCATGTGGGGACAGATTAAAGATTATTTCTGGCATATCACCCTGCCGGTGCTGGTATCGGTGATTGGCAGTTTTGCAACCCTGTCGATGCTCACCAAAAACTCTTTTCTTGATGAGATTAACAAGCAGTATGTGATAACCGCCCGGGCCAAAGGATTAACTGAAAACCAGGTGCTCTATGGCCATGTTTTCCGTAATGCGATGCTGCTGATTATTGCCGGCATGCCTGCGGCGCTGATCGGTATCTTCTTCACCGGATCGATGCTGATTGAAGTGATCTTCTCACTCGATGGAATTGGCCTGCTGGGCTATGAAGCCGTCATTAAACGGGACTACCCGGTTATCTTTGGCACCCTGTATATCTTCACACTGATCGGTCTGTTACTTAAACTGGTCAGCGATCTTACCTATGTTGCGGTTGACCCACGAATCGATTTTGAAAGCAGAGAGAACTGAGCAGTATGCTAAAGCGGTTCAAATCCCTGAAAATAAGCCCTGTCAACCAGCGTAGACTGCAGAACTTCCGTAATAACCGGCGTGGTTACTGGGCGCTCTGGATCTTTCTGACGCTCTTTATTCTCAGCCTGTTTGCGGAGCTGATTGCCAACGATAAACCGCTCCTGATCGGCTATCAAAACAGCCTGTATTTTCCAGTGGCGATCGACTATTCCGAACTGGAGTTTGGCGGTGAGTTCGACACATTCGCTGATTACAAAGACCCCTATATTCAGGAACTGATCACCAGTAAAGGCGGCTGGATTCTCTGGCCACCTATACGTTTCAGTTATCAGACGATCAATCATGATCTGCCTGTCCCTGCCCCCTCTCCTCCAAGCACGGACAACCTGCTGGGCACCGATGATCAGGGGCGAGATGTCCTGGCCCGGGTTATCTACGGTTTCAGAATTTCAGTATTGTTTGCTATCACCCTGACGCTGATCAGCTCGGTCATCGGCGTTGCCGCCGGCGCGGTTCAGGGTTTTTACGGTGGTAAAATCGACCTGTTCTTCCAGCGTTTTATCGAGATCTGGTCGGGAATGCCGGTACTGTTCCTGCTGATTATTCTGGCCAGTATTGTGCAGCCCAACTTCTGGTGGTTGCTGGGTATCATGCTACTGTTTTCCTGGATGCAACTGGTTGATGTCGTGCGTGCCGAATTTCTGCGTGGACGTAATCTTGAGTATGTCCGGGCAGCCCGCGCGCTGGGCCTGAGTAACCGGCTGATTATGTTTCGCCATATCCTCCCCAATGCGATGGTAGCGACACTGACATTTATGCCGTTTATCTTCAACGGCTCGCTGGTCACCCTCACGGCGCTGGACTTCCTCGGTTTCGGTTTACCGCCAGGTTCAGCCTCACTGGGGGAGTTAGTGGCTCAGGGTAAAGCGAATCTGCATGCGCCCTGGCTGGGCTTGACCGCCTTTATCTCTCTGTCCGTCATGCTGACACTGCTGATCTTTATTGGCGAAGCTGTTCGTGATGCTTTTGACCCCCGGAAGGTGATGAATGACTGAACCCCTGCTCTCGGTACGCAACCTGTCAGTCCGCTTTGGCCAGAACCACTCAGCGGTCAATGCCGTTAACAACGTCAGTTTCGATATTATGTCGGGACAGACGATGGCCTTGGTGGGCGAATCCGGTTCGGGTAAATCGGTGACCGCGATGTCGATCCTTAAGCTGCTGCCATATCCTAAGGCCAGCCACCCAGGTGGAGAAATTTTATACCGGGGTAAAAATCTGCTACAGAACACTGAAGCGCAGATGCGGTCGCTGCGCGGTGACCGCATCAGTGTTATTTTTCAGGAGCCGATGACCTCGCTCAATCCGTTACACAACATATCCCGCCAGATCGGTGAGACACTGCTGCTGCATAAGGGGCTGACAGGCCTTCAGGCTCGCGAGCGGACGCTGGAGCTACTCAGCCTTGTCGGCATCAAGGATCCGGAAAAACGTCTTAACAGCTATCCACACGAGCTCTCTGGGGGGCAGCGGCAACGGGTGATGATCGCCATGGCACTGGCCAATGATCCGGAACTGCTGATCGCTGATGAACCGACGACCGCACTGGATGTCACAATCCAGGAACAGATACTGGAGTTGCTCCGCTCACTGCAGCGAAAACTGGGGATGTCGGTGCTGCTGATCACTCATGATCTGAATATTGTCCGCCGTTACAGTGATGCAGTCTGTGTGATGTATCAGGGATCGATTGTCGAGCAAAACCGCACAGCAGATCTGTTTGCCGACCCGCAACACCCCTATACCCTGAAACTTCTCAATGCAGAACCCTCAGGACTGCCTCAGCCGGTCGCAGAAACCGGTTCACCGATATTACAGACTGACAAGCTTAAAGTATGGTTTCCCGTTAAACGGGGCTTGCTGAAACGCACCGTGGACCATATTAAAGCGGTAAACCCCTGCAGCATTAAACTACACACTGGCCGCACTCTGGGGGTTGTTGGAGAGAGTGGTTCAGGGAAAACCACTCTGGGGCTGGCAATACTCCGTCTGATCCGCTCGGAGGGAGGCATACAGTTTGATGGCAAGGCGATTGAAAGTCTGAACCAAAGCGAAATCAAACCTCTGCGACGCAAAATGCAGATCGTATTTCAGGACCCCTATGGCAGCCTCAGCCCGAGAATGTCTGTAGCTGAATCGCTCAGCGAAGGTCTGGAGATCCATAATATCGGTTTACCCGGGGAACGTGAGCAGCTGATTATTGATGCTCTCAAAGAGGTAGGACTGGAACCCGATGACCGGCACCGCTACCCCCATGAGTTTTCCGGCGGCCAGCGCCAGCGCATTGCGATCGCCCGGGCAGTAATTCTCAAACCGGAACTGATCATCCTGGATGAACCAACCTCAGCCCTGGATCGCACCGTACAGGCACAGATAATCGATCTGCTACGCGAACTACAGCAGCGGTACAAACTCAGCTACATCTTCATCAGTCACGACCTGGCTGTCGTCAAAGCCCTCAGCCATGATCTGCTGGTGATGCAACAGGGTGACGTGGTTGAACAGGGCTCCGCTGCTGATATATTCAGCAACCCTGGCCAAAGCTATACCCGCCGTTTACTGGAGGCCGCCTTTGCCGCAGGTTGAATATCGCCCTCAGGGTGCTGGTGGCGACAGTGGCGGAGGCACGACAGCAGCCGGATCCACCGGAATTTTCATACCAGTTGTGGCATCATAAGGGAATCCTGTTGGTATAATATGCACGCCGTCCGGGCACCGGATCAACGCGGCAAGCCCCAGAACCATCCCCTCACCAGCAGCGCCATAACCACCGACCGAAATGGCTTCACAGCCAACCGTCTGACTACGGTTAATAGCGAGCTGCAGCTCCTGTGCCGCTTCAGCACCCGTGGCCATCGATTCACCGATAATAACGAAGCTTTTACCACCACTCATCCGGGTCGGATTATGCTGACACCCGGTGATGAAAATGATGGCAACAACACACACAGCAAAAGAAACAGGTCTGATTTTCATACGGACCTCCTGAGATTAGCGTTTTTATTATTACGATTTCATCACGCCCTCAGACAAGCAGTTTAATGGTTGTAAAACCTGAGGTGGGAATGAAAACAGCCGTTAGTAGCCTTTAAAATCTCACAGATGTTGATCAGTATAGTATTAAAACGACAGTTTTAAGATTTCAGAGACCCAGCCCGCCTGCAGTTTAAATGTTTCCCTTCGCGCTAATTGAGCACCCTGACCTACGGCGAAGCAGGTTTAACCAGTGACGTCAGCAGTTCCAGCCAGATCTCCAGGCGATCAATTGCCCGGTCATAGCCATGTGCAGCGGATAGATGAGAGGGGGTAAGCTCTGTAGCGCTACTTAACGCTCTGCATGCCTGATCAATGCTGTCTGCGAATGCCTGAGAATCACCATCCCAGACGACTATCCGATGCCGTAAGCCAAGCTCAGCCGCCCGTGCCGCATTACGCTGCTGTTCGGGTTGATCGGTGAGCACCAGTATAATGGGCTTGTCATAGACCCGGGCAATCGATAGTGCCGCCATCCCCGGTGCAGAGATGATCAGCGAGCTGCGGGCAGCCTGGCTGACCCAATCGGTGTCCCGGGCTAACCAGCCTGGACGGTGTGCCATCCCCTCGCCAACCAGATGTGCTATCCCACCTGCATCAGAAATCCCCTGCTCTAACGCCGCAGCGAGTGCGGAATCACAAAAGTGTGGATTAAGATACCCTGCTATGTGCATCCTGCCCTGATCAGGCTGGTCCCTGCCCGGCTTTACCACAGCAACAGGGGTAGGCAGGCGAAAGCAGTCACCGTTGTGCTCAGCCATAGAGGGGTAGGCAAAATGATGTTCCAGACGTGCTCCGGCACGACTGATCTGCCATGCAACAACAGCGCTGTATAACCTCGCCACAGCCACCGGAATGCGGCCATTGAAGTTTGTTTCCAACGCCTGGCGCAGGCTGGCCCCGTAAATATGCACCACCTTGTGTCGCCAGACAGGCAAACACCCCATGAATAACAGTGCCGGGTGAAACGAATCATTGAGTACAAGATCATTGTCACGAAACACCTGGCGTAGTTTCCAGATATCCCGGGCCATGCGCTTAGGGTGAAAAATATAGCCCGCAACATTAGCATCCGTTGCTCCACGCAACATGTTCTGCTGAGTATCAAACTGCACCGAGTAATGACGCGACAAAACTGTTGCTGCCAGCCCAAAGCCCGCTAAGAATCGCTGCCCCTCATCGGAGGTGGTAATGAGTTGCACCTTAACTCCCCGGGCTTGCAATGCATGCGTGAGCAACTGTGCCCGCATCAGATGACCTCTGGCATCCGCTGTTGCCAGATAAGCAATGCGCATACACTTAACTCCGGTCTGGCAAGAGGCGAAGCAGCAGACCCACAGAGAGTAACCCGAGGGCACCGGTAACGGACCAGGAACGGTCGACAGCCCGGATCTCTGCCAGCATCTTTTGTAATGTCCCCTGCTCATGGGGTTCTACCAGACGGATTAAGGCACCGCTGCACATCTGCACGTGCCTGCCTTCGTCTGAGAGCACTCGTACCAGCAGAGGCAGCAGAGGGTGTGACGGAGAGATCTGTTGGAGCAACCGGATATGACGTTCCAGCACCCGCGTGGCCATCTGTTCCGCACACAAGCCAATGGCAAATGCGGGTACCAGTAATCGGCTCTTAAAAGACGACTCATATCGGTGTGCTATCGCGTGCCACTGGGCAATTTTACGACGGCTTAACCAGTCTGGCTGTGCAGTACTTTGAGCAACCGTCGTTTCACCGCGCTCCTCCAAAGCCGCAGCAAAGGCCCGGACATGTTGCCGTTCTTCGTTTAAGTGCTGTTCCATCTGGCGCACTATCCAGTCTGGTGGTTCGCTCAATAGCTCTTGTTGCAACGCAATCTCTGTGGCGTCTTCACCTATAAGATAGATGCGTAACAATAACCGCTCACCGGCATGACTTGCATGAAGTTGTCGTAACGCCGCTCGTTTGATAGCGTTCACCCATTGCGCCTGTAAACGTAACCATCCATACAACACAGGCGGATCACAACAGTCCTGTACAAAGGGTGCTGAATCAGCAGACATAAGCTTCTCTCCGGATATCCCTGTTTAAAGTGACACTGTCAGTTACGGTGCTTTGCCTGATCATCATTTGGATGAGCCATGGTAGGACAACGCCTGGACGTCACCGCCCTCTTTACCGCGAGGATAGCGCACACCTAAACCGCGCATCAGGGCGCCACTCATATCCAGCGCTGAGAAACCGATAATCAGGGTAATAGCCGCTAACCAGCGAAGCCGATATAATGGCGGCAGATCCTGCTTATTAAGGGCTCGCACACTGAAGCCCAATCGGGCAATCAACACACATAAAGGCCCAATAGGTCCACTTCTTGCCAGCCACTGCCATCGCGCGGGCATATAGCTTCGCACCAGAAATGGCGTCAGCCCGCAGGTATCCTGCCCACGCAGCCACCTCAATTTGATGATGTCCTTTAAACTATCAGGAAAGCGATGAACGGTGTGCGCTCTGGCAGCATAATGCAGAGGAATCCCCTGCGATTGCAGTTGTAAACCGAGCACCTGACAGTGGGCTCGATAGACACTCTCCAGGTCCTGGTAATGATATTCAGCGAAAACATCCCGACGAAAAACAACGTTATTGGCATAAAAGTTACGCGTTGCTCCGTCTGCCAGAACCCCGGGAAAGTACATGAAATCGAGGGTTGTCAGCGCTGTTCCCGCCAGGTCAGGTGCATAACTGGTGCGTCCCGCCACTGCGGCAAGTGTGTCATCCCGGATAAATGGATACAGTAGCTGAGCTAACCAGTCTGCTGCTGGCACGCAATCTGCGTCGGCAAAAACAACCCATCGGCAGCGCTCAGGATCTGTTGCGGCAAATCCCGCATTCTTTGCGTGGTAGTAGCCCGTAGAGGGATCAATCTTTACAAAATCAACAGGATGCCCGGCGATATCCTCCACCTCCTTAAAAGAGGATTCATCCAGTCCGTCGTGTGTTATGACTATCTGTGCCAACGAGGTTAGTGGCAGGCTCTGATTTGCCAGCAACCCGACAACCCGTTTAAGGCTGGAGAGAACTCGTTCAATATCTGCACCACCGCGCAGGTTATTGGTTTCTAATACCAGTGCAGTGCGACTTGCCACACTGTTCAGCGCTGTGCTTGTATCCGATGGAATGCCGTTAATGGTGTCCATTTGCTTGAAATACTCCCTGTATAAAAGCGGTTTATGACGGTAATCTCCAGACCAGAATGAGATCTTATCTGTGCGCATACAGCCGGCTTCAATAAGCCAGTGACGGCTAGCACAGAATCACCCGCACCGGTGACCACAACCGAGCTCCTCTGGGTCGAGCTAAATGATTAAATACTACAGGACTTAAAAACACCTTCCATAGCCTGTGGTTGCCATCTGATCTCCCTGGCACAGACTGAATATTACACAATTAAGTCTGGGTTGTAACGCCAGGATTCAACCGCCCGATAACAGGCAATAAAAAAGGCTGCATCAGCAGCCTTTTTCAGGTTTCATTGAGTCCGGCGATTTCAGAGCCTTTCGATTTCAGCTGCGTTTTTACGTGCTTCCATCACCGCCTGATAATCAAACTGACCAGAACGCTGGCTGAGAATATTTCGCATCGCTTTTTTCTCATCGGCAGAGACCGCTGACAGATCCGGCTCATGTAGCGCCGTGACGGCAACAATTGCCTGGGCTCCATCCTTGAGTGTAATCAGAGAGTAAGAAGCACCCTGTTCTGGCTTAGGCAGCTTAAATGCAGCGGCCATAACCTCAGCGGGCTGTTTCCGATCAGCACGTCCCACCGCATCCGCAACCTGCCACTCAGCACCATTAACCGGTTTGCGCTCAGCCCCCTGTTGCAGTTTTTCAAGCTCCCCTTCCAGAGAGGCCTGCAACGCTTCGCCTGCCTTCTGCAGAGTCAGAATTTCAGTGATCTGTGGCCTGACCTCCTCTTCACTCAGCTGACGCGGACGGATATGCTCCTTAACCCGCAGTACCAGAGTGCGTCCTGAGTCCAGTTCGATCGGATCACTGTTGAAGCCATCACGAATCAGCTCTTCGTTGAACGCTGCGCGAACAACCCGCTGATTCGAGGTGACATCATCATTGCCGCCTTTACGACTGAAAGGAGCCGCTTCAACTATCTTTAGGTTGAGCTCCGCTGCCGGCTCCTGCAGATCACCGGATGAGAATGCCAGATCGGTCAGTTGCCCAACCCGCTCAACGTAGATCTGCTCAACCTTGTTGTCCAGCTGCTCAGCGATCAGTTGATCTTTAACCTCTTCAAATACCGGAGCCTTACTCTCAGACAGATCGGTAAGTTTAATGATGTGATAACCAAATGCCGTGCGTACAGGTTCAGACACCTCACCGGCTTTCAGTGAATAAACCGCCTGCTCGAACGGTCCATCCAGCATCCCTTTCTGATAGACACCCAGATTACCACCATCAGAGGCAGAGCCAGGGTCATCAGACTCAGTTTTTGCCAGCTCGGCAAAATCTTCACCTGCAGCGAGTTTTTTCTCGAGATCCTGAGCCTTGGCCAGTGCAGCAGCATCATCAACACTGTCTGACACTTCGATCATGATATGAGAAACGGTGCGCTGCTCTTCAGATTTAAACGCCGCTTTCAGTTGCTCAAACTGCCCTTGCAGCTCAGCATCATCAACCTTAACTTCTTTCAGAAGGTCCGCTTTATTGATCAGCAGATATTGAATGGCCACCTGCTCATCGGTCATAAAGTCCTGCTGATGCGCATCGTAGTAAACGGTCAGGTCATCTTGCGTCAGAGACACATCTTTCATGTAATCCTGCAGCCCTACCTTAAGATACGCCAGATCACGGGTTTGCCGGTCCAGAGTAATAATCTTGTCAGCTTCGCTGTTCAGGACAAATGCAGAGCCCATATAACCCGAACGTTCATAGCCAATCAGGCTCTCTTTACGCAGCAGATTCTTATACATCATCGGTGTCAGCCCTGCATTGCGCAGTACCGCCTGATAACGGTCAGGGTTAAAAACACCATCGACTTTGAAATCCTGGGTATTAACAATCATCTGATCCAGCACCTGATCAGAGATGGCCATATCCTGATTCGTCGCAGACTGAACCAGGATCTCCTGTTGAATCAGGTTATCCAGGGTCGCCTTACGGATAAGATTATCATCCAGCAGGGTTGGATCAGCATTCTCACCCATCTGCGCCAATAGCTGACGACGTTGCAGGTCAGCACCCTGCAACACATCCCGCTCACTAATGTCGACACCGTTGACGGTCGCGGGGGCGTTTGAACCTGAGGTCAGACTGACCAGGGACTCCACCCCGAATAGTGCAAAGGTAACGACGATCAGACCAACAATGATCTTGGCGACGATTCCCTGGGAGTTATCTCGGATATTCTGAAGCATGATGCCTCTTGGCCTCTAAGGTAGTGTACAAATAGAAAAAAAGGCGCATCCTGACAGGATGCGCCTTTGATATGTTTGGCAGTACGGAACCGGTTTTAATGGTTTCCGCTACCCAGAGAAACACTGACAGTATAATCAGCGATCTCACATTTGGCGGAACGGACGGGACTCGAACCCGCGACCACCTGCGTGACAGGCAGGTATTCTAACCAACTGAACTACCGCTCCGGATGCCAGCGATCCTTTCGGATCAGGCGCTAGCTATTCTTACTTATTGACAGCGTCTTTCAGAGCCTTACCAGGCTTGAAAGTAGGCAGAGTCGCCGCAGCGATCTGAATTGGCTGACCAGTCTGAGGGTTACGACCAGTACGTGCAGCACGCTCCTTCACACCGAAAGTACCGAAGCCTACCAGTGCAACAGAATCACCCTTTTGCAGAGCGCCGGAAATTGATTCCAGTGTAGCATCCAGTGCGCGGCCAGCAGCAGCTTTTGGAATATCCGCAGAAGCTGCGATTGCGTCGATTAGTTCAGATTTATTCACATTGTTCCCCTTATATGAATCGTTTTTATATTCTGTAGCCCATGCCCAGCAAGTTGACGGACAATTTATACCAAGCCTGCAAATCAGGTGTCAAGCGGGTTGCAGCCTGTTTTGCCACTATTTTGTGTTAATGCGGTTTTATTTGTCCCTGCTCATTTTTTGCTTGCTTTTTCTTTTCAGAAAAGCTTGCTTTTTGCTCCTCCGTCAGCGGTTCAGGACTGAACTTCAGAGCAATTTGCAATACCTCGTCTATCCATTTTACCGGACAGATTTCAAGGTCTGCTTTGATGTTTTCAGGAATTTCCTTCAGATCACGCTTGTTCTCATCCGGAATAATAACTGTTTTGATACCACCGCGATGCGCTGCCAGCAACTTCTCTTTCAAGCCACCGATAGGCAATACCTGCCCACGCAAGGTGATCTCACCGGTCATCGCTACATCGGAGCGAACCGGAATATTTGTCAGGACAGATACTAATGCAGTACACATCCCGATACCAGCACTTGGACCATCTTTTGGTGTCGCACCTTCCGGTACATGGATATGAATATCGTTTTCCTCATGGAAATCCGGATTTATACCCAGCGATTCTGCCCGGCTACGCACTACGGTCATCGCCGCCTGAATCGACTCCTGCATCACCTCACCGAGGGAACCGGTACGAATCTGACGCCCTTTACCCGGCACAACTGCGGATTCAATCGTCAGGATATCCCCGCCGACAGAGGTCCATGCCAGACCGGTTACATGGCCGATACGGTCCTGCTCTTCAGCAACACCGAAATTGCACTTACGCACACCGGAATAGTGCTCCAGGTTTTCGCTGTTTGCGACCACCGAAGCGTTCTTATCGTCACCCAGCGCAATCTCTTTAATCACCTTACGGCAGATCTTGGCAATCTCTCTCTCAAGACCCCGTACACCCGCTTCACGGGTGTAGTAACGGATCAGATCAGTAACCGCCTCATCCTCAATGATCAGCTCACCCTTCTTCAGACCATTCATTTTAGTCTGCTTAGGTATCAGATACTTACGAGCGATATTTAATTTCTCATCTTCGGTATAACCCGGAATGCGAATAATCTCCATACGGTCCAGCAATGGGCCGGGGATATTCATCGAGTTAGAGGTACAGACAAACATCACATCGGAGAGATCGTAATCGACTTCGAGGTAGTGGTCGTTGAAGGTACTGTTCTGCTCCGGATCAAGCACTTCCAGCAGCGCTGAAGCGGGATCGCCGCGCTGATCCATACCCATTTTGTCGATCTCATCAAGCAGAAACAGTGGGTTTTTCACCCCAACCTTAGACATCTTCTGTATCAGCTTACCCGGCATCGAACCAATGTAGGTACGCCGGTGTCCCCGAATCTCCGCTTCATCGCGAACGCCACCCAGTGCCATCCGAACATATTCACGGTTGGTAGCCCGTGCAATGGACTGTCCCAGAGAGGTTTTACCCACACCCGGAGGCCCTACCAGACAGAGAATAGGCCCTTTCAGCTTACGCACACGTCGCTGCACTGCCAGATATTCAAGAATGCGGTCTTTAACCTCTTCAAGGCCGTAGTGATCTTCGTTGAGAATCACCTCTGCCCGCTTCATATCATGGCGCAATTTAGAGCGTTTCGACCAGGGGATCTGAAGCATCCAGTCGATATAACCCCGAACAACAGTGGCTTCAGCAGACATTGGAGACATCATCTTCAGCTTGTTGTATTCGTTCAGCGTTTTATCCAGCGCTTCCTTCGGCATACCGGCCTCATCGATCCGTTTTTTCAACTCTTCGATATCGGTATTGCCGTTTTCATCCAGGTCGCCCATCTCTTTCTGAATCGCTTTCATCTGCTCATTCAGATAGTACTCTCGCTGGCTTTTCTCCATCTGTTTTTTAACGCGCCCACGAATCCGTTTCTCAACCTCAACCAGGTCGATCTCAGACTCCATCAACGCCATCAGATGTTCCAGACGCAGTTTATCGTCCAGAATTTCTAAAATTTTCTGTTTTTCATCCAGCTTGAGGGACATATGTGCGGCAATGGTATCCGCCAAACGGCCGATCTCATCGATCGACCCCAGCGAAGTAAGCACTTCAGCCGGGATCTTTTTATTCACCTGCACAAAACGTTCAAACTGATCCAGAGCGGTACGTTTATAGATCTCTGCTTCGCTGTCGCTAACCTCGCTGACCGGCAGAACCGTAACATCGGCAGTGAAATGGCTATCGCTGGTATGCAGGGTTTCTATACGCGCTCGATAATCACCTTCCACCAGCACTTTAACGGTACCATCGGGCAGCTTCAGCATCTGTAGCACGCTTGCTACTGTACCGATTGAAAACAGATCGCCACCGACAGGCTCATCGTCTGAGGCATTTTTCTGAGCTATCAGCAGGATCTCTTTGTCCTGCAGCATCGCAGCTTCAAGGGCCTGAATTGATTTTTCCCGGCCAACAAACAGGGGGATCACCATATGAGGATATATAACAACATCACGCAGCGGTAAAACCGGCAACGTGGTGGTAGTGATCTCTTTATCATTCTCGAGTGGTGCCATAATGGACCTTACTCCTTTTTCGAAAGAAACTGCGGGAAGACAGCAGTTACGGACTGTATGACATATCGTTCTTACTGGTTAATGGGGCTTGGACGGCAAAAAACAACCATATCCCAGTAAAACTTACATAAAAAAGCAATAATCAATATCAGCGTTATATCAGTTCACCCGAAAGCGAACAACGTACCAAAATGGTAGGTAGGAGGGCTGGCAGAGGTTTTAACATCAAAAAAGCCCGGACAAGCCGGGCTTCAGGGCAGAATATGTCTTACTTATAGTAAGCGTTATCCGTCACAGAATGGTCAGTTACATCCCGGACACCTGCAAGCCCACTTATGCGTTCTACCAGTGTTTTCTCAACACCATCCTTAAGGGTCATATCTACAGCACTACACCCCTGGCAACCACCACCAAACTGCAGAATAGCAATGTGACCGATCTCTTCCTCTACCAGCTCAATCAGTTTAACTTCACCACCATGGGAAGAGAGACCGGGGTTAATATCAGAGTAGAGAATGTAGTTAATCTGCTCTTCCATTGGGCTGTCATCAGAGACTTTGGGTACTTTGGCGTTTGGAGCCTTAATGGTTAACTGGCCACCCATTCTGTCAGTGGCGAAATCAACCGTGGCTTCCTCCAGGTAGGGCAGACTATTTTTTTCAAAATAGAACCTGACCTTTTCCATCTCCATAACTTCATCATCTTCGACAACCTCATCTGGACGGCAGTAAGCCAGGCAGGTCTCAGCGTAAGGTGTTCCCGGCTGAGTCACAAACATCCGTACAGCAATACCTTCAACATTCTGTTTTTCTAGCAGCTCAGCAAGGTAGGTTTCCGCTGATTCGGTCACTGTAATATTCATTAAAATTCCTGTTAAATCACTGTCTCATATGGTTGACAGGATACACGTTTTCTAAACCCGAGTAAATTGCTCAGTTATTAACCAGAACATCGTTAATACTATTCTGTTAAACTGCCCCGTTTTACACCTTTGTGGCAGACTTCACAATATTCTCACGGGCCATCACCCGCCCATTTCGGCAATAGGGAAACCGGATTTTTGAAACGCCTGCAACGCATTAAAACTATTCTCACGCTGGGATTGCCCATTGTTGGCGGCATGTTATCACAAAGTGTTCTGAATCTGGTGGATGCCGCCATGGTAGGTCGTCTGGGCGAAACAGCACTGGCAGGCATCGGCGTCGGAGGCTATATAAACTTCCTCGCGGTCAGTCTGATACTGGGGCTTTCGTCTGGCGTTCAGGCACTGGTGGCGCGTCGCAGAGGGCAGAGCCTTGACGCAGAAACAGCAACTCCGTTGGGCTGGGGCATTATCGTTGCCTTTGCCATCGCCCTGCCCCTGACTCTCCTGTTTTTGATTAACGCCGAGTGGCTGATAACGCTGCTGAGTGATGATATTCAGGTAGAAGAGATCGCAGCCAACTATTTTAGTTATCGTGTGCTGGCTCTGCTGGCGGTCGGTCTGAATCTCAGTTTTCGTGGTTACTGGAACGGCACCAACAGGCCGGTCGTTTATCTGCGAATCCTGCTGATGGTACAGTTTCTCAATGTGTTGATCAGCTACACCCTGATCTTTGGTTATTTTGGTCTTCCCGCCATGGGCGCAGCCGGTGCGGGGCTGGGAACAACTATCTCGCTCTATCTGGGTGCAGTATTGCTAGCACTGGTGACATTGCCAACTGCGATCAACAAAGGGATGCTCAACCTGCAACGCAGCAATCTGAATCAACTGAAGTCGCTACTGCGCCTCGCGGTTCCCCACTCTATTCAACAGTTTCTCTTTGCCGCGTCCATGCTGGTCCTGTTCTGGATAATCGGGCTATTGGGCACCACCGAACAGGCGATCGGACATGTGCTGATAAATCTGGCTCTGCTGCTGATTCTGCCAGGCGTAGGGTTGGGTGTTGCGTGCACAACACTGGTCAGTCATGCACTGGGACAAAATGATCCCAACATGGCCAGTCGCTGGGGCTGGGATGTTATTCTCACGGCTATACTGATCATGCTGCTGCTCAGTTTGCCGATGTGGCTATACCCCGATTCGCTGCTAGGGCTCTTTCTGGCCACCGCTGAAGCGATCAATAAAGCCCATACCCCGCTGATGTTAACCGGGTTGGCGATCTGCCTGGATGCCGCGGCTATCGTTTTAACCCAGGCGCTGCTGGGGGCTGGAGCAAACCGGGTAGTGATGCTGATCAGCAGCCTGGGGCAATGGTTTTTTTATCTGCCACTAGCCTGGCTGATCGGCCCCTGCCTGGGTTACGGACTAACCGGTATCTGGTTATTACAGACATTTCACCGGGCAGGTTCTTCGCTGATCTTTATTTATATCTGGAAGCGCCGCAACTGGGTTCATATCCGCATATAGATTGGGTAGACTGAACAGGTAATCCGGATCGGATCGGACCACCAACCCAGCCTGAATTTACAGGATATCTGCTTATTTATGTTGCAACAAAGCCTGGTTTTCTCTTTTTTTCTTATCTTCACCGGGGCTGCGATACTGGCGTCTATCGCGCTCTATACCCGACAGCCCCTGCTGGTTGCATACATAGTGCTGGGAGCAGCGCTGGGACCCTATGGTTACAGCTTCATCCAGGATACCGCCCTGTTATCGGACATATCCCATGTCGGCATCATATTTCTGCTGTTCCTCCTCGGGCTCGATATGCAACCCAGTCACCTGGTACATATGCTTAGAAAAGCAACTCTGGTGGCGATTTTCAGCGCGGTGATATTTATGGCCATCGGCTATGGCGTGGGGGTCGCGTTCGGCTTTACCCGGACAGAAGCGATTATTATCGGTGTGGCGCTGATGTTTTCCAGCACCATCATCGGTATCAAACTACTGCCAACCACAGTGCTACATCACAAGCATACCGGGGAGCTGGTGGTGGGCCTTCTGCTGCTTCAGGATGTCATCGCGATTCTGGTGCTACTGTTCCTTAACAGCGGAGATGGCGGCACCAGCCAAGTGACAACCTTCCTGAAAACAGCGGTGGCGTTACCGCTGATTATCGGTGCAGCACTGCTGTTTGTGCGCTACATACTTTTGCCGCTGATTCAGAAGTTTGACCGTTTTCATGAATATATCTTTCTGGTAGCCATCGGCTGGTGCCTGGGCCTTGCCGAGCTGGCCCACGCGGTAGGCCTGTCAGCAGAAATCGGCGCGTTTATAGCGGGAGTCAGCCTTGCAACCAGCCCAATCTCTCAGTACATCGCCACCAGTTTACGTCCGTTGCGTGATTTTTTCCTGATACTGTTCTTCTTTTCTATCGGTGCCAGCTTTAATCTGGGACTGCTTGGACAGATAATTATCCCCGCACTGATTCTCGCGGCGCTGGTGCTGGCCATCAAACCCATCGTGTTTCGCTTTCTGCTGCAAAGCATCAGCGAAAGTAACAAGCTTGCCTGGGAAGTGGGCTTCCGTCTGGGCCAGATCAGTGAATTCTCACTGCTGATCGCTTACATGGCCACCAGCGCGGCGATGATTGGACAGGAAGCCTCCCACGTTATACAGGCAACCGCCATCCTGACCTTCCTGCTATCAACCTACATAGTGATATTCAACTTCCCAAGCCCCATCGCGGTATCGGATAAGCTCAGAAGGGATTGAGGCGGCAAAACCAGCCGCAAGACGCAACTCCGTTGCTTATCTAGAACGGCGCCTGCGGCTCCTGCTGGTTGCGAGAAAAAGCAAGAAGACAATTAGATTTTGTTTCTTCTAGCAAGCGGCTCTGCCGCGTCTGGCAACTAACAAGTCACACAGTGACGTCTGGCCAGGAAAGCTGGCTTTCCGATCTCAGAAGCGTTCCCTATCCCTTCCCTGCCACATCTGTTCAGCCAGTGTGAAACAACCAGCATCATCTGCCGCTTTATTGAGCAGTTTCAGAATCAGCGCCAGTGTAGAAAGCACCGCTCCTTCACCGTATTCATCTGTTATCTCACCCCGCCACACTGATAACAGGTCAGCAGTATCCAGCTCTTGCTTAACCAGCCGGCGCGGATAGTAACGGGACCACTGGGAGGTACTATAGTCACCGCCACGGGTCCATTGCAGGTCACACTCTGTGTCAGGCTTCACTTCTGCTTCACCGCCATCACCCTTGATGGTCAGACCATTGGCAACCCCCAAAAGCTGCGCGGTTTTCTGATGCATCGGACCGTAAGCCGGGTGAAAAACACCGTCCACTGTGTGCAGGGCATGCAGCGGATTGATCAGTCGACACAGCGTGTGTACCGGTGATCTGAGTCCCAGCACCGGACGCAGATTGATGATTCTGCCCATCTCGGGGCTCAGCGTATTGATCGACATAAAAGCAAACCGTGAAGCATTTAGCGATTCGGTCACTTCGTTCCAGTCGCGACAGGCCGTTATACCAAACAGCTGCAGGCAGTCTTCGGTGTAGATGCGGTCAGGTGTGTGGCCACGGGCACCATGCATAAAAATCCGGGTACCATTTTCCGCTAATATCAGCGCCACCAGAATAAACCAGGGCAGTTGACGTTTTTTACCCGCATAGGTTGACCAGTCCAGATCGACTGTTAGCTGTTGCGGAGCGCCAGATCGCCCCCTCACCGCCTCGATAAATCCCGCCAACTCTTCAGGGGATTCCTCTTTCACCCGCAATAACATCAGAAAGGCACCCAGTTGTTCGGGCTCAACCTGACCGTCTAAAATCATCTCCATCGCTTCCCGGGCCTCGATCTGACTCAGCGAGCGGGAGCCCTGCTTTCCTTTTCCCAAAATACGTACAAAGGGGGCAAACGGATGTTCCTGTGACATAAAACTGCTCTGACCAATAGATAGAAGTTAAATAATTTTATACCCTGAACAGCCATCGGATGAAGCAATTACTCCGAAAAACTATTTTTCCCTGAGGCGACCTGCAGCCAAACCGCAGTAAAGAGTCGACTCCTTTCCCTGGTCAGGATGCTTTAATCCCCCTGCACTGGTAGAATCCGCGCTTCGTCAGGAGAAGCACATGAAACTGAACAGTTCCCGCACCATAAAACAGCCCCCGGCTCGTAAGCCATCACAGCCGCTACCCTCAGAACCGGTAGAGCTGACCATTAACGCTCTGAGCCATGATGGCCAGGGGATTGGGCGTTATCAGGGTAAAACGGCCTTTATTGCCAACGCTCTGCCTGGAGAACAGGTTCTGGCGCGACTCACTGAAGAGAAAGCTAAGTTTTATACGGGCCATACCGACTCGATTATCACCGCTTCCAGCCATCGAACAGAACCTGCCTGCCCTCATTATGATCAGTGCGGTGGTTGCGATCTGCAACACCTGGAAAACAGCGAACAGCTTGCCCTGAAGCAGACTCAGGTGCTGGAACAACTGGAACGTATAGGCAGCACTAAGCCTGAGCATATCGATCCGCCACTAACGGCTAACCACTGGCATTATCGTCGCAGCGCCCGCATCGGCATCAATCAGCTCTTTGACGGTGAGCCCATCGTCGGTTTTCGCCGCAAAAGCAGTCATCTGCTGACTCAGATCGATAGCTGCATGGTGCTGGATAAACGGGTAAGCGATCTTTTTAGCCGGGTCAGAGAGGCGCTCAGAGACACGGGGGATATCAAACATATAACCCAGATTGATGTTGACCTGGGGGATCAGGGTGGCTATCTGTCCTTAAGACTGAAAAAACCACTGAATGATCAGCATCTGCAGATTTTCACTGCGCTAGCAGAACATTATGAACTGAGCCTGCAGCTGCAAGTTATCGGCTCAGATCCGCAAGTGGACGACACCTGCTTAACCGGTTACGCACTGGATCAATTGGAGCTGACGTTCCGCCCCGGTGATTTTATTCAGGTGAACGCCGAAATCAATCAGCAGATGGTTAATAAAGCCTGCCAGCTACTGCAACTGAAGCCCGACGATAAGGTACTCGATCTGTTTTGTGGTCTGGGCAACTTCTCCCTGCCGGTAGCCGCCGCAGGAGCCTCAGTGACAGGAGTTGAGGGCAGCCTGACAATGGTAGAGCAGGCGCAGCGCAATGCACTGCATAATCAGTTGCAGAACTGCCAGTTCTTCTGCGCCAACCTGGCCGATGATCTGAAGGGGTTGCAGTGGTTCAGGCAGAGCTATAACAAGGTCATTCTTGACCCACCCCGCACCGGAGCGGCTTCGCTGATACCGCAGGTCTGTAGTCTCAGACCGGAGTTAATTCTCTATATCTCCTGCAACCCTGGCGCGCTGGCGCGTGACAGTGAATTGCTGGGCCAGGAGGGATATCAGATGAAGCACTGCCTGGTAATGGATATGTTCCCACAAACCCATCATATCGAATCGATGGCACTGTTCGTGCGGGGCAAAAAGAAAACCCGGAAAAAGAAACTGTTTGCCGGCAAAGGGATCAGCCGCTGAGATGTCAGCATTAATGGCAGAGCACGATATTCTCTTCGCCGATGATGAGATCGTCGTTGTTAATAAGGCGGCCGACCTGTTATCGGTGCCGGGACGCGGAGCGGATAAACAGGACTGCCTGTGGCGCAGGGTTCAGCAACACTACCCTACTGCCCGAATCGTCCACCGACTGGATTATGCAACGTCAGGTGTGATGGTGTTAGCTCTCAGCGCGACCAGCCATCGACATCTGAGTATTCAGTTTCAGGAGCGCAAAACCGACAAGTCCTATCAGGCAATAGTGGCGGGACGGTTAGCTAAAAACAGCGGCACCGTTAATCAACCGTTACGTTGCGACTGGGAAAACCGCCCCCTGCAGATCATCGATCACCAGCAGGGTAAATCCGCACAAACCCATTGGCGTTTAATCGAACAGCTGGACGATGCCAGCCGGGTCGAGCTGACACCGATTACCGGTCGTTCGCACCAGCTGCGGGTGCATATGCAGTTTCTCGGGCACCCGATTCTGGGAGATCGCTTCTATGCCACGCCCCGGCAGATTGAGCGATCAGAACGGCTGTTGCTACATGCACACTCACTCAGCTTCAGCCATCCGGTGAGCGGTGAGCCGCTGTCATTCAGCTCGCCAATGCCCTTCTGAGCGTCCCCGGCTAATTAACCACCCGGATCGGTTCTCCGGCTTTCAGGCCCACAATGGTTTCGGTCATCTGATCGACTATCCGCTGGCGAGCCTGGATACTGCCCCAGGCACTGTGAGGGGTAATAATCAGATTGGGGATATCATCGGCCAGTAAGGGGTTACCATTCACCGGCGGCTCCTCACTCAGTACATCGGTTGCCGCCCCGGCAAGCTTACCGCGACGCAAAGCATCAGCCAGATCGGTTTCATTCACAATGCCGCCACGGGACGCGTTGATCAGAAAAGCGCCGGTTTTCATCTGTTCGATCGCATCAGCATCGATCAGGTCGCGGGTCTGCTCGGTCAGCGGGCAGTGTAAACTCAGGACATCAACCTGAGGCAGCAACTCTTCCATCGCCAAACGACCACCGACCGTATCACCTCCGATACGCTGGGCGACCACGACATTCATACCAAATGCGCCCGCCAGTTGCGCTACCCCGGCACCCAGATTGCCATATCCCACGATGCCCAGTGTTTTACCGCTGAGTTCCTGTATCGGGTAATCCAGCAAACAAAACTGTTCCGCCCGGCCCCATCGACCATCACGGGCAGCCTGATTATAGGCTATCAGATTAGTGTGTAACGCTAGCATCAACGCCATAACATGCTGTGACACCGAAGCAGTACCATACGCCTGGCAGTTGGACACTGTGATTCCCAGCTCTGATGCCGCCTGAAGATCAACATTATTCGTGCCAGTGGCGGCGATACAGATATGCTTAAGCTGAGTGGCAGCAGATAGTGTCTCCCTGTCCAGAACAACTTTATTCACAATCACTACATCAGCACCGGCAACCCGTTTGGCAATCTGCTGCGGTGCCGTTGCCGGATAGGGATGAAAATGGCTGAACTCCGCTTTCAGCGCGGCCAGATCCAGGTCATCGCAATCCAGGCTTTGCAGATCAAGAAATACTGCCTTCATAGCTATTCACCTATATCGTTTCGAGAAAAATGCTGATTAACAACACTAAAACTCTCAATAACACAAAAAATTAAATAAAAAAGGGGCCTGCTATTCAGAAGGCCCCTGTTATGTCGCTCTGAAAGCCAGGCTCATCACCTGGCTTTATTTTTCAGATCTGTTCTTTGATCTCCCAGAGTATCTCATCAGCAATCACCGCAGGCGCTGAGTAACCATCCGGCGTTTTAACGGTCAGGAACACACCGTTAGAGGTCCGGTTCATATGCAGCTGATACTGACCAACATGTTCATACTTCCCTGATTCATTATTATAGACGCCATCCTGATCATCACCGAAGATATAGATCACCTTACCAGCAAACCATATTTTGAATCCCTTACGGCTCGCCAAGTCCGTTGTATCATCAATATTATATTGCTGACCAACATCGGTAGTTTCATCTTTACTGTACTGTTTTGAACTGTATGAAGGGACATCAGTATTTTTACTGCTTCCAATGCCAAACACCTCGCCAACGCTACCAGTATCAAAGGTGATCGCTTTACGATCAGAGTGCAACCACTCAAAGAAGCCCATCTTTTCGGTATCTTCAAACGGCGTCGAGGTGGTGTAGGTCAGGTAGATCACACCGGTCTGCTGATCCCGGGTACCCACATCCAGAGTGGTTTTATCGATCGCCCTGTTGATCTGCGCCCAGGCCTGATCAACCGGCACAGTAATTTTCAGTGCCGGGAACCCCTTGGAGTCGCGTCCCATCTGCGGCAGATCGTTACGCTGCCGTTTCATTTCAAGCAAGCTGAGACTGTTTCCGGCATTACTGGTTGATTTGCTCAGGTAACGCAGCATTTCAAACATCATATCGGTTTTATAGCCAACGTCGGTGGCATCTTCTGTCCAGTTAACCGGCTGGTCTTTCTGTTCCTGAGCAACCCGTATATGTTGCATCGAAATAGTCGTCCGGTCAAAATTGTCAGCCACCGGACGCACTGATACCCGCAGCTTGTCACTGACAGGCCCCTCGATATCCTGGAACGTCAGATGTTTGATCATACTGTCGACGAAGCTTAACTCCTCACCTGCAGTATCGATCCAGTCGGTCTCCATGACACCTTCCCGAGGCGCAGATTTTGCCAGAGCGACATTGTTGAAACGCCAGAAGTCCTGTAACTGAATCCAGACATCGCCAACAGGCTCATCCACAATCAGAACTTTTTCATCCCCCTGACGCTTAAGGTTAACGGTGCCATTGCCGGCATCTGCATAGAAAAACTCAGGACGGGGCACAACAAAATCTGTCGTTCGCTGGGAAGCCGTCTGGCCAGCACTCGGAATTTCCAGAACATCCTGCATCGCTTTGGAGCGGCTCTGGATCGCCGGAGGCAGTTCCAGCCGCTGGGTTGCCTTAGCCTCTTCGTAGTTCTGGCTGCGATCGTTGATGAGCCCATGCTCGCCATATATTGGATTTGAGTATGAACCACATCCAGCAACACTTAACACAGCTGCCGCCAGAGGCAACAAGGCAATTATTCTCATTATGCTCGTCCGTTAGTTTCAGATAATTTCGCAGGCTTTCAGGGCATCACGCACCTGATTGTGATAGTGATCAGACAGAACAGTCAGTGGTAAGCGAATCCCCAACCCCATCAGCCCCATCTCAGCGACAGCCCATTTCACCGGAATCGGGTTAGCTTCAACAAACATCGCCTTATGCAGCGGCATCAGCGAAGCCTGAATGGCGCGTGCAGCCTCAGCCTCACCGGCTATCGCCAGTCGACATAGCTCTCCCATCTGGGCAGGTGCAACATTGGCCGTTACGGAGATATTGCCATCCCCGCCCAGCAACATCAGTTCAACCGCCGTTTCATCATCACCGGAATAGATCGCAAACTCTTTTGGCGCGGCGTCTATCAGCGCTTTGGCACGCTCAAGATTCCCCGTTGCTTCCTTTATACCAATAATGTTGGGTATTTCCGCCAGACGCAGAACCGTTTCGGGCAGCATGTCACAGGCGGTACGCCCCGGTACGTTATAAAGAATCTGTGGAATATCAACCGCTTCAGCAATAGTTTTGTAATGCTGATACAGGCCTTCCTGAGTGGGTTTATTGTAATATGGAGTCACCAGCAGACAAGCATCCGCGCCAACCCCTTTAGCCGCTTCGGTCAGCTCAATCGCTTCGCGGGTGGAGTTTGCACCCGTACCGGCGATAACAGGTATAGCCCCGCCAACACGCTCAACCACCCGTTTGATAACCTGACAGTGCTCATCACAACTGAGTGTGGCAGATTCGCCGCTGGTACCGACAGCGACTATCGAATCAGTACCCTTTTCCAGATGAAAATCGACCAGTTTATCCAGTGCGCCCCAGTCGACATCACCGTTAGAGTTCATCGGGGTAACAAGAGCAACAATGCTGCCAGTAATCATCATGGTCTCCATCAAGAGGTATACAGAATGGCCTATGGTACTTGCCTGAGATTAGCGGCTCAACCCATTTAAGCTCAATACGTTAGCGTAATCTGAATATTCGAAAAACGATGTTTTCAGGGGCTGCCAAAACTGTGTAATCTGTTATCGTATAAAAAGCGTATTATTCTAACTGATCTCGGTCAGATAAGCGTAGTTTTTAAGACAGTTTTTTAAGGAAAAAGTATGAGCCAGCCAACGATTGATCAACCCGTAACCGACTTCACCGCGACAGCCACCAGCGACACCTCTGTGACGCTGTCTGAACTGAAAGGTTCCAACGTGGTCATCTACTTCTATCCGAAGGACAGCACCCCTGGCTGCACCACCGAAGGCCAGGATTTCCGTGATCTGTACAATCAGTTTGAGGCGGCTAACACCCGAATTTTCGGTGTTTCCCGCGATAGTCTGCGCGCCCATGAAAATTTCAAAGCCAAACAATCGTTTCCCTTTGAACTGATCAGTGACCCCGATGAAACGCTCTGCAAACTGTTTGATGTGATCAAACTGAAAAAACTGTATGGCAAGGAGCATATGGGTATCGAACGCAGCACTTTCCTCATCGATGCTGACGGAGTACTGCGAAACGAGTGGCGTAAAGTTAAGGTGAAGGGGCATGTCGCAGAGGTACTGGAAGCAGCTAAAGCACTCTGACCCTGCTCCGCCTCCTGTTCAATTAAATAAGCCGGCCTGCAGCCGGCTTTGTTATATTACGAATCCCGTCCGGCATCCTGAATAAAAGAGTGGCTATTAGGCCAGGCATTGAGGATAGCTTTGATCAGGGTAGCCAGCGGGATGGCAAAAAACACCCCCCAGAACCCCCAGATACTGCCAAACACCAGCACCGCGATAATAATCGAAACAGGGTGTAGGTTCACCGCTTCAGAGAACAGCAGTGGCACTAATACGTTGCCATCGAGGGCCTGAATAATGCCGTAGGCCAGCATCAGGTACCAGAACTCATTGGTCCAGCCCCACTGAAAAAAACCGATCAGCGCCACCGGCAGCGTCACCAGTGCCGCACCGATATAGGGGATCAGCACCGACAGACCGACCATAATTCCCAGCAAAGCCGCATAGTTGATTCCCAGAAAGGCAAACGCCACATAGGTCACCGAGCCGACAATCACGATTTCAATCACTTTACCCCGGACATAGTTGGCGATCTGTTGATCCATTTCCGTCCATACCTGAGTCAGCATCTCTTTCTTCTGTGGCAGAAAAGAGACCCACCAGCGCACCAGGCTGCTGCCATCTTTAAGAAAGAAAAACACCAGTATCGGCACCAGAACGACATAGATCAGCAGCGCAATCAATCCGGTAATGGAGTTAAGCGAGTAAGTCACCACCATCTGGCCCACTTTTCTCAGCTCGGTGGTTGCCAGATCGATAATCTGGGTAATTTGCTGTTCTGAAAAAACATCCGGATATTGCTGTGGTAACAGTAACAACACCTTCTTAGCCTGCGTTACCATCCCCGGCAGTTCATTGAACAGGTTTACCGACTGTTTCCAGGCCAGCGGCATAATAAACAGCAGCAACGACAGCAGCACACTGATAAACAGAGTGAACACCAGCAGCACCGATGCCAGATGGGGAACATTATGCTCTTTCAACCAGACAATCATCCCCTGCATCAGAAAAGCCAGGATAATACTGGTAAACACCGGTGTCAGTGCCTGCCCCAGATAGAGAATGATTCCCAGTGCTCCTGCCAGCAGCACCAACAACAGCATTACCTCCTCATTAGAGAAGTAATTGTCGATCCATTTGCTGAAAATTTTTCTCACACTCTGCTCCCTGTTAGCCGCGCTGAATAATATAGGTATACTGACCGTCATTGCTGAACGATTCCAGCATCCGGTGGTCTGACTGATCGACAAACGCCTTGAAATCCCGCTGAGATCCGGCATCGGTCGCGACCACTTTGAGGACTTTACCCGGCTCCAGCTTATGTAACGCCTGCTTCGCTTTTAACAGCGGTAGCGGGCAATTCAGGCCGCGGGCATCGAGTTGCTCATCCCAATGGGTCTCAGTCATGGAATTATTCCTGATACAGATAAGAGGCCTGCAATATATACCAAAAAACGGGTTATTATAATCCACAATTACGTTTAACTGCTTTTGCTGCAGTGGAAACTTAGTATAAGGATCAACGATTTGCGAACTGGACTTTCATGTTATCTGCTGGCAGGTATCCTGGCACTCAATCCGGTCACCCCCGTGCAGGCCGATGACCTGCCCGTTATCGCCAGCAGCTCCGGCACCATATCCCTCGAGCAGGAGTTCCAGCTGGGCCGTACCTGGGCACGCCTACTGCGCGGCAGGGCTCCGGAATATGGCGACCCGCTGATCGTAAACTATATTGACAGCCTGTTGTGGCAGATTGCAGCCAACAGTCAGCTACAGGATCACCGGCTCGAACTGATCGTCCTGGATAGTCCGGTTCTCAACGCCTTTGCGGTACCCGGGGGCGTCGTCGGTATCAATGCAGGGTTACTCCTTGGAGCAAAAGATGAGGAGGAGCTGGCATCGGTTATTGCGCATGAGCTGGCTCACCTGTCACAGCGGCACTATGCCCAGCAGCTTGAGGAGAGCCGGCGTAATACGCCCTTGATGCTGGCAGGTATTCTGGCCAGTATTCTGGTTGCCTCGGCTGACCCGCAGGCAGGTATGGCGGGCATCACCTCATCGATGGCCGCAGGCCAGCAGGCCGGTATAAACTTTACCCGCCGCAACGAGCAGGAAGCTGACCGTATCGGCATGCTCAACCTGGTTAACGCAGGTTATGATCCCCACGCGATGCCGCGTATGTTTTCCCGGATTCAGCGCTCAAGCCGCTTCCTGGGCCAGAAACCCCCGGAGTTTCTGCTCACCCATCCGGTCACAGAATCACGTATAGCGGATGCCGAAAACCGAGCCAGCCAGCTTCCAAGCCCAGCTTTCAAGCCTCAGCGCTACGATTTTCAACTGATCAAAAAACGTGTTGAGGTGCATTATGCCAGCGACCTCCGGCAACTGATCAAGACCTATCAGGAGAGTGCCAGCAGTAACCCAATGAGCCGATACGGTCTGGCACTGGCACTGTTAAAGAACAGGGACTATAAACAGGCGCAACAAGCCCTCGACGGCCTCCCGGACTCTATAGGACAACACCTTTATATCCGTCTGAGTTATGCGGAACTGGAACTGGCAGCAGGGGAGCACGAGAAAGCTTTACAACGACTGGAGCTATTAAACAAACTCTACCCCGACAGCTATCCGGTTCGTCAGCTGTACGCCAAAGCACTCAGGGCCAATAATCAGTTTAAAAAATCAGCCCGGATTCTCACTGACCTGAGCCAGAAATACCCCACCAACAGCTATATCTGGTATGAACTGGCTGAGACTCAGGGACTGGCCGGCTATACTCTGGGAGTGCACGAAGCCCGTATAGAATATTTTCTGCTCACCGGCGCAACCGATAAAGCGCTACGGCAGATAGACTTTGCCCTGCGGGAGAAAGAACTGACCAGCAGTGATATCGCCCGGCTTGAACAGCGTAAAAAAGAAGCTGAAGCGATAAGGGATCAGATTAAAAACTCGCTGTGAACCTGCACTGACTGATCTGAACCAGGTTGCACCCCGTAAACCCGGTTAGATAATCAGAGTTGGTGGTAGAGGAATCCTATGTTCTCAGTATACAGCCCCAACGGGCGGGCCTTCCACGATACGCTGGAAGCGCTGTACCGGGCCAGATCCGGAACGCAGAACCGCAGTACAGATGAACAACTCAAGCGGCAAAGCGACACTGCTCACAGGATCACACCTAAAGCTCTGGATGCTTATCGGCAACTGATCCATGCTCAACCGAAAGATGAACTGCACCACCTCTATGAGGTGATGAGCGATGCATTTACAAACCTGCCTGCAGAGCAACCCGCCTATCAGGCACTTCTGGCGATACAGCAAAGTCCTTTTAATGAGTTACCCGTAGTCAATGCTCAGAACTGTATTATCGGGATGATCTCCTACGACTCAATCATCGGTCATCTGATCGAGACGGGCGAAGCACTGGGATTACTGAAAATTTCCACTGTCAGAGACTATCTCTCTGGCGATGTGATCACGGCAGAGCCTGTCACCAGTATCCGCCGGGCGGCCCAGGTGATGGATCATTATGATCTTGAAACACTTCCGGTAGTCGACAACTATGGCACAACCATTGGCATTGTCACCGCCAGGAGCATCGTTTCAGCGGTCGCGAATGACCCTCCGCTAAGTGTCTGGAGTTGATCACCCTGTTGGCGCAGAAATGAAATAGAGACCCGAAGGTCTCTTTAAACGTTATTAGCTTTATGCAACAGCAACGGTGATATTACTACTCATCAGAGTTGGCTTTATCACGCAAGACAAACTTCTGAATTTTACCGGTTGAGGTTTTAGGGAGCGGACCAAAAACAACTTTTTTCGGTGCTTTGAAATTGGCCATATTTTCACGACAGAAATCGATAATCTCCTGTTCTGACACTTCAGCCCCCTCCTTCAGACTGACAAAGGCACAGGGCACCTCCCCCCACTTTTCATCGTCACGGGCAACGACCGCCGCTTCCATCACACTGCTGTTACGGTACAGAACATCCTCCACCTCAATGGAGGAGATATTCTCGCCACCGGAAATAATAATATCCTTGGAACGGTCTTTAATCTCGATATACCCATCGGGATGCCACACCGCCAGGTCGCCGGAATGGAACCAGCCGCCGGCAAAGCTCTCTTCCGTAGTGGAGGGATTTTTCAGATAACCTTTCATCACCAGATTCCCGCGCATAAAGATCTCGCCCATGGTCAGACCATCCTGAGGCACCGGCTCCAGCGTCACCGGATCGGCAACCATCAGACCATCCAGCATCGGGGCACGAACCCCCTGTCGGGATTTCAAACGGGCGATCTCATCATCGGTACGATCATTCCACTCCTGATGCCATTCACACACCACCGACGGGCCATAGGTCTCTGTCAGCCCATAGACATGGGTAACCGTAAAGCCCATCTTCTCCATCCCCTGTATCACCGCAGCCGGCGGTGCTGCCCCCGCCGTCATCACTTTAACCGCGTGACTGATTCCCGCTTTCATCTCATCCGGCGCGTTATTCAGCATATTCAGCACAATCGGTGCACCACAGAAATGATTCACCTTCTCCTGTTTGATCGCGGCGTAGATGTCATCGGCGCGCACATGTCGCAGGCAGACACTGACTCCGGCAGATGCCGCCAGGCTCCAGGGAAAACACCAGCCATTACAATGGAACATCGGCAGGGTCCAGAGGTAAACCGGATGATGCCCCATATCCCAGCAGACAATATTACTCATCGCATTAAGATAGGCACCACGATGATGGTAAACCACCCCTTTCGGATTGCCGGTGGTTCCAGAGGTGTAGTTCAGACTAATGGCGTTCCATTCATCATCCGGCATCTGCCAGTCAAATGCAGGGTCCCCGGTCGCGATAAAGGCTTCATAGTCACAACTACCGATCAGCGTTCCACCCTCATAATAGGGATCATCGATATCGATCACTAATGGTTTATGGGGGATCATTTTCAGAGCTTTACTGATGACCTCAGAGAACTCACGATCAACCATCACGACCTTAGCTTCACCGTGTTGCAGGATAAAAGCGAGCGCTTCAGCATCTAAACGTACATTCAGTGCATTCAGCACTGCGCCACACATCGGCACCCCGAAATGGGCTTCGAACAGTTCCGGCAGATTGGGCGCCATTACCGCCACGGTATCCCCCTCACCTATCCCCTTCTGACTCAGCGCACTGGCAAGCTGACGGCAACGGCTATAGGTTTCTGCCCAGGTGCGGCGGGTTTGCTGATGCACCACCGCCAGGTGATTTGGATAGACCCAGGCGGAGCGTTCAAGAAAACTTAACGGACTCATCGCTGAGAAATTGGCGCTGTTTTTGTCCAGCCCGAACTGATACGGATTAGAATGTGTCGACATAGTCATTAGCCCTGAAGAATACCGCGTCACGTTCAGCCAGCAGGCGCAGTATTATAATTTTTTAAAACCGCTACGAAATACTCACAGCCTAGGGTTTACCCTGATTGCATCGGATATAATACGTAATTACCCTGACTAAACAAGTTAGTCTTAAGTCAAAAGCAGAGCAGACTCAACAGCGGATAATATTTTTTTAGGGGTTTATCCCTTATCAGCGAGCAACAATGAGTATAGAACAAGAACTGAAAGCGATCAGTGAAATGGATGAGGGAGAGCGCTCCCGCTTTCTGGTAGAGCAGTCCACCGATATGATCTCCCGCCACACGCCAACACCGGAATGGACATTTCTCGATGTCAGCCCGGCGGTTGAGCGAATGCTCGGCTACACCGTCGAAGAGATGATCGGCACCGCAGGCTATGATCTGTTTCACCCGGAAGATGCTGATAACCTGATCAAACGCTCAGACTCAGTACGTTACCGTAAAGGGATGTATACCAATGTGTTCCGTTATAAACATAAGAATGGTCACTATATCTGGCTGGAAACCACCAGCCGCACCCTGCGTGACGCTGATGGCAAACCGATCGAAGTGGTTTGTGTCTCCCGTGATGTCACAGAACAGACGCTAGCGCAGCAAGCGACCCGCCGGCTGGCACGGGTGGTAGAAGCGTCCTCCGATATGATCATGTTCTGCAACCATAAAACCATGCAACTGACCTACATGAACGAGGCCACCTACATCACCCTCGGTACCGAAAAAGAGAACCCGATGGTGTTCTATCTGGAGCAGATGTTTGAACCGAGGATCTTTGCCACGCTGGTGCAGGACGCCCTGAGTCATGCTGCGGCTCATGGCACCTGGTATGGCAGTATCAAAATGCAACTGCCGTCCGGACGGGACCGCACCGCAGAGATCCGCGAGGTTATCGCCCACCGCAATCTTAACGATGATATGCAGGTGGAGTATTACTCGATCATAGGTCGGGATATCACCCTGCGCCGCAAAGCCGAAGAGGAGATGAAACGCAATCAGCTGGAGATGGCTCATATCGCCCGCCTGCTCTCCGTGGGTGAGATGGCGTCAGGACTGGCCCATGAGATCAACCAGCCGCTGGCCGCTATCCTCAATTATTGCCGGGGCTCGATGCGCCGTATTGATGAGGGGCGAATCACCACCGTCGAAGAGATTGGCAAATCGATGGAACTGATCACCCGACAGGCCAAACGGGCAGCAGAGATCGTTAAGCGGATGCGCAGTTTTGTTAAAAAAACCGAATACCAGCGAATGGAGTTCTCGCTCAATGAAAGCTGCCAGGAGATCGCCGAATTCCTCAAACAGGAAGCGCTGGACCACAACACAACGTTTCAATTTGAACTGGAACATGGAGAGCTGCCGATTCTGGCGGATAAAATTCAGATCGAACAGGTTCTGGTCAATCTGATTCGCAACGCAATCGAAGCGTATAACGACTGTGAAAAAACTCATCGGCCCGTTATCATAAGCACCCGTAAGGCAAAAGATTACATCTATATTTCAGTTGCAGATCATGCCAATGGCATTAGCGCAGAGATATTAAGCAAACTGTTTGAACCGTTCTTCACCTCAAAATCGACCGGACTTGGCATGGGACTATCGATTTCGAGAACGATCATCGAGGCACACGGCGGTCAGCTGTGGGCAGAAAGTGACGGTCAGACAGGCACTCAGTTCTATATTAAACTTCCAGCGAAGGGCTAGTGGGTAAACATGAGCAGACACAACGGTACCGTTTTTATTGTTGATGACGATGATGACTTTCGCGATTCGATGCAATGGTTATTGGAAAGTGACGATCTGCCGGTTCAGAGCTTCTCCTCAGCCCGGGACTTTCTCAGCAATTACAAAGGCGATAAGGGCTGCATGCTATTGGATGTCCGTATGCCTGAAATCAATGGTCTGGCACTCCAGCAGATCATGCTGGAACGGGATATCCGCCTGCCTATCGTCGTACTCAGCGGCCATGGTGATATTCCGATGGCGGTCACCGCGATGAAAAACGGTGCCATCGATTTCCTGGAAAAACCGTTCGACGATGAAGTGCTGATCCCACTGGTGCAGAATGCGCTGAAAAAAGCCGATGAGATGTTCGCCGACCGGCAGCAGCAGGAGCAGGTTCGAAAACTTTATGACAGCCTGAGCCGCCGTGAACGGGAGGTGATGGCGCTGGTTGTCAGCGGCAAAGCCAACCGCGAGATCGCCGAAGAGCTGGGCATCAGTCCAAAAACCGTTGAAGTGCACCGCTCCCGGGTGATGAGTAAAATGCGGGCAGAAAGCCTGCCGGAACTGGTAAATCAGTCAGCTCAGCTGTAACGCTGGGCGATTGTTTGGTTCTCTCTGGGCGCCGTTAGACGTTATTCGTGGGGATACCACAGGCTTTGACCCGTTTAGCTTTCATTAATGGGTTGCCTCCATGTACCAAACGAAACAGGCAAAAATTATGACGATCACAACGAATGAATACATTACAACTTTGTATATTTGGTTCATTGATCTAGTTTTTTCTTCTACCATAAATCTTCGGTGTTGATCTAGATTTATTGAAGCGGTCACAACGTGATCTTCATTTTCTAACAGTTTCATCGCTTCGTCATATTGTTTCTCATACAATATAAATATATTGTATTTTCTAGCAGGATAGATAAAACCGAAGTTTCTAGCTGAATCTTCGTTACCCACGTGGAACGCAATTCCATTGGATTCAAGTAATATTCTCAGTGAATGAAGTTCATTCACATCTATAACTTCAGTTAGTAGTTTCATAGGTTTTGTTCAATTTATGTATAACACCAAATATACGACAGTGCGTTCGGGGAAATACGACAAGTTGTCGTATATCACCGCTGACAATCAAAAATCCCGGGGGCGGGTCTTAAGTTTTGCACGAGAGTTAATCCAATTTTCTTAACCTGCAAAATGCAAGGCCTACCCCAATTTCCCTGTCTCGCATCTCCCCTCGTTCTGATCAGAGTAATTAAAGTGCTTTAACCCCTTTAGCTTTTTACGTTTAACGCCATTGTTATACGTTTTTAACCACGCTAATAACTTTTTTCTCAAGATCTCTAGCTGAGATAATTAGATTTTCTATTTTCTCCAGATACAAAGAAGCCATTTCTTCATCTTGAGTAATACCTGATTGGTATTTGTGTTTGAATACCTCTCTAACGTCCAGAACTTTTCCATTCTCTTCAACAATGTCTTTAATGTGTACTGAAAGTTCAGGAAAATACATATCTGCAATCATATGAATTCTTTCCGGGTCGTAATCCCTCTTTTCGCTGGATTCTAAAGTCATATCCAAAGCCTTCTCGTACTCGAACTGTCCTTTCATGACCCTAAGATATGGAAAGTGATCTGAAATCATTCGACTACAAAACTTCTTGATGCTTACATAAAGTTCTTCTGCTCTTTCACGTTCAATTTCATCTTGGCGTAACCTACGGTCATGTTCATGTTGTGCAGTCAGACGTCTCATGTTTTCTCTATTTGTATACGAAACGCCAATATATGCAATTCCAGAAGTAACTATAGCAGTAGCTAAAGCACTCCACGCAGTTGCTGGTATTGATTTCATTAACTCTAAAATTGACTCCATAACCTTAACTCTTGTTTACGTATAACGCCCCAATCACCGGGCCAGCGGAGTGGAGTTATTTTTGTGGTACAAGGGAGCGTAGCGACACCACAAAAATAGCGCAACGTAGCTGGCTCCGCGTGCATTGGATTGTTAGCTCTTTAACTCGCAACCACCACGACAATTTGTGGGTCAAACCAGCTTTCGACCATCTCTTTGTGATGTTTATTAGGAAGAATCAATCTTAGCTTCTTCCCATGAGGTAACCTAGAAACCACTTTACTGAGATACATATATAAAGAGCTCATCATGAAATCCTTCCGAGATATATGAAGTGTATAGACTTTACATTCGCTGTGAAACTGCTGCGATTCTCCCGCTGTTTCAGCTTCTGCTCTTCCTATGAACTGAAAATCCGAAAAAGAAATCAGACAGGGATCAGGCTTAACTCGAATAATTGGATTATTGAAATTTAATGAAATCACATTGTTTGAATGAACAACATTAAATTCATAAGATGCATCTAATTCATCTTTATATTGGTTTATGAAGTAGCTTATGTACTTCAAACCTTGCATATCAATTCCCGTATTTATATTTCCTGACTCAGCAATAGGATTAAACTTTTCTCCATTTTCTTTTATTTGAATAGATTTTGAGAATATTTTAATCTCAAGCTTCCTTGCTTGACCATGCCTAAAGGAATTTGAAGCAACCTCCAATACAAAATCCCGAACCTCATGCCTGAATTCAGGTAACATTTCCCCACGCATATCATCAACTTCAAACAGTGCCGCGATCTTTTGTTCGTGATCATTACTTAATGGAATGGTAAAGTTGAGCGAATCGTGTGTTCTATATAAGTTTGGGCTAACAAAAATTTCAGGATAAAATTTCCTGAGTAAAGCAGGATAATCTTGAACTTTTTCAGATATGTCAGGCCAGCTCCAAGTCGAAACAGTAAACCCACCTGCGTTAACGTTTTCAGCATTAATAGCTCGAGTAAATGCTTGTATATTTGCGTCTCTATTTCCTGTTGTAGCCAAAATAAATTTACTGATGGCTGGCTTAAATGAAATGGCTTTCGCAATTTCTTCTCTCAGCTCAGCCTCCGAGACATTTCTCTCAAGGTAATTATCTTTTCCTTTGCATTGAATCCCTACCAATTCTCGACTTCCATTTCTATGATCATAGCCATAGACATCAACACCGTTTTGAGATTGACCTCTACGACCATGCATTTTTGCTTCTGGATCTGACAACAGCTCTATCCATAACCCATGACAAAGCTGTTCAAATTCATCCCAATCCTGTGGGGGCAGTAATTGATTCGTCATTTTTATCTCTTATGAAGCTAACAGCTAAATATACGACAGTGCGTTCGGGGAAATACGACAAGTTGTCGTATATGACCGTTGCGAATCAGATTAGAAAAACCAGATAACCCTCTGAATGCTATTGAATTCAATAAAGGTTCTACTTTGTAAAAACACGACAGTTTGTCGTATATGTGCAGAAAGACGACAGAGTGACCGTTAATAAGATTCATTCTTGTTCTTAATCCCTGGTTCTGTTTTGCTTAATTCCTTATACCCCAATACTCACACAGAAAATAACGTTATGGAATAGGGTTTGTAAAAAACAGTGGGAGGTCACATATGTCGTGAAGCGCCCCAGCAGCGGGCGCAGCTTTACAGTCTTAGTAAGCTTTACAGTCTTAGTAAGCTTTACAGTGTTAGTAAGCTTTAGAGGATTAATAGGCTTTAGCGCTTCAACGATCTCGATCTGGCCTATATCTTCAGCGCTTCAATAAACCGCTGCATCGATTTCAATGTAGCTTGTTGTGCCTGCAGATGGGGCACATGGCCGCAGTTCGGCAGAAACAGCGCTTCGGCGCTCTCCCCTATACCACTGACAATATCTTCCACTTGCGACCGTTCGCCGTATTGATCATCCTCTCCCTGCATAATCAGCGCCGGGCAGTGAATCTCTTTCAGCCAGCCGGTCAGATCCAGTGGCTTGAACCGCGGCCGTAGCCAGGTTTCATGCCAGGCGCGAAACAGCAGATCGGTGCGATCACCATGATAACGGGCTAACCGCGTCGGCAGATCGGTACTGTTGTACAGTTCAACGGCTTCATGGATGCCCGCCGTCGTGAGCGGGTCGATACGGATATGGGCCGCTTCAGTGATAATGGCGACCACCCTGTCCTGCAGACAAGCCGCACCTATCAGTGCAATGGATCCGCCGTCACTGTGTCCCACCAGCACCACCTGATCCAGTCCGGCAGCATCCAGCACCGGTTTAAGCCAATCCCGCCCCTCCTGCTCAAGATAGTCATCTGGCCGGGGGAGCGTAATCGGTGATGAACGACCATAACCCCGACGTTCATAAACAAAAATATCGAGACCGGTTTCATCGGCCAGCTGCTGCGGAAAATCCTTCCACATATCGATATGGCCCAGCGCCTCATGCAACAGCACCAGTGTAGGCCTGTCCCAGCCTTCGTTATGGTGATGCTGGCCATGCAGGGCAAAGATCTCGGTTCCATCATTGAGGGTCAGCAGCCGTTCCTGCCATCGGATCTCATCCATGATCAACGCTCCGCAGGTATGGAGTAGGTCAGCGTGGTATGGGCGACTAACTCGTCGCAACCTTCAGAGCGAATCCACACCTCACCTACCGCCAGTCGTTTACCGACCTTCATCAGGCTACAACGGGCCAGAAGATCGCGACCGGCCTCAGGTTTGCTCATGAAATTGATATTCAGATTGGTGGTGACTGCCAGTGCCACAGGACCGATCTGCCCCAGCAGTGCGGCATACATACAGACATCTGCCAGCGCCATCATCGAGGGGCCGGACACCGTGCCACCGGGACGCAGATGATCATCAGCCACCGGCAGTTTCATCTCCGCCCAGCTATCCCCCAACCCGGTTAGCACACCAAACTTTTCACCCTGAGGAAAGTGCTCAGCCAGAAAGCGGTTCATCTGCTCAATGGTCATTACCGGCATAGAAAAAATCCCCTTGTTATTATTGTTTTATGTTTGTTTCGCAGTCTCCACTACCGCCAGCGTCACAGTGGCTTTTGATACCAGCTCTGCCCGTTCGCCCGCGTGAGAGTATATTTCAGATTCTGCGATGATCAGACTGCCCCCGGGCTTCAATACCCAGGCGCGGCAGCTTAATCGTTCTCCCCTGGCGGCCCGTAACAGGTTTATTTTAAACTCAGCGGTCAGCACAATCTGGCCCGCCGCCAGTAACGTTGCCCCGGCTGTACCGGCGGAGTGATCCGCCAGAGTTGCTTGCACCCCGGCATGTACATAGCCGTCCTGCTGCAGATGTTTTTCCTGCAGTAGCAGTTCAGTTTCACAGCGCCCCGCTTCAAAACTCACCAGTTTAAAGCCGAGTTCCCTGACAAAGGGCGCCTGGTAAAAGACCCGCTCTACCTCCGCCGCAAAGCCCGGGTTTCTTACCCGGTACTCCGTCGGCAGAGCGTGACGCTCAACCGTCATTGTTATAAACCATCCGCTTCATCTTTGGCCCGGTTGCGCAGAATAAACCGCTGAATCTTGCCGCTTGGCGTTTTTGGCAGTTCCGCCATAAATTCGATCTCCCGCGGGAACGCGTGGGTCGATAAGCGACTGCGAACATGGTTCTTTAACTCTGTGGCCAGCTCATCACTGGGATCATACTGTGATTTGAGCACCACATAGGCTTTGATAATCGCGCCCCGCTCCTGATCCGGTTTACCGATCACGCCACTTTCAGCAACAGCCTCATGCTCCAGCAGGGTGCTCTCGACATCCGAAGGCCCGACACGGTAGCCCGCCGTAGTGATGATATCGTCATCCCGGCCATTGAAAGAGTAACTGCCATCGCCGTGGCTGATGACAACATCACCGGTGAGATAGTATTTGCCCCGGAATGGATTTTTCTCTCCCCAGGTGTATCCCGGAAAGAAGAACAGCGGAGACTTCTCCATATCCACCGCCAGCTCACCGATCTGCCCCTCGCCCAGCTCATTCAGATCATTATCCAGCGCAACCACCCGATGCCCCGGCATAGAGAAGCCCATTGAGCCCACTCTCACAATCCGCTGTTCAAGATCATGGTGGTTGCAGGCGGTCATGCCGGTTTCAGTCTGACCATAATGATCCATCACCGGACAACCCAGACGCCGCTCCACCCAGCCGATAACTTCCGGGTTAAGCGGTTCGCCGGCACTGCTGGCCAGGCGCAGCTCAAAACGGTCATCGGCGGTCAGCAGACTATCGTTTGCCATCAACAGACGGTACGCCGTTGGTGCCGCCGCAAGATTGGTTATTCTGTATTTACGCAGCATGGCGTAAGTGGTTTCCGGCGTGAAGGCGTTTTCATTGAAGTGGGTGGTGTTGCCCAGCAATAAAGGACCGACGACCGCATAGTACAAGCCGTAGGCCCAACCCGGATCGGCTACATTCCAGTAACGGTCTTCAGGATGCAGGCCGATGGCATAACGCATATAGACATAAAACGACAACAGCGCCCGGGCAGGCACGGCCACCCCTTTGGCTTTGCCCACAGTACCCGAGGTAAACATCTGCAAAAATGGATCATCAGCGCCAATTCGCACAGGTTCAAAAACAGATTCCTGCTCGTTAAGCTCAGTTTCAAAGTCGGCAAGTTCAGCATACTTTGCCTCTGCGCCATCACGATTGAACAGCAGAATCGGTGGACAGCCATTAACCGCATCAAGCTTGCCAATATTATCGGGATCAGTCACTAACAGCTTGGTGTCTGCCTGGCTGACACGGTACTCTATCGCGCCACTGCCAAAGGCGGTAAACAGCGGCTGATAAACGGCTCCGGCCCGCAGGACGCCTAATACAACGACCAGTAGTTCAGGTGTTCTTGGCATAAGGCAGGCTACCCGATCACCCTTGCCTATCCCTCTGGACGCCAGCAGATTAGCAAACTGTGCAGCCCTTCGCTGAAGCTCAGCGAAGGTATGACTGGAGGCGGGCCGACTGGCCCCTTCGTAGTTTAGCGCCACCCGGGACGGGTCTTCTGCCCAGCGATCACAGATCTCTTCACAGACATTAAATCCCTGTTTCAGATCACCGATCAGCTGTGCTTCAATCATGGACGGAGTAAAGGAATCGTAGAATTCCTGATAGTTAGCAATAGTCATTATCTGCCTCGTTATTATGTTTATTAAGGCCCTGCGGAGGTGTAGTACAACCGACCTCATGTCGCAGGTTCTTCCCTTTATTTGCACTCTGAAATCATTTCTGTCTAATCAAACAAACCGCTCTCTCTGAGGGTTTCAATTTCGCCCGGGCTATATCCCAGCTGTATCATTATCTGTTCTGCCTGTTCACCACACCGGGGCGCCGATCTGATCGGTTGACGCTCAAACCCTAAAGCCGAGCCGAGCTGCCGCTCGCCATTATCTCGGGTGACAATCATCTGCCGGGCAATAAACTGGGGGTGCTGTGCCGCTTCAGAAACGGTTAACACCGGCTCCACGCAGATATCCAGTGCCGCCAGTTGCTCGCACCAGCTGTTGAGATCACGATGAATAAATTTCTGTTGCAACAGCGTCTTGAACTGGCGCTCTTCCAAAGGTGGGTTATCCTGGATATTCATCGCCTGTGCCAGCCGCTGACGAAACTGAGGTTCGAGACTGCCGACCGATATGTAGCGATCATCGGCGGTGCGATAGTAGTCATAGACGCCAGCACCGTTGAGAAAGTTACCTTCCGGTTCCGGGTCTTTACCGCCATTCAGCGCAGCGGGCACCATCAGCGCCTGTAACGCCAGGGTATTGTCAGCCATAGAGATATCCAGATAACATCCCTCTCCACTGCTCTGACGACCGATCACCGCGGCCAGTATCGAAATCACCGCGGGGTGTGAGCCGGCAGCGACATCTGCCACCTGCAACCCCATCGGAGCGGGCCCCTGAGATTTGCGTCCCATATGGCTGGCAGCCCCTGACAACGCCAGATAGTTAATATCGTGACCTGCCCGGTCGCGATAAGGTCCCGTCTGACCATAGCCGGTAATGGAGCAATAGATCAGTTGCGGATTGACCTGTCTGAGGGTTTCATAATCCAGCCCCAGCCGCGCCATCACCCCAGGGCGAAACTGTTCGATGAGAATATCGTATTCGCCCACCAACTCACTTATTACTTTCACAGCTTCGGGGTGTTTAAGGTTCAGCGCCAGCGACTGTTTACCCCGGTTAAGATAACCGAAGGCTGCTGACTGACCATCAATCTGTGGCGGCATACCGCGCACCAGATCATGTCGCGATGCTGACTCAACCCGCAGAATATCAGCGCCCAGATCCGCCAGTAACATACTGGCATAGGGCCCCGGCAACAGCGTTGACAGGTCAAGCACCTTCAGACCTTTCAATGGCGTTTTCAAACCGATCTCAACCTGCAGCCTGAAGAATTTCACGGGCGATAATGACACGCTGAATCTCACTGGTGCCCTCATAAATTGAGGTGATCCGGACATCCCGGCTCATTCGCTCCAGTGGGTACTCCTGCATGTAACCATACCCGCCCAACAGCTGCAGGGCTGTGTAACAGGCCTGATTCGCTTTTTCACTGGCAAACAGTTTTGCCATGGAGGCCTCTTTGGCAAAACTCATGCCCCGCTGTTTACGGTCGGCGGCACTCATCAGCAGTAACCGGGCGGCTTCAAGTTCGGTCATCCGGTCAGCAATCATCCATTGCAGCCCCTGAAAGTCAGCGATCGGCTTACCAAACTGCTGCCGCTCTCTGGTATAGGCTATTGCGTACTCCATCGCCGCCAGCCCCACACCCAGTGCCAGAGAACCGATACCAATACGTCCTCCGGCCAGTTCAGCCACGGCGATGCGAAAGCCATCATTGAGTTTGCCCAGAATGGCACTATCCGGTACTTCGCACTGATCAAAATGCACTTCATTGGTCGCTGAACCGTGCTGTCCCATCTTTTTCTCTGCCGGACCGACAGTGATACCGGCGGCATCGGCAGGCACCAGAAAGCAGGTAATCCCCTTACCCTTCCGGGCATCAGGATCGGTCACTGCCCAGACCACATATACGCCGGCAAATTCAGCACTGGTGATCCACTGTTTAGTACCGCTGATTGCCCAGCCATTCTCGGTTTTCACCGCTTTGGTGCGCATCGCAGCTGGATCCGATCCAGCCCCGGCTTCAGTAAGACAAAAGCTACCGCTCAGATATTCGCCACTGCATATTTTCGGCAGATAATGCTGTTTCTGCTCTTCACTACCGACCACCTGTATCACCTCAGCAACCATATTGGTTACCGACATGGTTACCGCCGTTGATGCGCAGGCCCTGGCGATCTCAGTTACGGCAATACTGAAAGCCACCGCTCCCGCGTCAGTGCCTCCAAATTGAGCATCGATATTCAGCCCCATAAAGCCAAGTTCAGCCAGTTGTTTACAGTGAGCGGTGAGAATATTTCGATCTTTGGTTTGATCCAGCTGCTCAGCAACAGGTGCCAGCTCACTTTCCGCAAAGCGGCGCGCGGCATCCTGAATCATCTGCTGCTCTTCGGTAAGATTCAGATCCATCGGGTATTCCTGGTTTTAACTATCAGTGCCCCGCCCTGAATATTCACAACAGGGCTCAAATAAGGGATTTCCCCTAAGTATATACCCTAAACACATCCAATTCGTAAACAGTAAATTGAAAAAAAATCCGCTTTAAATCTCTGAATTGAACCGGTGAGACTGCCTCAGATCATACAATTGTCACCTTTAAGCGTTAGTTTAATTGTCATAAGCGTTTTAACTGTTAGAATCCGCTCCGTCATACACTGTCACACATAAGCAATGCGCAATCTGAATGATGAATAAGAAAAATAAAATACTAATCAGTGCGTGTCTGTTAGGTTGCAAGGTCCGTTACGACGGCAGAGACAACCTGATAGATAACGATTTCATCCGCCACTTACAGCAGCAAGGACGTCTTATACCGGTCTGCCCGGAACAGGAAGGCGGACTTCCAACCCCACGTGCTGCCGCAGAAATTCAGGATAAATTTCCCCTGCGAATTACCAGTACTGATGGTGAAGATGTCACTCCACAGTTTCTCTCAGGCGCTGAAAAAACGCTGGAGATAGCTCAGCGGGAAGGCTGCTGCTGCGCTTTGCTTAAATCCCGCAGCCCTTCATGCGGTAATCTCGAAGTTTACGATGGCAACTTCACCGGCACGCTGAAAGCAGGTTCCGGCGCAACGGCTGATGAACTTATGCGAAACGGATTTCCGGTCTACAATGAGAGACAGCTCGATCAGTTGATCGAATTTATTGAGTTGCTGGATGGCTGCGAGCCCGATACCCAACGCCGCGCCAGCTAGTTGCCTCTGAAGCAGAGGCTACCAATATAGGAGACCCGTCCATGATCAAGGACGAGCTGGCTACTCTGACACAATTTTATACCCTGATTATCGATTTCTTCGTTAACTACAGCTTTCAGGTGATCGGGGCGATTATCATTCTGATCATAGGCCTGATCATCGCCCGCTGGGTTGGCAAACTGACGCTCAGGGTTTGCCTGCGTCACAATGTTGACGTCACCCTCAGTAATTTCATCAGCAGTACCGTTAAACTGCTGCTGATCGCGATGGTTGCCGTGATCTGTCTGGGCAAGTTTGGCATCAGTGTCGCCCCCTTTATCGCCGCTATCGGCGCGGTCTCCCTCAGTATTGGTCTGGCGCTACAGGGGGTTTTCTCCAACTATGGAGCAGGTTTTACCATTATCCTCACCCGCCCGTTTGTTGTGGGCAACACGATCCGCTGTAACGATGTCTGCGGTGTTGTTGAAGAGATCCGCCTGGCCTATACCCAGCTGTCAACTGAGGATGGTGAAATTATCACTATCCCCAACAAGCACATAGTCGGCGAAGTACTGATCAACTCATTCGAAAACACCCTTGTGGAAGGTGCCATAGGGATCAGTTACTCCGCCAGCCCCGACCGAGCGATCGAACTGACCCGTCAGCAACTGCTTAACCATCCCTCAATCGTCAAAGACCCGGCTCCTCAGGTGGGTATCGCCAGCTTCGGTGACTCATCCGTGAATATTGCCTATCGCTACTGGGTGCCAACCAAACAGCAGTTCGAGTTACAGTTTCAGATCAACGGCGCAGTCTACCAGGCATTCAGAGAGGCCGGAGTGGAGATTCCATTCCCACAACGGGAGGTGACGCTGAAAACACCCCGGCCTGAGGAAGAACCCAAATTATTCTAAGTATAAACACCCCTCTGCAGCATAATAACAATTAACACAATCACAGAATGGAACAGCTATGAGTATGACAGACACAACCGAGCCGACCATCCACGGCAGTTGCCTGTGCGGTGCCGTGAGTTACCAGTTCAGCGGCGCCCCCCGGGGCTTTCAATACTGCCACTGCTCCCGCTGCCAGAAAGCATCTGGCAGTGCTCACGGTGCCTTCATGTTTGTCGCACCAGAGCAGTTCAGCTGGCTTAGCGGAGCGGAGCTGGTGACCCGCTATGAAGTCCCTGACGCTCAGTTTTATGCATCATGCTTCTGTAGCCGCTGTGGTTCATCGCTGCCCTGGGAGGTTAAAGGTGCCAACAATATTGCCATTCCGGCAGGCTCGCTGGATGATGATCCGGGAGTCCGGCCGCGTCGCAATATATTCTTCGACTACCGCGCCTGCTGGTTCGAGCCGAGCAGCGAACTGGCGTGTTTTCCTGAAGGCCCCGGGCGCAAATAAACAGCTATTCGCGCAGATAACAGACAGCCAATAAAAAAGGCCCACCGGGCCTTTTTCTTTGAACCGTTTTGAACCGTTTTTCAATCAATATTTATCCAGCATCTCTGGCCGGAACTCGTCGGTCGTCACGCTATAACCATGCTCCTCAATGGTCTGCTGTAACTCTCTCATCGAGCGGTGCAGATCTTCCATTGTGATAGTATTGTTGTCCAGATTATAGAGCTGCTCAGAACCGTTATAACTCCAGTTCATGATCACCATTGCATCCCGGTCACCGGTTTCAATCGCGGCCTTAACCTTTTTCTGTTTACGATAAATTTTATTGAGCATCTGTTTCAGATCCCAGACATAGATCACTTCGTACATATACTCATGATCACGGTAACGGCGCAGGAGTGAAACCACCACAACCGCAGCAACCACAACACCCGCCACATTCAGCCAGAAATTACTGCCATCCTGATTACCCATCAGTTGGATCAGGAGAGTAGAGACGGATAACGCTATCACTGCAAGCAGTATCACCACACCGACCATGATCTGTTTATAATGTTTGCTATAACGCTCTTTGTTAATCTGTTTCAGCTGCATGTTATTTTTTACCCGAAGAATGATTGGCGCGATTATAGTCTCTCGCGGGAGTAGCACCAAGGCAGCAGATCAACAATCTTGCACCCCACGGGCAAATACCTGAAGAGAGTAAAAATGTATAAGGCTATCCTGATTCCTCTGGTTGTCCTGCTGATTAATGGCTGCAGCCAGAGCCTGCGCCCCCTGCCACCGCAATCCGGGGCCGCTGAGCACTGCGCTGCAGCACTGACCTCGTTGCAACAACTCAGCCTAAGTTACAGCGGAATGCAACAGGGAGAGCGGGTTGCCAAAGCCCCCTGGCTGCGCAGTAACAGACTGGTGGATTATTATCGCCAGACCGATCTCAACGAAACGCAATTAGCCGATCTGCTTAACCTGATGTCACAGCTGGCTGTGACCAGCCTTAATAATGAAGCCAGGCTGATCCCGGCTTCCCAGCTGCAGGAATGGCAGCAACGCTTTGACATTAACGACGCCAGCCGCTTTATCGATCATTGCAGCCAGACACTGGTGCAGCAACAGTTGCAGTCCCCCGATAAAACCCGTCGCTGGCTACGCAGCCTGCCCGAAGACGACGACTATCAGCCGCTGGCCAGAGTTGCCGGCATCTACCCAATCACCGCACTACTGTTTAAGCAGGGCGTCATACGGGAACATAACCGGCTATACCAGCAACCGGAAACACTTCAAGACAGCCAATGGACAACCTATACCGCCGCAACAGTATCGACAACCGCACCCGATATGGATTCAGTCACCTATAACAGTCTGGGCATGCCCCGCCTGCCCCCGGCGCTGCAACAGTCACTGCTTGAATACCACGCACCACTATGGCGACTGCCTGACCATCAGCCGGTTAACCGCCCGGGCACCCCCTACTGGGCAGAGGGAGAACTTCAGGTAAACTCGCAACCAGTCAGCTTTACCTATATCAGTTACGGAATCCATCACAGCCAGATTACCCTGCAACTGAACTATCTGATCTGGTTTCCTGAGCGCCCGGCTGAAAACAGCTTCGATCTGGTTGCCGGACAGCACGATGCCGTACTGTTTCGGGTGCACCTGAGACCTTCCGGAGAGATTCTGGCCTATGACAGCATCCATCTTTGTGGCTGCTGGTACACGCTGATTCTGCCAACCGGGACACGCTATTCCGACCATCAGGAGCTCTATCATGAGCCCACCTTTGTATTGCACACCGACAGAGGTCGACAGCAGATTTCGCTGACGGCTGACTCTCATCTGCTTATCGCCAGCCAGAAAAGCGATCAGCCTCCGCCTGTCAGCACAGAGTATCAACTGCAACCATTTACCCGCCTGATGCAGCTGAAGACCGGGGATAAATACCGCTCCGTATTTAACCGGCAAGGTTTTGTAAGTGGCTCTGAGCGACTGGAACGCTGGCTATTCTGGCCCATGGGAATCTCTAACCCAGGAGCCCTCAGGCGCCCCGGAGACCATGCGATCCGTTTTATTGGCCATCTCCACTTTGATGACCCTCAGATTCTGGAAAAGCTCGGCGTCGACAGCGATTAACCCGGTTTCAGCGGGTTTTCTGCTTTTTCCTTCTCCACGACTCTTGTCCCGGACGGACGGGCCACATACAATGTTCGGCTAAATTATCTATTCGATTTCAGGTTTATAAAATCTATGCGAGCCAGCCAATTTCTGATTGCCACACTGAAAGAAACTCCCTCTGATGCTGAAGTTATCAGCCACCAGCTTATGCTGCGGTCAGGTATGGTCCGTAAAGTGGCCGCTGGCCTGTACAACTGGCTGCCAACCGGCCTGCGGACCCTGCGCAAAGTTGAACGGATTGTGCGCGAAGAGATGGACAAATCCGGTGCCCAGGAAGTGCTGATGCCAGCGATACAGCCGGCTGAACTGTGGCAGGAATCTGGCCGCTGGGAAAAATATGGTCCAGAACTGCTACGTTTGCACGACCGTCATAACCGTGAATTCTGCGTTGGCCCAACCCATGAAGAGGTGATCACCGATCTGGTTCGCAACGAGATTCACAGCTATAAGCAGTTGCCTGCGAACTTCTACCAGATTCAGACCAAGTTCCGGGATGAGGTGCGGCCACGCTTCGGCATTATGCGTTCACGTGAATTTATTATGAAGGATGCCTACTCCTTCCACTGCAACCTGGAATCGCTGCAACAGACCTACGATCTGATGCACCAGACCTACTGCAAAATCTTTGACCGTATCGGACTGGACTACCGTCCGGTACTGGCAGATAACGGCTCGATTGGCGGTAACTCCTCCCACGAATTCCATGTTCTGGCGGATTCCGGTGAAGATGATATCGCTTTTTCCGACAGCAGCGACTTCGCCGCCAATATCGAGAAAGCGGAAGCGGTAGCACCAGCAGGTGAACGCGCAGCCCCCACTGAAGAGATGACCCTGGTGGATACACCAAACGCCAAGACCATCGCTCAGCTGGTTGAGCAGCATGGTCTGCCGATTGAAAAAACCATTAAGACCCTGTTTGTTAAAGCCTCCGATGAGTGTGATGCTGACTTTGTTGCCTTGCTGGTGCGTGGTGATCACGACCTCAATGAGATCAAAGCAGAAAAACTGCCGCAGGTTGCAGCACCTCTGGAGATGGCCGATGAAGCGGCGATCAAGAGTCTGATCGGTGCCGGCCCCGGCTCCCTGGGCCCTGTCAATCTGCCAATTCCCTGCATCGTTGACCGCACTGTTGCAGTGATGTCTGACTTTGGTGCCGGTGCTAATATTGAGGGCAAACACTATTTCGGTATCAACTGGGATCGCGATGTTGCCCTGCCAGAAGTGGCAGACCTGCGCAACGTTGTCGAAGGTGACCCAAGCCCCTGCGGCAAGGGTAAAATCGTTATCCGTCGCGGCATCGAAGTAGGCCACATTTTCCAGCTGGGTCAGCAGTACGCCAAAGCGCTGAACGCCACCGTTCTCGATGAAAATGGTAAAGCGGTCACGATGGATATGGGCTGCTACGGTATCGGTGTTACCCGTGTAGTGGCTGCCGCTATCGAGCAGAACTACGATGACAACGGCATTATCTGGCCAGAAGCAATTGCCCCCTTCAGTATCGCCCTGGTAGCGCTGAAGTATGAAAAGTCCGAAGCGGTGCGTGAACAGGCTGACAAACTGTATGAGACCCTGACTCAGGCGGGCTACGACGTTATTCTGGATGACCGGGCTAAAGTGAGTCCCGGGGTTAAGATGGCGGATATGGAGCTGATGGGCATCCCTCACCGCATCGTCATCTCAGATCGCGGCCTTGAAGCGGGCACGCTGGAATATAAAGGCCGCCGGGATGCAGAAAAGCAGGAGATCCCACTGGCCGAGCTCAGCGCTTTCATTGAGCGTAGCGTGGCCCGATAAAATCTCACAGCAGGCCTCTGGCCTGCTTTTTTTTGCGCCAGTGAAACTGTGTACCACTGTACGCTTAACCCAACCTGCCGCGGTATCTGGTTATGGATAACATCCGGCTTCTGACGCCCCCCAATGATACCGCCCGGGATTCTGAGCGCTGGTACGAATTTGCCATCTATCTGAGTCGTCAGTGCGGTGATACCGTTACCCCCCTGATCACCACCACAGCAGAGGAGTTTCAACAACAGCTCTGCGATGCCGGGATGGTCTATTGCGCCCCTGAGCAAATCCCCTCCCTGATACGCGACCATCGCTTTATTCCACTGATGCAGCCTGTTGATGTGTATGAAGAGGTAGTTATTGCGTCAGGACCTGCTGCCTCAGAACATCGACTAAGCGCCATTCAGGGCTGCTCGCTGGGAGGCATCAAAGGCTCCTTTGCTAACCGGCTTGGGCTTACCACACTGAAGCAGAAACAGATCCAGCCCGGCTCCATGGCATATGCCGAAAACTGGCTGCAACTACTCAAAGCAGTACAACAGGGACAGCAGCCCTACGCCCTGCTGAGTAAAAACTTTATCGACCAGTTGTCAGAACTCAGCCTGACATCGGTCAACCTTCTGGCCCGCAGCCACCTGCGCAAAGCATTTCCCTTGTTGATGGTGGCACCGCAGCTAAAACCCCGGATAAACGGTTTACGGGAGATACTCGAAAGAATGGCTGATGATCCGAAGGGAGCGGCTGTTGTTGAAAAACTGAATAACCAGGGCTGGAAAAAACCCTCACAGCAAAGCATTATAAACATGGTTAAATTACTGCGTGGCAAGTAGCACCCGCTCATTTACCACTCAGTTCACTGACAGATCAGGAGTCCGACTCAGATGTATATCGCAATGAACCGTTTCAGAATAAAGCCAGGCCACGAGCAGGATTTTATCGAAATCTGGAAAAACCGTGACAGCCACCTCGAATCGGTACCGGGCTTTGTCTCGTTTAATTTGCTGCAGGGCGAAACGAAAGAGGATCACACACTGATGTCATCCCATGCGGTATGGCAGGATAAAGCAGCCTTTGAAGGCTGGCTTAAATCCGATGCTTTCAAAAAAGCTCATGCCAACGCCGGTACCCGCAGGGATATCTATCTGGGACCGCCTCAGTTTGAAGGCTTTGAAACCGTACTCTGAGCGAGGCAGCGTCGGTTTCCGAGCCGTGCTGAGAAAGCGACTTAATTAATCACTTTACATTGACTGATTAATGGATTGATTAATAGATTGTTTAATCTGAATTTTGAATGGTTATAAATTTACCTGTGCGACTGACAACCACCCTTTTACTCTTGCTGCTATCATGGCCATCACTGGCAGCAACCCAGGAAGTCGATCCCCAGCTGCGGGAGGCACTTAAGCAGGCATTTGCGCAAAGCAGTAGTTTTGAAGACCGTTTTGCCGCAGAGGTCTGGCTCACCGACATGTCCGGTCGCACCAAACGCTACGTCAGCAATGAACTGGAGCGCATTGAGATTCTCAGAACCGTTCATGCTGAAGCTCAGCGGGTTGAATTACCCGTCTCGTTACTGCTGGGTGTGATACATACCGAAAGCCGTTTCAACCGCTTTGCGGTATCGGTGGTAGGTGCTCAGGGACTGATGCAGGTAATGCCTTTCTGGAAAAAAGAGATCGGCCGCAACGATGACAACCTGACCAACATCCAGACCAATCTGCGCTATGGAGCCACAATTCTGAAATACTACCTGGATCGCTCCAAAGGCAATCTGACGGAAGCGCTGGCACGCTACAATGGCAGCTACGGTAAGGTCTGGTATCCGGAAAAAGTTTACCGTAATCAGCGCCGTTACGAAGACTGATTAGCGAATCACAAAATCGCTATAGCTCTCCTCAGCTTCGACCCGGCTGGCTTTTACTTCGGCGACACAAGCCAGCTCGGGGCCGATACTAAGCCAGGACTCCAGTTGCATCAGACCATGCTCGTTGCCACAGGCCATCACCTCAACCCGCCCATCATCGAGGTTTCGCACCCAGCCGGTTAAACCGTTAGCCTGCGCCACCTCCAGCGTCGACTGGCGAAACCATACCCCCTGCACACGACCACTCACCCAGGCATGTAAACACTGCATATAAACAATTCCCAAAGATTAAGTTAATTCGACGGGCGCCACTTATTCGTTAAATAGCGCTTCCAGTGTCAGGCCCAGTTGCTCTTGCCGCGCCTCACTGAGGTTTTTTAACCGCTGATTCAGCTGATTCTGCCAGCCACTGGCAACTTCTGCAGCAGCACTCTCAGGCAACGGCCAGGGCAGCAACTGATTCAACTGGTCCAGGGTAAAGTTACCCATATCCCGGGCCAGCAGATAACCACCCTGCTCGGTGCGACTGATCACCGATGCCTCCAGCAAGATAATGTTATAACTGTCCCAGTCACTCTGTTCAAGCCCTTCAACCTGCTGCAGCAACTGTCGGTCAGCCAGCACCTCGCCCTTCTGTTGAGCCTGCCAGAGCCGTTGCAGAATAGAGACCATGGTATGCAGATGAGAGTAGTGCCTGCCACGCCGGTGATCGCGATAGACAGTCAGTGCCCGGCTCAGCTCGGCGCCCAACAGAATGATTGTCCAGGAGATAAAGATCCAGGCAAGGAACAGGGGTACCGCAGCAAAGGCACCATAGATCAGCTCATAGGAGGGAAACTGGGTGACAAAAAACGCAAACGCCCGCTTTGCGGTTTCAAACAGTATAGCCACCACCAGACCACCGATCACCGCATTACGCAGCGGCACCTTACAGTTAGGTACAGCGGCATAGAGCAGAGTAAACGCCGCAGCAGACATCACCAGCGGCAGAATCGCCAGTAAACGTGCACGCCCCACCAGCTCGGTGGCGCTGGTAAACAGCGAGAGTGAGGCGAGATAGGAACTCACCAGAAGCCCCACACCGATCAGTATCGGTCCAAGACTCAGGACTGCCCAGTAGAGGAGAAAACTGGACATCCCTTTACGGGGTTCGCTGACCCGCCAGATACGGTTGAGTGCGGCCTCAATATTTTTCATCATCATAATCGATGTAATAAACAGAAAGATCAGACCAACAGCCGTGAGCTTACTCGCCTGGGCAGCAAAATCACTAAGATACTCCTGCACCACCGCCCCGGTGGCAGGGACAAAATTTTCGAAAATCCAGCCCTGCAGTTGCTCACCTGCCCCCTGAAACGAGGGGATGGCAGCAAGCATGGCATAGGACACTGTCATCAGAGGGACCACCGCAAACAGTGTGGTATAGGTCAGTGCCGAGGCGTTAAGCACCCCCTGATTATGAACAAACTGGCGTACAAGGTAGCGAATAAAATGCCAGACTCCCCGCAGGGAGAACAGATGATCACTCATCACAACGATCCTGTGTCGATGAATTAAACGGATATAATACCCTGCTGCTCTTTTGGCTGGTAGCCAAGCTGTATACAATATCGCACTTACTATCTATTTGCCGTTACAAACAGGATATGTTCCATGACTGTTGAAATCTATCACAATCCACGCTGTTCAAAATCCCGTGCGACCCTGGCGTTGCTGGAAGAAAACAATATCACCCCTGAGGTGCGACTCTATCTGGAAAACCCGCCCACCGCAGAGCAACTCTCCGGAGTGATTGCACAGCTGGGTATCCCCCCCCGGGAACTGTTGCGCAAAGGGGAAGATGAATATAAAGAGAATAACCTTAAAGACACCTCCCTGAGCGACCAGCAGATTATCGATCTGATGGTGCAGTTTCCCCGCCTGATTGAGCGTCCCATCGTCATCAGTAATGGTCAGGCGCGCATCGGTCGTCCACCGGAATCGGTGCTGGAGATTATCTGAGTGGCAGACCCTTACGTTCTGGTGCTCTACTACAGTCGTCATGGCGCAACCCGCGCCATGGCCTCTCAGATCGCCCGCGGTATCGAACAGTGCGGCATAGAAGCCCGTCTGCGAACCGTACCAGCGATCTCGGCGAATTGTGAAGCCACCGAAGAGAGTATCCCGGCAACCGGCGACCTGTACTGCACAGAGGAGGACCTGAAGAACTGTTCCGGTCTTGCGCTGGGCAGCCCAACCCGTTTTGGCAACATGGCCGCACCGCTGAAATACTTTATCGATTCCACCAGCAGCCTCTGGCTCAGTGGCTCACTGATCGATAAACCTGCGGCAGTGTTCAGCTCCAGCTCCAGCCTGCATGGTGGTCAGGAAAGCACACTACTCACCATGATGCTGCCGTTGCTTCACCACGGCATGGTGATCTGCGGCCTGCCCTATAGCGAGCCTGAGCTGATCAAGACCCTCAGTGGCGGAACGCCTTATGGGGCCACCCATCTGGCGGGTCAGTTCAGCGACCAGCCACTGGATGAGACTGAAGCCGCGCTCTGCCTTGCACAGGGCAAACGACTGGGCCACCTGGCCCTTCAGCTACATGATTAACACTCAGGATCAAACGATGTACGACACCCTCACAAAAAAGGTGGCGATCAGTCGCGCTGCCACCCTGTTCAGCTATTTCGGACTGATTCTGCTATTAACAGCATGGCATCTGTTGCTGTCACCGCCTGATAACGCCAACCCTTATAGTATCTGGGCATTCCAGACGGTGCCGTTGCTGCTGTTTTATCCGGTTATTCTGAAAAAACATCTGCGCGGTCATATCTGGCTCTGCTTTTTTATCACCGTTTACTTTATGCACTCGGTCACACTGGCTATGTCGGCACACAGCAGCGCCACGCTGGCACTGGCTGAAACCCTGCTGGTGGCGAGTCTCTTCATTGCCGCTATGATGTTTGCCCGCTGGCAGAGTCAGTTGAACAAGCTGCGCAACAGCGCCTCCCAGTCGCCCTCGGCAGACAATTAAGCTCAGGAACCATTTGTGGATCTACACTCAGTCAGACAGCAGTTTCCGGCACTGCAACAGCAGATTAATGACCACCCACTGATCTATCTGGATAACGCTGCAACCAGCCAGAAACCGGAAGCGGTGATTAAAACTGTAGAACAGTTCTATCGCACACAGAACGCCAATGTTCACCGTGGCGCGCACCAGTTGAGTGAACGGGCCACCAGCGCTTTTGAAGCGGCCCGATCAACGGTAAAGCAGTTTCTCAATGCAACCTCTGAGCAGGAGATCATCTGGACCCGGGGAACTACCGAGGGGATCAACCTGATCGCCCAGAGTTATGCCCGTCCACTGCTGCAACCCAACGACGAAATTCTGCTGACTGAGCTTGAACATCACGCCAATATCGTCCCCTGGCAGATTGTCGCCCAGCAGACCGGCGCGCTGATCCGGGTGGTACCGATCCACGATAACGGCGACCTGAATCTGCAGCGTTTCAGTGAGTTACTGAACGAGAAAACCCGCATTGTCAGCCTCACCCATATCTCCAATGCTCTGGGCACCATCAATCCGGTTGCCGGACTGGTACGTCAGGCGAAGGCGATCGGCGCAACCGTAGTGATCGACGGTGCCCAGGCCGTCCCCCACCTTGAAGTTGATGTGCAGCGACTGGGATGCGATTTCTATCTGTTTTCCGGACACAAACTGTTTGCTCCTACCGGCATCGGCGTGCTCTACGGGCGTAAACCATTGCTCGAAGCGATGCCTCCCTGGCAATCCGGCGGGGAGATGATCAACCATGTCTCTTTCAGTAGTGGCACCACTTATAACGGACTGCCTTTCAAGTTTGAGGCGGGAACACCCAATATCAGCGGTGCACTGGGACTGGCGGAGGCGATTCGTTTTCTGACAGCACTGGATCGCAAAGCACTGGCCCGACATGAACGGGCACTGATGAACAAAGCGGTTGATCTCTGCGCCATGATTCCCGGCTTTAAGCGTATCGGCAGCCCGACCGCCTGTGCTTCGATTCTCTCTTTCCAGCTGGAAAGTCATCATCAGCAGGATGTGGGTCTGATGCTGGACCAGCAGGGGATCGCCCTGCGTACCGGCCACCACTGCGCCATGCCCTTAATGGCGCGACTGGGGCTGCCCGGCACCATCAGGGCATCATTCTGCTTCTACAACACCCTTGATGAGGTTGAACGTCTGGCCCAGGCTCTGGAACAGATCAGCCAGGGAGGTAGCTTTGCGGTCGCTGAAACCGTGTCGGCGCAATCGATCTTTGATGATTCGCCCTTTGGCCGGGAGATCCGTGACCCGGAGATCCTGACCCAACTGACAGCGCTGAAAAGCTGGAATGACCGTTATCGCGAGATCATGCAGCTGGGTAAACACCTGCCGGCGTTTACCTCATCCATGAAGCATGAGCAGTATCGTATCAGCGGCTGTGAAAGTGACGCCTGGTTACGGGTTATTCGTGATGATCAGGGAGCCCTGTGGTTTGCCGCCGATTCCGATGCCCGGATTATTCGCGGCCTGATAGCACTGGTACTGGCGGCACTGAATGGTCGCCTGCCGGAGGATATTCTGGCGTTCGATATCGAGGGGTATTTTGATCAGTTAAACTTAACGCGTCACCTCAGTCCCTCAAGAGGCAACGGCCTGAAAGCGATTATCGAAGCGGTAAGAGAACAGGCGTTGCGGGCAAAAAACAACGAACCGATCTGATACCTGAGTGCAGGTAATAAGATCAGAACAATCCGGGCTGCTCGATACCACTCTCGTCGCTGACCAAAATCGTATCACGCCCGGAGCCCTTGGCTGTGTAGAGGGCATCATCAGCGCACTTGATCAGAGCATCTAAAGCTTGCGAATGTAGCGGACAACACGCCAGTCCGGCACTGAAGGTGTAACTGATCTGCTCCCCCGACTCCAGCTCTGCCGGGTTATCAGCCAGTTTTTCTTTCAACTGACCGATCAGCTTTACGGCACTGGCGACCTCAGTGTTCGGCAGCAACAGCAGAAACTCTTCACCTCCCCAGCGCATCAGCGAATCAGACTTGCGCAGGGTGATATTCATCAGCCCGGCAAAATGCTTCAACACCGAATCGCCTGCCAGATGCCCAAAGCTGTCATTGATATTCTTAAAATGATCCAGATCGATCAGGCAAACGGTAAGACTCTGATTATAGCGCAGTGCATAACTGAGCTGTTTGGAGAAATGAATATAACCGGCACGCCGGTTCAGCAAACCGGTCAGGTGATCATGACTGGCCTGCTCGCGAAGCTGATCTTCCAGGCCCTTACTGCGGGTAATATCATGCACCATACCCACTACCCGTAATGGATTGCCCGCCTCATCCCGCTGACAGACCCGGCCACGATCCCGCACCCAGATATAACTGCCATCGCGCTTACGCATCTGATATTCGGCACTGTAACTATCGTCACGCCCTGAGAGATGCTCATCCAGCGCGGCCATTACCCGGCCCCGGTCCGAATCATGCACTGCCTCGCTCCAGGTCTCCAGCGTCGGTTCCATCTCATGGGGCAGATACCCCAGCATCCGCTTTAGCTGGGGTGAGAAAAACACCTCTCCGGTATCAATAGTCCAGTCCCACAGCCCATCTACCGCTTCATTCAGAGCATAAGTGAGGCGTGCATCCTTGGTGCGGAACGCCTCTCGCTGGGAAGAGGTACGATCAAGGTTACGGGCGATTGAGAGAAAAAGCGGCTGACCTTCAAACTCAATCACACTGGTATAGACTTCAACCGGAAAATAGGTCCCATGTTGATGATAATGGCGACCAATAAAGGTAAAGGCCTGCGGATGACAGGAATAGATCATCTCCGCGATCTGCGCCCAGTGCTCCTCATTTTCAACCCCCTGCTGCAGCGAAATGACACTGTGCTGTAATAACCGTTCGCGGCTCATGCCCAGGTCTGTCCAGGCACGGGTGTTGGCATCAAGAATGCGTGAGCTTTGCGGATCTATCACATAGATCGCATCACTACAGCCTTCAAAAATGGCTTTATAAAATCCTTCTGAAAAGCGCTCAGACATTGACGGGCCAGATATCCATTTGCGGTACAATCGAAACACTTTAGCCTGTTAAACAGAAAGGTCAACCGCAACCGTCAACGATTACTCCATACCAGGCGTTTTAAACCAGGTCAGGGTGCTTTGCTTTCGCGCTCTGCCCTTTCAAGCATCTTCTGCAATACACGGGATACCGCAACAAAACCAAATGTCGCCGTCACACAGGTCGAGGCACCAAAGCCGCCACTGCAATCAAGGCGGGTATTGCCATCTGCGACTGACTTCATCTGACAGACGCTGCCATCCGGCTGCGGATAAACCAGTTGCTCTGTTGAGTAGACACAATCCACCGCAAAACGCCGGCCACTTTTACTGAAATTGTAATAACGCCTCAGTAATGAGCGGGTTTTAGCGGCTAAAGGGTCATGATGGGTTTTGCTCAGATCCGCAATATTGATCTGCGTGGGATCAGTCTGTCCACCTGCACCACCGACAGTAATGACCGGAATTTTTTGGCGCTTACAGTGGGCGATCAGCGCCGCCTTCTCTTTAACACTGTCGATACAATCGATAACGTAGTTAAACTGAGGATTGATCAACTGCGGGATATTCTCCAGCGTGATAAAATCATCCACCAGCTCAACCCGGCAATCGGGGTTAATCTGCCGGATTCTTGAGGCCATGACCTCCGTTTTTGGCTCACCAATAGTACTATCCAGCGCATGAATCTGACGATTGGTATTGGTGATACAGATATCATCCAGATCGATCAGGGTAATGTTACCGATAGCCGAACGCGCCAGCGCCTCGGCCGCCCATGACCCGACTCCGCCAATACCGATGACGGCGATATGCGCCTGCCGGAACAGCTCGGCCCCGGCCATGCCATAGAGCCGCTGAATACCGCCAAAGCGCTGATTAAACGAGTCAGACATATGAAAAACAGGCCTTAAAAGTCATCATCAGTAAGCTCGGTGAGCACCACACTGGCACAACGATTACACTCACCCTCTATAAAGATAACCCCTTTATAAAGATATTCCCGTGGGTTTTTCATCCCCAGATTCGCTTCCTGACAGTTGTCGCACCAGGTTTCCTGCAGAAAGGCCTGCTGCTCCTCCTCGCTACGGGCGCTGAAGTCCCGCTCAACTCGATCTTCGTGCATTGAGGTCCTCAAAATAGAGTTACGTTGCCGGCCAGGCCTGAGCGGCTGGCGGCTTCCAGTTTTCCAGTTGCTGTTTTATCGCGTCCTTAAGAAACAGCTCACCGACTCCAGGATCACACAGATATTCACACCGCTCACCCTGCCAGTCAAATGCCAGCCCCCAGGCATGCAGATATCCGCGGTCGGCCGCTGTTTCAGTTGCACCATGGTAACGCGTATCACCAATAATAGCGGCGCCGATACTTTTCAGGGCAACCCGTAACTGATGTGTTTTCCCGGTTAAAGGGCGCAACAGAAACAACCGCATTCCAGGCATGGGGGAGCAACTGAAAAACCGGGTAATAGCAGGGTTGCGCTGAGCGGTGGTGAGTTTCCAGCTACCCCGTCGGGTGCGTTCCATATCGCCTTTGATCAACCCCTGCTTCTTGCGAGGTTTCTGATCGGACAGCGCGATGTAATACTTTTCGACCCGGCGATCCTGAAACTGACGCGAAAGTATTGAGGCAGCTTCCGAATGGCAGGCCAGTATCAGCAAACCCGAGGTCATCTTATCCAGACGATGAACAAGATAGAGAGGACCACACCCCAGATCAGCTGAGATCTGCTGCAACAGCCCAACCTCTGCGTCATCACGGTGAACCGATATTCCCGGGGCTTTATCAATCACCAGAAAATCGCGTGTTCGGGCAACCAGTGAATATGTTTGCATGCACCTGTCTTCGTATTAAAACAGTCTTCTTATCAAAACAGCCTTCGTATCAAAACAGCGATACATAGGCCCGCAGAGAGTGACCATGCCAATACAGGCCAGTCAGCCGACGGGAAACCCAGTGTGCCTCAGCATTACTTGCCTCGACTGTCAGGATCGCAACCGTCTGTTCCGGCAGATCACCCGGGATAATTTCCAACTCATCAACTTCAGCGTAACGAGAGAGCAGCTCCCTCAGTTCAGCTTCAGTTACATCCGATGTAAAGCCCGCAAGGATAATATTCATAATACGCCGCAATTAATAATCAGAGACCCAGAACCTGTTTAACGAATGGGATGGTCACTTTACGCTTAGCGCTGAGTGATGCAGAATCCAGTTTATCCAGCAATTCAAACAGATCAGTCATACTACGACTGGCACGATGGATGAGAAACCAGGCCACCTCTTCGCTGATCGTGAAGCCGCGCCCCTGGGCACGCAGCTGCAAAGCGCGCACCTTGCCATCATCGTCCAGATTATGCACCTGAAACACCATTCCCCAACTCAGCCTGGAGGCCAGATCGGGCAGATTAAGACTCAGCTGCCGTGGCGCGCGGTCTCCGGCAACCAATAAGCGGTTGTTTTCAGCCCGGATACGGTTGAAAAAATGAAACACGCCCTCTTCCCACTGTTTATTGCCGGCAATAATCTGAATATGATCGAGACATACAAGATCAAGGTGCTCCATACCTTCCAACACCCCCGGCCCCATATCGAGCAACTCATCAAGGGGTAGGTATACAGCTGTGCGCCCCACTGGATCAGAGGCATGGCACACCGCCTGGAGCAAATGGGAACAACCGCTGTCACTGTTGCCCCAGATATACAGGTACTGCTCGCCTTCACCCCTGGCAGCCTGATCCAGCGTGTTGCACAGCAGCTCGTTCCCCTGACAAAGGAAATTCTCAAATCGGGCATCATCCCGCAGAGTGATACCCAGCGGTATCTGAAACGGTTCAGGACTACTCATCTATATCAATACTTATTCAGGCCTGCAGCTGAACACCGGGCCTTTCTCATCGTTAAATGTTCTGGGTTTGTAAGCTTTGCTGTACTTTAAGCCCGCGATTTGTGAGCGCTGAACGTTAAATCACTGCATTGTACTTATTACTGACTGCTTAACAGTCATAAAGTTTACTACTTTTATATCCCTGATGCAGATGTCGGAGGAGCACCATAATAACGGCAGCAACGGGAAGTGCAATCAAAATCCCGACAAAACCGAACAACTGCCCACCGGCCATAATGGCAAAAATAACGGCCACCGGATGCAGGCCGATACGATCGCCCACCAACAACGGTGTCAGCACCATTCCTTCCAGCGCCTGACCCACCGCAAATACCGCGCCGACCCACCCCAGCATAGTGATATCATTAAATTGCAACATCGCTGCTACACCGGCAACGACAATACCGATAATAAACCCCATATAGGGGACGATACTGGCCAGGCCGGCAAGCATTCCAACCAGCAGTGCCAGATCCAGCCCGACGGCCCAGAGTCCCAGAGAGTAGATCACCCCCAGCGCCAGCATAACCAGCAGCTGCCCCTTGATAAAAGCCCCCAGCACCTCATCACACTCCTGCGCCCAAAGGGTGACCTTTCTTTCAACATTACGCGGCAAAAGCACGCCAATTTTATCCATCATCACGTCCCAGTCGCGCAACAGATAGAACATCACGACGGGGATCAGCGCCAGATTAGCCACCCAGGCGGCCAGCGCCAGCCCGGACTGACTCACACTGCTAAACACACCTTTCACAAGACTGCCTGTCTGCTGCCAGTGACCACTCATCAGCGCCTGCAGATTTTGAAGATCAAACTCGGCAAAGGACAACCCGGTATGTTCCTCCAGCCAGGGTATCCAGACGGTCTGAATCATAGAGAATACCTGGGGCACCATTTTCACCATCACCTGCACCTGATGTCCCAGTTTGGGTATCAGCAGAATCACCAGTAACAGCAATACAGTGGTCATCACCAGAAACACCACAACCACTGACAGCGTCCGGCTCAGTCCCCGTGCTTCCAGCCTGTCGGCCAGCGGGTCTGTCAGATATGCCAGCAATGCAGCAATCAGAAAAGGGGATAGTATCGGCTGTAGCAGATACAGGAGAAACCCCACTATCAGGGTAAAAATCAGGAAAAACCAGCGCTGCGAATCACTCATAAACACTCCCTTTCAACCGGCTTTTAAAACAGCGTCCATCATTGCTGCTGCCAGCGATAGCTATAAACAGCTTCAGCCCCATTCTGTAACCGCGACATCGATGTCATCCGCGGATTAAGACGAACGGCCTGCTCCAGCGCCTGAATCCCCCCCTGAATCTCAACCCGGAACAGCACCCGGTCAGCATCTACGCCGCTGACCCGCACAGCATCAACCGGAGGTAACTGGCGCAGATAATCCAGTAACTGCAGATAGTCTTCTATCTCTACTATATTAGCGACTTCAAGTTGCAATCCTGTTTCGACGTAGTTAAAACTGGATGCCCCCAGTGAAGCCAGCGCAAAATCAGCAGTCTCATTCATCACCTGGCTTATCTGTTCCGACAACGAGCCGGACGGGCTGAACGAGCGCGCCTGACCATCTTTAAGCAACAACCATTCCGTTTGCCAAGCACCGCTTCCCCCCTGCACCAGCCGCCCGATCAGCACACCATCGGGCTGATAACGGGCGGATGCCTGTAACACCGGTTCGCGAAAGAAGCCCCACAGATCACTGACATCAACGGCATTCTGATCATCCAGATCTAGTAGTGGCACACTCATGGGCAAGCCTCTCAGATCAGCCTGCTGCCGTAACTCAGCATATATGGGACTCTCCTGTGGCACAAAATCCCGGCCCGCCGCACCCCGCTGTTGCGCCAGCCACACCAGAATGACTGGCCGGGCGTGGCCGATCGCTTTCATAGCTGATTTGTTCAGTAACTGGTCAACCATCACCGGATCAAATTCGAGCAGCAACCGCTGTCCCAATACCTCACGACCATCACCAGCCGCTACCGGCGTCTGGGTCGCCTGATAACTGAACTGACTGAGCAAGGCAGCAGGCTGCTGCAACGCATTCACCACAGCAGGCTTGTTGACTACAGCGCTGCGCCCGGAGACTTTAATCAGTACGGTTTTCAGGCCTGCTTGCAACTGCGCGTCTGAAGGCTGAGCGTGTTGCTCAGGCACCAGCATCTCAGCCGTATAAAGTCCATTTACCGTAGCTGCCTGGGCCAGTGTCGATAAGCCTGCAAAGACCCATACCAGAAGACAGTTACAAAAGTTGCGCATCATGATCGTTTTCATACCCTGTTTTGCTGCCCGGACAACAATCCCGGGCGTCTGAAAAAAAGTGTCCTTTAAAACGGCATAAACTTTAACACACAATAGCCGCCTCACCAGCAACCTGATAGAATACGCGTCAAATTTTTTCTATCAGTAATCAGCCCGAACAGGTTCATACACACTATGTCTGCAACTGACAATAACACTCCTATCAGCTACAAAGACGCCGGCGTCGATATCGATGCAGGTAACGCACTGGTTGACCGTATTAAAGGCGTTGCGAAACGCACCGCACGCCCCGAAGTGATGGGCGGCCTGGGTGGTTTCGGAGCCCTGTGTGAAATACCTGAAGGCTATAAGAAGCCCGTACTGGTTTCCGGCACTGACGGGGTAGGCACTAAGTTGCGTCTGGCAATGGACCTGAACAAACATGACACCATCGGTATCGATCTGGTTGCGATGTGCGTCAACGACCTGATCGTTGCCGGCGCCGAGCCACTGTTCTTCCTGGATTACTATGCGACTGGCAAACTGAACATCGATATTGCAGCCGATGTTGTCACCGGCATTGGCGCTGGTTGCGAGCTGGCAGGAGCCGCTCTGGTGGGCGGTGAAACCGCCGAAATGCCGGGCATGTATGAAGGCGAAGATTACGACCTGGCAGGCTTCTGCGTTGGCGTAGTGGAAAAAGATGAGATCATTGATGGCACTAAAGTCAGCGTCGGTGACACACTGATTGCACTGCCCTCTTCCGGCCCACACTCAAATGGTTACTCGCTGATCCGCAAGATCATAGAGGTGCGTGAAGCTGACCTGAGCGGCACAGTCGATGGCAAGCCACTGACTGAAGCACTGCTGGAACCCACCCGCATCTATGTTAAGCCAGTGCTGGAGCTGATAAGAAAGAGTCAGGTGAATGCACTGTCTCATATTACTGGCGGCGGTCTGCTGGAAAACATTCCCCGGGTTCTGCCACAAAGCGCTAAAGCCGTCATTGATGTAAACAGCTGGCAGATGCCTGAAGTGTTCCGCTGGCTTCAGGCGCTGGGCAATGTTGACGCCCGTGAGATGTATCGCACCCTGAACTGCGGCATCGGTATGGTGATCGTCGTACCATCAAATACGGCTGACGCTGCGCTTGAGATTCTCAAAGGCGCCGGAGAAGCACCCTTTATCATTGGTGAGATCGCTACCGCTACCGAGGGTGAAGAGCAGGTAGAACTGCTGGGCCTGGAGGCCTGAGAATGGCAGAGAAAAGCATTGTAGTGCTGATCTCTGGCAGCGGCTCAAACCTGCAGGCGATCATCGATGCTATCGCAAGCGGCCAGATTAATGGCCGCGTTGCTGCGGTGCTCAGCAATAAAGAGGGGGTCTACGGGCTTGAGCGCGCCAGGCAGGCCGGCATACCTCAGATCGTTATCAACCATCACTTGTTTGATAGCAGAGAAAGCTTTGACTCAGCGATGATGGAAGCGATTGATGCCCACCACCCCGATCTGATCGTGCTGGCAGGGTTTATGCGCATCCTGACAGCGGACTTTGTACGTCATTATCAGGGGCGGATGCTGAATATCCATCCATCCCTGCTGCCCAAATACAAAGGGCTACATACTCACCAGCGCGCGATAGAAGCTGGCGATTCACAACACGGCTGCACGGTCCACTTTGTCACTGAAGAGCTGGATGGCGGACCTACGGCAATTCAGGCACCGATCGACATTCTGACCAACGATGATGCCGACAGCCTGCAACAGCGGGTTCACAGTGCAGAACATCAGATCTATCCGCTGGCGGTTGAATGGTTCTGTGCTGATCGCCTTGCGTTAACAGTTTCAGGAGCTGTTCAGCTCGATGGGGCTACTCTGGCACCTGAAGGATATCAATTCATTCAGGAGTAACTGATGCGCATCGGCACACTATTTATCTCTGCACTTTTACTGGTTTCAGCAGCGCCTGGGCACGCCTCTGAACTATTCATGCCCTTTCGGGCGGTTTATAAAGCACAATGGGATATGGGCATCTCCTTTGGCGGAAACGCGATCGGTGAACTGAAACGCAAGGGGGATCGCTGGGTATCCTCGCTCACAGCTGAAGCCCTGATTGCTGAAGTGCATGAGTTTTCTGAGTTCACCATTCAGGACCAGTCCGTCCAGCCACAACATTATGAATATCACCGCAAAGTGATTGGTGGCAACAAGAATGCGGTATTACAGTTCAACTGGAACACCGGCACCGTACTGAACGATGTATCGAAGAAGCCCTGGACCATGAATGTTGCACCAGGCACTCAGGACAATCTCAGCTATCAGATGCAGCTACGCCTGGACCTTGCTGCGGGCAAAGATGATCTGGTTTACAAAGTCGCCGACGGTGGAAAAATCAAAACCTACCCCTTTATCAAACGCGGTACCGAAACGGTAACCACAGCGATCGGCTCTTTCGAAGCGGTTAAAATCCAGCGCGACCGCGGCCCGGACAGTAAGCGTGAAACCTATATCTGGTTTGCTCCCGAACTCGACTATATCGTGATTAAACTGCAACAGGTCGAAAAAAGCGGCAAAGAGTACAGCTTGCTGATCGATAAACTGGAATTTATGGACCCCTGATGAACGCATACCAACAACAGGCTGAATCGATTTACAACCGACTGATCGAAATGGAGCAAAGGGCTGAACCCAATCTGCTGTTTCTATGCAGTTATCTGCTGGGACATATCAGCCTGGTAAGCGCCGAACAGGGCGACACCGCAGACCAGTTCAATCAACGGGTAGAAAACAGCCTGGAAGATGCTTTTAAAATTGACAAACTCAGTACTGAGGATCTCCACGATATCCGCTCACTCTGGGCTCAGCTAAGCGAGACAGATGCATGAATTTTGAAAAAGAGGGTATTGTTTCAGTCTGGTACTCAACAACTGACTACGCCAGCATCCCTGACAGTTATTTTGAAGAGGATGAACAGGGGCTGGATCAATGGGCCAGAAACTTCCAGATCAGCAGCTACAACCCTGAAAATATGGAAACCAACGGCTGCGAAACCGGCCTTCTGAGTGTTCGCAAAATTATAGCGCCCTGCTCCTGGTCATACTCCTATGGCGAGGCGGTGATTAAAAAGATAGACAAACTTGGCAACCAGCAGATCAGTTGGCTGATACTGATGTTCGATTTTGAATATCGCGCTAAGAAAACCCATATCTTCGAAGATCAATATGTCCATTTCGTCGGCTGTTTTCCATACGACATGGACGCCGGCAATTTAGAATAAGTCAGGAATCCAGGTAAAGAGAGACCGATGGTCAGGCGATATATCTATTCCACTGATGAGTATAATGTCCGCAACTACAGCAGTCTGTTTCTCGGGGTGCTGGCGTTCGTATTGCTCTATAGTCTGATCGCCCTGCTTTCATTTCCCCTGCTCTGGTTTGAACAGCTTCATCCCCAGGCGAATATTCTCAGCTACGCAGACGCCTTCTGGGCACTGCAGATGAGTGCCAGCACCATCGGCTTCGGTGACTTCTACCCGGTCAGCCAGGGCGGCAGAATCATCGTTGCTCTGATGTTCTATATCGGTGTCGGAATCGTCGGATTTATTGGCGCGCAGATCGCCAGCAAAATGATAGGCTTCGCTGATACCAATGTGCGCAACCGTGAGCTACGTCGCCAGAATGAGGAGATAATGAAACACAACAAAGAGTTAGAGAACAAACTTGATCTTCTGATTGAACAGCTGAAATCCTGACCCATTGCACCGCGCTGCCAGCAACTGGGGCTATAAAACTACTGACAACTGCATAGAAGTTAACATCGACAGGTGAAGTAAGGTGAGAGAATACAGGATTACCAGCGAAACCTTGTCAGACTGATCCGACCATTCAGCACCGCTACTCCCTCCTCCTGCAGCCGTTCAACCTGCCTGAGGTATCCTTCACTTCCAACTGGAAATGAGATCTGGCCTTTAGCATTGATGACCCGATACCAGGGCAGTCGCGTATCGAGAGGCAACTGACTCAGACAGCGACCAACCAACCGGGCCGAACCGGAGACACCCGCCAGCTCAGCCACCTGACCGTAGGTAGCCACCTTACCCGAGGGGATGGCCGCCACCACCTGCCATATCATCTCATAGGCGGGATTCTGCACCACAGGAGCAACCTCTTAGTAAAAAACACCACCAGCACTATACTGGATCGCGATGTTGGCGAAAAGCCCGCCCCGCTTTGGCTACAATAGGCTCATCAACCGCCAGAGATAACTAACACCGAACGCCTCAGTACAGGCAACATAGTTACAGCAACAGAGACTACAACCCCCAACAGAAAGGGGCCTGGAAAACCAGGCCCCTTGGGTGAGCGAAGAGTAACACGATGAACAGCTGTTATAAAAAGGGGAACATTACAACAGCCCTTTCGCCCGTAGTTACAGATCAGCACATTGTGCCGTAACTGCCTGGAAACAGCAGCTACCGGCAGCAGACCAATTCAGAGAATAGCCAGAAGGGGAAATGGGCCTTAAAACTCTGATACACTGATCCAAAACGTACTTCTAGTATAGTCGAAACTAAAAAGTGTAAAGCAGATATGTATAATATTTACTCAGCAGTTTACGCAATCACACTGATATCAGCGCTGGCGCTCCCTACCGCCTTGGCCTCACCGGCACAGCTTCCCCAGTTTGATTCGCGGAGTATGTCTCAGTGGCAAAAAGAAAGCTTTGCCGGAGAAACTCACTATTCGCTGGTAACTGAAACGGATAATCAGATACTGGAAGCGCGCTCAGATAGCTCAGCATCCGGGCTTTACTATAAAAAAGATATTTCTATCGACTCAACAACATACCTTAACTGGCGCTGGAAAATCAGTAAAACCTTACCCACAGCCGCAGAAACCACGAAGGCGGGGGATGACTTTCCCGTACGGGTGTATATTGTCGTATCAGACGGCCCCTTTTTCTGGCAAAAACGCACCCTCGTTTATGTATGGTCTAATAATCAGCCGGTAGACAGCCGCTGGCTTAACCCGTTTACCGACCGGGCAACAATGTGGGCCCTTAACAGCGGCAGCAACCAGACAGGCCAGTGGGTACAGCACAGTCGCAACCTTCAGCAGGATCTTAACACCGCGTTCAATAAAACCTATACGCAGATTCAGGCGGTCGCCATCATGACAGACAGCGACAATAGCGGCACACGCTTTTTAAGCTGGTATGATGATCTGAGCTTATCAGACGCTCCATTAGCAGCCGACTCTGAGTCACGTTAATAAAATACGGGCTTTTATTCGACAATAGGCGTATAATTTCGCGTTTTACAATTCCATTCCTTCCGGTACCTTCAAATATGTCAGACACACAAGTCGCATTCAGCGACCTTGATCTCCCCTCTTCCGTTCTTAAATCCATAACAGAGCTTGGCTATGAAACACCGTCTCCCATCCAGGCCGCCTGTATTCCGTTACTACTGAACGGAGATGATGTACTGGGGATGGCACAAACAGGTACCGGTAAAACAGCTGCTTTTGCCCTGCCCCTGCTGAGTCGTATCGACCTGAAACTTAATAAACCTCAGGTTCTGGTGCTTGCACCCACTCGCGAACTGGCAGTTCAGGTGGCTGAAGCCTTTCAGGCTTACGCACGTCACATTCCTGGTTTTCATGTTTTACCCATCTATGGTGGCCAGAGTTACACTCTGCAGCTGAAACAGTTACGTCGCGGCCCGCACGTTGTCGTTGGTACACCTGGCCGGGTTATGGATCATCTGGATCGTGGCACACTGATTCTTGATGAACTGAAAGCGATGGTGCTGGACGAGGCAGACGAAATGCTGCGCATGGGCTTTATCGATGATGTTGAAACCATCATGGCTAAAACCCCTGCGGCACGACAAACCGCACTGTTCTCTGCAACCATGCCGGAGCAGATCCGCCGCATTACCAAGCGTTACATGCGCGATCCGAAAGAGATCAAGATCGCCTCCAAGACCACCACCATGGAAAATATCGATCAGCGCTGCTGGATCGTTTCCGGTGTAAACAAACTGGATGCACTGGTTCGGATTCTGGAAACCGAAGATTGTGGCGGCATTATCATCTTCGCCCGCACCAAGACAGCCACCACAGAGATAGCTGAAAAGCTTGAAGCCCGCGGGTATGCGGCGGCGCCACTGAACGGCGATATGAACCAGCAACTGCGTGAGCGCACCGTGCAGCGATTAAAGGATGCCAAGCTGGACATTCTGGTCGCAACCGATGTTGCCGCCCGCGGACTGGATGTTGAACGTGTCGGCATGGTTATCAACTACGATATTCCTTACGACACTGAAGCCTATGTTCACCGTATCGGTCGTACCGGTCGTGCCGGTCGTGATGGTAAAGCGATTCTGTTTGTTGCCCCCCGTGAACGACGCCTGCTGAAACAGATCGAACAGGCGACCCGTCAGCCAATAAAGCAGATGGATCTGCCCTCCCGCGATATGGTGCAGAACAAACGTCTGGAATCGTTCCGCGAGCAGGTGACCAGCATCTTCAATGATGAGGACATGTCAACATACCGCGAGCTGGTGGATCAACTGGCCTCTGACACTGAACTGGAAACCCTGGATCTGGCTTCTGCCCTGCTTTACATGGCCCAGAAAGATAAGCCACTGATACTGCCTCCAGAGCCTGAACCACGTCCACGTCGCGAGCGGGATAATGATCGCGATAGCCGTGACGGCGAGCGGGGTGCGAAACGCGAACGGATCAACTATGCGGACCTGGATGTCTATCGCCTTGAAGTAGGTCGTAATGATGGCGTTCAGGTGAAAAACATCGTCGGAGCGATCGCTAATGAGGCTGATATTAATAGCCGTCATATTGGCGATATCCGTCTGTTTGATGACCACAGCACTGTTCAGCTACCCAAAGGGATGCCGCCTGAAGTTCTGCAGCAACTGAAAGGGGTATTTATCTGTCGTAAAAAGATCGATATCAGCCTGATGGAGGGTGAAATTGCCCGTCCGGCCCCCCGTAAACCGCGGGGCGACTTTAAGGGTAAAGGGCGTAACGACCGCGGCGGCAATGACCGTGGCGCGCCACGAAAGCCCCGTCCACGTCGCGACGCTTAAGAACATATCAATCTGATCAAGAGAGCCCTGTGGCTCTCTTTTTTTTGTCCAGAATATCGCGCAGCATTCCCCCCTTAATTGGTACTCCGGCAATATTGGCTGAGTAATGACTCTAACTGGATAATCCTGCATTTGATCACTATTCTATGCAAAAACAATAGATCTGCCCCATCTTAGATCTGATCCGGTTACCCGGACGTATAGCGACAAAGATAACTGCATCGGAAGGAAAGAGATTATGAAAAAAACAATCGCTTTAGTATCAGCCCTTGCTTTACCCACGGCCCCCGCAGCCTTTGCTGAGCACCATGCCTATGATGCGATCAGCCCTGATTATATTGCTGGCTTCCTGGCAGGCGCAGACCTTACTGATGGTGCCATCATTGACAATATAAGCTCAGGAAATGAAAGCGAGTTTATATTACGGGCTTACAGAACCCGCCTCGGCAAAGAGCATCCTGCCGAGCAGTCAACCTATCTGGCAGGCTTCTGCCTTCCGGAAGGTGCCACGCAAGACTCTCTGATCAGCAGTATCCTCGATAAACTTAGCCATACTCCGCGCCCAGACAACACTCAGCGCGACGTATTTCTTTATAACATAATCAAATCACTCTACCCTTGCCAGGATTAACCTGCCACCGAAGAAAAGTTAAAACAACACATGCATAAGGCTATGATTTAGTTACAATGCAGCAGCGAGATTAACAGTACCTATCTGTAGCTTGGAGAGATTGATGAGACGGAGACGCAGGATTGCCGGCAATGAGTATGTTGCCCCCTGGGAACGAGCATTTGAAACCGTGCTAACCCCATTTGAGGAGTTTATTCACCGCCAGACAACCAGTGGTATTCTGCTAATGCTGTTTGCAGTTGTAGCACTTATCATTGCAAACAGTCAGCTGAATGAAGGCTATCACCACTTCCTTCAATCAAAGTTCGTCATCGGCATGGAGGGCTTTCAGCTATCGAAAACCGTTCACCACTGGATTAATGATGGTTTGATGGCACTATTTTTCCTGGTGGTGGGACTGGAGCTTAAACGGGAACTGCTGGTCGGCGAGCTGGCAAATGTAAAACAGGCCTCACTGCCCATTATTGCTGCCGCAGGCGGCATGTTGATGCCTGCGCTGATCTATGTATCAATCAACCCTGAAGGGCACACTCTGAACGGCTGGGGCATTCCGATGGCAACCGATATCGCCTTCGCCCTGGGCGCACTGGCACTGCTTGGTAAACGGGTGCCACAGAACTTGCTGATGTTCCTGGTCGCACTGGCCATTGTCGATGACCTTGGGGCGGTTATTGTTATCGCGGTGTTCTATACCGAGACAATCAATCTGACGGCACTACTAACCGCCGGATTGATGATATTTCTGTTAATCTGCCTCAACCTGGGTGGTGTCCGCCGGATTCTGCCCTACTCACTGATTGGCGTGGTACTCTGGGTAGCAATGCTGAAAAGCGGGGTTCATGCCACGCTTGCAGGGGTTCTGCTGGCTTTTACCATCCCCATGAAACCAAAATATGATCCCGCCCGCTTCCATTCACTGGTACGAGACAGTGCTGATCACATCAAAAGCCTGTTCAGCCAGAATGAGAACATCATCATTAACGATGCATTAAGATCCCGGGTACGGGCACTGGGAGAAGGAGTATATAAAGTTCAGGCGCCGGCTCAGGTACTTGAACATAACCTGCATCTGCCTTCCGCTTATCTGATTATCCCTATCTTTGCGCTGGCCAATGCCGGTGTACCGATTAACTGGTCAGAGATTTCAGATGTTATTGCCCACCCTGTCGCGATGGGCATAGGTGCCGGGCTGATTCTGGGCAAACTGATCGGTATCGCCGGTTTTACCTGGCTGGCAGTCAAACTGAAAGTCAGCGATCTGCCTTCCGGCCTTAACTTTAATCATATCATTGGGGTGGCCTTTATGGGGGGGATCGGTTTTACCATGTCGATCTTTATCGCCGAACTCGGCTTTGCCCAATATCCAGCTGACCTTCTGATGGCGAAAACAGGCATTCTGTTTGCTTCCCTGATATCAGGCCTGATCGGCTTTAGCTGGCTGTACTTTAAGTCACCAAAACCGGTTTGATAGCAGCGTTTATTCTCAGATTAAAGAGAGCCACACGGCTCTCTTTTTGGTCAAAAAACCACGTTTATCCTGCATCGGCTGCAGCTACACAGTTAACAACGTGACCACGCCCGGATTCGATCGATTTCATCGGCACCTATCTGCAACGACTCAAGGAACTCCTGATGCGCGTCAGGCTCCAGTGTTTCAAACTGGATGTGCCAGTTATGCATATCATCATCACTTAGCCCTGCGGCTCTCATGATCTCTGTCCAGCGCTCTTTCGTCACCATACTATTCTCCTCAGTGTCCGGCTGTTTCATAAATTTAAGAATCGCCATCTGCTGTTGATGAAGCCGCTCTATCTCTGCCTGCAGACGCTGCAACTGATCCTGCAGAATGCGCTTCTGCTCACCGTTTCCATCCAGCAACAGCGCGATTTCAGAAACAGGAACGCCCAGCGCCCGGTAGCTCACTATCTGCGATAACCGGGACAGCGCCTTGTCGCCATAAAGCCGATAACCATTGAGATCCCTCTTAAGAGGATGCAACAATCCTTCCCGCTCATAATAGAGAATCGTCGTCCGTGAAAGATTGAACTTTTTGGCCAGTAGAGAAATAGTCAGCACATCAACACCTCATTCACGATTCACAGCTAGCCTGAGGCCATCACCAGTAGACAGGTCAAGAAAGTTTCTTAGCAAACCTCAAAATCCCCCCTCAGCGTCGTAATAAAGATCAATTTTATTCAATATCCTACGCATCGACCACGGCATACTGATCATCTTTCGTTGAGGAGAACAGCATGACCCTGCCTATCATTTTATCCATGTCGACTTTTGCGCTGGCGGCCTCAATCTCTCCCGGGCCGGTAAATCTTGTCTGCCTGAGCAGTGGCAGCCGCTACACCATTTCGAAAGGTCTTATATTTGTCACCGGTGCGACTCTCGGCTTTATTGTTTTGTTTATAGCTATTGGGATGGGCCTTTATACGACACTTGAAATGATCCCGGCTTTAACTATTTTACTGCGCTGGGGCGGTATCATTTTCCTGCTGTACCTGAGCGTCAAGCTTGCCGCCTTTGACGGGCAACTGCCAGAACAGCAACCGGGGAAAGCCCCCGGATTTATAACCGGAGCGATGATGCAGTGGCTCAACCCCAAAGCCTGGCTGGCCTCAGCATCAGGAATCGGTGCATACACCAGCGGAAACGATATGCAACAGCTGCTTCTGTTTGCGACAATCTACCTGCCGATCTGTTGGCTATCGCTGGGAAGCTGGGTTTATGCAGGTGCATGTCTGCGCAGATATATAAGCCAGCCTGCAATACTCAAAACAATCAACCGGACTCTGGCTATCCTGCTGGTAGCTAGCTGCTTTTACCTTCTATCTGAGTAGAGATTGTCTGTACTGATTTGGGGTGGCAGCGACCATCCGTTTAAACGTACGCTGAAAATGGGGCTGGTCGGTAAAACCCGCAGTCAATGCGGCCTCAGCAATGGGCCTGCCTCGTTTTAACTCCCGCTGCCCCCGCTGGATCCGTCGATTTATCTGATATGCATGGGGCGTCAGACTGAAATACTGCTTAAATGACCGGATTAGATAACCGGCGCTATAGCCAGTGCGAAGACACATCTCTGCCAGGGGAATATCCTCTGTTGCATTTTCATCAAGATACCCCGCAAGATCACTGAGTGCCTGCGGCACCTTCTCAAGTGGCAATGGATATTGACCTGCCAGGCAGTTCAGTAAGCCGGAAAGGTATTCGATAACCGCGGTTTGCTTCTCTGGCAGAGCTATCTGAGAGTCCAGCAAACAATCCGCCATCTGACAATATCCCTGATAAAACCGCTGCTCAGAAACAACGGCGGTACCAATATCTTGCCACACAGGTTGCTCCAGCAACCCAAGCCGGGTACGCAGCGCCGTTAGCCACCCAGTATCGATGTAGAGCATCAGATATGCCCAGGGCTGATTGTCGATCGGATTACAGGCGTGGACCCAATCAGGATTTATCAGCACCAGATCACCCGCACCGACCTGGCACCGCTCATCCCGGTAACAAAACGTGCTGATACCTTCAGTAATTGCGCCAATTGACCACTGAGCATGGCTATGAGGTGCGTAACACACAGTCCTGCCATCACTCACCTGACGCAGTTCCACATAAGGCATACGTGAATCACGCCAAAAAACAGGCTTTGATCTATCCATTAATGCCCCTTCACCCTCTTCGTCCGTCACCACGATCAACCTGATACTTGCGGTATCAGCGGATCACCAACCCTGATCATACCTGACTCCAATACCCGCGCACACAGGCCACCATACCCCAGCATAGCCGCAGCCCCGCCCTGGCCCAGCGCCAGATCCATCCGACGACAGGGGTGGCACAACGCGGTTGCTTCAAACAGCGCACCACCAATGGTGAACTGTTGATGCCGTAAAGCATTGAGATTAATACCACTGACTACCAGATTGCGCCGTAACAGGGCCGGATCAATCGTGTTAATTCCAGTGTAGGTTTCGATCATCCTGATGAACTCAGCAGAGATCAGCGTAACCTGCCGGGCAGAGCCCGGTGTTTTACTGCAACGATGATCCCCTTGCAGCCCCAATCCTGCCAGCGCTTCAACGCTATCAACCACCTCAAGATCCGCTTTACGCGTTGGTCGCAGGCCAATCCACTCAAGCCTGCCAGGATTAAGATCTTTACTATAGCGGGCAAACAGTTGTTTCTGAGTCATCGGGTTCACCATAAAAAAGCGCCATGAGGCGCTTTAGCTGATCTGATTTCAACCATTACCACTCAGCGATCGAAATAGGTATAGTACTCACGAAAGAGCTCCTGAGCCTTCCGGTCTTTTGCCAGATCATTCAGAAACAGCGACAGACTGTTTTCCAGAAAAAGCTCCTCTGCTGGCTTCATTTCAGAAGTACGGGGACCGCTCCACATGTTCTCTACATCAGTGGAGGTCATCTCGTAGTCAAAAGTAGACAGCAGATCCCCCTGAACAAATACACCATACTGAACTTTAAAGCTTTTATTCGATACAACGGGTATTAACCCAAGAGTTCCCGCCGACAACATTAAACTAGAAAAACTGGTTGCATCAGCTTTCATGCGCAAGCCTTTCATAACGATAATACCAATAGGCGAGCCCATAGCATCCTTGTCTACGGATTTAAAAGCACCATAGGATTTTAGCTTCTCCGTAAAGGTGTCGCCCTCAATATTACTCTGGAACAATACAGGAGGATACGGATCCCCCTGATGAACATACTCAGTAAATGACTCAGAGGGATCTGCTGCTTGCACCAGGCCTGAATTAAAAAGCACCGTCAGCAACAAGATAATCTTTGTCCGGGTTAAATTAGTGAACATTTCAGCACTCCTTACTGATAACACAATATCTGTACAGTGAATTTAACCGCTGCGTCTGAAGCCGCTTCCAGACTCTTTTTCAGTGGTTTATAACGGTACTGAACGTGCGAATGATCGAGAAAGCGGCGCATATATTCGGCACTCACAGCAAAGTTGACATTCTGAGACGTTGTCCCCGTCTTAGCCAGCATCATTGACTGATTCAGACTGCTGGTGACCACCCCTACAGCATTCCCCCTGTAGTCGATTAATGGTCCACCACTATTACCCGGCTGCACTGGCGCTGAAAACTGCAGATTGGCCAGCGCTCCTTTCAAGCCTCCCAAAGAGCTGATATTTCCCATTGTGAGACTGGGGTAGTCCGCCATGATGCTTCCTAGTGGATAGCCAGTAACAAATACACTCTGTCCCAATGCTACATCATCGGAAGCATTAGCGGGAATGCTGGCAAAACGTGCCGGTTGCAGATCAGCCTGCAGTACCGCAAGGTCAAGAACCCTGCTAAGCGCAACCCTGTTCGCCGGATAGTTTTGCCCGTTGTATCGCACTTCGGTTTTCAGACACTCATTTACGACATGAGCTGCCGTAAGCAACTGACCACTGCTGTTTATAAAGAAACCTGTACCGTTGCCTGCGGGTTTCATCTCTCCCAACAGTTTATCAAAGTCAGCTGTTTGTCGTTCCTCATCACTAATAGGCTGCTGTAAATCACTATTCAGCCCTGCCATATGATTCAAAAACCGGTGAGTTGATTCTTTCAGGGCCTCGGCATAAATGCTGGTATAAGCCTCCTGCCATAAGTTTGCCCCGGTAACACTGGCCTCCGTTGTGGTTTTAAACACCTCATTACCCTGACGATCGAGGTATGAAGCTGTGACTGTTACCTTATATGTGCCCCACAGATTTGAATACCCTGCCTCGCTGCTAAGCTTGACCAGATAGCGAAAAGACTGATCTTCAGCCAGTGGTCCGGCAACCGAGAAAAAATCTGGATAAACGATATCTGCTGCTTTTTTGAAGAACGGCCCAGGATAAAACTTCCAGCGGGAATAGCCATCAGCCCCATTAACTTCTCGCTGCAGATCTTCACGGGAAATATAGTAGGCGAGTGGCGCAGCCACAGGAAGTGTCAGGCTACTATCAAGCTTTGTTGAAACCTGGACACTGGCAGCATCTTTTACCGGCGCAACTTCACAACCAGCCAGCAGCAATGCAAGAGCAATTATCAGATATCGCATTAAAAAATCCTTTTAAAACTGAGTGTAAACAACTGAAACATTATCATACAAACAGCTGTAAACGACCATAAAAGCCAACCAGGCAGAATAAATCAGCCGAAAATATTATCGCCCTGCTGATCAATCACCTGCTTCGCTTTACGCACCATCTCCTGAGCACAGCTGTCACTGGAGGAAAGCATATCCGCGCGGATAAACCGGTGGCTTTGCTCACCTTTGCTAATCAGCCCATTAACCCGATAGCCACCCTCTTCACAAATTGGCGCGGGTGTTATAGTAAAACCCTGATACTCTTCAGATGGCAGAGTTTCAGGCTCTTTAGAGCCGCTATCCGCAGAGCTAAACATCGACTTGATAGATGAAAACAGACTCATAAAAACTCCTTAACTATAGATACCTCCAGAATACCCGCAGACCCTGAGTTAACTCAATCCGCAGACATAAAAAAACCGCCAGTCGGCGGTTTTAGTAAAACCTCCTCAAGAGGAAATAAGTAACACTACTTCAACTCTTCATGGGAGAGAATAGACTCAGTCAACTTATCATTCAAACTACCTGCCGCTCTTTTTGCAGCCAAACCAACCTCATTGATAAATTCATCAAATTCGGCCTTACCTTCACTTGTTACATCCAGTGTTGAAACAAGCCCACCGTCGACATCATACACAGAACATGTCATATCAATCGTAAATTCTGTAGGCGGCCATGTGAACGCAGACTCTGAACTTGAATTAGTTGAAATACTTGGAACATATACCAATTCGATACCATTGCCCTTTATCGTCGCATTATCGTCTGTAGAATTAAGTGCATAAACCCCCTCGTAAACAGAGCCTAATGCGGAGCGTAAAGTTCCCTCAAGATCGCGATATGGATAGTAACTTATTTTATCACCTCCCCCCCCGGGAGTGGTCACCTCAGCTTTTCTCTGCTCATCAGTAATGACATAAGCAACTGTTTTAGACACTTTCTCCCCAGCATATCCCTGATGATCAGCTAGCTGACTGATACTGATGGGATGAGCACAGCCCACTACCGCACTGCATAATGCGATAACGGATATTGCTTTTAAATTCCTTTTCAGGTCTGAAACAAAATTTTTCATTTTGAGAGTTCCTTTATAAATTCAGGGTCTGAGTATATCTGTTTGAGCAGTTCCCTAACCAGATAGGGATATTCAGATTGAGCTTTAGGAATAGCAACCGCCCCGGCAAAAGACGATTCAAACTGTGTTAGACCAGTATACTGTTTGGAAAAAGTGAGCACTGATGATTTATGGATTTCAAGATCAACAACCATCTTGCCATAACCTTTAGAAAAGCTGGAAATATCGATATCATTTTCGATAAGAGTCGCTTTAATCTGCACATTAGAACTGGGCTGATAGATTCCCATCTCGGTCAGATCCTGAATCATAGACTGCTCAAAATATGCAGAAAAAGTCCCCTGCTCGGTAGATAAAGACGCGGCTCGCAGACTAATTTTATTAACTTTAGCCTCAGGATCTTTAGGCTCAACAGGCGCAACAGACACACTGACCAACGGCTTATTCTTAAGACTATCTAACACCTGATAGTCTGGTGAGTAAACTGGAGCCTTAAAAGAAGCACAACCAGCAGTTACCAACGTCAATAGCAGAATCAAACAATATCGTAATCGAATCATTATTCAAACATCCCTATTAAAAAATAAGCCCTAATAATGCATAAAAATAGATTTAAAAACAATCATTTACAGACAAAAAAACCGCCATTCGGCGGTTTTTTTTTCTAGCCACTAGCAAGGCGCGAAGCGCCGTCTAGCAACTTGGGCGTGTTATTCCCAACCAGTCACTTCACGCAGACCGTCGGCGATCTGAGCCAGAGAGCGAACAGTCTTAACGCCAGCAGCTTCCAGCGCAGCAAACTTCTCGTCTGCAGTACCTTTACCACCGGAGATGATCGCACCCGCATGACCCATACGCTTACCAGCAGGAGCAGTCACACCAGCGATGTAAGAGACAACAGGCTTAGTTACGTTTGCTTTGATGTAAGCAGCCGCTTCCTCTTCAGCCGAACCACCGATCTCACCGATCATAACAATCGCTTCGGTCTGTGGATCGTTCTGGAACATTTCCAGAATATCGATGAAGTTAGATCCTGGGATCGGGTCACCACCGATACCGACACAGGTAGACTGACCGAAACCAGCATCAGTTGTCTGCTTAACTGCTTCATAGGTCAGTGTACCGGAACGGGACACGATACCGACTTTACCTGGCAGGTGGATGTGACCTGGCATGATACCGATCTTACACTCTCCCGGAGTGATAACACCCGGGCAGTTTGGTCCGATCAGGCGCACGCCCAGGTTGTCACATACAACTTTACACTCAAGCATATCCATAACCGGAATATGCTCAGTGATACAAACGATCAGCTTGATACCGCCGTTCGCAGCTTCCAGGATAGAATCCTTACAGAATGCAGCAGGAACGTAGATAACAGAAGCGTCTGCGCCAGTCGCTTCAACAGCTTCAGCAACAGTATTGAATACCGGCAGACCCAGGTGTTCAGTACCGCCTTTACCCGGCGTTACACCACCAACCATCTTGGTGCCGTATGCGATAGCCTGTTCAGAGTGGAAGGTACCCTGACCACCAGTGAAACCCTGACAGATTACTTTGGTGTCTTTATTAATCAGAACGGACATTATTATTTACCCTCCGCTGCTTTAACTGCCTGCTCAGCAGCATCAGTCAGACTGGTTGCTGCAATGATGTCCAGACCAGACTCAGACAGCAGTTTGGAGCCCAGTTCAGCATTGTTACCTTCCAGACGTACAACAACAGGTACGTTTACGCCTACCTCTTTAACTGCACCGATAATACCTTCTGCAATCAGATCGCAACGTACGATACCACCGAAGATGTTAACCAGTACGGCTTTAACCTTGTCGTCTTCAAGAATGATCTTGAACGCTTCGGTTACACGCTCTTTAGTCGCGCCGCCGCCAACGTCCAGGAAGTTAGCCGGGAAGCCACCGTGCAGAGAGACGATATCCATCGTACCCATTGCCAGGCCTGCACCATTAACCATGCAGCCGATGCTGCCATCCAGCGCTACGTAGTTCAGATCCCATTCTGCCGCGCGCGCTTCACGCTCGTCTTCCTGTGATGGATCTTCCATCGCCTGCAGATCTTTGTGACGGTATACAGAGTTACCATCGATCGCTACCTTAGCATCCAGACAGTGCAGGTTGCCTTCAGTTGTGATAACCAGAGGGTTGATTTCCAGCAGGGCCAGATCTTTTTCTTTAAACATCTTGGCCAGACCCAGGAAGATCTGAGTGAACTGCTTAATCTGAACGCCTTCCAGACCCAGTTTAAACGCCAGCTCGCGTGCCTGGTAAGGCTGCGCACCGGTCACCGGATCAATCGTGGCTTTCAGAATTTTTTCTGGAGTTTCTTCCGCAACTTTCTCGATCTCAACACCACCTTCAGTGGATGCCATGAACACGATACGACGTGAAGAGCGGTCAACAACCGCACCCAGATACAGCTCATTAGCGATATCAGTGCAGTCTTCAACTAAGATTTTGGAAACTGGCTGACCATTTGCGTCAGTCTGATAAGTGACCAGGTTTTTACCCAGCCAGTTCGCTGCGAAAGCCTGTGCTTCTGCAGGAGAGTCAACCAGCTTCACGCCGCCGGCTTTACCACGTCCACCTGCGTGAACCTGAGTCTTAACAACCCACTTATCACCACCAATTTTCAGAGCCGCTTCAGCAGCAGCTTCAGGGGTATCTACCGCGATTCCTTTAGAAACCGGCAGACCATATTCGGCAAACAACTGTTTGCCCTGGTACTCATGAAGATTCATGCTCTAATCCGTCGTTTTTTTCACACTTATTAGGACTCTGCAAAACGATATAGAGAAAGTATCTTTTTACAGCCCAATTGTTGCAGGTAATAAACAATCTACCCTCAACAATAATCGACCGGGGTTACCCGGTCGAAATTTCAAACTATTGTACAGCGATTAACGCTTTTTACGATTAGCCATATGGATAGCATGGCCATCGACAGCCAGTGCTGCTTCATGCACGGCTTCTGATACGGTTGGGTGCGCAAACACAGTCAACTGCAGATCTTCGGCAGTAGAGCCAAACTCCATGGCGATCGCTGCCTGTGCAATCAGCTCGGAAGCGATACCACCGACCATATGAACACCCAGGATGCGGTCAGTTGCCTCATCGGCGATCATCTTCACGAAACCATCGGTGTCATCAGCAGCCATAGCACGGCCAGATGCAGCAAATGGGAATTTACCCACTTTAATTGCAACGCCTTCAGCTTTAAGCTCTTTCTCAGTCTTACCGACCCACGCCAGTTCAGGATGCGTGTAGATAATGCTCGGAATCACATCATAGTTCATCTGCGCATGGTGACCGGCAATGATATCTGCAACCATAATCCCCTCTTCGGAGGCTTTGTGCGCCAGCATAGGACCACGAACAGAGTCACCGATAGCGTAAACGCCCGGCGCTTCTGTACGACACTGACCATCGACGAAGATAAAGCCTCGCTCATCAAGCTTAACGCCAGAATCATCGGACAACAGGCCCTGAGTTTGTGGACGACGACCAACTGCCACGATCAGTTTGTCGACAACCAGCTCTTTAGCACCCTCAGCATCGGTATACTTCAGGGTAATCTCTTTGCCATTGATCTCAGTCCCGGTGCAACGAGCACCCAGTTTGATATCCAGCTTCTGCTTCTTAAAGATCTTAGCCGCTTCTTTAGCAACATCAGCGTCAGCCATGGCAAGGAACTCATCCATCGCTTCAAGAACGGTTACTTCAGTACCCAGACGCGCCCAGACAGAGCCCATCTCAAGACCGATAACACCCGCGCCAATAACACCCAGACGTTTAGGAGTTTCATCAATATTCAGTGCACCCGCGTTATCGAGAATCAATCCCTCAGTCAGCGGCGCTGGCGGAATTTCAACCGGTACAGATCCGGATGCCAGAATCACATTTTCCGCAGCATATACACTTGCAGTGCCATCAGCAGCAGTCACCTGAACCTGCTTGTTGGCCAGTAGTTTACCCATACCCTGTAACAGAGTAACGCCGTTAGCTTTAAACAAACCGGCGATACCACCGGTCAGGTTGCCAACGATCTTATCTTTACGGGCAACCATCTTCTTAACATCCATGGTGACATCACCGGTCTGGATGCCGTGAACATCGGCGTGCTGAGTCTTATGGAACTGATGAGTCGACTCAAGCAGTGCTTTAGAGGGGATACAACCGACATTCAGACAAGTACCACCCAGTACAGGCGCACCTTTATCATCTACCCACTTTTCAACGCACGCAGTTTTCAGACCCAACTGGGCAGCACGGATGGCGGCAACATATCCGCCAGGCCCTGCACCAATTACAATTACGTCAAATTTATCAGACATTTATTACCTACCTATCTATTCGTTCTAGTAAGGGACCGACTCAGACTTCTAAAAGCATACGTGCAGGGTCTTCCAGAAGGTCTTTAATAGTCACGAGGAATTGTACCGCTTCCTTACCATCAATCATACGATGGTCATAGGAGAGCGCCAGATACATCATTGGCAGAATCTCAACCTGACCATTTACCGCCATTGGACGCTCCTGGATTTTATGCATCCCCAGGATAGCGGTTTGTGGTGGATTCAGGATCGGCGTAGACATCAGGGAACCAAACACGCCACCGTTGGTGATCGTGAATGTACCGCCCTGCATATCATCCATACCCAGCTTACCATCACGACCACGCTTGCCAAAATCAGCAATAGTCGATTCAACATCGGCCAGAGTCATCGCATCAGTATCACGCAGAACCGGAACCATCAGACCCCGCTCAGTTGAAACTGCGACACCGATATCCTGGTAGCCGTGGTAAACCATATCATTACCATCGATTGAGGCATTGACAGCTGGAAAGCGCTTCAGCGCTTCAGTTGCCGCTTTAACAAAGAACGACATGAAGCCCAGACGAGTACCGTTGTGGGTCTTCTCGAACAGGTCTTTATACTGCTTACGCAGCTCCATAACCGGCTTCATGTTGACTTCATTGTAGGTGGTCAGCATCGCAGCATTTTGCTGAGCTTCCACCAGACGCTTGGCGATCGTAGCGCGCAGACGGGTCATCGGAACACGCTTTTCAACCCGCTCACCAGAAGCGATGTTCAGGGCTGCAGCATTATCGACCTTGACGGCTGCTGCAGGCGCTGCTGCAGGTTTATTTTTGAGGTAGTTAACCACATCCTCTTTAGTGATCCCGCCATTTTTACCAGTACCCGGAATCTGATTAGCATCCAGGCCGTTCTCTTCGATCAGCTTACGTGCCGCAGGGCCGACTTTTTCGGCATCGGTAGTGGCAGATGCTTCAGCTGCAGGGGCTGCTGCAGCAGGCGCAGAGGCCGCTGCCGGAGCTGCAGATGCTGCCGCGCCCGCTTCAAAGATCGCCAGGACCTCTTCACTCAGGACCGTGTCGCCCTCGCCTTTAATGATCTCTTTGATCACACCATCGGCGGGTGCCACAACTTCCAGAACCACTTTATCAGTTTCAATATCAACGATCAGTTCATCGGTAGAACAAGCCTCACCAGGCTGTTTGTGCCAGGTCGCTACGGTACCGTCGGCTACAGATTCAGGGAAGGTCGGCGTTTTGATTTCGATTGACATGTCTTTTCCTTTCTCAGTGCTACTAACAGGCGCTTTTATCTGGCCTGTTAGCCATTGATTGCTTCATTAACCAGTTTTTCCTGCTGCTCAAGGTGTACAGAGATGTAACCTACGGCAGGCGCTGCAGCGTGTGGACGACCCACACCTTCCATATGAATCTTGTCATTGTGGCGAGCCAGAGCATGGCGCATATGATGCTGAGAACAGTACCATGCACCCTGATTCATTGGCTCTTCCTGACACCAGACGACCGATTCCAGGTTAGTGTATTCCTTGATCGCATCGAACATCTGATGTTCTGGGAACGGATACAACTGCTCGATACGTACAATGGCAACATCGTCTTTTTCCAGCTCAGCGCGACGGTTATACAGATCGTAATAGACCTTGCCGCTACACAGCACCAGACGCTTGACTTTCTTCGGATCCAACTGATTTGTTTCACCAATAACCGGCAGGAAACCACCGTCAGACAACTCTTCAAGCGATGAGACCGCCTGCTTGTGACGCAACAGACTTTTCGGTGTCATAACCACCAGAGGCTTACGCAGAGGCCGGACAATCTGACGTCGCAGCAGATGGAAAATCTGCGCTGGCGTGGTGGGCACACAGACCTGAATATTGTGTTCCGCACACAGCTGCAGGTAACGTTCCAGACGAGCTGAGGAGTGCTCAGGCCCCTGGCCTTCGAAACCATGCGGCAGCAACATAGTCAGACCGCAAAGGCGCGCCCACTTGTGTTCACCACTGGTAATAAACTGGTCAATCACAACCTGAGCACCGTTGGCAAAATCACCAAACTGAGCTTCCCAGATCACCAATGCATTTGGCATAGTGGTGGAGTAACCATATTCAAATGCCAGCACCGCTTCCTCTGAGAGGAATGAGTCGTGCAGCGTCAGCCGTGGCTGATCTGCGGCGATATTTTTAAGCGGCTCAAAGACATTGCCACTACGCTGATCATGCAGCACTGCATGACGGTGAGAGAATGTCCCCCGCCCCACATCCTGACCGGTCAGACGTACCGGGTATCCCTCAGCCAGAATTGAAGCATAGGCCAGTGACTCCGCCATCCCCCAGTTCAGTTCCATCGCGCCGACAGCCATACGCTTACGGTCATCGTAAATTTTCTGAACCTGACGCTGCACCTGGAACCCTTCGGGGACTTCACAGATCTTAGTGCCCAGCTCCTGCAACAGTTTAAGATCAACACGGGTATCGCAATCAAATGACCACTCATGACCCAGGTAAGGAGCCCAGTCGACAAACAGTTCCTGATTGGGCTTCATCACCAGAGAGTGGGTTACGTGCTTACCATCTTCCAGATCTTTGCGGTAGTCCTGCTCCAGCTGCTTGCTCTGCTCTGCAGTGATCACGCCTTCGGCGATCAGTTGCTGAGCATAGAGTTCACGTGTGGATTTCTGAACCTTGATCTGCTTATACATCAGTGGCTGAGTGCCAGAGGGTTCGTCCGCTTCGTTATGGCCACGGCGACGATAACAAACCAGATCAATCACGACATCTTTCTTAAACTCAGTACGGTAATCAACCGCCAGCTGAGTTACAAAGCGAACCGCTTCCGGGTCATCACCATTCACATGGAAGATAGGCGCCTGCACCATCTTAGCGATATCGGTACAGTATTCAGAGCTGCGGGAATCTTCCAGTTTATTGGTGGTGAAACCCACCTGGTTGTTGACCACAATATGGATGGTGCCACCGGTCTTATAAGCACGGGTCTGAGACATCTGGAATGTCTCCATCACCACACCCTGACCAGCAAACGCCTGATCGCCGTGGATGTTAACCGGAAGAACGGTCGTGCCTACCGGATCCTGACGACGATCCTGACGGGCCCGTACTGACCCCTCCACTACCGGCGCAGAGATCTCCAGGTGCGATGGGTTGAACGCCATCGCCAGATGCACTTCACCACCACCAGTCATAACGTTTGACGAAAAGCCCTGGTGGTATTTCACATCACCGGAGGTTTCCAGCGTCTTCTTGCCTTCAAACTCACCGAACAGTTCGGCCGGATTCTTACCGAAGATATTAACCAGCGTATTTAAGCGCCCCCGGTGAGCCATACCGATAACAATCTCACGGGCTCCCTGTTTACCCGCACGCTGAATCAGCGTATTCAGGGATACAATCAGTGACTCACCGCCTTCAAGACCGAAGCGTTTAGCGCCCGCGAAGCGAGATCCGAGATACTTTTCCAGACCTTCGGCCGCAGTCAGCCGCTCAAGCACCATCATTTTGCGTTCAACATCGACAACCGGATGCGAGCGTACAGGCTCCAGACGAGACTGAATCCAGCGTTTTTCCTGAGTATCGACAATATGCATATACTCAGCACCCACTGTTGTACAGTAAGTCTTTTTGAGATCGTCAATAATCTGTTTCAGGGTCGCCTCTTCAGTACCGAAGAAGAGTGATCCTAACTGGAAGGTTGTATCAAAGTCAGCTTCAGAGAGTTCATGAAAGCGAGGATCAAGATCCGGCACAGGCTCACGCTGCATAAGATTCAACGGATCGATATTCGCTGCCTGATGGCCACGAACGCGATACGCATTAATCATCCGCAAAACACGAATCTGTTTCTTTTCATGCTCAGAACTCTGACCACCGCCAGCAGCAGGCGCTGCACGACGCTGATTTTTAGCCAGATACAGGAAATGATCCTGAACCGTTGAATGAGGAACATCCTGGCTCAGGTTGTCGCCGACTTTAGGGAGTCGATCGAATTCTTCACGCCATTCCTGAGGAATCGCGTTGGGGTCCATCAGATAGGATTCATATAGCTGCTCAATGTAAGACAGGTTGCCACCATATAGATGGGCATTCTTCCACATCAGCTCCATTATGCCTTCTTGCATTCTTGATCACCCTGGCTCAGGGGTACTATCGAAGTCCAGGATGCACCACGTCCTGTCCAACTGGCCTGTTCCGGCCGTCCCCTGTTTAGTTACCGTTTATAATATTTCACGTATATAGCCTGATAGAGGTACAGGTTACGGGACGTGATTCTACGCTTTTTAAGGCGCAGTTTATATATCAATGCAGAGGGAATTCTAAAAAGTTTCCATACAAACAGATATAAGTCTTTTGACTAGTACCCCCATAACCACTGACGGGCACACAGATAAAAGTCAAAAAAAAGCGGCTCCCAATGGGAGCCGCTTAGTTTGCAATCAGGTTGCTTGTGAAATCAACATATTGCGGATCTTACCAATTGCCTTGGTCGGGTTAAGTCCCTTAGGGCAAACGTTGACGCAGTTCATGATGCCATGGCAACGGAACACACTGAACGGATCATCAAGATCAGCCAGCCGTTCAGTTGTTGCAGTATCACGACTGTCAGCCAGGAACCGGTAGGCCTGCAGCAAACCGGAAGGACCGATAAACTTGTCAGGATTCCACCAGAAAGACGGACAGGCAGTTGAACAACAGGCACAGAGAATACACTCGTACAGACCATCCAGCTCAGCCCGCTCTTCCGGCGACTGCAGACGCTCGATAGCCGGCGGCGGAGTATCATTGATCAGGAACGGTTTGATCTTCTCGTACTGCTTGTAGAACTGAGACATATCTACAACCAGGTCGCGAATAACCGGCAGACCAGGCAGCGGACGCAGCACCAGCTTGTCATTTTCGACAACTTCAGACAGCGGTGTGATACAGGCCAGACCATTCAGACCGTTCATGTTCATACCATCAGAACCACACACACCCTCACGGCATGAACGACGGTAACCCAGCGTCGGATCTTTATCTTTCAGCAGTTGCAACAGATCCAGCACCATGATGTCCTTACCGCCCGGGATATCAATATGGATATCCTGCATGTAAGGTGCATCATCGATTTCAGGATTATAGCGATATACACTTACCAGCATCGTAACAACCCCTTAGTAAGTTCGAACTTTTGGTGGAAATGCTTCGACTGTTTTCGGAGCAAAGTTAACATCACGCTTGGTGATCTCTTTGGTCTTCGGATCAAACAGTGAATGGCACAACCAGTTTTCATCATCACGCTCAGTAAAGTCATTACGGGCATGCGCACCGCGACTTTCCGTACGGGTCAGAGCTGCAATAGCCGTTGCTTCTGCAACTTCCATCAGGTTTTCCAGCTCCAGCGCTTCGATACGCGCCGTATTGAAAGACTGAGACTTATCTTCCAGATGCAGATTTTCCACCCGTTTGCGGATGTCTTTGAGCATCTCCAGACCTTTCTCCATGCTTTCACCTTCGCGGAATACACCAAAGTAAAGCTGCATAGTCTTCTGCAGTTCAGCACGAACCTCAGATACACTCTCACCACCGGTGGAGTTGTTCAGACGGTTCAGACGAGCCATAGCGCGCTCGATATCTGCTTCAGTAGCATCATCAGCGGAGTAACCAGCTGCCATCTGCTTCTCAATCTGAATACCCGCTGCACGACCAAATACAACCAGATCAAGCAGAGAGTTACCACCCAGACGGTTCGCACCGTGAACAGATACACAAGCCACTTCACCACAGGCAAACAGACCTTCAATAATCTGATCATTACCATCCGCATCGCGACCAATCGCCTGACCACCAACATTAGTGGCAACGCCACCCATCTGGTAGTGACAGGTTGGAACAACAGGGACAGGCTCTTTTACCGGATCGGCATGGGCGAACGTCTTAGACAGTTCACAGATACCAGGCAGACGGGAGTGCAACACTTCCTCACCCAGATGATCCAGCTTCAGGTATACGTGGTCGCCATTCTCGCCACAACCACGGCCTGCCAGAATCTCCAGCACCATAGAACGGGCAACAACGTCACGGCCAGCCAGGTCTTTAGCGTTCGGCGCATAACGTTCCATGAAACGCTCGCCATCCTTATTGACCAGATAACCACCTTCACCACGACAACCTTCAGTCACCAGCACACCGGCACCGGCAATACCGGTTGGGTGGAACTGCCACATCTCCATATCCTGAGCAGGAACACCTGCACGCAGAGACATACCCATACCGTCACCGGTATTGATCAGAGCGTTAGTGGTCGACTGGAAGATACGTCCGGCACCGCCGGTCGCCAGCACAGTTGCCTTAGCTTTTACATAAACAGTTTCACCAGTTTCGATACAGATCGCGATAACACCGACAACAGCACCATCACCATTCTTAACCAGATCAACTGCATACCATTCGTTGAGGAATGTTGTACCGGCTTTCATATTCGCCTGATACAGCGTGTGCAGCAATGCATGACCGGTACGGTCAGCTGCAGCACAGGTACGGGCAGCCTGACCACCCTCACCGAAGTTTTTAGACTGACCACCGAAAGGACGCTGATAGATACGCCCCTCTTCAGTACGGGAGAAAGGCAGACCCATGTGGTCCAGCTCAAATACCGCCTGAGGACCTACAGAGCACATGTATTCGATAGCGTCCTGGTCACCGATATAGTCGGAACCCTTAACGGTATCGTACATGTGCCAGCGCCAGTCATCGTTCGGATCAGCACTGGCAATCGCGCAGGTAATACCACCCTGGGCTGATACAGTGTGCGAACGGGTTGGAAATACTTTAGTAATACATGCGGTATTCAGGCCGCCCTGGGCCAGTTGCAGTGCCGCACGCATACCTGCGCCGCCACCACCAATAACAATACCATCAAAAGTCAGCGTACGTAGCTTGCTGCTCATTTTACACTCCCCACAGAATCTGAATGCCCCAAACGACGTAGATAAACGTCAGAAGACCACAAGCTGACTGGAACAAGAAGCGAATGCCTGTTGGCTTAATGTAGTCAGTTGAGATTGACCACATTCCGATCCATGCGTGTGCCGCCATTGACAGCAGAGCCATCAGTGTAAAGATACGCATAGAGGTGCATTCGAATAGTTCTTTCCACTGCTGATAATCCAGATCCGGATTAAACAACATATACCCAATCATAAAGACTGTAAAAGCAAGCAGCACAACAGCAGTTACACGCTGGATCATCCAGTCATACAGCCCACTGCGGCCAAAACTTGTAATTGAAGTTACCATATCCATACTCCTGCCAGCAGAATAGAAACAGCAGAGACAACCAGGGTAACCTTGGCAGCCATCTTACCGCTTTCCAACTCTTCACAATGACCAAAATCCATCACCAGGTGTTTGATGCCGGCAAAGAAATGATACAGCAACGCTGAAACCAGTCCCCATGCGATCAGCCTCGCGAAGAAGCTCTCCGTCAGCATCTGCGCAGCAGCTTCAAAGCCCTGCTCAGACTCAAGAGACATTCCAAGTGCATACAGCATAAAGAACGCGCCAAAAAACAGCGCAAGCCCCGTCACACGGTGCAGTATGGAAGTGATAGCCGGAAGTGGCTGTTTAATAGTTCGTAGATCTAAGTTTACGGGTCTTTTCTCGTTCACGGCTCTTGTTCACACTTATGTTAAGCCCGATTGCAGGGCTAGGTTGTTGAAGGTAGTGTACAAAGACAAAGATAAGCACCTCGGTCCAGCGCCCGCACCCCATCCCGAAATGAGGAATGCAAGCTGGAGACGGAGTATACCAGCAAATTGTCGCAATACAATTAATCAACACCGAATCTAAGTCTATTGTCTAGTGTTTTTTTTATCTGACACCCTGTCTGAACTACCTACAACTAAATGATTATTCAGCTTATTTCAGTTTCCTGATAAACCTGTTCTTAAGCATATAATACCTTTGCTGCATTGCAGTAAAACCTGGCTCGTTTGAATTGACAAACGTATTCAACGCTCTATAGTGTCAGGGTCCTATTTCGAGCTAAAACTCATATATTGTGACTGAGATAAAGGGCTGCGAGTGCTGACAGGTTTAACTGCAAACCCTGCTGTAGCGACAGATCACCCTTCAACAATTTATAAAGTCATTCAGATTAAACAGAAATGATAGGAGCCTATAATGGCTGACAAGAAAGCACGCTTAACAGTCGACGGTATCGACGAGGTTTTTGAACTGCCGGTGTATTCCGGAACAATGGGACCTGATGTTATAGATGTACGCGCTCTGACAAGTAAAGGCCTGTTCACATATGATCCGGGCTTCGTTTCTACTGCAGCTTGTGACTCTGCCATTACCTATATAGATGGCGGCAACGGTGTCCTGCTGCATGGCGGTTATCCCATTGAGCAACTGGCAGAAAAATCTGACTACCTGGAAGTATGTTACCTGCTGCTGAACGGCGAACTGCCGACACCTGAGCAGAAAGCAACATTTGTTGCCACCGTTAAGAACCACACCATGGTTCACGAACAGATGCTGCATTTCTTTAACGGCTTCCGCCGCGACGCTCACCCGATGGCAATCATGGTCGGTGTTGTCGGTGCACTGTCAGCGTTCTACCACGACTCTCTGGACATCGACGATGCCCACCACCGTGAAGTCTGCGCATACCGCCTTATCGCTAAAATGCCTACTATCGCTGCGATGTGTTACAAATACAGCATCGGTCAGCCATTCCAGTATCCACGTAACGATCTGGATTATGCAGACAACTTCCTGCAGATGATGTTTGGCAATCCATGCCAGGACTATGTAACCAATCCCGTGCTGGCTAAAGCGATGGATAAGATCTTCCTGCTGCATGCCGACCATGAGCAGAATGCATCGACCTCTACCGTACGTCTGGCCGGCTCATCTGGCGCCAACCCATTTGCCTGTATCGCCTCCGGCATCGCCGCCCTTTGGGGGCCTGCTCACGGCGGCGCCAACGAAGCAGTTCTGACAATGCTCAATGAGATTGGTGATGAGTCCAATATCGAAGAGTTCATCAAGCGCGCCAAAGATCCGGATGACTCCTTCCGTCTGATGGGCTTCGGTCACCGTGTTTACCGTAACTTTGACCCGCGGGCTAAGGTTATGAAACAAACCTGTGATGAGGTTCTGGCCGAGCTGGGCATTGAAAACGATCCTCTGTTGAAGATCGCTAAGCGGCTTGAGCAGATCGCCCTGGAAGATGATTACTTCGTAGAGCGCAAGCTCTACCCGAATGTAGACTTCTATTCAGGCATCATCCTGAAAGCGGTAGGCATCCCAACTAACATGTTCACGGTAATATTCGCCCTGTCGCGTACTATCGGCTGGATCTCGCACTGGAGCGAATTCCACAGCAGCCCGAACAAGATCGGACGACCACGTCAGCTCTATACCGGACCTGCCAAGCGGGATTACCCTAGCAAGTAACCCCCAGAACAAAAAACCAAAAAGCCGCTTTCTGAAGCGGCTTTTTTTTGCCCGATACACACTCAATTCATAAAACTAGCAGCATTGTTGAATTTTTTTCATGCAGCAAACTAGTCAATACGTTTAACTTCATACTAATATCCATACATGGGTAGGGGGATTTAAACAGCAATCTGCAAAAGGCGATGACTATGCGGCTTCCCACCCCTGTTTACGAAAGTTTGCCCTATCTCTACTTTGCCATATGCTCACTTCTGGCAATTGGATATCACCAAAGCCCGGCAATGCTAATTGCAGCACTGCTACTCTACCTCTGCGGTAGTGTAATCTGGGTTATGCGTTCAAACTACCGTCGCCGGGACCGTCGGGAACACCGCCTCCTTCTCAGCCAGATATCCCGAGGCAATGTCGAAGGTTATGCCCCGGAGTGGCTGTATGAGAGCCTGCCCTTTGCCTACCTGGCTGGCGGCGTAACCTGCTATACCCTGGTAGAAAACCCTCTGGGCTTTGTCAGCGGCACACTACTGGTACTGGCAGGTCTGATTGTCCTGAGAATCAGAATACACTGCAGACATGAGCTCAATTCTTCAGTTTCCAGGATATAAAAAAAGCAGCGGTGGCATTCCCCAGAATGCCACCGCTGCATTGCATTAACCCCCTGATCAGATCGACAGACCACTGATGTGGAGCCGTCAGCCTGCAGGACCCGAATCAGACTGAAGACTCAATCGACAGATACGGATTCAATATTGTGAATCGACAGGTCTGCACCGTTAAACTCCTGCTCTTCATCCAGCCGAAGCCCCATCACAACTTTAATCGCACCGTAAACAATCACACCACCGACCACGGCAATAGCAATCCCTAACAGAGTGCCTACCACCTGTGTAGTGAGACTGATACCGCCCAACCCGCCCAGCGAGACCGAACCAAAGATGCCTGCCGCAATACCGCCCCAGGCACCACAGAGACCGTGCAGTGGCCACACCCCCAGCACATCATCAATCTTCCAACGGTTCTGCACCACGGTAAACATCCAGACAAACAGTGCGCCGGCGATTCCACCGATCATTAGCGCCCCAATGGGATGCACAATATCTGAACCGGCACAGATCGCTACCAGACCCGCCAGAGGACCGTTATGAATAAAACCAGGGTCATTTTTACCCAGTAACAGAGAAACAATGATACCGCCGACCATCGCCATCAAACTATTAACCGCCACCAGACCGGAGATTCCATCCAGAGTCTGGGCTGACATCACATTAAATCCAAACCAGCCAATACAAAGAATCCATGCCCCCAGCGCCAGAAAAGGGATGTTAGAGGGAGGAAAAGCCACCAGCTTGCCGCTTCTGTACCGCCCTTTACGGATGCCCAGCATAATGACCGCCACCAATCCCAGCCAGCCCCCAACACCATGCACCACAACAGAGCCGGCAAAGTCATGGAACGCAGCACCAAAGGTGGCCTCCATCCAGTCCTGAATACCGTAATTACCATTCCAGATGATGCCTTCAAAAAACGGATAGACAAAAGCCACAATCAGCGAGGATGCAATCAGGAAAGGCCAGAATTGTGCCCGCTCCGCAATACCACCGGAGACAATTGCCGGAATCGCCGCCGCAAAGGTCATCAGGAAAAAGAACTTTACCAGCTCATAACCATTCCCCTGGGCCAGGGTCTGTGCATCCTGAAAGAAGGTCACATCGTATGCAACCCAATAACCTATAAAAAAATAGGCGACTGCGGAAAAGCCAAAGTCGGTCATAATTTTAACCAGCGCATTCACCTGGTTTTTCTGACGCACGGTACCCACTTCAAGAAAGGCAAAGCCAGCATGCATGGCAAACACCATGATGGCGCCCATCAGAATAAACAGCGTATTTGAACTCTGAACCAGTGTTTCTACGGCACTATTAACACTTTCCACGAAGACCTCCTGCGAAATAACGCACTCTTTTAATGCCAATTCTTAATCATAGGCACATTTATGGTGCGTTTATTAATTATTCGAACAATCAGAACATGTCGCTAATCATCTCTATCAACCATATATCGAGAGATCAACGAAATCCGCTCACTATTGCTCCAGAAATGTGCATTTTTATAAGCAGATAATGTGCCAACACACAAACTCGCACCATTTGAACGCAAAATATCCGCACCAAAAAAAACCACCTCCCGGTGGTTTTAATCGATGTCTGGCTGTTAATCTCTCGCCACTGATTGCATCACAGCGCTGAAATTTCAAAACACTGATGAATCTTACTACTGCGCTTAAAATCAAGATCGATCGATTTGCGGGTAATATCCACCACCCGATAACGCTCTGCCAGTTGCGGATCAATTTTAAAGCGGCGGTAGTTATTGGAAAAGATCAGCTTACCCTCTGGGCGCAACAATGCCATTGCCAGACTGATCAGCTCAACATGGTCCCGCTGCACATCCAGCACATCGTGCATCCGTTTTGAATTAGAGAATGTCGGCGGATCAAGAAAGATCAGGTCATAGCCCTCCCCCTTCTGCGCCTTTAACCACCTGATACAGTCCTCCTGAATAAAATGGTTACGCGCTTCTGAGAAGCCGTTTAAAGCAAAGTTTTTCTTCGCCCAGTTCAGGTAGGTTGCCGACATATCAACACTGGTGGTGGAACGGGCGCCACCCTGAGCAGCGTGAAGTGATGCCGTCGCGGTATAGCAGAACAGATTAAGAAAATCCTTTCCTTTCGCTTCCTGTTGAATCTGCATGCGCACCGGACGGTGATCAAGAAACAGACCGGTATCGAGATAGTCTTCCAGATTAACCAGAATCCGGCAGCCACCCTCTGTGATATCGATAAAGTGCGCGGTCTGATCCTGTTTTTCATACTGACTGCTGCCCTGCTGACGGCGGCGCTGCTTCAGAATTACATGAGCAGCCGGCACTCCCAGCACTGATGGCAGCACAGCGACAATCTCCTGCAGACGGGCAAACGCTTTCACCACATCGACACTTTTCGGTGCCTGGTATTCCTGCACATGCACCCAGTCATCGTAGATATCAATGGCAGCGGAATATTCCGGCAGATCAGCATCATATAAACGGTAGCAGGTTATCTCCTGTCGCTTCGCCCATTTACCCAACTGCTTGAGGTTTTTTCTCAACCGGTTAGCCAGCATCTGAGCGCCATCACTCAGCTCAACCGGCGCCGCGTCTGTCACTGCTGGTTCACTGCTATCAGGCTCGCGCGTCTCCAGGCACTCAGATGCTTGTATTTCAGCTGCTTGCCGGGCCCGGATATTGAAGATCTGCAGCTGACTGGGAATCGCTCCGTTATATAATTTATAGGTTTTATCCGCTGCCAGCTTCATCATCCGGCAGAGTTCCGGATTACCGGTGAACACCGCCGCCTGCCAGCCAGCAAATTCCGCTTTAAGGCGCTCCCCCAGATGCTGATACAGAAAGAACAGCGTTGGCTCATCCCCAAGACGCTCGCCATAGGGCGGATTAGTCACCACCAGCCCCTGAGCATCGGTCGCTGGGAGGGACAGGCGCGACAACTCTCTGCGTTCAAAATGAATCAGCCTCTCAACACCAGCTCTGCGGGCATTATCCCGGGCGATATTGAGTACTTTGGCATCGGCATCAAAGCCTTCGAAGCGACTGCTGACAACTTTCAGCCCCGCCTCCCGGCGCTGTTGTGCCTCTTCAAGCAGTGATTTCCATAACTTGCTGTTATGCTGTGTCCAGTAAGTAAAACCGTAATCCCGGCGCAGCAGCCCCGGGGCGATATCAGCCGCCATCAGCACCCCTTCGATAAGCAGGGTTCCGGAACCACACATCGGGTCCAGCAACGCTTGCCCCTGAGCCGCTTTTTCCGGCCAGCCACAGCGGTATAGCAACGCAGCAGCCAGGTTTTCTTTCATCGGTGCCGAACCGGATTGCAGACGGTATCCCCGGCGATGAAGGCTGTCACCGGAAATATCAACCGCAATGGTTGCTTCGCCCCGCTGCAGATGAACATTGACTCTCAGGTCCGGTTTCATCCGGTCGACAGAGGGGCGCCGTCCAGTTTCATCGCGGATCTGATCAACAATGGCATCTTTAACTTTCTGTGCCCCAAAGCGACTGTGATTAATCCCTTCAGACTGCCCGGTAAAGTCGATTGTCAGCGTGCCTTCCGGACGCATATGCTCAAGCCATTTAAGCTGTTGCACACCCTGATATAACTGCTCGGCCGTTTCCGCAGGACAGCGGTGTAACTCAAGCAGAATACGGTTAGCTACCCGCGACCATAAACAGGCACGATAGGCGGCTTCAAGTCCGCCGGAAAAGTAGACCCCCGCCAGGGTTTGTTTCGGCGCGTCAACATTCAGGGCCTGAAGTTCATCAAACAGAACAGGCTCCAGCCCTTTTGGGCAGGTAGCAAAGAATTTCATACTCAGGGAATACCTCATTTAAGAACGGGCATATTAACGGCAAACGCTTTTAAGACCAATGACTAAGATGCAAATTCAAAGAAAACTACAGTAAAGTGAATTTTTTTCATTGAGGTGTCGCTGTTTCAAAACCCCTGTGCAAGCTATTGAAGTAATGATCTTTTTGCAGATGCTTCTATGACATTTTTATTAAAAAACGATTCCTGATACTTTTTTTTAATTACACACCCGATTGCGTTTGCGCCATTGTGGATTTCTGTGAAGTTCACAATGTAAACAGTTAACACACAAACCACAGGAGCAATTGAGTCACAGTAAACCGGATTACTGAGACGCCAGGGAAGTCGAAAATGTTATGAGTTTGTCTTGTAGCTGTGTTTCGCACCAATGGCCCTGGTATCAGTAGTCTGCCTGAAAATATTAAGAACTAAATAGAGGCGTCTTTTATGAAGAGACAAAAACGTGATCGTTCTTCAGTACTTTTCAACCGCGGCTTTACCGCCGGACTCGTAGGTAAATCTAAAGACGAGTGTCCAGTCACAATCGGAGACCTCAGAACCCACTGGATGAGTGGATGGCGTGAAGGTCGTGAAGCACATTGGAATGGTCAGTCGGGTGTCTCGGCTATAAACATTAATCCATCTTTGCATTAACCGAACCACTGAAAACAATAATTGTGGAAAGAACATAAACAGGAAAGGCTCCCTTGGGAGCCTTTCTTATAGTTGGCCGTTCAGGCCTTAGTCACTCTCACCTAAGCAACGGACATCTAAACATCAGATATCTCTGTCATGGGTTGCTTATCAGGCTTTCCTTTCAAGCTCTGCAATCGCTTTTACAGACTCAGAAATCAATTCAGGACCGCGATAGATAAAGCCGGTATACACCTGAACCAGTGAAGCCCCAGCCTCAATCTTTTCTGCCGCATCAAAGCCATTGGTAATTCCGCCCACACCGATAATCGGCAAAGCACCGTCCAGTTCACGGGCCAGAATACGAATAGCCTTAGTGGCAGCATTACGCACTGGTACACCACTCAGCCCTCCGGCTTCCTGTGACACCGGAAACTCCTCAACACCGGCACGGGAAAGGGTGGTGTTAGTGGCAATCACACCATCGATCTCATAGGACTTGAGCGATGCAGCGACCAGAGCGAATTCCTCTTCACTCATATCGGGGGCGATCTTAACCGCTATCGGGACATACTTACCATGCAAGCGGGCCAGATTGGCCTGTTCGGTCTTAAGTGCCGCCAACAGTTCATTCAGGGTGTCGCCAAACTGTAATGTCCGAAGCCCGGGAGTATTGGGAGAGGAAACGTTCACTGTGATATAGCTTGCCCTGTCATACACTTTGCGCATGCAGATCAGGTAGTCATCCGTCGCCTGTTCCACCGGGGTATCGAAGTTTTTACCGATATTGATGCCCAGAATGCCATCAAAACGGCTCTTTTCAATATTTTTCAGCAGTGTATCAACACCCTGATTATTAAACCCCATACGGTTGATAATCGCCTGACGTTCAGGAATCCGGAACAGACGCGGCTGAGGATTGCCCGGCTGCGGTCTGGGTGTAACCGTCCCCACTTCAACAAAACCGAATCCCAGTGACGCCATACCATCGATAGCAATGCCGTTTTTGTCCAGTCCCGCAGCCAGGCCTACCGGATTCGGGAACTTAATCCCCATCACCTCTACGGGCTGACTGATCGTTTTAAAGCGAAACAGTGAGTTCAATCCAATACTGGCCATCAGGTTAAGGCTGTTCAGTGACAGGTCATGGGCCGTTTCAGGATCCAGTTTAAACAACAAAGATCGGGCAGCTTGATAGAGCATGGGATACCACAAGTCAAATTAAAGTGCGGGCATTATATGCAAAGCCGTCGGCGCTGTAAAAAAATCAGAGCCGTTCGATGCTACTGAATTTTCCCGCATCAGTATATGAGATACGAAAACTCCCCTGAATTCCGTTATGCAACAGATAGGGTTGCAGCAATGAAGATGGAAATCTGACCCGCCGGCCATCACGACTGGTGGCCACAACATCCCTTGCCTGAGATGTGTAATGAGCCAGATACTGCTCCTGAGTTAAGTGTATATCGACAATGATCTGTTGCATAAGTGTTTCTTAAAGAGGATATATGGCTTCCTGCGTTATTCTACTGCCGCTGCAGGCAGGCTGCCAGCATATCCGCGTAGTCCCTCCCTCTGTCGGTTCAGCAAAAGGTCACAACAATCGAGTCATGCGGCTAACTCAAAGACTCCGGTTTATCTCTCTAAAAGTTATCCTTTTGCAGCATTTTTCAGTTATGCTACTACGGCTGCAGCGGTGGTGCGACAGCCGCCCAGCGGGCAGCGTTAACAAGATGACCATGAACACGGACTGTATTAACAAGCCTTCTGGAGCCGGACAGTCACCGGAGATTAACTTACTTATGTCGCAGATGTTCCACCTTACCCGTTCTCTCATCACTGGTTTGATCATACTGGCCTCCTCACCAGTCTGGGCACAGCTCAATGTTTTTCCTGATCGCTTTTCTATCACTGAGGGTGAAACCATTCAGCTAACGGTTGAGATCGATCAGCGTACCTCAAGCCGCCCGGACTTTTCGCCTCTGACAAAAGATTTTCACTTTCTGGGCAGCAAACAGATGACTGTCTCCAGCTATGCTAACGGTGCTAACCAAAATATCACTCGCTGGAAAATTCTGCTGCGGCCTCGCCGGGCAGGTGATCTGCAGATTCCGGCGTTGCAGTTGAATAATGAATACAGTCAACCACAACTGATCACCGTGGAAGGGGTTGCCGGTGCGGCGGCACTGATCAGCAGCGATTCATTTCTTGAAAGCTCAGTTGACAGTTATGAGGTTTATCAGGGCAGCCAGCTTCTGTATAGCGTCAGACTGTTCCATCTGGAAGAGCTGCCGCCGATGTCAACATTGTCTGAGCTGACCATCCCCGGCACCAAAACAGTTCCTCTCGGTGATAAACAGCAGTATAGCCGCCAGATGAAGGGGCAGACCTATCAGGTAACAGAACAGAGCTATGCCATTTTTCCAGACCAAACCGGTCCATTAACAATACCCGCGGCCCACTTCAGTGCCGGTCCCGGAACACCGGAGCTGACCACTGATCCGATCTCCATCGATGTATTACCCAGAGTTTCTCAAACGATACGCGGCTACTGGCTGCCAGCCAGCAAAATTACTCTGGAAGACCTTACTGAAGCGGATAACAACCTGGTACTGGGTGAAAGCCAGCTACGCACCCTCAGAATCAGTGCCGAGGGATTGATGGCTGAACAGTTACCCGCCCTGATGCCTCTGCGTAATGAACTGGCCCGCATCAACGTAGAAGATGTCAGCCTGGAGCAGAAACTCACTGCCAAAGGGGTTGTCAGCAGCCGTACAGAGACGCTGCGTATCACCCCTGCAGAGCGGGGTGAGGTCACCCTGCCGGAGATAATTATTCCCTGGTGGAACATCAATCAGGACCAGAGTGAGAAAGTCCGCTTAGCCCAGGTGATTCTGAGAGTTGCCCCCCCCTCACCTGCGCCAGCCACGCCCCCGGCAGTAGAGGCGGTTGCCGAAAAATCGGCAATGGTCGCGCCAAACATCCCCTCAGAGGATAAGCCGGATTACAGCAGTATACGCATACTGGTCTGGCTGCTGACCGCGATTACCATTATCTCCTCACTGGGCTGGCTCTATAGCTATTCTGCACAGCGGCGCAAGAAGTTTGATATCGGTGACTTTGATATCAGCTCAGCGGACAAAAATCCTCTCCCCAACTCATTGTCGCAGCAACCAATGGCTGAAGCCGGCGCTTCCCAGGCAAAACCACAAGACGATGAGCAGAACGCGTTTGATAAAGCGATTCAGGCCTGTGACCGGGATATTCCCCTCGAAGCCCGGTTATTGATACTGGATTGGGCCCGACTGTTCTGGCCAAACAGCCAGTTTACAGACAGTCTCCATCTGAGTGAGATCAACAACAGTAAAACCCTGGAGTTGCTACTGATCGATATGGAAAGCTACATCAGCGGTGCTGAAACAGGCCAGTGGTCCGGCGACCTTCTGGCACAGGCTCTCAGACATATCAGAGAGAGTCAGCTACGCAAGCGGCAGCGCTGAAACCGCACCGTTTTGCTGATAAGCGGCGAGTTAATCCTGATTAGTCTGCAGGCTCCAGCACCTGGGCCAGCGCAGTATCCAGATCAGGATAGGCAAACTTATAGCCCGCCTTTAACAGCCGTTCGGGGTAAACATTTTGCCCTTTAACCAGCAGATCACTGCCCTCACCCAGCATCAGATCAAGCATCACGGCAGGCACTCTGAACCAGCATGGCCGGGATAAAACACTCGCCAGCGTCTGACTGAAGGTTGCATTGGTCGCTGCTTCAGGTGCGGTGAGATTATAGGCGCCATGAAAACTATTATGGGTCAGCATCATACAGATGATCTCTACCTCGTCGTCCATATGGATCCATGACATCCACTGATCCCCTCTGGCAACCGGACCACCCAAACCGAGTTTGAAAGCAGGCAACATTTTTGCCAACGCACCGCCATGCCCCAATACCACCCCGGTTCTGATCAGACAAACCCGCACCCCCATGGTCTGAGCCTTAAGCGCTTCACTTTCCCACCGCTGACACAGCTGATGGGTAAAATCATCAACCACCTCCCCTCGTTCAGGTAGCTGCAGATCATCTGTCCGGCAACCATAATAGCCAATTGCCGAACCACTGATCATCACTTCCGGGTTGTGTTCCAGCCGCATAATCAGTGAGACCAGATCTGCAGTAATGCTGATCCGGCTGTCCACTAATGCCTGTTTGCGGGCCTCATTCCAGCGCTTATCGGCGATCCCCTCTCCAGCCAGATTGATGATGCCATCGATCTGCTCATCACTGTTAATCTGATCAAGACTGGTAATTACTCTGACAGAAGCCCCAAACAGATCCCTGGCTTTGGCTTCAGAGCGGGTAAGAACCACTGGCTCATGATCGTAATCCAATAACCGGGGAATAAGGTGGCGCCCAATAAAGCCGGTAGCACCGCTGATCAGAACCTTCATATAGATCTCCTTAGAAAGAGTGCCAAGAAACAGAGGACATTAGCCCCTACCCTGATATTGCAAACCAGGCTGTCTCTCTTTATAAACATAGACCAGTGAAAATTTAACAGGAAATAATTATGTTCACCGGAATTGTTCAGGGTACCGCAACGGTTATTACGACTTTAATGAAAGATCAGTTCATGCAGCTGACGCTGGAGTTTCCCCAGCAGCACTGCGAACACCTTCAAACCGGTGCCAGTATTGCCATCAATGGCACCTGTCTGACGATCACCGGATTCAGAGCAAACCAGATCAGCTTTGACCTGATTATGGAAACGCTCAGAGTCACTAATCTGGGAGAGCTGAAACCCGGTGATAAGGTAAACTTTGAACGCGCCGCCAGAATCGGTGACGAGATTGGTGGACATATGCTCTCCGGCCATATCCATGGACAGGCAACCATCAGCCAGATTGAACAACCCGAAGACAACCGGATTGTCTGGTTTGAAGGTAATTCTGAACTGATGAAATACATTTTGCCGAAAGGCTTTGTCGCCCTGAATGGTTGCAGCCTGACGATTGGAGAGGTTCAGGGCAACCGGTTTAACGTTTACCTGATACCGGAAACACTCACTGTCACCACTTTTGGTACAGCATCTGTCGGAGACAGGATCAATCTCGAGGTCGATAGCCAGACTCAGGCAGTAGTCGACACTGTAGAACGATATATGCAACAGAACGCTATATTAAGCCGCTAGAACGGCGCTTCGCGCCTGTTAGTGGCCAGACGGAAAGCTTCGCTTTCCTTGCCAGAAAAAGACGTTGCTCGTTGCTCGTTGCTCGTTGCTCGTTGCTC
>NZ_FOGB01000006.1:0-34107 GCF_900111095.1 Amphritea atlantica | reverse complement strand
CGTTGCTCGTTGCTCGTTGCTCGTTGCTCGTTGCTCAGGATTATTGCCCTTCTCCAACCGAACACAACAACTTTCTTACAGAGTTCATCATTCAAATACAGACCTTCACGTAAAAAGAAGGCTTTTATCGAGCAACGAGCAAGTCACGCTCTTTGTGACGTTCGAGCTACGAGCGACGGCTTTTGAAGCTTTTTGTGACGTTTTGAGCCGTGCCTGCTATCCCCCATCCAGGCCATATACGACCATTTGACCACGGCTATTCGGCTATCCTTGACTCAGGTCAGCCTGCCATTGGCGGGGTTCGTTTTAAAATCACTCTTTTATGATTCACTTTTAAGCCTACATAACTAAAAAAAGCTATCAGGTCTAAAGCTGTAAGGAGCCTATATTGAACGCACCCCAACCCGTCCAGCAGGATCAGCGTCAGTTTATTTCCGGGAATGAAGCCGTGGCACAAGCCGCCAGAGATGCCGGTTGCAGTGTCGCCTCCGCTTATCCCGGCACACCATCCACTGAGATTCTGGAGTTTATTGCGGCCTATCCGGAGATTTATACCGAATGGTCAATCAATGAAAAGGTGTCTCTTGAGGTGGCTATCGGCGCATCTCTGGCGGGAAGCCGGGCCTTATGTGCCATGAAACATGTTGGGGTTAACGTCGCCTCCGATGCGCTGATGACGCAGACCCTGATCGGTGCGGTAGGCGGACTGGTGCTTGTGGTTGCGGACGATGTTGGTCTGTCATCCTCACAGAACGAACAGGATTCCCGCTACTGGGGTCGCTTTGCCCATCTCCCGGTGCTGGAACCGGCAGATGCACAGGAAGCTTACGAGATGACCCGCCTGGCCTTTGGTCTGTCAGAGCAGTATGACGTGCCGGTGATGGTGCGTCTGACCACCCGGATCTGCCATGTCAAAGGCGTGGTGGTGTGCAGTCAGCCTGACATCTATCAGCACAAAAACTTTACCAAAGATCCGGCCCGCTATGTCATGGTGCCGGGAAATGCGAAAAAACGAATTCCCCTGATGATGGAGCGTGATCAGCAACTCAGCCAGGTCAGCGAAGAACATCCTCTTAACCGCATTGAATCAGGTTCTGACACTGAAATCGGTTTTGTGACCTCCGGCGCCGCTTACTTTCATGTCAAAGAGACCTACCCTGACGCACCGGTCTTTAAACTGGGTCTGAGCCATCCCGCCCCAATCGAAGCGATTCGTGATTTCGCTGCCAGTGTTAACAGACTGGTCGTTGTAGAGGAGGTGGAACCTCTGCTTGAAACTGAACTACGGGCCGCAGGCATCAGCTTATATGGTAAGGATATCCTGCCCCGAATAGGTGAACTCTCACCGCAGGTGTTGACCCCTTGCATCGACAAACTGTTGGGGAAAAACAGTGACGAGAAGCTGATATCCACAGCTGAGCTTTTCCCCCGTCCTCCAACCCTCTGTGTTGCCTGCCCCCACCTGGGCATCTACTACTGCCTCTCCCATATCAAAAACACCATCATCGCCGGCGATATCGGCTGTTATACACTGGGGGCCGGGCACCCCTGGAATGCACTGGATACCACGATCAGTATGGGAGCCTCGCTCAGTGTTGCTCAGGGGATCGATAAGGGCCGCAGTGAGGCAGATCAGAATAAGAATGTTCTGGCCGTGATCGGCGATTCAACCTTTATGCACATGGGGATGCAGGGGCTACTGGACATCACCTATAACAAAGGCAACGTCACCGTCCTGTTACTGGACAACCGTGCCGTGGGCATGACCGGTGGTCAGAACGCCCCTTCGTCCGGTCTTAATATCCATGGTGAGGCTACCCTGCAGGTGGATTTCCGCAAGCTCTGCGAAGCCCTGGGCGTTAAACCGGAGCGTATTCACGAGGTTAATCCTTATGAACTGCCGACGCTGTTCAAAGCGCTGCGTGAAGAGGTCAAAATCAAAGAGCCATCAGTGATTATCACCAATCAACCCTGCGTCCTGACTGAACGTTACAGCAAACTTCCGCCGCTGAAAGTGGATGAAGATCGATGTACTGGCTGCAGCAACTGCCTGGATGTCGGCTGCCCCGCCATTCTGGTCAGCCGCAAAGAGACCGTCATCAAGCCCAATGGCAGAGAGAAGGAGCTTAGCTTCGTCAATATTGATACGGCGGCCTGTACCGGTTGCAACCTGTGCACAAACACCTGCGCTCCCGATGCGATTGTTCCGGCTTTCAATGTCGGGAATATCAATGCTGTGGAGGTAAAATGATGACTTCGCAGAAACCCTCACTCGAACTGAACAGCGATGCAGTCACTAATATTCTGGTCGTGGGGATCGGCGGACAGGGGGTAATGACCGCCGCCGATGTACTGTCCCAGGCGGCACTGGCGCTGGGTTATGATGTCAAAAAAACCGAGGTGGCCGGTATGGCACAACGGGGTGGTGTCGTCACCTCTCATGTACGCTTCGGAAAACAGGTGTTATCACCGGCCATCAGGCCGGGTGATGCGGATATGATGATCGCCTTTGAACCGGCCGAAGCATTGCGCTGGCACACGCACATGAAATCCGGCGCAGTGGTGATGGTCAATGACTATCCACTCATCCCTCCAGTTGTTTCAATCGGTCTGTATGACTACCCTGACAACCCTCTCGGCCAATTAGCAGACGGTTCAGTAGAACTACACCATTTCAATGCCGGAGAAGCAGCGATAGAGCTGGGCGACCGGCGACTGGTGAACTCCATAATGCTGGGTGCCATTGCCGACCACCTGCCGTTTTCGCCGGAAATCCTGGAACAGGCGCTACTAGCACGCTTTCAGCGCAAGGGAGAAGCGCTGACCGAGCTTAACCGCCGCGCCTTTACACTGGGACGGCAGGCGTTTAATCAGGTGGATAGCCTGGCTACTGCCTGACAGCCCGGCAGCTGAGATCAGTCCAGACAATTAACCCGGATAATCAGCTATTTACTCCCCCTGCCATTGCGTAAAAAGAGCAGCAATTTACAATAGCTGCTCTTTTTATGTTTTATGAGGTTCCATTGATGGAAACCCGCAACATCCGCGCCGACCTCACGCTGTTACTGGTCGCTGCTATCTGGGGCCTGGCCTTTGTCGCCCAGAGACTGGGAATGGATCACCTCGGACCCTTTGGGTTTAATGGCTGTCGCTTTCTGCTGGGCGCTGTTTCACTGCTGCCGCTGCTATTGATATTTAGGCCTAAAGCCGGTGCAACAGAACCCCGGGCAATGCTGCGGGGCGGTATCACGGCCGGTATGATTCTGTTTCTCGGAGCATCGTTGCAACAAGCGGGTTTACTCTGGACCACCGCAGGCAATGCCGGATTTATCACCGGACTCTACATCATTATCGTGCCGCTTCTGGGGTTGCTACTGGGCCATATCACCCGGCTGAATACCTGGCTGGGAGGTCTGCTGGCCGTTGTCGGGCTTTACTTCCTCACGATTGAAACAGATTCAGACGCCAGTTTCACAATCAACAGTGGTGATCTGCTGGTTTTGGGAAGCGCCCTCTTCTGGGCCGCCCATGTGGTAGTCATCGGCCGTCTGGCCAGCCAGCTGGACAATCTGCGACTGGCGATTATCCAGTTCTTTGTCTGTGCTCTGCTGAGTTTTATCGTTGCACTGGTTTTTGAGCAGGACAGCCTCACTCTGTCGAATATCACCCTGGCATGGCAACCAATCGCCTATGCCGGTCTGCTCTCGGTGGGGGTGGCTTATACACTGCAGGTGGTGGCACAACGCCACGCCCCCGCCTCCCATGCGGCGATCATCATGAGTCTGGAAGCGGTATTTGCCGCCATCGGAGGGTGGTGGTTACTGGAGGAAGCGTTCAGCAACCGGGCTCTGATCGGCTGCACGCTGATGTTGGCGGGAATGATTGTGTCACAGCTGAATCTGTTTCGAAGGAAACAACTGATCGCAACAAACGGATAATCCTCTATAACCGTCCCGAGGCCTTAACCGTCAGATATTGATTGACCAGCGCCACCGGGAGTTGTTTGGCCAGCAGGTCCATCGGCATCGCCCCCTGATGACGAAGTTTTTCGTGGTTCTGGGTGCGGCATTCCAGATACTCCTGTACGCCATGAAAACGCAGCGCGGCGTCAAAATCTGATACCCGGTTTGCCTGTGCAGTGTCGAGAATCTGTTCACGCAGATCAGCGACCACAACCAGATGGCGACGGGAGAGCAACCGCACGGCAGTTACCAGATCATCACTGTCTTCATCGCGGGTGTTGGTAACCAGCACTATCAGTGCCCGGCGCCGCTGCAGGGGCATCAGCTCCCGGGCCGCTTCAAGATAGTCCGCAGCTTCCAGTGTGGCTTCAATATCATAGGTGCTGGCAATCATCTGCCGTACCACAGTGCCTCCTTTAACCGGGGGAAACCAGCGTTTAACTCCGCCAAAGGTATGGAAGCCAACCGCATCACCCTGCTCCGCCGCTACATAGGCAAGCAGCAACATCGAGTTCAATGCCTGATCCAGATGACCACCATCCTCTTCCCGATGGCGCATACGCCGGCCACAATCCAGCAGGAACAGAATCTGCTGGTCGCGCTCATCCTGATATTCCCGGGAGATCAGTTTGTGATAACGGGAGGTTGCTTTCCAGTCAATCTGGCGTAACGAGTCACCGGTCCGGTACTCCCGCAACTGGTGAAAATCATTACCCTCACCCCGGCGTAGCTGATGTTTGATACCCAACTGACTCAGATGGTTGTCGGTGGCCAGCAGGGTGTACTGGCTCACGGCACGAAAGTTTGGATAGACTTTAATCCGGTCCACCAGCGTAACAAACTGTTTGCGCTGCCACAGCCCGAATGGTGAGACACTGACCAGATCGACACCATCAAACTGTCCATCTCCTCGCTGATCAGGTCTTATCTGATAGGTTGCTCTGGCGGTGCGCTCAGGCGGTAAGCTGAGTTGCAGCGGCAATCCTTCAACCGCATATTCACTGGGGTGATGATCATGCAGTGTCAGCCACTGCGGTCGCCCGGTGTGATTGGTCACCTGCAGCTTCACGTCACTCCAGACCCCCACCGGAATACTGCCGCGTAACTCCCGGCTGACTTCGGCCACCGTTTCACGTCGGTGCAACAGCAGGTCGAGCAGAAGCGCCCCCGCCACGGTTGCGGCTATCAGATCACGCAACCATTGCAGCCCGGGCCAGACAGCGGCCAGCAACGCCAGTAACAGAACCACAGTTACCAGCAATACTGAACGACGGGATGGAATCATACCCGGGGAGCCTGCACGTTGCTGAGAATATCTTTCAGTACATCGTCTGGCTGATAACCTTCAATCTCAAGGTCTGCACTGAGTTTAATCCGGTGGCGTAACACCGCCTGGGCTACCGCTTTAATATCATCGGGGGTGACAAACCGCCGACCAGACAACACCGCATTGGCCCGGCCTGCCCGTAGCAGTGCGATGCTCCCCCGGGGCCCACTACCGGTGTCAATTCCGCTCCAGTCACGGGTTGCCCTGACGATATTCACCGCATAGGTAACGATCTGCTCATCGACCTCCAGTTTTGAGGTATAGCGCTGCAAGCTGAGAATCTCTTCAGGCTTGAGCACCTCCTGAATCGATGACACGTCCAGTTTATCAGCCACAGATCCCGAGGTGATCTGTTGAACCATCTGCAACTCTTCATCGACACTGGGGTAATCGATATAGACCTTCAGCAGAAAGCGGTCCAGCTGCGCCTGTGGCAAGGGGTATGTACCCTCCTGTTCAATCGGGTTCTGGGTTGCCAGCGCCAGAAACGGCAGTTGCAGCTCGTACGTCTGCCCTTCGATGGTCACCTGCTGTTCCTGCATCACTTCCAGCAGTGCAGACTGAGTTTTCGCCGGCGCCCGGTTGATCTCATCCGCCAACAGAAAGTTACAGAACACCGGCCCTTTACGCACCCGGAAAGAGTCCGTTTTACGGTCAAACATAATATGGCCGCTGATATCGCTGGGCATCAGATCCGGGGTGAACTGCACCCGGTTAAACACACCGCCGACGGCTGCCGCCAGACTTCGAACCAACAGGGTTTTGCCCAATCCAGGCACCCCTTCTACCAACACATGCCCACCCGCCAGCAATGCAATCGTGGTATCCCGGATGACCTGACGCTGACCAATAACCGCTTTACCGATCTCCTGCTCCAGCTGCCCGAGTTTGCGCAGCACTTTGTCTGACAGCTGATCCTGTCCCTGAGATTCGTTCATCTTAGCTCCCGCTGTTTTAAGCCACTGGCCAGCTGCTGCAGCACCAGTGTTGCTTTAATAAAATCCTGATCTTTGGTTATCTCATGGTAGAGACTGCGCTCAACGGCGGTCGCTGCCATACCGGTTTTCTCACCAATCCACTCCGCCCTCTGGCTTTCGTCCATCGGATTAAGAGCCGGGTGACGTTTACGCCACGCCAACTCCAATGCTCGCCGATTGTTCTCAAACAGGGTATACCCCTTATCGATACGCCAGGCATAGTGCGCCGTCGCATCAATATGCTCCAGCAGGTTACGCCGCTGCAGATTCTGCAGTTTCAGACGCGGACCGGTAAACAGGAACAAACGCCAGCCCATCAGCAGTAGCAATACGACCAGTGCACAAACGATAAAAGGGATCTTCTGCCATAACAGTTGAGGCAGCGGCAGGGCGTCAATACTGTACTGCAACCAGACCTTACGACCGCCAGCCACCAGATGACTCAGCAGAAAAGCGTTATCATCTTTGTTAATCCGGTCGTTGGTAAACAGATCCAGATCACTCAGCACCATGACCCGTCCCTGACCATACTCAAATCTGAGATAGTTTGCTCCCTGTTCAGAACCGGCACGAAGAGAGGCCCACTGATCACCATCGACAAGAATCCGGTCGCGGAGAAAGCTGACAGTCACCGGTTCCGGTTCGCTGGCAAGGGACAGACTTACCGTGAGATAAGACGAGGAATCTGCTTCACTGGTATCTGATTTAACTGAATCTTCATTCTGATCAGAGGTGTCTGCCTGCTGATCGTCAGATGATTCAGGCGGAAGCATTCGTACGCCCAGGAATGCCAGAAACGGATCGTTGTCTTCATCCTCCTGATAAAAGTGCTCCGAAGTCAGAATCAGTATGCCACCCGCTTCAATCCAGTTATCCAGTACTTCAATCTGCTGATCGTTCATCTGTGGCGGCATGCGCCGGGCCAACAGCACATCCCCCGGAGGCGGTAACACAGTCGTCAGATCCCTGGCGCGAAAACTTTCTGCCTGATAGCCCAGCTGTTGCAAAAAACGCTCTGCCGCGAGAAAACGGTTACGCATCGCTTCAGGAGATATATCCACCCGTTGTTCCTCGGTAACCCGTTCGTGATTATTAAAAAACCACTGGGTATACCAGACAACACTGAGCAGCAGCAATCCCCCCAGCAGCCAGAGAAAAAACCGGTTAGCGTTCGACATGGCCATACACCTCCTGCCAACGCTGACAAAGCTCAACCACGGGGGCTTCCGCCGGAACCACATGTCCATAGGCCATACGCAACCAGTGGCTGGTCAGAGACTTGAAAAAATCCGCTTCACTGGCACTGCGGTGATCTATCACCAGCTGTTCACACTCGCCCTCGGTAGCACTGTCGGGAATCTCGATATGTTCCTGAGTCACCAGATAGACCAGTGCGCCCCGATAGAGCAGGCTCAACGCCTCCCTGAAGGCGCCTTCAGCAATCAGCTTCCGGGCTTCGCCAGCAGGATCGTCTGGCAATTGGTCAGGACGTAAATCCAGACCAAATAACTCCACCGGCCGGCTTCGGCCTTTACGAGCCGGGCGTCTCTGAAAATTTCTGAACCACTGACTATTTTTGGCAACCTGATAGATCAGAAATACCACCAGGGCAATACCGGCTATCCATACCAGGATTTTGCCAATACTGGCGCCACCTTGCATAACATCACCGACGCCATTAAACAGCTTTGCCAGCAGCTCGATAAACCAGTTATCTGAATCACTGTCCGGTTCCGGCTGACCGGTATATTTCCAGTAGTGGGTCTGCTCATAACGGCCAAAGGCTTCATCCTCCAGCACTTTTTCGATGAGCGGCTTCGCATCCCGGGCACTCACCTGCTGCGCCGCATCAACAGGTGTACTGATCAGCGGAACGGCCAGCGCCAGAACAGCCGCCAGCATAACCGCCGCAACAGTGCTGACGGAACGTCGGGAAGCGCCAGATTTAAAGCGTTCACTGGTCCGGCGGAAGTTGATCTCGATATCCCAGGCTTCCAGCTCACTGCGTCGATTGAGATAGAGGGTAAACCCGGCTGCCACATAGAAGGGGGCAATAACCGACATACAGAGCAGACCTCCGGCAAACTGTAACCAGTCCCCCACCCGCCCCGGTGCCATAAACAGATCACCGAAACTGGTCCAGCGAAGGTCTTCCGGAATCAGCATAAAAACCACGGTGATAAACGCCATCTCCAGCACCGTTTCCAGGTGGATGCCGATCACCGTCAGCCAGGCAGCCGCACTCTGATTTCGTCCCAGCACCCGCAAACGATCACGGCGTGCACTCCCCTTCAGTTGTTCCAGCAAGGCCACCGGCAGCGTAAAGGACCGGGAGGGATTAAAACGACGCAAGGTGAGATTAAGTAGTAACTGCGGCCGGACCACTGACCACCATTGTCGCAGCACCGTTTTCACCGGCAACTGCTCACCAAACACAGCCCGGCTTAACCAGAACATCAACGGTGGCTCGTACAGCGGTTTAAACCACCAGATAATCAACATCAGCCAGCCGAGCTCATCTGATAGAAAGAGGAACAGAAGCAACCCCAGCGGCACTGCTGTACTGAGCCAGAGCAACCAGAGCGGCTTAAACCAGCGCCGTGCCAGCGCAAAACCGAGATCTATCGCTTCCCAGGGAGTTCGTCGACGCAGAGATATTTCTAGCTTATCGAGCTCCATCCGCCCCCCTGCCCGCGAACATAAAATAGAGAATCATCATGATCCAGAGGATGATAGCCGCCACATATTTAACCGTGTTTGGCAGACTGCTGGCAGACCAGAACGCCTCAATAAAAGCGGCCCCCAGCAACATCAGTCCCGCCCCCATTACCAGCGGAACGGCTTTACCCGCCTGCAGTTTGATCGCATCCAGCCGACTGTAACGGCCCGGGCTGATCACCCCTCGCCCGATCATCAGGCCGGCTGCACCGCTGATCACAATGGCTGTCAGCTCCAGCGCCGAATGGCCACAAACAAAAGACCAGAATGTATCCGTGTAACCCAGCCCGGTCAGATAGCCGGCCACACCACCGATCACGATACCGTTATAAAACAGGGTGAAAACTGTTCCGACCCCAGCCAGAATACCCATCGCGAAAGTACGAAAACCGATACCGATATTGTTATAGATATAGAAACCGAACATCACAAAATCAGAGTCGGCGCTACGTTCAAGCGTGCGTCCGGGGCGGGCATTATCCGGGCGGTACATCTCCTCCATATTGCTGATTTCAGCATCACTCATCAGGCTATGGATGAAGGTATCATCGATCATACAGTAACCGCCCACCAGCAACGCTGGCAGGAGAAACAGTGCCAATGCAACCCAGACATAACCAATATTGAGTCGCAGGCTAGCGGGAAAATCACTGGCAATAAAGGTCAGCAGCCGCCACAGCCAGGCACCCCGGCGGGTATAAAGTTGCTGATGGCCACGCAACACCAGCCGGTGAAGAAAACCAACCAGTTGAGGGCTGTAGCGCCGCGCCCGGGATAACGCATAATGATTACACAACTGACGGTAGAGCTGTGGCAGATCAGCGGGCAACTCATCGGAGGAGCGACGCAGCCGAAAGGTTTCTAACTGATCTAACTGTTGATCCAGACGTTGCCACAGGGGCTGATAGCGCTGTTCAAACTGTTCCTGTTTCATCGACTCCCCCGGGTCAGCCACGCAGCATATCCAAGTATCTCTTTCACTGCAGCTGGCCCCCGTTTACCGGTGACAGGATAGAGAGAAGTTGCCAGCTCAATCTGACGCTCCTGACTCAACTGCGGACAACGCTCGGCAAACCGGATCAACTCGCGCTGCTCATCGACACTGAGATCAACGGGAGGTCGCAGGCTTTCTGCATTGGCTAATTTAATCCGTTCCAGATCGGCTTCCCGATAAACAACCAGAGTCCCTGCCGCCAGATCGCCAAGACGCTGAAAGTTATTGTTAATTAGCATTGATAACAAACCGGTAGCATACAGAAATGGCAGAAAATCTGCGGCCCTGAGCAGATTGCGAATTAGCGAAGAGGAGAACGTAACCGGCGTACCATTATCCTGAATCACCACCAGTCCCATCGATTTTTTGCCGGGTGAGGCGCCGTTATACAACTCAAAGACGACCGGATAAAACCATTCAATGAGGAAAAACATGATCAGCATTACGGAGGTGCCCACTCCCCCGAAGAAGGCAAAAACACCTGAAACCAACCCATAGAGTATCGCCCGAATCAGCATATCGATGCTCCAGGCACAGGCACGCACAACCGGCCCGGCCAGCCTTAATTCGAGCCGGATACCTTCGGGGGTTTCATGACGTCTGACGGTGTCCGTCAGGGTCATCGCTTCTCTGTCAGCCATCGAAAATACTACAACTTAGTTGTAGAAAATATCCCGATATGAGGTATACAAAGAGGCGATAGCCATCGGCATCACAATCAGCAAACCTAAAGCAAAAGGTATTGTGCCAACAATGAACAGGATCAAGGCGATCAAGCCATACAGCAGGAATGGCAGCACGTTTTTCAAACAGGCGCTAAAGCTTAGCTTCATCGCTTCAATGGCAGGGATATCATTCAAAGCAACTAAGGTTGGCGCAAACCAGTAAGCCATTATCAGGGGGATGAATAAAAGAAAGCCAACCAGCATCGGAAGAGCCAGAGCTGACATCATGCCAGGTCCCATCTGTTCTACTCCCCCCCCGATAAAGAAGGTCGCGCTGCCGATCAATACCCCAATAATAACTGAAACAACGATAATTCCGACCATATAGAGCAGCCCCACAAGCACTAACTGGCCAACATTATTTCTAAAACCACTGAACAGGTGCCCGATCTCAAAATCGCCCCCCTCTGCCTGCTCTCTGCAACCAAGCATAAAACCCGCAGTGATAATCGGATACACCAGTATCAGCAACATTCCCACAAAGGGTATGAAGCTCAAAACTGAAGAGATAATAACCCAGATTACCAGCGCCACTATCCAGGCAACGGGGTTCTGTTTAAAGTGACCAAACCCCTCGGCAAGCCAGCTCCAACCATGGGATGCAGGAACCGAAACAGGCCCGGTAAGATCCCCCTCTTCATACTCCTGACTGAGATCAGCCTCCGGTGCCTGATAGGGGTTAGAGGACGATGCCGCAGCACTATCGTCATATGATGTTGCAGAAGCACTGGCAGTGAAAGCGCCTGAAGATGAGTTTTCGGAAAGCGTAGATGAGTTATTATCTGAAGATTCTGGGGCTTTAACGGGAGCTGAGGTAAATGCCTGACCACTCTCCTGAATCGCCAGGTACTTGGAGACAACAATCTTACAGTCCGGGCAGCGGTCATCGGCAACCTCTTGAGAACCGCACTTAGGACATACTGACGACTCAGAAGCAGCAACCACATTGCTGACCCCAGGCTCATCATCTCCTTCAAGTTCAAAGGCCATTGCGGGCTTCACTGCCGGCTGAGGAGCAACCAGTTTAACGTCGAGGCCGATAGCGGTTAGCACGGCGACATATCGCTCTGCTTTGACCCTGTCCAAACCGCTTTTTATGGGGGTTTCTTTACCTGCCATCACCAGCCCACGGGCCTTGGCGTCACTACATTTGAACTTTTCTGCAAATGCGGTGATAACGGATTCAGGCTCAAAACCTTCAGTAATGGTGCCACTGAAAACGACTTTAAATTGATCTGACATTTGCAAATTTCCCTGTTGCGCCCTGTAAGAGTGGTTTTCATTCTAACGCCAACAGGATAATTCACAAGGCTTCAGATCAATAAATCAAAAACAGAAAAGCATCTGAAATTAGACAGTTACTCACTTTTAACGAATTAATAAGCCCCCACAATACTGAGGTAGGTTTTTTTACTCAGGCAGGTCAACAGAGATCTCTGCTCCGCCATAGTGATGCACACGATCGTGTGCCCTGATGTTTACCCTTACGATGCCTGCAGGAATCGTTACCGAACGCAGTGAACGGGTAAAAGGCTGCTCATTTACATGGGGGTGAAGCAGTGCCCGTGTAGCTAGAATATGACCTTCAATATCAACAACTTCCCACCTGTCAGCATAATGTTCCCAGCCGGTATCATCATGTTTAAGGGTTACACTGAAATCATACTGCTGGTTTCCACTCCGACTGACCGTCACACTCATCACATCGGCTTCCCCGGCAGTACTAAGTACGGGAAACAGAGCCACTGCAGCAACGAGAGCACAGCACTGGACGGTTAAATCATATAGTTTCATCATAAGCTGACTATAGCTTATCAAGCGATGAAATGATCAGCGAACTGACTGCAAGTCAGGCTAACACCGTCCTGCGACGAAACACCACAATTGTCAGCAGAACCGTACAGGCAAGGGTGATCGACAGGGGAAACAGCACCGTTGTCACTGAATAACTCTCCAGAGCCAGAATGGCGAAGCAGTTACGCAACGCCAGTGACAGGAAGAACAACTGACTCTCCTGATGGGGCGATTCATAGGCTTTGCGAATGGTCGGGCCAAAGCCGAACAGATCAACCACCGACAGCACCACAACCGTCCACAGAGGGTCCGAAGTTAAGTACCAGAACGGCAGCGATGCCAGTGCCGCAGCAAAGAATAGCCAGTCGGTTTTGGTGATGCTGATATCCGCGCGTTTAATAAATGCCAGCACCGCCACCGCGACAGTGAGCAGACCCGAAATACCGATTGGCCAGGCACCCATACCGCCATCAGCTTCAAGCTGGGCGAAAAAAACGATCACTGTCGTAATCCCCCAGATAAACCAGGAAAAAACATGCGGCCGGGTTGTGCCTTTGAGTATGGAGCGAACATAGGGAACAAACGCGACAAGCGCCAGCGCGATAGCTAAACCGCTGAATAGCAGTTTAAAACTCGTATCAATCATAGCGGTTCACCCTATATTCTGTCAGTTTTTCAGCTCTTACCCTCTGCCACCCTGCCAGCGATAATCAAAGAAGTAGCAGCCCCTGTCGCAGGATGACGGGGTTCCTTTATCAGTCGAACGCTTAGCCCATTCGCATCAAATAAGCTAAACCAGGTCTCCAGCGTCCTGAAATACCAGGGAGCTGGATCACAAAACTGATCACTGAAACCATCCCACGAACCTTCGCGCCAGCCATCATAGTAATGGCTGTCTGCCATGAGTCCCGGGTGAATAGTTTGCATAACAAACCAGCCGCCTGGGTTTATCAGCTCTGGCAAGACACTGAACAGTTTGCTGACCGGCTCATCCCCCAGCAGCGAGAAATTACACACCGCAAGATCAAATGTTTCACCTAACTGGCGCGCCGATAACGCCTCATACGCCAGTAAATGAAAGGTGCCTTTACACGAGGTTCTGGCATTCTCAACAAACCCCGGAATAACGTCAATGCCCGTTACCGACATCCCCCGAGCGGAAAGCTCACGGGCCAGCCAGCCTTCGCCGCAGCCAATATCAAGCACACTGTCAGCCTCAAATCCACAGATCACGTCTACTATCGCCTGATCAGTAACCAGTCTGCGACTTTCAATCTGTTTCTCCTGAACGGCCCGGATCCAGGGAGCGGTGTTTTTAGCCCATGAATCGAGTATTTTGGCATCGTTAAAATCAGCCATAAAGCGACATCACTCTGTTATCAGTGGTTACTCAGATTCAGCACATTCCGGCAGGTTATTGCTGATGCAATACCAGGAGGCTTTCTGTGATACCCATATATGCTTCTCCTCAGCCACTCCCGGATCATCATCCAGTGAGCCCAGGCGTAAAATGATATGCGCAGTATTATCCCGCTTAGCATAGATCTGAGTGCCACATTCCGAACAGAAAAAGCGGCGCTTACCCGGCGAGGACTCATAGGAGTTCAATAGCTCTTCACCGGTTAGATTGAACTCAGAGTCAGGAACGGCAGAGACACTGGAAAAAGCCGCACCATGAGCCTTACGGCAGGTCTGACAGTGGCAGTGAACAATATTGCCGGGCTGACCACTAATCTCATATTTCACTTTGCCACACAGACAACTTCCTCTGATCATCTGACCTCCTGTTACTTGCTAGTGCAGAAATCGATTGTTGTGATCCATCTGCAGTTTCATGTCACACCTTAACACCACTGGCAATCAGGGCCGGGGCGGCGAACTCAACCTGCCCTCCGGCCACGGTATACGCGCTTAAAACCGTTTCCGCTTCATTCAGAAGTAGCGCAATCTGCGCTTCCTGCAACTGCACCCCCATCACCGGCAACCAGCCCCGGAGATCCGCTTCAACCATCGTTTTAATATTGGGAAACCGGGCCCTGCCCTGATGCGTATCAACCGTCACAAAAGCCGCGCCGGCATCAGCAAGAAGCTCAGACAGCTGATCGGGATTGCCTAATACAAAAGGAGCCCGTAATGCGTCTGCAGCGGCCTGGCCAGCAAGCCGCTGCAGCATATCCACTGCATCGGGATAGGCTTGCGAGTTTATCAAAGCGTCCCAGACAGCCACAACAAGCCGCCCACCAGGAGCCAGCACACGCATCATCTCTTTTAACGCAGCCGGCCGATTCTGAAAGAACATCAAACCGAACTGGCTGACCACCGCGTCAAATGAGTTATCGGCAAACGGCAGTGACTCAGCGGCACCCTGCTGCCAGTCAATCGCAGGGGCCAGTTGGCGGGCGATAGCAAGCATCCCCGGGGACAGGTCAAGACCGCTGACGGAACCCGGCTCAGTCACCGTTGTAGCAACGGTTCTGGCTAAAATCCCGGTGCCACAGGCAACATCTAAAACCCGTTGACCCGGGCTGATCTGTGCGGTGGAAACAACAATGGGAGCGAACTGCCGAAACAGCGCAGGGACATGCAGCTCTTCATAGGCTTTGGCTGCCAGCAGCTCTTCATCGGACAGGCTTGCATCGGATAGAGGCTTATTCATACGACATCTCCTGAGCGCCATTCAGTTTGTCGCTGCTTTCATCCGGTTTACGGCAAAATATAATCCGTAAAAAAACTGAAAACCCGGTCCGGATTATGACAAAAAGCAGATGTATAGTAGCGCGGCGCACATTCAAACTATAGTTTATCTATCAACAGTTAATGGCCCCTGTTTGAAAACTGACTGAATATCAGAGGATGATTTAACCCGTTCCGATTGCACCACAAGCAAACACTTACACTTTTTTCCCCGCCACCGGTTCAGTAATATTTTCAATATCAACCAGATTCCAGGGCATCCCTGCATGTCGATAGATCCGTTTATTGAGTGCCGTATAATCCGCAACATCATGATCTGAACGCTGCCCCACTACGATGCATTTGAGCACGGTGCTGCCATTATTGAGCAGTTTATGGGCCTCTCCCCCGGCACGATAACCCAGAAAATCCCCGGCCCCTACCTGGACAATTTCATCGCCAATGGTTGCCTCCGCTTGCCCCTCAAGAATATAGACACACTCATCCTCATGGTAATGACGGTGCAGCTCGGTAGACTCATAGCCCGGCTGTATCTCTATCAGGTGAAAACCAAAACCGGTCAACCCGGTCAGATCACCCAGTGAGCGGTTTACCCGTTGAGCATTGCGGTTAAGAAAATGGGTTTTGTTAACGCCTTCATACTGCTCAATCTCAGCTTTGGTAATAATATACTTTTCCATTCAGATCCCCTCAAAATGACCAGCCGTTTCTCGCTTAATGAATCCAGAAGCAGAGCAGGCAAAAATGCTCACGAGTTAAAAATAGCATGCTCCCCGCTATATCATGAAAGACCGCTATGCACTTTCAGATAATCGATCAGAGCTGCGGCCCTGCGGGTCAGTAGCTGACGGCGATAGCAGATCGCATACAGATTTCGTCGCTCACCCTGCCAACCGGATAAAACCGGGGCCCGTTGCCCCATCCGGAGCAGCTCTTTAATAACGGGTGAGTCAGTAGATCGATTAACAATCGGGGTACTCACTGATATTAGCGTTAAGCCAGAGTATGCAGCGCCCTTTCGCGACTATCACGCTCGATATCCCCATCGTCAACTGACTCAACCCGCCCGATCCGGTCTATATAGTCAGAAGGTAGTCCCGCTTCCCGCGCCCCCACCAACACATGGTGAACATACCAGCTATAGGGTTTAAGCGAAGGATCGATCTGCAGAGCGAAGTAGGTTATCGCTTCAAGCTCATCGCCCTGTTGATTTTGCAACGATACCACTTTCTCACCATAACCAACTCCCAGCCCTTCAGCCCGATCCAGCGCGGGCTTCTCCGACCGGGGGATATCAAACAGAACACCATAAATACGATCATCGTTGCCGGTATACAATGCATCACATTTTGCAGAACCATCCTGACCCGCTTTATGAAAGCGCAGATCATGCCCATCAAGAAAATAGCAGCCGACAACCCGGGCACCGGGTACACGCTGCTGCAATCGCGCCAGCGACATATTTGATCCGTAGGCAAAATAATACATAGCGATTAACCAGACCAAAATTTAATGAAGTGGTCGAAACTCATTCTGTAACTCACCATAACATATCACGGCAACTGAGGGGCTTAGCGACTACCGGTTTAGCGCTCAACCTCACAACAACGGGACAGATTTTGTCTTAAACGAAACATTCAACATCTTGAAGCTTTATATAAAACAGTCAGTTAACCCCATTTCCGGTGGCACCTATCTTGCAGTTTCTCTTCATCAGCAGCAGTAATAACGAGTGCCCACACTGGATCTATTTAAGCGCTGTTCAGTTTATCGGGGAATGAACCTATGACGATGAAATTCTATATGACACCCGGGTCATGCAGCACGGCGATCCATATTTTACTGGAAGAGGTGGAGGCTATTTTTGAAGTTCATCTGGTTGACCTCATGGCGGGCGACAATAAAACCCCGGAGTATCTTCAGCTCAACCCCAAAGGCACCATTCCGGTGTTGATCACCGATGATAATCTGGTGCTGACTGATTTCCAGCCGATGGCCTGGTGGATCGCCCGCCAGAACCCCAAAAAAGCATTACTGCCTACGGGTATCGCCGATGAATGCAGGGCGCTGGGTTGGATGAGTTATGCCGTCAACACCATTCACGGACAGGGCTTTACCCGTATTTTCACCCCTGACCGCTACAGCCTGCCGGGATTAGACAACGGTGCCGGGCATGATGCCATTAAACAGCAGGGAGAGGAGATTGTCGCTAACGCGTTTGCCTTGCTTGAACCGGTCTTAGCCGGAAGAGAGTTGCTGTTTGATCGTTTCTCGATTGCCGATGCGGCGCTGTTTTATGTGATGTTCTGGGCCGACCGGATCAATCAGCCGCTGCCCGAGAGCTGTAAACGCTATTACCAGACTCTGTTAACCCGGCCAACGGTTCGACAGGTGCTAAGCGAAGAGGGATATGGCGCGATGTTCAGGTGATCAACCGGCGCAATCCGCTAAAAGAGCGACGGGCCGCTGAAAATGAAACGGGCTGACAAAAGAAGCAAGGCCCGCTTAAAGGAGTTAAATTGATGACCGCTAAAAATTACCGCAGCCGATAAACCGCATTGTTCCGAACAGTAAACGTCAGTATTACCTCTACTAATTCAGACTGGATCCGACAATTACCACAGATCCTCCATAAACCACGCGGTAAAACTAACCTTACTTGTTGTCCCGGATTTTTTATAAACACTGGTGAGCTGATTACGCACAGTTTTCTCAGAGGTATTCCTGAAATCCGCAATCTCTTTAGCGCTAAAGCCCTTGAGGGTAAACAACGCAATATCGGACTCGCTTTCGGTTAACTCCCATTTTATAAATTGTTTCGTTATCTCCTCGCCAAACATCCGCTTGGCACTAACCAGCTCTTCAGATGCCTGGGCTGAATGGATTTTTGCCTCTTCAAGATCAACCAGCAGTTGTGCATTGCGCTGTTCATGCGCCCGGGTATTCAAAAACAACAGCAGCAACAGAGATAGCGCAAATACAAACACCACTGACTCTTGCACAATATGCAGGACATTCGCTCCCTGCAACACATCCGCGACGATATCCGAAAAACTGGTGATAACAATTAACACAAAAAAAACCCGGATAAGGGCGTTCCACTTGTCTGCCTCGATCATTATGTCCCCATTACTCAGCATCCTTACTGCCTGAGCGAGTGCCTAATTGTTTAACATTCAGAGCATGTGACAAACATCCTATGCTTTGAAATCAATCACTTAAAAAATCACAGGGACGTAACTCCCATATAGCAACCGATAGTAATGACATAACATCGGTCTCACCTACTGACTACCACTGCAGGCTTGAGTTCATTTTTGTATGTTTTTTTAATCAAGTGTAGTGGCAGCAAGGTGATACTACCCATCAACATCAAGATGGAAATTCCGATGAAAACGTTTAGACACCTACCTGCGATAGCTCTGACCGCTATCACTTTTTCACTGTCCTGTACTACACCGGCTATCGCTCAGGACGTTGACTTTGGGCCACTACAACCGTTAATCGGTACATGGAAAAGCGTAACGCCCGGCGTAGACATCGCCCCCGGAAGAACAGGCTCAGCGGTTGGTGAAGGCGGCAAAGCCATAGAACCCTACTACGAAGTCAGAACATTTGAAGCGGCAGCTGACGCGGTCAATGCCAGTGACCAGTCTCTTGTTGCGATCTACTACAAACAAGAGGTCTTCAGACAGCGTGATGATGCAAAATTTCATGACCAACGGGGTTATCTGATTTACGACAAAAAGAACCAGATGGTCTATAACTCCTTCTGCGTCCCGAGAGCCGTCTGTGTCGTCGCAGAAGGCACAGCAGGCGTGAAAATGACACTGACAGCGCCTCAGAGAGGTATCGCTGAATCCTCTTATATGAGCAAAAACGCCACCAGCCAGGCATATTCCATGACGCTGGATATTGCCGCAGACACACTGTCCTACACACAAACAACGCAACTCAACATCTATGGTAAAGAGTTTACCCATACCGAAGCCGCTACGTTAGAAAAGGTGCGTTAGAAAAAAGTACATTAATGTTTTAACGCGGCTCTCATAACGAGCGGTGCGTCACACACAAAACCGGGAGACATCCCGACAGGCCAGCCTTTGGTTAGCGACACGTGCTAAAGGCTGGCTCTATTTTGCCTCAATTTTTTTCTATTCTCTACTGCGACGCCTGCGGGTCAACCAATCAGCCCTGACTTGTTCGTTGCAGCTCTGCCAGATCACAACCCACTATGGCTTGCAGATTGTTAGTAATTTTCTCTGCACTCCAGTCCCACCAGGCGATCGCCAATAATTCACTGATCGTCTGCGCATCAAAACGATACCTGATGACCCTGGCAGGATTGCCCCCCACGATACTGTAGGCAGGAACATCACTGACCACTACCGATTTGCTGCCAATTATCGCACCACAGCCAACCTTGACCCCCGGCATAATGGTCGCCTGATAACCGATCCAGACATCATTGCCAATCTCGGTATCACCTTTATAGGGCAGCGCACTAGCTTCTGGTGCTACCTTCTCCCAACCATTGCCGAAAATATAGAATGGGTAGGTGGAAAAACCAGACATCTGATGGTTTGCACCGTTCATAATAAACTGTACATCTTTGGCAATGGCACAAAAACGGCCAATAATCAGTTTGTCACCAATAAAGGGAAAGTGGTAAAGCACATTGGTTTCAAACCGTTCAGGGCCTTCGGGATCATCATAGTAGGTATAGTCACCCACAAGGATATTTTCAGAGGTAATGTAGTTTTTCAGATAGCCTATCTGAGGAAACCCTTTCATCGGTGCTTTATCATCGGGGACTGGACCGTTGAGGGTGTTTTTTTGTCCGTTCAAAATAACTCCTTACCATATCCGCTGGCTTAACCGACCGGCTTCTCAAGCTCCTCAACCAGATAGCCTATCTCCTCGGCTTTTGCCGCAAAGATATCCCGGGCATCAGACAGTCCACGGTTGTAAAACACAGGTCCGATCTCCCGGGCAAAGAAGTCCATCAGGAACTCAGCTTCGAAACCACCGATCTCCTGGTCCAATTCATCGTTAAAGTATTTTTTGATATGACTGACAATCCGGTCAGTCTCATCTTTGGTAAATTTGATATCACTCATACAGATTCCCTGCAAACTCAGTTTTTCATGACTACCACTCTTTCTGAAACACTGCCTGTCGTTTTTTTAATCTGTAGCCCTGTTTCTCATAAAAGTCGTGGGCTTCAGTTCTGAGAACGTTAGCCCGAACCCGAATATTCGAGGTGTACTGTTTCAGCCAGGCTTCGGCCATCAACACTAGCCCCAGACCACGGGCCTGATCGGACACCACTAAGCTGACAATCTCACCCGACACCCCTTCAGCCAGGCGTACATCCATTATCGCGGATATAACGCCAACTACTTTGCCGTTAACCTCAGCCACAAACACTTCACCCTCGCGTGTTTTCACTCTACGGACATTAGCTGCCAATGAATCCATCGTATGCTCATAACCCAGCTGTTTCATCAGCGCCACCAGGCTTTCCAGATCAGATGGTTCAAATGTTCGAAATACCGACTTCATCGTTTTGCGCTACACCTTTTATTTAATGTCCTGCCGTAATCAGCTCACAGCTGAGCAGAAACATTGGCTCTCGAAACAACTCTGAACCCGCTTCTATACATTGTCATTAGTTGAACTATTAAAGGAGTACATGCGAACATCATTGCGCAAAAACCAGCCTGACTGTTCATAAAATCTCTGTGCCTTAACATTCTCGCGATACACAAACAGATGGGTTTTAGCGATCCCCATCGCTGCCAGCGCGTTAACCGATGCGGCAACGAGCTGCCGACCTATCCCCTGACCACGATGTTCGGAAGACACAGCTAAATGCTGTAGATAGCCACGCCGACCATCAGTACCTACCAGAACAGCACCAATCACACTGCGGCTATCTGAAGCCACAAAACTCAATCCCGGATTACGCTGCAGGTATAGGCCAATACTGTGTTTCGAATCAGCATCCCGCAGAGACATATGCTCAGTTTGCCCCCACAGACTGATAACCGCATCATAATCGGAAATATCCATCTCTCGAATCACTGTCACAGAAGAGCTTCCTTATTGTTGAAAATATCGCCTCCACGGCAACCTCACTCGACAACAGGCAGCTTCTTTGTTGAGCCGTAGCTGATAACAACCAGAGCCAGTGAGACACTTTATTCTACCCAATAATGCTTAATTTTTTCTGAAACATCACGGTCTCAATATTTTCTTGTTCAATTCACCAGGCTTTTTCTGCTACGAGGCCCTAACTACTCAACGATAGGGTTTACAGCTTCTCACGCCTCTAATCTTTTAATCCGCTGAAGCCAGATAAACTGTTGAAACTGGGTGGATTTAAGTGAACTTATCAGTATTTTCAGGGACTAAATAACTCAATCTGATTATATTAAACTGAGTTCTTAACTTTTACTGACTGACAAAATTGCAGAGGCTCTCGATCATGGATGTTAACTCACTCTTAAACAGCATTATGGGTAACACTGGCGCAGGAATCGATAAAGCAGTGAAGACTGCCAAATCCGGTTCTATGCCAGGTGGTTTGCTGGGTGGTGTTGCTGTCGGAGGATTAGCCACCATGCTACTGACCAACAAAAAAGCCCGCAAGATGGGTGGAAAGGCAATCAAATATGGTGGCATAGCAGCAGTTGGCGGAATGGCTTACAAAGCCTGGCGTGACTATCAGGAAAACCAGGCCGCGGCACAACCACAGACCATTACGCAAACCTCTACCGTCGTATCTGATCCGGGCGTCACTGCCCTGCCTGCGGCTCCCACTGGTAGTATCTTTGACCTTGCAGAGGAAAAGCAAACTCAACAGGGCGAAGATATGCGTCTGATCCTGGTGCGGGCAATGATTAGCGCGGCTAAGGCCGATGGTCATATCGATGCAACCGAACGCGCCCGCATTGAACAACAGATCAGCGATCTGGGTATCGGTGCAGAAGAGCAACAGTTCCTGGTGCAGCAACTGCGAGCGGACAGTGACCCCATCATGATTGCGCGTCTGTCTGAGAACGATGAACAGGCCACAGAGATCTACCTGGCATCGATGCTAGCGATTGATCTCGATACCGACGAAGAACGGCGTTATCTGGATCGTCTGGGGGATGCTCTTCACCTGCCAATGGAGCTACGACAAACTATCGAACAGGAAGTGCAAACCGCGCAATAGTTAAAAGAGCCGTGGCCAGAACGCCGCTACGCGGCTCGACGAGACTGCGTCGCTTGCTGGAACAAGCGCTAGATCGTGAGTCTACAAGGGGTTTTACTTACTTATTAACTCGTTCCCACGCTCCTGCGTGGGAATGCATACCTTTAAGACCATCCTCAGAAAATAAATCTGTCCCCTTTTCGCATTTATATTACTGACAATCCGGTCAGTCTCATCTTTGGTAAACTTAATATCATTCATAAAGGTCCCTCTTCAGACACTCTCTATTGGCAAACTGATAGGTACATCATTGTAGGATTAACGCTGAACTATCGAGGCTTACTTACAGATCTATTAAAAATATCAAAGAGTTATCAAGATAACTTAGCGATAGAATCAGCGTTTGAATGGGTCAATGCAGTTTAATTTAAAAATAACAGCTCCATAACCGCAAGAGCCGTTAAAAAGAACACCCTACTAAATAATTAAACAGGATAATTAAACAGCAATTAAACAGGGACAGGCATTCTTCAATTCTTCTTCAAAACATTGACAACTCTTCAGTGCAATTCCAGACTAAGATTGTTCACCCCCCAAACCATCGAAAAAAGGACTTTAACGATGACTCGCCCCAGAAAGGAACAGGTCTGTATTCAAGACACACCCTACTACCATGTCGTTTCCCGCTGTGTTCGGCGCTCTTTTTTATGTGGTATAGACCATGCTACCGGTAAAAATTACGCACACCGGCGGCAATGGATAGAAGACCGCATACGTATACTCTCTTCCCTTTTTGCAATCGATGTGTGCGCCTATGCCATTATGTCTAATCACCACCATATCGTGGTTAAACTGAACGCGGATGAAGCCTTAGCATGGTCAGATACCGATGTGGTTGACCGCTGGCTCAGCTTATTCAAAGGCCCCTTACTTATCCAGCGGTGGCGGACAGGAGACACACTGACCAGCGCGCAAATACGCTCGGTTAGTGACACCATAGCGGTTTATCGGAAACGCCTTACCAGTCTCAGTTGGTTTATGAAATGTCTCAATGAACCGATCGCCCGACAAGCCAATCAAGAAGACCACTGCAGTGGCCACTTCTGGGAATCGCGGTTTAAATGTCAGGCACTGTTAACGGAAGAGGCTTTACTTTCCTGCATGGCCTATGTCGACCTGAACCCCATACGTGCCGATATGGCAGAGACACCAGAGACCTCTGAACACACCAGTCTTAAACAAAGAATCGCCCCTCAATCAGACTCCAGCTGCGCCATTCAATTCCAACAGGAGCAACAGACATTGCAGCCGTTCCCGTTCCCGGTCAAACCACTGTTACCCTTTGAGGGAGATGCTCGGAATGAGGAACAGGCTGGCATACTGTTCAGTCTGCAGGACTACCTGACTCTGGTTGATCTGACTGGACGAATCGTGCGCAACGATAAGCGCGGTGCTATTGCTATGCACCTGCCTCCGATATTGAAAAGGCTCGAAATAGATCAAAAAGAATGGCTCAGCAACGCGACACAATTTGAAATGCTCTATCCAAAAAAATTCGCCCGCAAGCGACGATCAGCTCAAGCCGCCTGAAATACCTAAAAGAACTTAGCCAAAGCGTGATCAGTTGGTAACAACTGAGGGTAAAAACTGGCTGAAAAAGGCTGCAATCCGGGTATTTAGCCAAATCGACATCATTGCAGGCTTCCTGGTATTAGAAATAAAACGATGCCTCATTCTAAACACATGAGAAGCCTGTTTCTTTTTAAAGAGTGCCTGTCCTATCTTTCCTCAGTGTCCTATCTTTCCTCAGCGTATAGTGCTGACTTTGATAGGCCTTGATCATTGCTTCGTTTCGATCAGGATATTTTTTTGCATAATAGGATAGTGCCTTCAGTGGTCCGCTTTTCTGTAAGCGCGGGATCTCTTCTAATGACTGATCAGGTTTCAATTGGCATTGAACCTCGTCGACAAAAGCATCCGAACCCAGATAGACCTGATTTTTTAATTCCTCCCAGGGTGAAAGCTGATTAAGGCCATCATCAACAAATAGACGGTACACCTGTTGCGCTTTTTCCTGTTTTAACCCAAACACTGACAGCACCGCTTCAAGCGTCAAACAGCTACGGGGCTCACTTAATCCCACCATTGCACGGTAACTACTCCATGGCCACTCTTCTGCGTTGTACACCATTCTTGCTCGTACAGGGTTAAGAACAATGTAACGACTCAATTCCTGCAGGTAGCTATCTTTCTCAACCAGAATAGCTTTGTATCGCCCCTGAAAAAGATGTCCTACCCGACTATGAGTTCTATTGATGTATTGGGTAAACACGCCATTCAACTGGCGCATTCCTTTAGAAAGGTTTGCATCTGCCGTTTCAATTAATAAATGGTAATGATTATCCATCAGACAGTAGGCATGACATGCCCAGTTAAAACGATTACATACCTCTGCAAGCAATGTTAAGAATGCATCGCGATCTTCATCTGAGAAATAAATGGGCGCTCGCGCATTCCCTCTGGCCGTAACGTGATACAGCGCGCCTGCAAATTCAATTCTTAAGGGTCGAGCCACAACACAAATCCTGATAGTTACCTACCATTCAACTTAGTAGTATGTTTGCAAAATGCAAGACCTGACCCCGTTCACATGCTAAAACTGGCTGAAAAAGGCTGCAATCCGGGTATTTAGTCAAATCGACATCATTGCAGGCTTCCTGGTATTAGAAATAAAACGATGCCTCATTCTAAACACATGAGAAGCCTGTTTCTTTTTAAAGAGTGCCTGTCCTATCTTTCCTTTTCTGCTATCTTTCACCTGTTTAGAAATAAAACGATGCCTCATTCTAAACACATGAGAAGCCTGTTTCTTTTTAAAGAGTGCCTGTCCTATCTTTCCCTACTAATTCGTATCTTTATTTCCAGCATCATGGACTGGTATATCAGATGTGGTTCTACCGACATAATTAGATACTCATTGACTCATAACGCCCCGCTAAACGGCGAGCGTTAGCGAGTCCAGAGGAGGCTGCGCTTTTTGCAGCCGGAACGATGTTTGAGCGGTTTGTTATGGCCATGCTCAGTACAGAGTGGTTTTCACCCTGTTTTCGATTAACTCTTCTACATTCTTGACTTCGTCTTCTGATTTTGAAGGATCAATCTGGTGCATCAGTATTTTTCCTAGACTCGGCATAATATTACGCTCTATCTGTGATTCGGAAGCCCATAGCTTGGAACGAGTAATAGCCTTGGCACAATGAAAGTATATTTCTTTGATTGAAATAACTAATACAGATTTAGGCAGCTTACCTTGGTGCTCAAATTGAGAAAGTAGACTAGCATTAATTGCTACTTTCGCAACGCCATTAATCCGTAGGCATTCGGCGAAGCCCGGGACTAATATTAAAAGCCCAACATTAGGATTCTCTATAACGTTGTACAAACTATCCAAACGGTTATTCCCTGGTCTGTCTGGCAATGCAATAGTATTGTCATCCAATACTCGGATGAAACCGGGGTAGTCACCTCTCGGTGAACAGTCCATATTACCTTCTAAGCTTGATGTTGCCAGCACTGAGAATGGGGACAGTTCTAAAAACTGTTTGCTATATTTGTCGAGTTTAGTCTTTTGCTTCTTTATAACTAGCTCCGTTGGCATGCCATATAGCTCTTGAAGCTTTTCTATTGAATCTATTTGTTCAAATTCCATGAATTATTCTCAGTTTTTTTAGCCATAACGCCCAGCCTCAAAGGTGAGCGCCACAGCACTTACCGAAGCGGCACGAACAGTGCCGCGAATCCTTTGAAGGCCCTTGTTATAACCGATAATGTGCATGTTGCCTCAGACCCTTGAAGCTGGGTGGTTTGTTTTTAACGAGACTCGAAAATACCGCTGTACTTAAATGAAAGCAAGAATTTATTGAAGTAACACTCCATACTTTTACGTGTGCCGATACTCGAATGCTTTCTTTTACCGAAGCCAGGGCATTTCAAAATTATTATTCTTAATCATGAAACCCCCATGCTCTTTACCGCTTAATTTAAAACCGTTTTTTGGAACCATTGGTTTCTTTTTTTGAAACCAACTACCAGTATTTTTCTTTTGGGTTATAACGCTTTGCACAACTGCATTTTTGGAGGAGCCCGTTTGTGCTATTAAGCACAAAAAGGAGCGACGGAAAAAATGTCAGTTGGTGCAACTTGTTATAACGTTGACTAGCCTTCCTGAACATGAGCAGAGAACTCCGATAGTGAATCGCAAAGACCTATGCAGCCGAAATCGAAATCAAAATAGTAAACTTTACCAAAATTATTTCTTTCATGCCCCAGACATAAAACCATATTTCCATAAAACTCAGCTATAGGGGCAATACCCAACTCAGAAGTATGCGAATCAAAGTTTTTCCAGACTTGTTCTAATTCATCGCTAGTAAAAACCTCCGTTATTTCAAGTGTTGAATCAGGTATGGCTTTTTCTAGGGAGCTAAATATCCTGGTTTTGAATGATTTACCTTCTAAAGAGTATAGTTCATTTATATGCAACTCTAAATACTCTCTAAATTCTTTGTTCATAGGTAACGCTACGAGTTATAACGTCGCAAGCAGCGGCCGCCGCAACGGAGCGAAGCGACGAGTAAGCGGTCCTGCTGGCTGGCTTTGTTATATTTCAATATCAATAATTTTCTTTGTGTCTGAGATTTCTTTTATTGCGTTTTCTTTTGGAATAATTGAAACGTTGGCTTTTCCGGCCATTGTCATGATGCTGCCAACCACCATTGCATCTGTCATTTGTGGCGTTACCCTCACATAGTATTCATGGTTTGCCTTAAAGTTATGTGATATTTCCATTGGGCCGGGATACCAATTTGTAAATAACATAGAGCCTTCAGCCTTTATTTGATGTTCGCCTGGTCTCAAATGAACAACACCATACCCCTGATTTTTAAGGGCAAAGAGCTTTTTTTCATCCACATAAATTTCAGGCCACCCACCCGCGTTAAAGAATACATATGGTCGATATATGTAAACCGTAGCTCTATCATGGGAAGTAGTTTCGACTGGCTTGAAAACAGGGCCTGTAGCAGAACAACCATATAGGCCCAACACAGTAATAATTAAAACTATCAGCTTTCTCATAACTATCCTTGAAATATAACATTTTAATACTATGCCGGCGCATATGCATACCGAGCTGAATTGCCTAAAGGGATGATAACTATCAGATAGTAAAGAGGAATTTATGAACATCGCGATCTCCTTTAAGATAAAAACGAGAATGCGCATATGCATTCCTTACCCGGCGTAGTATCCCACCAGCATTTTTAACCTATCCCTTTGTTTTTATTATGTTTTGCAAAAAACCTAAGCAGCAAAACGAGCCTTCTCAAACGATTAAACGAGCATAACCGCTGGACAGAATAAAATAAACTGTATATATATACAGAAAGCATAATTTTCACACGGAGGTGCGTTATGCCTAAAAGTCCTTTTCTGGAACAGGTTCGCAAAGAGATTCGATTGCGCGGCTATAGTATACGAACTGAAAAAACCTATCTTCTTTGGATCAAACGCTACATCTTGTTCCATCAAAAAAAACACCCTGCAGAAATGGGCGCTGTGCAGGTAACAGCTTTTTTATCCTGGATGGCTAATGAACAACATGTCTCGATTAATACTCAAAAAACCGCACTCAACGCCTTAGCGTTTTTGTACCACAAAATTCTTAAGATTGAATTAGGAGAACTGGGCTTTAACCAGGCTACTCGTTCCAGAAGGCTGCCTGTCGTGTTAACTCCGTCAGAGGTCAGCTCAATTCTCAACCAAATGGAAGGTCGTCACAAACTCATATTTTCACTGCTCTATGGAAGCGGACTGCGTATTACAGAGTGCCTGCGGTTGCGCCTTCAAGATATTTGCTTTGAACGTAGGGCGTTATTGGTACGCGATGGGAAAGGAAGCAAAGACCGTCAAACCATTTTAAGCCGCAACCTATTTTCAGAGTTAGAAGCACAAATGGATATAGCGTTGAAAACTCAACAGGAGGACAACCGTCAGGGCATAGGCCCCTCTTTGCCATTTGCGCTTGATAGAAAATACCCAAACGCCTTTCGCCAACCCGGGTGGATGTATCTTTTCCCCTCTAACAACTTATGTCCGCACCCACTTTCCGGGCAGATATGTCGACATCACTTGCATGATTCCGCACCGCGAAAAGCGTTAAAGCAAGCGGTTGCTAAAACCGACATCCGCTTCAAACGTGTGAGTTGCCATACCTTCAGACATTCGTTTGCTACCCACCTGCTAGAGGCTGGCAGGGATATCAGGACCGTACAGGAACTGTTAGGCCACAGCGATGTTAAAACCACTCAGATCTACACGCATGTGATTGGAGAACACTATGCAGGTACATCAAGCCCTTTAGATTTACTATAAAAAAACGCGCCCTGAGGCGCGTTCTTAGCATTCACAACCGAATCAGGATTTCTTCACAAACTTGGTCAGAATCACAATGCGGGTGCCGTTGACACGACCTTCGATATGTTCTGCGTTATCCTGCACCAGAGAGATACCGCGAACCGCAGTGCCCCGCTTGGCGGTGAAGCCAGCACCTTTCACATCGAGATCTTTGATCAGCACGACGTTATCGCCTGCTTCCAGAATGGCACCATTGCTGTCGCGGTGAATCACTTTTTCAGAATCATCCAGATGGTCGCCGGTAGCTTTCGCCCAGAGTGACGTTTCATCATCCAGATACATCATGTCCAGCAGATCCTGCGGCCAGCCTTCGCTGCGCAGACGGTTAAGCATCCGCCATGCAACAACCTGCACAGCCGGTGCTGGATTCCACATGCTGTCGTTCAGACAACGCCAGTGGTTAGCGTCCATGGTTTCTGGATTTTCAATCTGGCCTTTGCAGGTGGCACACACCAGCACAGAGTCATCGACACCACCCACTGAACCTGGCGGTACTTCATAAACACTCAGGTTATCGGTTGCGCTACACAGCTCACATTTTGACTCGCTGCGATCACGCAGAGCTTGTTCTGTACTCATTGTCACTCCGGTAGTTAATATTCTCGATGCCTCTGCCCCAGGGCAGCAGGATTAAGGACGATATTGTAAGGTCGCGCATTGTACCAGAAGATTGCGACATTATCAGGTGAGATCTCTACAACAAAATTGAGGCTGCATCAGTTCAGAAGACTCCGATAAAACTGCAATTCAGCTTCAAGACTGTGTATCTGATTGTCTGCCTGCCTGAAGCCATGTTGCTCTTCAGGATACAGGTGATATTCAACGGGTACTTTATTGCTCTTCAGGGCGCTGACCATTACTTCTGTCTGCTGTGGCACCACCACCCGGTCTTTGCCCCCCTGAAAGAAGATCATCGGGCATTTAATCTGCTCGGCATGTTCCAGCGGACTACGCTGGCGGTAGAGATCGACATCTATCTGAGGATCACCAATCAGCCAGTCAAGATAGTGGCTTTCAAACTTATGAGTGTCCCGGGTCAACGCTAGCGGATCACTGACACCGTAATAGCTGGCCCCGCCTTTAAACCGGTCACTGAATGTCAGCGCACAGAGGGTGGTGTAGCCACCGGCACTACTGCCACGAATAAACACATTATCCGCGTCGATCAGGCCTTCTCTCGCCAGATAATCCACTGCGGCCTCAGCATCCTCCCAGTCCGTCTGTCCCCAACTGCGGGCTAATCTCAACCGATAATCACGCCCATAGCCGGTGCTGCCGCGATAATTAAGATCAACAACGGCGAAACCCCGGCTGGTCCAGAACTGGATTTTGGGGTTATAAACGGGATAGGTGGCTGCCGTGGGCCCGCCGTGACTAAACACAATCAGCGGAGGTTTTTCTTTGTTATCAGCGGGCGGTTGCGGCAGATAAAGAAAGCCGAATGCTGTTTCACCGGCTACCGGATAGCTGACCGGTTTTGGCTGAACGGGTTTCAGCGCAGGTTGTGAGCCGCCTGCGATCACGGTGATATCGGTGTTCGACTCTGGCCTGCACTCAAGGATCGCGGGCGCCCGGTCATTCGCCGCAGCGATGCAGTAAATCCGGCCCCGAAAACAGCAGATATGACGGAACAGAACATAGTTCTCCGCCAGCCTTGTCTCCGCTATGTTCTCATTATCTGTCTCTGAGCCGATCACTAACCGCCCTTCACCCTGCTCCATATAACAGGCAACCCAGCGGTTGTTATCCAACTGATCCCAGGTCGACACACCCAGTTGCCACTGGGGAATGCCAAAGTCGTTATGCCGCGGACAGAGAGGTTGCGGCGATTCAGGCGCAGACAGCCCCCCCGCATCTGTCAAACCGGTTTCAGGCACTCGGCTCTCATCATTCGCTTCATTAAACAGATAACGGTATAAACTCCACCAACCACTTTTATCGGTTATCGCGACCAGTGCGCCATCCTGTGAGAATCGCGGCTGCTGAATTGATTCCTCGGTTACCTCTCCCGCGACAATACGATGGTCAATTAAAGATCCGTCTGTATTGACGTTGGCGAGGTTGAGCCGGGTGCTGACCCAGGGCATATGGGGGTGGTTCCAGCTTATCCAGGCCAGCTGGCGACTATCGTGACTGAGTGTCGGCGATGCATAAAAATCATCGCCCTGCGCCAGAATGCTCACCTGCCCGCTGACAATATCAACGGCCACCAGGCGGTGACAGGGTTGTGTGGGATCGTCAGTGGCTTGTTCCTGAACGGCGAGGAGACGCTGAAAATGCGGATCAAACAGCAGATCGCCATAGCGGCAGTCGGGGGTATCGGTGAGTTGTCGTGGAGGCTGTTCTGTGCTCTGCAACCAGATCTGCTGATCAGCGGCATTCACAAAAGCGATCTGCTGACCCGCTACACACCAACTTTTACCCCCATACTCACAGACACCACTGCGGACACTAAACCCTGGCGGTGTCAGACAGTGCACCTGGCCATCCCAGCAGCGCTGAATCAGAAGGTTTCGGCCGCCATCGGCTGGCCGGTATTCCACCCAGAAAAGGCCCAGATCACAGGCGTGCAGCTGACCATATTCCAGCCCCGCCGCTACGGCATCGGCGGCGCTGAGAGAGGATTCAAAGAAACCATACTTGGGCATATTGAGGTGGTATCCGCGCAGGCTGTTGAGAGCATCAGGCTACCATATCAGCTTTTGCAGAACACCTTTGAGTTGCGCTCGTTACGGTAGATCGGTTCTTTGTGGGAGGGTAGCTCAGCCTCTTCCCGGGCCTGAATGATCAGATCGTGATGAGGTGATTTACTGCACACCGGGTCGGTATTGTTGGCATCACCGGTCATCATAAAGGCCTGGCAGCGACAACCACCAAAATCCTTCTCTTTTTCATCACAGCTACGACACGGCTCTTTCATCCACTCATAGCCACGGAAGTGATTGAAGCCATTGGACTGGTTCCAGATCTGCTCGATACTCTGCTCCCGCACATTGGGGAACTCGATCGGCAGCATGCGGGCACTGTGACACGGCAGCGCAGTGCCATCCGGGGTGACTGTGAGAAATACCTGGCCCCAGCCGTTCATGCAGCCTTTGGGGCGCTCTTCGTAGTAGTCCGGAGTAACAAAGATAATCTTGATCGGATTGCCTTCCGCCGCCAGCCGGTCACGATATTCATTGGTGATCCGTTCCGCCCGTTCCAGTTGCGCCCGGGTGGGCAGCAGATCGTTACGGTTTTCATACGCCCAGCCATAATACTGACAGGTGGCCAGTTCAACGTAATCCGCTTTGAGTTCAACACAAAGTTCGATAATACGGTCGATCTGATCGATATTATGACGATGGGTGACAAAGTTAAGCACCATCGGATAACCCTGAGCTTTCACTTCACGGGCCATCGCCAGCTTCTGCTTAAACGCCTTTTCCGACCCCGCCAGCAGGTTGTTGACTTCGGGATCTGCTGCCTGAAAGCTGACCTGAATATGATCCAGCCCCGCCTCGCGGAAATCGGCAATCTTACGCTCGTTTAATCCCACCCCTGAGGTGATCAGGTTGGAATAATAACCCAGATTACGTGCTTCCCTGATCAGCTCGATCAGATCCTGACGCACCAGAGGCTCGCCGCCGGAAAAACCCAGTTGAGCAGCGCCCAGTTCACGGGCCTGCGTAAACACATCGATCCACTCAGCGGTCGTCAGCTCTCCCGTTTTACTGGCAAAGTCCACCGGGTTGGCGCAATAGGGGCACTGTAGTGGACATTTATAGGTCAGTTCAGCCAGCAACCAGAGCGGCTGGCCATGGCCTGGGATACTGCTTAAAGAGGGAGCCTGTGAAGGCTGACCGTTACAGGCTGATCCAGAGTTGCTCACGGGCGTCTCCTAAAAAATCCAGAATATCCCGGTCGATCCCCTCGGCATCGGGGAATTTCGCCTGCAGTGTCTGGATAATATCCGCTGCAGTACGCTGACCATCGACCAGCGCCAGCACTTCACCGGCGGGGCCGTTCAGTTTGACCATCCCCTCGGGATAGAGCAGTACGTAACAGTCCTGCGCTTTCTCCCACTGGAAGCGGAACATGCGATTCAGCGCAGGCACCGATTCCAGGGTTATCGCAGCGGTCTGGTCTGCACTGCTCATGCAAACAGACCTTTATGGTAGATCTTCTCGTCGGTGACGGTGTGATACGGCGGACGATTCAGTTCATACGCCATCGTCATCGAATCCAGCATGGTCCAGAGGACATCCAGTTTAAACTGCAGGATGTTGAGCATCCGTTCCTGCTGCTCGCGGGTTTTGTAGTAATCCAGCGTGATCTCCAGCCCATGTATCACATCGCGACGGGCTTCGGTCAGACGGTTACGGAAATACTGATAGCCATCCTCTTTAATCCAGGGGTAGTGTCCCGGCCAGGTATCCAGACGATTCTGATGGATCGTCGGTGCAAACAGTTCTGTCAGCGAGGAGCTGGCCGCTTCATGCCAGTCGGCCCGGCGGGCAAAATTGACATAGGCATCCACCGCAAAACGAACCCCCGGCAGCACGTGTTCCTCAGAGAGGATCTCTTCGCGGGTCAGACCCACCGCTTCACCCAGTTGCAACCAGGCTTCGATGCCGCCCACGGCGCCGTCATAACCATCATGATCCAGCACTCGCTGCACCCAGTGCCGGCGCACTTCCCGGTCGGGGCAGTTGGCCATAATCGCGGCATCTTTCACCGGAATGGAGATCTGATAATAAAACCGGTTAGCCACCCAGCCCTGAATCTGCTCCTTAGTGCAGCTGCCGTTGTACATGGCGATATGGTAAGGGTGCTGTGTATGATAGAAGGCGCTTTTTGCCCGCAGCGCCTGTTCAAATTCGTCCCGGCTCATGGGTGGCTGATCCTGCTTTTTACCGGCTTCGTTCATCTGTGCATTCATGGTAAAACCTCTCAGAGTTCTATACCCATTCCGTCCCAGGAGACTTCGATACCGTGGGCTTCCACTTCGGCCCGTTCCGGTGAGTCTTCATCCAGTATCGGATTGGTATTGTTAATGTGGATCAGCACTTTCCGGGGCTTATCCAGCGTATCCAGAAAGTCGATCATGCCACCCTTACCGGTTTCGTCATTACGGGACTGCGCCAGATGGCCCATGGTGACGCCAAGCTTGTCGCCAACACCGGAGGTGATCAGCTCATCGTCGCGCCAGATGGTGCCGTCAACCAGCAAACAGTCCGCGTCTTTCATAATCGGTTTGAG
>NZ_FOGB01000007.1:88882-242119 GCF_900111095.1 Amphritea atlantica | reverse complement strand
ATAGACTGGTCTGGCAGGGGGCCAAACTCAGAGCGCAGTGCAGCAACCATCCAGCCAGACAGGTAGAGGTATTTACGGTCAGTGCTGTTGAAGTGCTTCTTAATAGAGATCAGTTTTTGCTGACCGATAAAGCCATGCCAGCAGCCCAGAGACTGAGTGTACTGAGAAGAGTCATTATCGTAACGCTCCATGTCTTTACGCATGATAGCGGCGGTGTATTTAGCGATATCCAGACCGGTTTTGAATTTGTTCTGTGCACGCATACGGGCAGCGTATTCAGGGTTGATCGCGTTCCAGGCAGAACCGTAGGTCTCTTTCAGCGCGGCAACTGTTTCGATATCTTTATTCAGACTAGACATGGTAAATCCTTATATTGGTAGCTCTCTGAATCAGTGTTTATGCTTTATAGATTCTGATCAGGGAACGGTTTACTTCTTGCGTCAGCAAATTGTCGAAGTGGCAGACGCCTCACGGAGAGCCCATGATGCGGAGTTTGAGCGGGTGGGTCAAAGCTTTTTTGTGCAGGGCAGCAAAGCTGTAACTGTACTACAAAAGTTGTTTAGACAAGTTTGTAATTTAATTACATAGGGGATCCTGTGTTGCATTGCAGCAAAGTCAGAAGACATCAGTGATCAGCGCCTTATAGTCTAAAGTCTAGCGACTTTCGGTGGGGGGGATAAACCATACATTTACACAAATTTTTAGTTATAAAAACATACTAATTATATAGCTAATTAATATAGGCAGCCTTTGACTACAACATTCATAAAACACTGAAAGCGCGGCAGATCAGAAAAAGATGATAAATATCAGTTAACTAAAACAGAAAAAGGCCAGAGTATCTGACCTTTTTTGGTAAATGGCGGATGACTGCTCCGGGGGAGCCAGAGAGTGAAACCTATAACCCTATGAGGTTATTCTGTATACAGCGATCCCTGGTTATACAGATCAGCAAGTAACTGCAGCTGCTGTTCACTCCATTCTCCCTGATTGATCACAATCAGAGGGGACTGGCAAAGACTGGTGGCTAAAGTGCCGCAGCTTCCCGAGACTTTAAAACAGCTTCCATCAGCATAGAGCTGAATCTCATCACCCTCACCGGCACTGTAGGAGAAGCGACTACCCTCATTACGGATAAAGCAGAGATCACCCTCCTTGAGGGCTTCACGAATCTCGTCCACGGTGGCGGGCTGTTCCGGACGCTGATCCAGTTCAGGATATTTCGGATCAGTGACGAATTTCCCCAACCACTCGCCCAGCCGGGCATCATCTTCAAGGTAGGAGGTAAAGATCTCACGCACTTTTTGCAGGGCCTCGGGGCGGATTTCGCCAGGATTATCCTGCAGGGCCAGATCAGGATCGGTATAGCGGGATTCTGAGGTCAGCTTTTCACCGATAAAATCGGTAAAGCTGCGCATAATCTCAGCGTGTGAAGGCGCTCTGAAACCCACCGAGTAGGTCATGCAATCATCGGACTCGCCTATGCCGTTGTGGCCAACCTGTGGTGGAATATAAAGCATATCTCCCGGTTCAAGTACCCAGTTATACTCTGGCTCCCACTCGGTCATGATCATGACCGGCGTATCGGGGCGACGGGGGGAGTTCTGATCAAAGAAACCGCCAACCTCCCAGCGGCGCTTACCCTGGGTCTGGATCAGAAATACATCATAGTTATCGTAATGGGGACCCACGCCGCCCCCCTGACTGGCGAAGCTAACCATCAGGTCATCGTAGCGCCAGTTAGGAATAAAGCGGAACTGTTCGACGATCTCGCTGGCCTCCGGCACCCAGTGATCCACCGCCTGCACCAGGAGTGTCCAGTGGGAATCGGGAAGATTGCTAAAGGTGTCGTCATCAAAAGGCCCATGTTGTATCTGCCAGTCACTGCCATCCGGGCTCTGGACAACCAGCCTTGACTCAACATCCTCCTCAAGGGACAGGCCCGCCAGCTCATCTGCTCCTACAGGGGCTTCAAAGTCAGGAAAAGCGTTGCGAACCAGTAGCGGCTTCTTCTGCCAGTAATCACGCAGAAACTCTTCGATTGAGATGTCGCCGAAAGGTGAATCACTCATTGATCAGATCCTTTATCCTGGGATTGTATAGTCTCTTGCTTGTCAGCTAACTGAGAGGTGGTTTCGTCTATCGATGTCAGAATGCCACGCAACATGTTTAATTCGGTGCGTTCCGGCCGGGAACGGTTAAAATAGCGACGCAGTTTATCCATCACCTTGCCCTCATGCTGAGGGATGATGAAGTGGGTTTTGCGCAGCGCACTCTCCAGGTGTACGTAGAACCGTTCCATATCCCGGGTCAGGGGGTAGGGCTCATCGCGTTTGATAAAGTCCTGCTTGCTATGGGCCTGCCAGATCTCGTAACACACCAGCTGAATAGCGGCAGACACGTTAAGTACTGGGTATTCAGGATTGGCCGGGATATAGACATGGTAGTTGCACCGTTGCAGTTCAGCGTTGTGCAATCCCATCGTTTCACGACCAAAGATGATGGCAACCTTACCATGCTCTGCTTCACCGACCACCTTGCGGGCACAGTCATGAGCATCAAAAATGGGCAGATCAAAGGTGCGGTTGCGGGCGCTGGTACCGATCACCAACTGGCAATCAGCTATCGCCTCATCCAGAGTGCTGACCACCACTGCACTATCAAGGAGGTCTTTGGCGCCTGCCGCGCGGGCATCGGCTTCCTCATCCGGAAACACCCTGGGTTCTACCAGGTAGAGCTGACTTAAGCCCATATTTTTCATCGCCCGGGCGGCGGCTCCGATATTACCGGGGTGAAAGGTATTGATCAGTACGATACGGATATTGTCTAGCATAGTGTCATCGTTAGTCAGTTCAGGCGGCTATCATAGTCAGTTACGGCCTGGAAGTTATTGTTTCAGATCAGGGTTACTGGGCGCTGATGATCTGCGAAAGGTCGCATACATTGCGTTCCGGTTTGCCAGAAACGAGAGGTTTTTCTGAGTGTATGGTGGTCTGTCGTGGCTGGTTTATGGTGTTCAGAATGGCGTAAGTTTAATGAGTTTTGAGTCGACAATCCAGAATGATTCCGTTGCGATCCGAGGTCAGTGAGTGTCACGGGGAAAAGAATCGCCAGAGAGGTATAAACCGGTCTCTGGCCGCAAAGATCAATATATTGACTGTATAGGTAAATCTGATGCCACCGCTGTCCGGGTTAAACATGCTAATCTGAACGGCCAGTGGATCGCTCTGGCGTTCGACTCAATCCTGGTTCTTGAGGGGGTTATCGTGAATTCAATAGTTACCGCCAAATACGCTGTGCCGGAGCCCGGTGAGTTGCTTGAGGTGGCCCCTGGCGTATTGTGGCTACGGATGCCGCTGCCTTTCGAGCTGGATCATATCAATCTCTATCTGATCGATGATACCGATGGCTGGGTTGTGGTGGACTGCGGTCTGGGAAACACCGACACCCGCGCTGTGTGGCAGACCGTCATAGCCAGTTATTTGCAGGGGCGGCCGATAAAAAAAGTTATCCTGACTCATGCTCACGTTGATCATATCGGCGCGGCGGGCTGGTTGTGTCAGTATACCGCTGCTCCGCTCTGGATCACGGCGGGTGAGCAGGCGACTGCTGAAGAGTATTTCCAGTTAGAGAGCGAGAGTGGCGATACCTTTACGGATCAGGCTCGTTGTTTCCTGCACAGCCTGGGCATGGATCAGCAACAGATCACCGGGATTATGGGGATCTTTAGCGGTATCTCATCACTGGTTCATCCGTTGCCGGACACTATCCGTGAGCTAAAAGAGGGTATGAGTATTCAGATCGGTACCGCTGAGTGGCGGGTGATTGTCTCAGAGGGGCATTCAGAGGCCCATGCCTGTTTGTACTCAGAGGCATTGGGCGTACTGATCTCTGGCGATCAGGTGTTACCCCGGATAAGCTCTAATGTCAGTGTCAGGGCGGGGAAACCTGATGCTAATCCGATGCGGGCCTGGATCGAATCACTGGAGCGGCTGAAAGCGCTACCGGCTGACACTCTGATACTGCCGGCCCATGAACGCCCATTTTATGGCCTCAGACAGAGGCTTGACGAGCTGATTGAGGAGCATATGGAGACCCTGCAGAATGTTGAGCGGGCCTGCTCTGAGCCGGTAACAGTCATGCAGCTGGCGGAGCTGATCTATCAGCGTAAGCTGACACTGTTCGACCTGTTGCTGGCGGGAGGGGAATGCCTGGCTAATCTGAACTACCTGCAGGCAGAGAAGCGTCTCCAGTGTTTGCCAGATGCCGAGGGGGTGCTGGTTTTTTCCCAGTCCCAGTCTCAGCAGCGTTAGTGAGATGATTAATGGTTTAGTGTCCGGGCAAATTTTTGCAGATCCCAGATAAACCGCTCGCGGTGGAATAGCTGAGGTGAGTGATCTGATTTTTCGTAGATATGCAGCTCTGAGGCGGTAATATTATCCCGTACATACTCAGCCACCGATTGACCATAGAACTGACTCTCATCACCATATATCAGCAGTGCGGGGATAGTTATGGATGGCAGCATATCTCTGTAATCTGCAGCGGTAAGGCTTTCCCAGCACTGTATCAGAGGTTCACTCTCCAGGGTTTGCAGGTGCTCCCTCATCTGCTGAAAGCCCCGCGAGTTGCGACGGTAGTTCTCAAATGATTTACGGTTATAACCATTGGCGACCAGTTGCAGCAATCCTTCAGCAAAGTTATCACGCAGTCTGCCAATAAACTGCTTATTGGCGGCCTGATCAAAATTGCCATAAATACCGTTTTTCCACTGTTCGTCGGTGATAAGTCTGGGAGACTGATCGATAATGCAGATCCCGGCTAAACGCTGACAACCAAAATCGCGGATATATTGCCACAAGGTCAGTGCCCCCATGGAGTGGCCGACCAGTAATACCTTTTCCAGATCGTGGTGTTCAATCAGGGTCTGGAGGTCGTTAGCCATATCGCTGACATGGTTGCTGATGTCAGGGCTTTGCTGATGGCCGCCGTGGCCCCGGGCATCCCAGCAGATCACATCATGTTCATCTGCCAGTGCGGAGGCGAAGGGTAGCCAGTCTTTTGCACTGGCACTCCAGCCGTGAAGAAAGATAACCGGGTTACCTTTGCCCAGTCGCAAATAGTGAATCTTTGCTCCATCGGAAGCAGTAATTATTTCCATTATTTCAAATGCTTGCGGAATTAAGTTAAAGCAATAAAAAAGCAGAGCCGGGGCTCTGCTTTTATACTATCAGCGATCTTCAGATCGCTTTAGCCTGCTCGACAGCGTTGCCGATGTAGCTGTGTGGTGTGAGCTGTTTAAGCTCCTCCTTCGCTGCATCAGGCATCTCCAGGGTATCAACAAATGCCATAATGGTCTCTTTGTTCATCTCCTGACCACGGGTCAGGGCTTTGAGTTTTTCATAGGGTTCTTCAATCCCGTAACGGCGCATCACCGTCTGAATCGGCTCGGCCAGGACTTCCCAGCTGTTCTCCAGATCGGCATCCAGGCGGGCCGGGTTCAGTTCCAGCTTGCTGATACCTTTAAGGCTGGACTGGTACGCAATCAGGCTGTAGCCAAAACCAACGCCCATATTCCGCAGAACTGTCGAATCGGTCAGGTCACGCTGCCAGCGCGATACCGGCAGTTTGGCCGCCAGGTGTTGCATTACGGCGTTGGCGATTCCAAGATTACCTTCGGAGTTTTCAAAATCGATCGGGTTAACCTTGTGCGGCATAGTGGAGGAGCCCACTTCGCCAGCAATGGTTTTCTGCTTGAAGTAACCCAGAGAGATATAACCCCAGATATCACGGTCAAAGTCGATAATGATGGTATTGAAGCGGCAGACCGCATCAAACAGTTCAGCGATATAGTCGTGGGGCTCGATCTGGGTGGTATAGGGGTTGAATGTCAGCCCCAGGCTCTCGACAAACTCCTGCGCATTCTTTGCCCAGTCAATATCGGCGTAAGCTGACAGATGAGCGTTGTAGTTGCCTACAGCACCGTTAATCTTGCCCAGCAGCTCAACCTTTTTGATCTGATTGATCTGCCGTTGCAGACGGTAAGCGACGTTCGCCAGTTCTTTACCGACAGTGGTTGGCGAAGCGGTCTGTCCATGGGTACGGGACAGCATGGGCTGAGCGGCATAGTTGCGGCCCAGCTGTGCGATCTCATCCGTTACCTGCTGCATGATCGGTAGCATCACTTCCTGACCCTGTTTCAGCATCAGCGCGTGGGACAGATTGTTGATATCCTCAGAGGTGCAGGCAAAGTGAACAAACTCACTGACAGCAGCCAGTTCGGCATTATCGGCAATATGTTCTTTAATCAGGTATTCAACCGCTTTCACATCATGGTTGGTGGTGCGCTCAATCTCTTTTACCCGGTTAGCTTCAGTTTCGCCGAAATTATCAACCAGAGCGTTCAGAACTGCATTGGCTGCATCGCTTAGTGCTGGCACTTCAGTAATTTGAGGGTGAGCGGCCAGTTTCTGCAACCAGCGAACTTCAACGGTTACACGGGCGCGTATCAGACCGAACTCACTGAAAACCGGGCGAAGATCAGCAGTTTTGCTGCCGTAACGACCATCAACTGGAGAGATCGCTGAAAGAGAAGAAAGATCCATATCGAGTAGATACCTGACTGGGTTAAATTTTTGAGGGCGAATTATAGCTAAAATAGCCCCTCAGGGAAAATCCGATGGGTATTTATTTATCGCCGAATAAAATTGCTTAAGTGTCGGGGTTGAATATCAGTCCCGTCCGCTGATCTGCCGCACTGATGGACGCAGTCGGGATTTAAAAAATAACAGGTGCCAGCGTTTACCGCCTACCTGTCGCCATAGCATGGCGGAACGGATGCCTGCTAACAGAAGCGCCCGTATTTTGGCCGCATTTTCTGCATTCTGCAGATGGCGGGGTTCGCCGGTGACCTGTATGCGAAAGCTGAATGTACTGAGGGTATCCTGATAGAGACTGGCCAGGTTTGCCACGACGCTGGGATGAGTATAGGCCGCAGGATTGTCCTTGAGGCTGGTGCCGGCCTCGGCAAAATAGCTGGCTTGCTGAGCGATCTTGTCGATACGCTCACCAATCACCTTCAGCAGATCCGGCCGCTTATTCAGCTTTCTCTCAAGATGGATGAGGCTCAGGCCATAACGGATGATATCCTGATTCTGGTCGGCACGACTCTTGTCCAGCAGTTCCTGAAGTCCGCGAAATCCCTGACTAAGATTGATCGGAAGATCATGAACACCACCAAAGATCTCTTCGGTGGTCTGCGGGTTGGTGACAAAGATGCTGGCCAGCGATGTTTCAAAGCTGTTCTGCGACACCATTCCCCGGGTTGCAATCTGTTCCACCAGACTGGCTGCCTGAAACAGTCCGGCCAGGGCGATTGCCTGTTGATCTTCTGCTCTGGACATATTATCGATCGATCTCCCTATGCTGCTGTGGAATCTGTTTTCCCGGTGGTTTCAATAACGCCACCGCCAAGACAGATGTCGTTATGGTATATCACAACTGACTGCCCCGGGGTAACTGCGCGCTGGGGCTCGTCAAACTCAATGCGAAAGCCGTCACCCTCAGCGAAGACAGTGCAGGCCTGATCAGACTGACGGTATCTTACCTTGGCGCGACAGCGAAAAGGCAGGGTGGGGGTGTCGCCGCTGATCCAGAAAATCTCACTGGCGGTCAGCCAGTTACTGAACAGCAACTCATGCTGCTGCCCCTGGACCGCTATCAGGACATTACGTTGCAGATCTTTTTCCGCCACAAACCAGGGTTCTTCCGGATAATCTTTTAAACCGCCAATACCCAGTCCCTGTCGTTGACCAATGGTGTGATACATCAGCCCCTGATGCTGGCCGATGACATCTCCTTCCGGTGTTTCGATATTGCCGGGCTGCGCGGGCAGGTATTGCTTAAGGAAGTCGGTGAAACGGCGCTCACCGATAAAGCAGATACCGGTGCTGTCTTTCTTGTTGTGGGTAATAAGATCGTGCTGTTCGGCCAGACGGCGCACTTCGGGTTTTTCCAGCTCGCCTACCGGAAACAGGGTTTGTGCCAGCTCTTCAGAGCCGACCTGATGCAGGAAGTAGCTCTGATCCTTGTTGTTATCCAGGCCTTTAAGCAGTGCCGCTTTACCATCAATCTCACCCCTGCGCACATAGTGCCCGGTGGCTATCATGTCAGCGCCCAGCATCTTTGCATACTCAAGAAAAGCCTTAAACTTAATCTCACGATTGCAGAGAATATCCGGGTTTGGAGTGCGGCCTGCTTTATACTCTTCGAGAAAGTGCTCAAATACATTATCCCAGTACTCAGCAGCAAAGTTAGCGGTATGTAATCTGATACCCAGCTTATCGCTGACCGCCTGAGCATCCGCCAGATCGTCCATCGCTGTGCAGTATTCAGTACCATCATCCTCATCCCAGTTTTTCATAAACAGGCCTTCAACCTGATATCCCTGCTGTTGCAGTAACAGCGCGGAGACCGATGAGTCCACACCACCGGACATGCCGACGATGACTTTTATAGCTGCAGGATCATGTGTTGCAGGGGGGTTGTTAGCTGCTTCTGACATAGGGAGTATATGCGACCTTAAAACTGTATGTTCTGGTTAATATGCGACCGGAGTCACGTAATTCAATGCTTCACTGCTGATTTGCTTCAACAATGACCGACAGCGGAAAACGGTTGCCCGCAAGGTAATCATCGATGCAGCGGGTGACCATGGGGCTGCGCAATCTTTCTTTGTGCATCTCCAGCTCTTCACGACTCAGCCAGATAGCCCGTTCAATGCCGGTATCCAGTGGCTGGTCAGGATCGTGACTATCTGCCTGTGCGGCGAAGCAGTAGCGGTGGTAAGTAATCCCGTTGGCGGGTGCCGTGTAGACATAGATACCTATCAGTGCGGTTGGGGTGACGCTCCAGCCGGTCTCTTCCTGTGTTTCACGGATCGCCGCTTCGATGAAGGTCTCATTTGCCTCGACGTGGCCGGCAGGCTGATTGATAACCAGTTGCTGCAGTGATAATGACTGCTCTTCCACGCAGAGAAACTTATTGTCCTGCTCAATAATGGTTGCCACGGTCACGTGGGGTGTCCAACGCATTCTTCATCCCGTATATTAGGGGGCATAAAACTTTGTGAAGCCCCGTTGTTTCGATTTTGTTTCGATCACCTGCAGACCATTTTTCACTGCAGTGTGTACAGGCGGCCAACCTTACCATTTTTGATCACTTTTGGCTGTATTTTGGAGTCCCCATTGTTCAAAGATTTTGTTTCGGTTCAGACAGATGATTTCTCTTTAGCTGAGCTGGCTGATCAGGTCAGATCAGAAGATGCCAGTAATGGTGCCGTTGTCACCTTTACCGGTATTGTGAGGCAGCTTCCCAATGGCCCGGGGTTACAAGCGATGTACCTTGAGCATTACCCCGGAATGACTGAAAAAGCGCTTAAAGATATTATTGCTCAGGCCCGCAGTCGCTGGCCGCTGGGGAATGTGGTCGTGGTTCACCGCATTGGTCGTCTGGAACTGAATGAGAATATTGTCTTTGTGGGGGTCGGTAGCGCTCACCGGCGGGCGGCGTTTGAAGCCGCTCAGTTTATTATGGATTATCTCAAGCGTGATGCACCGTTCTGGAAGAAAGAGATCACCGTTGAAGGCGAGCACTGGGTTGAGGCTAAGCAGAGTGATCTCGATGCCGCTGAGAAATGGTAATACCCCGCGCAGAAACCGTGCAGAAGAAGACTAACGTGGCCTGTTTTTGGCTTTACGGCCAGGTCTGGGGGCTCTGGATTTCGTGGCTGCAGATCTACCTGAGGAAGATGTTCTGGCAGTGCCGCGGTTATCATGCCGCCTGGCAGATGGTTTTGGTGCCGCAACAGGGATGTAAACCTCTTCAATACGAAGCTCACCGGGCTGCAGTCCCTCCAGGCCCCAGTTGCCTATCGCTGCGCGGATCAGTCTGAGTGTAGGAAAACCCACCGCAGCGGTCATCCGTCTCACCTGGCGGTTTTTTCCCTCTGTTATTTTCAACTCAATCCAACTGGTAGGCTGATGCTGGCGTTGTCTGATGGGAGGGTTGCGCGGCCAGACGTCGGGGGCTGCAATTTTTTTGGCAGCGGCGGGGCGTGTTACTCCATCTTTAAGCTTCACGCCCTGGCGCAACTGTTTTAATGCGTTGTCATCTATATCCCCTTCAACCTGTGCCCAATAGGTCTTCTCAAGCTTAAACTTGGGGTCGGCCAGTTTATGTTGTAGCTGGCCATCATCCGTCAGGATCAGCAATCCTTCCGAGTCGTAATCCAGCCGTCCGGCCGCATACACCCCTTTGTGCTGAATATAATCAGCTAACGTGGGACGGCCTTCGCTATCGGTAAATTGTGTCAGCACCTGAAAAGGCTTGTTAAACAGAAGTATACGGGACATAGAGCTTTCCGGTGCAGCAATTGGATTGGACGGGCAAGCAGGTTATCAGCGTCTATACTGTTTCTGCAAGTTGATCATCGTCAGCACAAAAAACTGCGAAACCACAGGACAGGAAAAAGGAGGGTGAACGATGGCTTATTCAAAGATCACGGTTCCACAGGGCAGTAAGATCACAGTGAATGACAATAACTCGCTGAATGTACCCGACCATCCGATCATTCCCTATATCGAGGGTGATGGCATCGGTATCGATGTCTCCCCGGTGATGCTTGAGGTTGTTGATGCCGCCGTGAGCAAAGCTTACGGCGGGCAGCGTAAAATCGCCTGGATGGAAGTATATGCCGGAGAGAAAGCGACCAGCATCTATGATCAGGATACCTGGTTGCCGCAAGAGACGCTGGATGCATTTAAAGAGTTTGCCGTGGGGATCAAGGGGCCGCTGACCACACCGGTCGGTGGTGGTATACGCTCACTCAATGTTGCTTTGCGACAGGAGCTGGATCTGTATGTTTGTCAGCGTCCGGTGCGCTGGTTTAAAGGGGTGCCCAGTCCGGTTATCAATCCCGGAGATGTGGATATGGTGATCTATCGGGAAAACTCTGAAGATATCTATGCCGGCGTTGAGTGGCAGGCAGGAAGCCCCCAAGCCGACAAGGTGATCCGCTTCCTCAAGGAGGAGATGGGGGTGACCAAAATCCGCTTTGACACCATGTGTGGTATCGGTATTAAGCCGGTCTCAGAAGAGGGTACAAAGCGACTGGTAAGGCGGGCGCTGCAATATACAATCGATAATGATCGCAGCTCGATGACCCTGGTACACAAAGGTAATATCATGAAGTTTACCGAGGGGGCCTTTAAAGACTGGGGCTATGAGATTGCCAGAGATGAGTTTGGCGCTCGGCCACTTGATGGCGGCCCCTGGATGAGCATAACCAACCCGAATAATGGTAAACAGATTGTTGTTAAAGATGTGATTGCCGATGCGATGTTGCAACAGATTCTGCTGCGTCCGGCTGAGTATGATGTGGTGGCTACCCTGAATCTGAATGGTGACTATATCTCTGATGCCCTGGCAGCAGAAGTGGGAGGGATCGGTATTGCACCGGGGGCTAACCTGTCGGATAAAGTGGCGATTTTTGAAGCGACTCATGGCACAGCGCCAAAGTATGCGGGTAAGAATATGGTAAATCCCGGTTCTATCATTCTCTCTGCTGAGATGATGCTGCGCCATATGGGCTGGCTTGAAGCGGCGGATCTGATTATAAAAGGGATGGATGGCGCAATTACCGCGAAAACAGTGACCTACGATTTTGAGCGTTTGATGGAGGGTGCGACACTGCTTAGTAGCTCAGCGTTTGGAGAGGCCATTATCCACCATATGTGAAGCATTCAGAGCATATATAAGTGCTGTTTTTCTGAGGCAGAGTAGTTCAGGTTGACGATAATCAGTTAGGGGTGTCGCATTTCGGGTAACTGAACTGCAGAAAAGGCAGTTAACTAACTGCCTTTTCTATACTGTATGGGGAATAAAGCACCGCCGGTACTGAGGGAGGTACGATCTGGCGTTAATCGATCTCCTCTGTTTCTGATAAAGCTAATAGTCTGATATTGATAGCATGTGTTCCCTTTGGCCCTGGAGCTGTTTCGAATTGAACGCTCTGTCCCGCTCTGAGGCTTTTATATCCTTCGCTCTGTATAACTGAGTAGTGTGCGAACAGATCCTCTTCAAAGTCCGGTGAAACAATAAAACCGAAACCTTTGGCGTTATTGAACCATTTTACTTTCCCTGTGTGCATTGGTGCCCCCCAATTTCCAAATTACCAGGCCCAATTGTCTTTGGGCCTGTCACCACAACAAACTCTCTTGCTACAATAAAGCAATATGAGTGAGATTGTTCCTTGTCATCATGCAGGGACAACTGATACTGCACATATTCTTAACTCCTGCCCTTGAATTATATCATTGGGCTGGAGGCCCCAGATATCAAGGGGTGCCCATAATGGTGCATGAAAAACTGTTAATTTTTTTGAGATATGATATGCGTCAAGAGCTTTGCGAGATTAAACTTTCAGGTGATGCAGACGAATTTAGTGACCATAATAATACCGGTGTAGTCACTGAAGAGGCCAAGCCTGAACTGAAGAGACCCTCGATGTACCGGGTGGTATTGCTAAATGATGACTATACTCCAATGGATTTCGTAGTACAGATTCTGATGGGTTTTTTTGCAATGAATCAGGAAAAAGCTACACAAGTGATGCTGGCGGTCCATACTAAAGGAAAGGGGGTATGTGGTGTTTTTACCCGCGATATAGCTGATACTAAAGCAGCACAGGTTAATCAGTGCGCCAGAGAGAACAAACATCCTCTTTTGTGCGAAGTAGAGAAAGCGTAACGGAGCGTTAGGTATGTTAAATAAAGAGCTTGAAGATACGCTGAGCGTTGCCTTTAAAAGTGCGCGCGCTAAGCGTCATGAATTTATGACAGTAGAGCACCTGCTATTGGCTCTGCTGGATAATTCCGAGGCCCGTGCAGTTCTGGACGCCTGTGCAGTTGATCTTGAGAAGATGCGAAATTTATTGAGCACCTTCATCGAAGACACGACTCCTCTGCTACCCGAGAATATTCCCGATGTAGAGACCCAGCCCACCCTCGGATTCCAGCGGGTATTGCAGCGGGCGGTATTCCATGTGCAGTCTTCCGGCAAGGCTGAAGTGAATGGTGCCAACGTACTGGTAGCCATCTTCAGTGAGCAGGAGAGTCAGGCGGTTTATGTGCTCAACCAGCAGGGCATTGAGCGTATCGACGTGGTTAATTATATCTCTCACGGGATCTCCCGTGTCGAGGAGGACGACAGTCGTCCCAGCGACGAGGGTCTGCTGGAAGGCGATAATGCGACCGATAAAGAGAAAAGCCCGCTGGCGAACTTCTCTGTCAATCTGAATGAGCAGGCATTATCTGGCAGAATCGATCCACTGGTGGGTCGTGATGATGAGATTGAGCGGGTGGTGCAGATTCTTTCCCGTCGCCGTAAAAATAACCCTCTGCTGGTGGGTGAAGCGGGTGTGGGTAAAACGGCTATCGCAGAAGGACTGGCCAAGCTGATTGTTGAGGCTCAGGTGCCGGATGTTATCGCTAAGAGCGTGGTGTATTCGCTGGATCTGGGTGCGCTTCTGGCAGGGACCAAATACCGGGGGGATTTCGAAAAACGACTGAAAGGCCTTCTCAATGAGATAAAAGATCAGGACCATGCGATCCTGTTTATCGACGAGATTCATACCATTATAGGTGCGGGCGCAGCCTCTGGTGGCTCAATGGATGCGTCCAATCTGCTCAAACCGCTGTTGAGCTCAGGGCAGTTGCGCTGTATCGGCTCAACGACCTTTCAGGAGTTCCGTGGAATTTTTGAGAAGGACAGGGCGCTGGCGAGGCGCTTCCAGAAGGTGGATGTTCTGGAGCCTTCGGTGGAGGATACATATCGTATTCTTCAGGGGCTTAAAAGCCGTTTTGAAGCCCATCATGATGTGAAGTATACCGATGAGGCGCTGCGGGCAGCTTCCGAAATGGCTGACCGTTATATCAATGATAAGCATATGCCCGATAAGGCGATCGACGTGATCGATGAAGCGGGGGCCTATCAGCAACTGATGCCGGCAGAAAAACGCAGTGCGATTATTGATGTTGCCGAAGTTGAGATTGTGGTGGCTAAAATTGCCCGGATTCCAGCTAAAAGTGTTTCTGTGTCTGATAAAGAGCAGCTTAAAAAGCTGGATAGCAACCTTAAGATGGTGGTTCTGGGGCAGGATCAGGCGATCGACACGCTGTCTGCTGCCATAAAGCTCTCCCGTGCCGGGCTGAATGAGCCGAATAAGCCAGTGGGCTCATTCCTCTTTGCTGGTCCGACCGGGGTGGGTAAAACCGAGGTGACCACACAGCTGGCCCGTATTATGGGAATTGAGCTGATCCGTTTTGATATGTCTGAATATATGGAAAGGCATACTGTCTCGCGTCTGATTGGTGCGCCTCCCGGGTATGTGGGTTATGATCAGGGCGGATTGCTAACAGAGGCGGTCTCGAAGTCACCCCATGCCGTGTTGCTGCTGGATGAGATTGAGAAGGCACATCCGGAAGTCTTCAATCTGCTGTTGCAGGTGATGGATAACGGTACCCTGACGGATAATAATGGCCGCAAGGCGGACTTCCGTAACGTCATCCTGGTGATGACGACTAATGCTGGTATTGAACAGATGACACGTGCATCTATCGGCTTTAGTCAGCAGGACCATACAACGGATGGGATGGAAGCGATTAAAAAACTGTTCACCCCTGAATTCCGCAACCGTCTGGACGGTATCATTCAGTTTAAGTCACTCTCTCCGCAGGTTATCACGGGGGTTGTCGATAAGTTCCTGACCGAGCTGCAGGCCCAGCTGGATGACAAAAATGTGGTGCTTCATATCGATGATGCTGCCCGGCAGTGGTTTGCTGAGAAAGGCTATGATGCCACGATGGGGGCACGGCCGATGAAACGCCTGATTCAGGAAAAGCTGAAAAAACCGCTGGCTGAGATGATTCTCTTTGGCGAGCTGGCAGATGAAGGGGGTGAAGTGGATATCACCGTTAATGCGGATAACGATATTGAGATACATGCGGGGGTGGCGGTTTAATACCGCCAGCCACCGTATAGATATAAAAAAACGGCCTGCGGGCCGTTTTTTTATTAGCGGGCGCGGTAGGTAATGCGGCCTTTAGTCAGGTCGTAAGGCGTCAGTTCAACCTTTACCTTATCGCCAGTCAGGATGCGGATATAGTTTTTACGCATCTTGCCAGAGATGTGAGCTGTAACGACGTGACCGTTTTCCAGTTCTACCCGGAACATTGTGTTAGGCAGTGTGTCGGTCACAACGCCTTCCATTTCAAAGCTGTCTTCTTTAGACATTCATTACCTACCTGAGTTAATTAATTGCAATACTACATTTTGCAGCGCAGTATTTTGCCCTATTTTGTTATCTATATCAAAGAGATTTGGTAAAAATAGCAAACAAATCCTGAGTACCTGTTAAACCGGCGTCGATTATATTGTGGTTATGCTGCAGGAATCCAGCCTCAGGGTGTCATGGCGCATATCAGGAGGTCTGAACAATTACAGCGATGGTTGTGGCCAGTTTGCTGTTTATCACTGACAGCGGAATACTGCTACTGATTCTGCTGGTGGGTGGGGCAGTGAGTGTTAGTCAACGACTATCCACTGGCCATGCAGCAACATTTCAATGGGGTTATAGGCTATTTTATAGGACATCTTCTGGCACTCGCGTATCCAGTAGCCCAGATAAAGATACTCCAGCTCCATCCGCTTAACTTCCTCAAGCTGCCAGAGTATCGCGTAGCTGCCCAGGCTGCGGCGATCCTCGTCGGGGTCGAAAAAGGTATAGATTGCCGATAGTCCCTGCGTAAGATAATCGGTGACCGCAAGCACCAGCAGTTTACCGTCCGGGTCTCTGAACTCGTAAAAACAGCCTTTCTGCCCCCCCTCTATCAGGAAGGCACTGAACTGCTCCGGTGTCGGAGGGTACATATCGCCGTCACGGTGACGGGTGTTGATATATTTTTCATACAGGGCGTAGTATTCATCAGTAAACTGCGGAGGCACTGCTGTAACCTGCAGGTCTTTGTTTTTATTAAAGATTCGCTTCTGACTTTTGCTGGGCCTGAACTCGCGCCCATTGACCCGCACTGAGATACATGCCTGACAGTTGCTGCAGTAGGGGCGGTAGATATGTTTACCACTGCGGCGAAACCCAAGGTCTGAAAGCTGGCTGTAGGCGTCCGTGGAGATGACCTCCTGGGGGTCAACAAACAGCGTTTTTGCTTCAAATCCTTCGAGGTAGCTGCACTCATGTTCTGGTGTTGCATAAAAATGCAGGGTTTTCAGGTTGGTCACTCAGTTCTTACCACGTCTTCTTTATCTATATCAAAATGCCAGCGATGGCTTAGTTCTGTTTCCAGATGGGTATCAAGATACTGCTTAAACTCTGCTCGCGGAATACTGTTAGCTCCCAAACTGGTCAGATGATCATTTTCAATCTGGCAATCAATTAAAGCATAGCCCCATTTTTCCAGTTGTCTGGCAAAAAAAGCAAACGCGATCTTGGATGCATTGGTGGCCCGGCTAAACATCGATTCACCAAAAAACAGGCGTCCCATAGCGATACCATAGAGTCCGCCGGTCAGGGCGCCATTCTGCCATAACTCGACCGAATGGGCGTAACCCCTATGATGCAACTCGGTATAAGCGCTTTGCATCGGAGCGCTGATCCAGGTGCTGTCGCTGTAATGCCTGGGGGCAGCGCAGGCTTCGATCACCTGGATGAACGCCCGGTCAAAAGTGATCTCAAATTCAGTGTTTCGAATCGCTTTGCGCAGACTTCTAGAGATATGTATCTGCCCCGGAATCAGCGTGCAACGGGGATCTGGCGACCACCAGAGAATAGGCTCCCCGGGGCTGTACCAGGGAAATATCCCCTGCCTGTAAGCCGCAATCAGACGCTCTGGGCTGAGATCCCCTCCCGCAGCCAGTAAACCATTAGGATCATCCAGCGCCTGGGTGATCGGGGGGAACTGGTTGCTGTAGGGATCAAGCCACAGAATCATCAGTTGCTACTCAGGCCTGATCGTCCAGATAGCGCTCAGCATCCAGTGCTGCCATGCAGCCAAAACCAGCCGAGGTGATCGCCTGACGATAGATGTGATCCGCCACATCGCCCGCGGCAAATACACCTTCAACCGAGGTCTGGGTTGCATTACCGTCGCTTCCGGATCTGATTTTCAGGTAGCCGTTGTTCATCTCCAGCTGACCGTTAAAGATCTCAGTGTTGGGTTTATGGCCGATAGCAACAAACACGCCCTGAAGTTCGAGTTCGCTCAGTGAGTCATCCACTGTGCTTTTAACCCGGATACCGGTGACACCCATCGGATCACCCAGTACTTCGTCCAGCTGATGGTTCCAGAGAATGTTGATATTGCCATTTTCAGCACGCTCAAACAGCTTGTCCTGAAGAATCTTCTCGCAGCGTAGTGAATCGCGTCGGTGAATCAGGGTAACTTCGGCAGCGATATTGGACAGGTAAAGGGCTTCTTCGACAGCGGTGTTGCCGCCACCGATTACCGCCACTTTCTGGCCGCGGTAGAAAAATCCGTCACAGGTAGCGCAGGCACTAACCCCTTTACCCATAAATGCTTCTTCTGAAGGCAGTCCGATATACTGGGCGGATGCACCGGTACAGATAATCAGGGCATCACAACTATACTCTGCCATGTCGCCTTTAAGACGGAAGGGGCGATGACTGAGGTCAGTCTCACTAATGTGATCAAAAATTACCTGGGTATCGAAACGTTCTGCATGGGCCTGCATCCGCTGCATCAGCTCTGGCCCCTGAACTCCCTCAGCATCTCCGGGCCAGTTGTCAACATCGGTCGTAGTGGTTAACTGACCGCCAGCCTGCATGCCGGTAATCACAACTGGGTTAAGGTTGGCCCGGGCGGCATACACTGCAGCGGTGTAGCCTGCGGGGCCGGAGCCGAGAATAATCAATTTATGGTGTTGTATTTCGCTCATTGGTGATCCGTTCTCTGTTCACACATTATATTGACGCCTATTATGCCCGTTTCATGGAGCGGACAAAACAGCAATGAGCGCTGAATTTTTTTATCCGTAGCGGGTCAGACTCTTCCTGTCGGGGTGATTTAACCAACACGCCGCAGAGGATGGGTATTGAGTATGGGCGTTATTGTTCAGTTTATGCTCAGTCTGGGCCGGTAAGCTGAATAAAGCGTGTAAAAGGCACTATTGTGTCTGGGGAGCCGGGGCTAAATATGTTATTTTTTAGCTCCTATTGATAGATAGTTGTAAGGATATTTTTCTTGTCTCAGAGTGGTCAAACAAATAGTCATCAAGCCAGTGTTAAAACCGCTGCGAACGAAACCAGAATTGTGTCGTTTTCTGAGCTGCTCGGTCGGGTGGTGAAAGAGGGCGGGCTGATCATTGTGATTGGCTTCGCTGTTTTTTTGCAGCTTGCGCTACTTGGCTATGATAGCCGGGACCCGGGTTGGTCTCACCTGGGGTACCAGCCTGAAGCGCGAAATTTCACCGGCTATGTCGGTGCCTGGCTGGCCGATCTCGGTTTGTCTGTGTTTGGTCTTGCAGCCTGGCTGATACCACTGATGCTGATTGTACCTGCGTTGCGCTTTATGGTGCGACGGCATGTCTCGCTGCTGGATGGGATCCCCTTTATGATGTTGCGGGTTATCGGAGCGGTTTTGGTGCTGCTCTGTCTTGCCACGCTGGCTGCAACCCATCTTTCTAATGCTACCGCACAGCTGCCCTTCAGTATGGGTGGGCTGGTCGGGCAGGCGGTGTCTGATCTTGCAGTCTCTCTGTTCAGCCTGATCGGTAGTTCTGTGGTGATCTGGACAGTACTGCTGTTTGGCTTCACTCTGATGCTCGAGCTTTCCTGGTCGCACCTGCTGGAGCGGCTGGGAGGGTTGCTGTTCACTGCCGGAGCTGCATTGAAACCCGCTGCACGTGAAAAGCCTCAGAAACCCGTGGTTAATCCTTACGCCGCAGAGGATGAAGAGAAACGTAATCTTCTCAGAGCCGCAGCCCGGCAGGGACGTGCAGCTGAGACCTCGCAGCGTTCAGAACCCGTTGTTGATATTGACCTGCCGACCCTGAAAGACCAGCCCGTCCGGGACGGTTTACACAGGGCGGAGCAAAAACATGAAGCGCGCCGCCAGGAACCGTTTTTTGAGCAACCGCTGATGGAGCCTCAGGACGTCCCGGTCGCTGCAGACAATTACTATGCTGATCAGACCATGCACACTGAGCAGACGTTCGATACTGGCCGGGCAGACTATCCCTCTGCCCATGATCAGGGCCACGCTGACGATATTCCTCTGGTAACCGAGTATGCTGATGCGCACAGCGGACAGGCTTATATGTCTGAGTCAGGTCAGCCGCTGACTGTCGTCGATCGCAAAGGCGTCAGGGTGGTGCCGCTGTCGGAAGCGCATACGCCAATGAAGGACAGCGAACTGGGGCTGGATCATATTTCTCAGGTCAACCGTCGCCGTGAACCCCGCAGAAAAATCCCGTCACTGGATCTTCTGGATGCACCAGAACTCAAACAGGGGCATTGTTACAGTGATGATCAACTGGAGGAGATGTCGCGTCTGCTGGAAAGCAAGCTGAAAGACTTTGGCATCGTCGCAGAGGTCGTCGAGGTTAACCCAGGCCCGGTTATTACCCGGTTTGAGCTGCAACCAGCACCGGGTGTCAAGGCCAGCAGGATAACCAATCTGGCCCGTGATTTGGCGCGATCTATGGCGGTGATGAGCGTGCGGGTAGTCGAGGTCATTGCGGGTAAATCGGTGATCGGTATCGAGATACCGAACGAAGAGCGGCAGATGGTGCGCCTGAGTGAAGTGCTCAACTCTAAACCCTATAAAGAGGCCTCATCCAAGCTGACGCTGGGGCTGGGTAACGATATTGCCGGTAATCCGGTGGTTGCCAATCTGGCGAAAATGCCTCACCTGCTGGTAGCCGGTACAACTGGCTCCGGTAAGTCGGTGGGGGTTAACGCGATGCTGCTGAGCTTGCTGTTTAAGGCAACCCCGGATGAAGTACGGCTGATGCTGGTCGACCCCAAAATGCTTGAATTGTCGGTTTATGAGGGCATTCCGCACCTGCTGGCACCGGTTATTACTGATATGAAAGAGGCCGCCGGTGGTTTACGCTGGTGTGTTGCTGAGATGGAAAGGCGCTATAAACTGATGTCCAAAATGGGTGTCAGGAACATTGCCGGTTATAACGATAAAGTCAATGAAGCGCGTGATAAAGGTACTCCATTGCTGGACCCTCTGTGGAATCCGGAAGAGCAGGGGCTACCATCCGACGCACCGGCTCCCTACCTGGAGACACTGCCCTATATAGTGGTGTGTATCGACGAATTCGCCGATATGATTATGGTGGTGGGTAAGAAGGTTGAGGAACTGATTGCGCGGATAGCGCAGAAGGCCCGGGCCGCCGGTATCCACCTGATTCTCGCAACTCAGCGCCCCTCGGTGGATGTTATTACCGGTCTGATCAAGGCTAACATCCCCACCCGTATAGGCTTTCAGGTTTCCTCAAAGATCGACTCGCGGACGGTGCTTGACCAGAGTGGAGCGGAGCACCTGCTGGGTAACGGCGATATGCTTTATCTGCCAGCAGGTAGCAGCCTGCCAAACCGGGTGCATGGCGCGTTTGTCAGTGATGACGAAGTGCATCGGGTTGTCGAATCCTGGAAGAAGATCGGCGCGCCTGACTATCTGATTACCGATCTGTCAGAGGTTGTTGAAGGCGGAAGTAGTGGCTTTTCCGGTGATATGGATGATGAACAGGATGCCTTGTATGACGAAGCGGTGGCGTTTGTTACCGAAACCCGCAAAGCCTCAATCTCCTCTGTACAGCGTAAACTGAAAATTGGTTATAACCGGGCCGCCCGGATGATCGAAACCATGGAAGCGGCTGGAGTTGTTTCTCCGGCCAGTCATAACGGCGCCCGTGAAGTACTGGCTCCACCACCGCCTAAGGATTGATAATGATGTTTAAAAAGATTGCGGCTGTTGCTTTGCTGGGGTGTTCACTGAGCTTCTCAGCCCTGGCTGATATTCAGGAAAATGCGGGGCCGCAGCTCGACAGTCTGTTGGCAAAGTTTGATAGTTTCAGCGCTGACTTTGATCAGGTGTCTGGCAGCGAAGATAGCCGCCGTATGGATAACTCCCGGGGGACCCTGTTGCTGGCTAAACCCAATAAATTCAGATGGATTGCTACCGAGCCATTTGCCCAAACACTGGTCAGTGATGGTGATACGCTGTGGATCTACGACCCAGATCTGGAACAGGCAACCCGTCGTAAGGTTGCTGATAGTGACTCAGGGGTTCCGGCTCTGATTCTGAATGGTCAGATAGACCAGTTACAGTCTCAGTACCGAATTCGGTTATTGCAGGAGAAGGGCAGTAATCAGCTGTTTGAACTGCTTCCCATTAATGATGCTGAAGTCTTTACCCGTATCCGTTTGCTGTTTACTGATGGTCTGATTAAAGAGTTGCAGATGGAAGACTCTCTTGGTCAGAAAACTTCGATAATGTTTAATAATCAGAAGCTTAATCCAGACTATTCAGAAGATTTCTTCACATTTGTGCCGCCAGAAGGCACCGATGTTATTATCGAGAACACCGCGGAGCCTGTTAACTGATGGCAGACCTGTTTGACGATCTCCAGCCGCCCGGATATGAACCCCTGGCTGCCCGGATGCGACCCCGGTCGCTGGATGAATACTGCGGTCAGCAACATCTGCTGGGGCAGGGCAAGCCACTGCGCAAAGCCCTGGAGCAGGGGACTGTTCATTCAATGATTCTATGGGGTCCGCCAGGGGTGGGGAAAACAACCCTGGCCCGCCTGCTGGCCCATCAGGTGGATGCTCATTTTATTATTCTCTCGGCGGTGTTGTCCGGAGTAAAAGATATTCGTGCGTCAGTCGATCAGGCGTTGCAGGTGAAAGCGCAGTCCGGGCGCAAAACCATCCTGTTTGTTGATGAGGTGCATCGTTTTAACAAATCTCAGCAGGATGCGTTTCTGCCATACATTGAAGATGGCACCTTTCTGTTTGTCGGTGCCACCACGGAAAACCCCTCCTTTGAACTGAATAATGCGTTGCTTTCCCGGGCCCGTGTCTACCTGTTACGCAGCCTGGAGCAGGACGATATCGAGGCGCTTTTGCAGCGCGCACTGCATGATCCTGACCGGGGTATCCCTCAGCAACCACTGGTCTTTCAGGATGGGGCGCTGGATCAGTTGGCGGCAGCGGCAGATGGCGATGGCCGGCGTGGGCTGAACCTGCTTGAAATTGCTGCCGATCTGGCTGATTTTGATGGCACTCAATACACTATCGGGCCACAGATTATTGAAGAGGTGCTGAAGTCCAGTGCGCGCCGCTATGATAAGCAGGGAGATCTGTTCTACGATATGATCTCCGCGTTTCATAAGTCCGTGCGCGGCTCCTCTCCTGATGGTGCTCTGTACTGGTATTGCCGGATGCTGGATGGTGGTTGCGATCCGCTCTATATCGCCCGGCGATTGGTGGCGATTGCGTCTGAGGATATTGGCAATGCTGACCCCCGGGCGATGCAGGTCGCCCTGTCGGCCTGGGATGCCTTTGAACGGGTCGGACCTGCAGAGGGTGAGCGGGCGATTGCCCAGGCTGCGATCTATTGCGCCAGCGCGCCGAAGAGTAATGCAGTCTACCGGGCCTTCAATCAGGCGATGGCGGATGTGCGCAGTGATCCTGGTTATGAGGTCCCGGTTCACCTGCGTAATGCGCCAACCAGTCTGATGCAGGACCTTGGATATGGCGCTGAATATCGTTATGCTCATGATGAACCGGATGCCTATGCAGCCGGAGAGTGTTATCTGCCACCGGAAATTGCTGAGCGTCACTATTATCAGCCACAGCCCCGGGGGCTGGAGATCCGCATCGGTGATAAACTCGAGCATTTGAAAGCGCTGGACCGCTCCAGCAGCAAGCAACGATATAAGGATTAGCCAATGCTACACCTGCTTTCAGTCGCCGCAGGCGGCGCTACCGGCGCCCTGGCCCGCTATTGGGTGAGCGGGGTGCTGGTCAATAATGCCCAGTATAAGCTGCCTTATGGCACCATGCTCTGTAATGTTCTGGGTTCCTTCCTGATGGGGGTGTTTTTTGTGCTGATCATGGAAAAAGCCCGCATCAATCCGGAATTAAGGCCGATCCTGATGGTTGGTTTTCTGGGGGCTTTCACAACTTTTTCCACCTTCTCGCTGGAAGCCGTGACCATGCTGCAAGAAGGGCATATAATGTCCGCCGCAATTTACATATTAATGAGCGTGGTGCTCTGCATGGTCGCCCTGTACAGCGGCCTATGGTTTACTCGCCTGTTCTGACTTTAAGGTTGTTTCTGACATTATGCTAGATCCTAAATTTATACGTTCTAACCCGGAGGAAGTAGCTCAGCTGCTGACCAAGAAAGGTTATAAGTTTCCGGTTGACGAGTTTAATGCGCTGGAAAATCAGCGTCGCGATGTGCAGGTTGAGTCTGAGCGCTTGCAGAACGAGCGCAACACCCGCTCCAAAAATATCGGTAAGGCCAAAGCGGCGGGTGAAGATATCGCCCCTCTGCTGGCTGAAGTCAGCACCCTTGGAGAGCAACTGGATGCCGCTAAAGAGCAGCTGAAAGAGGTTCAGGAGAAGATGGATGCGTTGCTGATGGGGATGCCGAATATTCCCCATGAGTCAGTGCCTGCCGGTCTGAGCGAAGACGATAATATTGAGATCCGCAAATGGGGTGAGCCAACCCAACTGGATTTCGAGCCCAAAGATCACGTTGATCTGGGGGAGCAGAATGGTGAGCTGGACTTCGCCACCGCCGCGAAAATTACCGGAGCCCGTTTTGCGGTTCTGCGCGGAGGTATCGCCCGTATGCACCGGGCATTAATTCAGTTTATGCTGGATACCCACATCACAGAACACGGCTATGAAGAGACCTATGTTCCTTATCTGGTCAACGCTGATTCACTGCGTGGCACCGGTCAGTTGCCCAAGTTCGAAGAGGATCTGTTCAAGGTGCCGGGTGAGCGTGATTACTATCTTATCCCGACAGCAGAAGTACCGGTCACCAATATCGTTCGCGATGAGATTGTTGATGCCGGGCAGATGCCGCTGAAATTTGTTGCCCATACGCCCTGTTTTCGCAGTGAAGCGGGCAGTCACGGGCGTGATACCCGTGGCATGATCCGTCAGCATCAGTTTGAGAAAGTTGAACTGGTACATATCGTAGAGCCATCACAGTCATGGGATGCGCTGGAAGAGCTGGTTGGCAATGCCGAGAAAATTCTGCAGAAACTGAATCTGCCATACCGCGTAGTCACCCTGTGTGGTGGTGATCTGGGCTTTAGTGCTGCAAAAACATACGATATCGAAGTATGGCTGCCAGGTCAGCAGAAATATCGTGAGATCTCCTCCTGCAGTAACATGGAAGATTTCCAGGCCCGGCGGATGATGGCCCGCTGGCGCAATCCTGAAACCGGCAAGCCTGAGCTGGTGCACACGCTGAATGGCTCCGGACTGGCTGTTGGCCGTACTCTGGTGGCGATTCTGGAGAACTACCAGACGGCTGAAGGTAAGGTTAAAGTCCCTGAGGCGCTGCTTCCTTATATGGGCGGTATTACCGAACTCTGAGTTAAGCTCTGAACGTCTGTAATCGATAAATAAAAAAGCGCTACTGGCGCTTTTTTTGTATCTGCAACCATTCTTTGCAGAGATCACCCGGTTGCCGTTCAGTGTATGCAGTCCAGGTTGCACGGTAAAACCGCTTTAGAAGCCGCAGACTGGAAGGTACAATTCACTGCTATTTGAGCAGGCTAGCGCTTCGGAGAGAAAATGAAAAACAGGTATGATCTGTTAATAGTCGGTGGGGGCATGGTGGGGGCAACCATCGCCGCAGCACTGGGGAATACCGATCTCAGGATCGCCGTGGTTGAACAGCAATATCCGGCATCTTTTCAACCGGATTCTGAACATGACCTGCGGGTTTCTGCATTAAGCATCGCCTCTGAACAGATCTTCAGAACGCTGGGGGTGTGGGATGGTATCACCGCCCGAAGAGTCTGTCCGTATCGGCGGATGAAGGTGTGGGAGAGTGATGAAAAGCGCGCCTCTACAGAGTTTGTCAGCGATGATATCGGTGCGGATCATCTGGGTTATATTGTTGAGAACCGCGTCATTCAGCTGGCACTGCTGGAGCAGCTTGCTCGCCTCGACAATGTCGACCTGATCTGCCCGGCTGAAACCGTGGACATCGATTACTCGCCTGGCTGTAGCCTGTTGCGCCTGGCGGATGGCCGGGAACTGATAGGCAAGCTGATGATCGCTGCGGATGGCGGTGGGTCCAGGGTCAGAATGGCCGCTGGAATCGGCGTGCATAGCTGGGATTACGACCAGCATGCACTGGTGGCTTCCGTGGCAACTGCATTGCCTCAGCAGGATATTACCTGGCAACAGTTTACGCCCGACGGCCCGCTGGCGTTTCTGCCATTGTCGGGTCAGCGCGGTTCTCTGGTGTGGTACAACCACCCCTCACAGATCAGGCGACTGCTGAATCTTGATAGCACCGCCTTTGTCGATGAACTGACACAAACCTTTCCTGAGTGTCTCGGCGGGATCGAGAATCTGATTGAACGAGGGGCTTTCCCATTACGGCGTCAGCATGCTCAGCAATATGTCAAAGAGGGCGTAGCCCTGGCGGGGGACGCTGCCCACATGATCAACCCTCTGGCGGGTCAGGGCGTCAATATCGGTCTGTTGGATGCGGCAACCCTGGCAGAGGTAATACTTCAGGGGCATCATGCTGGGATTGAGATCAGTGATCTGTCGTTATTACAGCAGTACGAACAGCAGCGGCGGAATCACAATCTGATGATGATGCAGCTGATGGATGGTTTTTACCGGGTCTTCTCCAATAATCTTCTGCCGTTAAAAATATTGAGAAACCTGGGGCTCGGAGCAGCAGAACGAATTGTACCTGCAAAAAACAGAGTGATGCGTTTTGCGATGGGGCTGGAGGGGAAGCTGCCCGCCCTTGCGCGAGGGGAGCCCCTTAGTTAGTTGGCGGCTATGGAAACCGCCGCGAAACGTTTGCGCGCAGAATCAGAAACGGAACCCTGAGGTTCCGTTTTTTGTTTTTTAAATTCTGATAGTAAATCTTATTTCGCTTCATCAGCCTTGGGGGCAGCTGCTTTTGCCGGAGCTGGCTTGACGGCAGCTTTAGGTGCTGCAGCCTTCTTCGCTGGCGCTTTTTTAACGGCAGGTTTAGCAGCAGGTTTAGGTGCTGCGGCCTTTGCCGGAGCAGGCTTGGCAGCAGGTTTTGGCGCTGCGGCTTTAGCTGGAGCTGGTTTGGCAGCAGGTTTAGGTGCTGCAGCCTTTTTGGCCGGAGCAGGCTTAGCAGCCGCTTTAGCCGCAGGTTTTGTGTCAGCTTTTTTGGCTTTAGGTGCTGCAGCAGTCATGAACGCGCTCAGGTCTTCGAAGTAGTTCATATCTTTAAGGCCAAGGCCTGCGAAGCTTTTCTCAATCACAGCTGTCAGTTCAGCTTTGGCTGAATTCAGTGCTGCCATCTCTTCTTCAGCAACATTGGTCAGCTTAGTTTCAAGCGTCTTAACATATTCAACCTGAAGATCGATCGCTTCTTTCGGGTCTTTGATAGAAGACAGTGCCTGCATTTGCGCCATGGTCGCATTTACAAAATCAGACACATAACCAGACTGCAGCTCGATCAGTTTCTCTGCTGCTTTTTTGTTGATTTCAGCCATATCAACAACTGGCTTCATGTTTTCCTGAACGTCTTTCATCATTTCTTCGTACATGTTTTTTCACCTGTGATCGCAAGAGTTTCAATCTTTGTGCGTTGCAGCATTTTTGCTCACTATATTCGGCGGACGAAATAATGTCAATTATGTTGTTGCAGTGCAACAAAGCGATATTTAACAAAGAACACAACTGTTTGGCAGAAGTTCCCGGCAATATTAACCTAAAGATCATAGATGAAATAAAGATGACAACAGGTTAAAAAACTACGGCCGGAGGGTTCCTGATAGTTACTTTAGCTCAGATATCTGATGGCGTATCACTAATCCACGATTTCTTTGATGTGAGCGGGTCAAAAGAGATTGATTTAGTTACAATGATCGCCATATCTACCATTGAGATCACTGACATTGGATAACGCTATGACCTGTCACCCGGCTTTTCAACACAAGCGCACCGAAACAATCGAATCACTGGGCATCGATGTTCAGGAATATGTGCATACCAATACTGGTGCGCTTCATTATCATATTGCTGCTGATAATCAGGAAAATGTTTTCCTTGTTGCTTTTCGTACTGTGCCGGAAGATAACTGCGGTGTTGCCCATATTCTGGAACATACCGCGCTGTGTGGTAGTCGCAACTATCCGGTGCGCGATCCCTTTTTTATGATGAGCCGGCGCTCCCTGAATACCTTCATGAACGCCTTTACCAGCAGTGACTGGACTGCCTATCCATTTGCCAGCCAGAACCGTAAAGACTTTTTTAACCTGCTGGATGTTTATCTTGATGCGGCATTCTTTTCCCGTCTTGACCCGCTGGATTTTGCCCAGGAGGGTCACAGGATTGAGTTCAGTGAACCGAATGATAGCGATAGTCCACTGGTCTACAAAGGGGTGGTTTACAATGAGATGAAAGGGGCGATGAGTTCGCCAGTCTCTTATTTGTGGCAGACCCTGACCCGTTATCTGTTTCCATCTACCACCTATCATTACAACTCAGGAGGGGATCCCGAAGCGATCCCTGATCTCAGTTACGAGCAGTTGCTGCACTTTTATAAGACCCATTATCACCCATCCAATGCGGTGTTTATGACCTTTGGCGATATTCCGGTTGAAGAGTTGCAGCAACGTTTTGAAACCCAGGCACTTGCCAGTTTCGACAAACTCGATGAGGAGATAGCCGTTGGTGACGAGAAACGCTACTTCTCTCCGGTCAGAGTTGAGGAGGCCTATGCCCTGGATGATGAAAATATCAGCGCTAAAACCCACCATGTGCTGGCCTGGTTGCTGGGCCCGAGTATCGATCTTGAGCAGCAGTTAAAAGCGCACCTGCTGTCCCGGGTTTTGCTGGATAACAGCTCCTCTCCATTACGCTATGCCCTTGAATCCACCGACCTTGGAACGTCGCCTTCACCGCTTTGTGGCCTGGAAGATTCAAACCGGGAGATGGGCTTTATGTGCGGCATCGAAGGCAGTGAGCCTGACAAGGCAGCAGAGTTTGAGCAACTGGTGCTGGACACGCTGGCCAAAGTTGCTGAGGAAGGCGTACCTCAGGAGCACCTCGAAGCCGCATTGCATCAGTTGGAACTGAGTCAGCGCGAGATCAGTGGTGACGGATACCCCTACGGTATGAGCCTGATTCTGGCTTCGTTGTCATCTGCGATCCATCGTGGTGATCCCATCGCACTGCTGAATCTCGATCCGGTGCTGGCCAAGTTGCATGAAGAGATTACTCACCCGGATTTCATCCCGTCGATGGTACGTGAGCTGCTGGATAACCCCCACCGGGTCAGGCTGACGCTACGTCCGGATGCTAAGCTGGCAGCAAAACGCGATGCAGCGGAAACGGCGAAACTGGAAAAAATTCGTCAGTCGCTGGATGAGAAACAGAAACAGGCGGTTATACAGCAGGCTGAAGCACTGGAGCAGCGGCAGAACCAGATAGACGATGAAACCCTGTTGCCAAAAGTGACCATCGTGGATGTACCGGCACAGATGCGTATTCCTCACGGGACGGAAGAGTCTCTACAGGGCTTCAAATATCACTTCTATCCTCAGGGGACTAACGGTCTGGTATATGAACAGGTGATTATCGATCTGCCTGCCCTGAGTGAAGCGGAACAACAACTCATCCCACTCTACAGTCACTGTCTGACTGAACTGGGTTGTGATGGTAAGAGTTATCAGGATACCCAGGCCTGGCAGTCACAGGTGTGCGGCAGCATCAGTGCATACTCATCGGTGCGCGGCAGTATTGATGATGAGCAGAAAGTCAGTGGTTACATGACGCTGTCAGCCAAGGCGTTGCTTAGCAAGCAGGCTGAAATGAGCAGTCTGGTATATAAAACGTTAACCACTGTCCGTTTCGACGAACTGAGCCGGATTCGTGAGCTGGTATCGCAGCAGCGCACCCGTAAAGAACAGAGCGTGACAGGGCAGGGACACAGTCTGGCAATTATGGCAGCGGCCAGTCAGCTGTCACCCGGCGGGCAGTTGTCCCATAACTTACGAGGGCTACAGAGTATTCGTGCGATCAAAGCACTGGATGAAAGTATTCGCAACGAGGATAACCTGAAGCAACTTGCCAATGCGCTGGAAGCGCTGCATCAGAAGCTGTTAAAAGCGCCGCGGCGCTTCCTGATAGTAACTGAAGCTGAACACCAGCAGCAGGTTGCTGAAACCCTGGCTGCACAGTGGCAGGATGTTACGACTGAGGATGGTTTTGTTCCTTTTACTCTGCCTTCAAGCCGAAGCTGTGTTACCCAGGCCTGGACTACGAGTACTCAGGTGAACTTCTGTGCCAAGGCTTATCCGACGGTTCCGGTGGAGCATACTGATGCGGCAGCGCTCACTGTGCTGGGTGATTTTCTGCGTAATGGCTTTCTCCACAGAACCGTGCGCGAAAAGGGCGGTGCCTACGGTAGTGGTGCCGGGCAGGATTCGGCAGATGCAGTATTCCGCTTCTTCTCCTATCGTGATCCTCGCCTGAGCGAAACTCTGGCGGATTTTGATGCCTCTCTGGTCTGGTTGCAGGAGAGCGAACTGGAAGCACAAAAGCTGGAAGAAGCGATTCTGGGGGTTGTCAGCAGCATCGATAAACCGGGGTCTCCCGCAGGAGAGGCGAAACAGGCTTATCACAGTGCGCTGTTTGGCCGCACGCCAGAACAACGCGAACAGTTCCGTCAGCGTATTCTCAGGGTCACCCTGGACGATCTGAAGCGGGTGGCGGCAACTTATCTCAAGCCGGAACAGGCCAGCGTTGCGGTAGTGACCAGCCCGGCCGCGGCAGCCAAACTGGATGAACAGTTTGAAATCATCGCCCTCTGACTGGCTGCTGGAGTTCAATAGCCCCTCTGAGTGATACAGAGGGGCTTTGTTATTTATGAAAAATCATAGTTTTCTGATCGGCGCGGCTCTGATCCTGATATCAGAAATGTTTCTGGTGCTATCCGGCATGGTGATACGACAGGTTTCTGCTGAGTTGCCTACCGAGATGATCGTATTCTTTCGTAACCTGCTGGGGCTGATGCTTTTTGTCCCCTGGATGCTGCGTAACGGTATCTCTGTCCTACACACCACCAAGCTCCACTTCCATCTGATGCGCGCGGGGGTAGGAGTAACGGCAATGACCTGCCTGTTTTATACCTGGGGCCATCTTCCTCTTGCCCAGGCGGCACTGCTGAAACAGACTGCCCCGTTTTTTATGCCGCTGATCGCCTTATGGTGGCTTAAAGAGCGGATAAACCTGCAGGTGAAACTGGCGATTCTGGTAGGGTTTATCGGTGTCGCCTTTATTATCAATCCAACAGAGACCGCGGTGAATATCGGCATTTTAATTGCTCTGTTCGGTGCCTGTCTGGGTGCCCTGGCGAAAGTGACGGTACGCCGGATGCGGGATACCGAATCCCCCCAGTTAATCGTATTCTATTTTGCTCTGTTCGCTGCAGTGTTGTCCGCTTTTCCGGCCTGGCTGAGCGGCGCAGGCTTAAACCTGGTTCAGTTTGGCTGGCTGGTGTTGCTGGCGGCAACCTCAACCGTAGCACAGTTATTGCTCAGCAAAGCCTATGGTATGGCTCCGGCCGGTCAGTTAGCACCCTACACCTACGGCTCGGTTGCCATGGCGGCGGTTCTTGGCTGGCTGGTATGGGATGAGGTGCTGGGACTGCATACTCTGCTGGGCATTCTGCTGGTTTGCTGTGCGGGTATTGTGGCGATGGCGGGGAAGCGTTCGCAACCGGTAAAGCCGGTGACAGACCCGGTCCTGTAACGGTTAATCCTCTCCGGTTTCACTGTGGGAGGCCTGAGGCAGGCTGTTGATCAGTGAATCGCTGCGGTAGGGAACCTGACTGCTGGGGACCCGTTTTGCGGCTGATACCAGGTGCGCGGGCTGATCGTCAAAAAAGATATGGGGACGTAAAGCACTCAAAACCGGCTCTTTACTCATCCCTCCTAGAAAAAAAGCCTGATCAACATTGACTCCCCATTGCCGCAACGTCTTAATCACCCGCAAGTGCGCCGGGCCGTTGCGGGCCGTCACGATGGATAGTCTCAGGGGGGAGCGATCTGCTCCCAGTTTACTGTTGAGTCTGGAAAGCACTCTGACCAGTTTGGCAAAGGGACCATCGGGAAGCACGACATCTTCATTGTCTGACTCATTTTCCTGAAACCGTTCCAGCCCTTCGGTTTTATAGATATATTCTGACTCATCAGAGAACAGCACCGCATCCGCATCAAATGCGATCCTGATGGTGTCACGGTCCGGCTGAAAGCTTTCGGGGGGATCGTATATCAGCGCCGCAGCACAATCCTGAGTATCGATGGCCACCTGCGCATCATCCGGGTGTCGGGTTAACAGCAGATCGACACTGTATGCCTGCAGGAAAGGGGCGAGTGATTCACCTCCGGTAAAGGCTGATCGGGTAATATCCAGGCCGTAGTACTGAATTGATTTCAATACGCGCAAACCGGTATCAGGGCTGTTTTTAGACATCACCACCACTTCGACCAGTCGCTCGTCGGAAAGGGTGTTCAGGCTGAGTAGCGCTTCCACCAGATGAAAGGCGGTCCCTTTATCGAGAATTTTATTCTCCTGTTCAAACTGGTAACGGCGGTAGGCCTCTACATCCTGTTGCTGGTAGATACGGTTTTCATGTTCCAGGTTAAACAGCGCGCGGCTGGAAATACCAACCACCAGAACCTCATCCAGGGCAAATGTCATGTTACTGTCCATTATTATGATCGTTAGATCTGTGCCATTAGTTAAACATACAAAGGGGCGCGAATCATTACTGATCGCTGTTCAAAAAATGGGCAGTGTTGGGTATGATCAGTGCTACCTTTGTTACGCTTCTGACTCTGCGGTAATCCGATATTGACTGTTTCCCGTTTCTCTATTCGCAAGTGGCTGATCCGAGTGCTGCTCATTCTGATTCTGCTTCCAGTACTGCTGGTGCTGATGTTGCGTTTTATCGACCCGGGTATATGGATGTGGAAGATCCAACGGGATCTGAATCCGCCACCGGGATATCCGGCTCACAGTCAGCATATCTGGGTGCCTCTTGATCAGATCTCCGGGACGATGCAGCTAGCAGTCATCGCCTCTGAAGATCAGAAGTTTCCGCAACATTGGGGGCTGGATCTGGAATCGATAGCGGACGCTCTCAGTGACAATGAGAAAGGCGGCAGGATCAGAGGTGCCAGCACCCTGACGCAGCAGACCGCTAAAAACCTGTTTCTGTGGCCCGCCAAAAGCTATCTGCGAAAAGGACTCGAGGCGGGGCTGGCGGTGTTGATGGAGGCCCTGTGGACCAAGCAGCGTATCCTGGAAGTTTATCTCAATATTGTCGAGTTCGGTCCCGGAATCTATGGTGTTGAAGCGGCCAGTCAGGCCTATTTCCATAAACCGGCTCAGCGACTGTCCCCGGTCGAAGCAGCGCGCTTAGCCGCGGTGTTACCCAACCCCTACCGTTTACGTGCTGCCAACCCCAGCAATTATGTCTGGCAGCGCATTCGCTGGATCACCCATCAGATGCAGTTGCTGGGGCCGAATCACTGGAACCCGTAACGCGGGCCATAGCAGATTGCCTGAAGCCACAGAAGATATGCAAAACTGACTGGATTAGTGGCGCCTATTGATTCAGAATCAGCGTCAGCCAGACTGATTTAGCTGGCTATCTGTTTTGTCCTGCTAACCTGAATTTAAGGATCGTTCTCTATGGAAATGGAGTTTTTTAGCGCCTCTCTGATCAATCTGTTATTGAATCTGAGTTACACCATCATCGCTCTGGTGGTAGGAGTGTATGCTCTGTTATGGATCGATAAGCGGTTACTCAAAAATATCGATATTGAGGAGGAGATGAAGAAGGGTAATATCGCGGTTTCGATATTTGCCTCAACCGTACTGATCTTCGTCGCCATTATTGTTGCCTCGGGTCTGAAAGGGTAGCCGGCCATGTTAAAACGCCTGGGGCAGGGCGTGCTGTTTATTCTCGTCATCATACTGACCTCAGCGCTACAGCAACACCAGCGCTCGCCGGATCTGATAATTGACGAGGCACTAGAGCGTCTGCCACTGCCAGCTGACCCCAACGCATCTCCCGGGTTATTACGCAGCGGATCACTCCAGTTAATGGCGAATGGTATCACGCTGAATCAATTGGATATTGATAAGATTCTCAATAAACGCAGAGAAAAACCCAGCATCTATCTGTTTGGTCAGGCCGACCTGGGGGCATATATCATGATCGCTCCGGGTGTCGACCGGCGTTACCATCTGGTAAACAGCTATTTTGATGGCTATATGCCGTTCCGGGTTGAGAATCCGGTATTGGCGCTCTATACGGTTGCCCATCGAAAAAAGTATCAGCTTGATCATATCACCTATCCGGGCCGCCCTGAGGTCTGGCAAAGTAGCCAGCAGGCATTTTTTGCTAAGGTTGGGGATTGTGAAGACCACGCCATTTTGGTGGCCGACTGGCTCATCGGCCTGGGCTACGATGCTCGGGTTGTCGTTGGTGACTATGATGGAGAGGGACACGCCTGGGTTGTGCTGTTTGCCGAGGGCCAGGAATTTCTGCTTGAGACAACCCGAAAGCGTGGCCTCAATCGCCTGAAAGCGTTTCCACTGGCCCGCTTGCAGACTAAATATCATCCCACCTTTATGTTTAACAACACTGATTTCTGGCAAAACCAGGGCTCCCGTTTTACCACTGATTACGCATCATCGGACTGGGTTAAGAGAAGTCACTATGTGGCCGACAGATAGTGGCTGACTAAGGCCGGCACCGGTAAAAAAAATCCGCCACAGAGGGCGGATTTTTTTCTCTATCGATCAGCTATCGTCCGGTTCATACCCCAGGTTTGGTGATAACCAGCGTTCCGCTTCGGTTTTCTCCATACCGGTGCGTTTGGCATAGGATTCCAGCTGATCTTCACCGATCTTGGCGACACCGAAATACTGAGATTGCGGATGACTGAAATACCAGCCGCTGACCGAAGAGGTCGGCAGCATGGCATAACTATCGGTCAGTTGCATACCAATCCGGTTTTCAACATCCAGCAGCTTCCACAGCAGACCTTTTTCGGTATGCTCCGGACAGGCGGGATAACCCGGGGCGGGGCGGATGCCCTGATATTTCTCTCTGATCAGCGCCTCGTTATCGAGGTTTTCATCGGCAGCATAACCCCAGAACTCACGCCGGGTACGGGCGTGCATATACTCAGCCAGCGCTTCGGCTAACCGGTCCGCCAGGGCTTTCACCATAATACTGTGATAATCGTCATGATCGGCTTCATAGGCGTCGATCATCGCCTGATCACCAATACCAGCGGTAACCGCAAAAGCCCCGAAGTAATCAGCTTTGCCGCTCGTTTTCGGTGCGATGAAATCGGCGAGGCACATATTCGCCTTGCCATCCGTTTTCTCTACCTGCTGGCGCAGATGGTGCAGGTTCATCAGCACCTCTGAACGACTGTCATCGGTATACAGTTCAATATCGTCATTGTCGACACTGTTAGCCGGGAACAGACCGATCACTGCCCGGGCTTCCAGCTTCTTGTTAGCGATAATATCATTCAGCATCTGCTGAGCATCGTTAAACAGACGGGTCGCCTCTTCACCGATAATCTCATCTGTTAGAATGCGTGGGTAACGTCCCGCCAGCTCCCATGAATGAAAGAACGGGGTCCAGTCGATATAGTCACGTAGCTCATTCAGATCGATATTCTCGAAGGTCTGAATGCCTGGCTGAGCAGGGACCGGAGGGGTATAGTTGCTCCAGTCGATGTTGAATTTGTTCGCCCGGGCCTGAATCAGTGAAACCCGGCGCGCCTGACTCTGGCGTTCAGCATAGCGCTGCCGTACGGTTTCATAATCCTCCTGTATCTCCTGCACATAGGCTGCTTTTCGCTCTTTGGATAGCAGGGTGCTGGCAACGTTTACCGCCCGGGACGCGTTGGTCACATGGACCACCTGATCACGGTTGTAGGCCTGATCAATTTTTACCGCCGTATGTGCTTTAGAGGTGGTTGCCCCGCCAATCATCAGCGGAATATTAAAGCCCTGACGCTCCATCTCTCTGGCCACATGCACCATCTCATCCAGCGATGGGGTAATCAGACCTGAGAGACCGATAATATCAACATTCTCTTCACGGGCGGTTCGCAGAATCGTTTCTGCCGGCACCATCACGCCGAGATCGATAATTTCGTAATTATTACACTGAAGCACGACACCAACGATGTTTTTACCGATATCGTGAACATCGCCTTTTACCGTGGCCATGAGGATTTTACCCGCGGTTTCGCTGCCCGCGCCGGCTTTCTCCTCTTCGATGAAGGGCATCAGATAGGCGACCGCTTTTTTCATTACCCGGGCCGATTTAACCACCTGAGGCAGGAACATCTTGCCCGCACCAAACAGATCACCCACCACGCCCATGCCGTCCATCAGCGGGCCTTCGATCACCTGAATCGGGCGATCATAGAGATGGCGGCACTCTTCGACATCGTCATCAATATATTCGGCGATACCTTTAACCAGCGAATGGGACAGACGTTCCTGAACCGGCAGGCTGCGCCATTCCTGAGTTTTCTCCTCAACCTGTGCACCATCGCCGCGATATTTTTCAGCAATCTCCAGCAGGTTTTCGGTCGCGTCATCTGAGGTATTGAGAATTACAGCCTCAACCGCAACCCGCAGCTCTTCCGGCAGGTCATCGTAGATCGCCAGCTGACCGGCGTTAACGATACCCATATCCATCCCTTGCTGAATTGCGTGATAGAGGAATACACAGTGGATCGCTTCCCGCACCGGGTTATTACCGCGGAACGAGAATGACACGTTAGATACGCCGCCAGAGATCATCGCATAGGGCAGATTCTTCTTAATCCATCCCGTAGCGCGGATAAAGTCCAGCGCATAATTATTGTGCTCCTCAATCCCTGTCGCCACGGCAAAGATATTCGGATCGAAGATAATATCTTCTGGTGGGAAGCCGACCTTCTCAGTGAGCACTTTGTAGGATCGTTCACAGATCTGGATTTTGCGCTCTTCGGTGTCCGCCTGGCCATCCTCATCGAATGCCATGACCACCACCGCAGCCCCATAGCGACGCAGCAGGTTGGCCTGATAGATAAACTTCTCTTCACCCTCTTTAAGGCTGATGGAGTTCACCACGCCTTTACCCTGAATGCATTTCAGGCCTGCTTCGATCACCTCCCACTTAGAGGAGTCGATCATAATCGGCACCCGGGAGATATCTGGCTCAGAGGCGATCAGGGTGAGAAAGCGCACCATCGCCGCTTCCGCATCCAGCATCCCCTCATCCATGTTGATATCGATGATCTGTGCGCCGTTTTCAACTTGCTGACGGGCAACATCCAGTGCGGTCTCGTAGTCACCCTCTTTGATCAGACGTTTGAACATCGCCGAACCGGTAACGTTGGTTCGCTCACCGACGTTAACAAACAGGGTGTCTTTATTGATATTTTGCGGTTCCAGGCCGGAAAGGCGACATTCAACAGGAATCTCAGGAATCTGTCGCGGAGCGAACTCATTGGCGGCATTACCCATAGCGGTAACGTGTGCCGGTGTTGTGCCGCAGCAGCCTCCGATAATATTCAGGAAGCCGGCCTGAGCCCACTCACGAATCTCTGTCGCCATCTGTTCGGGGGACTCGTCGTAGCCACCAAAAGCATTTGGCAACCCCGCATTCGGATGAGCGGATACATGGGTGTCAGCGATACGGGAAAGCTCTTCCACATACTGCCGTAACTCCTTTGGTCCAAGAGCGCAGTTCAGGCCGATTGATAGGGGCTTGATATGACGCACAGAGTTCCAGAACGCTTCGGTGGTCTGGCCAGACAGGGTTCGGCCTGAGGCATCGGTGATGGTGCCGGATATCATTACCGGCAGACGCAGCTTGTTGTTTTCAAAGTACTGGTCAACCGCGAAGATAGCCGCTTTGGCATTCAGAGTATCGAAGATAGTTTCGATGAGAATGATATCAGCGCCACCTTTTATCAGCCCGTCGACGGATTCGGTATACGCCTCGACTAACTGATCAAAACTGACATTGCGGAATCCGGGATCATTTACATCCGGTGAGATAGAACAGGTGCGGTTAGTCGGGCCGAGAACACCGGCAACATAGCGGGGCTTATCCGGCGTTAACGCAGTAACCTCATCAGCCACTTTACGGGCCAGCTGCGCGGCCACCCGATTGATCTCATGACTGATTGCCTCCATCTCATAATCAGCCATAGCGATGGTGGTTGCGTTAAAGGTGTTGGTTTCCAGTATATCTGCCCCGGCATCCAGATAAGCGCGGTGGATATCGCTGATAATATCAGGTTGCGTCAACACCAGCAGATCGTTGTTTCCCTGCAGATCGACCTTCCAGTCGGCAAACCGTTCACCACGAAAATCAGCCTCGTTCAGTTTGCGATCCTGAATCATGGTGCCCATACCGCCATCGAGAACCAGTATGCGTTCTGACAGGGCTTGTTTCAGTTGAACTGTTTTATCTACAGAAGTATGTGCCGACACGTATAAACCTACCAATAACCTATTGTAAAGGCGGCTATTTTAACTAAATTATCGGGCTTGTGGGTGAGTTACACTCAATTGATGATGAAATATATTTGTAGAGCCTGACAGATCAGTGCTCAGATAACTTTTTTGTCGTTGATATGCTTGCTGCGTTTGAAAAAACGGTCATTGCTGAAAGACAAAACCCACTCAGCCAGGACAGGGCGACTGAGTGAGTTGTAGAGGCCAGAGCGTTGATATCTGAATTAAGCGCCAGAGTTTTGCAGTCTCAGGTTAGAGCGATGACCAACCCAGCGCATACCCGCTACGATAGTGAGCAGCGTGACCAGATAGAAGATCAGATGGATTGCAGTAGGACGCTCCTGATATCCGATAAGAATATGTAGTAGCTGGCCTGTAATCGATTTTTCTGAGAGCAGCGCGCCACTATCCCAGAGTGGAGTCTGATAGGGCAGAATACCTGCCTGCATCAGATAGCCGGAAGCTGACGCTGCCAGACCCGCTGCCAGTAACAGAATCATCCATCCGGTATACTGGAACAGGCGGGCGGTAGGGATTCGCAGTAACCCGCTATAGATCAGGCGTCCCACCAGAATACCAGCGATCACGCCGAGAATACTGCCGGTCATCATCGAGTTCGCAGAGCTACCGCTGGCAGTGACACTGTACATGAACAGCACCACCTCAGAGCCTTCCCGCAACACTGCCATACCAGAGGCAACCGCGAGAAAGTAGAGAGGTAGTGAGCCGTCAGTTATTTTAGCGCTGACGTTTTTCATGTGGGCGACCAGTTCCCGGGCATGATGAGACATCCAGATGTTGTGCCAGGCCAGCATCAGAACGGCGATCAGAAGAATGGAGGCATTCATCAGTTCCTGGCCAGTCCCCTCAAAAGCGCTGGTGATGGAACCTGCGAAAAGCGCGACAATGCAGGCACCAGCCAGTCCTGCGATAAGGCCCGCACCGATCCACAGCGTCCGGCGGGGCAGGCCGCAGGTAGCCGCCAGCAGGATACTGACAATCAGTGCCGCTTCTAGCACTTCACGAAATACGATAACAGCGGAGCTTAACATAGGTCTGCCTCAGCAATAATTACTCGACGATCAGGACACCTTTGGCTGTGTCTTCATGAAATTCGCCCACAAACTCATAACGGCCTGGTTCAAAGGGCCCAACCATAATAGTTGCTTTACTGTTTCCTGGAATCACTTTTTCCAGAGTGAAGTCTTCCCCTTCAAACTCTTCAGGGGTGGCGTCTTCATTAGAAACTACCAGTTTTACCCGCTGATTAGCGGGGATGGTGATTACTGCAGGCGAAAACATATGATCTTTTATCGACACCTCAAAACGGGTATCGGCAGCCATCGCTGTTGTTGACGTGGCAAGCAGGGCGGCAATCATCAATTTCTTCATAGCAAAGTCTCAGAATTACATTAATAGTTAATAATAATGATTATCATATAGATTCGCGAAAGCAAGTGCAACATTCATGACGTCAGAATCATGCATAACAGAATCAGGAAAAACACGACCAGAAAAATCACGCTGCTTTTTATGGGTAAACAACATTGGACCTCTGTGTCGCTGTGATCTGATAGATGTAAAGCGTGTATCCCTGCTGATAAATTGCTTAAAATTTTAAAATTAGCTGGTACAATTGCCCCGCGAAAAAGGTAAGCAAACTTATAACATCACTTATAGTTTGCTTTACCTTATATCGTTCGCTTTGTTTCAGGGCTGTAAACAGATCTGAAAAAGTGTCCATGGCTGCGGCTGTGATGGGGCCGATGAATCGGCCTGGTGCTGGTGATTGCAATATAACGCGACACTGGCAGAGGTATGCTGAATATTTCAGCAAGGTTTAAGTCGGTTACCCGGCTGTTTGAGACTCAGGTCATTAATATGCTGCAAACATTCTTAAAAGCAAAACTTCATCGGGTTACGGTAACCCATGCTGAGCTTCACTATGAAGGCTCCTGTGCAATTGACGGTGTGTTACTCGAACGCTCCGGCATTAAGGAGTACGAACAGATACATATCTACAACATTAATAACGGTGAGCGCTTCACTACCTACGCAATTCGTGGTGAAGACAACAGCGGTATTATCTCTGTTAACGGGGCTGCGGCACACCGCGCTTCAAAAGGTGATCTGCTCATCATCTGTTCCTATGTGCAACTGGATGAGCAGGAGGCTGAGAGTTTTCAGCCAACCCTATGCTATTTTGAAAACGCTAAAAATGAGAACGATGCTCACCGGGTCAGTGATGAGGAGCTGCATCAGCGTAATATCATGACTGGCATTAAAAACAGCATCGCAGTTCAGGAAAATAACTGACAACCCCCTGGCAAATCTGTTTCCTCAAGCTGCCTTCTGGCAGCTTTTTTTATGCCTTTTTGAACGGCATGTCCAAAATTACAAAGTCAGGATTGTCGACAATTGATCTATGTCACTATTTTGTAGTCGCATATTTAGTCATAAAAAAGCAATTTATCTGAAAATTATCGGCATATCGTAGACAATTTAGCCTTTTGTATTAGTTTATTTTGCCTGCTTCTCGGTTAGAGTGTGACACATGAGGCGGCACCTGCAGACAACAATGATAAGCCTATAACAAAAGTAGGTGATGCCGGTCTGAAACATATAATAATGGTTACAGCGAAGGGCCAGTGCTATGTCATATAAAGAAGAATACAGAAGATCGATCGAAACTCCTGAGGCTTTCTGGGCGGAGAAAGCTGAAGCGATCAAGTGGTTTAAAGCCCCTGAGACGATCCTGAGCAAAGATGAAAATGGTATTGATCGCTGGTTTGCTGATGGCGAGATGAATACCGCTTATCTGGCACTGGACTACCATGTTGAAAGTGGCCGTGGTGATCAGGATGCACTGATCTATGATTCGCCTGTCACAGAGACTAAACAGCGCTACACCTATTCTGAATTGCGCGATGCTGTGGCAACCTTTGCTGGCGTTCTGAAGTCTCAGGGCGTTGAGAAGGGCGATCGGGTTGTTATCTATATGCCGATGATCGCTGAAGCGGTTATCGCCATGCTTGCCGTAGCCCGGCTTGGAGCGATCCACTCCGTTGTTTTTGGCGGTTTCGCGGCACATGAACTGGCCGTCAGGATCGACGATGCAGAGCCAAAGGTAGTAGTGACTGCCTCATGCGGCATTGAGATTGCTAAAGTGATTGAATATAAGCCGCTGCTGGATGAAGCGATTGAGAAGTCTGCTCATAAGCCTGATAGCTGTATCATTTTCCAGCGTCCACAAGTGGCCGCATCGATGATCGAAGGTCGCGATATTGATTGGGCGCAGGCGGTTGCCACTGCAGAACCAGCGGATTGCACCCCCGTAAATGCGACAGACCCTCTGTATATTCTTTACACCTCCGGCACAACGGGTAAGCCAAAAGGTGTGGTACGCGATAACGGTGGTCACGCGGTGGCGCTTAAATACAGTATGAAAGCGATCTACAACATGGAACCGGGTGAAGTGTTCTGGGCGGCCTCCGATGTCGGCTGGGTAGTAGGGCACTCCTATATTGTGTACGGTCCACTGTTGGCAGGTTGTACCACCATCGTTTACGAAGGCAAGCCGATCAAAACTCCGGATGCCGGTGCATTCTGGCGTGTGTGTGCCGAGTATGGCGCTAAAGCGCTGTTTGCTGCCCCGACAGCATTCCGGGCGATCAAGAAAGAGGATCCCAACTCTGAATTTCTGAAGCAGTATGATCTGAGCAAGCTGGAAACGGTCTTTATGGCGGGCGAGCGGCTTGATCCGCCCACCTACCACTGGACCAAAGAGACTCTGGGTAAGCCGGTTATCGATCACTGGTGGCAGACGGAAACTGGCTGGGCGATCTGCGGTAACCTGACCGGTGTAGAGATGCTTGAACCCAAGCCGGGTTCAGCGACGGTGCCAGTCAGTGGCTTTAATATCCAGATTCTGGACCATGAGGGTAACGAGCTGCCTAATGGGGAGCAGGGCAATATTGCCATTAAACTCCCTTTGCCGCCAAGCTGCCTGCCAACCGTATGGGGTGATTTTGAGCGTTTCCGTACCGGTTATCTGTCAGAGTTTCCAGGTTATTACTGCTCAGGAGATGGCGGTTATAAAGATGAAGATGGCTATGTGTTCATCATGGGGCGCACCGATGATGTGATCAATGTCGCGGGCCATCGACTCTCGACCGGCGAGATGGAAGAGATCGTAGCTGACCATCCGGCCGTTGCCGAGTGTGCCGTTATCGGCATCAATGATCCGCTGAAAGGACAGCAACCCATCGGTCTGGTGCTGCTTAAGAACGGTGTTGAGATCGATGCAGCGCAGCTCGAATCAGAGCTGGTTGCGATGGTGCGTAAAGAGATCGGTGCGGTGGCCTGCTTCCGTCGTGCGATTGTGGTTCAGCGTCTGCCGAAGACCCGTTCCGGTAAGATCCTGCGTAAACTGCTGCGTCAGATTGCCGATGGTCAGGATTACACTGTCCCGTCTACCATCGATGATCCGGCATCACTGCCAGAAATTCAGGAGATCATGGGGCGAAATGGCCTGGTAAGCTGATCTTGACGGATTAAAGTGTTTTACTACCTTTCAGGCAGCCATATGGCTGCCTTTTTTATTTTGAACTACAGTGTATGTCAGCACCGCTGACATACACTTTCCTACCCATAGAGGGGCTACTAATCGTCAGGCGGGAAGATAACATTGAGGTACTGGCTATGTCTGATAACCCTGTTGTGTGGTTTGAAATTTATGTAGACCAGATGGCCAGAGCACGAAAGTTTTATGAAGCTGTGCTCGGCGTTCATCTGGAATTATTGAGTGATCCTAATGATTCCGGTGTAGAGATGCTGTCTTTTCCAGCAGATATGGACAAATATGGCGCGACCGGTGCTTTGGTCAGAATGGAAGGGTTTCCCGCAGGAGGAAACAGTACGCTGATCTACTTCTCCTGCGAAGATTGTGCTGTTCAGGAGTCAAGAGTTAATGCTGCTGGTGGCAGAGTTCAGAGAGCAAAAATGTCAATTGGTGAGCATGGATTCATCTCGTTAGCGATGGACACCGAAGGGAATATGTTTGGTCTGCATTCGATGAATTAAATAGTGCATTAACACCTGGCGCACATATTCATAAATTCTGTTTAATCGACGAACACTGGCTCCTTGTATCAACTATTCGGCGATTACTTTTATCCGTCATTCTGTCGGGTTGCCACACAACACTATGATATTTATTGCCTCATATAAACGTCTTCTGAGAGGTGACGCTGCACTAATGAGTATTAAGCTGCCAGCAAGCTTCGCTCTATACAGTATGGTGATCCATATAACCTTCCTGGCGGTAACCGAGTATATGCAACGAAGTAAAGTGATAGCACTGTTTGCATGCGTTATATCTATCTCAACTGCGGTTGGAGGCAATGACTCCAGGCCGTTCGATGCACAACAACTGGTTGGAACCTGGAACTGTACCCATACCATGGAAGAGGCCGATACAGGGATGAAAGTAGACTATGTTATCAACTACAAATCTGATGGTCAGGCCAGCGGATCAGGAACATTAAAGCTGAAATTAGCCAATTTTCCCGAGATCCAGTACGGCGTATCAAATCGCTCCAACTGGGAAGTTAAAGGTAACTCGCTTATTCTTTCGGCAACTCTGTTAAATGTAGTCAACCAGAGCCATCCTGAATTGGATAGTTTTCTCAATATAAAAAGTTTGATCCCGCACCGTCTGCGGGAGTCATCCACAATACTTGAGTTAACCGCATCAAACCTGGTAGCCAGATCTGACTCCTACGGCGGTGTTTATTCCTGCTCAAAACGCGTATCAGATATCTGATACTCAGGCTCTCGATAACCGGGAGCCTATAAATCGCTTCACTCTCTTCATGCCGTTGTATCATTGACACAGCAACTTCCGGTTTTATCCTGAAATACCATGACGCCAGTTTGTGGCGGCTGCTATTCATCCTGCTTTATAGACAAATCCTGTATAACCTATTGAAGCATAAAGATCTTATACCTAAGATTGGGGAAATCTGACTTTTTAGACGGCTATAACAATAACCGGAAAGCCCTATGTTAAATACTATAACCAACAGTCCTTACCTGATCCTGCTAAGCGCGCTCATCCTTTTTATCACGTCTGGATATGAAACGATTCACACGCTGAATGACTTCACACTGAGCACCCACCACGGTATTTTAGTTTTTAGCATTATCCAGATTATCAAAGTGATTCCTGAAATTATGCATGGCCTGCAAGAGATAGAAGACGCAGATGAGATTATGGAGAAAAGACTATCCAACTAGCCGCAAAGCTTGTTCAGTCGCACAAATTATGCGAATACTCACTTAAATGTGCTTCGAAAACCATCATCGGCAGCTGATGCGATAGGGTGAATTGCTCCAATAAAAATTGAGCACTCAGCGTAAGCAGATCGCTTTTCAATAGCCCGTTATATAACACTATAAAAAAGAGTAACACTATGAGCCAGCCCTCTCAAAGACGACCCTCTTTCGACTTTTTAATTTGTCGAAATCAGAAAAGCGATGCCTATACACTGTACCGGGTTGATCCCCATGCAGAGGCGTTTTTCACCCCGGTTACACTCGCCGCAGATACTTCTTTTGACTGTAACTGGCGTATGGCTCAGATAGGGGGGTATCTTTTGCAGTGGAGCCCTCTGTGTAAACAGCACGGGGATGAGGGCTATCAGTTCAACCTGATCGAGTTCAACCCCGAAGCTGCCGACCCGCTAAATGGCACCTCAATCGAGAGCGGTTTCTGGAGCAAGACTAAATTCTGGGGCAAATACCGTCACACCTATAGCAGCAACCCGGATGAGGGCCAGAATCTGGACCTTATTCCCATGACCAGTTTTGTCCTGAATTTGATTCCCGCCAGGGGGCGTGGAACATTTGAACTATGGAATTTCGATCCCCAGGGCGTGTCAGGCTTCAAATCCGATCCACTGCCAGTATCATACAGCCCGCAGAACGGTTTTCCATTAATAAAGTCGGGCCACACACTGATTCCGATTGGCAATTATGTACTGGACCGCCTGCCTGATCGTAAAGCGTTTCGTTTATGGAGTTTTGACCCGCAACTGGCAACTCCGCTTTCATTACCTGCGGTGCAACAGGGTCAATGGGATAAAGTGGATGAGAGCAGTGAGCTCACTGCGATCGGCTATCATGTACTGGAATGGAATCCTGCCAAAGGTAACTATCGTCTGTGGCAGTTTGACCCTGAACAGCCGGACGTGCTCACGGGGCCGGTACATGAGGGTAAACTGCCATCAGCTATTGATGGCAACAGCCTGCTGACCAGTTTTCAGCCCCGTATCCCGGTGCAAACAGAGCGGGCCGCTACACCAGGCACTCTCGATTTCATGCGCTCCAAAATTAAACATGTGGTCTATTACATGCTGGAGAGCCGCTCCTTCGATAACGTTTGCGGCTGGCTTTATGAGAAGGGCGACCAGGGTTGCCATTACATCGGTTCACAGGAACCATTTGATGGCACCAGTCGCGAATATTTTAATAACGATGGAGACAATCGGGTTTTCGTCAGCAAGTTTCAGGCCGGGGAGCTGAGCACCCAGTATAACCTCGTCGCACTTGATCAGGATCCATTTCACGACACCACCGATAATCTGCAACAGATGTTTGCTGAAGAACCGGGGTACTGGGGGCGCGCCACCCCCGATATGGGGGGATTTATCCTCAATAACGCCAACCCACAGGTAATGGAGACCTTCAGTCCGCAGCAGTTGCCGGTACTCAATGGCCTGGCTCGTCATTTCGCCATTTCTGATCGTTGGTTCTGTTCAATGCCTGGAGGAACGGACGTCAATCGCGCTTTCTCCATTACCGGTTCTGCCTTTAACAGACTAGGCACCTGGGAGGGGGGGAGTATTTACGCTAACTGGCCGGAATCTTCCCACCGCCAATCCATCTGGAAAACGCTCTGGAGTCAGGGGATTAGCGATTGGAAAATATATAACTCAGTACTGTGGGAAAACGTGGTCTTTACCTACCAGTTGTATCTCCAGGGGCAGGTTCCTTCAGTTGATGCAAATCCAACACAGTTTCTTTCCAGTATTCAACAGTTCAAGCAGGATGCCCGACATGGAAATCTGCCGGCATTCAGTTATCTTGAGCCAGGTTGGATCGCCCCTAAGGGGGCGACCTCTTACCACCCGGGAGGGGATCTGGTCCCCGGAGAGAGGGAACTCAACGAGATCTACGAAGCGATCAAAAGTGGACCTGGCTGGAAAAACACCCTGCTGGTTGTTACGTTCGATAAGAACGGCGGCATCTATGACCATGTTGCTCCACCTTACGCAAAGAAACCCTGGCCAAACGACCTTAACAATGGCTTTGCCTACGACCTGATGGGACCACGGGTCCCTACCATTATGGTTTCTCCCTGGATCAGGGAGCAATCTGTGATCAGAGCAGAGGGAGAGACTCCCTTCGATTCAACCTCTTTTGCCGCGACTCTGCTGGACTGGTTTGGTGTTCCCAAACCATTGTGGGGACTGGGTGATCGAATTAATGTTGCGCCCACCTTTGAGGCAGTCTTTGAGGCGGATCAGGCGAGAACCGATGCACCGACATTAACACCGCCTTATGATAAATCCTTCCCGCCTGAACGTTAGATGAGAGCGGATGGTGCTAAAGCAGCATCATCCGCGTTCAGGGGGTGGCATTAGGTCTGAGCCGAATCCGGTTGAGCTGGCTGGTGTAACTTTTCTTCGGCGTTTTTCAAGGCTTGCCACAACTGACTGTCCTGGAAGCATAAACTTCCACCACCGCGTTTCTCCTGGGATACCATGCGATTGAGGTCGGCAATACAGACCCAGGGTAACGAAGAGGTGTTGTTTTTCAGGGCCACCGCCCATTTGGCGTGGTCCTTGGTATAGTGCCACTCATAGTTCAGTGACGGGGGGATTTTGAAGTCCAGGGTAAGAGTATCGTCATCATACTCGGTAGACAAACTGTCCTGCATGGGTGTCACCGCGCCCCTTCGCCAGGTCTCAACCACCAGATCGCATTTCAGTTGCGGTGAAACCAGATCGAGCCAGAAGTCTTTACCCCATTTTCTACTTTTGGCTGTCAGCAGAAACGGTTTACCTCCCCGCGAACTGAAGGACAGCGTCGAGGGAATCTCCGATTCGTTGATCCCGCGTCCATGAAACAGCTGCGAAAGAGGTTCATCATCCTGCAGAGAGGAGGGAATACGTGAACATTCTGTCAGCACCTGCGGGTTTTGCTGACTCAGCATCTGTTGCGCGATACGATTGGCCGTCTGGTAGTCGGGTAGTGTGATACAGATAAAGGTCTGCCCATAGATCATCTCGTCGTCCGGCAGTGTCGCCTCTTTGTTGACGGGAAATCTGGGGGTTGAATGCAGGAGATAGAGCGCTGAATCACTCGCCTTGTCAAAGGCGAGCACCCCTTTACAATGGCCTTTTTCCGACTTGTTTTTTTCCGCGTCAATGTGCTCGTCGTTATAGGCAATATAACCGGTGCTCTGCGGGGCGCTAAAAATTTCGGCCAGGGTGTATCCCAGGGCCTGATTATCCTGGTTCAGCCCGGTGGGTGACAAATCCAGGGCTGCGCTTTGTGAATCAAAATAGAAGAACTCGTACCCCTGATTCTCGGAGGTTCCTGTATGCTCAGGAGTTTTATAGATAAACCACCAGTCCACCGGCGTTCCCTGTTGATTCTTTGCCCCCAGCATCGGCGACTATCTCCACGTAATTTCAATTGAAAAAACAATTGTATACCATGAAAACCAGATAGCACTATGGCTATTCATTGCAGTCAGGTTTCGGTACTGTTGTTGCTGTCTTCGGTATTCCGATGCTGGTTGATTAAGAGTATGCAGCGACAACGGGCACCGTGGGACTTCAGGCTGCAATGGCCAGCCCGTGAGTACAAACAGAACTTCACTATCGATAATAACGGGAATACCCAATGATTTTATGGCCCGAATGGGTGTCCCTCCTAATAACAACGGAGTAATCAATGTCTCAATCTGAATGGAATCCTCAACCCGCGTCGGGAGAATGGAACTCCGCCGCCAACTGGAGTCCAGCGGAACTGCCAGTCAGTAAAGCCGTTTTTAACAGTTCATCTCAAACTGCAATCACTTTCTCAGCAGACCACAGCGCAAGTGTTGAGAGTATCGAATTCAGTGAAAGCGCCACAGCCTATACCTTCAACTTCGGTCCCGGCAAAGTACCTGGCCTTATTATTACCGGCCAGGGGGTCAGTAACTCTTCGCGTTGCCAGCAGAGCTTTATTGTGGCCGCGACCAGCAGCGGGCATGATAATCCGCAACTTCTGTTTACCAATAATGCGACAGCAGGTACTGATGATATCTATTACTGCGCAGGCCCGATCAGGGAACAGGGCTACGGTGGTGGCGTAATCAGCTTTTGCGATCATGCCAGAGCCGGTTCCGCCCGGTTTAAAGTGTGGACCGGCGCCGAACCACCGCCTCAGTACAGAAAAGAAAACATCCCCAGTACCGTCGGTGGCGAGATAAGCTTCAGCGACGCCTCTTCGGCTGATCGTGCCACATTTACTATTTACGGTAGCCTGGGTATTGATGGTGATACCTTCGCTAATGTGGTCTTTCACGATACCGCCACCGCAGGTAAGGCCACTTTCACCAATGTGGGCGGCACGGTCGCCGGTGGTGATGGCGGTAATACGCAGTTCTACGGCAGTTCCAGTGCCGATCACGGTGTATACAACAATTGGGGAGCAACTCACGAAAAAGCAAATGGTGGCGATGTAGCCTTTGACAGCACCTCCACGGGTGGTGAGGGATATTTCTACAACTATGCGGCAGAGATGGCTGGAGCCTACGGTGGGGTAACCAGTTTTAATAACAACCCTCCATACATGGATGCCTCACAGGGCGCCTCTGCGGGTTACGGCTGCTATTTTAACTACGGTGCACGTCAGGGTGAGCAGGGCGGTGGTGGCCATCTTGAGTTCAGTGCGAAGTACGGCTCTCCGACCGGTGCGGAGGCGACAATCGTCAACTACGGCAGCGCCATTGCAAACAAATCCAGCGCAGGTCACACCATTTTCTCCATCAACCTGCCAAGCAAATATTCTCCTACGGCGGGTAACGCAACGATCTGGAATCACCCGGGTTCAGGCGAGCAGGGCGCTGCCGGTTATACTGAGTTTTCGGTTTACAGCAATCAGAATGACAGTGACAGTACCTGCGAAAATTTTCCGACCGCAGGAAGCGCTACAATATTCAATCTGGGTGGTTGCACATCCGGTGCTGCCGGTGGCTACACCGTCTTTTCCGGACAGTCCACTGCAGGCAGTGCCTCCCTGATCGCCTATGGTGGCACGAACGGTGGTTATGGTGGCCGGATCGTATTCTATGATCAATCGGTGGGGGGGAGTGCTAAGGTTTGTCTGTTCGATGATGCTGAGCTGAATATCGCCTACCATACCGGCGACCTCACTATAGGAAGCCTGGAAATGACTGGTGGCGTGATTGTCACTCAACTGGGCTCGCAGATGCCCGCGCTCTCAATAGCAGGGGCGCTGTATGTTAACTCGACACAGGTGAGTTTTCATCTCGACAAGCTGAAAAATGGAGGCTTTGCCTTCAATACACCCTATACACTGCTGACATGCTCTGAACTTTGTCATATGACTGCGGAACGGTTTCGCGCGAATAGCATAGACGGGGTTGAACCCAGCTTTGCTATTGTCGGAAATACGCTGCAGGTGACCTTTGTGCAGTAATGAGGAAAGTGACTAAGTCAAAAAGCACGGGGACAAACCCTTTAGCGGAGTTTGTCCCTGTTGCCTCAGGCAGGTCTGACAGGTCTCAGGGAGAGCGAAATCCACACTCTTTGAAGCCACCGGTGCAGCTTGACCATTGATAGTTGCCAGTACCATGGCAAGCATAAAACCCGGTATTTGTTCTGCCCGGTTTTAGTATTGAGTCAGAGCCACAGTTCCATTGCCCATCTTTTCGCTCCAGACACATTTTTACATAAACGTTTTCACTACATTTGTTGGTGACTTTAATCTGCAGTGAATCTCTGGACGCACAGTTATTCCCTTGTTCCCGTGTGAGCACTACACAGTCAGTCGTATCTGCAGCGAAGGCACTGGCTGTCATGAAAAGAGAGATGCAAGGGATTAATCCAGCGAACTTGAACATAAGAGATCCTCTTACCGCCCGATTGACGTGTATATGACTGGTGCCGGGCGCGTGAAGCACCTGATAGTCTGATGACGTATAAAATTAGCAAGGCCAGCTTGAAGCAGTGAAAAACACTCACGGAATATTCAGAAACTGGCGTGAGTTGTGAGAATACTCCTGGCCGTACTCTCAACAGAGCCGACTGAAGCATATAAGCATAAGGGTGTTAAACGATACCGGAGAGAATAACCACATACTGATAAAGAGATAGAATTGCTCCTGTTGCTTCTTCAATGAAACTATAGGCAATAAAACGCTCAATTTCTACACCTGACCGGCGGGATTAAGCACTGAGGGTTTCCGCAGTTAAAAAGTCCTCTAGGAATCAGACAGAGCCTGTAGAGTTTGGAGGGAGGGGATAGGACCGAGCCGTGTTCGGCCGCTTGGCCGTATTTCAGGCAGTACAGCGTTGATATGCCCGGCCCTATTTATTCTCCGATGCCGATGCCCGTAATAAAATCCAGTCGAGCATCCGGGTCGACAAAATACGGCGTAGAATACCAAACAGATGGGTTGGCAGGGTGACATAATAGCGGGGCCTTGGGCGTTTACTCTCCAACGCGTGAATCACTTTATCCAATACCGCATCAGGCCCCAGTGTAAACGGATCGTCCCCGCCATCGTGACTGCTTAAACGTTTCAGAACTTTTTGATAAATAGTGCGAAACGGGCTGCTTTCTATATCAATATTGTCACGAAAGGCTTTGAATGCGTTTTCTCTGAATTTGCTTCTGACCGGGCCGGGTTCGATCAGTGAAACATGAATACGGGTATCTGCAAGTTCCTGTCGCAAGGTATCGCTGTAGCCTTCCAGCGCAAACTTACTGGTGTTGTAAGCCCCGCGAAAGCGCATCGTGATCAGCCCCAGAACCGAACTGTTCTGAATGATGCGGCCAAAACCCTGTTTACGCATCAGCGGCAGAACCCGACAGGTAAGCTCATGCCAGCCCAGCAGGTTGATCTCCAGCTGCTTACGCAGCAGGTCCCGGCTGAGATCCTCAATCGCACCGGGCTGGCCATAGGCGCCATTATTGAACAGGGCATACAGCGCTCCGCCAGTTTCTGCCTCAACCCAGTCCATAGCCTGTTGAATCGATTCAGAATACTCCAGGTCCAGTTGAATGGACTCTAATCCCAGCTGTTGGAGCCGTTCAACATCCTTTTGTTGTCGCGCGGTGGCGATAACCCGGTAGCCCCGTTGTTGCAGGCCGATTGCTACGTGGTAGCCAATGCCGCTGGAGCAGCCGGTAATCAGTACTGTTTTCATGGATCTCCCTGATCTGTGTACTCGAAGATGCTGATGTATAAGGTGCAGAGCTTAAGGGGTTAGGACTGGGCTGGCTAGACCTTTTTCAGCAACGCCAGAAAGCTGTGCTCCGGAACAGCCTTACTAAACAAAAATCCCTGAGCATGGAAGCAGCCCTCCTCAATCAGGAACTGGCGCTGCTGCTCTGTTTCCATACCTTCAGCAATCACCTCCAGGCCAAGACTGTTCGCCAATGCAATAATGGCCCTGGAGATCGCCTGATCATTTTTATCTCCGGGAATATCACTGATAAAGGACTGATCGATTTTTAATCGATCCAGCGGCAGGGTTTTCAGATAGCTCAGAGAGGAGTAGCCGGTGCCAAAATCGTCGATTGCCAGACGGATCCCCATATCCCGCAGCTGCTTAAGCTCTTTACCCGCACGGCTCGGGTTGTTCATGATTACACCTTCGGTGATCTCAAGCTCAATCAGCTCACTGCTACAGTGATGATGATCAAGTATTGCCGCCACCTCATCCGCAAGAATGTTAGAACCAAAATGGCGGGCTGAAATGTTGATCGATACTCGTGGCACCCGATATCCCTGTTGTTGCCATTGGTGAATATTGTGGCATACGGTATTAAGTACCCAGCGATCTATGTTCTGGATCATTCCGGTTTTCTCCGCCACCGGGATAAATCGGGAGGGGGGAATTGTGCCCATTTGCGGGTCGTTCCAGCGAATCAGGGCCTCTGCACCTATTATGCTGTTATCCCGCAGGTCTATCTGTGGCTGATAGTGCAGCACGAACTGCTGATTCTCGATTGCATTACGCAGTGCCCCGACCATCAGAAACCGTTCAAAGGCCTGATCGGTCATCTCCTGAGTATAAAACTCATAGCGGTTTTTACCGGCAGTTTTGGCCCGGTACATCGCGGTATCGGCGTTACGGATCAGTGCTTCTGGCTGTTCGGCGTCATCTGGGTAGAGGCTGATACCGATACTGAGGCTGATATGTAGCTGCTCATCCAGGTCGATAGGTTCATTAAATGCGGCCAGCAGGTTCTGAGCGATGGTAGCCGCATCATCAGCGTTCATCAGATCTTCGATAATGATCGTAAACTCATCACCGCCGAGACGAGAGATCGTGTCATTTTCTCGAGCATGGTGTTTGAGTCGTTCTGACACTTTTTTGAGTAACTGATCGCCCAGATTATGGCCAAAGCTGTCGTTGATCTCTTTAAACTCATCCAGATCGATAAACAGCAGGGCGACGCCGGTTTTATTACGCTTCGCATGGCGTACAGCCTGTTTAAGCCGGTCGCCGAACAGTAATCGGTTGGGTAACTTGGTCAGGGGGTCGTGATGTGCCAGAAAATCAAGGCTCTTCTCTTTATCAAGCAGGGCTTTGCGGATAGTCTCATGGTCAGAAATATCCCGGCTTGATTCTACCAGCCCGGCCAGCTTGCCATCGGCATCGTAAAGTGGGCTGGCCATCAGCTCAAATGTCCGGACTTCGCCGGTCTTACTGGTATGCTCATGAATGCGGGTGGTGGGCTTCCTGCTGCTCATCACATCTGTCAGCGGACAGTGCTCGCAGGGAACCCCCTGTTTATGAACCATGTGATAGCATGAGCTATCGCTACTGGAGAGGCAGTTAAAGTAGTAATCGTTTGCCGCCCGGTTTGACTTGATTACTTTGTAATCCGTATCGATAACCATCACCGGATCGCCGATACAATCAATCACCGCCTGCAGGAAGTTGCTCTCATTGCGCGCTCGCAGCTCAGCCTGTTTACGTTCGGTAATATCACGTACGGTAGACAGGACCACCTGATTACCATTGATCATCTGTAAGGTGGTGCTGATCTCAACAGGGACTTTGCTCCCGTCAGAGGTGGTATGAATTGCCTCAAACAGTCCTCCCCGGGCATCAATACTAGCCAGACGTTTCCGCCAACGGGAAAGATCAGACGATAGATCACTGATATCCGTGATTGACATTTTAAGCAGCTGTTCACGCTTATAACCCAGATAATCACAAGTGGCCTGATTAATATCGAGAATGCGGGAACTTTCTGCATCGATCACAAACAGGGCATCATGGCTTTGATCAATCAGTTGGCGAAACAGATGAAGCTGCGAGTCCATCTTATGTTTCTCAGTCAGATTGGTCAGCAGGCAATGAGTCTGGATAAAATTACCACTTTCATCCCGCATTATCTGACCATCTAACTGAATATCCAGTATCTCTCCAGCCCGGGTTCGTAGCTGATAATGGACATTTTCAACGAATCCATGATTTGAGAATGAGGCAAAGCAGTGCCTGAATTTCTCCTCCTGACCGGCGACCAGCAGCTGTTTGAATGCTGTACCAATGATCTCTCGCTTTTCATACCCCATCAGTTTACGCCAGCAAGCGTTGACCTCAAGAATAAAGCCTTCGGCGTCGAGTGACTGGTAGGCGAGGGGAGAGTTCTCAAAAAAGCCCTGGTAGTGATTGACCTTATTGCGGCTGCTTTCGAGTTTTTGATTCAGGTGGCTGATCGCATCCCTCATCATTTTGATAAAGTGGGTTTGTAACCGATCAATCAGGTGTTGCCGGGTCAGGAGTCCTATTACCTGCCCATCCGTATCGCAGACCAGTAGACGGCGTATCTGTTTTGTCTGCATCGTTTGCCGGGCTTGCAGCAAAGAGGTGCCCACGCCAATAAACTCAACCGGTCTGCTCATATAATCGCAGACTCTGGCGGTATTCAGATCTATCTGGTCATCCAGCAAGCGGACAACGTCCCGCTCAGTGAGAATACCTGCGGCATTATTGCTGTCGCCTACCACAACACTGCTGATCTTCTTATCACTCATTACTGAGAATGCGTAGCGCAGGGTACTATCCTGGGGGACAAACATAATCACCCGTTCCATGACGGCTTCGACATGCTTGATTTCGGCCAGATATTCAAATCCGAGATGTTGAACAAAATCGGTTTCAGTCGCTATTCCTCTGAGACTGCCATCCCGATTGATGACAACAATATGGCGCAGGTTTTCCCGCTGCATCTGCTCATAGGCATGCTGAAAATCACAATCCCCGTAAAGGGTTTTCACCGGCGATGTCATGATATCGCTGGCTTTCAGTTCACTCAGCTCAGTTTCAGCAGAGCTGACCAGGCGGAGGATATCTTTCTCGGTGATAATACCTATCGGTTCACGCTGATCAATAATGACGATCGAGCTTACATGAGATTTGCGCATGCGATGCAGGACCGTTAAAGCGGCATCGGTCGGGTGGGCGTGCAAGACGTCCAGGCTGCAAATGGTATTCAGAGTAACTACTGATTCCGACATCAATCTTATGTCCTTACGTCCCTAACCTTCGAAAAACGTTTCCAACCCTGTTGGATTTAAAAACTATACCTGCAGATACCTTTGATATCTCCCCTTGATAAGCAGAACTACCGGGTAAAACTAGTGCCAAAGCTATCACAGGAGCAGAGATGATGTATTGATCAGGCTCGTTAATGTAACCATTTCGCGCTATTGATAGTTATTCTTTACTCTTTGGAATTAGTCAATTTATATCCGGGCATTGAAGCCTGCCTGTCTTCTGGTAACGTACAAGCAGATAATAAAAATTAACATCAGACCTTCGTGGTGAAGCCCTTGATGCTAAAAAAATCTAAAAGGGCGCGCTGCTTAACAATGACACCAGAGAGTGAGTGATGCCTGTACTGAATGAAACCCATAATCCTGATTTGCGCAGCTGGGTGAGCTGTGCAAATTTGCCTGATACCGATTTCCCGATTCAGAACCTGCCTTTTGCGGAATTTCGTCGTAAAGGTTCTGATGAGTCATTCCGTGGCGGAGTAGCGATTGGCGATCAGGTGCTTGATCTTGCCGCCGCCCAGCATCTGTTCACTGGTGCTGCGGCGGAGGGCGCAGCAGCATGTGCCGAGCCAACACTGAACCATTTTATGTCACTGGGCAGATCAGTTTGGTCTGCTTTGCGTATGGCGCTATCGAGGGGCCTGCGTGAAGGCGCCGAAGAGCAGGGGGCCCTGGAAAACTGTCTGATTCCGCAGAGTGAGGTAGAGTACAGTCTGCCCTGTACTATTGGTGATTACACAGATTTCTATACATCAGTGTTCCATGCCACCCGTGTTGGCAGCCTGTTTCGCCCCGATAACCCGTTGCTGCCAAACTATAAGTGGATACCTATAGGTTACCATGGTCGCAGCTCTTCTATTGATGTTTCGGGACAAACATTCAAACGGCCACAGGGGCAGATCAAAGCCCCGGATGCTGCTGAACCCTCCCTGGGCCCCTGTAAGCGGTTGGATTATGAGCTGGAGGTCGGCATCTATATCGGCCAGGGCAATGCCCTGGGTGAACCGGTCGTTCTGGATGACAGTGATCAGCATGTGTTTGGTTACTGCCTCTTTAATGACTGGTCGGCCCGGGATATTCAGGCTTGGGAATATCAGCCTCTGGGGCCGTTTCTGGCGAAAAACTTTGCCTCGACCGTGTCGCCCTGGATTGTCACCAATGAAGCCCTGTTACCTTACCGGACAGCGTTTAAGCGCGATGCTGCTGACCCTCAGCCGTTGCCCTATCTGTCATCCAGAATGAATAGCGAGGAGGGGGCACTTGATATCAGGCTGGAGGTGCTGCTGCAGACTCAGCAGATGCGCCACCATAATCAGGAGCCTGCTAAACTCTCTGAATCTAATTTTGTTTACTCCTACTGGACTGTTGCCCAGATGGTGGCTCACCACACGGTGAATGGCTGCAATCTGCGGCCCGGCGATTTTTTTGGTTCTGGCACGCAATCCGGGCCGGAGCATGAGCAGGGCGGTTCATTACTGGAACTGAGCCGTGGTGGTAAAGAGTCTGTTACGCTGCCCAATGGCGAGCAACGAACTTTCCTGGAGGATGGCGATACCGTGGTGATGCGTGGATACTGTGAAAAAGAGGGCGCGGCACGCATCGGTTTTGGCGAGGTTGCCAGTACCGTGCTGCCGGCAAGCAACTGATGTCATAGCCCATAAGTAAAACGGCAGCCGTTAAAGGCTGCCGTTTCTGATAAGTGATCTATTGTTTCGGCTTCTTTTTAAACAGGCTCAGCAACTTCTGTTTCGGATCCTGCTCTTCGGTAGGAAGCGCTTTCTCAAACTTACTTTTCAGCTCGTTGAGTTGCTTCTCTTTACGCTTGTGGCGCAGATCGTCCCGCTTACTATTGATATCGACAACGTTATCGCTCATATCTACCACTCATGGCTGCTCTTGATAACTGCTTCTGAAGCCTGCTTGTTTTGGCCTCAACAAATAACAGTTTAGCTCTGCAACACCTTTAACGGAAGTCCTAACAGCGCATCGCCCATACCATGAAAATACCAGATAATGGCGATCAGCCCACCGATGGTAAATAGATACCAGAGTGCGGAAACGATCTGACCATAACGATCCAGAGGCAACAGTAGGCTATGGTGCCGGCTGCGCCACTCGAAAAGCACCTCGACAGTGCCGATAATCAGAAGAAAGCCCAGTAACGCCAGACCAAAAGTGTAACTTAGCCAGATACCGCCCGCTGCCGCAGCACCACAGAGTACGATTCCCGCCAGCGAGTTCATCGAGAAGGCGATGCTTTTCAATACATGTCCACCGTCCAGCGGCAGAATCGGCAGCAGATTAAACAGGTTCAGCAGGGCATTGAATGCACTCAATCCGGCAAAAAACATCGACCCGGTTACCCAGTAGGCGACCAGGCTCAGTAGTGACAGCGCAAAACCGAAAAATGGCCCCATCAGCGAGATACAGACATCCTGCCAGCGGGTATTGATACGTGCATCGCTCAGGGCCAGGCCCCCAACAAAGGGGATCAGATAGATCCCTTTGGTTTTCATGCCGAAATGTTTCATCGCCCGGATATGGCCATACTCATGCACCACCAGGCAGAAGATCAGTGCCAGGGCAAAGGGCAGAGAGAAAAACCAGGAGTAGGCCGCCAGACTGGCGCCAGCCATCACCACCTTGATCACCTTGGCGCTTTTCAGTAACTTCAGACTCAGGGCACCAAGACCGACAATGCTGAATGAGGCTTTTTCCTGACGTATCGGCGCCTGAGGCACTTTTTGCTCCATCGCTTCGCGGCCATGCTCTCCGTTGGCAACCAACTGCTCGCCCATAAAGAAACGGTAGCCGATCCTGACCGGGTCCCACTCAACCTCCGTTTCCAGACGACAGATCAGCGTTTCCCCCTGTTCGTTCTGCAACTCAAAGCGGTGTTCACTGATACCGTCAAAACCGCTGTCTGCATCCCGCCGGGAAACCGGGGTATTGTTCCAGTACAGCAGTTGCCAGCCCGCCATCGAGCCTTCCAGGCGCAGGTTGTGCCCCTGATAATCCAGATTAAGTAGTTCCACTTCCATTTCCTGCCAAAAGGTATCGGCCGGAATGGTTGCATAAGTTGATGGCAGTTTAAAGTGACTTCTTCTGTCAGGCAGGTAGACTGCGTTTTTTGTAATCAGCTAATCAATTATTGCTATGACACCAGACCTTCCTATTCTTTACTCTTTTCGCCGTTGTCCCTATGCCATGCGTGCCCGGCTGGCGGTTGTCCATAGCGGCATAGCGGTTGAACTACGCGAAGTGGTATTGAAAAACAAGCCCGCCGAACTGTTGCAGGCCTCGCCAAAAGGTACCGTACCAGTTTTAGTATTGCCCGCTTCGTCTGAAAAAGAGGGGCGAGTGATCGATGAGAGCAGAGATATTATGCGCTGGGCGTTAAGATTGAATGATCCGGATAACTGGCTCTGCGCTGAGGATCCGGATCGCCTATGGCAAAGTGAGGCTCTGATTCAGGAGAATGACGCTGTCTTCAAGCAGCATCTGGATCGCTATAAATACTTTGAGCGTTATCCGGAGCATCCGCAATACTATTACCGTGAGCAGTGTGAAACGACTCTGGTTAAACTTGAACGCCTGCTGGAACAGCACCGTTACCTTGTGGGTGAGTCGTGCAGTATTGCAGACATTGCTATCTTTCCCTTCATCCGTCAGTTTGCCCATGTGGATCGTGAGTGGTTTTACAATGCACCGTACCCATTGCTGCAACACTGGCTGGATTATCACCTGCAATCGTCACTCTTTATCGAAGTCATGAGAAAATACCAGCAATGGCAAGAAGGGGCGGAGCCACAGCTATTTCCCGCCCCTGATACGCATTGATCAGAGCCCCATTGCTACGCATATCTGGTGCATATCCTGTTCGCTAACCTCAAACAGTCCAAAGCGGAACGGATAGCCCCAGTTTTCCTTACCCGCAGAGAACTCCAGCCGATCCAGCAGGGGCTGAATCGACACCTCCCGGGTATCAAACCAGCAAAGATCCCGTCGGAATGGCTTAAACCCATTGCCCATATCAACCTGATAAGGCTCCCTCGGTTTTACACGACCACAGCCGGTGAATGCCTGCAGCCTGGCTTTATCACCCAGTGTCTCCACTGGGGAGTAATAGGCAACGAGGTCCCCCGGACTGATCCGCTTCAGCGGAGCCGCTTTGCCATGACAAACCTGCATAAACCCACCTGAGCGGCCCGTTCTGACATGGTCTGCTGAAGCAACAGCAATCCAGTTACGGCTCATGATTCAGCTGGAGAGAAGACTCTGAGGCGGTTGCCATCCGGGTCCAGGGCAACAAAGGTATAGCCGAACTCCATTGCGGTGGGCTCCTGTATCATTGTCAGCCCGCGATCTTGCCAGCGGTGGTAAATACGGCTGACCTCTGCCTTGTCAGGCAGTGGAAAGGCGATCTCTCCGCTGACGCCCAGTGATTCTATGGCGGGTTGTACGTCCTGTTGCTGCCACAAGCCGAACTTCATGCCGCTATCTAAAACAAACAGGGCAAAATTTGGCGAGTTCTCTATCGGGGATCTCTCCAGTAATGTGCTGTAAAACTCAACACTGTGGGATGGGTTTTCTACGTAAAGAATAATAAAGTTGCTATCTGGCATGACGGTATCCTTGTGTAATTCAGTTGAGGGAGCATCTTCTGATGCCCGACATCTGCAGAGTACAGAAAGGTACTGTCAGTTTTTGTCAGTAGTGTTTTGTTTCTTCTTAAAGCAGAGGGTAGAGGGGTTACTGTACAGAACTGTGTGACTCAATGCCTGTTATCAAGTGATACCTTCCGCTTTTCGCCACTCACTCAACAGTTGTCGCCGGCGGCGGGGGTAATGCTCTGCGCACATTTCAAACTGTAAAATTCTATCGGTACGAAAGTGACGAAAGGCCTGACGCAGCTCGCACCATCCCACTAACACCCGAAGACTATCGAAATAGCCCAGAGCAAATGGCCAGATCGTCCGGATTGATTCCTGCTCTTTCAGATCGAGGTAGCGAATGGTGATTTTCTGTTCTGTGCGGATCGCCTGGCGAATCTGTGAAAATTCCGCTGGTTCTGCTGTTGCAGGCTGTTTTGATGGGCCGATAAGCAGAGTATTTTCATCCAGTGAATTTTTCAAATCCTTTGGCAGAACGGAGGCGATTTTCACCAGCGCGCTCCGGGCACTTTCACTCAGCTCTGAATCAGTGCGACTTGCCACCCAGCGGGAGCCCAATACCAGCGCTTCTAACTCCTCCTCGGTGAACATCAGGGGAGGGAGCATAAAACCAGGCTTGAGCACATAACCCAGCCCCGGTTCTCCCTCTATACTGGCACCCTGTTGCTGCAAGCTGGCGATATCACGATAGAGTGTTCGCAGGCTGATGCCCAGCGTTTCCGCCAATTGATAACCAGGGGCGGGATAGCGATAACTACGCAACAGATGGATCAGTTTAAGTAGGCGTTCAGAGCGGGACACGGATTAATTCCATTCTAAAATAAAGCTGCAGTATAGCCTACATGCTGACAAAAACTGACAGTATTGGTTTTATTACATACGTTTCAAAATACTCAAGAAACGCGTTATCAGAGCCGCTATTATGGTACATACGTCCTCCAAAAAGCATTAATATAATCTTTTATCATATTGTTTTATTTATATATTAATCTTTTTATCATTGTATCCAACTTATTTTTGCGGTGGTATAGGCAGGCGAGCTGATTATCAGACAGCACGCATAATATCCCTCGGGCCGGGCTGATAAAAGTGACAGCTCTATCCCGTTGACAGTTGATCAACCTGTTGCACAGGGAAAAGCGGCCAGCCCACATGATTGCGTCAAAACTTCAGAGCCTTAGCCCCACAATTCAGTAATTTTATCCTGCTGCAACCACTCGTATAGCGGCCTGATTGCGCTAGAGGGGTCGTTTGACAAAGGCAAGACATGCCTACTAAGGTAATACGTTAAGGGTATTCAACCAAAAGAGGTATCGATTTATTACGCCTCGCTGTTGCTGCTGAAGCGCGATAACAGCACGAATACAGGAACCATCCTTACAAAGAAAATCAGGAGGCGATCATGTATTCAAATATTATGGTTCCGGTTAGCCTGGCCCATATCGATCAGATCGATAAGGCGTTAAAGGTTGCCGCGGACCTCGCCAGACACTACGGAGCTAAAGTGCACTATGTGGGTGTAACATCGGCTCTGCCGAGCGAAATTGCACATAACGCCGAAGAGTATGCTGAGAAACTAAAGGCATTCGCGAAAGAACAGGCATCCGCTAATAACATCAATGCTGAGCCCCATACTCTCATTTCTCATGATCCGGCTGTCGAACTCGATCTTGTACTGGAACACGCAGAAGAAACCATCTGTGCTGATCTGGTGGTGGTGGCGTCACACCTGCCCAGTTTTGCTGACCATCTGACGGGCTCACACGGAGGCCATCTGGCGTCTCATTCACAAATATCTGTCTTCGTCGTCAGGTAATTCGGGAACAAGGAGCAAATTCGGGCCAATGGGCCGAATATAAGTGCTATACAATCCGGGAGAATAAATGACTATGTCATCTGAACCTCAAACTCCTGCAGCACCGTCTGCGGAAATAGATACCGACTATCTCATCGGCCAGGACAACATCCAACCCAGCATCGGCCCCCTCAAGGTCGACATTCACAACCCCGTATTCGCACTCACAGCAGGCTCGGTTATCGCCCTGGTATTGTTCTGTCTGATATTCGATAAAATAGCGGCTGATATATTCGGCGCGCTGCGCCCCTGGCTAACGACTCAGTTTGACTGGGTGTTCGCGATCAGCATGAACATCTTCGTGATCTTCTGCCTGTACCTTATTGTTTCGCCGCTGGGCAGGATCAAGATTGGCGGAAAAAGTGCTACCCCTGAATATTCCTATCCGGCCTGGTTCTCGATGCTGTTTGCCGCTGGCATGGGGATCGGTCTGGTGTTCTATGGCGTACTTGAACCACTGAATCATTCGCTGACCCCCTCCTTTAACCAGCCCGGCATCCTGGATGCCAACGGTAATGTCGCCGACGCAGCTACAGTTGATGCCGCCATCAAACTGGGTATGGCTTCAACTATCTTTCACTGGGGGCTACACCCCTGGGCATGCTACAGCGTTGTCGCGCTCGCTCTGGGTATCTTTGCCTACAACAAGGGGCTGCCACTGACGATCCGTTCCGCTTTCTACCCGATTCTGGGGGAGCGGGTCTGGGGCTGGCCGGGCCACTTGCTGGATTCCCTGGCCGCACTGGCGACACTGGCGGGTCTGGCAACATCGCTCGGTTATGGTTCGTCACAGGCGGCTGCCGGTTTGCACTACGTGTTTGGCATTGAGGCCACCATCGAGCTTCAGGTATCGATTATTATCGTCGTAACCGGGTTGGCGATCACTTCCGTTGTCCGCGGTCTTGATGGCGGCGTAAAAATACTGTCTGAGGCCAATATGCTGTTGGCACTTGCACTGTTCCTGTTTGTGCTCATCTTTGGTGCTACTTCCGGCATCCTTGGGATCTTTGTCGAAGGACTGGTCGCCTATGGTGTTAACCTGCCAGCGCTCTCCAATTGGGTGGGCCGTGATGATGGGTACTACTTCCACGGCTGGACCACCTTTTACTGGGCCTGGTGGATTGCCTGGTCACCTTTTGTAGGCATGTTTATCGCACGGGTATCACTGGGGCGCTCTGTTCGTGAGTTTATTATCTGCGTATTACTAATACCGACGCTTGCCTGTGTTATGTGGATGGCCGTGTTCGGTGGCACTGCGATAAGCCAACTGGTTAATGACGGTTACACCGGCGTGCAGCAAACTATCGCCAACTGGACGCCGGAACTATCGTTGTTCCATATGCTTGAGCTACTGCCGTTGCCTATGTTTACTTCAGTCGTTGGCATTGTGCTGGTGCTGGTATTCTTTGTAACGTCCTCTGATTCAGGTTCACTGGTTGTCGACACTATATGTGCCGGTGGTAAGGTCGATGCTCCGATGCCGCAACGTGTTTTCTGGGCCAGCTTTGAGGGCCTGATCGCTATCGCATTGCTGCTGGGGGGTGGACTGGGCTCTCTGCAGGCACTGGCGATCGCTACGGGCTTCCCGTTCGCCATCGTGACCGTTTCGATGTGTTACTGTATCTGGCACGGGCTGCGTACAGAACCTGCTTGATGATTCTTCGACGAGTTCATTGAATCGAACCGGCTGACACCCGTCAGCCGGTTTTTTTTATATCCTTAGCCTTAACCGGTATAGCACCTGGTTTCTCAGTCGTCTATATAGTTGCTGACAGCTTTTTATATATTCAGGCGCATGAGTAAGTGACCAGGTATATTGATACAAAACCATATCGTATTCATGCCCGGACCACTGGTAACTGATCCCAGCGGGTCGTGTAGGCGGGAGAAAGATGGTTGCGCTGCATCTGCCAGCCGCTGCTGAGCAGTTCTCCGGCAAAGCGGACCTGTCCCGGACTGCATTGATTGATATTGTCGACGACCTGCATCAGCCGCATCACTGCAGGTGATTCCGGCGCATCAAACAGAGAGGGCTGGAAGTGCCCCGGCAGGTAGAGATCAGACAGCATAATACCCGCTTTCATATAGCGATGGCCCGGCCGCCAGATCGACTTCAGTAATCTGAGCGCAGTGGCTGTCAATCGCCGGGAATCAGCACTGGGGACGCTCAGAATCCGACTGGCACTGTTGCTGTAGAACCCTTCATACTGACTATGAGGATTAGTGCGGATAAACACCGTTACCACTCTGGCAAGACTCTTTTGTTGCCGCAGTTTCTCTGCGGCCCGTGCTGCATACTGGGCGATAGCCGAGCGCATATCGTTAAACTCTGTTATGCGGTGGGCAAATGAGCGACTGCAGAGTATCTGCTGGCGGGGTGGCGGACACGCTTCCAGCTCCATACAGGGCTGACCATTGAGCTCTCGTACGGTTCGTTCCAGAGTGACAGAGTAGTGGCTGTGAATCCAGGCGGTATTGCTGTCTGCCAGAGCCAGCGCAGTGCTGATCCCTTGCTGCTCAAGGCGGCTTGATAAGCGCCTTCCTACTCCCCAGACCTCCTGTACCGGCAACAAACCAAGCAAGCGCCGCTGTCGCAGAGGGTCGCTCAGATCCACCACTCCCTGTGTGGCCGGATACTGTTTGGCGGCATGATTAGCCAGCTTTGCCAGGGTTTTGGTCGGTGCGATACCCACTGAAACATGGATGCCGGTATATTGATAGACCCGCTGTTTTAACTGCAATCCATATTCCACCAGCGAAAAGTGGGTTTCCAGTCCGGTCAGATCAAGGAATGCTTCGTCAATTGAATAGATCTCTACTGCGGGCGCTTCTTGTTCCAGAACGGTCATTACCCGGGCTGAGATATCGCCATAAAGTGCATAGTTGGAGGAGAATACCGCTACATTTTCCCGATCAATCTGTTCCTGCACCTGAAACAGCGGCACCGCCATTTTAATGCCCAGTCGTTTCGCTTCAGCACTTCGGGCCACCACGCAACCATCATTATTGGAAAGCACAACGATGGGGCGCCCCTGCAGATCAGGCCGGAACAGCCGTTCACAGCTGGCGTAGAAGTTATTGCAATCGACCAGGGCAAACACCGGATAACTAGCCTCGCTGCCGCACAGAGTGGATTACGGTCGTTACTACACCAAACAGCTCCAGCGTACTGTCTGGGCCAAAATGGATCGGAGCGTAAGCTGGATTGTGCGCCACCAGCTGCAGTGCAGGGCGGGTGCGTAGCTCTTTCACTGTAAACTCGCCATTGACACAGGCGATCACAATATCGCCATCCACCGCTTTCAGTGAGCGATCCACCACCAGAATATCGCCGGAAAATATGCCAGCTCCCTGCATCGAGTCGCCCTCGGCACGCACAAAGTAAGTTGCCGCCGGATGGCGAATGCAAAGCTCATTCAGATCCAGGGTTCTTTCAATGTAATCCTGCGCTGGCGAAGGGAATCCCGCCGTCACTGAGTGCATAAACAACGGTAACGCAACAGATGAAGCGGGGCGCAGATAGCGCCCCAGTAATGTAATAGCCATAGCAAAACGAACACTTTACTGTATATTTAAACAGTATATTATTATTCTGTTACTAGTGAGTAAAGTCGTTAATGCGCAAAGTCGTTAATAAAAAGACACCAGAGCCCGTATTATTAATACATAATACATATTTTGTTTTTTTGTGTGTGGCGCGTTTTGCTCGTAAAGCCGAAGGGGGTTGTCAGTGCATAGCGAGTGTTCTGATGCATTAAGCAGAAAAGAGGCGTAACGCGTCCCTGCACCTACTGGCTGAAACTCATAAGCCTGAAGCGCTTTGGCAGATCTCGATATCACTCTTTATTCCTGAAGGATATTGCAGTTTATGGGGGGGGCAGAGCAGAGGATTTCAGGGGGGATTTTGTTTCTCTGATGGGGTCTATCTGGCTGATGACTGCACTTTTCTGCAAACTGAAAGAGGGGTAGCAGGAGGAGGTGCAGAAGAGAGGTAGACTCGGAATATACCTCTGGAATCCCAATAAACAAAAGCTATTAAAAGTTAATTTAGAATATAGGATTATTCTGTAATGTTTTGTTTTTAAATTGAATATTTATTTTATTTTGTTAATCGGTTAAGCATCGCAGGAGATCTCAAAAGGATTCTCTAAGGTTTGAATGGGGGAGCCCGGTACCTGGCGTGTTTATAATTTTTAACACTTTTTCTGCTGTAGAAGCCGTTCGCCGAGTGAGGTAAGACGAAACCGATAACGGCTGGGCATAATGGGCATCATGATCGATCTGACCGGTTCAATCAGGCCTTTGGAGATGAGCGGTTGCAACACTACCGGGACCAGAGGTGCACTATCAAAATCCCCGTGGTGAACCCTTTTCAGCAACTGCCGTTCATCTGCAGTCAGGGTGGCGTTATGCTTCATCGGTCTCTCCCAGTGATTTTGGATTTTGATTGACCCGTCTTAATTTCTATCTGCCTTATATCTCCGTATCCTTCAGAGCCTATTTTTCTGCGCTTATTTTTCAGGACCTGATCTCTCTCCCTGCTTTTCAATACCGATGAAGCGATAACCAACACCCGCTTCGGTTTCTATATAATGTGGGTTGGTGGGATCATCCTCGAGCTTGCTCCGCAGCCGCCCGATAAAAATACGCAGGTAGTGGGTGTCCTTGGTATGGTGAGCCCCCCAGATCTCCCGCAACAGATGTTGCTGGGTGAGAATACGCCCCGGATAGCTGATCAGCATCTGTAACAGCTCAAACTCCTTTTTCGAGAGATGCACATCGTCCCCGTTCAGGGCAACCCGGCGATTGAGCAGATCCACCACCAGACGGCCATCATCATAGCCCGTGGGCGGCACCTCAATACCGGAAAATGTACGCAACACCGCACGAATGCGAGCCAGCAGTTCATTGACGCCAAAAGGTTTTTCGACATAATCGTTGCAGCCGCTGTCGAGAGCCATCACTTTCTCCCGTTCACTGTCGCGCACCGAGAGCACGATCACCGGGCCTTTAAAGAAGTCCCGCAGGCTTTTTAATACCTCCTGGCCATCCATGTCGGGCAGCCCAAGATCGAGAATAATCATATCCGGCGCGTCAAGTGCTGCGGCCTTGAGGCCTTTGGCACCATCCTCCGCTTCCAGAATAGAGTAGCCCTGGGAGCTGAGGCTTATATTGAGAAAACGCCGGATTTGGGGTTCGTCATCAATCACCAGTATACGTGTCATCATCGTCGCTCTTTGAGGATAATTGAGTTTCAGGAAGGGGCAGGGACAGTCGCAGCGTGGTGCCCGAAGTGGAATCGCTTTCAAACACCGAAGCACTGCCTCCGTGAGCGCCCAGAATGCCCTGACATATCGCCAGCCCCAGCCCTGTGCCAGCGGGATACTGGTCGCCGTGAGCCATGGTAAAAAACATATCAAAGATACTGTCCCAGGATTCAGGTGGTATTCCGGGCCCCTCATCGTGAATATCGATATGCAGCTGAGTCTCCGCAGTGAATGCACTGACAGTGATCGCCGTACCCGGAGGCGCAAAACGGATCGCATTTTCCAGCACATTGAACAGTGCCTGCTCAATCAGCGCCGGATGCACATAGAGAAGTGGCATCTCGGGGGGCAGGCTAATATCCACCGTGACGTCCTGCAACAGAGGCTTACTGCGTTTGATAACCACGCTGAGAATATCATCAAGCCCCACCCAGTCGCGATCCAGAGTCAGTTCGCCATGCCCCAGCCGGGTCATATCCAGCAATTTCTGGATATAGCGATTTAGTCGCTGAGCCTCACTGAGAGTATTCTGTAGCAGTTCATCCTGCTGTGCCTGATCCAACGCGTCCCGCAGCTCTATCAGACTGGAGACAGAACCGATCATCGTTGCCAGCGGAGTCCGAAGATCATGGGATATAGAAGAGAGCAGTGCGGAGCGGAGCTGTTCCCGCTCTTTGACAGTGATCTCCTGCTGCAGGGTTTCACTCAGCACGACGCGGCTCCAGGCCAGCCGTGCAAGTCCGATAAAACCATCCAGACCAGAGCGCTGCAAGGAGGTCAGCGGCGCATCTGATTCAATTTTCAATAACCCCATACAGCCACGATGACTATTAAAAGCCACCAGCACCCGGGCTTTATCCTCTTTGAAAATAACCTCGGTGGCCGCGCTGGTGATATGCGGAGAGCTCAGCCCATATTTAGCGGTCAGCGACGCCAGCTCATCACTGCCCGGATAGTACGTCTGGGTTGTGAAACTGAAGCACTGAGTCAGATGTTGGGCCAGGGTTTTCATTACTGAAGGCCCGTTAACGCAGCCAGCCAGCTCCTGTGCCAGCAGCATCTGCTGCTGATTCCAGCGACTGCTGTCTTCCAGAGCGATCACTTTTTCCCGCAACCGTGCCGCGAGGTGTCCGGTCACCACTGCCACAAATATCAGCAGGGTCACCGTGAGAATATCCTCCTGATGCACCATAAAAAAGGTGAAATGGGGCTCCGTATGAAAGAAGTTGTAGGTGAGAAAACTCAATACGGCGCAAACCAGAGCCGGTTTTACCCGGGTTGTCACCGCCGTTAACAATACTCCGGCCAGGTAGATCATGGCGTAGTTTGCTTTCGGCAATACAGGGGATAATACCCAGGAGATCAGGGTCGCGATCAGCGGCGCTAACCAGGGCATGGTCCAGACTAGGCAGCGTTCTCGAATATTGGGTAATCCCATGATTTAGTTATCCTTTCCAGAAAACCGGTGAGAATAACACTATAACAGTCAGCAACTCCAAACGCCCCAGAATCATCGCAAAAGAGAGTATCCATTTACCCAGATCGGGAAGGGGCTCAAAGCTGCCCGCCGGGCCGATAATATCTCCCAGACCCGGGCCAACATTGGTCAGAGCGGTGGCCGCTCCGGTAAAGCTGGTAACAAAATCGATGCCGATAGCGGTCAGTAGCAGGGTGGTAATGGCCAACGCCAGAAAGAACATAAAGGAGAACGCCACCGCCGAAAAGATAATATCGTCATGCACCAGCTTGCCATTGTAATGGATGGCAAATACGCCGCGGGGGTGAACCAGCTTGCGGAACTGATCCCCCAGAAATGAAAACGACAGCTGAAAGCGGAAGATTTTCATCCCCCCTGCAGTGGAACCCGAACAGCCGCCGATAAAGGTCACGATAAAAAACAGAGCGATACTAAACTCCCCCCAGAGAGTGTAATCAGATGATGCATAACCGGTGGTGGTGATCACCGATGTGACATTGAATGCCGTGTGTGTCAGCGCTTCAAAAAACGGCATCGTGTCGGTAATCATCAGTTGCGCCGTCAGAATTGCAACCAGCCCGGCGACAATCATTAAAAACCCCTTTACCTGCTGATCCGACAAGCTTTTGAAGGAGGGGTTAACCAGAAAACGGATAAACAGCGTGAATGGCAGGCCACCCAGTAGCATAAAGAAGACTGAAACCCAGAGAATCATCGGGCCAAATCGTCCCATGGAACGATCATCGGTGGCATAGCCGCCGGTCGACACAGTGGTGAACGCGTGGTTGATCGCATCAAAGGAGTTCATCCCGGCAATCCAGTAACTCACCGCACAGAGGGTGGTAATCAGCAGATAACTGAACAGCAGCGTTCTGGCCAGCTCATGAAAGCGGGGCAGGGACTTTTCCGCCCAGTCCGATGACTCAGTCTGGAACAGACGCATACCACCGATACGCAGAAAGGGGAGAATGGTCACCGCCATGCCGATCACCCCCAGACCACCCACCCATTGCAGCAGCGAGCGCCACAACAGCAGGCTGGGTGGGAGGTCTTGCAAGCCACTCAACACCGTAGAGCCGGTAGTGGTAATACCGGAGACCGACTCAAACACCGCATCAGAGAGTGAAAGCGGGTGATGGCAGAGCATCAGGGGCAGCGCGCCAAGAAACGACAGCAGCATCCAGCTAGAGCTGGTCAGCAGGTAGAGTTGGCGTGATGTCAGGGTAAAGGATGAAGACCTGAACAGCAGAATCAGAACAATGCCGAGCATAATACTGAGCCCGGCAGAGAGAAGAAAAGGGATCATTTCCGGATCATGGCTGATGAAAAAGGCATAGCCTGCCGGTATCAGCATCAGCGCTGCCATTATCAATGATAATACCCCGCAAACATACAGAACAGGGCGAAAGAGCTTAATCATTGCAGTGCTACCTCAAGAATCCATACCTTAATTATCCGCTGAACTGCTGTAAATATTCGATTGTGAAAACAGCATCGGGACGTAAAATTTGCGTAAATATGCGGCTAAACACTGCAACTAAACTCGGCAGCAACAGCGCTCTGTCTCTATCGTACTTTATTTATTTACCCCTATATCATGACGCGCCATTAATTTAATCTTTGATGATAAAATATCAGTGGCGACAGGTCTCCCCATGCAGGCTTTTTCCTCTCCGATACTCTCATAGATAACAATCGCAATGCCAGGTAATCACACTTGATGAAAAACAGTTCGCAGGCCACTGACAACATGAAAGGGTGCTTCTTTATGCTTCTGGCGATGGCAGCATTTTCCCTGGAAGATATGTTTATTAAAAGCGCCGTTGCCGTTGTGCCACTCGGGTATGCGGTGCTTGCGTTTGGTGTTGGTGGCGCTTTGACATTCCTCTGTCTGATGAAGTCCAGAGGCGAGTCAACCGTACCGCCGGATATCCTCAGCAAGGCGATGCTGGTTCGGGTGATCTGCGAGATTATCGGTCGCTCATTTTTTGCTCTGGCGATTATCTTAATGCCGCTTTCCAGTGCTTCGGCAATACTTCAGGCAACCCCCCTGGTGGTAGTGCTGGGGGCGGCGGTTTACATGAATGAAAAGATCTCTGCATCGCACTGGCTGGCGATCTTTGCCGGCTTTATCGGAGTGCTGATGATTGTCCGGCCCGGTCCGGGGGACTTTAATCCCGCTTCTCTGTTTGCCGTGGCCAGCACACTGGGCTTCGCCGGTCGCGACCTGGCCACCCGGGCTGCATCCCCCAAACTATCCAATTATCAATTGGGTTTCTATGGATTTCTGGTGCTGATAGCGTCAGGCGGCTGCCTGTCATTTATCGAAAATAAAACCTTTGCTATCGATTCCTCCTCGGCGGTACAGATAGCCGCAGCGATCCTGTTTGGCGTTATCGCCTACAATGCACTGACCATCGCCATGCGTTCCGGCTCAATCTCCGTCGTTGCACCCTTTCGCTATTCGCGGGTCATCTTTGCTCTGATTCTGGGGATAGTGATATTTGACGAACAACCCGACCTGATGACGCTGTCAGGCACCTTAGTGATTGTTATCAGCGGTATCTACATTCTCTATAGCCGTCGAATAAAGCGGGATACCGCTGAGTGCATTGAAAACGTTAATAAACCCTGAAGGTACTACCTGTAAGCTCTGTTTATAGGTTCTGTTTGTAAGTTCTGCTTGTAAGTTCTGTTTCTGTCTGCATAGGCTATATTGTCTAGACACATCTGGATTCGTTAAGAAAGACCCAATACCAGAAGAGCAGGTCGCAACACTATCAGGAGGCCACATGAATAACCGCAACGGTGAAGACGCTCGCGCCAATATTACAATTCCTCAGGAAGCCTTTGACTGGTACGACGAATATGCCCATGGTGATATTGATCGACGCACCTTCATGGCACGTCTCGCTACACTGGGAATTGCCGGACTTACTCTGAGCACGATTTCCGGAGTATTAATCCCCGACTACGCGCTGGCTGAACAGGTTTCCTTCAACGACCCGGATATTAACGCCCGCTATCTTGAATTTGATGCGCCTGAAGGCCATGGAAAAGGGCGGGGATATCTGGTCGTACCAACGGGCGTCAGCAGTGATAAACCTGCCGCCGCTGTGTTGGTAGCCCATGAAAACCGAGGCCTGAATCCGTACATTGAAGATGTCGCCCGACGGCTGGCAAAAGCAGGTTTCGTCGCGTTTGCGCCCGACGCACTGTATCCCCTGGGAGGATATCCCGGTAACGATGATGAAGGCCGGGCGATGCAGAAAACCCTGGTGCGTAACAAAATAGAGGGAGACTTTGCGGGCGCCGCACGGATGTTAACCGCACACGAGCTGACAACCGATAAACTGGGAGTCGTCGGTTTCTGTTTTGGCGGCTATCTGACCAACCAACTGGCAGCGATGTTGCCGGAGAGTGTCGATGCTGCTGTACCATATTATGGCACGCCACCGCAAAGCCCGGTGGCTGATATAAAAGCGGTAATGCAGCTACATTTTGCCGGGCTGGATACCCGTGTGAATGGTTACTGGCCCGAGTACGAGGCGGCATTGAAAGCGGCAAAGATAGACTATACCGCCTACATCTACCCAAATGTAAACCACGGTTTCCATAATGATTCGACAGCCCGTTATGATGAAAATAGTGCCGAGCTTGCCTGGAGCCGGACACTGGAGTTTTTCAAGCAGTATCTGAGTTAAAAACATAATCCCCTTATTTGAGTCGGTGAGGGGATTTTTACTGCATCGGGTTTACAGCAGATAACTGGCCATCAGTTTTACACTGTTTTGAACGCAATCTGTATCTGTCACTGATGATTCTCTGTTTATATAATCGTCCTAACTCACCGCCTCCCGGCCTCCCTAAACCCAAGCCGAAATATATCTTATGCCTACTGCTACCAATGCCGGCCATGTAAAGCTTCTCAGCCTGTTTGTCGTTGCGTCCTGCCTGATCCTGGCGATCAATTTTGGTCTGCGCTCCTCTATGGGTTTTTTTATGGCACCCATTTCCGCCGAGTTTGGTTATGGCCGGGAAGTATTTGCTTTCTCGCTGGCGCTGCAAAATCTCTGCTGGGGCTTGTTTCAGCCGTTTACCGGAGCATTTGCCGACCGTTTTGGAACCTTCAGGACACTGGTTATCGGAGCCTTGCTCTATGCCCTGGGTATCTATATCACCGCAACCACTGACAGCGTCTGGAGTCTGCACACCGGTGCCGGTATTCTGATCGGAATGGGTATTGCGGGAACCGGATTCGGCGTTATTCTGCCGGCGCTGGCAAGGATGGTCGCACCGGAAAAATGTGCTTTCGCTCTGGGCCTGGGAACCGCTGCCGGTTCTGCAGGACAGTTGATGGTGATTCCGGTGGCTCAGGCGTTTATTAGTCTCTATGGCTGGCAGACTGCACTTTTACTGATGAGTGGCGGGGCGCTGATGATGATCATTCTGGCCACAACCTTTCGCCATGTAAATGAAGCAGAAACAACGGCTGAAGAAATTTCACCTCAACCGCTGAAAGAGGCGCTGCAGGAAGCCGGAAGCCATCTGCATTACTGGCTACTGATCGCTGGCTTTTTTGTCTGTGGTTTTCAACTGGCCTTTATCACCGTGCATATGCCCTCATTTCTTTCCGATCAGGGGTTTGATTCTACGGTCGCTGTTACCAGCCTTTCGCTGATCGGTCTGTTTAACATATTTGGCTGTCTGCTGTTTGGTTCCTGGTCCGGACGCTACTCAAAGAAAAAGCTGCTTGGAATAATCTACGGGCTGCGTGCGGTGGTCATCGCTCTGTTTATGCTGCTGCCAATCAGCACGACAACGGTATACCTGTTTTCCATTGCCACCGGGTTTCTCTGGCTGGCTACCGTGCCAGCCACCTCTGGCCTGGTGGCGCAGATGTTTGGTCTGCGTCATATGGGGACGCTCTATGGCATTGTTTTTCTTAATCACCAGCTAGGTTCATTCGTTGGGGTCTGGGTTGGTGGCTATATGTTTGATCAGACAGGTAGTTACAGCAGTGTCTGGTGGGCGGCTGCCGCGATCGCCTTGCTAACGGCGGTGATTCATATCTTTATCGATGAGCGTCCGGTAAAACGACTGAGGGCAGGGCAGGCTGCTGCAATGGGTTAAATCAATCATGCCCATAACAGTCAATTCCGGCGAAAAAAAGGCGCTTTCTGAAACCAGCAAAGCGCAAACATAGGAAGGAACAACAGGGAAAACTTAAGCCTCGATCTGTGCAATCAGATCGGCATAGTGCTTATCAAAACTTCTGAACACCATATCATTATGGCTGCAGCAGCGAATGGAGCCGGTTTTGATGTTGTACACCCAGCCATGGACTTCGACTTTACCGGTCGCCAGTTTCGCGGCTACGACCGGATGGGTGCGGATATGCTGCACCTGCTGAAGCACGTTTTCTTCAATCGCTTCGTTCAGGTGCTCTGATCCCACCGGATGATCATGGGGGATATCGTGCCGCTCCCGCACAATCTCCATCGCCGAACGGCAGTGTCCCAGCCACTCTTTAACATGGGGCAGACCATTCAGGGCGTTAAGATCCAGAGCCCCTTTGATTGCACCACAGTCGGTGTGACCACAGATAATAATATGACGCACTCCCAGCACCGCCACCGCATACTCAATTGAGGCGGTCATGCCGCCGGTTTCGTTGCTGTGGGGCGGAATAATATTACCTGCGTTACGGCAGATAAACAGATCGCCGGGCGACGTACCGGTCAGCAGGTTAGGATCGATACGTGAGTCGGAGCAGGTTGCAAACAATACATCAGGGCTCTGCCCATCAGCCAGAGTGCCAAACAGGTCTTTATGTTCCGGGTATACATTCTGCCGGAAGTTAATCACGCCTTTTACTATTTTATCCACGCACAGATTCTCTCAGCTTTGTAGTGTATTACTATACGGTTATGGGGGTTGCCTCCCATAACCGCTACATAACGCAGAGCTCAAGACTCTCAGCTTATTGCGTTATTCGATTTCAGCAAGGACTTCGCCGGGGGTGACGCGGTCACCTTTGGCCACGTGAATCGCTTTAACCGTACCGGCGATATTGGCGTGAATCTCCATCTCCATCTTCATCGCTTCAGCCACCAGAATGGCCTGGCCCGCTTCGACCACATCGCCCTCCTTAACCAATACTTCGAAGATGTTGCCTGGCATCGCAGTGGTGACATGACCAGGCTGGCTGGCGTGTTTACGACCACTGCTACCTTCGGAAACAAACTCGTTCTGAGGTTCAAAGATTACCTCTTCCGGCACACCGTCCATCGACATGTAGATCTTACGCTTACCACTACCAAACTCACCTACGCCGGTAACCGCGATATCATAGACCTCACCATGCACCTCAATCTTAAACTCAGAGGCACCGGCCTGACCCAGTTTTGCGCCTTTAGCGGCATCAGGGGGTAATAGCTCCTCGGGTTTCAGAGTCCCCTCTGCACGCTGCTGCAGGAACTCACGTCCCAGATCGGGGAACATCGCGAAGGTGAGAACATCCTCTTCGGTCAACGCCAGATCACCGATATCCTCACGCAGTTTGTTCAGCTCAGGCTTGAGCAGATCCGCCGGACGACCAACATCAACACTTTCATTTCCGATCGCTTTCTTCTGCAGTTGCGCATCCACTTCAGCAGGTGCCGCTCCGTAACCACCCTGCAGGTAACGCTTAACCTCATTAGTGATGGTTTTGTAGCGCTCGCCCGCCAGCACGTTATACACCGCCTGTGTACCCACAATCTGTGAAGTGGGTGTAACCAGAGGAGGGTAGCCCAGATCTTTACGCACCCGGGGAATCTCAGCGAACACCTCCCGGATCTTATCCAGTGCATTCTGCTCTTTCAGCTGGTTAGCCAGGTTGGACATCATGCCACCCGGCACCTGATTGATCTGCACCGAGACATCTTCGCGGGTGAACTCGCTTTCAAACTGATGATATTTCTTACGGACTTCACGGAAGTAGTCAGCAATCTCAGCCAGCAACTCAAGATCCAGTCCGGTATCATAAGCGGTCCCCCGCAGAGCGGCTACCTGACCTTCAGTGGCCGGATGACTGGTGCCATTGGCAAATGAGGAGATCGCTGTATCGATGCGATCAGCGCCTGCTTCAATGGCTTTCAACTGACACAGCGGAGCAAGTCCAGCAGTGGAATGGCTGTGAACCACAACCGGCAGGTCCAGCTCTGCTTTCAGTGCGGCAACCAGATCATAGGTTGCATAAGGTGTAAGCAATCCCGCCATATCTTTAATAGCGATGGAGTCAGCCCCCATATCGCGCATAGCAATCGCCTGCTTTACAAACAGTTCAGGAGTGTGCACCGGACTGGTGGTGTAGCAGATCGTCCCCTGAGCGTGCTTACCCGCTTTTTTCACCGCTTTCATGGCGGTTTCCAGGTTGCGGATATCATTCAGCGCGTCGAAAACACGGAACACATCGATACCGTTTTTAGCCGCTTTCGCAACAAACGCTTCAACGACATCGTCTGCATAATGACGGTAACCGAGCAGGTTCTGACCCCGCAGCAGCATCTGCAGACGGGTGTTTGGCAGGGCAGCACGTAGTTGGCGCAGACGCTCCCATGGGTCTTCCTTCAGGAAGCGCACACAGGCATCAAAGGTAGCGCCGCCCCAAACCTCCAGAGACCAGTAGCCTACCTGATCCAGTTTTTCACAGATCGGCAACATATCTTCGGTACGCATACGGGTCGCGATCAGGGACTGGTGGGCATCCCGCAAAATCACATCGGTGACTTCAATTTTCTTTGCTTGATTCATGTTTACAGTACTCACTGTAGTTTCTCCTGCAACCGCTCCGGCGGTCAGCTGAAATTAGTTTCTTTGCTATCAGATGCGGATGAAAGCGCTTAAATACGCGTTACCAGCCCGCATGGGCCGCAATCGCAGCGGCAACCGCCAGAGCCATCTCACTGGGATGACGCTTGTCGGAATAGCCCAGCAGCTCTGGATGCTCCGGAACAAAGCTGGTGTTAAAATTCGCGTCCTGAAATTCAGGATGCTTGAGAATCTGTTGGTAATAGTTCGCTGTGGTTTTAATACCGTGCAGGCGCATATCATCCAGCGCTCGCTGGCCACGGGCGATTACTTCCTCCCAGGTCAGCGCCCAGACCACCAGCTTCAGACACATGGAGTCGTAGTAGGGCGGTATCTCGTAACCGGTATAGATCGCGGTATCAACACGCACACCGGGGCCACCCGGCGCATAGTAGTGAGAGATACGGCCAAAGCTTGGCAGAAAGTCATTTTTCGGGTCTTCAGCGTTGATCCGGAACTGCAGGGCATAACCTCGATAGGAGATATCTTCCTGGCGGTAGCTCAGTGGCAGACCCGATGCGATGCGCAGCTGTTCGCGGACTATATCAACCCCGGTAATCTGCTCAGTGATGGTATGCTCAACCTGAACCCGGGTATTCATCTCCATAAAGTAGACCTGATTCCCGGTCAGCAAAAACTCTACAGTCCCGGCATTTTCATAACCAACAGCCTCCGCCGCTTTAACAGCAAGACCACCAATATACTGACGCTGTTCCGGGGTTAACTGCGGGCTGGGCGCGATCTCGATAAGCTTCTGGTTACGCCGCTGTATTGAACAGTCCCGTTCATACAGGTGGACCACATTACCCTGACTATCAGCCAGCACCTGCACCTCAATGTGGCGCGGGTCAACTATGCACTTCTCCATAAACACTTCAGCAGACCCAAACGCTTTGGTCGCTTCGGAGATAACCCGGGGGTATTGCAGTTTAAGTTCTTGCGGTGTATCGCAACGACGGATACCGCGGCCACCACCACCGGAGGTCGCTTTGATCATGATCGGATAGCCGATCTCATCCGCCAGCTTTAATGCCTCATCGACATCAGCAAGGTTACCCTCTGAACCGGGGGTGATGGGAACACCGGCGGCACGCATCGAGTCACGCGCCTGGGTCTTGTCACCCATCTTGTGGATGACATCAGATTTAGGCCCGATAAAGGCGACGCCATGCTGTTCACACAGTCGGGCAAATTCAGCATTTTCTGACAGGAAACCGTAGCCCGGATGGATGGCGTCACAGCCGGTTTCCAATGCCATATTGACGATCCGGCGTGGGTCAAGATACCCGGCCAGGGGATCATCACCCAAAGAATAGGACTCATCAGCACGTTTGACATGCAGTGCATAACGGTCAGGCTCGGTATAAATCGCCACAGAGCGGATGCCCATCTCGGCACAAGCGCGGACGATACGCACCGCAATCTCACCCCGGTTGGCGATCAGTACTTTTTTGATCATGAAACTCTCCTCTGCCTCCGGCTCGTTGCCGTAAGTGTGTAAATAAATCCTAGTCGCAATCTTTGATAAGTAGAAATTGATATTTTTTTGTTTATCTATAAGGTATTACTTATAGATAAACCTATGAGATCGATTTTGTGCCACTGTCTATTCAAAAAATGACCAGTCGCCTGAGTTTTCGTCAGCTTCAGGTGTTTAAAGCGGTCTATGAGCTGCAAAGCTACAGTAAGGCGGGCGAACTTCTGGGGCTGACGCAGCCTGCCGTTAGCAGCCAGATCCGCCAGTTGGAGCAGGGCGTGGATCAGCCCCTGTTTGAGTATGTTGGCAGACGCCTTTTCTGTACCGCAGCGGGCGAACGTTTGTACGAGAGTATCAATGCGATTTTTATCGAACTGTCAGACCTGCAGACCGATCTGGGGGCGCTGAAAGGCAACATCGCTGGCGAGTTAAAACTGGTGGCCGTGAATACAGCGCAATATATGGTGCCTTACCTGTTGCGGGCATTTCTCGACCTGCACCCGCTGATCAGTGTACGGATCAGAGTGGTCAACAGGGCGACAGCCCTGCAGGGGCTGAATGAAAATAACGATGATCTGGTGATTATGGGGATGGTGCCGACCGATAAACCCCTCGCATCGTTGCCATTTCTGGATAATGAGCTGGTTCCGGTCGTCCCTCAGGGACACCCGCTGCTGGAGCAGTCTCAGATCAGCCCACAGCAGTTTCTCAGTAGTGGACTGCTGGTACGTGAGCAGGGGTCAGGCAGTCGGCTGGCACTTGAACAACACTGTCAGCAACAGCGGTTACGCTTTCCTCCCAGTATGGAGATAGGCTCTAACGATGCATTAAAGCATTCGGTTATCGCCGGCCTGGGAGTCGCGGTATTGCCCAAGCTGAGCATTCTCTCTGAACTTGAACTGGGACGACTTATTATTCCTCAGATAGACGGATTTCCTTTGCGCCGCAGCTTCTGTGTGGTACACCCTCAGGCTAAACATCCAACCCCGGCGATGCAGGCGTTTCTGGATTATATTCAGCAAAATATTAAACAGTTTGAGCGAATGTTTTTGGGGGATTAAACAGATGAATGGACGGTTCAGAGAATTTTTCATAAAAACTATCGATGTTAATGACGAAATGTGCGGCAGATCCTATAGAATAGGTCGCAATTAAAGTCAGGTTAAGCTGGCATAGATGAAGCTAAGCTCGTTCGTATCTGCGTTACTTTATCCAACCGCCCTGACAGAATCATTCAGGTTTCCTTATTCAGCAGGATTAGTTAATTACACATATGATTAAACAAACATTATTTATTCTTGCTCTGTGCCTGCAGAGCTCCTTGGCGGTTGCCGCTATCGACTGGTTTAAAGATGAGAATGGTAAAACCAAGTGGCAACATCTGGCCAATTTCAGCAGCGGCACCCTGATCATAATTCTGTCGATTACCGCTATCTATCTGTTCATCTACAGTCGTCGTGCGCACCGCGCCAATCGTGAACTGACTCTGATTAAAAATGAGCTGGAACAACGGGTTGAGGAGCGTACGGCAGCGCTTAAGGAGTCCAACAGCAAACTGATCGAGAGCAACCATCTGCTGGAATCAGAAGTTGCACAGCACGTGATTACCGCCAATCAACTGCGTTCATCCGAGTCATATATCAAAGATATCCTGACCTCAATGCCCCTGATGCTGGTGGGGCTGGATAAAGAGGGGCGGGTCACCCAGTGGAACCGTCGGGTTGAGGAACTCTCCGGCGTCCCGGCACAGAAAGCACTGGGTAAAACCCTGTGGGAAGCCTATCCCACTATGACCGTGGTGCCCGAGCATATTCAGCAAGCGATTGAACAGAACAAAACCATCCACCTGAAGCAGAGTCTGCGTAGCCTGTCCCATTTTGATATCACCATCTACCCCCTGAACGGTCCGGAACCCGGTGTTGTTATTCTGGTGGACGATGTATCTAAAGAGACCACCGCCGAAAACCTGCTGATCCACAATGATAAAATGTCATTTATGGGTGAGCTGGCATCCTCTATGGCTCATGATATCAATATCCCGTTGCAGGCGATTCTGATGGACCTGAAACGGTTTAAAAATATTATGGCGGAGAACCATCTGGCGCTGGAGCAGGGCGGTAACGACAAAACAGCGCTGCTGGAATCGATCTACAATGATATGTCGGATAAGGGCGATCAGGTTTCCAAAATTATTCATAACCTGCTGACCTTTGCCCGCAATCGTCATTCAGAAAAACAGATGGCAGATATCGTTGATGTGATGGAACATACCGTCAATCTGGGAAAAGAGGTTATCTCGGTCTCTGATGGTTTCCGGTTTAACCAGGTGAAGCTGGAATGGCAGGTTGAAAAAGGACTGCCTCAGGTTCCCTGTTATATTACCGAACTGCAGCAGGTGTTTCTCAGCCTGTTCCGACACGCCTGTATCGCACTTCAGAAAAAGAGCGTCAGTGAGAGTTTTGAGCCAATCATAAAGATAATTCTTTCAGAGAGTTACGACAATATGTGGATCAAGATTCAGCACAACGGGACAGGCCTGACCAACGAACAGCAGATGAGTCTGTTTGAACCCTTTTTCAGCACCACCCAACAAGCTGACAGTTTTGATACCGGTGAGCATCTCTCATTTTCTTACTACATCATTACCGAGCAGCATCAGGGACATATGGCGGTCACCTCTGACGTGGATGTAGGTTCAACCTTCCATATGCAGATTCCGATTACGCGATAACAGGCTCTATGGACACGGATGTTGATATTGCGCCAGCCGACCAAAGCCCTGAAGGAGAATAAAACCTTTTTGAACCATCTGTCCTTGCGACACAACGGCAGTGCTATGCCGAAGTTGCTGGCTGTTTCCGCCCTCATCGTTGCCATTGCCGGGGGCACAGCTTACAGCGTTTTCCCCGGCAGTGCGCTCCCGGGCCGCAATAGCACTGTTGAGCTTCAGCCATCATCCGCCCCAAGCGGTAACAGCACGTCTATCCTGCAAGCCTATCAGCATCACCAGAGCAATCTGCAGGTCAGCGGCACGGGTGTGGTGGTTAAGGTATTAGCAGACGACCTGAAGGGCAGTCGTCATCAACGTTTTATTCTCAGGCTACCGTCAGGCATCACTATTCTCATCGCTCACAATATCGATCTGGCACCCCGCCTTGATTCATTGAGACCAGGAGACCACGTTCGCTTTAATGGTGAGTATGAATGGAATCCGAAAGGGGGAGTGGTCCACTGGACCCACCGCGACCCACAAGGCAGGCATGTTGACGGCTGGCTGGAGCACAACACCAGGCGGTATCAATAAGCGGTTATGTAGTTAAAAACGAAGGGGGGAGTAAAAGAGAGGGTTGAGCGTTGTCTGAAGAAAAGGCAAGGGAGTTGTAGCATCCATACTACGCCCCCTTAAGTCAGCCATCCATTTCCATGTAGCCGTTGCTTCCTGCAATCCTTCTGGCCACGTTGCTGAGTTCCGTAATCAAATCCCTGATTACCCTGAACACGTTAAGCATACTAAGGTCTATGCCGTTATTTGTAACTAAGACAAATTCCTATTTATGCAAATATTTTCAATCAGTTAAGCATTACCGGTGAAAAAGTAAATACCGTCTCACTGGCAGGGTTAACGGTCATCTCAATCCAGCTGTTATCCTCCTCACCAAACACCTGTACGCGGGTGAAGTTCGCTGTCAGTTGCCCATTAGGGTTGTACATCGGCTTATCCATTTTAAAGAAGTGAGAATCGCCGTTAATCAGTACAACCTGGCCGTCATAGCTCTGAGTTTCGCTGATCAGCGTTTTGAAGAAATCAGTGAAACCGTTTTTATCATCCAGGCTTGTCATAAAGTCATCTTCATATCCACCATCAGAGAGCTCAAACGGGAAGAAGATGTCAGCCTGAATAATGATCGCTATACCAGCAAGCTGATCTTGCTTCGCTTTCGCAAACGACTCCTTAAGCCACTCAATGTTTTTAGCATTTCGCGCTTTATACTCTTCGCTGGCCGCCGCACAGTCTTCAGCACTGCGTTTAGATTTCTTGGTGCACTGTTTTTCAGTCACCACCAGGTTGTTGTTACTACCGGTGACCGCGAGGGCAACAAACTCAACGTTGCTGGCAACGAAACGGCTGTTTTCACTGTAGGCTTCACCCAGCTCACCCTGACGCTCAACCGCAATGGGGCTCTTACCCTGGGTAGTCGCCTTATTGAAAAAGGTTTTACGCAAAAATGACAGACGCTCAAGTGGGTCGTAAGCACCATTACTGGTGCGGTGGCAATCGGTCCACTCATTATCACCCAGCGTATACAGTGTCGGCATATCAAGCCTGTTATAAACACTGATAATATCGTCACCAATCGCTTTGTCGCTACATTCACTGCTGCCGTTTTTAGTATCACCGGCATACATGGTGAAGTTCAGCTTATGGGCATTCATCGACTCGATGGTCTGACTTGTCCGCTGTGCTTTTTCTGCAGCGTCTTTGCTGTAAAACTGATCTCCCCAGAGGCCTACTTTCAGGGTTTCAGCACGCTCTTGTGCCATCACGAGTGGAGCATTGGCCGCCAGCAACAGGCAGGAGCCGGATGCAGCTAGCAATAGTTTTTTCAGCATAATCGATTTAATCCCATAGTTCAGTTTACCGGCACTGTGCCCCGTCAGAATCTACCGATACACAGACCATATATTCAGCACAGGCATGCTAAATAGTGTCGGTGACAGAGCGATGACGTATAGATGACAGATTTATGAGGCCTATGATTACAGGGCAACCTGCAAATTGCCCGAAAGCGATGAATTCATGACTATACTCTATTTTCATAACGGCTTATCTTCATAACGGCTCTGCACAAAGAAGATAATTATCCATCTATCAGGCACTTAAAAGACGTGATAGGGTCGAATTATCAGATTTAACCTTGTGGGCGAGGTCCATAAAATCGTAACGACTACGATGACGCGATGCGTCAGAGGGAAATAACCATTCACCGAGGGAAAGCGATGAAAACAAAAATAATAGAACCTGCTGAGAATGCCTACCATTACCCGCTGCTGATTAAAAATCTGCTGCTATCGGGTAAGCGATATCAGCCCGACCAGGAGATTGTCTATAGCGATCTGTTCCGCTATGACTACCGCACTCTCTATCAACGTATCTGCAAGCTGGCGCATGTCTTAACTGATGCTGGCGTAGAGCCGGGTGACACCGTGGCACTGATGGACTGGGATAGCCATCGTTACCTGGAGGCCTACTTTGCTGTACCGATGATTGGCGCCATTTTACACCATGTTAATGTGCGTCTAAGCCCTGATCAGATCCAATACACGATGGACCATGCAGAGGACAAGCTGGTGCTGGTTCATGATGATTTTGTCGCTATTGCTGAGCAGCTGTCGACAGAGTTACCCCATGTGACTGGCTTCATCCAGCTAACTGACGAAGACCAGCCAGTAGCGACCTCTCTGAACATATTTGGCGAATATGAAACGCTGCTAAAAGGCGCCAGCGACCAGTATGAGTTTCCAGATTTCGATGAAAACTCGGTGGCAACCCTGTTTTACACCACCGGTACCACCGGTAACCCCAAAGGGGTGTACTTCTCCCATCGCCAGTTGGTGTTGCATACCCTGAATGGTGCGGCAACCCTGGGACTTTATGATGGGCAGCCAATGCTGCGTTCGGATGATGTCTATATGCCGATGACGCCGATGTTTCATGTACATGCCTGGGGCGTGCCTTATATCGCCACGCTGTTGGGGGTTAAGCAGGTTTATCCGGGCCGTTATGAACCCAATAAGCTGGTGAAGCTTTATCGTGATGAGAAGGTGACCTTCTCCCATGGCGTGCCGACGGTACTACAGATGATTCTCAACTGTGAAGAGGCTAAAACCACGGATATGACTGGCTGGAAAATGGTCACCGGGGGCAGCGCCCCGACACTGGCCCTGGCACAGCAGATGGCCGAAAAAGGGATTCTCTTCCATACCGCCTATGGTATGTCCGAAACCTGCCCACTGTTAACCACAACCTACATGCAGCCGGAAGCCCGTGAGCTTGATATGATCGATCAGATGCCGTTGCGCATCAAAACAGGTGTGCCTAATGCCATGGTTGATCTGCGGATTGTAGACCCTGCTGGCAACGAAGTCCCCCATGATGGCGAAGCGGTAGGGGAGGTTGTGGTACGGGCTCCCTGGCTGACTCAGGGGTACTATAAAGAGCCAGAAAAGGGCGCTGAGCTCTGGCAAAACGGCTGGTTGCATACCGGTGATGTGGCATCGATGGATGAAGCCAATGTACTGGAAATTAAAGACCGCATTAAGGATGTCATCAAAACCGGGGGAGAGTGGATCTCTTCGATTGAACTGGAGAGCCTGATCAGCCAGCACCCTCTGATTTCAGAAGTCGCAGTGGTGGGTGTTCCTGATGAAAAATGGGGTGAACGGGCCTTTGCTATGATTGTTCCTGTCGCGGGCAATACCGTTGACGCTGACGCAATCCAGGCACATCTTCAGCAGTTTGTTGACAGTGGCAGAATTAACAAATGGGCTATCCCAGAAAAGATCAGTGTGGTGTCAGATATACCAAAAACCAGTGTTGGTAAGCTCAATAAAAAGGTGATTCGTCAGCAGTACAGCGGCTAAGTTAGCGCCCCTCATCTGGGGCCAGCTTTCAGCCTTCATCCGTGCTCCGGTTTATATTTCAGCTGAGTTAGGTAATTGTCGATTTTTTAACTAAGCTATATTAGCTGTTATTAATATTCGAAAAAAAACGCTCTCCTGACAATAAAAAAACCGGAGCTAATGACGATGAACACCAAGAATAAAAAATCGGTAGGCTTACACGCGTTATATGAAGAAGACCCTGCCACCGCAGACCTGAAGGTTTTCGGACGTGTCGCTAATCAGGACCGGCGTGGCTTTCTACGCGGGGCAGGTCTCACCAGTATGGCAGCGCTGTTGGGCGTGTCATTTATTCCCTACCACCGCAACATGCCTCAGGGTCTTATTCCCGCAGCGATGGCCGATGATACCACCCCGTTCTCTATCGAAGGGAAAGAGGGACTAACCATTCTTAATGACCGTCCGGTCAATGCGGAAACACCCGCACACCTGCTGGACGATGCGGTCACACCCACCAGCCGTCACTTCATTCGTAATAATGGCGTCCCTCCCGTTGAGGTTGATGCGGACAGCTGGCAGCTGACGATCGATGGGCTGGTTGAAAAGCCGCTCACGTTGTCCATTAAAGATCTGCAGGATAAGTTTGAGGTGGTTACCCGACCGGTTGTCGTCGAGTGCGGTGGTAATGGCCGTGCGGCCTTTGACCCACCTGCCAGTGGTAATCAGTGGACCTATGGTGCGGTTGCCTGCGCTGAATGGACCGGTGTCCGCTTAGCCGATGTACTCAAGGCTGCCGGAGTTAAACCCGGCGCGGTGTATACCGCTCACCACAGCGCCGATAAACACCTGTCCGGCAAAGAGGGCAAAGAAGCGATCTCCCGCGGTGTGCCTATCGAGAAAGCGATGGACCCCAATAACCTGATCGCGTTTGCCATGAATGGTAAACCGATCCATCCAATGAACGGCGCACCATTGCGACTGATCGTTCCCGGCTGGCCCGGCTCCTGTTCACAGAAATGGCTACAGCGCATCAATATCCGTGATCAGGTACATGACGGTGCCAAAATGACCGGTACCGCCTATCGCGTACCCAAACACCCGGTTGCAGCAGGGGAAAAGGTCCCTAAAGAAGACTTTGTTATCATCGAGCGGATGCCGGTCAAGTCCCTGATCACACATCCGGCCACCGGAACCATGCTCAACGAAAAAGCCCTGGAAGTGCGCGGCAACGCCTGGTCCGGCGAGCGTAAAATCACCCAGGTGGAGATCTCCATCGATTTCGGTGCCACCTGGATCACAGCCGAGCTGGGTGAACAGCCTAACTTTGGCGCCTGGCAACGCTTCAAAGCCCAGGTGACGTTCCCTGAGTCCGGCTATTATGAAGTATGGGCCAAAGCCACCGATGACAAGGGTGTCAGTCAGCCATTCGGGATCGCCTGGAACCCCAAAGGCTATCTCAACAACAGTATGCACCGGGTGGCAGTCAGAGTCAGTTGACAGGGTTCGATATGATCAGACAACTCACCACCGCACTGCTATTCAGCGTGCTTGCCGGGTCGGTTGGCTCTCAGTCAGCTTTTGCCGATCAGGCAAACCTTGCAGCCAGAGGCCAACAGCTGGTCCTGGTCTGCAAGGGCTGTCATACCTTAGCAAAGGGAGAACCACACAATATTGGCCCTAACCTCTGGAATGTTGTTGGCCGAAAGGTGGGGGCAGCTGCAGGTTTTGAATACTCTGAAGCGTTTAAACAGTTTGAAGGGAGCTGGACAGAGGACAACCTGAAACATTATCTGGCGTCTCCTGCTACCTTCATCCCCAATAACCACATGGCCTTTTCGGGTATCAGTTCAGAAACCGATCGCTCTGCGGTGGTCGCTTATTTGAAGACACTGACTGATGATGGGCCAGTGGTAGGGGCCTCCAGCAGTTTCGACTATGGCGGGCTAAAAGAGGGGGTTGGACGGGAAGATGTTTACACGGTCTGTTCTCGCTGCCACTCCATTATGCTGGTGAAACAGCAGGGCATGAGTCGCTCCCGCTGGACGGACACTCTGGTGTGGATGGTAGAAGAGCAGGGCATGGATGAACTACCAGCCGATCAGCATGAACGTATTCTCGATTATCTGGCAAAATATTACGGAGGGTAGTCGTTGCAAGCCTGCCTCAGGGGATATAAAAGAGGATTGCATAGAACAACACCAGGTTAACGGTAAAAGCCACCCATGTTTTTGCCCGAAAACCGGGCTTCACCGTCTTGTGATGGAAATACTTCTGCGATACCAGCGCACCGCCTGCACCACCCAAAAAGGACAGGCTGTGCAGCACAACTTCCGGAGCACGCGAAGTGTGCACAAGGAATGATCTGCGTTTATCCAGCCAGTAATAAAATGGCATAACGACAAAATTCATACCGATCATCTGGCCGGTCAATAGCCCCCGTAAACTCAGCGCGTCATCAACATTCAGTTGCGCTCCCAGGTTAACTATAAGCAGGGCGGCGACAGATGACATAAACAAGCCATTGGTTAGCCAGGTGGCAATCACCGTAGAGGAGAAAAAACGAAGAATCAGCCAGAGGCTGAGCCAGAATAAGACTATCTGAAGCGGGATAACCAGCATAGATATGTCAGATAGAATAGTGTCCATGAACACTCCTTGCCGCGTGATCACTGCTGATTTGATGTCAGCCCCGTCGTCTGGCCGCAATATTAATCCTAAAGCGGCGACGAGGAAACGGGGAATGACTGGTATTCGCGTAGCGATCTGCTACAATTTTTTAAGTTAACCCATAGGGAGAAAGTCATCATGGCAAAAGCACACTCTCCGCTGCGTTTAGAAGCGCAGTTAGTTGAAAAGGCCACCCTGGCAGGCAAGCAGTTACATCGTTCAACCGCAGAGCAGATTGAATATTGGGCGGATATAGGCCGAAGCGTTGCCAATGTCATCAGCCCCGATACGCTGATGCAGGTGTGTGCAGGCCTTGCCCGGGTGCGTATCGAGCCCGTTGTTGGCCCGGCAGTTGACCCTGATGTATTGTTCGAGGCTCTTGAAAATGATCGCACAAGCGGCCGCCTGAGCGATGACATTACCGCTGCATCGTTACGTTATCAGGCATCCGCCAGCCATCCGGGGTTGTTGGAGCAGATAGACAGCGATGGACACGTTTCTCTGGGGCAGTTCCGTAACGGCCAGTTTCAGGTAGAAAAAGGACTCGATACCGGTGCAGCCTAAACAGCTGTGGATGCTGACAGGGGGGAATGGTGCCGGTAAAAGCACCTTTTACCGAAAGTTTCTGCAACCGTTGGGGATGCCTTTCGTCAATGCCGACATCCTGGCAAAGCAACTGTTTCCGGATGACCCCGAAGGCAACAGCTATACCGCAGCACAACTGGCCGCAAATATGCGTCAACAGTTACTACTGGACGGTGCCAACTTCTGTTTTGAAACCGTTTTCTCTCACCCGTCAAAGATTGATTTCATCGCAAAAGCCAAAGCGCTCGGCTATCAGATTATTCTGGTACTGATTCATGTTCAGTCCAGCGCGCTTAACCATGCACGCATCAGTCAGCGAGTAGAAGAGGGCGGGCACTTTGTGCCTGAAGAAAAAGTGGAAGGCCGCATCCCCAGAACGTTAATCAATGTTCGTGCGGCTCTGCCGTTGTGTGATCAGGTGAGGATTCTGGATAACTCCAGCTCTACCGACCCTTTCCGCCAGATTGCCACTATCCGCCAGCAGGTGCTGACCTCACACATTGATCCGCTGCCCGACTGGGCGGCGGAACTGCTGACCGACCTCGTCTAATCAGCCAGGAGGCATCAGCGATTCAGTAAAAAACCGCTACTTTGTCTGCTGTTTCAGCAGCAACTTAATCTCTTCGAGTTGCTGTTGCAGATCAGCAATGGTGGGCTCATGGGCGTCGATCGCCGCCTGTTTTCTGACCTTAGCGTGCTCCTCATCCAGAACATTCACCACGATGCCGATTACCATATTCAGAAACGCAAACGCCGTGAAAAAGATAAAGGTCAGGTAGTAGATCCAACTGAGCTTATAGACCGTCATCGTTTCATACATGACATCGGTCCAGTCCTCAAATGTCATCACCCGGAACAGGGTCAGCAACGAGATAGTGATGTCGCCCCAGAGCTCAGGATTGATATCTTCAAACAGCGTACTACCGATGGCAGCGTAGATATAAAAGATGATAAACATCAACAGGATAACATAACCAAGCTGAGGCATCGCTTTAATCAGGGAGTTGAGCAGCAGGCGCAGTTCAGGGATAACAGAAACCATCCGCAACACCCGGAAAACCCGAACCAGACGAGCCACCAGTGCCATATCAGTGTTATCAATCGGAATCAGGCTGATGGTGACAATCAGTGTGTCAAAAATATTCCAGGGATTTTTGAAAAAGTCCTTTTTATTCTCTTCCCCCAGGAAGCGAATACTGATCTCAATCAGAAAGAAAACCGTAATCAGACGGTCAAGCCAGACAACCAGCGTGATTGCTAAAGGGGAGAGTTCATAGGTTTTGGCACCCACTAACAAAGCTGAACTGATAATCACAATCACAACAAATAGCTCAAACGCTTTGTTGCTTCTCAGGGTAGTAAATTTAGACTGAAGCCGGGCAAAATCAATCATGCTAAAAAGTTCCAGAATCACTAAGAGCTTATAATAAGTGCTTATAAATGGGTTTGCGGGATGAAAGATAACCGAAGCTATTTTTGAAAGCGACATTTAATGAAGAAATGAAACCGCCTGAGTACATGCCAAGCGAAGCCAGTAAACGGAACAAAACGAGAAACAGAGCGTGCCAGCATCCACAACGCCATCGTCCTGAAACGGTAAATAGTTCTGACACACCTCAAGAGCCTTTCACAAAAGCGCTAAAATGATGGATTTTAGCACCGTCTTTAGACTAGCCTTAACGCAGGAGAAACAGACAATAAACCGGATTTTTAACGACAAAAGAATAAAAGAATAGCCTCAATTCGTTGACCGCTGCGTCATACACCAATAAAGTGGATTGGTTTTATGGAAGCCAGACGACGAACGTATAAGTAGCACTACCACCCAGAAAAGTGATTGCCAGGAAGGCTTTTTGAGATGTAACAGATGAACAAAATTCCGGTTAACGGCTCCGATGATGATTACCGTATCGAGAAGCTACTTGATATAACCTGCTTTGCAGAGCTGCTGGAAGGTTATTATCAGGCGACCGGAATACCGAATGGCCTGGTCGGGCCTGGGGGTGAACTGATCACCCAAGCCGGCTGGATCGATGCCTGTACACGTTTTCATCGCGGTCACGAAGAGACAAACCGCCGTTGCGTCGAAAGCAATTGCACCCTCCTCGAACAGGCCCAGACTCAAAAAGTTTGTAACTCTCTTTGTAAAAATGGCCTCTATGACTACGCCACCCCCATCAATATCGACGGTAAGCATGTTGCCACCCTGTTCATGGGACAACTACTGCATCAGCCGCCCGATCTTAGCTATTATGAGCAACAGGCAGAACGCTTTAATTACGACAAAGCAGCCTATATAGAGGCCATTAAACAGGCTCCGGTCATCCCTAAAGCGCAACTGGAAAAGCAGCTGAATCATATGGTCCAGGTGACCACTGTGCTGGCCCAAAGCGCACTGAGCGCTATCAGAGAGCACCACCTTCAGGAAGCCCTCAGCCACAGTAAAAAGCAACGTATTGAGATAAAAGACCTGCTTGATAATTCACCCACAGGTATCAGTTGGTGCGACGAAGCATGCAATATCGAATATATTAATCACACATTTACCCGGATACTGGGCTACACCCTGGAAGATCTTCCAGATGTAGATAGCTGGTATAAGGCAGCGTATCCAGACCCTGAAGTCCGTCATCCGATAGAGAAAATATTTAAGAGATGGCTCTACAGTCAGAAAAAAAGTAACGGCGCCTTTATGCCCCCCCTTACTACGGAAAGTACTGTCCGCTGTAAGGATGGCACCAGCAAAAGAATCTCAAGTCAGGTATCGGCCGTTAATCAGAAAATACTCTACAACTGCATCGATATCACAGAGAAGTGGCGAATCGAACAACGCAACCTGACCCGCAACAGAATGATGGAGCGGGTTGCGCAGGGGGAACAACTACGCAGTATCATGCATCAGTTGATAACCGATATTGAGTCAGACGATCCCTCAATTCGCTGCAGCATTCTGTTATTGGATGCCGAAGGCAGGCATCTGTTAAATTGTGCGGCACCCAGCCTCCCTGATTTTTATAACGAAGCGATTCATGGCGTTGAGATAGGCGAGGGGGTTGGCTCCTGCGGTACAGCGGCCTTTCTCGGTAAACGGGTTATCGTTGAGGATATTGACACCCATCCATACTGGGCTCCCTATCGTGAACTGGCAGCCCGGGCCGACTTGAGAGCGTGCTGGTCCGAACCCATTATCTCTTCCACGGGTCGCGTCCTGGGTAGTTTTGCAATCTATCACAATACGCCTAATAAGCCGGACGATCACGATATTCAAATGATATCCTTTGCAGCTAATCTGGCATCTATCGCAATAGAAACCCTCAAAAATCGGGAAGAACTGGTACGCAGCGAACAAGCCTACCGCAGTCTGGCAGAGAACGCTCCGGATGCGATCGCACGCTATGATGGAGTTGGCGATCTGATCTACACCAACCCAAACTTCGCTGCGCTGTTCGCAAGCGATATATCAGAAAATGACAGCTATCTTGAACATTACCGTTCAGTCATCAAAAAAGTGATCAAAACCGGCACCCCTCAGCAGGTTGAGATCTGCATCCACACAGGATCAAGCCAGCGATATCTGATGTTTAATATCGTTAGCGAAGAGAATGAAGGAGGAGGGGGAGCACTGGCCATCGGGCGGGATATAACATTGCACCGGGAGATGGAGCATAAGCTGGAGAAGCAAGCCCGATCCGATTTCCTGACCCAGCTTATCAACCGGCGTCATTTCTTTGAACTGGCAAACCGGGAGATGCTGGTTGCCAGCCGTTATAACAATGCACTGTCTCTCATCATGTTTGATCTTGACCATTTTAAGCAGGTCAACGATACCTACGGACACGCCATTGGCGATCTGGTGCTACAAAGAATAGCGGATGTCAGCCTGACGACTGTTCGCGCTGCGGATATTCTTGCCCGGTTAGGCGGCGAGGAGTTCGTTGTGCTGATGGTGCAGACCAGCCATGATGAGGCCCTGCAAAGCGCTGAAAGACTCCGGCAGGCAATAGCCAGCACAAACATCGCGCTGGGCAGCGGTGAAGCGATCTCGGTAACCGCCTCGTTTGGAGTTACGACCATACATTTTGATAGTGGTGACAGCCATACCATCAACCATATGATTTCCGATGCCGACAAAGCGATGTATCGCGCCAAACAGGAAGGACGAAATCGGGTAGTCTACGCCTGATCTGCATTGCGTAGAAAGAGACTGTCTCTGGTTGAATACCAATCGGGTATTGTTCAACGTCAATCATTGTTGATCACAGCAGTTTCCGGGTGAAACAATCACCATATTAGGCATTAAGGGTTCGCGGAATCCAGAAATACGACACATACTGCCTAGGACTTGTAACCATCTTACCCATGGTGATTTCATATGTGGTTGTTCAAAAAGAACATCTGGTCGATCTTCTATATTCTTACGATTTTCTTTTTGATCTGCCTGATTGCTGTTTCATACATTGGCTGGAATAACATATATAACCGGTACGAAAGATCGCAGGAGAATACGCTTAAACTGATAGCCAGTTCAACACACTCGCTGTACCAGACCCATGAGGTAATGCTGGATATTTTAGGGCAACGGTTTATTGAAGACACCCGTTATAAAAACAACATCAGCTCGATGAGAATGCTCGACGCAGCACTTCTCGAAAGCCCAGCCATCACATCAATTGCTATCGTTAACCCACAGGGAAAAATGTTATTTGCCACTCACGGTCTTGATGTGTCCAGGTTCCCCAATCTGATAGAGCAAGAGGAAAGCCGTGAATCATTTCTGGCGGTGATGCAAAGCCAGAACATGATGTTTGGCAGAACCTATTTTTTCAAGCCGTTCAATGACTGGATTGTCCCCATCAGAAAAGCGATAAGAGATAGTGAAGGCAATGTAAAGCTCGTTATTACTGCCGCGCTCAGACTGCAGGATTCATTTGGGTTTATCGTGAGGAATGCTGATAAAAACGACCGATACAACACCCTCATTATCAGAGACAATGACCAATACATACAGTATGCAAGTAACGGCACTGCTGATAATTACGAAGTGTACCGATCATCTTTTTCTGCTGAAAGACTTCAGAGCATTGAGAAGAGCTTAAGCCAGCATTATGCGCATTCAAAAGATGAACTGAAGCGCACCGGGCATATAGTATCATTCCCTTACACCGGCGATGAGAGCGTTGAATATCTGGCTTCACTGAAGTATGACGACACATACAAACTGTGGTTTCTCTCCACCACTAAAATGGATATTGTCTCCACCGCTTTTGCCAATTTGGTAAAAATCTATCTCTCTATATTTGTGGCTGTTGAGGTCATGCTTTATGCCCTGGTCCGGGTTATCTTCAACGCAGATAAGAAAAGAAACGAAGATTTACTCTATCAGGCAACCCATGATCAACTCACGGGGATGCCAAACCGGAGCTATCTACAGACCAATATCTATAACTGGATTCATGACGTTACTCAGCCATTCAGTCTTCTGTATATAGATTTAGATCGCTTCAAAAGTATCAATGACAGCTTTGGCCATCAGTGTGGTGACCAGCTACTGCTGGACCTTGCCAGAAGACTTCAGTCAGTCCAGCCGAAAGACTCAATCATCATCCGTCATGGGGGAGATGAATTTGTGGTGTTAACCCCGTCAGTCGACACAGATGAGGTGATGGCGCTCTCCCGAAAAGTAATTGAAACCATCTGTAAACCCTACAGGGTCAACAATTTGAAGTTGCATATCGGGGCCAGTATCGGTATTGCACAATATCCAATCCATGGTGAAAGTTTTGATATCCTGCTGCGATCTGCTGATATAGCGATGTATGAATCGAAAAAAATTAAAAACAGTATCCACCTGTTTGAAGACAAGATGGAAGAGGGCTATCTGCAAAACGTCAAAATCGAGCAAGCTCTGCGTAGTGCGATCTCCGATGATGAACTCTTTATGGTTTATCAGCCCCAGGTCACCCCGGAAGGGGATTTCTATGGCGTTGAAGCGCTGCTGCGCTGGCAAAGCGCTACCTTAGGGTTTGTCCCGCCTGATCGTTTTATATCTGTCGCCGAGACCTCTGGTCAGATGCCCGCCATCGGCAACTTTATCACGCAGCAAACCCTCAAAGATGTGAAAGAGGTTCAGAGCACACTGAACCGGTCTTTTCATACCTCAATAAACATCTCAGTGCGTCAGCTGATGGAGGTGGGCTTTGCCGAACGATTTATTCAGAGTATACAAACGAATAACCTCGATAACGCCTCGATTACCCTGGAGATTACCGAAAGCCTGTTCATCGAGGATATTGATCACATCGTGCCTTTACTGCAGGAGTTTAAGGACCATGGCCTCGAGATCTCCATGGATGATTTTGGCACCGGCTATTCATCACTGAGCGTCCTCCGCCGCCTGCCCATCGACGAACTGAAGATCGACAAGAGCTTTATCGACGTTATGTTCGTCGATGAATCCTCCCAGAAGATGGTGCAAAATATCATCATGATCGGCAAAAATCTGGAAATGGACATCGTCGCTGAGGGGGTAGAGACTCAGGAACAGGTGAATATTCTCAAAGCGTTTGGCTGCGACCGGATACAGGGCTATCACTTTGCCAAACCGATGAGAAAAGAGGCGTTAGTTCAGTATATTGAGGAACATGATATTGTTTCCTGACCAGCACAGCAGGTGATAGCGTCCCCCGTTTAAAGCAACATAGGCTGCGTCGAGAACTGAGAATAACGAGATCATGGATTGGTTCCTTTTTACTCTGATGCAAAACCTGACTCGCAGGTCTCTAATACATTTGCGAGACATAGTATCTACGCTGGAAAACTCCAGCTTGAGACAGAACAAGGGCAGAGTTTTGGAGGTCAGCAGTACCCTGAGCACTGTCGCTGTAGTACACTGATTTCCATTCAAAAAAGAGGCAGCGGACGCTTCATCTCTTTCCCCGCTGGCTCTGCTAATACGTTGTAATAAGGCAAAGCGATTTCATGACTAATTTCTCTCAAACGGCTGCATTTATCTGGTCAGTGGCCGATCTTCTGCGTGGTGATTTCAAACAGAGTCAGTATGGGCGGGTGATTCTGCCTTTTACGCTGCTGCGGCGTCTTGAATGTGTGCTGGAGGCAGATAAACAGGCGGTGTTGGATGCCTGCGATAAAGTAAAGATGATGAACCTGCCTGAAGATAATTTTGAGAAACAGGTCATTCATTTAGTAAAAAAACAGACTGGTGTTGATGGATTCAACTTCTTTAACTCCTCCCCCATGTCTCTCGATAAGCTGGGTGAAACAGGGATTAAAGATAACCTGGACAACTATGTTCAGTGTTTTTCTAAAGATGCCCGTGAGATCTTTGAATACTTTAAGTTTGATGAGTTTGTTGGCCTGCTGAGTGATGCCAACCTGCTGTATAAAGTGGTGCAGAAGTTTGCTAATACCGATCTGAGTCCTCATGCCATTTCCAATCACGAGATGGGCCTGGTATTTGAAGAGCTGATCCGCCGTTTTGCCGAGAGTTCTAATGAGACAGCAGGGGAGCACTTTACCCCACGGGATATTGTCCGTCTGACTACCTCATTGGTGTTTATGGAAGACGACGAAGCACTGACCAAAGAGGGCATTATCCGCACTATCTATGACCCTACGGCGGGTACGGGGGGTTTTCTCTCCAGTGGTATGGAGTATGTGCATGAACTGAATGCCAATGCGGTTATGCGGGCGTTTGGACAAGAACTGAACCCTGAGTCTTACGCTATCTGTAAAGCGGATATGCTGATCAAAGGTCAGGATGTCAGCCGCATTAAGCTGGGCAACACCCTGTCCAATGATCAGCTCTACGCCGATAAGTTTGACTATATGCTCTCAAATCCGCCGTTTGGGGTGGATTGGAAAAAGGTCGAGGGTGAGATTAAGGACGAGCATACCCTGAAAGGCTTTGCCGGTCGTTTCGGGCCTGGTCTGCCCCGGGTGTCTGATGGTTCACTGCTGTTTCTGATGCACCTGATCAGCAAACTGCGCGACACCTCTGTTAACGCTTCAGGCAGTCTTGAGGGAAAGGTTGAGGGCGGCGGCCGTATCGGTATTATCCTTAATGGCTCACCTCTGTTTACCGGCGGGGCAGGCAGCGGGGAGAGTGAGATCCGCCGCTACGTGCTTGAAGCCGATCTGCTGGAAGCGATTATCGCGTTGCCGAATGATATGTTTTACAACACCGGCATCGCCACCTATGTCTGGGTGCTGTCGAATAAAAAATCAGCCGAGCGCAAGGGTAAAGTGCAGCTGATTAACGCAGTTAATCTCTGCGGCAAGATGCGTAAATCGTTAGGCTCAAAACGCAATGAGATGAGTGCGGATGATATTCGTATCATCACCCGCTGTTTTGGCGAATTCGAAACCGTTGATCATCAGCTATTGGATAAACCTGCTGATCAGAAGAGCAGCCGTGGCCGCCAGGCAGGCTCTTCTTCAGGGCTTAGTCCTAAGCTTGAATCAGCGAAAACCTTCTCCAGTAAAATATTTGCTTCAACCGACTTCGGTTATCGTCGTATTACCATCGAGCGCCCACTGCGTCTGTCGGTACAGATCAGCGATGAACGGTTGGAAGAGCTGCGTTTTGCGCCAAAGCCTTTTAACGCGCCGATGCGCTGGATCTGGCTGGCGTATGGTCGGGATTGGGATGATGCAAGTTACGGACAACTGTCTGACTATGCTACAGAGATAAGGGCAGAGCTGAAAGCCAGTTACCCCGAACTGAAAGAGAAACAGATTAAAGAGCTGCTCGACAGCAAACTCTGGCTCAGCCAGCAAAGCCTGCTGCATAAAGGCTATGAGTTGCAGGGCGGGCTCGGTTCATCAATGGGTACTAACGCCGTTATCGATAACCCTTGTGATGACTTCAACCGGTTTGAAGACGAGCTGAAACTCGCCATGAAACAGACAGGCGTGAAGCTGGATGCCAAAGAGAAGAAGCAACTACTGGACGCCATAAGCTGGAAAAACCCAGAGGCACAGCCTGTTATCAAAAAAGTGCTGAAAGAAAGATCGCAACCCAAATACGGAGCTTTTGATACAACCATCAATGGCAAACCCGCCGTGGTGGAATACCAGCCTGATGGTGATTTGCGAGACAATGAAAACGTACCGCTCGATCCTTCTCAGCCCACTCAAAGCCTGATCGAAAGCTACTTCGACCGTAAAGTAGCACCCCATGTGTCTGATGCCTGGATCGATGCGAATAAGCGTGATGATAAAGACGGTGAGATCGGCATTGTCGGTTATGAGATTCCGTTTAATCGACATTTTTATGTGTACCAGCCGCCACGTAGCCTGGAAGAGATTGATGCGGATCTGGATAAGGTGAGTGCGGAGATTATGAACCTGCTAAGGGAGGTTCACTCATGATGGATTTGAAATATCAAATTTATCCTGATTATCGCAATCCAAACATTGAATGGATAAAAGAAATCCCAGCAGATTGGGCTATAAGCTATTTGGGTTTTGAATGTTCGGTTAAAGCTAGACTTGGCTGGAAGGGGCTCAAGGCTGAAGAATATGTTGACGAGGGCTATATATTTCTTGCAACTCCAAATATTAAAAATAGTGAGATTGATTTCAACCATGTAAACAGAATTACAAAAAATCGTTACTATGAATCTCCAGAAATTATGTTAGAACTTGGGGATATTCTTGTAACTAAAGATGGATCGACCACTGGAACGACTAATATAGTAAAACATCTCCCAGAGCCTGCCACGGTAAATAGTTCAATTGCCGTATTACGAAGTGCCGGGGGGCTTCAAAGTAACTTTTTGTATTATTTCTTTGTCTCTGAATATACTCAAAATATTATTAATAGAATGCGGGGAGGAATGGGAGTGCCTCATTTATTCCAAGCAGATCTACGTAAGTTTAATATATTGGTACCGCCTAAAAAAGAACAGCAACAAATCGCCAACTTCCTCGACCACGAAACCGCTAAGATCGACACCCTGATCGATAAGCAGCAGCAACTGATTAAACTGCTGAAGGAGAAGCGTCAGGCGGTGATCAGCCATGCCGTCACCAAAGGCTTAAACCCCAACGTCCCGATGAAAGATTCAGGTGTTGAGTGGTTGGGAGATGTGCCTGAGCATTGGGATGTTTCTCGTATAAAGCACCACACAAGGTTATTTGAACAAGGCTGGAGTCCTCAGTGTGACTCACGCCCAGCTGATGGTAATGAATATGGTGTATTGAAGGTTGGTTGTGTAAATAATGGCACATTTAACTCGATGGAGAATAAAGCCTTGCCTGCGGAGCTTACGCCTCAGCTGCAGTACTTAATTCGAAAGGGTGATTTGCTTATTTCAAGAGCAAATACGAAAGAGTTAGTTGGAAGCGCTGCCGTTGTAGAGGAATCACACAATAATCTAATTCTATGTGACAAACTATACAGGCTTCGATTTGATCAGAATGTAAATTCACAATTTATTTCATATTACTTGGCACTTCCAATCGTCCGACAGCAAATAGAACTGGGGGCAACCGGTGCAAGTCATTCTATGCAAAACATTGGTCAATCTACTATTAAAGAATTACCTGTTTTGATTCCACCAATTTCAGAAGCCAATGCGCTCTTTGAAGAGTTAAAGATAAAAACCAATAAATTTGACGACATTCTTTTAAAATCTGAAGCAAGCATCATACTGTTAAACGAGCGCCGCACAGCTCTAATCTCAGCCGCCGTCACAGGTAAAATCGACGTGCGTAACTGGACGCCTGAACAATCTCAACCCAGCATGGAAGCCACCGCATGAGCGATATCAAACTCTTCTCGATTAACGCCGACAGCGTTTATGAACTGGCGGGGCGCAGTGCGCTGCTGGAAAAAGAGCTGCAACAACTGATCGAAAGTCAGCTGGAAACCTTTCTCGGCGTGCGTTTTCTTGCCAGCGAATACAGTACCGGCAAGACCCACAAAGGGCGGATCGATTCGCTGGGGTTGGATGAAAACAACTGCCCTGTGATTATCGAATACAAACGCCATAGCAATGAGAATGTGATCAATCAGGGGTTGTTCTACCTCGACTGGTTGCTGGATCATCAGGCGGAGTTCCAGTTGCTGGTGATGAAACAGTTGGATAAAGAGGTGACCGAATCAATCGAGTGGAGCGGTACACGACTGATCTGCATCGCGGCGGATTTCAACCGCTATGATGAACATGCGGTACAGCAGATCAATCGGAATATCGAACTGATGCGCTACCGTTACTTTGGTAATGACCTGCTGTTGCTGGAACTGGTGAATGCGCAAACCGCCGATGCCAGCACCCCGAAGAAGGTTGCGTCTCAAAGCAGCAGGGCAACATCAAATACAGACAGCCGGGGCAGGTCAGGGGATAAATCCCAGGAAGAGCGGCTGGCTGAATCATCCCCGGAACTGATCAGCCTCTATAATCAGGTTTGCGAATACGCCAACGGTCTGGGTGACGAGGTGCAGCGGAAAGAGCTAAAACTCTACACCGCCTTTAAACGGATTAAGAACTTCGTCAGCGTCCTGGTATCGCCGCAAAACAAAGACCCCAGAATTCAGCTATTCCTCAAGCTCACCCCCACAGATGAGCTATTAAAACTCAATCCCACAGGCAAACCCCATGAACCTGAGTTTATCCGCGATGTATCCAACATTGGGCATTGGGGAACGGGTAATATTGAACTGAACCTACGCAGCGCCGCTGAACTCGAAACCGCCTTTGAGCTGATTTCACAAAGTTATCAGGCCAATTGAGCAGATGAAAACAACAGTATTTCAGCTGGTGAATCCAACTTTTGAAAAAGAGCTGGAAGTTTTTGGCCCTCAGGAAACTGTTTTCAGAATCCCTACACTCCCTGCTTATTCAATTATCGATTATTCCCTTGATGGAGACTATTCTCCCTATGAATCAGGAAACTATCGCGCAGTTTTTAGTCTTGAGGGCGATAGTATTCGTATCCAAGGGGTTCAAAACAAGCTCTTTCGTTCAGGTAAAGATCGCTTTGTAATTCATTACGCAGGTATTCGCGATTATTCTTTACTGTTCCCTCATATAAACGAGTCATCGTGTCGTGTGCGCTTGGGTCAATATGCTGAGGAAGCAGACATGTCATTTGAGTCTGGGGCATGGTTGTCTTTTATGATGATGGCAGGCGCTGTTATAGAGGGCTTGTTAGATAACTGCACACCAGCTTCTGCTGATTCATTTAACAAAATGATTATTAAAGCGAGACAGCTTGAAATTCTCTCAGAAGAAGATGAAACCCTCTGCCATAAGGTGAAAGAGGCAAGAAATTTAATTCACGCCAGCAAACACCCCAAAGAGTATGTAACCCGTGCTCTGGCAATGGATACATATGTTTTTTATGATGCATTAATAAAACGTCACTGGGATCACTGAAAGGCTAAGTACCTAAAGTCGTATCAAAATAATAGTAGGGATGCAGAACCAGATGAGCAGTGCTAAGGAAGTTCACTTTCAAAACGATATCATCGAACAGCTGATTGCTAACGGCTGGTTGCTCGGTCAGCCCGCTGGCTACAATCGAAAACTTGCGCTGTATGAAGAGGATCTGCTGGGGTTTGTACAAGAGACACAACCCCTTCAATGGCAGAAATACTGCAAACTCTACCCACAAAACCCTGAACAACAGTTTCTTGAGCGGGTCGCTTCTCAGCTGTCCAAAGCGGACCCGAATGCGGCGAGCAAAGAGTTGCGCACCTTTGGCACCCTGGGCGTGCTGCGTACTGAACTGAAAGACCGCGGTACGCGCTTTCGCCTCTGTCAGTTTAAACCTGATCATGATCTCAACCCCGATACGCTGGCACGCTATCAGAAGAACCGTCTGCGGGTAGTGCCTGAGCTGACCTATAGCCCCTATGCCACGGATGAGTATCTGACTGAAACAGGTAAGCAGGCAAAAAAATGGCGCATCGATTTAGTTCTGTTTCTTAATGGTTTGCCTGTTGCCACACTGGAACTAAAGTCAGAATTCAAGCAGGCCGTTGAAAACGCCATAAAACAGTACAAACTCACCCGTCTGCCGAAAGATCCGGTTACCAATAAACCAGAGCCACTGCTGACCTTTAAGCGCGGTGCTTTGGTGCATTTCGCTGTGAGTCAGTACGAAGTCTATATGGCAACAAAGCTGGAGGGGGAAGACACCTTCTTTCTGCCGTTTAACAAAGGCACTGCCGAGGGGGCTGCGGGTAACGATGTTCCCGCTGATCCGAATGAGTATGCTACGGCCTATCTGTGGAACGAGGTGCTTGCGCCCGATAATCTGCTGAAAATTCTGGCCAAATTTGTTCACCTTCAGATCGAAGACAGAGAGGACTGGCAGGGCAAGAAGACAAAGAAAGAGACGATGATCTTCCCCCGTTACCATCAGTGGGATGTGGTGAATAAACTGGTGGGGGATGCCCGTGATAACGGCCCTGGCCATAAATACCTGGTGCAGCACAGTGCCGGCTCGGGTAAATCAAACTCCATCGCCTGGACAGCCCATCAACTGGCGTCACTTTACGATACGGAGGGTAATAAACGTTTTCATTCCGTTATCGTGGTAACCGACCGCACCGTACTGGACGATCAGCTTCAGGACACTATCTATCAGTTTGAGCACGCCGATGGTGTAGTCGGGCGGATCAATAATAAAGAGGGGCAGGGATCTAAGTCAGAGAAACTGGCCAGCGCGCTGGAAGATGCGCAGCCGATTATTATCGTGACCATTCAGACCTTCCCCCATGTGCTGAAAGCGATTGAGAACAGTGTCAGCCTGAAAGCGCGCAACTATGCAGTGATTGCCGATGAAGCGCACTCATCGCAGTCGGGTTCAACTGCCCGTCAGTTGAAAGAGGTGTTGATGCTCGATGACAAAGAGGAACAGGAGGAACTAACCTCTGAAGATCTGTTAGATGCCACCATCGCCGCCCGTAAAAGCTCTAATAACCTGAGTTATTTTGCTTTTACCGCCACGCCTAAATCGAAAACCCTGGAACTGTTTGGCCGTTTACCCGATCCCGATCTGCCCGCGTCATCAACCAATAAGCCCGAGGCGTATCATGTTTACAGTATGCGCCAAGCGATTGAGGAAGGGTTTATCCTCGATGTACTGAAAAACTACACCAGTTACAAGGTCGCGTATCAACTGGCTGAAAAAGCACGGGAACAGGACAAAGAGGTTGATAGCAAGCGAGCTAAGGTAAAACTGAATCAGTGGGTGCGACTGCACGATTACAATATCGCCCAGAAAGTACAGGTAATCATCGAGCACTTTAAAGCTAATGTGATGGGTCTGTTGGGTGGTCAGGCAAAAGCGATGGTCGTCACCAGCTCCCGCAAAGAAGCGGTACGTTATAAGCTGGCGTTCGATAAATACGTTGCCGAGAACAAATATCAAAACATCACCGCAATGGTCGCTTTCTCGGGTGAGGTTGAGTTTAACAGTGATGATCCGAACTCAGCGGGGTTAATCGGTGAGAAATATACCGAAACCAGTATGAACCCAGCGCTCAAAGGGCGCGATATGCGCAAGGCCTTCGATTCCGATGACTACCAGGTGATGCTGGTTGCGAATAAATTTCAGACAGGTTTTGACCAACCCAAACTCTGCGCCATGTACGTGGACAAGAAACTGGGGGGCGTGGAATGCGTTCAAACCCTGTCCCGCCTGAACCGTACCTACCCGGGTAAAGCAGAATCAGGCACCTTTGTGCTGGACTTCTTTAATGACCCTCAGGAGATTCTGGACGCCTTTCAGCCCTATTATCAGACCGCTGAACTCACGGATGTTTCAGACCCGAATCTGGTCTATGACCTCTGTGAGAAGCTTAAAGCGCAGGGGATCTTCAACTGGAGTGAAGTCGAACAGTTCTGTACCGCTTTCTTTATAAAAAATAAGAGCAATGCTGCGATCGTTAATATCTGCAAGCCCGCAGTTGAACGCTGGCAGAAACGTTATGCTTCGGCTATTGATGCCTATAAGCAGGCCAAAGATATTTTTGAACGTACTAAAAATACAGGTGATGCCACGCTGATCGCCAATGCGGAAAACAGTTTCAGAGAGTGTAAGCAGGAAAAAGATGCCCTGGAAATTTTCAAAAAAGACCTGGGAAGCTTTGTACGCTTTTATGAGTTTATGTCGCAGATAGTTGATTACGATGATAAAGAGCTGGAAAAACTCAGCCTGTTTGCCCGCCACCTTCGGCCCATGCTGCGTGAAAAAATCGATCAGGATGATGATGTCGATCTGAGCAACGTGACTCTGAGCCATTATCGTCTGTCTAAAATTCGCCAGCAAGATCTGAAACTCAAAGAGGATGCGGCAGATTACACCCTCGACCCCAATACCGATATCGGCTCTGCGAAAGCCAAAGATAAAAAAGAGGAGTTTCTGTCGGTTATTCTGAGACGCCTCAATGAGCTGTTCATCACCGATAACCTGACAGATGATGACATGCTCAACTACGCCCGGACAGTGGCTGACAAAGTAGGGGAGAACGAGAAGGTGATGCACCAGATCAGAAACAACTCTTCAGAACAGGCTTTCCTCGGGGACTTTCCTATGGCGCTGGATGAAGCGGTGATGGACAGCTCAGATGCTCATCAGAATCAGATGATGCAGATACTCAGCAACCCGCAGGTGGCACAAGGGTTTGCCCGGGTAGTGTTCGATATGCTTACGAATATTAAGTCTTAATTATCAAAATATTGTATAAGTAATCTGACAATTCACATCACTAAAAACTGGCTGAAAAACTAAAGAAAGCGGGCTTTGACGTGCCTGCTAGATCAGCCAATAAGCCATCACTGCTGGGCGACTAGCATGCCAATATCACCACCATACAGCGCCGCCAGTGCATCGTGTTTACTCATGATCAGACCCGTTTTACTGTCGCATTAACAACTGTCACCCTGAAAGAGATTAAGCAGCTGGATTGGTGGTTAAGCGATATGCTGTTGAATACCATGCCTGCTGGAAATTTTGAAAGCCAACAGAAATCGATTGCTACAAGACAGTGTTTGCCATTCTAAAACTATGGTAATGTATACCACAGTTGGGGAGATTAATATCAGTGAAGATATATGTTACCGATGACTTTGATGATTTCATGGTCAAAGCACAGCTGGACGATAAGATCGTTTTAAAAGTCGCTAACGAACTTAACAATGGTCTGCATGATGGCGATCTGGATATGGGGAGACTGTTCAAAAAAAGAATACCTTCACCCAGGCAAAGTAAACGAGATTCTAACAGGAGCGTGGTAGCAATCCGTAAGGATAATCTCCTTTTTTTATTGATGGCTGGCGCAAGGCAGATGTTCCAAAGAAAGGTAAAGAGATCCCCGATAAGCTACTGGAAACATACAGACTATTGGGTGATAGCTTCCTTAATTTTACAGATAAACAGATCAGGCAAAACATAACAGCGGGTCTGCTGAGAGAGGTTAAAAATGGTTGATACACGTTTAGACAAAATGCACGCAATTGCAAAGCGTTTTAATGACAACGGTACTATCGATCAATTAACGATGCGTAAAATTGATGCATTAGCCATGAGCGCTAAAAATGAAGAGATGACAGCAGCTAGAATTAAATCAATAAGACAGCGAGAGCACATAAGCCAGGGGGTATTAGCGACCGTTCTTAACATGAGCAGTGAAAGTGTTAAAAAGTGGGAGCAAGGCAAAACCCAGCCTCAGGGAGCCGCTTTGCGCTTGCTCAATGTCATTGATAAAAAAGGGATTGAAGCGGTTATATAACTCGCCCTTAAAATTACCCTGAAGACAGGCTGATCGTGACTACTGACCAGTCAGGTTTCAACGTTACAACAGCTGTATCTGCATACTGCCCAGAGCGTTTTCCAGACACGTGTAAATCCAGCTAAGGGATTGTGTTGGGTCCTGTAGACGCTCTGCCTCAGTTAACCAATCGTCAACACCAGACGCTCTGATCCTGTGTATTGCCAGGCTTGCGTTACCTGATCCAGGGTCATCGCTTTGGTGTTGATCTTCAGGCCTGCCGGTTGGGCCCATTCGAATACCTGGCTGATACTTTTAATCAGGTTGCCCGGCGCAACGCTGCCAATGCCGCTGCCCATCAGTACAAGATTTTTGCTTCTGAGGGTGCCTGCATCGAGGGGGAGGTCTGCACCCGCCATCGAGCCAATATTCACATACCTCAGGGGGTTATCCGGCAAGGCGGGTATAGCCCTGAGCAGGCAGGCGGCGGGTATGCCCCATAAATAATCCAGGACGATATCCACGGGAGATGTTTCCAGCAGGTCGCGGAAGGCGGCAGTCAGTTGCTCTGCAGACTGGTTAAGGCTGATAAACTGATCTGCGCCTAATGCCAGCAGGGTGTCAGCATCATCAGGATTGCGGGCAGTGGCAATGATGGTGGAAGCACCCAGATAGCGCGCAATCTGAATAGCTAAACGACCTGATGCGCCAGCAGCACCATTGATCAGAACAGTTTCGCCGACGCTAAAGCTGGCCCGGTACTGCAGGGCTGCTATTGAGGACATTCCCGGGTTAGCAAGAGCCGCAGCGGAAATATCATCAAGGTCATCGGGTATGGGGACACAAAGCACGCTTCTGACGGCGGCCTGTTCAGCCATGCTGCCATCACGAGGAAAAACAAAGAATACCCGGTCACCATTTTCCAGCAGACCTACGCCATCCACACCGGGCACCATAGGTAAGGCAGTGCCGCTGCTGTAATGCAGGCCTGAGGCTTTGGCGCGCACCAGTTGGCTGATGGCAGTTGCACGGGGGAAAACCCTTTGCTCACCGGGCTGTAGGATGAGGTCGGCAATTTCACCGATAACGGGGGGCTGGTTGAAGTCAGTAATGACGGCGGCTTTCATTTAAGTCTCCTGAGTTGGCTGCTTGAAGTTCGTTAAGTCTGCCCATAAACTGATTGGCGAACATCTGAAAATAAGACAACTTATGCAGGAAACCCGACACGATTGGCTGCGTGTACCGTTAATCGTTTTTCCCGAAGGCAAACCCATCCGGCCGGTCAGCGTCCTTTATCGCCAACTTCAGGCTCAAACAGTGGTGGCCGCGCACACGCATAACTGGGGGCAACTGGTGTACTGCCGTCAGGGGGCTCTGGACGTTATTACACCTGCAGCCCGGTATCTGATTCCACCCGATCGGGCCGTTTGGGTCCCCCCCAATCAGCCTCATGAAATCTCATCACTGTACGGCGCAGAACTCACCAGTATTAACATTTTGCCGGTGGCGACAGCTGATTTAGCGCAGGAGTGTCTTGTCCTGGAAGTATCACAACTGCTTCGCGAACTGATTCAGGAAGCGCTTAAACAACCGGTAGATTATGACTGGCATAGCCCGGCTGGACGCTTGTTCCGTACCCTGAGAGATCAGATCTCGGTAGCGCCGCAGGCACCACTATATCTGCCATTACCGGTGGACTCGCGGTTGCGCAACATCTGCTATCAACTGGAAGAAGATCCGTCATTGCAACATACGCTGTCAGAGTGGGGGACGCTGGTAGGCGCATCCGAACGGACATTACAGAGACTGTTTCAGAAAGAAGCCCGTATGACCTTTCAACAGTGGCGTCAACAACTGCGCTTGCAGGTAGCACTGGAGCGACTGGTGACTAGCAGGGACTCCGTTACCATGATTGCTGCTGATATTGGCTATGAGTCCACATCGACCTTTATCAGCATGTTCCAAAAGTACTGCGGTATGACGCCGGGGGAATATCGAAAATCAAAGTCTGGCTGACAGCTATTTTACATTACGCTCTTATCATTCAGAGGGGGTTGCCGGGTAAAAGAGCAATGCGCTAAAAAAGCATGATGCTATTAAAGACCGGCGATCACTGTTGTGTTAAACCTCCAGGCCAGAACTGTCCGCTAATGGCTGATCATTGCAAACCCGGGAATTCATCCAACGGACACCGTCCTTAATACCGCCGAAAGGGTAGAGGTGGTATCCAATATCTCCCAGTTCCTTCTCTGCCAGGCCGCGGACAAGATCTGCCCAGAAGTGATCCGCGACAGACTTACGCAGCAAGGTCGCCAATGACAGCCCGTAACGCCCGGCAATTTCCGTGGATGCGACTACCCCAAACTGCTTTGCATATCGGAGCAGCTGGCTGATACTTGCTGGCCCTGGAACGCCGATATTAACAGGGGCATCGATGCCGCGATCGCGTAGTTGTCTGATCCAGCGCACGATAGCCTCAGTATCGAAACCAAACTGAGTGGTGATCTCCAGCGTGCAATGAGCATCTCGAAGCAATTGATATTTCCATTCCAGTGCGTGCCAGAGTTTATCTGTACTGATCTTCGGATGCCCATCGGGATAGCCGACGATCCCAACATGATGAATGTCATGGCGTTGTAATACCCCACTTGCGAGCAGGGCCAGCGAATCGGTGTATGGACCCGCTGGCGTAGCGGGATCTCCGCCGACGAAAATATAGCGGGACGGGCAGGCTGCGCGGTTTAGCTGCGTAATCAGACTGTTGAGATCCTCTTCCGAGCGTAAGCGGCGCGAAGAGATGATGGGGACAGGCTCAAAGCCGCATTCCCGAATGACTCTGGCGGCATTCACTCGCTGATCAGGGTTCTCATTGCCCAGAAACGCGATGTTGATCGGCGTGCCCGGTGGAATCAGTGGTGCAGCTATTTCGATCTGGCGGATCTCCTTGCCTGTCACTTCCAGCGTGTATGCCGCTGCGCTGGGACTCTTTTCAATGGCCGCTGTGTTGTCCGGTTGTACGATATGCATGAATCCACACTCTATGAAATATGATGTGACCGGCTAGCCCGGTATGAGCTGCGTAATATCAACGTCAGGATATAGGTTATCGGGACGCTGATGAGCCAAATCAACAGTAGCCAGAAAGCGCCTCTGATATTTGATTGGGGCAAGATTACGCCTGAACAGAAAACAGGATCAGGCATAAAAGGAATAATTATAATGAGTACAGATTGGTGGAGGTGGCGAGAGTAACGCGCACTTCACAAATGCGTAGTGCAGGCAGTCCGGGGCACTCCATTTTGCATGCATGCTTATGCCTGGATTGCGTCCGCCCGGCATATTTTCAGCCACTACTATTCAGCAACGACAACAATAAAGAGAGATGCTTTTCTGACAGAGTACTTTAAGAAGAATGAATAACTCGATGTATTATTGATGAATTATACCTCCTGATTTTTAGCACTCGAAGCCCGCTCCATATTATCCGAATCCACATAAAGCTCATCGGTGGTTCTGATGCTGCCATGCCCCAGGTCGGCCTGAACGTGTGCAAGGTTACGACCTGCGGCCACTTCCATCGATGCACCCGTATGCCGCAACCAATGAGTTGTTGCGGCTTGCAGTTCTGATGCTTCGACCTCAAAACCATCCCGTAATAATGATTCACAGCTTTCAATAAAGGCGACTTCTACGATATTACGCAGCTGTCGGGTACCGATACCGCGATTGCGGACTCTGGACTCGATCACAGGTTCTGAAGAGTCTTTAGAGGGAAGGGGGGTTAAGCCCCGGAACTCACGATAGCGCTTTAAGAACTGCAGGTATTCGTTTGAGATGGAGACATCTCGTTCTTTAGAGCCTTTACCGTAGGTACGATACCACCAGTTACCTTCATGGTCTCGATGAAAATGGGACATCACAGGTAACCAGTTAGAACGTTCAGCCAGCTCAGAGATGCGCAGTTTAAGTGACTTTAAGGTGGCGATGACAAACAGAGTTCGTTCGTGCTGTGGATCGGTAGCGGCCATCGATGTTGCCGTGCTCAGGAGGTATTCCCATTGCAGTTCAGAAAGTCGCTTGGCAGTACTGATACCTGTTTCGTGACGGAGGTATGGACAGTTTTTCTTCACAATCGGAACCTGATTGCCCGGCGCATAATCTTCAGCCATAAGGTAATTGAAATAGACACTCAGATTAGAAAACAAACCTTGCCATGATTTTGTATTTAAGCGGCCTTTACCTGCACCGGCTGCCCGAAATGGACGCCAGCGTTCATTAGGCACACGTATCCCGGCAACGGTCAGAAAACGTCTTTCTGTATTGTCTGCCTGCCAGTTGGAGTCAGGCCTGGCGACAAAGTCAGTGTATTCTTCAAGATCCCGCCGGCGGAGCGCTACCACGGACTTACGCTTAATCAGCCAGGACCATAACAGCAGGCGCTCAGAATCGCCACGGAACTTATCGTAAGTATCCTGGCTTTTCTTGCTGTAACTGGTGAGAAAGTCCTTGGTATAGCGATAGTCATCCAGAGCGTCTTCAATGCCGAGGCTGAGTACGAATGCTTCAACGGCGGGTGATTGATCAGGGAATACAGCGTTTCTGGAAATCTGATTGAAATACTTAGCTGAGTCAAAGAGAGGGATGCCAGGAAAGGATTTACTCGACACGGTTAAAGGCCTTAAGCAGATTCAGAATAGTGTCATAAGTATAAGATTCATAAGTGCCAATTACCAGTAGTGTCTACTACTGGTAATTAGATAGAGCACACGTACAACCCCATTAAGAGCGCTAAGCTGCTTTTAATTGCTGCTTTTAGTCATAGTTACTTTACATAGCTACTTTTAATCACATAACTATCTCAACGCTCACGGCATACATCACTGAATTTACATAACAACCACTGGCTTCGCTTTGCTGGACGATACCAATATAGCTACTGTCGAAGATCAACGGCATGTCATGTAGATAGTCCTGTCGCATCAACCAGGCCAAACACTAGGCAGCAATGTCATTTATCCTTTTCACGGGTCAGCCCTTGACGAGATGACAATGAGATCAACAAGACACTGTCAGAGGCTCATCTGAAGCGAACCTGCCGGTTAGATTTCACGGAGTGGCAGAGTCACCCTGAAAATTTAAATCAACGGTACTGTCCGCACGCAATTATCCAAAAAGGAGCTAAGCATAAGGAACTAAGCATTTTGCTTTGATAGAACAATCGATGGAATAACCGGGGAATAATGTCCGGATTGAGAAAACCGTTCGCATTCATGTTTCCGGAACAGAGCATCAAACGCTCCTGGTTTCAGATCGCTCTTCGAATCTCATTTAATCAGATCTCATTTCAGGAGGAAGTGGTGACATGAATCTACGCGTTTGATCATCGCAGGAGATTTCACGCAGCGACAGGATTACCCACAAAACTAAATTCTTCGACGCTCTCCGCACGGTCTGTTTTCACGCTTAAGATCTCAAGTTTCAGACGCGATCTGGCAGCAGGAGATACGACATCAAGAGATCAATCTGAAAGACCAGGTAGTAAGCCTTTTTCATTTCAGGCAACACAACTGAAGCCTGAACAGAGCCTGGTGCAGGGTGATGCTCATCGCAACCAACCAGAACCCCTGTCTCATTTCGAACCACGCTTTCGATCCATACCTTCAAACCATTCTATGGACAGGCTGTGCCTCCAACATCCATCCCCTTAAAAATATCATATTTAACATAATATACATTATACGAAGTGATATATTTATAGAGATTGTCGCTATTCAGGACATTCCAAGCTAGCTAAGGCTTACTACTGGTTTAATAAAAGACGGTGAAATTTGCGTGCGCTACGTGAAAAATCTAACGATCTTTAAGGTAAACACTGCCGAACGCGAGTCTGCGCACGACAAAAAACAGGCGGATAAAAATCCGCCTGCTCTGCTGTGTACTGCTTACGTTAAGAAGGAAAATCCGGGAAAGTCTGGAGAAGAAAATCGCTGATCAGGAGATCAGTATCGGCTGTTCAGGTGATTCATAACTGCACACAAGGAATGGTGAAACCGCAACCAGTTCATGGGTTTGATATGACTGAACAATCAGCTCCTGCGCGCCGCAGGTTTTATCTATTTTGGCCAGCACCTGGTAAGGTGCGCCCCGGCATAGCAAACGCCGGTTGCTGCTGTAAAAGTCAGCATCAAGATAGATCTCATCTCCAACGCGAATTTCACGCCAGAGAAAATCCGCTTCAAGAATAAGCTCAGACTGGTCCTGATCGTACATAGATTACGCCTCAAATTGGCACGCGATTATTGTGCGGTCTGAATGAAATACTCAGGCCTCTACAATACTATGACGGATAGCGATATGTACAAGTTCAGAATTGTTATTGATACCCAGTTTGCGCAGGATATTGGCACGATGGGCGTGTACAGTTTTAGGGCTCAGAAACATCTTTTCAGCGATCTGAGCTGCCGATTGCCCCTGAGCGAGGCATGAGAAAATCTGAAACTCACGCTTAGTGAGCTTGTTGAATGGGGAATTACCGTCCGCTGCGCCCGGAGCCAGCATCTCACGAATACTTTCTGCATAGTATGTGCGCCCTTCTGAGACCTCATACACGGCCTTCAGAAGCTCGTCAGGGGCGCAACGCTTGGTCAGATAACCTGACGCACCCGCCTGAACAACATGCGCGGGGAATGGCTCACTTTCCATAACCGTCAGCACCAGGACTTTGGCTTCAGGATCTTTGGCCCTGATCACCCGTATGGCTTCAAGACCACCATAATTCTGAATTCCATCACCTTCAGAGCCATCGGAAGGCATAGAAAGATCCATGATCACCACATCCGGACAAACGGAAAAGTACTTTTCTACCGCTTCCTGGCCACTACTGGCCTCAGCAATGATATCAATCCCGCTGTCATTATCGAGCAGACGCTGAAACCCCGCTCTGACAACAGGATGATCATCAACCAACAATACCTTGATAGCTCTCATGTATAGCTCAGATCCCTTTGAATATTCTATCTATGGGCCAATTATACCGATCAACGATCAGTAATGCAGTGTCTTGATTAAATGTTGTCGTTATTGTTAATCACACTATCAGCCCCGAAATAGACACCGTGTGTATCAATATCCAGTGCTACAGCGGGAGACACATCATCAGAACTCACCACGACAGGCATAGCAACCAGCTCATCACTGTATCCAATAAGCTTGATGCCTTCCTTTTTACAGTGCTGCAGCACTTTTTCAAGCGCTCTGATAACTGCCGTCTGGCGAGTACTCAGATGGCTGTCGCTTGGCTGATCGTCGGAGGGCTTTTTACTGGTAACCTGGCGGGTAGCATACCCCTGCTCGTCAACCAGCTGCAGAGTAATACCAACCAGTTTCTCCTTAACAAGCACCACCTTGGCAAGATTGAAAACAGGCTCATCAGTACAGCAAACAGCACCGTCAGGATCACAACTTTTAATCCCTTCAAGAATCTCTCCGTACGATGAGCCCTTCTCCAGATATGTATCCATAGTCTCAAATATTCAAGTAGTTATGACTTTAACTTAATGTTTTCCAATAGGGAGTGAAGCCGTTCAACCTCACGCTCTTTTTCTTGTAAACGTACCTCAAGCAATGAATCTACACTGCCTGAATTCAGCTTCTGCTCCATCTCACGATAGCGCATATCCTGCTGACTGATCACCTGTTCCAGCTGATGTTTCTCTTTAAAGCTTTGCCGCTCAACGTCGAGCAGCGCGTCTCTCAACTGACGGTTTTCATCCTGCAGAACCTGATTATGTTTTTCAAGCCTTGAAGTCTCCCCTTCAAGGTACTGATTTTTATGCGGATACTCCAGCACTTCCTGCTGATGATTGCCACCACCACTTCGCTCGAGCTGCTCAAGAGTGATCTCAAACTCTTTTATCTGGCGCCGCAGATCCCGATTTTCGGATTCGAGGCGCATCTCTCGTTCATCCTGCGCCAGCTGCTTTTTTTGCAGCTCTGCGATAGCCGCCAGGCTCTGCTGGTTTTCACTCAGAAGCTTATCAGACAAATCCTGCAGGCGGCGCAAGTCATTATGACTCTCGGTATTACGCCCTTCCAGCTCAGCTTTTAGCGCCAGATAACGCTGTTCAAGCTGCTCCCGCTGATCAGACAGCTGGTGCTCAGCATAAGCCAGCGCCTGCTGCCACAGCGTGTTAGCACTATTAAATACCGGCTCAGGAATATCCGGTCGGGCATTCAGTTCAATCAGCCGCTTACCCAGGCCCTGCCACCAGTCATTCAATGCTTTATTAATGGTCGTCAGGCTGCCAACCCCTAACTCATTGCGCACCATCTGCTGGGTGGGCTTTCGCCCCTCAGCAAGCAGATTGTCGGCTATTTCAAATACTTTGTCGTAGGTCTTGGGTGTCATTGTCATGATATTAAAAATACATAATACATATTAGATACTTATCTTATATGAGCAATCCCGACACTACCAGCTGAATCAGCAGAGACACACAAAATAGTGAACTCTCTCCCCGACGACAACGGTTGTTACTTTGACTTCAGCCATTATCGTCTTATGCTGAAACAAAGCCAATGCAGCAGAAGGAGCATGCCATGACAATCAGAGTAGCGATTAACGGGTATGGTCGTATAGGGCGCAATATTCTTCGCGCCCTGTATGAATCAGGTAAGAATAGTCAGATTGAAATTGTTGCCATCAACGACCTGGGGGATAGCCGGGTTAATGCACACCTCACCGAATTCGATAGCGTACATGGTCATTTCAATTATCCGGTCAGCGCCGAAGGCGATACTATGAAGGTGGCTGGAGACAGTATAAAGATCCTCAGCGAAGCCGACCCTCACTCACTCCCCTGGGCCGAGCTTGAGATCGATATCGTTTACGAGTGCACCGGCCGCTTCACCAGCCGCGAGGCCGCCGCGGTCCATCTGGACCAGGGTGCACAGCGGGTACTGGTATCCGCACCAGCCAAAAACGCTGATGCAACCATTGTTTATGGTGTTAACCAGTCGATTCTTAAACCGGAACACAAGGTGATCTCAAACGCCTCCTGCACCACCAACTGCCTGGCACCGGTGGCGAAGATTCTCAATGATCACATCGGTATCAAAGAAGGCATTATGACCACTATCCATGCCTATACCAATGACCAGCATCTTTCCGATGTTTACAGTAACGATATCTATCGGGCCCGGGCCGCCACCCTGTCAATGATCCCTACCCGCACCGGCGCCGCTGAAGCGGTCGGCATCGTTATGCCTGAACTGAAAGGCCGGCTGACCGGAATGGCGGTAAGGGTGCCGACAGCCAATGTATCACTCGTTGATCTCTGCTTTGTGCCACAAAGAAAGACCTCTACAGAAGAGATCAATCAGTTGATGCTGGACGCTTCAAAAAACAGCCTGAAAAACATTCTGGAATATAATGAGCTGCCACTGGTCTCTGTCGACTTCAACCACCACTCAGCCTCATCGATTTTTGACAGCACTCAGACACGGGTAATGGATGGCCTGGTGAAAGTATTTGCCTGGTATGACAACGAATGGGGCTTTTCCAACAGAATGCTGGATACGACCTTAGAGCTGTTCAGAAACAGAGAGACTGATTGAATCAGAGATACAGAGAGATAAGGAGGAATGTGAAACTGGAGCGGAATATCGGGCTCGAACCGACGACCTGAACCTTGGCAAGGTTCCGCTCTACCAACTGAGCTAATTCCGCTTCACTTACCTTTTTTACACCAGATCGGACGATCTGTAAATGGTGCCCGGAGCCGGACTTGAACCGGCACGGCCTTGCAGCCGGGAGATTTTAAGTCTCCTATGTCTACCGATTCCATCATCCGGGCAAAGCAAATATGGAGGCGCGGGTCGGAATCGAACCGGCGTTCACGGAGTTGCAGTCCGCTGCATGACCACTCTGCCACCGCGCCTTTAGGTAAACCATATTACCCTCAACCCTGCCTGAGCAGGATTGGAGCGGAATATCGGGCTCGAACCGACGACCTGAACCTTGGCAAGGTTCCGCTCTACCAACTGAGCTAATTCCGCATGCTTCCGAAGAAGTGGTGCGTATTATAGACAGCTCACTCTTTATGTCAACAACTTTTCCGCTGTAAAAAAGTGCAATCAGATTAATAAGTTAGATCTGTCTACCGATTGATCAGATATCGTCCGTCAGGTCTGGCCAGGCGGCTTTCAGATAGACATACATCGACCAGAGCGTCAGTACTGACGCAATATAGAGCGCCCCGATACCAATCCAGGAAAACAGTGTATAAGGCACAAAAGCGAGCATGATGAAGATCGACAGCATCTGCAACGCTGTTTTCAATTTGCCGATATAGGAGACGGCGATATTGGCGCGCTTACCCAGCTCAGCCATCCACTCACGCAGCGCTGAGATAACAATCTCCCGGCCAATTATGACGATGGCCGGAGCGGTAATCCAGAAAACGGAATAGGTATCAACCAGCAGTACCAGGGCGGTCGCCACCATCAGTTTGTCAGCGACCGGGTCGAGAAACGCTCCAAAGGGCGAAGTCTGATCCAGCCTGCGGGCCAGATAGCCATCAAACCAGTCAGTAACAGCCGCCAGGGCAAACACCAGGGCAGCCGCCATCGGCCCCCAGGCATAGGGCAGATAATAAACCAATACAAAAACAGGAATCAGAACTATGCGCAGCAAAGTCAGGATATTGGGTATTTTCATCGACGTTCAGCTTTCCTGTAAATACGGGACAGAGTTGGCAGTGAATATTTTGCCATTAAGGATCAGGATGCAGGGTAGCATAAATATCTTCGGCAATTTTGCGGCTTATAGTAGAGACTTTTCCAATTTCTTCAATACTTGCGGTTTCAATCGACTGCACACTGCCAAAATGTTTCAGCAGCTCACGGCGCCGCTTAGGTCCAACCCCGGGTATCCCCTCAAGGGATGATTTCCGCCGGGCTTTACCTCTCCTGGCCCGGTGGCCTGTGATAGCAAAACGGTGTGCTTCGTCGCGGATATACTGAATCAGATGCAGCGCCGGTGAATCCGCACGCAGGGCTACTTCAGCACCGCTATCGCCCATAATCAGGGTTTCCAGTCCGGCCTTCCTGTCGCTACCCTTGGCAACCCCGACAATCAGAACCTCATCAATCTGCAGTTCCGCCAGCACTTCAACCGCCTGAGTCACCTGCCCTTTACCACCATCGATCAGCAGAATATCCGGCAGCTTACCCTCGCCTTTTTTCAGCCGGGTATAGCGCCGGGTGAGCGCCTGATGCATCGCGGCATAATCATCACCGCCGGTAATACCTTCGATATTGAAATGTCGGTAATCGGACTTCAGCGGACCATTGCGATCGAATACAACACAGGACGCTACTGTAGCTTCTCCTGAACTGTGACTGATATCAAAGCACTCCATCCTTTGAGGAATAGTATCCAGTTGCAGTACATCCTGTAGCGCCAGATAGCGGTTGTAGATGTTCTGCTTGCTGGCCAGATGGCTTTTCAGATTCTGCTCCGCATTTGTTTGTGCCAGTTTTTGCCAGCCCGATTTATCTGAACGAACCTTGTGCACCAGCGTGACTTTACGGCCACTGCGTTCACTCAGCGCCGCTTCAAGAACCTCACGATCAGCCGCCTCGTCCACGGTGATCAGCAGCGGCGGGATCTCCCGGCCGCTTGCCAGATACCACTGAGCGATAAACGCCGCGAGCAGCTCCTGTGGCGTCTCTTCAATACTGAATTTCGGATGATAGACCTTACTACCGATAATCCGCCCCCCGCGGACAAACAGCATATGCATACAGACTGCGCCCGATTGCTGAGCACAACCAATCACATCGGCATCACCGCTCTGACCGCTGACATGCTGCTGCTCCTGCACCTGCTGCAGACTGGAGATCTGATCACGATAGATGGCTGCGTCTTCAAAATTGAGCGCCTGAGAGGCCTGGTCCATCTGCTCAGCCAATTCATCCATGATGGTATTGTTTTTGCCCTCCAGAAACATCATTGCATGGCGGATATCCGCCTGATACGCCTCCGGCGTTGGAATGCCTACGCAGGGGCCGCTGCAGCGTTTGATCTGATATTGCAGGCAAGGCCTGGAACGGTTTTTGAAGAAACTTTCCTCACACTGACGAATACGAAATACCTTCTGCATAATTGCCAGGCTATCACGCACCGCTCCACTGCTGGGAAAGGGGCCGAAATAGCGTCCCTTTTGCCGCTTTGCCCCCCGGTGAAAGCGGACAGCAGGATACTGCTGCTCGGTAGACACGAAGATATAGGGGTAAGATTTATCATCACGCAGCAGGATGTTATAGGGAGGACGGTTGGTTTTGATCAGATTCTGTTCCAGCAACAGCGCCTCGGTCTCACTGTTGGTGACCGTTACCTGTATATCAGCAATACGGCTGACCAGCGCCTGAGTCTTAATGTTGAGGCCTGTGGAACGGAAATAGCTGCTGACTCTGTTTTTCAGGTTTTTAGCCTTGCCAACATAGAGTATCTCGCCGTTGCTGTTGTACATCTGATAGATACCCGGCCTGCGGGTCAGCCGGGAAAGAAAACTTTTACTGTCAAAGGATGAGCTACCACCCTGCTGATCCTGCTTATTCAGTTCCGCCAGGGAATCGCCATCATCAACAGCGACGCTGTCAGAAGTGCTTTCAGAGCTGCTGTCATCAGACTCTGCACGGTTCAGATCAGGGCGGTTAGTGTCATTATCAGGAATCTCATTCATCCGCGTATTCTAACTGTGCGCCCTTCTATTCCTCAAGGATATTCAATAGCTTATTGGCATCCATATGGTAATGGGTTGCCTCTGTATGAATTTTTTCCAGCTGTTTACGGGTACCATCGGCGATACCCGCCCCACGGGACAAACTAACTTCAAGGTAGACGCTGATCTCAGCATAATAATAGAGCCTGGCATCGAAGCTGCGTGCACGCTTTAACTTAGAGAGCGAGATTTTAGCGCCATTCAGCATAATGGTGTTGATGTCAGAATCACTCATTAGTGGGTGACGATCTTTTTCATTAGGCAGAAGTTGCTGTTGATTCGCGCGTGTACGTGTATTTGCTGCCATAAGACATCCTGATAAAAGTAGAGTAAAGTTATTGGTATCGTATCACTTTATGAGCTTTTCACATCAATGTGAATATATGATTTATGGGCAAAAATCGCAGCCATAACATCGGTCACTCAGCGAAGGGTTCCATTTCGAAATCCACCATCCTTGAGTCAGGCTCAGTGTATCAGCAGGAAGTGATCCGCGATCTGCACTGGCTGATCTACAGCCCTTCACTAATGACTCCTCCGGACAACGAATCTTCCGACTGGCTTTTCAATATCCCAGAGATCGATTCACACCTTGCCAGACTGGATCAAAACCCTCAGCCACTGATAGATGAGTTGCGCCAACAGGCGCAGTTCAGGCTCGGCTATTATTTCGAAGATCTGGTAAGATTTTACATAAAAACTTTCACTCAACCCATTGAACTTAAATACAATATACAAGTATCAAGAGAGAAAGCTACCGTCGGTGAATATGACTTCCTGATGGCTTTGCAGAACAGCATCAACGTGCATATTGAAGCCGCAGTAAAGTTTTATCTGTGCACAACCACTGATGTAAACCACTGCAATCTGAAGGACTTCATCGGCCCTAACCGCTCTGACCGACTGGATCGTAAATGGCAACGGCTCACCGAACATCAGCTGCAGCTGTCGAAAACCGATGCCGGAAAAACTCAGGCGATGGAGCTGGGGCTTCTGCCTGACCGACACTCACTCTTACTACGGGGCTATCTGTTTTACCCCTTCGCCCAGTGGCAGGCATACAACCCTCCTGCCCCGGTCAACCCGGATCATCTTAAAGGCTGGTGGATCAGAGCTTCTGAAACGGATGCTCTGGGGGACCATTATCAGTATATTGTTCTGATGAAGCCCCGCTGGCTGGCCCTGGCCCGCTGCTGTTTTCAGGAAACCCTGTCGCGTGCTGAGCTTGCAGAGATAACTGATCGTAGCATTACCACACCGATGCTGATCGCCCGCCTGGTGTTTAAAGAGAGTCGCTGGCATGAAGCTGACCGGGGTTTTATTGTGCCTGATAACTGGAACTTGCAGATCTGACCCCGATCTGCACTACGTACCCCCACCCGACAGAAAACAGCAGGCACAAAAAAAGCAGCCAGGAGCTGCTCTTTTCAAAAAGACGGCTTATTATTCAGCGCGCTGAGCGGCTTTAGCAGCGTCTTTGGCAATGCATTTACGCAGGTAGTAAATAGCAACGAAGGTTCCAACAACCATTGCAGCAACAATTGCCATGCTGGGTGCGAAAGAGATCATAGTGTATTTATCGGCCATAGAACTGTCCTCATGGGTTATCGTAATCAATGATTACGTATAATTTCAGGTTTATCTGTTTTAGTTATAGGGCGCGATTATAGAGCATCCACCCTCAGGCACAATAGTCAAAAAGATCTATTAATAAATTTCAGGCAGACGCCTATCTACCCAACCCTGGTTTTGAAAACCGCCTGGCAGCTAAGGTTTCGGGACAGATTAAGAATCGAGCCGTTTCACCAGACTGGAGGTATCCCAGCGATTGCCACCCATCTTCTGCACCTCTGAATAGAACTGATCAACCAGCGCAGTTACTGGCAACTGAGCACCATTACTGCGTGCTTCATCCAATGCAATTTTCAGATCTTTACGCATCCAGTCGACGGCGAAGCCGAAATCAAACTGATCATCAATCATAGTCTGATGACGGTTAACCATCTGCCATGACCCCGCAGCTCCATGCTGAATAACATCAAACACAGCGGCGGCATCAAGGCCAGCCTGTTTTGCAAAATGAACTCCTTCAGCCAGCCCCTGGACCAGCCCCGCAATACAGATCTGATTAACCATCTTGGCCAGTTGACCACTGCCTGCCGGGCCGAGTAATTTGGCAGATTTTGCATAGCAATCAATAACCGCCGCCGCTCGTTCATACACCGCGGGCTCGCCACCAATCATGATACTGAGAACACCGTTTTCAGCCCCGGCCTGGCCACCGGATACCGGAGCATCGAGAAACTGAAGCCCTTTGTCGGCAGCGATAACCGCCAGTTCACGGGCGACTTCGGCAGATGCCGTCGTGTGATCAACCAGAATGGCATTCTGAGCCATGCTGCTGAATACCCCCTGAGGCCCTGCAACCACCTGCCGCAGGTCGTCATCATTGCCAACACAGGTAAATACAATCTCTGCATTGCGCGCCGCTTCAGCCGGAGTGGTTGCCCGGTTTCCCTTATACTGCTGACACCACTGCTCAGCTTTTGTCGCTGTGCGGTTGTAGACAGTGACATCATGACCCGCATTGGCCAGATGACCAGCCATCGGATAGCCCATCACTCCCAGACCGATAAATGCAACTTTCATACGTTTTCCTCTCCACCCAAGGGCTGACTATTGCTATGATCAGGGTATTCTATGCTAATGGTATATATTGAAACACCTCTAATTTTCAGGGTCATGTGATGCAATCTGACAAATATACTCGGCGACCAGCAACCCTTTTCATCGGCACGCTTTTGCTATTGCTGTGCACGCTGGCACCGCCGGTATCGGCCACAGAATCATTTTACGACAAACTCAGGGTGACCGATCTTGAGGGTAATACGGCCAATCTGAATCAGCATAAGGGCGGCCTGGTACTGGTTAACTTCTGGGCGACCTGGTGCCCCCCCTGCGTTAAAGAGATGCCTTCATTACAGCGACTACAGCAGCAATTTGACCCCAGTGAATTCAAAGTTGTACTGATTAATCTGGGACAAACCGCAGCCACAGTTAACAGTTTTCTAGAGGAGCAAACTTTCGATTTCGACCTGCCCGTCTATCTTGATGATAAAGGCAGTGCCTTTACTCAGCTGGGCATTGAGGGGATGCCTTCCAGCTTTCTGCTTGATGCCAGCGGCATGCAGATTGAAACCATTAGCGGCGCGCGGGAGTGGGATCACCCGGAAAATATTAAAGCGGTACGCCAACTGATGAGCAGCCTGATGACCGAACATTAAAACAGCTTTCCCGCCGTTTCGGATTACGGACAAGCGCAGCGTTCAGGCATCGGGCTTCTGCTGTTAAATCAATTCGCGTTATAGACCGCTTGTGCTGCCGCAATCGCCTTGCCTGTAGGGATATCTGCCCCCATCGCCGACAAGGTATTTTCCAGCGCACTCAGACAGAGCAGTACATTCTTCTTATTGCACGCAGCCCCCATCAGACCGATACGCCATACCTTACCAGCGAGAGCTCCAAGCCCGGCTCCGATTTCCAGACTGTAATCGGCTAACAGACGGCTACGCACCTCCGCTTCGTCGATCCCCTCAGGCACAAAGACCGAGTTAAGCTGTGGCAGGCGGTAAGGCTCTTCTACGAGGAATCCGATGCCCATCGCTTCCAGACCATCGCGCAACGCATTATGGTGATGACGGTGACGTGCCCAGGCATTCTCAAGCCCCTCTTCTTCCAGCATCACCAGCGACTCATGAAAAGCGTATAACGCATTAACCGGAGCCGTGTGGTGGTATGCTCGTTTCGCACCGCCACCCCAGTAACCCATCACCAGTTTCTGATCCAGGAACCAGCTGGGAGTTTTAGTCTGACGCTTTTCAATCACTTCGATAGCACGCTGATTAAAGCTGATGGGGGAGATCCCTGGCGGACAGGAGAGACATTTCTGAGTTCCGGAATAGACCGCATCGACGCCCCAGCCATCAACATCCAGCTCACTGCCGCCCAGCGATGTCACCGTATCGACAATCGTCAGTGCACCATGATGCTGTGCGATCTGACACAGCGTTTTCGCATCAGACAGAACGCCGGTAGAGGTCTCTGCATGAACAAAAGCCAGAATTTTAACATCAGAATGCGCTGCAAAAGCGGCTTTCACTTTGGCTGGATCCACCGGCTTACCCCAGTCATCCTCAACCATAATCGCTGTGCCGCCGAAGCGCTCAACATTCTCTTTCATCCGCCCGCCAAACACACCATTCTGACAGACGATCACCTTATCACCCGGCTCGACCAGGTTTACAAAACAGGCCTCCATACCGGCAGACCCTGGCGCTGAGATCGGCATTGTCAGCGGGCTTTCGGTTTTGAAAGCGTACTGCAACATCTGCTTTACCTCGTCCATCATGCGAATAAACTCAGGATCGAGATGGCCGATGGTTGGCCGGGAAAGTGCCGCCAGAACCCGCGGATGTACATCAGAGGGGCCGGGCCCCATCAGCGTTCGTTGGGGGGGATAGAAAGAGGTGGTCATAGTCCGTTGCCTTTTGTAATTACTGTACTGAGTGTCTGTTTACCTGTTATTCCAGCGGAACGATCAGGCTGCTTCATCCGCAATGGTTTGAACAATCGCCATAACCATCTCCGCCGAGTGCTTCGCAGCAACCACCAGAAACTGATCAAACGACAGGTTAGACTCTTTACCGGCGATATCGGACAGTGCCCGAATCACAATAAAGGGAACATCAAACTGATAACAGGTTTGTGCAATCGCTGCGGCTTCCATCTCAACCGCCTTCATGGTCGGAAAATGCTCGCGGGTTTTGGCGACCCGCTCAGGGCAGTTCATAAATGAATCGCCGGTAGCAATCAACCCTCTTACGGTTTTAATGTCCGCCATGCGGGAGATACAGCGCTGGGCAACATCCGACAGAAAATTATCGGGAATAAAAGCGGCGGGCAATCCGGGAACCTGACCATGTTCGTAGCCAAACACCGTAACATCCACATCATGGTGACGGACTTCAGTTGAGATCACTACATCACCCACATCCAGCTCAGAAGCAAAACCGCCGGCAGACCCGGTATTGATCACACAGGTAGGTTGAAACTCCTGCAGCATCAGCGTTGTGCCGATCGCAGCATTGACCTTGCCAATTCCAGACTTGAGCAGGACTACCTGGATACCATGCATAGTGCCGGTGTAGAGGCTATAGTCGGCAATCGTATGCTCCTGACGTCCCTCCAGTGTTTGTTTCAGTAGTTCGACCTCTTCGTCCATAGCGCCGATAATACCGATTTTAAGCTGATCAGACTGAGCGTGCAGGCGCTCAGCAAAGGAGGTGTTGTTGGTCATTCAGGTGATTCCATCACGGCTAGTGTAAAAGTGCGTATTTTTAAGGGTTAAGGATACGCAAATTAAACCGGTGGACAATAGTCAAAAAGCAGAAAAAGACAATAAAACCATCAGTATTATTCGAGTCTTGCTGCCACTGAACGACACAACGCCAATTCGCACAGTTTCAGGACACCGTTCAGCTACCAAAAACGGGGTTCACTTTCAGGGACACTGGCCTCCTGGCTTGAATTGGCGGCTGCCGGATAGTGCCCCTGCCAGCCAAACTGTGTAAAGAGCTGATCCACCCAGGGCGACACCGGCGCATTGATCTCAATATTCTCATCAGTAAAGGGGTGAACAAACTCCAGTCTGGTGGCCATCAGCAACAACCGATCCAGACCAAAATGGTGACGAAACAGCGCGTTATGTTTGCCATCGCCGTGCTGCGTATCCCCCACCAGAGGGTGAAATATATGTTTCAGATGACGACGAATCTGGTGTTTGCGTCCGGTTTCCGGTTTAACTTCAACCAGCGAATAACGCGCCGCAGGGTATTTGCTGACAGGAATAGGCAGCTCGACAGTGGCCAGGCGACGATAGCGGCTTACGGCATCTTTTGCTGGCTTATTCGGATTAGCCATCTTGTCAGCCACCTTATCAATAATCTCTTTCAGGGGATAATCGATTACCCCCTGCTCCTCTGTATACCCCCGACAGACGCACAGATAGGTTTTCTGCACCCGGCGTTCAGCAAAACAGAGATTGAGCTTATTCGCAGCCTCTGAGGATTTAGCAAAGATCAGCACTCCGGAGGTCGGCCGGTCGAGACGGTGCACCGTAAAGGCTTTAATCCCCAGCTGTTCGCGAATCAGCGCAACCGCATTGGGGGCACGGCGCTCGATAGGACTGGGGTGTACCAGCAAGCCGGCGGGCTTATCGATTGCGAAAAAGTGTTCATCTTCAAAAAGAATATGGATGGGATACATCGTGATACTTACCTGATCTGATCAAGGCGCGCAGCTTAACAATAAATCATCTGATTGCCTATGAACCTATATAAGATGATCCAGTCATACCTATTAACACGTAATACCTGTATGGTTGAAATACCGAAAAAAACCTATATATATACAGTATCCTATAACTTTAAACGGCACCTAAAGCCTTAATATTCAGAGGGATAAAATGCGTAATATCGATACAATGACCGTCCGTTCAGAACAGTCGGTTCTGGCAACCAATAAGGTGATAAGAAACACCTACCTGCTGCTTGCCATGACTCTGGTATTCAGCGCGATGACCGCCGGTATCTCCATGGTCATTAATCCGCCGATGATCTTAGCTTTGGGGGCGATGATCGTGGGTATGATCCTCACCTTTGTTATCGCTAAAAAACAGAATAGTGCGGCGGCACTGCCGCTGGTGTTTGTATTCACCGGCCTGTTTGGCTTTGCCCTGGGTCCGATCCTGAATGCCTATCTTGCCATGAACAATGGCGGCCAGATCGTCATGACTGCGATGGGGATGACTGCAGCGACCTTCCTGGGTCTTTCAGCCTATGTCCTCACCAGCAAGAAAGACTTTAGTTTTATGGGTGGTTTCCTGGCTGCAGGCTTAATGGTTGTGCTGGTATCCATGGTAGTGCTGATCGCCCTGCCATTCTTCGGCATCCACATCCCTGCGCTTAACCTGGCGTTTTCCGCTGCGGTTGTACTGCTGATGTCCGGCTTCATTGTCTATGACACCAGTAACATAGTGAATGGCACCTATACCAACTACATTATGGCCACGGTCAGCCTGTACACAAGCATCTTCAACCTGTTCATCCACCTGCTGCAACTGGTAGGCTTTCTGAGCGACGACTAAGCGTTTCTGTTTAGTTTTCACCTGCTGAAAACAACACACAAAGCCCTGCAATCCTGATAAGATTGCAGGGCTTTTTAGTTTACAGACATCACTATTATGATTTTTTCAATCGTTGTTACCGGGGCTCCCTATAGCTCCCAGGCGTCAGCCAGCGCTTTGCAGTTTTGCAGAAGCGTTTTAAAACTCGGACATAGGATACATCGGGTGTTTTTTTACGCGGATGGTGTTCACAGTGGTTCAGCGTTGGCTGCCCCGCCGCAGGACGAAATCAATATCCCGACCGAATGGACGGCGCTGGCCCGCGAGCATGAACTGGACCTGGTGGTCTGTATCGCAGCCGCAGTCCGGCGTGGGGTTCTCGATGAAAATGAAGCCCGACGCTATGAAAAGAGCGGCCATAATCTCAGTTCCGGCTTTACTCTCTCAGGATTGGGTCAGCTGGCTGAAGCGGGTATCCTCTCCGACCGTGTCGTCACCTTTGGAGCCTGATAATGAGTGAGACTAAAAAATCATTTCTGATTATCAATCGTAAGGCTCCCTATGGTAGCAGCGCCGCCCGGGATGCCCTGGATGTCGCGCTAACAATCTCAGTCTTTGAACAACCCCTGAGCCTGCTGTTTATGGGCGACGGCGTATTGCAACTTTTGCCTGAACACAACGCCTCTGAGATTGGTCAGAAAAACCTCTCTGCAAACCTTGCAATGCTGGAGATGTATGATATTGACAGACTCTATGTTTGTCGCCAGGCACTGGAACAACGGGGCATCTGTCCTGCTGATATACGATTAAATATTACCCTGCTGGATCAGAACGGTATTACCGCTCTGATCAAACAACAGGACCAGGTTCTGAGCTTCTGATTATGACACTACACCTGATTAACAAAACCCCATCGGAGAGCAGCGCCCTCATCGATAGCCTGTCAGCCGTAAGCGAGGGTGATGCCCTGCTGCTGATTGAGAACGGCGTTTATGCAGCACTACAGGGTTATGCCGAACTTTTCACCCGCCTGCCTGGCTCGGTGCAATGCTATCTGCTGGAGAATGATGCCGAAGCCCGGGGCCTGAAACAGCTCAATCAGGAATTTCGCCCTATTGACTATGACGGTTTCGTCGAACTGAGTTGTCGTTATGGCAAAGTGGTGAGCTGGTTCTGATGGAAAATCTCGATGTAAACGGCCAGGCCATCGCCATCGACAACGAAGGCTACCTGCGCAATCTGGAAGACTGGAGCAAAGAGGCGGCTATGCAGCTGGCTCAGCAGGAAGGGATTGAGCTAACTGACGCCCATTGGGAGATTCTGCACCTGTTGCGTGAATTTTATCAAACCTATGAGATGTCCCCTGCCATGCGCCCTCTGATCAAAGCGGTCGCCGCACAACTGGGCAGCGATAAAGGTAAAAGTATCTATCTGATGTCTCTCTTTCCGGGAAGCCCGGCAAAACTTGCCAGCAAGATAGCCGGCTTGCCAAAACCAACTAACTGCTTATAACGGAACCCTGCCGATGAAAATAGCGTTTCTCGGAACAGGCCTGATGGGCCGGCCAATGGTTATCAATCTGCTCAATGCGGGTTATAAACTGACGCTCTGGAATCGCACCCGCAGCAAGGCTGAAGCCCTGATCAGTTATGGTGCGGAGGTTGCGGACACGGCCGCTCAGGCGATCGCTGATGCGGATATTACCATTACCATGCTGGAAAATGGCCCGATCGTGGATCAGGTGCTGTTTAATACCGGGCAACCTGCCAGTTTTAAACGCGGTAGTACGGTTATCGATATGAGCTCTATTCCCCCGGAACTGGCCAAACAACACTTCGCCCGCTTTAAACATATCGGCGTCAACTATCTGGATGCCCCGGTATCGGGCGGTACGGTGGGCGCACAACAGGCCTCCCTTGCCATTATGGCGGGTGGAGAGAAAACGGTTTTCGATCGCTGCCACACCCTGTTTACAGCCCTGGGCAAAGCGACCTATATCGGCCCCGCAGGCTCGGGCCAGTTGGCCAAATGCGCCAACCAGGCGATTGTTGGCATTACCATCGGGGCAGTTGCTGAAGCGCTGCTGTTGGCTGCACAGGGGGGAGCCGATCCCGCCGCTGTGCGTGAAGCCCTGCTGGGAGGCTTTGCCAGTAGTAGGATTCTTGAACTGCATGGTCAGCGAATGATAGACCGGGAGTTTAATCCCGGCGCCACCTCCCGGGTGCAACTGAAGGATCTGCGCACTATTCTCGATACGGCCCAGGCCGAAGCGCTATATCTGCCGCTGGTGCAGCAGACCTATGACCAGTATCAGAATCTGGTTAACAACGGTCTTGAGGAGGTCGACCACAGCGGCTTATTACTGCAACTTGAGAGACTCAACGGCAACCGCACACTGAATAATAAGGCTACAACCTCACCCTACGATTCAGCTGATCACACCTGACCCGGACCCAATAACCCGAACGCTTAGCAGGAAGATATACCATGCCCGATTTTGCCGTTAACCTGAGTATGCTTTTCACTGAGGTTCCCCTGACTGAGCGCTTCGCCGCTGCGGCGGCAGAAGGATTCAGCAAGGTCGAAATTCAGTTTCCTTATGAACTGCCCGCTGATCATATTCTTGATCTTTTAGAGCAACATAAACAGCAACTGATCCTGCTTAACGCCCCCGCCGGCGACTGGCTTGCCGGTGATCGGGGCATCGCATGTCATCCAGACAGAATCGCCGAGTTTCGTCAGGGTGCAGCGCTCGCTATTGAGTATGCAGATAAATTAAAGTGCCGTAATATCAATATATTATCCGGCATAGTTCCTGAAAATTGTGACTATGCTTTGGCTGAAAAAACCTTTATCGCTAACCTCCGCTTCTGTGCCGAAGAGTGCGACAAGGCGGGAATTCAGCTGCTCACTGAAGCGATCAATACACAGGACATTCCCGGGTTTTTCCTCAACAACAGCCGTCAGGCATTTGCACTTTTTGAGGCCGTTGGCCATACCAATATCAAGCTGCAATACGATATCTATCATATGCAGATAATGGAGGGAAACCTGATTCAGACCCTGCGCAAAAACCTGCACAGAATCGGCCATATACAGTTTGCTGATGTTCCCGGAAGGCATGAACCCCAAACTGGTGAACTAAATTTCAGCAATATTTTTAAAGCTCTGGATGATATGGGATACTCTGGTGTAACAAGCCTTGAATATAATCCCTCTGTCAGCACGACTGAAAGTCTTAGCTGGCTAGAACAGATAGCATAAGAGAGTAATCTATGGGTCTTGAAGACGCAGCTAAACAACTACAGCAGATTCAGGCAGAGCTCAGTAACAATGTTTATGAGCAGCATAAGAAAAATGGTGAAACTCAGGAGGCTTATCGCAAATGGGCAACCTTTTCGATAGCCGATGAACTTTATGCCATCGATGTTATGCAGGTTAAAGAGGTATTGCGCTTCACCGATATAACGCCGGTTCCAGGTGCTCCCGCGGGCATTCTCGGCATCATCAATCTGCGCGGCAGCGTCGTCACTGTGATTAACTCACGTACACTGTTTAAGCTTGAAGACAAAGAGATCGATCACAACACCCGCATCGTGGTGGTTGAGTTCGAAGATCAGGAAGTACTCGGGATTCTGGTCGATGGTGTAGATGAGGTTCTCAACCTGCCCGAAAGCGAAACCGAGAGAGCCCCCGGAGTCTTACGCGAAGACAGCCAGCGCCAGTTTGTCCAGGGAGTCTGTTATCGGGAAGAACAGTTAATCATTCTGTTGGATCTTGACCGCATGCTGGCAGGCTTTAAGGCCGTTCAGCCAGAGCAGGAACAGTAGCGCAACCACCACTTTCACAGATAAGCTGGAAAGAGTGCACGCATAAAAAACCCCGGATATTCCGGGGTTTCAACAGTACGATGATCGTCCAGACTTATACGGTCACTTCCCTTTCAACAAAACCATCCTCGACCATTTCAGTCGCGATAATCTCTCCCTGATGCTCCCACATAAGGCGCTCAGCATCAGTCGCTTTAGGTGAAAATAAACCTGTCTGTGCGTAGATCAGACCTATAACAGGCGACACCCAGCAAGCAAATGCCAGTGGGATATACAGCAGGTTTTCTACATGACCATCCGCAATGCCCAGCCCCAGCGCACTAATCACAAACGCACCACCGGCATTCCACGGAATCAGCGGCGAAATAAGCGTACCACCTTCCTCAATTGCCCGGGAAAGATTAAGGGTTGAATAGCCCATTCCCCGGTAGATCGGCGCATACATGCGACCCGGCAGAGCAATTGACAGGTAGGGATCCCCGGCAACAAGGTTGGTCGATATAGAAGTGCAGACCGCAGCAGTCTGGACCCCTTTAAACCCTTTAACCTTCGTCATAATGGCGGCAATAATCGCCTCCAGACAACCGGTTTTCTCAAGCGCACCACCAAACCCCAGGGCGATAAGCACCAGCGAGATGGTCCACATCATTGACTGGATGCCGCCACGGTTTAAAAGACTATCAATGGTACTGATACCCGTATCAATGGAGTAACCACTATTGGCAAAGGTCAGCAACTGATGGATGCCAGCCCCCTGAGTGATCATCGCTGCAACAGCCCCCGCCAGAACACCGGCAAACAGCGAAGGAATCGGCGGCATACGCTTAACAGCCAGGACGATAACCAGTAGCGCTGGAAGCAGCAGCCAGGCCGAGATGGTAAAGTTAGCGTCAAGTGCTGCCGTAATCGCATTGATCTTTTCAAAGGATGCTCCCTCACCATCTATCAGGGTAAAACCTGCAATTAAGTAAATAGTAAAAGCGATCAGCATTGAGGGTATAGTGGTCGGCATCATGTTTTTGATATGTGAAAAAACATCCGTGCCGGTAACAGCGGGTGCCAGATTAGTGGTGTCTGAGAGAGGTGAAACTTTATCGCCGAAAAAAGCTCCGGAAACGACTGCACCTGCAGTCCAGTACACCGGAATATCAAAACCTGCACCAATCCCCATCAGGGCGAGCCCCACAGTTCCAACTGTTCCCCAGGAAGTGCCGAGGGATAGGGATACTACTGAGCAAAGTACCATAGCCGCGGCCAGGAATATCTGAGGAGACAACAGCGTCAGGCCATAATAGATCAGCGTTGGCACCGTACCACTGGCAATCCAGACGCCGATAATCATCCCCACGCATATCAGCACCGAAACCGAGGGCAACGAAACATGAATGACATGAAAAACCCCCTCCTCTATATCTTTCCACTTAAGGCCCAGCCTGATGCCCACCAAACCAGTTATCGCTAAACCGATGGCCAGAGGAATATGAGGGGTAAAATCACCAAAATAGAACAGCTGTATACCCAGCACCATGAGAGTCAGAACAACGGGAATCAGAGCTAATCCCAGCCCGGGTTTTTTCACGTCAGAAACTTGCAGATGGTCATTCATGAGCGTATCTCTCTTCTGACAGATATCACAACACTCCACCAATCAGGCTAAGAGTCTTTTAGACTGGTGTTTATGAGGCTTTTCTGTTGATCAAATCTGAATATTATTTTTGTTAGCCCGACCTGTTTAATTATTAGACAATTAGACTAGGATATGGCTCTAAAAACCTATATTCATTTACATTTATGACTATATATAAGCTTTTATTGAGAGATACAGACTATTTGTAGGAAAATAGACGAAAATAACAATACTCGCTTCGGTTCAAAGCGTGGCAACCAGAATGACATCAGAGCTGACAGATGGCTAACCGATATGTACCGCAACAGATCTGATCTGCCGGTCATGACGATGCTCCCAGCAATACACTCCCTGCCAGGTTCCAAGCAGCAAACGCCCCTCACTAACCGGAATCGATAAGGTAGTTGCGGTAAGTGCGGCTTTGATATGGGCCGGCATATCATCCCGCCCTTCAAATACATGGGTATAGAGCGGATCGCCCTCGGGCACCAGACGGTTCAACCAGTTTTCCAGATCCTGTTGTGCGCTGGGGTCGGCATTTTCCTGAATCGTCAGACTGGCACTGGTATGTTGAATCAGCAGAGTACATAACCCCTCCCGAACCCCACTGCTGTTCAGTAGCTGCCTCAGCTGATCCGTAAATTCATATAATCCCTGACCCCGGGTTTCTATCCTGATTATCTCGACCATAGTGAAATATCCATCATAAAAAAGCCCCACCAGTGTAATTCTGGCAGGGCCTGGAGTCGCTTTAAACCGATCTTATCAGGATCAAAGCACCCGGTTATTGCTCATAAACTTACTTTCCTGACTAGGCCCTGTGCCATCGGCGTATAGCGTGACACCCGATTTCAGACAGATAGTCAGGTTCATGTGAGACTCTTCAGTCTCTTTCGGCAACAGATGCTCAACGACCGCTTTTTCTTCCAGTAACTCAAGCTCGGTGGCGGTGAGTTTCTTACGGCTGAAATCACTGATCTCAAGTCCATGAACAATCTGATAACGGCCATAGTTACAACGCACCGGGAAGGAGAAGAAAACCCCCTTTTCAATGCCGTAACTACCATCACTCAGTATGCCCATGCTGACGATTTCACCGGGATCAGTCCCCTGAGTCCAGTTATGCATCTGATCAACAATTGCCTGCGCAGCCGATGCAGCACTGGATAATCCACGTGCCTTGATGATCTCGCTACCCCGCTCCTGCACACGGGGAATAAACTCATTGCGATACCAGGAGGTATCGATCTGCCCCATAGCAGGCTCACCAAAGACAGTTGCATGATGCAGATCCGGGTACTGAGTCGGAGAGTGGTTACCCCAGATAATGATATTCTGAATATCACGGGCGGTAACACCACACTGGCTGGCCAGCATACCTTTAGCGCGGTTATGGTCCAGGCGTGTCAGACAGGTAAACTGCGAGGGGCTGAGCTTGGGTGCGTTACGGCTGGCAATCAATGCGTTAGTGTTCGCCGGGTTGCCGGTGATCAGAACTTTAACGTCACGGTTGGCAAAATCATTCAGCGCCTTACCCTGACGGGCAAAAATCTCTGCGTTAACTTCCAGCAGATCGCTACGCTCCATACCGGGTCCCCGGGGACGGGCACCTACCAACAGCGCATAGTGGCAATTGCTGAAACCCTCTTCGACATTATCGTGAAGGGTTATGGTATGCAGTAATGGATAAGCGCAATCCTCCAGCTCCATCGCCACACCACGAAGCGCCTCCATGGCATCAGGAATCTCAATCAGTTGAAGGATAACCGGCTGATCGCGGCCCATCATTTCCCCTGCAGCAATTTTAAACAACAGGTTGTAACTGATTGCACCTGCCGCACCAGTAACAGCAATCCGTACGGGTCTTCTCATGGCTTATTACCTTTTGTTATATACTTATGAGAGCTAACTCTTATACAAAAGTATAAATCAATGGGTTTCGGATGTAACTACTACCCAATGAGGATTATTTATAACAGATAGATATATAGTTAGAATACCGCAAAAATTTGCTGCAAGACTGCCAGAAAACGACTCCAATGCAACACTAAAGAGTCACTCTTGAGGAAGCAAAGACCAACGCTTCAGTGCTGCTCTTTAAGCCGGGCCCAATTCCCCATCAGGCAAATAAGCGTCACAACACAAAACCCTGCCCCGACATAAAATGTTACCGATGCGCCGTAATGATCCCATAGCAATCCAGCGATAACACTGGCCAGTAACATCGCAACACCGCCAACCAGATTAAATATACCAAAGGCGGTGCCGCGCAGTTCAGCATGCGCGGTATCGGCAATCATGGTAGAGAGCAGCCCCTGAGTAATCCCCATATGCAGCCCCCAGAGTGACACCCCCAGCAACACAACTACCCAGTGCCCACCACTCGCCAGCACCAGGTCGGCAGCAATCAGCACCAGCAACCCAATGGTCAGTAACCGGGTATGACTGATCCGGTCAGATAACTTGCCAAACGGATACGCTGACAGTGAATAAACCAGACTCATAACCACCATCACCAGAGGTACGAATGCTACAGGGATATCCGCCTGCAACGCCCGCAATACCAGAAACGCCTCGCTGAACCGGGCCAGGGTAAATAACCCGCCAATACCCACCACCCACCAATATGACTGACTGAGTCGCTGAAGACTGTCCCGGCGGATCGGATTGCGGCGTGGTTTGGTATCGGTGGGGGCTGGTTCATGTAAGCCAAAAATCAGCAGCCCCACGGCGGCAAACGCAGGAATAGTCGCGACCCAGAACACCGCCCGGAAGTCATTGGCCCACAACAGCATGAGGCCCACCCCCAGCAGCGGTCCAAGAAAGGCCCCTACCGTATCAAGGGACTGACGCAAGCCAAAGGCAGAACCCCGAAGATGAGCAGGCGATATATCGGCAACCAGAGCATCCCGTGGCGCGCCACGAATCCCCTTGCCAAGCCGATCCAGCAGGCGAGCCGACAGCAATACACCTATTCCCGGAGCCAGCGCAAACAAAGGTTTGGAGAGCGCCCCCAGACCATATCCGAGTACAGCTAACCCTTTTCGTTTGCCCAGATAATCACTCAGGGAGCCGGAGAAAATTTTGACGATCAAAGCCGTGGATTCGGCCAGGCCTTCGATCATGCCGATGGCAAACGCGCTGGCCCCCAATGTTGTCACCATAAACATCGGCAACAGGCTATGGATCATTTCGGATGAAAAATCCATCAACAGACTGACGAAACCGAGTATCCAGATCCCGCGGGGAATCTGCCTCAGTGACGAACCTCTGGCTTCAGTGTGCATAGGCCTGCTGTCTTCCTGGCGCTATTAATTTGATGTTTATATCAGCTAGCGTGGACCACCGCAGGAAAACGCGCTTATAGTCCGCGCTGATAATCCTGCCGCAGAAATACCCTGTCAGGTGTTTCTATCGCGGCGCGCAACTGCCTTAATAGTGCATCAAGATCGCGGTTTAGCACACCCTTTAAGACCAGAAAGTTTGACGCGTGATCACTGCGGAAAACAGTCTTCTCCAACGTCAGGTTTGACAGAAACACCTCCATCTCCTGAAACAGCTGGCGTTGAGTTAACGGGGTAAAGTCACCATTAAAGCCTTCAGCGACGCGCTGATTGCCGCGACGGGAAAACAGCACCAGTGTTGCCAGGTAATCCGGCTGCACCGCATTTACCAGGCGCGCAGAAGCCAGCGCATGCTGCTCACTCATTCGCTCGCCACCCAGACCATTGATCAGCATAACCGAGGTTTTAATACCCGCCTGCTTTGCTTTGAGTAAACCATCCCGTGTGGTGGCAAAGGTTTCACCTTTATCAATACAGCGCAGAACCTCATCATCTCCACTTTCAGCCCCCACGTAGATCAGTTTCAGACCCAGCTCACGCAGCACCTGAAGCTCCTCAACGGTTTTGTGTTTAAGATTGGCAGGCAATGCATAGGTTGAAACCCGTGTCACGGAGGGCATATAGGTGCGGATAGCTTCCAGGATAGTCTTCAGGCGCCGGAATGACAGCACCATTGGATCACCATCCCCGAGAAAAACACGCCTCACACCGGGCAGTTGCTGGCCGCAACGGATGATCTCCCCGAGCAGCTGATTTTCACTTTTAGGCTTAAATTTTTTCTGCGGATCGATATACATCTCGCAGAAGGTACAGCGATTCCAGCTGCAACCATTGGTGACCTGGAGAATAAGGGAGCTGGCTTCACTGGGAGGCCGGAACACCGGCTCGATATAACTCACGGGAGGGGCGACTGGAGGCCAGTTCATTGTCAGCCACTGACCGCTTTACTGAACAGACGGTCGAAGTTGTTGCTGGTGATCTCGGCCACCTCTTCTATCCGAAGACCTTTAATATCCGCAACACACTGTGCCACTTCAACGACATATTGAGGCTCATTTGGCTTACCACGATAGGGCACTGGCGCCAGGTAGGGAGAATCTGTTTCGATTAACAGATTCTCCATCGGCACCTGACGGACAACCTCCCGCAACTCAGCAGCATTACGGAAGGTAATGATCCCGGAAAACGAGATCATAAAGTTCAGATCCATCGCCTGCCTTGCCATCTCCCAGTTTTCGGTAAAGCAGTGCAACACGCCACCAACAGCCGTATCAACATGCTGACGCAGTATGCTAATGGTATCGTCGCGGGCATCGCGGGTGTGCACGATCACCGGCAAGCGCGACTGTGCTGACGCTTGCAGATGGTTAACAAAACTTTCCCTCTGCTGCGTTACTGTATCTTTCTGGTAATAGTAATCCAGGCCCGTTTCACCCAGGGCGATCACTTTCGGCTCAGCAGCATAACCCAGCAAAGTAGCAACATCCGGCACACCATCGGATACATGAAGTGGATGAACCCCCGCCGACGCATAAACATTATCGAAGCGATTAACCTTTTCAAGCATCCCTGGGAGGGTTTGCATATCGATAGCGACACACAGCATCCGGGAAACATTTTTCTCGGTGGCGGCATCAATAACGGATTGAAGCTGATTATTTCGGGCAGACAGGTCCAGCCTGTCGAGGTGACAGTGAGAATCTACAAACATGAGGGTAACTCTGAATTACATTGTATTGGTACGTCTACCCGAATTCATCAGTGTCGCAATATAGGTTTCGATCTTTGAGATCAGCGTCGCGTCATCCTGCGAGAGCTGAATACCGATACCGGGGACTCGCCCCCCCTGAGCAGCCCGGGGAGTAACCCAGACAACTTTGCCGGTGACCGGGATCTTGTCGTCCTCATCGATCAGACTCAGCAGCATGAAAACTTCTTCGCCCAACTGATAGGTACGGGTAGTAGGAATGAATAACCCACCATTTTTGATAAATGGCATATATGATTTATAGAGATCTTCCTTGGTCTCAATTGCCAGGGAAAGAATCCCATGACTCATGCGGGGTACAACTGACATAGGCCGTATAGCCTCCCTAGTACTTATTTCATCCTAAACTCAGACTGTCTATATATTACTATTGCTTTGTGCTGCTGTATATCCTGTCAGGTCAGTTAGTTAGCTCTTGGAAGAGCATACCAGTCACTGAGCAGCTTCTCCATCAACAACTGCTTGTTTGGGTTGCGCCTGAACATCAGATCCTTACGTGCGGCCTGTACCTGATCAGAAAATTGATAGAGTTTCTTGCTGCTGACCTTACGGGCCAGCGCCAGTAACATATTTTTAGCATCGGTATGTCGCAACAGTTCAGGGTCGGCCTGGTTTTCTGCAGAGCGGGCAATATCTACAACCCAGCTGTAGATCCAGCCAAGTACCAGTTCCAGATCCTCTTTATAAAGCGACTGCGCCACCTCCACTGCACTGCTGCGACTCTTGAGAATATCCGCCAGCCCTTTGAGTACTTTAGCCCGCAACCCCAGAAGATCATCCTGCTTATACGCCAGCGCCTGCAGGGGGGAGTTATGGGCGATCACTAACAGCTGCGCAGCTTCCGCAGCATCGACTTCAAGCTGAGTCGCCACCCACTGAATTGCCATTGAGTTATCCGCCGGCGGCATATCGACCCGCTGACAACGACTTTTGATCGTCGGCAGCATCTGCCCCAGACGATGCGTCAGAAGCATTAACAGGGTGTTAGAACCCGGCTCTTCCAGCATTTTTAACAGGGCGTTGGCCGCATTAACATTCATGCTATCGGCGGGATCGATGATCACCACCCGGTAGCCACCCTGCTGTGCGGTTGAGTAGATAAAGTCTGTCAATTCCCGGATCTGATCAATTTTGATCGGCTTTCCCGGTTCTTCGGGCCTGAGCAGGTAGAGATCCGGGTGCCCACCACTACTGGTCAGCTCGCAACTGCGACAGCGACCGCAGGCAACGCTCCCCTGAGGGTTACGACAAAGAACATAGTTAGCCAGTGCCAGTGCAAAGCAGGCCTTGCCGATCCCCTCAGGCCCGTTAATCAACAGCGCATGAGGAAAACGGTTCTGTGCTTTCAGCTCGTGCAGATATTCCCAGCGCGGTTTCAGCCATGGCAATACTACCGGTCGGTCTTCCCAGATTGAATCACTCACCTGCCTGCTCCTGAAGATACTGTTCCAGCACCCTCCTGATCTGGTGCTGCACCTGCTCCAGTGTGCCTGAAGCATCGATCACAGCAAAGCGTTCCGGATCAGCAGCGGCCCGCTCAAGATAAGCGTTACGTACCTGCTCGAAAAAAGTGATGCGTTCATTTTCAAACCGATCCAGTGCTCCCCGCTGACTGGCCCGGGCGAGACCAACCTCTACCGGCAGATCCAGCAGAATCGTCAGATCAGGTTGCAATCCCCGCTGCACCATCGTCTCAAGCTGACTAATCATCGCTTTGCTGAGCCCGCGCCCACCGCCCTGATAGGCAAAAGTGGCATCGGTAAAACGGTCACACAACACCCATCTACCCTCGGCAAGTGTTGGCCGTATCACCCTTTCAAGGTGTTGCGCTCGCGCGGCGAATACCAGCAGCAGCTCCGCATCATCAGCAACCACTTCATCCCGATTGGCCAGCAGCAGTTCGCGCATCTGCTCCGCCAGCGGAGTACCGCCAGGCTCGCGGGTTAACTGATAACGGATCTGATGCTGTTGCAATACAGATTCAATGAACCTCAGATTAGTTGATTTGCCAACCCCTTCGGTACCTTCCAGTGTAATGAAACGGCCTGAACTCATACTATCCAACTCATCTAATCAAACTTAATCGTACCCGGCGTTATTGATCCGGACTCGAACGATAATCACTGCGACGCTTTAGCTGATACTGCTTAACCGCCCGATTGTGTGCTTCCAGGGTTGCTGAAAACTGATGACTGCCATCACCCTTTGCCACAAAGTATAACCACTTACTCTGATCTGGATGCAGAGCCGCCCGGATCGCTTCCCGCCCGACCATCGCGATCGGTGTCGGCGGCAGCCCAGCGTTAGTATAAGTGTTATAAGGGGTGGGACGGCGCAGATCCGCACGACGGATATTGCCTTTATAACGATCTCCCATTCCGTAAATCACAGTGGGATCGGTCTGCAACTTCATCCCTTTTTGCAGACGCTGAACAAAAACACCGGCGATAGTGGGTCTCTCGCTGCTCAACGCCGTCTCTTTTTCAACGATAGAGGCCATAATCAGAGCCTCGTAGGCAGACTTGTAAGGCAGCTCTTTAGCCCGTTCCCGCCAGGCGGTATCCAGTTCAGTCTGTAGCAGAGCATGGGCGCGTTTAAGCAGATCGACATCGCTCATTCCACGATGGAACTGATAGGTATCAGCCAGGAACATCCCCTCCGGGTGCTGCCCATCAAGCCCCAGAGAAGCCACTAATTCATTATCACTGAGACTATCCAGGGTATTTTTTACCTGTTTATTTTCTCTAAGTTGCTCTCGTAACTGATTGAAAGTAGAGCCTTCTATAATCGTAAAGTTATAGGTAATAATTTTACCAGACACCAGTTGCACCAGCAGCGTTCTGGGAGTTGTACCAGGAACCAGCTCATACTCACCCGCCTTAAGAAGATGCCCCACTTTTTTCAGACGAACAAAAAAAGCAAACCAGTCAGGTTTTTCCATCACCCCTTCAGCGGCCAGTTGCCCCGCAACACGTTTAAAGCTACTTCCCTGTTCAACCAGAATGGTCCGCGACTGGGACAGGGTCAACGGTGTGTCCAGATAGCTCTGCAGTGATCGCCAGCCAGCATAAGCAAGCGCAACAACAACCATCAGAGTAATAACAAAAGAGACAACAACTTTACGCACTAATATATTCCTTCAGCGGCCAACCGGGATTGCAACAGACGGGTTAGCGGCCCAACCGGCCACTCAGGATAGCAGCCCTGATCAGCGATAAGCCGGGTGACTGGCCAGATTGCAATAACACTGTTGCAGACAAAAACCTCATCGGCAGCAGCCAGAGTATCTGCAGCATACAGCCCTTCACATACCGTCACCCCTGTCTGTTCAGCAAGCGTGAGAATAGTTTGACGGATAATGCCCGCGACACCACAACGATCAAGTTGCGGAGTATAAAGCTCCCCATCCTGCACCCAGAACAGATTACTCATGGTTCCTTCTACCAGAAACCCCTCACTGTCCAGCACGAGACCTTCGCGAATTCGGCTATCGTCCCACTCTGCCCGCGCCAGCACCTGCTCAAGACGATTAAGGTGCTTAATGCCGGCCAGCAGCGGCGATAACGCCAGGCGAGTCTGACACAGCCTGACAGAAACCCCCTTTATAGCAGGTTGATCAGGATAATCAGGAAAGGGGGTCAGCTGCACAATCCGGTTGACAGACACCTTGTCATCGACCGCATATCCACGCCCCCCGCACCCCCGGGTGATGGTTATTTTCAGTACCTGACGGGTGTCAGAGGTTGGCTGCAGTTGCAGCAGCTTTGCCAGATCCGCTTCAAGCAATGCCTGAATATTCACCGGAAGAGGAATGCCAAGACGGCCAGCCCCCTTGCGCAGTCGATCAAGGTGCGCCTGCCATACAACCGGCTGAGAACCGTTCAGAGTAATGGTTTCAAAAAGGCCATGACCATAAGCAAGCCCCCGATCAGTTACCGGGATTGACTGCTCTGACTGACCATTTATCAGGATATAGGATCGCATAGGGAGAACGGGCGTGCACAGAGCACGCCCGTATACTCAGATCTTACGGAATACCAGGGTACCGTTGGTACCACCGAAACCGAAAGAGTTGGATACCACAGCGTCTACGGCTGCTTCCTGAGCGGTATGAGGGACATAGTTCAGGTCACAACCTTCAGAGGGGTTATCCAGATTGATCGTGGGTGGCGCCACCTGATCACGGATAGCCAATACTGAGAAGATCGCCTCAACCGCACCCGCAGCCCCCAGCAGATGACCAATCATCGACTTGGTTGAGCTCATACGCACGGTTTCAGCAGCACTGCCCAGCACCAGCTTGGCAGCATTTGACTCAGCAATATCCCCCGCAGGGGTCGATGTACCATGGGCGTTAATGTAATTAACCTGATCGGGGTTAATCCCCGCATCTTTAATCGCATTAGCCATCGCCATCGCAGCACCCGCTCCATCCTCAGGAGGTGAAGTCATGTGATAGGCGTCATCACTCATACCAAAACCAACCAGTTCGGCATAGATGGTCGCACCACGGGCTTTAGCGGCCTCATATTCCTCCAGCACAACTACACCGGCACCATCACCCAGAACAAAACCATCACGGTCCCGGTCCCAGGGACGACTGGCAGCCTGCGGATCATCATTACGGGTTGACAGCGCTCGGGCAGCAGAGAAGCCGCCAACCCCCAGCGGAGTTGTTGCCATCTCGGCACCGCCAGCAATCATCACATCCGCATCGCTGTTCTGAATCATTCGCGCAGCAAAACCAATATTGTGAGTACCGGTCGTACATGCCGTAGTGATGGCAATGTTCGGGCCTTTAAAGCCATATTTAATGGCCAGATTGCCGGCGATCATATTGATGATGCTACCGGGTACAAAAAACGGCGAAATGCGACGCGGGCCACTGTTGTTAAGTGTATCGTGGGTCGCCTCAATCATCGGCAAGCCACCAATACCTGAACCAATTGCAACACCGATACGGGGAGCATTTTCTTCAGTGACTTCCAGTCCGGAATCTTCAACAGCCTGAATTGCTGCAACCATACCGTACTGAATAAACAGATCCATCTTCCGTGCATCTTTCGGGCTCATATAGCCACTGAGATCCAGCTCTTTAACAGAGGCGGAAAAACGGGTGCCAAACGGCGTAGGGTCAAAGTGGGTGATTTCAGCCGCACCACTTTTGCCGTTAAGAATATTGGCCCATGTCTCCTGGACAGTGTTACCTACCGGGGTCAGCATCCCCATACCCGTAACAACGACTCTTCTGCGAGACATCAAAATCCTCCTGCTTTACCGGGCGAACAAAAGAAAAGCCGCACTATATCACTATAGTTGCGGCTTCTCGGTAATCTGGTTGAGTCGATTACTGATGTGCGTTGATGTAATCGATTGCCAGTTTAACAGTCGTGATTTTCTCTGCCTCTTCATCAGGAATTTCAGTTTCGAATTCCTCTTCCAGAGCCATAACCAGCTCTACAGTGTCCAGAGAGTCGGCACCCAGGTCTTCAACAAAAGAAGCTTCGGTGGTCACCTCTTCCTCTTTAACACCCAGCTGTTCAGCAATGATTTTCTTTACGCGCTCTTCGATGTTGCTCATAACTCTTCCTATTATTTATCGACATCCACACCCGAAGATGTGAACAGGGATTTTATTAGAATCCGCCGCTATGGATCAAGCCTGACGGCGATATTTCTCCAGTGAGCTGCGGCTCATTATCAACACTTTTGCAAAAAAAACAATTCCCTAGGGGAAATCTTTACGACATATACATCCCACCATTGACATGAATCGTGTCTCCGGTGACATATCCGCCGGCATCACTGGCTAAAAAACCAACAACAGCAGCAATCTCTTCAGGCTGCCCTAAACGCCCCATTGGGATCTGTTTTTGCAGCGTTTCTTTATGTTCCTCTGGCAGACCACTGGTCATATCAGTATCGATAAAACCGGGTGCTACACAGTTAACCGTAATATTCCGGGAAGCAACCTCACGTGCCAGCGCCCGACTGAAGCCCTCCATCCCAGACTTAGCAGCAGCATAGTTTGCCTGCCCGGCGTTGCCCATTGAAGCAACCACCGATGATACATTGATGATGCGACCCCAGCGCGCTTTTGTCATGCCACGCAAACAACCTTTCACCACCCGATAAACGGATTTCAGATTGGTATTCAAGACTGAATCCCACTCATCCTCTTTCATGCGAAGCATGATATTATCCCGGGTAATACCTGCATTATTGACGATGATCGTTACAGATCCAAACTGATCCTGAACTGCCTTCAGCACCTCATCAACCGAGTCGTTCGAACCTACATCAAGACATAATCCGGTTCCGGAAACGCCCGCTTCTTTCAGGTATGCCGCAATAGAAGCGGCACCATTTTCACTGGTCGCAGTACCCACAACAACCACACCCTGACGCCCCAGCTCCAGCGCAATCGCTTTACCGATTCCCCGAGTAGCACCGGTAACCAGAGCCACTTTGCCTTCGATACTCATATTCTGTTTCCTATATTTCAGAGATTAAGCGCTCAGCGCCTTCTCAAGACCCGCAGGATCGTTGATCGCAGCAACCGCCAGGGTGCGTTGAACTTTCTTATTCAGCCCGGACAACACTTTACCAGGGCCGCACTCTACGGTGCTCTCAATACCCTGCTCTATCATATTCTGCACCGAGTCTGTCCATAAAACAGGGCTATATAGCTGTGCCAGCAGATTTGCGATCAGCTCATCAACACTCTCAGGCGATTTCGCAGTAAAGTTCTGGACTACCGGAATAACAGGCATCTGCACTGAAATTTTTTGCAGCTCAGCCTCCATCTGCTCAGCAGCGGGTTTCATCAGCACACAGTGCGAGGGAACGCTGACAGGCAGAGGTATCGCCCGCTTAGCTCCCGCAGCCTTACAGCCTTCAATAGCACGCTCAACGGCGGCCTTATTGCCCGCAATCACAACCTGCCCCGGACAGTTAAAGTTTACCGGGGAAACAACCTCGTCACCGGCAGCCGCTTCACAGGCCGCCTGAATAGCATCATCGGCAAGACCGAGAATAGCAGCCATTGCACCAGTTCCTGCCGGAACCGCCTGCTGCATAAACTCGCCCCGCAACCGGACAAGGTTTACCGCATCTTTAAAGCCGATAGCACCGGCACAGACCAGCGCTGTATACTCACCCAGACTATGCCCTGCCATCAGCGCAGGCGACTTACCACCCTGCTGCTGCCACAGACGCCAGAGGGCAACTCCAGCAGTGAGTAGTGCGGGCTGCGTACGATCAGTCTGATTCAGATCCTCTTCAGGACCATTCTGGGTCAGCGCCCATAGATCATATCCAAGAACCTCAGATGCTTCAGCGAAAGTTTCCTGAATAACAGAGTGTTCGGTGGCCAGTTCGGCCAGCATTGCCAGGTGCTGAGAGCCCTGACCGGGAAAAACAAAAGCGAGGGATTGTGGCATTGTTACCTCAATGTACAGATAAACGCATAACAATTTAAAGGTCGTAGTTTACAGGATTCGCGATGAATTAAAACGTTTGTCTTATAGATCAAATATTTCCGCCCTGCTTCAGCTGATCTGAGATTCCAGCTGGCGATTAATACTACCTGGAACATCCATCTGGACCTCTGCAACAGCCTGATCAATGGCATAGCCAAAGCACTGTCGATTAGCTGAGCCATGACTTTTCACAACAATCCCCTGCAACCCCAGCAGGCTTGCACCATTGCGACGAGCCGGATCAATATGGGCGCGTATCTCTTCCAGCACAGGGCTGACAAGCATCGCCATCATTTTACGCCACAACGAGCGGGTAAAACTCAGACGCAGCTGACGACCGATGAGGCGCGCGACCCCTTCACTGCTTTTGAGCGCGATATTACCAACAAAACCATCACAGACCACGACATCCACCTTACCGGTAAAAATATCGTCACCTTCGATAAAACCTATGTAGTTCAGACCACCATGCTCGCGTATCAGCCGGGAAGCCAGCTTGACCTGTTCATTTCCCTTTATCTCTTCAGCACCAACATTGAGTAGCCCGATGCGAGGCTCCTCAATCCCTTCAACGGCACGAGTCATCACCGAACCCATAATGGCAAACTGCAGCAAGTGCTCGGCGCTGCAATCGACATTTGCCCCCAGGTCCAGCATATAACTGATGCCGTTAACAGATGGAATGGCGGTAATGATAGCCGGGCGGTCTATCCCCGGAAGCATTTTAAGCGTAAAGCGCCCCAGCGCCATCAGGGCCCCGGTATTACCGGCACTCACACAAGCCTGCGCCTGACCTTCTGCCACCTGTGTGATGGCGCGATACATAGAGGTGTCGCGACGCTTACGAAGTGCATGAGAGGGCCGCTCATCATTGGCGATAACATTCTCTGCATCAATAATCGAGATACGAGAAGAAAGACTTTTATCGGAGCGTTTTTTCAGAGAGTCAGCAAGCAGAGGGGCAAGAACGGTTTGTTGACCAACCAATTGCAGGGTCAAGCGGGGGTGACGCTTCAGGGCGTCCACTGAGGCAGGAATAACAACGCGGGGACCGAAGTCCCCGCCCATCGCGTCTATGGCGATGCAAATGCTGTCAGACAAGTTTACTCGTCGTCTTGCTGTGCAACAACCTGCTTACCACGGTAGAAACCGTCAGCACTGACGTGGTGACGACGGTGAGTTTCACCAGTAGTTGCTTCTACGGAAAGAGTTGGGTTGCCCAGTGCATCGTGTGAACGACGCTGTCCGCGACGTGAACGAGTTACTTTGCTCTTTTGTACTGCCATGGGTATATAGCTCCTATTTCACTTATCAGCCTTCAGTGAGGCTAATACACTGAAAGGGTTCGGTTTATCAGTTTCATTGTCAGTCGTAGCCGCTTCACCGAAGGAAGTCTGCACACTGCAATCGTCATGAAATGGTACAATCGGAAGCGTCAGAATCAGCTCCTCTTCCACCATCGGTAACAATTCCAGCTCATCTCCCGCTACAATCAGATGATCATAGTACCTGGGTAGATTCTTTGCATGCTCCTCAGTGGGAGCAATAGCCAAATTGAACTTCGCTTCGATGTCGATCTCAACTGGCTCAAGACAGCGCTGACAGGCCATTTTCACCTGAGTAACAGCAGTGCCTTTTATTGTACGGATACGCAGCTCATCAAGATCAAACTGCAGATCAACAGCAACCCTGCCCTGCGAATCAGTCAGCATTGTGACCAGATTTGGCAGCAGAGCAAGCTCAGCGTCACCTTCAATCCGTACTCCCCGATCAGCAAGCTTACGCGGGTCAATTTTCTTTGGTAATGGGGCGTTCGACATAAGCGCGCAATTCTAGGGATCAAAACCCGGTCTGTCAAAGGAAATAAGGCTTTAAAAGCGAAAAAAACAGGCTAATATCTGCACCTTATCGCAACCGCTCACTATTTGGAGAAAATCAGGTATGTCCCGGCTGATTCTGGCATCCAGCTCACCTTTCAGAAAAGCGATTCTGGATAAACTCAATATTGTTTACGAAGCAGTTTCTCCCGATATTGATGAAACACGATTCGATTCTGAAACACCACAACAGTATGTAGCCCGGCTTGCCCGAGAAAAAGCGGAAGCGTTGCAGACGGATTACCCCGATGCGCTGATCATCGGTTCAGACCAGACCGCTATTATCAACGGTAAAACGATCGGCAAGCCAGGAAGTTTTGACAACGCCTGTCAGCAACTGCGTGACGCATCCGGAAAGAAGATTACCTTCCTGACCGGACTCTCACTGTTGAATAGCCAAACCGGTAGCTGTGAAACGGATGTTGTTCCGTTTCATGTCTACTTTCGACACCTGACTCCGACAATGATTGAGCACTACCTTAAGGCTGAGCAACCTTATAACTGTGCGGGTAGCTTTAAATCTGAGGGGTTGGGAATCGCTTTGTTTGAAAAACTGGAGGGGGATGACCCAAACACCCTGATCGGTCTGCCACTGATCCGTCTGATTCGGATGTTGGAAAACCAGGGCACCATTATTATATGAAACAACATCCGCCAACACCTCTGATCTGCTCAGGGGGCCAGTGAAACTCAACATACTCAATTGGTTAGCTGCACCTCAAGGCAGCACATAGTGATACTCTTTGTCTTTGGCGAGAAGAAGCGTACCACTGTCAACAGTTGACCTCCTCTTTCTCTTTAATAAAAAGTGTCAAACTTATCATATGAACCCCCGGACGCCATGACCGTCCGGCTCCAACAGCTTAACCACTATCGCCATAAATTAAGGCCTCGGCTAGCCATCTGACCCGAGACTTAGGGGCGGTTTTATTAATGATTAATAACTAATTAACAGTATTCCAGATGAATCAGGTTAATCCTGTTTGAATCCTCTTTTTGTGAGGATAGAATTGCGCCAATTCTGAATTAACCTGATGAAAGTGCTATGAGCAAAATTACAATACTTGATGGTGGGATGGGCAGAGAGCTTGAGCGTCGGGGTGCCCCTTTTCAACAACCGGAATGGTCCGCACTGGCGATGATGAAAGCCCCAGAGATTGTTAAAGAGGTGCACAAGGCTTACATTGATGCGGGCTCTGAAATTATCACCACTAACAGCTATGCACTGGTACCTTTTCATATCGGTGAAGCCTGCTTTAAAGAACGCGGTGTAGCACTGGCAGAACAGTCGGCAATCGTCGCCCGTGAAGCCATTAATGAAACCGGTCAGGAAGGTGTACTGGTCGCCGGGTCGGTAGCACCTCTGTTTGGCTCATACCGTGCGGATCTGTATCAACCTGAACGGGTTGAAGAGATTGCTATCCCGCTGATCACAGCCCTTAACCCCCATATCGATCTCTGGCTCAATGAGACTCAAAGCCTGATTGCAGAACCCCTGGCTATCAAAGCACTGGTCGACCGTATCGATACGGATCACAAACCATTCTGGGTAGCCTTCACCCTTGAAGACGCTGAAGCCACAGAACAGCCTCTGCTCCGTTCCGGTGAAACCGTCATTGCGGCGGTTCAATCAATGGCACAGGCAGGCGTTGATGCCATCCTATTTAACTGCAGCCAGCCCGAGGTCATTGCCGAAGCGATTGAGATGACCAAACAGGAACTGGCTCACTATGCCAAAACGATTAAAATTGGCGCCTATGCAAACGCATTCCCACCTCAGCCTAAAAATGCTACTGCAAATGACAACCTTAATGAGCTACGGGCCGACCTGTCCCCTACAACCTATCTGCAATGGGCGCAAAAGTGGCAAGCTCTCGGTGCTGAGTTAATTGGTGGCTGCTGCGGTATCGGTCCTGATCATATCCAGGCATTGAGTGAAACACTCACACAATAACGCGTTGACTCAACGGCAATATTCAGGCTTTAACAGGGCCGGTACTGAAAGGTAGCGGCCTTTTTTACTACTTCCGACGACAGTACCCCCCGATAAACCGTATATCTGTACCGTTAAGTATTAATATTTAATACTTTTCAGCATCAGATTCATAATACGTCTGGAATCTCTCAGAATCAGCTCCATCGAACTGCATAATAGCAACGGAGCTGAACATGAAACACTACCACCTTAATGCATTGGAACAACAAGTTGCTGCCTCGCTTCAGGAAGGCGACATTCTGTTTATCTCTATTGATGCCTTCCTTTATAAGCAGGTTGCCAAAGGTACCGGAAGCTGGTGTTCCCATGTGGGTTTTGCCATTAAAGAAAATGGCCAGTGGCTGGTCGTTGAGAGCAAAGTCCCCTTTGTCAGCAAAACCCCATTGCGTAAATTTCTGAGTCGGACCTGCAACGGTGAAGTGATGATTCGCCGCCTGAAGCAACCTCTTTCAACAACAGAGATTGAACAGCTAAAACAATCGGCAGATAAACTGTCCGCAACCCTCCCAACCACACTCTATCATCTGGGATTTGATTTCGATTCACAGCGTCAGTTCTGCTCTAAGTTTGTCCACCTGGTTTATAAAGATGCCTTAGGCATTGAGCTGGGCAAGGCGCAAACGCTGGAACAACTGCTACAGGAAAACCCTCAGGCATCAGTTCGCTTCTGGCGCTGCTGGTTTTTAGGCTTCATCCCCTGGAAGCGCCAGACACTTACTCCGGCCAGCCAGATTAATGATCCACAGTTAAGCACCATTTTCTCTACAGTGGACTAATATGATGAGCTGATATGATGAGCTGATATGATGAGCTGATATGATGAGCTGATATGATGAGCTGATATGACTCAGCGGCACTCAGGACGGCTTAGCATTATCTAACATACAGTTTTGTTCCGCCGTGGAGGATTCAATCTGTATCGTGGAATGCTCGATGCCAAAATAATCGTGAAGGTATTGCTGCTGATCCCGCAGAAACTGGTTATTCAGCTCACACTGATCGACCACCAGATGCACGGTCAGCGCGATCTCCGTTGTACTTAAAGGCCAGACATGCAGATCATGAATACGCTCCACTGATTCCAGGCCATTGAGGTATTGCTTTAAGGCAGGGATATCGACGCTATCCGGCACCGCATCCAGTGCATAGTTCATCGAATCCTTAAGCAATCCCCACGTACCAACCAGAATAACCGCGACGATAACAAGGCTGATCACCGGGTCGATCCATACCCACCCCTTAAACAGGATAAACAGGCCAGCGATCACCACGCCCAACGATACCACTGCATCCGCCGCCATATGCAGAAAAGCGCCCTTGATATTCAGATCATCTTTCTGTCCGCTAAAAAACAGCAGCGCTGTGACAGTATTGATGACCACCCCAATGGCAGCCACTACTATGACAGTCATCCCTGCGACTGGCGCTGGATTGGAAAAACGGTTTAGTGCTTCCCAGGCAATACCACCGAGCGCAATCAGTAACAGAATAGCGCTGCCTAGTGAAGCCATCACCGTCGCCTTACGCAAACCATAGGTACGCTTTTCGGTGGCCGCTTTTTTGGCAAGCACACTGGCTCCCCACGCAAGAATCAGACTGAATACATCACTGAGATTGTGTCCTGCATCTGCGATCAGTGCCAACGATTCTGACAACGCCCCATAGATCACTTCAACCACCACAAACATAAGATTAAGAGCGATGCCGATGGCAAATGCCCGGTTATAATTGGTGACCTGATGGCTATGGCTATGGCTATGGCCCTGGTGATGGCTGTGATGGTGTCCCATAGAGTTCCTTAGTGTATCCGCTGAACCAGCACACTGACGAAAAAACTGCTTCAATCGATAATAGCAATTGAGTGACTGGATGTTGTTAATTACTCATCAGGAAATATGAGCGTTATGGTAACCTGTTGAAGTAATTCCGGCATTTGTTAATCTGTCGGTCCAATTAGAGTGACATAAAACAGCGAATGAAAAAACCAGTACAGGGAAGAACCTACGCAAGTGTTATTTTTGTCGTCGGCATTTTATTCTTGTTCTCCGATAATGATCGACAGGCTGAACAGGTTAAACCCCGGGTTATTACCGCGACACAAAGTTACAGTTTCACCCAAAATATCCGCCCGATACTGGACACTAAATGCCTCGCATGTCATTCATGCTATGACGCGCCCTGCCAGCTGAAACTGGAATCATTTCAGGGGCTGGAACGTGGTGCCTCCAAAGCCCGTGTTTATGATGGTGGCCGACTCAAGGACAGCCCTCCAACCCGCCTCTACATTGATGCTCAAACACCAGAAGAGTGGCTAAAAAAAGGTTTCTATTCGGTGCTTTCCGAGTACAGTGATAAAGCGGATAACACCACTCCACCACTCATGCAGCAGATGCTGGATCTTGGCCAGAACAACCCGTTAACGACAAACACCCGGGTACCGGATACGATTGAGCTGGGCTTTGACCGGGTCAACTACTGCCCCGCGCCGGGAGAGTTCAACGACTATGTCGATAAGTTTCCCCATGGAGGGATGCCGCTGGCGGTGTCCGGGCTGGATAAGCAGGAGTACCAGACTCTCTCCACCTGGCTGAAACAGGGGGCGAAAATCGACACACCGCCAGTCGCCATCAGTGATACCGATCAACTGATGATCAGCCGCTGGGAGGATTGGCTAAACCGGAGAGATAAACGTTCGATACTGCTATCGCGCTATCTCTACGAACATCTGTTTCTCGGCCATCTGTATCTCAACAGTGCCGACCAGTCTGACGGCCAGAACCACCCAACAACCCGGTTTTACCAACTGATACGTTCCTATACCCCTGCGGGAGAGAAACCGGTTATTGTACCAACGGTGCGACCTAACGACCGCCCTGACAACACCCCGCAACAGCGGTTTTATTATCGACTAATACCACTACCAGGCACCGTCGTACATAAAACCCATATCACCTACCGTTTTGATTCTCAGAGACTTGAGCAGTACCAAAAGCTGTTTTACAGCACTGACTGGCAAGTTGACTCCCTGCCCGGCTATGGGTACGAGGAACGCTCCAACCCCTTTATCACGTTTGCAGCGATACCGGCGAAACTACGCTACCGCTTTCTGCTCAATGATGCCCGCTTCTTTGTCAGAAACTTTATCCGGGGGCCGGTGTGCCGTGGACAGATCGCAACCAACGTTATCCGTGACCAGTTCTGGGTGATGTTTGAGTCCCCTGACACTGAGCTCTATAGCAATAATCCTGAGTATCAGTTATCGGTCAACGACTATCTGGGCCTGCCGGGCGAAAAAAGCTCACTACTGGACTTTGGCAGTCAGTGGTTCACCTACAGCGACAAGCGCAACAGCTATCTGGACATGCGTCAGAAAGCCTATCAGCAGGCATATCCATCCGGCGCAGTACTGCAGCAGATCTGGGATGGCGATCAAACCAATGACAACGCTTTTTTAACCGTTTTCCGTCACCACAACAGCGCATCGGTCACTAGCGGCTGGCAGGGGGAGATCCCCCTCACCGCTTGGGTGATGGGCTACCCCTTGCTGGAGAGAACCTATTACGAACTGGTGGTTAACTTCGATGTCTTTGGCAGTGTGTCCCATCAGGCGCAGACCCGGCTCTATTTTGATCTGATAAGAAACGGCTCGGAAACCAATTTTCTGCGTTTCATGCCAGCAGCTTCAAGACAGACCATCTACTCTGACTGGTATCAGTCCTCCGCCAGAATTAAGGCCAAAATCACCTACCACGATCTGGATACCCGGACCCCCAGCAATATCGCCTTCAGCAGCGATAAGCCAAAAGAGGAGTTACTACGAACCCTGCTAGAACGATATCCGCAACTGACCGGCACCGACAACATCAACCGCTGCAACGATTGCAAACAGCGTATACCGGGCTCAGCCAATGAAAACGACACTCTCGCGCTGAGTAATATTGCCGCTAAACCTGCTGCCGATTTAACCGCTATTAAGTGGCTGCCTGAAGTTACCTTTGTAAGGATCAATCTGGACAAAACAACTACAGACAGTGATAGTGCAACTGCAGATAAACAGTTTAAGGTCTTTACTCTGCTACGTAACCGTCGTCACAGCAGCGTCGCTTTCCTGCTGGGGGAATCACTGCGCTATCAGGAAGATCTCGATACCCTGACAATTCTGTCGGAACCGGTTGGCAGCTATCCCAACCTGATTTTGCAGCTTAAGCAATCACAACTGGATGATTTTGTGAGTTCCTTCGAAGCTATCGACTCGGATAGCGCATTTGATCAGTTCGTCGAACGCTGGGGTGTGGGCCGGATGAATCCGCAGTTCTGGCAGGTATTTCACAGTTTCACTGCGTATATGGAGGCAATCCACCCGCTGGAAGCGGGCGTGTATGATATGAATCGCTATGGGCACTGGTGAAGCCAGAAACGGATAATCCGGAACGGTTTTACCCTGCTCCAGTCTCCCGGTGAAAAGACTGGAGCACTCTGCCTTTTATTGCCCTTACGCAGTCGCGATATCAGGGCTGTTTATCAAACACTTTCACGCCTTCCGGTATAGTGAACCAGTCCTGCTTTTCACTGACCCAGACATGGGCGGTCGGCTGGATAATACTGGTATCGGAGAGATTCGATGGTTTGAGCTTAATCTTATCAGGCTCAGCGGGATTAAAATGATAGATCCGGTTACCACAGGTCGGACAAAATTTAGCGCCACTGGTGTTGCCGCTGTCCGCTAACCGGCTCCATTCAGCCATCTCACCTTCAAACTCCAGATCAGACGTATTTACCATGGCGGTGATACTGAAAGCACTGGTTGAAAGTTTCTGGCACTCTTTGCAATGGCAGGCGACTACCATCTGCGGCGCAGCTAACAACCGGTACTTAACGCCACCACACTGGCAAGAACCCTCAATTGGATAGGTCATACTGTTCACCCTGTTTGTCATCAATTAATAAAACCACCTACACCCCGCAAGCCTTGCGATAAGCAGGTAGTGTCAGCCGGTAATACAGCTGCACAAACGGTTTGTCTTCAACCGCTTTATTCTCTTTATGTGAGTAGATTGCCCCGAGCTTTTCAACGGCTTTAACCGAGCGGATATTCTCCTCCGCTATATGAAACCAGACCGTATCAACATACTCAAAAATATGATTCAGCATCAGCGCTTTCATCTCGGTATTCACGCCCTTGCCCCAATAAGCCTGCTCGATAAAAGTAAAGCCTATCGCTACTTCGCGTTGCTCAGGATTCCAGTCATAGTAACGGGAAGAACCGATCATCCGGGCCGTGCGATTATCAATCACCGCCAGGGCGCCGCCACTACTGATCGCGCTGTTAAAAAAACGCTGCTCAAAAATATCCCGCTCGTAGCGAAGGGAGTCTGGATGCATTGCCCAGATGACGGGGTCCGAGGCAGCCTCATAAAGAGCCTCAAAATCTTCGTCCAGCAGTGGCCGAAGGGTTATCATCTTGCCGGTCAGCGTTGGCTGAAGATAGATTCCTGTCATAGTCATCGTTCCTTTTGATTGTATGCGAGACGGTCTCTGCCAAGCATCCGGGGGTTACTAACTAACCGCAACCACCTCTGATTCTGTGACCGTATTTGCCTCAGCCCGTTCAATGATTTTCAATAGCGTGGTCTGGACAACTTCATCCTTCCTGATATCCGTTTTTGCGGCAAACCGCTGTTCCTGAGGTTCAGCGCCCTCTGCAGCAATAAACTGAATCACAACCTGTGTTGCACACTCTGTCGTTTCTCCTGAATAACACAGAGAGATCATCGGATACCCCCTGAAACCTTTCTTCACATGCTTCTCGATCCGCTTTCTCGCTTTATCCAGATTCATACCACGCCCTTGTGTTATATACGTCAGAATAGATTTTCTAGCTGTGACATATCTCTTTGCTCCCGTCTGCCCGGAACAAATGCTGTTATATATTGCCCCTCAAGCCAACAACATGAAACTTGTTTAGCAACAGCTAACCAGTCGCTCATAATATCAACCTGCACATGCAAAAGAGATGTTCATTGTTGATCTGCAAAACCTGAGAGGTGCGCCACGGAGACGCTCTTCACCCTGCGAATCTACGCTGAAATAATGGGAGTCGCCACAAAAATCGACACAGACAAACGCAATCGATAATAATATATAGCACAGGACAAAACCGACCGTTTGAAAGTCGATACCAGATAGCAAAGCTCTTTAAGAGGGTTATTTGAGAGCTCTTTGATCAGACTCTTTAATCGAACTCTTTGGCTAACGCAGAAAGCAGAGGCTAATCACCTCTGTTAGTTACAGCTATGCCAGCATCTTGCAGGGATGTAACACGCCCCTCTGCTGTACGTATCCGAACGGTATTGATAATCGACACCAGCACAAAACTGAGCAACATCAGCAAGAACCATGAACTGAGCTTAGCGACCGACACCATATGCCATTCGTCAACCTGATTAGGGTAGATCCAGATATTGGCATAGGTGGCGATATTTTCAGCAAACCAGATAAACAGAGCGACCAGAAACCACCCCAGCAGGATCGGCATCTTGCGGTGGGTTTTACGAACCCTGAAATAGATATCGGTCTTATAAAACAGCGCCACAGTGACTCCCAGCAACAGCCAGCGCATATCCCAGATGTAGTGATGGCTGAAGAAGTTCGCATAGACCAGAATTACCAGCAGAATAGTCACCCATTTTGGCGGATAGCTGGAATACTCAAACTCGAAGATTCGCCAGACACGGGCGATATAACTGCCGACCGCGCTATACATAAAGCCGGTAAACAGTGGGACATTGCCAACCCCAAAGATATACTCTTCGGGATAAACCCAGGAGCCGATAGCGTCAGAGGTTTTGAATAGCTCCATCAGGGTCGCTACAAAGTGAAACACAATAATAACAACCGACTCGCGCAACGTTTCCAGCTTAAAGGCTAACAAAAACAGTTGAAAAGCGATCGCCGCAAGAAAGATAAAATCATAACGATGCAGACTTTCTAACGGATACCATAGCCGGGTAACAATCATTACTCCCAGCAGGAAGCCGCCAAAAACAGAGGCATATGCCTGTTTAATCCCGAACAGCCAGAACTCATGGATAAAGTGTTTAACGTTCATATTGTCTGGTTGCTCATGTTGCTATCTCTTCAGAGGACACCAAGACTACGAAGAAAGCTCATATCTTTTCTCTACAGCCTCATGAGATAAAGACTATCTGTTTTTGAAGGTGTACAAAGCCTGAATAGCCGGAACTCATCGATAGACTGTTTAACAAACGACTGAATTTGATTTCACCACAGAGAACACCGAGGGCACAGAGAAAAATCATATGCTGGAAT
>NZ_FOGB01000007.1:0-88412 GCF_900111095.1 Amphritea atlantica | reverse complement strand
CTCTGTGTCCTCGGTGGTTAAAAAGCTTCTACATTCAAAGCCAGAGCAGCCGGAACACATCGATAGACTGTTTAACAAACGACTGAATTTGATTTCACCACAGAGAACACCGAGGGCACAGAGACAAACCATATGCTGGAATTTTTTTGTCCTTGCTCGGTGTACTCTGTGTCCTCGGTGGTAAAAAGCTTCTATCTTCAAAGCCAGAGCAGCCGGAGCTCATCGATAGACTGTTTAACGGACAACTGATTTTGATTTCACCACAGAGAGCAGCTTTTATCTTCAGGAATCAACTCAGACACAAGCGATTAACATCTGTGTAGCGCCCTTCTGAAACTGGTAGTCAACAATCTGAAGACGCGTCTCAATACCCTCAGCGGATAACGCCTCCCTGACCGCAGGCAGATAATCCGATGGCTTGCCATCCAGTGTCAGTAATGGATACACCCGCACCTCTTCTGCCACACGGCAGAGCTCGCGCATGCTTTCAATATGCTGACTAAGGTTGAAATGCTCACTGTAGAGAAACAGAAAATGGGAACAGAGAGCCAGCTCAAACTGCTGGTCACCGAATGGCAGATCCGGCAGTGAAGCGGTCAGGTATCGCCCTGCTTCAAGACCCGTTTCAAAGTCCGCCAGAAACTGCTGCATTGCCTCCATACGGATACTGCCCAGTGCGTCAACACTGCTGATACTGTCCCAGATATAATTGTCGGCGTTCTGCTGCATCTGTGACATAACCTGAGGATAGACCCGCTCGATCTGCATCCGTATCTGATCCGCTGTAAATTGGTATACCGGATCAACGGATACCACCCGGCCACCGCGCGCACTCAACCCGGCATTAAACGCTGCAGGGCCATCGCCACACCCCAGAATGCGTTTCTGCAGATCGGTTTCAGATAGCGCAAACATCAACCGGCACTCATCTAATGAACGCCCCCCAGGGGACAATGCTCTCCAGTTGCAACGTTGAAATTCCTTTTCTTTAAAGTTTAAACTCAACCCCTTCACTTTTATCCGCGAAGAGACGCTTACAGATTGACGGACTGATTTTACCCTATGCTATAGAGCAAAATGACACATGAACAGCCCCTCGCTTTCAACCATCGATTAAGGCGTGTTTTAATGTGTGAAACAGAGCCTTCAGTGTTTCAGACAACGTTGAGCAATCTGTAATTCAGGGTACTTAGATGCAGAACTTATATGCAGATACTCAACCACTCACCTTCTCAATCATATGACTGATCACATGGCTGTGCTGACTCTGAGGGCTGAACATCACTATTTCGGCATCGGAGGTAACCTTTACATTGTGGCCCGGCGGCCAGTAGAAAAGATCGCCTGCACTGACAGTCTCCTCTTGTCCACTTGCGTCGGTGGTGGTCAGTTCGCCCTGGATAACATAGCCCCAGTGCGGACACTGGCACATATCGCCATCAAGCCCCAAAAACAACGGCGTGGTGTCCACTCCGGCCGAGAGACTGAAATACTCTCCACTGATTTTCCCCAGTCCGGTGGCATCACCAAATCCGGTTTGCTGACGTATCACAGCACCGGGAATGTCCATTTTCACGTCGATATCATTCTTAGCGATTCTCATACGGTTTACCCCTTGGTCTCAAGATTAGTGTCGGTGTAAAGATGTATATGGAAGATCACCGGAATCGCGATACAGGCATGAGCCCAGCAAGCTAAAACGGTGCTCTAGTGCTGTTATTGTTAGCTCTACTATTAGCTCTATGTTAGTGCCAGCGAATATTTAACCCAGCGGGATTAGCGCGAGGGACGCTATAAACTCTTCCATGATAAACGCGTAGATACGGTGCTGACTGCGACCGGCTGGCACCGGGTCAATCAGATCCCGTTCGCGAACGATTAAGCAGTTCCTGTGAGGATATGAAAGGAACGAATGTGAACTTGACTAACCCAGCTTAGCCCATGATTAACCGATTCGCATGATAACCATGCTGTACAGGCAACAAAAAGGCCGCAGATTTTGATATCACCACAGAGAAAAATCATATGCTGGAATTTTATGCCCTTCCTCGGTGTTCTCTGTGTCCTCGGTGGTAAAAAAGCTTCTATCTTAAGACAGAGCAGCCGGAACTCATCGATAGACTGTTTAATGAACGACTGAATTTGATTTCACCACAGAGAACACCGAGGGCACAGAGAAAAATCATATGCTGGAATTTTTTTGTCCTTCCTCGGTGTACTCTGTGTCCTCGGTGGTAAAAAGCTTCTATCTCCAAAGCCAGAGCAGCCGGAACTCATCGATAGACTGTTTAACGGACAACTGATTTTGATTTCACCACTGATAACACCGAGGGCACAGAGACAAACCATATGCTGTAATTTTTTCCCTTTCCTCAGTGTTCTCTGAGCCCTCTGTAGTAAAGTCTTTATTCCTCGTTACATCAGGCAATCAGATCCTCGCCAGAGAGGTTTTACGGCACTTTCTATTCCACAGCGAGCGATCTCATAGCAGGAATCTTTTGTTGTCCGGCGGAGCACCTACCGGACTTAATCGTGAAGAGTTCTAGGTTTTCTATATGCTTCCCATAACTCGCGAAGAACCAAAAAAAAAAGCCGCTACATCTCTGCAGCGGCTTTCAACAATAAACGATTAACTTAGCGCAGTTGAACTGGACCGTTTAGCCCCAGCTGCGTAGCTATAGTTTTACCAAAAGTAACGCCCAGCCGGTCAATCAGTTGCTCCAGCGGCGTACCTTTAGGGGTGTAATCAACCAGCTTCTCAGCACCGACAATTTCCCGGGCCACATAACTGCTGCTGCCCAGCCCATCGATCAGGCCCAGATCCAGCGCCTGTTCGCCAGTCCATACCAGACCACTGAACAGCTGATCATTCTCTTTCAGACGATCTCCCCGACCTTTACGCACCTGCTCGATAAACTGCCGGTGGGTAGTATCCAGCACTGTCTGCCAGAAGGCACGGTCTTTATCTTTCAAGGGAGAGAACGGATCCAGGAAGGTTTTATTCTCGCCGGAAATCAGGTTTCGCCGTTCAACGCCGACCTTCTCCATCAGGTCAACAAAGCCAAAACCGGACGATACCACACCGATAGATCCCACGAGACTGGCTTTATCCGCATAAATCTCATCGGCTGAAGCGGCGATGTAGTAAGCCCCTGAAGCACCAATATCGAGGATGACAGCGTAAACTTTCTTGTCAGGATGCAGTGCGCGCAGACGTTTGACTTCATCATAAACGTAGCCTGATTGTACCGGACTGCCTCCTGGGCTATTGATGCGCAGGATAACCGCTTTAGTCCCCTCGTCATCAAACGCGCGGCGCAGTGCTCCGATAATATTATCGGCACTGGCGTCTTCACCGTCGGCGATCACGCCCTTCACCTGCACCACCGCCGTATGCTCTCCGCCTTCATCCATATCCGGGGTGAACGAGTCGGCAAACAGGTAGATGCCGAGTATTACAAACAGATAACCAAAGGTCAGTAGCTTAAAAAAGATTCCCCAGCGACGGGCGGCACGCTGCTCTTTCTGCAGCCCCATCATGGTTTTCTCGATCAGTCGCCACTCTTTGGTTTTGCTCTCGTGCGGTTTTGCTGCTTCTGTTTCCTTGCTGTCTTCAGCTTCCCAGGGATTTGAGCCCACGCTGTTCTCCTTAATATGCTTGAAATTTACGTTACGTTTTACGGACGGTTGAGCGATGTTTCTGTCAGCCAGTTTTCCAGCTCTGTAAACTGATGCATCACTAATACCGGCTTATACTGCAGCAACCGGTCGATATGATGGGCACCATAACTCACCGCAATCGTATCCATACCCGCTCTGACACCCATTTCCAGATCAAATTCCGTATCGCCGATCATTACCGCATCAGAAGGGTTAAGACCGGTCTCCTCAAGAATCTCTTCCAACATGTGAGGGTGAGGCTTCGACGTAGTTTCATCAGCGCAACGGGAGGTTTCGAACAGAGGTTCAAGGCCTGTTTCAGCAAAGACCCGGTCCAGCCCACGACGACTTTTTCCGGTAGCTACAGCCAGTCGAAACCCCTTCTGTTTTAGATTGCTCAGAGTTTGTTCAACTCCTTCAAACAGTGCGGTCGGCGTGTCGTCCGCATCCAGATAATAGTGCCCGTAACGCTCCCGCATCTGTGGAATAATGGCATCGTCAACGCCGGGAATCAGCATCTGAATCGCTTCAGGCAACCCCAGCCCGATAATATTACGCACCGCGTCATCGGTCAGTTCCGGCTGCTTCAGATCCCGTGCGGCTTTCTGCATGCTGGAGACGATCCGGGCCGCTGAATCAATGATGGTACCGTCCCAGTCAAAAATAAGTAACTTGTACAAAATAGATATCCAACCTGTTAATCGTAAACCTGGAAACCGATCTTACGTTAACAGGAGGATAAAGATAACCTCAGGTTGATAATTAGCCTGGCAAAAGCGCTTAATTCTCCTGCACCAGCGGGCGGATCAGCAACTCGCTGACATCCACGCGTGGCGGTTGAGTCAGCGCATAGAGAATGGCGTTAGCAATATCCTCCGGCTGGAGATTGGACATCCCCTCAGCATACATATTCTCTTTCACCGCAGCTCGGATCTTATCGTGAACGATACTATCCGGCAGTTCGGTATCCACTGCTCCTGGCTGAATATCGGTGACCCGCACACCGTAGCGAATCGCCTCTTTACGTAGCGTGTCGGAGATCGCCCGCACCGCATGTTTGGTGCCCGCATAAACGCCGGCACTGGGATAGGTCAGCCGTGCAGCAACAGAACTGATATTAACAATATGCCCCTGTTTGCGCTCCGCCATACCGGGATAGACCGCATGAATGGCATACAGCACCCCCTTAATATTGGTGTCGATCATCTGTTCCCATTCATCTACCCGACCATTGATAATCGGACTGATCGGCATGGTACCGGCGTTATTGATAAGGATATCGACACCATCCTGCGAAGCAATTATCTCCCCCACCTTCTGCATCGCCTGGCGATCAGAAACATCAGCCGTCGCAACAATGACTTTACGTCCCAGCAGGCGAATCTCATCGGCCAGTTGTTGCAGCCGATCATCGCGCCGGGCACTGATCACCAGATCCGCTCCCTCAGCGGCTAACAGCCGCGCAGCAGCCTGCCCAATACCGGAACTGGCACCAGTAATCCACGCTTTTTTTCCTAATAATTTCATAAAATTAACTCTGATACTTTATCTGATTAATTAAATATAAGCGCACCTATCCAGAAACACAAAAGCCGCCAGAGTAATGACCCGGCGGCTTTATCAGAGCAGTCTGGCTGCCCTTTAAGTCTCTGCTTTCAATATATGCATATCAGCGATTTTTGAAGACCGGTTTTCGCTTTTCAGCAAAGGCATTCATCCCTTCTGAGCAGTCCTCGAAGGCAAAGGTTGCTTCAAATGCCCGACGCTCAAAACGCATGCCATCATCCAGTGAGCAACTCACCGCCATGTTAACACTCTCTTTAATTAACATAACCGCAGGCTGAGACATCGAAGCGATCTTAGAGGCCGTTTTGAGTGCCTGTTCCGCCAGCGTTTCTGCCGGAACAATGCGTGCAATCAGCCCGGCTCGTTCGGCTTCTTCAGCGTCCATCATTCTGCCGGTCAGACACATCTCCATCGCTTTTGCTTTGCCAATCGCTTTCGTCAGACGCTGAGTCCCTCCGGCACCCGGCATCGTACCAATCGCGATTTCCGGCTGACCAAACTTTGCGCTATCTGCGGCAATGATAAAATCACAGGCCATCGTTAATTCACAACCACCGCCCAGTGCAAATCCGGCCACCGCCGCAATCACCGGCTTGCGGGCATCTTCAATCGCCCGCCAGCAATCCCGCTGAATGCGGGGAAAATCCTGACGGTGCAGATCGGCAAACGACTGGTCTTTCATCTCTTTAATATCAGCACCGGCAGCAAACACCTGGTTGCCCCCGGTGATGATAATACAGCCGACCGCTTCATCCGCTTCAAACCGGTCGACCGCCTCACCCACCTCACGACACAGGGTCGCATTAAGTGCGTTCATCACCTCAGGGCGGTTGAGGGTAATAATCCCAACCCCCTGACTGACTTCCGTCAGAATACATTGATAACTCATAACCACCCCTCTTCCGTTAGTTTTCGATGGCGTCACCTTTCAGGCGTGCTTACGACTCTGAATAATGCGGAAGCGGTTGGCAACATAGGCCAGATCTGACAATGACGCATTAGCCGCCGGATTACAGCCGGTGGCATGAAAATCACTGAAGGCTGCACTCTGGTTCACATAAACACCGGCGGTCAGGTTGATCGAGAGCGCAACACCGGCATCCAGTGCAGCCTCTTCAATCTGTTCCAGCACAGCGTCGCTGGTTGAGTAACAGCCCATGGTAATCGCACCATGATTTTTCACGGCTTTATGCGCCAGCTCAATTGAGTGAGCGGTGCTGGCGGTACGCACCAGGAAGCTGATCGGACCGAAAAGCTCTTCCATATAGGCGTCTTCTTTATCGGCATCCACTGCGATCAGCAGCGGGCTACGCATCCGTCCCTCTTTAAACCAGGGGTTTTCAGGACGGTCTGATTCGCGAACCACGGTACCGATCTTTTCACCCAGCTCCCGGGCGCTGTCGATACGCTTGTCGGTTACCTCAGCCTGGATGCAACCCAGCACCATGCCGGCCCGCTCAGGGTCAGACAGGAACCGGGTAATACCAGTACTCAGTGCTTCTGCGACCTCATCAAAACTCTTGTGCCCCTGGTCAGTTTCGATACCCCCGGCTGGAATAAAGATATCCTGCGGCGTGGTACACATCTGACCGGAATACAGACTCAGGGTAAATGACAGGTTCTGTATCATCCCCTTAAAGTTATCGGTTGAGTCGATAATAATAGTATTAACACCGGCTTTCTCAGTGTAAACCTGCGCCTGATGGCAGTTATGCTCCAGCCAGTCACCAAACGGGGTATTACCGGTAAAGTCGATCAGTTTAACTTCATCACGCTGCGCCAGCGCTTTAGTGCACGGCTGGGCCGGATCGGCATCGATAACCATCGATACGATATGCGGCGGCAGGCCTTGTTCTCTCAGTACATCCTGAGCGATCTTTACGCTGATCGCCGCTGGCAGAATACCTGCCGGATGGGGTTTAACCACCACTGGGTTGCCGGTAACCAGCGAAGCAAACAAACCCGGATAGGTATTCCAGGTGGGGAAGGTTGAACAGCCGATGACCAGAGCCACGCCACGCCCGGCAACAGTAAAGGTTTTATCCATCACCAGCGGATCATGCTTACCCTGCGGTTTGGTCCAGGTTGCTGCAGCGGGAGAATGGATCATCGCATCATAGCCATACGCAACCGCTTCAAGACCGCGATCCTGAGCATGAGGACCACCGGCCTGAAATGCCATCATAAAGCCCTGACCCGAGGTATGCATCACTGCATAGCCGATCTCAAAACTGTGCTGGTTGATGCGTTTAAGAATCTCGAGACAGATCCCGGTACGCGCCTGTACACCAATATCGCGCCAGACTTTACGCGCTTCATTCATCGCAGGCAGCAGGATATCGATATCAACGGTGGGATATTTGATACCCAGCTCAAATCCATAAGGGGAAACCTCGCTGCCCGCCTCACCAGTGATTCCAGGCATGTCCAGCTCAAATGAACGGTTCAGATGCGCTTTGAAGGCCGCCTGACCATCTTTATCAGCGGTTTCACCATATTTACGCGGGCTGGGACTCTCAGCATAGGCGCTGTAATAATCACGGGTACGGAGTGCGTTCAGTGCAGCATCAAGTTTTGCTTTGTGCAGATCAAACAGGGTTTGGCTCATACTGGATTCTCTTTATTTTAACTGGCCCTGAGGCTTTATCTTGGTGCAGAAAAAAGGGTTAACCGAATTTTCTGCCAACATACGGTTTATTGTCAGACAGGTTATAAAAGATAGTACTTTTTTCAGCAGAATTTGTTTCAACCTGACCTAAACTGCCTGACGAATATCTATAAAACTAAAAGATACACTAAACAAAGTGATACGAAAAGATAAATTAATAACAATATATTTGTATCCCTTTAGTGTTTTACGGTAACCTTTAATCCGGCTGCAAGAGTGATCCGTGCCGGACAGAAAGATTCGGCTAACAAAGCAAGAAAACGCTTTGCTTAAGTTGCACCCACTAAAATAATAATGAACGTTAGTCTGTTTGCCTCGGGCTGACAGCCGATTTCGATACTCAATATGCTGAGATAAACCATGCCTGATTATCAAGATATTCTGGTCACCGAGCCGGATTCCGGGGTAATGACCATCACCCTCAACCGCCCTCAAGCGCGTAACGCCCTGTGTAATAACCTGCTACGTGAACTGGCAGATATGCTGGACGCCACCATCGGCAATGACGAAGTCAGAGCCGTAGTTATCACTGGTGGTGAAAAAGTGTTCGCCGCTGGGGCTGATATCAAAGAGATGGCTGAACTGGATGCGGTAGGGGTAATGAATGACATCCGTCCCACTTACTGGCGACGTATCGCTCAATATCCAAAACCTGTTATTGCAGCGGTTAACGGCTTTGCCCTGGGCGGCGGCTGTGAATTGATGATGCACTGCGATATCGTCATCGCCGGAGACAATGCCCGCTTCGGTCAGCCGGAGATCAATCTGGGGATTATTCCCGGTGCCGGAGGTACCCAGCGCCTGCTAAGAACCGTGGGCAAGTCGATGGCGATGCAACTGGTTCTTTCAGGTGAATTTATAAATGCCGAACAAGCTCGTGAATTTGGTCTGGTCAGTGAAGTTACCATTCCCGAGATGAGCTACCCAAAGGCTTTAACCCTGGCTAAAACCATCGCCTCTAAGCCTCCCATCGCTGTTCGCCTGGCGAAAGAATCACTGCTGAAAGCCTACGAAACAACATTGGAAACCGGTCTCAACTTAGAGCGAAAAGCATTTACCCTGCTGGCCGCAACAGAGGATCGAAACGAAGGCATCGCCGCCTTTATGGAAAAACGCCAACCCCATTTTCAAGGAAAATAATAAGATGACATATGAACATATCGAGTTTGAGATCACTGAAGGCGTTGCCATTCTGACACTCAACCGCCCTGACAGTCTCAACAGTTTCAACACCCAGATGCACGCTGAGGTACGCGATGCCCTGAAACAGGTTAAAACCAGCGATGCGGTACGCTGCCTGCTGATCACTGGTAATGGCCGGGGCTTCTGTGCCGGCCAGGACCTTAGTGACCGGGCCGTCGACCCGGACGCCGAGATGCCTAATCTGGGCGAATCGATCGAGAAAAACTACAACCCGATGATCCGTACGATCAGTTCGCTTGAGATGCCGGTCATCTGCGCCGTTAACGGAGTCGCCGCAGGAGCCGGTGCTAATATTGCCCTGGCTTGCGACATTGTACTGGCATCCAAAAATGCCAGCTTTATTCAGGCGTTCTGCAAGATCGGCCTGATTCCAGACTCCGGTGGCACCTGGACCCTGCCCCGGGCGGTCGGTTTCCCCCGGGCAATGGCACTTTCTCTACTGGGTGACAAACTTTCAGCAGAGCAAGCCGAGCAATGGGGTATGATCTGGAAAACCTACCCGGCAGAAGAGTTAAAAGAGGTCGCGCTGGCCATGGCAAAACAACTGGCCACTCAGCCCACTAAGGGCCTGGCACTGATCAAACGAGCGCTGCAGGCATCGGCTAATAACAGCCTGAACGAGCAGCTTGATCTGGAACGTGATCTGCAAACACTGGCGGGCCGTACCGACGATTATCGCGAAGGTGTCAGCGCATTTATGGCAAAACGCCCGGCACAATTTACCGGAAAGTAATGGAGCAAACAGTTATGAATCGTTTTACAACAGATTCGGTGATCGCCGTCATCGGTGCCGGTACTATGGGTGCCGGCATCGCACAGGTGGCTGCGAATGCGGGCCACCCGGTTCTCCTCTTCGATGCTGCAGAAGGTGCCGCTAAGCGGGGTATTGATAACACCGCTAAAGGGCTCGCGAAACTGGTTGAACGGAGCAAAATGAGCCAGACAGATGTGGATGCACTGCTGTCCCGCCTAACCCCGGTTGATGCATTAACCGACCTGGCCCCGGCCAGTCTGGTGATTGAAGCGATTGTCGAACGGCTGGAGATAAAACAACAGGTGTTTGGTCAACTGGAGGAGATCTGCGACCCGAGCACCGTGATTGCCACCAACACCTCGTCAATATCAGTGACCGCGATCGGCTCAACACTGAAGCGACCACAAAACCTGGTGGGTATGCACTTTTTCAACCCCGCACCAATTATGAAGCTGGTGGAGGTGATCAGTGGTCTGGATACAGACCCAGATATCGCATCTGATATCTATGCTCTTTCTGCCCGCTGGGGTAAACAGCCAGTACTGGCAAAATCCACCCCTGGTTTTATTGTCAACCGGGTTGCCCGGCCTTTCTATGCGGAAGGCTTGCGTGTCTACCAGGAAGGCGGTGCCGATATCGCAACGATTGATACGCTGATGCGTGAATGTGGTGGATTCCGTATGGGCCCGTTTGAGCTGATGGATCTGATCGGCCACGATGTTAATTATGCGGTTACCTGCTCTGTTTTCGAAGCGTTCTATAATGATCAGCGTTTCCTGCCATCGCTGATTCAGAAAGAGCTGGTAGATGCCGGTCATCTGGGCCGTAAAACGGGCCGTGGATTCTACCATTATAGTAGCGACGCTGAAAAACCAGCAGCACTTACCTCAGACGCCGCTCCTGCCCCTCTGTCAATCACGGTTGAAGGCAGCCTCGGCGTAGCTGAGCCGTTAATTCCGATGTTTGAAGCGGCTGGCATCCGGGTTACCCGGATCGATAATGACGAGGTCGAAGGGATGATCTCAGTAGGTGATGCCACCCTAATGCTGACCAACGGTCAGTTCGCTACCCTGCGTGCCGGCGAAACCCTGCGCCCGGACCTGATCAATTTCGATCTTGCGCTGGATTACACCAGCGCGCCCCGCATTGCGCTGGCACCGGCCGATCAGGCGTCACCGGGAGCGGTACAGTCAGCTATCGGGCTCTTTCAGGCAATTGGAAAATCAGTCACTGTTATCGATGATATCCCTGGCATGGTGGTGATGCGTACCGTTTGCATGCTCGCCAACGAAGGCTTCGATGCGGTTAATCAACAGGTCTGTGATGAACAGGCGGTCGATATCGCCATGAAAGGGGGAGTGAACTACCCCTGCGGGCCAATTGAGTGGGTCAATAAGCTGGAACTGAGCTACGCCCTTGATGTTCTCGATAATCTGATGGATGCCTACGGTGAAGACCGTTACCGAGCATCTCCCCTGTTGTTGAGAAAAGTGGCCGGAGGTGCCTGAGATGAAAACCAGTGAGATGACACCGCAACAGCTGGCAGAAGCCTGCAGTGCAGCCCTCCACCGTGACGATCAGACAGCTCAGGCGATGGGCATGACCATTGATGAGATTGCTCCCGGCTACGCCAAACTATCGATGGTGCTGCGCAGGGATATGCTTAATGGTCATGCGATAGGTCATGGTGGGATGATGTTTGCCCTGTGTGACACAGCATTTGCACACTCCTGTAACACCTATAACCGCTCAACCGTTGCCAGCGGATGTAATATAGAGTTTATTGCCCCCGCTTTTGAAGGTGATACCCTCACAGCGATTGCGAAGGAACGTTCACGCAGTGGCCGAACCGGTGTATATGACATCACCTTGTATAACCAGAAAGGTGAGGAGCTGGCGTTTTTCCGGGGTAAAGCGTATCAGATAAAAGGCCATCTGATTCCTGAAGATTAGCCTCTTTTACCGTTATAAATCCAGCGATAAGGCCGCCAATGCGGCCTTTTTCTCTGTTTCCCCTTTACGATATCCCTTAACCATTCTTCGCCCTCATTGCCCCTCACTTTGTAAAAAATATCTTTCCTCACCACGACTCATACAGTTTTTTGCAGAACCCATCTTGAGTATTTTTTTTTTGATATAACCATTTTTGATGTCTATATATTAATGAGTGCTACATGATGTAGCTGGCTTATGGGGGGGTAAAAGTACATCGCAGTCGATACTGGCTGTGTCAACTTAACTCTATAAGTATGGTGAAGATATGAGAGTTAGCTCAACAATAACCTTCGGGAAGCTCCTGATAGCTCCTGCCGTGTTTATATTATCCATTCATTCAGCCATCGCTGAAGACCAGACTGTTAACAGAATGATCGCCTCGCAATGTGCTCAGTGCCACGGCACTAATGGGTATGCGCGCGGCTCCTATCCCGACCTTGGAGGTGATGAAGCTAAAGATCTCGCCGACCACCTATACGATATGAAAGGTGAAGACCGCCCCAGCGGCATCATGGATCATCAGGCCCTCGGCTATACCGACGATCAGATTCGACGCATCGCTCAGTATTATTCCATCCTACCCGAAAACGGTGGTGACTAAGCGGATCTGTTACATCCTGATCTCATTGATATAGCTTGCTACTAGGACACCGGAGGGCTACAAAAATGCCATTAACCAGACGTAATTTTATCCAGATGGTGCCTGCTTCTGCTGCGGCACTGACCTTAACTGGCGGCGCAAAAGCCGCAGAACCCATTCACCATGTTACAGTACTCGGAGGCGGTTTTGCTGGCTGCACCGTTGCAAAATATCTGCGCATGTGGAGCAATGGTGAGATAGCAGTCACGCTGATAGAACCAAATTCAAATCATGTCTCCTGTATCATGAGCAACCTGATTCTCAACAAGCGCCTGAAAACAACCGACCTTACCTTTGAATACAATGATCTGCAGGTGAAGTATGGCGTTGAAGTCATACATGATCGGGCTAAAAGAATCAGAGGCCCACAAAAACAACTCCGATTAAAAGAGGCTGGATGGGTTAGTTACGACAGTCTGGTGGTCGCCACAGGCATTCAGTTTGACAATATTCCGGGGCAGGATTTCCGCAAAGTCCCCCATGCCTGGATCGCAGGAGGACAGTCGAATAATCTGCGCAACAAAATCAACAAAATGCCGGACACCGGCACCTTTGTCATGACCGTGCCTAAAGCGCCTTATCGTTGCCCCCCCGGCCCCTATGAGCGGGCCTGCATCGTAGCGGACATTCTCGGTCGCCGCAGCGGTTATCTTGATGGCAGTGGCAGTGTCGCTCCCCGGGTTATTGTACTGGACGCCAACCCAGGCATCATGGCGGAGAAAGGCACCTTTACCAGTGCCTTCAATGATCTCTATGGCGATATTATCGAGTACATTCCGAATGCGCAGGTTGAGTCTGTCGACTCAGATAACCTGATTGTTAATACCTCTCAGGGCAGTTTTGCCGGGGATGTCCTTAACGTTATCCCGACCCACGGTGCTCAGAATATCCTCAGAGTGAGCGGACTCACCGGAGACTCTCGCTGGGCAGACGTTGATCCGGTTACCTATGCGTCCACTAACACACTGTTTCAGGATGTCTATGTTATCGGTGATGCACAGGGCACCGGGCAACCTAAATCCGGCCATATGGCAAATGCTCAGGCGAAAATCTGTGCCGACAGCATTATCCGTACCGCCCATGGTCTGTCCAGCTATACCGAGGAACGCTTACAGAATATCACCACAAACTCAGCTTGTTTCAGCCCGATCACGTACGATCAGGCATCCTGGCTGACCGCTGTATACAGCTACAACCCCGATACTGGCTCAATGGGGCTGGTACCGGGTTCGCTGGGTGAAGCACATAACTGGAGTAGCCGTAACTTCAACGATATGTTTACCTGGTCCGACAACCTGTTTGCCGATACCTTCAAATAAGCGCTATCGCTACACAAAAAAGCCTCTGCTGAGTATCGGCAGAGGCTTTTTTTCTCTCACATTAAGCGATACCGGTAATTAAGCTTCGCTCAGCTCAAGTTTCTCAGGAGAGACCAGAATGCCGTTGTTATCCGCATACACATAATGGCCGGGCTTAAAGGTTACCCCGCCAAAGGTCAGATCCACATTCAGTTCGCCAATCCCTTTTTTATCGGTCTTCATTGGATGTGTGCCCAGCGCCTGCACGCCAAGGTCGAGCTCACCGATCGCATTGACATCGCGGATACAGCCATAAATGATAATGCCGGACCAGCCATTCAGCACCGCTTTTTCAGCCAGCATATCACCCAGCATAGCCCGGCGCATGGAACCGCCACTGTCAACAACCAGCACCCGGCCTTCACCTGGCAGCGCCACCTGTTCCCGCACCAGAGAGTTATCTTCGAACGCTTTTAGCGTGACGATTTCGCCACCAAAACGTTCACGACCTCCAAAGTTGCCAAACATCGGTTCCACGACCTGCACCAGATCGGGAAACTGGTCACAAAGTTCAGGTAATAAATCGTCCACAATGATACTCCTTAAATTTAGCCGTTAACGGGGTTCTATGATCGCTGATCTCAGCGTATTTTGCACTTGCACCATAGGAGGAAAACATGACATTAAAGGGTAAACAGGTAACTATCAAATACACTTCCTTTTAATAGCCCATTGTCGTAACAGACCAGAGTCAACCGGGGTAACTGATCGATCAGTTGCTGCGGTTGTAAACAGAAACGTAGCGGAAAGCCGGATTGCAGGTGATGTTCCTGATTAAAGGTGGTGATCAGCAGGTGGGCTCCGGGCTTCATCAGATCAGGAAGCATATTCAGCAGGAGCCGCTCCGGCAGGTAGCGAACGATAACAATATTATCAAACCGCCCCAGCCCCCTGAGCTCATCGGGATTATTCAGGTCGCACCTGTGGCTTTCAACGGTAACGCTGTGATCAGCGGCAAACTGCTGCAGACGCCTGAGTCCCCTCTCGGCAAAATCCACCGCCATCAACTGATGACCGGCGGAGGCAAGATAGAGCGCTGCGGCACCATCGCCACAGGCCAGATCCAGTGTGTGCCCAGGGGCTAAGGAGTCAAGTTGACGCTGCAACTCAGCGGGCAATACCGGGGCGGTATCGGTTTTATTAAGATATCGCTTGTTCCAGAGATCGGCCCGGCTCATGATATGACTGTCCAGAAGGGTGAAAAAGAAACAGAGAAAACGTTACTATAGCGCTGTTAAACGGGCTTAATCCAGAATATGGACTGAAAATGGAACACTATAAACTCTTCATTGTAATCCTGTTTATCCTGTTGATGTTTGCACCTGTTACCTGGCAGGCGATCATCAGGCGTAAACTGAATCCGCCCCCCATGGCCCGTAATGATCGCAAACTCTATCGCCTCTGGCGCTCAGATCCGCAGGCTTACGAACGTCAGTATGGCGAGATGGACCGCCAATATCTGCAGGCTCAGAAGGAAAAAAACCGGACCACTGATCAGTAGTCCGGCCGAGATACGGAAAGGTTGAATCCCCCTCTAAGCCGCCTTCAGCAGTTGCAGCAACAGCTGTAAAGGATGCGGTAACTGCTGCTCATCAAGCCGCTTCACCTGGCTGCGGCAGGAATAACCGGTCGCAACCAGCCGGCCCTCATTCGCCGGATCGTTCACGACCTCTGACCAGCTCAGATCATAGATCTTCCTTGAGGTATCGACGTTTTCGGTTTCGTGGCCATAGGTTCCCGCCATGCCACAACAACCGGTTGCCTGCAGTTCGAGTGTCTGTCCCAGAGCCTGAAAGATCTTTTTCCAGTCAGCAATGGAGGCTGCGGCCGAGGTCTTTTCAGAACAATGGGCCATCAGCTTATACTCATTTTTCGGCAACCCTTCCGCTTTCTGATTTAACAGATCGCAGTGTCTGGCCAGCCACTCCTGAATCAACTCAACCCTGACCTGCTGACGGGTCCCGTCATCAATATATTCCTGCCGATAGGTCAGCGTCATAGAAGGGTCAACCCCGACCATGGCTATACCGCTCGTGGCCAGTGCCTGCAACATCTGAGTATTCTTGTCAGCCGCACGGTTAAAGGCTGCCTTAAACCCATGGACATGTAGCGGTTTACCGTTAGGTTTAAAGGGTGCAACGAAAACGTTAAAACCGGTTTTACGCAGCAGATCGATAATATCCAGCACCAACTGGGTTTCGAAAAAGCTGGTAAAGGCATCCTGAACAATAATCACCGAATGCTCACGCTCTTCCGGGAGAATTGTGGCGAGGTTCTCTGGCGTGGCAAAGCGGATACCCCGCTGTTCCATCCCCTGTTTCAGAGTGTTGGTACAGATCGCAGGGCTATCGACCATCCCTCCCCAGCGCTGCAGAACTGAGCGCATCAGTGAGTTGTTCATCATCCAGTTATAAGGCGCCGGGAAGCGGGACAGATAGGGAATCATGTACTCCAGACCACCGACCATATAATCTTTCAGCGGACGCAGATAGCGACTGTAATAAGCTTCAAGAAAGCGGGAACGGAAATCCGGCACATTCACTTTGATCGGGCACTGCGCCACACAGGATTTGCAGGCCAGACAGCCCATCATCGCTTCATGCACTTCGTGGTTGAAATCGTACTCGCCCTGCTTTTTCTTCCAGCTGTTTTTGATGCGTCCGGGTAAACTGGTAATAAACGAGCCATAACGGGCTTTACTGCCCTCGTCAACCACATCGACGCCCTGCAGCGACATCAGCCGTAACCACTCGCGAATCAGCGATGAGCGCCCTTTGGGCGAGTGTTTACGCTCCCGGGTGGCCTTCCATGAGGGGCACATCGCATCATTAGGGTCATAGTTATAGCAGGCACCGTTACCATTACAGAACATCGCCTGACTGTACTCTTGCCGGGTATGAGCCGGAATCTGGCGGTCATACTGGCCGCGGGTAGACACCTGATCAATTTTTAACAGTTCAGCACCATCGATCAGAGGGGTGCAGATCTTACCGGGATTAAGCTGATTGGCCGGATCAAACGCGCCTTTAATGATCTGCAGTTGCGGATAGAGTTCGCCAAAAAAGGCCGGGGCATATTCAGAACGAACGCCTTTGCCATGTTCTCCCCAGATCAGACCATGATATTTTTGCGTCAGGGCAACCACCGCATCAGAGATGGTCCGGATCAAGCCCTCCTCGGCCTCATTTTTCATATCGATAGCCGGGCGAACGTGCAGCACACCGGCATCCACATGGCCAAACATACCGTAAGCCAGATTATGGCTATCTAACAACGCACGAAACTCTTTGATATAGGCGGCCAGATTTTCCGGGGGCACTGCGGTATCTTCAACAAACGGAATTGGACGCTGCTCACCCACTCCATTCCCCAGTAACCCCACCGACTTTTTCCGCATTCCCCAGATCTTATTAACCTCACCAGCCCCAAAGGTAACCGTATAACCGAAACTTTTACCCGGCTGACCGGAGACGCTGTCCAGATAGGCGGTCAGCTTCGCGACTTTTGCTCTCAGCTGGTCTTCATCATCGCCGGTATATTCGATCAGGTTAATCCCCTGAATCGCCGGCTCGCCCTCGTGTTGTGGGAAGTAGTCTTTAACCGTGTCCCAGACAATATCGTTCATCGCCAGATTCAGCACTTTGGAATCAACGGTTTCGATTGAGGTAGGCCCCCAGGACATCAGCTCAGCCGCATCTTCGAGGGAATCCTGAAACCCCGCATACTTGAGATTGACCAGCGCCGAATATTTGGGAATTGGCAGAACATTGAGTTTTGCCTCAGCAATAAATGCCAGCGAGCCCTCTGCACCACACAGGACGGAGTTAAGATTGAAACGCCCCTCATCATCACGGATATGAGCCAGATCGTAGCCAGTCAGACAGCGGTTCAGTTTGGGAAACTTGGCATCGATCAGGTCGCGGTGCTCATTAAACACCTGATCAACGGTACGGTGTACTTCACCCACCCGGTCATCACGACACTTTATCTCCTCCAGCGCCTCATCGCTCAGTGGAGCTGAACTCCACAGAGTGCCATCGAGAAAAACCGATTTCAGCTCCAGTACATGGTCACGGGTTTTACCGTACATACAGGAGCCCTGACCACTGGCATCGGTATTAATCATGCCGCCAATCGTTGCCCGGTTGCTGGTTGAAAGCTCAGGGGCAAAAAACAACCCATAGGGTTTTAGTGCAGCGTTCAGCTGATCTTTCACCACCCCACCCTGCACCCGCACCCAGCGCTCTTCAGCATTTATCTCGAGGATCTGGTTCATATGTCTGGAAATATCGACGACCAGGCCATCGGTGAGCGACTGACCGTTGGTTCCGGTACCACCGCCACGGGCACTGAGTACCACCTCTTTAAAACGAGACTCTGCCGCAAGGCCTGCCAGCAGCACCAGATCTTCAACGGATTTGGGAAACACCACCCCCTGAGGCAGTACCTGATAGATACTGTTGTCTGTAGAGAGCACAACTCTACTGGCATAATCAGGATTAACTTCACCCTCAAAATGACTGTTTTTTAAGGACTCTATAAAATACAGGTAGCGTTTTTGGGTGGGATTGATTTCGGCAATACGTGGGATCATCGGTCAACCTGTGACTTCTTGGCGAATAAATATATAGCCATAATGCAGAATTATCATTTATCATTCAAACGATAAAATATGATTAATTAATTGTTAAATACGATAAATGAACACATCGCTTTCGATCAGGCACCTGCGCGCCTTTACAGAGGTGGCCTGCTGCGGCAGTTTTACCCAGGCTGCCAGCCGGCTCCATCTGACCCAGTCAAGTCTCACCGCAACGGTCAAACAGCTGGAACAATCGGTCGGGCTGACCCTGTTTGACAGAACAACCCGACGCGTCCTGCTCACGGCTCAGGGGGAACAATTTCGCCCTGTTGCGGAGAAACTGATCTCTGATTTCGATACCGCCATAGGCGACCTCCAGGCAATTGCCGGGCAGCAACAGGGGCAGGTCGGAATTGCAGCATCCCCCTCGACGATCAGCCGCCTGCTTCCACCGGTGATCGACGATTACCGGCAACAATTTCCAGAGATTGCGATCTCACTGCGGGATGACAGCGCCGGACAGATAGAACAACGGGTATTGGATAACGATGTGGACTTTGGCATCGGCGCAAACCATTCGGCCAATCCTGAACTGTACTATCAGCCGGTGCTGACCGATCGATACGGCGTGGTTGTGCCGGAAGGCCACCGTTTTGAAGGGTTTGAGTCGGTACAATGGCAGGCACTGATTGAGGAAGAACTGCTGTTTCTTTCAGCTGATACCGGCATCCGGGCACAACTGAATCAGTTTCGCCAGGCGGGCCAGCTCCAGTTGTCAGATCAGAAAGCGATACTGGAGGTGTCAAACCCCGCGGGAATCGCCGCACTGATTCGTCAGCGCATAGGCATCTCGGTACTGCCCGCGCTGGCATCCAGTACCGAGTCATTCAAGGCGTTGCATTTTATCCCGCTGGTTGAGCCACAGATGCGCCGTGAGATCTGTCTGGTTAGTCGTAAGGGCCGCTCACTGAGCCCGGCAGCCTCTACCCTGCTCAGTTTCGTCCGGCAGCATTTTCTAACCATGAGACTGCCTGCCTATCTGGAAAGCACTGCTCAGCCTCAGCACTCAAATCAGGATTTATAGAGACGACAGTTTTCACCGTCCAGAGCATTAATCTCTTTAATCAGGTCGAGACTTCCACGGATTTTCTTCATCTCTGAGCGGTGTGCCGATTTAAGCTGCTTGCGGATTTTGCCCTCAATGAAGCGTTTTATTTCCTGTTCATCCTCAAGGATTAAGCCAGGCACCGGTACTGGCTTGCGGCTCTCCTCATCCATCGCGACCATGGTGAAATAGGAGGTATTGGTATGCTTCACAATCCCCAGACGAAAGTCTTCTGAAACCACTTTGATACCGATCTCCAGTGACGAGTTACCCACATAGTTGACCGATGCCGACAAGGTCAGCAACTCGCCCACCTCAACCGGGTTAAGAAAGTTAACCGAATCAACCGAAGCGGTCACACAGTAACCTTTGACATGGGATGCGGCACAGGTATAAGCGATCTTATCCATCAGCGAAAGAATCACACCACCGTGTACTTTTCCTCCGAAATTAGCGTAGGAAGGCACCATCAACTCTTTCAACACCGTTTGCGATGACTTCACAGTACGATACTCACGATCACTCATTATTTAAACCTATCAGATTATTATGTTGTTGATTGTCAGATAATACATTTTTACCGCATAAATGCAGACTAAAACGGAAAGATTAACGGCGTAACCGTCAGCGTTATCAGCATCGACATTAACTGTAACGGCAATCCGACTTTGACAAAATCGATAAACCGGTAGTTACCCGGCACCAGCACCAGAGTATTCACCGGCGAGGCTATCGGCGTTGAGAACGCAGTCGATGCAGCAATGGCAACCGTCATCATAAACGGTTCAGGGCTCATCCCCAGCCCCTGGGCGATGGCAATTGAGATTGGAGCGATCAAAACCGTTGTCGCCGTGTTAGAAATAAACTGACTCAGCACTGAGGTCAGCACAAACAATCCGGCGCAGATCAGCATCGGGGTACTTGACCCCAGCAGTGCTAATAAGCCTGACACAATCAGATCCAGAGCCCCGCTCTTCTGCATCGCCAGCGCCAATGGCAACATCCCGGCAATCAGCACCAGACTGCTGGCATTCAATGAGCGATAAGCCTCATTCATATTGATACAGCCGCTGAGAACCATCGCCACCGCAGCCAGTAGTATCGCACTAAGACTGGACATCACACCACTAATCATCAGTGCCAGCATAGCGACCATAATAGTCAGGGCAATCGGAGCATGCCCCCAGCGCGCCGATGTCTCAGTCATCTCCGCCGGGGTTTCCAGCATAACGAAATTCTGGCGATCATCCAGTGCCTCAATATAGCGCCAGCCTCCTGCCAGCAACAGAGTATCGCCAAACTGAAGTGGCTCGCCAGCAAACCGGGTGACTAAGGGTTTGCCATCACGCAACACACCAATAACACTGAGGTTATACCGCTCTCTGAACCGTCCCTCCTGAATCGTTTTGCCGATAACCGGAGATCGGTTATGCAACATCACCTCAGCTACACCAAACTCCTTATCCATGCGGGTACGTTCGTCATCGGGAAAGCCAAAAAACATACACCCGGTTTCGATACATAAGCGTTCGATACCCTCGGCTTCGCCATAGGCTAACAACACATCGCCACTTTGAATCTGTGTTTCGCTAAGCACCGGCATCAACGATGACACCAGCTTTCCATCGCGACGTATGGCGAATACCGTCACTTCAAAACGGCTTCTCAGACGCATATCCGACACCGTTTTTCCCACCAGTTCTGAGTCTTTTCTCGCCCGCAAACGATACAGGTTATCCTCTATCCCGTAGCGTTGAGCAAACTCTTTCAGATGGGGATGTGTAGCCTCCCGAACGCCGGTTTCAGGCAGTAGTTTGGGCGCAATAAAAACCAGATAAAGGCAGCCAAAAAGTAAAATAACACCACCGATCGGGGTGAAATCAAAAAAACCAAAAGGTTCCAGCCCCGCTGCACGCAACTGGGTACTGGCAACCATATTGGGAGGCGTACCGATAAGCGTCATCATCCCGCCAATCAGCGAGGCAAAGGAGAGCGGCATCAGCATTTTGGAGGGCTGTAACCTGGCGGAACGACAGATACTCAGAACCACGGGAATAAACAGTGCTACCGCACCGGTGGAACTCATCACCGCAGACATCCCGGCCACCACCGGTATCAATACCAACAGCAGCTTTCGCTCACTCTGCCCACCCATACGCAGAATCCAGTCACCTACCGCCGCGGCAACACCGGTGCGGAACAACCCCTCACCAACAACAAACAGCCCGGCAATCATCACCACCAGTGACTGGCCAAAACCGGAAACCGTCTCTGCCGGCGTAATAATTCCCGATACGGCCAACACCACAACCACCATCATCGCCACCATATCCATACGGATACGATCCCAGATAAACAGGCCTATGGTGATTAGCAGCAGCGTTAAAACAAACAGAATTTCAATATTCACACAATCTCCTGTGCGGCATTCGCTGTTTATCCATTAATACGGTCGGTTATCTCGCAGGCCCCGATGCTGGCCTGAGAACCAGGTACACTCCGGCGACGGTCACGCCGATAGCCACCACCTGAATCCAGCTGAGTGCTTCACCAAACAGAATCCAGGCTTCCAGCGAGGTGACCGGTGGGACCAGATAGAAATAACTGGCAACACGGGCTGCCTCCCCCTCGCGAATCATGAACATCAGTAGCAGAATCGCCGAGACCGACAAGCCAAATACCAGCCAGGCAAGAGATAACATCAGCGTTATATTCCACTCAACGTGACGCTCTTCAAACAGAAACGCCAACAGCGCCATCGCAACGGCAGTTGACAGATATTGCCAGATCGATCCCGTTAACAGATCGACCTTACCACCAAAACGTTTCTGATAAAGCGTGCCAAAAGAGATCGAAAAAAGTGCAATAAGCACCGCGACAACCGCCTCAGGTCGAAAAGTGATCACCTCACTATGCTGACCATTCAGCAGGATAACCACCACCCCGACCAGCCCCATAACCAGTCCCATCCACTGTACGCTACGCAGTCGCTGACCCAGCCACTGCCAGCCGATCAGTGACGTCAGAAGAGGCTGTAAACCGACGACAATGGCGGCAATTCCGGCAGGCATCTGCCATTTAATAGCAGCAAATACCCCGCCAAGATAACAGGCATGCACCAGAAAACCGGTAACGGCCTGATGCCCCCCCTGGCGCAGTGAAGGCCAGGAAGATCGGTAAATCAGAGCCAGCAAGGTAAATACTGCCAGCGTCATAAGCATCCGGATGAACAGAAGATAGAACGGCTCAATATAGGGCAGTGCATATTTTGCCCCGATAAAGCCTGTGCTCCAGAGCAACACAAACAGTATTGGAACCAGTTGGGTAAAACGGGAATGGCTCACACAGGTCACCGATCTATAAAAACGTTACTCTACTTGTTATCCGGTTAAAACTCACATTTTAAAGACAACCATGGTTAATGATCATTGCCATCATAGATCCACATCGGTTCGGTTTTTCCTGCCCGGCTGAAACCAAGTGACTCATAGAAGCCTATCGCATCACCATCGGCAGTTAACATCTGCTGATGAAAACCCTGATAACGCTGTTGCATCGCCTGCATCATCTGCTTGCCAACCCCCTGCCCCTGATAGTCCGGAGAGACCAGCATATGTGGGTAATAGACTACCAGATGGCCATCGGAGATCGCGTTACCTAAACCGATCAGTTTACCCCCTATCCGGGCGGTCACCAGCGAGTGAGACCCCTCCAGCGCAGCCATTAACTGAACGGGCTTTTGTGCCGCAGACCAGCCATTATCGCGGTAAAGCTGAACCACTTCGTCTTGCCGAAGATGATCGTTGAAACTGATTTCCGTATTCACAAGTAAAGATCCTGTATTAAATTAGTATTGTTAAAAGTTGAGGTCTGATCAGTAGAACTGAACAGGCTGAAAATACGACAGTTCGAAACGTTCCTCTGGATCAAGGAACTGGTTGCGCTGATACTCAGCAAATGCCGGAGTCCCCCCTGATTTAAGGCCTGAAGCGGCCAGCCACTCGTCCTGAAGCCGGGTAATCCAGGGTAACAGTTCACCATACTGCCCGACAAACCTGAAACGTGCATACAAGCCCCCAGGAATCACCATCGAGTTGACCAGCCCCCGACGGGCAACCGGACGATCAATCGCCAGGCAGGCGACATAGCGACACCGGTGTAACGGCGTCCAGGCGGGATTGGAGTGATGCAGGCCGATCTGTTTTTCAAACGGACGTTTCTCTGACGTTGCCCACGTCTGCAGAATCTGCCAGGCATTGCGAATTGAGCGACCATAGCCCAGATGCCGGATATAGGCCACCGGTTGATCTGGCAGTTCAATCAGATCCGGCTGGGGCAGTGCAATCCCTTTAATCCGCTCGGCCCCTGCAGCGATTTCGGGGTCTGCCATATAGGGCTGAGTATGGGGACGCTCCTGAGTGCGCCAGCGGCCAGGGCTGATGCCGAACTGCTGGGTAAACACCTGGGTGAATGAAGCCAGCGAATTATAGCCGCACTTCAGGGCGATATCCCGTATCGGCGTTAACGGTTCAAACATCAGTAGATTAGCGCCATGCTCAAGCCGGACCCGACGGATATAACAGTGCAGAGACTCGCCGGTAACCCGCTTAAACAAGCGGTGAAAATGTTGTTCAGAATAGGCGGCCACACGTGCAAGACCGGCACCGGTCAGCGGGGCACTCAGGTCCCGGTGAATACGGTGCAGGACATCGTTGATGCGCACTATCTGCTGAGTGTTTGGCATTGCTAGTCTGATCTCTCAAGTTCGGTTAAACACTTTAACCCTAGCTGAAAATAAGTTTAAACAGACAAATAGTAAAGCATAAATAGATAAATCAATAGCGACTTACAGATCTACACTCTGGCAAAGATAAATAACAAAACACAAACAACAGGACAGAGCCATGAAGTTTGCCAGACTTGCCGGCGCATTAAACCCATCCTATATCAGGGAGATCCTCAAAGCGGCGGTACAGCCCGATATGATCTCAATGGCCGGTGGGTTGCCCGCATCCTCTTTGTTACCGGTCAAACTCGTGCAGCAAACCTGCCAGTCACTGGCGGATAACGTGCATCTGTTTCAGTATGGTAGCAGCCGGGGATATCAGCCTTTACTGGATACACTCAGTCAGTCTGATCCGCAACACCCCCACCCCTGGTTAATCTGTAACGGCAGTCAACAGGGTCTTGATCTGCTAGCCCGGGCGCTTCTGGAACCAGGTGATGCGGTGATTGCCGAAGTGCCAGCTTACCTGGGTGCACTACAGGCGTTTCAGCTCAGCGGTGCAACTATCTGCCCGTTGAACAGTAACTCAGAGGGCCCGGATCTGACGCAGCTCGAAGACTACCTGCAACACCCCACAGTCAGACTGTTTTATGCGGTGCCTGACTTTCACAATCCTACCGGACGTGTATGGTCGGCCGGGGTGAGAATCGACGTTGCCCGATTGTGCCGGCGCTATGGTGTAACGCTGATCGAGGACATTCCCTACCGCGAGTTACGTTTCAGTGGCGAACAGCAACGCCCCCTCAGTCAGCTCTGCCCGGAACAGACAATCACTCTGAAATCATTCTCCAAGATCGGATTTCCGGGGCTACGTGTCGGCGCGATGAGTGGCCCCGCTGAATTTATCAGGGTTGCTGAACGAATTAAGCAGGCGGTCGACCTGCATACCGGTATCCCTCAGCAGGCGATCATCAACGATCTACTGAATCATCCCGGATATCCAGACCACCTTATCAGCCTGCGACTTGGATATCAGCAGCGCTATCAGCAACTGAGCACTGAGCTGCATCAGCAACTGGGCCAGCAGGTGGAGTTTGAAACGGTAGAGGGCGGTATGTTTATCTGGCTGAAGCTGCGCAAAGGCAGAGGCAGTGAAGTAGCCGCCCGCGCCCTTGAACATAAACTTGCCGTTGTGCCTGGCGCCGCATTCTACCCTGACGGGGATAAAGAGACAGATAATGCCATCAGGCTCAACTTCAGCAATACTGAGCCATCCCTGGCTGCTGAAGCGGTGACCCGACTGGCAAGATCATTGTAAGTCGTTAAAGCTGTCAGACCTCAGCTTAAACATGAACTTAACTTAAGCAGGTAAAGATCAGCGGGAAACCCAGCCCGCCGATCCTCTTTAACAGCCTTCTCTTTAATGGTCTTTCTCTGGCTTTTCAGCATCATCACCAGAAGGGACATCCGAACCGCCAGCATTACGGGTATCCACCTGCCGTTCACTATTCCGGTCAATAGAGTCTACCCACTCCCCCTCTCTGGACTGATCGCCAGCGCTGATCGCATCGACAACGTCAGAGGCGGCCTCTGGGATGTTTTCAACCACGGCGACAGCGACCTGTTCGGCACTCTCAGGTGATACCTCACGAAGGCGGTTAACCAACTCAACGGCATCCTGAATTTCACTGGCAGGTTTGTCATTTAAACCGGTATTGTCGGTCTGATAACTTTCATGTAACAGCCGGGCAACTTCCGCCGCAACATAGCGTGCACTTTCCGGTACCGCTTCAACAATTTTCACCGCCAGATTCAATGACATCTCAGGCGATAGTTCAGACATCCGGGTGAGCCACTCGATTGCTTTCTGATGCTCATCTTCGGCCTCTTCTGTCTGTTCAGACGGTTCAGCCTGTTCACCATCGCTGTCAGAGCCGTCAACAGCCGTTTCAGCGACATCGCTATCGCTGTCAGTCACATCGTCTGCGTCCTCATCGGTTGCTGACAGATATTGCTCCGTCACCTCGAACATCGATTCAGGCACCGCTTCTACAACCGTTGCGGCAACATCCATCGCCTGCTCAGGAGCAGCTTCAGAGAGTCTCGAAACCCATTCAACCGCATCATGATAATCGCTCTCGTCTGCCTCAGATGCTCCATCTGCAGTGCTGTCAGTCTCCTCACTGTCTGCCTCAGATTCATAGTGGGACATATACTCTTCTGTCATGGCCACCGCAGATTCAGGCACCGAGCCTGCGACGGTCACGGCAATATCCAGAGCCTGATCCGGATTAGCATCCCAGAGTTCAGTGGCCATGTTCAGCGCATCGGCCTCACTGGTATCATCTTCACGATCAGCCGGACGCATTGATTCACGCTCCTCGGCAATCAGACGGGCATAGTATTCAGCCACCTGGGTGGCTGATTCAGGTGCAGATGCAACGGCAATACGCGCCATCTCAATCCGCATTTCGGGAAATACCCGTCCCACTTCAATCGCCACAGGTATCACCTGCTGCGGATACCATTCAGCCAGACGAGATACCAGATCGGCTGCCAGATCAGGCTTGGCTTTGACAATCGCCTGAGTGATCTCAAGAATCTGATAGGGAGCCGCCTCTTTCATAACCTCATAGAGGCGCATGACATCGATACCCGGCACTTTGGCAACAGCCGCGGCCACCTCAGTACCTCTTTCAGGATTCTTAACGGTCAGTGCACGTGCCAGTTTAACAGCGGCCGCAGGATCAGATTCTGCGATGCTGATTGCAAGTTCGGCCTCTGCACTCAGCTGCGCTTCAGGCTCGGTATACTCGGTCCGGGGATCAAGGTAAACCGACGTGGTCAGTGCCTCACCCTGCATCACAAAGCCTTCCTGATCCTCGACTGGCAGCGCCTTACTGACAGACATACGGTAGATAGTGAACAACGCCAGAAGCATCTGTGATACCGCGAGAAAATAGAACAGGCTGGAACTGCCAAAAGCGGACATCACCAGAGACGCCGTGTAGGGGCCAATCGCACCACCGATACCAAAGGCCAGCAGCATGCTGCCCATGGCGGATACCATCTCAGATTTTTTCAGTTTATCAAACGCCTCAGCCACGCTCAGCGGGTAATAACAGGCCACCATCCCTGACGTCAGACCACAGAGAATAAAGATGCCGGTCATCATATGCATCGCCGCCAGCGGGATAATTGCAACGCCAAGCACAGAGGAAAGCAGCAGCAAACCCAGCAATATGGTCCGTCGATCTAAACGGTCCGACAGAGCCCCCACCGGAAACTGCATGCTGAAGGCGCCCAGGATGGCACAGCCCATAAACAGTGACAGCTGAAAACCGCTGATATGATACTCAGCAGCAAAAACCGGCAACAGGTTAAACAGTGCAGAATAGACCGCGCCCGATGTTAAACAGGTTACCACCCCCAGAGGGGATATTTTGTACAGAGAGATGATCGACATCGGCGCGACAGTTTCAATCACCGGGCCCTGAGAACGACTGAAAAGAACCGGCAGCGTGGCCATACAGAACAGGATACCCACCAGAACAAACAGAGTATTGTCAGACGGTTCAGCAACCCCCATCAGGAACTGTCCGCAAAACAGACCGCCCATGATACAGGCATTATAAACAGCCAGGATTTTCCCCCGGGTCTCTTCGGTAGCGCTGTCACTGAGCCAGCTCTCCATCGCTGTCAACAGACAGGCATGGCTGAAACCAAGCAAAACCCGCAATATTCCCCACAACAGTGCGTTAGCATCCAGAGTGAAAGCCAGTATACAGATCGCTTCTATCGCCAGGCTGCCAGCAAAGACTCTGATATGGCCGACCCGTTTAACCAACTGCTTACTGTAGACGGCACCAGTCAGCATCCCGACGAAATACATCGACAACACCATACCGATGGTGTCGGTTGAGATCCCTTCCAGCCCCATCCGTGATGGCACAAGAATGTTCATCAGGCCAATACCCAGATAGAGGATAATACAGCTGCTAAACAGAGCAATTAATGACAACAGAGCTTTACGCACGAAGATTTCTCTCTTCAGAAATATAAAATTATGGCAGAAACCCGTTCAGTTTCAGGTTTTAAAAAATGCAAAAAGCCGGCTTAATAGGCCGGCTTGTTAAGTTGTCAGTCTAACACCCTAAATCGGTCATATACACCCCTAAAGTGCCGATTCAGATCATAATCCAAGCTGTTTTTCTAAATCAGATTATTTCCCTAATACCGCGACGGTTAAGCGGGAAACGCAAATCGCCTTTTCCTGCTCATCGACGATGCGGATATCCCACACCTGAGTTGAACGACCGATATGCACAGGTGATGCGGTACCATAAACATGTCCGGTGCTGATGCCTGACAGATGATTCGCATTTATCTCCAGTCCGACACACCGATGGCCGGGTTCGGCAGCCAGTTGTGCGGCAACACTCCCGAGTGTTTCCGCCAGAACTACCGATGCGCCCCCATGCAGAAGCCCCATCGGTTGGTGTGTTCTGCAATCGACCGGCATAGAGGCAGTGATATAATCGGGGCCGATCTCGGTGATCTCAATTCCCAGGTGGTCGATCAGTGTATTTCTGGCGAACACCTGCAACTCGGCAATACTTTTTTCTGTTTTCCAGATAGACATAAACACCTCCGCTGCAAAACAACTAAATTATCACTTCAGCCAACCGCTAAAAATATCATTTCCGGTCAGTTTGCTGTCACAACGGTTCAGCATCTGATTTTGCTGACAGGCTTCAGATAAGGGTGCGAATAAGCCCCAGCGTACTGACAAGAATCAACACACTGCCCAGCACCCTGAAAAACACTTTACTCTCAGCGCCGACCAGCTTTTTATGCAGTCGCTCACCCAGCAGATGACCGATAAAGGCACAGGGTAACAACCACAGATGATGAACCAGTTGAAGATCAACGCCGGCAATCAAAAAAGACACCATCTTGATTAACACCAGTATAAACCAGAGCACAAACAGGGTATCCCGGAGTTTTTCACGACTAACATGCGTCGCAAAGACCGCCGCTATCAGCGGCGCACCGATGAGAGAGGTACCACTGACATAGCCACCCATTATCAGAAACACAATATCAAGGGTGCGGCTATTACTCCTGAATGGACGATTGAGGACATAACTGATGGCGTAGGCGATAACGATGCAATAGATAATACTGCTCATCAGTGATGCTGGCAGGGTCAACAGACCGAGAATACCGATCAGTTTTGGTACGATCATCACAGACAAAGCAAAACGCAAATATTGCCAATCAATGGTGGAGACACTGCTTTGATGGTCTGCCGCCGTCCGCTTAACCCGCTGACGGTTCTGCCAGGTGATCAGGCAGGAAAAAAACATCAGATGCACCCCAATAATGGGCAGGAAGATGAGTGGATCATCGACGACCAGCAGCAGAAACGGCAGCGTGAGCACCGCCCCACCAAAACCAAGCCCGGAGCGAACGAAACCGCTCCAGACAAACAGCAGGCCGATTAAAATATATTGATAAAGCTGAAGATCTGTCATCTGATTAACTCAGAGTATGAATAAGGAAAATGAGGAAGATAATACAAACCATCTACTGGCTCAGTAGAGTGGGCCAAACCGTTCCAGACAGGTGAGGTAAAGCCGCAGATCCAGCTCAAGCTGATGATAGTCCGGTTCCATATGCTGACACAGTTTATAAAATGCCCGGTTATGCTCTTTCTCCCTTATATGTGCCAGCTCATGCACCACAATCATTCTTAAAAAGGGTTCTGGCGCCTGTTTGAATAGCGAAGCGATGCGGATCTCTTTTTTAGACCTGAGCTTACTTCCCTGTACACGGGAGATATGGGTGTGTAATCCCAGTGCATTATGGATCACATCAATACGGTCGTCGTATTCAACTTTATTAAGGGGAGCCGATTGTCTGAGGTAGCGGTTTTTCAACTCAAGGGTGTATTGATAGAGCGCTTTAGAGCCGACAATACTGTGTCCCGGCTGATAACGTTTACGCAGATAGTCTGGAAGCTTTCCTGAATCGATCAGGTTTTCTGCCTGTTGCTGCAGCTCAGGCGAATAGCCGGACAAAAAGTTAATCTTCGGCTTGCGACTCACGAATTATTCTCCAGAAGTTTACGTAGCGCCTCGACCCGCTGCCGATTCACACCCAGATCAGAATACCCCACCCGTGAAGCTGAGCGGACATGAATGACGCCTCCTTTAACATCCCGAAGCAGTTCAAGATCATCAACAAAACCAAACACAGAAGAACTGAACTCAGCAGCTAAGTAGTCAGTGTCGAGCGAGACAATCTTCCCCCCTAAACGCTCTATATCGGCGCTCACTGAAGCCAGACTGCTAACACATAAATTAATCGGTTTAATATAGTGCTCACCATCACCCTCATTACTGCTGCATACGGCGTTAGGCCTGGGGCCGCAAGGTGTTAATCCGCCATCCACCAATCCCGGCGCTTTCTGTGTGCGCGACACATATCCCTGAAACGCCAGATAACCCGTGACAATCAACGCCAATACGACACACACAATAACAAACTGTTTCATGATATTCCTGATCGATTCTGGTTTAAGTGTCAAGGTATGGGTCAGACAAGACAGAAGCCGTAGAGTGTTGTTATACAGCCCTGAAAACCACATAGCGTAATAGAGACCAGAGTAGTATAAACTAGCCTGCTTTCTCAACACTAAACGAGTCATTCCACAGTGCTCAGCCCTCAACTCATCAACTGGCTGCTTCTCAGCTTTCTGGTTATCACCTGGGGCACCTCATTTATGGTGACCTCCATCGCCATTGCGGGCGGATTGTCACCGCTGACGATCACTCTGCTCAGGATCGCGCTGGGTGCAGGGGTGATTACGCTGTTTGCCTACTCCAGAGGTTTACGCCTCCCTTTCAGCGCCAAAAGCTGGGGAAGTTTTATGATTCTGGGGTTGTTTGGCAGCGCCCTGCCATTTCTGCTGATCTCCTGGGGGCAGCAAACAGTGCCATCGGCGACAACCGGTGTACTGATGGCGGTAATGCCATTTGTCACGATGCTGATTGCCCACTATTTTGTTGAGGGTGAGCGCTTCAACCGTTATAAGATGATGGGGCTGATTCTCGCCTTCTCCGGGGTAACCTTTATACTCAACCCCTTTGCCGCCGGGAGCGTGGACCTTTTGGGGGCGCTGGCGATTCTCACCGCCGCCAGCAGCTATGCACTGAATACGGTGCTGATCCGCTTACTCCCTAAATTCAACCCGCTGATTGCCGGTTCAGGTATGCTGCTGTGCGGCCTGCTGCTGATACTTCCTTTTATATTATCAGATGCACAGACTATCATTGACGAGCTGCGTTATGTCGCTGGGCCAGACGCTTTAATGGCCGTTATCTGGCTGGGCTGTATGCCCGCGGGTGTCGCCTCAATTGTCTACTTTATTGTCGTTAACCGGGCAGGCCCCAGCTTCCTCTCTAACTGCAATTTCCTGATACCGGTGGTGGCATATTTTGCAGGCACCCTTATTCTGGGAGAAGCGGTTTCCTCAAACAGCCTGATCGCATTGATCGGCATTCTCACAGGAATCGGGCTGACCCGGGTGAGCCGGTGACAGATGACGATAGATTAATGCCTCTTTATCACGAAATAAAAACCGCTGCTCAAGGGTTGCCCCCAGTGACTCCGCCAGTTTTCTCGAAGGCAAATTTTGCTCAAAGATCAGACTGATCAGGTGCAGCTGCGGAAGGCATTCAGCGGCCATCTGTCTGACCGCAAATGCCGCTTCGCGGGCATACCCTTTACCTGAATACCCCGGCACCAGCGACCACATAATCTCTGGCTCGGGCCAGTCTCCCGGATACCACAGGCCAACAACTCCCACCACAGCACCATTGTCTTTCAGTTTTAGGGTATAGGGGCCATAACCGTGAATCTCCCAATGACCAATCAGCGCAGCAACAATCCGCCAACTCTCCCCTTCACTGAGAGGATGTCCGGTGGTATAGCGGGTGGCTTCAACATCTTTATAAAAATTGTGCAGTGAAGGCCAGTCTTCAATGGTGACCTTTTCCAGACTCAAACGGGCGGTGTTGATCGATTCAGGAATACTATAATTCACTCTTACTCCTTACCACAGAGGTAATATGTCTGACGATGCTGTTTGCTCCCTACTCTACTAAAGAGCCAAATCCGGCACGAGCTTAATTTTAAACTTCACGCTTTAGATAACGGTATAATTATCAGTATCTGCAGCGTCTCTGCAATACAACACAGATTTTGCAGCAGTTATATGATAAAAAACAACTTTAAAGGACTAGAGATCGCGTTATGGCTCAGACAGCAGCACTGGTACAAACCCTGAAAAAACAGTTAAAGGCTCAGGGCAAAACCTATCTTGATGTAGCCCAGGCTCTGGATCTGAGTGAAGCCTCGGTTAAACGCCTGTTCTCTGAACACAACTTTACCCTACAGCGGCTTGAGATGATCGCTGAGCTGGCTGGGCTGGAGTTAACCGGGCTGTTCCGGCTGATGGCGCAGGAGCAGCAGCGGCTGACTCAACTAACCCGCGAACAGGAACAGGAGATCGCCTCCGATCTCGAATTGCTGCTCGTCACTGTCAGTGTTATCAATGGCTTTTCCTTCTGCGATATCATCTCTCACTACGATATCACCGAACACGAATGCATCCAGAAACTGGCTAAGCTGGACCGGCTACGGATTATCGAGCTTCTGCCAAGCAACCGAATAAAGCTACTGATCGATCCAAACTTTACCTGGCTTGCCAATGGTCCAATTCAGCAGTTTTTCCAACAAAAAGTAGAACAGGATTTCTTCCAGTCCCGGTTTGATAAAAAGCATGAAAAACTGATCGTACTCAATGGGGTACTGACACCGGAAGCCAACCTGGCGATGCAGAAAAAAATGGAGCGTGTTGCGGAAGAGTTTAACAGCCTGCTGCGTGATGACTCTCCCCTGCCAATCGATCAGAAACATGGTAACACCATGGTTCTCGCGATCCGGCAGTGGCAATACAGCCTGTTCAAAAACTATCGCAAGAGCTAGTCCATACTTTTTTCAGACGCGCTAATTCAACCACCCGTATCATTATCTGATACTTCAACGGTTTAACTACTTCTGCTGGCGCACTGCCGCCATTATCCCCTCTGACTTCCAACAAAGGAACTTCAGAGGACCGATATGAACATCAGAACATTCCTGGGCACCGCAGCCCTCAGCGCCATACTGACACTGACAACAGTGGCGGCACCGGCAGATGCTGCCGGGCTGCTAAAGCCGGTTAATTCATCTCTACCTGAACTCAGCATCCGTGAACACCATGTCAATGTCGTGCTTGAACACAGTTATGCCGTGACCACTGTAGAACAGATTTTTCATAATCCATCTGCCCAGGCGTTAGAAGCGATTTACAGTTTTCCGGTGCCGGACCATGCCGCCGTGGGTGAGTTCACCTACTGGATTGACGGTCAGCCGGTCACCGGCGAAGTGGTAAAAAAACAGCAGGCCAGAACCATTTACGAACAGGAGAAACAAGCGGGGCATGAGGCCGCCCTGGTAGAGCAAGACAGTTATAAAACCTTCGATATCAGTGTCACACCGGTGCAGGCCAACAGCGATGTTCGCATAAAGCTTGTTTATATTCAGCCAGCCCATCTGGATTCAGGTGTCGGCCGCTATGTATATCCGCTTGAGGATGGCGGTGTCGATACTCAGAAGAATGCTTTCTGGAGCCGCAATGAAGTGGTCGATGAAAAATTCAGCTTCAATATGCGCCTTGCCTCAGGTTACCCAATCGACTCTATCCGCCTGCCCCAGCACGCTGAGGCTGCAATTCAACAGATCACCCCCAACCAGTGGCAGGTCTCGATGGCCAGTCAGGGCGGAGCATTGCCAAAAACTGATCCGTCCTCTGACCCATCTGCTGATCAGATCCCGGAAGCATCCCAGCCACTATCCGCTGAACAGATCAGTGCTGCAGGCATTGTCCCTGCAGCAAGTCTGAACCAGGATATTGTCGTTTACTGGCGCCACAGCCAGAACCTGCCCGGTACACTGGACCTGATCAGCTATAAAAAGTCAGGCACCACACCCGGCACCTTTATGATGACCCTAACCCCGGGGGATGATCTCGGCGTGTTGCAGGGAGGCCGTGACTGGGTATTTGTTCTGGATGTGTCCGGATCGATGCAGGGCAAATACACGACACTGGTTGAGGGTGTTCGCCAGGGATTGGCCAAACTCCAACCCAATGACCGTTTTAAAGTGGTTTTATTTAACAACGCAGCCACCGATTTCTCCGGTGGATTTAAGCCCGCAACAGCAGAAGTGATTACCCCCCTGCTGAATAAGCTTGAACAGTATCAGCCTGGCAGTGGCACTGATCTCTATTCAGGTCTCGCGCAGGGCTTAAAAGGATTAGATACTGACCGCAGCACCGCCATGATTCTGGTCACCGATGGCGTTGCCAACTTAGGTGTCACTGAAAAAAAACGCTTTCTTGATCTGCTGGAAAAAGCAGATGTCCGACTATTCACCTTTGTCATGGGCAACAGTGCAAACCGTCCCCTGCTGAACCGTATGACGGAGGTATCCAATGGTTTTGCCATCAGTGTCTCTAATGCTGATGATATTGTCGGCCAACTGATGCTGGCAACCAGCAAGATGACCCACCAGGCAATGAGAGATGTTGAGTTGAAAATTGATGGCGGCCGGGTCACCGACCTGACCCCTGAACAGATCAACTCACTTTATCGGGGTGAGCAACTGACAGTCCTCGGCCATTACCGACAACCAGGACCGGTGCAGATCTCACTGACAGGCAAGGTTGGCGGTCAGCAGCGCCACTACACAACAGAGATAACCCTTCCCGGGGAAAGTTTACTGCACCCCGAACTGGAACGTATCTGGGCCTTTGCCACTCTCGAAAATATGCAGGCTAAAATGGATTACCTTGAAGAGGGTGACAGCAGCAATGAAGATACTAAACAAGCGATGACTGACCTGGCCGTTCAATATGATCTGGTAACCGACTACACCTCAATGCTGATCGTCAGGGACGAGGTGTTTAAACAGCTGAATATTGAGCGTAATAACCAGCAACGGGTTGCGAATGAGAACAACGCCCGGCAACAGCGGCTGCAACAACCGGTCACGAGTCAGCGGGCTGACAGCAAGAAACCGATGTTCAATCAATCTCATCACCGGGCATCACTGGGTGGCGGCGGCTCAGGTGCGATTGGCCACTGGATTCTGCTGTTAATCGGCGCATCGCTGTTGATTCAATACCGCAACCGTCGTCGGGCACCGTGAGATGCTAATGAACACTATATCAATCAAACCGTTCGCCAACCCAAAGCCTCCCGCGCAAGCGGGGGGTATCTTCCAGTTTCCCTGGATAACCCTGGTTCTGTTACTGTTGTGCCTGCCGCTGAGCCTGTCAGCAGAACTGTTTCAACTGGGCTATGCTGACCGTTCCCTGATACTGGAGGGTCAGCTATGGCGCTTAATAACAGGGCATCTTTGCCATACATCGCTCAGCCACCTGAGCTGGGATCTGCTGGCATTTACGCTTGCTGCGGGCTACCTGGAACTGAATTCACGCAGCGCATTACTGGCATCACTGTGCGTGGGAGTTGTCAGCGTCGATGCCCTGCTTCTCTCCCCCTGGTCAGGAGTGAGCAGCTATGCAGGGTTATCCGGGCTACTATTCGCGCCGTTGGTTCTCAGTTTGTTTATCTTTGCCCGGAAGCAGCAAGCGTTAAATGGCTGGTTACCCATGCTGATCTGTCTGGCAAAGCTGATATGGGAGCAGTTCAGTCAACAGGCGCTGTTAAGCCAGAGCCCCTGGCCACCGTATCCAGCGGCGCACCTGGCGGGTGCGTTGGCAGGGTTGTTCGTGCTGCTAGCATCGACGGGCACAGCAGCATTAAAACAGCGCTATCTCCGCCGCCGTTAAAAAGCGGAACTCACCCGGCCTGAGATCCGGATCCAGTGTTAAGGCGCCGATACTTTCCCGGTGTAACGCCGTTACCTCGTTATCAAAATAACCAAACATCCGCTTCACCTGATGATAACGCCCCTCATGAATTGCCAGACGGGAGTTATAGTCGTCAATTCGTTCCAGTTGCGCGGGTCGGGTGGTGATATTTTCATAACGGAAATAGATCCCCTTCTGAAACACCCCTTGTGCTTCGTCAGACACAGGATCTCTTGTCGTCACGCGGTAGACCTTGGCAACTTTTGATTCGGGTTGGGTGACTCTGCGGGACCAGTTGCCATCATTGGTCAACAACATCAGGCCGCTGGTTTTCAGATCCAGCCTTCCCGCCAGATGCAGGCCCTGGCGCAACGACTGAGGTAACAGCTCTATGACGGTTTTGTGTTCAGAATGTACTGTCGCACTGACGATACCAGCGGGTTTATGCAGCATCAGATAACGGCTCTGAGCCTCCTGAAGCAGCTTATTGTCCAGCTCAACCCGGATGAACCGATCAATCTCCCGATGCGCATCGGTGATAATCTCACCACCGACCCGGACCCTGCCCTGAGCCAGCAGCACTCTAACCCGCTGCCGGCTATAAGGCGTTTTGAGCTGTAAAAACCTGGAGAGCTGCATCGGCGCTACTCAGGAAAATGACTGAAAGATAACGGTATAAATCTAGGACGCAGTACTTTCTTCATTCGCCAGGAAGAACCAGGTTTCCAACACCGAATCAGGATTCAGAGAAACCGAACTGATCCCCTGCTCCATCAGCCATCTTGCCAGATCTGGATGGTCAGAGGGGCCCTGACCACAGATTCCGATATATTTCCCTTGCGCCTTGCATGCCTGGATAGCCATGGCCAACAGTTTGCGTACCGCATCGTTACGTTCATCGAAGAGGTGAGCAATCACGCCAGAGTCCCGATCCAGTCCAAGAGTCAGCTGAGTCAGGTCATTCGAGCCGATGGAAAAACCATCGAAATATTCAAGAAATTCATCAGCCAATAGCGCATTTGAGGGTATTTCACACATCATAATCACCCGCAAACCGTTTTCACCCCGGTTCAGGCCGTTTTCTGCCAGCAGGTCTACCACCTGTTTCGCTTCACCCACCGTGCGTACAAAAGGAATCATCACTTCGACATTGGTCAGCTTCATCACATCGCGTACCTGCTTCAGCGCCCGGCACTCAAGCTCAAAACACTGCCGGAACGATTCAGCAATATAGCGACTGGCTCCACGGAAGCCCAGCATTGGATTCTCTTCGTGGGCCTCATAGGCTTCACCACCGATAAGATGCCCATACTCGTTGGATTTGAAATCCGACATCCGCACAATCACTTTCTTGGGATAGAAAGCAGCGGCCAGTGTAGATATGCCCTCCACCAGCTTGGCAACGTAAAACTCTATCGGGCTTTCATAGCCCGCAATGCGGCGCTCTATGGTGCGCTGCAGCCCAGCGTCCTGCTGATCAAACTCAATCAGCGCTTTCGGATGGATGCCGATCATACGGTTGATAATAAACTCCAGACGCGCAAGACCAACACCGGCATTGGGCAACGACTGAAAATCAAATGCGCGGTCAGGGTTGCCAACGTTCATCATGATGTCGAACGGCAGAGGCGGCATAGAATCGATTTTGTTAGTCTGATGCTCGAAATCCAGGCAACCTTCATAGGCTCGTCCCGTATCACCTTCGGCACAGGAGACGGTCACCTCCTGACCTTCCGTCAGTCGTTCGGTGGCATCACCGCAACCGACAATCGCCGGAATACCCAGTTCACGGGCAATAATCGCTGCATGACAGGTACGTCCACCCCGATTGGTTATAATCGCAGAAGAACGCTTCATTACAGGTTCCCAGTCCGGGTCGGTCATATCGGTGACCAGCACATCACCGGGCTGAATCTTATCCATATCACTGAGACTTTCGACAATGCGCACCGGTCCACTGCCGATACGATGTCCTATAGAGCGGCCTTCCAATAAAACATTACCGGTTTCGGTGAGCAGATAACGCTCGATAACCGCGTTTTTATCCCGGCTCTTAACGGTTTCAGGTCGTGCCTGAACAATATACAGCTCACCATCATCACCATCTTTAGCCCACTCGATATCCATCGGACGACCGTAATGCTGCTCGATGGTCATCGCAATTTTTGCCAGTTGCTGCACGTCATCATCATTGATGGAAAACTTCATTCGCTCTTCAGGTGCCACACTGACAGTTTGAACGGCACTGGCGGTGGTACCTTCAGCACCGTATATCATTTTGATCGCTTTACTGCCCATACTGCGGCGCAATATGGCCGGAGCACCCTGTCTGAGAGTCGGTTTGTAAACGTAGAACTCATCCGGGTTAACAGCCCCCTGGACAACTGTTTCCCCAAGGCCATAAGCTGACGTGATAAACACAACGTGCTGAAAGCCCGATTCCGTATCCAGTGTAAACATGACGCCGCTGGCACCGGTTTCACTGCGAACCATACGCTGAACCCCGGCCGACAGGGCGACGTCGTGATGTTCAAAACCATGGTGAACCCGATAGGAGATTGCCCGGTCATTGTAGAGCGAGGCAAAGACCTCATGGATGGCCGCTTTAATATTTGCCAGACCACGGATATTCAGGAAGGTCTCCTGCTGACCGGCAAAAGAGGCATCGGGCAGATCTTCGGCGGTTGCCGATGAGCGGATCGCAACCGCCAGATCGTCGTGACCGCCCATCTCTTCATAGGCCTGTTCAATAGCCTGGTCGAGGGTTTCAGGAAATGGGGTTTCCAGGATCCACTGACGCACCTGGTTACCGGTCGCTGCGAGCGCATTAACATCTTCAGGATCAAGCTGAGCGAGTTTATCGCTGATCTTCTGGTCCAGATTATTGTGTTTCAGAAAGTCACGGAATGCGGACGCTGTGGTCGCAAACCCACCGGGAACCTTAACGCCTGCACCAGACAGTTCTGAGATCATCTCGCCAAGTGAGGCGTTTTTTCCACCTACCTGCTCAATATCATCCATACCCACCTGATCCAGACGAACGATATAATCCTGCAAAGCTCCGCACTCCTTCAAATTTTAGTGATTAAGGCGCATCATACTGTAATTCTTCGCTGAGGTCAGTGTGTTGACGAAGATCCTGATTGATTCATCGCTACGCTATACAGCACGCACAGATGCCGTAATAATACCCCCGGATAAATACATTTTTGTGACGCGAGACAGCTTAACCTTATGAAAAGAACAGCTTTTTTTATATCTGATGGTACAGGTATCACAGCGGAAGCACTGGGCAATAGTTTGCTCGCGCAGTTTGGTTCAATTCAGTTTAATAAAGTGACGCTGCCCTATATCGATACCATTGAAAAAGCGGTTGAAGCGGTCGACATTATCGACCAGGCGGGTAAAACCGACGGACAGCGACCGATAGTGTTCGATACGGTAGTGGATGAAGCCACCCGTGAAATCATCTCCACCAGCACCGCGTATAAGATCGATGTGTTTTCAGCGTTTCTGAAACCGCTGGAGCTGGAGCTGGGAAGCCACTCATCCTACAGCGTCGGTAAATCCCATTCGATTAATGAAGTAAACAAATATATGGACCGTATCGAATCGGTAAACTTTGCGATCGATAATGATGATGGCGCCCGCACTCAGCACTATGATAAGGCGGATATCATTCTCACCGGGGTCTCCCGCTGTGGGAAAACCCCCTCCTGTCTCTACATGGCACTTCAGTTTGGCATCCGGGCAGCAAACTACCCCCTGACCGACAACGACCTCACACAGACAACCTTGCCTGAAGTGCTGGAGCCCTTCAGAAATAAGCTGTTCGGTCTGACAATTGATCCGTTTCAGCTGGCGTCAATCCGCCATGAACGCCGTCCAAACAGTCGTTACGCGTCACTGGACCAGTGCGAAGATGAGGTGCGGATAGTCGAACGGATGTTCCGCAAGCAAAAGCTGGCGCACATCAATACCACTCACTTTTCAATTGAAGAGATAGCCACCCGTATTATCGCCCAGATGGGCCTTAAGCGACGGATTGGTTAACCCGCATCACGGTTAACCTTTCCCCGGCTATAGGAGAACCAGGCAGCCAGAAAACTGTAACCACAGGCGCTGGCAAAGCCGGCTTTCACGACAATCAGCAGATCCGGATAACGTTCCGGCATGATCTGTTCACTGCCCAGCAACACGCTCATCAGCAGCATGATAATCGCCATACTGAACATATTCCCACTGGTGCGGGACAGGTTCAGCAGCGCCGAAGCGATACTCAGGCGCTCTTTCGGCACCGAACCCAGCGCTGCATTATTGTTCGGCGTTGAGAATAATCCAAAGCCTACTCCCAGCAATACCAGCGCCACGATCACATGATTTAATGAACTGTCCGCCCGCAGAAATACCAGTACTGCAAATCCCGCACTAAAGAACAAACATCCTACCGTCGCAATCAGACGAGGCTCAAAACGATCCGACAGCCGACCGGCAAGCGGCGCCAGACATGCCATAATCAGTGCTTGTAACAGTATCATCTGCCCTGTTTCACTGGGTGACAATCCCTGCAGATATTGCAGATAGAGACTCAGCAGAAACAGTACCGGATAGTGCGCTGCATACATCAGAAAGCTGGCCATCAAAGAACGATTCATCACCCTGTTAGCAGCTAACAGCGAAAAACGCACCAGTGGAAATTCGCAGCGGTTCTGCTGTCTGACAAATACAAACACCAGGGCGATCCCTGCAATCAGCATCAGCCAGTTATACAGGTTTGGCAATCCGGATAAGCCGAACAACAACAGTGTGGACAGAGCAGCAAACAATAGCGAGCCAACCCAGTCCAATGGGTTAGACTGCTGTTCATCACTACTGTCATTCCTGATATAGATAACGGCCAGTATCAGCGCAACCATCGCCAGGATAACCGGCCCCCAGAAGACACTTCGCCAGCCGAGATGATCGGTCAGCCAGCCACCAAAAAGAGGCCCACAGGTCAGTCCCAGATAAACAGAGGTGGCCGTCAATCCCAGTGCGGTCCCCCGATTAGAACCACTGAAGACGGCAGCAATAATCGCCATAGCAGTTGCAAATACCAGACTGCTGAACAATCCCTGCAGCACCCTTACGAATAGTAGAAATTCAACAGAGTAGACGGCAAACACCAGCAGCGATGCGAGTGAAAAACCCAACGCACCGATCAGATAGATCGGCTTTCGGCCAATGGAGTCGGCCACTCTCCCCGCCGGCAGTAACAACACGATACTTCCCCACAACGTGGCGGTGGGAATCCAGCTCAGCCATACCGCATCAGCCTGCAAAGCATCAGCCATGGCTGGCAAGGCCATATTCACGGCAGACAGTGACATCGGCACCAGAAACAGCGCAATACAGATACTGATAAGCACATACCACCGAGCCCGGGGGTTATCCTGATAAAACGATGTTTCAGTATTTACAGTTTCGATATTCGCAGTCACGGTAGCACCTTTTAATGGGACCGGAAGTATAGCAGGTGATAATTAAGATATTCACTAATTTCCAGTGAACATTTCTAAAACGCAATGTAAAAATGACTCACCAATAGTCCATTTATTTAGCCGATTTTTCTGACAGAAACTTTATCGTGAAGCTTTCATAAGCGGCTTCTGAGAAGCGTTTTGTCAGACTCAGAATAGTCGCAGCGAGAGAGTATCAGACTATCGCTCATCAGTAGATTATAACGATGACTGCATACGAGATTAATCACATGTTAATGCGTTTAGCATGGGTGGCCAGATTCGCTGATATATTCAAGTCTGGAACGCCAAAATGTGGCGGGATATTACAAATCTGTGTAATATCCCTGTTCCAGAATCAGGCAGAAATCCTCAGCTTTTTTCCAGGCTTTTGCCTGGTGGTCTGCATTGCCGAACTTTTGGTAAACGCTGATATTCTGGAACGTTTTCATTAATCGACTTTTAGAGATACAGGACAGTTTGCAATGAGTCTTGCTGATAAGGTTTTGGCAGTAAACAATGATCTGCCGATCCGTACCGACCTACCGGTACACAGTGGTAAAGTACGTTCCGTTTACTGGCTGACCGAAGCCGACAGTCGACGTCTTATCCAGGAGAAAGGGTATGATGTTGCAGCCGATGCCCCCCTGGCGATCATGGTCATCAGCGATCGGATCTCCGCTTTCGAGTGCATCTGGCATGGCGAAGGCGGTATGAACGGTGTACCCGGCAAAGGTGCCGCACTGAATGCTATCTCCAATCACTGGTTCAAGCTGTTTCACGAAAACGGTCTGGCTGACAGCCATATCCTGGATATCCCCCACCCATTCGTCTGGATTGTTCAGAAAGCAAAACCCGTCATGATTGAGGCGATCTGCCGCCAGTATATCACCGGCTCTATGTGGCGTTCCTACGCCAAAGGTGAGCGTGAGTTCTGTGGCATTCAGATAGCCGACAACCTGCAGAAAGATCAGAAACTGCCTGAGCTGCTGATTACACCTTCCACCAAAGGTATTCTCAAGGGGATTCCTGGCGTGCCTGAAGTAGATGATGTCAACATCACCCGTGATGACATCATCAATAACCATGAAGCCTTTCAGTTCCGTTCGAAAGAGGATATCGCGGTTTACGAAAAACTGCTGAAAGAAGGCTTTGATGTCATCAGCTCTGAACTGGAAAAGATCGACCAGGTATTCGTCGATACTAAGTTTGAATTTGGTTACGTGACTGATGCCTCAGGCAACGAAAAGCTGATCTATATGGATGAGGTGGGGACACCTGATTCATCCCGCATCTGGGACGGCCCATCCTACCGGGAAGGCAAAGTCATCGAAAACTCCAAAGAGGTATTCCGTCAGGAACTGCTCAACTACTTCCCTGACCCGGATATCCTGATCAATAAAGATCGGATGGAAGAGCGTTACGCCCTGGCTAAGGACAACGCCCTCCCTGCAGAACTGTTACAGAAAGTATCTGACACCTATGTCGGCATTGCAGAGAAGATTATCGGCGAGAAACTACCGCTGTCTGATAACCCGAAAGCAGAGATCATTGAGATTCTGCGCGACCAGTACGCTCTGATCGACTGATCATCGTCCCCTGATTATCAGGGGGCCGCAAGACAGTAACGCCGCATAACGATATGCGGCGTTTTTTTATACCTCGTTTTCATCCTTCAGAGAGATAACAGGCTCCGTGCCTTCAACATCCAGCTCAACCATCATCGGCTTACAACACACCGAGCAATCTTCAAAATACTGCTGATTACCCGCTGTGCAATCCACAACTAACTCGACCGGTTCCCCACAGTAGGGACATGTACGGGACACCGCTTCCAGACTTTGCATGATTGACACCTCGCAATTCAAGTTAAGCTCTTAAGTCAGCTCTTAAGTCAGCTCTTAAGTCAGTTTTTAAGCCAGCTCTTAAGTTAGCAGACAGACTGAACCGTCAGCAGCTGACCAACAGGATTACTGGCCCCTGTCAGCACACTGCAATATAATCCCCCTATCAGCTTAGCTGGTTTTAAGCGGTTACGCTGAACCGAAATATTCCCACCCCATCACGATCAGGAATCCACTATGACCTTTACCGCCTGGCTTTCACTATTTGCAGTCTGCTGCCTGGGTGCAATGTCTCCGGGCCCCAGTCTGGCGGTAGTATTGAAGCAAACGGTCGGTAACAGCCGCCAACATGGTCTGGCTGCCAGCTGGTTTCATGCAGCGGGGGTTGGCCTCTGGGCATTCGCAACCATCTCAGGACTGGCTATTCTGGTAGCCCAGTCAGAGATCGCGTTTAAGGTGATCACCTGGCTGGGGGCTGGCTATCTGGCCTGGATCGGCCTCAAAGCGATCAGAGCCGGACGAGCTTCTTCCTTCAGCGTAAACCCTGGCGATAAAACCTCTGTACTGAAAGCCGGCATTGAGGGAGCGACCATCTCAGTGCTGAATCCTAAACTGGCGATCTTCTTTATCGCCCTGTTCTCACAGTTTGTCAGTCCGGATGCAACGATAGCCGATCAGATGATTATGACGGCGACGGCCACGCTGGTCGATGGCCTGTGGTACAGCGTCGTTACATTAGTGCTATCCCATGGCCCTATTCTTAAAACCCTGCAAAACCGCAGTCAACTGGTCAACCGCCTGACCGGTGGAATACTGATTGCGCTGGCCGCCCGGGTTGTGACTCTCTGACGCAGATAAAAGCCTTAGCCAGACCGCCGCGACGCAGCTGGTTAGTGGCTCGACGCGACTTCGTCGCTTGCTGGAAAAAGCGATGGTTCCGTGGATTGAGATGAGATATCAGGAAAGAGATAAACCCCTCCCCTTTTTCGTGAACGATGCGATGAAAAGGGCTTTATAAAAAGGGCTCTGACCCTGTGGTAGAGTTTATCACTCGCCCTGATTGTTGAGTCGTATAACCCACTCAGACCTGACGCCCGCATTTACGGTTGGTCTGGAGCACAGTGGAAAGCTAATCCGACAACCTGTCGCTTGTTAGAAAGTTACAGCACTAAACTGTAATACTACCGTGTAAATACTGAGCCGCATTACCTGATATTAAAACCCTGTCGCCAGAAACGACACAGTTGAGAACACCTCCACGACGGGAAGCCTGGTAGGCCACTAACTCCTTCTTACCCAGACTCTCAGCCCAAAGCGGAGCCAAACCCGTGTGAATTGAGCCGGTCACTGGATCTTCATCGCCACCATTCGCTGGCCAGAAGTACCTTGATATAAAATCATAATGACTGGATTCGGATCTGGATGTAACGACGACATCACGGGGCTTCAACCGCTTCAGGGTCTCGTTATCTCGTAGCACAGACAACACGTCAGATTCAGATTGATAAATCACGAAATAGGCTTGCGAGTTACAATAAACCTCCTCCGGTGGGATAGAGAGGCCGTCTATCAAGGCATCCGGGATAGACTCAACGCTCTCAGGTCTGGTATTCGGAAAGTCCATCTGCACCTGATCTGATTCGGTTTTCGTGACCAATAACTCCCCAACTGCCTCAGCTGAAAATATAAGACTCGTTAAGCCGGGACTTTTGTTAAACAACACAAAGGCTGAAGCCAGAGTTGCATGCCCACAAAAAGCAATTTCAGTCAGAGGTGAAAACCAGCGGATCTGGTACGCTGAGGGATCTGCTGATACCAAAAAAGCGGTCTCAGAGAGGTTGTTCTCCGCCGCAATTGACTGCATCAAATCGTCGGAGAGCCATTCATCAGTGATGATCACAGCGGCTGGGTTTCCACCAAACACAGCATCTGTAAAAGCGTCTACTACCGTTATTTCAAGTTCCATATTACTTCTCTGACTACAGTGATTTCTAACGTAAAGGGTTGGTAAAGCTGGAGTCAAAGCCACGATAGCGGCGACACCACAGTCACTTGTTATTCGCTAATTGTGCCATTCGTTAGTGTGACTCTTAGGCCTTATATCTTCGAGTTCGGGTAACTCGTTCACAGCTAATTTGCATTTCCTGCATTTCCACCCCCTGCTATTAGTAGTGACAGGTACAAAACCTCTTTGTATAAAGCAGAAGTAATGAGCATTGCATCCAGGGCACCTACTTTGGCTATGTTTCCACCATCTAAAATATAAGTAGACGAGAAAAAGTAAAGCCACAAGACCCAAAGGCGGAAATATTATTGCAGCGATTGACGATGGTATACCGACGACCAGAAAGACTTTGTTTAGCTTCTTCAGTTTGTCGTATTCCTCGACTATCTTCCGAAGACTATTTTCTACTTCAGGCATTCAACACCAGCCTATAACACCGTGTTAAGGTTCGACAAACAAGCGTGCCATACTTGAGCTAAGCGAAACCGGCACGCGTTTCGAGTCACTCTTAAACACTTTATTATGGCGCTGCACTCTGCGTTAGTTCTTGTATGTCGATTAGGTCGACTTCCCTACCCAATATTCGCTTGTACTCGATTAAGTGATGAACAGGGATCACTGACAGTAGGATGCCTTGATAGTCTTTTTCAACAGACGCTGAATAATCAATTTCAAGCTGATACCAAGAACCGTCTAAAGCCGATTGTATCTTTGTATTTTGAGATAAACCGATTTCAATTTTTTGATTTTGGTAAACCAACTGGAAATACTCCAGATCCCAACCGTATTCAGTATAACGGGTTAACGGTTTAGATATGAATTGAGATACGTGAGCCAAGACCCTGTTTGCATCAGAGTTATGGATATAAAGGTCAATGTCTGCAATTTCACGGCTGCCACCGTGAATAGTTGCAGCTAGCCCACCGACAATTTGGTACTCAATGTTTTCTCCATCCAAGAGCCCTTTCAGCCACTTCAAGGCTACTCTCACTTTCTCACTCATCTAATTCCCTTAGCTGCAATTAAAGGGCTTTGGGCCCTTTAATTTTGGTATTGGCTAACGCCTTGCTTTGGGGCAGCTGAAACATAGCGAAGCGGCGTGTAAGCTGTCCCAGCCACGAAGTGGCGACAACAGCGACTTGTTATGTGTTGTTGCCAAAGCCATGCTAAGAACTACCTTTTACTAGCCAACGCCAGCAATAATATATTGCGGCCAGCAAACCCAATGTGGCTATTAATGTTAATAGTGCGCCAGGAATCAAAACACCCGTTGCACACTCTGAGGCTGGAAGCGCATCACTACCAGACCTGTAAAAAGCAAAAAGACCAAACTCTTCTTTGTGACCACATGCGCCATCCCATACTTCGGATGAAACAGTAAATAAAACCATCAACGCAAATACCGCGATGATTGAGATTATTCCAAAGGCCACTCTTCCTTTCATGACTCACCGCCAGGACACATAACGCCTCAATCAGCCGACGCGTTAGCGGTCGGCTGCATTGATTTGTTAGAGCTGCACTCCATAGTAGTTTCGTAAGATAATGGCGTATAGCCACAATATTTTTCCATGAGCTGCAAAAACTCTTTCATTTCTATAAGCGAAGCATTGGTCTCTTCACAGCTAGGAGCAGCGTGCATTTGCATAAAGTAAAGCTCCATTTGGTTTCTGTAGTTTGGCATTACCGAGAACAAATACTTACCGCTTTCATTGCTGGATATTGATAGTTGATTTTCGTTTCCGGGCTCAGCTCTAAGGTTGATGGAAGCAATATTGTTATATACACATTCCCAACCGCCTTCATATGCTGGTTTCACTGGCAAACGCAAACCATGGAGGGTATCGCACCCGGCAATTAAAATCAGTGTGAAAAGTAGTATGTATTTCATAGGAGCTCTAACGCCTTGCACACGGGCCGAAGTGTAGGCGCGAAGCGCCGAAACGGAGGTCCGAGCCCAGCTTGCTGGGCTGCTTTGCGTGCTGCAACTTGTTATGTTTTTGCGATTTACTCACCTTTGGCACCCCTTACAGCTTTAATCACCAGTGCTGATACAACGGAAACAACTAGCCCTGTGAAGAAGTAGATTGCCAGTAGTGCAGGAGTAACCACCATATACTGCTCATGATAGTTTTCATCATTACAGAGCCCTGACTTAGGATCGATACCCCCCCCCATATCCAAACATGCATCAGTGACTATGAAATCATGAATTAGGTAGATTGCAATTAACCCTAGAGCAATGCTTAAAATGATATCAGTGATTTTTATGCTCATAGCTTCCCTGAAACATAACGCTGAGCTAAAGGGCGCCAATGGAGCGCAGCGGAATTGGCGTCCATTTTGAGCGTTGTGTTATGCATTTGATGCCTCAACTGATAACGACATCAAACGACTCCACCGCTCAGTAAGCGCCTGAAAGACTGCCTCCGCAAATTCATCGGTTTCATGTTCATAGACCGGCTCAGGCCACCAGTCATTGAAGCAACCATTGCCTCCAAGTGGAATATTCTTATATTCCTCAATAGCCATATTTATCTTCTTTTCTGCGAGTGCATTTTTGCACGCTTCTAAATGAACCATCCTAGGATCTTTGTAGTTGTGCTCTTGGCAAAACTTTAGAAGCGCATTTGTTGCCTTTAACTGAACCTCTAGCCACGCAGTTGGTGAACTCTGTTTCATATACTTTTTACGCATAACGCCCGCAACACAGGCGAGGAGCGAAGCAACGAAGTCCAGCCAGCTTGCTGGCGAATGTGTTTGCGCTTGTTAGGGGTTTGTATTTAACCATTGCTCTTCTCCTCCTCAGCAGGGGGGCGAACATATTGAAGCATTTCTTTATTTATAGCCCCAAACTCTTTGTAATTTGATCGTGCTTGATTAAGGCTTTCTTTGTTTGCTCCACCAGAAAAGTTCGGATCATCATATTGCACATTATCATCTTCCCAGTAACAAACAGGACACACATAAAAAGAACCAGGGAAAATATCATCTCCTGGCAGTGTTCTATTTTCGCAACAAGGACACTGGTGATTCATTTACTTTTCTTTTATCCCCTAACGCCCAGCTAAGCCGCCGAAACGGAGTTGATTGTTTTGTGCGAGCGTAGCGAAAAAGCACAAAACGAGCAACGCAGTGGAGGTCGGTTTGAGCTGTTTGTTAAATGGCATTGTTTGATATCACCACGCCGCCAAACGCTTTTACAAGCTCAGTAGTTGCATCAATACCACCACTTGGCCATGCGAGCTGTTCAAATACTATTTGACCGCTACCGTCTGCATCTATTTCGATTGATTTAAACTCTAGCTCTGCCGATTCCAATGCATCGAACCAAGAGCCAAAATCCCATGGCAATTCGATGTTTGGATTCGACTTCCATTTTGCCAACATCTCATCTGCTTCTTCCTTTGTAGGATTAACAAAATGGCTATTCACTTTATCACCCATGATCTCTCTCAATTTGGCCTCATCAAAAGAGCCGTCCGATTTCGACTGCGCAATGTATTCGAATGCAGCTCTTAAAAGAGAGCCTTCAGAATTCTTAATCTCTTTGAATTTTATCTCTGACATTTGGATTGCCATTTAACGCCCGGCACAGCGGCAGTTTTGGAGCGACGAAGGAGCGGAAAAACTGTCCGACTGCTGCCGCTTGTTATGTGCCTCACTGTAAATTAATTTCATTTCTGGCTGACTTTATAATCTCTATATTTTTATCAAAGGGAAATTCAATTTTATGTTTTTCCCAGCGTTTTTTAGATAAATCTAATGCCTGCTCGATTGAATCAAGGAAGAAATTTGCAGAGACAATATAATCATCTGTTTCGGCGATGTCTTCTGGAACAGCAACTTGAATCATGAAGCCTTGTTCTTTTGATGAAAATCTACCAGTTCTTAAACCGGTGTGTTTTGGCTTCATGAGACTACCAGGAAAATGGAATACTACATTTAAAAAAGGCTTGGATTCATTACCTGAAAAATAACTCCAAATTTTTTTAAATGATTCATCACAAGGGAGGGTTTCAGGGCCACCCATCACAGCTCCAATCGATATCGTCATAATCTTCCTTTATTGCACATAACGCTCAAAGCAGCGGCGCGCGTTAGCGCGTCCAGCCCGAAGGGCGATGCTGCCTTTGCTTGTTATGAGTTGTTGCTGGCAATGAAAGTAATTATTTGTTTGCACCAATTATTGCCTCAATTTCAGTTTTAAGCCTGCTAATTAAAGCCCTTTCCGAATCAGTATCTTCAATAGCCCCTTGACGCTCTGCGGCGTATTGCAAACGCTGCCTAGCTATTTCCATCTTTTCTAGGATTTCTTCGGCTGATTTCGGTATCGGATTTATCCATGGCATAACCGTGTAAAAATTCTCAGCACCTTCTAGGGATAGCCTTCTGATCAATTCTACAGAGTTCATATTATTTTTGACTCATAACGCCGTGGTCACGGGACCAATGTAGTGGAACAAACATGTGGTAAAGAGAGCGCAGCGAACCAAATGTTTGTGGAACGTAATTGGTTCCCGTGCACCACATTGTTAGCCATTAGTGGCACTGTAACTCGAGCTGGAACTGGTTTTTATGTTCTGGACAACGAAAGAAGTAAACCAGCCCAACATCTCCCCACATAATATTGGCTTCATTTTCTGAATCTATCTGGGCGTAAAATATCATTTGTGAATTGCATTCAGGACAGACAGGTCCAGCTTCACCTTGAACAAAACGAGGATAACCACCTAAAAGCGTTGCATAGTCATTTAAGCACCCAGCTCTCTCTACAGCTTCCTCATACTCTTCCCAAGGCGAATCATCATTGATCTTGCAACATAGATCACTTAGTTCATCGGATGCAGAATCAAGACCTTCCCAGTCAGGGAGAACTTCAACTGGAGAGGTTATTACCTTACAAGGCGTGGGCGCGAACTCATCATTCGAAGCTCGCGCTATGTTTACAATTTTGCTACTTGAAGGCTCATCGTACAGCCTTACCAACCATTGACCCTTTTCTTCATCGCCGAGGCCCCATGGAAAGCACTCATTGCAATAATAGAAAACGAAGAGCTGCTGTTCTATTTCATCGTGAATTTGGTTAATAAAAGTTAGCTCTTTCTTACAGGTTGGGCACGAGGGCCAAGTGTCTCCTGCCTCAGCGTAGGGCGATCCACCAAACTTAGTGTGGCAGGAAGCAGCTAAAGCTGCGTCATTAGCTCTTGGTTCTAGTTTTATTGCCTTTTTAACCAAAGGTTTTAACAAGCTATCCAGTTTTTCTTTACTCATATCTCTCCCTGGTATTGGCTAACGCCCGGCTCACCGAGCAAATTTTTGATGGCGGCTTTTGTGCGTATTTTTGCACAAAAGGTGACAGCGAAAATTTGTCCGGTGCAGCCGTTTGTTATGCCTTGATTCCAAGGACTTCTCTAAGTCTAATAGCATTGGCACAATTTCCGTTTATGTGTTTTTTGCCGTTTTCAATAAATGGCAGTTGTTGCCAATCTTCACCGCCAACGCAACCTACGAGGCTACTTTCAAAAACGAAGTCTTTGAAGTTTTTTGCTAGCTCGACTCCGTGCCCATCACCATCATCATGGCTTAAATAGACAACAGGTTCCGCTTCAGGGGAAGACAAATCAATTGCCAAATAATCGCCGTTTCCTACCTCATGAAACGCAAGCTTGTTGTGCCAAACAACATCATATGGGTCTTCTTTGTTTGGAAAACACTCTTCGACCCAACCATTCTTAGATTCATTGAAATCATAGAGCCAATCTAGTGACCAATGCCTGTCACCCGAGAAAATCTCCGACAATTCGCCTTCGAGCTCAAATTTATCAGGAAGAAACCAGCGGTACTCAACTTTTCTTGAGAAGTTAAGCAGAACCTCTTTCAGCGACTTAGGCAAAGGAAAACCTAGCTTTTCCTCTAAGGCAGCAATCTCTTTTTCAGTTGCTGGTTCTTCTATAGTGAAGGCTTGGATATCACCTCCGATAGCTTTTACTGCATTGGCGAAGGTTTTCCAGTTGTCTATGATTTCGCTATATTCCATGATTCACTCTTCTGAGGCATAACGCCTACATTTGCGGCTGGTTTGGAGCGCAGCGGAAAACCGGTCCGCCAACATGTACTTGTTAGGCAATTTCATTCACTCCACTTGGCCTTAATGTGTTTTCCCGAGCCTTTTCCAAAGCTCTTTCGATCGAGCATTTTGGCTTTAAACTCGAAGTCTTTGCTGATTTTCACAATTAGAAGTTTGCTGAAATTACCGGCCCGCTTAACTAGCACAGAATTGTCGGTCTTAAATGGGCTAATTGTTTTTATTTCGACAAAATCATTTCCTAATTTGCCGTCGGAGCCTTGTGTATACGGTTTATGTCTTTTGATTCCGTATTTCGCTTCACCATATAGCTCGCCAAGCTCTCCATAAATTGGCAGATGCCGACCTGTTACTTCGAAGTAATTTCGGGCGCTTTCAATCAATTCACCTAGCAACTCCCAAAGCTCTAGAGTTGTTGGGTTCTTTGGCCCACTATCAGAATCCCAGCCCGCTTCATCGTCAATAAACTCTTCGATGTTATCCCAATCGCCATGCTCCCAAGGGTTATATCCACAAGCAGCAGCATCCGCTATCTGCTCTGGGCTATAGCCCTCATTATGCATGTCGTGCAGAAAGTCCCAGTCGCTCATATGTTCCTCTTGCCTAACGCCTCGCCTCATCGGGCGAGCGGTAGCGAGTTCCGATGCAGGCGCTTGTTAGCACATAACTCGTCACAAATTAAATAGCATATCTCGTAGCCTGTTCAATATCCCCGCTTTTTGCAGTGTACTCTGAGAACCAATGTATTCGTTCATTTGGCCAACCAATTCCTCATCATTAACAAATTCGTCATCCACGCCGAACTCATGAAAGTAACGGTTTAACTTACAAGCACCAATGGTAAATGCACCTTTTGCGCTTCTATCGATATATACACGACCTTTTTTCAAGATGTGCTCATCATAATTATCAAACAATGGATGGACTATTTTGAAAGCACCTGAAGATCTCGGGTATAGATTAACGTTACCCGAAAACGTATCAACCGCTTCATTCATAACCTCTTGATTTCTTTTAATTTCATTGCAATCAGCACAGATAACACAAAGGTTTTTTGGTTCAAACATAAAAGATAAATACAAAGACTTGGGAGCTATATGCTCAACATGAGCGTTGCTTGCAGATCTTAGAGATACATCACCTTTACAATAAGCGCAAATTCCCCTCTGTTCGGTTCTGTAAAAACTTCTAATTTTACTGCGAATAGGCAATAATTCGTTTGCACCCCAGTCCGAATGAGAGAAAGTATCTAATTGACGTTTACTTTCGATGAGTGCGTTATCATCTCCGCTGAAACAAATTATATTATTAATAAGAGGCATAGTGTTTAACTATCTCCTCTACCGCTTTAACAAGTTCTAAGGTTGGATCATCGCGGCTAATTGCGTTACATAATGCCAACAATTTATCCAACTCCTGAACCTCATTCTTACCAGCCGCTTTCCTACTCTTTATTTTGGATAGCAGAGAAAATGCCAGCCTAGTTATATATTCATTTCTTGAGCCTGGGGCATCAAAAAGTTCTGCTAACTGAAAATCAGAAGATCTATCATTGAAATACGACGATGGGAATATTTCGTTCTTTGTTAACGAAGTTACAAAACAATTTTTCCCCTCTAACTGAGAAACTATCTGAGGCGAATGTGTTGCAATAAAGAACTGACAAGATCGATATTGAGAAAATGTTCTGATTAATAAAGACATAAACTCTTCTTGCCACTTTGGATGCAGACTAATCTCAGGCTCATCTATAAATATCAATGAAGAATCATTTATATGCCCGGCAATACCCAACATCATAACCAGCATACATTGTTCCCCAGAGCTGGCGCGACGCAAAGACATATCACCATACTCTCTCTTATGTAACTTCATATCCATAAGACGAATCAAATCATAATTTAGAAGAATATTAATAGACTCTAAAAACCCAATATTGTGGAAGACTTCCTTATTAATACTAAATGCTTCACCATGATAAAAATCTATATCAACTGATATCGCTTTTTCATAAATAAAGAGATCACCCAAGTCATCTAATGCCTTTCTTATTTCGTAGACATCCTTTTCATTTACTTCGTTTAAACTTTCCAAGGCTCTCGGTCCAACTTCGATACCAAGATCTTTGAGCCATGCAATCTCGAAGCTATTTATTTCTGAACTTATTCTATCTACTTTAATTGAGTGCTTATCTAATCTGAAATTCGGTTTAAATATGAGCCGCGCTTCTGGAAGAAACCCTAAAGTGTGGAATACATCTTTTAGCCTGTCATAACCTTCGTTTTTGAGAAACCTTTCCAGTATTCCCTTTGTGGCAGAAGATATTAGCGAAATCGATGAGATCCCATAGGGCCCGCCAGATCTCATTCCAATATATCTATAATTTGTTCTAACAACAGATTCTTTTATTCGATTCTTCGGCGGCAACTTAAATTTATCAAATGGGCTTGTTGATACAGCAATGACACGACGTTCGTTTCTGTTATATGAATCAAAGTCATTGAGGTATTCATAACCTTGAGGTGCTTGGTCAGTTCTCACAAATTCACTAACCATGTTTGATAGCAAACGACTTTTACCTACACCATTCTTTCCTACGATGACAGTAAAAGTGTTCTCATAGTAATCGCTCTCATACGGGATAGTTAAGGGAACCATCCTTTTCTCGTGCTTGAACTCCGTTATTGGAGAAATATCCATTGTATTCTTTCTCATCGCTAAATGTATGGATCACATAGGGTGCTAACGCCCCAATCACCGGGCCAGCGGACTGGAGCAATTTTTGTGGTAAAATGGAGCGTAGCGACACCACAAATAATTGCGCAACGTAGCCTGGCTCCGCGTGCATTGGATTGTTATACATTTGCCGCCTTTTTGGGCTGATTTTGTAGAAACAAAACCAAGTTCCTAACAGAAGTAACCTGGTTGAAATATGGATTCCGTTCTGGGTTACCTGTTTCAATACCCATTCTATCTGCTACAGCCCAATATATATCATCTAAGTCATCAGGGTCTAAATTATAGGTTTCAGCAAACAAATCATCAGATGAGATTGGAAAAGGTTTACCATCATACTCACCCAAGTAAGACTGAACTTCATTCCACACTTCGCGCATGATCTTCGTATCGGTATTTCGGTAATCGAAAGATCTAGCGTAAGCGCAAATATTCGGACCTCCACGCTCACGAGCTATTTTACGCATTCTATAGTAGTCAAACACCATATAGAGTGATCCGACAGCAACAAGAAAAAGAATCAAGTACAGTGCTACCATTTCTCACCTATGTATAACGCCCGCGTAATAGGCGCGAGCTTGCGAGCGTCCTTATTGACGCGTTTGTTATATTTTTTCAGGCTAAACTCTTTGCGAGAGTTTCAAGATCATCAACGACGGCTGTCAGCCCCAGTGGGTTAGTCGGATGTTCATACATGTGCATCACATGACTACTCCTGTTGTCTAAGACAGCCTTCGGCAATCTACGCTCAAGCTCATCTCTGATTAGTATGGCGTCAATCTTATGTTTAGAATCGTAAAAACTCATTAATCTTCTAGTGGGTTCTCGGTCCAGTTCGTTAAATTTATTCCACGCCAAACTCTTTTCTTCCTCAGAAGTAGACATACGCACTGCCTCCATTCTTTTCATAGATAGCTGATCGCTGTGTATCCTTTCTTGAGCAATCATTTCTCTAAGTTCACTTACGATATCCAAAGCAAGTTCGCGTAGCTCCATATTACTCAACCTACTATGCTTGGTCGCAATACTTGTAGTTGACTCCGAAGATCTAACAGCTTCGATTACCTCTTCTTCGGCGCCAAAAAGCTTCAACAGACTAGATAAGCTAATCATGTGAAAAGATTTACCTTTAGACTTTTCCCTGTACTCATCAACGAGCTCGAATCTTGGGTATAGTGGCTTTTTGCCACTCTTATGCCACCAGTCCTGTTTTTCATCTCCGGTTACAAAGACGAGGTGACAAGCTTTTTCCTCGGCAAGCTTTAGTATTTCGTACCAGATTAATAGATCACCAGCTTGGTTCTCCTCTTTTCCACTATCCTTGTATCCTGGGGGAATGCGTAAAGTGTTTCTGCGCTCCAAATCTTTTGCAACCACATCATCTTTTATAAATCTATCATCAAGGACTCTATCTTTTAAAACCTCGTGATACATTTGGCTTACAGGATCATCCCATCCCCACGTTTGAATTACTTTTATAGTTTTCTTAATCTCGTCATTGTATTTTGATATTTGCGCCTTAAGATTTTCTTCCTGCTCTTCTAGCGATTTAAACTCGTCAAGCTCACTAAGCAAGGGATGCGCACCAACAAACTGGTAATTTTGATTTAGCTTCTTTTGTAGTGACTCGTTCATGTCAGAAAGCTTTTTGGCTCTATTATCTAAAAACTCTCTAACCGCTTGAGCCGGCAAAAACAGTTTGTCACTAGCAACTAAGGTTTCATAGATCTTCTTTATAGCGGCTAGACTTTTAACTCCCGTTGTAAATGGAAGCAATAGAACATTTGTATCAACTACAAAAAGAGAATCTTCCTTTATGTCTTCAACAGACTGAAGTTTAAAAGTGAACGCATCTGCTGGGCTTATGAATACGCTTCTTTTTCTGAACCTTAAGTCTTCTTCCAATGTAGGATTCTCCTAGAAATATAACAGTAAATTATAGTGCCCTTTGGCACTATAACTCCCAGGCACTATAATTCTGGAAATTCGATAGACCAAAATTCACATTTATTTTATATATCAGCAGGTTAGCAATAATCACGAAAGGCAGTTTACAGAATTATAGTGCCTGTAGAGGCTGCATCCATGCCAATAACATTGGCCTGATCATAATACCTCTTTCAGTTAAATCAAAGAGTTAGTTCAATATTTTCAGTGTTCAAGGGAAAGGGGGTCCCCTGAATTGGGATAATTGACATATAAGCACCCGCACACTACTGTATATAAAAACAGTAAAAGAGATTCTGTCATGGATGACATTAGACACAAGATACCCAACAAGCCCACTCGCTTTATGGTGCAGCTTCGCCAACATATCCGCATAAATGGCCTGGCCTATCGAACTGAACAAACGTATGTTCACTGGATCAAACGGTTCATCTACTTTCACAACAAACAACATCCCAAAGATATGGATGCAATACATATTGAAGCATTTTTAAATGACCTTGCTATCAATAAACATTGCTCTGTAAGCACACAAAAAATCGCATTAAATGCCCTGATGTACCTATACCGTAAGTTTCTGGCTGTTGAAGTATCTCATCTTAGTTTCTCCCCGGCTCGCACTCATCGGAGGTTGCCCGTTGTCTATAGCAGAGCAGAAGTCTCTTCTATTCTTTCAAACCTAAAAGGGGTTCACAGGCTTCAGGTAGAACTGATGTATGGCACAGGTTTACGTAGCGCCGAACTACTGTCTCTCAGAGTTAAGGATATAGACTTCGAAAGTAACAATATTTTTGTCCGCGCTGGCAAGGGAGATAAAGACAGAACAACGATGCTACCCCAAAGACTCATCCCAGCACTTAAAAATCAGATAACAGAAGTTGAGCATCTCCATCAATCGGATATTGCCCAGGGATTTGGAGAGGTTTATATGCCTTACGCTCTCGACAGAAAATACCCGGGCGCGGCCAGAGAAACAGCATGGCAGTATCTCTTTCCTTCAAGCCAAATTGGCCGTGATCCTCGCACAGGAATTCTTCGGCGTCATCATCTTCACCCTTCCGCATTACGAAAGCAGGTAACTCGGGCTGTCAAAGCAGCAGGGATTAACAAACCAGCTAAAACCCATAGCTTTCGACACAGTTTTGCAACTCACCTCTTAGAGTCAGGCTATGATATTCGCACAATTCAGGTATTGCTGGGCCATTCCGATGTAACAACTACCCAAATTTATACTCATGTAGTAAATCGTGGAGGAAACGGCGTCATCAGCCCATCAGACAGGCTATAAAAACTTAAATTAAGAATACAGAACAGGCATATTCTCATTAAAGGGTTCAAAGCCCTTTATTTCGTCAATAGTTATCTTCGACATACCTGTTCTACAGTTCCAGACACGCATTAAAAAGGTTCTTCGCGTGTTATGGAGAAGGATGTAGAAAGTGTTGATAACTTTCCGGTTTAAGTCTGGTAAGTGCGCTCTCCAGATATGTAAAATCTCTGCCAAGCGATCTTTTGTAGGCAGTAAAAGCTGAGCTCCTGACGTTGTAGGATACGGCTCCATAACCGGTGGGCGGAGGTCTTGAAAAGTATAAGGAAATGTATCCAAAGGTCACACAGAAGACACGGAGTAACACTATTTATAAGGATTTCTCTGTGCTCTCCGTGTCCTCTGTGGTGAGTTTCTTTCAGGCTGTTGTATCGCTCCACAGAATATCAAATATGCTGGCATCCTTTCCCGATAAAGCGCGATGAATCTAAAAAAAGCCGATGCTTCCGCACCGGCCTTTTATTAACTGATCAGCTACGTCTGACTACTCATCAGCCATCTCAACGTTATGGTAGATATCCTGAACATCTTCCACATCGTTGAGCAGCTCAAGGAACTTCTCAAACTGCTCAAGGTCTTCACCCGCCAGCTCGGTATAAGTCTGTGGGATGAAGGTAATCTCCTCCACTTCCATTTCCAGATCCGGGTACGCTTCAGTCAGAGCCGTTTTAGTTTTGAAGAAGTCAGTATGGGGCGCGTAGACGGTGATGTTGCCATCTTCACTCTCGATTTCAGCCACATCAACATCTGCTTCCATCAGCAACTCAAGGATCTCATCCTCGTCGTCATGGGGAAATACAAACACGGCACGGTGATCAAACATATGTGCAACGGTGCCCTGACCGCCCAGTTTTGCTTTACCCTTATTGAAAGCAACACGGACATCACCAAAAGTGCGGTTATTGTTATCGGTAAGACAATCAGCGATGACCATGCATCCGCCTGGGCCAAAACCCTCGTAGCGCGTAGGAACGAAATCCTCTCCTCCACCGCCTGCGGCTTTATCAATCGCCTTTTCGATAACATGCGCCGGCACCTGATCTTTTTTCGCTTTCTCGATAATACGACGCAGCGACAGGTTACCCTCAGGATCTACGCCACCATTTTTAGCGACAACATAGATCTCCTTACCATATTTAGCATACAGTTTGGATTTAGCTCCCTGAGTCTTAGCCATGGAAGCCTTACGAACTTCAAACTTTCTTCCCATTGGAAAATCTCTTTCTTACATTAAGACAGGGGCTCATTTTAATCGCTCGCCCGTCTAAGCTCTAGTGTGTGAATCCTGATTGTTAACAAATAGATCAGTTAACAGGGGATTAGTTGATCAGGATACAAAAAACGCGCCGTGGGCGCGTCTTTACATATCACTGAATAAACTCAGTCTTCGGCAGCCGCTTTCGGTGCTTCGAGATTTTCATAGATAAGGATCGGGTCGGACTCGCCGTTGATCACGCCCTCATCAATAACAACCTTGGAGATTCCCTTCTGAGATGGCAGGCTGTACATAATGTCCAGCAAGTTCTCTTCCAGAATGGAGCGCAGCCCCCGGGCACCGGTCTTTCTTTCAAGCGCCTTGGTCGCAACGGCTTTCAGCGCATCTTCGCGGAAATCCAGATCAGCGCCTTCCATACCGAACAGCGCTGAATATTGCTTCGTCAGCGAGTTTTTCGGCTCGGTCAGAATCTGAATCAGGGCATCCTCATCCAGCTCAGTCAGCGTCGCTATCATTGGCAGACGTCCGACAAACTCAGGGATCAGACCATACTTCACCAGATCTTCAGACTCCAGGTCGGCCAGCACATCGGTAATCTTGCGGGTCTCTTCCTTACTGACAACGGCCGCATTGAAGCCGATTGAGCTCTTTTCACTACGGTGTTTGATCACCTGATCCAGACCAGCAAATGCGCCACCACAGATAAACAGGATATTGGAGGTATCAACCTGCAAAAACTCCTGCTGTGGATGCTTACGACCACCCTGAGGCGGTACTGAAGCCACGGTGCCTTCAATCAGTTTCAGCAAGGCCTGCTGAACCCCTTCACCACTGACATCGCGGGTGATAGATGGGTTATCTGATTTGCGGGAGATCTTATCGATCTCATCGATGTAGACAATACCCAGCTGGGCTTTCTCGACATCGTAATCACACTTTTGCAGCAACTTCTGAATGATGTTCTCAACATCTTCACCCACATAACCAGCTTCGGTCAGTGTTGTTGCATCGGCAATGGTGAACGGCACGTTCAGCATTCTTGCCAGCGTCTGAGCCAGCAGGGTTTTACCGCTACCGGTTGGGCCGATCAGCAGGATATTACTCTTACCCAGCTCAACATCGGTATCACCGGCGGTTTGCTGGAAACGCAGACGCTTGTAGTGATTGTATACCGCAACGGAGAGTACTTTCTTGGCCCGTTCCTGACCGATTACGTACGCATCCAGATTGTCTTTAATTTCAGCCGGAGTCGGCAGGCGATCGCCCTCTTCCTGGGCTTCTTCCGCGTCCTGAATCTCCTCTTTGATGATATCGTTACACAGATCAACACATTCATCACAGATAAATACAGACGGGCCTGCAATCAGTTTCTTAACTTCGTCCTGGCTTTTTCCACAGAAAGAGCAATACAGCAACTTGCTGTCATCGCTTCCTCCCTGTCCGTTGATATCGTCCGACATTCAACTACCTCTGTTTGTCCCGGCCATGCCCGGCCCGGACTTTTGATTTCTTTCGTGTGCCACGCACATTATAGCGGATAATGTGCACCGCTTTGAATCAAACTTCAAGTGCGGTGCTATCACGACAGGCAATACGGGACTGCTAACTGTCCCGATCACAGCCGTATTAACGGCTGCTCAGCACCTGATCGACCAGACCGTAAGCAACCGCCTGTTCGGGAGACATAAAGTTATCCCGGTCGGTATCCTTACTGATGGTCGCCATATCCTGACCGGTGTGATGAGACATAATGGTGTTCAATTTATCACGAATCGTCAGGATTTCCTGAGTGTGGATCTCGATATCCGTAGCCTGCCCCTGATAACCGCCCAAAGGCTGGTGAATCATCATCCGCGAATGCGGCAGACAATAACGCTTACCTGCGGCACCACCGGTCAGCAACAGAGCGCCCATACTGGCCGCCTGACCGATACACATAGTGCTTACATCGGGCTTGATGAACTGCATAGTGTCATAGATAGACAATCCTGCAGTGACTGAACCACCCGGTGAGTTGATATACAGGTGAATATCTTTATCCGGGTTTTCCGATTCAAGAAACAGTAACTGAGCAACCACCAGGTTAGCCATATGGTCTTCCACCTGACCCACCATGAAGATAACCCGCTCTTTGAGCAATCGAGAGTAGATGTCGTAAGAACGCTCACCACGGGCTGTCTGTTCAACAACCATGGGTACCAGACCGCTATTAGTAATTACTGTAGGGCCATTATAAAAATCCGACATTTGAATTCTCTCCTAATCCTTAACAAACACGCTTAGCGCACGTCCAGAAAAAAAAACGGCAGCCGACCTAAGCCGACAACCGTTCTTTTATAAACGCAATTAAGACGAAGGGCAATTACGCCTCTTCTGATTCTTCTTCTGCTGCGGGTGCAGCAGGCTTGATTGCGTCTTCATAGCTCAGCTCGGTTTCGCTTACCTTAGCAGAATCCAGCAGCAGATCCATCACCTGATCTTCCAGAACCAGATTGTTAATCTGATTCAGCATCTCCTGGTTGCTGTAGTACCAGTCGATCACCTGCTGAGGCTCCTGATAAGTCGCAGCCAGCTCTTCAACAGTGGTGCGGACACGATCTTCGTCAACCTTCAGTTCGTTTGCTTTGATCACTTCAGCGACCAGCAAACCAACCTTAACACGCTTTTCAGCCTGTTCTGCAAACATCTCTTTAGGCAGCATGTTAGGATCGATATTGGCATTCTCGCCACCAAACTGCTGGATAGCCTGACGACGCATTGCATCGATCTCGCCATCAATCAGGGCAGCAGGTACATCAATGGCGTTGATCTCTACCAGCTTACCGAATACTGCTTCTTTCAGCTTGGATTTCAGCGCCTGAGTCAGTTCGCGCTCCATGTTCTTGCGCACTTCAACTTTGAAGCTGTCAACGGTCTTCTCTTCGATACCAAACTTAGCAAAGAACTCTTCGTTCAGTTCTGGCAGCACCTGAGCAGAAACCTTGTTCACTTTAACGTTGAACTTAGCATCTTTACCTTTCAGGTTTTCAGCGTGGTATTCCTCAGGGAAAGTAACATTAACCTCTTTCTCGTCACCCACCTTAGCGCCTTCCAGCTGGGCCTCGAAACCAGGAATCATCGTGTTGGAACCCAGCACCAGATCCATACCGGTTGCGGTGCCGCCATCGAAAGCCTCACCATCGATAAAACCTTCGAAGTCGATGTTCAGCTGGTCGCCTTCAGCCGCAGCTTTATCAGCCTCTTCAAAAGCAGCTTGCTGCTTCTGCAGAGTTTCAATCATCTGATCCAGATCAGCATCTTTAACCTCAGCGGAGTTTTTAATAATCTCAACGCTGGAGAAGTCAGCCAGAGCGATCTCCGGGTATACTTCAAACGTAGCTGTGTATGAGAAATCCTCACCCTCTTTGTCGTTTTTAAATTCGACATTCGGGCCACCGGCAGGGGTCAGGTTTTCCTGCTGAATCGCTTCATAAAAGCTCTGCTGCACAACTTCCCCGATCACTTCCTGACGGATGCCCTGGCCGTAGCGTTTTTTAACCACTTTAACCGGCACTTTACCAGGACGGAAACCGTCCAGACGAACAGTACGGGCTGTCTGCTGAACACGCTTAGCTACATCGCCGTCTACACGATCAGCAGGTACGACAACAGTCAGCTGACGCTCAAGACCAGTAGTGGTTTCTACGGATACTTGCATGGAATTCCTCACAAAATTATTTGTATCGTTACAAATCTGAAAATTGACCCGCTGCTTACCCTCATGCTTCAGCACAAAGCCCGTAACAACAGGTGCCAGAATTTCTAAAGGCGGAAATTGTCCGGGAAGCGGCACTATTAGTCAAGTGAAAAGCGTTGAATATCAACGTACACAGAACAAACTGCTAACAGATTGAAATAGTTTTAAATACAGGAAAGAAAACAGGAATAGATAAACAGGGGAAATGGGGTGGACGATGGGGCTTGAACCCACGACCGCCGGAATCACAATCCGGAGCTCTACCAACTGAGCTACGCCCACCACAGGCATATTGATTGAGAAAGTCATTGGTGCGAGTGGGGAGACTCGAACTCCCACACCGTAAGATACTGGTACCTAAAACCAGCGCGTCTACCAATTCCGCCACACTCGCAAAACTTTCTTTTGCCATCTGTTTTCTGGTATCAGCGTACCATGAATCCGATGACTCTGTATTGGGGTGGACGATGGGGCTTGAACCCACGACCGCCGGAATCACAATCCGGAGCTCTACCAACTGAGCTACGCCCACCATTGCAATACAGCTTTCTGTCAGACCTTTTTGGCGCGCCCGGCAGGGGTCGAACCTGCAACCGCTCGCTTAGAAGGCGAGTGCTCTATCCATTGAGCTACGGGCGCCTGACACTGCCCGACCTTGTTAGAAGCACTATCTGCAACCAGGTGCGTCATGACCCTCCCTTCAAGGTGGTGCGCATAATATATATCGCTTTATACCCCGTCAACACCCTTTTTTAAAATTTTAACAAAATAAACCACTTAGCAATTTTCTGCTATTACGACCCACAAACACAATCGCTCCATTAAAAACCGGTTTTCAGTCGCCTGCCCGGGCCTGCCTTCAATAACCACTGAGGAACAAAGTCTGCCCGGCGGATTTCCCCTTGGAGGATAGGGGCAACCATGAGACAATCCGCGCCATCAAAAAATGACTGAGGAAAACATTCGTAAGATGAGCGCTCAGATAATTGACGGCAAACAGATTGCCCAAAATGTTCGCGAACAGGTTGCCGCTGGGGTAAAAGCCCGCATTGATCAGGGCAAACGCCCCCCCAGTCTGGCAGTAGTACTGGTAGGCTTCGACCCCGCCTCGCAGGTTTATGTCAGAAACAAGAAGAATGCGTGTAAAGAGGTCGGCATTGAGTCCGTCTCTTACGACCTGCCCGCCGAAACCACGCAGCAACAACTGCTTGATCTGGTCGATGAGCTGAACAGCGATCCTAAGATTGACGGCATACTGGTCCAGCTCCCTCTGCCAGACCATCTGGAAGCCAATGAGATTCTTGAGCGAATCCGCCCCGAAAAGGATGTCGATGGCTTCCATCCGTTCAATTTAGGCCGCCTTGCTCAGCGACTCCCAGCACTTCGCCCCTGCACCCCGAAGGGGGTCATCACACTGCTGCAATCAACAGGTGAACCGATACGGGGTAAAGATGCCGTCATTGTGGGGGCTTCTAATATCGTTGGCCGCCCCATGACACTTGAGCTACTGCTGGCAGGCTGCACGACAACCACAACCCATCGTTTTACTCAGGACCTGGCCAGCCATGTGCAGCGGGCGGATATTGTCGTTGTCGGGGTTGGTATTCCAGGCCTGGTTAAGGGTGAATGGATAAAACCGGGAGCGATAGTTATCGATGTTGGCATCAACCGCCTGGAAGATGGCCGTCTGGTAGGCGATGTTGAATACGATATTGCTGCGCAACGGGCTGGCTGGATTACCCCCGTACCCGGCGGCGTTGGCCCTATGACCGTCGCCACTCTGATGGAAAACACACTGGAAGCTGCAAATAACCACAGCTGAGTCCAATCGCTTTGAAAAAGGCCTTTTATCCTCCCAGTGGAGACCATAAAAGGCCTTTTTTTATTGGGCTGATGCAACATTAACCTCAGGCCTGGGAAAAATCAGCAAACAGATCAAACATTAACGGAACCAACAGCATCCGTTTACATCACTATATTCAGGAAATTTTCAGGTTAGTATGCCACTATCTTTTGGCAACAACCGTTAACAACCGTTTTTGGCAACAATCTTTTACACACTAGCGACACAATTTAATACACCGGTCTGACACCGGAAACACCGCCACCCATGCTGAGCAAATCTGTTTATGAATAGTAAAAAAATCATCCTGATCGTTGTCATTGCCGCCCTGATCAGCGCGTTCTTCCTGCTGGACCTGGGCAGCTACCTGAATCTTGGCTATGTGAAATCGCAACAGGACAGTTTACAAAGCTGGGTAGCCAATAACCGCCTGGCAGCGCTTGCCGCGTTTATGCTGATCTACACCGTTGTCACCGCCCTGTCTCTTCCCGGTGCGGCGGTTATGACACTGCTCGGCGGCGCGATCTTCGGCCTGTTTACCGGTTTACTGCTGGTCTCATTTGCCAGCTCAATCGGTGCGACCCTGGCGTTTCTGATCTCCCGGTATCTGTTACGGGAACCATTGACCAACAAGTTTTCAAAATATATCGATCCGATCAACCGGGGGATTGAAAAGGACGGGATATCCTACCTGTTCACCCTTCGTCTGGTGCCGCTGTTCCCGTTTTTTGTTATCAATGCGGTTATGGGGATGACCCGGATGAAAGCGGGCACCTTCTATTGGGTCAGTCAGTTAGGGATGTTGCCTGGCACCGCTGTTTTCGTCAATGCGGGTACTCAGCTTGCGGCCATTGAACAACCCGGGGATATTCTCTCCCCCAGCCTGATCCTCTCTTTCTGTTTATTAGGCGCCTTCCCGTGGATCGCAAAATCCATTGCCGATGCGGTCAAACAGCGGCGCGTTTACACCGGGTTTAACAAGCCGAAGAAATTCGACACGAATATGGTGGTGATAGGTGCTGGAGCTGGCGGGCTGGTAACCTCCTATATTGCGGCGGCAACCAGGGCAAAAGTCACCCTGATAGAACGTCATAAGATGGGAGGTGACTGCCTCAATACAGGCTGCGTGCCTTCAAAAGCCCTGATCCGCACCACCCACTTCCTCGCAGATATACGTGACGCTGAACAGCTTGGCATCCGAAAAGCGGCTGTCGAATACGACTTCGCGGAGGTTATGGAGCGGGTGCAACGGATAATACAGACCATCGAACCCCATGACTCCATCGCACGTTATGAATCACTCGGGGTCGACTGCGTTACCGGAGAGGCGTTTATTCGCAGCCCGTGGGAGGTTGAAGTTAACGGCAAAACCATCACCACCCGGAACATCGTGATTGCAACCGGAGCCCGCCCGACAATCCCTCAGATCCCCGGCATTGACAAGGTCGATCCACTGACGTCGGATACCGTATGGGGACTGCGTCAGCGCCCTGAGCGATTGCTGATACTTGGCGCAGGCGCTATCGGTTGTGAACTGGGACAGTGTTTTGCCCGACTGGGTAGCACAGTTTCAATCCTCTTCCGGGGCAATCAGGTGCTGACCCGGGAAGACCAGGATGCCGCCGCCGTGGTCGAAAAACGCTTGATAGAGGATGGTATCAGGATCTGCTCAGGCCACACACCACTCCGCTTTGAAGTCGCCGCCAAAGGATATGAACTGGTGTGCCGCCACAATGACCAGGAAAAACGTATCGGCTTCGATAAACTGCTGGTGGCAACCGGTCGTAGTGCCAATGTCACAGGCTTTGGTCTGGAAGACCTGGGTATCACAGCCCAGCCCGGCGGCACCATTCAGGTAGATGATTATCTGCGCACTCGATTTCCCAATATACTCGCCTGCGGTGATGTCATAGGTCCCTATCAGTTCACCCACGCAGCCAGTCATCAGGCCTGGTATGCCGCTGTCAATGGACTGTTTGGTCAACTGAAACGGTTCCGCGTGGATTACCGGTTTATCCCATTTACCACCTATACCAGCCCCGAAGTGGCCCGTATCGGTCTGAATGAGAAACAGGCCATCGATAAAGGCATCGCCTATGAAGTGGTGCGCTACAACCTGGAAGAGCTGGACCGGGCGATCACAGACGAAGCGGCATACGGTTTTGTAAAAGTATTATTAAAACCCGGCAGCGATAAGATTATCGGAGTGACACTGGTGGGTGAACATGCCGCTGAGATGCTTCCCGAATTCGCCCTGGCGATGAAAAACAAACTGGGGCTGAACAAGATCCTTGGTACCCTGCATGCGTACCCTACCCTGAATGAAGCCAACCGCTTTGTTGCCGGTGAGTGGAAAAAGCAGCATGCGCCGCAAAAGGTACTTGGCTGGCTGGAGAGATTTCACAGCTGGAAACGTGGCTGACCACTCCCCCCTGAAACAACGTTCTTTAAGACCAAAAAAAGCCCTGAACTTCAGGGCTTTTAATATACAATATCAATATATTATAAGATTTATATAATGTTATTTATAACACAAGTTCTTTGGTCGTCTCATTCACCAGAATCACTTTCCGATGCGGGAACGGAATCTCTATCTCATTCTCATCCAGCGCTTTCTTGATCTGCTCCGGCACAGAGTAAAGCAGATCAAAATAGTGCTCGCCTTTACAGAATGGCCGCACCAGAAAATCAACCGAGCTGTTATTCAATGTTTCGACTTCAACAAAGGGGGCTGGGTTCTTTAACACATGGGGATGGTTTGCCAATACTGCTTCGATCACTGAACGGGCAGCATCAGTACTTTCAGCATACGCCACCCCAAAGCGCATATCGACACCCCGGATATCATAGTGAGAGTGATTGATAATCTGATCACCCCAGATCTGCGAGTTAGGTACGATGATCTGCTGATTATCAAATGTCTGCAGTATCGTAGTAAACATATCGATCTCTGTCACCTTACCAAAGCGCCCTGCCGCCTCAATAAAATCATTCACTTTATAGGGACGAAAAATCAGCAGCATTACCCCGGCTGCCAGATTCGACATTGCCCCCTGTAGTGCCAGACCGACCGCCAGACCTGCCGCACCCAGTAACGCAACAATCGAAGCGGTCTGCACACCAAAGCGATTCAGTACTGCGATCATCACAAACGCAATGATCACATAGCGGGCCACGCTGCCGAGGAAACGGAACAGCGTATCATCCAGATGCTTATTCTTTTTACTGGCAGCCACAATGAGCTTATTCACCCTGCCCGCAAACCATAAGCCCAGCAGCAGGATAACAATTGCCAGAAGAATATTACTTGCCCAGTCAATCGCGACTGGAAAGTATTGGTTCATATCAATTTTTTCTAATAACTCCGACATCGTTTAATTTTCCCTTGTTTATCTTCCCTTAGGAGGCGAAATACCTGCATAACACTTCAGGCGCAAAATGCGAGTGAATAACAGTGGCGATGCGAAGTCAATCAACAGCCCCCTCTCCCTTGAAAAACGCGAGGGATGACAATGTAGAACTAAAGTAATTTAGCTGGAATATTGTTTAACGACCCTACTGTCCAGTACACTTACCTGATTACCTGAGTTAGCAATCTACAGCGCATTAATAATCTGTACTTCCCACAAAAGATCCGCCAGATAGTTATCGTGTTCAGATTAAGGACAACCTTTGAGTAGCAATCATCCTGTAAAATCCCTGTGGTTACAGCTTTGGAACGTGATTAAACCATTATCAGAGCTTAGCGATCATAAGCGCCCACTGGGGTTTCTGGCGATCTCCGCATTTTCGGTAACATTGCCGGCGCTGTTTGGTGCCTGGATCGGTCAGCTTTCAGCGGCCATGTTAGCCTGCATGGGGGGACTGGTGATTCTCTACATGCGCCAGACAGACATTTCCCGCCGAATGATGATACTGGCAACCTGCGCTTTTGGCTTTGCCCTGAGTTTTGCGTTGGGAGTTTTAACAAGCTTCAACCCATTCCTTTCCGCAGCGACCCTCACTCTGACCGCATTTCTGGTTACAACGATCTGCCGTTATTACGCTTTACCACCCCCCGGTACACTGTTTTTTATCGTAGTAGCATGTCTGGCCAGAACCCTGCCATTCGACCTTTCACTAGCGGCAGAGCGAACGGGGATTCTGATGTTCGGAGCCATGAGCGCCTGCCTGCTCGCACTCATTTACAGCGTCTACCAGGTCTTTTTTTCGAAAGATTATGTCAATCGGCCGACCGAAGCCGTGGACAATAACATCATCGCGATCACAATTGAGTCTCTGGTGATCAGTCTGTTTGTCGGTGGTGGTTATCTTCTGGCGATCATGGCGGATCTCGACAACCCGTACTGGGTGCCTATATCCACGGCAGCGATTATGCAGGGCGCCACTTTTCGGGCAATATGGCACCGCAATGTTCATCGGATAGTGGGCACAACGATTGGTATGGGAATCGCCTGGGCGATTTTTTTACTCGCCCCGGGCCCATGGGAACTGGCGCTGCTGATTTTTATACTGAGCTTTTTTATCGAGATTCTGATAACCCGGAACTATGGCCTGGCAGTGATATTTATCACCCCGCTGACGGTGATATTTGCCGATATAACCATCGCAGGATCAGACACCGGTCACCTGATGCTTTCACGCCTGCTGGATATTATTCTGGGCTGTTTGATTGGTTTCGCGGGTGGCTGGGTCATCCACCACCCTAAATTTGTCCGTTCAGTCAATAAAATACTACCCCAGAGGTAAGCTACTGATAAAAGCTAAAAACATCAGTGCTAAAAAAAGAGGCTCCTCACCGGCAGCCCCTTTGCTTAAGCCATTAAGAAAACGATGCAGATCAGCCCCAGCCGGAGACCGCCTTCACTTCCAGAAAGTCTTCCAGCCCCCAGACACCGCCTTCACGACCATTGCCTGACTGTTTATAGCCGCCGAATGGTGCCCCGGCACCTAAGCTCGTACCATTGATCTGCACCATACCGGCACGCAACCGGCGCGCAACCCGCGCAGCCTTCTCGCTATCCTGAGTCTGAATATAGTCAGTCAGGCCATAGGGGGTATCGTTGGCAATCGAGATAGCTTCCTCCTCTGTATCAAAGGGGATAATGGTCAGCACCGGGCCAAAGATCTCCTCCCGGGCGATACTCATCTGATTATTGATATCGGCAAACACGGTCGGTTTAACGAAATAACCTCTTTCAAGCCCCTCTGGCTTACCCGGGCCACCCGCCACCAGCCGTCCACCCTCTGCGATACCTTTTTCAATCAGGCCCTGAATTTTGTCATACTGCTGCTGCGACACCACCGGACCGATATGCCGACCCTCGACACTGGCCCGATCAACGGCGGTCTGACTGGCTATTTCAGCGGCAGTTGCTACCGCCTGATCATAAATGGAACGCTCCACCAGCATCCGGGTAGGCGCATTACAGGACTGACCACTGTTATTGAAACAGTGACGTACGCCTCGCACCACCGCCTTATCGTCGGCATCGGCAAAGACGATGTTCGCACCCTTGCCACCCAACTCGAGTGCCACGCGCTTCACCGTATCGGCCGCATTTTTAGAGATAGCGATACCGGCACGGGTTGAACCGGTAAAAGAGACCATATCCACTTCAGGATGCCCTGTCAGAGCAGAGCCGACGCCAACACCGTCACCATTCACCAGGTTAAATACGCCTGCCGGGAAACCGGCCTGATCGATCATCTCAGCAAACAGCATCGATGACAGTGGTGCAATTTCCGAGGGTTTTAACACCATGGTGCAACCGGCAGCGAGTGCCGCAACCACTTTCAGGGTGACCTGATTCATTGGCCAGTTCCAGGGCGTTATCAGTGCGCATACCCCGATGGGTTCATGCAGAATACGGTTATCCGGTGCGTGGGGCCCCAGTGGTTGGTCAAACTCATACGATTTCAACGCCCGGATCAAACTTTTGATGTGCCCGGAACCACTACCGCACTGCGCGGTGCGGGCCAATGCAAGCGGCGCCCCCATCTCCACAGAGATCGCCTCAGCCATCTCTTGCGAACGTTCATTGTAGATTGCCTGCAATTTTTCAAGCAGCGCCAGACGCTCCTCTTTTGACGTTTGGCTCCACTGATCAAAAGCCCCCCGGGCTGCGGCTACCGCCGCGTCAGCATCGGCCTCCCCACCCAGTGAGATCACCGCGCAAACTGCTTCAGTTGATGGGTCAATTACCTCAAAGTCATGACTCTGAGCCGGGGCAGTCCACCGGCCATCAATATAAAACTGGCGTTTATCAGACATCTTTGCTTTTCCTTTATCGTACAAATTTCAAAAACACAGAGACAGGTATAGCGCTGATAAACACCCCGGCGCAAGGGGTAACACCCATTACTGTCAAAATGATGAGTGCTCCCCTCCGCTCAGACCGGCTTACAGGCCGAACTTGCCATTGCTGTTTTGCCACTGAGATTCAGGCGGAATCGTTTCAATGGTATCCCAGTGCTCTACGATCAGCCCGTTATCAACCCGAAACAGATCATAAAAAGACACATGCTTGCCCAGGAACTCTCCTTCACTCACCGCCAGCACAAAATTATGCTCACCCAGAATCTTATGGTTTTGAGTATAACGCAACGGCGTGCCCTGACGAGCCAGTTCACCCAGTGCGGCCCCAAGATTTTGCAGACCATCGCCAATGGCCGGGTTATGCTGAATATAGTCACCCTCGGCAGGACCAATAAAGCTGCCAGTTTTAGCCATCTCGCCCTCAATCAGAATGGTTTTCACAAAATCGGCAACCAGCGTTTTACTCGTTTCAGTATCGATGGCTGTATCGATCCCGGTAGCGCCATCCAACTGGGTCCGGCCTCCGGGGTTCGGCTCAGCCTTCTGCACCAGATTATCCCAGTGCTCTACGATCAGGCCGTTGTCAAAACGAAAGATATCAAACCCGACCTTTGGCCCGAAAAAATTATAGTCCGTATGGGTGAATACAAAATCACCGTCCTGAAACACCCTGACCGTATTAACCTTCGCACTCCCTTCAGGCAGGGCCTGCAACACTGCCCCAAAACCGGCCAAACCGTCGGCCACCGCCAGGTTATGCTGGGTATAGTTGTGCGCATTAATATAAGCGATGGGCTCCAGCGCACCTGTTTCAATGCTTTTCAGCAACTCAACTACTTTCTGTTTCTGTAACATCTTCTCTACCCCTTTATTATCAGCAGCTAAAGCGGGTGTGGCAGTTATCGCCACAGTCAGCACACTCACTGCACAGCCTGAGTGAAATACTGTCCTGATACTGGTTTTCATCAATAACTCCTGCTCAACAAACAATGTTTTTACGTTGCCTCAAACCTGAGCCTATTATCCCGGCTTCACCGACTGGTAACGAGGTAGCAGATCGCCATATAATGATCAAAATCGAGCAAAGCTTATTCAGAGACAGATTTGTATGCCCAGCCAGCGGCTCGCCAGCACGATCAGAAAGACGCACTTCAGCAATAGTCGCCTGAATGCACTGGGTATCGAGTTACTTGATCTGGATGATATTCGGAATAAGCTTTCGCATAGCCACTATTCAAGACCGGAAAGAGTCGATTTTGAACTGTTGATGCTGGTCACTTCCGGACAGGGTGTCCATACCGTTGATTTCACCGACTGGCAGCTCAGCACGGGTTCTCTGGTGGTTGTCAGGCAGGGACAGGTGCAGCAATGGCATCCGCATCAGTCGTTTACAGCTGAGCTTATTCTCATCGACCCAACCGCCCTGCCAGGCTCTGTCCCGCTGATCAGCAGCAAGGAGGCAGCGCTCTATAAACGGCTCGAGTGGCGTACCTGCACTGCACTTGATCAGGCCATGCAGAAGGAGTTTAGTAACAGCTTCAGACTGCTGCGGGATGATATCAGCCGCTTCGATAACAGCGATCTGGAGCAGGCACTGTTTCGTCACCAGCTTCAAACGCTGCTGCTACGACTGGCACGCTGGCAGCGGGATCTTGTCCCCCCTGTGGTTGTCCACCAGCAGGGCTATAAAACCTACCGTTTATTTCAATCGCTTCTGGAGCAGCACTTCGCCCAGCAACATAGTCTGAAGTTTTATGCCAACAGGCTGGGGTATTCTGAAAGTACTATCAGCAGAGCCAGCCACTCTGTCGAAGGACGTAGTGCGAAAGCGGTAATTGATTCAAGAATCGTGCTGGAAGCCAAACGCCTGTTAGTACACAGCGATCTATCGGTAACAGAACTGGCCCACGCTATGGGTTTTTCCGAAGCCACAAATTTCATCAAATTTTTCCGGCGTCATGCAGGCGTCACTCCCCTGCTATTTCGTCAGCAAAGGGCCATCTGAAAGTAACCTTACATAAATAAAGGACTGAAAATGGCTTACCCACGCCTTTAGCACCTAAATAAAAGTAGTAATCCTAATTTTTTATACCTTAGTGCGTTATATCTATTGTCAACGCGCGGTACAAAAGTAGAAAATAGCCGCCTTATAAAATTTTGATAACGAGAATAACCATGCACTACTTGTTGCTGGGCCTGATTATCCTCGCCTTTGTACTGATCGTCTTTGAAGATGTTGTTCATCTGAACAAAGCAAAGTCGACGCTGTTTATCGGTACGCTGGTGTGGATTCTAGCCTTCGTTTTCCCTGAAAAATCACCTCAGGCAATACAGGAGGCGCTCAACGAGCAACTCCTTGATATCGCTATATTGTGGCTATTCCTGATGGCCGCTATGACCTTTGTAGCCTACCTCAACGAAAAAGGTCTGATTACTCAGTTGGTATACCGGTTATTGCCCAGCCAGCTTAAACTCAGCACGCTGATGATTCTGATCGCTTTGCTGGGCCTGATGTTTTCATCCCTGGCGGATAACATCACCGCTTCGCTGATCATGCTCTCGCTGCTGGCCTCACTAAAACTGGAAACCAAAGATACGCTGAAGTTCGCCGCACTGATTGTCTTTGCGGTTAACTCCGGTGGTGTATCGCTGATTACCGGTGATGTAACCACACTGATGATCTTCCTTAACGGCAAGGTGTCGATTCTTAATCTGATGCTGCTGATCCTGCCAGCCATGGCCGGAGTGGCTATACTGGCGCTGATTCTGATGCAGGGCAGCAATGAGATGATCACTCTGCCCAAATTTAAGCGCCCTATTGCTGCTGGCGATAAACTGATCGCCGCCCTGTTCCTGCTGACCATTATCAGCACTCTGGCAATGAGCGTGCTGTTTTCCGTTCCACCAGTGCTGACCTTCCTGTTTGGTCTGGCGCTGATGTTTATTGTCCATCGTATTATCTTCAGAAAAGAACAGAACCCTAACGTTCTGGAATACGTCCGCGAGATCGAATTCGATACCCTGCTGTTCTTCCTTGGGGTACTGCTGTTGGTAGGCATGTTGAAAGAGCTGTCGATACTGAAGCTGCTGCCAGAGCTCTACACGATGATGCCAGCGGTGGTAGCCAACTATGTCATCGGTATTCTGTCAGCATTCGTGGATAACGTACCGCTGACGGCTGCAATCCTGCAATCAGATATTCCGATGACCAAGGGTGAATGGCTGGGGCTGACCTATGCGGTCGGTGTGGGCGGTTCAATTCTGATTGTCGGTTCAGCTGCCGGTGTAATCGCACTGAGTAAGCTTGAAGCGCTCTCCTTTATCACCTATCTGCGCTTCATCCATTGGCTGCTGGTTGCCTATACCTGCGGTTATCTGGCGGTGATGGGTCTGACTAAACTGCTGCTCTGACAGACAGCCAATCCAGCGGGGCTATCTGTCCCGCTGGTTTCTGAACGCCCCCGGGCTTAAGCCGACTCTCCTTTTAAAGAAACGGGAAAAGTAAGCCGGATCTTTAAATCCCAGATCATAAGCGATCAGCGAAGCCGGTGCGGCGGTGTAGATCAGAAACCGCTGCGCTTCCAGAATCAGCCGGTCCTGTAACAGCTCGCTGACACTTTTCCCGGCCACCGCTGCGCAGGCCCGATTAAGTCCAATCGGAGTTGTGCTGAGCATCTCGGCATACTGGTTTGCTGACAGGTGATCCCGGTAGTGCAGTTCAATCAGCTGACATAACTCCTTATAGCGCTGCTCATAGCGGCTGCCTACATCAGAACGACTGTAGGCCGAGTGCAACTTGCGCCCGATACGGATCAGCAATGAGAACAGCAACCACTCAAACATCAGCGCCTTAGCAGGCTGATTATCAAAATACTCCCGTCTCAGCTCCTTAACCTGCTGATCAATCAGTGCCTGATCAGGATCGCTCTCCGATAAAGGGATAATCAGCGCTTTACTCAACAGCTCCTCCTTAAAGGGAAAACGCCGCTGAAACTGCTCATCCAGCATCAGCAGTTGCGACACCGTCACAACCGCTCCCTCTGTGGCATCCTGATCAAACTCAAACCCATGCACAACACCCGCCGGGATAGTAATCAGGCAGGGGCCTGACTCCACCTGCTCCAGTCCATCGATGTGGATTCGGGCGCTACCTTTACGCACATAGATAATCTGAAACATCTTCGGATGGGTATGGATATTGATGGTCCAGTCAAACAGTTCTGCCCGGGTACGGATATCCTCAATATGGATAAATTCCGGATCACCCAGCGATTGCTCTTCACTGTAGAGCGAGTAGGTTGAGATCAGCCTGTCAGCCGTAAGATCACTGTTAATTTTATTCATGACTTCTATCACTAAGTGCATTTACAGATAGTTTAACTGTTATAAAAGTACAATGCTTTGCTCAGAATATCCATTTTTTAAGTAGGTTATTGCACCTACACTGAATACAGTTCCAATAACAGCAACGTAAAGATTGTGAGGAGTGCGAATGTTCAGATTTAACCCCTATTCACCCGAGATCGATGCTGATCCGTTTCCGGCATACGCCACCCTGCGGGCGGAATACCCCTGCTTCTGGAGCGAAGATGCTGAGATGTGGGTATTGTCCCGTCACAAGGATATTGTGATGGCACTGAATGACTGGGAGACCTTCTCCTCAGCCAAAGGTAACCTGGTGAACGAACTGCCAGGCCGCGCAGGATCAACTCTGGGTACCACAGATCCACCCCGTCACGACCGTCTGCGTGCGCTGATTCAGAAAGCGGTGACCAAACGGGCTCTGGCGCATCTGATGGCGCCGGCACAATCCGTTGCCCAGAAGCACCTGGAGGCTCTGAAAGGCCGTGATCAGTTTGATTTCGTCGCTGAGTTTTCATCAAAGTACACTGTAGATCTGATCGTCTATCTGTTTGATCTGCCACCCGCCGATCTGGAAATCGTTCGGGACAAAGCGGTGATGATGGTACAAACGGATCCGGTTACCCGCCAGAAAGGTCCTGAGCATCTGGCCGCTTACGAGTGGATGCGCGAGTATGCTGCTAATCTGGTACAGGAACGCAAGAAGAATCCCGGCGAAGATCTGCTAAGCCAGTTCATTCTCTCCGAGATTGATGGCGACAAACTGAAAGATGAAGAGATTCTGCTGACAGTAACCACGCTGATTATGGCGGGTATCGAATCCCTGTCTGGCTTTATGACCATGCTGATCAAGAATATTACCGATCATCCTGAAGTCCGTGAAGCACTGGTAGCGAATCCTGACCTGATTCCCGATGCGATTGAAGAGAGCCTGCGTTTCAACACCTCGGCCCAGCGTTTCCGCCGCTGTGTAATGAAAGAGACGACGCTGCATGGTCAGACCATGAAGCCGGGCGATTTTGTTATCCTGGCATACGGCTCAGGTAACCGTGATGAGGAGGTGTTCCCCAATGCGGATGTCTATGACCTCAGCCGTAAACCCAAAGGCCATCTGGGCTTTGGTGGCGGGGTTCACGCCTGTCTCGGAACAGCCATCGCCCGTCTGGCGTGTAAAGTCGCGGTAGAAGAGTTGTTGAAAGCGTTCCCTAACCTGTCGAAGGTTGACCAGGAGCTACGCTGGATGCCATCAACTAACTTCCGAAGCCCGCTGGAGTTGCAGGTTAAAGCTTAAGATTTTATATAATCATAAAAAAAGCCCGCCTCAGTCTCACTGAGGCGGGTGCTATTTGAGGACCGTATCTATGCCAACCGTTAATTATGTAAGTTTTGATGGTCAGTCTACTCAGTTGGAACTGGCCGAAGGTATGACCATCATGCAGGGCGCTGTCATGAATGGCGTTGAAGGGATTGAAGGTGAGTGCAGCGGTTCCTGCGCCTGCGCCACCTGCCACTGCTATGTTGATGACGCCTGGCTGGCGAAGCTGCCGGAGATGTCTGAAAACGAAGATGAGATGCTCGACGATACCGCCTCTGAGCGTAAGCCTAACAGCCGCCTCAGTTGCCAGATCAAAGCCACTGCTGAACTGGATGGCATCGTCATCCATATGCCAGAGGAGCAGGAGTAATGACGGGTGTGGTCATTGTAGGTGGCGGTCATGCGGGCTATCAATGCGCTGATTCACTGCGACGCGCAGGCTATGACGGTGAGATTACCCTGGTCGATGGTGAAGGCCATCTGCCCTACCAGCGCCCGCCTCTGTCGAAAAGCCATCTGCTCAACGACACCGGCGAAGAGGCACTGCTGTTCCGTACTCAAAGCTACTATGATGACCACAACATCGGTTTGAAACTCGGTCATCGGGTCACCGCAATCCATCGTGCTGATAAACAGGTTGAGCTGGATAACGGTGAAACACTGGGCTACGACAAACTAGTGCTGGCGACTGGAGCAAAGCTGCGACAGCTTGACCTGCCCGGCGCGGCTCTGAACGGTGTGGGATACATTAAAAGCCTGGACGATATCCGTTATATCCAGTCTCACCTAAACCAGACGGAAGACACTGTTATTATCGGTGGTGGCTTTATCGCCCTGGAGTTTGCCTCAACCGCCGCAAAGCTGGGAAAGAAAGTCACGGTACTGGTCAGAGGTCAGCGCATTCTGGCGAATGCCGTCACCCCTGAACTGTCTCAGTATATGCTCGATATCCACCACCAGCATGGGGTTGATATCCGCTTTGGAGCGGAAGTGGACCATATTGCCGATGATGGCAACGGCAATGTTGAAGCGGTGCGTTTGAAAGATGGTACGCTATTGCCCGCTCAACTCGTACTGGCGGGCATTGGCGTCACCGCCGATACCGAGCTGGCAGTCGAAGCTAAACTGCTCTGTCACGATGGTGTGGTGGTGGATGCCCAGTGTCGTACCAACGACCCGGATATCTTTGCCGCAGGCGATTCCGCACGTTACAACAACCCCTTCACCGGTAGCGAGATCCGCCTGGAATCGGTGCAGAATGCCGTGGATCAAGCGAAAGTGATCGCCCAGGTGATCGCAGGTCAGGATGCAGAATACCATTCAGTACCCTGGTTCTGGTCCGATCAGTATGATATCAAACTGCAGATGGTGGGTATCCATGACGGCTACACCCACTTCTATCAACGGGGCAGTCAGGAGGATGACAAGTTTTCGCTGTTTTTCTTCCGTGATGACCGGTTGATTGCCATTCACACGGTCAACCGCCCTGCTGATCATATGGCCGGTCGTAAGCTGATTACTGCCGGGGTATCACCCACGCAGCAACAGATTGAAGATGCAGGTTTTAAGCTGAATAGCCTCGTGAAAAAGTAACCCTCACTGCCTGAAACAATAAACCCGCTTATGCGGGTTTATTCGTTCTGTCCCTTTTGCAGACTGAAAGCAGACACTAATCCTCTGCCAGGATAACATCCAGAGGGAAAGGCCCCATGCCAAACACCAGCTTATGAAGCTGTAGCTCCTCTACTTTATAAAACATCTGATCCTGGCTACTAAGATAATCAAACTCTTCCCGTATACGGTGCAGATTATTCTGTATCTGCAAAACACTGCTTTTGCTCATCAGCCGACTGGCGGTTGTAAAGGCATATTCAGGGTCTTTCTCATGATCCAGACAGTGCGCGATATAACGCTTATTAATCCCCTTAATCAGACCGGCCAGCTTACCTCCCATACGCCACCGAATTGGCAGAGAAACAAGAAACCGAAACCCGCTACCAGACCTGAGCTCAATAATCCCGAGCTTCTCAAGTTCTCGAAGATGCAGATATAACCTGGCCTGATCCATCTCCATCAGACTCCCAACGGTTGGAATATCCACCTGAGAGACCAGCAATATCAATATCAGAAACAGCTTTTTATCTTTAGCCAGCGCAGCTTCGACAGACTCAGGCAAAAACTCCGGTATCTGACTGAAACGCTGTTGCATCTGAATCAGCTCATCGATGCTTATGCCGATGATGGAGCATATTTCCAGAAGCCGGCTCATCTTACAGTCTTTCTCTTTAAACAGGCGTTTGATAGACAGCTCGCTCATATTCATCTCTGCCGCCAGTCTGGCATAGGTGAATCCCCGGGCTTTGAGTGCCTGCTTAAGCAGGGTAAACAGATTTTCACGCTGCTGGTGTTCATCACCGCTGACACAGGCATCACTCTGTACAACGGACGAAGAGAGATCATTCATAGATATACCAAACCGCCCCAAAAAGTATCATAAAAAGATACCTTATTTTATAAGAATAGAAACAGGGATCAAATATAGCACAATACGACAACACCTCACATAAGGAGTTTGTTATGACCTCAATATTCAAAAAAACGCTCTGTTCTGCTGTGACAATCTTGTCATGCGCAACACAGTCCGCCGTCGCAGCACCTGAAATCGCCTGGAGCCAGAGCGGCTTTGATCAGCCTGAATCGGTGCTGGTCCACCCAGACGAGCCCCTGTTATACGTTTCCAATATCAACGGAACCCCGACAGAACTGAACGGCAAAGGCTACATCAGCCTGCTTTCTGATGATGGCAGCATCATTCAGCATGTATGGGTTAATGGAATGGATGCCCCCAAAGGGATGGCGATGGATGCTGACTATCTCTATGTGGCTGATATGCAGCGTCTGCATATTATCGATTATAAACAGGGCAAACTGATCAGATCCATCACTGCCGAAAGCAGCTCCATGCTGAATGATATCACCATCGATGACGCCGGCACTGTCTATATCAGCGACCTGACAGGAGGTGGTATTTACCGCTACCGTAACAACACCCTGACACAGTGGATTAGCAGCAATCAGTTGCCTCATCCGAACGGACTGACCATTAAAGATGGCGCGCTGATCGTTGCAACCTGGGGTGAAGGGATGAAAGAGGATTTCTCCACTGAGACGTTGGGAGGACTGGTTTCGATCAACCTCGAGACCGGCACTCTGACACCTTATAAATCAGCCCAGCAGTTTGGCAACCTGGATGGCATCGCCTCTGCCGGCGACTCACTGATTATCAGCGACTGGCTGAACGGCAAGATTTTTGAGTTCAAAAACAATGCCGTGCAACTGCTCATGGAGACCGGTAAGCACTCGGCAGACATCTCCACAAAAGGCGAATATCTCTATATTCCGATGATGTTTTCACAGCGAATTGAGGCTTATAAAATCCAGCCTTAATAAAGTCACAAATCGATAATTAACATTAACTAACAAATACAATCTATTGTTATTAAACAGTTTTTTTATTATAAAGCTGTAAGAGAACAGCTTTATTGATGTTCAGAAAAAACAACACGTCCATTAAGGAGAGATCGTTTTTATGAAAACGATCTCTCCTGTTTCGATTCACCACGACCTCAAAACTTCAGCTCACCAGGCATCCCTTTTACAACCCGACTATCCCAATATAAATCTAACCTATCGAAGCGATGAGAATATGCAATTTAGTCTCTTTAGCGGGTACTGCTATAACTTTTAGCAACGGGAAAAAAACAGAAACCAACAGCTAAACCCGACTCAGTTAGCTCTGATCTACAGATCAAAAGCCCCCGTATAGAACTATACTTTCTACTTTACCGATCTGATATTAGCCATCCAGAGACTTCAACTGTTAATCAATAAAGGAGTAGATGATGAGCGACAATAACAAAACAGCGACAGGCCAGTGCCCTTTTATGCACGGTTCGAAAACACAGGTTAGTGATCGGGGTACAGCCAATCAGGATTGGTGGCCCAATCAACTCAACCTGAAAATCCTTCATCAGAACACTCCTGAGATCAGCCCAATGGCAGAAAGTTTCTCCTATGCTGATGAGTTTAAAAAGCTCGATCTCTCTGCACTGAAACAGGACCTTTATGATCTGATGACCGATTCACAGGAGTGGTGGCCCGCCGATTATGGCCACTACGGCCCCTTCTTTATCCGTATGGCCTGGCACAGTGCCGGCACCTACCGTATTGGCGATGGCCGGGGTGGTGCCGGTTCAGGCTCACAACGGTTTGCACCACTCAACAGCTGGCCTGACAACGGCAATCTGGATAAGGCCCGTCGCCTGCTCTGGCCCATTAAGCAGAAGTACGGTAACAAAATCTCCTGGGCCGACCTGATGATTCTCGCGGGTAACTGCGCCCTTGAATCCATGGGATTAAAAACCTTTGGCTTCGGCGGTGGTCGCGAGGATATCTGGGAGCCCGAGGAGGATGTTAACTGGGGTGCCGAGCAGGAATGGCTGGGCAATAAACGTTACAGCGGCGAGCGTGACCTTGAAAACCCACTGGCAGCCGTACAGATGGGGCTGATCTATGTAAACCCGGAAGGCCCGGATGGCAACCCGGACCCACTGGGTTCAGCCCGTGATATTCGCGAAACGTTCGCCCGGATGGCAATGGACGACTATGAAACCGTCGCTCTCACTGCTGGTGGTCATACCTTCGGTAAAACCCACGGTGCCGGAGACCCGGAACATGTCGGTCCGGAACCAGAAGCTGCCGGTATAGCAGAACAGGGACTGGGATGGATAAACAGTATGGGCACAGGTAAAGGTGTGGATACCATCACCAGCGGTCTTGAAGGCGCCTGGACAGCCACGCCAACCCAGTGGGATAGCAGCTATTTCGATACTCTGCTGGGCTACGAATGGGAGCTCACCAGAAGCCCGGCAGGCGCTCAGCAGTGGACGCCGAAAGATCCCGCAGCCGCTGACACCGTGCCCGATGCCCATGATCCATCCAGACGACATGCCCCCATGATGTCAACCGCCGATATGGCGCTGAGGGAAGACCCTGAATATCGCCGGATATCCGAGCATTTCCACAAAAATCCCGATGAGTTTGCCGACGCGTTCGCCCGCGCCTGGTTTAAGCTGACGCACCGGGATATGGGCCCGCTGTCACGCTATCTTGGCCCTGAAGTGCCCTCCGAAGAGCTTATCTGGCAAGATCCACTTCCAGCGGTTGATCATGAACTGATCAACAACCGGGATATTGTGGTGCTTAAAGATGAAATTCTGAAATCTGGGTTGTCTGTGTCTCAGCTGGTGAGCACCGCCTGGGCATCGGCATCCACCTTCCGGGGTTCCGATATGCGTGGCGGAGCTAACGGAGCCCGTATCCGCCTGGCTCCACAAAAAGACTGGGAGGTTAACCAGCCTGACGAACTGTCCAGGGTATTGGATACCCTGACGGGGATTCAGACCCGGTTTAACACAACCCATGGAAACACTAAACAGGTCTCTCTTGCCGATCTGATCGTTCTGGGAGGCGCTGCCGCCATCGAGCAGGCCGCCAATGATGCCGGTCAGCCGGTTACAGTGCTGTTTACACCGGGGCGTGCCGATGCTTCTCAGGAGCAGACTGATATCGATTCGTTTGCCCCTCTCGAACCATACGCCGACGGTTTCAGAAACTACCAGAAAGCCCGCTACAGCGTGTCTGCAGAAGAACTGCTGATCGACAGAAGTCAGTTGCTCAATCTCACCGCTCCTGAAATGGCGGTACTGGTTGGCGGTCTGCGGGTGCTGGATATCAATACCGGCCACAGCCGGCATGGCGTCTTTACCCAGCGACCACAAACCCTGAGCAATGACTTCTTTGTCAACCTGCTGGATATGGGGACTAAATGGAAGCCAACCTCTGCAGATGAGACGCTGTTTGAAGGCTATGATCGCCGCACTGGCGAACTCAAATGGACCGCAACCCGGGTTGATCTGATATTTGGTTCTAACTCGCAACTGCGGGCGATCGCTGAGGTCTATGCGCAGAGTGATGCGAAGCAGAAGTTTGTCACCGATTTTGTGAACGCCTGGAACAAAGTAATGAATGCCGATCGTTTTGATCTTAACTAAACCGTTAATCTGCTAATACTAAAGGGCGTACTCCTCATGGATGCGCCTTTTCATTGCACCCGCCTCATTTTTCTCCGTCTTAACATTCTTCCCCTCTTTCTGAATTAACTGACTCCATCACCCACGCTGGAGCACTATCAGCTCACTACCACTTCCGTGATATAGCCCTTAGTTACACCCGGACGTAAGCTCTGAATAGATTTAAGTACAAATTGTTTTGGCTATAAACAACTTTAGATCTGAAAATATAATAATCAAAAGGAGTTACATGCTGATGAGCAAAAAATACCCTTTAAAATCTGCCCTGGCCTGTGCCAGTGTCATGGCCACAATGCTCAGCGGAGGAAGTGTGAACGCAGCATCCACAGTTGACCCACTGGTAGCAGCAGTAGGCCCCGTATCAGATGTACCAGTAGCGGTTCAGAACACCCGCTGGGCGATGTTACAACCCTACTTCAACACCCTGACCTTCCGCAGCATGGATTCACTGTTTACGACCCGTAAGGTCCCCCATTCAGGCACTCCCTCCCCGCTGGCCCGCACCGATAGATCACTCAACTTCAGCTATCAGTTTGATGGCCAACGCTATACGCCGGAACAGTTTCTCGACCGAACCTACACCAATGCCCTGCTGATAATGAAAGACGGTAATATCGTCTATGAGAACTATCGTAATAACAGTGATGCTAAGACCCGCTTTATGGGCTGGTCGATGACGAAATCGCTGACCTCGATCCTGATCGGTTGTGCCCTAGAGGAGGGTCGTATTAAGTCGCTGGATGATGATATCACCACCTACCTGCCTGAGTTGAAAGAGGGAGCCTACAAAGGCGTAACGATTCGTCAGGTACTGGGTATGCGTTCCGGTGTCGATTATGAAGAACGGTATGACTTCGAAAACCCTGGTCTGGCAGCCCGCAACCATATTCTCGCACTGGTGAAGAATGTTGCCCGCTTCGTCGAGCCGGCCAAAACCATCAAACGCGCCCATAAACCGGGTGAAGTATTTGCTTATAAAACCATCGATACCGCAGTCCTGGGTCTGCTGATTGAACGGATCTCAGATGGCGGAAATATCGCTTCCTATATGACCAAACATCTGTGGGAACCAATGGGTGCAGAATCTGATGGTTTCTTCATCATGGATGGACAGCCAGGTGTAGGACGGGAATTCAGCGGCGCAGGCTACAATGCAACGATGAGAGACTATGCCCGTATTGGCAAGATGATGCTGCAAGAGGGACGTATCAACGGCAAACAGATCGTCTCACCAGAGTGGGTCAAACTTTCGACAAAATCGGTAGGCCCTGAAGACCGCGATGGCGGCCCCGGTGGCTATGGTTACCAGTGGTGGACCGTTGCTGACAGCGACGCTTATTCAGCGATTGGTTTACAGGGACAGTTTATCTTCGTTGATCCGGCCAGCAATACTGTGATCGTCAAGCTAAGCTATTTTCCACCAGGTGACGACACCCAGCTGACCAATGAAACATTTTCATTTTTTGCTGCAGCCGCCGCATGGAAAGCGGAATAAACAGTTAACCTGAAACATCAACAGGATTGATCAAGAGGCGGCATTGTCGGTTATAGCATCCGTTATAGACACCGACTACTGCCGTCCTCTTCAGGATTCCATTAACCCTTCAGACTATTTGACTTCATCAAAGCCAGCAGGGCTACGCATCTCAAGCCTGACGCCGTTGTAACTCATCCATGCGGTACTACTCGCTGATATGCTCAGGCACAAAACGATTGAGTTCAGCAACGGAACGGATCACATACAGCGTCTTGTCAGTCGATAAGGTTTCCAGCCTGCCCATAAACGCCTCGTTCCAGAATCGGGGACACAATCGCAGCACTTTATAGCTTTGCATCGTTCCCCTGACAACTGAACTCCCTTCTGGCCAGCCCTCCGGCGTCACCATCAGGCCTTTTAAAAGTCGCTTTGTCACCAGCCAGTAACTGGTCCGGTACGGCAGATCGATATAGATCAGGGTATCAGCGGATTCAAGACGCTTATAAAACGACTCCAGCGGACCAAAGCCATCGATGATCCAGCGATCAGATGAGAGGACTCTTTCATGCGCCTCATCAAACAGCTTGCGCTCCACCAGTTCACCGCTCTTCTGATACACCATAGAATCGAGTGGGTGTAGCGGTATACCGGTCACTGACGCCAGCGCTCTGCTTAACGTGGATTTACCACTGCCGGGCTTACCAAACACTGCAACTTTTTTCACACTGCCTCCATAAAATGAATTATTCCCATGAGGCAGAAACAGAAAACCCACCTCTGAGGGGTGGGTTTGACACTTTAAACGCGCAACAACAAGCCCACCATTCCTAAGGAATGATGATAATTCGTACTGATTGCTGCTTAAGATTCGTTTTCATGGGCTTATGGTTATACATGGGAAGTGGATTGTCAAACGCTGTTAGAACGTGCTTTGCGCTTGCAAAGTAAAATCATGGCTTAGTCATCATTAAGCAGGAATCAAAACAAAAACTCCTGAGCGAAGGTCGTCGCGACTATTCATCCTGAATGTCATCTGAGCTCTGTTTAAGCCCATCGAGAAAAGACTGAGGTAAAGGTGTAATCACCCCTGCTTGCGGCCATTCATTTGAGACAGCAAAGGCATTCAGGTTTTTGATCCGGTTACGGTCCAGTGGATGGGATTGCATCAACTCGATACCCTCACTACTCTCAGATGCTTTGTGCCAGGCGCTGATCGTATCAAACAGATCGGTAGCACCATGGGTATGCCCATAGAGTTTGTACACCGCCTGCAGCGCTTCAATATCTGCCTGCTGCTCCATCTTCCGGCTGAAATGCAGCATCGTATAGACCCCTGCATCTCCCATCACATCAAGATCGCTGACTCCCAGCAACAGCGCTAAAGCGGAGCTGATAGTCACCCCCCGGGTCAGACTGACAATCGGGTCCCGGTGCTTTACATGGGCAATTTCATGAGCCAGCAGCATCGCCAGCGCGTTCTCATTGGGGAGCTTTTCCAACAAGCCTCTGAACACCACGACATTGCCTCCCAGGGTAGCAAACGCATTGACTGTATCGCCAGCGGAATAATACAGGGTTATGTCGATCTCTTCAGGCAGATCCATCACCTTAACGACCCGATCAGTCACCTGCTGCAGGTAGCGCTCTACGTCTGTATCTGTATGTGGCTCAATCGCATAGGAAGCTGAGGCAACCAGTCGTTGTTCTGCTGCAAAAGGGATATAGGGCGCCATAAAACCTGCTGAAAGCCCCAAAATATAGACCACGGCAACAATTAAAATAGCGGCCCCCGTCAGCAGGACTGCCAGCTCCTTCAGAGGATGAACATCGGTGACATTGATCCCCTCCGGAATCTCCCGATGCTCAAACTTCATTGCCCGACCCAGATGCGATCAGTGCTGTGCCATAGGCAAGCACCTCTACCGAACCGATTGCGTTTTTGCGTCCTTTGGAAATGGAAGCAGTTTCGTATTTTACGTTAAACACATACTCTGCCCCCATCGCTTCAGCCTGCTGTTTCATTCGCAACAGAGACTCACGGCGGGCACGATCGAGTAGTGACTCATAGGAGGTCACCCTGCCTCCGAGAAGATTACGCAGCGCGGCGATAAACCGTTTGAAATAATCTACCGAGATAACTGTATTGCCCATCACCAGGTGTTGATCAAACAGCTTATCGGTGGGAGGAAAACGGCTGGCAATTGTCGGCAACTCTCTCAGTTGTTTTTCACGCTGAATGATAGATTTATAGTGCTTTTTCTCCGCCATCTGACCGACCAGATAGCCCAGCGTCATCAGCACCAGAAATATAATCAGATTCGTCATCAGGATTACTCCAGAATAACCGCTGAACCATAAACATAGATCTCAGCAGCTCCCTGAGCGACTGAAGAGGTTGAAAAGCGGACATTGAGTATCGCATTCGCTCCGATCGACTCGGCCTGCTGTTTCATTCGTTCCATCGCCTCATCACGGGACTCCTGCAGCAATTCGGTATAGCCTTTTAACTCACCACCGAAAATATTCTTCAGCCCCGCCATAATATCGCGCCCAACATGCTTGGCCCGTACCGAGCTACCCTGCACCAGACCAAGATGGGTTTTAACCTCTTTTCCCGGCAGTATCTCCATATTGCTGATCAGCATCCTGATCTCCTTTTCTGTTAACCAATGTATGCGCCCTGTCTGAGCCCGGATAAAATTATAAAGGCTAATCCACCATTTATATATGCCGCAAAACCTATAACATTCCATTTAAACACCAGCTCTACAGGCTGGTGACTCAGAGCTTACCATCAATACTCTGAATAACCGCGATATCCACTCTGATGCAGTGGAGCCGCTGTTATGTCGTTGCCACATCCGCAATCAGGTTGCGCAGCCATTGATGGGCAACATTGTGCTGTAGCAGCGGACTCCAGGCCATCTTCAGCTCGAAATCAGGAATATGGAATGGTGGTTTTTTGATGATCAGGCGAGGATTATCAGAGTGTGCAGTCGCTGCACGGGTGGGAACGGTAGCGACCAATCCCTTCTGTTGTGCCATCAACACCGCAGACTGATAATGCCGGGTAAAAACCGTAATCTGGCGCTGATGACCCTCCTTTTCCAGCGCCTCATCAACCCAGCCTAAACGTTTTATATCTTTCGGGGTGAGCCCCATTCCCGCCCCCATGCCGGTTTTACTCACCCAGACGTGTCTGGCCTGAAGATAGGTTTCAAGACAAAAGTTATGGGATATGGGGTTATCAACCGCAAACAGGCAGGAAAAACCATCAGTCCACAGCGTTTTCTGATGGAACGCCTGCGGCATCGTATCAAACCGGTTAATCACCAGATCCACCAACCCCTGTTCAACCTCAGTAAAACTCATATCACTGGGGGTCATGATATCAAGCACGACATTAGGAGCTTGCTTTCGCAGCCGATTAAGCAGCCGGGGCAGCAGTGTTGACTCACCATAGTCACTGGTCATAATCCGGAATACCCGGTCACTGGTGCTGGCGTCGAAAGAACTGCTGGGTTCGATAACCTGCTCCACAGAGGACAGTATCTGGCGCAGTAGGGGTTGCAGCGCCTGAGCCCTTTCCGTTGGGGCCATTCCTTCACTGGTGCGAACCAACAACGGGTCGCCCAGCGTCTCTCTCAGACGACGCAAACCATTACTCATGGCTGGCTGAGTGATTCCCAGCAAGCTGGCCGAACGGGTGACATTGCGTTCCCGAAGCAGCACATCAAGGTATACCAGAAGGTTCAGATCGATCCTATCAAGATTCATACAAAGCCCATCATTCCTGAGTGTTACTATATTCATTCATACTGTGAATACTCTATATAATAACCATTTATTTCCTTTATGTTAACCGCCCACCTAGAATAGATTTCATACCAAATAACAGAGCAGCACACATAGCTGCCAGATGAACGAGAGAAGGAAATACCATGTCTACTCTAAATAAAGATATCGAAACAGTTGCCGCGCTGAAAGAGACCTACGGTTCTGCCTGGAACGCGATCAACCCTGAATACGCTGCCCGTATGCGTGCGCAGAACAAATTCAAAACCGGTCTGGATATCGCTAAATACACCGCCGCTATCATGCGTAAAGACATGGAGCGTTACGATAATGACTCTTCTCAGTACACTCAGTCTCTGGGCTGCTGGCATGGCTTTATCGGTCAGCAAAAACTGATCTCTATTAAGAAGCACTTCAACAGCACTGACCGTAAATACCTCTACCTGTCTGGCTGGATGGTTGCTGCACTGCGCTCTGAGTTTGGCCCCCTCCCTGACCAGTCTATGCAC
>NZ_FOGB01000022.1 GCF_900111095.1 Amphritea atlantica | reverse complement strand
TTGATACCCAGCTGAGTATCGCGGGTCTGTGTCCAGGTGGTCACACGGGACAGCATATCAATCTCGCCGGACACCAGCGCAGTAAAACGCTCTTTAGCATTCAGTGGAATATACTTAACTTTAGTTGCATCACCCAGCACGGCGGCGGCCACCGCCCGGCATACGTCAACGTCCAGACCTTTCCAGTTACCTTTATCATCAGGCACCGAGAAGCCAGGGACACCACTCGTTACACCACACTGAAGTGCGCCACGTTCCTTCACAGTTTCCAAAGTACCAGCCATTGCTGTACCTGTCATTGCAACCATCAGGACGGCAGCAGATATCAGGGTTTTCTTCATTGGATGCTTCCTCTTTGTAACGAATTAATGAATAACAAAAGCGGGCTATGTTCAGCAGCACAGCTACAGCACTATGCTAAGCAAAGAGCGTTCCACTTCTTTATTCTTTTAATCCATATAGTTAACTTTCAGTCTATTAGTGTAGCAACTGTTTTCCGACTGTACAGAAAGCAGCTAATTAACTAACTATTTTCATGCAGCTTTTAAATAATGTTGTAATAAATTTACAATTAAACTGTCAAAAACAGTCAAAAAAACTGACATTTTCGATCACGAAAAAATAGGTACGCACCAAAAAAAACCACCCGGATGGGTGGTTTTTAAAGTACGGCTTATATTCAGTGCGTTATTCAGATGGGTTAATATCCAGTAACTCAACCTCAAACACCAGCGTCTCATTGGGTCCGATCGCGTCACCCATGCCACCGGGGCCGTATGCCAGATCAGCCGGAAGTACAAGGCGAGCTTTCCCCCCCACTTTCATCAGCTGAAGCCCTTCGGTCCAGCCCGGAATCACACCATTCAGAGGGAAAGAAACCGGTTCACCACGACTATAGGAACTATCAAAGTCGGTACCGCTGATCAGCGAACCACGATAATGTACTTTCACAGTATCTTCAGGCTTAGGGCTGGCTCCCTCACCGGCGGTCAGCTCTTCATACTGCAGCCCGGATTCGGTTGTGATAACACCCTCTTTTTTGCCATTCTCAGCCAGGAACGCTTCACCTTTCTTCAGGTTTTCATCTGCCAGCTTATTAAACTCGGCCTGCTTCTCTTCCATTTTTTTCTTCTGGAAGGCCATCATTGTGGCTTCAACCTCATCCGGTTTCAGCAGCGGCTCCTCACCAGAGTACACCGTTTCTACTGCGCGTCGCAGCGCATCAACATCAAGCTCAGCAACATCGGCTTTCAGCCGTTCGCCCAACATCAGACCCAGGCTGTATCCCAGTTTCTGCTGATCAGTCTCCAGAGAGTATGGTTTTTCAACCTTTGCGACGGCTTTATCATCTTTGTCGGGGCCACATCCCACCAACACAATACTTGCTACGGCCACGGCCACCAGCGTTTTCTTCATTGTCATTCCTTAATCCCTAGGGGTCAGTTATCTGCTGTTAGTAAACCATTAAACTGAAAAGTTCAGTTAATTACCACCGCACCCGATTGCTTTCTCAACTAATTGTTGAAAATGAGCCTGCAGATCTCCTGTCATAACAGGGTCGGTACCCGCCGCAGTACACAGATTAACATAGCCCAGTTGATTCATATCACCTGCTGTACCAGAGACATCAGGACAGCGATCTCTCAGATCATAGAGCAAACCTGATTCCACTCTTTCTGCGGCCAGTTCTGCTTTTTTCAACCGCTGATAACATTCCTCTTCTGCGCTTGAACGCTTTGACTGACGCAGCTGATAGCGCAGCAGACGCAGGGGTTCAAGCATATTGATACGCCACTCCCGGACACCCGCATAATCCAGAGTCTCAGGCAGTTGCCGCCCCAGATGCGCCAGCCATAAGGCAAACAACAGATCGTTTACGCTCAATTGATAACGGTTTTGCAACCGCAGACACAGCTGTTCGATAGCCGGGTCAGAATAGATCGCTACGGCATAGTTCCAAAAGGCATTATTTTCTGACATCTGTGATAAAATCCGCCGCCATGATTCAGTTAAACCAGCTTAGCTTACAACGAGGACCCCTGCGCCTGCTAGACAGAGCGCAGCTGACGATTCACGCCAATCAGAAAGTCGGTATTGTGGGTGCCAACGGCGTTGGTAAGTCCTCACTCTTTAAATTAATTCTCGGTCAGCTGCAGCCCGATGAAGGCGACCTGCAGCTGCCAGGCAATCTGACCATCGCCCATATGGCTCAGGAGGTCGCCGACAGTGACCAGCGCGCCATCGATTATGTCCTCGATGGCGACCAGCGACTACGTGCCATTCAACAGGCACTGACTGAGGCAGAGCAGAGCGACAATCATCACCGCATCGGCGAGTTACATGCTCAACTCGATGCCATTAATGGCTACAGTGCCGAAGCCCGCGGGCATCAGTTATTAAGTGGTCTGAGTTTTGCCCCTCGTGATGCCGAACGACCCGTCAACACGTTTTCCGGAGGCTGGCGTATCCGCCTCAACCTGGCACAGGCTCTGATGAGTCATTCCGATATCCTGCTGCTGGATGAGCCCACCAACCACCTGGACCTGGATGCCACGATCTGGCTGGAGCAGTGGCTGCGAAACTATCAGGGTACTCTGCTGCTGATCTCCCACGACCGCGACTTTCTCGATGCGGTCAGCACCCATATTGTGCATATGCATCAGCAGAAAACCGAACTGTATAAAGGCGGCTATAGCGACTTTGAAAAGCGCCGGGCGGAACGGCTGGCACAGCAGCAATCGCAGTTTGAGAAGCAGCAGGTCAGAATCGCCGAGATTGAAAGCTTTGTACGCCGTTTTAAAGCCAAGGCGACCAAAGCGAAGCAGGCGCAAAGCCGGGTTAAAGAGCTGGAACGGATGGAGCTGATCGCTCCCGCCCATGTGGACAGCCCGTTCAGCTTCTCCTTTCAGTCATCGGATAAGATCTCCTTTCCCCTGATGAGTCTGGATAACTGCCAGCTCGGTTACAGCCAGCCGATTCTTAACGACGTAAAGCTGACACTCTCTCCGGGAGACCGGATCGGTCTGCTGGGGCCGAATGGCGCGGGTAAATCCACCCTGATTAAAACCCTTACCCGGGACCTGCCGCTGATTGATGGTCTGTATCAGGCTGGCGAACATCTGAAGATTGGCTATTTTGCCCAGCATCAGCTCGAAGCCCTGGATCTGGAAGCCTCACCCGCCCTGCATATCCAGCGAATATCACCAAAAGCCAGTGATCAGGAGATTCGTAACTACCTGGGCAGCTTTGACTTTAATGGCGACCGGGCACTGGAACCGGTGAAACGTTTTTCCGGCGGTGAAAAAGCCCGGGTAGCATTGGCACTGATCGCCTGGCAACGGCCCAACCTGCTGTTACTGGATGAACCGACCAACCATCTGGACCTGGAGGTTCGCCATGCGCTGACGCTGGCGCTGCAAAATTTTGATGGCGCACTGATTCTGGTATCCCATGACCGCCACCTGCTGCGCAATACCGTTGATCAGTTCCTGCTGGTCGCCAACGGTCAGGTATCCCCCTTTGACGGTGATATGGACGACTACCAGCAGTGGCTCACAGCCCAGCGCCGGACTCAGAATCAGGTCATTGAGGAGCCGAAGGAAAACCGTTCCCTCAGTGCTGCAGAAAAGAAAGAGCAGAAACGACTCGACGCTGAACGGCGTAACGCCCTGCGCCCGCTGCGAAAAGCGATTGAAAAGCTGGAGGCGGATTTAGACAACGTCACTCAAGCGCTACAGCAGATTGAAACCACCCTGGCTGATGTTTCGCTGTATGAAGAGAGCAATAAAGAGCAGCTGAAACAGCAGTTGCAGCGCCAGGGCGAACTGCAGCAGAAGGCGGATGCAATTGAATCCGAATGGATGGAAAAGGTCGAACAACTGGAACAACTGGAGAGCGAGACCGCGATCTGAAACGCAATGATTAGCGGATCAATATCGTAGTCTCTCCCCTCTTAGCCTGGCTTAATGGGCGTGCATAATGGTATGCACCAGGGCATCCAGTTCACCACGACTCGCCACAATGTGGTCGAGTACCTCATCCACATCGGCCTGCGTTATGCGTAACTCACTGAGCACCGAATCAGGAATCGCCTCAACCGGACCATCCGCCAGTTCCTTGCTGCGCAGCGCCCGGCTAACCACATAGATCAGCTTCGCTTCATGGCTCGCCAGCCCGTCATAATTCAGATCATTATGGTAGCGTACCGCCTCAACCACCACCTCGGGCAATCCCCAGTTATCCAATAGCCAGCCACCAATCTGCTCGCGGGTGACATTCATCACCTGCTTCTCAATAAACTCCAGCGCCATATGAGGGTTCGCTTCAATATAGCGGGACAACAAAGAGAAATGAGGCGGAAACAGGTGCGCCAATATCAGGTAGCCAAAGTTTTGTAACAACCCGGCCAGATACACCAGCCCCGGTTTTGGCCTGATCTCGGCAGGCATCTTTTTACACACCAGCTCAGTCGCGGCAGCAAGGTAAACAGACTGTTTCCAGTAGGGAATGCCATCACGCGGCGTATCATCAGGCACCTTGAGGGTTTTACCCATCGCGACCCCCAGCGCCAGATTCACCACCAGATCAAACCCCAGCACCCGGATGACAGCATCTTCAACCGAATGCACCTCGCCCGGAGCGGCATAATAGGGTGACGCTGCCCAGCTCATGACCTGGGCCGCCAGACTGGCATCCCCCCGTACCAAAGGCACCAGATCATCAATTCCTGCAGTGGGATCAGAACGCAGTTCTACCAGGCGTTTCATGGACGGCGGTAACGGCGGTAGTCCAAGAGTATCCTCCAGACGCTGCTGAATCCGCAGCGTGGTAAAGCGCTCAACAGCCCGGGTAATCACCTGTTCATCACTGCCGTCCTGCTGATGCTGGTCAATCGACTGGGAGGTCAGCCCCAACGAGCAGAGGGACATGTGATCCCCAAACCACTCACTCTGGGCCTCAAAAGCCAGCCCGGTATAAGACTCCACCACATCAAACCGCTCATAATCCGCCAGCGACTGATCGATAAATACCGGCAGTTGGAACAGTTTTTCCTGACCGGCCTGTGACTTCAGGGCGGCCTGATTGAAAAATTTTGAAGCGTCTTTACATCTGACAGGTTGCAGATGTCGGCCAGAATGTTTCCAGATACTCACCAGATTTAACAGCATATTCGCCGGTAACAGCACCAGAGCCTTGCCTTCATGATCATTCAATAACACCATGCGGATTACTCTGGAATCTTTATCCGAGCTGAAGATAGATTTAACTGCTATAGACAAAGGGCATTCTCCAATTCACAGGCCATCGAAGAGCTATCGGCCTGAAAAGTACGATCTTTAATTGGTTCCAGTATAGTTAGCGCCCAGCCAGCCAGCAGCAATAAGCTCACCATTTCGGGTTACTCTGTGCAGAGAAATCGCTGTTGTCTGTTCACCGACAGGTCAACTACTTGAGTTATATGATATTTTTTGCAAAGCGAGCCCCTTTTATTGAATATCTGCTTTAATTACAGCTCAGCCCCCCTTTCTGACGGATAAACCAGAATCAGGAACTCAGTTATGCGCAACGTGCTTCTCAGTGTCATTTTGACGACTACCGCCCTGTTCCCATCGTTTCTTTATGCGGTTAATGAAGATCTGGCCCCGGAGTCAGCAACAGGGGTTCAGACGCAGGCAACGGTCAGAGCCCGCCAGCAGTTGGTTGTCTCCGCCCACCCTCTCGCAACGCAGGCGGGATACAACATACTGCAACAGGGTGGCAGTGCCGCGGATGCCGCCGTTGCGGTCCAGGCGATGCTAACGATGGTTGAGCCTCAGTCATCTGGTATCGGCGGCGGTGCGTTTATGCTCTACTGGGATAACAGTGCGCAAAAAATCACCGCATTTGATGGCCGGGAGACAGCCCCTGCTGCTGCCACTGAAGATCTGTTTCTCACAACCAGTGGCACGCCCATGAATTGGTGGGATGCCATGGTGGGAGGACGCTCAGTCGGTACGCCCGGGGTTCTGGCGATGCTGGAGCTGAGCCAGAAAAAGTATGGCAAGCTGCCCTGGGGAAAACTGTTTGATGACGCAATTTCGACCTCAGAAGCCGGTTTTAACGTAACCCCACGGTTACACCAGCTGTTAGCATCGAAGATCAATCCAGGGCTTGGACGCTATCCGCAAGCCCTGCAATATTTCTTTACCGCAGACGGGGAACCTCTGCCCGAAGGATATCTGTTAACTAATCCGGCACTGGCAGACTCTCTGCGGCAGATTGCACAGCAGGGTGCTAAAACACTCTATCAGGGGCCTTTGGCAGGTAAAATCATCACGGCGATAAAACAGGCAAAGGATAACCCGGGCAAACTTACCCTGAGCGATCTGCAAAACTATCGGGCGGTTGAACGCCAGGCAATCTGCCGGCCGTTCAGACAGTATCGGGTCTGCGGTTTTCCGCCACCGACTTCAGGCGGAGTTACCACCCTGCAGATCCTTACACTGATGGCGTTAGCTGAACCGCAAGCGTTGCCACCGGATAGCCTCGAGTTCTATCACCTGTTTACCCAGGCAAGCCGTCTGGCCTATGCCGACCGGGCCCGTTATCTGGCGGACAGCGATTTCATCCCTGTGCCGGTGAATGAGCTGCTGGATGACGAATACCTCCGCCAGCGCAGCCAGCTCATCAGCCCTCTCCGCGATATGGGGAAAGCGGCTCCCGGTGAGTTACCCAACAAGATCAGTCGTGCCGATGATCGCTCTCCTGAGCTGCCCTGTACCAGCCACTTTGTGATCGTTGATCGCTGGGGCAATGCGGTTTCGATGACTACCAGTATTGAGATGGCCTTTGGCTCCACCCTGATGGCAGGCGGCTTTCTGCTGAACAATCAGTTAACTGACTTCTCATTTGTTGCCGAGGTTGACGGGAAACCGGTGGCAAACCGGGTTCAACCCGGCAAGCGCCCCCGCAGTTCGATGTCGCCGATGATGGTATTTGATGAAAATAATCAGTTAATCGCTGCACTGGGCTCCCCCGGTGGCAGCCGGATCATCAGCTATGTCGCTGAAAACCTCTATCGTAAACTCAGCTCTGATATTTCGCTGCAACAGGCGTTTAACAGTCCCCATGTGGTTAATCGCAATGGTGTTACAGAACTGGAAGCAGGCACTACTGCAGAACGGTTTGCCGAACCACTCAAAGCGCTGGGTCATGAGATTAAGATCCGGGATCAGAACAGCGGATTACATGGATTTTTCCGCCAGAGTGATGGCTCATGGGGCAGCGCGGCAGACCCCCGTAGAGAGGGCACCGCACTGGGCAACTAACCCCCTCTCAACCGATCTGGCCTGAGCGGTCGGCCAGATCGAGCCCCCCATAAACTGTCAAAGCGTTTACGGCGCAGGCAGATACTCATTTTAAGGGGAATTCCCCTCTACATATTTAGACTTTAGTCGTTATAATAACCCTAGCAATTGTGCATAGCACAAATTCTCGAAGCGACACAGATTCAACTAATAAAAATAGCCTTTCATAATTCTGAAATCAGCCTCGTATAACCTAACTAATTGATTTTTTAAAAGGGTGAGCCAAGATGTCTAACTTATTGATGGCTGGGAAAAAAGTACTAATTGTCGGAATCGCCAACGACAAAAGCATCGCTTACGGCGTTGCAAAAAAATTGCATGAACAGGGTGCTGAACTCGCTATAACCTACCTGAATGACAAAGCAGAGCGTTTTGTCCGTCCGCTGGCTGAAGAGTTGCAAGCGTCGATTATCATGCCTCTGGATGTGACTCAGGAACAACAGATGGCTGACCTGTTTAAAGCGATCGAAGAAGCCTGGGGTTCTCTCGACGGCCTGGTTCACTCGCTGGCATTTTGCCCGCTGGAAGACCTGCATGCGCCCATATCTGAGTGTTCCCGCGAAGGTTTTGCCCAGGCAATGGATGTCTCCTGCTACTCCTTTATCCATATGGCTTCGTTTGCCAAAGAGCTGATGAAAGATGGCGGTTCGATGATCAACTTCTCCTATCTGGGCAGTGCGCTGACCACCGGGGATTACAACATTATGGGCTGCGCCAAAGCCGCACTGGAAGCAGCTACCCGCTATCTGGCACGGGATCTGGGGCCACAACATATCCGCGTCAACTGCATCTCTCCCGGCACCATTGCAACCCGCGCAGCAGGCGGTATTAAAGATTTCGCCACCATGCTTGAATACAACCAGCATAAAGCCGTAGACCATCAGCTACCCACTATTGAAGAGGTTGGCGATGCGGCAATGTTCTTCCTCAGCGACCTGTCAAAAGGCACTTCCGGCAGCATCCACTATGTCGACCACGGTGTAGGCATTGTCGGCTAAGCTAAATACTGACGCTAAAAAAAAACACCGCACTGCGGTGTTTTTTATATCCAGCGCGTCACTGTCAGTATGTTTTATAGGGTAAAAACTTACCCGAGAAAACGACATTCACCCGGTCACCGTTGGGGTTGGGTTCCCGCTGAATGTCCATTGAGAAGTCGATTGCACTCATAATGCCATCGCCAAACTCTTCATGAATTAACTCTTTGATTGTGCTGCCATAAACATTAACCAGCTCATACCAGCGATAGATCAGAGGGTCGGTTGGCACCGCTGTCGGCAGTGAACCTTTATATGGCGCTATCTGCAGCCAGGCGACCGCTTCGTCAGTTAACTCAAAGATCTCACCTATTTTGGAGGCCTGCTCTTTATCAAGGGCCATCTGCCCGAGGCACGCGGCAGTTGTCCACTCTTTTGATAAACCGACGGCTTCAGCGACAGTGCTCCACTTGATCCCCTTGACGACTTTCTGTGCGAGGATCTGCGCAGTTACTTCTTCACGGCTACTTATCATAATAATGACTCCTTATATGATCGTTTTATTGAGTAAGATTATGGATTTGCCCCAGAAGCACGACGACCGTCACCGCGAGCATCAGAGAGATACTTTTCCAGAACAGTAACGGGTTACGATCCAGCAGTGGTGGACGGGTTTCGCTAAGAAACTTCTGGTTTGGATACCTGAGGTCATAAAGAAACTCCGAGAGTTCTTCATAACGTTTATACGGGTTGGGATTGAGCGCTTTGCGCAAGGTATAGTCGATCCACCTGGGGATCTCACGCTCATCATCAAGCACACTGTGGTACTTCAGTCGTTTCTGTGCAGAAACTGTGCGCGACTTCGCCACCTGAGTATCGTAGGGGAAGCGCCCTGACAGCATATGGTAAGTCAGTACAGCCAGTGAAAACTGATCCGAGCGTCGGGAAACGATCTCTCCAACAAAATATTCGGGCGCCATATACAACGCGGTACCCTGCATCTCATCCTGTTCCAGTGTGTTCTCTGCTTCGACAATACCGGCGATTCTGACACCTCCAAAGTCGATGATCTTCACCGTACCGCTGCTGTCGATCATGACGTTATCAGGCTTAAGATCCTGATGCAGAATCTCCATGCGATGCATCGCCTGTAAGCCTTTCGCCACCTGCTCGATGATACCCCGCACGGTTTCCATATCCGGGTTCGGGTTATCTATCAGCCACTGTTTAAGGGTAATACCCTCGATATATTCCGTAACACTGTAGAGATAATTCCGCTGGCGGTTCTGTAAACCCGCTTTCATCACATGCGCGTTATTGATCCGCCGCGCAACCCACTCTTCCATCAGAAACCGTTCCAGATACGCGGGATTGTTGCGTAGTTCAACAGAGGGGATTTTGATGACAACACGTGAGCCATCCTCAAGATCCTCAGCCAGATAAACATGGCTGCGACTGTTGGCATGCATCTCTCGCAGGATCAGATAACCATCAAACGTCTGGCGGGCATGCAAAACCGGTGGCAGCTCCAACTCTTCGACCTGCTGCTGCAGCGTACTTGCCTCCATAGAAGGCAACCGATCGACCCTGGCAATCTGCAACGTCAGGTTATCATCACTCCCCTGTGCCAGGGCTCGCTGAACCAGTGTTTCTGCAGCCAGGTTCAGATCATCTGCATGTTCACTGAGGACTTCCAGAACATCCTCAGTGTCAATAAATTCATAAACTCCGTCCGTACAAAGCAGGTAATAATCACCCGGTTTTAGTGCAACCGTCTGGTAATCAAACTCAACATCCAGATCAACACCCATTGCCCGGCTGAGATAACTTTTCTCTTTCGAAATCCAGCTGCGGTGATCTTTGGTTAACTGCTCCAGACCCTGGCCACGCAACCGATAAATCCGGCTATCACCGGCATGAAACAGATGCACCGTCGATGCCTTAAAAACGGCCGCACTCAGTGTGCAGACATAACCCTTATCTTTGTTATAACGAAACTCACTACGTTGCGTCTGGGAGCATAGCCAACCATTGACCGATTCAAGTACTCTCAGGCCAGACGTGTAAACGGTCCAGGTATCTGAAGTACAGAAATAGTCATTCAGAAAGCTTTTTACCGCTGTTTCACTGGCAATCTGGCTGACACGACTGGTACTGATACCATCTGCCAGAACCAATGCGGCACCTTTGAGACTGAGCTGCGGTTCGCGTGGAATAACGGCGCCATGAAAATCCTGATTGATCTCTTTGACGCCTTTATCACTGAACTGCCCCAGGCTGAGCTTAAGTTGGCTATTCATACAACCTACGATTCTTCCAGAAATCAGGGGTTAACTTAGAAGGTAACGACATAGTTGTCTGCCCTGAACAAAAAATCCCGGTGATTGTTTCGATCACCGGGATTTCTACTGGTCATTCCACTTTTAAATACCCAGATTACAGAGCAGCTACGGTATGAGCAGATGCTTTACTGCTTTTGCTCTCTTTAACATGAGTCAGGTAAAGAGGCAGACCCACCAGCAGGAATCCACCGAACAGATTACCCAGAGCCGTTGGCAGCTCGTTCCAGATGATGTAATCCATAAGAGTGAAGTCACCACCCATGATCATAGAGAACGGGAACAGGAACATGTTAACAATTGAGTGCTCAAAGCCCATGAAGAAGAACAGCATGATCGGCATCCACATCGCAGCCATTTTAGCGCCCGCAGAAGTAGAGATCATCGCACCAACAACGCCCATGGACACCATCCAGTTACACAGCATGCCGCGAATGAAGATAGTAAACCAGCCACCAACACCCTGAGCCTGATAGCCCAGTGTACGGGCTTCACCGATCTTGCTTACTTTTTCAGCAATCACACCACCATCGGTCTGGTAGCCATAAGTCAGAATAAACGAAGCAAAGAACGCAACCATCAGTGCGCCGGACAGGTTACCGAGGAATACCAGACCCCAGTTACGCATCAGACCACTCATGGTACAGCCTGGACGTTTATCAATCAGTGCCAGAGGAACCAGTGTAAAGACACCGGTAAGCAGGTCAAACTTACACAGGTAAAGCATGATAAATCCAACGGGGAAAAGCAGCGCACCTACCAATGGGATACCCGTTTTAACGGCGACCGTGATGGCAAAAAAAGCGGCCAACGCCAGAATCGCGCCCGCCATAAATGCGCGGACATAGGTATCTTTGGTGGACATGAAGATTTTCTGCTCACCTGAGTCGACCATTTTGGTCGCAAATTCACTTGGTTCTAAGTAAGCCATAGTTTTGCCTCATTTAATTAAGTAAAGTTTCTCATCTGTTTGCCGCTTTCTGCAGGGCAAAAAAAAAGCGCCCACCCCTCTATCACCTGGTAGTGATAAGGGATGGACGCCTTTGTCCGAATTTTTCTAAATTGTATGCGCCGCATATCTGCTACGACTAATTAACGTATTGCAGAATCAGTACCATAATTTCAAAAAATACATTTAATCAACAAGTTAAGAAAAGCGTATTCGAAAAGCATCGCTCCTCTTGCCATTCAATGGTGCAGGCGCACAATCGCTGTGCACTAAAAAACGGTGCAGGGCACCGATGCGGCACTAGCCTGATGAGCAACCAGCTATACTGCCTGTTTTTCCCTCCTGAAAAGTGCCTGGTTAATCTCTGAGACAGAGATTAACCAGGTGCCATCGCTTACTCATCGATCGACTCTTCAGGCAGCACCAGGCTAAGAATGATCGCCGCCAGACCACCGGTGGTAATCGGTGAGCCAAAGACGCTCTGAACCATCTTCGGCAGTTGGTCAAGCAGCCCGGGAGTCATGGTCACGCCGAGCCCCATACCGAAGGCAACCGCCATAATCAGCAGCTTTCGACGATCGAGATGTTCTGAGGCAATAATCTTAATCCCGGCAGCAGCTACGGTGCCAAACATGACCAGTGTTGCGCCACCCAGTACCGGTTTTGGAATCTGCTGCAGCACCCCACCAATCATCGGAAAAAGCCCCAGCAGAATAAGAATGCCACCAATATAGAGAGCCACATGCTTACTCGCCACACCGGTTAGCTGGATGACTCCGTTATTCTGACTGAAGGTGGTGTTGGGGAAGGTATTGAATACCGCTGCCAGAAAGGAGTTAAAACCATCGGCAAACACGCCGCCCCGAACCCGGGAAATATACTCCTCACCCGCAATCGGTTGCTTTGACACCATACAGTTCGCGGTGATATCGCCGGTCGATTCGATTGCGGTGATCATATAGATCAGTGCAATCGGCAGGAATGCACTCCAGTCAAACGAGAAACCATATTTAAAGGGTACAGGAAGACTGATCGCGGACAGGCTGCCCAGATGAGCGAAGCTGACCTTGCCCATAAACCCGGCGATGATCATACCGATCACCAGGCCGATCACAATTGATGACAGGCGGATCCAGCTGTTGCTGGAACGGTTAAGGGCAATAATGCTCACCAGCACAATGCCCCCCAGCATCAGGTTCGCCGGAGCACCAAAATCTTTCGCTTTAAAGCCGCCCGCCAGATCGGTCATACCCACCTTGATCAGGCTCGCCCCAATAATGGTAATCACGATACCAGTGACCAGAGGGGTGATCACTCGCTTCAGCTTATGAATAAACTGGCTGAGAAAGATCTCGATAAAAGCACCCAGCATACACACGCCAAAAATAAGGGAGAGAATCTCTTCCGGGCCGCCCCCCTGACCTTTGGCAATAAAACCAGCAGCCAGTACCGAGCTGAGAAACGCAAAGCTGGTGCCCTGCACGCAGATCATCCCAGCGCCCATACCCAGAGGCCGCTTAGCCTGAATAATGGTGCCAACTCCCGATACCATCAAGGCCATGCTGATCAGATAGGGGACATGTTCGCCCAATCCCAGCACCCCGCCAATAATCAGTGTTGGGGTGATAATACCAATAAAACTTGCCAGAACATGCTGTAGAGCTGCAAAGCCTGATTCTAAAACTCCGGGTTTTGAATCCAGCGAATAGATCAGGTCGTTAGAGTGCTGTGTCGACATAAGGCCTCCTTGTTTCGTGGCAGGGTAAACGACCCTGCCAGTGCACGGTCAGTTTCAGAAGTGCCATTTCAGCAGCAGAGACGCACAACGCTCATCGGTTGTACTGCCATACTTATTGTTCCAGTAGGCGTACTCGATACCCACATACAGAGGCGATTTCAGGCCCAGGTTTTTACCGGCATTCCATTTGATCTGAGGGGTAAAGTTCATCTCAGACTCATTAGTTTTACTGCTGGTACTCCAGTCGAGAAAGCCGTCGATCAGAAACTCCTGACTACCCGCTTCAATCGGGTAGGCCCAGGTCAGCGTCAGTTGCTCATCATTATCGGCAAGATCGTTATAGGCTTTGTATACACTGGCATTGAAGTAACGGAATCCCGGCACATCCAGGCTAACGCTCACCCCATAGAGATAGTTATCGAAACCATCGCCAGCTTCCCAGGTGCCGGTCAGAAACAGATCCTTAACCGGCCCAAAGGAAAGATCACTTCCGGTCACATAGCCCAGACTCAAACGCGGGGAAAACTCACCGTAATAGCTGCTTTTACCATCCTCAGGCATGGTGCGATCGATAAACAGAAAGGTATCGCCCCAGTTATGCCCGGTTGCATTTTCCAGCGTCACAACATCCATATTGCCGGTCGGTGTAAATTTATAGTCATCACCTTTCAGGTAGCTCAGACTGGTATTGGTCCAGAGCATCTCAGCGGCAGCGGGTGTAGCAACAAAAGCGCTTGTTAATAGCGTGGCCAGTGCGAGTGTTCGTTTCATAGTGGTCATCATCCCATTCCATCGTTAAAGAAATTAAAACCGTCCGACAGGACATATGAGCACTACTTCAGCAAAAACCTGGCCAACCGGTCAGAAAAAACAGAAGATGGTTAAATTACCCGTAACAAACAATGAGTTAATAAACGATTTGTAAAGATCAGCTGCGTTTACACAGTTTTTCGCAGTGCATCATCCGAAGGCAATCATGCAACCACCAGCATTAAAATGTTTACTTATGGTGCAAAGAAATAGATACAAGTTGATATTTTTTTGTATACATCTAAGCCAGATAACCCTACAAAATGCCTCTGTTATTTTCTGTGACCATCGGTCACAATATGACCCTTGGTTTTCTGGACAGATAAAGATGCACCCTAATCGGAAGATGAGAGAGTTTGAGCGCCGCGAGCGGGACATTCTCGACACTACACTGACACTATTAACCGGCGAACAATGGCAAACGATCAGCGTCGATAAAATCGCCCAATGCACCGGTATTGGCAAAGGTACCGTTTACAAACATTTTGACTGCAAAAATGATATCTATGCGCATCTGCTGCTGGATAACTACCGGCAGATGCTGACACAGCTTAAACGCTTAGCAGCGGATGACCATTTAACCGGAGTGCAACAGATACGCGGCATGCTGGTATACACGCTTGAGTATCACCGTGAAAACGTTGCTCACCAGCATATGCATCTTCATTTCAGACAAAAAGCGTTCCGCGAACAGATCAGCAGCAGCTATCTGCAACAGTTAGATGACACTGAAGAGCAGTTTATCGAAGCATTTGAACAGGCCGTTTATAAAGGGATTACCGAGGGCGATGTAAATCCGGATATCCCCCGTGAAACGATGATGGCAGGGGTAAGCGCGACATTCGAAGGCGCCATCGTGATGTTGCAGGAAGGCGGCTGTTGTAAACAGCAGATGATGCAAACAGCCGAACAAAAAGATGCCTATATTAATCACGTGGTTGACTACATGATCGCAGCGCTTATCCGTCAGCCAGCAGATAAACAGGAAAAACGATGAACAGATCCGTAATAATGGCGGTTGTGGTGGCTTTGCTAATGACAGCCTGGATGGCTTCAGGCATGCAGGACGACAAGGCTCCCGTGCAGGTATCAGAGCCGTCCTCTCAGGCTAAGCCCCTCATGAAAGTGAAAGTCATCGATTCCAGCGCCCGGAAAGTTCAGCAATTTGTGCGGGTACAGGGGCAGGTGGAAGCTAATCGCACCATCGAGCTCAGAGCTGAGATTGATGGCCGCGTCGAAGCCCTCTCCGCAGATGAAGGGCAGCGACTACAGGCTGGCGACCCGTTATTACAGATATCCGCTGACTTTCGTGCCGCCCAGCTGGCTGAAGCGCAGGCCCTGCTGAAACAGCGCAAAAGTGACCTGGCCGCCAGCATTAATCTGAAGAACAAGGGTCTGCAATCGGAAAATAAGGTATTTGCCGATCAGGCCGGAGTCGAAGCGGCACAAGCTCAACTGGCACGTATAGAGCACGAGCTGGGTGAGACTCAGGTCACCGTCCCCTTTACCGGGGTTTTGAACCGCCGCCTGGTTGAGCTGGGTGATTACCTGCAAGCCGGTGATGTCCTGGGGGAGCTGGTCGATGACGACACCGTGAAAATCACCGGCCAGGTTCCACAACACAGCGTTGGACAGCTGGAGGAGAATCAACCGGTCGATGTAGCGCTGAGCAATGGTTCGACACTGACCGGCCGCTTAAATTTTATCGCCCCCGTTGCGGACCCGGTCACCCGCAGTTACCGGGTTGAAGTACAGATACCCAACCCTCAGCACCAGCGGATTATCGGCTTGTCAGCAACATTAAAACTCCCCGCGGGAGAGCAATCCGGCCACCTGTTGCCCGGCTCGGTACTGGGGTTGAATGAAGCAGGAAACCTGCAGGTCAGGCTGGTCGATGCTCAGAACCGTGTCAGCGAGACCGTCGTCGAGATCATCCGTACCGATAGCAACGGCTTCTGGCTCAGTGGCCTCAATGACGAAGCCCGCGTGATCACCATTGGCCAGGATTTTGTTGCGGTGGGTGAAGAGGTAGAACCGGTCAGCGATACCGAACTGATGTCAAAGCAGGTCAGCAACCTGTCACTGCAGGAGAACTGATCAATGATTGCCGCTCTTGTTGCCGCAGCAATAGACCGCAGCCGCACCAGCATACTTATCTTACTGTTCTTTCTCGTAGGGGGAATGTCTGCATTTCTGAGTATTCCCAAAGAGGCGGATCCCGATGTCGCGATCCCGATCATCTATGTCTCAATCCCCTTTGAAGGGATTTCACCCGATGATGCGGTACGTCTGTTAGTGCGGCCAATGGAAAAAGAGCTGAAATCAATCGAGGGTGTCAAAGAGATGCGCTCGGTGGGCTCAGAGGGCCATGCATCGGTCACCCTCGAATTTGATGCCGGTTTCGATAGTGATACAGCGCTGCAGGATGTTCGTGAACGGGTCGATATCGCTAAAGGCAAACTGCCTGCAGATGCGGATGAACCACAGATTCACGAAGTTAACGTCGCACTGTTCCCGGTGCTGAACATCGCCATCTCTGGCCCGGTCTCAGAACGGATTAAACTGAAAGTCGCCAAAGACCTTCAGGATGAGGTCGAAGGGATCGCGGGTGTCCTGGAGGTTGATATTGGCGGCGAACGTGAAGAGCTGATGGAGATAGAGATAGAGCCTCAGTTACTGGAGAGCTATCAACTGGACTTCGAAACCGTACTCGATAGCGTCGCGCGGAATAATCAGTTGGTTGCAGCCGGAGCGGTCGATACCGGCAGTGGCCGTCAGGTATTGAAGGTACCCGGGGTGGTTTCCGAGTTGAGCGATATGCTCAATATGCCAGTCAAATCAGTTGATGGCACCGTGGTCACCGTTGGCGATATTGCCAAAATCCGCAAAACCTACAAAGACCCTGAAGGCTTCGCCCGTGTCGATGGCGGCGCTGCTATGGTATTAGAGGTGAAGAAAAAGGTTGGCGCTAATATTATCGATACCATTGAAGCGGTCCAGCGAATCGTTACCGAACGCAGTCAGCTATGGCCCCAGGGGCTGAAATACTCCTATATTCTCGATCAGTCCACCCAGATCAGAAGCATGCTCAGAGATCTGATGAATAATGTTCTCAGTGGCATCATTCTGGTTATGGTGGTGGTATTAGCGGCGATGGGCTTGCGCACCTCTTTGCTGGTTGGCCTGGCTATTCCTGGCTCTTTCCTTGCCAGTATGATGGTCCTGAAGTTAATGGGTTTCACCCTCAATATCGTCGTGCTATTCAGTCTGATTCTGGTCGTCGGAATGCTGGTCGACGGGGCTATTGTCGTTGCCGAACTGGCGGAACGACGGATGAGTCAGGGACTGAGTGGCCGGGAAGCCTTCCGTTATGCAGCGTCACGGATGGCCTGGCCGGTGATTGCCGGAACCGCCACGACCCTGGTGGTGTTCATGCCACTGATGTTCTGGCCCGGCGTGATTGGTGAGTTCATGAAATACCTGCCCGCCACCGTTGTCGTCTGCCTGACCGCATCCCTGTTTATGGCACTGATCTTCATGCCCGTACTGGGCGCCGTCAGCGCCAGAAAGCGATACGTAAAACAAAATGACAGCGATGAATATACTCTGCCAAAAACAGCCCTTAACCGTGCCTATACCCGCCTGATGGCAAAGCTGCTGCACTACCCCATCCGGGTGTTTATTGTGGTCTTAATAGCGATTGGCAGTAGTTACGGAGCCTACGCTGTTTTTGGTAAAGGGGTTGAGTTTTTCCCTGATATCGAGCCGGAAATGGTGCTGATCAATCTGCATGCCAGAGGTGATCTGTCTATTTATGAAAAAGACCGGTTACTGCGACAGGTCGAGGAACGGGTGATGGATATCCCCGGACTGAAATCAGTCTATGCCCGTAGTTTCAACCAATCCTCCAATGATGCCGCTGAAGATGTGGTCGGGGTGATACAGTTCCAGTTGGATGACTGGGATAAGCGTGACAAAGCCGCCCACATCCTGGCGCAGATGCGGCAAAAGACCGCCGACCTGCCCGGTGTCATCATAGAAACCCGCAAAGCGGAAAACGGTCCCAGTGAGGGTAAACCTATCAAACTGTTTGTCAGCGGCTACGACAGTGAGGTGATCTATCAAACAGTCGCCGATATCCGCCGGATGATGGACGATATTGGTGGTTTCTCCGGGGCGGAAGATGACCGGCCACTGCCGGGCATCGAGTGGCGCATCATCGTCAACCGGGAGGAAGCCAGCCGCTATGGCGCCAGTATTGCCCTGGTTGGCCAGGCGGTCCGATTGATTACCAACGGCATTAAAGTCACCGATTACCGCCCGGAAACCTCCGATGATGAAGTCGATATTATGATCCGTTTCCCCGAGGATAAACGAAATCTCGATCAGTTGATGCAGATGCAACTCAGCACCCGTTATGGAATGATGCCTATATCCAACTTTATCGAGCTTAAGCCCGCCCCTAAAACCGGTGTTTTGAAACGGGTCGATAGCCGCCGGGTCATTACTATTCAGGCCGACGCTGAAGAGGGGCATCTGGTGAACGACCTGGTGGTTGCTATGCAGCAGCGCTTAGCCAAGCATCAGTTTGATCCGCAGATCCGCCTGACGTTCAAAGGAGAAGATGAACAGCAGAAAGAGACCGGTGCTTTTCTGATTCAGGCCTTTGGCACAGCCCTGTTTCTGATGGCACTGATTCTGGTCACCCAGTTCAACAGTCTGTATCAGGCAGGGCTGGTGCTTTCGGCAATTGTCTTCTCCACCGCTGGCGTTCTCATTGGTTTAATGGTGGCCGGACAGCCCTTCGGCATTGTGATGGTCGGTGTCGGTATTATCGCCTTAGCCGGCATCGTCGTGAACAACAATATTGTACTGATTGATTGTTATAACGACCTGCGCAGGCAGGGGCGTTCCCCCTACGATGCGGCACTGCAAACCGGCAGCTTACGTCTGCGGCCCGTCGTACTCACCGCAGTAACCACGGTGCTCGGCCTGATGCCGATGGTACTGTCGATGAATATCGACCTGATCAACCGTGATATCAGCTTCGGAGCCCCCTCCACCCAGTGGTGGACCCAACTCGCCAGTGCTATCGCTGGAGGTCTTTCGTTTGCAACCATACTCACCCTCTTCCTGACCCCCTGCTTGCTGGTACTGGGAGAGCGCAAGTGGCTGCGGCGAAAACAGCCGCAACCTGAAGCAACCACGGAACAACCGTCGACCTGATCTGGAAACAGAAAGCCCTGCGACAGGCCGCAGGGCTTTTAACAAGAGAACCAGCTGGAAACCGGCTTGTCACGGGTTCCGCTGATAATTATTAGCAGCTTATTCAATAAAGTGGGGAATAATCTGTTCCCGTCCCAGCTCCGCTTCACCAATGATCCATGAACGAAATGTTTCTGCGTGGGGATGTTCATACTGATTATCGGGAGAGACCAGATAGAAAGCTTCTGTCGTTGGAACCCGCTCTTTGAGCGGCGCCACCAGACGACCCGATTCAATCATGTCAGCGACCAGTGCAGAGCGTCCCAGCGCTATGCCTTGCCCGCAAGCAGCCATTTCCAGTGCGGTTATCAGAGTATCAAACTGTACACCCTGATCAGATTTAACATCTTGATAGCCTGTCTGACTGAGCCAGTATCCCCACCCCTCTTCATAGCCCACCACATGCAGCAAGTCATGCCCAGCAAGTGCAGCCGGGGTATCCGGTAGTGCACTGCCACTATCAAGTACAGGACTACAGACTGGAATCAGCTCATCCCAGGATAAACGATCAGACCTGAAACCTCGCCAGTTACCTTTACCGTAGCGGATCTCCAGATCCGTATCTTTTTCCCGTTCATCGGGCCAGATATTACTGCTGAAACGCAAATTAACATCGGGATGCAGTTTACGAAATTTCCCCAACCGGGGCGCCAGCCAGGTAGTAAAGAAGACCAGATTAGTTCTGACCGTCAATAAACGGGTACGCCCCTGGCCGAAAATCTCATCGGTCGCGACAGCCAGGCGCTGAATCGATTCATGCACTGCGGGCAGATAGGCCATACCCGCCTCCGTTAGTTCCAGCCCCCGGGGTAAACGCTTAAACAGGGTTACCCCCAGTTGCGATTCGAGTCCCTTAATCTGCTGACTGATCGCTGCCTGGGTCATATTCAACTCGGTGGCTGCCTGGGTAAAATTCAAATGCCTGGCTGAAACTTCAAAGGAGCGTAGCCAGTTAAGGGGGGGTAATCTTTTTTTCAATGTGTTACCTATAAAAACAGATATCCCAGAGGATCTATTGTATATAAGAATAACGCAAAAAAGGCCACATACCCGTCGCTGAATATGTGGCCAATACGGTGACTCTAAGTTACTTCATGGTTGGCATCGAGAACTCAACACCTTCACGCACGCCTGCAGAAGGCCAGCGCTGAATAATCGTCTTACGTTTGGTATAGAAGCGCACACCATCCGGACCATAGGCATGCAGATCACCAAACAGAGAGCGCTTCCAGCCACCGAAACTGTGGTAGGCCACAGGCACCGGCAGAGGTACATTGATACCCACCATACCAACCTGGATGTGATCGGAGAAATAACGCGCCGCTTCGCCATCACGGGTAAAGATACAGGTACCGTTACCGTATTCATGGTCGTCAATCAGTTGCATCGCTTCGTCCATGCTGCTGACGCGCACAACCTGCAGCACCGGCCCGAAGATCTCTTCCTGGTAACTCTGCATGGCAGGGGTAACGCCATCAATCAGGGTGGCACCGACGAAAAAGCCCTCTTCATAACCGGCGACCTGAGGGTTGCGCCCATCGATCACGACCCGCGCACCATCAGCTTCCGCACTGTCGATATACCCCACCACTTTCTGCTGATGCTGACGAGTGATTACAGGGCCGAAGTCGTTGCTGCTATCGCTATAAGCACCCACTTTCAGGGTCTGCATCGCTTCGCTCATTTTAGCAACCAATGCATCGGCAGCGGCATCACCAACAGCAACCGCAACAGATAGTGCCATACAGCGCTCACCGGATGAACCAAACGCAGCACCGAGCAACTGGTTTACCGCATTATCCATGTCCGCATCAGGCATGATAATCGCGTGGTTCTTCGCACCACCCAGCGCCTGGCAACGCTTACCGTTGGCATTCGCGGTGGAGTAGATATACTCAGCAATCGGTGTAGAACCCACAAAGCTGACGGCTTTGATACGCTGATCAGTCAGCAGCACATCGACTGCTTCCTTGTCACCGTTGACCACGTTCAGTACGCCATCCGGCAAGCCTGCTTCCTGCAACAGCTGGGCGATAAACAGTGTGGAGCTTGGATCACGCTCAGATGGTTTCAGAATGAAGGTGTTGCCACAGGCAATCGCCAACGGGAACATCCACATCGGTACCATCGCGGGGAAGTTAAACGGTGTAATACCGGCGACCACACCCAGTGGCTGAAATTCGCTCCAGGAATCGATATTCGGACCGACATTCTTGCTGTATTCACCTTTCAGCAGTTCTGGAATACCGCAGGCAAACTCAACGTTTTCAATCCCCCGCTGTAGCTCACCTGCCGCATCATGGCTGATTTTACCGTGCTCTTCACCGATCATCTCGCAGATGCGGTCAGCATTCTGTTCCAGCAGTTCCTTAAAGCGGAACATGACCCGGGCACGCTTAATGGCCGGAGTATTACGCCATTCAGGGAATGCAGCCTGAGCCGCAGCGATGGCGTCTTCGACGGTGGCTTTAGATGCCAGTGCGACCTGCTTGGATGCAGTACCGGTGGCAGGATTAAATATATCCTGAACCCGTGCTGCGTCGGTGACAATTTGACCGTTGATCAGATGTCCAACTGTGTTCATGTGATTTTCCTCAAAGTTGAATCAGGCAGGACTTAGCCTGCCGGTATAGCAAAGGGAGACAATTGCTCAGGCGTTACCAGAGCTGCTTGTAGATCTCGACAATCTGTTCAGCACTGGGTACACGGGGGTTATTATTCGGTGAACCTGACGCCAGCGCTTGTTCAGCCATGGTCGGCATCAGGTCAAAGAATTGCTGACGAGCAATGCCGAACTGCTCCGGTGTCGGCACCTGCAGCTCATCATTCAGAGCCCGCAACTCATCCATCAGTTTACTGTTGGCCACATCGGTGCTGTCCTGCTCGGTGGCAACACCCATCGCCCGGGCACAATCCGCATAGCGTTCTGCGGCTTCGGGGATAGAGAACTCGGTAACCGCAGGTAGCAGCATCGCATTCGACAAGCCATGGGGCACGTGGAAAGCAGCACCTATTGGCCGGCTCATGCCATGCACCAGCGCGACCGAGGCGTTGGAAAAAGCGATCCCCGCCAGCGTTGAGCCCAGCATCATCGCTTCCCGGGCAGCTTTATCAGTGCCATCGTGGAACACCCGACGCAGATTAGGGCCGATAAGGCGCATCGCCGAAAGTGCCTGACTATCGCTGTATGGGCTGGCCTTCTTACTGACATAGGCTTCCATCGCATGAGTCAGCGCATCAATACCGGTATCCGCTGTAATCCGCGCCGGCAGGCTCAGGGTCAGGCTGAAATCCACCAGTGCTGCGACCGGCATAAAACCGATACCGACACAGAGCATCTTCTCATCAGTGGTTTCATCCGTAATGATGGTAAAACGGGTCACTTCTGATCCGGTACCGGCGGTGGTTGGTACCGCTATAATTGGCAGACCTTCCTCATTGACGATACGGGGGAATTTGTAATCCCGCATCGTGCCGCCGAACTTACCCAGAATACTGATCGCCTTGGCACTGTCGATCGGACTACCGCCACCCAGGGCGATAATACTGTCGTAGTTACCATGACGCACAGTATCAACACCCGCCTGAATAGAGCTGACAGTCGGCTCTGGTACCGTGTCATCAAAGACCTCGGCGGTGATGGACTGTGCCGCTAAACGGGTTTGAATGCTATCTGCATAACCCAGCTGGACCATCATCTTGTCGGTAATAATCAACGGCCGGGAGCAACCCAGGCTGGTGAGGATAGCCGGAATTTCCTGACTTGCCCCTTCACCAACCTGCATGACACGGGGAAGAATTATCTGAGTAGACATAAGAACTCCACTTTTCTGAGATCCCAGCATTATCCAGCTGGAAATCCAATAAATAAGCGCTGTTAGGGCACCTCAACCAGAGGGCTATGGTGCCCGGTCAGGCTATGTGTTAACGGTTACAGCAACATCTTTTTCACTGACGGAGGGCGTCAGCACAGTGCTTGCAAGACTCTTAGGAGAGACAGTCAGCGCCCCTGGAAGCGGCTCGTTACGTAACGATTTACACAAGCCAAAAGCCGCGAGAATGACCACAATCGAGAATGGTAATGCAGCCACAATAGACGCAGTCTGCAAGGCTTTAAGTCCACCAGCAAACAGCAATACCGCAGCCACCGCACCGATAGCGATACCCCAGAAGACCCGATAACGCGCTGGCGGATGCTCATCACCCATGGAGATCAGCGTACAGATAACCAGCGTCGCAGAATCAGCCGAGGTTACAAAATAAGTCACCAGCAAAACGGTACAGATGCCGGCCATCAGCATGGTCACCAGCTCACCATTGCCCATCAGCTCGATCGTTTTAAACAGCGCCATCGTCAGATCATCGTTAACCGCCTCGGTCACACCGCCGCTGCCGAACAACTCAATAAACATCGCGGTATTACCAAAAATGGTGATCCATAATGCCGCCAGCATAGTCGGCGCCAGCAACACACCCAGGACAAACTCACGAATGGTACGTCCTTTAGAAATACGGGCGATAAACATGCCACAGAAAGGAGCCCAGGCGATCCACCAACCCCAGTAGAAAATTGTCCACCAGCCCTGCCACTGACTCTCAGGGTCAGGATTAACCCATAAACCCAGCTCTACTGCATGGAACAGGTAGTCACCGGTATTGGTGAAAAAGGAGCCGAGTAAGTACGCGGTCGGTCCAAAGATGACAAACAGCAGCAGAATCACGATCGTCAACTGCATATTCAGCTCACTGAGAATCCGGATTCCCTTATTCACACCGGAAAGAACGGAGGCGGTAGCAACGACCGAGATAACGGCAATCAGAATAATCTGATTGGTGATAGACACTTCCAGACCGAGTAGATAGTTCAGGCCGGCATTCATCTGTTGCGCCCCAAGGCCCAGTGAGGTAGCAATACCAAAGACCGTACCAAAGACTGCCAGCAGGTCTGCTGCATGACCAATAGGCCCATAAATCTTGTCACCAAAGATGGGATACAGGCTCGAACGGATAGACAGGGGTAAGCCTTTACGATACGAGAAATAGGCAAGCGCCAGACCGATGACCGCAAATAATCCCCAGCCATGCAAACCCCAATGGAAAATAGCAATTCGCATCGCTACCTGAGCTGCTTCTACAGTCTTAGCCTGCCCGTCTGCAATAAACGGGTTACTCTGAAAGTGATAGATGGGCTCGGCAATACTCCAGAACAGAATGCCTATGCCGATACCCGCGCCAAACAGCATGGAAAACCATGAAAAACGGCTAAACTCAGCCTTTTCTCCCTCTTTCCCCAGCCGGATATCTCCATAACGGCTAAAGATCAGCCATACGGAGAGAAACAGAAACGCACTCATGATCCCCACATAGTACCAGCCGAGGTCTGACGCAATATACGCTTTAGCAGCACTGTAGATCGAATTGGCATATTCCGGATCGATAACAGTAAATAACACAAACGCCATTACCAGCAGGCCTGAGCCGACTGCCATAATAGGGTGAGTACCAGCAAACAGGCCCGTTTCAGGCATCATCGCTTTATAATTCATGACGCACTCCTTTCGCGTATTACCATCACGGAACAATCAGCATGACGCATAACATGAGCAGCATTGGCGCCTATCAGGTAGTCTTTTAGTTCCGGACGATGGGATGCCATGACGATCAGATCCGCATCAACTGAAGTCGCCAAACGAAGAATCTCTTTGTAAATACTCCCCTGACCAACCATTGGATTAACGGTAATGCTTTCCGGAACCTGCTGTGCAATCAACTGCTTGAGTGATTCGAGGCCCTCCTGTTGGATATGTTCATCAATTCCATCCGGCAGATGAGCCGCGATAGCGGGAATATCGGCATTAGGAACAACGGTGACAACATGCAATGTTGCACCGTTGCTTTGCGCTTGTTCGATTGCATCCGGCAGGGCTGAACGCCACGAGCTTTCGTGGTACAGATCTACCGGTATGACGATGTTGTTGTATTTATTATTCATGGTTCGTCTCTTTGCTTAGGGTTCAGGTTTTTGAATCGAGCCCGGTGGCAGTGACCACTTCTTCCAGACTGGCTGCAGAAGCAATTCGGCAGCCATTGTTATGAATCGCCCCAGAACTGAAAAGCAAAAAAAAAACACCCTTAGACCATAAAATATTTATGTATAGACAGGCAGTCTCATAAGATTTTATAAAAAACCTATTAAAAACAGATAGATCACTCAATTACCTTGAAGACACAAAACAAAGCCATAAAAAAAATGATGCCTAAGCGGTTTTTTTTATTGCTGGTTCCGCTCCTGGTTCACTCCTAACATTGCCAACCGATAGCCTTCCCGTGCCGAACAGTCCCGTCGGCAGAGGAACGTTATCAGCGATCAGGCCAGTGCCGCCTTAGGCGACCGTAGCCATGATCGCTTTGAATACAAACCGGCATTTCCGGATGTAACAGTAGAAACCGATCGTTCCTCACCTTGATAAGCGTTGCTACGGGCAGGAACCGCTTCTGATTAGGAAGAAAATTGAGATGAACAATAACAACCAATTACCTCTGACCGGTGTCCGCGTAGTAGACTTTGGCCAACAGATTGCCGGTCCAGCGACGGCCATGACTCTGGCAGATCTCGGCGCCACAGTGATACATATCGATCCACCTCAGGGACCTCAATGGAACCATCCGGCTAATGCCATTCTTAACCGCAACAAGCGCTGTCTGAATCTGGACCTGAAGACCCGCAACGGTCTGCAGCAAGCACTGTCACTGATCGAACAGGCCGACATCGTTATCGAAAGTTTTCGTCCGGGAGTCATGCAGCGTTTGGGGATCGATTTCGGGCAGCTACGCGCTGAGCGCCCGGAACTGATCACCCTCTCCGTACCGGGTTTTGCCAGCAATGATGAGCTGCGGCGTGAATGGAAAGCCACCGAAGCAGTGGTTGCAGCCACCTCTGGCGCTTTCACCGATATGGGTTTCAACCGGGTACTAATGGGTATTGAGCCCAGCTTCTCACCTCTGCCGCTGGGTTCGTCCTACGCCACTACGCTGGCCGCCAGCTCTGTCGTGCTAGCCCTGCTGGAGCGGGAAAAAACTGGCCGTGGAGACAGTATCGAAGTTCCGGTAAGTGCTGCCCTGATGGAAGGCCTGTCTTACAACTCCTATGTTGTCGAAGGGCTACCCGATCGTTATAAAACCATGCGTGAACACGAGATCGAATACCGTAAAGCTAACAACATTAAAATGGATCTCTCCTATGATGATCTGCAGGAATACCTGGATCCTTTCTATCGCACTTATGAGTGTGCCGATAGTCGCAAGTTCTACTGTGTCTGCCCATCCCACCGCAACCATGCCAAACGGGCTTTGCAGGTTCTGGGAATCTATGATGAGCTGGTCGCCGAAGGCCTGCCCGATGTAAAAGACCTGCACCAGCCGATTGCAGAATGGGAGGGGGAAACCTCGATTGGTGTTTATCCACTGCCGAAAAAGTGGGCAGACATTATCTCTGCAAAAATGAAAAAGGCTTTTCTGACCAGGACCTCTGAAGAGTGGGGCGTGGCCTTTGGCGAAGGTCAGATTCCGGGGGCACCGCATCGCACCACCCAGGAATGGGTTAACAATGAACACACCAATGCCGCAGGCCTGATCGTTGAAGTTGATGATCCGGAATACGGTTTGATGAAACAACCAGGCCCTTTTACCTGGTTTGAACATAATGCCGAGCAGATGCTGACACCACAACCACGCAAAAAAGTCAGCTTTGATGAGGCATTGGCAGAACTGAAGTCCGTTGCTCAGGCAGAAAGGGTCACCCGTCCTGTGGGTAATGCTATTCAGCCAGCATCCGGTAAAGGGTGGCTGGACGGTCTGCGGGTTCTGGATCTGACCAATGTGATTGCCGGTCCGCACTCCGGCGCCTTCCTGAGCCGTTTCGGTGCCGAAGTGATCAAGCTTGATCCGGTTACGCCACTGTACGATCCTTTGATCGGCACCCTGTTTAGCTTCCAGACTGACATGGGCAAGAAAAAAGCCCTGGTTGATATCATGACGACAGAGGGCCGCGAAGCGTTCAACCGCCTGGTACGTTCAGTCGATCTGGTACTGATCAACGCACCGAGCCGACAGATGATACCACTGGGCCTGGACCATGACAGCCTGCAGGCCGTCAATCCGGGTGTGCTGTTCTGTCGCCTCGACTGCCTTGGCGGCCCACGTCCGGGCCCCAAAACTAACTATATCGGTTACGACGATATCATTCAGGCTAACAGCGGTATCATGAGTCGCTTTGGCGGTCCGGACACCCCTGAGGAGCACGCCCACCTGGGGACACTGGATGTAAACTGTGGTTTTGCTGCTGGTCTGGGGATGGCCGTGGCGATCTATCACAAACTCAGAACCGGCATCGTATCCCGTGTCAGAACGTCGTTGTCAGCAGCTACCAACCTGGCCCAGATTCCCTTTGCGTTCGACTATGAAGGTCGGGCACCGTTCGATGAACCCTCCGGTCGTAATGTACAGGGGAATCACGAGCTGTCCCATTTCTACGAGACCAGCGATGGCTGGATATTCCTCGACTCAGATATCTCTGAACTCAATAAACTTAGCGCTATCGAGGGGCTGGAGCAGATTGTCCATGCTGAGTGCATCTCAGACTACCTGACAACCGCCTTTAAACAAGCCGTTAGCGCATACTGGGTTGATGTTTTGCACAGTGCCGATATCGCAGCGGCGGTACCTAACTCGATCGAAACCCTGCGCGATCAGTACAGCCGCGTAGCCGATGGCAGTGTGGGAGTCGACCGGGGCAGCTATGCCTTCTCGATCCACCCTGATCATCCCAGCGGTCACTGCCTGACGCAGATTGATCATTACGCTATCCGGCCTGTTGAAGCCAGAATCAAAGCGGTGTCGCCCGCAGAAAGCTTTGGTCATTCCACCCGAGAAATACTCCGTTCGGTGGGTTACAGCGAGATTGAAATCGAGTCGATGATTGAACGCAAAATTGCCGGCCTGGCCTGGGGTAGAGAGTTCCTGCCAAGTTAATTGCACCAAACAGGCGGGGAGTCCCCCGCCTGTTACTTTTCAGGAGGGTTGCATGTCTTATCGTATCGTATCCCCACGTATTATGCAGATAGGCGACGGTTCGATCTCAGAGCTACCGCATATTCTTCGCTCACTGGGTTATCGTGTCCCGATGATTGTGACCGATATAGCCATCGCCGGTCTGGGTATTACCAACCGCGTCTCTCAACTGCTGGATACCTATCGTATCCGCCACGAAATTTTTCAGGAAATACAGACAGAGCCAACCATCACTGCAATAACCGCGGGGGTAACCAAAGCGCTGGCCGGAAATAACGACCTTTTCCCTGAGCCTTTTGATTGCATCATCGCCCTGGGTGGCGGCAGCACAATCGACATCGCTAAAGCGATCGGCAGGGTAGCAGAATCGGGATTCACGTCTCTGGATACCCGCTATCACACTGCATCGACCGACGGCCTGCCAATTATCGCAATACCTACCGCCATCAGCGGATCTGAAACATCAAAATACAGTTTTATTAAGGATAACAACGCAGAATCACAGATCACCTGCACAGACCTGGGCTTCAATCCCGTTGCAGTAATCGTCGATTCTGAACTGAATCGCAGCCTTTCCCCGCGAATGATCGCCGATTCCGGGCTGGCAGCATTAGCCCGGGGAATCGAATCGTTCGTCAGTCGCAACGCGACGCCGTATAGCGACCTGCAGGCATTAACAGCCATACGCCTGATCAGTCAAAACCTGCGTCCCGCAGTACTGCAGAAAAATAATACCACTGCGCGACAAGCTATCATGCTGGGAGCCAACCTGGCGGGCAGCGCTTTTTCCATCACCTCAGGCGCTCTGTTGCAGAGCATGAGCAACACGCTGCAAAGCTTTTGTCGCCTGCCTCATAATCTTGCTAATGCGATGCTGCTACCCGCCATCACAGCATTTTCCGCCTCTTCTACTCCGGAACGGTACGCTAACTGCGCCAGAACCATGGGTATAGCGACCGATAAAGACAGCGATGAGGCTGCCATTAAAAAACTTATTGCTGCGCTGGAAACCCTATACCAGGAGCTAAAACTTCCGAGCCTGTCAGCATACGGCGTGGAACAAGCGTATTTCCATACCCATCTCGAACAGATGACCGAACAGGTCATCGCATCCGACCTGATTCACAACCATCCACGCATTCCCACCCGGGAAGAGATCATCTTCATCTATGAAAAACTGTGGCATACGCAGTGACCATGCTTCCCGTTTTCTCTCTTTGTGAACTGATCAGTCTAACGATCATTCAGCAACCGGTTAACTAACCGGCCTTAACAAGATAAATGAAGATCTAGCAAAATAAGTGGGCCCGGAGGCGGATCAATGCCCGAAGGCCATGACAACATCGTCGCTCTTTGACGATGGCCCTAGGTGTAAGCAGAAAACGCAAATAATCGAACCAGGTTCGAGGACGCCCTGTCCAAGTCCCAGATACGAAAAAGCCCCAGCTCTCTTCCTACAAGATGAGCGAGGCTCTATCAAAAAAAAGTGGTGCCCGGAGGCTGAGCGATGGCCGAAGGCCATTACAACATCGTCGCTCTTTGATGATGGCCCTAAGTGTAAGCAGAAAACGCAAATAATCGAACCGGTTCGAGGACGCCCTGCCCAAGTCCCAGATACGAAAAAGCCCCAACTCTCTTTTTACAAAGATGAGTGAGGCTTTATCAGAATCATTGATGCCCGGAGGCGGAGCGATGGCCGAAGGCCATTACAACATCGTCGCTCTTTGATGATGGCCCTAGGTGTAAGCAGAAAACGCAAATAATCGAACCAGGTTCGAGGACGCCCTAACCAACTTCCAGATACGAAAAAGCCCCGCTACGAAGCGAGGCTCTATCAAAAATAAGTGGTGCCCGGAGGCGGAATCGAACCACCGACACGAGGATTTTCAATCCTCTGCTCTACCGACTGAGCTATCCGGGCAACGGGCGCCTATTAAACACGGCCCCCCAATAAAAATCAACTTAATTTCCAGACTGTCCTGTGAAATATTATGTTATTGATCAATAAGTAACCGATCAGATACCATATTGTGTCCGATATGCAGAAATTGCTTCGATCTGAGCGTCCATGCCACCCTTTTCTGCCAGATAATCAAGCAGATCGTTCAGCGACACGATGCTGGCAACCGGCATATTGTAATCGCGCTCCACTTCCTGAATCGCCGACAGTTCTCCTTTGCCCTTCTCCTGCCGGTTCAGCGCAATCACGGTGCCTGCCGGTGTTGCTCCTGCCTTATCGATAATATCCATCACTTCACGGATCGCAGTACCTGCGGTTATGACATCATCGATGATCAATACCCGGCCTTCCAGCGGCGCCCCCACCAGATTGCCCCCTTCACCGTGGTCTTTTGCCTCTTTGCGGTTGAACACGTAGGGAACATCCTGACCAAACTCAGTCGCCAGCGCCACACAGGTTGCTGCGGCCAGCGGAATCCCTTTGTAGGCAGGCCCCAGGATGACATCATACTCAATACCGGACTGCTGAATGGCTGCCGCATAGCAGGCGCCCAGACGGGCAAGCGCGGCACCACTGTTAAACAGTCCCGCATTGAAAAAGTAGGGGCTGGTGCGGCCCGATTTCAGGGTGAACTCGCCGAATCGCAACACCTCTTTATCAATAGCGAACTCGATAAACTCTCTCTGATAGTCCTGCATCCGGGGTCTCCGCAAAGCTGTGTAAAAAGTAGCGCGTATAATACAGGGTTTCTTACTGTGCCTCCATTGTGAACAATACTTAAACTCTGAATTCTTCACGGAACCATTAATAGTCGGTGCTTTAGATTCAATTTTGCTTAAACACCCAGTACAATGCGCCTTTCGCCTCAAATTGTGTTTCTCACAGGTTTATACGTTATGCGCGTCATTACATTCAATACGCAGGGTATTGAACAGGCAACAGACAACGGGTTCTTCCAGTGGATGGTGAAGCAGGATGCCGACGTGGTATGTCTGCAGGATCTGCGTGCCAAAGATTATCAGTTGGATGATAAACGCTATCGTCCGGATGGCTATGAAGCTTATTTCTTCGATGCCTTTGAAGATGGCTATAGTGGCGTGGCGATCTACACCCGGGTGATGCCGAAAGCGATTATGACCGGTCTTGGATTTGAACAGTGTGACTTCAATGGTCGCTTTATTCAGGCCGATTTTGACAATGTCAGTGTGGCATCCTTCAGTGTCCCTTCAGGTCTCAAGGGCGCTGAAGCTCAACAGGCCAAAGATGAATATCTTCACCTGCTCAAGGGACACTTCACCAAAACCCTGCGCAAACGACGTGAGTTTATCTTCTGCGGGCCTCTGTTAATCGCCCACAAACCAAAGGACCTGAGCAACTGGTATGTTAACCAGAAGGTGTCCGGCTTTCTGCCTCAGGAACGGGAATGGATGGAAGAGCTGTTTGGCGAAATGGGGTATGTCGATGCTTTCCGTCAGGTTAACCATGTGGATCAGCAATACACCTGGTGGCCGGACTACAACAAAGCACGGGATCTGAACGAGGGAGCTCGCCTGGATTATCAGATCACCACCGCCAACCTGCGTAAAACGATCAAATCAGCCTCAATCTACCGGGGTGAGGTGTTTTCCGCCCACGCACCGCTGATTATTGATTATGATCTCTGAGATCGGCCTGACGCATAAAAAAGGGAGCCGTGGCTCCCTTTTTATATTCGATTAGGCTCAGGCTAAAACTTTTTCCTGAAGCTCACACAGCTCTGCAATGCCCTTTTTTGCCAGTTCCAGCATCGCATTCAGCTCTTCCTGTGAATAGGGTTCACCCTCTGCGGTGCCCTGTACCTCAACGAAACCACCTTTATCGGTCATGATCACATTCATATCGGTTTCGGCAGCAGAATCTTCAGCATAATCCAGGTCCAGCACTGGTTCACCTTTATAGACACCAACAGAGATTGCCGCCAGGCCATACTTGATCGGATCCCCTTTCATCGCCCCATGCTTATCTTTCTTGAGAAAGCTGACCGCATCGCGCAAAGCCACATACGCACCGGTAATCGACGCCGTGCGGGTGCCGCCATCCGCCTGAATAACATCACAGTCGATGGTAATGGTGTTCTCACCCAGTTTCTTCAGATCCATACAGGCCCGCAGTGAGCGGCCAATCAGCCGCTGAATCTCAACGGTACGACCACCCTGCTGTCCCCGGGCGGCTTCACGGCCGTTACGACTGCCAGTTGCCCGCGGCAGCATGCCATACTCAGCGGTAACCCAGCCCGAACCCGAGCCACGCAGAAAACGTGGAACACCCCGCTCAACCGACGCGGTACAGATCACTTTGGTATCGCCAAACTCCACCAGCACGGAGCCCTCAGCATGCTTAGTGAAGTTCCGGGTGATACGCACCTCACGCATCTGGTCCGCCCTGCGATTACTCGGCCGGAAAGTTGTGACGCCAAGGTTTTGTAACTGATCTGAAATTGTTGAGCTCATGTACTTAGGAATCCTGTTCGGAACCCCGACTGCACGCATAGTGGAAGCGGCCGAGGACTGTTAGAATAAAGCGCAAATCCGCCAACACCCGTTCAGTGTCGGCAACGAAAACAGCATTCTAAACGAGAACCGACAATATGACACGTAGCATGACCGCTTTTGCCCGCCAGGAAATGCAACATGAGTGGGGCAGCCTGATCTGGGAAGTCCGTTCAGTCAATCACCGCTATCTGGAGCCCCACCTGCGTCTGCCAGAAAGCCTGCGTGATCTCGAAGGTCCGCTGCGGGAAACCCTGCGCAACAAGCTCAGCCGCGGCAAAGTAGAATGCACACTGCGGTTTGTACCAGAGGCCCAGTCGCAGACGCTGACCGTAAACGAAGCCTTTGCCCGGGAACTGCTGGCAGCGGCACAGCAGGTGGAAAACCTGCTCCCGGTATCCAAACCGATCGACACCATGGATCTGCTGCGCTGGCCGGGTGTTCTGCAGGATACCAGGCTGGACATGGACGCCGTCAAGAAAGCCTCCCTGACCCTGTTTCACAAAGCGCTCGATGAACTGATCGACAGCCGCGGCCGCGAAGGTGTAGAACTGGCCGCCCTGATTGATCAGCGCCTCGACACCATTACTGAGATTGTGACTGAAGTCCGCTCTAAGTTACCGGGTATCCTGCAGGCCCAGCGCGACAACCTGAGAGCCCGTCTGGAAGACCTCAAAGCGGAGCTGGACGAAGGCCGTCTTGAGCAGGAGATGGTCATCCTGGCCCAGAAAGCTGATGTGGATGAAGAGATGGACCGCCTCAACACCCATGTTCAGGAAGTAAAACGGGTGCTCAAATCCAAAGGCCCTGTTGGCCGCCGACTGGACTTCCTGATGCAGGAACTCAACCGCGAAGCCAATACCCTGTCATCCAAATCAATCGTATCGGACACCACTCAAAGCGCAGTGGAACTGAAGGTTTTGATTGAGCAGATGCGGGAACAGATCCAGAATATTGAGTGATATTGCTTATCTATATTAAAACAGATAGCGGTAAACGCCCCGGAGCCTATTTTGAAACAGAACATGTTCGTTAAGTACCTGATCTGGATCGCCGAGATATTTACCGAGGCTAAATCATTTGAAGCCAACCCAATTCTGGGCAACAGGCTTCTGAATCGCCCGGGGCTGCATGTTTTGCGAGTTGTTATTGCTCGTTTAATAACAGGGTTTCGCCGCTGGATTCTTAGCTGGAACATCAGTTCAGCACACCGCCGCGAGTTTCGTCAAAAGGATTATTTGCGCATCAGCAATGCTCTACCGCCTGAACTGTTTAAACGTTTGCAGGATGAAGGTGAGCACTGCTGGCCAGAGATTCGGGAGTTTATTCAGGGCAATACCACCACCCGGATCACCTTTCTTGATCAGGAGGCCCTGAAGCAGCTTCCTGCAGCCAGAATGCTGTGTGAGTCATCCTCAATAAGAGATCTGCTGACTTACGTGGCTTCAACCGCTATCCGTCCCTGACCCCACTTCCTGCGTGTCTGCAACCGCGGCTGTGAAGTTAACGGCGACCCGCAGAAACACTTCCATTCAGATACCTTTCACCCAACGATGAAAGCCTGGTTGTTTCTTGAAGATGTCACGGCCGACAAAGGCCCCTTCCAGTATGTCGAAGGTTCTCACCGGTTAACGCTGAAACGGCTTGGCTGGGAGTACCGACAAAGCATTCAGGGGCGGCAGCTGAATGAACGCTATGCGGCGCGAGGATCATTGCGCATTCCTGAGCGTGAACTGGCCTCACTGGATCTTTTGCATATTCAGACATTTGATGTTCCCGCCAATACGCTGGTGATTGCCGATACCTCCGGCTTTCACCGCAGGGGAGAAGCTGCGGCAGACTCTTCGCGCCTGTCGGTCTATTTCTCTTCGCGATTAAACCCGTATATCCCCTTCCCCCTGCCTGATTTTGAGCCGATAAACCGGTTTGCCGAAAAGCAGGTAGCGAAGCAGGTTGCCAGCACAACCACAAGGGCAACATCCAATGAATAATCCAACCACCTGATTGCACCGTTTTTGCCCACAATAATGAATCACCGGTAGTTAAGGGGGCAAAAATAGCGGCCACTAAGCACATTATTTGCGATATCCACTGAATATTCAGCCATACACTAAAGCGGCTTACTTTTTGCTATCTCTTTCTGACAATATTTTGGCATGGCAATGAAGCCTCCTTTAGTCCTCTCTCCGATGACTAAATAGGGGCTTTTTTTGTTTCTGAGGGAGAGAGCTCAATGCAGTGGTTAACCTATCCGGTTTTTTTATTGTTATATCAGATTGGAATCAAAGGAGTGATCGCGCTACTTTCAGCCACCACTCTGTCCGGCTTAGGTTTATTCCTGATACTACCCAACCCCCCTGTCTGGCCCTTACTATTAACCGGATACCTTGGCTGCGCGACACTCGGATTACTTCTGAGAGAAGTTGATCACCTCAGTGATAGAACGCTCCCAGTATCCGCAGAACAATCTGACTGTACAGGTGGGTTACTGATACAACCACTGTTTCGTCAGTTTCAGCAGTTGCTGAGAGCATCAGGCCGAAAACAACAGCTACTGCAACAGCGGCTGGATGAGATCTCCCACTCTTCACAGGAACTGGAACAAAGCGCCATTAGTGTCACTCGTAGCGCGGAACAACAAAGTGACGCCGCTGGCACAGCGGCGGCTGCGGTTGAAGAACTGAATGTCAGCATCAATGAGGTCACCCGACTGGCAGATGCCTCCCGGCACACCAGTCTGGATGCCAGTACCCAGATTGAAGAAAGTATTCAGCAATTAAATGAGCTGGTTGCCACTGTTGCCGATATAGCAGAACAGGCACTTGCCACCAATGCGCTGATGCGCGAACTGAGTGCTAACTCCGAAGCGATCAACAAAATGTCGGGGGTGATTCAGGGCATTGCCGATCAGACCAACCTGCTCTCCCTGAATGCCGCCATCGAAGCGGCACGGGCCGGAGCCAGTGGTAAAGGTTTCGCCGTGGTGGCAGATGAGGTCCGTAACCTGGCGCGTCACAGCCAGGAATCGGCGGCAGAGATCACCCGCAAGATTGAGTCTGTACAGCACCATATCACCTCAACCGGTGAAAAAATGTCCCGCCTGTCAGCCAGTGCCAACCAGAGCCTGCAGCGTTCGGAGCGGGTTCGCTCACAACTCGATAGCGTTTGTGGTCGTACGCAGGCGTTAACTGAACAGGTTATACAGGTTGCCGTCAGCACAGAACAACAAAGCCTGGCGGTTGCCGAAATAGCCGCTCTGGCTGAACGGGTCTCTCAGGGCAACAGGGATAATCTCGAGGCAGCGGCCCAGGCACGAACCATCGCTCACCATCTGACACAGCTGACGGGGTAATCAGGATGACCGGATTTTTCTATCCAGAGTGGCCAGGATTAACCGGTATCCTGCTACTTACGGGCCTTGCTGCGATCTTTTTTATCTTGCACCGGCGGATGCGAAAGCAGCAACACCGCCAGTTGACCTCAGGCATTAAGCAACTGGCGTTACTCCGGCTTCTGCTGGCTGACTTTCAGCGGCATCGGGGACTAAGCACCGGTCTGCTTTCAGGAGACCACAGCCTCCAGACTGATCTGGATATCACCAGAAAGCAACTCGAAACCCATATATCCAAAGCCCGACAACAGAGCACACGATATCAGACCCAATGGCATAGACTGACTACCCAGTGGCAACAGATTTGCCAGAGCACAACGTCTGCAGACACCAATCTGCTCAATCATCATGACCTGATCCGCAACACCATCTTTCTGATCGAGGATATAGCCAGTGAACTGGATCTGAGCTCCTGCCCCAAAGAGATGAACTATCTGCAGAGCATCTGGCAGGAAGTGGTGCAAACCGCAGAATGGACCGGCCAGGCACGGGCACTTGGCACCGGCATCGCAGCAGCAGGATCCAGCAGCGCCGCTCAGAGAGTACGCCTGAGATTTCTGCATGCAAAAATCAAACAGCTATCGTTAACCGCTTTTACCGCGCTGAAACAAAGCAAAACAGACCACCTTAATCTGCAACAATCACAGGCAACCGTGAATAGTTTCCTGTTATGCCTGGAGCAGGATCTGCTAAACTGCGATCGCCCTCAAATAGACGCCAAACTCTACTTCGAACAGGCAACCGTCGCGATTAATAACCTTCTGGGGCTGATGGATGCTGCGTTAAAGGATTTACAGCATGTTACCAAAGCGTTCTGACACGCCATACGAAGCGATAACCCGCTCGGCGAATCGGTCAGAAAAAAAACGGATAGCGAAGTACATCGCTTCCCCTGGCCAGTATCGGGACTATTCGCTTTCAAGCCACTTTCAGCCGATCTACAGCGTCGCACATCGACGCCCTATCGGCTACGAGGGGCTGATCAGAGCCCGATCTGCAGCGGGCTTATCAATCCCGCCGGCAGAGCTGCTGTCATTACCCCAAAACAGTTCTCAGATGCTGACGCTGGACCGACTTTGCCGCACACTGCATGTGCAAAATTTCACTCCGCAGAGTGTCAACAATGAGTGGCTGTTCGTAAACCTCAACGCGCAATCGCTGATCTGTGAGAACCCGCAAAATGGGTTCACCCAGCAACTGTTAGAAGACACGGGGTTAGCCGCGCACCGACTGGTTATTGAGATTCTGGAAAACGAAGTCAAAGACACCGGACTCCTGAAAAACTATATCGATTATATTCATCATCTAAACTGCCTGATCGCCATTGACGACTTCGGCGCTGGCCACTCAAACTTTGATCGTATCTGGCAACTGAAACCCGATATCGTCAAACTCGACCGAAACCTGATCCGCGAAGCCGCACAAAGCAAACGGGCAGCCAGTATTCTCTCGGGAATAATCTCTTTGCTGCACCAGACCGGAAGTCTGGTAGTGGTTGAGGGAGTTGAAACTGAAGCAGAAGCGACGGCAGCGATCGCCGCAAATGCGGATATGATGCAAGGCTTTTATTTCGCCCGCCCTGCCCCCTGGTTGTTAACAGAGAACACCGCTTGCGACATCATCGACCAACTGCTGTTCAGGCAGAGGGATCAGCGCTCGATGCAGTTTAAAGCTCAGTCAGACAATATGGGGCATATCAAGCACCTTTTTCAACAGGCACTGAATGACTTCATCCTCCATGAAAGCCTGCCGCAAAGCTGTACTCAACTTTTCCGAGACCCCCGCGCGGTGCGTTGTTTTCTGCTGGATGAGAACGGCCATCAGACCAGCAGTACACTGAATCCATTCCATCCGAGACAACAGATAGAACTGCGCTTTGCGCCGCTTCTGTGCGGTGACAAGGGCAACTGGTCTCACCGCCCCTATCACTACCTGGCCATTGATCAGCCCGGCACCACCATTATTAGTGAACCCTACCTTTCCATAGCCGACTCGCGCATGTGTGTCACCCTGTCACAGGCGATTCAAGCGGGTAACCACGTGCAGGTTTACTGCTGTGATCTTGACTGGCAGTAAAGCCCCACCATTGACACAGCTCCCTTAATTGGAGCCGCTGACCATGCCCTGATTGTTTGTTTCAAAGCGCTATATAACGGTTTCTGTTAGCTTGTGGCCTGCATATTGCTAAATCTTCATAGCAAAGTGTTTTCAACCATTCCAGACAATTTTTAGTGCTATATTGCACTGTTATATGGCATGGTTGAATTGGCCGCTCAAGGGCGCACAAGAAAAGTGCAACAAGGTTCCTGGAACCGAGGGTATCTACATGAGTATCGACTGGACAGAGTATTCCACCGGCAACTTTTATGATGAACTGATCGCAGAGGACTGCTCCCCAAGGGAACCGGCGACCCGGCTGGTAAACTACCTTGGCTCTTTAAGTACAGCTGAGATAAATAAACGCAAAGAGATGGCCGAATCAACCATTCAGGAGATGGGCGTCAGCTTTACCGTTTACACCGAAGAGGGCAATATTGACCGCGCCTGGCCTTTTGACATCATTCCACGCACCATTTCAGCGTCACACTGGGAGAAAACCGCCAAAGGTCTGAAACAACGACTCAAAGCGCTGAATATGTTTATCAACGATCTCTACCATGATCAGGAGATCATCAAAGACGGCGTCATTCCTGCTGAAATTGTCCTGAAATCCAAGAATTTCCGCCCTGAGTGTGTTGGTGTTACCCCGCCTCATGGTGTCTGGGCTAATATCTGTGGTACTGATCTGGTCCGCGATCTGGATGGCCAGTTTTATGTACTGGAAGATAACCTTCGGGTGCCATCCGGCGTGTCTTACATGATTGAAAACCGGGAGATCACCAAACGGGTTCTGCCGGAGCTGTTCTCCAAAGACTCAATTCTGCCGGTGAATAACTACCCCGCTCACCTGTTTGATATGCTGGCGTCACTTTCGCCACGGGATATATCCCAGCCTGAGATCGTCGTCCTGACTCCGGGAATATTCAACTCTGCCTATTTTGAGCATGCCTTTCTGGCGCAGCAGATGGGGGCAGAACTGGTCGAAGGCAGCGACCTGGTGGTGGAAGATGACGATTGTGTCTATATGAAAACCATCAGCGGTCTGGAACAGGTTGATGTGATCTATCGCCGTATCGATGATGAGTTTCTTGATCCCGAAACCTTCAGAGAAGACTCAATGCTGGGTGTTCCTGGCCTGATGCGGGCATGGAAAGCGGGCAATGTAGCGCTGGCCAATGCGCCCGGTGCAGGGGTTGCCGATGATAAGGTGGTCTATGCTTATGTCCCCGATATCATCCGTTACTATTTGCAGGAAGAGCCTCTGCTGCCAAACGTAGAGACTTTCCTCTGCTCCGACCCGGAGCAGCGTCAGTACGTGCTGGAAAATCTGGATAAGCTGGTGGTCAAGCCCGCGAATGAATCCGGCGGTTACGGTATGCTGGTCGGTCCCCACTCAACCAAAAAAGAGCAGGAACAGTTCGCCACACTGATCAGCAAAAATCCACGTAACTACATCGCTCAGCCAACCCTGAGCCTGTCAACCGCCCCCACCCTGTGCGGTTCGACACCGGAACCCCGCCACCTGGATCTGCGCCCCTTTATTCTTCAGGGTAAAAACCTGTTTGTCACCACCGGAGGCCTTACCCGGGTGGCGATGAAAAAAGGGTCTCTGGTGGTTAACTCATCTCAGGGTGGCGGTAGTAAAGACACCTGGATTGTTGAGGAGAAACGCTAATGCTATCTAAAGTTGCTGAACGGATGTACTGGTTCTCCCGCTATATCGAGCGAGCTGAAAATACCGCCCGGATGGTCGGAGTGTACGACAACCTCCTGTTTGACCTGCCCCGCTCAATCAATATCAGTTGGTTCAATCTGGTGGTCATCAACTCATCCGAAGATGTATTTAATGCACGTTATACCGTCAAGGATGAAAAAAATGTTGTCAAACTGCTGTTAGCGGACAGCACCAACCCAAACTCAATGTCATCCAGCCTGCTGATGGCCCGGGAGAATGTGCGCACCAGCCGGGATGTCTTACCGCTGCCACTGTGGGAACTGATCAATGAGCTGTGCATGTATGTATCAGAACATATTCGCGATGGTATCAACCGCACCAATCGTCACGGCTTTCTTGATAATGTGATTAAGGGTTGTCAACAGATTAACGGTCTTCTGGCAGACAACATGAGCAAGGATGCAGCCTGGCAGTTTATCCGCCTGGGCCGTAACCTGGAGCGGGCCGATATGGCCAGCCGTATCCTCGATGCAGGTATTACCGCGCAGCTGAGCAGTAGCGATGTAGAACAGGATCTTGATCCCTCGCAAATCATCTGGGGGAACGTATTACGGTCATGCGATGGCGCCATGAACTACCGGCGCACCATGCGGGCTACAGTTGAGGGAACCCGGGTGTGTCAGTTCCTGTTACACGATAAACACTTCCCCCGCTCAATCACCTTCTGTGCTGATCAGATAGCAGCGGCCGTCGATCTGCTGCCCGCCTGTGAAATAGAGGAACTGGCAAAACTCAAAACCTTACTGGCCGGGGAACCCGGCGAGCTGGATGAAAGCTTCAGCGATTACCTCAATGACCTGCAGTTAAGCTTTGCGAACCTGCATATGCAGTTTGGTCAGTGCTGGTTCGCGCTGGACAGGTAGACTAGCTCAACCAGACATCTGATGCACTCAGGTCTGAGGCAACGCTCTCTGGCAGAACCGAATATCGCCGATGACCTGAAACCACACAACAGATCAGCAATCATAACGTTGACCACGCCGGTGGCCCCAGACAGGTATCCCTGATACGGCGCGGAAAAACAGCTACCTGTGCAACCTAAAAAACCCCGCTAAGCGGCTATTTTCCACCCAGCGAATACTCTATCGCGGGCGAAAGCGCTATACTCTCCCCCTCAGATTTTATGCCGTCATTCACGGTGAAATAACAGCCCGGAAAAGCGACCAGATTTATGACCCAGTTAGGAACCCTGTATGTTATCTCAGCACCCTCCGGCGCCGGTAAAACCAGCCTGGTAAAAGCCCTGCTAGCGCAGGACACACAGGTTCGCGTCTCGGTATCCCACACAACCCGCCCGATCCGTCCAGGCGAAACCGATGGTAAAGATTATAACTTTGTCACCATGGAAACCTTTGACGCTGAAATTCAGAAAGGTCAGTTCCTGGAATACGCCAACGTCTTCACCAATAAATATGGCACCTCCCGGATATGGGTTGAGGAACAGCTGTCACAGGGAATGGATGTCATTCTGGAAATCGACTGGCAGGGCGCGCAACAGGTTCGCCAACAGATGCCTGACTGCGTCTCCCTGTTTATCCTGCCCCCCTCAATCACCGAATTGCGTAAACGCCTCACCGGTCGTGGCACCGATTCTGAAGAGACCATTAATCATCGTATGTCAGAAGCCCTTAATGAGATACGTCACTACCGTGAATATCAATACCTGCTGGTCAATGACAATTTTGATACCGCGTTGCAGGAACTGCAGTCTGTCTTCACTGCCCGCCGACTGGAACTCAGACGACAACAACAAAAGCATGCCGCAATGCTAACCGGACTCTTGTCAGAATAGATCGGCTCAGGTAGACTGGCCGGCTCTCCGAATCAGGTCTGAAAATTGGCCTGAATGACTGAATCCTATATCCGAGGTCGCTAAATGGCTCGCGTAACTGTTGAAGATTGTCTTGAACATGTAGACAACCGTTTTGAATTGGTAATGATCGCTTCTAAGCGTGCTCGCCAGATCGCAACGGGTGGTAAAGACCCAAAAGTTGAATGGGAAAATGACAAGCCTACAGTCGTTGCTCTGCGTGAAATCGCAGAACAGTATATCGACGTAAGCATTTTGGATGAACGGGAAGAAGATTAACTCTTTTTCAATCCGTCCGAATAAGGCATCATCACTATAGTTTCTGTTTTTTTGTAGTCCTGAGAAATCTGACTACGCTAGAGGCATAGGAGTAATTGATGCCAACTGTTGATGCGCTTTCTGATCGTCTGACCGGCTACCTTGATCTGCAACAGATCAAGCTGGTCAGACGTGCGTATTATTATGCTGAACAAGCCCATGACGGGCAGCGCCGTAAAAGCGGTGAACCCTACGTTACCCACCCCCTTGCAGTAGCCTCAATTCTTGCCGGAATGCACATGGATCATCAGAGTCTGATGGCGGCTATGCTGCATGATGTGATCGAAGATACGGCGGTTTCCCGGGATGGCCTCGAAGGCCAGTTTGGCACAGTTGTCGCTGATATCGTTGACGGTGTCAGTAAGCTGACACATCTGGAGTTTGAAACCCGCGCCGAAGCGCAGGCGGAGAACTTTCAGAAGATGGTACTGGCGATGGCAGTTGATATCCGGGTAATACTGGTGAAACTCGCTGACCGCCTGCATAACATGCGCACCCTCGGCGCTATGCCGCCAGAAAAACAGCGACGTATCGCCCGTGAAACCCTCGATATATACGCTCCGGTTGCCGCCCGTTTAGGCATGCGCGATCTGCAACTCGAACTCGAAGACCTGGCATTTCAGTCATACCACCCGATGCGGGCCAAATATATCCGCCGGGCTGTGGTACAGGCACGGGGGCAACGTAAAGATGTCATCACCTCCATAGAGGAAGCGATCCGCAACCGGCTTAAACAGGAGGGCCTCCCCGGTACGGTTTCTGGCAGGGAAAAACACCTCTACAGCATCTACAGTAAGATGAAAACAAAGGGTAAATCCTTTGCCGAGATCATGGATGTATTTGCTTTCCGGATTGTCACTGAATCCGTAGACGACTGTTATCGTGCCCTGGGTATTGTACACAACCTGTATAAGCCAGTGCCGGGACGCTTCAAGGATTACGTTGCCATTCCCAAAGCCAACGGTTATCAGTCACTGCACACCGACCTGTTTGGTGCCAGGGATATCACCATTGAAGTACAGATCCGTACCAAAGAGATGGATGCAGTGGCCAGCCAGGGGATCGCCGAACACAGTCACTATAAAATCTACGGTGACTCAAGTTCAGCAATTGATGGCTATAACCGGGCGCGCAAATGGGTGCAGGGACTGCTGGAGATGCAAAAACGGGCCGGGAACTCGATGGAGTTTATCGAAACCGTTAAAACCGACCTGTTCCCTGATGAAGTCTACGTGTTCTCGCCTAAGGGGCGGATCTTTGAACTACCTCAGGGTGCCACTGCCGTTGATTTTGCCTATGCGGTCCATACAGATATCGGCAACTCCTGTGTATCCTGTCGCATCAATCGGCGCTTAGCCCCCCTGTCACAGCCTCTGCACAGCGGCCAGACAGTCGAGATAATTACCACCCCCAGCGCCCAGCCCAACATGGCCTGGCTTAACTTTGTTATCACCGGCAAAGCCCGTTCCGCTATCCGCCACTTTATTAAAGTGCAGCATCGCGGAGAATCAATTGAACTCGGCCGGCGACTGTTAACTCAGTTCCTGTCTAACTACGGTTCAAGCATAGAAGAGATCGATCCAGCAGCTCTGGCTACTGTGTTACAGGAAGCGGAACTGAAATCACTGGACGAACTGCTTCAGGATATCGGCATGGGTAACCGTATGGCCTATGTCGTAGCCCGACGGCTACGCCCGGTTGAGCATGAAGAGGATGAGCCTCAGGAGCTCCCTGACAGCAATAAGGCAACTCTGGCTATCCGTGGTACCGAAGGGATGGTACTGCACTACGCGCGCTGCTGCGGCCCTATTCCGGGCGATAGCATCACCGGGCATATCAGTACCGGCCGCGGCCTGGTCATCCATCGTACCGACTGTCGTAATATCGCCTTTATGAAAGACGATGCTGAGAAGTGTGTCTATCTGGAATGGTCTAACAGCATCGATGAAGAATTCATCGTCAATCTGGACCTCAAAGTCGAGCCTAAGCGCGGCCTTATCGCCACGCTGGCAACCACCGCATCGGGTGCCAGTGCAAACGTTCTGAAAATAGATATCACCGAAACAGACGATGCCCTCAATACCGTCCATATCGACCTGACGGTTAAGGACAGGGTCCACTTAGCGAAAGTGATGCGCAAGCTCAAAGCGCTCAAAGCCGTATACAAAGTCACCCGGGTTTAGCTTTTATCCGCATAAATAGCGCACCTTCGGGTGCGTTTTTTTATAACGACAGTTGCCAGACGTGGCTGCGTGAATCAAAGCAGCTGCTAGACGTGGCTACGCCACTTGCCAGAACGGAGCCTTCGGCTCCTGCTAGAAAAAGCATCGCGACGGGACGTCGCTCGCTACAGGGCCTTGGCTTCTTCAGGGCCACGCTGGCATGCTCCAACCCGCTTACAAAGCGTCCTTTCTGTGAAAATTACCGATACTCCCGGCTAAAAAGGCTTTTGCTCTTGCTCTTGCTCTTGCTCTTGCTCTTGCTCTTGCTCTTGCTCTTGCTCTTGCTCTTGCTCTTGCTCTTGCTCTTGCTCTTACGCTTATTCTAACCACTAGCAGGCGCGCAGCGCCGTTCTAGCAAGCGACGCAGTCGCGTCTGATTTTTCCGTTTGCCCACAAACGAAAAAACCCCAGCACACAGTGCTGGGGTTTCCGTATTAGGTGCTTGGCGATGACCTACTCTCGCATGGAGAAGCTCCACACTACCATCGGCGCTAAGACGTTTCACTTCCGAGTTCGGGAAGGGATCGGGTGGTTCCATCTCGCTATTGTCGCCAAGCAAAACTGGTTGCTCTAACGATTTGAACATCAGTGTTAACCTATGCTCAAAGCGTCATTCGAATCCTGTAATCGGAGAGTTATGCACAAACTCTAATCCGTGGCTGTTTTATTCAGCCGCAATGTATCTTTTTCTATCAGCTGACCCAAACGCTTTTGGCGTTATATGGTCAAGCCTCACGAGCAATTAGTACTGGTTA
>NZ_FOGB01000008.1:75274-207505 GCF_900111095.1 Amphritea atlantica | reverse complement strand
GGCTGGCTGCGAAAAAATCTGTTTAACGGGCCTTTTAACTCAATAGCCACCCTGATAGTGGGCTATTTTCTGATCAGCTTTCTGGTGCCCACCATTCAATGGATCTTCATCGATTCAGACTGGGTAGGCACCAGCCGGGACGCCTGCACCAGCGGCGGTGCCTGCTGGGTATTTATCGCCAACCGGCTGGATCAGTTTCTTTACGGCTTCTATCCGGAAGCGGAACACTGGCGGCCGCAGCTGGCCTTTCTGCTGATGATCGGCTCGATTATCTGGCTGGTTGTGCCACAGACACCGAAAAAGGGGCTGGTCGCTATCTGGTTGCTGGTGATCTATCCCATCGTTGCCTACCTCCTGCTGTATGGTAATTCATTCGGCCTGCCTCAGGTTGAAACGCACCTCTGGGGCGGTTTAACCCTGACCCTGGTGCTGGCGGTGGTCGGTATTGTGGCGTCACTGCCGCTGGGGATTGTGCTGGCACTGGGACGGCAGTCTGATATGCCGATTGTGAAATCGGTCTGTATCACCTTTATCGAACTCTGGCGGGGGGTACCGCTGATTACCGTGCTGTTCATGGCGTCCGTTATGTTGCCACTGTTTTTCCCGGAAGGGATGAGCTTTGACAAGCTGCTGCGGGCACTGATCGGTATCACCCTGTTCCAGTCTGCTTATATGGCGGAAGTGATCCGGGGCGGCCTGCAGGCGATCCCTAAAGGACAGTATGAAGCGGCAGATGCCCTGGGACTGGGCTACTGGCAGAAGATGATTCTGATCATCATGCCTCAGGCGCTGAAGCTGATGATTCCGGGCATTGTAAACACCTTTATCGCGCTGTTTAAAGATACCAGTCTGGTGCTGATTATCGGTCTGTTCGATGTCCTGGCGATCGGTCAGGCAGCCAACCAGGACCCTGACTGGATCGGTTATTCCACCGAGAGTTATTTGTTTATTGCCCTGTTGTTCTGGATGTTCTGTTTCAGCATGTCGCGCTATTCGCAGCATCTGGAGAAGAAACTACAAACCGGCCACGGCAACCGCGCCTGATAACAGAGAGATTTTGAGATGAGTCATTCACAAGCGACTGAAAAACTGATGGTGGAACTGCGCGACCTGAACAAATGGTACGGCGAGTTTCATGTCCTGAAAAACATAAACCTGGAGGTTAAACAGGGCGAGAAAATCGTCATTTGCGGGCCTTCGGGGTCGGGCAAATCTACCATGATCCGCTGTATTAACCGGCTGGAAGAGCACCAGAAGGGCGATATCATCGTCAACGATATTCCCCTGAACGAAGATATCAAAAATATCGAAGCGATCCGCAAAGAAGTGGGCATGGTGTTCCAGCACTTTAATCTGTTCCCACACCTGACGGTGCTGGAAAACTGTGTACTGGCCCCGATCTGGGTGAAAAAGATGCCCCGCAAAGAGGCGGAAGCGCGGGCGATGGAGCTGCTGGAGCGGGTGAAGATTCCCGATCAGGCACTCAAATACCCCGGCCAGCTGTCCGGTGGTCAGCAACAGCGGGTGGCGATTGCCCGCTCCCTGTGTATGAACCCGGATGTGATGCTGTTCGATGAGCCCACCTCAGCCCTCGACCCCGAAATGATCAAAGAGGTGCTCGATGTCATGATCGAACTGGCCAACGAAGGGATGACCATGCTTTGCGTCACCCACGAGATGGGCTTTGCCAAGACCGTGGCGGACCGGGTTATCTTTATGGATGGAGGGCAGATAGTTGAAGAGAATGAGCCTCATGAGTTCTTTAACAACCCGCAGCATGAACGGACCCAGCTGTTCCTGAGTCAGATTCTTCAGCATTAAAGACAATCGCCAGATGCGGCTGCGCCGCTTGCTAGTGGCTAGAAAAAGCATGAAAAAAACCGCCTGTCTGGGCGGTTTTTTTCTCTGCATCCTCTCTGTACGTTAAATGCCTATATTTCATAATAGTGGTGTGATCGAGGATAGTTCGGTTTAATAAAAGAGCAGCGACTGGATTAAACGCTTTCTGTTTACAGAGCCACTTCTTACAGAGCTACTTCCCCCGATATCCCGAGAACACGCTTAAAGGTTATGATATGTTGAAATAGTCTGTCGCTATACACCTTATTCACCACTCAACAGAACTGCAGCCGAACATGACTCAACGGATATTCGCAACACTTCATCCACAGCGACTTGCTGCCATCGCTATCTGTGTATTGCTGGGCAGCCTGATCGCCAGGATCAGTTTCGCTGAGCAGAATAGCGTCATACGTGTGGGTGGCGACCACAACTACCCGCCCTACGAGTTTATTAATGAAGAGGGGGAACCGGATGGCTACAACACCGAGCTAACCCGGGCAATTGCCGAAGTGATGGGGATGAACATCGAGATCCAGCTGGGTGGCTGGGCTGAGATGCGTAAGAAGTTAGAGCATGGCGAGCTGGATGCATTACAGGGGATGAGCTTTTCCGAAGAGCGCGCCAAAAAATACGATTTTTCCCCTCCCCACGCCATCATTCATCAGTCCATTTTCGCCCGTAAAGGGGACGCAAAAATCACTCAGCTATCCGAACTGAAAGGCAAGGAGGTGATCGTCCAGCGTGGCGGGATCATGCACGATTACCTGCTGCAGAATGATGTGGGGGCACGCTTGATTCTGGTCGACACTCATGCAGCAGCCCTGCGGTTACTCGCATCAGGGCAGCATGATTACGCACTGGTGGCTAATTTACCTGGGCTCTATCTGGGAAAAGAACTGGAGCTATCCAATATAATCCCGGTGGGAAAACCGTTTGGTGCCCAGCACTACGGTTACGCGGTGCTCAAAAATCATCAGGAGTTACTGTCGCAGTTTAGTGAGGGGCTCGCCATTCTTAAAAATACCGGACGACAGCAGGCGATCTATGACCGCTGGCTCGGGCCAGTCGAAAACGCTGGCTTACCCTGGAAAAAGATCGGTCAGGCTACGGCTATCATCTCCGCTCTGCTGCTACTTATACTGGGGGGCATTGTGATCTGGAACCGCATGCTGACCCGCCAGGTCAGCCGTCGCACCGAAGAACTTAAGCTACAGCAACAGCAACTGCTTCAGGCAGACAAGATGACTTCGCTGGGAATACTGGTCTCCGGTGTCGCCCATGAGATCAATAATCCCAGCAGTCTGCTGCTGTTAAACCTTCCGGTACTGAAAGAGGCCTATCTCGATCTGGAGGAGATTCTCGAGTCCCATTATCAGACCCATGGAGACTTTGATATGGGAGGCCTGACCTACCGCCGTATGCGTGATGAGATTATTCCGATGCTGGACGATATGCTGGCGGGCACCCATCGTATTCGCCGAATCGTCGATGACCTGCGTGATTTCGCCCGCCAGAGCCCAGCCAGTCTGGATGAAACCGTTAATCTTAACGAAGTCCTTGCCACCTCTATTCGGCTGGTCGACAACACTATTCGCAGTTCCTGCGATCATTTCAATGTGACCTATGGCGCTGATCTCCCCCTCTTCAGAGGCAATGCGCAACGGATTGAACAGGTTATAATCAACCTGATCGTAAATGCCTGTCAGGCACTCGGATCAGCTGAACAAAGTATCTCCGTCACCACCGCTTATAACCCGAAGGAAAAAAAACTTACGCTGCAGATCATTGATCAGGGGTGCGGTATCACAGCTGATAACTTAAGTCGTCTGAGTGATCCTTTCTTCACCACTAAACGGGAACAGGGTGGCACGGGCCTGGGGCTATCGGTTTCATCCAGTATCGTACAGGAGCATGGCGGCACTATGGCCTATGAATCGATGCCCGGCAAAGGCACCTGCGTCACCCTCTCTCTGCCCGCTATTCAAGGAGTTGTTTAACGATGAATAACCGTCGCTACCCCAACTTTGGTGTATTACTGGTAGATGATGAAGCGCCATTTTTACGCAGCCTCAGTATCGCCCTTGAGCGACGTGGCGGGATAAACCATATCTACCGCTGTGAAGACAGCCGCAATGTAATGACAATGATCGCCCGGGAACCGATCGGGCTGGTACTGCTGGACCTGACCATGCCCCATCTCTCAGGAGAAACGCTGCTGCAACAGATCGTTGAGGAGCATCCAGAGGTCGGCGTGATTATTATCAGTGGTCTGAACCAACTGGAAACGGCAGTAAAATGCATCCGCCTCGGTGCCTTCGATTATTTCGTCAAGACCACCGAAGAGGAACGCTTGATTGAGGGGGTACGGCGCGCCATCCAGTTACAGGAGATGCGTAAAGAGAGTCAGGCAATGCGTCAGCGCTTCCTCACCGACACCCTTGAACGGCCGGAGGTATTCTCTGACATCATCACTCAGGATAAGGGGATGCGCTCAGTGTTCCAGTATCTGGAATCGATCTCAACCAGTAGCCAGCCGGTACTGATTATGGGTGAAAGCGGGGTCGGTAAAGAGCAGATCGCCCACGCGATCCACACGCTGAGCAACTGTAGCGGCCCACTGGTGAGCGTCAATGTTGCCGGGCTGGATGATAACGTCTTTGCTGATACCCTGTTTGGCCATCAGCGTGGTGCGTTTACCGGAGCGGATAAAGCGCGCGCAGGGATGGTTGAGCAAGCCTCCGGTGGCACCCTGTTTCTCGATGAGATCGGCGACCTGAGCCTGGCCTCACAGGTTAAACTTCTGCGCCTGCTTCAGGAGGGTGAATATTACCCCCTGGGAAGTGATCGCCCGAAACGAATTCGCGCCAGGGTAGTCGTCGCCACGCATCAGAATCTGGAAGAAAAACAGCAGTTGGGCGAATTCCGCAAAGACCTGTACTACCGGCTCAGAATCCATCAGGTAGAGATCCCTGCACTGCGACAGCGCAAAGGGGATATCCCCCTGCTATTGGAATATTTTCTGGCCGAAGCCGCTGAAGAACTGAATAAAACCAAACCCACAATACCAAAAGAGCTACCCGTATTGCTGGCCAACTATAGCTTCCCGGGCAATGTGCGTGAATTAAGGGCACTGGCCTATGATGCGATGAGTCTGCACCACTCAAAAATGCTCTCGATGGAGGTCTTCCGACGAATCCTCAACCAGGAGATCCCCTGTACAGAGTCCGATAAAAGCGCCACTCCGATAATCTTTAACCCCGATCAGCCTCTGCCAACTCTGCAGGAAGCGGGCGAACTCCTGGTTGCAGCAGCGATGGAGCGTGCTCAGGGCAATCAATCCCTGGCATCGCGCCTGCTGGGTATTTCACAACCAGCACTGAGCAAGCGATTGAAGAAAAAAGAGCCTTAGTCCTGTCTGCTGAAATCATCCCCCTCTTCTGTTGCACGGTTACCCAGCGATGCACAGTGAAAGGTTTCGCTGGTTATAAACCCCTATAACCATTGGCAACACTATAACCAAACTTCGCAGTTCTAACCTGTTGATTAACAACAATTATAAGACCAAACAAGCGTCAGCCTATTCCACAGGTTATACCCCTTGCAGCCGCAAAAACATTAAATAAAAAACCATTTTCTAATTTTAAATCAATGAGTTATAAGATTTCTTAACTCTTGGCATCCTCCCTGCTTTATAGATTGCATCCAGTGCTCATCGCTCCCTCGTTCAATACAGGAAGGCGACGCACCTGAGCCATCAAGATGGCGCAAACAATAATAAACCGATGAGGAAGCACCATGGGTGAAGCCATAGCGTTAACGCAACAAGAGAGTGGGCGCAAAGAGAAAGATCTGTTGGGTGAGGCGTTCGTTCCAGCAGATGCCTATTTTGGCATTCAGACGCAACGGGCACAGCGAAACTTCGATCTCAGTGGTATTCCCCTGCACCACTTCCCTCAACTGGTCGAGGCATTGGCATTGGTAAAGCTGGCGTGCGCCAGAGCCAATAATACGCTGGGCTTTTTGAACGATAGCAAAACCGCAGCCATTGAAGCGGCCGTTAAGAAAATTCTGTCCGGTCATTATCACGACCAGTTTGTCGTCGATATGATTCAGGGCGGTGCGGGCACCTCAACCAATATGAATGCCAACGAGGTCATCGCCAATATCGGCCTCGAGCAGATGGGATATGCCAAAGGTGAATACAGCCACCTGCATCCCAACAATGACGTCAACATGTCTCAGTCGACTAACGACGCTTACCCTACGGCCGTGCGCCTCTCGATACTCTTAAAACACGGTGATCTGGTCAAAGCGCTGGCCTCACTGCGCGACGCTTTCTCCGCTAAAGGCGACGAGTTTGCCGATGTCATCAAAATGGGGCGCACCCAGCTGCAGGATGCGGTACCGATGACCCTGGGGCAGGAGTTCAAATCCTTTGCCAGCACCCTGACGGAAGATATTGACCGCATTGCCGGCCTGTCTGAACTGCTCAAAGAGATCAACCTGGGCGGTACCGCCATCGGGACCGGTATCAATACCGATCCGGAATACGCCAAACTGGCGGTCAACAATCTTTCTGAACTGAGCGGTTTTGAATTCAAGCGAGCATCTGATCTGGTGGAAGCCAGTTCCGATATGGGCGCCTTTGTGTTGTTCTCCGGCATGCTCAAGCGTCTGGCGGTGAAACTATCAAAAATATCCAACGATCTACGCCTGCTGAGCATGGGTCCCCGCTGCGGTCTTGCCGAAATAAACCTGCCGGCACAACAACCGGGTAGCTCCATCATGCCGGGCAAGATTAACCCGGTCATCCCAGAAGCGATGAACCAGGTTGCCTATCAGGTGATCGGCAACGATCTCGCCCTGACCATGGGCGCTGAAGCGGGCCAGCTCCAGCTAAATGCCATGGAACCGCTGATCGCCTATAACGTGCTGGAATCGATACGCATGCTGACCCAGGCGATGAATATGCTGAAAAACCGCTGCATACGCGGCATCACAGCTAACCGGGATCGCTGCCAGGAACTGGTTGATCAGAGCATTGGCATCATCACCGCCGTTGTGCCTTACATCGGTTATGAAAACTCGACCCGCATTGCCAAAGCCGCCCTCGAGAGTGGCCGTGGCGTGCTGGAACTGATCAGAGAGGAGAACTTAATGAGTGAAGCGGACTTAAGTGACCTGCTCAAGCCTGACAATATGATAGCCCCTCAGGCACGACGACGTTAACCCACTACAAGCTTACCCCAACCCTGAAACCCGATACGGGTAAAAAAACAACTATAGAAAGGATGAGAGTTATGCAACCAACTGTGAAAAATGAAAGCCGCTCCGGTTTCTGGAGCGATCTGGCTCTGTGGAAAAAAATATTGATCGGAATGGTTCTCGGTGTCGCCGCCGGTGCGATCATGGGACCAGATGCTGAACTGCTGAAACCGATCGGCACGCTGTTTATCAACGCTATCAAGATGCTGATTGTCCCGCTGGTTTTCTGCTCTCTGGTGGTCGGTGTCACCTCTATGCAGGATACCCGTAAAATGGGACGGATCGGTATTAAAGCGATCATACTGTATCTGGGAACCACTGCCATTGCGATCAGCATTGGACTGGGGCTGGGCACTGTCCTGACACCAGGAGAGGGACTGAATATGGTAATTACCGATTCGTCAGCTGTCGGCAAAGAAGCACCGACACTGGTACAAACGCTCCTGAATATGATTCCCAAAAATCCGGTCAGCGCGCTGGCAGCTGGTAATATTCTGCAGATCATCGTCTTCGCGTTAGGCCTGGGCATTTCGCTGACACTGTGTGGCGAGAAAGCAGAACCAGCAATCCGCTTGTTTGAAAGCCTTGCGGAAGGGATGTACAAACTGACCGGGCTGGTGATGAAGCTGGCCCCCTATGGTGTGTTTGGTCTGATGGCCTGGGTAGCCGGAAAGTACGGCATGGATATTCTGTTACCACTGATTAAGGTAATTGTTGCAGTCTATATTGGCTGTCTGATCCATGTACTGGTTTTCTACACTGGGTTAATCAGCACTCTGGGACGATTGAACCCTGTGCGCTACCTTAAAGGACTGCTGAACCCTGCTGTGGTCGCATTTACGACCACCAGCAGCTCCGGCACGCTTCCCGCCACCATCAAAGCCTCTCAGGAAGAGATGGGTGTATCCAAGAGTATCTCCAGCTTTGTTCTGCCGCTGGGCGCAACCATCAATATGGACGGCACCGCTCTGTATCAGGGCGTCTGCGCGCTATTTATCGCACAGGCCTTTGGCATCGACCTGGCGTTCTCTGATTACCTGCTGATCATTATGACCTCTACGCTGGCCTCCGTTGGCACCGCCGGTGTTCCGGGTGCTGGCCTGATCATGCTATCGCTGGTGCTCACTACTGTTGGTCTGCCAATCGAAGGCCTTGCCATTGTTGCGGGTATCGATCGTATTCTGGATATGGCAAGAACCAGCGTGAATGTGTGCGGCGATCTGATGGTCTCAATTCTGGTTGCCAAGAGCGAGAATGAGTTAGACGGGTCAATTTACAATCAGACATCATCACACACTAAGCCTGAAGCTGCACCTGTGACCATCTAACGTTCCGGCTCAACTGAACCTGACAAAAAACCGCCTGATTGGGCGGTTTTTTATGCTGCCGTTGAGCTACCCGATAACCGTCAGATCGCCTCCCGACCGTGGGGGGCATCAAAGTTATGCTCTGGCCCTACAGGCACGATCCGGGTGGGGTTGATCATATCGTGGCTGTAGTAATAGTGTTGTTTGATATGTTCCATATTAACCGTCTCAGCCACCCCTTCAATCTGATACAGCTCGCGGACATAGCCACTGATATTCGGGTATTCGCGCAGCTGTTTCAGGTTACATTTAAAGTGACCGTGATACACCGCATCAAACCGGATCAGGGTGGTAAACAGACGCCAGTCCGCTTCAGTTAGCTTCGCCCCCGCAAGGTAGCGATTGTGGGACAGAATTACCTCAATCCGATCAAGACTGGCAAACAGGTCTTTAACATTGTGTTCGTAGGCGTCCTGCGTGGTGGCAAAACCTGAACGATACACACCATTGTTCACCGTCTCGTAGATCCAGCTGTTCAGCTCTTCAATCTCATCACGCAGCAGTTCAGGCCAGAGATCGCATTCATTGCCGGTCAGGTCGTTAAACGCTGAGTTAAACATGCGGATAATCTCTGACGATTCATTGCTGACGATGGTCTGCTGCTGTTTGTCCCACAGCACTGGCACTGTCACCCGGCCGGTATAATCCGCTTGCGCCCGGGTATAGATCTGATGCATAAACTCAGAACCGTACAGATGATCGCCAGTTGAGCCGGTTTCCCTATCGAAGCTCCAGCCCTGTTCCAGCATATGCGGGCTGACAACCGACACCGTAATCAGGTCTTCCAGTCCTTTGAGCTTACGAAAGATCAGGGTGCGATGTGCCCAGGGACAGGCCAGCGAGACATACAGATGATAGCGGCCAGGCTCAGCCCTGAATCTTCCCTCACCGGTAGGACCGGGACGGCCATCGCTGGTTATCCAGTGACGAAACCCCGCCTGTTCACGGACAAACTCACCTTTGGAGTTTTTAGTTTCATACCATTGATCATGCCATTTGCCTTCGATTAGTAATCCCATCACGGCCTCCTGCTTGGTTACACTATGAAACCATAATAGATTCTATTTTATAGATTAAAAATCACTTAAATACGGATTTAATATTCGAATAATTAGAATTATCTGCATCACAACACTGATGCAGTAGCTCCGCCAGACGCTTCAGTCCTGGCCCACTCTGATCCTGGCGGGCATAGTACAGCTGCAGCATCTCGCTACGACAACCTCCGTTCTGCAGAGGAATCGGCAACAATAACCCCTGTTCCAGCAAACGACGCATACGGGTCACCGGAATCCAGGCAAACCCCATACCCCGACTGATCATCTCTGTCGCTGTGGCGATATTACTCACGGTCCAGCGCTCATCTGCCTGCAGCCAGCCAGAATCAACATTTTTTGACAGAGCGGAATCCCGGGTCACCAGCTGCCGGTAATTAATCAGATCATCAACCACCAGGGTCTGCCCCTGTTGATACTGCTTAAAGACCTGATGACTGGGAGCCGCTACGGCAAGAAAATCCACCGCAAACAGGGGCTCTGCCAGAAAGTGAGACACACCCGACCCTGCAATCGCCAGATCAACCTGCCCCTGATTCAATGCTTCCGATGCACCCGACAGAACCGTTTCATACAACTGAATCCGGGTGTTGGGATATTCCGAAGAGAACTGCTCCAGTACATTACCGATATATTCCGGCGGAAACACCTGATCAACAGCGATGGCGATCTCAGGCTCAACACCCGCATTCAGGCTCGCAGCCAGTGAATCGATGTTAGCAGCAGATTCCAGCAGATGCTCAGCTCTCTGTAACAATAGCCGCCCAGCGTCAGTCAGGTGTGCTTTGCGGCCTTTAACTTCAAGCAATTTAACATCCAGCATCAGTTCCATCTTCTGAATCGCATGATGGATACTCGACTGACTCTTATGCACAACCCCTGCGGCATGGGCAAAACCACCGTGCTCCACAACCGCTTTTAGCATCCGCCACTGCTCTAGTGTTACCTTCACCCCATCATTCCTTTCTAAAAAATAGAATATATAACTCTATTTATACCGATTTTCATTCCCAAATATAGGACTATCATGGAAGCATATCAAATCAGGTACGGCTTAGATCGATTCAGCCGAAGGAGTACGTTATGACGATTCAAATCATTCAGAGCCATCCATCCGCCGATGGTGCCGGTGTCAAAATACAGCGGGTTCACGGCTTTCGTGATAATGGTCTCGACCCTTTCCTGATGCTGGATGAGATCTATTCGGATAACCCGAATGATTACGGCTCAGGCTTTCCAGCGCATCCGCACCGGGGTATCGAAACCCTCACCTATATCCGTCATGGTGGGTTTGAACATCAGGATCATCTGGGTAACAAAGGCGGAGTACAAAGCGGTGAAGCGCAATGGATGTCGGCCGGACGGGGCATTATTCATTCCGAGATGCCGCTGCAGAAAGATGGCCTGATGCACGGTTTTCAGCTGTGGCTCAACCTGCCCGCCAGCCTGAAGATGAAAGACCCGGACTGGAAAGATGTTGGCCGTGAACAGCTACCCTGGCAGCCGCTGGAAAATGCCGAAGTGAAAGTGATCGGCGGCGGGATCTCCCTGGATGGCCAATCATTCAACGGCCCGCTGCAGCAACTCCCTGGCAATGCCACGGTTGCAGATCTCTGCCTGAAAGCGGATGCTGATATCAGTATTGCAAACAGCGCGGGCCGGACGCTGCTGCTCTATGTCTATGAAGGGGAGCTGAGTCTGAATGGTAAAGCAATAACCACCCGGCAGATGGCGAAAATAACCGAACCTGAGGCGTTGCAGATCACATCCGCCAACGGTGCCGGTACTCTGCTACTCAGTGGCGAGCCCCTGAAAGAGCCGGTGGCTCACTACGGCCCCTTTGTGATGAATACTCAGGCTGAAATTAATCAGGCGATCCGTGATTATCAGCAGGGCACCCTGACCGATTCACAGTAAAACCGATCCCCCTCCATTCAGAGGGGGACAACACCTGAATAGGTTATCCCCGAAAGATACGCCAGATCACGATTCCAGGTAGCCAGATCGCCCATATCAAACTGTTGCAGATGATGATGCCCGCAGGCCCGGGCCATCACCTGCATCAGATGCACCGAGCCGGTCAGAAAGTTGGCCAGTTGAGCGGCAGACTTATCCACATTCAAGCGCTGGCGCAGGTCAGCCTTCTGGGTTGCGATACCCGCCGGACAGTTATTGGTATTACAGATCCGCGCCGCCACGCAGCCGATCGACTGCATCGCACTGTTGGCCAGCGCGATACCATCGGCGCCCAGTGCCAGTGCTTTAACAAAGTCACTGGGCACCCGTAACCCGCCGGTAATAATCAACGTCACCCGCCCACTGGCACCGTTGGTGTTCAGACAGCGCCTGGCCCTGGCCAGCGCCGGAATCGTGGGTACACTGATATGGTCTCTGAACAGCTGTGGCGCGGCTCCCGTACCGCCGCCCCGACCATCAAGAATGATATAATCGGCTCCGGCTTTCAGAGCAAACTCGATATCCCGCTCAATATGGTTGGCACTGAGCTTAAAGCCTACCGGAATCCCCCCACTGATCTCCCGAACCCGGTCGGCAAAGAGACTAAAATCGGCCACACTGTGAAGATCGGTAAACGTCGGCGGCGATAGTGCTTCCTGTCCCTCCGGAATCCCCCGTACCTGAGAGATCTTGCCGACATTTTTACTGGCGGGCAGATGACCTCCGGTACCGGTTTTAGCCCCCTGCCCCCCTTTAAAATGAAACGCCTGCACTCGGGTTAACAACTCTTCCCGATAACCAAATTTAGCGCTGGCAAGCTCATAGAAGTAACGGGAGTTGGCCTGCTGTTCCTCCGGCAGCATACCGCCCTCACCGGAACAGATCCCCGTACCGGCTAGCTCAGCCCCTTTTGCCAGAGCGGTTTTCGCTTCTTCCGACAAAGCGCCAAAGCTCATATCGGAGACAAACAGAGGGATATCCAGCTGCAACGGTTTTTTCGCTTCCGGGCCGATCACCAGCGAAGTTTCCACCACCGCATCTTCCTGCAACGGCTTACGGGCCATCTGAGCGACCATAATCTGAATATCATCCCAGGCCGGCAGCTGATTGCGGGGCACACCCATTGCGGTCATCGGACCATGGGAGCCGACCCCTTTGATCCCGTCACGGGCCAGTTGATGGATAAACTCGACAGTGGACTCCTCAGGCGTATTCACCGCCTGCGGAGGCGTGTTATCGGAAGCATCAGACACAGCCGACCCCGGCCCCTCATGGCCCACAGCGGCGGAATCAAACTGTTTATGGCTGCCATCACAGTAGGGCGCGTTGCTGGTATGTTTGCAGACGCACAGCCACGCTTCCCCGGTACTTTCAGCCCGGAACGCTTTGGGTGTCAGGCCCGTCTCCCCATGGGAACCATCGCAGAAAGGTTGTTTAGAAGAACGCCCACAGACACAGAAATGATATTCCTGCCCCTCAATGAGCTCGACCTTAGCGGGCTTGTTATCCGCGACGACCGGCTTTGCTGACATAACTCACTCCCATGAACGGTTCAATGAGTAAAGCCTAGCAGCCATTTTAAAAAAAGAGCCAGCCCTGGGTAAAAAAACGCTCAGATCAGGCGCCTTCAGATACCATCATAGATCAGCTTAATACCGACTATCAGCAGCATAATCAGAATAATGCGGTAGAACAGCTGATCATCCAGCTTATGATGGATCACCAACCCCAATCTGATACCGATCCAGGCGACAGGGGCCAGCACCAGCCCCACCAGCAGGTTATCGGTATTGATCTGTCCCAGTACGCCATAGGCCACCAGTTTGACCAGATTGACGATCGCCAGAAACACCACTGCGGTGCCCAGAAATTCGGCCCGGGGCAGTTTCATAGGAATCAGATAGAAATTCATCGGCGGCCCCCCGGCATGGGCGATAAAGCTGGTGAACCCCGCTACCATGCTGGAGATAGATCCGACCACCGGCGAAGCGGTCCGGCCCAGCTTTGAACCGTTCAGTAGCCCCCAGAGGGCAAAACCAATCGACAGAATACCCAGCAACAGGCGTAACACATCGTCATTCAGATAACCAAACAGCAGATAGCCGATAAAGATCCCCAGCACCGCACCCGGCACCATAATCTTTAACAGATCGTTACGTTTACTGTGCCACCAGGCCCGAACACTGAAATAGTCCATCAGAATCAATAGTGGCAGCATAATGGCGGCGGCCTGCACCGGACCGATATAGAGCGACATCAGCGGTACGCTAATCACGCCAACACCTCCGGCAAAGCCTGACTTAGAAATACCGGTTAATAACACACCGATGGCGGCTAACAGCCAGAACGCCCAGCTAAATGACAGGATAAGATCCACTGAATTCCCCCGATAAAAGCAGCATCTTACCCTGATGCAGAGGATGGTAAAACTTATCTTCGTATTTACACTCTGCTGCGGACAGGGTAAAACAGTGATGAACAGTTTTCACTTGCGAACCCAGATGATCAGAATAAAACGTGCTTCAGACCGGGGTTATGCCCATTTCGGCTGGCTTGAATCCCGGCATGTATTCTCATTCGGCAGCTATTTCGATCCAGAATGGATGGGAATTTCCGAACTGCGGGTGGCCAATGAAGATCTGTTGCATCCGGGTGCGGCAATCGATCCGAGCACCCACCAGGATATGGAGATCATCTCCGTTATTCTCGATGGTAAAAACCTGCATACCGACTCGCTGGGCAACCGAAAGCTGTTAGAGGGCCGTAGCCTGCAACTGCTCAGTACCGGAACAGGCACTGAGTTCACCGAACAGAATGCCTCGCTGGAAAACAACCTGAAAATGCTGCAGTTCTGGATCGTACCCGAGACCACCGGCAATTCACCACGCTATCAGTCGCGTAAACTCCTGAGTCGCGAGGGGGTACAACTGATCGCATCCCCTGATGGCCGGGATGATTCCCTGCAACTGGGTCAAAATGCTGAGATGTATCAGTTCCGTTTGCAGCACACCAGCTACGGTCTGCCAGCCGCAGCGCACGGCTTTCTGTTTCTCTTCAGGGGCGAACTGGAGGTCAATGGCAGTTTATTACTGGCGGGTGATGCGATGCTGTTTGAAGATGAACCACTGATCTCCCTGCGGGGAATCAGTCGTGCCGAGGGCTTTTATTTCACCCTGCCCTGAAAAGCCCGGCTCCTGACCGGGAAAACCCCAACTCCTGACTTAAAAAACCTCTGCTCCTGACCTGAAAAGGGTTCGGTAAACAGCCTGATTCAAGCGTCAGCGTTTTTAAAACAAATCGGTATATAACAAAAGAATTCCAAACAGAATGGGGCTTTCAGCCCGATTACCCCGGTGTGTAATAAAATTTTTACCAAAACATTGTTGCAATGCACAAATAATTCGCTATATTGAAATAGCACTTTGCTTTTTGAGCCACTAATTTGGCTTACTTCGACCCGGCGCCCGCCGGGTCCTTTTTTTCCGCACCGCACCAAAAGCGAGCATTTATCACTCCAAACCGTTGCTTATACTGAACTCTTCTGCAAGATTCTGGAGTGAATTCACGACTTTATCCGGTGAAATATCCCAAAAATCAAACACCGCAGCCGTATCTCGCTGAACCCATGCGGCATTCAGCCCCGCATGTTTAGCTCCCATCACATCCCAGGCATTGCTCGATATCAGCCAGGTATCACCCGCCCGGCTGGCGGTGCGATTCAACAGATGCAGGTAGACCGCCGGATCGGGTTTATAGCGTTTAATCTCATCGACGCTGACAACATCATCCAGCAACTCCAGCACATTAGCATTGTTCAACAATGTTCTGACCTTGTCAGCAGGACCGTTAGAAAAAGCCACGCAGTAGTGGCCCTGCGCCCGCAACGACTCGATAGCAGGAATAACATCGCTATAGGTCGCCAGTTGCTGATATTGGGCCATCAGGAACTGTTGCTGCTCTGTCGTCAGAGAAAGACCGGTTATGCTGAGGGCATACTCAAGCGCCTGAAGGGTACAGATATTAAACGGCTCGTATCGTCCCATCAGGCCACGTCGAAAAGCATACTCTACCTGCTTTTCCCGCCATATCCTGGCCAGATCTCCGGCTTTATCACCCACCATCATCTGCAGATGCCTGCCCATCTCGAGTGGATCGACCAGAGTGCCATAAACATCAAAAGCAAAGGTCTGTCTGTGCATATCTGTTCTCCAGTGGATGGTTCAGATCGGTGGCTATCGCGATGATAAACCAGAAATCATCAACGCAAGCACAATGCGTTGAATCGCTGATATCAATTTTATGATGAAAGCCGGGGCAGGAACAGCCAATGAAAGCATCTGATAAAAAGAACAAAAAAGAGAGCCCCGCGCTAGCGGGGCTACATGTGGCATGCGAAGTATTTTCTTCTATCTCTTTTCAGCCCCAACTTATTGAGGCTATTGCTTCTCTGTCTTTGCAGAGTAACTTCAGCTTAGTACAGAATTTCCGCTTCGAACTTGAAAATTTTTTATACCCACACGGGCTTAATTGCGATTATTTTCTGTTACTGCCCCTGTGTAAAAGCCGCGTCCCCAGCGCATTGAATCTGAAGCGAAACCAGATTCAGGATCCCCATTGATTACTCTGCTCTCTGGCTACTTATCGCTGCATTTTACGTCATCCGTATAACCGACAATCGCCACTGCGCGGAGATTCCCCATATCGGGCTATACTTATCTCTATTGGTATACAGCAGATCAGCGGGATACGCCGCAACCGGACAACTCTCTGATGAGCACAGACTCCTGTCGCGGATGTGATCGCAATGCTCGTTGTGACCGGTAAGTTCAATTGCAGCTTGTCTTCAGAGAGGTGTAAATGGCAACATCAGAGGTCCAGAATTCAGATCCAGCCACTCAGGCCCCTCCCCCGGAACTGATTATCGACAGAATACCCAATCTGAAAGATCTCCTGCCCGATGCACTTCAACCTTATTGGGCCGTGTTGGAACACTATCCACTGATTGGCGCAATGCTGATCGTAGTGGTCTCGTTCATGGTGGCCTTTTTGTTCCGGGCAATACTCATCCGCAGTTTGCAAAACGTTTATGTATCATCGCCAGGCTTTGCCGAAGAGAGAGTTATCCGGCATCTGCGCAAGCCGCTGTTTACCACAATACTATTTTTCGGTTTTACCCTCGCAGCCCAGATCGCAAACCTGGGAGTCATAACCAATATTCTGGTGAACCTGTCGGTGTCCGTTATCGTCGCCAGCTGGATGCGCGCAGCGTTTCACCTGAGCACAACGATCCTGGAATCTCTGGGCAGCAGTCAAAACCGTATCCCGGTTATCGAGCCGCAGACGATTCCGATTCTTAACCTATCGGTGCGGCTGATTGTGATTCTAGTGGGCAGCTACTGTTTACTGATCATCTGGGGAATCAATCCCCTCGGCTGGCTGGCTTCAGCGGGTATCGTCGGCATCGCCGTGGGTTTCGCCGCCAAGGACACCCTGGCAAACCTGTTTTCGGGTTTTTTCATTCTGGTAGATGCGCCCTACAAAGTGGGCGACTATGTCAATCTAGATAGCGGGGAACGGGGCCGGGTAACGCATATCGGTCTGCGCAGCACACGATTGATGAGTCGCGATGATATTGAGATCACCCTGCCCAATGCAGTTATCGCCAATGCGAAGATCGTTAATGAAAGCGGTGGCATCAACTCCAATATAAGAATAGCGATAGCCGTTAGCGTCGCCTATGGCTCTGATGTCGATCAGGTCTGTGAGATATTACAAACCATTGGCAACCGCTATGAGGGATTTTGTGAACTGCCAGAGCCACGGGTTCGGATGCGGGCTTTCGGTGCTTCCGGTCTGGACTTTGAACTGCTGGGCTGGATTCACAACCCCGAAGACCGGGGCAGAATCCGGCATGAGATGTTGATGGAGATATATAAGCAGTTTGCAGCAGCCGGCATTGAGATCCCCTATCATAAAACAGATGTCTACGTTAAGGAGTTCCCCAAAGGCTGAAGCATTGGGGATTCTTTGAGCTTGACCTGGCCCGGATGCACCATGTTTGATATTAGTGGAGCGATACCTCCCCACAATCTAAAAGAGACTCACCACAGTACCCAGAGGGCATGCTAAGGGCACGGAGAACACAGAGAAAACCGATGAATAGCTCTTCTCCGTTTGCTCTGTGTCCTCTGTGGTAAAACAATTTTCTATGCCTTTTTAACGTCAAGCCCCTCGCCATAAAGTTTTTGGCGCCACTAATGGCGTTTCTTCCGTTTGATCCCATCAGAAGGCAGCGCCTCCTGCGGGTTATCCGGCCACTGATGTTTTGGATAGCGCCCTTTCATATCCTTCTGTACATCGCGATAACTATTGGCCCAGAAGCTGGCCAGATCCTGAGTCACCGCCAGCGGCCTGCGCGCCGGTGACAACAGGTGTATTTTAACCGCCACACCATACCCGACTACCGGAGTCTGGGTTGAGCCAAACATCTCCTGTAGTTTGACCGCTAAAACCGGTGGATATTCGCTGTAATCAAGGGCAGCACTGTGCCCCGAAGGCAGTTTCAGGCGCACCGGCGCAAGCCTGTCTAACTCATTAGGCAGCGGCCATGCCAGCAACGCCTGCAGTATGCCCGCCAAATCAAGACGGGCAAAATGATTGATATGATTCACCGGATCAAGCCAGGGCGCTAACCAGTTTTCCATCGTGTCCAGCAAGGCCTGATCAGACAGATCCGGCCAGCCCCCTCCTTCAGGTTGCGAGCGATGCAGAAACATCACCCGCTGACGCCAGCTGCTGATCTCCTGAGTCCAGGGAAGCACCTGCAATCCCTGCTTACGAATCATCTGTACCAGTGCCTGGTTCTTCTCTTTTACCGGCACCTCTTCAAGTGCCTCCCGGCTTAATACCAGCACACCGATGCGGCGCTGCAATTCACAACACATCCGTGCCTGCTGGCGCTGCCATTCGACCACTTTATGCTGCCCGACCAGGCCTGACAGCCCATGGGAGAACAACTTTTCCGGTAATGCGATGGCAAGAAACACCCGGTCCGCACTCTGCCCCTGCATCCCCCAACAACTGGCCACCGCCAGCCAACGCTGTTTTGCCAGCGGGTCAGAGTCAGCTAACCTGACGGCCCGACCACCACTTAACTGATAATCGCCGCCAGCATCACTGCGTTTAGCAGCGATCCGGTCCGGGTAGGCCTGAGCGATCAGCATGGCGCAGAGTTCTGATTCTGTGAGATCGACCGAACGCTGACTGAGTGTACTCAGATGACGGCTACACAAGCGATAGAACTGCTGACTCAGTTGACGAATGCGCTGCAGAACGCCCTTCTGGCTGGCAGCGCAGGCGATATCCCCTCTCAGCCAGTGCAGACGACGCTCGAAATCAGCATCACCGCTCAACGGATCCCGTTCACTGAGCAGGGCTGCTATATCACAAGCCAGCCTGGCGCACTGGCTTTGCCAACCCACCAGTAACAGATGCGCAAGTCTTGGATGCAGCGGCAGCAACGCCATCAGAGCGCCCGTATCGGTCAGTTGCAGACCGCCCTCAGTCGGTTTTAACGCCTCCAGCCGCACCAACAGATCCCGTCCCTGACTCAACGCCGCTTCCGGTGGTTGATTCAGCCAGCGCAGTTCGGCAGGGTCCTCTACCCCCCAACGAGCCATCTGCAGGGCTAACGGGGTCAGATCGGTGGACATGATTTCCGCTGTCGCATGGGGTGCCAGCTGGCCCTGCTGGTTCTCGGACCAGAGCCGGTAACAGCACCCTGGCTCCATCCGCCCTGCCCGGCCGGCCCGCTGAATGCTGGCGGCACGGGACACTTTACAGGTATGTAACCGGGTCATGCCACTGGCGGGATCAAGCCGGGCTTCACGACTCAGTCCGGCATCGATAACCACCCGGATTCCCTCAATTGTCAGACTGGTCTCGGCAATATTGGTGGCCAGCACAACCTTACGCTGTCCCGGCGGAGACGGTGCTATCGCCTGCTGCTGCGCCTGAATAGTCAGATCGCCATACAGTGGCGCCAGAATCACACTGTCTGGCAGATGCCCCTGCAGGTTGCTCATAACACTGCGAATCTCTCTCTGCCCCGGCAGAAACACCAGCAGACTTCCGGATTCCTCCTCCAGCGCCTGTTCGATCGCCCGGGCCACAACGTTCTCCAGACGCTGATCGCGACCTACGGCACCCAGATAGCGGATATCCACCGGATAGGTTCGTCCTTCACTACTGATCAGTGGAGCTTCGGGTAACAGCTGATCAATCACCCGCTGATCGAGGGTCGCGGACATCAGTAACAGTTTCAGCGGCTGATCTTCACGAAACAGTTCCCGCCCCTGCAGTGTCAGCGCCAGACCAAAATCCGCATCGAGACTGCGTTCATGAAACTCATCGAAGATCACCAGGCCATACCCTTCCAGGCTCGGATCATCCTGAAGCATTCGGGTCAGAATACCCTCAGTCACCACCTCAATGCGGGTCTGAGGGCCGATTTTAGAATCCATCCTCACCCGATAACCTACTGTGTCACCAATGGTTTCACCCAACTGCTGTGCCATTCGCCCGGCAGCCATCCTGGCCGCCAGCCGACGGGGTTCAAGCATCAGGATTTTCTGACCGGCAAGATCGGGATGCTGCAGCAGTTCAAGTGGCACCAGGGTCGTTTTACCGGCACCAGGAGGCGCTTCCAGCACCACCTCATCATGCTGACTCAGGGCTTCACTAAGCTGATCCAGAACAGCTGATATGGGAAGAGAACTCATGGGCAAATGTAATCCGGTGCGGGCAACAGAAAAAAGAAAGCTATTCTAACAGCCAGACGTGATATTACAGGCAAAAAAAACGCCATAATCAATATGGCGTTTTCTCAGTGGCACAAGATCTATGCGGTTTCAGCGACCGGATTGCTGTCCACCACAGGATCATTTACCGCGGGATCTCCCGATGAAACGGCATCGGCATTGACCGCTGGATCAGCCGCCTGATGATGACGTGAGCGATCTGCACGGTTTTCATGCTCATGCTCATGCTCATGCTCATGCTCATGCTCATGCTCATGCTCATGCTCATGCTCATGCCGATGATGATGCCTGTTATGAACCATATCACCAAGCTTGCCTAACCCCTCCTGCATTGACTTCTGCTGGGTTTCGCTGCTGCTGGTAAAACGGACATCGTGCTGCACCAGGTCGACAAACAGACTCATGCTGAACTCGGTGGCATTTGTAACCCGCTGCTCACTGCTGCTGACCTGATTCTGGAGCTGCTCAATAAACGGCGCTAAGGCATGCTGCGAAGCGGCGGGGGCTTCGCCTCCCATCGCCTGAACCTGACGATATTTCTCAATGGCCCGATACTCAATCGACTGCTGCATCGAGATATCCATCTGCGCCAGCTGTTCCGGGTCCAGGGTCAGGTCACCCGCCTGTTGCAGCGCCGTTTGCAGATCCCCATTAAAGAAGCTGCTGGCCAGCGAGGAAAGATCCTGAACCAGCGAGGCGATGGCATCGATCTCTTCAACATCCAGCTCACCTTCCACTGTAAAACCAAAATCACTGCTCTGATTTTTTTCGATACTGTAGCGCTGACTCTCCCGTCCCGGCCCACTGCGCAGGCTGTAATCAGATTGATAACGGGTTTCGCTATTGAAGGTGATTTCAACCTGATCACCATCCTGAGTGGTCAGATTGATGGTAAAGCTGTCATCCCGGTTAAAACGCTCTTTCAGTGAGTATGACTGGCGGGAGGCCACGGCAGCCGGACTACTGCCCTCCTCGGTGCCAGACACAGGGCTATTCTGCCCGCGGGGGGCTGCTGTACCGACGCCCGAAGCGCTGGGCTGAGAAAGCCCGGGATTAAACATGAACGGAGTTGAGCTGAAGGAGTTAAGCATCGCAGGCCCCGGTTTTATTATTCGTAAACCGGGTTATCGCCCGCCAGGCACTGATCTCAAATGAAAAAAAATCATATTGTCGGGGGCTGAAGATGAAGCCCGCTGTTTCAGAAGAGATCAATATCCTCTGACCAGGCCCGCTCTTCCTCTTCCATATAGACCTGTTCCAGCAACGCTTCAGCCCAGTCCTGCTGCTTCGCCAGATGCCTGAGCAACGCCACAGAGATCACCTTAACCGGCGCCACGCTGCTCCACATAGAGGAGGCCAGAAAGCGCCAGTAAGCGGGATCGATCGTTTTTGGCCGGTCCAGCTGCCCCTGACAGGTTTCACAGATCATAATACAGTGATCGTAATTGGGGTCCGACTCAATAGGCGGCACTTCATAGACCACCAGCTTAACCCCGTGGTTTTCACACAGCTCGCATTTAGAACCGCAACGGCGCACCAGGTCTTTGCCAAACTGCGACAGCCCATGGTGTCTTTCCTGATGTCTCGCATGGCCTTTTGACATAGGAGTATTCCTTTAAAATCAGACAAATATAATACCTATAACAATAGGCTCAAAGCAGAAAAAAGTTAAGCAAGACAACTATATATCTTCGACCTGGGCTGTTATAGCGGGCTTTCACAACAGGTCCCACCTGCCTCCGGGAGACGTCTGGCACACCAGGAGGTAAACAAGGCACGGTAGGATATTCCTCCTCAGACAGATTCACTCTACAGTTTTGCACCTGTAGATAAATGAAGACACAGAAACACCCCGGCTTAAGCCTCCATCGCCAGATTGTTCTCCGGTGCCAGAGGGCCAGAAAACGGGCTGTGTCATCTGCTTATTATCTTAACAGCTGATTCTCTGGTTAATCCGTCATGACAGCGAAATGCCTGGATAGCATTTCATTAACCGCTATCTGACGGAGCAACCGGTTACAGGACTGTTGCAGCCCCCCTCAGATATCACCAGCGCTCTGGCAATCAGTATCTGACCGCGACAACAGTCTGCATCCATCTCAGAGGATGGGTGCTGTAGCAACACAATAATTCTAACTTTCGTGCCCAGCACGTTGCTTTCCGGAGACACTTACACATGCAAGAATTTGTCGATTTTACAAACGGCATTATCTGGAGCCCGGCTCTGATCTATCTCTGCCTTGGGGCGGGTCTTTTTTACTCGATTCTGACACGCTTCGTACAGGTACGAATGTTCCGCGAAATGTGGATTTTGCTGTTCTCTGGCAGAGCCTCTGAAAAAGGGATCTCATCCTTCCAGGCTCTGGCTGTTTCACTGTCCGGCCGTGTGGGTACCGGTAATATTGCCGGCGTTGCTGCCGCTATCGGTTTCGGTGGCCCCGGTGCGGTGTTCTGGATGTGGGTAGTCGCCTTCCTGGGGGCCGCCACGGCATACACCGAATCCACTCTGGCACAGATTTATAAAGAGGAACATGAGGGGCAATACCGCGGTGGTCCGGCTTTCTACTTCGAAAAAGCGATGGGACAGAAATGGTTTGCCTGGATCTTCGCTATCGCCACTATTCTGGCCTGCGGTATCTGCCTGCCCGGTGTCCAGGCTAACAGTATCGGTAACGCCGTAGAAGCCACCTTTGGCTCCGGCGCGATGATTGAAACGACCATGGGGACGCTGAGCTTCGCGAAAATTCTCACGGGCACCGTTGTGGTCCTGATTCTGGGCTTCATTATCTTTGGTGGCGTTAAACGTATCGCCAACTTCACCCAGATCGTTGTGCCCTTCATGGCGCTGGCTTACATCATCATCGCAGCGGTTATCGTGCTTCTTAACATCGATATGCTGCCAGGCGTGATCGGCATGATTTTAGAAGATGCCTTTACCCCAATGGCAGGTATGGGCGCAGCGATCGGCTGGGGTGTAAAACGGGGGGTTTACTCCAACGAAGCGGGTCAGGGTACCGGCCCTCATGCGGCAGCTGCAGCCGCGGTTGAGCATCCAGCGCAACAGGGACTGGTTCAGGCGTTCTCGGTTTATATCGACACCCTGTTTGTCTGTTCGGCCACCGCATTTATGATTCTGATCACCGGTGCTTATAACGTACACGGTGTCGGTGACACATTCCTGGTGCAAAACCTGGGGGCAGATATCGCTGCCAACGGTCCACTGTTTACCCAACAGGCAATTGAGCGGGTGCTGCCGGGCCTTGGCAATCCATTTGTCGCCTTTGCACTGTTCTTCTTCTCGTTTACCACCATTCTGGCTTACTACTACATCGCCGAAACCAACATCGCTTACATCCAGCGTACGTTTAAGATCCCTGGCATGATCGGCGCACTTAAGCTGGTTCTGATGGCCGCGACCTTCTACGGTGCGGTAAAAACAGCAAATCTGGCGTGGGGGCTGGGTGATATCGGTGTCGGTCTGATGGCATGGCTGAACATTGCCGGTATTCTGATCATCTTCTTTATGTCCAAACCTGCACTCAAGGCGCTGAAAGACTACGAAGAACAGCATAAAGCCGGCGTTGACAGCTATACCTTTAACCCTCTGAAACTGGGCATCAAGAACGCCACTTTCTGGGAAAAAAGGCACGCTAAAAAGACTACCAAAGTCAACAAAGAAACTGAAAAAGAGACAGAGCTGGTTTAACACTCTTTCTGCTTTTTCGAATCAGCTCAGCTGACTGAAGTGGTTATAGACAGTAAAGCCCGCCCCGGCAACAGGGCGGGCTTTTTCGTTCCTCTTCCAGCGGTTATCAACAGATAACATGCGCTAAAGATTCAAATACCGAAAGACTGGGTTAGAATAGATGCTTGCCTGCCCGGTTTATAACCTGGCAGCGCTAACCCAGAGTCGTTTCCACGGTGATAAAAAAACCATGCCGATAACCTATCTCACCAGACACTTACTGATGGCTATGCTGTTACTGCTGTTCAGTAACGCCGCACTGGCCGGTTGCCAAACCCGGTTTCTGGTCGGCTGGCTGGACTGGAAACCCTACCAGGTGTGGCACAACGATAAAGTCGCAGGGATGGATATAGAGCTGCTAAAGGTAATTATGAACGCAGCGGGCTGTCGCTATGAACTTACCAAGGTCCCCTGGGAGCGGACCATGCGCTATATTAAATCCGGTGATCTGGATCTCGCGCTGGGCGCATCAAAAACCGCAGAACGATCCGAGTGGGCCTATTTCTCTGAACCCTACCGAAGAGAGATCATGGCTCTGTTTGTCCGGCGCGACGAATACACTAAATGGAGCGCAGCGCAAAACTTTGAACAGCTGGCCGGTTTAAACCCTCGCGTTATGGCGTTACGCGGAGCCTATTACGGCAGCACCTGGAATCAGATAAAAGACCGCTTCTTTGTGCATCAGTTGAACAAGTATGAGCAGTTAATCCAAATGCTGGGGGTGCAGCGTACCGATGTTGTACTGACCGACCTCTACAACGGCAAAGTATTAATCAAAGAGCTCGGCCTGGAGCGCGACATCACAACGCTGGACTGGAATGCCAGCGATGATGATATCCATATGATGTTCAGTAAAGCCACGGTTAACCCCGATGACATCAGACTGATCGATGAGGCGATTCGTCAACTGCGTCAATCCGGCACACTGCAACAGATCATCGATCGTTACCGCTAACGGCTAAGAGCAACTCGGCCAAACAAAACGGCACGAAAAGACATACAGCCGGACAGCATCATGATATTCTTGTTTCTAACAACAAAAATATACATACATCCTTCCATGCCAACTTTATTTTCATGACGGTAACCACAGCAACAACCAAACTGCTGGAACCGGTATTGCAACTGGCCCAGCACTACAGACTGGATCCGGCCGGGATTCTGGAAAGCGCCTCGCTGACCCAGGAAGAGTTCGCTATACCCGGGGCCCGCTTTCCTGCCTCAGCCTATGGTCAGATACTGCAAACCCTGGCGCAGACCACCGATAATCCCCGTATTGCACTGAACCTAGGGGAAGCCACTCAGCCGCGAACGCTCGGCTCTATCGGCTTTCTGATGTCCACCGCCGCGACGCTGGGTAAAGCCTATCAGGCACTGATCGATTATCTGCCTTTGCTGCTTGAAGGGGCGATTATTCAGATGGAGCAGTCCGCAGAGGGCACCCGGCTTACTCTGGAACTGAACGATCCAGAACTGCAACCGGTTGAATACCTGCTCGCCTGCCTGATCAACTGGCCCCGCTGGTTAACCGGCCATCAGATCCCCGTCCGTCTGGTCCAGCTGGCATTTCCAGAACCGGAAAACCTGTTGCCCTACCAGCAATTTTTTGCTGCAGAGGTGCAGTTTGATGCCCCCCGAAACCAACTGCTGCTTGCCAGTGACTACCTGTCGCTAAGCTGCCTCGACGCCAACCCTGAGATGCATCAGCTGCACCGCGAATTTGCTGATTCCCTGTTAAGTAAATCGGCCCAGCAGAGTGCCCTGACAGCACAGACCCGGAATCTGATCAGACGCCAGTTGGCCGAGGGTAAAGGTTGTATCCGCCGGGAACAGATCGCTGCCTCTGTCGGACTCAGCCTCAGGACACTGCAACGCAAACTGGGTCTTCTGGGGACCAATTTTCAGGATATCTATGATCAGACCCGACGGGATGTTTGCCTGCAAATGATCCAGCGTGGCCAGCTGAGTTTTGGCGAAATCGCATTTCAATTAGGTTTTTCAAATCAGTCAGCGTTTCAAAAAGCGTTTAAACGCTGGATGGGTGTCGCCCCCAGCCAGTACCGGCAACAGATCAAACCCGTCGCCTTTATTGACACCTCATCTTCCGCCCGCCAGCGGGATAGCCATACCCAGTGGCTGCAACAAAGTAGCAGCCGTCAGCGCATCAATAAAATTGAAAAACGTATCAGCAAGCTCAACAGTTTCACCCTTGAACTGCTGGAATGGGCTGCTCTGCTGGGCGAACAAATCAACCTGGTCGAACTGGGGGAGATCACCCACAATCCGGTCGCGCGGCTGGCAATACACCTCTGGCCCGCCGAACAACTTGGGCTGATCAATATTGGCCGCACCCCAACGCCTAGTTCCACATCGGGGGAGAGCGACAACTTCGCCGCCCGGACTGAAAACGATTCGGTGGATAAACAGACCCTTTGCTGCTTTTGTCATCCGGATATCCGCACCACCATCTACCAGCGACTCAGTGAAACAGAGAAATGCACGCTGCATCAGCAGTGTGGTATGGCGATGCTGAATCGTCTGCCAACAACCTTCACACTGGATCAGATAACCCCTGTGTTACTACATCTGAACCGTGCATTTCAGCATACCGATAACCAGCACCGCAAACGCCTGCGACAGCTCAACATTCGTGCGGCCAGACTCGCGCAAAATGAACAGCGTTTTGACAGTGCCAGCCGCTACCTGTCAAACGCCTACCGGCTGCTGAAACCCAGTCAGACAGCCAAAAAAAATACACTCCTGCTGCAACGTGCTAAGTTACACCTGCTGGCGGGCGAGGTTGACCACGCCGACCAGTGTTTGCAGCAACTACCCGCAGGAAATATCGCGCCACTGGACAGCATTAACGCAGCACTGATCACCGCTGAAATCTGTTTACACCGCAACCAACAGCCACTGGCGTTAAACCACCTGTTGGAGCATCTGGCGCTGCTGACAGATGGTGCCCTTCCGGAAACGGACAACCAGCAGCTATTACTCCTGTTGACGTTGCACGACAAAATCAGCTCACTCACCGATATCCAGCAGCTACCTCAGCTAACGCCACTAACTTCACCCGAAGCGTTACTGCGGTTACAGCTGCTGGAAAAGATCAGTCTGATCGCACGCCATCAGAGTAAACCGCTGCTTGCCGCCTGCGCCATCGGCCAGATGACACAGCTTAGCCTGCAACAGGGCCGTACCCACCTGACTCCTTTTGCCTTTGTCAGTTATGCCTGGGTGGCCAGTTGGTTCTGTGGCGATTATCAGTTGGCACAGGCATTTTCAGTTCAGGGGATGCAGCTGGCAAACCAGTTTGGCGGGTTGCTGTCGCTGGATGCAGAGCGTTCGCCGCATGAAACGGATCAGCAACTGGATATCGCCACTAACGCAGCCCTGCTGCAGTGCAGCCAGGTGCAACACTGGTTCACCCCTCTGCACAGTGCCAGAGAGCAGCTCCAACACGTTGCAACATTGAGTGAAAAGCATGGCCACTGGCTGATACAGAGTGAATGCCGCTTACTCCAGCATCAGCTGTCACTGTTAACGACCAGCCCCCTGACTGAGCAACTGCCCCTGTGTCGCCAACATTATCAGGCGATGCTCGATCGGCAGCAGCCCCATCAGGCAGCACGCCTGCAGCAATCATCCCTGCTGCTGATGGAACAACTCTGTGGTGAAGCCCCCCTGCCCGACCAGGTGGAATACCAGCATGGCTGGCAGGCTGCCAATACCATCATGGCGGCCTTTCTGCTCAACCAGCAGCAACTCTGGCCCGAACTATATAGCTGGGAAGCCTCGCTGGAAAATGAGCTGGCAGGGTATTTCTGTGTCAGTGAGGCCCTCTTTTGTACCGCCATGATGCGGCTCATTCTGGCGCAGCCCCAACAGCTGCTGGTACAGCGCCGGCGCCTGGAAGTTGAGCAGATTGAATCACGCTTCGAACTCTGGGCGAAACACAGTCCGGAAAACTTTAAAACACAACTGCTCCTGTTGCAGGCTGAAAAAGCCCGCCTGCTTAACCAACCTGCCGCCCCCTTGTATGAACAGGCCATTGAGAGTGCAGAGCAGCAGGGGTTTAGTCATCATCCGGCGCTCTGCTATGAACGCTACGGGGATTTTTTACAATGGCAGGGGCAGCACTGTCTGGCCCGTTTCTGTCTCAACAAAAGCCAGGATCTTTATACTCACTGGGGCGCTCACGCCAAAGCCCGGTTGTTTGATAAAGTACTGAGTTAATTGAATATCGCGCCCCAGATAACAACAAAACCAATGGACACATTCTAGATATGAAATTAGCAGACCCCGCCCGCTTTTTCTGGTACTCGGACAACGTTTACTGGCAAAATAGCAGCTCTGACAAAACACCGATGTGTAGTAGTTTATGAATCCATGGAAAGTACTGGTCGTCGACGACGAAGAAGGTATTCACGGCATAACCCGGATGATTTTTCGCGGTTATGAGTTTGAACAACGGCCAATCGAACTGATCAGTGCAATGAGCGGTGCCCAGGCCAGGGAACTACTTACAGAGCATCCCGATATAGCGCTGGCGCTACTCGACGTCGTTATGGAAAACGATGACGAAGGGCTGCAACTGGTCGAATATATCCGCAACCAGCTCAACAACCGCGATATAAGGGTTATTCTGCGTACCGGCCATCCGGGGTACGCCCCCGAATCACAGGTGATTGTTAATTACGATATCAACGATTACCTGAGCAAAGCAGAACTGTCTGCCTCCCGCCTGCTAACCTCGGTAGTGGTGGCGCTGCGCTCGTTTCGTGACATCAAGAATGCCCGCTTGCAGGCGGCAACCCCCAGCCTGGCAGCCACCCCGGACAACCAGTTGCTAAAAGGAGTCACGCAGCAGCTAAACCAGCAGATCCGGCCGATCCTGAAACTGAGTCAGAAGCTGCAACAGATGGACCTCAACCCAGTGGCGAAAGATCTGGCCACCGACCTGCATGCCCAACACCAGCGGTTACAAAACAGTATCGGCATGCTGGATCTGGCCGACCAGACAGCCAAAACATCGCCACTCAGACTGACACCGCTGATGGACGAGATGCTCTCCACCTTTCTGTCCCAGAGCCGGCGCGAAGGCTGGCTGCTGGATTATCGGGTTGATGATGCCCTGCCAGCCCAGATTAACACCGACCCGGAGCGGATCAGACAGATACTGATCAGTGCGATCGAACTGGCCATTCTGCAGGCCAACGGTGAAGATCTGAAGCTCAGCGCCGAACCCTCTGTGCAACCTGGTCAATTGCGTCTGAGTGTCGCCCTGACCGATGGCCAGCCGGTATTCTCCTCTTCCCCCTGGGCGCAACAGCTGCAAAACCATCTGCAACGACTGTGTCAGCAGCTACAGGGCGAACTGGCGGAGATGGATGAAAGCGGCGCCATCCACTGCCAGATTCCGCTGTTATAGCGGCAAGCATGTTTGACCACAGAGGACTCTCTATACAATATAGCGAGTCCTTTTTTGAGCAAGCGTACCCCCACTCTCAAAACTCATCTAGTCACCCCCGCCGCCATCACCACCGTCACCAATATCCAGCCCGCTCCCCTCACCGGCGCCTGATCGGTTGGACCATGATATCAATATCAGCCCGATGATCATCCCTGCAAATGTTCGTTCAGATAACCCGTTCGAAAAACCATCGAACGCAGTAAAAGCAAAGACGCCATAACCCAGCATCAAGACAGAAGGTTCCACACTGAAGAGTAAAACAGCGCCGAGAATTAACGTCAAAAACGACCAGCCAGACAGGCCATCAAAGATGGGTGACTAAACCACCCATAAACAGGATAAACCCTATCAGTCTTAACACGTTGTTACCTGCCTGTTTTTTGTCTATTTCTATGTGCAAGCGTTGAAGGGCGTTAACCCTTCGCCCTCTGATCGCTAAAAAGCGGTTCACCACCGTACCCAGAGGTCATACTAAGAACACGGAGGCAAAAGCCAGTGCAGAAGGTTTTGTAAGGAAAATAAAACGACTCCTTTATAAACAATGAAAAGTACTAAAACGGAAATTTGGTTTTAGCCCCGACTCTTTATTTTTCTCTGTGACCTCCGTGCCCTTAGCATACCCTCTGGGTACTGTGGTGAATCATTTTTAAGTGCAGTTCAGCACCGTACCCAGAGCACCGGGGGGAAGAGCAGAGCTTAGCAAGAAAAACAGACCTCACCCGTTGTGTTGGGCTTAATGACCGGATCACCGCTCACTAAAGGCCAGCTTAAGCCCTAGTGCGGCAAAACTACCTGCAAATAGTTTCTGGATCGCCAAACCGACTTTCTTTGACCCCACCACATATGCGCTGAAGCTACTGGCCATAACGCCATAGACAACAAATACAGCGAAGGTCATCGCCATAAACACGCCACCCAGTAATAGCATGTTAATCAGCGGTTGAGCGGCATTCGGTGAAACAAACTGTGGTAGAAAAGCGAGAAAGAAAATAGACAACTTAGGGTTCAATATATTGATAAGAAAGCCCTTTGTAGCCACAGTGAGAAAATCGGCCGCTGGCTTTTCTCCCCCTAAAGACAGCGGAGCGGATGAGCGCCACATAACCCAGGCAAGATAGAGTAAGTATGCCGCACCGGCATATTTAACAACCTGAAAAGCGAGTACGCTAGTATGAAAAATAGCGGCTAAGCCAAACACGCTTGCCAGAAGCGAAGGCACAATCCCCAGGGTGCAGCCTGACGCGGCGAACAGACTGGCGCGCTTGCCAACGAACAGACCGGTAGCCACTGTGTATAAAACACCTGTACCAGGCATAACAACAACGACTAAGGATGTGAGTAAAAACTCGACTGAAATCATAAGATACCTCCATGTTTCTTCAGGCTGTTATGGCTGAGCGCCGGTTACCGGGGCTAAGAAAAGATAAGCCAAGCTGAAATTACCGATATTTCCGGGCTTTGTACATCTTACGAAATTTAGCAGCCTACACTGGAGGCAACAACTAACGTAACTTTTTGACGGCCCCTACGACTATGGCTCACTTCGCACCAGACGCACTGCCAGCGGAAACCCTTTGCTGTGGCCATCTATTGCACCATCGATAAAATCAACGAAGTAAACGAGTGAGGGAATTTCCTCAACCGGGGTATCACTCCAATAGGGCGCACCTTCTCCAACATTTGTTACAGCAGGAAACACACTGGCGTTAATCGTTGGATTGAAGCATCTCTGTTCGACAATACTATAGAGTTCTTCAATCGTTGGAACACGCCAACCATCACCGAGTGCCTGTGCGAACTGCTTTGCTTTATCTAATCCCAGTAGCTTTACGTCCCCAACGCAACCGGCATCACTCGTCCAGGTAGTACCCACACTGCAACGCTGCCACGCCAACTTTGTTTGCTGGTCATATGCTTCACCGCCGTTAAGTACGAAGCGTGACGACGGTGTGCTTTCGGCAATGCTCTCATCACAAGCAGCCCAAACGGCACTTGCAGTCAGCCACGAAGTCAGCGTCAAAAATGTGATAATTTTTTTCATAATATGGTTTCTTAATCGAGATATCCGGCTCTGATCATAAGGTACTTTCATGTTTCCTCAGGGTGTAATAGCAGAGCACCGGTTATCGGGAATAACATACCAATCAAGACGGATCAGGGGCATTCCTGATTGTCAGAGCTCATCAATCACCTCCACCATCAGCGCCGTCACCACCAGCGATTTCAACGATCTCCCTGATCTGAGCCCCCCCTTGGCCTGGACGATTAATGGACGGACTAAACTCTCTTTAAAAGTCAGCTTTCAAGGCTTTACGTTCTTCGGCTGTCAGTACCTTCGGTGTCACGACAGGCTCGCCCGACTCCGTAAATAGTTGAGAACGCCGATACTGACCACTAATACGCATCGGTAAAACCATCCAGATAAATCGCAGGATGACACCGAAAAGCCCCTTCTTCATGGGCTTGGGTTCGCCAATGGCTGATTCAACATTGACGACCGCGACGCTGCTACCAAAGTCCTTCTCAATCATAGACTGATCAAGCAACGGACGAATAAGTCCGATAAACGAAACCTTTGGATTAGCCAGGGTATTTCCAATCGGAGTTTTACAACAGTCGGCATACCAACGCAGCAAGCCTTTCTCACTCAGACGAACGACAGCAAGGTGCTCCTGACCCTGCGAAAAGACCACCCGGGGCTGCACCACTTGCACAATCTCGCTTCCGCCCTGAGCATCCAGCACCTCATCGGAGCAGCCTAAGAACTTTGTAAAGGCGCGGCAATCAGCGCAGTAACAGACAACCCGACTGCAGGTTCCCGATCCCTGAATATGACCTTGCAGCGCCCCGCATTTACATTGAATCCTATGCATCCTTTTTTATCCTCCGTCATTGAGGTTTACTGTCAGTGCGTACCATCAGCGCTTACCGTCAGTGCCTGTTAATTGCTAAAGCCTACAGCATACGCGGCACCAGAATCGAGGAAAAGTTAGAAGACCATGATCCTTTGTCTCCAGACCGGTAAAAAAGCGTCTCACCACAGTACCCAGAGGGCATGCTAAGGACACAGAGAGCACAGAGACCTCCGGATGAAAAGCCAGAGAGAAGGTCAGGGAAAAAATCGACCCCTCTTTGTGACCCTTTATGGTGACTGCCACTTTACGTTGGTCTCTTTTATACCCAGCCCGTGTTTAAACTTATCAGGAAACTCCAGACTGGGTTTCCCTGCCCAGCCTCGCTCAAGGTATAAATTGTAACCACTTCCATTCTTTTCATAACGTACAGCCGTTAACCAAATGCCATCCCAGTCTCCCAAGAACTCAAGATCATCCAGGCTTTCTGGATATTCGCCATTTCGTAGTTTGTGCAACTCAATAATTGAAACGGCTGAGACAAAGTTTTGTGTGCCAAATTTTTCATCAGCACCCGGCACTTCAAAATCACAACCTGACAATATAAGTAAGAGGAAAACGATTCCAGAGACTCTACGCATTTTATCTGTTCCTTGATTCAGAGCGCCTCCTTAAAAGGCAGAAACATGGTAGCTCGTTCTCACACTCCTGCGTGTGAACAAGGCAAACGTATTATTGGCTTTCATACCCGGAGACTCTGGCTATATGATTTCTTAGCTGAACGAAGAAAAGACCATAGAACGCTGTCGTTGCAAGAAACATGATAAGCATACTCACTACCACGCCAAATGAACCTAAACCTGTTATCAACAGGGCTGATATGGCAGCCAGACCTAATCCTGTCAGCAAAAAATAGAGAGCAAGTTTAAAACCTACTGGCAGACTTAACGATATAAATCTTAAGAAAAAATCTTTACCGTCCCCCTTTTCGTTTGCCTGATATGTCAGCCACACACCATAGTAAGTAATAACACCTTCAATGATCATCATTAACAGTGAACCCAGGTTTTTCCATAGACTTATTTCCGTCTCAGAAAACTCAATCACTACCGGAAATTCAAAGGTAAAAACCCCGAGTACTGAAAGAACAATCAGGTGCTTTAAAGCTCTGAGCTCTGAGAATGTACCCGACTTCAGCTCTTCTGAAAGTCCCTGACTATTAAGAAAATAAACATCCTTGAGCATAAATTCCCTTTATGTATAACCGTTATGATAGTGATCTTGTGCACTGTAACTCACAGACACAATAACCCGGTAAGCAAGGCAGAATCTAAGTCGCTTTATCTCGTTCTTGCAGAAACACCGGAAAGTCAGTCGTGGGTGGCGAAACACCGAGCTGATAGAGAATGCCAGCGGCATGACCGCGGTGGTAGGTAGTATGGTTTACGACGTGCATCAGGATATCCCGACGACTCATTTGTCCGGTTCCTCCACCAATAAACTCAAACTCAACAACCTCCTCCAGTTCACTCTCTGCGATTGTGTCGGCGTAGTTAACATACCACTCATCTATGCAGCGCTGGTTTACAATCAACTCCGCCAGACCCGGACAATCCTGGGGATTGCGAGTGGTTAAGCCGTGAGGTTTGCCTAGCAGGTGACACTTCCAGACGTGATCCATCTGATAGGCGTGGTTGAGCGTGCGAATCAGGCTACCAAAGACGATTGGGCGCGGTGCGGTAAGCTCTGTATCGGGAAGGAAAGACAGCGCTGACAGGAACAGATCATCTGCCCAAGCCTTGTAGCGGGTAAGCACCTTCGTCTCTCTCATAAAATGCCCCCTAACGACCAGCCTCAAAGGTGAGCGCCACGGCTCTCACCGAAGCGGCACCAACAGTGCCGCGAGTCCTTTGAAGGCCCTTGTTAAAACTCATAGCTCACGGATTACGATATGCTCTGGCTTAAAGATATTCACTTGGCCAGTTTCATATTCTTTTAGCCGCCAGCGATAACCACCTTGACGGATATATTTTACAGCCTCAGATATATCCGTGATTCCTGGAACCTTATTCTCCGCCTTTTGAATTTTGTCGCTACTATTCTCTCGTTGTAGTTCTTCCGAAAATATAGGGAATGTTCCGTCCTTCTCCCGGTATGGAACAAGTACCTTGTCGATTACTTGCCCCTTCATTCCGAGCGCGTAGATTATGTAGTTTACTGACATACTTTCCCTTAAGTTTTAACAGTAAGTTATAGTGCCCTTTGGCACTATAACTCCAGGCACTATAATTCTGGAAAGTTGGCAGACCAAAAGTTACTTTTGTTTTATATATCAGCAGGATAGCTACAAAAAGAAAGGATATTCTACAGAATTAGAGCGTCTGTAGAGGCTGCATCCATGCCAATAACATTACCTGAATCATAATGGCTGTCGCCGATAATTCAAAGAGTTAGTTCACGCAACTCCCGGATCAAGCGAAAGAGGTTTCCTGAACAGGGAGATCGATCTACCAATATTCTAAACGGCGGAAGGCCGGGCCTTTAAGCAAAGACCCAGCCCTCCTGGTGCACGTGCGTGGTTAACCCGGGGCAACCACGGCTTTAAGTGGATCGGACTGGCAGATCAGTTTGGGATATCACCTATCCGCTGTTGATCTAGTTATCAGATAACATATAGACCGTCGATTCCTGACGCTGGGTTTCGATCCAGCGATCGACATCTGCGCGGGTGCGGCCGAAGAACACCACCCGGGACACCGGTTTAAGTGTGCCATTGCCACACATCTCATGACGGTAGACCCACCAGCTGTCGGCGGCCATCTGCTTAATGTTCAGCGCACACTGCACCACGTTCATCTTGGGAAATGCGTATCGTTGTTTCATAATTCTGTACGTTGTTTATCTCTTGTTCGCCTGTCTCCAGGCCTGTTTTGTAACCATAGACGGGGGCTCAGATAAGCCCCCGGGTTAATTGTTACTGTGCCTGTGCCAGCTCCATGAGTTCGCGGATCGCCACGGTAATGATCGCGAAGTCCTGCTGTGCACTGCCTTGCACCTCATTCAGCAGAGACTGCCAGCGATCCAGTAAGCGGTGATTATCCGCCAGCCAGCTTTCTACAAGCTGAACACCGTCCTGCTCTGATACGTCGGGACTGTCGGCATCAACGGCAGACAGAACACTGACCGTTATCGCCTGCTGATGACTGGTGAGGTCTTCACGGAAACCATCTCTGGCCATCGACTCCCAGTGATTACTGGCGGTCAGCTCTTTGACCTGCTGATCAAACCATTGCAGCTGCAAACGCTCTCCCAGACCAAAATGGATCTGCGCGACCTGTTGCAGCGACCGGCCGGTCTGCTCGGCAGACTGAATGATGCTGAGTAGCGCATAGAGGCTATCGGCACCGGCGACGATTGACGCCAGTTCATCCTGCACACCCGCGGCTGTCAGCTGATCATGCTTGCGCTGCCACAGGTTCAGGGGTTCACCGCTGAGTAACTGTGACAGTTGCCCACTGAGGGTGGCGACGCCACTGCGGAACTGTTGTACCGTGGCGGCAACATCCAGAGGCCGCCGGTGACGCAGGAACCACTGCGTAGCCCGGCGAATCAGACGGATCAGGTCAGCCATCATCTGCTGTTGCAGAGCGGACTGCACCTGGTTGTCCAGCGACTCAATCTGGTGCCACAGCTGATCGATATTGAACACATCCCGGGCGATCACAAAGGCCGCAGCCACATCACCAAACCCGGAGCCACTGATCTGACAGAGACGGTCGGCAAAGGTGATTCCCATGCTGTTGATCATGCCATTGGCGATCTGCGTGGCGATGATCTCAGAACGCAGGCGATGCTGTGAGATCTCAGTGCCAAACTCATTCACCAGACGCTGGGGAAAAGCAGACACCGCTTCATGACTCAGATAAGCATCATCGGTAATCCAGGTGTCGCTGAGCGCTTCTTTCAGCTCTGCTTTCACATAGGAGATCAGTACCGACAGTTCCGGCCGGGTCAGCCCCTGCTGTGCCTGTTTGCGCTCCTGAAGCTGCTCATCGGAGGGGATAAACTCCAGTTCCCGGTCCAGCTTGCCCGAGGCTTCCAGACGATGGATCAGGCGGATATATTCATCCATCGAACGGCGGGCATGGCTGTGGGCAATACTGATCGCCTGCGCCTGTTTATAGTTGTTCTGCAATACCAGCCCGGCCACTTCGTCGGTCATCTCGCGCAGCAGGGCGTTACGCTGCTTCACGGTCATATCGCCGTTTGCCACCACCTCGTTGAGCAGAATTTTGATATTCACTTCGTGGTCAGAACAATCGACGCCACCGGCATTGTCGATAAAGTCGGTATTGGATTTACCGCCATTGGCACAGAACTCTATCCGCCCCAGTTGAGTGAAACCGAGGTTACCGCCCTCGCCCAATACCTTGCAGCGCAACTGATTACCGTTGATGCGCAAGCTGTCATTGGCTTTGTCGCCCACCTCGGCATGGCTTTCGCGGGAGGCTTTCACATAGGTACCGATACCGCCGTTCCAGATCAGGTCGACCGGTGCTTTCAGCAGGGCCGTGAGCAGATCATTTGGCGATAAGCGTGTCTCTTTGATATCAAACCGGGCCTGCATCTGTGGACTGATATCCAGCCACTTAGCAGCACGGGAGAAAACCCCACCACCGGCGGAGATCAGCTCGCGGTTATAGTCTTCCCAACTGGAGCGTGGCAGTTCAAACAGCCGCTTACGCTCGGCAAAACTGGTTGCCGCATCGGGGTCAGGATCGATGAAAATATGCAGATGGTTAAATGCCGCACATAGCTGTATATGTTCAGACAGCAGCATGCCGTTGCCAAACACATCCCCCGCCATATCGCCAATGGCGACCACGCTGAACTCCTCAGACTGGATATCTTTACCCAGTTCGCGGAAGTGCAGCTTAACGGATTCCCAGGCACCCCGTGCCGTAATGCCCATCCCTTTATGGTCATAACCCTGAGAACCACCGGAGGCAAAGGCATCCCCCAGCCAGAAGCCGCGTTCCTCAGCAATCGCATTGGCGATATCAGAGAAGGTCGCGGTGCCTTTATCGGCAGCGACGACAAAATAGGGATCGTCTTCATCGTGACGCACCACATCCACAGGGGGGACCACTTCGCCACCCACCAGGTTGTCGGTGATATCCAGCAATGCCGAGATGAAGATCTGATAGCTGGCAATACCTTCGGCCTGGAACGCCTCACGACCGCCGGTTGTGGGTAACTTTTTAGCCACAAAGCCACCTTTAGCACCCACCGGCACGATCACCGAGTTTTTCACCTGCTGAGCTTTCACCAGCCCCAGCACCTCGGTGCGGTAATCTTCCAGCCGGTCTGACCAGCGCAGTCCGCCACGGGCAACCTTACCCCCACGCAGATGCACCCCTTCTACCCGTGCTGAATAGACAAACACTTCAAACATCGGCCGGGGCTGAGGGATACCGGCAATCGCCCGGGGATTCAGTTTGAACGAGAAATAATCTTTCAGTTCACCGGCTGCATCGCGCTGAAAATAGCTGGTCCGCAGGGTGGCTTTGATCAGTTCCAGAAAACGCCGCAGAATCTGATCTTCATTGAGATTGTCCACTTTATCGAGCGCATCAATAATACTGTTGCTGATACGCTCGGCCAGGGCTAGAGATTTCTGACTGTCACGACGACCGGGCTCAAAACGCGCCCGGAACAGGGCAACCAGCAGCTTGGTCACATGGATATGCCGAGCCAGCGTGCCGGCGATATAGGATTGCGAAAAGCCGAAACGGATCTGCTTGTTATAGCGGGCATAGGCACGCAGCATGGCCACTTCACGCCAGCTCAGATTGGCGCCGATCACCAGATGGTTGAACTCATCATTCTCTGCGCGTCCCGCCCAGATATTGGCAAATGCATCATGGAAGACATCTTTAACCTCTTCCAGCACGACCGGCTCACTCCCCTGACTGATCAGGGTGAAATCATGCATCCAGAACTGTTTTCCATCACTGCGGTTCACCGCATACGGGTGTTCACCGATCACCCGCATCCCCAGGTTTTCCAGCACCGGAATCACATCGGACAAGACCAGCGGTTCATCCGCATTAAACAGTTTGAAACGCAGCACTTTCGGGCTTTGCTCCAACACCCGGTAAAAACTCATGGTCACCGGATTGTCGTCGCACAATGCTTCAATGCGCTGAATATCGTACACCCCGCTGAGGGCGGGGAAGTGTTCCCGGTAAGCGCTGGTAAAAGCGTGACCATAGCTGTGGTGTAACCGGTTGCCCTCCTCTTCACCGCACAGATCGGTGAGTGCAGAATGCAGTTCATCCCGCCAGTCACGAGAGATATGCACCACTTCAGCCTCAAGCTGCGCCAGTTCCAGAGTGTCGGCATTATCCGGATCGATGCGCAGGACAAACTGCACCCGCGCCAGAACTGATTCACTGAAGGTGGTGGTAAACTCCACTTCGCTGGCATGACAAGCTTTGACCAGCAGGTCCTGAACCTGCACCCGCAGCGCGGTGGAAAAGATGTCCCGGGGGACAAAGTAGAGGAAGGTAATAAACTGGTTACAGCGATCTTTACGATACAGTAAGCGCACTTTACGGCGATCATGCAGGCTGAAAATGCCCATTGCACTGTCCAGCAACGCCTGCTCGCTGGAAAGGAACAGCTCATCCCGGGGCAGATCGTTCATAATCTGTAGCAGCTCTTTACCGTTGTGGCTGCGGCGATCGAAACCAACCCGTTGCAGCACCGCCTCTGCTTTGCTGCGCACTCCCGGTATGGCCAGCATCGCTTCAGAATAAACCGACGAGGTATACAAGCCATAAAAACGGCACTGACTGGCGACATTGCCCTGCCCATCAAAACGCTTGATAACCACACAGTCCATATAGGCAGGCCGGTGAACCAGTGAGTAGTGGAAATCTTTGGCAAACATCAGCCGGGTAGGTTCTAACAGAAAATCACGCTCATCTTCCCGCAACTCTGTCAGCAGACGAGAGCTGCCCTGCCCTGCATTTTTAAGTAGTTTCAGTGTCCCCAGCTCGCTGCCCTCAACCCGCTGCACCCGATCACCATTGATGCTCAGCTCATCGTAGCCGAGGAAGGTAAAACGATCATCCAGCATCCAGCGCAGAAACGCTTCAGCTTCGGCATCAACTGACGGCTGCGATAGTTCATCCAGCAATGCCTGCGCCCGGGCCTGCATCGGCGCATAATCCTCAACCGCGATGCGGACATTTGCCAGCACAAACTCCAGCGAGGTCAGTATCGCCTTGAGCTCAGTCGGGTCGCTGGTGCGATCAACTTCCAGATAGATCACCGATTCAGCCTGAGCCGGGGTATGATCCGCTTCAACCAGGCCAACCAGACGTCCCTCCTCGCGTTGTACATGGAGAATGGCATTATGAATGGTGTGAATAACCAGATCCCGGCGATTCAACTCCATCCGTACAGAGTCCACCAGAAATGGAATATCGCGATGAATTATCTCTATCACGGTGTGGTTTGAACGCCAGCCAAACTGCTCCAGATCCGGGTTATAGACCCGGACTTTCGGCTTGCTGGCGCTAAAGTCCTGCAGAAACTGCCAACACGACATGGTGGCGCCGTAGAGATTCTCCAGCGAGCGTTCCTCCAGCTCATCCACGGTTGTTGTCTGGTAATAACAGCGTAAGAAGCTGACCACTTTACTGGCCATCTCTGCCGGAAGTCTTTCAATAACTAATTCATTCAGTGGCGCGAGTAACATCGGTTTATCAGATGAACGATCTGGCATGGTTGTTTTATTTTTTAACCTTTGTAGTTATTTACATAAGCTATTTACATAAGCTATTTACATAAGCTATTTATATTAGCTATACATTAGCTAAGACAGGGTTCTGTCCAGAAGACGACCAACAGAATAAAGCGGGCCATAGTGTTTGCTGACCCTCTTCCATGCCAATAAGACCTCCTGGCATGCCAGGCCCTGTCCAGCAGCTTTCCGTTGCTGCTAAGCCGGCAGAAACCGGCCTCCCGGTCCACGGCTAAACTGCCGTGTTATCCAGCCGCAAACCAAGCACCACTGAGTCATCCCTGACTCATGGATCTTGGCAGATAGGTGACGATCTGAGGAAACAGATAGATCAGCAGCACCGCAAACATGATCAGCAGGAAAAACGGCAGTGCCGCACGCGCCACATATAAAATATTTTTGCCCGTTAAGGCCTGAATCACGAACAGGTTGAATCCCACCGGTGGGGTGATCTGAGACATCTCAACCACCAGTACAATGTAGATACCAAACCAAAGCAGATCGATGCCCGCCTGCTGCACCATCGGCAGTACCACCGCAACCGTCAGCACCACGACAGAGATACCATCCAGAAAGCACCCCAAAGCAACAAACAGCACCGTCAGACAGATCAGCAATACACCGGGCGACAGCGACATATGTGCGATCCACTCCGCCAGCGCCCGGGGTATCCCCAGAAAACCCATCGCCAGTGTGAGAAAGTGAGCCCCGGCCAGAATCAGACCGATCATGCAGGAACTTTTCACAGCACCGGTCAGGCTGTCAGTAAAGCTATGGGTATCCAGAGAGCCACTCACCGCTGCCAGAAACAGAGCCCCGACAACCCCCAGCGCAGCGGCTTCAGTTGGGGTCGTAAAGCCACCATAGATAGACCCCAGCACAAAGCCGATCAGACAGACAATAGGCAACAACAGACGCAACGCTTTTATCTTAGCAGCAAATGAAACATGGGTTTTATCATGCTGCGGCAGCTCATTTTTATTCAACAGCGCCCAGATCATGGTATAGCCCATAAAGAGTGTTACCAGCAGCAGTCCGGGCAGCGCTCCGGCGATAAACAGACGGCCAATGGAGACCTCCGCCGCCACCCCATAGACGATCAAAATAATCGACGGCGGGATCAGCAGACCCAGTGTTCCCGATCCTGCCAGGGTCCCCACCGCCATGCGATCGCTGTAACCCTGCGCTTTCAGTTCTGGCAAAGTCATCCGGCCAATCGTTGCAGCCGTGGCGGCTGAAGAACCGGACACCGCTGCAAAAATGCCGCAGCTGAGTACATTCACATGCAACAGTTTGCCCGGCAGGCCACTCAACCAGGGAGACAGACCTTTAAACAGATCCTCCGAAAGCCGGGTACGAAACAGAATCTCTCCCATCCAGATAAACAGCGGCAGTGCGGTCAGAGACCAGGAGGTGCTGGCACCCCAGGTTGAAGTGGCAAAGAGCAAACCGATCTGATCATTACCGGACATATACAGGCCCAGTACCCCGACACCAAACAGTGCCAGTGACACCCAGAACCCCAGCGCCAGCAGAAATAGCATAAATACGGCTAATGAAACGCCTATAATGGTTATATCCATCACACATCCTCCAGATGAAGCTCACCTTCATGCACTTTGTAGGAGGGGACTTTGCCTGTTAACTGCATAATCAGATCATCCAGAATAGCGATATTCAGCATCACAATGCCCATAGCAACCGGTACCTGAGGCATCCAGATGGGCACCGACACATAACCTGAAGAGACCTCTTCAAAAATATAGGATTCCCACACCATATGGATCGAGTAGAACGACATAAAACTCACTAGCAACAGAGCCACAATCAGTACCAGCAACTCCTGAATATAGCGGGCTCCCTCTCTCCATTTCTGGATCACCAGCGTCACCCGGATATGTCCTCCCTCACGGAAGGTATAAGCAAGGCCAAAAAAGGTTGCAGCAGCAAGCGCATAGCCGGAAAAGTCTTCAGCAGACGGCACAATAAAGCCCAGCAGCCTGCCAACAATTTGCGCGGTGATAATCAGTGTTATCAGCACGATGCAGAGTCCTGAAAGATAGCCGGATGCCAGATAAAGCTTATTGAGTAGAGAACGCATACTCATCTCCTGTGTCTGACAGGCCCCGCCAGAATGGCAGGGCCTGTCAACCTTAAAGATTACTGATAGTAGGTAGACAGAATAGTCTCAACTTCAGGCGCTTCAGCTTTCCACTCGTCGACCATGATGGTACCGATCTTATTCAGCTCGGCCATCAGTTCAGGAGAGGGTTCAGACACGGTGATACCGTGTTCAGCCAGCGTCATCGTATCTTCCGCCGCTTGTCCCCGAACCCCTGCCCAGCCGCTTGCCTCAGCATTGGCTGCAGCATCCAGAATCACCTGTTGAGTCTTCTTATCCAGACGTTTGAACGAACGTTTATTGACCACCACCATGTTTTTGGGAATCCAGGCACGCACGTCGGTGTAATTAGTCAGATAATCCCAGGCCTGACCATTCACCCCGGTGGAAGGCGAAGTGATCATCGCATCGATAATGCCGGTACTGAACGCTTGCGGAATCTCCGGCACCTGCACAGTGGTAGGGGAGGTGTTCATCAGATCCGCCAGACGGGAAGTAGAAGGACTATAAGCCCGCATCTTCAGCCCTTGCAGATCTGCCAGGCTGTTAACCGGAGCCTTGGTATACAGGCTCTGCGCCGGCCACGGCACGCTATAGAGCAACATCATCCCCTCTTTGTTAAGCTGCTTTTCTAGCTCGGGTTTAGCCGCTTCCCAGAGCTTTTGCGCACTGTCATAGGTGGTTGCGAGGAAGGGAATGTTATCGTGTTTAAAAACCGGATGCGTGTTGCCCATAATCCCGATAAACACTTCCCCCAGCTGCACCTGGCCGGTTTTGACTGCCCGGGGAATTTCCGGATGTTTAATCAGTGAAGCACCGGAGTGAACCACTATATCCAGATCCCCGGCGGTGTTGTTTTTGATCTCTTCGGCAAACTTATAGGCAATCTGGGTTGGTAGATTCGCATCGCCATAAGGGGTTGGCATATGCCACTGAGACGCTGCCGATGCAATACCGGCTGAGCCGAGTGTCACAACGGATGCAAGCAGGATTGCAGCGCTTTTTATCGAAAATTTCATTCTTATTCTCCAGGTATAGGTTTCTTACAATAGCAACGGCATTAAGTACCATTATCTTTTGCAACCCCTGTACCAACCCTCAGAGAATAAAATAAATACTTAAAATTCAATAATTTAATAAAAAGCCACTATTAATAGATACTCGTTCACGGGTTAATTCTGACTCAGCAGCATCACCACCACTGGGTCAGTTTTAACTCACTCGCCGATAAAGTCACCGCGCTCAATGCCATACTTCTTCATTCGCAAATAGAGCTTTTTACGTGGGATGCCCAGTTTTTCAGCGGTCAGCTCTGCCTGCCCCCGGTTTGCCTTAAGTGCAGCAACAATGACGCCCCTTTCATAGCTGGCCACCAGTTGGTCAAGCGTTTCATCACTGTCTTCAGGAGAGGTATCAACGCTGTTGCCAAAAGGCAGCCCCAGCACCCAACGCTCCGCGATATTGCGCAGCTCGCGTACATTCCCCGGCCAGGATTGAGCACACAGCTCTCTCAACAGCGTCTCAGGTACGGGGCGTTTTTCACGGCCAAAGCGCTGGCTTGCAAGATCGGCAAAGTGGCTGAATAAAACCGGAATATCCTCTTTGCGCTGATCCAGACAGGGGAGATCAATACTGGCAACATTGAGCCGGTAGTACAGGTCTTCCCGGAAAGTGCCTGCGTCAGACGCTTCGCGCAGATCCACTTTGGAAGCCGCCAATACCCGGATATCGATACTGATATCAGCATTGCCCCCCAGCCGCTGCAACACCCGCTCCTGCAAGACCCTGAGCAAGCGCACCTGCAAAGAGGCAGGCATACTCTCTATCTCATCCAGAAACAGCGTGCCCCCACTGGCATACTCTATCTTACCAATACGCTTGCTGTTGGCCCCGGTAAACGCACCCGTTTCATGACCAAACAACTCGCTTTCAATCAATGATTCGGTCAATGCGCCACAGTTAAGCGCAACAAACGGTTTTTTGGCCCGGGGGCTGAAGTCATGCAGACACCTGGCGACAACTTCCTTACCGGTACCGGTGGCGCCATTGATAATCAGGTCAACATCAATCTGTGCCAACTGCAACACGGTTTCCCTGAGCCGCACGATCCCTGAAGTCTGTCCAACCAGACGGTTATGGATCTCATGTTGTCCCTCAACGGCCTGCCGTAAACTCCGATTTTCCAATACCAACTGACGCTTTTTCCAGGCCCGTTGAACCGTATTGAGGTGGTGTTGGGGGTCGTCATTTTTTTCCAGAAAATCGTAGGCACCCAACTGTATAGCCTGAACAGCGATAGCAATATCAGAATGGCCACTGAACATAATGACTGGAATATCAGCATCGATCTCCAGTATTTTCTGCAACACCTCAAGTCCATCCATGCGATCCATCCGCACATCACAGATCACCACGCCCTGCCAGCCCACAGAGCACTCAGCAATCGCCGTGACGGGGTTTTCAAAACCTACCGCCTCATAGCCTTCCAGCTGCAGTGTCTGAATCATTGATTCACGCACAATCTCTTCATCATCGATAACGATTACCTGGCCATTACAGGTCGATGAACTCATGATTTACTTCCCCGAAATTCTGGTAACTGAATACAAAATGACGCGCCTTTTTTTGCCTCAAGATCCACGCTTAATTTGCCTCCAAAACTATTGATAATGTTATACGAGATCGATAAGCCCAATCCGAGGCTCTGGCCCCGCCGCTTGGTGGTAAAGAAGGGTTCGAAGATCTGTTCACGCAACTCACTGCTGATGCCCGGCCCGTTATCCCTCACATAGATCGCCAGCCAGTCTTTATTACGCTGACACGCTATCCTGATCTGTTTATCCGGCTGTTCCTTAATGGCATCCAGAGCATTGGTGACAAGATTAAGGATCACCTGTTCCAGTTGAACCGGATCCGCATTGACCTGATTGTGTTGGGATTCAAACGTCACCTGTATATCGGTCAGTTTTCTGACCTCATCGCCCTCAAGCATCAGTAAGACATTATCCACCGCCTGTTTCAGTTCCACAGCCACCAGATTGTCTTTTTGCGGCCGGGCTAACGATTTCAGACGGGTAATAATAATGGCGGCTCGTTTCTTCAGATTGGAGATCTGATTGAGATTCTTCTCCACCTCTTCCAGCTTGCCCAGCTTGAGGAAACGGATACCGTTATGCGAATAATGGCCAATGGCCGACAGGGGTTGATTAATCTCGTGGGCGATACCTGCTGACAACTGTCCCAGAGCGGCCAGTTTACCGGCCTGTACCAACTCCTCCTGCAGCGTTGCCAACTGATCCCGAAAGCTCACCAGCGACCGCGCCATCGTCCCGATCTCGTCACTGCCTTTAACTTCCACCTGCTGATCAAGGTTGCCATTGGCGATGGAGCGCATGCTGGCATCCAGACTGGTAATCCTTGCCACCATATTCCGGCCAACATAGAGCCAGACCGTGAGAATGGTAAACAGCAAACTCACCACCACCATCAGCAACATCCAGACCCGGCCCTTTTTAATAGTCTCGCGAATATTATCAGCGGAGCTTTGCGCGGCGTTTTCAGTCTGAGTCGTCTGAACCGCAATAAGCTCATTTAAACGATTCAGCTCTTCACGTATCTGACTCAGCAGCACCTCGCCGTTATATATAATCTGACGCTCCTCGCTGCGAATGGAAAAGATATTCCCCTCCCCCCGGGTCAGCGACACGATATTCCCGACGCTCTTCTCAAGCCTCTCTAAACCATATAAGGGGTTTACTTTCTGCAGATCCTGAAAGATTCGCTGAATAATATCCTCCGAATGGAGTTGTGTGGCGATCAGAGAGTTAAGGTCGGGCAGATGCCCTGCGCGGTCCACCAGATTTGTCAGCAAATTGACATCCGCTTCGATCCGGTAGAGCCGCTGCAGGTCAGCATTGATCTCACTGACCGAATCATTTCCTGAGTAATTTTGGACCGCCCAGGCGTCGGGGTAATCCTCATTGATCCGGCTAAAAAGATAGAGCTGCGCCCTCTCTGTTACCGATTTTATCTCAGCTAAGAAGTTGGCTCCGGCCCACCTTAATCGTTGATTTTCAGATACTTTAAGTCGCTGAACCTCAAAATTCTGACGCACATAACGATCAAGTTCAGCCAGAGTCAGCTCTAATGATTTAATCTGTTCCAGGGATTGATGCTGCCCCTGAAGATCCGTAGTGATCGCCGTAATTTTCGGCAACAGCCCTCTCATCCCCCCGATGCCACTGGTGAGTTCAGTCCATATCTGTTCACGACTGTTCTCATCCTTTGCCGCTAACAGGGTAGGCGCCAGCAAAGTTATCTTCGTGCCCTCCTCTTTTAATTCAGAGATCAGGCTAAGGGTCTGGATATTACCTTTGATAAGGCTATTGAGTTCATCGCCCAATCGGTTATAGGAGATCCAGCTAATCATAGTAGCGACCAGCGTTAATGCACTCAGCACACCAAACGCAATAAAAAAACGTCCACGAATCCCTAACTTATAACCATTTTTCATAAAAAGGACGCCATGATAAACCGATTCAGAATGATAGCGACTTCAGCGGATAATTAACAATCACCCCGTTAGTATACTCAATTGGTCTTCTGCTACTGTGACTGCCGAGCGATCACCTGCCGACTGTCACCCATGTTAAGCCGTAGGTTATAGTCAACCGCTATAATAATAGGCTACTCTCGGTAACTCATTGATAATTTAACCAGAGAATCAAAACGCTGGTATTTATGAAAACCAATAAAAATTGCATGATCGCCCTGTTACTTGGTCTGCTCACCACAACCATTAGCAGCCTGGCCGTTGCCAACGATACGATTATTATCAAGGCTGTCGGCACCTGGGGATATTTTCACAACTATCCAAAACATGAAGGCCCTTTCTGGAACCAGCATATCGCCGATGTCTCCGGCGGAGAGATTGTCGGTGAGATTAAACCACAGGACGAACTGGGCCTCAGGGGTTTTGAAATTATGCGCCTGCTGAAGAATGGCGTATTTGATTTTGCCTTTGGTTTACCCGGCTATGCGATGGAGGAGGAAAGCGAAATTTTCGAAGGCGCTGATCTTTCATCGCTGGTACAGAATATCGCTGTACAAAGACGCGTTGCTGATGCCTACTTTCCAACCCTGGAGCGCGCTTTCGCCGAGAAATATAATGCCAGACTGATGATCCTCTATCCCTTCCCCAGTCAGATGATCTGGTGCAAACAACCCGTCAATACCATTGAAGAGTTGCAGGGACGCCGTATCCGGGTGTTTCTGAGGACACTTGCTGATTTTGTTGAAGGCGCAGGGGCTATTCCAGTCAACATGCCCTATCAGGATGTGCCTGACGCACTCTCTCAGAATACGCTGGACTGTATCATTACCGGAACCATGTCTGCCTATAACGCTGAATTATACAAAGAGATGCCTTATGGGTTTACGCTTCGGGTCGGCTGGGGGCTGGCATTTGGCGCGATGAATATAGATAAATGGAACCGCCTGAGTGAGGCACAGAAACAGCTGCTTGAAAAAGAGATCGCCATTCTGACCGAACAGATGTGGCAGGAAACAGCCAAAGAAGACGATAAAGCCCTGGCATGCCTGAGTTCAGGCCCCTGTCCTATTGGCGAAATCGGCAATATGGTGCTGGTAGAGCCCTCTGAGAAAGATCTGGCGATTCGTGACCAGATTGCAAAAGATGTGATTTTACCGAGATGGACAGAACGATGCGGCCCTGAATGTGCTGCAAACTGGAATCGTAGCGTCGGCAAGATCCTTGGTTTAAGAGCTGAGGCCCGATCTCAGTGAATCAATTGAATAGAATGAATCTGATCCAGAGGTTTAAAGATCTTTATAGCCAGAAGCCCATCGGCATCAGGCTACTCACCTCCATACTGCTCTATAGTTCGATCATCACCCTGATCGCCACCGGTACTCAGCTCTGGCTCGATTACCGCTATGAACGATCCGCTATCGATGAGCGTTTGCAACAGATAGAAGCCAGCTCGCTGAACAGTCTTGCCAACAGCTTATGGGAGATTAGCCCGACACAGATTCAGGTGCAGCTGGATGGTTTACTTCAGCTTCCGGATATTCGCTATCTGGAAGTAACCTCTCAGTTTGGCAATCACTACAGCGCAGGCAATAAGCCCAGACAGGGCGCCACAGTTGAACGTCACTTCCCATTGGAATACAGCGATAAAACCAATGCCCCGGTTAATGTCGGCCAGTTGACCCTGATCGTCAGTCTGGATGAGGTCTATCGGCGTCTGGCGGATAAAGTGCTGCTGATTCTCGCCTCTCAGGGGATCAAAACTTTCCTCGTATCGATCTTTATCCTCACCCTGTTCAATCAGTTGGTAACCCGCCACCTCAGCACCATGGCGGACTATGCCCGACGGCTCAGGCTCGACCAGTTGGACAACCCCCTGATTCTGAAGCGAAAGCCCCAGGCAAAAGAGGATGAGCTCAGTCAGGTGGTCAACTCGATGAACCACATGCGTCAATCGATGCTGATCGATATGGGTAAACGGGAAGATGCCGAGCGTTCACTGGCACGTTTAAACGCCGAGTTGGAACAGCGGGTATCTGAACGGACCCAGGCGCTGGAACAGAGCAACGAAGAACTGCGTGCCACGCTGCTCAAACTGCAGGAAACCCAGCAACAGCTGGTTGAATCGAAAAAACTGGCGGCATTGGGGAGCTTAGTTGCCGGCGTCGCCCATGAGATTAATACGCCGATTGGCATCGGCTATACCGCCGCCTCTTTTCTCGCGGATCAGGCTAACCTGTACCAACAGCAGCACCCGGATAATTCGCTGGCCGGCACGGCGGTTGAAACCAGCCAGTTGATCTGTGAAAACCTTGAGCGGGCGGCCCAGTTGATCAGTGCTTTTAAGCAGGTCTCCGTTGATCAGGCGAGTGAGCAGCGCCGAGCGTTCGACCTGATCCAGTACCTTGACGAGATACAGCGCTCACTGAAACCTAAGCTGAAACAGTGCAATCCGGAAATAACAGTGCTGGGGCCTGATCAACTGATGTTAAACAGTTACCCGGGCGGTTTTTATCAGATTTTTACCAACCTGATACTCAACTCATTACTGCATGGCTTTGACAATCAGTCCGGCGGCAAAATAGCGATTGAGGTCAAGTCCGATGGTAAACGGATCGCTATCGACTACCGGGACAACGGGGTGGGCATAACCGATGGCTGGCACACCAAACTGTTTGAACCCTTTATGACCACCAGGCGAAACCAGGGCTGCAGCGGTCTGGGTATGCATATCGTATATAACCTGGTGAGTCAGCTACTGCAGGGACATATAGAATCTCTGCCGAGTGATAAGGGCGCACACTTTCACATCGACCTGCCGCTGATGCCCGGGCCTGTTTCTGTTGATTAACCGCTGCGGCAAATCACGGATCAAAAAGGTAATCAGAAATAAAAAAAGCCAGTGAACAAGTCACTGGCAAATGTTGCCGCAATAAAACTTAATAACAAAAAAGGAGAAGATCAGGCCCTCGAACACCAGAGGTATTACAAGGGCCGTTTTAATTACCGGTTAGTCTTGATATTGGTCCAGGCCCGGTTGAGGATACGATCAAACTTCTGAGTATGTGCTTGCAAGGCAAACAATGTTTCTTTCACCTCATCTGATGGGTAGATACCCGGATCGTTAAATATCTCCGGTTCGACATACTCATTCGCACCGAGGTTTGGCACTGCATACTTCACCATATTAGAGATAGATGAACCGATCTTGGGCTCCAGGATAAAGTTGATGAACTCATGGGCCCCATCAGAATTAGGTGCATCAGCCGGAATCGCCATCACATCAAACCAGATCAGTGAGCCAATATTAGGGATCGAGTAAGCGATCTCACGATCAGGATCGATCGACTTAGCGATTGCATTACCCGCCAGAATGATGCCGTTGTAACCCAGTGCCACACAGATATCACCATTGGCCAGATCATCGCGGTATGAGCCATTATGGAAATATTTATAATTGCCTCTGACAGCCCTGACCATCGCCTCCGCTTTTTTCAGGTCACCTTTGTCTTCAGAGTTAGGATCCAGCCCCAGATAATGCAACGCCATTGCCATCGCTTCAGCCGGCGAATCGATCACTGCGATGCCACAATCTTTCAGTTTGCCTGACACTTCAGGGTCGAATACCATATCAAAGGTATTCTCTGGTATTTCGCCTAAACGCTCCTTAATCATTTTCACGTTGTAACCCACACCAACACTTCCCCAGGCGTAGGGAACGCTGTATTGATTACCAGGATCGTAGGCTTCAACCTTCTTTAAAATAACCGGATCAAGCTTGTTATAGTTGGGTATTTTTGATCGATCAATTTTCTGATAAATACCGGTTTTTATCTGACGTTCCATAAAGTTCGCCGAAGGCACCACAAGGTCATAGCGGGAACCGCCAGATAGCAGTTTAGTTTCAAGTATTTCATTACTTTCATAAACATCATAATTCAGTTCAGTTTTCGACGTATCTCTGAAAACCTGCAGAGAATCTTCCGGTATATAACCAAACCAGTTATAAACATTAACCTGAGCAGCACTGACTGAACATGAAGCGGTCAGCAGGCACAGCGAGAGAATCTTTTTATTTATTCGCATAACATCCTCTGAAACTTATAATATGTTTTCTTTTAGAGTTGCTAAAACTCAGAAAGTTATCAGTGGCTATTGTATGAAGGGGATTATACAACAGCCCTGACAAAACTATCGCATTAGAATGATTTAGAAATGGAGAACACCAGGGCGTCCTGATTCGCCATGTGGCCACTATCAACCGCATAGGTGCTGGAGATATCCGTGTTCACATAGGCCAGCTTCATATCAACACCGCTGAAGCTCTTGGTGATTCCCACTGAATAATCTCTGTATTTATCCAGCATCAGCGTCGTTGGGTCGTCAAACACCTCACCAAACGAAGAACCTACATGCAGTTCCAGCCCCACACTCTCAACAATCTCTGTCTGGTAGTTCAGGTAGAGATACTGATACGCCTTGCCTGAATTAATGTAGTCAGGTGCATGCTCATAACCTAAGCGAAAACCATTGTAATTAAGCCCCAGTTTCAGCTCAGCGAAGTCCTGATCAACCTCATCACCCGGATATTGATAGTAGAAGAGGATGGCATCATAGGATATATCGTCGTTGATCGCACCGGCATAACCCGCCAGCAGATCAAGCTCTACCGTTGCACCATCATCAAAAGGGTGTCCGGTCGGAAAGAAATCAACATTACTGGCCCAGATGCTGGCGAACAAACCGCTCTGGTTAAACCAGTCAATCCCCCCCTGAATGGCAAGCGATTCATTGGTCATAGAGACACCACGGTTACGCCATTCACTCAATACTGAAACATTGGCACCCAGATCTGCCCGAGCCAGACCCGACACCGAAAGAAGACTTAAACCGATAGCTGCAATTGATTTAAAATTTTTCATGTCACCCTCACGTTTGTCATTTTTTTTAGTATGCAACCATCATTTCAGAGATTCTTTTTCTCCGGTATACCCCTATTTCATTAGTTGTAAAAAATAGTGCCATCTACGTCGATAAGTATTTATATCAACCATCATTATCTATACCTAACGTGGTATTCCTGCCGATCTTAATTACGTTAATCTGACAGATGTATGAGATATATTTTCTAAAAAAATTGAAAACATAATAAATAGTCAGGCATTTATTATCTGACAGCCTCAGTTATACCTTTTGTCCACATCTTTAAAAATGGATTTATTCAATGCCATACATCGCAGACAAGATAATCTTTAACGGTAACATCCATACCATGGATGATATAAATGAAAAGGCTGAAGCACTGGCAATCTATGGCGATCAAATCATCGCGGTAGGCAGCAACACTGAAGTTAAAGCGCTGGCTGACAATCATACTCAGATGATTGATGCTCAGGGGCAGTTGGTGCTGCCGGGCTTTCAGGATACCCATATACACTTTCAGGCCACCAGCGCCGACTTCTTCCACTATGTCCCCCTGCATGAGATGAAAACCATGGAAGAGTTGCTCAATGAGATTGAGCGTTTCGCCAGGGAGAACCCCCATAAAGAGTGGATTAAGGGGATCGGTTTTAACCCCTCTATCTTTAATGAAAACAGTCTAACCAAAGAGCAACTGGATGCGGTAACGGGTGGGCGTCCCGCACTGATTTTCTCGTTTGACTATCACAGTGGCTGGGCTAACAGCGAAGCGTTTCGTATTGCAGGCGTCACCGCCACCACCCCGGAACCCGCCAGCGGTAGCTATGCCCGCTGTGCCGATGGTTCCCCCAGAGGGTATATCTATGAGGATGCCATCTGGGCAATGAACCGTTTCTCACCAGCGTTCAGCGACGAGGATTATTTCGAGGCGATGGAGCACTACTGCAAAGTGTTCAACCAGCACGGCATCACCGGCATTCTGGATGCCGTCGCCCCTCGCAAAACGATGGAAAACTACCGTACACTGAATCAGCGCGGTCAGCTCTCGTTGCGGGTTGCGGCCACCTCGAAGATCTTTGCACACCTGCCCCTGACAGAGCAGCTGCAGGAACTTCTCTCGCTGCGGGAAACCTACGCCGATGATATGGTGTCACTCCACTCAGCTAAGTTCTTCCTTGACGGAGTGCTTGAAAGTGGCACGGCGACACTGCTTGAACCCCGTAGTGATACCGGCTCAACCGCACCGCTGATGTTTGATCAGCCACAGATCAATGAGTTCTTTGCCGCCTTTGATAAAGAGAAGTTCCAGCTGCATGTTCACACCATCGGTGACGGCGCCGTTAACGCAGCACTGAATGGTATTGAGTACGCCCAGCGGATGAATGGTCCATGGGATAGCCGTCACCAGCTGGCACATATACAGCTGGTCACCGGATCAGATTTTCCCCGCTTCAAACAACTGGGGGTTTATGGCAACGTGCAACCACTGTGGGCTCAACCGGACCCGGACAACGATAAGATCGCTCTGGAGATGCTGGGAGAAGAACGTTGCAGTCAGATTTTCCCGATTGGTGAACTGGTACGTCAGGGAACAGTCTGTGCACTCAGCAGTGACTGGGGCGTGAGTACCTTTGATCCCTTCGCTATCATGCAGACAGCACTGACCCGTCAGGTTTCCGGCGCCAGTGAAAGCTCGCCGGCACACAACCCGCAATATCGCATCGATATCGATACCGCAATCAAAGGTTATACCATCAATGCAGCACGGGCAGCCTGGAGAGAGAAAACCACCGGTAGTTTAACGGTTGGTAAATTTGCTGACCTGATCATCCTCGATCAGGATCTCTATACCATCTCCCCGTACGAAATTGAAAAGACTAAGGTACTGTTAACCCTGTTAGGCGGCAACGAGGTATACCGGGACGCATCTTACTGATCCATTGATAGTTGCATCAGCAAGCCTGCAGCAGGCTTGCTGACCTGTTTCGTGCCCTTCCCCGCCCGCCCAAATTGCCATTCGACAAAAACTCACCAACCGATATACTATTGAGCAACATCTATTAAGCACCATCAGGTCAGAATCCCAAAGGAAGTATGAGTGGAAGATTCTTCAGAAAATATATACCTGCTTGCCTCTGAACTCATCGATACGAGTGGTACTGACGCATTTACTCCGGCCCTGCTCAGTCTGATCAACTCTGCCACACCCTGTGAATCGGTATTCGCCATTCACTTTCATAAAAATAGCCGTCCAACGATTCTGCTAGCCCCTGACTCAACCCTGTTAACTTCCAAAATAATGGATGAGTATCTGAACGGCTTCTATATGATCGATCCGTTCTATAATGCCTTTAAAACGGGGCTATCAACCGGTTTACACTTTATCAAAGAGATCGCTCCGGATGACTTTTTCGAGAGTACTTACTACACCGAGCATTACTGCAACCGGGGCTATGAAGAAGCCGCGTTTATCATAAACCTGGACAACGATTCGCAGATACAGATATCACTCACTGTCATCGAAACCCCGGCGACAGCCGCCACACGACAACGGCTACAGGCCATATCCCCTCTGGTTATCTCCGCCTATAGAAAGCACTGGCAGAATATCGAAAATACTCAGGAAAGCTCGCAGGACGCCAGCGCTATCATTCATGAGCAGATATCCAGTGTGTTCAGAAACTTCGGCGGTGGCCTGTTAACGGAGCGGGAAAGCGAGATAGCGATACTGATTATCCGGGGCTACTCCTTAATCGCCATTGCAGAGCTGCTGGGCATCGCCCACGGTACCGCCAAAGTTCACTGTAAAAACCTCTACAGCAAGCTGGAAATCAACTCCAAGTCAGAACTGTTTTCGCTCTTCCTGGATGACATTTCCGATAAATAACCGTTCGGTATCAGCTCTGCTGATCTAAGCTCTTCTGGCTAAACTCTTCTGATCGAACTCTTCTGATCGAACTCTTCTGATCGAACTCTTCTGATCGAACTCTTCTGATCGAACTCTTCGGAACAGGCTCTTCTGAACAGACTCGCCTGAATAACCTTCTGGCATAAAGACGGGTTAACAAACCCGGCCCAAACGGTTCAGGGTTAGCTTAATCCACAGCCTTAGCCATCCGCCCTCATAACGCTCTGTTTTAAGTCAGACTTTTCAGCCTCCTCCCCCTCACTATTCACGCTTTGCTGAGCAGAGAAAATCGACAACCACGACCCACTGAAATTTATTTTTGTATCCAAAAATGCATTTTTTATTGCATATACACCCATGATTTGCCTATTATTGTATCCATAAAAACAAACAACACTATTTCGGAGTCCTTTCTATGTTTCCTAAAAACTGCTGGTATGTAGCCTGTACCCCTGATGAAATCGCAGAAAAACCCCTCGGCCGTACAATCTGTGGCGAACAGATCGCTTTTTTCAGAGATGGCGATGGCAAAGTCGCTGCGGTGAAAGACTTCTGCCCCCACCGTGGCGCACCACTCTCCCTTGGCTATACCGAAGGCGGCGGCCTGGTGTGTGGTTATCATGGTTTGAAAGTTGGCCGCGACGGTAAAACCCTCTCGATGCCCAAGCAGCGGGTGGGCGGTTTTCCCTGCATGAAGAGCTATCCTGTCGAAGAACGTTACGGGTTTATCTGGGTGTGGACAGGCGATGCCGATAAAGCCAGCAGTGATGCTATCCCCCATCTGGAGTGGGCAGTCAGTGATGACTGGGCCTACGGCGGCGGGTTGTATCATATCCAGTGCGATTACAAACTGATGATCGACAACCTGATGGATCTGACCCACGAAACCTACGTTCATTCCACCAGCATCGGTCAGAAAGAGATCGATGAAGCACCGGTTAAAACAGAGAAAGTGGGTAATGAGGTCACCACCAGCCGCTTCATGGACAGTGTGATTGCGCCCCCCTTCTGGCAGGGGAACCTGCGGACCAAAGGTTTGCCCGATGACCAGCCGGTAGATCGCTGGCAGATCTGTCGCTTTACCCCCCCAAGCCATGTACTGATCGACGTAGGTGTCGCTCTGGCCGGTAACGGTGGCCGGGAAGCTCCGGCAGATAAGCGGGTAAACAGTGTCGTTGTCGACTTCATCACCCCTGAAACAGAAACCAGCCACTGGTATTTCTGGGGAATGGCACGCAACTTTAAAGCCGATGATCCGGCACTGACAGACGCGATTCGCGAAGGTCAGGGAGGCATTTTTGCTGAAGATCTGGAGATGCTGGAACTACAGCAGAAAAACCTGCTGGCCAATCCCGAGTTACGACTGCTTAAGCTGGATATTGATGCCGGGGGCGTTCATGCCCGACGTATTATCGACAAGCTTCTGAAAGAGGAAAACCCTGAGGCCGCGGAATCTTCATTAGCCTGACAAACGCTTAACTGACGACCCGATGAAGACCCGGAGAGAATACTATGTTTGAAGTCGAAGTCACCGCCAAGGTGCAGGAAACAGATGATATTCATCTGTTTCGCCTGGCGCGTACCGATAATTCAGCACTGCCGGCCTTTAGTGCCGGCGCACATATTGATCTGCACCTGCCCAATGGGCTGGTGCGACAATATTCGTTGTGCAACCCACCCCATGACCACCACTGTTATGAAATTGGTGTCCTCAAGGATCCCGATTCACGGGGTGGTTCGGTCTGTCTGCATGAGTCAGTCAATGTGGGGGACCGTTTAACCATCAGTGAGCCGCGCAATCTGTTTCCACTGGAGCACAGTGCAAGCCATCACCTGCTGATCGCGGGGGGCATCGGTATCACGCCATTGCTCTGTATGGCCGAACGCCTGGCTCACACCGGTGCCAGTTTTTCCCTGCACTATTGCGCTAAATCCCCGGCGCAGGCCGCTTTTGTTGAGCGCATTAACACCTCTGAATTTGCTGACCGGGTAACATTCCACTTCAGCCAGACAGAGGGCCGTCTGGATATGCAGGCATTGCTTGCCGATCCGGATCAGGGCACTCATCTCTACACCTGTGGCCCAAACCCTTTTATGGATGCAGTGTTACAAACTGCAGCCGCACAAGGCTGGGATGAACCCCGGTTACACCGGGAATATTTTGCCGCGGCAGCCAGCTCAGGCGAAGCCGATAGTGCATTTGAAATTCAGATTGCCAGTAGTGGCGAAGTGATCCAGATCCCGGCAGATAAAAGTGCCCTGGACGTCATGCTTGATCTGGACATTGATATTCCCTTTGCCTGTGAAGAGGGGGTGTGCGGTACATGCTCCACCCGCCTGCTTTCCGGCGAACCAGACCACCGTGATGTCTATATGTCCCCGGAAGAACACGCCAGAAACGAAGAGTTCGCGCCTTGCTGCTCCCGCGCCAAAAGCGCCCGTTTAGTACTGGATATATGAACATCGGGTTACTGGCTAGCTGATACGTATTACAAAAAACTGTGCTGAATCCAATAACAATAAATAACCTTTAAAGGTACCTACATGAAACTAAAAACAACCATAAAACGTTCTATTGCTGTTTGTGCTTTATTACTCGGGGCTGGCAGCGCCAGCGCGGCTGAACCGGAATTCACCTTTAAACTGCACCATATGCTACCACCTCCATCAAACGCACATACGAACTTCCTTGTTCCCTGGGCAGATAAAGTGATGAAGGAATCCGATGGGCGGATAAAGATTGATATCTACCCATCGATGCAACTGGGGGGCAAACCACCACAACTGTTTGACCAGGTACGTAAGGGTATCGTTGATATCAGCTGGACAGTGACCGGATACACGCCTGGCCGCTTCCCTAAATCCACTGTGTTTGAACTCCCCTTCATGGCAGCCGATGCAAAATCGGTGAGCATGGCGATTCAGGAGTATGCCGAACAGGAGATGGCTGATGAGTTCAAAGATGTGCACCTGCTGGCGATGCATGTGCACTCCCCCGGTTCCCTGCACTCGCGGGATAAAGCGATCCACACCGTTGCAGACCTGGATGGAATGAAAGTCCGTGCTCCAAATAAAACCATGGCGGCTGCATTTGAAGGGCTGGGCGCCAATACAGTCTTCATGCCTGTACCACAGATGCCAAGCGCGCTGTCTAAGGGGGTCATCGATGTTGCTGTCCTGCCTTTCGAGGTTGTTAAGCCACTGAAAATACACCAGTTGGTTAAACATCATACGGAGATACCCGGAAAGCGCGGCCTCTATGCGAATAACTTTATTTTCAGTATGAATAAAAAAGCCTATGACAGCCTGCCGCCCGATCTGCAAAAAGTGATCGATGATAACTCCGGCGTAGAGCTGGCGGGTTTTATTGGTGAAGCGTTCGATACCTACGAAAGAACCGGCCGTCAGGCTGCTATTGATCAGGGCAACGAGCTATATCAGTTACCCGAATCAGAAATTGCCGCCTGGAAAGAGAAACTGGCCTTCGTAACCGAAGACTGGCTGAAACAGATGAAGGACGATGGCTATGATTCTCAAAGACTATTGGATAAAGCCAATGCCCTGATCGATAAATATCAGGCTCAAAATCAGCAGTAATCGGTCTGCTTAAGCCTGAATCAATACAGGTTAAGCCCAGAGGCCCCGGAACTATCCGGGGCCTTTGACTAAGCCCATAAAGATGCCGGATATCCGCTGCAGATAAACCAGTCGATTAAAGCAACAGAAACGCCACGCTATTCCACCCCTACCGCTTCAGCAATGATGTCACGAAACCAGTGCAGAGCCGGAGACTCCAACCCTCGTCTGGACCAGTTCAGAGCCACCTCAAAGGAGGGCACCTCAAACGGCAGGGAATAGATCTTCAGGGGTACAATTTCAGAAAAAGCGAAAGCAATTTTACGTGGCAGAATAACCATCAACGGTGAATGTTTAAGCAATGATGGCAGCACCGAGAAATGCGGCAACACTAAACTGACTTTGCGCTGCAGCCCCATATCAGCCAGAACCTCTTCCGCTAAACCATGACCCAGGCTGCGCGTCACCAGTGCATGTTTCTGGTTCATAAACTGTTCGAGTGTCAGTTCATCAGCATCAGGGGCAAACTGCTGATGCATGACGCAGACATAACTCTCTTCCAGTATCACCCGACGCTCAATTTGCGCCCCGGGAATAGTCCGGCTACAGATCACGGCATCTACTTTGCCGCTTGAAAGCCACTCCTCTACCTTGTCGATCTCCAGTGGCAACACCTCCAGCTCAACCCCCGGTGCCTGCTGCTGAAGTTTTGTGAATATATAGGGCAACAGTGCCATCTCACCCAGATCCGTCATCGCCAGCGTGAAGCGTTTCTCCGTCTCCGTCGCATCAAAATTTCGCGCGCTGTCCACGGTGTGTTCAATGGTTTGTAATGAATCGCGGAACACCTCATACAGCTGTGTGGCATAGACGGTGGGTTCCATCCCCTCTTTGCCACGCACAAATAACCGGTCATTGAACGTATCCCTCAATCGGGACAACGCATAACTAACCGAGGGTTGAGTAACAAACAGTTTATCCGCCGCCAGGGTGACACTTTTGGCTTCATAAAGCGTGACAAAGGTGCGGATAAGATTGAGATCGATATTAGACAAAATAAATACCATCTATTTTATATAGAAATACTATCAATTGGATAAATTAAAGCAGTCTTTATATGGTAGGGGCAAGTGTTAATTAATCGAGACAATAACAATGGCAACTGTGCATTCCGCAACCTACCAGCTACTGCGACAGCAGGGTATCAACAAAATCTTTGGCAACCCGGGCTCTAATGAACTGCCATTTCTCAAGGATTTTCCTGAGGACTTTGAATATATTTTAGGTCTTCATGAAGGTGTTGTGATGGGGATAGCCGACGGTTACGCGCTGTCCAGCGGTGAACCGGCGATGGTTAACCTCCACGCTGCAGCCGGAACCGGCAACGCCATGGGTGCACTGACCAACGCCTGGTATTCTCATTCGCCACTGGTTGTCACCGCTGGTCAGCAGGCCCGCTCGCTGATGGGGGTTGAGTCGATGCTGTCAAATGTTGACGCAACCCAGCTTCCCCGCCCGCTGGTGAAATGGAGCTACGAACCCAGCTGGCATGGTGATGTCCCCCGGGCCATCAGCCAGGCGATCCACATGGCGACTCAGCCCGCCCGTGGCCCGGTCTACGTGTCCATTCCCCATGATGACTGGCAGCAAGAGGTTGAAGATGATGCCCTGTTGCTGGCAGACCGTGACGTTGCCACCGCAGGTATGCCCTCGACTGCACAACTGACTAAGCTGGCTGACCGGTTGAATAACGCAGTAAACCCGGTGCTGGTACTGGGCCCCGACATCGACGCTTATCATGCCAATGCGTTAGCCGTACAACTGGCTGAAAAAATTGCCGCTCCGGTATGGGTGGCGCCCTCTGCACCCCGCTGTCCTTTCCCGACCCGCCACGCCTGTTTCCGCGGCACCCTCCCGGCAGCCGTTGCCGGGGTATCCGCAAAGCTCGCGGGTCATGACCTGATCATCGTCATCGGTGCGCCGGTATTTCGCTATCACCAACACGCCCCTGGCCGCTATCTGCCAGAAGGCGCAGAACTGGTGCAGCTGACCTGCGATCTGCAGGAAGCCTCAAGAGCCCCCATGGGTGATGCTCTGGTGGGCGATATCAGTGGCATGCTGAGTGCGCTGCTGACAGCGACACAACAGACCCAGCGCAGTATGCCTGTGGCGCTTCCCGTTCCTGCTCCAGCGCCGGATGTGACCGAAGGGCCGCTGACACCGGAGATCATCTTCGATGAGCTAAATACGCTGGCACCGGATGATGCAATCTACGTTAAAGAATCCACCTCCACTGTTACTGCCTTCTGGCAGCGGGTTGAGATGCGTCATCAGGGGAGTTATTTCTTCCCGGCCGCCGGCGGTCTGGGCTTTGGCCTACCCGCTGCGGTGGGTGTACAACTGGCCCAACCTGAGCGACAGGTCATTGGTGTTATCGGCGATGGTTCAGCCAACTATGCCATCACCGCACTCTGGACCGCCGCTCAATATCAGATTCCGGTGATCTTTATCATCCTGAAGAATGGAACCTACGGCGCCCTACGCTGGTTCTCCCGCATTCTGGACGCTGAAGACTCGCCTGGACTGGATGTACCCGGACTGGATTTCTGCGCTATCGCCAGAGGCTATGGTGTTGAAGCTATCGAGATAAACAGTCGTGAACAGTTTCAGACAGAGTTTCAAAACGCACTCAACGCCAAGGGGCCGGTGCTATTGGAAATCCCCACCACAACGATCGAACCCTGAGCAACAGACAAAACAAAAATAATGACGAAGAAAGGAACATGATAATGACAAAACTATTCCCCAAAATAGCATTAGCGGCATCACTGGCATTCGCAACTGGCGCCAGTTCTGCAACAGAGACTCTGCGTTTTGCTCACTTCTGGCCAGCAACCTCAGCAGTCAACACTGAGGTGTTTGAAGTCTGGGCCAAAACCGTTGAAGAGGCTTCAAATGGTCAGATAAAGATTGATATGTATCCATCGCAAACACTGGTAAAAGCCGCTAAGTCATACGATGGTGCAGTAACAGGTCTGGCAGATATCACCGGTGTGGTTCAGGGTTATTCTGCAGGTCGGTTCCCACTGACAGAGATCGTTGAGCTACCCGGCATTACGGCATCAGCGTCCCAGGGGTCCTGTATTCTGCAAAGCCTGTATGACTCAGGCGACGTGGCTCAGGAATACGATGACTCCCACGTGCTGTTTATGTTTTCCACCGGCCCTGCTTATCTGCACACCCGGGAGAAAGAGGTTAAGGTACCGGCTGATCTTGCCGGACTGAGAATGCGTCGTCCCAATGAAGTTGCCGGCTCGATGCTGGCGGAGATGGGGGCAGCGCCCGTTGGTATTCCGGCACCAGGTATTTACGAAGCGCTGGAACGCGGTGTGGTTGACGGCCTGAGCTTTCCATTTGAAGCGATGAAGATCTTCCGCATTAATGAGCTGACCAACCATCATGTTCAGATCCCGTATGGTAGCAGCACCTTTGTCGCTACAATGAATAAGCGTACCTACGAAAACCTCTCACCTGAGCTGAAAAAGGTTATTGATGATAACAGTGGTATGAAGTGGGCAATGAAGGCGGCCAAAGTATTTAACCGTCTGGATCAGGAAGGTCTGGCCGAGGCTAAAGCTCAGGGGGATACCATCCATGTTGTTAACGATCCGCTGAACGATCCTGAATGGGGTATGCCGCTTAAAAATGGTACTGAAAAATATCTCAGGAATATTGAAGAGCGTGGCGCCACCACCGCCCGTGAAGTGTACAAAAAAGCCACCGAACTGCGTAGCAAGTGCGAAGCATAAAACAAGAAAAGGGTAATCAGATGAACAACATCTCTTTGTTAATCGCCGGTAAAGATCAGCCAGCCACTGAGAATGCAACCTTCCAGCGCTGCAATCCCCTCAGCACTGAGGTGGTTACCGTAGCCGCTGCAGCGACAGCCGATGATGCCAGAGCGGCAGCAACCGCGGCGGCTGCCGCTTTTAAAACCTGGTCCCAGTCAGGTGTTGGCGAACGCCGGGCGAAACTACTCAAAGCGGCTGATATTATGGAGTCCTATCAGGATGAGTTTATTAGCCGGATGATGGAGGAAACAGGTGCAACCCCTGCCTGGGCCGGATTCAATGTCATGATCGCGGCGGGGGTGCTGCGGGAAGCGGCGTCACTGACCACTCAGGTGGGCGGCGAGATCATCCCTTCAAACGTGCCTGACAATATGGCGATGGGTGTCCGTGTCCCTTGCGGAGTAGTACTGGGTATCGCCCCCTGGAACGCCCCGATTATTCTGGGTACACGGGCTATCGCGACACCGATCGCCTGCGGTAACACCGTGGTACTGAAAGCTTCAGAACAGTGTCCGGCCACCCATCAGCTGATCGGTCAGGTACTTAACGAAGCCGGTCTCGGTGACGGTATCGTCAATGTCATCACTAACGCCCCGGAACAGGCGGGTGAAGTAGTAACAGCCCTGATTGAGCATGAAGGCGTGCGCCGTATCAACTTCACCGGCTCTACCGGAATCGGCAAAATCATCGCCGAAACAGCCGCGCGTTATCTGAAACCAGCGCTGCTGGAACTGGGCGGCAAAGCCCCCTTTATTGTGCTGGAAGATGCCGACCTGGATGCGGCGGTTGAAGCTGCGGCGTTTGGGGCCTTTTTCAACCAGGGCCAGATCTGTATGTCCACCGAACGGCTTATCGTGGTTGATTCAGTGGCGGATGAGTTCGCCAGCAAACTGGCTGCCAAAGCGAAATCACTGGTCGCCGGTGATCCGCAGGACAGTCACAATCAACTCGGCACCCTGATCAGCACTCAGGCCGGTCTCAAACTCAACGATCTGCTTGAAGATGCCCTCAGTAAGGGCGCCAGCCAGTTATCGGGTGGCAAGGCTGAAGGTGTCATCATGCAGGCAACCCTGATCGATAACGTCACTTCAGATATGCGCCTTTACAGCGAAGAGTCTTTCGGCCCGATGGTAGCGATGATTCGAGTCAAAGATGAGGATGAAGCGATCCGTCTGGCGAACGACAGTGAATATGGTCTGTCAGCAGCAGTATTCAGTAAGGATATAGCCCGGGCGATGGCGGTTGCCAAACGTATTGAATCCGGTATCTGCCATATCAATGCGCCTACCGTCCATGACGAACCCCAGATGCCATTCGGCGGAGTAAAATCCAGTGGCTATGGACGTTTTGGGGGGAAAGCGGGGATTGAAGAGTTTACTGATCTGCGCTGGATGACTCTCCAGCTTGGTCCAAGACACTATCCCATCTGATCATCGGGTGCCTGGTTAAAGGGTTATCACTGGAGCAAGCCTGCTCCAGTGATATATTGGATCCTGCAATCAGCGTCACAGCGTGCACAAGCTAATGTTAACTTTACCGGAACACGATCATGTCTGATAACCAACCTCATAACACCTCTACAGCCGGACTAGCTGAACAACCCCATATCGCAGTGGTGGGCGCTGGCGCAATGGGCTGTTATTTTGGCGGGCTACTGCTTAAAGCGGGCCATCGGGTCACCTTTATTGATGTAAACCCTGAACAGATAGCAACAATCAACGCTCAGGGACTGATTCTGGAGACCGATGATGGACGCAGTGAGCTACCCGCCACCGCAGCACTGGCCGCCGATGTTAACCAACCCGCCGATCTGGTTATTCTGTTTACTAAAACCATGCATACCGACGGCGCGATGCAATCGATTCAGCATCTGCTGACAGCGGATTCCGTAATCCTGTCACTGCAGAACGGTCTGGGAAATGCGGACAAAATAGCCCAGCATCACGATTTCAGCCGCATTGCAGTCGGCACAACGCTGGTGCCTGCCGACCTTCACAGTCCCGGTCATGTGGTGTCCCACGGCCCATCCAGCTCACGCATGATGGATGCCAACACGCAACACCCGGAATGGGTTGATCACCTGGCAGTCCTGTTCAATGGCGCTGGACTAACCTCAGTACTGGACCCGGATATCCACTCAGTAATCTGGTCGAAAGTAGCCTTTAACGCCGCCCTGAACTCAATCTGTGCCGTGACGGGAGCGACACCCGGACGCATTGCAGAGGTTGAAGATTCCGTTCAGCTGGCACGCAGTGTGGTGCACGAGACCGTTCTCGCCGGTGAAGCGAAGGGGATCACTCTCGATGAAACCCATATCTGGGACAATGTTGAGATGGCGATGCGAGAGCACCCCAATCATAAGCCATCAATGTTGCAGGATATTGAGAATGGCCGGGCCACTGAGATCGACTCCATCAATGGTGCCATTGTCATGGTGGCCACTGAAACCGGTATCGACGCACCGGTCAACAGAACCCTGTGTCAGTTGGTCAAACTGAAACAGCATCTGGCGGTATCCGCCTGACGTTAAACCGCTCTGACAGCATATTCCCGGTAGACGTTATCGTCACTGCGATGAATGGCGACATAATTAAGGAATTACTATGAGTATCGCAGTTCCTATCAAGATCGAGGACTATAGGGAGCTGGCCAAAAAACGCCTGCCACGTATGGTATTTGATTATTTAGACGGCGGGGCCGATGAGGAACACAGCCTGAGCCACAACCAAGTGGCACTTTCCAGCATCCGTTTGACACCCAAACGACTTCTGGATGTCAGTAGCCGTACACTGGAAACTGAGCTGTTCGGTAAGCATTTTGCTGCGCCGTTGGCGATTGCCCCCACCGGGCTGAACGGTATTCTCTGGCCCAAGGGTGATCTTGCGCTGGCACGTTCGGCGGCGAAGTTTAACATCCCCTTTATTCTGTCGACGGCATCCAACAGCTCGATTGAAACTGTTGCTCGCTGCAGCAACGGGGAAAAATGGTTCCAGCTGTATGTGCTTCACAGAACGCTGGCGCAACAGCTGGTGGAACGCGCTTTAAACAGCGGCTATACCACTCTGATTCTCACCACTGATGTGGCCGTCAATGGTTTCCGTGAACGGGATCTGAGAAATGACTTTGGTATACCGGTTAAATATACGCCAAAAGTTATACTGGATGGCTGTCTCCACCCCCGCTGGTCGATGGCCCTGCTCAAGCATGGTGTACCTGAACTCGCCAACTTTAAGACTGCTGATGCCAGTGACACAGAGTTGCAGGCAGCCCTGTTATCAAGACAGATGGATGCCAGTTTTGACTGGCAAGCACTTCGCTGGCTGCGTGAGCTATGGCCCCACACTCTGCTGGTAAAAGGCATAATCCACCCGGACGACGCTGTACGCTGTATCAGTGAAGGTGCGGATGGCGTCATCTTATCCAATCATGGCGGGCGACAACTCGACACCTGCGTGGCGCCTATAGAGACTCTGGCACAGAGTGTTGCGGCAACCGACAAACCGATACTGATCGACAGTGGCTTTCGCCGCGGCACCGATATCGTCAAAGCAATCGCCATGGGGGCTAAGGGAGTACTTCTGGGCCGAGCTCTCCTCTACGGGCTGGCCGCACGGGGAGAAGCGGGCGTCGATCATTCCCTGAGTATGATTTTAGCGGATATTGACCGCACCCTGGCAAACGTTGGTTGTCCCTCCACCTCAGCCCTCACCCCCGATTATATCAAATCCCCCTTCTGACACTTCCAGGCGCGCGCAATAAACGCACTGCAGCAATCATTTCACGAAACCGGTGGACTCCAGATTTCGGTTAGAACCGTTCTGGGCCACCTCAAACGAAGATGACATCTCAACATCGAAGGAAACCACCTGCATTTCGAAGCAGGGCTGATAAGTTGTCTGCCTAACGGTTTATTCAGATGGATTGGAAAATGTGCACTCAACAGTGTAAAGCATAGCGGTTGTTCCCTCTCAGACTCTCGACATTCATGCCATGATACAGATGTCCGATCTCAAAGTGATCTCTCTGTTAGCCTGTATGACAATCAATCCCGGCGATTAAGCCAAAAGATCATCACTAGCGACTAAGACAAAAAAGGCACCTGATCGCTCAGGCACCCAAAGAAAAGGAAATCTAAAAAGACCGGCCGGACAATATTCTCTATTACCGGCCGGGTAAGCTCAGGAGTCATCGTGAATCAGATCTCTGTTGATCCCTCCTCTGTCATCACCTCATCTACAGAGTCCAATGGCATCGCCATATGCTCTACCGGACGCATCCGTCTTTTGTTCAGCAGCAGACGGGTTACGTCGGGGCGTGAATAGTGACCACCCGGATCGATGGCACTTTTCGCCACACCGATCACCCCCAGATCAATATCCGCATAGAGAATACCCTCCTGATCTTCCGGCAGTTTGTCACACAGCGGGCTGCCATCCGGGCCGTAGATCACTGCATGCCCTCCCCCCACATGGATCAGCTCACGCTTATCCGGGGTATCGCACAGCTCATCCTCCATCGCCTGAGAGAGTACCGCACTCGGCGCAACCACAAAGCAGGACCCTTCTACCGCGTAAACCTTACTCACCGCATTATTCACTTCATATCCCAGCGCATGGGCAAACGGCTCATAGGTGGTAAAACTGGGCCAGGAAGCCACATGTACCTGTTCATGCTGTGAGTACATGGCGAATTTATTCAGGGAGAGAATATTCTCCCAACAGTTGAGTGCTCCGATGCGGCCCAACTCCGTTTCATGCACCGCCAGATCACTGCCATCACCTTCACCAAAAACAGTCCGCTCTCCGTGAGTGGGACGCACTTTGCGTCGCTGAGCAATCGTTTCACCGTCAGGTGCGATCAGCCACTGAGCAATATACAGCGTCCCGCCGGAACGTTCTGCCAACCCGATTACCGCCATGATATTGTTACGTCGAACCGCGTCACGGATACGCTCAGCCTGAGGGCTGTCGTAGGTCAGCGCGTTGTCAAAATAACGCTGCACAAAACCTTTCTGAATCGCCCAGGCGGGCGCGCCCAGCCAGATCCACCAGGGATAACCCGGAATCCATAACTCTGGAAATGCGACCAGCTTGGCACCATTGGCAGCGGCCTCATCGATATATTGAATGGTTTTATCAACCGCACCATCCAGGTCCAGAAATGCGGGGGCCGCCTGCACAGCAGCAACTTTATATTTGGGATGTTCGATACCCATCACTCTACTCCTAATTAATTAAGACCCAGTTTCATCAGCTTCAGAATGGAATCGATGTTTTTAAACGGAATGCATAGCCGGATGGACGGTTCTCCACCTCAAACTCTTTTTCAAACTTGGCAGTGAACAGCCAGTTCTTATCATTCATATACTTAACTGATGGGCCGATTGAAAAAGCACTGCCTTTTGAATCCGCCAGAGTGACGCCATTCAGCTCATCATTTTTCAGTTGTTTATACAGGTAACCACTGACCCCCACCGTCCAGTCATTACCCAGGCCATAACCAACAGAGTAATCAACATCAAACTCTGTACCGGTTTTGTAATGGGTGGCACTGTTTTCCTGGTTGAAAATCAGGTTGGCTTTGAAGTCCCAGTTAAGTCCCTCAGGATCGATATAGGACATGGTATACAGAGCGATGGTCGACCAGTAGTTGCGGCCAATATTGACGCCGTCATTCTTATCGTAGTCCCCGGTGGGGGCAACAAAATCAACCCCCAGCACACTGTGAAGGTTTTGCGAATGGTGATGCACAATACCCGGTCCGAAGACTATGTCGCCCAGCCCGGTTTTACGCTCACTGCTGCCCATCGCTTCAACTTTCAGGTCAACCAGTGGAAAAATACCATGCATAACCAGCGTACCGCTGCCGACCTCATAAGGCGTTGACCAGACAAACCGGGGCGCAACAACATTCGCAGACAGCTTGAAATCATCGGGGGTAACGGTATTACCATTGTGATCCAGCACCTTATCGGCACGATACATATTGCCAAACACCAGGGTATAGAAGCCTGGCGGAGGTACCGCTCCCATCAAAAAGTTATCACCACCAGAGGCATAGTTGGAACCGCCCCCTTCAGCCGCCTGAACCGTTGATACAGCGCCCAATAACAGGCTGGCAGCAATCACTGCATGAGCGGAGTATTTGATTTTTTTCATTATGCGTCTCCAATTTTAAGACATAGTTATCCCGTTCCATGCTCATGCATGGAGCCAGGCTGTGTTGTAAAAGGTTTAAGAGAAAACGGGTTTATTCAGGATAAAATCCTGCGTATCCCAAACGGATCAATCTGTTTCCGGCGGGTTATAAGACTCCACGCACCACCCGGTGCAAGCACCATTGTCAGAATGGCGATACACCCCAGTATGATGAAATACCAACTGCCATAGCTGCTGAAACACTCGCGCAACAGGAAGTAGACAATTACGCCAATCAGCGGCCCTTCCAGAGTGCCGATCCCCCCCAGTACAGCGATAAAGATAGCCGCAGCGGTCCAGTTGAGTGAGAAGGTGGCACCCGGGGATACCTGCAACGTATTCATATAGGCCACCGCACCCGCCGTGCCGGTGATAGCCGCAGCAATCACCCAGAGAATCACTTTGGTACGCAGTACGTTAACCCCACTGGCAGACGCCGCCGCTTCACTGTCACGAACACTGAGCAGGGCCAGCCCAAGCCGTCCGCGCATCAGCCACCAGATAACCGCCAGTGAGCCAGCCCCGACCGCCAGTGCAGCCCAGTAAACCCCGGCATTGCGTAACCAGCGACTGATACCGGTCATGGTGGTAAGAGGAATACCACCACCGGCTCCCAGCCAGTCGCTGTTAAGCACCGCAATACGGGCCATCTCCGCCAGCACCCAGGTACCTACCGCAAAATAGGCGCCCCGTAAGCGAAACATCGGTACAGCAAAGATCAGCGCAAACAGTATTGAGACGATGATCGATGCAGGCAGTGCCAGCCAGGGGTTGAGGGAAAAGGTCGTTGAAACCGAGAACATCGCATAGGCTCCGATACCCACAAACACATGCTGGCCCACCGAAACAATACCGCCATATCCGGCCAGCAGATTCCAGGCCAGCGCGATGGCATAGAAAGTAAATAGCTCAACCATCAGTCGCTGAGTCGAATAGCCTGTAAACCAGGGCAACGCAATCAGCACGCCCAGCAATCCCAGCAAAATGATGCTTTTGATCCAGTAGGTTTTATTCACAGCGACCCCAGTAGTGTTTGCAGCAGCGGCAGTCACAGACAGATTTTCAGATTTCATGATTTCCCCCCTTTAAACAGGCCCTGTGGGCGGGCAATCAGTGCCAGCAGAAATACCAGATGACCAAAAAACGGCCCAAGACCAGTATCAATCCGGGCTCCAAACAGCTGAGATACTCCGATAATCAGACCACCAATAAAGGTTCCCCAGAGATTACCCAGCCCACCCAGGACCACAGCTTCAAAGGAAAAGATCAGCCGCTCAGGACCCGATGCCGGAGAGAACGGAGTGCGCATGCCGTAAAGTACCGAGGCGATACCCACGGTCACCAGAATCAATCCGGTCATATAGGCGAACAGACGTTTGTCATTCACCCCTACCAGGCGGGCGGTTTCCTGATCATCAGCCACAGCCCTGACGGCAGCCCCCACCGGGGAACGGTGGATCAGACGGTTGATAAACCAGAACACAGCGATACTGATCGCCGCCGAGATCAGCGGCAGAACGCCGATACTCATACCACCGAGTTCGACACCCTGAAGTGCCAGGTCACCGGCAGGCAGACTGCGGGTATCGGCACTGAACCCCTCCTGTAACAGGTTCTGAATCACAATCGACAGACCAAAGGTCAGCAGCAGCGGCGAGAGCGGATCCCTGCCGACGACGCGGTTAAACAGCACAACCTGCAACAACCAGCCAATCACAAACATCAACGGCAGCAGCAACAGTAACGAGGCCAGCGGTCCAAGATCAGTGCTCATAACAATCACGCTTGAGAGATAAGCGCCCAGAACAATAAAGTCGCCGTGGGCAATATTGATCATCCGCATCACCCCGAGACTCAGGCTCAGCCCCATGCCAAACAGCGCATAGAGTGCCCCGAGTAACAGGCCATTAATCAAAGTTTCGATAAAAACCAGCATATCAAACTCCAAAGTAGGCGTTAGCAACCGCATGATGGTCAGCATCAGCGGCCGGGCCATCGAGCACCACACGCCCTTTCTGTATACAGTAGAAACGATCCGCTTCAGCCAGCGCACGCTGTACATTTTGTTCCACCAGCACCACTGACATGCCGTCTTTGCGCGCCCTGTTCAGCAAGCGGTACACCTCATCCACGGCATAGGGTGACAGGCCGAGCGAAATCTCATCACACAGCAGTAAGCGGGGGTTGGTTACCAGTGCACGGGAGATTGCCACCAGCTGTTGCTGACCACCGGACAGCTCCGTAGACATGCGGTTCTGCACCTCCGCCAGCGCAGGCAGCTCCTGAAACAGCAGCTCGGCATCCCACTTACCAGGACGTCCGTGATGCTGCGCAAGTTCGATGTTTTCGCGCACCGTCAGACTGGGAAACAGTCGCCGCCCTTCCGGCACCAGAGTGACTCCCCGGGCAAGTTGCTGACGTTCAGACTGCCCCCCCACCGGCTGACCTTCAAACAGTACACTTGCGCTATCGACCTTTAGCGCGCCAACCAGTGCACGCATCAGGGTGGTTTTACCCGCTCCGTTAGCACCGATCAGGGAGATACACTCGCCCTCTTCCACCCTCAGATCGACATCGAACAACGCCTGAAACAGACCGTAATACGCCGACAGGCTGTTAACCTCTAACATCATCACCTCCCGCGTCGGCTACCACCGAGTCCGCTTCATCATCTTCAAGATCAGAACCGAGATAGGTTTCACGCACCGCAGGCACATCGAGCACCGCTTTCGGAATACCGTCGGCAACAATCTGCCCCTCTGCCAATACCACCAGTCGTTCAGCCACCGAAACCAGCGCATGCACCAGGTGTTCAATCCATAACACAGTGACACCGCTTTGATTGATCGACACAATCAACTCCAGTAACTCACCAACCTCGGCATCCGTAAGCCCACCGGCAACCTCATCCAGCAGTAACAGACGCGGTTGTGTCGCGATTGCCCGTGCCAGTTCGAGGCGTTTCCGTTGCAGCAGGGTCAGCGTATCCGCCCCATTATTGGCTAGCGTCAGCAAACCGGTCTTTAGCAAAGCAGCTCGGGCAGACTCGCGCGCTTCCTCACCGTGAAGACCAGCACCAAACGTCGCCGATACCAGGGTATTTTCATAAACTGACAACCCCAGAAAGGGTTGGGGAATCTGGAATGTCCGTGCAACTCCCCGGTGACAGCGTGCCGCAGCATCAAGTCCGGAGAGATTCTCCCCCGCCATCTGAATAGAACCACTATCCGCCACATGCTCACCGGAAATAACGCCAAACAGGGTTGACTTACCTGCACCGTTAGGCCCGATAACGCCGACAAATTCACCTTCATTAACCGTAAGGCTCAAGCCGGGAATAACCACGTTTTTCCCATACGCCTTACGGATATCAACCATCTCTAAAATCATCATCCCACCCTGCAATCAAAGCGCTTCGAATGGTCGTTCGATGGCAATTTCCGGTGCGGTTTTATTATCCGTAATAAAGATCTCAGGCTTGCCGTCCTCTATCCGCCACTGCCCACCAACAACACGCATACTGGATACGTTTTTTGCCGGGCCATGACCGAAATCGAGCTTGCCTATGACGGTGTCCAGCTGCATGTTCCGGATAGCATTCGCCACCGCCTCGGGGTCTTTCGGATTACCACTGAGTTTGAGTGCCTGAACACCCGCCTCAAACAGAGCGTGTACCACACCAATTGGCTGGGTCCAGGTGCGCCCGGTTTTAGCCTGATAATCGGCCACCAGTTCCGCCGCAGACTGGCCTGTCAGACTTGAGTTGAAGGGATAGGCAGGAGACCACCAGATCTCAGTGGACATGCGGTCAGCGGACTGGCCCAGAGCAGCAACGCCAGAGGGAAACAGCAGCGCTTTAGCGGGAGTCATCACTTTTGGCTTAAACCCCATCTGCGCGCTCTGCGCCACAAACGTGGCCCACTCTGGCGGATTGAAAAGACCGGTAACGACCTCTACACCATCCTCTTTAAAGGCCTGGATATGAGCAGTAAAATCATCTGCTCCCACCGGGAAGTTCCCCACTTCATGAAGTTCAAAACCTGCGGCCTTAAACACCGGGGGCATACCATGTTCGGCATTTCCCAGCGCCATCCCCGGCACATCATTTGACCAGACCATACCCACTTTTTTATTGGTCGGGATAGCGTTCCAGAGACCGGTATACACCTCAGCGATATCAGCAACACCCCAGAAGAAATGAAATGCAGATTGGAAACCCACATCAGGTTTTCCCCCCATTGGAAACATCCATGCTTCCCAGGGCCCCATGGTGCTGATGCTGGGAACGCCGTTTAACTCGCATTGCTGCGGGACATTTGGACCGATCGCCACCTGAGACAGCATCAGATCCACCTCTTCACCATTGATCAGATCCGCAGCCTGGTTTGATGCACGATCGGGACTGCTCTGGTCATCACGTACCAGAATCTCAACATCGTAGTGTTTGCCACTGATGGTCAGGCCGTCTGCCAGCAGGCCGCGTACCTGATCAATAATATAATCATCTGCTTCGGCAAAGGGTGAAAATGGCCCCGACTGGGGGCTGACATAACCAATTTTGATAACATCTGAGGATGCCATCGCCTCCAGTGAACTCAGCATAGATGCGGCGACCGCCAGGGCCGCTGCTGACTTCAGGAAGTACCGACGCCCCACTTTGGGGAGGTTTTGCAATTTTTCTTTATTATGGTGCTTCATTCCTACTCACTCCGGTCTGTTTAACTCTCTGAATGGCGCTGTTTGCTCCATCTGATGTCTATTAAGCTACACCTGAGTGCAAAACTGATCTTGTGCAGCCCGGAGAGTTTTCTTGGTCAGAACGGCACTCTTGGCTGAGCAGGAACCAAACATTTGCCATACCGGAAACAGGCTTTTAAACTGATCTGAAAGGGATGATATTTATCAATAGAACCGTCATGGGTCTCTAATAGGGGAACAAATATTGCATTCAATGAGGACGTAACATAACCAAGATCAGTGCTCAGCTGTTCATAGCACTTGTCATCCCGGAGGAATAAAAATGGCGCATCCATTGTCTTACCATAAAAACAATACGGACATAGATGGAAGAACCAGTAATCAGAGTTCGGTGTTTACCACCGATAACCAGAAAGGTTCCGAAAAACTGGATTTCTGGAAAGAGGTCGTCTGCGACAGAGTGGCACCACTGGATTTCACTGTTGAAGCAAACGGTACATTCGAAGGCGCTCTGCGCTGGACAAAGATCGACGATATACAACTGTCTGATATCAGAGCAACACCCCACGTTGCCCTGAGGACATTATCGAGTATCAGAAAATCCGACTCGGATGCATTTGTCTTTAATCTGTTACAGACCGGCAGATGTGATGCCTCCCAGGATGGCAGGTCAGCGCGGATGAATAACGGGATGGGATGGTTCTGTAGTGCCGACCGCCCTTATGAGTTAAATTTTGACCAACCGTTTCATCTGACATCGGTGCAGATCCCCAGGCATATGATCAACCGTAATATATCCGGTGCGGACAGACTGGTTGCCTATAACCTGTCTCATTCCAGTCAGCTCTATCCTTTGGTACAAAACTATATTTTGCAGTTGGCACAGCAGCGGCCACAGTTTGATAAAATAACCGCTGAGAAAGTGGCGTTGAATCTCGCTGAGCTGGTCAGCACACTGATCGGCGAACATCTGAGTAACCATGAAGCGCCACTATCGAACTCCAAGGTAGCCTCGCTGTTACGTATACGTGCTTTTGTTGAAACCAACCTGCATGATCCGGATCTGTGCCCAACCCGGGTTGCTGAAGCGATGCGTATGTCGACCCGATATATTAATCAGTTGCTTGAGGCGGAAAACACCTCTTTAAGTCGTTACATCTGGCAACGACGGGTGGAGAGGGTCGCTACTCTGCTGAAAAACCCGGTCAACGCAGGCAATAGCCTGTCCTCATTTGCCTATGCCTGTGGTTTCAATGATATGACCCACTTCAGCAAGGCATTTCGCAAACATTTCGGTATGAGTCCATCGGAGTACCGGAGTCTCTGTAACGAATAACGTTTAAAAGAGTCTTTTCGCCAGACCTTTATGCTCAGGTGCTACGGTCAGACATCAGTCAATTACAAAAAATTCAGGGGTATCTTTAAGTATCGCAGACCGTTGCTTTCCGGTTTCGGTAACTCTCCCGCACGAATATTGACCTGCACAGAAGGAAACAGCAGCCGCGGAGAGTCGAGTGTTTTATCGCGACTGCGACGCTGTTCGATAAAATCCGTTTCGCTCACGCCGTCATTGATATGGATGTTGTGTTCCCGCTGTTCAGCCACCGTCGTCACCGAGGCGTACGCTCGTGCAGTGGGTGGATAATCATGGCACATCAGCAGCAGTGTCTCATCCGGATAGGCTAAAATCCGGCGAATGGAGGCATAGAGTTTTTCCGCAGAGCCTCCGGGGAAATCACAACGTGCGGTGCCCACATCCGGCATAAACAGGGTATCACCGACAAAAATCATCTGCTCTTCGACCACGTAAGCGGTGCAAGCGGGGGTATGTCCGGGGGAAAATAGTGCCTTGCAGTTCAGTGGACCGATAGTGAAAGTCTCATCCCGTTCAAACAGGTAATCAAAGCGCGATAACAGCTCATATTCAGACTCTTCAACATTGAACAGTTTAGAGAAGGTGCTGACGACTTCGGTCACCTGCTTACTGACAGCCACCAGCCCGCCGGCTTTACTGCGGATATAGGATGCCGCCGACAGATGATCTGCATGGATATGGGTTTCAAGAATCCACTCTACCTTGAGCATCATCATATCGATAAAGGCGAGAATTTTATCTGCCGCCTCGGTATCGGTTTTACCGGAGTTTGACTTATAGCAGAGCACTGAGTCGATCACTGCACAGGGACTACCGATACCGGTATGCAGCACATAACTGAAGGTTGAAGTGGCACTATCAAAGAAAGTTTCGACGACAGGTTTCATAGGTTAACTCCAGAAATTTGGCAGCATATATTTGTACAATAACGCCATCGATACCACGCTGGTTAACAGGGCAAAGCCGAGGGTCAGTAACTGGCCGGATAACAGCGGCGCGCTCTTCCGCCCGGCGACCATGCCAACACAGGTAGCACCGATAAACCACCAGGCCTGCGGGGTGATCTGGGCACCATGAAACAGTGCAGCAATCACGGTGCCGGTGGAGATAAGCGTGATGACCGCCAGCGAGGTGGCGACGATGCTGTGCATATTCAGGTTACTGAACTGGCGAATACCCGGCACAATCAGAAAACCACCGCCAACCCCGAGCAGACCACTGCTAAAGCCGGACAAACCGCCAATTGAGGACAGGGTAAAAAAGCATTTGGGGTTCCACTCAAAACGGCCGGTATCCGGACGCAGCATACAGTTGAATTCCAGTGGATGGCCAACTCCACTCTGCTGATCCCGGTAGTGCTGTAACGCCTGCCGCGCCATTTTGATGGCCACCATCAAGAGCAAAATACTAAAGATAGAGGTGAGTATATCGGCAGGCAAAACATGGGATGCAGCGATGCCCAGCGGCGCAATCAGGGTGCCCGATATCGCCATGACAATCGCGGCACGATATCGCACCAACCCCTGACGCAAACCATCAATACTGCCCAACAAAGCGGAGATACCCACCGAGATAAGTGACACCGGCATCGCTTCAGGCAGAGTAAAACCCAGCCCCAGCATCAGTGCAGGCACCGCCAGCACACCTCCACTGCCTGTCAGCCCCAGCGCTAAACCGACACCCGTACCCAGTAATATTTCCGTAATCATGCAGATCCTGACCGTGCAGAAATTTGAAAGAGTCGATATTCATAATATAGATATCGACCCTCAGTGTATCAGTAAGTTTTGTATGGCAGGAACTTACCTGAAAGCACAACGTTGACACGATCCCCTTTGGGGTCTTCTTCACGGTTGATGTCCATAGAGAAATCGATCGCACTCATGATGCCATCGCCAAACTCTTCGTGAATCAGCTCTTTGATTGTGCTGCCATAGACGTTAACAATCTCATACCAGCGGTACAGCAGTGGATCAGTGGGTACCGCGGTTGGCAGCGAGCCTTTATAGGGGGCGACCTGCAGCCAGGCAGTGGCTTCATCAGACAGTTCAAACAGATCGCCAACTTTCTCAGCCTGCTCTTTATCAAAGGTCATCTGTCCCAGACAAGCGGCAGTGGTCCACTCTTTTGACAGGCCAATCAGTTCAGCCACCTTACCCCATTTGATACCCTTACGAACTTTGGCGGACAAAATCAGCTGGGTTACTTCTTCGCGATTACTAATCATGATGTCTTCCTTCAATAGTGATCAAATTACATAGATCTGTATAAGTGTTTGTTGTGTTTTTGGTTGGGCTGCGACCCACAGCCCGGCTGTTTAAAAAATCTCGTTAAAATTTCAGGCTGCCCGGGTTTGAGTGCTGGCGCCCACTTTCAGATGAGCAATGACCTGATTATCGAAGCGCTGCTCCATCACCAGCTCATCGGCATCCTCATGGATCAGGGTCCAGTCGACTCCCGCTAACGGCAGGCCATTCATCACCACCGGCAGTGAACGGGTTTTCAACCGAACCACCGGGGCACTGTGTTGATAAGCGCTGGCCTCAAGATTAAGAACCCCGTGGGCAATCGCTTTTGCCTGATGCTTAATCGGCTCGATAAAGCGGCACGCTGTCCCCTCGATATTGATGCAATCACCCAGCGCATAGATATCGGCCTGACTGGTTTGCAGGGTGTCCGCAGCAACGCTGATACCCCGGTCAAAATCCAGTCCGGCAATGCGGGCAAGACGGTTATCGGTCATCAGTCCGGTCGCTGCCAGCACCTGATCAACCTCCAGTGTGTTACCACTGCCAAAGCGGATCTGCTTCTGCTGATTATCCAGCTGAGTAACCCCGGTAATATCGTCATTACCAATGTAGGTGATCCCCAGGGCGGCAAAACTGTCACGCAAACGCTGACTCGCTGGCTCTGGCAGCAAGCCCGCCAGCGGCGAAGCATTGCGGTCCAGCAGTGTGACGCGGTGCCCGGCGCGGACTAAGTCTTCCGCAATCTCGCAACCGATCATGCCCGCACCGACAATGGCAATCGACTGTGGTCCTTTGGCCAGTGCCTGCTGCATACCGGACCAGCAGGCCAGGTCATTAACCCGCCAGCAAAGCTCGGGAGGCAGCTGTGCAGGCAGGGCCGGTTTGGCACCCTGAGCCAGAATCAGTTTGGTGTAAGTCAGTGAACCACGGGTGGTACGCAACTGATGCAAAGATGGAGAGATGCCCACCACAAAGGTTTCGGCCATCAGCTGAACCCCCAGACGGCGAGCCGCATCAACCCCAGTCTCCTGAATCAGTGCTGCTTTATCCAACCCCCGGCTGATAGCAACTGACAACTCAGGCTTATGATACAGGTCAGCGCTACAGGCACTGATCAGCGTCACCGGAACGCTCTGATCAAGCTGACGAATCGCTTCGACCGCTGCCCAGCCAGCCAGGCCCGCACCGACGACAACAATACCGGGCTCAGCACTGAAGTGGGCGGTCTGTTCAACCGCGACCACAACAGGCTTCTCAAATAGTTCGAAATCGGTTTTGGTCACGCCACACAGAGGGCACTCCCAATCATCGGGAATATCTTCAAAGCGGGTGCCCGGGGCTAAACCGCTATCGGGATCGCCCTTCTCTTCATCATAGATCAGGCCACAGGCGCGGCAGAGGTACTGCCGCCATTCTTGAACGTCATGACTCATGCTGGCACCTCTTCACGCATCAGTTTTGCCATCTCCCAGCGCAGATGCTTAATCGCTGGCGTTACAATGGCGACAAAGTGAGCCTCACGAATACGACGCTGAGGCGCAGAGTTCATCAAATAACCTTTCGCCCCCTGATGCAGCAGTGCTGACTGAGAGGCCTTGAGACTCAGCTCAGCGCCCTGGCAACGGACATCCAGGACATCCAGGAAGAAATCCTTGCTGCCATCGAAAGGGGTTTCTGCCAGCACCATCGCCCGGGCTGCCAGCTCATCAAACTCGGCTTGCAACTCATCAGGACGATTATGCAGATACTGGTTAACATGACCCAGGGTTGGCTCGGCCTCACGGATAGAGTCGATAGACCCCTGGATAACACCCGCCGCAATACCAACCTGCAACAGCACGAATGCGCCACGGATACGCTGAATAAATGGCCGGGCCGGATCAGCAATCATCTGATCCTCACTGACGAAATAATCCTTCAGCGGCACCGCCCAGGTGCTGGTGCCCTCCATACCGGAAAATTCAGGGCAAGCGCGTAGCGGCACCCGCTCATCCAGATCCAGCAGAAACATAATCTCGTGGGAGCGACTGCCGTCATCCCGGTTGACTGCAGCAATGGCACCGCAGTACTGCCCCGGGGCAATATGACTTACCCAGGGTAGCGTTCCGCTTACACTGTACCCTCCGGGCACTTTTTTGGCAGTCAGTGCCATCTTTTCAATACCGGTCAGAGCCTTCATCGGATTCGACAGACCGGTACCGCCAAACGTCAGTCCGGCGGTGTGATCCTGTAAACGGGTTAACAGCGCCGGGTTACCAGACTGTTCCATATACAGGCCACAGACATCGTGAGCCCAGGTCATAAAACCGGTGGCACCACAATGGCGGCTGACCTCACTCATCGCTGAGATCGCCAGTCCGAAACGGCAGCCATGCTGGTCGAGATGACCGGCATAGGCCCCCGCCTGACCAAGGTTTGCCATGATATCCAGCGGGTAGTAACCCTCATCGATCCGTTTGGCTGCAGGTGCGAGTTGTTCCCGTGCAATCAAACCGACATCGGCGAGCACCTTGGCATCGTCGGTCCAGGGGGCTGTTATAGAAGAGACTGCTACGCTATTCATGGCTTACCTCTCAAGTCAGTTAAAGGTTAAATTAGTCCATCAGGCTGATGCTGAAAGGGATCGGGTTACGCATGGTGTTAGCAACTGGCGAGAAATAGTTGGCATGCTTAACTATCTCGTCCAGCTCTTCACGGGAAGCATCACCTTCGATCAGCACTTTGACGCGGATCTCCTGGAAGCCCATCTGCTCAGGCTCCATCTCAGCACCGCCAGCACCCCATGCAGCAGGGTTACCGATGTCACCTTCCATGAAAACTTCAAGCTTGCTCAGCTTCACCTGCTTCCAGGTTGCCACTGCGGTGATACCAACACACAGGCAACCGCCCAGACCTGACAGCACGATCTCACCCGGAGCCGGAGCAGTGTCTTCACCAAACAGGTGCAGCGGCTCATCAACAACCACTTCATGTTGGTTGACGTGGCTAACAGTACGGTACTGACCATCAGTGATGGTATGAACTTTGTTAGTCCCACGGGTACCTGGGTTATTACGACCCTTCTCTGCAAATGCCATCAGGCCATCCCGATCAATCGGACGCAGGTGGGTAGAAACCGTTTGTGGTGCAATAGCTGTTGTCATTTTTTTTCTCCAAAAGATTTAGCAGAACTGTATGTTTCTTTGAAAACATCACCGATGTTTATCTGAATAAAGCAGAATCGATGCCAAAACAAAATACATATTTAATATCAATAACTTAAGTGATTTATTGGCTTAATTCACCCACGCCAACATGACATTGTCAATAAATGTCATAATGACATTGTCTGACAATGAAAAATGCGACAGGAGTAGTGCCGGGGCCTTAAAACAGAAAAACCCCGAACCTGAGTCCGGGGTTTTGTAAGCGTCAGCGGCTCGGGGCAGGCCCAGCCCTCTTAACAGGCGTAGGGCAGACCCTCTTCAATCGGTAATGCTGCATCCTGCGCCCACTCATTCCATGAACCGAAGTAGAGTTTGACGTTATTGATACCAGCCGCCTTCAGCGCGACCAGAGTGTTTGATGCACGGGCGCCTTTAAAGCAGTAGATATACACATGACTCTCTTTAGTGATACCAACGCTGGCACAATCCGCCAGCACCTCTTCGGGGGATTTAAATACAGTGACCGCCCCCGGCTTCATCAGACGGTACCACTCCAGCCAGCGAGCCCCTGGCAGACGTCCTTTACGGGGCGAGAAATCTTTACCATACGGAGATGAACTGGTACCCACCCACTCATCCACATCACGAACATCCAGCAATACAATGCTGTCATCGCCGATCGCTTTGAGAACATCATCTTTATCCACCATCAGCTCACTGGCACTGTGGTCCAGCGGGAATTCAGCGGCAACCGGAGTCGGCAGATCTGTCGTCACAGCCAGATCAGCAGCTTTCCAGGCCTGGAAACCACCGTGCAGAATAGATACCTTAGGATATCCCAGATAGCACAGCAGGAAGTAACCGCGGCAGGACTGACCAAAACCGGTGTTCATTGAATCCTCATAGACAACAGCGGTCTCTTCACCTGAGAGACCGGCATCGCCAAACACCCTGGCAAACTTTTCTTTAAGCTCAGCAATACCTTCAGGCGTAGAGGCCGCCAGAAAGGTAAAGATATCGTGGATATTGACTGCGCCAGGAATATGGCCAGCCGCGTATTGCTCGGGATTACGGGTATCGATAAGCACCACTTTTTCGTTATCGATCTTGGTTTGTAACTCTTGAGGATCCAATAGAACTGTTGTCATTTTAAAACTCCAGAAATGTATGATGAGTAGCTGATCTATGCGTCAATAGTTATTTTCACTTAATTACTTATCAACAACCGTTCCATAAAGGTTTATCTCTATATAAAACAAATAGATAGATTCAGAAAGATGACCCGCTATCCGATCATACCAATCCCTCTGTCTGACATTGTCAGACAATGGTACATAGCGATTAATATCCCTTCAGGCCGGATGGGTCAGAGAGATATCGGAGTCATTAACGCGAAACAACAAAAAGATGAGGCTATGAGGTCGCTCTGTGGAGCGTCATTAACGAAGGCAATGATTAGAAAAACACGACAAGGATCAGCTTCAGCGAACAAAGATTGCTCTCTGAACTGATCCCTGTCTGAATGATGATTCAGAAGAGAGCGGGATCAGCCCTCACGACTGAGATTATTCGGCAATCCCAGCTTTTCCAGGCGATAACGGAACTGTCGCGGCGACATCCCCAGAATAGCCGCAGCACGGGTTTTATTACCACCGGTATGTTTCAGCGCTTGCGCAATTGAATCCGCTTCATCTTTACGCACCCAGCTATAGGGGCGATTCGTTGCAACGCCACTCGATGCACCACTACTATAGGAAAATGGAACGGTTGAGGGTACTTCCTCATCTGGAGGATCTACTGGGACGGAGCGCCCGACAGAGAACATCTCCGAAGACTGACCTGCCTCAAGGTGCTCATTGATCGCAGACTCCTGACGCAGGATAGTTTCGATATCATCGATCGAGATGGTGCCATCCAGACAGATCAAAACCGAACGTTTAATGACATTCTCCAACTGACGGATATTCCCGGGCCAGTTATAGGTTTCCAGCCGCTCCATTACCCCTTTGCCAAACACCGTATAGCGGCTATATTCCCGGTTAGCACTGAGCAGAAAATGACTGGCGAGGATTCTGACATCCCCCGCCCGCTCTCTTAACGGCGGCAGATGGATCGGAAAAACATTCAGACGATAGAACAGATCGAGGCGGAATTTACCCTTGTTCACCGCTTCCTGAAGGTTTTTGTGGGTCGCGGTGATAATACGCACATCCACAGGGATATCCTTTACGCCACCCACCCGCTGAATCACCTGGCTTTCAAGAATACGCAGCAGTTTGGACTGCAGCTCCATATTCAGATCACCAATTTCATCCAGAAACAGTGTCCCGCCACTGGCTAACTCAATCTTGCCTTTTTTACTGGCGGACGCCCCGGTAAAGGCACCCCGCTCATGCCCAAACAGCTCTGATTCCAGTAACTGCTCGGGAATAGCGGCACAGTTGATGGCGACAAAGGGCTGATCCCGGCGAGAACTGTTCAGATGCAATACCTGGGAAAAACGTTCTTTACCAGTACCGGACTCACCGGTCAGCAACACCGTCACTACGGTGTCAGCCACCCGGCTGATCTGCCTCAGGGCATCACGCACCGCCTGGCTCTCGCCGAGTATACCGTGGTTATTCTCACCACTTTGATGCTGCAGGGCATCTTTCAGCTCGCGGTTCTCCTCCTGCAGATAACTGGTACGCTCCTCAATCAGGTTACTGATACTGATGATCTGCGCAATAAAGGTCGCCAGAATTCGCAGAATCATCAGGTCGGCATCAATCGCCCGTGGTCGCATCCGCAACCGGTGCGCAGCCAGCACACCAATGGTTGAGTTACCATCCATAATCGGCACCGCAATATAAGCCACCATACCGTCTGGCAGAGTTTCCCGGTCCACCGCCCGGAACAGATAACCCGGTTCCTCATCAATATTCTGAACCACCGCAGGCTGACCACTTTTCATCACCGTACCGGTGATGCCCTCACCCACTTTGTACACCCCCAACCGGCGCTCTTCATCACGCAAGCCGTAACTGTATCGGATCTGCAGGGTCTCACCGGTTGTCGATGGCAGCAGCACACGCCCACGATTCAAACCAAGCATCTGCGACATCAGCCGCAAGGTGCCGGAGATCGCTATCTCAGGTGTTGCCGCCTGACCAATAAGCTTGGCTGACTCATGCAACACCGTCAGATCGGATGCGCCGGCACCGGCATCACTTTCTACATTTTTATGCGACAGAACGTCTGTTGGATATCCCATAGGCTCTAACCTCTACAAACAGAAATACCTGTTGCCAGGCAACAGGTATATTCAGCACAATTCACACAGCGGCTATCACCAGACAACGCTGCAAAATGGATTGTCCAGCCGGGTGTTAACACCGGACTGTAGATACTCAAACCATCACTCCATATGCCAGTTAAAGCGTTTAATCAGCACACTACAGACAGTGTCCAGACCATAGCCAATAATGCCGATAACGATAACAACGGCGGCGAGACTGTCATAAGACAAGGTGTCACGAGCGTCGTTGATCGCATACCCCAGTCCGCTGGTGACACCGAGATATTCCGCAGGAACCAGAACCACCCAGGCAACGCCTACCGCAAGACGGATACCCGCCATGACGTCGGTCATAATCGCTGGCAGAATGATCCGCCGCAGCATCTGAAAACCGGATGCACCCAGGTTGCGCGCCACTTTAAACCAGTTAGGATCAATACGACGTACACCGTGGGCGGTGGAGAAGATGATCGGCCATACCGTCGCCATCACAATCAGGAAGATGATCGCAGAATCCCAGCTCTGAAAGGCCAGCACGGCAATCGGCATCCACGCCAGTGGACTGATCATGCGTAGAAACTGAAACGGCACGTTAGTCACTTTCAACGCCAGACCAAAGTAGCCCACCGTTACCCCCACCGGCACACCGATGCCGATACCCCAGACCAGCCCGGAAAGAATGCGATAAAGGCTGGAACCGATGGGTTGCCAGACTTCACCACTGGCCACCAGATCCACCAGCGCACTAAACGTCGGTGCAGGGGCAAATGCGGCAAAGGCACTCAGATCCGGATCATTTTCAATCATGAAACCACCGAACCACCACAACAACAGCAGACCGGTAATCCCCACCGCCGGGTATTGCAGTGACTTCAGCCAGCCAAACAGCTGCGACATGTTCGGCATCACACTGGCGGCCGTTATCGTTTGAGTATTACTGGTGTTCATATCGCAACCACCTCTTCTCGCTCAAATGGATTCTCAGCATTAAAACCTGGCGCATCTTCCCAGCCTTTATGCTTCTCCATCGCCGCTTTAACAAAGCGATAATCCACCAGATCATCGGCCACAAAGTCTGCGTCCAGCTTGTTCAGGAAGGTGGCATCCCCACTCACCAGAGTGTTTTTCAACTCATTTACAATCAGTTTGGTGGCTGAAGGGAAAGGCCAGGGCTGGAAATCAATCCGACCGCTGTTCCATTCTGGGTGCTGAATCGCATCAGGCGCTGCATAGGATTCTTCGTCATACAGCGTCATCGCACGCTCAACCACATTAGCCTTCATTGGCAGATAACGTTCGCCATCTTTAGACAGCAGATGAGCAACCTCTTTCTTGTTTTGTTGGGCGTAGATCTGAGCTTTGACGATGGCGTTCATCACTTTCTGAGTCCACTCAGGCTTGGCATTAACCTGTTCCTCATTCATACACACCACACAGCAGGGATGGTTACGCCAGATATCACCGGTAAAGCGCAGCATCTTACCGCCAGCCAGCAGCTCACCGGCCGCATTAAAGGGCTCTGCCACGATGAAGGCATCGATCTTTTTCGCCGCCAGCGATGGTGGCATATCCGGTGGCGGCATAATCTGCAGATTCACCTCATCAGCTGCGACAGGCTCACCCTGCGCTTTAATCACCGGCTTCAGTCCCACATGTCTAAGCGCCATCTGCAACACGATATTGTGCATGGAGTACCAGTAAGGTACTGCAACCTGCTTGCCACCCAGGTCCGCAAAGCCCTCCGCTTTAACATGTTTACCCACCACCACACCGGAGCCATTCAGATGAGCCCAGGACATGATTTTGACGGGGAAACCGTTGTTATAGCGCATCCAGATAGGGATAGGTTTAAGGAAGTGCACCAGATTAAATTTACCCGCCGCAAACCCTTCAACCAGCGGCGACCAACCACGAATTAGCGTTGGCTTTTCTGATTTAAGCCCCTCTTCCGCGAAGAACCCTTTAGCATGCGCAACCAGCAGTACAGTGGCATCGGTAATCGGCAGATAACCGATACGTACAACCTCATCTTCCGGTGGCTGGATACTGCCCCAGGCAGGCATACTGGCGGAAAGCCCAAACATTGCAGCCAATCCCCCCATAGCGAGGCTGTCCATCATGAAGTCACGGCGACTCATCTCATGCTTTTGCAGATATTCCAGATCTGCGTCGGACATCTCATTCGGCTTCGCATCAAGCTTAGAACTGTATTTTTTCATTATAAATTCCTCTTAAAATTGGCAGCTATCAGGCGGCTGATTCAGATACTTCAGACTCTTCGGTATCGGCACCATTACGGCCCGCCAATCCGGTATCAGTCCCTTTAAACTGTTGCATCAACTCGTCACGCATCGACTGGAAACCGGCATCCATATGACGGCGCGGCCAGGGCAGATCAACCGTCAATTCACCCACAATGCGACCCGGGTTCTGGGACATGATTAACACCCGGTCGGCCATCGCTATCGCTTCATCAATATCGTGGGTAACGATCACCATGGTGATACCTCGCTCGCGGCAGATATTCGGTACCTCTTCCTGAAGCTGAGTCCGGGTAAAGGCATCCAGCGCAGAAAATGGCTCATCCAGAAGTAAAACTTCCGGTTCGGTCGCCAGCGAACGCGCCAGTGCAACCCGCTGCTGCTGCCCTCCGGAGAGGCTCTGTACATTGACCTCTTTTTTGTCGTGTAGCCCCACCATATCCAGCAATGTATCAACCCGCTCACCGGCCTTAGCCTTCGGCATACCATCAAACAGCAGACCCAGTGCAGCATTCTCTTTGACGTTCATCCAGGGATAGAGGGAGGCTTTCTGAAACATCATGTTCCACTTAGCACTGGGCTTAGTAACAAGATGATTATTGATACGGACACAACCATCAGACGGAATCAACAGACCCGCCATCATGTGCAACAGGGTCGATTTGCCACAACCGCTGCGACCAATCAGGGCGACCAGTTCGCCAGGCTCAATTCGATTTTCAATATCTTTCAGCGTGGGCTTTGCTGCAGCACTGAACCTGTGTGTGATGTAATCAAGTGATATAGACGCACCCATACTCCGGCTCCGATAAATTAGTATTGATCCAGATCAAAGCATTTTCCGGGCCAAAACTAATAAACCAATAAAAACATAGAGTTAGGTAAATATGTAAAATAGAGGAAACACACATCATAGTCTGACAATGTCTACCATTGTCATATAATGGCCGATTACGCCCTATTGCAGTGCAGCATTGCGCTCCATTGTCGGGCATACTTTCATCAACTTTCGTGAGGTTCGGGAGGATAAACAGAAGCGTGAACGCTATGGGCTGTCAGCCAGGAATGCTACTGACTGACAACCCGAAGAGAGATCCGGAAGACGCAGCTTATCTACGCCGGAACAGCGGCTGGGGTGTTGATACCGAACGGGCATAGATCAGATCAAACACTTCCAAACCTTTAAGCGCCTCCTCTGCTGATCTATCTTCACGTATAGCAAAGGAGCTGAAGCCACAGTGACGCATCGCCGCTAACTGATCTCGTAGCACATCACCCACGGCACGTAACTCACCTTCGAAACCATAACGAGCGCGCAGTAGATAGGCCTGACTATAGGCCCGACCATCACTGAAGCGGGGGAACTGAAGCGCAATCAGCCGCAGTGAAGCCAGCCAGGGGAGCAGAATGTCAGGGTCATCATCCGGATGCAGCATCACGCCATACTGCCCCTGCAGCCTTTCACCTGATTCCGCTAACGCCAGCAGACGCTCCAGCGACACGATCTGAAAATCGCGGTTATCACTCTCATCTTCACCGGGCATTGACCAGGGATCATCATGCACAACCCCAGAGACTCCGTTCACCGTCGTAATAATGTTTTTCATACGGAGGCCTCCTCAAGCTTTAACTGTGCAGCATCGGTTGGCGTCGGATAAACCCGCTCTTTGAAGGGGTCAAGACCGATGCGGTTGACTGTTTCTATAAAGGGTTCTTCCGCTTCACGGTAGTCCAGATAGGCCTGCAACAAGCGGTTTATCGCTTCCGGCACCTCTTCCGCCCGGAAAGCACGTCCGATCACTTTACCCAGGGAACTGTTCTTTCCCTGAGCACCGCCAATGGTGATCTGGAAAAACTCCTCACCCTTTTTATCCACCCCGAGAATACCGATGTTGCCGATATGGTGATGACCACAAGCGTTGACACAGCCAGAGATATTCAGCGTCAGATCCCCCAGATCATGGAGGAAATCGATGTTATCAAAACGTTCCTGAATGGCACGGGTGACCGGCAATGAGCGGGTGTTCGCCAACGCACAGTAATCACCACCGGGACAGGCAATCACATCGGTCAGCAACCCCACATTCGGCTTCGCCAGATTAATCTCTGTCAGTTTTTTCCACAACGGATAGAGATCCTGTTTACGGATATCCGGCAGCACCAGATTCTGCTCATGGGACACACGGATCTCACCGAAACCATAGCGCTCTGCCAGATCAGCGACCGTGTTCATCTGCTCTCCGGTAACATCCCCGGGAGGCGCGCTGGCACCAGGCTTAGTTGATAATATGACCGAGGCATAGCCGGCCACTTTATGGGGCTGGGTATTGCGTTGTACCCATAAACCAAACTGCGGATCACGGGCCAGCCAGGCGCCATATTCTGGATCAATCAGATCGAGTCGCTCGTAAACCGGTGGTGCAAAACCGGCAGCCACCCGCTGATACTCTTTCTCTGTCAGCTCAGCGTCACTGTCTTTGATCAGTTCCCATTCACGCTCAACCTCTTTGGCAAACGCGTCCACACCCAGCGCTTTCACCAGGATTTTGATGCGCGCCTTATACTTGTTATCCCGGCGGCCATAACGGTTATAAACACGCAGAACCGCTTCGGTGTAGGTGAGTATATGTTGCCATGGCAGGCCTTGTTTCACCCGCTCATTGAGGATCGGCGTTCTGCCAAGCCCACCCCCGGCCATGACATCCAACAGCATCTCACCGCTGCCACCCCGATAGAGATAGAGACCAATATCATGGGCGCGTACTGCGGCACGATCAGATGCAGAGGATGATATAGCGATCTTAAATTTACGCGGCAGAAAGAGAAACTCAGGATTAACCGTCGACCATTGTCTGAGGATTTCAGCCAGGGGGCGGGGGTCCATCACCTCATCACCGGCCACTCCGGCAAACGCCTCAGTAGTGATATTGCGTACGCAGTTACCGGAGGTCTGGATAGCATGCATATCATGATCGGCCAGCAGCTGCAGGATATCCGGCACCTGCTCCAGCTCAATCCAGTTAAACTGAATATTCTGACGGGTGGTGAAATGGCCATAACCGCGGTCAAAGTCAGTGGCTATTTTAGCCAGTACCCGCAACTGATCAGCGGAGAGAGTGCCATAAGGATTCGCCACCCGGAGCATATAGGCATGCTTCTGCAGGTAGAGTCCGTTTTGCAATCGCAGCGGCAAAAACTCCTCTTCACTCAGGTCGCCCGATAGCCGGCGTGCAACCTGATCACGGAACTGCTCTACCCGCGCCTGTACCAACGCCCGGTCATATTCATCATATCTGTACACAACATCAGTACTCGTTCAGCTACTTTTGCCGCTCAGAATATACTGACGTGCAAACTAGACACAGGCTCAATTTTTTAATTTTTAATCAAGACAGATTAACCGTGCGGCACCAATACAGCAGACAGAATATTCAGCGCCTCAACCCGACGCTTATCCCAGGGATGGGAAAAACTGAGGCGCATACAGTTGCGAAATTGCCCCGATACCGAGAACAACGGCCCCGGGGTAATCACCACCCCACGATCAAGCGCTTCGGGATAAGCCTCTAAGGTATCCACCCCGTCAGGTAGTTCAACCCACACCGCTAAGCCACCCTGCGGCAGGCTGATTCTCAAATCCCCGGGCCAGGCTCGCAGGTGCGCAATCAGCCGGTCACGTCGTTCACGCAACTCATGGCGCTGGCGGCGCAGATGAGCCGCAAAACTGCCATCGGCAATAAACTCAGCAACCCCTTGCTGCAGATAGCGACTACTGCTCAGTTGGGTAACCAGTTTAAGTTTGATAATCCGTTCGTGCCATCGCGCACCTGAGATCCAGCCCAGCCGCAGGTCCCGGGATAACGATTTCGAAAATGAGCTACAGAGGATCACCCGGTTATATTGATCCAGCGCTTTCAGCGGATCAGGCACCACTCCCAAAGCCGTATCGGCATAGATATCATCTTCAATGATGGCCAGATCGTGCTGTTCCGCCAGCGACAGTAACCGCTCGCGGGGATCTTTTGGCATCAGTGCTCCGCCCGGGGTAGAGAAGGCCGGTGAGACTATACAGGCTTTAACTTTCCAGCGTTTGAGCACCTCTTCCAGCGCCTCTATATCCATTCCCGTGGAGATGGATGTTGGCACCTCAACAACTTGCAACCCTAACTGCTCAAGCAGCTGCAGGACACCATAAAATCCCGGGGACTCCACCGCTACCACATCCCCCTTTTCGCAGGTCGCCATCAACGCCAGGAATAGCGCATGCTGACAGCCGGAGGTGATACACAACTCATCAATATCAACCTGCCAGCCACGGCGTAACAGGTGCAGGGATAGCTGTTCCCGCAAGCCTGCATCCCCAGCTGGGGTATCATAATACTGATAGTCATCACCTTTCTGTCGCCGAAGCGCTCTGGCAACCGAACGATTGAGGGTAACAATACCCGAGGGCAGCTCCCCCGCATGCAGGTCCGGTAACAGATCAAATGCCGCACTGCGGCGCATGATATCCAACAACAGATCACTCACCGTTACCGGCCTGGGTGCCTCGATACGTGAACGGCTGATCGGCTCTTTTACTGTCTTGGCATGCAGGGCAACAAAGTAGCCCGCTTTAGGCCGGGCCTCCAGCAAGCCCTGCGCTTCAAGCCGCTGCAGCGCATGCTGGACAGTCGCTTTTGACAGCCCATGCTGCTTGCACAGCTCCCGGATCGAGGGCAACCGATCCCCCATCAGCCAGCGCTGTTCTTCAATTCCCTTTAAGAGCCAGCTCTCAAGCTGTTGATAGAGATAGTCTGATGCCATTGTGCCTTACCGCCTAACTGTACCTATTAACTATATTTTTTTTATACCTGTTCCTATACAAATTACAACCGTAATCTACCGCAATCACAAAATTTAGTAGATTGCCGCCATGCAAAAAATTCCTGTTATACAAGATCCAACGCCTCCATTTGCAACCGATGGTAAGTTTCACGTGCGCCTCACCGAGGGGCGATTTCAAAACCTCAGACGGCTGACAACCTGGCCCATGATCGCGCTGTTTTTCGGTCTTGCCTGGATACAGATCGATGGTCAGCCGTTTCTGTTTTTCTCTTTTGAGCACCGCCGTATCACCCTCTTTGGCAGCGCGTTGTCCTGGCATGATTTGCCACTACTGGCAGGATTAATGATTGCAGGCGCGACGCTGCTGTTTTTTATGGCGGTTGCCTGGGGGCGGGTCTGGTGCGGTTTTGCCTGTCCGCAGAGTGTCTGGACCTGGCTGTTTATCCGCATCGAACAGATGACAGAGGGTCGTGCCAGTGAGCGGGCTAAAACTGATCACCTGCCGCTACGCGGTAAGCGTTTGTTACGCCGGGTGCTGAAACATCTTCTCTGGATCTCTCTCTCAATACTCACTGCAGCAACTTTCACCGGATACTTTGTCCCTATCCGCGAAATTGCTGCAGATATGCTCAATCTTCAGATGTCATCCGCGCTGTTTGGATGGCTGGCTATTATGGCGGCGCTGACCTATGCCAATGCAGGCCTTGTGCGGGAAAAAATCTGTCTGCATGCCTGCCCTTACTCCCGCTTTCAGAGCGTTATGTTTGACGACAACACTCTGACCGTTAGCTACGATGCCAAACGTGGTGAACCCCGGGCCAACCGCCGCAACGCCGATGCAAACAGTGGTGACTGTGTCGATTGCGGTATCTGTGTACAGGTCTGCCCCACCGGCATCGATATTAGAAATGGCTTGCAGGCTGCCTGTATCGACTGTGCAGCCTGCATCGATGCCTGTGACAGCGTCATGGATAAAATTAACCGCCCACGCGGATTGATACGGTTTGCATCCGAACGGCAACTGGAAGGTAAACAATCCCCCTTCCTGCGCGCAAAACTGGCGGGCTATGCAGCTGTATCCCTCTGCGCGATCATGGCAGTCATCTATGGTTTTACCGATACTAAAAGCTTGCTGATAGAGGTGCGCCGCGACCGCACAGCGCTGTTTACCCAACTGGATGCCAATACCGTCTGCAACAACTATCGCGTCAAAGTGGAAGGGTTTGCCCATGATCAGGAGCTGATTAAAGTATCCCTGTCCGGCGCCCCAACATTTACCCTTAACGGGCCGGATACTATCCGTCTGAGCGATAGCAACTCAGCCTGGTTACCTTATCGTATATGTGGCAGTAATGTGGAAGAAATGAATGCAAAACTGGCATTCGTCTTCACCGGCAATGGCATATCAACAGCAAAGGAAACCACCTTCCTGTCAAAACTGATCTGATAGCGGTGCCACCTGACAGCCTGCTGTCAGACGCTGTAAAACCGGGCAGGGCTGCCCGGTTTACAACCCATTAAATGCAGTATTCACTCACTCCTGAGCTAACAGATAGGGGGAGAGTTGCTGGCGTATTTCATCATTCACTCTCACCGGTTTGCGGGTATCCATATCCAGAGCCACAATCGTTGTACTGGCCTGAACACAAAGTTTATCCTTCTGCCAGATCTCCTGCGCAAAACTGATCGAACTGTTGCCAATCTTATCGACTGCAATTTTTACCGTTACCGGACTACCCCAGAGTAACTCCTTGCGATAGTTGACGGTAAGGTTCACCACCATCCATGGCTGGGTGATCGCAAGATGCTCACGACACATCGCTCCCCTGCCATCGCTTAGCCATACCGGTATTACCGTGTTGTTGATATGGCCTCGCATATCCGTTTCACTAAAACGCGGTTTGATAACAATTTCAAAATAGTTGGACATAGTAACTTTCAGCTCCGTTTTAGTTCTGATGACTGTTGCATCATACAGCTCGCCAACAATGGTTATGCTCTTAACATATATTGAACCATTATAAGTGGCAGCGAAAAGACTAATTTTCTAAGACAACCGAGTTATTCAGATGATAATACCTATCCTGTGAACACAGTGAATGACTGATTAAACTGATTGATGCTGCATTTGTTTATTTCAATAATCCGTTTCAGCGACAGGAGAAATCATCAAACCATAAACCATATTTAAATGTGACAATCGAGGCTAATAGCAATATTATCTAGTCGCCCAGATATAAAAGATTAACTTCTAACAGGGTTATAACACCATCTGATCATCTATTGATCCAGATAATAGCAGTCAGAGTTAGACGCAGCTTTTTATAACGGGCTAATCTATACTTTATTTATGTTTATGGGCGTGTTCGGTTAGCCGAAACAATAAAAAGCAAGGCGGGTGTATGAAGTATCCTATTCCACCACTTAATCCTCTACGAACTTTCGAAGCGGCGGCAAGGTTATGCAGCCTGACAGCGGCGGCAGATGAATTACATGTTTCTCAGGTCGCTGTCAGTCGTCAGGTTAAAGTTCTGGAAGAGTATCTTGGCGTTATGCTTTTCCGACGTTTGCACAGAGGGATCGAGCTGACACGGGAGGGTAAAGAACTTTATCAGGGCATCGCCCATGCATTTCAGGATATTGGACATGCGGCACGACAGGTCTCCCGACGGGGACGCAGGAATATTCTCTCAATACAGTCATATACCACTTTTTCTCAACGTTGGCTGATTCCCCGTCTGGCGCAGTTCCACGACGAGAATGAAAACATCGAGGTACGACTGACTTCTTCCCTGCTGGCAACAGACTTTGAAACACAGAACATCGATGCTGCTATTCGTTCTGGCTATGGAGACTGGCCCGATTTGAATGCCGAGAAGCTGGTTGATATTGAGTTGATACCGATCTGTTCCCCCACTTTTTACGAAACCAATAAGCTCCCCAGCCATAAAGATCTGTCCCGGGTACGCATGCTCCAGTCGATGGCTCGCCCGCAAGACTGGGAGCGCTGGATGGCCAGCGTAGACTTGTCACTGAATTCAACATCCGAACTACGATTCGATACCTCTGCACTCGCTTATGAAGCAGCATCGATGAACATCGGAGTTGCCATCGCGGTGAAAGTTTTTGTTGAACCGCAACTGAAAAACGGCAGCTTCATTGCCCCGTTCAAAGAAACCTGTAAAACCGGAGAGGGTTATTATCTGGTCTGGCCTCGTAATGTTGAGCCCTCCCAGACACTGCTCAAATTTTTATCCTGGATGAGAGCTCTGATGAACGAAGGCAATGGGGGAATACCTGAGGCTTAATCAGCTGCACAAAAGCGCGTTCAAAGTCACCTGACCAATAGGAATTGACGCGACCACTAATAAACAAAAGTGCTGATAAACGCTGCTTTCCTGGCACATCCGCTCATTACACCCCGACGAGAACTTTATCCTCTGATCTCATCTTCAGTGCTGGCACCACAGAATCTTGCCCAAATTTTAAGTGTCCCATGGCCTTACAAATACTCAGTACCACCCCCGAGTGCTTTTTGAGATATTCAATACAGGGGAAACGCCCTGATTTTAAATAAAAAATAAAAAGTTAAACCACGGAGGCCGTCTTATGATGGTTAGCAGAGTTAAAAAGAACGCCCGCAAAATCCTCACCACTGTCGCACTGACATTCGCCACTGCCGTTGCTACTTCAGGTACCGCCTTCGCTGACAGCGACTGGCCTACAGGTCCGGTTAAAATGATCATGCACACCAAGGCCGGCGGTTCATCTGATGTATTTATTCGTACTCTGGCAAAAAGTCTGGAGCCTCAGATCGGTCAGAAAGTTATTGTTATCAACTCTCCTGGGGGCGGCGGCGCCAGCCAGATGAGCAAGATTCGTCCGGCAAAACCCGATGGTCTGACACTGGGCATCAACACCCTGACCCACTTTACCGGGATGCTAACCAACCTCAAAGGTACCTTCAGCATGGATGACTTCTCCTGGATTGGTTCCACTCAGGAAGATGCAATTTTGCTGTTCGTTCGCGAAGATTCAGAAATTAAAAACCTGGATGACCTGATTGCTAAAGCCAAAGCAAATAATGGAACAGTCAATATCGGTGGCTTTGGTCCGGTGGGCTCTATGCAGAACATTGGCGTTTCCATGTTAGAAAACGCTGCCGGTGTTAAATTCAACTGGGTTGGCTTTAACGCCACCCCAGATATCATCAGCGCGTTGCTGGGTGGGCATGTCGATGTCGGTGTGTCTAATCTGGGTGCAACCCGCTCTTTCTTCGATGCTAACCGCATTAAAGGCCTGGGTGTGCTGGGTGAAGAGCGTCTGACAGGTCTGCCGGATCTGAAAACCTTCGGTGAGCAGGGTTACGATGTAGACACAAGCTGGGTACAGGTACGTGGCATCTTCGGTCCTGCTGGTATTCCAATGGAGACGCAACAGAAGATTGCTGATGCTTTTCATAAAGCGATGCGTAGTGATGATTACCAGAAATACGCGCGTGCTGCCGGTGTGACCGATTCCTGGATGGGCCCCGAAAAATACTCTAAATTCACCAAGAGCGTTACTAAAGTCGCTGAAACACAATTGAAAGCGGCAGGCGTACTCGAATAATTGAGCACGATAGATACAGATATAGTAACCGCACTGGGAAGGGCTTAACAAACCCATAATGTAATCTCAGTAAAGTCAAGAGCCCGGATAACCAGAACCTTATTCCCGGGCTCTGCTCCTGTAACCGACATTGCTTGTATCGCTAGCCGATTTGTAGGCAGCCCCGCATAGCGAACAGTTATATAAAATCTATACTATCAGCGACCTACCCTGGCCTATCGCAAGGGAGTCCTGAAACACTCTCACCGGTAGATACAACAGTGCAGGCATTTAAACAAAACCGCGTGACATAACAGCCTGTACAACAAATATATTGTGAGGAATTTATGTCTAAGGCATTCGATAACATCCGGGTAATCGATACCACCCATGTCCTTGCTGGCCCTTTTGCCAGTTATCAGATGGCCGTACTCGGCGCAGAGGTGATTAAAGTCGAATCACCTGAAGAGCCTGATCAGGCTCGGATGCAAGGTTCCGACCGCTCTCTGAATGATATGGGCATGGGTACTGCATTCATGGCACAGGCATCGAACAAAAAAACAATGGCGCTGGACCTGAAAACCGAAGCCGGTGTTGAAGCGATGAAACGCTTAATTCAGACCGCAGATGTCTTCGTAGAAAACTACAGACCCGGCGCTTTTGACGCTCTGGGACTGGGTTACGAGGAGATGTCCAGGTTAAACCCAGGGCTGATCTACTGCTCTATATCCGCTTTCGGTTCAACCGGCCCAAGACGTGAGCAGACCGCCTACGATGCGGTTATTCAGGCCTTTTCCGGCATGATGGCGATGACCGGCCACGGCGATGGCAAGCCATTGAAAAGTGGCGCACCGGTTGTCGACTACGCCACCGGCACTACCGCAGCCTACGCAATTTCCGCAGCACTGTTCCAACGTGAACGTGAAGGCGGTAAAGGCCAGTTTATCGATGTCTCGATGCTGGATGTTGCCACCATTCTGTGTAGCTCACACCTGACCGGTTATCTGTGGAATGGCAAACACCCGGAGCAGAAAGGAAACGTATTCCCATTTGCCACTATCGGCTACTACCATGCTTCTGACGCCCCGATGATGATCTCTGCGTCTAACCTGCCGCAACAGCGCAGACTCTGGACAGCGCTGGGCCGGGAAGACATGATCAAAACCGATAATAACCAGCGACTGGATGCGCATGCCGAAGAAGCCGAGGTGCTTACCAGTATCATTGGCACTATGTCTGCTGACTACTGGGAAAAATTCCTTCAGGAACGAGGTATTCCGGCAGCCCGCGTTCGTCGTCTGGAAGAAAGTATTGCAGATCCCCATATCGCCAGCCGCAAACTGCTGCATAAGCATGATGCCCCTGACAGCCCGGTTGACGGACTGACAGTACCGGTTGCAGGGTTCATCATGTCCGATAGCCATTCCGAGATCAATCTGCCACCACAGCCGGTTGGCGCGCAAACCGCAGAACTGCTGCAGGAACTGGGTTATACCCAGGAGGAGATTGATGCCATGCAAAAACTCGGCGCGACTAACTGATATTCAAATAGTTAATGAATCATGCCAATGCCCTCCCCAGTGGTTTTGGCTGGCGACAGGATCGATATGATAAACAATCCGATACAATCCCTGGCCGAAGCGGCTGCAAACTGGCATCAATTGCCCCTGAGTGACGATATCAGCCAGGCCACCCGCCGGGCTATCCTCGACTGGTTTGCCACCACACTACCAGGCTGCGTTCAACCTCCGGCGATGCTTCTGGCTGCTGCCTGTCATTCCAGTCGGGGTAACGGCAAAGCGGTCTGTTATGTGGATGGCAGCCTGGGTTCCGCCCGCCATGCTGCACTGATTAATGGCACCGCCAGCCACACCGTCGAGTTTGATGATATTTTCAAAGATGGTGGCTACCATCCTGGCAGCCCGACGATCGCCGCAGCGCTCGCCGTAGCTCAGGATCAAGAAGTTTCTCTGGAGCAGTTACACCGGGCAGTTATTGCCGGTTATGAAGTCGGCTGCAGAATATCTCTGGCTATCCAGCCAAGCCATTATACCTATTGGCATATCACCTCAACGGTCGGCACAATTGGCGCTGCGGTTGCTGCCGCGATGCTGTTGAAAGGCGATGCAACCATCATTGCCAATGCCATCGCACTGGCGACCAGTTTCGCCGGGGGGCACCAGCAGAACCTGCAGGGCGAAGGGATGGCTAAAGCGATGCACCCTGGGCACGCCGCCGATGCCGGCATTCTGGCCGCGATGGCCGCCGCCGAAGGTATGACCGGATCGATGGACAGCCTGCATGCACCAAAAGGTTATGCTGCGGCTACCAGCGACTCAACCGGTAACTGGGATGCGGCATTTGAAGGCCTGGGTGAGTGGACCCCGATCACCCGGATGACGGTCAAAAATCATGGCTGTTGCGGGCATATTTTTCCGGCTCTGGACGGGCTCAGAATACTCCAGTCTGAACATGGTTTCGCCGTAGAGGATATTCACAGCATCCATATCAAAGGTTACGGCCCAACCTATAATATGTGTAACCGGCCTGCGCCCAAGTCAGCTCAGGAAGCACGCTTCAGTATCCAGTACTGCATCGCCGCGCAGTTCTTTCTGGGCGGTGTGCGTCTCAGCGCATTCTCCGAATCAGCCCTTGCACGGGAAGATATCAGGGCGTTCATGCCCAGAGTCAGCGTCAGCGAAGATGCTGAGCTGGCCGCAGCCTACCCCAGAAAACGGATGGCACGTATCAATGTTACCCTCAACAATGGACAGACGTTGAACCATTTCCAGCAAACCCGCAAAGGGGACCCTGAAAACCCACTGACCGACGCAGAGATGATCGCCAAGTATGACGAACTGGCGGGCTCAGTTATCGCCCCTGAGACACTGGTAAACCTGCGTCACCAGATTTTGCATAGCAACAATCTGCCACAGGAAATTGCGCTGAAATAACCCTCTATTCTGGTCCGCACCAAGCAAATACGTTTAATAAGCCTGATCCACGGATCAGGTTTATCTGCGTATATTGCAACCTATAAAAACCGCTATCCCAGCTAAGTCTTTAGCCCGTCTAATACTATTAATCCCGCAATAATTAACATTGTCAGATACTCATTATGATACTACCGTTTTATCTACGATAAATAACTTACTCTACTCTTCCTTAACTGTACCTATTCATTTTATTAATTCTGTACCTATCATTATTTACAAAAATATCAATAACTAAAATTTAAATAAATTACAGTCACTAAAAACAGCATCAATAACGGGAAAAACAACAAATTATAATCACATTACAATCAACAACTTAAAATAAATCATTGTATTAAAAACCTTATCAGACCAACTTTTAACCACCCCAAAGAAAACAAATAGTTTCTTCAAACACCGACTCATCTTGGCTAGATTTACTAAGACAAACCTTAAACAAGAAAAATATCCCCGTAGGTACGTTATATGAGATCCGCACTTATCATTCTCGATATGCAGAATGAACTGATAGACCCTAAAGGCAAAGTTGGCTCTAAAGGCTTCTGGAAAACCGTTGATGAGTTAAAGCTGGTTGAGAAAACAGCCAGGGTTGCCGATGCTTTTCGCGACAGGAACTGGCCCGTTGTATTCGTCAATGTTGGCTTTGAAAAAGGCTACATTGATGCCATCAGTCAACAATCCAGACTGGCACACCTGAAAGAGATGAACGCCATGATCATCGGTGAATTCGGCACAGGCTTCCCGCCTGCACTGGCACCTCGGGAAGGCGAACTGGTGGTCACCAAACGGGCGGTCAACCCATTTCACAATACCAACCTTCTCAACTGGCTGCAGTGTAACAAAGTAGAGCATATCGTTCTGGCCGGAGTGTACACCCATATGGTGGTCGATAGCACCGCGCGACACGGCGATGACTCTGGCCTGTTCGTCTCGATCCTGGAAGACTGCTGCGCCTCGCCAGACATGGAACTACACCGGACCGTGTGCGAAAAAGTTCTGCCACTATTCGGCACCGTAACAGACTCTGTCACGCTACTTGAACAGATCGGCCAGCAAGCCTAACAGCCTGGCGCTGGCACATCCCTGCCAGGACAACGCCTTTTCCATACTCATATTTTAATCCCTACCAACAAAAATAACGGATAAGAATGATGAAATACTTAAAATACTCACTGATCTTCGCCGCTGCCATTCTGTGCAACATGGTTTCAATCGCGAACGCCGCAGAGTTTAACTTGCGCATCGCTAACTGGAACCCAAACCCTCATCACGCGGTCTCTGTCGCGCTGAACGAGTGGGCAGATAAGATCAATAAAGAGTCCAATGGACGCATTAAAGTAACGGTAGATAAAGCCATTATCGGTAAACCTGCCGGTCAGTATGACCTGATTAAGCAGGGCGTTGTCCAGGCTGGATGGGGAGCATTGCCCTGGACTCCGGGACGCTTCGAACTGAGTCAGGTCGTTGAACTGCCTTTCCTGGTTCCCAGCGCCGAAGAGGGCAGCCGTAAAATTACCGAGATCTGGCAGAAACACTTCGCCGATAAAGAGTTTACCGATACCAAACTACTTGCTATTCATGTTCACTCTCCCGGTGTACTGCATACCAAAGAGAAAGTCACCTCCCCCGCTGACCTTAACGGCATGAAAATCCGCACCATCGGCTCTGGCGTAAAGTGGGCCGAAGCGCTGGGGGCAACGGCTGTCGTCATGCCTGCCAGCAAAGCACATGAGGCACTGGCCCGTGGCGTCGCCGATGGCATTCTGTTCCCCTGGGATGCGATCAAATCTTACCGCCTGGAAAAGCTTCTTCCTTACCATTTAGAAGTTCCCAACGGTTTTTATACCATCGCTTTCTTCTTTGCGATGAACCAAAAATTCTATGATTCACTACCCGCAGATCTTCAGGCACTGATTGATGCTAACTCTGGTCCTGAGACAGCAGCCTTCCTCGGCCGCGCATGGGATGCTGCCGCGGCTAAAACCCGTAGCGATATCGCTGCTGACCCAGACCACGAAATCAATACAGTGACCTCTGAAGTACTCAGCGATCTTCAACAACGCTCCAAAACAATCACTGCCGAGTGGAAAGCCAAAGCCGAAGCTCAGGGTATCGATGCTGACGCCGTTCTGGCGGAATTCAGCGAATAACCTTAGCGAATAAGGGAACCTGAATATGATTGGCGAATATGCCCGTCGAACCACTGCCGTGTTTACGGTAGTGGTTTTAGCTGCGCTCTCTGTACTTATCTTTATAGATGTTATCGGGCGCTACATTTTTTCATCGCCACTCCCTGGAAGTATCGAGCTGGTCGAAGGCTTCATGGCAGTAGTCATGCTGGGCTCGCTGACTCAGGCAACCTATTCACGCGAACATATCCGACTCGAGTTCATCATGATTAAAGCGTCTCATGGCTGGCGTACGGTGCTTGAAAAACTGAGTCAGTTCGCAGTGTTACTGGTAACGGCAGGAATCGGATGGGGGCTGTTTGAGAGAACCCTGTCCCTGCGTGATTCCGGTGATTTAACACCGGTACTGCATCTGCCGATCTATCTGATGGCCGGATTTGCGTTTCTGATAGCCGTTGCAGCGATCATGGTCGCCGCCCGATTGCTGTTTAGCCCCGACTCTTCAGACCTGCCCTCAGGAGAACCTAATCATGACTGAGATAGAAGTAACCATTCTGGTTGTCAGCATGCTGCTGGGCATGATGCTGCTCAGTATCCCCATTGGTGCATCTATGGCGATCTCAGCCTTTACCGGCATCCTGATTCTGTATGGTTTTGATACCGCGTCGTTTATCATCGGCGAGGTGGCGATGGAGATCAGCTTCAACTACGAGCTTTGCATCGTGCCGCTCTTCATTCTGATGGGCAACCTGGCAACCCGTTCAGGGATGTCAGCCGATCTTTACGAAGGCTGTTCCCGCCTTTTCGGGGGACTGAAAGGTTCACTGGCGATGTCCACCATTGCGGCGTGTGGATGCTTTGCTGCGGTTTCCGGCTCATCCCTGGCAACAGCGACGGCACTGGGCCAGGTCGCCCTCCCTGAGATGAAAAAATATGGTTATAGCGATGCACTGGCCACGGGTGCAGTGGCTGCTGGCGGCACCATTGGAGTACTCATACCTCCATCCATCATTCTGGTGATCTATGGCGTACTGACAGAGACCTCCATCACAGACCTGTTTGTCGCAGCGGTGATACCCGGAATCATGCAGTTGATTATCTACACCCTGACTATCGTTATCGTCGTACGAATGTGGCCAAAATCCGCTGGCGCAGGCACCCCCACTACGCTGAAGCAAAAACTAAGCGCACTGCCTAAACTAGCCAGCATGGTCTCTTTGTTTGTACTGATTATCGGCGGCCTCTATCTGGGTATTTTCACGCCAACAGAAGCCGCCGGATTCGGCGTCATCTTCGCACTGATTATCGGTTTAATTCGCAGATCACTGAGCTGGCGTCACATTGTCGAGTCGCTGAAATCAACAACCAGGACGACCGGGATGATTGCCCTGATCGTGTTTGGTGCCTTTATGCTGATCAACTTCTTCGTTCTCACCCGCGCCAACATCACCATCGCAGACTATATTGTCTCGTTTGATGCACCGCCAATGCTGATCCTGTTGAGCATCCTGTTAATCTATCTGATTTTAGGTTGTTTCCTGGACAGTATCGGCATGGTTCTGCTAACCATTCCAGTGGTATTCCCTATCGTGCAGAACCTCGGTTACGACCCGGTATGGTTCGGCATCATTCTGGTGATTGTGGTGGAAACCGGCATGATAACCCCTCCGTTGGGAATCAACGTATTTGCGATAAAGTCGATCGTTCCAACGGTCAAGTTATCAACGATATTCAAAGGGGTAACCCCGTTCTGGGCAGCAGATATTACTCGTCTGGCACTGCTGATTATCTTCCCGGGTATTACACTGTTTTTACTCTAGGGCAGCAGTACTAAACCCGGACATGCCACAACAAACACATCATAAAGGGGAAGGCGTTATAGCAACGACTTCCCTTTTTTATTACCCCTGTTTAGTCCCACTTCCCCCTCTAGCGGGACGACCTGAAGATCGATCACTACTGAGTTAAATCCTGCCGCAACACCAACGCTCCAGCCAGTTCCAAAACTCTGCAAAACCAACCATTCTGCAGCGGCTCGCATGCCCCCCCCAAAAAACCAAACTGGATAGTCCAGACGGTTTCTTTCCGCCGTTGGACATGTTCAGGATGGCAGGTTTCTATCTCAGCAACATAGGGATAACAGCAAGTAACGCCTCACTATGCAGCCCCTGACTAAAAGAATGAACACTATATAGGGCCGCAGCATGTGAAGTCTGCAGTGCACTTCCGGACTAGCAAATCGCCTTATTGGTAGTCGTGACAACAGCAACATCGGCCCCGGTGCCAGACAGGCGTTGCCACTAACAGGCGTGCCTTTAAGACACCCAATTCGGTCAGGAGCAGTTCGGTTACAGCAGGGATTTCAATCAAAGCCTTGAGCCAGCCATGTGTGACAACAGCGCACAAGCGGAATGCCTGGAATAAAAAAAACCCTTATCAAAACTGATAAGGGCTGAAATTCCAGGAAGAGATATGGAACAGGAGAGAATTACTCTTCGTCGTGGAAAGCCTTGCGCTTATTCCAGCTACGCAGCGCACTGATCGCAGGAAGAGCAAAAGACAGTACGGCAATCGTCAGCAAAATCAACGTGATCGGACTGGTGTAGAAGATATCCATTTCACCATTTGAGATCAGCAGCGCTCGACGGAAATTTGTTTCCAGCATCTCACCCAGCACCAGCGCAAGAATAATAGGCGCCAGTGGGATATCAAGCTTACGGAATATATAACCCAGAATACCAAATGCCAGGGTAATCATGACCGGAAAGACTGAGTTCTCAGATGCGTATGACCCGATCAGACTGATTGCCGCAACAATAGCGGCAACCATCGGGCGGGGAATATCAGATACTTTGGCCCAGAACCGTGCCCCTAACAGACCGATCAGTATCATAAGTGGCACACTGACCCACAACGAGGCAAAAATAGTGTAGGGAATCTCAGGAGACATCGTGAACAGCAGGGGACCCGGCTGAATACCATGAATCATCAACGCACCAATCATGATCGCAGTGGTTGGAGACCCGGGGATACCCAGCGCCAACAGCGGAGACAGCGCCCCGGAAACCGCCGCATTATTTGCGCTTTCAGAGGCGCAGATCCCCTCAAGGCTGCCTTTACCAAACATCTCCGGTTTCTTTGATGTTCTCTTGGCAACGCCATAGGAAACGAATGAGGCTATTGAGGCACCGGCACCGGGAATGACTCCGATGATATACCCCATAATGGAGCTGCGCATCAGATGCCATTTCAGAGTCATAAAGGTCTTCACCGGAACAACCAGCAATCCGGACATAGCCATACTCTTGGTTTTAGCAGATGGTCCCTCCTCTATCATGAAGATAACTTCCGAAAGCGCATATAAACCAAGCAAAACAGGCACCAGTGGCAGCCCCTCAAAAAACTCAGGGCTATAGCTGAAACGCGGGACACCCGTTTGAGCATCCAGACCGATAGTCGCCAGACCCAGACCGATCCCCATCGCAACCGCACCTTTCAGAGGTGAACCTGTTGAAAAACTGGACACCAGGCTCAGACCCACTAATGCCAGACCAAAATATGCCGTTGGGCCGAAACTTAATGCCATTTCCGACAGCGGCACTGCAGTAAGAAACAACAGGATGGTACTGACAAAGATACCAATACCGGAAGAGATAATTGAAACATTCAGGGCAACACCGGCTTTACCCTGCTGGGTCAGCGGAAAGCCGTCCCAGGAGGTGGCTACCGCAGCAGCGGTTCCGGGAGAGTTAAGTAAAATAGCCGATATCGCTCCGCCATACTCCGCCGCAGCATAAAGCGCGATCAGCGTCACAATAGACACCAGCGGATCAAGGCTATAGGTGAACGGGATTAGCAATGCCACCCCCAGACTAGGCCCCAGTCCGGGTATAGCACCGATAAGGTAACCAAGAAAAGCCCCAACCAGCAGGCCTACCAGAACCAATGGATCTGCAAACGCTGAAAAACCAAGAACTAAGTTATCTAACATGACTAAACCTCACGGAAAATAAACGCCGAGCGCCAGAACAAAGACAACATAGATAGTTGCGCCTAACACGACAGGTATAGAAACCAGATAACCGATACGCCGTTCTCCACCAGCCAGCATCACCATAAAGCTCAGAATAGCCATACTGCCAAACGCGCCCAGTATTTCCATAAAGGATACGACAGCAATCAACGCCGCTATCGATAACGCCACAAACCCCAGACGTGGAAAGGAGGCATATTCAGAGGTCTTTCCTGAGATAAGCTTTACCAGACTGAGTATTGTCAATCCCAGAGCACAGGCCAGTGTGACGACACCGATGATCAATGGAAACTCTCCAGCCCCCACAGCCTTAGCATTGAAAGGCTCGGGCAACTGCAAAGCTTCGTAGAGATAAAAGCCAGAAACCATAGTGATCAGGGCACCGCCCAGCAGTTCCAGCAACGGCATGGAGATTTTAACCAGACCTGCACTTAAGCTCTGGTTATCCTCCGTTGTGCCCGATGATATTGAATTATTCATTCGATACTCCAACTCAAGCCAGATATTCCTGACTCACCCTCCGGCGAATAGGCCATAAGGGTTGGTTATTATTATGTATGGTGCATTCCGGTCAATCTCAGCGGCCACAATCAAACACCAGAGGTGTTGTGATGTTTTTACTGCCAATCGAGTCAAATATGCACTCTGCTAATTACTATGACCTAACGCAGCCCACTACTGAACTAAGTATTTATTAGGCTTTGGACAGACCTCAGCTTGCCCCAAATGTACAAAAAAGCGATGAGAGACAGATAAACCGTGCTTTTCCCCGCCACACAGCCCGCATCGTTATAACAATTTGTTAGCTATGTCAGCAGCTTTACTCAATTGAACAGAACTGTTCCACGTTAAATAATGATTGGACTTTATAAATGCTAACAAGCGTTTTTTTGCAACATTGTCATTGAAAGAAATATCGCCGAGCGCTGGGTGAAACGGCATTCGGTATCGTCTCCAGCCCAACAGCCGGGAGATAGATTAATAATAAGAGGCACACTATGAGCGAAGCACCCCTGATACAGTATTCTATTAACAATGGCGTCGTTACCCTGACCCTTGACCGACCAGAAAAGCGCAACGCAATGAGCGATGCGATGCGCGCTGAGCTGGTAGAGCACCTGGTTTCGATCCGTGCTGACCGCTCGGTTCGCGCATTAATTATTACAGGTAACGGTAAGGGCTTCTGCGCGGGTGGTGATATCGCGGGCATGAAAGCGCGTATGGAAGCAGAACTATCAACTGTCGGCTTCAACGGCTGGGATCGTCAGCAAGGCGTCCACTATGCGGCAAGCCTGCTGCTGAACCTGCCGGTTCCGACTATTGCTGCCGTTAACGGCGCGGCCGCCGGTCTGGGTGCCGACCTCGCCCTGTCCTGTGATTTTGTAGTAGCTTCACAGCAGTATGCACATTTTACCTGGGCTTATATCGCCCGTGGACTGGTTCCCGATGGTGGCGGTATGTACTTCCTGCCACGCCGGGTCGGTTTAGGCCGGGCTAAAGCCCTGATCTTCAGCGGCCGCCGGGTGGGCGCAGACGAAGCACTGCAACTGGGGATAGCAGATCAGCTCTGTGATGCCAGCGAACTGCTGAACACCGCGCAGGCAATGGCTGAAGAGATGAGCAACGGTTCACGCACCGCAATCGCACTGACCAAATCCATTATCAACCATAGCTACGAAATGTCTGATCATCAGGTCTTTGCTGAAGGCAGCAAAGCACAGGGCATCTGCTATACATCGAAAGAGCACCGCGACTCTGTTCAGTCCTTCCTGGATCGCGCAAAGGAGGCTGGAAAATGAACCAGATCGACGCACTGCTCAACCCGAAAAGCATCGCAGTTATCGGCGCTTCAGCTGATCCGACTAAAACATCGGGCCGACCAATATCTTATCTGCTGAAGCACAACTTCAGCGGCCCCATCTATCCGGTTAACCCTAAAGCCACCGAGATTCAGGGGCTGACCTGTTATCCAAATGTTGAAGCTCTGCCACAAGCCCCCGATGTAGGCCTGGTACTGCTGAACGCCAAGCGCAGCATTGAGGCAGTTCGTTCACTGTCTAAGATGGGCTGTAAAGCCGCAGTGGTGCTTGCCAGTGGCTTTGCCGAAGCGGGTGAAAGTGGCATGGGATTGCAGGATGAGCTGAAAGAGGCCGCCGGTTCAATGCGTTTGCTGGGCCCCAATACTATCGGCCTGGTCAACCTCAACGCCGGTATTCCACTGTCGGCCAGTGGCGCACTGGAAGTCAGTGATCTGCCTGCCGGTGATGTTGCCGTTGTCTCTCAAAGCGGCGGTATTCTTGGCGCATTGCTCTCACGCGCCGCAGGACGGGGCATCGGTTTGTCATCCCTGATCTCAACCAGTAACGAGGTAGATCTGGAAGTCAGTGACTTTATCGAATACCTGATCGATGATGACAACACCAAAGTGATCGCGCTGTATCTGGAAAGTATCCGCAACCCGCAGCGGTTCCGTGAAGTGGCTATCCGCGCTCGTGAAGCCGGAAAACCGCTGGTTGTATTCAAAATCGGGCGCTCTGAAGCGGGTGCCAGTGCTGCCAGTTCCCATACCGGGGCTCTGGCGGGCGAAGACCGGGTTTATGATGCATTCTTCCGTGAACTGGGCGTTATCCGGGTCAACACCTTCGACGAATTCCTCGATATTCCTGCAGTACTGGTTGCGGGACGCAAACTGGCAGGTCGTCGCGTAGCCGTACTCACCTCCACTGGCGGTGCCGGTACCCTGATCGCCGACAGTCTGGGCGTTACCGCATTTGATACCCCTCCACCGGATGTCGACACCGCTGAAAAACTGCGGGCACTTCAGGGTGACACCCCGACTGCGCTAGACCGTAATCCGATTGACGTTACCCTGGCCGGACTTCAGCCCGACCTGCTGCGTCAGGCGATTCGTATTCTTCTCGAAAGTGATAGCTATGATGCACTGGTTGTTATTATCGGCTCTTCAGGTCTGGCAATGCCTGATCTGGTGGTCGGTGCGATTACTGACTCGCTCGATGTTAACGACAAACCGGTTCTGGCATACGTCAGCCCCTATGCTCCAGACACCCTGAAACGACTGAACCGCGCAAAAATACCAGGATTCAGTTCACCAGAAAGCTGTAGCGCTGTTCTTGAAGCATTGCACTTTACCGGACAGCCATTACTGTCAGCGAGTGCCGCCGGTGCGACAATTAGTATCCCTGATCTGGATACGCTGCCGGGCGGCTCAATGGATGAAGCGACCGCAAAAGCGCTGTTCCGTGAAGCGGGCATTCAGGTACCAGAAAGCCGTATCGTCACCTCCCGCGAAGAAGCAGTACAGGCAGCCCGCGAACTGGGTGAACCGGTGGTTCTGAAGATTCTTGACGCCAGTCTGCTGCACAAGAGTGATATTGGCGGTGTGGCCCTGTTCCTGAATGCTGAGAATATCGGTGATCGGTTTGAACAGATGATCAGTGAGGTTCAGTCCCACATCGGTCGCTGCCCGGATCAGTTCCTGGTTGAAGCGATGGTGGCCGGCGGCCATGAGCTGATTCTCGGCGCCAACCGTGATGCGCTTGGCACCGCCATTCTGCTGGGTGCCGGCGGTGTAACCGCAGAACTGTATAAAGACACCACTCTGTGCATGCTGCCCGAACAGGGGGGACTGAATCTGGATCAGGCCAAAGCGATGATGCAGAAATTAACCATCTGGCCACTGCTGGAAGGTTACCGTGGATCAAAACCACGGGATACCGACGCCCTGGCTCAGGTCATCGTTAACTTTTCAGCGCTGATCTCCGCATTGGGTGACAAAGTAGTGACCTCAGAAATTAACCCACTGTTTGTATTGCCTGAGGGTCAGGGAACGGTTGCCGCTGATGCTGTGCTGGTACTCGATGACGAGACCGAAGGAGCATAGTAATGAGCGCACCCAAAACAGCTGGCCAGGTTCATCTGCATCAGGAAGGTAATATCGCGGTTATCACCCTCGATAATCCTCCGGTTAACAGCAGCACTGATGCGGTGAGAAGAGGTATTCTCGCCGCACTGGACGCGATTGATCTCAGCCAGACAAAAGCAGTCGTGCTGACCGGCGCGGGTAACAATCTGATGGCAGGCGCGGATCTGCGTGAGCTCGAAAACGAGCCCACCGAACCCACTCTGCCGCAGGTCACCAGCGCACTTGAAAGCTGCCCGGTGCCCGTTATTGCTGTGGTAAAAGGCCACACCCTCGGTGGTGGTCTGGAGCTGGCGCTGGCGTGTGATTTTCGCCTGGCTGATGCCGCTGCTACTCTTGGGCTACCCGAAGTATCCGTGGGTGTTGTTCCCGGCGCAGGTGGTACTCAACGCCTGCCCCGGGCAATAGGTCTGCCTGCTGCGCTGGATATGATTGTCTCTGGTAAACCGGTTAAAGCGGCTAAAGCAATTGAGCTGGGCCTGGTGGACCAGTTACTCAGTGAAACTGAAGCCGAGGCCCAGTACACAGAAATTCTGACCTACGCGCAAAACTACAACAGTGGTAAGCACCCACTGAGTCAGCGAGAGGTGGCTCCTGCCGATGAAGCAGAGCTTCAGGCACAGGCGAAAAAGCTGATCTCCCGTTCCCGCGGGCTGCCTGCTGCAGCCGCTGCCGCAGAAGTAGTGCTCACCGCTGGAAAACTCAGTTTTGCTGAAGCGGTTGCGGCAGAGCGCAGCCAGTTTCTCGCCCTGCGAGGCAGTCAGGCGGCACAGGCTCTGCGCTACCTGTTCTTTGCTGAGCGTGCTGAACCCTATACTCCCAGCCAGGCCATTGAGCCCCGCCCACTGAAACGGGTATCCGTAATTGGTGCCGGAACCATGGGAAGCGGCATCGCCCTCTGTGTGCTCAATTGCGGCTATAGCGTTGACCTGCTGGAGCTTAATCCTGATGCTCTCGAAGCCGGTGTTAAACGTATTGAAGCCGAGCTGGAGGGTGACATTAAGCGCCAGCGGCTGACCGCCGAAAAGCGTGATGCCTTGCTGGCACGGTTGAATCCAACCCAGGATATCAATAGCGTTGCAGGCACCGATCTGGTGATTGAAGCGATCATTGAAGATCTGGACGTAAAACGTTCACTGTTCAAAAACCTGGCCGAACGGGTGGATGAAAATACCCTGTTGGCAACCAATACCTCCTATCTGGATATCGACCAGATCGCCGCTGATATCCCTAACCCGGAACGGGTTCTGGGGCTTCACTTCTTCAGCCCGGCTCACCGTATGCCATTACTGGAAGTGGTTAAAAGTGCCGCCACCAGCGAGCAGACCCTGACCACCGCCAGCGCTTTTGCCAAACGGCTGAAAAAGAAAGCCATTGTGGTGACCAATTCATGGGGGTTTGTAGGCAACCGTCTCTACGCAGCGTATCGCCGTCAGTGCGAATTCCTGCTGGAAGAAGGCGCCAGCCCTGAACAGATCGATGCCGCTCTGGAAGCTTACGGCTTTGCGATGGGTCCATTTAAGGTCGGCGATATGTCCGGCCTGGATATCGCCTGGAGAATGCGCCAGCAGACAGCCGACACCCGGCATCTGCGCCGCTATGTTGGCATCCCTGATCTGCTTTGTGAAGCCAACCGTCTGGGGCGTAAAACCGCCAAGGGTTACTATCTGTATGGCGACGATAATCGTCCTCAGCCTGATCCTGAAGTGGCACGCATTATTGCCAACTACCGGGCGGAAAACGGTATCGAAGCGAAACCTTTCAGTGATGAAGAGATTCAGCAACGTGCGGTGATTGCCCTGATCAACGAAGCGTTGATGCTTCTTAGTGAAGGCGTTTGTCAACGTGCTGCAGATATCGACATTGCACTGGCACACGGCTACGGCTTCCCTCGCTGGAGAGGTGGCCCGATCTTTATTGCACAACAGATGGGTCATGACGCCCTGAATAACGCCCTTGATCAACTGGCTGCCGTTAGCGGTAAAGGCCACGCACGCGGCGACGCAAACTTGCTACCCCCTAACGCTGACGCAGCTGAGGAGTGATACCAATGTCAGAAGCTCTGATATGTGATGCAATCCGTACCCCATTTGGCCGCTTTACCGGTGGTCTGTCCTCAATCCGTACCGATGATCTGGCAGCACTGCCGATTCAGGAACTGATTAAACGTAATCCGGATCTCGACTGGGGTCTGATTGACGATGTTATTTACGGCTGTGCCAACCAGGCCGGTGAAGACAACCGTAACGTTGCCCGTATGGCGGCATTGCTGGCAGGTCTGCCCGTCACGGTGCCGGGTTCTACCATCAATCGCCTGTGCGGTTCTGGTCTTGATGCTGTCGGCAGTGCCGCCCGCGCCCTGCGTTGTGGCGAAGCTCAACTGATGGTTGCCGGTGGTGTAGAAAGTATGAGCCGTTCTCCCTATGTGATGGCCAAGTCCGATAAACCGTTTGGCCGTAGTCAGCAACTGGAAGACACCACCATTGGCTGGCGCTTAGTCAACCCGAAGATGAAGACTCTCCATGGCGTCGATGCCCTGACTCTGACAGCCGAAAACGTCGCCGACGAAGAGGGCGTTTCGCGGGAAGACCAGGACAGCTTTGCCCTGCGCAGTCAACAGAACTGGAAAAAAGCCCAGGATGCCGGCTTCTTTGCGAAAGAAACCATGAGCGTCACTGTCACACAGCCACGTAAGCCGGAACAGATTATCTCGGTTGATGAGCACGCCCGTCCGGACACCACACCTGAAATCCAGGCTAAATTGAAAGGGGTTGTCAGGGAGGGAGGGTCCGTCACCGCTGGAAACTCATCAGGTATCAACGATGGTGCCTGTGCCCTGCTGATGGCGACACCTGAAGCAGCCAGGCAGCACGGTCTGACACCACGTGCGCGCATCGTGGGCATGGCAACCGCCGGTGTGCCACCTCGTATCATGGGGATGGGCCCAGTACCAGCAGTCGAGAAAGTGATGCAACTGACAGGCTTATCCCTGGCGCAGATGGATGTCATTGAGTTCAACGAAGCCTTTGCGGCCCAGGCGCTGGCAGTTTGCCGACGACTGGGGCTGGGGGATAATGATCCCCGGGTTAACCCTAATGGTGGTGCAATCGCTATCGGCCATCCGCTGGGGGCTTCAGGTTCACGTCTGGTAACAACCGCCCTGAACCAACTGGAACATATTGAAGGACGCTATGCGCTTTGTAGTATGTGTGTCGGTGTGGGTCAGGGTATTGCCCTGATTATTGAACGCATGTAAAGGTCGCCCTTTGGATAGGTCAGTATCCCTCAGGTGCTGACCTGTCTTTTTTAAAAAGAACAGACCGAATTCTTCGGGGAAGCTCATCAGAGACTCCCCTATTCCTGTTGCTGTCAAAAAATGTACCATAAAAAATATTATCTATTATTTTTCATATAGATAGATGCATTTTTAGCATAAATATATCGACTCAATACATTATTCATTTCCCCTCCTGTCTGTTAATTTTTTCACCTATAAATAAAACAAAAGAAAGAAGGTAATGACTTAATGAAACTAAAATCCTATGCAACCTGCGCACTCCTCTCTCTATTTCCGCTAGCCTCTCAGGCCGTTGAGCTTGGTACTTATCAAGGCGTAAAACTTGATTTAGGACTACAGATCAACCGCGCCCTGATGTATGCCGATGATGGCAGCACAAATGAGACGTTCTTTGTCGATAATGACAACAGCAGCACCCGTTTCAATCTGAAAGCTCAGTCTGATCTTGACGACAAGATTAGTGTTGGCGCTCTGTTTGAGGTTGAATACCAGTCCAACCCATCCAACCTTGTTGATATGCAAACCAAAACTACGGCATCACCAACGCTGGACGAGCGGAAGATGGAAGCCTGGATCTCATCGAAGGAGTATGGTCGTCTGACCATTGGTCAGGGATCCGGTGCCGCCGATGGCAATATGGAGCGTGAACTTTCAGGTACCAATATTATCAACTGGCCAAACCCAACGCTGGTTGGTGGCGCACTGAAGTTCGGTGGTACAGGTCCAACAATCAAAAGCACTATGTCAAACCTGGATTTTGAGGGTCGCTATGACCGTCTGCGCTATGACGCACCGAAGTTTGGCCCGATCTCACTGGCGGTAAGCCAGGGCACAAATAAAGGTAATGATGTCTCTGAAATCGGCGCCCGCCTGAAAACCAAGCTTGACTCAGGTATTCAACTGGATGGGGCTCTGGGTTATTCCTATAACTCCGGTGCAACCTACGACACCAAAACGTTTGGCGGTTCTTTCGCTATCGCAATGGAAAATGGCCTCAATGCCGCGGTTGCAGCAGGGAAATCCAGCGATGACAATGCAGCAAATCCAGACTCTAAGTTCCAGTCTGTCAGCGTAGGTTATAAGAGCGGTAAGCATGCGGTTAACGTACTCTACGCAGTTGCCAAAGACCGTGCGATGAAAGATGACAAGAGCACTTCTGTAGGTGTGGGTTACGTTTACCATCCACAAAAATGGATGGATCTTTACGCCGGTTATAAGGTCCACAGCCTTGACCGTAGCGGAACAAACTATGACGATATCTCTACATTAACGACAGGTATCCGTCTGAAGTTTTAATCCCTGACCCGGGACAGCCAGACGCCCCCCTTCCGTCGGGCTGTTCCCCTCCAAAGCAACGCTAAACTAGCAGCAAGTCCCACCTCTGCCAGCGCCTTCAACCGCCAGAACCCAGGCCGTAGCCATTACAATTAGTAATGGACTGTCCAATATTTCATCTGCGTAATCCCTTTCAACATCCGTTATGATTACCTGAGACATAACACCGCAGAATAAAATAAATAATGTAAGGTGCGCACTCCCCCTGCGATCAGGCTGGCAAGCTAACCAGCTGAACCTGATTTACCCGCACCTTCCTGAAGCCATACCAACTCAACCATTCTAATAATAAACAGAGGTATGACATGGACATAAAGAAACTGAGAGGTTTCAGAGCTGTTGTTAACAGTGGATCCATAGCCACTGCGGCGGAATGGATGCATCTGAGTCAGTCCGCCATGAGTCGGCTGATCTCCAGTCTTGAGGATGAACTTCATCTACAGCTGTTTGAGCGCCGTAATAGACGAGTCGAACTGACAATAGAAGGCGCTGCTTTCTATTCAGAGACAGAAAGGCTGCTGGCAGGGCTGGATGATATTCCACGTATTGTCAGTGATATTAAGAGCGCCAAATCCCGGCGTTTGCGAATTGTGGCTCTACAACGGGTGGCCACCAGCCTGGTCGCCCCGGCGCTGGCAAGATTTTCATCAACCCACCCCCAGCAACGCTTTTCAGTGGATATTCGCCACCGGGCAGATATGGAACGCTGGATCGGCAGCGAATATTACGATATTGGTCTGTGCGTTTCTCTCCCCTGTGAGCACCCGCAGATCCGCAGCGAAAAACTCTATAGCAGCCGAATTATGGCTGCCCTGCCACTCAACCATCCACTGGCCAGAGAAAAACAGGTGACCGCAGGGCAGTTAGCTGATTATCCGCTGATCGGACTCGAACAGGGCCAACCCCCACGTCGGCACTCAGATGAAATCTTCAGCAATGCCGGTATTGATATCGAATATACCCTGGAAACGACTTCCAGCGTCTTTGCCATTCAGATGGTGGCGAAGGGGATGGGGATCTTTATAACGGATGCTCCGGGCGCTGCTAACGCCCATGATGGAAGTTATGTTCTGGTGCCAATTACACCGGCCTACGAACTGACCTTTGCTGCAATCTATCCCAGGAGCAGTTCCCCCTCCCCCATGGTTGGCGAGATTATTTTCGAGTTTAAACACTACATTCAGCAGCATTTCCCGTCCGATCAGGTGTGGATTCCAGACAATTGAACCCACTTTGTTTAAGTGACAACAGGCCCAATTACTTATTGGAATCAACCGCAGCAAGCCGCTTGCTACGTCGATGAATCAGGGCCAGCATCCAGGGGACATTGGGCAGTATCATAAAAATCCTTACCAGGTGGAAGGCGGTAATCAACGCCACATCCTCGTGTAAAAACTGCGCGGTCAGAGCCATCTCTGTCACGCTTCCCGGTGCGGCACCCAGCACCAGCGCTCGCCAGCTCATCTCGCTAAACTGCGCCACCACAACCGCTACTGCTGCACCGGAAAGAATCAGCAGTGAAGCGGTAACACAGATACCGGTAACCAGGCGACCCGCTCGCTGAAACAGCTCACGCCTGAATGTTGAACCCAGCCAGGTGCCAAGCAACACCTGCCCCAGCGCCAGCACCTCATAAGGATAAGGTGATACCGGAATAATTCCCGACGCTGAAGCGGTACAGGAAAACGCCAGCGCGCCCAAAAAGAAGGGACTGTTTATCTTCAATACATAAAACAGAGCGCAGGTGGCCGCAGCCCCCAGACTGACACAGAGCATACCGAAATAGTTCAGTTCCACACCTACGGGCTTCTGCCCCACAGGGGCCGTATCAGAAAGATAGTAGAGAGCCATCGGGATGATAATCACAATGGTCGAAATCCGTAATGTCTGGGCAAAGATCACCGGGCCAGGATCACCACCATATACCCTGGCCAGATTACCCATCTCTACCGGACCACCTGGCAGACAGGAGAGGAACGCTGTTACCGGGTCTGCGCCAGTCATTTTTTGCAACAAACGCGACAGCAGGAACCCCAGGAAAATAGTCGCCAGAGCGACCCCCAGAATAGCGATACCGTGCCCCAACACCGCATTCACGGACTCTCCGGTGAAATGCAGCCCAACCTGAACGGCAATAATCATCTGTCCCAGAGGACGAGTGCGTACAGGGATATCTACCGGACGGATAAACATATTGACCAGAGCGGTACTGACCAGTGGGCCGATCATCCAGGGCAGAGGCAGATGTAAACGGGCCGCAGTGTAGCCCGTTAAAACTGCCAATATGTAGCAACCGATTAATTGTATAAACCGTTTATAAGTCATGGAACTGATACCTGATAGCACGCCACTGCAGATAGAACCGGATTAAGTGTCGCCTGCGCCACTGTGGCTAATAAAGCGTTATATAGAAACCGAACCGCTATCCACCTCAGAAAAACCAAGGCCAGAAAAGGATGGGAGAATAATGACCAATTATATCGCTTAAAAACGAACTGAATATTGCGTCCAATGCATCTATATATGCATATTTATCATGCGGTTATCTTGTGCAAACAACTGAGCATGCCAACCGCTCAGGCAGAAACCTTCAAGTGGATTACCTTTAAACCCCTGAGTGCTGGCGATGCTCAGGTTCGCTCTACCGAGTGGCTGGTTAACGAACTTGCCTAACGTACCGGCGGCGACCACAAAATCAAAATGTATTGGGGCGGCAGCCTTGCCAAAGCCAAGGAGATACCTGGCGCACTGGGGACAGGACTGGGCGACTTCGGTGATATCATTACGCCCGCTTTCCGGATACATTTGTACTTAACAATGCAGTCGGCTGCTTTATCCTGCAATCTAACACTACCCTTGAGATTGCTACCCCGATCTATGAATCAGGTACCATCGGCACAAAATCCGATGCCAAGCCCTTATCGATTGGTGGCGGAAAGCTATGCTCACCGCCGTCAACACTGTTGGGGATTTTCGCTATCAGCTGCGGGGCGGGCAGCTCTCAGAGGGCTTTGTGGGAGCCGCCCAATTGGGCAGATATTACTCACTGGACCTGGCTTTATCTGCTATTAATTTCGATAAGCTCAGGGTGGTTGATTTAACCTCTCGCGTAACGACATAAATATAATAGCGATCAATGCCTATCTCTTCATCGAGCAACTGCTCAATCAGGTTTTGAAAATCAGTCAGGGAGTTGGTGATGACTTTCATCACATAGTCGCAACCTCCACCGGTCGCGCTGCACTCTATGATCTCATCAACGCTCAGAATACGTTTTTCAAACCGCTCAAAATTTGACCGGTTATGCGCCTTTAATGAAACGGTGACATAAACCTTGGTCAGATCGAGAATCTTATCGATGGCAATGTCGCCCCGAAACCCCTTTATAAGCCCCGCCTTTTTGAGCTTATCCAGCCGCATCCAGCATGGCGTTGGTGATAGGCTGACCAATTCCGAAAGTCTGGATTTGCTGATCTGTCCGTGCTGCTGCACGGCACTCAGAATACGAACATCCACCGCATCTAAAATGACTTTTTTCATATTTTTTGACTACATAATGAATCCCAATCCAAAGGTCGAGTCTACCCAGCTGCCGAAACCAGAGCAAATGCTATATGTCATCATCGTGGATACATTGACGACACCGACATTGCAGGTTTACCCATTTGCACCGGCTGCGGTATCGACAGTATAGCTAAGTATAAAAAAGGCCCCTGAGGGGCCAGAATATAGGTGCTCTCGCACTCAGGAAGATAACACTGTTCACCACGTCCCACAGTGTTGTAAAAACCAAAGCGGATCGCCGGGTTACCGGGCTCATCTGCAGGCTGCAGGACTCATTAATCGCTCAGAGTCGATGGTTAATGCCCGGGGAAGACAACCGTTTTATTACCATTCAGGAAACAGCGATCCTCTACATGCAGCTTTATCGCCCTGGCCAGTGTTACCCGCTCAGTATCGCGCCCTTTTGCCACCAGTCGCTCGGGTGTATAGGTGTGATCCACCGGTTCCACGCCCTGAGTGATGATGGGACCTTCGTCCAGATCTTCGCTCACATAGTGTGCGGTGGCCCCGACCAGCTTGACCCCTTTATCGTATGCCTGATGGTAAGGCTTGGCACCTTTGAAACCCGGTAGTAGTGAGTGATGAATATTGATAGCCCGTCCATGTAGCTTCTTGCACATATCCTCAGACAGTACCTGCATATAGCGCGCCAGCACAACAAGATCGGCTCCGGTTTCCTGGATGATCTGCCACATCTGCGCCTCCTGCTCTGCCTTGGTTTCTGCGGTCACCGGCAGGTGGTAATAAGGAATATTGTACCAATCGGCCTGCTTTTTCAGATCAGGGTGGTTTGAGATGATCGCTGGAATCTCGATATTAAGTGCACCGGTGCTATAGCGATGCAGCAGATCCTGCAGACAATGATCATATTTGGATACCAGAATCACCACCTTTGCGGGAATCGCCAGATCACGCAGCTCCCATTTGACTTCATAGGCTTCAGCCCGGTCGGCAAGTTGGCTACGCAGATCCGCTTCCGAAAATTCCCCGTTACCCCGATAATTAAATTCAACACGGAAGAAAAAACGGTCGGTATCGGCATCATCAAAAGTATGCATCTCGTATGCATAACAGTCGTTTCGATACAGGCTGCTAATGATCAGATCCAGGACACCCAGCTTGGTTTGAGAACTGCCGGTAAGGATATAGGTTGTTGTATTTGTAGTCATTCTACGAGTCCTTAAATTTTCACTGGCCATACTGATAATGCCGGAGAAGTCGGTTGCGGATGAAGCTCTGCTCAACGTGCCTGCTTATCGCACCATCAATTGGCCGATTGTTTAATACCGGGGAAACCGGGATACCCGGATTCATTCACTTCCTGCAAAAAACTGAAATGAACGCAACGGGTGATATAAGCCATCGAACACTGGGAAGCATTGATGGCTCAACCATCGGAATCAGGTCGCCGCTATTGTCTTTTTCGGATCAAAGAATGGCGTTTCCACCACGGTGGCGGTTGCTACTCCACTGGGTAGCACAACCTCAAAGGTTGTCCCCGGCTCAGCAAACTCTGCGCTGACCATCGCCAGGGCAATATTTTGTTCCAGACGTGGCGAGAACACTGCGGATGTCACCTTGCCCACCTGTTGACCCTCTTTTTCCAGCATCCAGAAGCGGGTGTTCGGTCCTGTCAGGGCCGGAGCATCGATCACCAGACCCACCTGTTTGCGTGTCACGCCTGCGTCACGGATTCGCTTCAGCGCAGCTTTACCAATAAAATCGGCATCCATATCCAGCTCAACCAGGCGGTCCAGACCCAGCTCGTATGGATTGGTGTTGATATCCATATCCGCGTGGTAAGACAGCATACCGCCCTCAATGCGACGGATTGACGATGTATGACCCGGCTGTAAACCAAACGGAGCACCGGCTGCCATAATCTTTTCCCACAGCTCATCCCCCTTCGAACCATCCTGCAGATACAGTTCATAGCCCAGTTCGCTTGACCAGCCGGTCCGGGACACGATCAGAGGAATGCCATCCAGATCGTATTCACGCAGCCAGTAATACTTCAGGTCGGTGATGCTGTCGCCGAACAGGGCTTTCATGATTTCACCGGACTTCGGCCCCTGCAGCTGCAACGGAGAGACATCCGGTTCACGAATGGTGACATCCAGACCGGAGTTCACCGCAACGCCTTGCGCCCACAGTAAAATGTCGCTGTCGGCCAGGGAGATCCAGAAGCGGTTTTCTGCAAGACGCAGCAGGATAGGATCGTTCAGAATCCCGCCCTCAGCATTGGTGATCAGTACATACTTACACTGCCCTACAGCACACTTGGACAGGTCACGCGGCGTCAGTAACTGGGCAAACTGTGCGGCGTCGGGACCGGTAATCTCCACCTGACGTTCAACCGCTACATCACACAGGATGGCATCGTTCACCAGGTTCCAGAAGTTCTGCTCCGGGTTGCCGAAATCGCGGGGAATATACATATGGTTATACACCGAGAAACCTTTAGCGCCCCAGCGCACGGTTGCATCAAAATAGGGGGATTTACGAATCTGTGTGCCAAAGCCAAATTCTTCTTGTTGTTGTGTCGCCATTTTCCAGTCCTCAAAATGTTCAATCCCGCCCGGTATGACAAAATTGAACCGTACTTAAATCGTTTGATCAGCGTAAATAATATGAGCAATTCACGGATGAAAGGGCCTAAAGAGATGGTACAAAAATGCAAAAACGGTCTTGTTTTAAGCGCATATTAGTCTGTTTGGACTATGCTCAGACGCACCGCAGAATAGGGCTTTAAACGGATCTGAACAGGCATGTGTAAAACTATGGATAAACAGAAAACCGGGATGCCGGTTTTAGAAATAGCAGAAAGGTGATGCTGCGACCCCGCCGCGATGAGGATCGATGCGGTGTTCTGACAAAGCAGTATAGCGGGATGAGTATTAGCGCTGTCACCAGCGCTCATTCCGGATGGATCAGATACCCCTCACTCAGCTGAAACGACTGCGTCCAGCGCTGGGCCATGATCCGTTGTGATGGACTATGATCAGACCGTAAGCCCATGGGGCTCAGGGAGAGCACTGGCCCGACAGCACGCGGTGACCGTGTTGGCCAATAAACAGGCAATCGTCATCGGGCCAACGCCTCCGGGAACCGGAGTAATTGCACCTGCGACCTCTTTGGCAGCGTCGAAATCTACATCCCCGACAAGCCGTGTTGTGCCGTCGCTTTTCTCTATACGATTGATACCCACATCGATCACTGTAGCCCCCGGTTTGATCCATCCCCCCTCAATGAACAGAGGCCGTCCCACCGCGGCAACCACGATATCGGCATTGGCCACCAGTTCACGCAGATTTCGTGTCCGCGAGTGTGCCACGGTTACTGTGCAACTCTCTCTCAACAGCAGTTGCGCCATCGGCTTGCCGACAATATTAGAACGCCCGATCACTAAAGCATTCTGGCCCGACAAATTGCCACAATACTCACGCAGCATCATCAGACACCCCAAAGGGGTGCAGGGCACCATCGCTTGCTGTCCTGTCGCCAGCAGACCCGCATTAGAGATATGAAATCCGTCCACGTCTTTGGCAGGATCGATGGCATTAATCACTAATGCTTCATCGATATGCTCAGGCAGTGGTAACTGAACCAGAATGCCGTGAACAGCCGGATCGCTATTAAGCTGATCAATCAGTGCCAGCAGTTCCGCTTCGGTTGTATCAACAGCCAGTTTATGCTGATAAGAGTTCATACCCGCCTCAACGGTTTGCTTAGCCTTGGAGCGCACATAAACCTGAGAGGCAGGATCCTCACCTACCAGCACTACTGCCAGACCTGGAGTGATGTTGTGTTGTTGTTTCAAATAGGCTGTATGCTCAGCGACTCTTTCGCGTAATGCAACGGCGAAATTCTTACCATCGATGATCTGTGCAGTCATGTTGTTCTTCTCATTTAGCGCTCAGCGAAAGTGGGCCGAAAACCTGTAAAGCAGCGCCCTGATTCCTGTTGTGTAACACGCCCCTGTCATGGGGCTGTAGCTACAGATATATATGGATCAATCTCAGTCTGCTGAAGCTGGCCGGCCAGCGCTGCCACCATTTTCAGAGACCCAGACTGCATTATTCCTGATCCCCCCCAATGGGAAGAAATGTACCTGCTCAACGCCAAAACCGGGATGACGTTCTTTGTGAGCAGCAAGCTCGGTTAATAACTCTGTGGGCTCATAGGGCAGAAGTAACTTCCCGACATCCTTTGCCCTGCGTTGCAGAACCCGCATGCTAGGCCCGACACCACATGACAAGGCATATTTTATCAGGGTATGCAGCTTAGCCGGTCCCGCCACGCCAATATGGATGGGCAGATCAACCCCTTCCGCTGCCAGCCTGTCAGCCCAGGCAATTACCGGAGCAGACTCAAAGCAGAACTGAGTGGTAATCGCCACACGCGCATCCGTCCGCTCGAAGAAAGCCTTTTTCCATTTCATCGCTTGCATCACCATTCGGTCGGAACCATCAGGATCTATATCCCGGTTCCCTTCAGGGTGGCCAGCTATGTGCAAGTTGCTGAATCCATCGAAGAGACCCGTTTCCAGCAACTGCATAGAATCCTTAAATTCACCCACCGGAGTGTTCAGGCCACCACCCAGAAGCAGCGCCTGATTAACACCTGCCTCGCCCTGATAACGGGCGATCCATTCGGCGAGCTCATTATACCCTGTAATCAGGCGCGCTGGAAAATGTGGCATAACCTCAAATCCCTCATCGGTCAGACGTCGTGCGGTATGGACCATATCCTCAATGAAAGTTCCATCGATATGAGCAATATACACGCGGGTACCGGTGGGCAGGATATCGCGAAAGCATTCCACATTCCCAGCAGTCCGAGGCATCACCTCAATCGAATAGCCGCTTAAAAATTTCTCCAGCAGGGGGGAGGTTGGATCCACTGTAGCAGTCTCAGTGGATTTGTGAAGAAATGATAACAGCCCCATAAAATCGCCCTTCTGTTTGCCAGGGTGGTCAACCCTGCTATTTATAATTGATAACCCTCTGCAGGCATCGGCAATCAGGTCTTGCCGTCAGCCCAGACACCCTTTACACCTGAACCAGTTGATTCGTCACTAGAGGGATTTTCGAATCTGTGTGTCAAAGCCAACAAAATGTTCAATCCCACCCGATACGACAAAATTGAACCGTACTTAAATCGTTTGATCAGCGTAAATAATATGAGGTAATGGCAGATAGAAGGGCCTAAAGCACTGCGGTAAAACTGAATAATCAGTCTTGTTTTGAAGCCGTTTTAGACCATTTGGACTACAGCCGGAGACAACATTTTATCCAGAGAGAACATCAGTAGAAGGATTGGCGGGTAAAGGTTAAAACAGACACAGGAATTCAGGGCTCAGACGTCGGGCAAGCTGGCCTCATCCAGCAACCACTCACGAAACTGCCGGGCAATATCCCGTTCATTATTTGGCCCGGCACTGACAACATAGTACGCCTGATCACAGTGCATCGGATGATCAATCACTACCTGCAGTTTTTCTGCAGCAAGCTCTGCCTGTAGCAGCGCTTTACTACCCAGCAGCAAGCCTTGTCCGGACAGCGCCGCTTCAAGTGTCAGCAGGCCGTTGCCAAAACGCAGTTCTCGCAGGGAACCGATATGCTCCGATGCCTGCTGTAAAAACCATTCATGCCAGCCGCAGGAATCTTTAAAACGTGACAGCGTACTGTCCCATAACAGCGTTTGCTTGCCCAATGACTCTGCACTCTTAAGACTGGCAGTAAGCTCTGCCGTCCCCATCGGCACTAACTCCAGACTCATTAAGCGTTGTGGGGCAAGATCCTTATAATCGCCATACCCCAGGCGTACAGAGACATCGATACCCGCCCGCTTTAGCTGAGATCCTTCGAAGTCACTATGACGACACTTATCCACCGTATGCAGACTGGCCTGTAACCGCACTTCCGCTTCCGGACAGCGAGCATAAAAACGGTGCAGGCGTGGCACGATCCATTTAGTCGCGAACAGGGGTTCTGCACACACGGTCACGACACTCCGCTCTTCACTGAAGAGGCGGATATTGTCGACGGCTTGTTGCAATGTTTTGAAGCCTTCATGCAGCTCAGGCAACGCTGCACGTGCGGCGGGGGTCAGGCTGACCCGACGGTGGTGACGGACAAACAGTTCGACTCCCAGATAGGCTTCCAGCGCCTTGATCTGATGACTGATCGCCGCAGGGGTAACATTTAGCTCCTGAGCAGCCTTAGCGAAACTTTTAGTGCGGCTGGCAACCTCAAAATATGAGAGAGCGATCATCGGGGGGAGTCGAGACATAGAATCTGCCCTTAGAAAAAACGAGAGTCATCAACGGGGTACGGCTGTACCCCAATACGATAACAGACTGCTAACTATAATAGCTTATCACCTCCATGACTATTATTTACCGACAGTGATGCAGCAGCTCCCCTGCTTGGATATTTTAATTACACGCCTGCCTGAGGTCTCAGTTGTTGACGCAATGCAAACTTCTGGATTTTTCCGGTTGAGGTGGTTGGCAGGCTACCTAATACAATCCGCTTAGGTGCTTTGAAACGGCTCATGTTATTGCGGCAAAAATCAATGATTGCCGCTTCACTCAGCTCGCTACCGGGGCGTAATTGTACAAACGCCGCAGGCACTTCACCCCACTTTTCATCCGGCATAGCCACAACCGCAGCAAGCTCCACTTCAGGGTGTCGCTGGATGATATCCTCAACTTCCAGAGAGGATATATTCTCACCGCCCGAAATGATGACATCTTTGGAGCGGTCGGTAATTTTGATATAGCCATCAGCATGCACTACCGCTAAGTCACCGGTATGGAACCAGCCATCGGCAAACGCCTCCTCGGTGGCGGTCTCGTTATGGAGATAACCCTTCATAACAATATTGCCCCGGAACATGATTTCCCCCACCGTGGTGCCATCGGCTGGCACCGGCTGCATTGTCTGCGGATCGAGTACGGTGATCTCCTCCTGTAGTGGATAGCTCACCCCCTGCCGGCCGTTAAGTACCACCTGTTCGTCAAGTGAGCGCTCTGCCCAGTCATCCTGCTTAACGCATACCGAAGCAGGGCCGTAAGTCTCAGTCAAACCATAGACATGGGTCAGCTCAAATCCAAGTCGCTCCATCCGTTCCAGAACTGCAGCTGGCGGTGCGGCACCGGCAATCAATCCACAGACCTTGTGATCGATCGAGGTTTCCTGAGTGACGGCAGCATCGGCAATCATCGAATGGACGATTGGAGCACCACAATAATGGGTGACATGATGCTGTCGCATCAGTTGATGAATTTTTTCCGCATCAACTTTACGCAGGCAGACACTGGTTCCACCGATCGCAGCCAGTGTCCAGGGAAAACACCAGCCATTGCAATGAAACATTGGCAGAGTCCACAGATATACCACCTTTGAAGGTAAGCTCCATGACATTGTATTGCTGACGGCATTCAGATAAGCACCACGATGGTGAGTGACCACGCCTTTGGGATTTCCGGTGGTGCCGGAGGTATAGCCCAGCGCAATGGCATCCCACTCATCGGCTGGCAGTTTCCACTCAGTTTCTTCTGGCTGTTCAGCCAGTAATGCTTCATATTCAAAATCGCCAAGCAGCCGCCCTCCCTCATAGCCAGAGTCAGCAACGTTGATAACAATCGGGGCATCTCCTTCGACCAGAGTCAGCGCTTTCTCGATGACATCGGCATACTCTGTATCCACCAGTAAAAGCCGCGTGCGGCTGTGGTTAAGAATAAAACCTATCGCTTCAGCATCCAGGCGAATATTGATTGCATTCAGCACGGCACCAACCATAGGCACGCCAAAATGAGCCTCATACATGGCGGGAATATTTGGCAGCATGGCTGACACTGTGTCGCCGCGGCCAATACCAAACTGCTGCAACAGCGAGGCTAACTGGCAGCAGCGGCCATAGGTCTGGCGCCAGGAATAGACTTTATCGTCGTATATCACAGCAGACCTGTCCGGATACACCGCTGCGGCCCGCTTAATAAAGCTGAGTGGCGACAGTGCGACATAGTTAGCCGTGTTTTTCTCCAGCGCCTGATTGAATGCACATTGCTCGGTCATTTTATTGTTACTCTTGTGTAAGACTCATCAGCGACCTCTACGTCAGATAAGCTATCTCACCTGCGCCAGTAAAGTATGTCTGATAACGTCAATATCTAATGCTAAATTCATTGAAAGCCAGTAAAACCAGCAGATCCACACTGGCTTTCTCAGATAAAAACCTCAGCCCGCCGGCTTTTCCCAGACCGGTGCCCGTTTGGCAAGAAAGGCATCAATACCTTCGCCCGCGTCGGGACTCATCATATTATCCGCCATAACATTGCCGGCAAATTCATAGGCATCAGCCAGCGACATCTGGCGTTGCGGATTAAACATCGATTTGCCAAACCGGACAGCAGAAGGACTCTTACTGAGAATTTTTTCGATTTTTTCCGTAACGGCGTTATCCAGATCCGCATCATCAACCACACTGCTGATCAGCCCCCATTCCAGCGCGGTATCGGCATCAATAATATCGCCGGTCACCAGCAGATCGAATGCCCGCTTAGGTGAGATATTGCGTGACAGGGCAACCGCCGGGGTTGAACAGAACAACCCCACATTAATGCCCGGAACGGCGAATCGGGCCGACCTGGCCGCGATCACCAGATCACAGCTGGCGACCAGCTGACAGCCTGCAGCGGCGGCGATACCACCGACCTTTGCAACGACTGGTACTGGCAGATTAAGGATGCTCTGCATCACCTGACCACAACGACGAAACAGCTCCTGATAGTAACTATGCGTTGGGTTGCTGCGCATCTCTTGCAGATCGTGCCCGGCACAAAACCCACGCCCCTCAGCACTCAGGACGACACACTGTACGGTGGGATCAGCAGCAATACTATCTAGTTCCTGCTGTAGTGAAGCCAGCATCGCTTCTGACAAGGTATTTAATTTATCCGGCCGGTTTAATGAGAGAAAAACGGCACCCTTCTCATCGCTACGCAGCAAAATACTCTCGTTTAACTGATTAGTATTCATAGAATCCCTCACAAAATATCAACTGTTAAGAATGATTGATCTCAACACTGGCTGTGACAGAGTTTCTGATAAAGCAGTTTTTATGTGCATTGGCATGGATTTTCGCAATGGTTTGCTGATCGGGCTGTTTATCACCGGCGAATGTCACACTGGGGGAAAGAACGATACGGGTAATTTCCATACCGCCTTTAGCGTTCTTTTCAAGATATCCCTCAGGAACGTCTTCGTATGATTCAACCTGGAACCCCTGAAACTCTGCGATCGCCAGGAAAAACAGCATATGGCAGCTGGAAACAGCGCTCACCAGCATCTGCTCGGGATCTGCACAGTTCGGATCTCCCTTAAACTCCGTCGAGGCCGATACCTTAAGCTGCTGATCTCCATTCAGGCTGACCTGATGATTGCGCGAGTACGTCGCTGAATCAGAACGGTGGGGGTTGTGTTGCCAGTTAATTTTTGCTTGATGTACAGACATAACAGAAGATCTCTTTACTGAGTTACTTTATGCCCACCTTAGAAAAACCACCTATCGCTGTAAAACGATCTTTCCTAACCGAAACGATTAGCTATGCTAACCCAGAGCGGAAACCAACAATCGCCATGATCACCCAGATATATTGATATATGGCCGGCAAACGCCATACAGCTGCATTACAATACCTAAACAGAATCGGTAGAACTCATCGTTTTACCCACTACCCCACACTAAGATCGCCGGCTAACAGCTGATAATAGATATGTAGCTTCATTGACCTGAATATAATTTGTCATAAGCACAGACAGACAATGCAACCAATATCTATATAAAAACTGGGGGAGTTCACCGCACCTGGTTCCTATCATGTGTCCGATACAAAAAAGCCCGATCGTCAGACCAGGCTTTATCGTTTTCAATTTATGCTGAATTCAGCTGAAAGAGAGATGATCGCCGCTTCTGCTTTTATCCTGACACGCTAATGCGTAGCTTTCTGTTTCAGGCGCATAAATTTAAGCTTCTGCTGATCGGCTTCAGCACAAATACTCAACAGGTCATCAATAAAATGATGCAGTGCCCGCCGCTCAATCTGTCTGATCTTTTCCTGCTGTGTCTCTGTTAGCATGTGATACATACTGGCCGCGCCAAAGTCACCAAATATGATATTCGCATCCTCGTCATACAGGGTGTTATGGGCATACAGATCACCATGACAGACCTGCTGATCATGCAAATGATTGAAGACACTCACCATCTGCTGCACAATTTTATCGATCTGTTCGATCGATAGCGAAACACCCTCGGGGAAGTTGTCACGGGTACAACTCTGAAAACAGGGCGGCAATCCCAGGTTACGATAGTGCGGTGGAATCAGGTTCATGATCAGCGCCAGATAGCCATTTTCATCCACCTGCGCCAATGGCTTAACCAGATTGGGATGCTCTCCAGCCTTTAAACAGGCATGCAGTTCATCTTCCGGATAGCCATCAGAGGTCACCTCACCTTTGAATACCTTCACCGCTATCTCATCAGGAAAGTGGGTTTGATCCTCATTCCACACCGCTTTTGAAATCACACCTGATGCCCCCTGCCCCAACACTTCCTGCAGGGTAAAGCTGGATGACTGCATTAGCGGAACAGATTCAATCCTCAGGTCTGAGCGACTGAATGGATTACCCGAGAACGCAATCCAGGCGAGTTTCGGCAGATCAAGCAACTGTTCAGGGCATTCACTCAACTGGTTAGCAGAGATACGCACTAGCTCAAGGTTGGTTAACTTAGCCATACTCTTCGGCAGATCGGTTAAGCGATTACCCGCTAAGGCTAACTTTTGTAACCGGGGCCGCTCGCCCAGCGTCTCTGGCAGAGTTTCAATCCGGTTGTCCGTTAAGATTAGCCAGCGTAACCGGGGTGGTAGAGAGTTTTCCGGCACCCGGCTTATTCTGTTCGCTTTAAACCCCACCATCTCCAGATTAGTGCACTCACCCAGCACCTCTGGCAGCGTTTCAAAACGATTATTTGAAGCAAACAAGATTTTAAGCTTATGCAGCTGTCTCAGCTCATCCGGCAATGCATCCAACCGGTTGTGGGACAGGTCAAGAATTTCCAGAGTATCCGCCAGCGACAGAATATCCATGGGGAAAGTGGTCAAATTTTCTGACAATTTCAGGTGCTGAATACCCGCTAATTCGCCGGATTTTAACTGCGCAAGTGTATGCAAAATAGTGAACCCATGGTGAGTCTGAGACAAAATTGCGGCTAGTATACAAGCGTTATCAGGGGGGCTCTAGGGGAATCGGGGGAATGGGGGGAATGGGGGGAATGGGGGATATTGTTCAGGGCTTAGACGAAGCCCATATTCCAAACATAAAAAAGCCCGGTGGTTAAACCAGGCTTTTTCGTTATTTATTAGATGATCGAAAGTGTCGGCCAGTAAGCTAACCGTTATATCGAATGATCTGAGCTTTCACACCATCTATTTCAAGTCTCCCGAGTTGCCTTAAAGCATTGTCTAGTAACGGGTATAGGCCAAGCGGGTAAAGACTCTTACCTCGATCCTCATAGATCATATACCTGCATTAAGTAGGCTTTGCTCTGGGTAAACACTTTGGCGCAACACCTAACGGGCAACCATTGTCATCATAAACTTCATACTGCATTGTGAATCTCTTCGTGTCTCACGACATGAAAGTTGATAACACTTGGATAGTGTTATCGCGAAACATATAAGTTAAGACATCTGATGTCAAACCTATCAATACAGCAAGTAAATGGACTGAAGGAGGCTTAGCCCCTCCCTATTGTTTTGGGTTCTACCCCATTGATGAAGACCCATGGCTGAATATCTGAGATCATAAAACGACTAGCAGAAAGCACCTACTCATAGCCCACCCTGTAAATAAGGATAATATTAAGATTAAAAGGCTTAGTATAAAGTTCTATCGGATGTAAACGGATTACTACACAAGGAGAGACAATGAGTTCCTTATTGTTACCCTTCGCTAAACATATTCCAACAGGGAAAACAGTAGCACCTGAGGAAGTAGATCGAGGCAACGCCTGTGATTGCGAGTGCTTATTTTGTGGCGCGCCAATGCAAGCAAGACAAGGCTCTGAAAAAGCCTACCATTTCGCACATCAACCTAAGAAAGTAGATGATGACCATCCTTGTCCTGCGAGCTTTGCCCGCTGTATCTTCTGGATGGCTAAGCGGATACTAGAAGAAGGCTCTGAGATTTCACTCCCTGAATACAAGGTAGTACATTCAGATAGTTTTCTTGGTCTGGAAAAAGAGTACTTAATAACTGAAGCTAAGCGTTTGCCATACAGACTGAACAACTTTCCAAACATCTCAGATTCTCCTAGCGACAAGATCAGGATTGAAATCAGTATCAACGGACACCCCTTAAACCTCGTTATGGCTGACAGTAAGCACTATCTACGCCCCAACGAAGCCACCGTTCGTATATCAATGAATTTCCTTGCAGACACTTACAAAGAGCAATCGAAAGGCTTCCTGAGTGCTATGCGAGAACTCATGCTTGACTCAGTACAAGCTAAAGAATGGCTATTCCATTCCAAGTCCAGACAAGATCAACGCAAAAGAGAATTCGAAGACCTAGTACAGGCTAAAAGAGACCTGATAGAGGCAAAAAAACAGGCAAAGCTGCAAGAAGCTAACCGAGCAAATGAGCTAAGAGAGCAACGACTCCGAGAAAGAAGTGATCCTCAAATTGCCGAGAACATAGCTAGACGCCTGAATGATCTTATTAGAATTGCCAAATATGCCTCTGAAGCTGGCGCCAAATCCGGCTGGCAATGCTGTTCCTGCTACGCTGTCAGAACAACAAAACTTAAGCAATGCATTCACTGTGGTCAGTCCGAGTCACTGCCTTTCGACTTCAGTGAAGACAATATGTCAAACCTAGAGAACAAGTTCTATTGCGGGAACTACGCCGCCAAATCTCTCGCTGCAGCCCCTTTTCTAATATTCTGACAGTGACCTGCCGCCGCCGGTACAACCTGGTATAGGTGTGAGGGAGGGGTTACTCATCGTTTCACTCCTCGCCCTTCGGGCTATCGTCGCAGGCTCCGATGTGGTCTCGCTTCGCTCGGCTCGAACCCTGTCGAGGGTCCTCGTCCACTCCCATCTCCAGCCACTAATTAGCACATACAAAAATGCCCAGTCAGAGACTGGGCATTTTTGTATGAATTAGATGGCGGTGAGGGAGGGATTCGAACCCTCGATACCTTGCGGTATACACACTTTCCAGGCGTGCTCCTTCGGCCACTCGGACACCTCACCACGTATGTTGTTTACGCTGTCCTTTCAGACTTATAACCTGCACGCCTGCGTGCTCGTTACCATCGTCGTAAACTCCGATGTTCTCTCCGGCTTCGCCTCCGAGTCAACCACTCGGACACCTCACCACGTATGTTGTTTACGCTGTCCTTTCAGACTTATAACCTGCACGCCTGCGTGCTCGTTACCATCGTCGTAAACTCCGATGTTCTCTGCGGCTTCGCCTCCGAGTCAACCGCTCGGACACCTCACCACGTATGTTGCTTACGCTGTCTTTTCAGACTTATAACCTGCACATCTGGGTGCGGGTTAACGCCGTCGTAAACCTCGGCGTTCTCTCTGATGCCGATATCAGAGGCCGCGTACTTTAATAGAATTCAGGACTTAAATCAAACATCTGGAACGGTTTTTAACGACTTTTTTCGGATTCGTTGAAAACCGCAACCTAACCGGGATTTCAGCGACTTAAAAAAGAAAACCCCGCCTGGGATGGCTCCGCAGGCGGGGTAAGTTTGGCTGTTAAAAGATAAGGGGTGGGACATACCCCAATGGGCTATCTTTTAATCAGCCTGACGACGCAGGAATGCTGGGATATCCAGAAACTCCATATCATCCGTACCTGTTTTACGTGACTCTGACGCAGGCTCCGGCTCAACCACAGGGTTATCCTGAGCACGGACAGAATCGTTGCGATTACGCATAACGGTTGGCAGCTCAAGCTGGCTGTAATCACTGACTGCGCTGGCGGCACGACGGGAACCTGAAGCAGACGAGCCATTACTGACCACCCGGATATCCTGCTTTTCAGCACCACCCAGCCCGGTTGCCACGACAGTGACTTTAATCTCATCAGACATCTCAGGGTCGATAACGGTGCCGATCACAACAGTCGCGCTATCTGAAGCAAACTCTTCGATTACCTGACCCACATCGCTGAACTCGCCAAGACCTAGATCCAGACCAGCGGTGATATTCACCAGAATACCGCGAGCCCCCATCAGGTCGACATCTTCCAGCAGCGGACTGCGCACAGCGGCTTCGGCGGCTTCAATGGCACGATTATCACCGCGGGCTGAGCCGGTACCCATCATTGATGTGCCCATCTCAGACATCACCGTGCGTACGTCTGCAAAGTCGACGTTGATCATACCCGGGCGGATAATCAGATCAGAGATCCCCTGCACCGCCCCTTTAAGGACATCATTCGCTTCGTCGAACGCTTTCATCAGGGTGCAGTTTTTACCCAGTACCTGCAGCAGTTTTTCGTTGGGCACGATAATCAGCGAGTCGACATGCTCGGACAGCTCTTTGATCCCCTGTTCGGCGATCAGCATCCGCTTCTTACCCTCGAACGGGAACGGCTTGGTCACCACAGCAACCGTCAGAATACCCAGCTCTTTGGCCACTTCAGCAACGATTGGCGCCGCACCGGTACCGGTACCACCACCCATTCCCGCGGTGATAAACACCATATCAGCACCGCTGAGCATCTCCAGAATCTGCTCACGGTCTTCCATCGCCGCTTCACGACCGATATCCGGATTAGCACCCGCACCCAGCCCCTTGGTGATTTCGCCACCCAGCTGCAGGACGTTGCGCGAGCCCATATTGTTGAGAGCCTGCGCATCGGTATTGGCACAGATAAATTCGACCCCATCAACCTCCGATGAGACCATGTGCTGTACGGCATTACCACCGCCACCACCGACGCCAATCACCTTAATGACGGCGTTCTGCGCGATGTTATTAACTAATTCAAACATGTCCCTTATCCTCCAGGTTCAGTGCCCAACCCGCACCTGTTGTATTGCTTATGTTACGTTCTAAAAATTCCCCTGAAACCAGGCTTTCATCCGGTTCAGTATGTTCTCTTTTTCTGGTTCATCATCATCAACCGGGACGGCATCCCCCTGATGATGACTATCCTGTTTGGCGTATTGCAACAGACCGATGCCGGTGGCGTAGATCGGGCTGTTAAGGATATCTCCCATGCCCCGCACACCTTTTGGCAACGCCAGTCGCACCGGCATATGGAAGATCTCTTCCGCCAGCTCCACCGCCCCTTCCATCTTCGCCGTGCCCCCGGTCAGTACTATCCCTGCGGCCACCAGATCTTCAAAACCGCTGCGACGCAGTTCCGCCTGCACCAGGGTGAACAGTTCGTCATAGCGCGGTTCAACCACCTCTGCCAGCGCCTGCCGCGACAGATCCCGTGCCGGACGATCACCGACACTGGGCACCTTGATGGTGTCCTCGGCGCTGGCCAGCTGGGCCAGCGCACAGGCATATTTGATCTTGATCTCTTCCGCATGGGGTGTCGGTGTGCGCAGCGCCATGGCAATATCGTTGGTCACCTGATCACCGGCGATCGGGATCACCGCGGTATGGCGGATCGCGCCACCGGTGAAGATAGCGATATCGGTGGTACCGCCCCCCATATCCACCATGCAGACACCCAGCTCTTTCTCATCCTCGGTCAGCACCGAGTAACTGGATGCCAGTTGTTCCAGCACCGCGTTATCCACCGCCAGACCACAGCGTTTAACGCACTTCTCAATGTTCTGCACCGCATTCACCGCGCCGGTCACCAGATGTACTTTGGCTTCCAGTCGCACCCCGGACATCCCCAGCGGTTCGCGAATGCCCTCCTGGTTATCGATAACATACTCCTGCGGCAGGATATGCAAAATCTTCTGATCGGCAGGAATCGCTACCGCCCGGGCCGCATCAATCACCCGTTCCAGATCATGTTCCATCACTTCGCCGTCGCGGACGGCAACGATACCGTGGGAGTTCATGCTGTTGATATGACTGCCGGCGACCCCCACCGTCACCGAGTGGATCTTGCAGCCCGCCATCAGCTCGGCCTCTTCCAC
>NZ_FOGB01000008.1:0-75264 GCF_900111095.1 Amphritea atlantica | reverse complement strand
ATCACCGTGCGTACGTCTGCAAAGTCGACGTTGATCATACCCGGGCGGATAATCAGATCAGAGATCCCCTGCACCGCCCCTTTAAGGACATCATTCGCTTCGTCGAACGCTTTCATCAGGGTGCAGTTTTTACCCAGTACCTGCAGCAGTTTTTCGTTGGGCACGATAATCAGCGAGTCGACATGCTCGGACAGCTCTTTGATCCCCTGTTCGGCGATCAGCATCCGCTTCTTACCCTCGAACGGGAACGGCTTGGTCACCACAGCAACCGTCAGAATACCCAGCTCTTTGGCCACTTCAGCAACGATTGGCGCCGCACCGGTACCGGTACCACCACCCATTCCCGCGGTGATAAACACCATATCAGCACCGCTGAGCATCTCCAGAATCTGCTCACGGTCTTCCATCGCCGCTTCACGACCGATATCCGGATTAGCACCCGCACCCAGCCCCTTGGTGATTTCGCCACCCAGCTGCAGGACGTTGCGCGAGCCCATATTGTTGAGAGCCTGCGCATCGGTATTGGCACAGATAAATTCGACCCCATCAACCTCCGATGAGACCATGTGCTGTACGGCATTACCACCGCCACCACCGACGCCAATCACCTTAATGACGGCGTTCTGCGCGATGTTATTAACTAATTCAAACATGTCCCTTATCCTCCAGGTTCAGTGCCCAACCCGCACCTGTTGTATTGCTTATGTTACGTTCTAAAAATTCCCCTGAAACCAGGCTTTCATCCGGTTCAGTATGTTCTCTTTTTCTGGTTCATCATCATCAACCGGGACGGCATCCCCCTGATGATGACTATCCTGTTTGGCGTATTGCAACAGACCGATGCCGGTGGCGTAGATCGGGCTGTTAAGGATATCTCCCATGCCCCGCACACCTTTTGGCAACGCCAGTCGCACCGGCATATGGAAGATCTCTTCCGCCAGCTCCACCGCCCCTTCCATCTTCGCCGTGCCCCCGGTCAGTACTATCCCTGCGGCCACCAGATCTTCAAAACCGCTGCGACGCAGTTCCGCCTGCACCAGGGTGAACAGTTCGTCATAGCGCGGTTCAACCACCTCTGCCAGCGCCTGCCGCGACAGATCCCGTGCCGGACGATCACCGACACTGGGCACCTTGATGGTGTCCTCGGCGCTGGCCAGCTGGGCCAGCGCACAGGCATATTTGATCTTGATCTCTTCCGCATGGGGTGTCGGTGTGCGCAGCGCCATGGCAATATCGTTGGTCACCTGATCACCGGCGATCGGGATCACCGCGGTATGGCGGATCGCGCCACCGGTGAAGATAGCGATATCGGTGGTACCGCCCCCCATATCCACCATGCAGACACCCAGCTCTTTCTCATCCTCGGTCAGCACCGAGTAACTGGATGCCAGTTGTTCCAGCACCGCGTTATCCACCGCCAGACCACAGCGTTTAACGCACTTCTCAATGTTCTGCACCGCATTCACCGCGCCGGTCACCAGATGTACTTTGGCTTCCAGTCGCACCCCGGACATCCCCAGCGGTTCGCGAATGCCCTCCTGGTTATCGATAACATACTCCTGCGGCAGGATATGCAAAATCTTCTGATCGGCAGGAATCGCTACCGCCCGGGCCGCATCAATCACCCGTTCCAGATCATGTTCCATCACTTCGCCGTCGCGGACGGCAACGATACCGTGGGAGTTCATGCTGTTGATATGACTGCCGGCGACCCCCACCGTCACCGAGTGGATCTTGCAGCCCGCCATCAGCTCGGCCTCTTCCACGGCCCGCTGAATGGAGTGCACGGTGGATTCGATATTCACCACCACGCCCCGCTTCAGCCCCCGCGACTCATGGGAGCCAATACCAACGATATCGATCGTGCCATCCAGGCCAATCTCGCCCACCAGACACACCACTTTCGAGGTGCCGATATCCAGTGCCACGATCATATTGCTCGTCATTGCCATATCCAGTCACATACTTAGCTATCCGCCCCTCTACCGAGAAACGGTAATTTACCGGCTGCTTTTTGCTTCAGCCCTGAATGTTATTTGACCAACCCCGGATATTTTTTTACCCGGTAAAACCATTCTTTTTGCTGTTTGCAATATTATTGACAACTACAGCAAAAAATAAACCAAATAATTGCTAAAAATGGGTACTTCTTTAAACACAACATTTTAGCCATTAAATATTTGTAAAATTTTGAAGCCTTTTCTCTATATCGGCAATTTTTTGCCATCTTTAGCGGCAAATCGCCTACCGCCTCTGCCGTTGCGGCAAATATAGCACGTCTTTGAATACCCCTCTATTTTTATCACATATCGCGTCTTTTTTGTACAAAAAATAAACAAAAATCAAAATTAAGTTTTGACTGTAAATATACATATCAATATTTAATTTTGATGATTTTGAGAATTTTCAAAACTTAATTTTGATGAATTAAGGAATTTTCAATATTTAGTTTTGATTTTCCATAAAAATTCAAAACACCATATTGATAAAAACAACCGGGCAAAACATGCCGCCGAATTTTTATTCAACGATGGGAAAATAATTTATAAACAGGATCAAAAATAAAGCTAGATAACCGTGCGAACTAGCGGGAGGGATAGTGATAACCCGTTTCAAAATTACGCCAGTCCTGCAACTCCGGGGTCTGTTCCAGATAGGCTCTGAGCGTTGACTGACCATCGGCAAGATAGCTGCTGTCCAGAAAGTTATCCAGCACAACACGGCCCTGAGAGGCGGCCGCTTGCAAACAGAAGGCGAGATAACGGGGGAAAGGCAGAATATCATCGCGCCAGATAGCCCCCGTATAGAACCGCCCTACCCGCAGCTCATACTCCTGTGGTGTCACACATTTATTGAGGCGGTAGTCCAGATCATCATAACCGGTACACATCCGCCCCACAGAGGGTGTATCAGGCGCCTGTAACGGGTCTAATGGCAGGGTTTCCACCTCTATCCAGCGAAACCGGTGTTCCCGTTCATAGAGGCCGACAAAATCCTCAGCGGAGCATTCAAACTGACTACAGATAATGTCACACCCCGCCACTCTCTGCGTTGAACAGGAGGCCAGTTGCAGGCTCTCCGGATCAGCTCCGTGACGGCTGAGAAACACGATACCGACTTTATTAAAAATACGTCGAAAACCGGGCACCCGTACCAGACGAAAGTTTTGCAGCGCTGGCACCGTCTGGCGGGCAGAACTTTCTGATAACAGCGAACCATAACCCACCACCGAGATCATCTGTCGAGAATCTCCAGCTGTTCAGCATCCGGGTCGGACTCTGAGGCATGATCAGTCAGTTTTTTATCCAGCTCTTTCTTGTTTTTCACCCCCAGCTTATGCAGTGAGGCCGCCTGATTAACCAGATTCCCCTTGCCACTGCTGAGGCGTTTATGCGCGGTGTCGTAGGCCGCCCGAGTGCGCCCAAGATGACGCCCGATATCCTCCACGGATTCGACAAAACCAACAAACTTATCGTGCAGCTCACCGCCACGACGGGCGATCTCCTGCGCAAAACGGTTCTGCCGCTCATAACGCCAGATATTATTGATGGTCCGCAACGTCACCAGCAGCGTCGAGGGACTCACCAGAATAATGTTGCGTTCGTAGGCAAAGCTGAACAGCTCTTTATCCTGCTGCAGGGCTAACAAAAAAGCGCCCTCCACGGGGATAAACATCAGCACAAAATCAAGGGATCGAACCCCTTCCAGGCTCTGATACGCTTTATCACTCAGCCCCCGGATATGGTTGCGAATCGATTGCAGGTGTTCAGCTAATGCCTGCTCCTGTGCCGGGGTTTCATCAGCAGAGCAGTACTTTTCATAGGCGGTCAGAGAGACTTTCGCATCCACAATAACGTCTTTTTCGTCCGGCAGACGGATAATGACATCCGGCATATAGCGCTGTCCCTGCTCACTGAGTGAGACCTGGGTTTCATATTCATAGCCTTTTCGCAAACCGGACTGTTCCAACACCCGTTCGAGAATCACCTCGCCCCAGTTTCCCTGAGTCTTACTCTCGCCCTTGAGGGCATTGGTCAGGTTAACCGCATCCATACTCATCTGCTGATTCAGCTCTTTCAGCTGGGTAATCTGTTCATACAACGAGCGGCGGTCTTTGGCTTCCTTATCGTAGACATCCTCTACCTTGCGCTTAAACTCGCCCAACTGATCGCGTAGCGGGGTTAACAGTGAACCGAGAGAGTCTTTATTCGCAGTAGTAAACTTCGCTGATTTCTCTTCAAAGATTTTGTTCGCAAGATTCTGAAATTCGCTTTTCAGCTGATCCCGGGCTTCAGTCAGCAACTGCAGTTTCTCTGACTGTGATTCCCGCTCACTCTCCAGCCGGCTTTCCAGTTCGGCAATACGTGCCTGTCGCTGACTTAATAAGCGTTGCAGATTATCCATCTGCTCCTGTTGCTCTGCCAGTTGATCATCAAGCGCATATTTATGCGCCTCAACCTGCTGCAACCGTACCTGATCCAGCTCCAGATCCCGCACCCGCGCACTGTTTAGCTGCAGCTCCTGTTCCAGATACTGAACTTTGTCGCTGGTCATCGCCTGATCAACCTGAAAACGTTCCAACTGCTCCAGTAGCTTCTGCTGTTCCATCTCAGCTTGCTGCAATTGGGAACGATGCTGACTGCTGAGTTTCTGTTTTGTCAGCTGCAACCAGATCAGACCCAACAGCAAACCCAGCACGACACCTGACGCTGCGATCATCAGGGGGCTATTTAACAGTTCAGTCAGCTGGGCAGTCATCATTGTCATTCCTGTTGATGGAGAGAATAAGCTTACCAGAAATGATATAGCAGACCGATAGACACCAGGGTCAGTGGCAGCATCAGAAACAGATTCACCCGATCACCCAACAGGCGCTGGGTAATACCCAGAGAGATGGCCGGGAAAGAGAGGAAAACAGAGCTAAGCGGGATCCACCACTCCAGCAACCGGAAACCATACGCCAGCGCACCGATCAGTGTCAGCGCCCCCAGATTTCCCGCCATAATCACCATTACCGCACCATTACGGCTTTGCATAAATGCGGGCTTATCAGCATCCGCCAGTTTATTCAGCTGCCCGGCACTCAGTGCAGCAGACATAGAGACAAAACCGGTACAGAGAAACAGAATCAGGGGGTCCAAGGGGTTACTCCACTTTTACAATGTTTAAAAACGATCATTGTAAGGGATTTTTCATCCCCAACCTATGGCATATCCCCGGATACAGCGGAAAAATGTCACCGTTCATCATTATTGGCCGGGTAACACAGCATTATCCCTACACGCCTCAAAAGTGATATTATCCCCGGCAAAATTTACCCGGAACCGAACAGGGCAACGGCACTGAAAGTCCGGGTCAGACATGTGATGTTGAGAGAGACAGAATGACCCAGTATCTGGTTGATGAAGCCATCGAAGATTACGCCTTTATCCATACCGGCGAAGAGCCTCCCCTGCTGCAGGAACTGATCGATAAAACCAACGAAAATATGGGCTGGCCGCAAAAGCTCTCCGGGCGTTTAGTGGGCCGCACCCTGAAGCTGCTGAGTGCGATCCATCAGCCGAAAGTGGCGCTGGAGATCGGCATGTTTACCGGTTACTCTGCACTCTCTATTGCCGAAGGGATGCCCGAAGATGGCCGGCTTATCTGCTGCGAAACCAACCCCCGGGCGATAGAGTTTGCCCAGACCTTCTACGATCGCAGCGAACACGGCCATAAAATTGAAGTGATCTTTGGTCGCGCCCTGGAAACCATCGAAAGCCTCGACCTGACACTGGATTTCACCTTTATCGATGCCGATAAACGCAACTACCTTAACTACTATAACCGGGTAAAAGAGATGACCCGTCCCGGTGGACTGATCGTACTCGATAATGTGCTCTGGTCGGGCAAAGTGGTACAACCGGAATCGGAGATCGATGATATTCTGGTGGAAACTAACCGTCTTATCGCCCAGGACCCGGACGTGGAAAACGTCTTCCTGACCGTCAGGGATGGCCTTAATGTGGTGCGTAAGATCCGTTAACCCTCAGACTCTCCGGCTGAAACATTTACTCAGTTCAACCTTAAAAGATCAGGCAACGCCGATATGCGTTTTATTATCCGTAGTCACAACGATGCGTTTCACCTTGAACCCTGCGACAGCGAAACAGCGGCAGCACCGGGGGCGGCAGATTACCTGATCGGGGATGCCGACACCCTGCTAAGGCTCTATGTAGAAACAGACCTGGATGACCCACTGTTTAAGCTGTTACAACAGTTGCGCGGCCATTTTCTGGCGGATCTGGATGCGGTTGAAACCCGGGCAGAGATCTATGGTCTGATATACTGGTTACTGGATGATAACGGTATCAGTGCCCAGGGCGCCTCGCTGGAAGAAACAGCTGACCGGCTCAGCGATATTGATATTGCCGCCGACAGCGACCAGTATGCGAAGATCATCTTTCATCTGAGGGATGCAGTCGACCGGCTCTGTGAGATGGAGCTGGAGGATATCTGATGTTTAACGGGGTTTAATATTGTGACAGGGAGAGGTGCATGCGCAAACTGCTGATAGCCACGGCTCTCCTGTGCTTCCTGATAGCCAGTGTCTATGCAGCGCTTCCGGCAATTGCCGAATACAGTGTCCGCCAGCTTTTGGCAGAGCAGCAGATCGATGCCAGCTTTGACTTACAAAGACCCGGCCTTAACACGATCCGGATCAACCAGCTTAAACTACAGAAAAGCACTCCGGATCAGTCGTTCGTCCTGACGGCAGAAGCAATCGATCTGCGCTTCACCCCCTGGCTGTTATTTAATTCACAGCGGGTTAAAAGTTTGCATATAGATGGGCTGCAGCTGGATCTGGCTTTAGCGCAGCGTTCAGCAGCCACGACTGAACCGGGACAGCTGCCGTTCCCTCCTCTGCCCTCCTATCTGTTAAAGCAGTTACCCGCCGATACGATTAAACTGGAACACTTCAGGGTCAATATCCATTCATCTTCTGAAACCGACAGCTTTCCTCCACTGGTTTTTTCCGGTCATCTTTCAACCGATAATGAGCAGCTCCGCCTCAGTGTTGACCAGATTCAGGATGCCCCGCAGATCGCTCTGAAGCTGATGGTTGACCATCAGGATACCGGCCAGCTGACCCTGTCCACCCAGGAGATTCCCGCCCTTGAAGCCCGCTTTTCACTGTCCTATCAGGCACCACAGCTTAGTGTCCAAAGCCAGACAAACCTCTACCCGGAACAACTGCAGATACTATTGCAGCAGCCGTTGTTAACGGCGTTTATGGCATTGCCTGCGCCGGTCTCCCTGCCTGAAATATCCGGCACCGTTACGCTCTCAGGCAGTAGCGAAATCCCCCTCGACAGCGGTCTCAGTGCCACCAGTCATCACTACCAGGTCTCTAGTCAGGTTGCCCTGCAGCGGCCCATCCCTGAACTGGCGCGACTGGATATGCAACAGAACTCAGCGCTGCTACTGGAGAACGATGAGCTGACGCTGACCATAGAGCAGCTATCCGCCAACGGTCAGCAGTTTGCAGCCCACGGGAGCGGGTCAGGAGCCCCGACAATTCGCTCCGATGCTATACAGGTTGAGCTGATTAACCCCCTGCAGATTAAAACCACGGTGCAAACACTCAGCCAGTCCGGTATCAACACGCTACAGCTGCCCCGGACAGATCTGCTTATCAGACTGCAACCAGTGACGATTAAATCCGCCGGACAACCAGATATACAGATCAGCTCTGCACCTCTTTCACTCTCACTGTCAGAGATCAGGCTCAGTGACCAGCATCTGCAGGCCGATCTGACAGCTGACCAGATCGAAGGGGTTTACAACGCCCACCCACTGCCACTGATAAAACTGAACAGCCATGCTGACATCAGCCCGGAAAAAGTTAGCCAGCGCTTCAGCCTTAATCTGCAGGACAAGCTGCTGGCTGCTGCAACAGAGGTCAGCGGTTCAACCACCACAGATCTTACAAGCAACCGCACCACCGGCAGCTGGAAAACCGCCGTGCCACTCACCGGCATCGAAAAACTACTGCGACGTTTTAGCCAGGAGATCCCCCCGGAACTGGTATTCACCGCAGGCACACTGCACCAGCAGGGCTGGCTGGATATGAATAACACGGGTATCGCTCTGCGGCTGTTAAACCGGACAAACAAAGCCAGCTTCAGTTACGATCAGACCCATCTGTACGACATCGACTGGAGTTCAGAAACGGTTAAGAACCACCGCGGTAAATTAGAGGATAGCGGTCAGTTAGAGATCGCTTTTATCGATGTTGGTGTGCCACTGCAAAACTTCTCAGGACGCTACCGCCTTGAACAGAGCGCAGCGGGCAAACAGACGCTACAGCTCGACAGTAGCACTGTTGACCTACTCGGAGGAAAGGTGACCACCCTGCCGGTAACACTGGCATTGGATAATCCCGACTTTAAGACAGCAATCGCGGTGACAGGGATCGACCTGGCGCAACTGATCGCGCTGGAGCAGCAGGAGGGACTCACCGGTAGCGGAACCCTTAATGGTCAGATGCCGGTCCACTTCAGCGACGGGGCGTTAACCATCACAGGGGGACAGGTTCTCAGCACCCCGGACGGGGGCTGGATCAGGTTCGAGCCACCGGCGGAGTTTCTGGCGTTACAGGAAGCCAACCCGGCCCTGGGCATCGCCTTTGATGCGCTTCGCAACATGCGCTATGAGAGTCTGGGAATTGAACTGGATTACCAGCCAGATGGGGAGGCCCTGCTAAAAACCCACCTGAAAGGACATAATCCCAACTGGAACCGGGGGCAGCCAGTCGACTTTACCATCAATATCGAGGAAAACATCCCGAAATTGTTACAAGCCCTTCAATTTACAGACAAATTGACGAAAACACTGGAAAAGCGATACCGTTGACAGGTTACAATCAGGCAGGGCCGCCACAACGGTATCATAAACGTGCTTTACTATTGACGGAGAACAGCATATGTATATGCCAAAAACACTACAATCGCTGACATTATGCAGTTTGATGCTGATGTTGGCTGCCTGTACACCAACCGTACAGGTCGCTGTTCCAAATGAACCGATCACTATTAATCTTAATGTGAAGATCAAACACGAGATACTGATTAAGGTCGATAAAGAGATTGATAACCTGTTAGAAGAAAACAGCGAACTATTCTGAGGAGCAGCACCATGAAGCAGATAAAAAATATACTGACATTCGCGACCCTGCTGCTGAGCCTGGCGATCACCCCCTCTGCCTGGGCGATCAGCCTGGATGATGCTAAAAATCAGGGACTGGTAGGTGAACAACTTAACGGCTATCTCGGCGTCGTAAAAAGCACCCCTGAGGTTGATAATCTGGTTAAAACAATCAACAGTAAACGTCGGGAAGCGTACGCAGAAACCGCCCGCAACGCAGGTGTGGAGATAAATATTATCGAGTTGCGTATTGGCCAGCGTCTGACCCAGCGGGCTCCGACCGGACAATATGTTCAAACCCCTGACGGACAGTGGTCTAAAAAATAAACTTTAAACGATCAGGACAATAATGTGAGCACCTTCGAAGTTTCAGGTAAGCCCTCATATCGTTCAAACAATCTCTTAGGCTTTTTGATCTGCGTTGCCAGTCTGGCCGTCACAGAGATCTACATCGAACCGTTGATAGATCAGAGTAATTGCGCCCTGTGTTCGGTAATACGCATCATACTGCTGCTGATGGCAGGATTTTTTCTGCTCGGTTTTCTGATAAACCGCAGTGTCTACTTTCAGCGGTTGCTGGCGACACTGCATCTGCTGCTGATTGCCGGCGGCCTGGTGACCATTGTGCGCAGCCTGTTTGCCGACACCAGCGATATCTCTGAAAGTTGTCAGCAGAGCACCTCTGTCCTGCTGGAAAAAGGCAGTCTCAATGCCCTGCTGACCACACTGGACAATGCCGGTATCTGCCCGGTGCCTGACTGGCAGTTCTATCAGCTAAACGTGGCCCACCTGTCACTGATTATCCTGTTGATTCTGCTGGTAGTGGTGTGGAAGATCATGATTAAAAAACCCCAGAGAAACCTGTTCTTCTAATGAAAACCACAGCCGTAATACTAACCGTCGGGCTGACACTGTCGGCCCCGCTTATGGCGGCTCCCTCGCAGCCGGATCCCTTTGCCAGTGAAAAAAAAGCGTTGCTCGGCAGCGAGTCCAACCCCGGAACCTTTAACTTTTATCTGGAAAACGACCTGTTTGCCGATACCGATCAGCAGTATACCAACGGCATCCGTTTTTCCTGGACCTCACCGGACCTGACCAGTTATCTGGATGATAAACGACTACCAGTGTGGGCGCGACGCTATAACCGTTATATCACCGCACCGCTGGGCCTGTTTGACGATACCCCGCCGAAACAGGATGAGATCGTCCGTAACCTGGTTGTCACCCTGGGGCAGCAGATGTTTACCCCAAAAGACAACAAACGCACCACGGTTGATCCCGATGACCGCCCCTATGCCGGCTGGCTCTATCTGGGGATGGGTTACCACCTGAAGCATAAACAGCGGATGGATTCCGCCATTATGAATATCGGCCTTATCGGCCCGGCATCACTGGCAAAAGAAGCTCAGGATCTGGTGCACGATGTCCGCGGCATCGAAAAGTTTGATGGCTGGGATAATCAGCTGAACAATGAACTGGGGCTGCAACTGGTCTATGAACGAAAATACCGCACCCCCGTTCAGCGTATTAAAGGCGCACTGGAATACGACATTATCTGGCATGGTGGCGCCAGTCTCGGCAACGTCGCCACCTATCTCAACGCTGGTGCAGAGTTTCGTTTAGGCTGGTTCCTTCCCGATGACTTCGGTACCTCTTCACTCCGCCCCGGAGGAGACAATAGCGCCCCGGGTAGCAATGACCTCCGCACCCAAAGCACCTCCGGTTACAGCCGTGACCAGAACTTTGGCCTGCACGGCTTTATAGCGATAGATGGTCGTTGGGTTTTACGGGATATATTCCTGGACGGTAACACATTCAGTCACAGCCACTCGGTGGATAAAGAGAATTGGGTCGGCGACGTCAGTATCGGTGCCAGCATGCTGGTCGAGGACTGGAAAATCTCATACGCCCGGGTATTCCGCAGCAAAGAGTTTGATACCCAGAAAGAAACCCACAGCTTCGGTTCAATCTCAGCGTCTTATAGCTTTTAAACAGAGCGGCAAAGTTAAGCTTTTGATGTAAAGTTCAAGGACAATGACGCGGTCATATTACGGTCATTTTGGGCAGTCCTGAAAAAGTTCCAGTTAAAAAATTGTCCTGGATCATGGACAGGACAACATAAGCTTTAACTTAAACGGCAAACTTAATATCCTATCGCCCATCAGACATTCAGTATCTGTGGCAGTCAGAGATCGCTCTGGGTACAACGTCAATCAACTAAAACACAACAATCAGTAGATCAATTACGGAAAGGAATCCTCCTATGCGCCTCAAACGAGTGATCAGCAAAACGCTGTCCGCCTCCCTGCTCTCCATCGCAATCGCAATCGCATCAACCCATCAGGCATACGCCGCTGACGTCAATCTGGTTTTCGTCGTCGATGAGTCCGGTTCAATGTCGGGGGAACACGCCTGGCTACCCGACTTCACCTCACAACTGGAAACTGACCTGCAGGACATCGTCGGACTCAGTTCCAGCTTCGGTCTGGTAGGCTATGGCAACAGTGCAATAGCACCACGGCCATTCACCGTTGGTAGTGGACAGTTTGGCAACGCCAGCGACTTTGCTTCCGCGACATCAGGTTTGGTGGTAAACGGGGGCACTGAAGATGGTTATGCGGGAATCCAATATGCCCTTGATAATCTGACGTTTGATCCCGGGGCACGGGTGGCCATCATCCTGGTAACCGATGAAGACCGGGATATCTATGATAGTAATCTGGACTACAACTCTATCCTGACCGCTCTGCAGGATAAAGGGGCAACACTGACTGGTATTCTCAACCAGCCTATGAGTTCCGGCAATAATGACGCAGCCATTGGTACAGACGGTACAGACACCTATATCGCTGACGGCAGCGGCGGTTTTACAACTGCGGCTGGGGTAATCTTTCCACCTCAATCTTCTTATGATACCACTACAGATGATTACACCAACCTCGCTATCGCTGCCCAGGGCTGCGTAGCAGACCTGAACCTGCTGCGCGCTGGCGGCACCGATGCTCAATCCTTCTCCGCAGCATTTCTTAACTGTCTGTCCAATGTGATTCAGTCGCAACCGGGTAACGGTGGAATGCAGCAGCTACAACTCTCTTCCCGTACACTACCACGGATTATCAGCTATAACCGTCAGACAGGTATCTTCCAGCTGCAAAATATCAACCAGCGATTAAATTCGCGCCGCTCTGGTACCGTTGTGCAGATTGATCTGGATAAACTGAAAATAGAACAAAATGGCCAGATGGTCTCTTACCGCGAGATTCTCGAAGAACAGGGCATCACTGATATTAACGGAGCCGCAGCAGGTGAAGGACAGCCATCAGCACTGGCCAGGGGCCTGTTCATCGAAGGCCGGATGGACAAGGGTTCTTTCGACGCCAGCAACAACTCTGTCGGCAGTGACTTTGACACCAACGGATTAACGGTCGGGTTTGACTACCGCTTTACACCTGAACTACTTGCTGGTGTTGCTCTGGGCTACACCAACAACAACACCGAACAGGATGGAAATCAGGGTGAAACAGACACCGAAGCGACTTCACTGTTTGCCTATGGTACCTTCTATCCGACTGAAAACATCTTTATTGATGGACTGGTGGGCTACAGCTGGACAAACCATGGTATCAGCCGGAACTTTGGCGGCAATACCATGAAAGCGAAAACCGACTCAACTACTCAGCACCTGATGGTTAAAGGCGGTTATAACTTTATCGCCTCAGATAGCCTGATGCTAACACCTTCACTGGCCGCTAATTACGAAAAAATTGATGTCGATGGTTATACCGAAACAGGTGTAACGCCGCTGACCGTTGGTGATGATCAGGCAGAATCGGTTCGTCTGACTCTGGGTGGTGAGCTGGTTAAATACCTTCAGATAAAGCAGAAAGATGTGGAACTCAATGCCAGCCTGGCATTTGTACATGAGTTCGCTGATGACTCCCGCAGTGTTGCCGTTAACTTTGTCGGCGGCTCCTCTGTACTCAATATGGATATCAGCGAACTCGATCAGGAATACATGACCCTGGGGTTGGGCACTTCCGTTATGCTGTCAGATTCATCTAAACTATCTCTGCGATACAGCACCTATCTGGATAACAGCGATGTCGAGAATCACAGTCTGGCTGCCCAGTTCCGCTATGAGTTTTGATAAAGGCTCTTAAATGAGTTCTTAAATAAGCTTTTAAAATAAGCAGAGAGATATTCTGAAACGATTTGCTCTACTAAAAGCAAAGTGCAACCGCAGGGAGATACTGTTACAAGGTATCTCCCTGTTTGCGTTTATACTTTGCGGCTGCCAGCAACAACCAGTAAAACCAGATCCGACGCTGAATACACCTCCAGGCTTTCACTTTCAACAACTCAGCTCCACCCAGTTCGAACACTGGTTAGCTGTACCGGAAAAGAGCACCTCTAACCGGCACTGCTTAACGGTTTATCTGGAAGGTGACGGTATTCCCTTTATTAAACAAGGCTCACGCATTGCAGCCAACCCCACCGGAATTAAAAACCCACTGTTACAACTAGCCCGCCAGGACCTGGACAATGCGGTATGGCTGGGACGGCCCTGTTATTTTGGCCTGCAAAACAGCCGCAACTGCTCACCCCATCTATGGAGCTTTGGACGCTACGCTGAAAGCGTTGCTGAGAGTCTTGAAGAGATCATAACCCGGTTAGCCGGTGACAAACAGGTAGTTCTGGTTGGCCACAGCGGCGGCGGTGTGCTGGCAGCCATTATCGCCCAGCGCTCACCTCAGGTAACCGAACTGATTACCCTTGCCGCACCACTGGATACCGATAGCTGGACATCCAGTCATGGTTACTCACCCCTGTTCGACTCTATCAACCCGGCACAACTGCCGGTCAGCCAACACAATCTGAAGCAACTGCATATCATTGGCGATAAAGATAGCGAAGTGACCTCACAACATCAGATGGCATACCTTAGCCGCTACCCTGAAGCCCGACGGATATCTCTGGTCGGAGTAAATCATCAGTTGGAAGGACTCTCGACACAAGACTGGCTTAAACTCATTACCCGTGAAAGGCAGACCCTTGGCTGCGATTGAACTCCCCCCGATCTTAATACGTCTGACACCTTCAAACACTAACCACCAAAAACACACTACCCAACAGACATTATCAGAACATCTGGAAACCACTTAAAAGCCTTAAAACCAAAGCTCTTCTCAGTGCCCTCTGTGTCCTTAGCATGCCCTTTGGGTACTGAGGTAAAACCAACCACTCTAAAAGATTTTTCACCACCGAGAACACAGAGAACACCGAGGAGAAGCAACTCTTATAAAATACTTCGCCACCAGAAACACAGTACCCAAAGGACATGCTAAGCACACCAAGGAAACCACTTTAATCAAAGCTCCTCTCTGTGGATCTCTGTGTCCTCTGTGATAAAACGCTCTTACCAAAAGCTCTTCTCTGTGGACCTCTGTGCCTTCTATGGTAAAACGCTCTTACCAAAAGCTCTTCTCTGTGGACCTCTGTGCCCTCTGTGGTGAAACGCTCTTACCAAAAGCCCTTCTCTCTAAACCTCTATGTCCTTAGCATGCCCTTTGGGTACTAAGGTAAAACCAATCACTCTAAAAGATTTTTCACCACCGAGAACACAGAGAACACCGAGGAGAAGCAACTCTTATAAAATACTTCTCCACCAGAAACACAGTACCCAAAGGACATGCTAAGCACACCAAGGAAACCACTTTAACCAAAGCTCCTCTCTGTAGATCTCTGTGTCCTCTGTGGTGAAACGCTCTTACCAAAACAAAGATATAAAAAAGCCGGGTCAAAGGACCCGGCAAAACTAAAGGGAAAATCCAAAACAATCAGAACGACTGTGTCACCCGAATCCAGGCGCTGCGGCCCGGTTCTGTCACCTGATAACTGGTACCAGTGGTCACATCTCCCCGGCTCTCATGCACGGTGTAAGCCTTATCCATCAGGTTATCAACTCCGGCCAACAGTCTTAAACCACTCTCAAACTCATACTGCGCATGCATATTAACAACGCCATAGCCTGGCGTTTTGCGCACATCCTGCCCACCGCAGTTCGCAGCGCCACTGAGACAGATATCTTTCTGACTGGCAACCAGTTGCCACTCGGCCCCCATTTGTAGCGGACCCTTCTGATAATCGAGGGAGGTATTCAGCTCCAGCGGCGCGATACGTGACAAGGGAGTGTCATCATCCAGGTTATTACCCACTGTCCAGGCCAGCGAACTGCCCAACTGCCAGTTGGCATTCAGAGGGTATGCCGCTTCCAGTTCAGCGCCGTAGAGTTCCGCCTCAACATTGCGATAGAGATCACGGTTTTTCATCCCAGCAGTCACTGTTTCGCGCAGAATGTAATCGTTAACGCGGTTATACCAGCCCGTTGCCGACCAGCTCACAGATTCCAGATTACCCTGCAGGCTGACTTCCAGCTGATGATGCTTCTCGGGGTCCAGTTCCGGATTCCCGATCCAGTCACCGGTCATGGTATAACGCGCCATATAGCGTTCGGTGGCATCGGCAGTACGCACGCTGCGTGACAACGTACTTTCAACTGTGTACTGATCATTCAGACGGTGAGTCCAGCTGGCAAAACCGCCTACATTATGCTCGGTCCGTTGCTCTCCTGCATCGGCCGGTGCTCCGGCTAGTTGCCAGATATCAGCTGAACTTAAGACCGGCATACCCGCAGTCTCATCTCTGCGGGTGGCTTCCGCTTTAATCAGATCGTAACGCAGCCCGCCTTTGACAATATCATCGGCACCCAGCGCTTTTTCACCCTCAGCAAACACACCGGTCTGCTTAATCTCTGCACCCGGCCACATAATCCGCTGCACAACTCCGGCGGCATTCTGCAACTCTGCATTACGTTCGTTATTCTGTATATCCGCCCCAAAGGTCCAGTCGATATCAGCGGCCCGGGCATCAAATATCAGCCGCAGCCCCTCGGTGTCCGAGGTCGATGGTGCCTGCATCTTCATCATTCCCGACGGACGCAGACTGTAGTTATCCATGTTGTGCTTCACATCAGACTGATAGAGTTCCAGTTGCATCTGTTGCAACGCTCCCTGCTCAAACTCATGGGTCAGTTTCAGACGGGAGGTGTCGGCATCTGCATAGGGCGAGTCCATCCCCGCACCAGCAAACAGCACATCATCCTCTTCCTGTTTCTCATAACTGGCTTCAATAGTGGTCAGATCCGTCAGCCTATACCCCACCAACAGTGATTTAGACAGGCTTTCAAAGGATGAACGAACCTCATTACCGTCACCGTCTTCATAGTTATCGGCTTCGGTTTTATGACCGATAACACGGATATAGCCCTGATCAGACCCTGCCGCAACATCCGCTCCCAGTTCATAGCGGTCACTGTTGCCCTGATAGCTGGCACTGAGTTCACCGCTATAGCCCTTGTCATCAAACTGCGGCCAGTCCCGCTCAAACAGTACCGTTCCGCCGGAACCGCCTCCGCCATAGACAACAGTACGATTGCCCTTGATTACGGTAACACTGTCATAGCTATCAACATTACTATATGAGGTCGGGGGGTCCATCCGGTTGGGACAGCCACCATGAACATAGGCGCCATCCAGCAGAATATTCAGTTGGGTCTGGCTCTGCCCCCGGATCACCGGGTCAATCGACCGGCCACCCATACGGATACCGGAGACACCGCTCAGGCTTTGTAACAGTTCACCGCCATCCGTCGTCGGGGATGCCTGCACCGCTGCGGTTTCACTCTGCACAGTATTTTCCACCTGAGGTAGCCCCGAGGTTATCTCGATCACCAGCGGTTTATCATCATGGCCGGCGAATGCCGGAGCGGAAATAGCGGCGGCGACCGCCAGCGAAAGGGTTGTCTTGATCATACAGCGTTCCTTAGCAGAGACAGATATAAGCATTAACCGCTATTGTAAATTCACGTGCTGCTGCTGGGGTGTGACAGGATGCCGCATGGTGCTGTGACATATTGCCGCACTGATATCAGGGTCTATAGTGGAAACAGACCCGACACTATAAGCACATCTGTTTCCAATAATGGAATATCGACTATTTTTTAATACATCAACGCCACAAAAAGCTGTATCATACGCCACCAAAATCAGAGGGGCGGTTAAGCCAACTAACACTTAGCCAGTAAGCCTCCGTGCACGTTTTGTATTTTACTTACCCACTTTCAATTTTGATCTTCGCAGGACACACACCATGAGCGCAGATAACATCCAATCCCTGGCACAGCTGGAACAGACTGATGCATTTATCGGTCGTCATATCGGCCCCAACACCGAAGAACAGCTGTCTATGCTGGCCGAACTGGGGCTGGAATCCCTGGATCAGTTGATCGAGCAGACCGTCCCCGGCAGCATCCAGCTAAAACAACCAATCAACCTGGACACCTGCCGTACTGAGGATGATGTGCTGGCGGAACTGAAGCAGATCGCCTCGAAAAATGTGATCAACCGCTCCATGATCGGTATGGGTTACACCGATACCATCGTGCCCAATGTTATCCTGCGTAATGTTCTGGAAAACCCCGGCTGGTACACCGCCTATACGCCCTATCAGCCTGAAGTCGCTCAGGGACGTCTCGAAGCCCTGCTGAACTATCAGCAGATGGTGCTTGATCTCACTGGTCTGGATCTGGCCAATGCCTCCCTGCTGGATGAAGCCACCGCCGCAGCCGAAGCGATGACCCTGTGTAAACGGATGTCCAAGGCGCGCAAAGCCAACACCTTCCTGGTGGATGAAAACCTGCACCCGCAAAACATCAGCGTGATCCAGACCCGTGCCGAACCACTGGGCTATGATGTGATCGTTGGCGATCTGGACAGCCTGATCGAGCAGCACGAACCGTTCGGCGTGATCGCTCAATACCCGGGCACCTACGGCCATGTGAAAGATCTGTCTGAACTGATTGAAAAGACCCACGCCAAAAAAGCGCTGTTCTGTGCCGCAGCCGATATCATGAGTCTGGTAATGCTCAAGTCACCAGGCGAGCTGGGGGCCGATGTTGTGTTTGGTTCCGCTCAGCGCTTTGGTGTGCCGATGGGTTTTGGTGGCCCACACGCGGCCTACTTTGCCACCCGCGATGAATACAAGCGTTCGGTGCCTGGCCGTATTATCGGCGTGTCTGTCGATAGCCGCGGTAATCAGGCACTGCGGATGGCGATGCAGACCCGTGAGCAACATATCCGCCGCGAGAAAGCCACCTCTAACATCTGTACTGCACAGGTGCTGCTGGCCAATATGGCAGGTTTCTACGCCACCTATCATGGTCCTGAGGGTCTGAAGACGATCGCTGGCCGCATCCACCGGATGGCTGATATTCTCGCCGCGGGTCTGCAGGCTAAAGGGGTTCAACTGGTTAACAGCCACTGGTTCGACACCCTCACTCTGGATCTGGGAGAACAACGTGACAACGCCTATGAAGCCGCGCTGGCACTGGGGATCAACCTGCGTAAAGTGGGCAGCGATCAGTTGGGTATCACCTGCGACGAAAAAACCGAGCGTCAGGATATTCTCGATCTGTGGCAGGCGATTCTGGGGGCTGATCACGGTCTGGATATTGACGCGATTGATACCCAGTTGGTCACCAACGGCTCAGCATCCATCCCGGCTGAACTGGTGCGCACCTCTGCGATTCTGACCCATCCGGTATTCAACACCCATCACAGTGAAACCGAGATGCTGCGCTACCTCAAGCGGCTGGAAAACAAAGATATTTCGCTGACCCACGCGATGATCGCACTGGGTTCCTGCACCATGAAGCTGAACGCCACCGCCGAGATGATTCCGGTCAGCTGGCCTGAATTTGCCAACCTGCACCCGTTTGCACCGATTGATCAGGCCGCTGGCTACAGCGAGATGATCAACTCACTGGAACAGATGCTGATCGCCATCACCGGTTTCGATGCCATCTGCATGCAGCCGAACTCCGGCGCACAGGGCGAATACGCGGGTCTGCTGGCGATCCGTAAATTCCATCAGGCCAACGGCGATGATCACCGCAATATCTGTCTGATCCCAAGCTCGGCGCACGGGACTAACCCCGCCTCCGCAGCGCTGGCAGATATGAAAGTAGTTATCGTCGGCTGTGATGACCAAGGCAACGTCGATATGGCGGACATGCGGGCCAAAGCGGAACTGCACGCCGACAATCTCGCCTGCCTGATGATCACCTATCCCTCCACCCACGGTGTATACGAAGAGAGCATCCGCGAGATCTGCGGGATCATCCACCAGCACGGCGGGCAGGTGTATATGGATGGTGCCAATATGAACGCACAGGTGGCGATCAGCCAGCCGGGCGAAATTGGCGCGGACGTGTCCCACCTTAACCTGCACAAAACCTTCTGTATCCCTCACGGTGGCGGCGGCCCGGGTATGGGCCCTATCGGTATCAAAGCGCACCTGGCACCGTTCGTGGCTAACCACCCGGTACAGAAAATTGATGGTCCGAACGCGGACAACGGTGCCGTATCAGCAGCCCCCTGGGGCAGCGCCAGCATCCTGCCGATCACCTGGGTGTATATCGCCCTGATGGGTCAGCCGGGTCTGCGTAAAGCGACTGAAGTTGCCATTCTCAATGCCAACTACATGGCGAAGAAGCTGGGTGAACACTACCCGGTGCTCTACACAGGCCGTAACGACAAAGTCGCCCACGAATGCATCATCGACCTGCGCCCGCTGAAAGAGCGCACCGGTATCTCTGAAGAGGATGTTGCCAAGCGCCTGATGGATTACGGTTTCCATGCACCGACCATGTCCTTCCCGGTGGCCGGCACGCTGATGATCGAGCCGACCGAGTCCGAGCCGCTGTGCGAACTGGACCGTTTCATCGAAGCGATGGCCGCCATTCGTCAGGAGATAGCCGATGTTGAAGCCGGCATTCTTGATGCTGAAAAGAACCCGCTGAAAGGCGCACCTCACACACTGGAAGACCTGATCGATCCTAACTGGGATCGCCCCTACTCTCCGGTTCTGGGAGCCTTCCCGCTGGCGTCCGTTAAAGCCAACAAGTTCTGGCCAACGGTTAACCGCATCGACAACGTCTATGGCGACCGCAACCTGTTCTGCGCCTGCCCATCGATTGAGAGCTATTCGCAAGAGTAAGTTTGATATTGCTTTACGTTAAAACGCAAAAGGCCGCCCCGTGAGCGGCCTTTTTTGTGACACCCTGAAGATCAGCAGCAGAGCACGTTGCGAGGCTGATTACACGTCTGATCTCCTCTCAAACCGCTATCTCTTGTCCAACCTTAGTACCTTTTTCATACACCCTTAAACATACTTTGGTATCTCAACGCTTCCTCTTGGGCTTCGCCTGCTCTATACATGAAATAAAAAAAAGAGGAGAGAACCATGTCCCTGCTATCAGCGCTGAAATCACTGTTTACGCCCCTGCCTGAGGGGGCAATCCGTTATAAAGGCTATACCATCCTGGCCACACCTGAGGAAAATGGCGGAGTGTTCCGGATCAGTGGTGTGATCGCCAGAAAAAATCACCAGAAAAGCTTTACCCTGGTTGACCAGGTTGCGGACCGGAGCCTGAGTGTCAAACACTGGCAACAGTACGCAAAAAACTTTATTGATCAGAAAAACCTGAACCCTCTGACCTGATAACAGAAAAGGGCCTTCATAGTGTAAGGTCCTTTAACTAAGTGAAGCAGTTGATAGCGCTTTGTAAAGTTTCCTGGCCGCTGCGTTACAGTCACCACCAAAAAGTTCTCACCAATTGTCAGCAGCATCGGTACTCCGCCCCTTTTTAGCAAGAGCTGAAACCAGAAGTTAAGCAAAGAGCCGCTCCAGCAACATCGCAACAAGCTTATATCAGGAATGACAGCCTGATCCCGCTGGGCTTTATGATTGATTTCCGCCTGCAACAACTGCAATGGATCCATTGGTTTGTTGCATAAGAGCGATGGGTTTAAGTCATTCAGAGGGTGAATTATCTGGCAAGCTGAAGTGCTTAATCACAGGCGTTCTAATCATTGGCAATAGGCGAAAAAAAGCCCGGCGAATCTGGCCAGGCTATTTAGTTACAGGCGGTGTTCTTACCTATATAAAGATACCTTGTCGCTCATTCAACCAAGCATCTTCAGACTCTCGTCCATCGCGTTGATAAAGAAATCTACCTCCTCTTTACCCCAGACCAGTGAAGGGCGAATTTTGAGGGTGCCGGGTAGGGATTTGCCGATCATAACGTTGCGTTTAATCATCTCCTTAATCAACTGCTCAGTCTCTTCTGCTGCCGGAGTACGCTTTTGCCGGCAGGTCACCAGCTCAAGACCAACCAACATACCGCGCCCACGGACATCGCCGATAAGCGAGTGTTTCTCAGCCAACTCGCGGAGCCCTGCACGTAGCTGATCCCCCACGTCGTTGGATTTCTGTACCAGTTGTTCACGTTCGATCACATCAAGCACTGCCATGCCTGCAGCACAGGCAACGGTATTGCCTCCAAATGTACTGAACAGCAGTGGGTGGGTGCCGCCAATAAACTGTTTCATCATCTCGCTGGAGAGAATCACCACACCTAGCGGGTGACCGTTAGCGACGGGCTTGCCCATGGTAATGAAATCTACTTTTTCCGGGTTGAGCCCGGCGCCCATGAATCCCCAGAATGTGCCCATCCGTCCGAGGCCTGCCTGCACCTCATCGGCGATAACATAGCCACCGGCAGCGCGGGTTTTATCCGCCACGCGGTCAAAGTAACTGTCGGGGGGCGTGATCACTCCATGGGCGCACATGGCGGTATCGAGCATCAGCGTCGCGGGCTTAAATCCACGGCTGGCCAGCGCGTCGATGGCGCGGTCAGCATCGGCCGAGTAAAGCTCAGCGGCTTCAGGATGATCAGCGTATGGGCCATTGTACATATCTGGCTCGATCAGGCGCTCGATCTGTGTCGGATGCAGAGCTTCGGGCAGGTGCTGCCAGGATTCCGGCGAATATTTTGTCGTCAGCTCAGTACAGCCATGATAGGCGTTATCGAGCACTAATCCGCCTTTGTGACCGCTGAGTGACTGTGCGATCTGTACGGCAAGGTCGTTGGCTTCACTGCCGGAATTGACAAAAATGCAGGTGTTCAGATGGTCGGGCAGATCTTTGGTCAGTCGTGCCGCATAGTCGGCGACAATATCACACATATAGCGTGTATTAGTGTTCAAAGCCTCGGCCTGACGGGCGATCGCTTTGGTGATATGGGGATGACAATGGCCCATTTGAGGGACGTTATTGTAAGCATCCAGGTAGGCGGTGCCATCAGCACTGTACATCCAGCCGCCCTGAGCCCGGGTGATGTTCAGCGGCTGATCATAAAAGTGCCAGATTTTGCCCAGATGCTGTTCCCGGTGCCGGACCAGTTCGTCCTGATGATCTGAAAACTGACGGCCATCATTTTCAATCGGGCTGTAAACAGGAAAACGCAGGGCATCACGCAGTCGACGGGTGACAGTCTCTTGCCCCATTTCGTTGAGTTTGAAGAGCATCTTGGTAAAGAAGCGGTCTTCCAGGTGCGTGCCAGCCTCCGGGTCGTTGAGTTTGCGGAAGTTGATGATGAGGGAGGCCATCGCCAGTCGCAGACGCATGACATCAAACAATAGATCGACCTCCTGCCCGGTGAGTGGATAGGCGCTGTCATATCCCTGGGCAACCTGCAGCAAGGGGCGGATAGGATCTTCCTCGCCTTCGGCGTACGTCTCCGAGATGGTGACGATCTCTGCCAGAATGCTGTTAAAGGCGACGTCCCCAAAATCCAGAATCGCAGCGATCTGGGTTGGATCGTCATGACTGACCATCACATTGGCGTCGTTAGCGTCCTGATGGACCAGTTGGCAGCGGGTTTTCTTCAGCGCAGGCAGCGTGTGCTGCTCAGCTTTATCCAGGGTGGAGGTCAGCAGATCGCGCAGTTCACCCTCTGGCAGACCGGGAAGCATTTCGCGTAATTGCAGACAATGTCCCAGATCCCACAGATGCTTATTACTGCCCGCATAGGGGTGGTAAAAACTTTGAAGCGTGGCGTTAATCCGTCCCATGGTGACACCGATGTTATAGTAATACTCATCGCAATAGGCTTCCGGTGTGTCTTCCACAACACGTCCATCCATAAACGCCATCAGGCGGATCATATGGCGATCGCCACTCAGGTCAGAGGTTATCCACTCGTATGCCTTACCCTGGCGGGTTGCAATAACAGGAGGAACGACCAGTGCAGGGTCTTGCTCAAGGATATGCTCGACCGCTTTGATCTGAAGGTCAACGATGCCTTCAGGCTCCTGAGCGTTGGAAATTTTGATAACCCCCTGCGGCCCCTCTTCATTACGAACCAGCCAGGCCAGATCCCGTTCGCTGTTCAGTGCCGTGAAGTTCCCTTCCAGGTCATACAGTTCCCGGACCAGAGATTTAATCTGGGACAATTCAAACTGAGGCGGATTGCGGTTAGCCAGAGATGAATGATTCGTCATGTTGTTATCCTTTCAAGAATAGGTATTAGCAAGAATAGATATTAGCTGTTTGCCTGGTCCGTCTCAGACCGGTGAGACTATTCTGAGATGAGAGAGAAAGGAAGAGAATAACCTCTGTGACGTAATTCACAGAGGGCGAACCCGGAAAAATACCCTGCAAAGGGTATACCTCTTTGACTCAGAGAGATTCAGACTTTCAGCAGTGTATGGAAGGTTGTGTTTCTCGGCGAGCCGCTAGTCTGGCCGTTGGTTTAACAGACACCCTTTGTTTGGTTTCCACAAAAACAATACGAGATCCGTTATGAATGCGACGATTGAAGCGATGCTGGAAAAATACAATGTCACGCCACAGACCCGAGCCTTTATTGAAGCGGGCCACCAGAAGATGTTTATTGACGGTCAGTTCGTCGATAGCGAGGATGGCACAACGCTGAATATTGAAGACCCTTCCAACGGTGAACACTTGCTGACGGTGCCTAAAGCAACTCTGGGCGATCTGGACCGGGCCGTCGCAGCAGCTAATCGCGCATTCCGTAGCGGACCATGGGCAGAGATGAAACCGAATGAACGTCAGGCGCTGTTGTTCCGCATGGCTGATGCGATGGAGGCTCATGCACAGACGCTGGCAGAGCTGGAAGCGATTGACGCAGGAAAAGCGATCAGTGGTTGTAAAGAAGTGGATATCGCCGGGTCGATAGACTTTCTGCGTTACATGGCCGGATGGGCGACAAAGATTGAAGGTCATACCCGCAATGTCTCCTGTCCTGGCGAAACCTTTGGTTTTACCCTGAAAGAACCGATTGGTGTCGTTGGAGCTATTGTGCCATGGAACTGGCCGCTGAATATGGCGATCTGGAAAATGTGTGCGCCGCTGACGGTAGGTTGTACGATTGTGCTGAAACCCGCTGAGATCACTCCGATGAGCATGATCTATCTGATGAAGATCTGGCAGGAAGCGGGGTTACCGGATGGTGTGGTTAATATCGTTATAGGTACAGGTGTTGGCATTGGCAGCCCACTGGCAGGTCATCCGTGGATCAGTAAAGTTTCCTTCACCGGATCAACTCCGGTTGGTAAGCTGGTGGGGAAAGCAGCGTTGGAAAACATGAATCCTGCAACGCTGGAGCTAGGGGGTAAGTCCGCGATGGTGGCCTTTGATGATGCCAAACTGGAGGATATCGTCACCGGGACACTGCAATCCGTCTTCTTCAACTCGGGTCAGACCTGTTCCGCAGGATCGCGCCTGTACGTTCAGCGTGGCTTATATGACCAGGCTGTTGAGGCGGTGGCAAAAGCCGCCAACGACATGGTGATTGGCGACCCGCTTGATACCAGCATTACCCAGGGGCCACAGATTAGCCGTGGTCAGCTGGATAAGATACTCAACTATATCGAATCGGGTAAAGCCGAAGGCGCGCGACTCGTATGTGGCGGTGAGCAGGCAGATCGCCCGGGGTACTACATGCAGGCGACCGTCTTTGCGGACTGTAATAACTCAATGAAAATTGTACGCGAAGAGATTTTCGGCCCGGTGCTTGCCGTAATTCCTTTTGATACAGAAGAGGAAGCCGTACGCTTAGCGAACGATTCTGATTATGGCCTGACCGCTTCCGTGTTTACTCAGGATGTCAGCCGGGCACATCGAATGGTTAAGAAAATGGAGGCCGGTACGGTCTTTGTTAACACCCATGATGCGATGGATTCTTCTCTGCCGTTTGGTGGTTACAAGCAGTCGGGTATCGGCCGTGATCTGGGGCCTGAGCAACTGGAGCACTTCCTACAGGTAAAAACGGTGATCATGCAGTTATAATTCGTTATTCGTTGCCGGGGAAACTTGTATGTCCTGCAACGAATAGTGGCAGGACAGACAAGTGAGGTACTGATGAGCAGAACAATACACCCGACAGCTTTGACGATGATCGGCCGGTTGTCCAACAGTCTGACTCAGCTCGTTCCGCAGATCGGTAATGATGATTTTCCTCAGTTACTGATCGAGGTTATCAAGCAATTTATTCCTGCCGATGAGATAACACTGATTCTATTCGAGGATAAGCCTGAGTTTCTGGTTTCCGAGAAAACTGAGCAGATTGGTTGTCAGTCAATTGATATGTATCTTGCGGGAGCCTACCTGCTGGACCCATTTTACCGCGCGAGTGTCGAACTGAAACAAAGCCAGTTCTTCACCTACGGTGAACTGGTCCCCGACGGGTTTCGTCAGAGCGAGTTTTACAAGCAGTATCTGGTTAAGATCGGACTCGAAGATGAGTGTGGATACCTGATCATCTTCCCAGGGGGACAGTTTCTGCATCTGAGTATTGGTCACGGCGTAGGTAGTACGGCCCGCTTAAGCCGCTCAGAACGGCAACTGCTTGAAACACTGACCCCCCTCATCGATATGTTATGTCAGCAACACTGGGGCGACCAGCTGTCGAAACCCCTCAATCGTCAGTTAGATCAGGCGTTGGCCAATTTCGGCTCATCAAAACTGACGGAGCGGGAGTGTGCCGTTATCCGTATGGTATTACAGGGATATTCCCCGGCCTCCATTGCCGACAAATTATTTATCTCACCGGGAACCGTGCGGGTTCACTTGCGCAACAGCTACCGAAAGCTTGATATCGGCTCTCAGGTTGATCTGCATAATCTGTTCATGGGTGCTTTGATGCGGTTTGAACAATACGAGGGGGGCGATCCGCTAGAAGGTTTTTTCTGATAACCCGATGCTTGTTTATGTCGTTTCAACAACAGAGCGTCAGGAAAAGGCTGGATATATCATCGGCCCCACATTATCGGCACCACAATTTTGGAGATATGAATGTTTTCGCTTAAAGGATTAAATGCACTGATTACAGGTGGTACTTCAGGTATCGGATTGGCAAGCGCAAGACGTTTTGCCGCTGCCGGTGCCAGGGTGGCGATCGTTGGTCGCCGAGATGGGGCAAGTCTCGCAGACGAAATGAACGGCATCTTTATACAGGCAGACGTCACCGATGAAGATCAGTTACGAGCCTGTTTTGAGGAAGCGGAAGCGCGCATGGGCAAGCTCGACATTGTTATGAACAATGCAGGCATTGAAAATTCCGGACCGACCATTGCCGAGCAAAGTGCCGATGAGTTTCAACGTATCCTGGAGATCAATGTCAAAGCGGTCTACAACGGCTTGCGCTTTGCACCGCTGCACATGAACGATGGCGGGTCCATTATCAATACGTCGTCAGACGTATCAAAAGTTGGCTATCCCGGTTACGGTCAATACTCCGCAACCAAGTCAGCCGTGTGCAGCCTGACCCGGGTCGCAGCGATGGAACTGGTACCGCGAAAGATCCGGGTCAATGCAATCTGCCCGGCCTCGGTGTGGACCGAGATGCTGACCCCGGACCATCCTGAAGTGGTGATGACCGAGCGAACAAGCCCCATGGCCAGGGTTGGTCAGCCTGAGGAAGTCGCAGCACTCTGTCATTTTCTTGCGGCCCCTGACTGCAGTTACCTGACCGGCCAGTCGATAAACGTCGATGGTGGACTGTCGGCGGGTATGGCCGATCATACGTTCGAGAGATTGATGAGGGAGTAAGGATATGTTCACGATGTTTGCCAATGAAAGGTGAACTCATCATGTCTCCTCCCTCAGTTGCCGTTCACACCAAAGTAACCGCTCATCCAGGTAATCAAAATCTACGGCGTAAGTTTGATATTGATTGAAGTTAAAACGCAAAAGGCCGCTCGTAGTGAGCGGCCGTTTTTATGCCTTTCGGACATTGCTTTGGCCAATGAATCTCAGCCACAATCCCCTATCAGGGTCTGCAACGCCGCCAGGCGATCAATGGCTGATCGCCTTAGTTACGCATCAGCGCTTCAATCGAAGTGGGCTCACCATTGAGTGTAATGGCACCGTCCTTGAGAATCAGTTTTGCCGTTAATCCAGAATCATCCGCAACAAATTTGTTACTCATCGCCGCCATCATCGCGACTTCCGGCGAAAGCTCAGACACGCTATTGGGGATGGCCACCAGAATATCCAGATCCACCTGCTGCAACAGTTTCATCGCAGCTAACGCTCCACCGGTTTCCAGTTCAGAGATAAATTCCTCGGTGATATCTTTGGTTAACAAGGTGTTAACGTGTGATTCCAGGGCGCCATCATTGACGTCTGAGTTCACCCAAAGATTGATCGCCAGGTCTTTTTTCAATAACGCGACTACCTGCTCTTTAAGAAACTGCTCATCCATTCCAACCATACCCGGATCAACCGAGCCTGATTCAGACATCTGTTTTGCCAGCTTCTGAGAGTAATCAGACAGTTTCGAAATCGGTGCAAAAGGGGTATCGGCAAAGCTGACACCAATACTCACATCTTTTACCGATACGTCACTGTTAGTTCTTTTATTCAACGCTGCAGGCAGGGTAAATTCGCCAATGTTAAGGCTGCCATCACCGCTATAGTTACCCTTTTCAACATCACCACTGGAAACCATAGAAACGCCTTTGACCGTCAGGGGGGCCTCCAGCTCTGGGGCGACAACCGTTATATGATCAACGTTAAACGTACTGTCTCCAAGGAAAAATCTCTTTTCGTACATAGCGCCATCCATCGTCAGGGTTGACTCGCTGATACGCACCTCGCCGCCGCCAGCATCCACAACGGCAACCGGTGAGAACGTTCCATCAACCTCTACCTCCGACAATGAAGCGTTCGCCTTTGAACTCATGCGACCACCGTCGGATGTGATTCTGACGCTTGTTGCAGTGGTGATATCGAACGGGTTAATAGTCATCTGAGAGGTTTCTTCCCCCATCAGATCAATACTACCTGAGATAGTGACAGGCTCTTTACCTTTAAACGCTGCACGGATCTGCTCATCCTGAAGCCCCATATTTTTCAGGGTGCATGAGTAATCGAAGCTGAGCATGTTGTGCACACCGTCACAGCCAATCACTACCTCACCGATTGGCAGGTCCTGTTCCAGCTCGGGATTGGTCACCCACTTATATTCCGCATAGGTTGCCTTATATCCCCGCTCATACTTCACAATCTCCATCTTCCCGTAGGGGGATCGTGAATTCAGATCAACAAGAGACTGTCTGGTTTGTGACTCTGCCAGATAGCCAGATGCATAAGGCAATCCACCGGCTACCGCAGCAACGGCAACCAGACCAACAATAATAGGTTTCTTCATTTTTCATCCCGGTTATAAATAAGCTTTCGTAAACATCCATATAAACAAGCAGTGTAAGACCGACAGTGTTGTATGAAATGGGTAAACATTATCTCGTCTGGAGCAGCTTAACGACTATCCAGCGTTCTACTCTGAAACACAGTGCCGGTGCGCAGAAGCACACAAACAGAGCATCTGAGTAAAAAACTGGCTAACTGACTGAGTTAAAATCACTTTGAAAAAGTCCTTTTCATGTGGCTCCCTGTATAGCGCCGGTGCCCAGCGCGGGAGTATTTTACGGGTAAAACGCTGCAAATAGAAACCGGATTGACAATAAACTGTGTCTATATGCGAATGGGGTGATATCTATGTCCAGAGAGCGGTTTTTAACTTTGCGCCCTCAATGCTCAATATCCAACATAAGAGCGTTTTACCACAGTACCCAAAGGGCATGCTAAGAACACAGAGAACACAGAGAACACAGAGAAGGTAATGAGCGAGTGAAACATCAAGACAGGCAGTTAATTTAAACAAGCTCAGAAAATTGGCATGGTTTGGCACTGGAATAACCTTTAGAAGTGGTGCATGATCAGCCGGATAGGAAGTATGGCAGGTGACAAAGCGGAGCCATTAAAAACAGCAAATCGTGCTGGCGTGTTTTCAGAAGATGAATAATAGCGTGCTTCAGAATTATTCTTTTACTTCAAATAGATACAGCTCTCTCATCCTCAGTCTTGTGGTGTCAAACCAGAGCAATGTTTGAGGATACAGGCTGTGAGAAATGCATGGGCCAGCGGAATCAATAGAGATAAGGTTCTTATAGAAATTGGCGGCACTAATTTTGATCGCCAAACTCGGTTAAACCAATGCTCTGTTTGTGGTGCGTACTGGGAAGACAACAATGGCAGTTATCCATCAGGTTTGTCAGAGAAAGATGCAAAAAAATATTACAAAATTTAGCGTGCCGGCAGCCCCACACTTAACAAGCAAAGGCAGTATCGCCCTACAGGCTGAACTCGCTAACGGTCGCCGCACATTGAACCGTTAAATGCGTATGAATCACAGCGCAAGATCCGAAATTGATCAAAAGGAGCTAGATGAAGCTCTTGTGTACAAAAACCTTCGATCTCTGTTTCCGAAGGTCAATGATTATGCTCCTAGTAATAGTGGCTATAGCGAAGAATTAGGTGAGCTTCGATATTTTGGTATAAATACCAACAAGCAGTTGAGACTCTTGCTAAAGAAGCATAGAAAACAAATTATCACTATTGATCGCAGCCCAATTAATGCCTATCACCAGAAAATGTACGCAGAAGAAATGGGAGCCGAAAAATTCAATGATCATATGCGTAGGCAATATTGGTTTGCATATCCAGGTTTTCTACGTATAGCCCTTGAATTAGAATTTGGTGAAAAATATGAACTGTATGCCAACGAAAGAGACGGCATTTAACAAGGCTATCAATTTGACCGTTTTACGCTGCGTACCAGGCGGCAAATTATAAAGGCGTAGGTGTTATGACTATGAAGCCACCTCTGTACGATGAAATTCACCAACTGGCGTTGGACATTGTTAATGCTTCGGCAGCAGAGGATCAAAGGTCGATTTGGTCTGCTTATCACGATTTAGAGCTGTTATGTAAGTCTGCTGAGGTCAATGGTCAAAGCCATCCATTCCATTGGAAAACTCTTGCAGATTTCACAACAGCTGCTAGTGCAGCGTTAAATATTTATAAGAAAGCACTTAACAGCGCAGAACAGTATGATTTGGTGAAGTATGTAGCGTCAATAAAAATAGCAATGGCTGAATTGTACGCAGAGGCTGGTGATTCTGAAAAAGGGGTAATGATTGCAAAAGAGGCTAATGAAGCGGCAAAGTTGACATCAGATTTGGAGCTAAAGAGAGAAATCAGTGAGTTCTTACTTCAACATAGCTAAAACACCTAACAAAAGGGTCAAGCGGATTCGTCAAACGCTACGCGTTCTCCTATTCGCTTACCCTAAGCGTTATATAGAAAAAGACCGGGCCTTCTAATTTGAACCTTCAACCAAAGCGCATCGCACTTATCGTATGCATTCTAGTTTGTGCCGTTTGGTTGGCATCAACCGCATGGGCAGTCCTATATTTTGGTGTGGACTTAAACCAAACGGCAGGAGTAAAGCTCCTGAGCATTGTCGTTCAACTGATCCTCTTCGCTGTGGCAATCGTCTTTGGGCCGTTCCTTTGGGTTCAAGCAGTCGTGAACCTTTTTCGCATGACCGCAGAACGGCGTAAAGATCTGCCCAAGGAGTCTTTTCGGTCAATCCGGTGGAGCCCATTCAATATCGTCGCACATCCCAAACTTCTTACGCAACAAGGCTTGGAACACCGGCGCAAACTGTTCAAATCAATCGGCTTGTTCTCGACCTTAATCTTGGCAGTGTTCGCCTGGGAGTATATCTTTGAACCATTTTCTACATAACAAACAGGTCAAGTCTGCCCTACGGGCGGGAACTCCGCAAGCTTCGCTCGCTGCGTCCTCTTACCTAAAGCGTTATGCATAAATCATGAAAAGAGCGATTCCAATACTCCTGGCCCTTGTGATAGCTGGTTGTACAACGAATTCAGCCATATTCGAGCTTTATAGTGAAAAGCCAATAGCTGTTAATTGTGCGCATAGAGCAATTGAAAATACTGAAGGTATCAGTAAAGCGTGGTTGGAAAATCACGCCATTAGATTTAAAGGTTATGGATTCTCTGGTGAGCTCTATCATGGTGGTAAAGGTGAACCATTTACTACCTATGGTTTGGAAATCCAGAGTAACCCTATTATTGGCGAAGGCGTAAAAACAATCGCTGATAAAATTACAGAGTCAATAAACGGAAAATGCACAAACTAAAGCACTAAAGGGATCCGACTAAAGGAATCAAAGCCCTTTAGCGCAGCAACTAAAGGGGTCAAAGCCCTTTACCGCTCATAACTTCTCTGTGCTCTCGGTGTCCTTAGCATGCCCTTTGGGTACTGTGGTGAATCATCTTCAGGGCAGTGTATCAGAGATTATGCCTGCCTCGCTCCCACAGAAAATCTGGCCAAAGCGGACAAGCAGCCAAAGGCTGCGTTCGGACAAATGAAATGATCGGACTAGCGCAGCGATCGGACATTGATTTCACCTCGAAGAAGACGGTGGGAGGCGCGCCCTCGCGGCGATTGATCGTGCATTTTGCCTGCTGATAGTTTCATCGCGACGGGGCGTCGCTCCCACAGGGACCTCATGCCCTCAGTGCTCTCTGTGAACTTAGTTTGCCCCTTGGGTGTGTGGTAAACCCCTACCCCACCCGATACTCACTCCCCAGTTCACTGATCCCCAACCCACTCTTCTTGATCACTCGAAGTTGCGCCGGAATACGCTCTTTCATCGCTTCGATATGACTGATAACGCCGATCATCTTGCCGGAGGCGTTGAGGTTGTCCAGGGCGTCGAGGGCGATATCCAGGGTTTCGCTGTCCAGGGTGCCGAAGCCTTCATCGAGGAACAGGGAGTCGATGCTGGTTTTGTGGCTGACCAGATCGGAGAGTGCCAGCGCCAGAGCCAGACTCACCAGAAAGCTTTCGCCGCCGGAGAGGGTTTTGGTATCCCGTTCGATATCCCCCTGCCAGGTGTCCAGTACGCTGAGCTCTAACCCGGCATCCTGTTTGCGTTTCAGCAGGTAGCGGCCATGCAGTCGCTCCAGCTGCTGGTTGGCCAGGTGCACCAGATTATCCAGCGTCAGGCCCTGGGCGAATTTACGGAACTTGTCCCCTTTCTGCGAGCCGATCAGTGAGTGCAGGTATTGAAGATCGTCGTAGTGTTCGGTGTAGGTGGTGATCTTGTCGAACAGCGCCTGCTGATCTTTGCGCCGGGTCTGATCTGAGGTCAGTTCGTTACCGATCTCACCATCCCGTTTCGCCAACTGTTCAAGCGTGTGATTGAGTTCACTGATCTGCACTTCAAGAACCGCTTTCGGGGTTTTCTGGTATTCAGCGGCCTGGGGGTCTTCCTGTATCACTTGCAGCGCTTGCGTGGCGTGATCCAATAACGCAGTGGCACGCTCCAGCTCTTTATCCAGCTGCTGTTTCTTTTCAAGCAGTGCTTTGCGTTCGGGCTCAGACAGTAACGCCTGCTGGAAGTCGGCTTCGGTGCTAAACGGACTTGCGGACAAGGCGGTTAACCACTCGGTCTGAAGCTGTTCCAGTCGGTCTTGTAACCCATTAAGTGCTTGCTGCTGGCTCTTCAGCTCGGCCAGCAGGGCGTTATGTTCACTGGATAACTGGTGACGGGTTTCCTGCGCGGCTTTGTAGCTGTTCTCGGCTGACTGCAGCTGAAGCTGACGCTCTCTGCGCGCCTCGCTAACCACCCTGTCGCCAAACAGATCACGGCGCTGGGCTTGCAGTTGTTGTAACGACTGGCTCAGTTGATCCCGTTGCTGCTGCAACTCTGTCAGCTGTTTTTCAATATCGCTCAGCTGCTGCTGGCCGTGTGTCTGCTCAATGCTGAGGCGATTCAACTGGTTGCTGAGCTGCTCTTTCCGGATGCTAAACTCATCCCATTGCTGAGCATCCAGCCGCTTAGCCTCCAGCCACGCCTTCAGGGCTTGCGCTTCTGGTGGCTGGTAGCCCTGTTCGGTTAACTGTGCAGCAAAGGAGTCCCGCTGAGCGGTGAGTTGCTCAGATCCTGTGTTTTTATCCTGTTGAATATCAAGCAGACGCTTAGACAGATTCGCTATCGCCTGTTCACTCAACTGCAGTTTATTGCTCAGCTGTTGCGTCGCGCGCTGGGCATTATCCCACTGCTGGCGGGCATCATCGCGCTGCTTGTTAAGGTTTTTCAGCTGCTGGATCGCATCTGCAAGCTGTTGCCGTTTGACCAGTTCAGCCGCCTGGTACTGTTGCAGACTCTCACTATCGGTAATCGGAAAATCAAGCGTCAGAGGGGTGGCAGTTTGCTGCCACTGCTGTGCCAGCGCAGACTGTTCTGTCTGGATCTCATTTAACCGCTGGGCTAACTCCTGTAGATGACGCTCAACTGAGGCCAGTGCCGCGGCGGTCTCCTGCCCCTGATCTGTTATCGCCGTCAGCTCTTGTATCGCGTCATCCCTGTCTTTAACGGCCTGAGACAGATCAGTTAGTTGACCATCAAGTTTTGGATGTTCCAGTGCACCACATAACGGACAGGCATCACCCGATTTCAAGTTTGCGCGGAACTGGGCCAACTGTTCATCCTGAGTGACCAGTTTGCTCAACGCGCTTACCAGTTGCTTCTGTTTTGTATATTGCGCCAGAAGCTGTTCACGGGTCTGCATTAACTTTGTTTGACCGGCCTGTTCACTCTTTTCGCTTACCTGTTTTTCCTGTTGTTCTTTCTCCAGCTGCTGCCAACGGAGGCTGAGCTGTTGCAGCTCGAGTAACAGGGCATAGTCGGTATTGAGCCGTTCCCGTTGCTGTTCTAAGGTATCAATGTCGCCCTGCCCGCTGGCGGCAACCGAGGCGTTGTTGGCCTGCTGCCACAGCTGTTCCAGCTTAGCCGTATCCGCCAGCGCAGTCTGATACTGCTTCTCGTCTGCGGCATGGGTGTTCTGCAGTTCAGTCAGCTGTTGCTGTACGCCGGTCTGTTTTTCGATCAGCTGTGTGACAACATCCTCTTGCGCTAAAATCTGTTCCGCCTGCACCTGCCACTGACCCAGATACTGTTTCAGTGACCCGTCGGCTTTGTGCTGTTGCAGATACTGCTCAACCGTTTCAAGTTCCTGAGTCTGGGTGCTGATCTGCTCGTTAAGCGAGTTTAGCTGTTGTTTGCTCGCATCCCGCTTCGATACAGTCTCTTTAAGACTGTTCTCTTTATCGCTGAGCTGAGTCTGTTCGGCGCTGATCTTCTGATCCAGCGGCACCACCTGCTCGTTGATCAGTTGCTCCTGCTGTTCGTGCTGCTGTTTCGCGGTGTTCAACACAACACTTTGCTGCTCGTAGGATGCAACAGCGCTCTCCACCCGGGTTTTCAGCACCTGCTCAGATTGCTGTTTTTCAGTGGTTGCCTGTAGGCTGCTATCCCGCTGTTGGCGGGCATCCTGCAGCAGCATATATGAGCCTCGCAACTGCTGTGCCGGTTCACTCTGCTGTAAGCGCAGCAGATCGGGTTGCGCCTGTTTGTATTGCTCGCTGACAACTTGAAGACGCTCGGTACTGGTCGTTTGATCCTGTAATGCCCGCTCATACTGCTGCCACCAGTGCAGATGGGCGCTGCTGGTTGCCAGCGTGACTTTCAGTTCACTCTGTTGCTGCTGCAACCGGGTTAACTCGTCCTGCAGTAACTGCGTCTGCTCCTCTGTCAGCAGCTGCACCCCTTTCGCCTGAGAGTTCAGATCTGACAGTTTTCGCTTCGCCTCAACAAAATGGTCATGCACCCTTTCAGAGATCTGTCCATAGATCTCGGTGCCGGTCAGCTCCTCTAACAGTTCGGCCCGTTCCGCTTCTCTGGCATTGAGAAAGGCGGCGAACTCCCCCTGGGAGAGCAGCATCGATTTGGTAAAACGGGAAAAATCCAGACCGGTGATCTGTTCAATGGTCTCGCTTTTCTGCTTTATCTGAGTCGCCAGCACAGTGCCGGTCGCCACCTCGGCCAGTTCGACATCCGCCTGTTGCAGGTTGCCATCAGCCTTGCCCCGGGAACGGCGCATACTCCAGTGGGCACGGTAGGCTTTACCCTTGACCTCAAACTGTACTTCAGCCGAGCACTCGGCGGTGCCCCGGGTCATTATCTCATTGGTGGAGGTGGTGATCTGGCCTAAACGGGGGGTTTGGTGGTAGAGCGCCAGACAGATCGCATCCAGTAAAGTGGTTTTACCCGCGCCCGTCGGCCCGGTAATGGCAAACAGGCCGTTATCGACAAAGGGGGAGCGGGTAAAGTCGATCTTCCACTCCCCTTTCAGGGAGTTCAGGTTTTTGAACTGCAGGCTGAGAATCTTCATAGGTTCAGCTCCCGGTTCTGCTCGGGATTTTCGACCTCGGAGACGATCTGACGAAACTGCTGTTTGATCCGTCCTAATCTTGCCTGCTCGGCGTCACTGTCGAAGTTCTCCAGTTCCAGCCGTTTGGCAAACACATCCTCGGGGGTTAACTCCGCCAGGGTTTCACGTGCGATCTGATTGAGTGTTTGCCGCGCGGTATTGCGTGAACGGCGCAGCTGCAACACCTCGACAGGTAGGTCCTCGATCATCGCCTGAATCCGCTGCGGCAGATCCGAGAGATAGTCCTGAGTCTCAACCTCTATGCAGAGCCATACCGGCTGAGGGGCCATGGCGAATGTTTCCAGCTGCGTCTGAATACTGCTCAGATCCCCTTTAATCACCGCCATAGCCTGAAACAGCGGCACCTCAAGCGGGGTGATCGCTGCCGTTTCAGCGCCATTAAATGACACCATTACCACCTGTTTAGCCGTTTTCAGTTCATCAAAACTCAGCGGGATAGGTGAGCCGCTGTAACGGATATGCTCTGACTTAGCGACGATCTGCGGTCTGTGGATATGTCCCAGGGCGATATAATCAGCGGGTGGAAAACCGTCGGCGGCAAAACCATCCAGGGTGCCGATATAGATATCCCGCACTGAGTCCGACTGACTCACACCCAACGCGGTCAGATGACCGGTGGCGATAATCGGCAGATCCAGCTGTTTCTCCTCCCGGAGCGCCAGCGCGGCCCGGTACAGCTGATGATAGTGCTGCTTAATTGCCTCGCCCAGGGCCTGGCGTTTTTCCAGACCGGACTCCCCGGCACGACTCTGAATCACATCACGGGGGCGGATAAAGGGGATGGCACAGAGAATCGCACCGGTTGTGCCTGCACTGTTTTTTAGCTCAATAATCTGCTTGTCGAACGACGCATCATCGCCGCTATCGTCCGAGGCTGTCACATTAGCCACCACATAGGTATTCAGGCAGGCCACCAGCTGCTTCGATTCATTCAGAGTCGAGACGGAATCATGATTGCCGCCTAACACCACTAACGTGCAGTTCAGTTGACTGATCGCCACGATAAAGCGGTTGTACATCTCCCGCGCATAGCTCGGCGGTGTGCCGGTATCGAAGATATCCCCGGCAACAATCACCGCATCGATCTCATGAGCCTTAATCTGCTCCAGCAACCAACTGAGAAAAGCCTGATGTTCCGCTTTACGGCTTTTGGTAAAAAAACTCTGACCCAGATGCCAGTCAGAGGTGTGCAGGAGTTTCATACAGAGCATCCTTAACCATCAAAATAGGTGAGATAGACTATCACAATGGCCGCACTCACCAGATCGATTTCTTTAATAAAAACAATCCGGTGTTAGATGCTACAATCCCAGGAACCGGAACACTATAACCCTGGGAAACGAAAGTAATGCCGTTTGATATCACCGCTGTCGTCAACATCATGGGGCTTTCTGCCGTTGCCGTGTTTGCTGTGTCAGGTGCACTGGATGCCGCCCGTCAGAAGATGGATATTCTCGGCTTTATGCTGATCGGCACGGCAACGGGGCTGGGCGGCGGCACTCTTCGCGATCTGGTGCTGGGCAATCTGCCGGTACTCTGGATTCGCGAGCCGATCTGGATCATCGTCTGTCTGGTGGCCTCCGCTGTCACCTACTTTATCGCGCCTAAACTGGCGTCACTGTCGCGGGCATTGATCTGGATGGATGCGATCGGTATTGCGCTGTTTGCGGTGGTAGGCACTAAGATCGGACTCGATTTTGGCACCTCCCCTCTGATTGCGGTGTGTATGGGGGTGATGACCGGCAGCTTTGGCGGTATCGCCCGGGATCTGCTGTGTGGCAGCAACCTGACGCTGATGAATGAGGAGTTGTATATCACCACCATAATGGCAGGATCTGTTACCTATCTCACGCTTAATTCATTCAACCTGCCCTACAGTTACGACCTGGTGGGCGGTTTTCTGGTGGCGTTTACACTTCGGGCGCTGGCGATCCGGTTTAATATTAAACTGCCGAACATCTATCGCGACCGCTGACCTCTGGGTTACAAACTGTGTCGATAGGCTTAATGTAATCAAATCTATCTGCCTGGGTCACACAAATGCATGTGCAGCGTTTAGGATTCAGGCTCTCAGTTTTTTTGTCAAAATCATCCTGAATCACGTCAACCCCATTGCGGCACCATCACTCCAGCCAGCCGCTATTCAGCGACAGCCTGATCTGTGACCAATGGTAAACTTATCGTAAAACAACTCCCCTTACCCGGTTCACTGGTAACGTTAAGCTCCCCTCCGTGTTCATGGATGATGCCATAGGATATGGCTAATCCTAATCCAGTACCCTTTCCTACTGGCTTAGTAGTGTAAAACGGATCAAAAATCTTCTCTATTTTTTCCGCCGCAATACCCGTGCCGGTATCCTCCACCTCAATCGTTAACATATTATCCTTCTGAGCTGACCGCACCGTCACGCATCCCTTATCCTTAATCGCCTGACCGGCATTGAGAAACAGATTCAGAAGCACCTGATTAATCTGCCCGGGGCAGCAGTATATCAACGGTAACTCATTCAATTCAGTCCTGATTTCACAATGATACTTCAGTTCATTATTAACCACCTTAAGGGTGGTCTGAATACACTCATTCAGATCGCATTGTGAGCGGGTCGAAACCGTGTCTATATGAGAAAAGGCCCTGAGACCTTTCACTATATCCCTGACCCTCTTAGCACCTTCTATAGAGTCGCTCAGCAGGTCATCCAGATCTTCATTGATAAACTCCAGATCATATTCCTCGTACAACTTTTGAATTTTCTCCTGCTGTGCTTCCCGATCCTCCAGACTGGTCAGTGTTGCGCCCTCTTCATATGCCTGAATCACAGAACGATAGCTCTGCGTGTACTGCTTCAGTGACTGGAGATTACTCATGATAAACGCGATGGGATTATTTATTTCATGGGCCACACCCGCCGCCAGCACACCAATTGATGCCATTTTCTCAGAGTGCAATAGTTTGGCATGCGCCTCTTTAATCTCCCGTGTGGCCTGCTCCAGCTCACTATTCTTTTTTCTCAGCTCTTCGGTACGCCGCAACACCCGTTGTTCAAGTGATCGGTTCAGTTCTTTAAGGTCGTTTTCGAACCGATCCCGGCTGGCGCTCGTTTCCCTAAGGTTATCCACCATCGTATTAAAAGCGCCAGCTACATCAGCAATCTCATCATGCCCCTTGACAGGAACATGCAGATCAAGCCCTCCATCTGAAATAGTTTTAGCGGCCGAATGCAGTACTTTCAGTTGCTTTGTCAGGTAACTCCCCAACAGGAAAGAAAACAGAGCCACAAGCCCCATCTCAAGTACAGCAATCAACTCACTGCGACGTTCAGCTTCGACGAAGATTGCATTCATACTGCTAATATCGAGACCGATTTCAACCTGGCCGTAGACCTGCCCACCTTCGCGGATCTCCGCGGCGGTATCAAACACACCATCCGTTGTGGTTTCAACACTGTGATCCGCAATAAATGGCCGCGCCAAAACAGTAGGATCGCCTCCCTGAGCAACCACATTGTGATCCGGCCCCAGAACTCTGGCATAAACCAGATCGGGGTTTTTTAAGACTTCACGGACAAATGCATCCAGAGAAGCCAGATCATAGGACAACACGGCATCTTTGGTGGTAGTGGCGAACAATGTAACGGTCGTCGAAGCCCGCTTGGTCAGTGCATCGTAGTTTGTGGTACGCAGATAATTCAGTGTCATAGACACCAGCAGCAACAACAGCAACGCTTCAATACAAGCGATGCCGATTATGGTTTTTAACCTGATTGACACCTGAACCCCCTCGCTAACCGAACAAGAAACTACTGCAGCAGATCATCCAACAGTTTAATTTTCAATGCCCGTACATCATCCCAGTCACTATCCTGCGCCGTCTCTATACCCTGAAAATTAATCGCTTTCAGTAACGCACGCCCTTCCGGATCATCATTCATCGCTAGCAGTGCATTTCTAAGCTTCGCGACAGTTTCCGCGTTAATCCGAGGGTGCACCGCAATAGCATGAGGGGTATAGGTCGGCGTGCGCCATAAGACCCGCAACTGTGCTTTCACCTCAGGTGCAATATTATTAAAGGTGCGCATAACCCCACCACCGGCAACAAAAAAACCACGACTGACTCCCAGATACACGGAGTCATGGGAAGAGACATATTTCGGCGTAATATGAATGCCTTCTAACCCCATTTGGGCACGGGGAACGATACTGGCGGCAAATGCTGCCGGTGAAGGAAAGGCTAACGTTTGTCCATTCAATTCAGCAAGCTCGGTCAGTGGGCTGTCTTTTCTGACCACAACAATGCCTTGAATCCGCTTATCCTTCTGCTTTGCAAGTGCCTGATATCCGGGAACCTGATGAAAAACCGTATAATGGTAAGGGTTCATATACGCAATATCATATTCCCCCGCCAACAGACGCTTTTCAAACGTCGGGATATCATGTGCGGTACTGAAACGGATAGTCTCCCCGGTTTTTTCACTCAGGTAGTTGAAAATTGGCGTCCACAATTGAGCCAGTCGCTTGGCTGACTGTTGTGGCACTACCCCAAAGGTAAGCGTATCAGCATCAGCATCAGGAGCACTCAGACTCAGTGACAGCAGCAATGTTAGCGCATAGATAATTCTCACGACTCATCCCTCTTTAGCTCTGAATTGTCAAACTCATCAATCCATAAAAGAACCTTATCCAGTATCCCCTGAGACTGGAGCATCGAACGATCCAGTCCTGACGCCTCATCCAGCAAGCTGCCACCACGGGCCTTTGTCTCACAGGCTAACTTCACCACATAAAGACGGCACATAAGCGGTGTAATATGCTCGGCCTCTGAAGGAACATTCTGATAAATCAAGGCTTGAACAAAGTCGTTCTCAAACTCCCAAAGCGCCAGCAAATATGCTCCGGCAACATCTTCTTCGGTTGGTTGCCGCTGCCGATGATCCGGGACAAAGCGGATCGACCCTGTGCAGGTCAGCAATGCGCCGACATTGTGCAACAATCCCAGAGTGAATGATTTCTCGACCTCTTGTTTACTACAGCCACAGGCAATGCTCAGTTGCCGGGACAACAAGGCAAGCATCATTGATCGCTGTAATAACTGATTGCGTTGTGTCTCATCAATTGCCGGACACTGTCTGAATACCCCGTGACAAAGCACTACATTCTTGATGATTTCAAAACCCAGCCGCATAACGGCGGAATGGATATCAGAGGCCGGCCCGGTAAAACCGAGATAGGGTGAATTCGCCAGCTGAATGATCTTTGCCAGGATTGCCGGATCCTGGCTGATGATTCTGCCAATCTCATCAACATTAACATTGTCACTCTTCAGATAATCACTCAGCTCCCGATAGACCTGCGGCAGCACCGGAATACTCTCGAGCGCACCGAGCTGTCGCCGCAGATCCTGTGACACCGGGAGACTGCGCAGACAGATGGCCCGGCGTAACAGCTGCGATAATGTGTCCATTTCAATCGGTTTTGGTATCAGGATATGCGCGACATCCGCGACTTCAAAGATCACCTCTTCAGAGATATATCCCGAAAGCATTACCCGAATAACTTCGGGTGACTCGTCACAAACCCGCCGCAGCAGATCAGCACCATCCATTTCAGGCATGCGTTTATCGGTAACGATCACCCAGGGTTCAAACTCCGCAAGTACGCTGAGCGCCTCCGTCGGCGACTGACAAAACCTCAGCTCCCAGTCGCGGCAATATGGCCTCAACCCTCTGCGCAGAGAGCTAAGAACACTGATTTCATCATCGACAAATAATACCCGGGGTGTATCCATCAAATTTCTAATTCCTGACAGTTTCCTTGATCGTTATCCGCACTAATGCTGCAGGTATTCTTTCCCGATTAACGGCTGATTTTCAAGCAACGCCCTGAACTGTCCAGCCGATACCGGCGGACTATAAAAATATCCCTGAATCTCATCGCAATTGAGAGTATTCAGGGTATCCAGCTGAGCCTGAGTCTCAACCCCTTCGGCAACTACCGACATACCCAGGTCATGCGACAACTGGATAACATTTCTCACCAGATCCAGGCGTTCTCTGCTCTGTGGCAGCTCTTTTACGAAGGAACGGTCAATCTTCAGAGTATCTATTGGTAATCGGTTCAGATAATTAAGCGATGAGTACCCGGTACCAAAATCATCAATAGACAGTTTAATCCCCAGTGCTTTCAACTCATTAAGCAGTTTCACGCTGTTATCAATATCCTGTATCAGGAAGGTTTCGGTAATTTCCAGTTCCAGATCGGTCGGCTCTATACCGGATACATCCAGGATATGTTTAATTTTATCAGCCAGCATTGCCTGATGCAGTTGACGGCCGGACAGATTCACGGAGAGCAAAAACGGAGGCACCCCTTCTCGTTGCCAGCACTTACGTTGCGCACTGGCGGTCGCCAAAACCCACTCACCGATCGGCTCAATCAGGCCACTGGTCTCAGCCAGAGGAATAAACGTTTCAGGAGAGATCATCCCCAACGAATCATGCTTCCAGCGTAACAGAGACTCCGCCCCGACAATAAGCCCGGTTCTCAGCGAAATCTTAGGCTGATACACCACCGATAATTGATCTTTATCCAGCGCCTGGTACAGGTCGCTACGCAGCAACATCAGCCCACGACTATTAGCGTTCATCGCTGGCTGGTAACGGGGAAACTGCCGGGCACCCGATTGCTTATCATTATAGAGAGCGGCCTGAGCATTACGTATTAACGATTCCGGGGTTTCACCATCATCGGGACTCAGCGCATATCCAGCACTGAAGGAGATGTGCAATTCTCGCCCGGCAATACTTTGTAACTGCTCAAATGGTTGCAACAGAGCGTCAACAATATTCTGTGTTTCCGTTGCGGAATAAGCCGCGGGAATCAGCAGCACAAACTCATCACCGCCCATATGCCCAAGCTCACCGGATTCAGGGGTATTCTGCAACATCGTGTTTGCCAGCGAAACCAGCAGTTGATCTGCCACCTCGTACCCCAGACTATCGTTATAGCTACGGAACATATTGACGTCCAGATAAACCGCCGTTGTCTCGACACCACTCTCCATCCACTGCCGCAGGCGCGCCATGACTTCCCGACGAAATAACAGCTCCTCAATCCCAAGAGCTCCGCTCCTGCGTCGTAGTTTGTCCAGTTCCTGGGAATGCTGAAAGGCCCCCTTTATCTCAGCCAGCAATGTCCCCTCATCCCATGGTTTGGTGAGATACTTGTATACCGTGCCGCTGTTAAGCGCAGCGATAACTGAATCAATATCGGCATAGCCGGTCAACATAACACCGACAATATCGGAGAAGCGTTGTTTGATATTCGCCAGCAACTCCCCGCCGGTCATGTTAGGCATATGATAATCGGTAATAACCACCCTGATATGATTATTTTGCTCAAGCAAACGTAACGCTTCATCCCCGCTATTCGCAGTAACGACCTTATATCCGGCATGATGCAGTGTCCGCCTCAGTGCCCTGAGAATAGACTGTTCATCATCAATCAGTAACAACGTTCTATGCACAGTACCCCCAGCACTTTCTTTCTGACATCGATCAATTCAGTTAATCACTTGTTCGCCGGACACAATCACGGTTATAGCGGCAGTTCATTTTTTCAGCAGCTGCTGAATGCTCTTTAAAAGCTGTTCATTCTCAAAAGGTTTCTGCAACACGGCATCAGCACCAGCCGCTAATGCTTTCTCCAGACTGGCTTCACCCAGAGCCGATATGACCAGAATTTTAAGGCCCGATAGTTCGCTAGTGCTCCTGACGCATTCGATTACGCCGTAACCATCCAGACCCGGCATACTCAGATCGAGCGTCATTAACGCAGGCTTTTCTATAGACAGCATGCTTCCGGCCTGAAATCCGTCGGTCGCGATCAGTGTTTCATAGCCATTACTTCTGAGTACCCGTTGTATTGATTTTGCAACCGCTGGCTCATCATCCACGATCAATATCTGTCTGCTGATGGTTTGCTGGAGCCCAGGTGGCACAGGCATGCCATGCTCATGCAGAAAGGCGATAAAATCTTCTTCCCGAACCCGGTTATTTCCCCTGCCAGGCAATTTAAAACCCGTTAAAGCACCACGATCAATCCAGCGAATAACAGTCCGCAAGTTGACATCACAAAGCTTTGCTATTTCACCTGTCGTCAATGTTTTCATCTATATACCTACCCAAAGAGTTATCCTTGCTCCTGATAGTGACTATAGTAACAAAACATTATTCTAAGTCAAATGTGACATTTGAGACACACACTGCTAAGCTGAAGTCCGATTACGAATAATGGATTGTTTGCTACAGGTATTGAGAGAAACAGAACGCGTTACACTCTTGTCGATAAAATGGAGCCCGGCATGCAACAACACACGCCAGAACTGATACAACAACCCGTCCCTGATACCCAGTCGATCTGGAATGTTCTTTGTGTGGACGACGAAACCAATGTTTTACGGGCGCTTAAGCGTCTGCTAAATAACACTGAGTTTCAGTTTTTCCCAGCCTCCAACGCTCGCGAAGGCATGAAACTCATGCAGCAACACTCGATAGATATCGTGATTTCAGATATGCGCATGCCTGAGATTGATGGAGCAGAGTTTTTAGCTAAGATTGCCCGGGAATACCCTTCCAGCTACCGCATGCTGCTAACCGGCTATGCCGATAATGATGCCACTATTTCTGCAGTCAACGATGGGCAGATTCACCGCTATCTGCAAAAACCCTGGAACAATGAAGATCTCTTACTGACGCTATCGCAGGCGGCCGAACGCCTCTGTCTTGAGCGGGAAAAGCAACAGTTGCTGACAACGATAAAACAGCAGAACCAGACACTTCATGATCTGAACCTTGAACTCGAAGAAAGAGTTCAGTTGCGTACCCGACAAATTCGCCAGGCAATGACCAGAGTCGAGCAGGCGAACAGCCAGATCAAAACAAACCATCGTGCCACGCTGAAGGTCTTCTATAATCTTATCAGCCTCAATCCCCACCTCGGAGGCAAACAGGCTATACAGATTAGTGAATTATGCGAACTGATTGCCAGACATCTGGAATTAACACCATCTGAAGTCACCACTATCCACCTGGCAGGATTAATAAGCGAATTAGGATTACTGAGTCTGCCTGAAAAAATTCTGGCGCTCCCCTTGTGTAAGCTCAGCTCAACAGAAACAAAATTGTTTCTTGAACACCCAGTGAAAGCGTATATAGCACTGGCTCCGGCAGAAAATCTCAATGATGTTGCCGAAATAATTAAATACCAGTATGAGCAGGTCTGCGGGGCTGGCACTCCGGACGGACTTCTGGAGAATCAGATTCCCCTCGGGGCCAGAATTCTTTCTGTAGCACGCGATTACGTTCATTCAATTAATGGAAAACGATATGACATATGCAAAAGCAGCCATGACACACTTAGGCAACTAAACAGAGATTCGGGCACCATTTATGACAAGCAGATTGTTCAGTTGCTACCTGAACTTATTCCCCAGCTGGAACACAAAGCGCTGAAATCATCTGAACGCCTGGTAACAAGTATGCAGCTTGAAGCAGGCATGGAACTATCACGAAGTATCTATAATCAAAACGAGATCCTGCTTCTGCCCGCGGGGCATCGTTTTACGGCCTCGACTCTCGAACGGTTGCAATCACTGGAAAAGATCGACGGGCGGCGACATCTACCTATCTATGTTCTGGAGCAATAGGTGATAGTTAATAGAGCAAAATCAGTAACGGTTGTTGATGAACCAGGCTTTCTTAACTACCAATGAGATTCACCGGGCGTTAATTTAATAAAAGTGGCGACCTATTTCAGAACCAGACAATAATAAAGGCGGATACCCGATCCGCCTTTTATCTCTCATATTCCTGCAGCAGTCTTACCTCTCATTCAACACCGCCCCGGGGAAATGTTCCCGGAGAATGCGGTTCTGAAACTGATCATTAAAACGACAATTGATTATGATGATAAACCGTTCATAGGGCTGGTCGGCATCAAGCGGCTTAACACCACTGACACTGTGATAGATCTGATCATCACGGATATGCAGAATCTCACCCGGCGCCAGATCACCGGAGATAATCTCCTGCTCTCCCTGTTTATCGTACGACAATAAACTGGTTCCGCCGCTGACATTTTCCCGGTTAATCACCAACACACTGAGAAACTGACTACCATCTTTATGAATCCCCTGCCCCTGCAATGGGTCGGTTAAGGCGTTCCCCCGCACACCGTTTATCTGCATCAGAATCGGCTCACCGGGCTGAATATCCCAGAGCCCGGCCCAACCCTTGATAAACTCGGAGACATCGGTTCGCTGAATAAACGCATCCTCCAGGGGCGCATAATGGCGCACCTTATCCGCCATGGTATCCGCATCATTAAATGCACCGGCCTGAGCCATTGGACAATCCGGCACCACCACCGGCTCACCAGCCCGGTTCAGATAGAACCAGGACATCCGCTTCCAGCGGCTATCCACATACGGGTCCCGGGGTAGCTGTTGCAGATAAGGCAACCAGCCTTGCAGATCAATCCGGTTATGGACATCGGTTCTGCTCCAGTTACCCGTGTAGACCTCTTCATATACCCGATCCTCCCAGTACCTCCCCGGACAGGGTATTGTTGAATGAACAGGCTGCGGTGCAATATAGGGTTGAGACACACCCCTGGCGGGGTTATTTAAGACGGTTGTTTCCATAGTATTTCACTCCTGTGAGACAGAAACAGCTGCACAATGCAGCAGAAAAAATCAAAGGCCGATACACCGGGCCTTCGGTCTCTATTTGTAGCAACTTAAACATACGTTTAAAAACAACCTTCACCAATTTGTGAAAAACAGTATGGATAAAATTCAAACCCGGGTTGCCCGCTTCACGCTCAGAACCGGAACGGCCGATGACGCAGCACAGGTTATCGCCTATATGAAAAAACTGGGTGAATACCAGAAGATGCTGGATAAGATCACCGCCACCGAAGCTGATATACACCGCTTACTCAGTGAACAAAGAGGGGAAGTACTGTTTGGGGAATACGATGGCGAGACGGTTGGCTTTATCTATTTCTATCAAAACTCATCGGCGTTCACTGGCCAGACCGGGCTCTATATCGATGGCTTTTACATCGATCAGCCGTTTCAGTCACAAGGGTTAGGTAAGATTATGCTCGCCTATCTCTCTAAGCTGGCACTGGAACGGGGTTGCCAGCGACTGGAGTGGGGCTGTCTCGACTGGAACACCCCGGCTATCCACTTCTATCAACAGATGGGAGCCAACAGCGTCGATGAGATGACGATCTATCGCTTAGGCCCACAGCAGCTGGAGCAGAGTGCAGCGCAATTCTGATCTTATTTTCACAACCTGTTTTCAAGCTGAACGCTGACGAACTTTTATCATACCGATCTGTCCCTCCCTGCCAATACATCAGAAATTCTCTGTGCAAAAACTGCTTTTCGGATCAGCTTTTGCCTGGCAATCCCACGTTTCAAGACACAGCTGCCAAACGCTGATTTATGCAGTTTATCCAGGCCACCAAGCCATTTCTACTCGTGACACACAATAGTGCACATACACTTATAGTGAGATTAAATAAGTACTAATATTGTGCAAAACCAAACTTTAATTACATTATTATCATAATTTGATAAAATGTATTGTTTGACCACTTCTGTTATGTTACTTAATAGATAACCCGGATGATAAAAACGACCGAATCCAAGCCATCGTCATCATCCAGAAACACTGAAACCCTATTGAAAAAATAAATAGAAGCCTGAGGTAAAACATGAAACGCACAGTTGCAAAGATGCTTGTCGGATTATCTGTGATCGCCTTCAGCCAGAGTGTATTTGCTGAAACCCGGCTGACACTCTCCTCCTGGATGCCAAGTCAGCACCCTATGGCGGCAGAGATGATCTTCCCATGGGCCAAAGAGGTGGCCGAGGTTACCGAAGGACGGGTGACTGTCGATATTCTGGCTAAATCCCTGGGACACCCAAAAATTCATTATGATATTGCCCGCGATGGTCTGGCAGATATCACCTACAGTGCTCACGGCTATACACCGGGACGCTTCCTGCTGACCAAAGTGGCCGAGTTCCCCTTCAGCGGTAACAGTGCAGAGGCGCAGTCCGTCGCCTACTGGAGGGTTTATAACAAATACCTGGCGAAGGCCAATGAACATAAAGATGTCAAACTGCTGGGGCTGTTTACCCATGGACCCGGTGCGGTGCATAACAGTAAACACCCAATTGAAAAAGTATCAGACTTCGAAGGGCTGAAACTGCGTGTGGGAGGTGGAGTTGTTAATCAGGTGGCAACCTCCGTTGGCGCTGTTCCTCTGCTGAAACCCGCGTCAAAAGCTTACGAACTTCTGTCTCACGGTGTCGCTGACGGCACCATGAATCCACCGGATGCTCTGGTCGGCTTCAATATCGTGGATATGGTTAAAAATACCACTATCGTCCCGGGTGGCTTTTACAACATCAGCTTCTTTCTGGTGATGAATAAGGATCGCTGGAATGAGATCGATCCTAAAGATCAGGCGGCCATTGAAAGTATCTCCGGCGAAGCCTTCGCCAAACGCTGCGGTAAAGTCTGGGATCGTATCGCTCAGGAAGGTCTGGATGCCGCTAAGGCCAATGGCAACACCATAACCTATGCGGATGATGCATTCGTCGCCGACCTGAAAGCGAAAACGGCACACATTGAAAATGAATGGGTCGCTGAAGCCAGCGCCAGGGGCGTTGATGGCGCTGCGGCACTGGCAGAACTACGTGCAATTGCCAACAGTTACACGCCTGAATAAGGTTTAGGTAATCATTATGCGACTGGTACTGACAAACATCAGCAAACGATTGCTAACCGCGCTGGAGTTTTTATACGAGCGCGTACTGGCGTATATCGCTGCGGTAGCAATGTTCCTGATGATGCTGATCACTCTGGTGGATGTTGTGGGACGAGACCTGTTCTCCTTCCCTCTCCCCGGAGGTTTTGAAATAACAGAGTTTCTGTTAGCAACGCTGATATTTCTGGGTTTGCCAATGGTCACAGCGGCCAATGAACATGTTGATGTCGATCTTCTGGACTCATCGGTTCCGGCGTTTCTGAAGCCGTTGCAGACAATCATTATCTGTCTGGTGAATACCATCGCCTTTGGTGTGCTGTCGTGGATGCTCTGGAAACTGGCCATCCGCACCTATAACTACCAGGACACCACTGCGATCCTCGAGATCCCCTTTACCGGACTGGTTGTACTGATGGCCAGTTGCTGCACGCTGGCGACGGCGGCACTGGTGATGATGTTACTTGTCAGAAGGGGCAAAAAACTTTTCCGCAGCAAGACAAAGCCGGAGTATTGATACAAGATGGAAACCAGCTTAATAGGCCTTGCCGTTTTAATGTTCCTGATCTTTTTCAGGGTTCCCCTCAGTGTTGCCATGGGCACCACCGGCGTACTGGGCTTTGCCTATGTACAACTGTTTGAGTTTGGTAACTCAAGAGGGATGGATGCCGCACTTAACATGGTATCGCAGGTCTCATTTGAGACCGGATTATCCTACAGCCTATCGGTGGTTCCGCTGTTTATTCTGATGGGTAACTTTATCACCGAGGCGGGCCTTTCCAGCCAGCTTTATCGCGCATCCCATGCTTTTCTGGGACATTTCAGGGGTGGCCTGGCACTGTCTACGGTAGTGTCCTGCGGGGGCTTCTCAGCGGTCTGCGGCAGTTCAATGGCCACTGCCGCCACCATGTCGAAAGTCGCGATGCCCGAGATGCGCAAGTATAACTACGCCGACAGTTTAGCCAGTGGATCAATCGCCGCCGGCGGAACCCTGGGGATACTGATCCCCCCCAGCACCATCCTGGTGATCTACGGCATGATGACAGAAACCGATATCGGCAAACTGTTTATTGCGGGTTTACTGCCCGGTTTAATCGGCATCATCTTCTATATGGCGGCGGTATCAGTCACCGTTCACCTCAAGCCCGAGCAGGGGCCGGCAGCGGAGCGTTCAAGCTGGACTGAACGGCTGGTCGCACTGAAGGATGTCTGGGGCATATGCTTCCTGTTTTTCATCGTGATGGGGGGGATTTACAGCGGCGTCTTCACGCCGACAGAAGCGGCGGGGATCGGTGCTTCGGGAGCATTCTTTATCGCCCTGCTGCGACGTAAGCTGACGTTTAAGAGCCTGATTGACACCCTGGTAAGCTCTGTCCGTACCACGGCCATGCTGTTCTTCCTGGTTATCGGTGCGGTACTGTTTTCCAACTTCATTAATCTGGCGGGGTTGCCGGATGCCCTGAAAGATGGTGTGCTGGCGATGAATCTCAGCCCGATGCTGGTGATTCTGGCGATCATCGGTATCTATATCATTCTCGGCTGCGTGTTGGAAAGTATGTCGATGATACTGCTGACGGTGCCGGTGTTTTACCCGCTGATCTCCGCGATGGGAATGGATCTGATCTGGTTTGGCATTCTGGTGGTCGTGGTCACCGAAATCAGCCTGATCACCCCACCGGTAGGATTGAATGTCTTCGTTCTCAGAACGGTGCTTCCCGATCTGAAGCTAAGCACTATTTTCAAAGGGGTCACCCCCTTCTGGATCGCCGATATCTTCCGCCTGATTCTGATTGCACTGGTCCCAGGTGTATCCCTGTTTCTGCCCGGGATGGTCGGCTAACTCAGGCATATATACAGCGCGCCCTGTCAGCGCAAACAGGGCTGTTCCTATATCATTATAAAGGCAACACAGATGAGTATTGAGATTAGAAATATTTTATATGCTTCAGATCTGGGCGACAGCTCCAAATACGCGTTTGAGTTTGCGGCATTAGAGGCCAGTAAACATAACGCAAAAGTAACCTTCCTGAATGTCGTTGAGCCCCCTTCTCACTCAGCGGAAACCATTTTCGGCAACCTGAGTGATAAAAACGCTTTCCAGACGATGCGTCAGGAAGGCTTACAAAGAATCAAAGCACTCATCGAGCAACGCATCGATAAACTGAGTCACTCAACAGCGGTTTCGCTACAGCAAAAGCCAGAAGCCCGCATTGAGGAAGGCCATGCGGCTGAAACCATCATTGAGGTTGCCGATGAGATCGGTGCCGACCTGATTATTGTCGGCAGCCGCAGCCGGACTCACTCGACTCTGGAACGTTTCTTTGTCGGCTCAACTGCACAGAATGTGGTGCAGCTGAGTGCTATCCCCGTCTTGATTATCCCTATCCCGGTAGAGAATTGATTTTATCAGCGCGTAGCCCCGGTATCAGGGGCATTTAAAAACGCTTTCTGAAATCATTTAATAACAATTCAAGAATACAGCACTGAGCGTTTACAAAACAACCAAATCAAAAACAGCAGACTCGATACCAGGTAGCCAATATGAATGATCATATTGATCTGACTAAAAACGTTTCAGGCATAAAGATCACTCTTGCAAGTTCAAAAGTAACAAAGCCTTTTAAAGTTAACGATAGACAGATATATATCTATCTGTCATTTAATCACTCCAGAACGTTCTTCCGAATCCACTTCCTCAATCAACCATACTCTCTTTATAGTGAAAAAAGGCTGGAAGATCTCCTCCAGATAAATCATTTATCAGACAGTGTCGTGTCTATAAGCTCCACTCCTTTCAAAGATTTACTTACCCATGTAATGACACAACAAAAGAGCATCCCACAAAGAATATTAGACAGTTATGCTGACATCATACTCCACTATATTCAGAGAGAGATCTTATTTAACACAGGTTCAAAATCAAATAAGAACAGCAAAGTAACAACCATGAAAAATATTAAGAATTATATTGATCAAAACATAAAAACTAATATATCAGTGAAAAACTTAAGCAACGTTTTTTATATGAGTGAACGGTCACTCTATTATCTTTTTCAGGAGTTCGAATCAAAATCCCCCCTCGCTTATATTCAGCAACAAAAAGTAGCTCATGCATACCAGGAAATAAGCAGCAAGGCATCACACCGGAGTATTACTCAGATTGCCATAGACTATGGTTTTTCAAACCTGGGACGCTTCGCCCAGCTTTATCGTATGCAAGTAGGGGAACTGCCCTCGACAACCCGGACAAACTTTCAGTAATCACAGTTTTCTATAGCGCAGGCAAGCCTGAGCTGAGAACGGCTTAAATACGTCTCTGGATAATCTCAGCCCTGCCCTGAGAACACCACGACTTATCTCACCGCAAGCTCCGTTACAGACATTAGCCGACCTAAAGAAAAGCAGCGATCTCGGTGAAAGATAAAAGCACGATTAAACACTCTATGCCTGTAAAATAAAAAAAGCCGGCTGTTAAACAACCGGCTAAAGCTGACAAGCAAAAAATCAGAAGATTCAAATAGCCATAAACAAGAGAGGCAAGCCAGTAAACAGCTTTCCTGCGCTTAAGCAGCTGTTGCGCTCTTACGCTCTTTCACTTTACTGCTGATATACACCACGATTGAGAGGATGGTGATGCTCAGCAACACCAGACTGATCGGCCGGGTAATGAAAATAGTCAGATCACCTTCTGATATCCCCATGGACTGTCTGAATCGCGTCAGGAAGACTGGCCCCAGAACCATGCCCAGAATAATAGGAATAGCAGGGATATCATTCTTTCTCAGCACATAGCCAACACCTGCAAAAAACAGCGCAATCAGTGCATCGCTCACCTGGTAGTTCTGGCTGTAGCTGCCAATAAAACCCAGCACCAGAATAAAGGCACCAATAAATCGCCCTCTGATACGGGTCAGATTTACCATCCATTTAGTGGCAAATGTCAGGTAGACAAAGCAGAAAATATTCATCATAAAGAGAGAGATGTAGAGGCCGGATATAAACTCAGGTCGCTCAGCAAACAGCGTCGGCCCCGGTACATAGTTATGCACCATAAACACCGCCAGCAACATGGCCATCAGCGCATCAGCGGGAATGCCAAACGCCAGCAAAGGCACCATAACCGATGCGGTCACGGCATTATTGGATGTTTCCGAGGCGATCAGACCCGCAGGGTTGCCTTTGCCGAAGGAGTCCGGATCTTTGGAAAACTTCTGTGCCAGGGTGTAGGAGAAAAACTGCGAACCAAACTCGCCAACACCGGGCAGCAATCCCATGATCACCCCCAGAAATGCGGAGCGTGCAACGGTCATCTTATTGCGCAGCAGCTCTACGATACCACTGAAGTATCCTTCCCCCTCAAGCCTGGTGACATGGGCATCATTGCCCTTTTTTGACAGCAATACAAACGCCTGAGACATGGCAAACAGACCGATAACAACCGGCACCAGCGGAATGCCACCTAACAGCCAGGTCTGGCCGAAGGTAAATACCTGAGAGTTAAATGAACGGTCGAGGCCTACCGAACCGAGAAACAGCCCAAAGCCCAGCATAATCACCGCTGCAGGCACATGTTTACGGTGGGCCAGCACCACAAACACCATCCCCAGCAGCGCCAGCATAGCAAACTCTGCTGAACCAAACTTTTGTGCCACTTTAGCCAGCACGGGCGCCAGTAACACCAGAGAGGTAACACTGATCATTCCCCCCACAAATGAGGAGGTGTACGCAATCGACAGTGCGCGTTTGCCTTCCCCCCGTTGCGCCATCGGATAACCATCGTAGGTGGTTAACACCGCCACCGGGGTGCCGGGGGTGTTCATCAGAATCGCGGGAATCGCGCCACCGTACCAGGCGCCGCCGTAAACCCCCACCAGCAACATGACCCCCGCCAGTGGCGCCATCGAAAAACTCAGGGGCAACAGTATCGCCATCACTCCGGCAGGTTCAAGACCCGGGATAGAGCCAATAGTCACCCCAATCAATGCACCTAACAAGATCGCCAGGATCACATTTAAGTTGGCAACCTCATTTAAACCCAGCAGTATACTATCCATTGCCGTTTCCAGAATTAAAGATAAGAATTTGCAAAATCTGACCAGTCAGCTGGCAAGAATTGATACAACCACACATCATCCATCCACAGGCCAATCACATATCTGAAGATAAAAACGATGGCGACAGAGACTAAGAAGGTCGCTATAAACCAGTTCCGGTTAAGCAGGCGCGATAACGCCAGCAGCAGCGAGACAAACACTAATGTCGTGAGAAAAAATCCGGTTACATTTAACAGGTGGATATAGAAATGAAAGAGAATGCTGGTGATCACCGCGACCCGATTATAGGAGAGCGCATCATACAGATACTCAGACCAGGTTTTCAGATCGATTGAAAAAAGCGCCTTAAGCTTACCAGCAAGCATCACACATGAAAAAAAAGCCATAATGCTCAGCCCGATAAGGGGACCCAGCATCGGTTGCAGAAACCACCCTTTGTGAGTATCAATAATGCTGGCCTGAGAAGGCACCAGGCAGAGTAAAACAAAGCTGATTAAGGTGACCAGAACGTAGAAAGGTATGTTCTCATCACCTGTCAGAATCATCTGCTTATCACAGAGCTGATCTTCGCTATCCGAGGCTAAATTGTTATCTTTATTTTTCATATCAATTCTCAAAGCGCCTCTCTTTCATCAGGTCAACCAGACTTCAGAGAGGCTTTACTAACTGAAAACCTATTTGTTCATATATTTGAGAAGATCTTTGCTTTGCTCGACCTCTTCAGCAATACGCTTACTGGCTTCAGCGGCTGGCTGCCAATAGATTGAGGCACCGGTGGTGTTGGCGATCTCTTTAACACGATCAGACTCAAGCGCTTTCTTCGCGATTGCAGCGATCTTGTCTTTGATCTCCTGAGGTGTACCGGCAGGCACAAACAGACCATTCCAGGTGGTCATCGGGATACCTGCAATCTCGTTCAGGGTCGGGGCATCGGGTGAAACACTGATCCGCTCTGAAGTAAACGAGGTCAGAACTTTGGCTTCACCCGACTTCAGGCACGCCAGGATTAGCTGAGTCGTGGTATTGATAACATCGGCATCACCATTTGCCAGAACGGAACAGTCGGTGGCATCAAAAGGGGCATCAGAGGAAAAATTAACCCCCAGAACCTCTGCCGCTTTGAAGGTCATCGCCGTCGGGCCTGCCTGATAACCAAAATGCCCCAGCGAGACATCATTGCTCTGTGAGTATGCTGCCAGCTCTTTCATAGAACTGTAGGGAGCATCGCCACGGGTGGCCAGCACAAACGGATAATCCAGGAAGATGCCTACTGGCTCAAAAGTACTGTGATCCCAGGGCACATTACCCGCCAGGATTTTGAATGTTAGCAGGTCATTTACAAATGAACCGATCGTCAGGCCATCGGGACGGGCTACTGCAACTTCGGACGTACCGATAACTGCACCACCGCCAGGCTTATTAACAACCGTTGCTGGCTTGCCCGTCTCTTTAGTCATCTCTTCAGCAATGATGCGGGTCAGCACATCTTCAAGATCACCTGGAGGCCATGGCACAATAAACTTAACCGGACGGGATGGATATTCTGATGCGGCCACCAATGGCGCAGCAAGCACTGAACACGCTAAGACAATGCCGGAAATCATCGTTGTTATTTTCTTCATGAAATACCTCTGTTATTTTACTTGGTGAGTTGAGATTAAGCGTTATTCACTTGTCCCTTTCAGAGGAACAATGAGAACAGGACAAACACTGTGATGGATTACTTTCTGAGCCGTTGAGCCGAGAAATATTCGTGACAATGACGAGCTTTCCCTATCCCCCATCACGATCAGATCTGCATTAAACATCCTGGCAGCTTTGACAATGCACTTATCCGGCACCCCCTGAAGAACCTGAATCGTTGGCTCATCGATCAGCTTTGCATCTTCCTCAGACAGTTCCTCATCATGAAAATCGATAAGACGCTGCTCAATACGCTGCATCCGTTCAGTGAAGATTTTAGCCAGTCTGGAACGACTCACCGATTCGGGGAGGTAATCATTGATTATCTCTTCAGTGGCACCATCAAGTGGCTCCACAACATGCAGATAAATGATTTGAGCGCTATGAGCTTTTGCCTGTTCAATCGCAGCCCTGAACGCAGGACGGCTGCCAAGACCTAAGTCAGAAGCGTATATGATCGTATTTATCTTCATATCTTAAAACCACCAAATTTCTCATAATTTGAGAATACATTCTTAATTTTAAAATATCAATACAAAAAAATAACGCTTTTCTCACATTTAATGAAAAATGATAATAACCAACTATGATTTTCAATCTGTTTGCACAACGGACGGGCGGCGGAGATTTTTATCCGGAAATGGCGCACCAAAACGAGTCACGGAGTCAATCGACCCAGATTTTCAGCAACGGCAAAATCACGGCTAAGGAAAGCAGCGAAAGGATAGTGGTGGACATAATAGCGCCGGAAGCCAGCTCAACCCGACGCTCATACTGCCGGGCAAAAATAAACACCATTGAGCCTGTTGGCAAAGAGGACATCAGGACAACAGACGCAGCCCAGAACGGCTCCAGTCCCATCAGATAAACGACCAACAAGGCAACCAGTGGGTTGAAAACAACTTTAACCAGCGTCACCCAAACCAGCCGTCCGGTCTCGCCCTGAATTTTAATACCCACCAGTGATGCGCCCATGGCAAACAGCGCCACAGGGGCTGCGGATGGCGCCAGCATCGCAAACAGATTGTTCACCGGGACAGGCAGCGGAATAGAAAAATAGGAAAACACTCCCCCGGCTATCGGGGCTATCAATACCGGATTTTTGAGAAACATCCGGGAGAACGTATTCCAGGCGTTCTGCCAGTAGGTCCCGCCGGAGCTTTTATTGCCCACCAGCGCCAGACCGATAATAAACACCATGTTGGTCGATAACGTCGCAATCACAACCGGCACGGTGCCCTTCTCACCAAACATGTAGAAAGCCAGCGGTACCCCCATATAGATGGTATTCCCCCAGCCACAGATGAGTGAGATAACGATTGCATCGAGGCTATCCCGGCTTTTCAGGCCCCGGTAGCCAAACACCCCCAGCACCATGGTAATCGTGGTGGCAATAAAATAAGCGGCAATAAAGGAGGGGTTTACTAAAGCGTCCAGGGAGACCTTAGCCATCGCCAGAAACAGCATCGGTGGTACGGCATAATTGATAATAAAATGGTTGAGCGCCTGCACAGCGCTCATCGGTATACCGCCGGATCTGCAGGCAAACCAGCCGCTAAAAACAACTGCAAACACCGGTAAAACAATATTAATGACGAGTTCCAAACACGCTCTCCAATTCGCGGTCTACCACGCCACTAAAGATGGCTGAACCTGACTGATCAGCCTTTCAGGTTGTTCAGATCGATGCCTTCCTCTTCCATAATCTGCATCGCAATACGGAAACTGTCGATCGCAGCCGGAACGCCACAATAGATCGCCACCTGCATCAGCACTTCGCGGATCTGTATTGGAGTCAGGCCGTTATTCAACGCCCCCCGGACGTGCAGCGCCAGCTCATGGGGACGGTTGAGGGCGGAGATCATTGCCAGATTAATCATGCTCCGCTCTTTTTTATCCAGCCCCTCTCGTTGCCAGACATCTCCCCAGCAATACTCAGTCACTAACTGCTGTAGCGGTTTATTAAACTCGTTAGCGTTATTGATCGAACGATCCACATAGGCGTCACCCAGGACCTCTTTTCGCAGCTTTAAACCTGCATCAAATTTCTCACTCATCACTCACCTCTGTGTAAATACAGTGCAGCTATTGATAGGACAGAACCAGTTCAGTGTCCAGCATGGTTAAACGGTAGGTTGTGCCCGGAATCATATCGATCGGTTTCGTCAGCGAACCGCTGATAAAGTGCTGCCCCGCCTTAACACCACCGTGCAGTGCCAGCAGGCTACGCACCATCCTGACAAAGGATGTCAGCGGACCGCCCAGTACACTGGCAGGCGAACCGGACAGCGTTTCAGTTGCCGTGGTCAGACTGCACTCAACCTCAGTTCCGGTCTGCCCAGGTATAAAAAGTTGCGGCTCACCTAACTGGTAAAAAGAGGCAACCGCATTATCGGCAAGAAAACCGCCGATACCAAACTTCCAGCCCAGCCGGGAATCGGCCACTTCAAACGCCGGTGCAATATAAGCAATTGCCTCGATAATCTGCTGATCGGTGTAGTCATCGCCATCAAGATCATGACCCAGAATAAACGCCAGCTCCGCTTCCAGTTTAGGTGCGATCACGGCGTCAGGGCTGAGGCGGTCACCCTCAATCAGCATATCTCTGAACAGCACACCATACACCGGCTCATCAAGCCCAAACCTATCCAGTGCAGGCTGATTCGCCATGGCAACTTTCCAGCCAGACACCTGATTACCTGCCGCCGCATTCTGCTTCATCAGTTGCCGCTGAACGCCATAACCATCATCAATGGTAAAACCATCAAACACCGTCACATCGCTGAGCGTTTGGCACTCAGCGCGGCCATGTTGGATCGCTGCAGCCGCTTGTTGATAGACAGCGTTCATCACAGACCACCCAGACAGACATATTTAATTTCCAGATAATCTTCAATGCCGTACTTCGAACCTTCACGACCGATACCGGACGATTTGATCCCCCCAAACGGCGCAACTTCATTGGAGATCAGGCCCGTGTTCACCCCCACCATGCCATACTCCAGCGCTTCGCTGACGTGGATATAGGTGGAGATGCTCTGGGTATACATATACGACGCCAGACCATATTCCGTATCGTTGGCCATCTCGATCGCGTCATCGATGCTGTCAAACTTAAACAGCGCCGCCACCGGGCCAAAGATCTCATCGGCATAAAAATCCATTGAGCGCTGCGCATCCCCCAGGACGACCGGGTTCATAAAGCGCTGCTGCTCGTCAAACTCAACATTTCGTGAGGTAATCTGTACCGCGCCTTTAGCCGTGGCATCATCGATCATCGCTTTAATCGAGCGGTAGGCTTTACGATCAATCAGCGGACCAAGCTCGGCCCCCGCAGTAGCACCATCAGCCACCACCAGCTTATCGACCGCTGCAGCCAGCTTGGCAGAAAACGCATCATACACACCGCTCTGTACCAGTATGCGGTTGGCACAGACACAGGTCTGACCGTTGTTACGGAACTTGGCGATCAGCGCCCCCTCAACCGATTTATCCAGATCAGCATCATCAAAGACGATAAACGGCGCATTGCCGCCCAGCTCCAGAGAGACTTTTTTCACATTAGCAGCGCACTGTTGCATCAGCAGCTTGCCAATATCGGTTGACCCGGTGAACGACAGTTTGCGCACGGTAGGGTTTTCACACAGCGCCGTACCGATCTCAGAAGAGCGGCCATTAATCACCTGCAATACACCTGCTGGCACCCCCGCCTCGTGGGCCAGATACGCCAGCGCAAACGCAGTCAGAGGCGTCTGCGAAGCCGGTTTGATAATGATCGGACAACCGGCAGCCAGAGCCGGCCCGGCTTTACGGGTAATCATCGCCGCCGGGAAGTTCCAAGGTGTGACGGCTGCACAGACACCGATCGGCTCTTTTCTCACGGTCAGACGGGTGCCGGGAACAACTTCAGGAATCACATCCCCGTAAGTCCGCTTCGCTTCTTCAGAAAACCATTCAATGAAAGAGGCTGCATAGGCGATCTCACCTTTTGCTTCGGGGATGGGTTTACCCTGTTCCGCCGAGAGAATCTTACCCAGGTCGTCCTGATTAGCCATAATCAGATCAAACCACCGACGTAAAATTTGCGCACGATGCTTTGCCGTTGTTTTCTTCCAGGGCTTCCAGGCTGTCGCAGCGAAACCGATGGCGGCTTCGGTCTCCTTCTGCCCCATCACAGGCACATCAATGATGACAGAATCATCTGCAGGATTAATGACATCGATGGTGTCGCCTGAATCAGCGCCGACCCATTCGCCATTGATGAAACACGAGCTCTTAAGTAGCTCAGGATTTGAAAGTGACAGCATGCAATAAACTCTTTCTTAATGGATCATGTCAGTGAGAAACATCAGTGAAAAATAACAGTCAGAAAAGCCGCAGCGAAGATGCCTTACTGCGGCCCCGAAAAATTAGCTCAACTGTTTACGCAGGGCATCCAGAGCTTCATTCAACCGGGAAGGCGAGCAGATTGCAGCAACAAACCGGTCCGGTCGGACGATAACAATCTTATCCCGCGCGGCGGTAAACCAGTCCTCCAGCGTATGGTCAACATCTTCAACACTGACCACGCCCTCGGCCTGCAAGCGCTCATGATAGCTAAAACCACTTTTGGAGCGATTCACCTGAATATAACGGGTGTCCAGACCTGCCCAGAACGCTTTATTCTCTTCGGAAACGTTGGCCAGCGGGTTAGTACGGAAGCCGATTACCGAGAACCAGGGGCCCTGCACCTCATCGAATTTCTCCCGGCTGCCATCAGCCGTTTCAACGTCCGGCTGAATAAACAGCTGGCCCACCAGACTGTCAGGATAGATCTCATCCGCTTCGTGATGAACAATGCCTTTGGTGATATGAGCCTTCGGCTTGAACTTAAACTCAACCAGATGCTCGCGCAGGTTATCCACTGAGTCTGACGCCTTGAAGATCCAGTCTCGGATACCGGCCAGAATCGGGTTCGTCATCCCCAGCACCGCGCCCATATTGTCAGCCAGGGCGATCAGATCGGTGGCATGGCCCCGACGTTCCTGATCATAGGTGTTAAGCACACTGACAGGGATGCGTCCTTTAGCGGCAGCGGCAACCTTCCAGGCGATGTTCACCACATCACGCAGACCGGAGTTCAGCCCCTGACCCGCCCAGGGCGGTGTAATGTGGGCAGCATCACCACAGAGCATTACCCGCCCTTTGGTAAAGGTGTCCGCCACCCGGGAGTTATGGGTATACGCACGAATCCGCACGATATCCAGATCATCCACGTCATCGCCGATATGACCCCGGATCAGTTTGCGGATCACCTCCTCCTGACACATCTCCTCCTCATTCTCATGGGGGAACAGCATGAACTCCCAGCGACGGTACTGATAGGGCAGATAGATACAGACAAACGGGCGTGAAGGATCCGCATGCAACGCCGTATAGGGGGCATTGAGCTTATCATTCGCGGCATCCACCACAACCCATTTCGCTTCGTGAGTGATGCCGGTATAACCGATCTCCAGCTGCTTGCGCACCTCAGAACGGGCACCGTCTGATGCCACCACAAAGTCCGCTTCCAGTGTGTAGGCCTTGCCCGTATTATCCGTGACCTCAAGGGTCACCCGATCATCAGTCTGAGAGATGGACTCCATAGTGTGACCCAGGCGCAGATCAACATTATCAAAGCGCTGTAGCCCCTCGCGCATCGTGGCTTCGGTCAGTTGCTGCATAAAAATGTTGCGCATCGGCCAGCCATATTGCGCAGTCTTCGGCTTCACCTCGGCAAAGCAAACACCACGGGCGTTGTAGTAACGCAGTGGCACGTTGCGGATCATGTCCTTGATCGCTTCATCCGCCAGTCCAGCTCCCTGCAGTACCCGCATCGCCTCATCATCCATGCCAACGGCACGGGGATATGGCAGAATCTCTTCCGACGCTTCAAGCACAACGGTCTGAATACCGTACATGCCCATGTAGTTCGCCAGCGTGATGCCGTTAGGCCCACCACCAACAATAACAACCTGTGTTTTTTGTGTTTCCATCAGAATAGTCTCTCTCTTATTTTTTAAACCGAAGCGCTCTGTACAAAACGCACTACGGCCTCATTAAACTTCTCAGGCTGATCGTCATGAACGTAATGGCTGGCGTTATCGACGGTCACAGCGCTAAAGCACGGGTTCTTTTCAATAACCTCTTTTACCGTCGCGGCTGGCAGAAAATCTGAATTACCTCCCTTCACCAGCAGAGAGGGAATTCGTATGGCGTTAACAGCGGGCCAGAGATCGATCGGCTCAATCGTCAGACGCGCTTCAGCAATGCCTTGCTGATCATGCTTCCAGGTTACTCTTCCATCCTGCTCCCGCAGGGAAAACTTAAGCCGGGCAGCGAGCGCCTCCTCTGTCAGATTGGGACGGCTGCTGCGCCAGAACCTTTCAGCCTCTTCCCAAGAGGCAAAAGATAACGGAGTATTGCGCATCTCCCGACGGATACGCTCAGCACCGTCACCCCGGTTGGAAGACCCCGGACCGATATCTTCAATCACCAGCAGTTGCACCTTGTCGGGGTATTGCCGGGTATATTCGAGGGCATTGGTGCCGCCCAACGAATGGCCGATCAGAATAAACCGATCAAGCCCCAGGTGACCGATGAAAGCGTTCAGGTCTTCCACATAGGTATCGGTGTGATAGCCACTGACAGGCCCCCAGTCACTCTCCCCCCGGCCCCGCTGATCCAGCGCAAAACAGCGATACTGATCACCCAGTGCAGTGACAAGTTCCTGCCAGGTTTCTGCAAACCCCCTTAAACCATGCAACATCACCACCGGAATTCCCTGCGGATCACCCCACTGTAGGTAGTGCAGTTTCAGATCGCCACTGTTAAAGAAATGACTGCTTGGGGCCATCGGACACCTCTGTTTACGCTATAACTAAAAACTCTGTTTGTGGAACCGTCTTACACCAGACCGTTTTCGCATTTAGCGTCTTCCGCTTTCAGCCCACCCAAACGTGCATGCAGGCGACCACGGGTTGCAAATGCCCACACAATCAACACCTCGTCGTTACGGGGCGCATCATTAAATGAGACCGAGATAGAGTCATAATGTGAACGCACATAGAGGGCATCCTTATGCGCCAGCGGCACATCAAGCGTAGCACCCGGGCCGCCGATCTTGCCCGTTGAAGGCACCCACGACTTACCACCACCCAGGGCGTCACGCACCGGGTCTGCAGCGGGGTTAGTCAGAAACGCGTTACCGTGTTCATACTCACCATCAGCACCAACCAGAATCGCTTTGCCGTAGCTGACAATAGGGTTATCGCCGGCCAGTTCTTTGATACGTCGACCAAACTCGTGACCCAGCTCCGGAGAGTTTTCAATCAACGCAGACAGATCTTCACTGAACTGACCCGCAAACGGATTCTGGATGGCAGCAGCAATAACATATTTCTTAACCGGCTCACCATCAGCCAGAATACCGGTTTCATTTGCCAGGGTTTCTTCGTAGAAACTGAACCACTTACGGATATGGTATGGCCCAAAATTAGCGTCTTTCATTACGATTACCTTCACAATTAACAACTAAACATTAGTGACTAACAATTATTCAAATATTGGCTCAAGAACAATCTCCCGGCTGGGCGCATTGGCTGCTTTAAACCGCTGTTTGGCCAGTTCATCGTCGTGTTCTGTTTCCAGAAAGAACTCCAGCCGGTTACCATCAGGATCGGTAAAGTAAACCCCCCGGCCAATCTCATGATCGGTGGTTTTTACAACGTTCACCTTCTTCGTCAGTAACATGCCGTACAGAGTACGCAGGATGGTTTCATCCCCGTCGATCTCCAGGCCGTAGTGCTGCAGACCCAGAGTGCCCTGGGCAGATCCCGCCGGGGCTTTGATCAGAGCGATATCATGATGTTTTTCACCAAACCCCATCATGATCCAGTCGTTACCATTGCAGGCCATACGTTCCATCTGCAGGACATCTTCATACCATGCAGCTGACGTTTCAGGATCAGTCACGAACAGGGCAATATGGGTTCTGTTTACTTTAATTTTCATATCTACCTCGGTTTACGGGTTGATAACAGATTGGTGAGCAACCGCAATTTCAGCCTGAGCGGGGGTCCAGAGAACATCAGCGATCTCACTGAATTCACGCCACTCTTTCTTCCAGGAGAGACCGGCTTTATCACTGGTAAACAGGTGCCCATACTTGCAGCCCATAACAATCTGTTCCGGGTTGGCAGGATTCACATGGATACCCCAGATACAGGAGTTAGGCTGCACCGGCAGTGGCAGTTTTTCCCAGCTCTCGCCCGCATCGCGAGAGACAACAAGCTGACTGGTGGTTCCCGGTGTGCCATCGGAGATACTGACATAGATAGTATCTTCGGAACCATGAGGTACCGCAGTCGCCCGGGCGTAATACAAACCAAAAGCGGATTTAGGATTGACACCCTTCCAGGTCATCCCCTCATCGTGGCTGGTGTAAATGGCGTTAACACAAACAACCACAACCACCTTATTGCCATGATTAGGCAGGACATTGATATTGTGGATATCGGAGTTATAGTCCCACAGCAGACGGTCATCGATCCGTTCCCAGCTGTCACCACCATCCACACTCTTGAACAGGCCACCCTCTTCCAGACCAAACCACAGCTTGTTGGCGTCGGTCGGGTCATAAGAGAACGCCAGCAGGCGCGGCTTGTTAACCCCGGCACAGAACTCAGGAATCTCAACCGGTGCACGATCCCAGGTTTTGCAGCCATCGGTGGTGCGCCACAGCACTGCACGTGAAGGCGCGCCGGTACCGACAAAGACCCGCTGAGGGTTAGCCGGATCAACCGCCACCTTCCATACCGTCTCACCATTGAACGGGGTTTCAACGTGCTTCCAATTGGCCCCCGCATCATCACTGATACACAAACCGGTATCGGTGCCTATATAGATCTTTTCCGGCTCATCGGGATGCATGTCCAGAGAGCGGGTTATCGCATCAAATTCGATATCCTGCCCCAGACTCAGACGGTGCCAGGTCTGACCGTTATCACCACTTTTAATAACGCCCTGGCCGGCCGTTGCAACTAATAATGTTCCACTCATGTTCATGCCTCCTAGATAAAGATACCGCGGGTTAAACCACCATCGATACCGATTGACTCGCCGGTAACCGCTCCCGCCTTCGGAGACGCCAGGAAGGCGATCAGCCAGCCCATTTCTACCGGCTGCAGTGTCCGCTTGATCGGTGTGACATCGATATAGCCCTGTTCAATCTCGGCAGGGGTTTTACCCTGCAAGACCCCTTCACGCTCATACAGTTCATGGATGTGAGGGGTATCCACAACACCCGGGTGAATGATGTTGCAGGTAATCCCGAAAGGCCCCAACTGGTCAGACAGGTTCTTGGTCATATGTACGATGGCCAGGTTACGCATACCCGACATCACCTTGCTGCTACGTCCGGTCAGCCCCCCAATATTGATGATGCGACCAAAGCCTGCCTTCTTCATGTGTGGAGTGACCGCTTTAGCACAGCGGAAGTAACCGATGACTTTGGTGTTCATATCGCCCAGCAGCTCATCGGCACCGGCAAACTCAATGGAGTTGCGAACCACACCGGACGGTGCCGCCGCGCCATTCACCAGAATATCAACCCGGCCAAATGCCTCGATGGTTTTCTCCACCATGGCGTTTACCGCATCATCGCTGTTGGTATCGCAGAACAGCGGCAACACACGACGGCCGGTTGCTTCTGAAATTTCCGCAGCAGTGGCTTCCAGCACCGACATCGTCCGGGCACAGATCACCACATCACACCCCTCTTCCGCCAGGAAACGGGCCACATCTTTACCGATACCCATACCGCCACCGGTGACAATAGCAACGCGATCTTTTAGTTCTAAATCCATCTTAAATTCCTCAACTCTTATTACGACAGGTCCACGAAAACACTCTTTGTTTCGGTGTAAGCATCGATAACATTTTTCCCCATCTCCCGACCCCAGCCAGACTGCTTATAACCGCCGAACGGCGCAGCTGGATCGACCACATTCCAACAATTCACATAAACCGACCCGGCTTTCAGCTGGGCCGCAATGCGATGAGCATTCTGCAGATTATTCGTCCAGACACCGGCTGCGAGACCAAAGTCACTGTTATTGGCCCGATGGATCAGTTCATCGGTATCCGACCAGCTCATCACGGTGACTACCGGTCCAAAAATCTCTTCCCGGGCGATACAGGTCTGCTCCGCTTTATCCAGAAACACCGTGGGCTGCATATAATGCCCATGGTCCATTCCGGCAGGCGCCTGACCACCACAGATCAGTTCAGCCCCCTCCTGCACCGCTTTTGCAATGTAATTACTGACGATGCCATGCTGAGCCGCAGACACCAGCGGGCCGATGGTGGTGTCGCTATCCAGGCCATTACCCACCACATAACCAGAACCGTGTTTAGCCAGCTGTTCGAGGGTCTGATCCAGTACGCTGTCATGGACATAGAGACGCGAAGCGGCGGTACACACCTGCCCCTGGTTGTAAAAGATACCGTCTGCTGCCCCCTGTGCTGCTCGGACAATATCCGCATCCGGCATAATGATGTTGGGTGACTTACCGCCCAGTTCGAGGGAGACTTTTTTCATATTCCCCAGAGCCGCCTGACCAATCATCTTGCCCACCTGAGTCGAACCGGTGAAAGCGATCTTATCGACATCATTGTGCGCCGCCAGCGGTGCACCTGCCCGGTCACCGAAGCCGGTAACAACGTTAAACACCCCTTTCGGGAAGCCCGCCTGATCAAACAACTCTGCCAGTCGCAACGCCGCCAGCGGTGTTGTTTCCGAAGGCTTCAACACCGAAGTACAACCGGTCGCCAGGGCTGGTGCCAATTTCCACAAACACATCGACAGGGGGAAGTTCCAGGGAACAATCAGGGCACAGACACCAACCGCCTCTTTGCGCGTATAGGCAAACATCGGTGCCCCACTGCGGGGTGAAACCGGCAGCGTGCTGCCCTCTATCTTAGAAGGCCAGCCCGCAAAGTAGCGCAGAATAGCCAGCGCCGCAGCGATCTCACCCTTGGCATGTAGCAGCGTCTTACCATTATCCAGCGTCAGAATCTGCGCCAGATTGTCGCTGTCCGCTTCCATCAGTGCCGCCAGCCGGTTCATCAGAATCGAACGCTGAGCAGGCTGAACCGTTGACCATTCACCGTTAAAGGCATCGCGCGCGGCCTGCACCGCCGCATCAATATCCGCTTCCACCGCGGTAGCACAGTGAGCAAACACCTGCTTATTCGCCGGGTTTTCGATCTCAAAGGTTGCCCCGGAACTGGCCGCAACCCACTCGCCACCGATATAGAGTTTTTTTGGTTGCGCCAGAAAGCGTTCAACGTCCGAATTAATCGTTACAACAGCCACAACTCTCTCCTTACAGACACATCTCAATGAGGAACGGGGCCTTCGAACCCGTTCCAGTCTTCATGGCCCGCGCCAGTTCCGCATTGGTTTTCACTGCCGTCGAGTCAACACCATAGGCTTTCGCCAGTGACTGCCAGTCCACTTTTGGCTTATCCAGCTCAGTCAGCGACAGCGACTGGGGGCCAAACTCAGTGACACCGTAACGCCGCAATTCGTTTTGCAGAATGCCGTAGCGATGGTTAGCCGCAATCAGAATAACCACCGGCAGATTTTCCCGGGCGATACTCCACAGCGTCTGGATAGTGTATTGAGCACTGCCATCGGACTGCAGACAGATAACGGTGTTACCCCGCTCGGCCAGGGCAGCACCAAAGCCCGCAGGAATACCCTGACCGATAGCGCCCCCGGTATTAGTAATCACCCGGTGTTTAACCGCATGGGCTGACGCGGTAAAAAAGGGATAACCACAGGTGCCACCCTCAACAGAGACGATACAGTCATGGGGCAGACCGGCAGAAACCACCTGACCAATGGACTGCGGTGTTAGTTCTGCATCCGCATCCGGCATGACCAGTTCACCCTGAAGTTCAACAAAAGCGGGCGCTGAAACCGCATCCGCCAGCGCTTCCATGGCACCGACCACGTCATGACCCACCTCAGCCAGCACCACCAGCCGGTCCTGTTCCGCCAGACGGGAGGGCAAACCTTCATAACCAAAGTAAGAGATCGGTTCAGGCACTCCGGCGCATACCACTTCGTCATACTGATCCAGCTCTTTAATAGCCACTTCCGGGAAATATGGCAGACGATCTAGATCCGGCAGGCCACCGCCGCGATGACTGATACGCGGGAAGGTTTCAGCGAACATCTTAACGTTGGGCAGCTGTGCCAGACGGCCAGCGGCTCTGAGGCCCGCTTCGGTGACGCCGTTATCACCGACGATGAACACCAGCCGCTTACCGGCTTTAATCTTCTTCGCAACCGCATCAACGCCATCGCTGAAAAAACGGCGCACGGGGGCGTTTACATGACCTGCAGCCAGCGGATTCTCAATCGGCTTTGCCTGCAGATCCATCGGCAGCACCAGGGTAGAAATGGCACCGAATGGCTGCCAGGCAGCATTAACGGCATCAACAAAATCCGCGGCCACACTTTCAGCCGTTTTAGAGGTGCGAACCCACTTCGATACAGGATTGGCCAGAGAGTGAATATCGCTTGCCAGCGGTGGATCATAATTCACATGCCATGAGGCATGATCGCCGACAACGTTGACAATCGGGGTATTCGCCCGGCGGGCGTTATGCAGATTGGCAATACCGTTAGCGAAACCTGGCCCCAGATGTGTCAGCGTCATCGCCGGACGCCCGGTAACACGGCCATAGCCATCAGCGGCGCCCGTACATACGCCCTCAAACATCGTGAGCACTGGCCGGAAGCGAGGCTCACTCTCCATTGCTGCAACCAGTGGCATCTCAGTGGTACCCGGGTTTGCAAAGCAATACTCAATATCAGCCTCAACAGCTGCCTTTATTAGCAGTTCCGCACCATTCATAGATCAACTCCAAACATTATCTATCTCATATTATGAGACTTTGATAACCAAATCTACATAATAATAATCTCATATTCAACATTTTTCTTAAATTAACTAAAAAGACACCGCTCGAACGCAAATAAATATAAATATATAAGCAATATTATCGCAATATGAGAATTATGCTTGATTATTTGCAATATTAACGTATTTTTATATGCAGAGTTACAAATAATGTAATAAAAACGAAAAATACAGGAAGGAGTAACGGTCTGATGAACCTTACCAGCAACGCCAAGAAAGTTTCCCTGCTTGCCGCAAGCATTGCCCTTGCCAGCGCATCGGCCACCAGCCAGGCTTACCCTCTTTATAGTGAAAACGGTTCTGAGCTGAACCTGGATGTTGAAGCAACTATTGGCACCTTCAGCAGTGATGAGACATACGGCAATTCAGAGTCAAATCCTACCTGGCAGGAAGGCTATATTAAGTATGGTTTCAGTGGTTCCCATGACCTTAATAATGGCGCAACGCTGTTCGGTTCAGTGAATGCCGTGACATCCGGTACCTGGGGTGATGGTGATGCCAGTGGCGTAACCACAGGCGACGAAAGCAAAACAGAGATTGAAGATCTGTTTGCCGGACTGCGTACCGGGATGTTTGAAATTTCTGTGGGTCGCCAGAATATCACTATCGGTGACGGCTTTATTATGAATGGTGATGCCCTGAACATGGGTAAAGGCCTGGACCCTGTCATTGCCGGAACACCATTTGATGTAGAGCCTGACCGGGGTGGTGCATACTGGCTGGCACCGCGCAAAGCGTTTGATAAAACCGTGATGGTTCGGATCGGCGGTGATACCGGTCTGCGTTCAGATATCTTTTGGGTCGAATCAGACAACCAGGCTCAGGCCAGCACTGAACTGGCAGGAGCTAACGTTGAATACGTAACGGAAAAAGGCACCTTCGGTGCAATGTATCTCAAAGGCCTGGGCGTAGACGCAGATCAGGCTGCCTTCTTCGGTCATGACAAACGTGATGGCCAGAAAACAGTCAGCGTTCGTTATCAGGGTAATGCCGGTGTCGAAAACCTGTTCCTGTCAACAGAATATGTTGATCAGACTCAAGGCGATAACTCAATGGACGCCAATGCCTGGTATGTAGAAGCGGGCTGGACATTTGCTGATGCGCCATGGGCCCCAAGTGTTAACTACCGTTTCACCCGTTATGATGAGGGCTATGACCCGCTGTTCTTTGGTTTCAACCGTGGTTACGGTACCTGGTTTCAGGGTGAAGTGGCAGCAAACTATGCTGGCCCGTTTGCCACCGGTACCGATATCAACTATCTGGGTGTCACCGCTCATCCAACGGAGATGTTGACAGTGGGTGCGGGCTACTTTGATTTTGAAGATAAAAATGGTGTTGATGTTGCGAACCAGAACTTTGATGTCTCAGGTAACGAGCTGAATATCTGGGCGGAATGGGTCGCCGCTGATCATCTGATTATCAGCCCGGTTCTGGGCTTCTATACTCCGGATAACGCCAACAGCTCTCAGGGTAACGACAACACCAATACTTACATGCAGGTTATCGCGATTGTACCTTTCTGATACCCCCTTCATCAGAAAATGCAACCCTGGCCGGGATTAACGTCCCGGCCCTTTTTACAAGCAGGTGGAAGTAGATGAACAACTACAAATTACTTATCGATGGTCAGTGGGTTGAAGGTGCCTGCGAACCGTTCAAAGTGATCAACCCGGCGACACTGGAAACGGTGGCGACCTGTGCCAACGGCACCACAGAGCAGTTAGACCTGGCTGTACAGGCAGCGCAACGCGCTTTCAAGAGCTGGCAGCATGTCTCCCATGAAGAGCGTAAAGCGATTCTGCACCGTATTGCTGACGAGATTGCCGCAAACCGTGATGAACTGGCAGCACTGATCGTTGCTGAACAGGGAAAACCGTTTGGTCTGGCGATTGGTGAAGTCGAGGGCGGTATCGCCTGGACCCGCTACACGGCTGAAACGGAGATTCCCGTTGAAGTCTTTGAAGATACAGAAGATAAACTGATAGAGGGTCACCGTAAACCGCTGGGTGTGGTGGCCTCAATTACGCCATGGAACTGGCCCTTCATGATCGCCATCTGGCATATCATGCCTGCCCTGCGCACCGGGAACACGGTGATCAGCAAGCCCTCCGGACTGACCCCGCTGAGCACCATTAAGCTGGTCGAAATCATCAACAACCACCTGCCTGCCGGTGTTATCAATATCATTACCGGAGAACGGGGTATCGGCAGCGGTATCACCGCTCACCCGGGTATTAATAAGATTGTCTTCACCGGCTCCACACCAACCGGACAATCGGTAATGCGTAATGCCGCAGATAACCTCAAACGTCTGACGCTGGAACTGGGTGGCAACGATGCCGCTATCGTTCTTCCGGGCACCGATGTTAGCAACGTTGCACCCGCCATCTTTGGCGCGGCATTCCTCAATATGGGGCAGACCTGTGGCGCGCTGAAGCGTCTCTACGTTCATGAGTCACTTTATGAAGAGATGAGTGCTGCCCTGGCTGATATTGCTAAACAGCAGGTCGTCGGCAACGGTATGGACGAAGGTGTGAACTTCGGCCCGGTGCAAAACAAGGATCAGCTGGATCTGGTTACCGGGTTAGTCGAAGACGCTAAAACCCGGGGCGCACGCATTCTTTGCGGGGGAGCGCCACTGGATCAGGTCGGCTATTTCTATCCGCCAACCATTGTCGCCGACATCTCAAATGAAGCGCCTCTGGTGCAGGAAGAGCAGTTCGGCCCGGTACTGCCGGTGATTAAGTACGCCGACGTTGAAAATGCCATCGAGATGGCCAACGGTATTGATATGGGACTTGATGGTTCGGTCTGGGGGCCGGATACCAACGAGGCAACCACCATCGCTTCCCGCCTTGAGTGTGGCACCACCTTTGTTAACACCCATGCGGAGATTCAGCCCAATGTGCCTTTCGGCGGCTGCAAGATGTCAGGCTTTGGGGTCGAGTTTGGTCTGGAAGGTTTACTCGAATATACAGCGATGCAAGTCGTGCACATTAAGAAATAATTAGCAGGTATTGGCAATGTTTGAAAAATATAAAACCGCTCAGAAGCGTTTCTGGCACCCAATGGGGCCGCCCACACCCGGTAATAATGGAGACACTCTGATTATTACCTCTTCCGATGGCAACTACGTCACAGATGTTGATAACAATCGACTGCTGGATGGCGTTGGCGGCCTGTGGAACGTCAATATTGGCCACAATCGTGTCGAAGTCAAAGCCGCCATTAACAAGCAGATGGACGAGCTGGCGTATTACCAGATGTTCGATGGTATCGCTCACCCCCGGGTATACGATCTTGCTGATAAACTGATCGAGATGTTTCAGCCAGAGGATATGTCCCGGGTGCTGTTCAGCAGCGGTGGTTCCGATGCGGTTGAGACGGCTCTGAAACTATCCCGTCAATACTGGATTGCGGCGGGTGAGCCGAAGCGCACCAAGTTTATCTCCCTGCGTAATGCGTACCACGGTGTGCACATGGGCGGTACCTCAGTTGGCGGTAATAATGTCTACCATATGAACCACGGCCCGCTGCTGGCGGGTTGCGTGCAGGTGGATACCCCCTGGTTGTATCGCAACCCCTGGGATTGTGAAGACCCTGAACAGCTGACTAAACACTGTATCCGCCAGCTGGAAGAGCAGATCCAGTTTCATGGTCCCGATAGTTTTGCTGCGTTTATTGCCGAGCCGGTTCAGGGCGCTGGCGGTGTTATAGTGCCGCCCGATAGCTATTGGCCAGCCGTACGCGAGCTGCTGAACAAGTACAACATTCTGCTGATCGCCGATGAAGTGGTCACCGGTTTCGGTCGCTCCGGCTGCATGCTGGGGTCACGGGGATGGGGTGTGGTGCCTGATATTCTCTGTCTGGCAAAAGGGATCTCTGCCGGTTATATCCCATTGGGGGCAACTGTTTTCAATAAGCGGATTACCGATGCTATCGAAAACAGCCAGGACTTCAGCGGCATGATCATGCATGGCTACACCTATTCCGGCCACCCGACCGCCTGTGCGGCAGCACTGGCCGTGCTCGATATTGTCGAGAAAGAGGATCTGCCGGGTAATGCGAAAAAAGTCGGTGCGCATCTGAAAGAGGCCTTACTACCATTGGTTGAAAAGTTTGCGCATCTGGGTGAAGTGCGTGGGAAAGGTTTGATGCTGGCGCTTGATCTGGTGGTTGATAAAGCAACCCGTGAGCCGGTCAATCCGATGGATGGCTATGCTAACCGCATCGCTGAAGCGGCCAAACAGAACGGCGTACTGGTGCGCCCGGTGGGCACGAAGATTATCCTTTCCCCTCCTCTGACCCTGACCATTGAGGAAGCCGATAAGATGGCTGCGGCACTGGAGACTGCTTTCAGTAGCGTTAACTAAACGCATATCCAACGCGACGCAACGGTTGATCTCCTACTGGCAAACCCGCCAGTAATTTCAGGCTAACCCGATATCGGGTTAGCCTTTTTTCTTCTGCTAATTAAAGCCTTTAAGAAACCGTTTCTGCAGCTGTTTCTTTATCAGACTCTGACGAAACAATCCTGGCCGCAATGCGATTCGCCGCACTTTTTACCAGCTCAATCACCGCTTCATGCCGGAGTAACTGAAAACTGGATGTTCCCCCTACTGCTGCGATACTGCCCAGAATATCCTCTGTCCCCGGCTTGATAATCGGCGCGGCAATACCGGTCAGCCCGGAGTTCAGTTCATCATGGGTAATGCAGTAACCATCCTGACGAATTGAACGGGTTACCTGGGAAAAACTCTTCCAGGTAAAGTCATACTCAGCGCTGTTCTCTATCGCTTCATAAAACAACTTTTTCAGCTTGCGGCCCTTTTGATAGGACACCAGCACTTTAGACTGAGCCCCTTTAAATAAAGGCAACGGCTGCCCCCGGCCAAACGAAAAACCATACTCTGTATCAGGAGAATTAATATAGGTATTAATGATATGTCCGTCGTAAAAGACACTGATATAGACATTAAGGCCGGTGGTCTTACACAGCTCAGAAATGATCTCTCGCCCATTTGAGAGCAACGGATCATAGCGACGCATCATCCAGTCCAGCTCAATGATTCTGGGACCCAGGGTATACTGCCCATCCACCCGGCTCAGCAACCCTGATTCGCACAACTCTTTTACATAGCGATAGGCCGTCGCCCGTGAAAGCCCCATGCCATCGGCAATTGAATCCACATCTAACAGCAGCGAATCCGGGCCAAACATATTCAATACATTCAGCATCTTGCTAAGGCTTGTCATCTTGCCTCCTTTCAGTATGGTGCGTTGCAAATGTAAAACAACACACTCAGCTTTGTAATAATCTATCTACCCTATGAAGGGCCCAATAAACGCAATATTCTCACAATAGAAGAATAACTTCAGCAACTAAAGATAAAACAACACCATTTTAGCTTCTTTTTGATAATACAGTGCAGAAAATAGAGCGACATCACGGTAGTAGATCATACAATCAGACTGTCTGATAACCGCTCTGAGAGAAATGCTATCCGCACCGGGGCGATAGACGGTATCCTTAGGATTGACTGGCTTATTATCCATTTACGTCTTTGAGCTATTTGTAATCTGATGAATAACAGCAACGACCAACGACATCAACATCTGCAGATCAACAACAAACAGTCATCCACTGTCGTGGGGGGCTGGTCTGTGGCCGTTGGTCGCGCCCTGGATTCTCTTGGCTATAATGGCGATGAGCTTCTGCGCGCGGCGGGCGTGGATATATCCCGGATGAGTGATACCGATGTGCGCTTTAGTGCTGACCATACCCGTGCACTCTGGGCGCTGGCGTTAACAGAAACCGGCCAGGAGGATATCGGCTTACAGGTTGCCCGCTATGTCTGCCCCACCACCTTTCATGCCCTGGGCTTCTCTTTGTGGGCCAGTCACAGTCTGCTCGATGCACTCAAGCGCATGGTGCGCTTTGAAGTATTACTCAATGATGGCTGCAACCTCTCGCTGGATAAAGCCGATCCCCTAAGCTTCCACTTCTGCATGCAGGTGCGTCAGTCTGACAACCGGCCGCTGGTTGCCGCTGAAGGGGTCGACTATTTTCTCGGCGCAGTGGTAAAAATGTTCCGCGATATGTCGGATCAGCGTTTCGCCCCCCAATTGGTTAGCTTCACCCGTGAGGCGCCGGTTAACCCGGCATTATGGGAAAGCTATTTCCAGTGCCCTGTCTCGTTTGGTGCGTCTGAAAATCGCTTAGTGCTGAGTGCAGACACCCTGAATAAAGAGCTGCCAACGGGCAATACTCTGCTGGCTGAACAGAACGATAAACTGGTTGAGGACTATCTGCAGCGCTTACAGATGGCCGATCTTTGTGGCCGGGTGCGTATCGCCCTGATCGATCTGATGCCGCTGGGACTGACGACGCTGGAAGCGGTGGCAAACGAGCTGAACATGGTGCCCAGAACACTGCAGTACAAACTCACCCAATCCGGTACCACCATCCAGACACTGCGGGATCAGATCCGTGAAGAGCTGGCGCGTAAATATTTGCAGTATTCCCGCCAGAGTATTACCCAGATCGCCTACTCGCTGGGTTTCTCCGACCCCGCCCATCTGAACCGGGCTTTCAAGCGCTGGACCGGAGAAACCCCAACCGCCTTCCGCAACCGTCACCTTTAAGAAAACGGTTCACCACAGAGTACACCGAGGACACAGAGATAAATCTTTAAGATCTTCTTAACCGCTTATCTCAGTACGCCCGTGGTAAAAACTATAACCGCGTTCCAGACCAGGCTTCTTTAAAAAACGGTTCACCACAGAGGGCACCGAGGACACAGAGATAAATCTTTAAGATCTTCTTAACCG
>NZ_FOGB01000023.1 GCF_900111095.1 Amphritea atlantica | reverse complement strand
ACGGCATCACCGCTCAGGCTTACCGCACCGGTATAGGTCTGATCCGCTGCGGTGGTGACATTCGCCGCCAACGCCGTAGTACCCGTGATCGCCAGGCTATCCGCATTCACGGTATCGCCGATCACTGCATTCCCCCCAATCACCACCGTGCCTGCCGTCAGAGCCGCATCAAAGCCGGCATCAGAGGTGACACTCAGGTCATTGATAGCGACGATTCCATGGCTATTCAGCGGGCCCGTCACTGACAGATTTTTATTGCCGCTGATCGCTTGTGTGGTGACATCCCCTGTCAGGGTAACGTTGTCACTCAGTGTCAGGCTGTCCATGAAGGTCTGGATACCGGCGGTGATATCCACGCCCAGTGTCGCTGTTTTATCAAAGACTATTTCGGTCAGCCCGGTGGTCCCGCCGACAGGCCCCGACAGCGTGACGCTATCGGCATCCAGTTCCAAACGCTGGGCACCGTCGACGGTGTCATTGAGCGTGATCGCAGCACCCACTCCGGTCGCGCTCAGCACGGCATCACCGCTCAGGCTTACCGCACCGGTATAGGTCTGCGATCCATAAGTGGATACACCTGCCCCCAATACGATCTGGGCTGGAACATCTGGATTAACTGGAGTTGCGTTTGCGGATCCTGCAATAAAGCTCATGTCACCACTACCGATATTGCTGATACTGGCATTAATGTTAATATCATCACCAGCCTCAAGGGTGAGGCTATTAGATGTATTAAGGTCTACAACTGATTCTACAGAGATATCATCATGAGCCTGCAGGGTGAGATCACTATTGGATAACAGCTTAATAATTGTATCGTTATCAATGACATTTTCAGCGCCACCAAATTCAAAATCCTCTTTAACAATTCCCGGTGCATCTGGATCTATGCCATCATCTGTAACAATAGTGATATTTTCAGGATCCAAAAGCAGTTGCCCATGATGACCTGTTGCAGCGCTTAAGTCAGCATCACCGTTGAAACGCAAGGAGTCCTTACCTGATACCTCCGCAAAGCCACCATGACCTGACTCACCCTTTCCACGGGCGCTGATTTTCCCCTGATAGGAGGTATTTTTATCAGCCCAGACAATCACCCGGCCGCCATCGCCATCAGTGGTTGCATCGGCCTTAATGTCGACATCCTTACCAACAAAAGTATCGGAGGCATTGGAGATATCCGGATTCTTACCCTGAAAATCACCACCGATACGAATCGTACCGCCGCCGGTCTCTCCGGAAGCATCAACAACAGCATTACCCGTCAGGGCGACCCGGTCACCCAGCACATCGATGTCGCCGCCCCTGCCATCGACAGAGGTAGCCACCAGAGTCCCGCTGTTCACGGTATCCCCGCCTTCACCGACCAGACGGATAACACCTCCTTCATTGCTGACCCTGCCAGCACGGATCACACCGGTGTTATTGACAACATGGGTAAAGACATCCCGGGCGGCTTTAGCAGTCAATAGGACTTCACCGCCCTGCGCTTGAATCACGCCACTATTAACGACCGCATCACCGGACCCGGCAGTCGTCTCTTCATCAATGCGTAACTGGAGTAAACCGTCGCCATCAAAATCGATCGTGACTGCACGACCTGAGGCAAGCTCAACATGCCCTTTTTCGGCAATAATGACTCCCTGATTGTCAACCTGACCGGCAACCAGAGCAACCGATCCACCGGTGGCCGCCTGAATCAGCCCCTTGTTAACGATCACTCCCGTGCTGTTGCTGCCATCCAAAATCAGCTTTCCGGACTGGAAGGCGGCATCATCTACATCAAGCGTTGTGGCAACAAAGGAGTTAACATCCACCTGAGAGTTGGGACCAAACACCATCCCGTTTTGGTTTTGCAAAACCATCAGTTTCAGGTTTGCATTCCCCTCGATGCGCCCCTGAATATCGGACGCTTTGACATCCTGGATTTTGTACAGAACAGAGGAACCGGAAAGCTGGGCATTGTGCTGCAACAACTCATTTCCGGCCAGATCCAGTCGAGAAACAGTCGCAACCATCACTTTACTGTTCTGGGTGACGACCGTCGTTTTAGCGTCAGGCCTTGCAATGCTGCCCGAACCGGAAGAAACATTAAAATTATCAACCGCTGCATGCGCCCCGCTGAAAAACATGAAGGAGCCAGCGCTTGTCGCGCCAATCGCTTTAATTACCTGAACAAGCGGTTTCAGTTTCCATTCCATGGAGCATATCCCTTTTAACGTTTCAACCAGATTGGCAACATTGCCAAGTTTAGTAATTTATTGCAGAGCTTTTTCGTATTCAGTCAGAATCAGAACAGATAGTTCAGTTCACCATAAACCTGAGGGTCACGATTATTCGTAGCTTTCCTGCTCCCCAGAGGGGTAGCAACGGACAAGGTCGCTGTAAATGATGTCGCAGGCATCAGGCGCAAACCGACGCCCAGCCCACTCAGGTCTATCTGAGACTCTTCACCCAGCAGTGCATTATTCTTATAACCATGGGCATAATCAGCAAACAGCATTAGCTGTAAAACCTCTCCCCAGGTACGATTATTAAATGCGGGCTGGCTGGCAAACCCTGGGGCGTTACTGATCAACTCTAACCCTGTATAAAAGCCGGAGTCAGCCAGGTACTCACCGCTTGGGTAGGCCCTGACACTGTCAAACCCACCCATGCTAAACTGTTTAACCGAGAATAATGAATCCGGCGAATACTGCGCATTGAACTTAACAATAAGCGCATTATTTTCAGACAACCGCTGATAGCGGGATAGGTTTAATTCGATCAGGTTATAGTCGGCAGGAGCTGGGCCTTCAGATGTGATACGGCTGGCATTTTCATCATCATTATCCATCGCCCCCAGAATGCCGGCTAAACCGTGCTCGAATGACACCTCCCCCCGGGTAAAACCACCACCAAAAATGTTATCTGAGAAATCAAAACCATAGGAAGCAACCAGAGCGGTAAGCTTATCCGCACTGTTCTGTACCGACGCCTGAGTATTTTTTACCCGATCATGAACCAGTTCACCCTTAACATAATTGTTTCGGGTTCGACTACGGCCCAGCTGTTTTTTCAACCCGGCTTTCCACTGCTTTGATTTACCCGCAAACGCAAATGCAGCCAGGTCACGCCCTATTTCGTAGTCACTCTGATGGTAATGCAGTGAAGCGATATAGTCAGAGTCCACCGGACTAAACTCATATGTTGCCCCACTATACTTCGCATTATCCACTGAAAAGTCACCGTCAACTTCAGGCTTATTCTGTATGATAAAATTCAGCGTCAGCTTATCAGCCAACCCCAGAGGGTTATTCACGGAAAGGTCCAGACCCAGACGCTCTTCACCTGAATATTGTGAACCTTTATTATCCAGATAGAGGGCACCGGACAGCCGATCCTCACTGTTAACATTGATCAGCATTTTGGTAGAGCCTACCTGATCACCAGGCTCAAGAATCCCCGAAATATCAAGACCCGGGTAATCGAGCACAGTCAATAATGAAGACTCTATATCCGACTTATTCAGCGGCTTACCTATCTGATCAGAAAAAACGCGGCTTATCATTTCCGCGTCATAAGAGGAATCACCCGAAACCTCTATATCTGTGAGTTCCCCCATCAGCAGATGCAGCTCTACCGTATTATTCACCACATCCTGGGCGGGAACATAGGCCGTTGCCAGCACCAACCCTTTGGCGCGGTAATAGTTCGTGATTTTATCCGCCAGCTGCTGCAATCGTCCCAGTGTAAAACGGGCATTGTTCTCCACCATTGCAGCCATCAGCATCTCAACGACTACATCATCACTCACCAGCCTCTTAATATTCTTTGATGGAATAAGCTGGTATAGATTCAGCACATTGACATCAAACTGAGGCCCGGCATCCAGGTCAACAGGGCGTTCTTTGCGGGGAGGAATAGTCAGATCGAGCGCTTTTGGCGCGGGTTTCAGCTGATCATAAAGCCGGGGAGCCGCACCGCCCGTTGACAATGCATCGGTCAGATCTGCGGCGGATGCAGAAAAAACCAGCAGGCTACTGAGCCCTCCTGCCACGAGCATCTGTTTTGGAGTATTCAACCAACCGGTTTTATTCATTATTTCTACTCATCCCTGTAAACTTTAATGTTCCGTCTTCTTGTGTGGGTGATAACATCATCACAGCCAGAGCATCACCTACAAAACCTTATTAATCTGTCGCACCTGCTCTTCATACACCCGGGAGAACTCTTCACCAAAAAGACCATGAAAATTATCCTGAGCTTCTAACTGCAACTGCTGATATGCCGTTGTGTACATATCCCAGTAGCGACTCTTTTTTGACAGGGTAAAGCGCACATTTAGCTGCGACTCTAATGCTGTCGGCTCAAAGCGTTTCAACAGGGCAGTCAACGCCGCCTGCATGCCAGACATAACCGCAACCTGGTGTGCTTTTACATCTACGACCCCTTCCGAAACCGACTCCTGTGGACCAAGATAACCTTCTGAGTGGGTTAACATAATCAACATCGCTTCTTCGACACGCTGACAAAATTTTAACGGGTTATTGCGGACTGCACCGATGCGGGTTACATCCATACCAAACTCCCGTTTGATCTCATTGCGGGTTTGCAGAATCTCCATGGTTCCCTTGGTCAGAATGTTCAGCATCTCCCCTGCTGAATGCATAATCTCAACTTTATTCCTGCCAATCAGATCTTCAGGCTTTAAACCAAGCCCATCCAGAAAAGCGCGCATAGCACGACTATCGATATGTAACTCAGCAGTTTGATCCTGTTCAACTGTCGCAACACTCTCTTCCCTCCCGGTTAACAAGGCGTTCTGCGGCTGTTTTGTCAGGCTATCGGAACCGGAGTCGCAACCGGGTGATTGCAACGTTTCAGACGCTTCAGAAACGTCATTGGCTACCGCTAACAGTTCACTGACAGGAGGTGTTACTTCAGAGGAATCAGTACCATGTGGGGAAAGGTCTGAGAAATCAAAAGGATGCTGATCGACTGCATCAGCCTCATATTGATGTTTTTGCGCGCGGTAATAATCTGCGGTATTTCCCAAGGGGATATTGGGCAGGGGGGCTACCCTCGAAGCAGCACTTGATTCAACGAAATCGGTTTCAGTTTCAGCAAAAAAATCATCGATAGAAAAAGAGTCAATACTCACCTGCTGCGGGTGTTCAGGCTCATCCTCTTCAACTGTCACCAGTAACTGATTCTCACCAATTATCAGGCGATCGCCATCCTGAAATTTATGCCGCTGACCACGGGTAATAAACTGGCCTGAATTAAGCTGGGTGCCTGGAGAACTGGTATCTTCGAGATAATAGCTACCGGATATCTGGTAGCAACGGGCATGATAACGCGAGCAGTATCGATCAGGGTCTTCCAGGACGATCTCATTATCATCCGCCCTGCCAATGGTGAAGTCCTCGCCAGAAAAAATCTTCTCGACTTTTCTTGCGGGAGCAATTCCCCTGAATGCAATCAGAGTCACTTTAATCTTCACCGCAAACCATCCATAGTTAATATACCCTAATTGAAAACGTTCCCTGTTCCCGCGAGAGTGCACATTTGGCCACAATCCGGGGTGAAGGTCAACCGCTCCAGATCAGTGAACAGCGTCAAAAAAACATATTCTGCTATAAAGAAAAGGGATAAAAAAACCTCCACTGAGGAGGCTTTTTCAGAGCACCCGGCACTGCTCAGAGATTATCCAGTCCCTGCTCAACCATCGCCACAGCGCGAAAAATTGCGCGTCCTTTATTCATAGTTTCATCCCACTCTGAGCTGGGCACCGAATCCGCCACAATGCCTGCACCCGCCTGGATATGAAGCTGGCCATCTTTAATGACAGCGGTACGGATCGCGATCGCGGTATCCATATTGCCATTCCAGGACAGATAGCCCACCGCACCGCCATAAACACCCCGTTTCACCGGCTCGAGTTCGTCAATAATCTCCATCGCCCGTACTTTAGGGGCACCGCTGAGGGTTCCTGCTGGCAGTGTCGCACGCAGGACATCCATCACCGACACCTCTGGTTTCAGCTGACCGATGACATTTGAAACGATATGCATTACATGGGAATAGCGTTCAACCACCATCTGCGCCGTCAGCTCTACCTTGCCAACCTCTGCAACCCGACCCACATCGTTGCGGCCCAGATCGATCAGCATCAGGTGTTCTGCAAGCTCTTTTGGATCGGCCAGCAGATCTTTCTCCAGCGCCCGGTCCTCAGCCTCGGTTTCACCCCGGGGACGGGTTCCGGCAATGGGGCGAACCGTGACAACGTTATCTTCCACCCGCGCCAGAATCTCCGGAGATGAGCCAACAACATGATGATCCCCCAGATGTAAAACATACATGTAGGGTGAAGGATTGAGACAGCGCAACGCCCGGTACAGATCCAGAGGACTGCTGGTAAAGGGGATGGTCATTCTCTGAGAGATCACCGTCTGCATCACATCACCGGAGAGGATATATTCCTTAATACGATCGACAGAATCCTTATACTGTTGTTCCCCAAAACTGGATTTAAACTCTGACTCGCAGACCTCCCGACGCTCAGTTACCTGAGTGTCCTGATGCGGCACAGAAAAGCGCAACCGGGTCACCAGCTCATCCAAACGCAGCTGCGCCTGAGCTAACGCATCCTCTTCATCTGGATCCGCATGGCTGATCAGTATCAACTTCCCACTGAGATTATCAAAGACGACCACTTCATCTGAAACCATCAGCAAAATGTCCGGCGTACCGATGACGTCTTCCGGAGTACTATCCGCCAGTCGTTTTTCCACATAACGAACACAGTCATAACCAAAATAACCGACCAGACCACCATTAAACCGCGGCAGCCCCGGCAATTCAGCCGCCCGGTAGCGGTCCTGAAACTGCTCGACAAACTCAAGGGGATCAGCAACCTCTGCCTGTTCGACAATCTCACCGTCGGTCTCGATCTGAACACTATGTCCGGATACTTTCAGCACCGTCCGGCAAGGCAGACCAATAATTGAATATCGTCCCCACTTTTCCCCCCCTTCAACCGACTCTAACAGGTAGCTGTAAGGCTGATTTGCCAGCTTCATATAGGTGGACAAAGGGGTATCAAGGTCCGCTAAGACTTCGCGAACCACCGGGATGCGATTGAAGTTCTGAGCGGCTAGCTCAGCAAATTGTTCTGGTGTCATGGTCTGCTCTCATAACTACTCTGCGTTATCTGTTTACAGAGTTTTGAAATCTATTTCGGGTAGCCTGTATAAAGTGTTAACCAGGCCCGGACGCTATAACTGAAAAGCGGGGCTCAGTTACGCCATCGCCAGCGCTCACCAACATAGAGAGGGCATAGGGTTATTTCAATTGGGGATACCAAATCTGACACAGTGATTCCAGACAATCGTTAATTCAGAGATCCAACCTTATAGCAGCCCACACTCTGAATCAACCGGATCAATAAAGCTTCCATCGTTTTTTTAAACGGATGGTCTGTTTTCGTCGCTGCTCTCATCACTGCGGCCAACCTCTTTAACATTGCGTAGTGCAAACCTGAGTATGAGATACCCCACTACCGCAGAGGTTGCAGAACCGGCAAGAATCGCCAGACGATCAGCAGCGCCGTAGAGGTCCTCTACCCCTTCATAGGCCAGCGAGTCGATAAACAGACTCATGGTAAACCCTATTCCGGTCAATACAGATACACCATAGAGCATCAGCCAATCAGCATCCTTTGGTTTTTCAGCCATGCCCAGCTTAATCCAGCACCAGGAGAACAGAAACACACCCAACTGCTTACCAATAAACAGGCCAAGCAATATTCCCAGCGGTACGGAACTAAAGAGTTGTGAAAAGGATATTCCGGACAGATCAACCCCGGCATTTACAAACGCGAACAGAGGAATAATTGCGAATGAGACCCAGGGATGCAGGGCATGTTCCAGCTTCTTCAGAGGCGACTCGTCCTCTTCTGTATCCCGATTAGGAATCGCCAGTGCCAGCACGACACCCGCCAGTGTCGCATGAACACCGGATTTCAGCACGCTGACCCAGAGCACGACACCCACAATTATGTAAGCAGCCACCCGAACGACACCGAGGCGATTCATCAACACCAGTACACTGATCGCTGCGGCTGAGACCAATAGAGAATTAGTTGCCAGATTCTCGGTATAAAACAGCGCAATGACAATGATAGCGCCAAGATCATCCATGATCGCCAGCGCCATCAGAAAGAGCTTGAGCGATGCCGGCACTCTCGGCCCCAGCAGGGAAAGAATACCGAGAGCGAAAGCGATGTCGGTTGCGGTAGGGATTGCCCACCCCTGCATATCAATGGCACTGCCCTGCATATTCACCAGATAGAAAACCAGAGCAGGAACTGCCATACCGCCAACAGCCGCAATCCCCGGTAAGCTGACCTGAGATAAACTTGACAGCTGCCCTCCCTGAATTTCCCGTTTCAGCTCGAGCCCAACCAGCATAAAAAACATCGCCATCAGTCCATCGTTAACCCAATGGAGCAAGGACTTTTCCAGCCCCAGCGAACCAATCCGCACCTCGCCTTTAATACGCCAGAATTCATAATATTCAGCAGACCAGGGGGAGTTGGCAAGGATCATCGCCAGAACCATCGCTATAATCAGCAGGATGCCGGTCGCCGCTTCAAACTGAAAGAATTCTTTGATTAGTTTCTTCATCATCAGCACCACACAAAAAAAACCCGGCCTTGGGCGCCGGGTGAATGTTTGGATGAGAGTCCATTTGCTTAAGACTGGAGGAGAGTCTTACAACTTACTTACATAACAACCTATCAACAACTCGGTTGTCATCATCCTGTAGGGGAGAACCTGAAGGATCATGACAAATCCGATAAGTCACAGTATAGTCAGCAAAATGACAAATAAAATTCGAATTTACTAACAAAATAGTAAGATTTATTCGAACCATAATAACAAATGGCTGACATTTCTATGAATTTCAAACACCTGCGTTATTTCCTGGTAGTTGCTCAGGAAGGCAGTATCAACAAAGCCAGTGAGAAGCTCCACCTGACGCCACAAACCATCAGTGGTCAACTGAAACTGCTTGAACATGAACTGGGGGCTCGCCTCTTCAGAAAACAGGGCAGAAACCTCAAACTCACCAAAGCAGGACAACATGCACTTAACTATGCTGAAGATATCTTTTTGCTGGGCGATGAACTGAAACAGAGTATTCACAACCCCGTCAGCCTCAAACAGCAACGCTTCAATATCGGTATCGCCGATGTACTGCCGAAACTGATCACCTATCATCTGCTGGAACCCGCACTCAACCTGAATGATGCCAGCCGACTGATCTGCGAAGAGGGACCACTGCCCAGCCTGCTGGCCGATCTGGCAACCCAGAAACTCGATCTGGTGCTGGCTGACCGGCCACTGGATGCCAGTTTCCATATCCGTGGATACAATCACCTTCTGGGCGAATGCGGCCTGAGCTTTTTTGCCACCCGCAATGTCGCAGCAACGTACCGGGCCAACTTTCCAGCTTCTCTTGAAGGCGCACCGATGCTGATGCCATCGGCCGATACCGAGCGGGGAATGGGGCTGAAGCGCTGGTTCGAACGTTATAAAATACGACCGGATATTCGGGTTGAGTGCGCTGATACCGCACTGATCGAAGCGTTTGGACTGTCCGGCGCCGGCATCTTTTGCGCCCCCACCGTCATTGAACAACAGATGACCCGACAGTATGGGGTCGAGGTTATTGGGCGGATGGATGATATCCGTGAACGCTTTTACGCCATTTCACTGGAACGCCGGGTGAGTCACCCTGGTGTGCTGGCGGTTTGCAATGCCGCCAGGATGGCGCTATTTGACGAGCTAGAGCCCCCAGAGTAAACGTGCGAGTCATACATATCTGATTAGTTTAGCTGGTGAGCTGCTTAACTGAAGAGTTCTGCCAAATCATCAATAATAATATCGGGCTGGTAAGCAGAAACCGGCACACCATGATTATAGCCATAGGTCACTGCGGCAACTTTACAACCAGCCTGCTGCGCCGCTTTGATATCACTGCGGGAATCCCCCACCATCAAAGTTTGAACCGGCGCAACCCCTAACCTGTCCATAGCACAGAGCAGCGGCATGGGATGAGGCTTTTTCTCCGCCAGACTGTCGCCCCCCAGAACAATGGAAAAAAAACGACGCAGGTCATACTCGTCCAGCAAGCGCTCCGTAAAGCCTATCGGTTTATTCGTCACCAGCCCCATTGAAACCTGGTTATCCCTGAGAAAGGTTAGCAACGCTTCAACCCCCGGATAGAGTTTGCTTTGCTCCGCACAACAGAGGCCATAATGATGCAGAAAAAGTGTAAAAGCCTGGTCAAACAGATCGGACTCCTCAACCCCAGTAGCGTGGGCCAGCGCGCGCTTAACCAGCATCTGAGCACCATTACCCACCCAGTGACGCACCCGAGACTGGCCCGCCATCGGCAAATCAAGAGCAGCCAGCATACGATCAATTGCCAGCGCCAGATCGGGCACACTGTCAAGCAGAGTGCCATCCAGATCGAAGAGCACCAGTTGGGGTAACCCGGGGTTATACAGCTCGCTTAATAGCATCAGAAACTCAATCCCTGTTTACTTTCCAACTGATTAGTTCACGGAAGCCAGTTCAGCACGCATCTTATCGATAGTGGCTTTATAGTCATCGGTATTGAAAATGGCTGAACCGGCAACGAAGGTATCCGCCCCGGCTGCTGCAATCCCGGCAATATTACCAATACCCACGCCGCCATCCACTTCAAGACGGATATCATAGCCGCTCTGGTCAATCATCTTCCGTGCCTGTTTCAGCTTATCCAGCGTCGCGGGTATAAATTTCTGGCCACCAAAACCCGGGTTTACCGACATAAGGAGAATCATATCCACCTTGTCCATCACATAATCGAGATAGCTAAGAGGGGTCGCCGGGTTAAATACCAACCCCGATCGACACCCCCCATCCCGTATCATCTGCAATGAACGGTCAATATGTTCAGAACCCTCAGGATGAAAAGTAATAATACTGGCGCCGGCGTCAATAAAATCACCGATCAGGCGATCCACCGGTTTGACCATCAGATGCACATCGATCGGGGCCTGAATGCCGTGGTTACGCAACGCTTTGCAAACCATCGGACCGATGGTCAGGTTAGGGACATAATGGTTATCCATAACATCGAAATGGACATAATCAGCCCCCGCGGCAAGTACATTTTCAACTTCTTCGCCCAGGCGGGCGAAGTCTGCAGAAAGAATTGATGGAGCAATCTTATAATCAGCCATTAGCGTAACTCGGAAAGTAGTAGGAAGAGGAATCCGGCTATTGTACTTTGCACACATTGAAACTCAACCGACTTTCGCCCTTGCTAATCCTGTCATGCTCTTTAATAATCCCACCATGAAACCAAACAAAGCACTGATTTTTGCACTCTTTTTATCTTCATCGGCGACACTGCATGGGGCGCAGGGCAATGATGCCAATAAAAGCTCCAGCCAAAATAGTGCGGCCGAAAATACAGAGACAGCAGCAGCTAACAATCAGACTGACGCGACGGTCCGGATCATGCCGGATCTGTGGCAACAACAGCAGCAGGATCTTGCTCAGGCACAAAGCCCGGAAACCGAAGTAATCTGGCTGGAAGCCGGGGAACGGAAACAACTGGCTTTACTGCTGCGCGCGGCCAGCTCATCACCCGCCGGCAGTGTTCTGATCTTCCCTGACAGAGCCACCAGTGCTGACTGGCCAGCCATTGTGCATCCCCTTCGCACTCAGCTCACCGAATATGGCTGGAACACACTGAGCATCACCCTGCCCGACCTGCCAGAGGAACAGATTCCTCCACGAACCCTGCCAACATTGCAGGACATACGTAAGGTTCAAACACCCACAGATGAGACAGTCAGTAACACTACTCCCCAACCAGCGGATCCGACAGCCGTAAACAGCCAGCAAGCCAGCGATGCAACGACATCGGTTCCTGATAACGCCAGTGCTGAGAAAAGCCTGTTGGCATACCAAAAAACGGTAACAGAACTTGGCCAGCAAGCGTCCAGCCAACTGGCTGAAGTAGAAGGCGACGTTAGAATCATTCTCGGTGTAGGCGAAGGGGCTGACTGGGCGATGTACTATTTCTTGCAGGATGAAACTCAGGCCAACCGTTTTCTGGTACTGCTTGACCCGGCTCAGGTGGACGATAAAAACGCACCCAACCTGCTACAGATGATCTCAGACGCCAAAGCTCCGATACTGGACCTGTGGTTTGACCGCAACAGTGTCCAGCAACAGCAGGCTAGTCTGCGAAAACGCGCCGCACGCCGGAGTGGCAACAAGGGGTACCGACAAATCCGCCTGAATCAGCGTAGTGCCGACCCTCGCAGAGAGCCGCTGTGGCTAACGCAACAGCTCAGAGGCATTCTGAAGACCCATATTCTCGATACCCGAAAACCTGAGCCACCGAAAGCTGAAGCAATGGAACTCACCCCCGGCTCAGGCCAGCTAAACTAACCGGACGACAGCCTTCTCAGCTGTTTTTTCTCGCCTCGCGAATCCGGTCATATGCGGCCTGAATCTCCTGAGTCTTCTCTTTTGCCAGCTGCATCATATCTTCGGGCAGCCCTTTGGCCACCAGCTTATCCGGGTGGTGCTGACTGATTAAGCGACGGTAGGCTTTTTTGAGTTCCGCATCAGAGACTGACTCGGCAACCCCCAAAACCCCATAGGACTCTTTCAACAACTCCTGCTCAGAAACATAACCACCCTGGTGTGACTGATAACTATGCTGCTGATAGGAAAACTGAGATTGCATCCGCGCCATCAATGCAGCCATCTCCGCCTGGGACATCTGTAGCAACTGACAAACCTCACGAATGATGATGGTTTCCGCTTCACTGACCTGACCGTCTGCCATCGCTGCCTGCAACTGAATCTCGACAAACATCAGCTTCAGCGGGATACGAAAACGGATCAACGCACTGAGTGGTCGCATCACCTCGGCGATATCAAAATCGCTTGCTTTACCCTGGGAAAAAAGCTCCATCGCTTCACGCCGGCGCTCATCACTCAGCCCCATGCGGTTCATCACTTCACGGGCATACTGAATCTCCTCTTCACTGACCCGGCCATCGGCTTTGGCCAGTTTCCCCATAACCGTAAAGGTTGCCCGAAAAAAGGCATCCTGAGGGTTAAGCGCATTACCCAGCGCGTTTTTCAGCAGCGATGACAGTGCTACCGCAATACCCGCACCAAACACTAAACCAAACAGCCCACCACTCATCAGGCCGATCAGGCCTCCAATAATCAAAGCTGTGCGGTTATTCCTGATCACTCTGCCGAGACTGAAACCTGCGTTTTCGCTGCTAAATGCCATCTACCCAACCTTTTCTAATATCTTCACTGACCTCCTGAAGCCTTTCAGGAGTGCCTATATCCCGCCAATAACCATTATAGTTTTCACCGCTCACCCGCCCGGATCTCATAGCATCACGAAGCAATGGTGCCAGCGGGAATTTACCCTCACGACAGCCATCAAACAACCGGGGGGAAAGCACACTGAGACCACTGAAGGTTAACCTGTTGCTGCCCGTTTCAGACACCAGCCCCTGTTGCAGGGCAAAATCCCCCTCCGGATTATGTTCCGGGTTTGACACCATCACCAGGTGCCCCAGACACTCTTCAGACAGACGTTGCTCCAGCAGACGTGCAAACGGGTAGTTGGTAAACAGATCACCATTCACCAGCAGGAAAGCCTCACCATCTTCACTTAAGCGGGGCAGCGCCCGAAAAATTCCGCCGCCCGTTTCCAGAGGCTTGGTTTCAGCGGACCAGTGCACCTGTGCACCATAACGCCCGCCATCGCCAATATACGCTTCCAACTGTTCCCCCAACCAGGCGTGGTTGATCACTATATCAGTGACTCCGGCAGCCACCAGTCGCTCAATATGGTATTCAATCAATGGCTTACCCGCCACCGGCAACAATGGTTTTGGGGTTGTCAGGGTCAGTGGTCGCATCCGGGTGCCAAGTCCCGCCGCCAGTATCATCGCCCGCATCAGCCGAACCACCTATCCAGATGGGCGTTATCAAAATGTTCACTCTCATACATTGCGGGCACCACAACTTCCTGCAGCCAGGCGGCAAAAGTCAGCAGACTATCATAGCGACCGGCAACACGGATAATATAGTTAAGGGTCCGGGGGATATCGGCAAGATAGCCCGGCTTACCATCCCGCAGCCAGAGCCGGGCAAAGATCCCCGCCGCCTTGAGGTGTCGCTGCGCCCCCATCAGGTCAAACCAGCGATAGAAGGTTTCACGGTCATACTGATCCAGTAAGCCGTCCACCACCAACTGCTCACCAAACTGATCAACCCAGCCATACACGCGCATATCAGGCCACTCGATATAGCAGTCACGCAGCAGCGAGACCAGATCATAGGTAACAGGTCCGATCACAGCATCCTGAAAGTCGATCACCCCCGGTGTGTTGTCACCATCCACCAGCAGATTGCGCGAATGATAGTCGCGGTGGACACAGACCCGGGGCTGCTCCAGGGCAGCACGGATGAGACACTCGGATACCTCAGATAACAGTTGCGTCACCCCCGGCCCGACCTTGATCGCCAACAGATCAGCCACCAGCCAGTCACGAAACAGATCCATCTCCCGCTGCAATAACGGCCGATCATAAAGAGGCAGCGGATGGCCAGCAATATCCTGACACTGCTGTAACCGGGTCAGGGCAGAGAGAGCCCTGCTGTATAACTCATCGGCACTGTTATCATTCAGCTGCCCCAGATAGAGATCATCACCGAGATCAGACAGTAGCATGTAGCCCAGCTCCAGATCTGCCGCATGCACTATCGGCGCATGAATATCCAGCGGCTCCCACGCCTTTGCGATACAGACAAAGGGGTGACTGTCCTCTTTTTCCGGGGGTGCATCCATCAAAATCCAGCTCATACCATGACTTTTAAGACGAAAATAACGTCTGAAACTGGCATCACCGGACACTGGAATACACTGCCAGTCCTCAGCCAGATCTATATTCAGTTCGGTAAAAATCTGCTCTACCCACTGTTTCAGTCCGGCCAGCCTTTGTCCCATATCTATCAATCCCCTAGCGTTGTTATAGCTGAATGTTTTATCATGCCATGCTCTATAGGGTATGTTACTCGAATCAAGGTTTAGCGATAAGGGAAATAGACGCTTTTTCTGCGCTTCCTAATGGACAATCTGAATGCCGTTTTCAAGACGTTCTTCCTACACACTTACATTGGCGATCATTGCTGCAATGCCCGCAGTCCTGTTGGCCGCCGAAACCGATTCCGGCATCCGCGATGCGCTTTGGACCTGTACCATGGAGAATGGGCAGAACTGGCAGTGCGACCAGCCAGATCGGACCAATCCTCTTGCTGACCAGGACAAAGGACAACTCCAGGAGGCTCCGGCAGAGGCGCTGCCAGTAACCGACAACGCAGCAGATACAGCCACACCTGATCCCGCTTATCAACAGCAAATCAGCGGTGCATGGCTGTGCGAAGCAAATGCCTCTGGCGGCTGGTCCTGCCTGGATAATCAGCCCACGACCGGTGGTGCTGCAGAACAGAGCTCCCGAACCAGCGTAGCAGCTCCCGGCAATGCAGACAGTCTGAGCAGTGATGATCCGGCTGCTAAAACTAAGACCCAAAATGCTGATCTGAGTGATATCCGCTATGCCGAACAGGACTGGTACCCCATAACTGGTGCGTCAAAGGCGTGTTATGGGGTCTATATTGAACCGGATTCGCAGCTACCCGCAGAAGATGATGACAGCCTCACAGTGGATGCCGATAGCTCTGAAACCCAGCTTGGAGGTCTGACCCGGCTTGAGGGTAATGTAGAGTTACGCCAGCGGGGACACTTTTTGCGCAGCGATTCCGCAGAGGTCGATCAGATATCCAATCAGATCACCATGAACGGCAATATTCAGTATCGTGAACCCGGGCTGTTGCTGCGAGGCTCTAAGGCACAGACCAATGCCATCAGTGGGGAAACCGTGGTCAGCGATGCAGACTATGTGGTTCATGAGCGCTCCCTGCGCGGCGAAGCCAAACGCATTATTCGCCTGAAGGACAACCGGATAAGGATGGAGCACAGTAGTTACACCACCTGTCCGCCGAACGATGAAAGTTGGAAAATCGCGTCAAGCTCGCTGGTGCTTGATCCGAACAGAGGTTTTGGTACGGCGCGCAACGCCACCCTCAAAGTGGCTGATACCCCGGTGTTTTATTTTCCCTATATCGAGTTCCCCATTGATGATCTGCGTCATTCAGGGTTTCTGTTCCCCTCTCTGGGTTATTCCAATGAGGATGGGCTTGAGTTAGCTGCACCCTACTATTTCAATCTGGCACCCAACTACGATGATACTCTGACACCGAAAGTCTTCACTGAGCGGGGGCTGTTGCTGGAGAATGAGTTCCGTCACCTGAACCACTATGGTAAGCAAACCCTCAGCACCGGTTTATTAATTGATGATACCCAGGCGGACCGTGATCGATGGCTGGTGGGTATCGACCATACCGGAAGCCTGGGAGCCTGGAGCAGCCTGGTGGATTACACCGCCGTCAGCGACAAAAAATATTTTGATGACCTCGGCTCCAGTCTGGCAGTGGATCGTTCCACTCATCTTGATCAACGGGCAGAAACAACCTACACCCGTGAACACTGGTCGGCCACGTTACGTGCCCACAGCTATCAGACCATCAATGACAGTAAATCTCCTTACCAGCGTATGCCTCAGCTACAGGTTAGCGGCAACTACGGTTATCAACTGGGACAGGAAGTAGTATTCAGTTATCTGACAGATATGACCCGTTTTGAGCGGAAGATCGATGATCTGAGCGGCATAGACCGGGTGACTGGCAGCCGGTTGCATATTCAGCCCGCGATCAGTCTGCCAATGCTCTGGTCCTGGGGTTACCTGACACCTAAGATGAGCTACTGGTTAAGCCATTACGATCTGCAGGATCAGGTCGCCGGACAGGACGATAGCATTGACCGGGCCACTGGTGTATTCAGTATTGATTCCGGGCTGGTATTCGAACGTCAGTTGGACAACTACACACAGACTGTTGAACCCCGCCTGTTCACCCTCTATAGCCAGCGGCAAGACCAGCAGGGGATCCCGGATTTTGATACCGCCGAAACAGATTTCAGCTACCAGGGCCTGTTCCGGGAAAACCGCTTTACCGGCTTCGATAAAGTCAGTGATAATCAGCAGATCTCTGTCGGTCTCAGCTCTGGCTTTTTCACCAGCGATGGCAGCGAAATAGCCCGCGTCGGACTGGCCCAGGCATACTATTTTGCTGACCGCACCGTGCAACTTAATGGCGATACCAGTGTCGATACAGAAGATCAGTCCAACTACGCGGCAGAAGCCTATTGGAACCCTTACTCTGAACTGCGACTATCGGTCGATACCGAACTGGATCGAAGTGGCTTTAATCCATTAGAGAGCAACTTCAAAGTGCGCTACACTCCGTCCCTCAATAAAGTTATCGGATTCAGTTATCGCTACCGGGAAAACGTTCGCAGCCAGGCGGAGCTTTCATTTATCTGGCCACTGGCACCGGAGTGGACCCTGATGGGGCGCTGGCAGGAGGATATGGAACACTCCCAGACTCCTGAAGCACTGCTAGGCCTTGAGTACGCCAGTTGCTGCTGGAAAGTTCGGGTTGCTGCCCGTAAGTGGATAGAGGATGATAGCGGTGGAAGGGAAGACAGTGCGCTGTTTCTGCAATTTATCCTGAAAGGCCTCGGCACCGTTGGCGGTGGCACCTCTGTGCTGCAAGATATTATTGGCTTTAAAGAACGTGAAGAGAATGATGACTACTAATCTCATAGAAAAACTAAAGCCAGGTATGGCTGCCCTTCTGTTGGGCCTCAGCATCTCGGCCAGCGCCGCAGATACCCCACTGGACCGCATCGTTGCAATCGTAAATGATGATGTTGTACTGCAAAGCGAACTGAACGACCGTGAAGCGATGATAAAGTCCCGCCTCAGCGCTCAGGGGCGTGCACTGCCGGATGAACAAACCCTGCAAAGCCAGGTCCTTGATCGACTGATTCTGGATAATATCCAGCTACAGATCGGTGCAGAGCGAGGTATCCGCATCAGTGACAGCGAGCTCAATGCCTCGATGGAAAGGATCGCCGCCAGCTCTAATCTCACTCTGGAACAGTTTCGCGAAGCGCTGATCGCGGAAGGTCAGGATTATGCTCAGGCGCGCCAGCAGATTCGCAACGAGATGCTTATCCAGCGCATTCAGCAGCGCATTGTTAACAGTCGCATCAATGTCTCCCAGCAGGAGATTGATAACTACCTCAACTCTCAGCAGGGTGAACAGCTGAGTGCCACGACCTACAATCTTTCGCAGATACTCATTGCCGTGCCGCTACAGGCGACTGCGCAGATGATTCAGGCCGCTCAGCAACAGGCAAATGAGATCTCCACAGCACTGAAAGACGGCGCCAATTTTTCAGAAACAGCGGTTGCTCAATCCAAAGGGCCCAACGCCCTGAAAGGGGGGCAAATTGGCTGGCGTAAACTCAATGAGATGCCGGAAGAGTTTGCTGCGGTGGTAAAAAAACTTAGTCCTGGCGAATTCAGTGCCCCACTGCGCAGCCCCAGCGGTTTTCATATCCTGAAAGTTAATGATAAAAAGGGCGGCTCAGTACAACTGGTTGATCAGGTTAAGGTAAAACATATCCTGCTGACACCGAATGAGATCCGCTCTCCGGCACAGACCCGCCGGGAAATAGAGTCGATCTACCGGAAACTGCAACAAGGTGAACCGTTCGAAGAGTTGGCGAAACAGTATAGCGACGATCCGGGAAGCGGCTCACTGGGCGGAGACCTGGGCTGGACACAGGCAGGGCAGATGGTGCCTGAGTTTGAAGAGGTGATGTTTGACACCGCACAGGGCAAGATAAGCGCGCCGTTTGAATCCCGTTTTGGCTGGCATATTCTCAAAGTTGAAGATCGACGCCAGCAGGATATGGGCGAAGAGATGAAGACCAATCAGGCCAGGGCAACCATCCGTCAGCGTAAGTTTAACGAAGAGCTGCAAAACTGGCTGCGGGAAATCCGCTCTCAGGCCTATATCGAGATTAAATAATTCAGATGTCCATCTACAGACTGGCCCTGACCCCGGGCGAACCGGCCGGGATCGGGCCGGACCTATGTATTCAGATCGCCCAGCAGGGGCACGACCACCAACTGGTGGTGATTGCCGACCCGCTGCTGATGCAGGCCCGGGCCCGCTTACTAAATCTGCCAATCACGCTGATCCCCTATAATGCGGAGGAGCCGATTAGCCCTACCGTACCCGGCACCTTATGGATTGAACCGGTCTGCCTGGTTAAGACCGTAACACCAGGACAGCTGAACCCGGCCAATGCCCGCTACATTCTCGACACCCTGACCCGCGCAACCCAGGGCTGTCAGAGTGGCGAGTTCGCTGCGTTGGTAACGGCTCCGGTCCATAAAGGGGTGATCAACGATGCTGGCATCCCGTTTAGCGGCCATACCGAGTTTCTCGAACAACTGACCCACAGCAGCAAGGTCGTGATGATGCTGGCAACCGAGGGTTTACGGGTTGCACTGGCCACCACCCACCTGCCACTGGCTGCCGTTCCTGCAGCGATTACCCAACCGTTGTTAGAGGAGGTTCTGACCGTATTGCATCAGGAACTGCAGCACAGCTTTGGTGTGCACAACCCAAGAATCCTGATTGCCGGACTGAACCCCCACGCCGGAGAAAGTGGCCACATGGGACGGGAAGAGATTGATGTGATTCAACCGGTGATCGACCGGCTCCGGACTCAGGGTTACAATCTGAGTGATCCACTACCAGCAGATACACTGTTTACCGATAAACTGCTGGATACCGCAGACGCCGTGCTGGCAATGTATCATGACCAGGGACTGCCGGTCCTGAAATATAAAGGTTTTGGCCGGGCGGTTAATATTACGCTGGGGATGCCGATTATCCGCACCTCAGTGGATCACGGCACCGCCCTCGATCTGGCCGGAAGCGGCAGCGCCGATTGTGGCAGCCTGCTAACCGCTATTAATTACGCTGCCGATATGTCAGCCAACCGTCACACCATCGGAACACTGAATGAGCAATAAACCCGCAGGCCATAAAGCACGCAAACGTTTTGGGCAGAATTTTCTTCAGGATCAGGGCGTTATCCGCCGGATCATCAGAGCCATCGCCCCGGGTGAAACACAGCATCTGGTCGAAATAGGCCCGGGTCTCGGAGCCATTACTGAAGAGTTACTGGATCTGTGCCAGCGCCTGGATGTGGTTGAGCTGGATCGCGATCTGGTGCCTATTCTGCGGACAAAGTTCTTCCGTTATGCGGAAAAATTCGCCATTCATGAGGGCGATGCCTTGAAGTTTGACTTTGCTACCCTGCAACAACAGGGTGAACAGTTGCGTGTCGTCGGCAATCTGCCTTATAACATCTCTACACCACTGATCTTTCACCTGCTCAGCTATGCGGATCAGATTGATGATATGCATTTTATGCTACAGAAAGAGGTGGTCGACCGACTGGCAGCACAACCGGGTGACAGTGCCTATGGTCGCCTGGGCATCATGGCGCAGTATTACTGCCAGGTAGAACCACTGTTTCTTGTGCCCCCCCATGCTTTTGATCCTGCACCCAAGGTTGATTCAGCTATTGTCCGCCTGATACCTTATAAAGAACTACCCCATACGGCAAAAGACATCAGCAAACTGGAGACTGTCGTCCGCACCGCGTTTGGCCAGCGCAGGAAGACCCTGCGAAATAACCTTAAGCCACTGCTTGATGCCGACGAGATCGAATCGCTGGGAATTGACCCGGGCCTGCGTCCGGAACGTCTCGCCCTGACTGACTTCATCCGGATAAGTGATTATCTGAGCAGTAAATAACAACTTATAACGAAACAATATGATCCTCTCAGAGATATCTAACAACATCGCTATTCAAGTGGAAACAGCCTATCTGCCGGAGCAGTCTGACCCGGACAAAAAGCGCTATGTTTTTTCCTATCATATAACTATTACCAATCATGACTCTCAGCCGGTTCAGCTACTACGCCGCCGCTGGCTGATTGTCGATGGTGACGAGCAGGTTCAGGAGGTTGAGGGCGAAGGCGTTATTGGCGAGCAACCGGTGATAGAACCTCAGCAAAGCTACAGTTACACAAGCGGTACTGTACTGGCAACGCGGGTGGGCAGTATGCAGGGCCACTATCAGATGAAAACCAACGACGGCCAGACGTTCAATGCAGATATTGAACCTTTTACCCTGGCGCTCCCCAACGCCCTGCACTGAGGATAGCGCTGTGGCTACCTATGCAATCGGAGATATTCAAGGCTGCTATGATGAACTGCAGGCACTCCTTGAAGCCGTCGGTTTTGGCGAAACCGACCGACTCTGGCTGGCGGGTGATCTGGTAAACCGGGGGCCAAAATCCCTGCAAACCCTGCGTTTCCTCTATAGCATCCGGGACCGGGTGACGGTAACACTGGGCAACCACGATCTGCATTTGCTGGCGGTTTATCACAAGGCGATCAGACCCAAACGATCTGACACCTTTCATGATATCCTCAACGCCCCCGATGCCAAACAGCTGATGAAGTGGCTACGCCACCAGCCTCTGTTAATTACCAATGCTCAGCTTGGGTATACCATGGTTCATGCTGGCATCCCCCCTCAGTGGTCTCTGGATAAAGCCAGCAAACGGGCCAGAGAGGTTGAAACCATTCTGCAAAGCACTCTGGCCGAGGAATTTTTCAGGCATATGTATGGCAACCAGCCAGCTTGCTGGTCAGGAAAACTAAAAGGCTGGGATCGCCTCAGAACCATAACCAACTACTTTACCCGCATGCGCTTTTGCGACAGCTTGGGCAGAATGGAATTTTCCGCTAAAGGCACCTTATCCAGCCAGCCAACCGGCTTTCGCCCCTGGTTCAGCCACGAGGGAAAAGCCCTGCAAGACACAAAACTGATCTTCGGCCACTGGGCAGCCCTGGAGGGGAAGGCGGACATAGAAAATGTCTATGCTCTCGATACCGGCTGCGTTTGGGGAGGTAAGCTCACCGCTCTGCGACTTGAGGATCAGACACTCTTTTCTGTAAATAGCAACATGAGGTATGGCAACTGATGGACAACTTTGAATGTATCGACATCGCCAGAGCTGAACAACTGATCGCTGAAGGCGCGGTAGTAGCCGATATCCGTGACCCACAAAGCTATCAGCAAAACCATATCAAGGATGCTGTTCACCTGAGCAATGACACACTGCATGATTTTATCCAGTCTGCGGATATGGATACCCCGCTGATTGTTTGTTGTTATCACGGCTTCAGCAGCCAGTCAGCCGCCGGCTTTCTGATCCAGCAAGGCTTTGATCAGGTTTATAGTCTGGATGGTGGTTTTGAACTTTGGCAGGCAAGCCGTCCTGAGCAGTGTTCTAACAGCTGAATATGCAAACCTATCTGGTAGGCGGTGCAGTCAGGGATAAACTGTTGGACTACCCGGTCTACGACAGGGATTGGGTGGTGGTTGGCGCAACACCCGAGCAGATGCTAAAACAAGGCTTTCGCCCGGTCGGTAAAGACTTTCCGGTGTTTATCCATCCCGACAGCGGTGAAGAGTACGCCCTGGCGCGCACCGAGCGGAAATCTGGCAAAGGCTACACCGGCTTTCTCTACCATGCCAGCCCCGATGTTACTCTCGAAGAAGACCTGATTCGCCGGGATCTGACCATCAACGCCATGGCAATGACTGATGATGGCACGATTATAGACCCCTATCATGGCCAGCAGGATCTGCAGTTAAAACTACTTCGGCATGTTTCTCCCGCCTTTTCTGAAGACCCGCTCAGGGTACTCAGGGTTGCCCGTTTTCTGGCCCGCTATGCCTCACTCGGTTTCCGTATCGCCCCCGAAACCCTGACGCTGATGCAACAACTGTCGCACAGCGATGAGCTCGGGCATCTGAGCACAGAAAGGGTCTGGCAGGAATTTCAGCGGGCACTGGGTGAAGCATCTCCACAACAGTTCCTGATCACCCTGATGCAGACCGACGCACTGGTAAAACTGTTTCCTGAGCTAATACCCGCAATGAGTGACCCGCAAACCCTGGTGGCGATAAGCCAGCCGATCGATTCCCGGGTACGGTTTGCCATACTATTGCGCGGAGCACTGCTGAACACACCACTGGAACAACGTGGCCAAACCATAAAAACATTCTGTGACCAGCACCGCGCGCCTAACGCCTACCGGGATCTGGCATTACAGTTTTGTCTTCAGTCCGATCAACTCTGCCATTACTCCCAGCTTGATGCCGGGGAGAGGCTGGCGCTGATCCGAAACCTGGATCTGCTGCGACGCGATGAACATCTGAGCCTGTTACTACAGGGGTGTGCTGTGATCTGTAACAACACTGATGCCGTAGAGCAGCAACTGCCCCTGCTGCTTGAAGCGCTGCGACAGATCGATCCGAAAGCACTGATGAGTCAGGGATTCAAAGGCAAAGCCCTCGGTGAGGCGATCTACCGCGCCCAACTGGCTGTCTGTCAGCAACAGATTGATGGAGTATTATCGTGCAACAACCCGTCGCATTGATTACCGGAGCGGCCCGACGTATCGGTGCCGCAATCACCCAACAGCTGTGGCTACAGGGCTATCGGGTGATCATCCATTGCAACAACTCGACTGAGGCTGCAACAAAAACAGCAGAAGAGCTAAACCAACAGCGCCCAGACAGCGCCAGAGTACTGCAGGCCGATCTGAACAGCAGCCCGCAGGTTGCCGGTCTGGCCCATAACGCGCTGAGCTGCTGGGGACAGATCGACCTGCTGGTCAACAACGCTTCATCCTTCTACCCGACTCCGCTTGAACAGAGCAGCGATCAACAGTGGGATGATCTGATTAACAGCAACCTCAAAGCTGCTTACTTTCTTTCAGCCAAACTGGCTGACTCGCTGAAGCAACAGCAGGGCTGCATTATCAACCTGGTGGATATCCACGCCCAGAGAGCGCTGCCCGGCTATCCAATCTACTCGATAGCAAAAGCGGGTCTGCAGATGATGACCCTCAGCCTGGCCAAAGAACTGGCGCCAGCCGTCCGGGTAAATGGGGTCGCTCCGGGGCCAATCCTCTGGCCAGAGGAGGATGCGGCGATCAGCCCTGAGGCGCAACAGGCTATCCTGGAGAAAACCCTGCTGAAGCGAACCGGAACTGCCGACGATATCGCCGAAACCGTGCTGTTTCTGGCCGGTCAGAACTTTATTACCGGTCAGATTATCGCGGTGGATGGTGGAAAATCGCTCTACAGCCACTAGTCCGGCTTTTTGCCAGCCAGCCTCTTTGTCAACCGTGAATCAGCCGGGCCAGCGCTGAAGGCTGAATCAGAGAAATACATCCCCGCCCCGTGGTAATCAAACCCTCAGACACCATCTCACCAAGCAGACGGGCGATAACCTCGCGGGAGCTGCCTAACCGACTAGCAATCTCCTGCTGTGTCATCAGGACCCGATTATCGTCACTCGCCTGATGCAATAACAGATTTGAAAGCCGCTGTGACAAATTCCAGCCCTGCAGATGCTCGACCTCCGTCATCAGTTTGAAAACGGCCGAGGAGAGGGCATCGATCGTGAGATTTTGAATCGCGGACTCTGTTTGAAATAACTGTTTGTAGAGTGCCCCGCTGATGACGCAGATCTCTGTTTCCTCTTCAGCCACCACCCAGGCCGGATAGAGTAGCTGATTAAAAAGACAGTTGATTGCAAACACACAGGTTTCCCCGGGACGGATCAGATAGAAAGTCGACTCGTGCCCATTGGGTGTGTAAGAAAAAACTCTCAGGCAGCCTTTTACGACGACATAAGCGCCGGATACTTTGTCGCCTTTATGCACCGGTATCCGGTTTTTCGCCACCTGAATGGTCTGCACAGACCGTAGTAACTGCTGTGCCTCGCGGGAAAGATCCAGAAAGGCGCTCAAAGGCGTCATCCTCTGCTCTGATACATCACCACTTTTTTGCTTAGCCATCAGTGCTATTCCATTGCTAAAACGACTCTAAAACTTCACTTTGTTGCACTGGCCGCATTCTGAAAACCGCTAGCGGACAGATCACTATCTTTCAGAGCCCCCTGACCGCGTCGTCAGATGTTGACGCTCAGCAGAGGTCAGCCGGCGGCTACTCAGTGCCTTCAGAAACGCCACAATATCCTCAACCTGCTGATCGGTCAGATCCGGATTTTCGATAATACCCAATTTTTTAGCCGACCACTGAAAACTTCGCTTCTGGCTTCTTGCCAGCTGAGTTCTGGCCATAATCCGCACAACGTCATGCAGATCATCTACCGCACCATTATGAAACCAGGGACCGGTCAGCGCCACATTACGTAGCGAAGGTACCCGCCAGACTGTCGGGCCGTCACTCTCTGTATTCAACCCATACTGCTGTGTAATCGGATCTGGATTAGCCGGAAACACTCTAAAGGGCAAGCCACTGTTATAAATGCTGGCCGCACTAAAGTTAGGTCCGAAATGGCAGTGAACACACCCGGTTTTTTCAAACAGCACCATGCCACTGAGCTGCTGCTCTGTCAGGGCCGCGCTATCCCCCCTGACGTAATCATCGTAGGGCGAATCATTAGTGATCAGCGATCTTTCATAGCTGGCAATCGCCCGGACAATGTTAGCAATGGTAATATCCGGCTCATCCGCAAACGCAGCGGCGAAGTCTGGTTGATAGGCCGCTTGCTCCTTCACCCGTTCAACAATTTGGACGGGGGAAAGCATCCCCATCTCAATCGGATTGAGAAACGGCTTAATAGCCTGCTGCTCCAGAGACGCCACCCGGCCATCCCAGAACAGCCGTTTCTGAAACGCGGCATTCCAGACGGTGGGAGCATTGCGGTTACCTTTCTGACCGTTTATTCCGGTAGATACCGGCGCCCCATCGGTACCGGCATAGCTGTACAGTTCATGACAGGAAGCGCACGCCAGGGTGCGGTCAAGAGATAGGTTTTTATCAAAAAAAAGCTTTTCACCTAAAGCAATTTTTGCCGCTGTGGTGGGGTTTTCAAGCGGTGCCGGGGCATCCGCTGGCAACGTCTGCCAGAGATATCCCGGAACCGGCTCAAGCGCCTGCATGACAACTGAGTCGGGAATAGCAGGCCGCAGATCCGGCGCCTGACGCGCAAAGAAATCGTCGGGGACACTCTTTAAAAAGCTATAGACAGCCAGTTTAATCCCCAGGATGACCAGCATCACTGAAACGGCAACCAGCATCAACCAGTGCCCCACCCTGCGATTTCTGACTCCGGCCTGAGTCGCTGTAGATTCCCGAACATCAGTCATCATCCGCTACCTCTCATGCAACCGCAGAAAAGAACAGATCACCCGGAGTCACACTCTATACCTCGGTGATCGTGTTAAACGGTAATCCAACCCGCTGATGTGCCCGGGCCACGGCATCACTCTCCTCAGCAAGTGTCAGACAGAACGCTTTGCCCGCCTCAACACCGGTAAAGATTTTTAATGGCACCACCCCTTCCGCTTCACAGGCTTGCTTATACTGTTCATAAAACTCGGCAAACTGAGGCTTAGTAATGCCCGCCGGAAAGGTTCCACTCTCAACATCATGAGTGTCCAGAAAGAGTTTCATTTTCTTCATTGTTGCGATCTCCTGTTAGTTTAGCGCTTTAATCTAAACCACAGGTCCCGCATCGTTCTGTAACCTATGCTACAAAGAGGAATTTTTTTACGGAGTAACAGCACGCATTCAACGCGTCAGGCAAAAGTTCAGAAGTGTAATGAATAGTGACCGGCTTTAACCACAAACAGCCGGCCATGGGGTTGAACTATTTCTCATCGAGGCCAATCAGAGGGCTTTCCATTACAGCGGCAATTGCGGTGATCAGCTCCCGCTCTACCGCCACTATCTGACCATCATGGCGTACCACCTGCACCATCCCCTTCAGCATCCGCTGCCGGATAAACGGCGTGGCCGCTGCCAGCTCGGAGACCGACGCAGCAAAGCGTTCACGGGTACACTCCGTTCGCGGCACAGGTTTCAGGTTATACAGGCCAGCCACACCGGCACCCCGGTTAAATGCTTTCAGGGTCATCTCATCCGACATCTCACCATGATAAGCCAGCATCGAAATAACCATCGCATAATGTTCGGCAAGCCCCCCCATATCATCGTAACGGTTTTGCCGCTGACGTGGCGCACCAAAGTGGGCATCACAGAAGCGGCTCACCAGTTGATACAGCACCCACTCAAACAGATCGATCTGCTGATCGGCCCGAACCACCTGAAGCAACAGTCGCTTAAACGCTTTGTACTGACTGGCGGATTGAGACTTAAGCGCGGGCAGTGTCAGCTCAATCAGCTGCAGATATTCAGCACGGGGCAGCTGCTGAAAGTGGCCCAGACGGTTGTAGAGACGATCCGCCAGCGCGGCATCCTCCGCCGCGATCAGTTTTAACTGCTTATCCCTGACCTGACTATCACCATCCATCAGCAAGCCAAGCAACACAATCCGGGCATCGTAAGGGTCCCGCGCCAGATGATAGAGATCATTATCTGCCGATTGCGCCCCGGGTGACTGACCTTCCGCCTGATAATCAAGCAGCTCAGCACCTGCCAGAGAACCGATAAGCGTCTCGATGATCGCCGTTCCCGCAAGGTTTGTTTTGATCGCTTTATCCGTACCGGCCTCAGCGACACGCAACGCCGGCTGAGGCTCAAGATATTTACCATCCCAGTGCGGATCAACTTTGCGGATCCTGACATCAATGGGGGGATGGGTTGACCAGATCCAGCCCGGCATCACTGCAGAAAAGAACAGGTGTCCTGCTTCCTGACACTCCGGATGGTTCAGATGCCCCTGGAAACGACTGCCACCAATCACTTTCAGCGCCCCACCAATACCTTCCGGGTTGCGGGTGAACTGCACCGCCGATGCATCTGCCAGAAACTCCCGCTGTCGGCTGATGGCAGCCTTGAGCATATTGCCAACCATGACCCCGCACCAGCCGACCACCATCAAGCCGAGGCCCAGCAGCACCAGATACCCCCGACTGGAGCTTCGGGACTTAGTCGAGTCTGCCCACCAGCTGGTTCGACTACTGGCAAATACCCGTCCGAGTTCAGCAAAAAACACCATCCCGTGCAGCATCACCAGCAAGCGCATATTAATGCGCATATCACCGTTCAGAATATGACTGAATTCGTGAGCGATGACCCCCTGTAGCTGATCCCGGTTCAGACTATCCAGCGTGCCCCGGGTGACGCAGATTGCAGCATCGGTCAAACCTAACCCCGCAGCAAAAGCGTTGATACCCGCCTCATGCTGCATCACATACACCGGAGGAACAGGCACTCCGGCAGCCAGCGCCATCTCCTCAACCACGTTGATTAAACGTCGTTCAGCGGTGTCACGGGTCAAAGGCTGTACCTGCTGACCACCAAACATCTCGGCAACCGCCCCGCCCCCTTTTTTCACATCCAGCCATTTTAACCAGGCCGCAAACAGCAACAGCAACGCGATAGCGATCGCGACGACGAAGATGCGCTGCCAGCTCAGGTAATCAAGGAACACCCGGTCGGGGAGAGCCATAGGGTCATCATTGACCCAGAGATACCAGGAAAACAGCAGATTGATCAGTATGACCAGACCGATATTAAGCAGAATAAAGAGCAGCAGCAGAATGCGACTGCTCTTGCGGGCCTGATCCTGAGCCGCATAGAAGTTCATCGATAGTCCCTATCTCAGATACGGTGAACTGACAACATCAAAAGCTGACTTTGGGCGCAACCTGCAGTTGCTCCCGATCAGCAAACTCCAGCAGAGACGCATCCCGGACATGGCCAAAGGTGCCTGCCAGCAACACCGGAGGGAAGCTCTGTTTGTAGCTGTTGTAGTCTGTGACCGCATCGTTAAATGCCTGACGGGAGAAGGCTACTCGGTTCTCAGTCGAGGTTAACTCTTCACTCAGCTGGCGCATATTGGTGTCTGCTTTCAGATCAGGATAAGCCTCTACCACGATGCTGAGCTTACCCAGCGCACCCTGCAGGCCACCTTCAGCCTTCGCCAGCTGCGACAGCGCCTGCGCACTACCCGGATCAGCGGCGGCCGCTTTAAGCCCTGCCATCGCTTCATTACGCGCAGCGATCACCGCTTCCAGCGTCCCCCGCTCATGCTCAAGATAGGCTTTCGCCGTTTCCACCAGATTGGGAATCAGGTCGTAACGGCGTTTCAGCTGCACATCAATCTGTGAAAAACTGTTCTGATAGCGGTTCTTCAGTGTTACCAACCGGTTGTAGATCGCCACCACATAGAACACCAGCGCAACGATGATAACCAGAAAAACCAGTGATCCCATTCCCATTGTATAACTCCTTTAGCCATTAAAATTCCGCCTGTTATTCAGGCAGAAAGGTCCTTCTCGTGCCAGATAAACGACACCGGATGCAGTGATTGTTTCTCTTTATCATAATCCAGCCACAGTTGTTGATAGGTCTCAGCCAGAACAGGATGGCGGGCCTTAGGGGCCAGTTCAGCTAATGGCCAGAGTACAAATGCATTCTCGGTAATCTCTTCCCGCGGCAGGGTAACGCCGTCAATCTTACCTATCAAGGCATCATAGGTAAGAATATCGATGTCCAGCGTCCGGCCACTGAATTTCGGGGATGTGCGGCAACGGCCGTTATCATCTTCGATCATCTTTAGTTTTTTGCTCAACTCGCCGACGGACAAATCGGTTTTAAAAGACGCCACCAGATTGTAGAAGTTGTCTCCGTCAAAGCCGACCGGAACACTTTCATAAACCGGCGACAGGGCCAGCTTTTCAAAGTTCGCATCCAGCGCATCAAGACAACGTCCAATATAGACTTCACGATCAGTATTGCTACCGATACTTACATACACCTGAGCCATTAGAAACGCTCTCCCCGTTCAATTATTACACCGACATCCTCAGCCGTGGGTACTGCACCAGGCTTCCCCAGTTTCAGCTTCAGCCAACGCACCCCAAACTCATTCAGAATAATCTGAGCAATCTCTTCAGCCATCGTCTCTACCAAAAGAAACTCGCTGGTTTCAATAAAGCTGATTAAGCGATCTGAAACGCTTTTATAATTAAGGGTGCTGTCTATATCTTCAGAGGCTGCCGCCTGCTGAATATCTGTTGCCATCTTAAGATCCAGACACACCGTCTGACGAATCTCACGCTCCCAGTCATAGATTCCGATGACGGTCTCTACCTTTAGCCCCTTAATGTACACAATATCCAAGACAAAACCCTTACACTCTTGCAATCAACATCAGACTGCCCTAAAAAGCACCTGCTTAAAAGGGCTCCGTTAGCGATCTTTTAGAACGCGTCCAACCTGTTTTAATTATCATACGCCCGGAAACCTGCACCAGCATATAACGGCCATTACGCTGCCAGATATAACGCCGGGTAGAACAATACTTACGCTTCAGCTGAATAATATGATTACAGGTCTCCTTACTGGTCAGACGCTGCTGCTCTTTGCCCCAATGGGCATAAAGACTTTCGATATTATCACCCGCATGGATCAGACTGCCATCCTCCATTCGCAGTCCTGCGAAACAAACGTTTGCCTGCAATATCAGTACTAACACTATCCATCTCTTCATCCCTGAACCTCCCTGTCGCACCGGTTTCAGCTTTCATCCAACGCTGAAGTGCGCTATAAAAAATAGTTTACTTTCTATAGCAACAGCGGAAACGGAATATGATCGAAGCAGATGCCGTCACAACGCTGACCATTATGCTGGTCGGCTATCTGCTGGGCTCAATTCCCTTTGCCGTGCTGATTTGCCACTTTATGGGGATCGGAGACCCTCGTCAACTGGGCTCGGGAAATCCCGGCGCAACCAATGTGTTGCGCACCGGAAACCGCCCGGCCGCCCTCCTGACACTGACCGGAGACCTGAGTAAAGGCATGCTGGCGGTGTCCATCGCACTATGGGCAGGCCTCAGTCAGTTCGACCAGGCGTTGGTGGGAATTTCAGCCCTGATCGGCCATGTATGGTCGGTTTTCTTACGATTCAGGGGCGGAAAAGGGGTTGCCACTATGATCGGCAGTTGCCTGTTTCTCGACTATCGTCTGGCCCTTGCCCAGTGCTCTGTATGGCTTACAGTGATAGCAATTCGGCGCATCTCATCGCTGGCAGCAGTCAGCATGTCGCTGTTAAGCCCGCTGTTTAGCTGGTTTCTGGCGCCACAATTACTGCTGCCCATCATTATTATGAGCAGCCTGATTCTGGCAACTCACCATCAGAATATACGTAACCTGCTCAACCGCCGGGAAAGCCGGCTCTGACCGGGATCTCAGTAATTCACTTAACATCAGCACCGCGGCGCTGTATCGGCTCCAGCGTATCCAGCGGCCAGCGGGGAACGCACTGAATTGAGAGATCGCTCTGCTGTCCTGCCAGCAGACGCTGACAACCGGCATAGGCGATCATTGCACCATTATCAGTACAAAACTGTGGCCGGGCATAAAACAGCTGAGCCCACTCTTTTTTCACCATCAGCTCAAGGCGGTCGCGCAGACGCTGATTGGCGCTGACCCCTCCGGCAATCACCAACTGTTTAAAACCGGTTTGCTGGAGTGCCCGGCGACACTTAATCGCCAGGGTTTCAACCACCGCCTCTTCAAAGGCTGCAGCAATATCACGGCGATCTTTATCACCCAGCTCACCATCAACCCGGAGATCGTTGGATGTATTCAGGGTAAAGGTTTTCAAACCGCTGAAACTAAAGTCAAGTCCCGGGCGGTCGGTCATCGGTCGCGGAAAACGAAACCGTTTACGATCCCCCATTTCAGCCAAACGCGCCACCTGTGGTCCGCCGGGGTAATCCAGCCCCAGCATCTTGGCCGCTTTATCAAATGCTTCACCGGCAGCATCATCCAGTGATTCACCCAGCAGGGTATACTCACCAATTGCATCAACCTGAACCAGTTGTGTATGGCCGCCAGACACCAGCAGCGCAACAAACGGGAACGCCGGAGGCTGTGGCTCCAGCATCGGCGCCAACAGATGTCCTTCCATATGGTGCACACCGATAGCAGGAATCCCCCAGCCCAGCGCCATCGCCCGACCGGTAGATGCTCCAACCATTAATGCCCCAATCAACCCAGGCCCAGCCGTATAAGCAACCGCATCGAGCTGTTCCGGCCGGGTATCAGCCTGAGCCAGAACCTCTTTCACCAGTGGCAACAACTTGCGAACATGATCGCGGGAGGCCAGCTCTGGCACAACACCGCCATATTCTGCATGCATTGCAACCTGGCTATAGAGCGCATCGCCCAGCAGGCCTGCCTCACTATCATAGATAGCCACACCGGTTTCATCGCAGGAGGTTTCGATTCCAAGCACACGCATTGTTAAAGGTTCTCACTCATCATCATAAATAAATTGCTGCACGCAAAGCCGCAGGACGACTCACAGGGCGCCATTATCATCCATTTTAACAATCATTTCATCGTATTTAGGCTTTACACTGCCGGATCATAAGAATAAAATACCGGCCCTTATTGGCCAGCTGTGTCTTAAACTCAGCGGAACAGACATTAAATTTCTACAGGAAAGGTAAGGTATTTATATGCCAGCAGTTAAAGTTAAAGAAAACGAGCCATTTGACGTAGCTCTGCGTCGTTTCAAACGTTCTTGCGAAAAAGCCGGTGTACTGGCTGAAGTGCGTCGTCGTGAATTCTACGAAAAGCCAACTTCAATCCGTAAGCGTAAGGCTGCTGCTGCTGTTAAGCGTCACCTGAAGAAAGTTCAGCGCGAAAACCAGCGTCGCGTTCGTCTGTACTAAGATCTTCACCCCGCATTAAACAGCCAATACAGCCAGGAGAGCGGTATGTCCGAACTGAAGCAACGCATCAGTGACGAGATGAAAGCAGCCATGCGCGCTAAAGCAAAAGAGCGCCTGGGTACTATCCGCATGATTCTGTCTGAGCTCAAACGCATCGAAGTCGATGAGCGGATTGAGCTGGATGATGCGCGTGTACTCGCGATACTGGATAAGATGCAAAAACAGCGTCGCGATTCGATCGAGCAGTTTAACACTGCTGGTCGGGATGATCTGGCCAATATTGAGCAACAGGAACTTCTTGTGATTAAGGAGTTCCTGCCTCAGCCCCTGAGTGAAGCAGAACTTGCAGAGATTGTTGCGCAGGCGGTAACCGATTCCGGTGCACAGAATATGCAGGATATGGGCAAGGTCATGGCCCTGGTTAAACCACAGGTTCAGGGTCGCGCAGACATGGGCGCCATCAGCCAACTCGTCAAAAACGCTCTGAATAGTTAAAATAACTGCTGACCATCCTCCCCTCAATCAGCAGGTAGTCTGACACTATGGCCGGACGCATACCGCAAAGTTTTATTGATGACCTTCTGGCGCGAGTCAACGTACTCGATATCGTCGAAGCCAGGGTCAAGCTTAAGCGCACCGGAAAAAATTATTCCGGACTCTGTCCGTTTCATAAAGAGAAGTCTCCCTCATTCACCGTTAACAATGAAAAACAGTTCTATTACTGTTTCGGCTGCGGTGCAGGCGGCAACTCACTCAGCTTTCTCATGGAACATGACCGCTTAAGCTTTCCGGAAGCGGTCGAAGAGCTGGCCAAACTGGCCGGTGTTGAGATGCCCAAAGCAGAGGGCCCTGTTGACCATCAGCGCGAGCAGCGCATCAAAGATATCTATGCACTGCTGCAGGAAGCCTCTGAATATTACCAACAGCAGCTACGCGAACACCCCAACAAAGAGATCGCGGTAGATTACCTGAAGAACCGGGGTCTGACCGGACAGTTTGCCGCCCGCTTTGGTATCGGTTACGCCCCGCCTGGCTGGGACAACCTGTTAAAAAAACTCGCCCGGGACGAAGAGACCAAGCTCCGACTCGAGCAAGCAGGCATGCTGATCAATAAAGAGGATTCTGATCGTTATTACGACCGCTTTCGTGAGCGCATCATGTTCCCCATCCGGGATATGCGCGGCCGGGTAATCGCCTTTGGCGGCCGGGTTCTGGGGGATGAGAAACCCAAATACCTGAACTCTCCGGAAACAGATACCTTCCACAAAAGCCGTGAACTTTACGGCCTGTATGAAGCCCGCAAGTACAATCAGAGCCTCGAACGTCTGATCATTGTTGAGGGCTATATGGATGTTGTCGGCTTAGCTCAATACGGCATAGGTTACGCCGTTGCCACCCTGGGTACCGCAACCACAGCACAACACCTTGAGCGCATCCTGAAGATGGTACCTGAAGTTATATTCTGTTTTGATGGTGATGCCGCGGGCCGTAAAGCAGCCAAACGGGCACTGGACACCACGATGCCCGTTATCACCGATGGTAAGCAGGCGCGCTTTCTCTTCCTGCCCGAGGGAGAAGACCCCGACAGCCTGGTAAGACAGGAGGGCTGCGACGCCTTTGAACAGCGACTCAACGAGTCACTGCCTCTCTCTGATTTCTTCTTTAAAACACTGGAAGAGGGTGCGGATATGAGCTCCCTGGACGGACGCGCCCGCTTCAGTAATCAGGCCCTGCCTCTGATTGACCAGATGCAACCGGGCATTCTTAAACAGATGATGCAGGAGAAAATTTCCGAGCTGACCGGACTCAGTCTTGAACAGCTGATTAGCGTCAACAACCTGCAGGAAACCACCCACGCTCACGCCACGCCGGAGCCAGATTATTATCAGGGCGAGCCAGACTACCCCGATGACGGATACTTTGACTACCAGCCGGAGCAGAGCGATTACAGGTCCGATAAAAAACCGGGAAAAGAGTTCACCAAAGGCGGCAAAAAGTTTCGCCCCGCCCCGCCGGGCGGCTCTGCGGTTCACTTCAATCCCGCCAGCACGGCCGTATCCATTCTGCTGCACCTGCCCACCCTGGCAGATCATTGCGGCGACCTTGAGATACTGAGCGCCAGTCAGGAGGAAGCAGAGAAACTTCTCTATCAACTCAACCGTTATCTGCAGGAGAACCCCGGTGTCACTCCTGGCATTCTGGCGGTTGACTGGCAAGAACATGAGCACCTGAAGCCCCTGATTCGACAGCTGAATGAGATCGCCCATCAGACGCCCATCATTGACGCCAGCAATGCTCAGCAAGTTTTAAGTGACTGCCTCAATCGCCTGCAGGAACGCCATCTCGACAGAGAGATTCTGCAACTCAAATCCCAGCCACACCTGAGCAGCGAAGATAAACAGCGTCTCAACACCCTGATCATGAAGCAGGCGGGAAGCCGGTTAAGAAAAGCGCCTGAAAAATAACCAGACTGCATTGAAATTCCGTAAACCACCCCCATTTACAGAGCTACAGAGCAAACTAAGGCCCGGTTTTCATTTTTCTGCACAGCGCATTGAAAAATAGTCTATTTTAATAGATGAAATATCCCTATAACCCTACTCGGTCTGTAGAATTTATACCCCGCAATCGCTATAATGTCGGGCTAATTTTTTTCACTTTTGTCATCACTGAAGGGCAATTATGTCAGATACCTCCAAGCAGCAGTCACGCCTCAAGGAATTGATCGCACGGGGTAAGGAGCAGGGCTACCTTACTTATGCTGAAGTCAATGATCATCTGCCAGAAGATATTGCTGATCCGGACCAGGTCGAAGATATAATCCGTATGATCAACGATATGGGCATATCGGTCACCGAAGAAGCTCCGGATGCCGAAACCCTGCTCATGACAGAAGGTGACTCAGCTGAAGAAGCGGATGAGGAAGCCGTTGCAGCACTGGCCGCTGTCGAATCAGACGCCGGACGCACAACCGACCCTGTACGTATGTATATGCGCGAAATGGGCACGGTGGAACTGCTGACCCGCCAGGGTGAGATTGAGATCGCCAAGCGGATTGAAGAAGGTCTGCGTGAGGTGATGTCAGGCCTGGCAGCGTTCCCTGGTTCGGTTGACGCGATACTCGCCGCCTATGACACCAGTCAGGAAGAGGAAGGACGCCTGAGCGACATTTTCAGCGGCTATATCGATCCCGATGATGGCGCTGAAATCCCCTCCGCTGCTCAACAAGCTGAAGCAGCCGAAGAGGAATCTGACGATGATGACGACGAAGAGAAAGAACGTGGTCCAGACCCGGAGGAAGCCAAACGCCGTTTTGATCTGCTACGCAGCACCTACGAAACCTACCAGAAAGCGGTAGCAAAAGAGGGTCGCAGCAGCAAAACAGCCGCTAAAGCTTTCGAAGAGCTCGCTGATGCGTTCTCCCCGATCAAGCTATCCCCCCGCTTTTACGATATGCTGGTTGATAACGTGCGCAACTCGATTGACCGTATCCGTAAGCAGGAACGGACCATCATGCAGATCTGCACCCAGCGTGCAAAAATGCCGCGCCGCCAGTTTATCAAAGAGTTTCCAGGCAACGAGACCAACAGCGAATGGCTGGACAAGCTGCTTAACTCTGACGCGGACTATGCCCGCGCTCTGAAACGGCACGAGATTGAGCTGCGCAGAGCACAGAAAAAACTGGTTCAGGCTGAGCAAGAGATTCAGCTGACGCTAAACGAGATTAAAGAGGTGAACCGTCGCATGTCGATCGGTGAAGCCCGTGCCCGACGCGCCAAGAAAGAGATGGTTGAAGCCAACCTGCGTCTGGTTATCTCGATCGCTAAAAAATATACCAACCGCGGCCTGCAATTCCTCGACCTGATTCAGGAAGGCAACATCGGCCTGATGAAAGCGGTCGATAAGTTTGAATACCGTCGTGGTTACAAATTCTCCACCTATGCGACCTGGTGGATTCGTCAGGCGATTACCCGGTCCATTGCCGATCAGGCGCGTACGATTCGTATTCCGGTACACATGATCGAAACGATCAATAAACTAAACCGTATCTCCCGTCAGATGCTACAGGAGATGGGACGCGAGCCGTCCCCGGAAGAGCTGGCCGAGCGTATGGATATGCCGGAAGATAAGATCCGTAAAGTACTCAAGATCGCTAAAGAACCTATCTCCATGGAAACCCCCATCGGTGACGATGAGGACTCCAGCCTGGGCGACTTTATCGAGGATATCACCATCGATTCCCCGGTAGACTCCGCCACCGGTGAAGGCCTGCGTGAAGCAACCAAGGAAGTTCTGGCGGGCCTGACAGCCCGTGAAGCGAAAGTTTTGCGCATGCGTTTCGGTATTAACATGAACACTGACCACACCCTTGAAGAGGTGGGTAAGCAGTTTGATGTGACCCGTGAACGTATCCGTCAGATCGAAGCAAAGGCGCTGCGCAAGCTACGCCACCCAAGCCGCTCAGACCATCTGCGCAGCTTCCTTGACGAACATTAAAATCTTTTAAATCAGACCGTTGCGCCCATAATATCCTGTGGTATTATGGGCGTCCTCTCCCAGAGAGCTACTTTTATTCCCGCTTCAACCAGGGAATTAAGTTTTCACATGGGGGCCTTTAGCTCAGTTGGTTA
>NZ_FOGB01000024.1 GCF_900111095.1 Amphritea atlantica | reverse complement strand
GTTTCCGTTCTAACTACTCTAGACGTGGCTGCGCCACTGGCTATGGGTTAGAAAAAGCGGTTCACCACAGTACCCAGAGGGCATGCTAAGGACACCGAGAACACAGAGGGAAAGCTTAGCGCCAGGTCTGTAATTGTGCAGCTTTGCAGCATGTAAGATCTGCCCGCTCTTTATCCGCTTTTTCTAGCAAGCGACGCAGTCGCGTCTAACGACTAGCAGGAAACGAAGTTTCCGTTCTAGATAAGCTACTCTCTTGCTCTGTGCGAGCCTAAAGCCAAAACCTTATCAATATCGTCGGCGGAGTGACGTTCGCGCAGTTGTTCCCATGCCTCCCCCGAGGACTTGTTAACGATGCGGCCACGTTTGACGCCTTCGCGTTGTTCCAGCATCTTTGCCCATCGTAGAACGTGACTGTAGCTTTCAACCTGCAGAAACTCTGCAGCATCATATAAACGCCCCAGAACCAGATTGCCATACCAGGGCCAGATGGCGATATCTGCGATGCTGTATTCATCGCCTGCCACATAGGGATGTTTTGCCAGCTGTTTATCTAACACGTCCAGTTGGCGCTTAGTTTCCATGGCATAGCGATTGATGGGGTATTCCTGTTTTTCATCGGCATAGGCGTAGAAATGACCAAAGCCGCCACCGAGAAAGGGAGCGGAACCCTGGGCCCAGAACAACCAGTTGAATACCTCTGTCCGACTGGGGCCGCTTTGTGGCAGGAACTGACCAAACTTCTCAGCTAAATGGACCAGAATCGATGCCGATTCGAAGACATTAACATCCTCATCCCCCGATCTGTCGACCAGTGCGGGAATTTTTGAGTTTGGGTTGACGCCGACAAACCCGGAAGAGAACTGTTCCGACTTGCCAATATTAATCAGATAAGCATCGTATTCAGCCTCTTTAATGCCAAGCAACAGTAGCTCTTCGAGCATAATGGTGACTTTCTGACCGTTGGGTGTACCCAGCGAATACAGCTGAAAAGGGTGATCACCCACCGGCAGATCCTGTTGGTAACGTGCCCCTGACACCGGGCTGTTGATGTTCGCCCATTCGTTGCCTCCCGCAGTATCATCTACCCAGACTGCAGGGGGGATGTATTGTTCACTCATAGGGCCTCCTTGATCGTGACGTTATTGCTGTCGTTGGTGTTGTCGGTAATGTCCGAGTGTGCTTTATCTTAATGAGGAAAACAAATGATACTCTGGATGAAGGGGAACCATTAACGGATGTCCTATGTGCTCCTGTTATTGATTTCCTTATGTAGTGAAACTAGGGCCGGATGGCAGGAGAGAGTGGGGTTGTTTACTCATTCAACGCTGAGGCTGTGATCAATGAATTTTTGGATATTACGGTTAAGCGGTGGGCTGCTTTCACCTCATCTTCCTGTGGATAATAAATCGCAATATTCTGTGTATGCATGGCTCTCCACTCATTACAGTATATTGGTATAACTCCAGAATGTTGGCACGCTTTGACACTGGCATAACTCATAAAAGTGGTGCAGAATCAGGCAGATAAGGATATCAACAGGTGAGATTATCTGCCGGTTGAAAGTGACAAAACGCGCATGCGCGTTTTCAGGGGATGAAAAACGACGTGCTTCAAAATTACTCTTTCCGTTCCAATAGATACAGCATCCCCCATCACCGTCTCGCGGTGTCAAATAGGAAGTAAAAATGAAAGTATTAGGAATAAGAACAGCTCCAGGTCAATTGAGATATGCCATCATTGAATCTAATGAAGATCAAACTTCTCTTCTTAATGCTTCAACTGAGAACCTGATTAAAGTTCCTGCAGGCATGGAAGACTATAGCGAGAAATTAGCTTGGCAAAAAGAAGAGGTAGACAGAATTCTAAGACAAAATCCTGATATTGATCATGTTGTAATGAAGGTCGGTGAGTACGGTAGAAGTGATACTAAATCTTCAAGGCTAGGTGCATATTTTGATGCGGCAGTCATACTCGCAGCAAAAGAGCAGGATATTCCGGTTGAGGGAAAGATCTATAAACAGGTGGGAACAAAAAGAGCTGAAGTAAAAAATCACGCTGAAGAGCTTGTTGGAAAAACTGACACACACTGGAATGAGCAAATCGCGGATGCCATTGTTGCAGCATGCTCAGTCAGGAGTGATAAATGAGTCTAAGGATAAGTTTGAAACCAGGCGACAACCTCTATAAATATCAATTGATAAGATTTATTGGCGGGGGAAATTTTGGTGAAGTCTGGCTTGCGCTCGATGTAACCCTCTCCAGAGAAGTTGCAGTAAAAATTCTTGATGAAAGCATGGCTCCTGCTGCTGAAAATCTTAGAGAGGCTCAACTAGGACATAGATTGCAACATCAAAACGTTGTGCATGTCCATTATGCAGATGTTGTTCCAGTTAGTGGTATTAACATTGTCATCATTGCAATGGACTATCATCCAAACGGTTCAGTTTTAAACCTGCAAAATCCATCAAACTTTCTTGTGATCACACAGGCACTGGCTATATCTATTGATATATTAAGGGGTCTTGAATACTTACATGAGCAAGGTTTGTTTCATAATGATATAAAACCTTCAAATATTCTTATAGGTCCGAGAAGAGAAGGAATCTTAACAGATTATGGAATTTCGGGGGTTTCACCAAACTTACAGCCCACACCCGCTCCAAATGCATATGTACTACACAGGGCTCCAGAAACGGCTCAACATAATAATATTTCTGTACTTACGGATATTTATCAGGTTGGTTTGACTTTATTTAGACTTATAAATGGTCTTGGTTTAATAAAAGAAACCAGAGATGCTATTGGGCAGGATTCCTTTGAGCAACTAAAGGCTAAAAACAAGGTATTAGCGACAAGAGATTATCGGCCCTTCGTTCCGAACTCAATAAGAAAGGTTATCTCAAAAGCGACAAAAGCAGACCCTACTCAAAGATTTCAGTCTGTATTAGAAATGCGAAGAGCATTGGAAAATATAGCTTTATACGGGCACTGGACAACAGATTCTACGGGTAATTATCAAGGATATTTCAGTAACCAGCTTTTCTATTTCACCTATGAAAAAAATTCTCGAGGCTTCAAATTTACGCCATATAGGAGAAGACTAGCAACAGGAAATGAAACGAGAATAGCAAGACTTTGTGCGAGTAACCTATCAGAAAATGGATTGAGTCAAGCGGTTTCAGATTTTATGCTGTCAGTTATAAACGGCAATATATGAGCTACCGTAACATAACAAGAAAATCCAGGTAATACCTACGGCGCACCTGATTTTAGAGTTATCAGAAAAGGACAGTGAAATGACAAAACTAATCGTAGAAATTATAGAAAACCCAGACGAAAAGCACGGTTGCTGGGGTATTCAAATAAAATCTGAAGGCGGAACCACTTTTTTTGATACTGGGTATATTTATGAAGGGGAGGGAACTGCAAATCGAGAGTTCTGTAAAGTGTTAGAAAACTTACCTTCGAAAGAATCGTAATTAATGTGTTGTATTTTGCAGTTACTAACAAACGGCCCTGTCACGCCCCGTGCAAGCGCACGGCCCGCGCCAGACCCGGTGCAGAAGAAGCAAAACGTTTTAAGTGTCCTTGATAAATATGAATCAGAAATGGAACTGTAAGCAGTCATTTTCGGTTAGAGCTAGCACCATGTTGCTGCTTTACCTCCCAATTCTTATGGGGCTGGGAGCGGTATTCAAAGATGTCCAAGGGGAATTAGCAGCTTCAATGCGTATGTTTGTAGGAGTTGCGGGCTGGAATTGTGTCATGGTAATTGCATTTTCAGCCTTATTTAGTTCGTCGTTTTTTATAGCATCTCTTGTGCGTAAAAAACCACAAACCCAGTTTTTTATCGAATTTATAATTGCGGCATGTATAGTTGTACTTTCACCAGTGTATTAGCAACACTTAAGCTGCTGGCTGATTTCGATTGTTAACTGAGCAGATATGATGGAACACTGGCCTCAGCTTATCGGACTAATCTTAGGACTGCTAATCGCTATCCCGATCGGTATTCATATGTTTCGTGAGTGCTTCAGGAACTATAACCAGTTCCAGAAAGAGATGAAGGAGACCGGAGGGAGTGAAGAAAGAAAACTATATGATGGAGAGTTCAAAAAAGCTGTCAATCATCAGTTTATTGAATTTAAAGCCGGTTTTGCGCTGGTTTTCCCTATCATTATTTTTTTGATTACCTACTTCCTTACGTCCTCAATTGCAGAAACTGCCTTTAAGGTTTATCAGGGGGCTTAAATTGCAACATCTCAGGGAAGTCAGAGCCACTTAACAGGTGCAGCTGCGGATCATCGCTCGTTCATACGCTGGGTGCCATATCTCTATTAATCAGGAGTCATTGTGCAAGTAGAAAGAATCGACCACCTTGTTCTGACCGTTAAGGATATTGATGAAACTGTAGGTTTCTATACATCTGTTATGGGGATGGAGAAGGTTGTTTTTGGAGAGGGGCGGGTAGCATTATCCTTTGGATGTCAGAAAATAAACCTGCATCAACTGGGTAAGGAGTTTGAGCCTAAAGCGGGCAGGGCTACGTCAGGTAGTTCCGATCTATGCTTTATTATCAAACAGCCAGTAGAACAGGTTATTGCGCATCTGAAGGCTTGTAATGTGCCTGTTATTGAAGGGCCGGTTAATCGAACGGGTGCAACGGGTAAAATCGTATCTGTTTATTTTAGAGATCCTGATGGCAACCTTATCGAAGTGTCGAACTATGTGATGTAACCAGGCCATTAAGCATCGTCCACAGAGTAAAAGGGAACAGACCTGTTTACCCCTCCTGACTCTTTTCTCTATGTCCTCTGTGCCCTCTGTGGTAAAAACGCCCTGGTGGCTTAATTATCGTGGTCATCACCTGCATCAAACACGCGGACGATTTTGCGATAGATCTCGATTCGGTCGCCCTCTTCAAGCGAGGTAATGTGGATGAAGTTGTGCATTGGTGATGCTCCAGTGCAAACGGTTATGCCGGGCCTGGATTATTTAAGGTTTGTGGAGCATGGTCAGCGAGGTATGCATTCCCACGCGGGAGCGTGGGAACGAGTAACTATTAATAAAGGGTTATTATATGATTATTTTTGATGGTATTAATGTTTTGTTAGATAGCGCAATTTTTATTAATTTACTTGTTTTTATAACAATGATTTTAGGTTTTGTCTACTATCGTAAAGCAGAGCACCCGGAAAATATCTATACAATGCGTTTTAAGGTCTCCCACGAAGGAAAGCAAAATGAGGTTGTACTTAAGAATGTTCCAGATGATTTGCGTATAGCTCTTGAATATGTAGACAAAAAAAGCGAAGTATTAAGTTATGTTAGAATAAAAGAAAAGCAGGAGGCTTCACCGAAACTTAGACCGATACGAGTTGAATCGGGTGGTTACTTTCTAAAAGATACGCCGTATGGAAACGATATTGTACGTTATGAAACTTATGATGTCTGTATAGGTATAAAGGGCGAGCTTCTTCAATATAAGGTTTACGGTGCGGTGGCTCAGCTCCTGAATTATCTTTTTATGTATAATAAATATAACAGAGAAAATGTTTTTATTTCAATTTTTCCTGTGATGGTAAGAAAGTCTAAATATTATTAATATATTTCTTTATGCTGTCGGTGCAAGCCCACATTTTTCATGAAGGTCTAAACAACAAACGGTCGAAAGGGTTATTGTTATCAGTGTCGAGTCAATTCTCATAAATAATCTTTTGTCTACAACAAAAAAAAGGGAACAGATCTGTTGAAAATCTATCCCGTTCAACTCTTTTCTCTGTGCCCTCTGTGCCCTCTGTGGTAAAAACGCCCTGAGCCCTTCAGGAATTAATCATCCTCATCGTCATCGTCTTCGTCAAATACGCGTATGATTTTGCGATAGATCTCAATCCGGTCGCCTTCCTCAAGAGCGGCGTTCAACCGGGTGAGCTTACCGAAGATGCCGATTTTCTGGGTTTTCAGATTGATCTCGGGGCATTGCTCCAGAATCTGAGATGCTTGGATGGCGGTTTCTACCGTCGCACTGTCATCGATCTCAATATCTGACCAGAGCTGTTTGCTTTCTCCGGCGTAGGCGATTGACACTTTCATGCAGACTCCTCCTGCAAACTACCCTGAATGGCGTTTCTGCGTGCTTCCAGTTTACGGTCGGTGACCCGCTTGCCTGCCAGAATAAGCCCCAGACAGATAAAGCCACCAGGCGGAAGGATCAGCAGCAGGGTACCGCCATAATCGGGAAAGATCGTCATCTCAATAAATGCGAAACTGTTGCCCAGCAGCAGTGAGGCATCGGCAAACAGGGTTCCGCTGCCAAACAGTTCGCGCATACCGCCCAGCAGCACCAGCACCCAGGTAAAGCCGATCCCCATGGCCAGACCATCGATCATCGATGGGCCGACATTGTTTTTTGAGGCGAAACTTTCCACCCGGCCGAGTATGGCGCAGTTGGTGACGATCAGCGGGATAAACAGCCCCAGTACCTGATACAGCTCGTGCATCCAGGCGTTGAGGAACATATCCACCAGGGTCACCATCGCTGCGATCAGCAGAATAAATACCGGTATCCGTACCTGAGGGGTGATAATCCCGCGTATCATCGAGACCAGCATATTGGAGACCAGCATCACCGCCAGGGTGGCGATGCCCATTCCCAGTCCGTTACTGGCGGTGGTGGTGACCGCCATCAGCGGGCAGAGTGCCAGCATCTGCCCGAGTACGACGTTGTTATTCCACAACCCGTCGGCCCAGATCTCTGCATAGGATTGCTGTGTCATTTTGAAGCCTCCTTATTTGCGCTCATCGCAGCGCTGAGCTGCCCCTCAATCGTGGCGCGCTGCTGACTGTAATGTATCAGGCCGGTTTTAACCGCTTTTACGACCGCTCTGGGGGTGATGGTGGCACCGGTAAACTGGTCGAAATCGCCGCCATCTTTTTTCACCTGCCACTGGGTTGCCGAGTGGTTTTCCAGCGAATAGCCATTAAAAGAGGTGACCCAGTCATTCTTTTTAATCTCTATTTTGTCCCCCAGTCCAGGGGTTTCTGCGTGGCTGATGGTGCGCACGCCGGTAATTTCGCCTTTCTCATTCAGCCCGAGCAGTAATACGATATCACCGCTGTAACCCTTGCCGACCACCTCCATGGCAAGGCCGGACAACTGGCCATTCCGGGTCGCCAGATAGGCGACGTTATGGCCGGGGAAGGGGCTGTCTTTGAGACTGTAGCGCAGCTCCAGCGGGTTGTTGTCATACAGGTCAGCAGGGAGTACCTGATCCAGCATGACCCGGGTGTCTTCCTCGAGTCTTAGCTGAATATCGTCCCGGGTGCTCTGATCACCCATGATCAGCAGCAGGCTGATGATGGTTGCCATACCGCCGAGCAAACCGGCCTGATAACCGATGCGGTGGGTAAAGCTGGGGATTGCAATCGCTCTGGTGGGCTTCATTGTTTACTCCTCTTTATCACTACTCTTTCGCCACTTTCAGGGGCGCGCCCTTGTAGTCGTAGCCATAGATTCTTGGACGGAAGTAGCGATCGATAATAGGGGTCAGTGCATTCATAAACAGCACAGCAAAACCGATAGCCTCTGGGAAGGAACCCCAGGTGCGGATGGTAAAAGTGACCAGACCGATGCCCATGCCGTAGATCAACTGGCCTTTGACATTGGAGGGCGAAGTGACCGGGTCGGTCGCAATAAAGAAGGCCCCAAACATCAGTGCGCCCGATAGCAGATGGTAAACCGCCGGGGCGTAACGTTCAGCATCGATACTGTTGAACAGGGTTGCCATGGCCGCCACGGTGACGATCAGGGCAACCGGGATATACCACTGAATGATCCGTTTCCAGATCAGGAAGATGCCACCTGCCAGCATCAGCAGTGCCGAGGTCTCCCCCAGACTGCCACGGGTAAATCCGGTCAGCGCGTCGTTTACACTGAAAATTTCCGCCACCGAAACAGTGGAAGGAATGGAAGCGGTCAGCGCGGTTTTTACATGGCCCAGTGCCGTGGCACCGGTGAGCGCATCACTCAGGGGCGCTGCCACAAAGGTGATCTCCAGGCCTTCAATAAAGCCGGGAGCGGTTGCATTAGTTATAGGATTAACATTGGCCCAGGTGGTCATCTCCAGAGGGAAGGAAATCAGCAGTCCGACCCGGGTCAGCATGGCGGGGTTAAACAGATTTTGTCCCAGTCCTCCGTAGAGATGTTTGCCAATGACAATGGCAAACAGCGTGCCGGTAACCGCCAGCCACCAGGGACCCCATGGGGGGAGGGTCATCGCGATAATCCAGCCGGTGAGTATGGCCGAACCATCCAGGGCTGCACTTAAGCGTTTACCCGCCAGTGATAAACATAGCAGTTCACCCGCCATTGCTGAGGCAATACAGAGAACCCAGAGGTTGATGGCAGGCCAGCCAAACAGATAAAACCCCAGCAGTGTTGCGGGGAGTAGTGCAAAGCAGACCAGATACATCGTTCTTTCGACAGAGCTGCGATCATGCGCATGGGGGGATGAAATCATCATAGTGCTCAGACCTTCTCAACTTGACTTTTAGCTTTCTTGCGGGCTTCCGCTTTCGCTGCCTTTTCCGCTTTAGCAGCGGCTTTCGCTGCAGCCTCTTTTTCCTGCCGTGCCATGCGTGCCTCAGACAGTGATTTGGTATATTCCCCTTTTCTGGTCTGAATCTGATTCTCCCGATGCTTGCCTTTGGCAAACTGGAAATAATGCACCAGGGGGATATGGGAGGGGCAGACATAGGCACAGGAGCCACACAGAATGCAGTCTTTCAGGCCGAACTCGTTGGCGCCATCATAATCATCTGCCCGGGAGTGGCGGGCCATCTCCAGCGGTAGCAGGCCCATGGGGCAGGCCTGGACACAGCTGCCACAACGGATGCAGGGGGATACCTCAGCTGAGTTAATCTCCTCTTCTGTCAATGCCAGAATTGCGCTTGCCCCTTTGGTGATAGGCACACCAGTATTGGGCAAAATCTGTCCCATCATCGGTCCGCCCATCAGCATCCGTGCTGGCGTTGAGACCAGCCCGTCGCACTGCTCCAGCAGCCACTGTACCGGGGTGCCGATCAGCACCTCGACATTTTGCGGTGTTGCCAGTGCCTGTCCCGAAAGTGTCACCACCCGGGAGATCAGGGGACGGGCCTGATAGATCGCCTGATGTACCGCAAAGGAGGTAGCGACGTTGTGAACCAACACGCCAATATCTGAACTGCGCCCGCCCGTGGGTACCTCGCGACCGGTGATCACTTTGATCAGCTGTTTGGCTGAACCCATCGGATAGCGGGTTGGAATCACCCTGATCTCAACATTGTCGTGTGTCTGGGCCGCTTCCCGCATCGCTCTGATCGCTTGCGGTTTGTTGTCCTCAATACCGGCAATAACCTGTTTGGCGTTAATCGCTTTGAGAATCAGCTGGGCACCACTGATAATCTCAGCGGCGCGCTCGCGCATCAGCATATCGTCACAGGTGAGGTAGGGCTCACACTCACTGCCATTCAGAATCAGGGTGTGAACATTCTGTCGCGATCCGGCTTTGAGTTTCAGTGCTGCAGGGTAGGTCGCGCCCCCCAGACCGACAATCCCGGCGCCATCCACCAGGTCGGCAATCGCTTCAGCACTCAGCTGTTGCGGGTCGATGGGGTTCTCAGGAACATAGACCGTATCCAGTCCATCCGGCTCAATATGGATCGCATCGTAACTCAGCAGTGACGGGTGAGGCGCCTGAATCCGACCGATACCCAGTACTTTTCCCGATGTTGGCGCATGGATTGATGCCGAGCGGTCACCCGCCGTGGTACCGATCAGCTCGCCTTTGAGGACAAGCTGTCCCTCTGCAACAATCGGTTTCGCGGGCAGACCTGCGTGCTGGCTGAGAGGGATCGATAGCAGCGGCGGTATACCCAATACCCGGATCGGTGTCTCTGTGCTCTGCTCTTTGCGCTCATCCGCGTGTACGCCACCGCGCACTTTAAATTTCATCAACATCGTCTTATACCACAGCAGGTTTAGGCCAGTGCCAGTTGTCCAGAGTCTGTTCTTCCTGATGCAGGGCGATACAGTTCTCCGGGCAGGCGGTGACACATTTACCACAACCGGTGCAGGCTTCTTTAAACACATAGTGGAGCTGTTTATTGGCACCGACGATGGCGTCAGTTGGACAAACTCTGAAACAACGACAGCAACCGGTGCAGAGAGATTCTTCTACCGATGCGGTCAATGGTACTGACGTCAGGTTGCTCAGGTCGGCTGTTACCCCAAGCTTTTCCGCCAGACTTTTCGCCAGCACCTGGCCACCAGGAGGGCAGCAGGTGACATCCGCCTGGCCATTCACCATCGCTTCAGCTGCACTGCCGCAGCCGGTAAAACCACACTGGCCACAATGGGTGCCCGGTAACATCGATTCGACATCTTTGATGAGCGGATCTTCTTCAACAGCAAAGACCTTGTCCGCATAACCCAGAATAAATCCCAGTATTAATCCCAGAGAGGTCAGTACAGCGATAGTCAGAAACATAATATTTACCCTTCTAAGCTATGTTAATAAGATCAGGTTTAATAAGCCCAGGTTTAAAATCTCAGCTTTTCAAACGCTGAATAGCGCAACGGTCAATCTAGACGAGCCCGCCGAACCCCATAAAAATCATTGAAAGAATACCTGCGGTAACCAGCGCCACCGGTGTGCCGGCAAAGGTCTTCGGCACTTCTGACAGCGCCAGGCGCTCTCTCAGCCCGGCAAAGATAATCAGAACCAGAGAAAAACCGATTGAGGCGCCAATGCCATAGGTCATACTCTCGATAAAGGAGAACCCCTCGCTGATATTGATGAGCGCCACACCCAGCACGGCACAGTTGGTGGTTATCAGGGGCAGGAAAATGCCCAGGGTCCGGTGTAGTAGCGGGCTGCTTTTCTTAATCATCATCTCGGTAAACTGCACCACGGCGGCGACCACCAGAATGAAGCAGATGATTCTCAGATACTGCAGGTTCAACGGTTCGAGAACATAGTGTTCAATTAACCAGCCGGACATACATGAAAGGGTCAGAACGAAGGTTGTCGCCACCCCCATACCAGTCGCGGTACTGAATTTATTGGATACGCCCATCAGCGGACAGAGACCCAGAAACTTCACCAGAACGACGTTATTGACCAGCACGGTGCCGACCATCAGCGTGATTAATTCCATCTATGCAACCTCAACAGATTTATGCTGATAAGCTGTCTGCATTAACTATGCCATTGATAAGGTGCTGAAATATAAGGGGTTGTGTTCTTTTGTTTCTGTATGTTTAGCAACATTGTCAAAAACGTTACATCGCTTTTGTCGCTCGGCTTGTTTGTCGTATTTCCTACAATTTAGCGATTATCTGAACCGTAATGGTGCATTTTTTATAAGGTTATTTTGGTAGTCCTGGTCGTAAACCGCGCTATAACGGCAAACAGTGGGAATGGCTTAATAATTGCAAAATCAGTTTTAGCAGTGCGAATCAGAGGAGCGGTTATGACCAAACAAATCAGCGACAACCTTCATGCAAATGACAACGTTGATAATACGGAAGAACAGGCGATCTTTTCCGGGCTGCCGGGAAGCGTGTTTTTTCAGGCTGTCGAACACGCCCCTATCGCGATTTCGATCACCGATCTCAGCGCTAATATCATCTACAGTAACCAGACCTTCAGTCGTGAAACTGAGTACTCAAAAGAGGATGTGCTGGGCAAGAATGAATCAATTCTGTCTAACCATAATACCCCTCGAATTGTTTATGAATCCCTATGGGGACGGTTAACACAGCAGAAGCCCTGGGAAGGTGTTCTGGTGAATCGTCGCCGGGACGGTAAGCGCTATCTGGCTGAACTTATGGTGGCGCCAGTACTGGATGAGAACAATAAAACCATCAACTATCTGGGGATGCACCGGGATGTCACCGAACTGCACATGTTGCAGCAACGGGTGCAGAACCAGAAAGAGATGATCGAAAAGGTGCTGGACGCGGCCCACACCTCGATTGTGCTGATGGATCAGGAAAACCGGGTGGTGCTGGATAATATCGCCTATAAAACCCTGGCGACCGATATTGCGCCTATCGAACCGGGTGCACTGTTTCTGTCAAAACTAAAAGAGGATCTCGGGGCTGACTTTAACCAGCAAAAGCTCAAGCCGGGACAGACGATTGCCGGCCATGAGGTCACCCTCGAAGTGGGTAAGGGTAAGCAACATCGAATCTTCTCCTGTGATTACAGTATTGTCGGGATTGGGGACGAAAGCGCCGATGGCTTTTTTTCTAACCCGGTGCAGAGCTATCAGATGCTGGTGATCAAGGATATTACCGAGATGCGTCACCGTGAACGGCTGGAGCATATGAATGCGATGCAACTGCTGATCGCGGAAGAGGAGTCGGTGTATCACCTGCGCGAAGCGCTCTCAGGTGCCATGTTTAAATTTCAGCAGCCGCTGAATCTGATGTCGGCCGCGGTGCGGATGCTGGAGCAGAGTGCTGCGGGTGCTGAACTCTCTGCAGAGAAGATCGTCGAGGTACTGAAAGAGGCGATCCAGATAGGCCAGGACACCTGCAGTATGCTTGAGGGCGTTGTACCCCAGAGGAAGCCGCGCTCATTTGGCTCGATCAATATCAACGAGGTGCTTCGCAATGTACTTGAGTTCTCTACGCCCCGGTTATTGCGTAACGGCATTCAGGTGGTCTGGCTGCCCTCCGTCTATGTTCCGGCTATTAAAGGCCGGGAGAGTCGTCTTCACAGTATGTTTAAGCAACTGGTGGACAATGCCATCGATGTGATTGAGCTGGAGCATCCCGTGCGACGTGAGATTGAAATCTCTACCCGGGTGGAAAGAGAGGAGATTGTGGTCAGTGTGGCAGATACTGGTCCGGGTATTCAGGACGCCATGATCACAAAAGTGTTTGAGCCTTTTTTCAGTACCAAAAGTAACAGCACACCCAGCTCCGGGCGCGGCATGGGGCTTACCCTGGCGCAGGAGGTGGTAACGGAACATTGTGGAACGGTTTCAATTGATCCGAAATACAGGGATGGCTGCCGGATTCTCGTGCATCTGCCTATTGATGTGCAGGAAGGCTGATGGGGAGAGATAATGTTGAATAGTGCCACGACCAGAACAGAATTGTTTGAGCGCCAGCTGTATGTGCTGGATAAAATATGCTGGACGTTAACCCGTTCTTTAGACCTGAACCCCAGTTTAGATGAAGTACTGAATATTCTGCACAACGAAGCGGAGATGAAAAATGGTCTGATCGCACTCAAAGATTATGAGATGGAAAACCTCTATATCAGTGCGGTGCACAGCGACTCTGATGTGGTGCAGCGGGCCAAAGAGGCGGCCCGTTATCAACAGGGAGAGGGGCTGGTTGGCTCAATCTTAAAATCACAAAACTCTTTAGTGCTGCCTAATCTGGCCAATGAACAGCGGTTTCTCGACCGGCTGGAACTGTTTGAGCTGAGCCTGCCCTTTATCGGTGTGCCGGTCAAAGATCAGCGGGGCAATGTGGTGGGAGTGCTGGCGGCTCAGCCAACCTCTGACCCGGAACGGTTTCTGGCTGAAGAGTGCCGTTTTCTCAATATGATCGCCAACCTGCTGGCTCAGTTGCTGAGATTGCTGGGCGAGGTAGAAAATCAGCAGCAACAGCTGACCGATGAACGTGATGAACTACGACGACGGGTCAGAGGCAAGTTTGGTTTTGAAAATCTGATGGTGGGACACACGCCGACCATGGTGCAGATGTTTGAGCAGATCCGGCGGGTGTCGAAATGGGATACCACTGTGCTGTTGCGGGGCGAATCGGGCACCGGTAAAGAGCTGGTGGCCAGTGCGATACACTATAACTCGCCACGGGCACACAACAGTTTCATCCGTCTGAACTGCGCCGCACTGCCTGAGAACCTGCTGGAGTCAGAACTGTTTGGCCATGAGAAAGGTGCATTTACCGGTGCCACCCGCACCCGTCAGGGGCGGTTTGAACAGGCGGATAAGGGGACACTGTTTCTCGATGAAATTGGTGAAATATCACCGATGTTTCAGGCCAAGCTGTTGCGTGTCTTACAGGAGGGAGAGTTTGAACGGGTCGGGGGCAATAAAACTATCTCGGTGCAGGTGAGAATTGTCGCCGCTACCAACCGGAATCTCGAACAGGAGGTGCGCGATGGTAACTTCCGTGAGGATCTCTACTACCGGTTGAATATTATGCCGATCAACCTGCCTCCTTTACGGGAGCGGATAGAAGATATTCCTGAACTGGTTAATTTCTTGCTGACGAAGATCGGTAAGTCGCAGGGGCGACCACTGGATATCAGCAAAAATGCGGTACGAAAACTGATGACCCACGCCTGGCCGGGGAACGTGAGGGAGTTGGAAAATACCCTTGAGCGCGCCTCGATTATGGCTGAGGAGGGGGTTATTGAAGAGCAGGATTTCTCCTTCAACAGTGCTGAGCTGATGGGGGGGAACTTTACCCCGATAGCGTCGCAGGCGGTGCCAAACATTCCCTCACCGTCTCCTCATCATCAACCGGAAGAGGGTGGTAATTCTGAGTTGTCCGGGTTAACAGAAGATTCGGACATGGACGAACGCCGTCAGGTGATCGCTGCCCTGGAGCAGGCCGGCTGGGTGCAGGCGAAAGCCGCCCGGCTGTTGAATATGACACCGCGTCAGATCGCATATCGGATTCAGACTATGAACATTGAAGTGAGGAAGTTATAACGCAGTCCCCCGGATCTACACATACTGTTAGTGTTACTGACGGGTGTTAAGCTGTGAGTAGAGGGTATTCGGTTTCCCTATCGGATTAATTCATATACTCTGACAATTGTTATGTACGTGCTCTGATGACAGTGCTCTGATGCAGGCATTTAATCAGATCATGACAGAGACACGATAAGTGCTGGGTATGATGAAGAGGGGGAATCGCTATGGATGATATCCCAACAGAGTGTAAGAAGTTGGTCTGCAGCAACTGTGCTGATGACGTGGGCCTCGAATTCGATTTTACCATGGCGTTTCAGCCGATAGTGAACTGTTCGCAGCAGACTATTTTTGGCTATGAAGCTCTGGTGCGTGGCCTGAATAATGAGTCTGCTTATTCGGTTATTTCACAGGTCAATGATGAAAATCGGTACACTTTTGATCAGTTGTGTCGGGTGAAGGCGATCGCCCTGGCCGCTGAGCTCGACATCAGGTCGATGCTGAGTATCAATTTTCTGCCTAATGCTATCTACCGGCCCGAGCTCTGTATACGCACGACCCTTGAGGCTGCCCGGACATATAATTTCCCTACTGAGAAAATTATGTTCGAGTTCACCGAGGTGGAAAAGATCGAAGATAGTAACCATATCAAGCGCATCGTTGAGTATTATCAATCGCTGGGCTTCAAGACCGCCACTGATGATTTCGGTTCCGGCCATTCCGGTCTGAACCTGTTGGCCGACTTTCAGACCGATATTATTAAACTGGATATGGCCCTGATTCGGAATATTCATAAGGATAATGTGCGTCAGTCGATTGTGATTAATTGCCTTAATATGTTCCGCGATCTGGGGATCACTCCACTGGCTGAGGGGATTGAAACCATCGAAGAATTTATCTGGTTACGTGACGCGGGTGTTGAACTGATGCAGGGGTACCTGCTTGCCAGACCTGGTTTTGAAAGTTTACCGCTGGTTGATTTTGATGCGCTGTTAACTTCATCAGATAATAAACGCTAAGCCCTGCCAAAATTCATTTTTTAGCGTGGGCCTTGGTGGGGGGGAAATATCCCACCGGAAAGCCATGAAAAATGATATAATGCTCCGCCACCACTCAAACGGAGTTCTTTTTATGGCAGTTAAATCTAAAAAAGCAGCAGCAAGTCAGACACACGATTCAATCGCAGAACAGACGGCTGCCTTCCTTAAGGCCGGTGGTGAGATCCAGCAGATAGAGAAAGGCGTTTCCGGCCGGGAGAATAATGGCGGCCCGCGTCATATTGTATTAGGCAAGCCCCAGAACAAGTAATATCGTCAGCCGATAAACTAAACCGCGCTCGAACTTCAGAGCGCTGTCATCTTTTATAGTCTGCTAATATAAACACCCGTTGAATTCATCATTCTATGGCCTTTCCTCTCTGGCTGTAGTCTGCTGGTGTAACGCGAGTATTTTTACCCGATAGATTCATTCCACCCACACGATTGGATATTGTATTCATGGCGACCCGAGCGTTTACTCTACAACGAATATGTAATTTTGCCGGTAAGGCGTTTGACCCTGATTCCGATGAACAGGTCAGCGAAGTTTTGCGCAATAAGTTTAATATCTCGCTTCCTCAGCGACGCACCCTCAACGATGCAATGGAAGCGGTTTGTAGTGATCACGATATTATCGCCCTGATTTTACAATACCGGACAATGGCGTGATTTAATCAACGCAGCTTGTTTTTAGACTCTTTAAGGTTCTTATTTATGTACCGTCTGAAATATCTGTTACTACTTACAGTGATCTCTTTGTTAACGGCCTGTTCCCCGATCCCTGACCTGCCAGGTCCGATTGGTATTCCTGGACTCTGAAAACGATTAGGATGATTCAACAAAAACGGTTCGTCTTATGTTTTGAATAGAAGCTCTTTTAACGATCAATTCACCTGATTAATGTCTCTGAAGTGCTCATCTTTAGCGCGTTGTATAAAGCTATTGCTTATTAGTGGTGCATTTTTGTGATGCCTTTTTTTATTAGAAACTCTGAAGAATGTTATTAAGTGATTGTTTGTTAAGTGCTTTAGTTAATTGGCTTAAATAGTGCTTTCAATTAATAAACGCACGAGGGACGTTACCGGTGATTTAATATCGCCAAACACAATTGAGAAAACAGGCAGCTAGGGTTCCGGCTATTAATACGTAGCGACTGGTCCGAGAGCCGCCGACCTCACCTGAGGTTACACGGAGGGACAAAAGCCCGGGAGAACAGATACCAGTAACTGGTTATGTCTCTTGTGCTTTATTTCGTGAACTAATAGTAAAGGTGAAGTTATGATGCATTCTATCCGCTCGATCATGCGCACGTTAACACTAACTGTTTCAATGATCGCCCTCCTGATTACCACCTCGCCCGCAGCGTTCGCTGCAGAAAAAACAGATTTTAAACTCGCTTGGACAATCTACGTTGGCTGGATGCCATGGGACTACGCTGCAGCTTCAGGCATCGTTGATAAATGGGCTGATAAATATGGCATTAATATCGACATTGTTCAGGTGAATGACTATGTCGAGTCAATTAATCAGTACACCGCCGGACAGTTTGATGCCACCGTCATGACTAATATGGATGCGTTGACGATTCCCGCGGCGAGCGGCGTGGATTCAACAGCACTGATTGTTGGTGACTTCTCTAACGGCAATGACGGTGTCGTGCTGAAAGGGGACAAAACGCTTAAAGATATCGCAGGACAGCAGGTTAATCTGGTTGAGCTGAGTGTCTCTCATTACCTGTTGGCCCGGGGGCTGGAATCGGTAGGCATGTCAGAGAAGGATGTTAAGGTGGTTAATACCTCTGATGCCGATCTGGTTGCTGCGTTCAGTTCTGATACGGTGACGGCGGTGACAACCTGGAACCCTCTGCTAAGTGAGATTACTGCACAGCCAAATACCAGCGAGGTATTTGACTCCTCAATGATTCCCGGTGAAATCATCGACCTGTTGGTGGTTAATACAGAAACGCTGGAGGCTAACCCCAAGCTGGGCAAAGCCCTGACCGGCGCCTGGTATGAAATTATGGCAACTATGTCGGGTACAGATGCCGCTGCCACTGAAGCTAAAACCTTTATGGCGGAAGCATCGGGTACTGATCTGGCCGGTTATGACGCTCAGCTGGCGTCTACCAAAATGTTTTATACCGCGGCTGAAGCCGTTGCATTTACCCACAGTGCTGATCTGATGGCCACTATGCAGAAAGTATCCGAGTTCTCTTTCGACCATGGTCTGCTGGGTGAGGGTGCACCGGATGCAACCTTTATCGGTATCGAGACCCCTTCAGGTGTCTACGGTAATACCTCAAACGTAAAACTGCGCTTTAATCCTGCCTATATGGAGATGGCTGCGGAAGGTGCTCTTTAATCCTGAGACAACAGGGGAGTTGTGCGCAACTTCCCTTGCACATCTGCTGTTTCATTCAGATTAAACGGAGTATCTATGACTCGTATTATTAACCGTCAGCCCAGCCGATATGGCCGGCTGGCGCTGGGTTTCCTGCCTTTCGTTATTCTGTTGCTGGTCTATATAGTCGCTTCAGATGCCCGGTTGGCGGAAAACTCAGCTGATAAACTTCTGCCCTCTTTTCAGAGCTTTGCCGATGCCGTTGTACGTATGGGCTTTGAGCCCAGTAAACGTACCGGCGAATATCTGCTGCTGAATGATACGCTCTCCAGCCTGCAACGTCTGATGATGGGGGTTGGATTAAGTGCTTTTATCGGACTGGTTATCGGTGTTGGTAATGGCATGGTGCCCTATATGCGCTCTCCGTTGTCACCGTTAGTGACGGCGATCTCACTGATTCCACCGATGGCAATACTGCCGATTCTGTTCATTATTTTTGGTTTGGGTGAGTTATCCAAAGTGGTGCTGATCGTTATCGGAATTTGTCCGATCATTATTCGTGATATCCAGCTGCGCACCGACGATCTTCCTCCTGAACAGCTGATTAAAGCTCAGACCCTCGGGGGCAGCAGCTGGCAGATTATCGTCAGGGTGGTGTTACCACAAATTATGCCCCGTCTGATTGAAGCTGTACGCCTGACCCTGGGTAGTGCCTGGTTATTCCTGATTGCGGCGGAAGCGATCGCGGCAACCGATGGTCTGGGCTACCGCATCTTCCTGGTTCGACGCTATATGGCGATGGATGTGATTCTGCCTTATGTCCTGTGGATCACGACACTTGCGTTTGCCATGGACTGGTCCCTCAAGCGTGTCTCAATTTTGTTATTCCCCTGGTATCACGGAACACAAGGAGGCGGTCATGACTAAGTCTGAAAAACCTATTATTCAGATTAAAAATCTCTGGAAGGAATATGGCGATAACGTCGTGCTGGAACGGATCAATCTGGACGTCTATGAGGGCGAGTTTGTCAGCATCGTCGGCGCTTCCGGTTGTGGTAAAACCACCTTTCTTAATCTGATGCTGGGCACTGAGCAGCCCAGCCGGGGCAGTATCCTGCTGGATGAAGCGCCGCTGGATCCTGAACCCAGCACTGAGCGGGGTATCGTCTTCCAGAAGTACTCAGTCTTTCCTCATATGACCGCATTGGAGAATGTGATGCTGGGGGAGGAGTTCAGCAAGACGTCAATGAGCAGTGTGGCGATGGGCCGTCTGATTGGCCGGGCTAAAGAGGATGCCAGAGAAAACGCGATGGCTATTCTCGAACAGGTGGGCCTGAGTCAAGCAGCTAATAAGTATCCCAGTGAACTATCCGGGGGGATGCAGCAGCGTCTGGCGATTGCGCAGGCACTGATTAAAAAGCCCCGGATTCTGTTGTTGGATGAGCCGTTTGGCGCACTCGATCCCGGTATCCGTAAAGATATGCACCAACTGATTGGCCAGCTGTGGCAGGAACAGAAGCTGACTGTCTTTATGATCACCCATGATCTTAGCGAAGGTTTTCTACTGGGCAGCCGGTTATGGGTGTTCGATAAAACCCGGCAGGACAGCCATGCCCCGGAGCGTTTCGGCGCTCACATCACCTTTGATATTCCACTCAGCACCGGGAAATCCGGTGAGGAAGAGCTGGAACGATTAAAAGCGACTGAACTGGACGTTGCGTAAGGAGAATTTATGAATCAGCCAATATTTAACGATTTAATACCCGGTGCCAGCCATTGGTCGATGATGATACCGGCAGGTAATACCCTGCAGTTTACTGATCCCGAAGGCGGGGCCAATGTCAGTTTGCTGTTTTATAACCCACAAAACCTGCTGGAGCGCTATAACGCGCCCGATACCCTGAAGTGTCAGCATACTTTCAGGTTGACCGAGGGAAACTGTCTCTACTCAGATATGGGGCGTATCTTCTGTTCCATCGTCCGGGATGATACTCAGTGGATCGATACCGTCGGTGGCGTGGCGAATAAACAGAAGGTTGCCGATAAATGGGGCCACCGGGATTATCAGAAGGACCGTAACAACTGGCTGCAAAATGGCTATGACAGTCTGTTAGTCGAAGTGGCCAAGTATGGTTTGGGTAAACGGGATCTGGCAGCCAACCTCAACCTTTTCAGTAAGGTTTATACCGATGACCAGGGGAATATGAACTTTGCGCAGGATCACAGCAAAGCGGGTGATTCAATTGCGCTGCGTTTTGAGATCGACACGCTGGTGGTGATGACCACCTGTCCACATCCAATGAATCCTGCGGCTGAATATCCACATAAGCCGGTAGCGCTTCAGCTGTTCAAATCAGAACCGCTGACCGCGGATGACAGCTGCCTGACCCATTGTTCAGAAAATGGCCGGGGATTTGAAAACAATCAGCGCTATCTGGCCGTGTCCAGCTGCTGTGGACATTAAGGAGATTGGTATGATTCAGGAAAGTTCATTACTCGCCGATCAGGCATGCCAGCGGGATATTGTCGACGCGGGTGATTACTACATGAAAGTCGTCAAGGCGGGACAAACGGTCCGGATTCTTGATCTCGAAGGCAATCAGGCGGCTGATACGCTGTTTTATAACGCCGCCGATCCTGCTGAGCGCTACAGCGCCATTGATACGATCCGTGAGCAGGGCAATGTCTACCTGACAGCGGGCAGCCGGTTGCTATCCAACGAAGGCAATCTGCTGCTGGAGATCGTTGCTGACACCTGTGGTCGCCATGACACTCTAGGAGGGGCCTGTGCCACCGAAAGTAATACTGTGCGCTATGCCTTAGAGAAGAAATGTATGCATGCCTGCCGTGACAGCTGGTTATTAGCGGTTGCAGAGAATGAAGAGTTTGGCATGAGCAAACGGGATATTACCCACAACATCAACTTCTTTATGAACGTGCCTGTCACCAGTGACGGCGGACTGACCTTTGAAGATGGGATCAGCGCACCGGGTAAGTATGTCGAGCTGAAAGCGGCGATGGATGTGATTGTACTGATCTCCAACTGCCCGCAGCTGAATAACCCCTGTAATGCCTATAACCCGACGCCGGTTGAAGTCCTTATCTGGGATTAGTGTCACAACGCAGATGTTATCTGCGCAGTATAAAAGGGCTGGGGACGACCCCAATCAAGCCCTGAGAATCACCGGGACGGCCCGGAATTCAGGTGATTAACAGATGTTTGCTAAAGTTCTTATTGCCAATCGTGGTGCTATTGCCTGCCGTATCATTCGCACACTACGAAAAATGGGCGTGACCAGTGTTGCTGTGTACAGCGAAGCGGACACTGACAGCCTGCATGTTCTGCAGGCGGATGAAGCCTACTCCCTTGGGGAAGGGGCAGCCACTCAAACCTATCTTGATCAGGATAAAATTTTAGCCATAGCCAAAGCGTCAGGTGCTGAAGCGATTCATCCCGGCTATGGCTTTCTGAGTGAGAACCCCGGTTTTGTCGGGCGTTGTGAAGCGCAGGGGGTAGTCTTTTTAGGGCCGACTCCGCAGCAGATGAACGATTTTGGTCTGAAACATTCAGCCCGTGAGCTGGCAGAGCAGGGGCAGGTGCCGCTGTTACCGGGTACCGGCTTGCTACAAAGCCTGGAAGAAACCCTCTCCGAAGCTACCCGGATAGGCTATCCGCTGATGCTGAAGAGTACAGCCGGTGGCGGCGGTATCGGTATGCAGCGCTGCAACACGGAAGCTGAACTCACAGAAGCTTATGATTCCGTCCGTCGTCTCAGTGAAAATAATTTCAGCAACAGCGGCATCTTTCTTGAGAAGTTTATCGAGCAGGCCCGTCATATTGAGGTGCAGATCTTTGGTGATGGTGCGGGCAAGGTGGTTGCACTGGGGGAGCGGGACTGTTCCGCTCAGCGTCGTAACCAGAAAGTAATTGAGGAAACCCCGGCACCTAATCTCAGTGATGAGACCCGTGCGGCGCTGCAACGCACCGCGATCCGTCTGGCAGAGCAGGTGAATTACCGCAATGCCGGTACGGTTGAGTTTGTTCTGGATCAGACCGATGAGCAGTTCTATTTTCTTGAGGTCAATACCCGTCTTCAAGTTGAACATGGTGTTACCGAGGAGGTCTTCGGTGTTGATCTGGTGGAGTGGATGGTCAGACAGGGGGCGGGTGAACTGTCGCTGACTGAACTTGAAACAACGCTCGTGCCTGCGGGGCATGCGATTCAGGTGCGGGTTTATGCCGAAGATGCTAATAAGGAGTTTCAGCCCTGTGCCGGTTTACTGACGGCTGTTGAATGGCCAGAGATGGAAGGTTTGAGAGTTGAGCACTGGATTGAAGCCGGTGTTGAGGTATCGCCTTTCTTTGATCCTATGCTGGCTAAAGTGATCTTCTACGGGGAGACACGGGACGCTGCTCTGGCCGGTCTTTCACAGGCGTTAGCCGAGTCCTCTGTGTATGGGATTGAGCATAACCTCAGTTATCTGCAACAACTGCTGCACAGTGATGTGGTGCAAAACGCTGAGGTACTGACCCGCTCATTGAATGATTTTGTCTATCGGCCCTCTACTTTTGATGTTATCAGTGCTGGCACTCAGACGACGATTCAGGATTATCCTGGTCGTGAAGGGTTCTGGGATATCGGTGTGCCGCCCTCAGGCCCGATGGACTCCGTGAGCTTCCGTCTGGCTAATCAGCTGCTGCATAACCCTGCCGATGCCGCCGGATTAGAGATGATCATCAGTGGTCCGACACTGCGGTTTAATCAGGCCAGCCAGATCGTGCTTAGCGGTGCGGCGCTGGAGGCGACCCTGGATGGTGAGCCCGTGGCGATGTGGTCAGTCGTCGGGGTTAACGCTGGTCAGACCCTGAAGCTGGGCAAAATAACCGGGCCGGGTGCCCGGAGCTATCTCTCTGTTGCCGGTGGTATTCAGTGTCCTGAGTATCTGGGAAGTCGCTCTACCTTTACCCTGGGGCAGTTTGGTGGTCATGGTGGTCGGGCGCTGCGTCCGGGGGATGTGCTGCATCTGGATACCGACTTTGCGTTGACCGCCTGTGCGGGCGAGACGATCAGGCAACCGCCACAGCTGGTCGAAAAGTGGAATATCCGGGTTATTTATGGCCCTCATGGTGCACCTGATTTCTTTACCGACGATGATATTAAGCAGTTTTTTGCCGCTGAGTGGCAGGTGCACTTTAATTCCAGCCGTACCGGTGTTCGTTTAATCGGTCCTAAGCCTGAGTGGGCTCGGGAGGATGGTGGCGAAGCGGGTCTGCACCCCTCTAATATTCATGATAATGCTTATGCTGTCGGCACTATCGATTTTACCGGGGATATGCCGGTTATTTTAGGTCCGGATGGCCCGAGCCTGGGGGGCTTTGTCTGTCCTGCGACCATTATCAAGGCGGATCTGTGGAAAATGGGCCAGCTGAAAGCGGGCGACCGGGTCTCCTTTGAACCGGTCTCTATTGCCGATGCTACCCTGGCGGAGCGTCAGCTGTTAGAGCAGATCGATCAGCTTTCAATCTCTGAAACGCCGCTGGCGAGCAGCGAACTGACAACACCGGTTATTAAGCAGCTGCCAGCTGAGCGCTATGGCGAGAAAGTGGTCTACTGCCCCAGTGGTGAAGACTTCCTGCTGGTAGAGTATGGGCCACAGCTGCTGGATATTCGCCTGCGTTTCCGGGTTCATGCGCTGATGCTTAAACTACAGGCGATGGACATTCCCGGTGTTAAAGAGTTGACGCCGGGCATCCGTTCTCTTCAGGTGCATTATGACAACCTCAGATTACCGCTAGATCAGCTGCTTGAACTGTTAGAACACGCAGAAGCGGATCTGGGTGATATCGATGCACTCACCGTGCCCGCCCGGGTGGTTCATCTGCCGCTCTCCTGGGATGACGAAGCGACCCGTCTGGCGATCAGAAAGTATGACGAAGTGGTACGTAAGAATGCGCCCTGGTGTCCGGACAACATCGAATTTATCCGTCGTATTAACGGTTTAGAGTCTGTCGAAGAGGTCAAGAAAATTGTCTTTGATGCCCGCTATCTGGTGATGGGGCTGGGCGATGTTTATCTGGGGGCGCCGGTGGCTACACCGATGGATCCCCGCCACCGTCTGGTGACGACAAAATATAACCCTGCCCGTACATGGACACCGGAAAATGCGGTCGGTATCGGCGGTGCCTACATGTGTATCTATGGTATGGAAGGGCCGGGGGGATACCAGTTTATCGGTCGGACGTTGCAGATGTGGAACCGTTATCGTCAGACTGACGCTTTTGAGAAACCCTGGTTGCTGCGCTTCTTTGATCAGATCTGCTTTTACGAAGTGAGTGCAGAAGAGTTGCTGGAGATTCGTCAACAGCATCCGCGAGGGCAATACCCGGTGCGTATCGAGGAAACCGAATTCTCGCTGGGTGAATACCAGCATTTGCTGGATGAGCATCAGACCGAGATTCAGCAAGCCAAAATTCGTCAGCAAACCGCGTTTGAAGCGGAGCGTCAGCGCTGGGTGGAATCAGGGGATGCCAATTTCGCTGCGGATACGATGCTGGAAGCTCAGGACAGTGATGAACGGCTGGCGGAACATGAAGTTGCGATCGAGAGCCATGTGGCCGGCAATATCTGGCAAGTGATCGTCGAACCCGGACAGAAAGTTGCCGCCGGTGAGGTGGTGATGGTTCTTGAGGCGATGAAGATGGAGCTTGAGGTCACTGCGCCGGAAGCCGGCGTGATCACCTCTGTATGTCAGGCATCTGGCTCTCAGGTTCATGCGGGTCAGCGTCTGATGGTGATCAACACCCTTATCAATGATGGTCAAAATTCAACACTGGAGGAATCTGAATAATGATGCCTAATGTTACTGTAACTGGGCTTCTGGCCGCCTATCAATGTGGCGAGTTGTCTCCGGCTGAAGAGTTATCCAGCCGTCTGGCCCGGGCCCGGGCAGACCAGTCAAATTGCTGGATAGAGTGTATCAGCGATGATCAGTTAGCTGATTATCTGAGCTATTTAGAGGGCCACTCACCCGCAGACCTGCCTCTCTACGGTGTGCCGTTTGCTGTGAAAGATAATATTGATGTTGCTGGTTTGCCCACAACCGCCGCCTGTAAAGAGTTTGCTTACCAGCCTGATCAGAACGCTTTTGTGGTTCAGAAACTGATCGAGGCGGGGGCGGTGCCTCTGGGAAAAACCAATCTGGATCAGTTTGCGACCGGTCTGGTCGGTACGCGAAGCCCATGGGGGCCGGTAAAAAACAGCTTTAACCCTGAGTATATTTCCGGTGGCTCCAGTTCTGGCAGTGCTGTGACGGTTGCCTCAGGCCAGGTCTGTTTCTCTCTCGGTACGGATACTGCGGGTTCTGGCCGGGTACCGGCTGCGTTTAATAATATTCTTGGTTTGAAAGCCAGTAAGGGGATGGTGAGTTGTAGCGGCCTGGTGCCCGCTTGCCGGACACTGGATTGTATCACTCTGTTTGCGCATACCACTGATGATCTGAACCTGCTACTGGAGACGGCGGGTCAGTATGATGCTGAGGATTGCTATGCCAGAGAGAATCTGCCTCAGAATTCGGCATCCGCCTATCAGCCTGACAATGTTCTCAAGGGTGCCAGAATCGGTGTTCCACGGGAGGATCAACTGGCATTTTTTGGTAATGAAAGCGCGAAGAAACTGTTCATGGCGTCGCTGGAGATGTTGAAGGCGCAGCAGGTTGAACTGATCGAGATCGACTTTCAGCCCTTTGCTGAAGCGGCATTGCTGCTCTATGAGGGGCCCTGGGTTGCTGAGCGTTATGCGGCGATTGATACATTTTTCGAAGAGGATTCCAGCCGTTGTCATCCGGTTATCGAGACCATACTCAAAGGGGCAGAGGGAAAAACAGCAGCCGATGCGTTTAAAGCGATCTATCAGTTGCAGGCCTACAAGGTTGAGTGTGACCGTATTATGGAAGACCTGGATGTGATGGTCATTCCTACAGCCGGTACCATCTATACCATTGAGGAGCTGCTGAATGATCCGATTCGTCTGAACTCGAACATCGGCCACTATACCAACTTCATGAACCTGCTGGATTACGCAGGTATCGCTGTACCCGCCGGTATTCTGGACAGTGGTCTGCCTTTTGGCATCACCTTTGTCGGCCCGGCATGGTCCGACCGGAAACTGTTAAGTTTTGGTGGCGAGTGGCAACAGTTGATGGGGATGCCATTGGGTGCAACCAAAACGCCGTTGCCCGCATTGGCAGCCAGAGAGCCTGTGGCAAAGGCATCGATGGACACAGGTAACATTGAGATAGCGGTATGTGGTGCTCATCTGGAAGGCCTGCCGTTGAACTTTCAGTTACTGGAAAGGGGCGCTGAGCTGGTCAGAGTTACCCAGACTGCCGAAAAGTATAAGTTCTACGCGCTGGCCGGAGGGCCTCCGTTCCGGCCCGGCCTGATCCGTACTGAGGATGGAGGCACCTCGATCGAGGTGGAAGTCTGGAAGATACCGGGTGAACATTTGGGCAGCTTTCTGGCGGGTATTCCACAGCCGTTGGGGCTGGGAAAGGTGGAGCTTGCTGATGGCAACTGGGTAACCAGCTTTATCTGTGAAGGTTATGCCATCGCTGATGCTGAAGATATCAGTCACTTCAGTGGCTGGAGAAACTATATGGCTGCAAAATAATTTCAGGCCTGTCTTTGGCACCCCCTGACACTGTCTGACAGGTCAGGGGGGTAACATCGCCTAATCTCAGATGTCGTATCCTCAACCCGGCTGAGCGAATGTAGCAGACCCGACAATCCCCTCTGATCTGTTCAGATTATGACAAACAACTCTCCTTTGGTTTTTACTAAACTCTTTTAAATTCAATGATATAGTTAATGGCGCGTGGTTTGCAAAGGTTTCTCCATAGTAACTGAATCTGATTTATAGCCTGAGGGCTGCAGAGGAGAAACACTGATGGAATTGAACGTCTTAAATGCTGATCAGGCTGCGGCCTCCGCCGAAGGTTGTAGCGCCAGTGCCTGTGGCAGCAGCAATGATCAAATGAGTCACCTTCCCGATTCAATCCGTGAGAAGGTTCAGAATCATCCCTGTTATTCAGAGGAAGCCCATCACTATTTTGCCCGTATGCATGTGGCGGTGGCACCCGCCTGTAACATTCAGTGTCACTACTGTAACAGAAAATATGACTGTGCTAATGAGTCCCGTCCGGGGGTGGTGTCTGAACTGTTAACGCCGGATCAGGCGGTGAAGAAAACCAAGGCGGTAGCCGCCAATATTCCACAGATGACCGTGCTGGGCATTGCCGGTCCGGGTGATCCGCTGGCCAACCCTGAACGCACCTTTGAGACCTTCCGCCGGCTGAGTGCTGAAGCGCCGGATATCAAACTCTGTGTGTCTACTAATGGTCTGACACTGCCGATGCATGTGGAAGAGCTGGCCAAACACAATATTGATCATGTCACCATCACCATCAACTGTATCGATCCGGAAGTGGGGGCAAAAATCTATCCCTGGATCTACTGGAACAACCGTCGGGTGCGGGGTAGAGCCGCTGCCAAAATTCTGATTCAACAGCAGCAGAAAGGTCTTGAGATGCTGGTGGCCAAAGGGATTCTGGTCAAGGTGAACTCAGTACTGATTCCCGGGGTAAACGATGAGCACCTGAAAGTGGTGAGTAAGATCGTTAAAGAGAAGGGCGCTTTCCTGCATAACGTTATGCCGCTGATCGCTGAAGAGGAACACGGTACTTTCTACGGTGTGATGGGACAGCGTGGCCCCAGTGATGAAGAGCTGCAGGACCTGCAGGATGCTTGTTCCGGTGATATGAATATGATGCGTCATTGTCGTCAGTGCCGTGCAGATGCGGTGGGGATGTTGGGAGAAGACCGGGGCTCAGAGTTTACCCTGGATAAGATTGAAACGATGGATATCGATTACGATGCGGCGATGAAAACCCGGGCGATCGTTCACAAGGGAATCGAAGAGGAGCTGGCCGAGAAGCAGCTTAAGCGCGAAAGACTGGCTGGGGTTAAAGTGCCATCGGGCCCTGTTGCAGCGAACAAGAGTTTCCGCCCGGTACTGATGGCCGTAGCGACCAGTGGTGGTGGTGTGATTAACCAGCATTTTGGTCATGCAACTGAGTTTCTTGTCTATGAAGCCTCTGGTAACGGGGTGCGCTTTATCGGTCACCGTAAGGTAGATCAATACTGTATCGGCAACGATACCTGTGGTGAAAAAGAGAGCGCGCTGGCGGGCAGTATCCGGGCCCTGTCCGGCTGTGAAGCCGTACTCTGTTCGAAGATCGGTTATGAGCCATGGGGCTTGCTGGAAGATGCTGGTATTGCTCCCAACGGTGAGTATGCCATGGAGCCGATTGAAGAGGCGGTGATGTCGGTTTATCAGGAGATGATTACGGCGGGTAAGCTGGATGCCGAATCTGAACTGAAAAAAGCTGAAGTCTGAGGAGGTTACGATGGCTTTAACTATTGTAGAAAGCTGCGTTAACTGCTGGGCCTGTCTCGATGTCTGCCCCAGTGACGCGATCGTTAGTGCAGAACCGCATTTCCTGATTGAGAGTAAAAACTGCACCGAGTGTGAAGGTGATTATGCCGATCCGCAGTGTGCCAGTATCTGCCCGATTGAGGGGGCCATCCTCAACGCTTTTGGTGATCCGATCAACCCTAAAGGGTCTCTGACTGGCATCAAGCCCGAGTTGAAGGATGATGCGCTGAAAGAGATTCAGGCCCGCTAACGTTATGGCAACAGTCATTTTTTATGAAAAGCCGGGCTGTATTAATAACACCCGGCAGAAAAAACTGTTGCAGGCTGCCGGGCATCAGGTTGATGAGCGGAATCTGTTAACGCACCCCTGGGACGTGGTCAGTCTGACACGGTTTTTATCCACTGAGAGTCAGGATAGCTGGTTGAATAAAACCCATCCGGGTCTGAAATCAGGGGATATAGAACTGGATCTGAGTCAACCAGACTCCGTACTGGCAGCAATGTGCCAAGACCCGTTGCTGATTCGGCGGCCGCTGATGGAGATCAATGGGCACTGTTTGCAGGGGTTTGATGCAGAGCTGCTGGATCAGTTGATCGGGTTAAGCGTAATGCCCGATGGGGATATCGAAACCTGTCCCCGCAGCCAGCACGCCAGCTCGTGTAAATAGTGCCTGTAATTTAAATTTAGCTCATGTAAACAGAAAGGTGGGATATGTTAATGCAAGCAGCCCAGCCTCAGGTGCCTGAGGAACTCTATACAGAGCTGTTGGACGTTATTGGCAGTGCAGAGGCAGATAGATATCTGATCCGCCTGATTCTGGCCGCCCGGGAGGGGCGTGGTTGTCTGCCGCTCCATTTAGGGCTCGATGAGGCTGTCTTTGAGGCACTTATCTATCGCTGCTTTTCTGAAATTCAGCGCTGGCTGATCCTGCATACCCGGGTACCGGCGGCGGTGATTGAACGGAGCGAAACCCGCAATGAATTGCTGAGTCTACGGCAGGATGAGCAGCAGGAACTAACCGCGCTGCTTGAACAGTATCGCAATCCGGAGGTTGATCCGGTGCTGTCTGTGATTATCGCGACTGGCTGTCTGGGAGGGGATCACCTCTGGCGCGATCTGGGCTTTGACAACCGGGACTGGCTGTCGGAGATGATGGCAGTGGCTTATCCAGAGCTGAAAGCAAAAAATTCAAAGGATATGAAGTGGAAACGGTTTCTCTATAAGCAACTGTGTGAAACCGGCGGTCACTATGTCTGTCGGGCACCCAGCTGTGAAGAGTGCGCCACCTATGCGGACTGTTTCGGGCCAGAGGTCTGAGCGGTGAGCAGGCTGACAGCGACGCCACCCGGGTGGCAGGAAAGCGTAGATCTGCTGAGTTACCATCAGCAGTCAAAGCATCATCTGCAGGGCTATGCGGAAGGGCCGCAAACCCTGGACTGGGATGACCAGCCAGACCCGTTCAGGCGCTTCTATGATACGTTTTTTATCGATCTGCCGCTGCTGGACGGTGATCTTCCGGTTAGCTGTGCTGAGCTGTTCGTCGCGTCTGCAGAGCCCCAGCCCTGGTCACTGGAAAACCTGTCGCTATTGCTCAGATACAGTGCCGGTCTGTCTGCATGGAAAACCATGGGGACAGACCGCTGGTCGCTGAGAACCGTTCCCTCCAGTGGTAATCTGCATCCGGGTGAACTCTATCTGCTGCTGCCTGCCAGCACGTTTTGCAAAGCAGGTCTGTATCATTATGACGTTTATCATCATCGTCTTAGCCTGCGTGCTCTGTTGCCGACATATGCTCAGGGAGCGGTCTATCTGATTCAGACCAGTATCTTACAGCGCGAGGCCTGGAAGTATGGTGTGCGTGCGCTGCGCTATTGCTGGCTGGATGCCGGACATCAGCGTGGCCAGTGTCAGGCTGTTGCCGGACTACTTGGCTGGCAACTGCATGATCTGTCGGTTCCGCGGCAACGTTTATCTCAGTTGTGCGGCCTGACACGGCCGGAATATATCGCTGTGGAGCGCGAATATCCGCAATGGATCTGTCAGTTGAATCATTGTGTTACAACCACAACGTCAGACAGCGGAGTTCTGGAGAAGATTATCAGTAGCGCCGGGACAGACTGGAGCGGACAGCCTAATAAGCTGGCCCCGGACCCGTTACAGTACTGGCCACTACCCTTTGCGGCAGCGGAACAGCTGGATACCGCCGTGACCCCTGCCTTGCGGTTCTCTCAGCAGGGTGATCTGCCTGCCGATTTCAGTGGTGCAGCACAGGACCCCTGGAAGTTGATACTGTCACGCAGAAGCGGACAGGCCTATGCCCCGGAGAGCCATTATCCGTTGTCACTGTTTCAGCAGATGATGGCAGCCTTGCAACCGGGCGCCAGCCGCCTGTTACCCGATCAGCCGAAGATACATCTGCTCTGTTTTGTCCATGCGGTTGCTGGGCTAATACCGGGCATCTATCTGTTGCCCCGCTCTGGCCATGGCGCACAACTATTTCAGGATCAGCTGCAGCGCTGGCAACCCTGGGAAACGGTTGAACTTGCCGGAGTTGCGACAGCCTGGCGGATGAAAACAGCCAATACCCGCAAAGCGGCGGGACAACTCTGTTGCAATCAGCCGATCGCGGCTAACAGCTGTTTTACGCTGATTTTTCTTACCGAGTATGAACAACCACCGATGGTGCTCAGCCATGGCAGTGACTGTCCGCAGCTCTATCAGGAGGCAGGCATACTTGGGCAGCAGATCTATCTCCATTCAACGGCACAGGGCTATAGTGGTACGGGCATCGGTTGCTTTTTCGATGATGCCATTCACGAGCTTATCGGTCTTGAAAATCACAGTTTGCAGGCTCTTTATGGCTTTGCAGTGGGTGATCCGCTACGCGATGAACGGATCACTCAATTATCCGGTTATTACCATCTGCGGGAGCGATTTGTATGACACAGGTTCAACAGATTTCAATTCAGGATGCCGAAGCGATGCTTGAAAGTCAGGATGTGCTGCTGCTCGATTCAAGGGATCCGCGGGACTATAAGAGCAGTCATCATCCTAAGGCGATGTTACTGGGCGATCACAATCAGGAGCACCTGCTGATGAAGACCCCTAAAGAGCGTCCGGTGATGGTGTACTGCTACCTGGGCCACGCCAGTATTGAGAAAGCGAGAATGTTTGCTGACTTTGGTTTTAAGCATTGTTACAGCGTGGAGGGTGGATTTACTGCCTGGAAGAAACAGCTGCAGTAAGCGTGTTGAAAGAGCGTGTTAGAAAGGACGGTGGAATGAGTGATTTAGTACAGGGCGCACAGAGTGAGTTGATGCAGGCGGCCCGCTATGGTGATCTGGTCAGAATACAGTTGCTGCTGGGTCATAGCTCAGTCAATGAGTTAAACAGTGATAGTAATAATGCGCTCTGGTTTGCCTGCTTTAGTAACAGCAAAGAGGCGGTGCAATTATTACTTGAGAACGGTGCAGATATCGATAACCAGAACGTCAATGGGGCGACCGCACTGATCTATAGCGCGTCTGCAGGGAAAACCGAGATTGTTGAGTTGTTGTTAGCCGCTGGAGCAGACCCGTCACTGCAAACGCTGGACGATTTTACGGCGCTGGATCTGGCCGCGAATATCAGAATTATGAAGATGCTTCGAAATCACAGAACAGTAGATTAACAGGAAGGTAAACCGATGAATACTGAAGAGAAAATTCGTAAACAGTTAGCGGAAAATCCGGTTCTTCTCTATATGAAGGGAACGCCTGAAGAACCAAAGTGCGGTTTTTCCCGCAATGCGGTCAATGCGCTTAGCGAATTAGGCGCCACTTACAGCTACATCAATGTGCTGGAAGCTCCCTTTATCCGCGAAAAGCTTCCATCAGTGTCGGACTGGCCGACCTTTCCACAACTGTTCATCAAGGGTGAACTGGTGGGCGGTTCTGATGTGGTGTGCGACATGGCGGCGGATGGCAGCCTGAAGCAGATGCTTGATCAGGTCGGGGAACCGGTATGATTAGTAAAGAGCAGGTCAGCCAGATTGTCATGGCTGAGTTTCCCGATGCTGAACTGGATATCAGCGGTGAAGAGTGCGATCTGACCCTGCGGGTTATCAGTGAATCTTTTGCCGGCGTGTCTCCGGTAGAGCGACAGAAGCGGGTGTTAAACCTGTTTCAAGCGCAACTGAAAAGCGGCGCATTGCATGCATTAACCGTTAAAGCTTACACCCTGCAGCAGTTTATTGACCTGCAGAACCAGTTTCTGGTGCAGCTGGAAAACGACTGAGGAGTACTATGGTATGAATGATGAAAACCTGTTTGATGAGCAGTTTCTGGATGTGACTAATAAACTGATCGGAATCGCCAACGAGATGGGCGAAAAATATGGTGAGCATAAGGCCAGTGTGGCTTTTATCTATGCGGCCGCCCGTTACAACGGTTACATTGCTGCCAGTAGCGTTACCAGTGCAGAGGAGCTGGAGGCAAAACGGTCTAAAGCGGTTGAGTATTTCACCGACCGGTTCCGGCAGCTCTATGATGGCAACCTGCAGGAGTATGTGGCCAACTTTGATGAGTATATGGGTAAGGCCGACGCTGACTCCTCGGCATCCAATGGATGATTTGTCAGTTTTACAACATCCAGCGTCAGGCAACTCCTGGCGCTGAAGTTACTTCTGCTACAAGAAACCTTGTCATAAACCCCTCAATTTCAGATTTTATAAAAATTAATTCTTTAAAATCAATTGACTAATCTATGGTTCATTTCTTGCTGTTAACCAGTTTCCATTAATTTGAATATGAGGGGCTATCTAATGGCCAATGTCTATTTTTCATCACCTATCATGTCGAAAAATATGAAGGTAGAAGCGGTTGCCGGTAAACGAAACACGCTGCTGGGTCTTGCTAAGGAACACAATGTTAAAATTCCACGTGAGTGTGAAGATGGTCAGTGTGGTTCCTGCCTGGTTAAAGTGACCCACCTTGATGGTTTTCGTGTGAAAGGGATGATGCTGACCGATAAAGAGAAAAACGTGCTGAAATCAATCGGCAAACTGCCAAAGTCAGAACAGGAGCGGGCAGAGGTGAAAGACCTGCCACCGACTTACCGTCTGGCCTGTCAGACCATCGTCACCGATGAAGATCTGCTGGTTGAGTTTACCGGCGAGCCCGGCGGCGCTTAATCCCGCGGTTGTCGGATTCTAATAAGATCGGAAGGAGGCATTCTTCCGATTTTTTTATGGGCCAAGGGGAAGAGTCGCTAGTGGTTAGACGCTGCGCTTGCTAGTGGTTAGAAAAAGCCTTCTTTATTTAACCGGGTGAAAACGAGCTTGTAAGATGGTTTATCACTCGTTCCCACGCTCCCGCGTGGGAATGCAGATCTAGTTATCAGGTTTAATACACTTTTTTAAAATCACCTACGAAAAAATCTCAAGGGCATCTTTGCTGAAAAACAAGGAGATACTGAATTTGGGAGGTGGCTGGGTTTAAGAACACCGGAATTCAGTGCAATACCGTCAGGGTGACGAAGTGGGGTTGCTAAGGTTCGGTGATTTTATAGCGGCTTCTACCCATTATGCATACTCCTTATGCATTCCCACGCAGGAGCGTGGGAACGAGACATTGTCAGAGCATACTATGCAGGCGCCTTAAAATCGTGAGTCATTTTCACAAGGTATTCCATCGTGATCTCCATCCATTTTAGTATTAGGGCAGTTCCGAATGAAGAACTCGGCCTCGGCTCTTGAGCGCATTTGGCTACAATGCTGCCGACCGTCACAACTGAATTGTTGATCTAGTGTTTTAGGTGAAGATAAACTTGAATTTCTATATGTTGAAATACTTCCGCTGGAGAAGCTTGAGCTTGTAACAATGTGGGATGAGGATCCGTCATTCATATTAGCGACAACGACTATAATGAGAAGTCCAATTATTTGTAGTTTGAATGGACCTTTTGCGTCCTGCCAGTGAACGACTAAGTAAATTACGGCAACTGGGGCGATTAGCAAGACAGCAAGACCCCAGAGTATGCTGGTTCTGAACGCGGCTATGAGAAGGCCTATCCCGCCAATAATCAATATCCCGATGCCAATAAATAAAATTATCTCGGTCACACGATTTTCCTTTAGTGCATTTTAATTAATCGTTCCCACGCTCCTGCGTGGGAATGCAGATCTTGCTACCATGCCCGACAAATTTCTAATAATCCAGCAGCACCGGCGTAATCTTTTGCGCTGGAGTATCGCCAATGCTCGGCTTCATCCACATAACCTCGCTTGACCGGATTTTGGTGAATATATTCGATCTTTTGCCGCATCATCTCTTCATTTTGAATCAGTTCTGGATGCACGCCTTCCTGCCAGAATTGATAAGCCCGGTCAGTTTTATGGGCTTTTTTATAAAAAGCCAGTTGATCCAGAATTTGCCTGACATTGCGCTCAGCAAGGTATTGAATCAGTTGTTTCGCTGTCCATGATTTGAGTCGTGCTATGTCATGATCCAGTGCATTGCTTTGAAGAATAAGGTGACAGTGGTTTTCTAAAATCACCCAGGCATAAACTTTGAGGCCATCTTTACTTAAAAAGCGCAGGGCATCGAGCAGAACATTGACGGTGTCAGGGCGTGTGAACACCGGAATCCAGTGCAACACCGTCAGGGTGACGAAATGTGGTTGCTGAGGTTCGGTTATTTTGTAGCGGCTTCTACCCATTATGCATATTCCTTATGCATTCCCACGCGGGAGCGTGGGAACGAGACAAGATCGGAAGGAGGCATTCTTCCGATTTTTTTATGGGCCAAGGGGAAGAGTCGCTAGTGGTTAGACGCTGCGCTTGCTAGTGGTTAGATGTGAAATTCAGAGAGGTTGTTCACAACTCGGTTGTATAGGAAGCTGTTGGTTGCGAAATCAATAGCCCTTTAAACAGAGGAGTGAACAACCATGCA
>NZ_FOGB01000026.1 GCF_900111095.1 Amphritea atlantica | reverse complement strand
ACGGCGCAGTATCCGTCAGTGATCTGTCGGTTGGCGGCGCTGCAAATTTTGCATCGACAGTGCAGGCCCGGGACGTCCGAATTGCCGGCAACACAACGATTCACGATCTGGTCACCGCAGAGACTCTGGCCATTAGCGGAACCACCGATCTGGGAGCCGATATCGCCACTGTTGGCAGCCAGAGCTATACCGGTGAAGTCACCCTGAGCAAGGCTGTCCGGCTGTCGGGTACTAAGGTCAGCGCGAATCAGGTCTCAGGTCCATATAATCTGACCGTCGCCGCTGACGCTGATCTTCAGGGTGTGGTGTCAGTCAATGATCTGACCGTTGACGGCGATGCGACCATCGGCGCTGCGGTTAATGCCCAGGATATCTATCTGGGCGGTAACACCATTATTGAAGACCGGATTAACGCAACCCGTCTGGAGGTTGTCGGTACCACGGATCTGGGGGCCGATATCAGTACAACGGCAACGCAAGATTACCAGGGCGCAATCACCCTGAATCAGGCGGTGACGCTGACAGGGTCTGCGGTCACCACTCAGGCAATCTCCGGGGCTCATCATTTCAATGTTGTCGGTGATGTGGATGTACAAGATGCGGTTTCTGTTAAAGACTTGTCGGTAACAGGGGATACCGCCTTTGCATCTACTGTGAACGCCGGTGATATTGTGATTGGCGGCAACAGTGTTATCGGGGATGTCGTTAAAGCCGATAGTCTGTCCATCTCAGGTAACACTGATCTGGGAGCAGATGTCACCACAGTGAATGCGCAGCACTATACCGGAAATGTCAGGCTGACCGATGATGCGACACTGTCTGCAACAACAGTGAGCTTCGATGGCACTGTGGACGGTAATCACCGTCTGGTGCTGGATGCCGTGGTTAGTCTGTCGGGTGATATGGGGGCAGGTGAGGCCTTAAGTGAGGTTGTTTTCAACCGGGCGACCGATCTGGCTGTGGATATCTATGCAGGCGTACAAACCTATATGAGCGATCTGACTCTGAGCGGTGACGTTCGGCTGACCGGTGATGTCGGCACCCAGTCTGTTCAGGGGGCAAATGATCTGGCCATTGACGGCACAGCCCTGCTGAACGGTGCAGTGAGCGTAAATGATCTGACGATTAGTGGTGATGCCGATCTGGCTTCTACGGTTGATGCCGGTGCTATTGCGATTGCTGGAAACGCGGTCATAAATGATGAGGTCACCGCAGATAGTCTGGAAATCTCTGGAACCAGTGATATTGCTGCGGACATCGCTACGGCTGGTTTGCAGCGTTATACCGGCACCGTTACCCTGAAGGACGATATCAACCTGAGCGCCTCTATGGTGAATGCAAACAGCGTGACTGGAGGGCGGGACTTGTCGATTAGCGGTGATGCTAATCTGAATGGCACTGTTGACGTTAATAACCTGTCTGTCAGCGGAGATGCAGCTTTAGCATCTTCAGTAGATGCTGCAGTGATCAGTATTCTGGGGAGTGCTTCCATTGCAGACAGAATCATCGCAGAGAATCTTTCTGTAGCAGGAGCCAGTGATCTGGCCAGCGATGTTACAACGACTGGCACGCAGTTTTATGCCGGGCCGGTAAAACTGATGAATGATGTGACGCTGTCAGGCTCCAGCGTATCCATTAATGGTGTTAGCGGTGCCCAGGATCTGGCAATTGATGGTAATGCCGAGTTGGCAGGTGCGGTGTCTGTGAATGACCTGCTCGTCAGCGGAGATGCTGATTTTACTGCAACTGTGGATGCTGAGGTTCTTCGTATTGGCGGTAACGGGGCTTTTTATGATGCAGTGAGTGCACAGAGTCTGACCGTCAATGGTGAAACCTCTCTGGGAGGCGATATAACGACGGTTGCCGAACAGTCCTATAGCGGTGCAGTCAGCCTCATTGATAGCGTTAACCTGACCGGCTCAGCAATAACCTTTGGGCGTATAAGTGGTAATCATAGTCTGACAATTCAGAGTGACGTTGAACTGACATCGGAGATTAATACGAAAAGTTTATCGGTTTATGGCAATGCTGAGCTGTACGATGATGTCGTTACGTCAGAAAACCAGCTGTTCAGTGGGGCGGTTGGTCTGAATAATAATATAACGCTGTCAGGCAAAGATATCGCCATCGGAACCGTCGATGGAGGGTATGCATTGACGGTTCATGGAAGTGGTTTTTCTACCGGAGATATCGGTTTAAATACGGCGCTGAATGAATTAAATATCGTTTCTGATGCCGGCTTTGCTCTGCAGAGAGTGACTGTCGACGGTGATCTGTCTCTGCAATCAAACGGCGATATATCGGCTAACGAGACTTTAACCATTGCGGGCAATCTGCTGGCTGATACCACGGGTGATGTGAACTTTGAAAACCCGCTTAATGACTTCAATACGGTAGAGGTCACTGCCAGAAATGCATCCCTCCGGGACAGTAACAGTATTGTGCTAAATGGAGTGAATACCAGCGGAAACCTTACCGTTACAGCTGTCGATAATATCTCAGATAATGGTCACATCAGTGTCGATGGTCTGGGGGCTTTCCAGGCTAATGATACGATTGATCTGGGTAGCTGGGGATTAAGTGAAGAAACCCGTTTTGGGAAGCTGGCTGTGTCTGGGCTGGATCAGAACAGAGCCCGGAAAGTGATCGTCATTGAAGAGGATAGTATGCATGTCTCGAAGGGACAGGCAGATGATCTGACTCTTATATCTGAACTGGGCAGCATCACTACTGATACCGGCTTAACCCTTGACGTTGAGCATAATCTTCACCTTGAAGTGAGAGCGGGAGAGAATATTGGCAGTGCCAACAATCCGATCGATTTTACTTTCAGTGGCATCAATGGTGATTATTCAACTTCAACACTGAGCTTACTGGGTGACAATGCATTTATTAGCACTCAGGCGAGCCTGTTATCGGTGCGACTGAATACCAGTGGCTCCTCGGTACTGTTTCGCTCGGCCCTGACTGACACCGTTTTATCCTCCAGCATGATTGATTTTCTTAACTATCTGTTTGGTGCAGATGAAGCCCTGTTTAACGAATTTGTCATTATCTTTGATGTAAAAAGTGACGGTATCATGCTGCCCGAAGATCAGAAAGATGACATTTTTGCCTATATAAAAGAGGGTGATCGTTCGGTTGGATATATTCGTCAGAGAGAAAAATTTAAACAACTCTTTGATCTCTGGCAAAAATACGATACTGTATTTACATTAACCGTGCCACAGCGTGATATGATCGCTGCCGGTTAATGATCGGCCCAGGGACTGGCAACTACTTAAAAGGATTTTGACATGCTTCCGATGTTTTATAATCAGCTAACCGCAGTTAGCACCGCAGCACATACCGACCTGAACATAGAGATCACCGATTACCGGTTTGCCGGGTCGGCTAATATTATTCCCGTTGGGATTTCTGAGTTTGGTCAACTGCTATCCCATTACCCCATCGTATTTATAAAAGCAGACTCAGGGTATACACCTGTTGCTGTGGTTGGCACCGAAGCCGGGCACAATCAATTTGTGAATGATGAAGGTGAATGGTTGGCACCCTATCTGCCCGCCTATGTCCGCCGTTACCCCTTCACGGTTGCCTCAGTATCAGAGCAGAGCCAGAACCTGACAATCTGTATCGATGAAACCTATCCGGGATGTAATCGTGAAGGGCGTGGGAACGCTCTGTTCAATGAAGATAAAAGTCAGTCGGGCTATTTACAGACGATCAGCCAGTTTCTGCAACAGTTTGAACTGGACTTCAGGCGTAACCGGATTTTCACTGAGAAACTGGTCGAGTTGGACCTCCTGGAGTCAACCGAAGCGACGTTTACCGCACAGGGTGAAGAGAAGGGACGTAAGCTGGACGGCTTCTTTGTAGTCAATCGGGAACGGTTGAAGCAGCTGGATCCTTCTGCATTGCAGGAACTGAATAAAACAGGTGCACTGGAACTCATCTATCTGCATCTTGCGTCGCTGTCCTGTTTCTCTAATCTGTTTAACTTAAGCCTGTCAGATCGCTGAGTCAGGGTCGGTTATGGGAATTATGGAGCAAGACTGGGCAGAAAAGCTCGCCGCTACGCCAATCAGTGCGTCGCAGCCTACCGGACAGGATATCCAGCATGAGGATATCTATTCGGAGCTGGACGATGAGATAAAGAAAGGCGAGGGGATCGATATTCAACCTATCGACTGGACCCGCGTACAGGTGCTTGCAGAGACTATTCTGCGGGAGCATTCAAAAGACCTTCGGGTTGCCAGTCGACTCAGTGTTGCACTTTATTTCAGAAACGGGTTTGCCGGACTGGTGAATGGCCTGGCATTACTGGCCTCAATGCTTGAAGCAGACTACTGGGATAATATTTTTCCAACCCGGCGAAAAAAACCTAATAAGCTTCGGGCTGCTGCGTTTGAATGGTTGGTGAAAAAACTTGAACGCCCATTCAGTGAGCTGCAGATAGACGCAGAGAGTGCCAGTGATGTGGTGCTTTGTGTCGAGCAGTTTAAACGTCTTGAGCTGGCTATTAATCAGCGTTTAGCCGATGACTCGCCATTTCTGTTTGAATTTAAAAATCAGCTGAACCGGTTTAGCCAGGACGCGGAGTACATTCTGGCTGAACAGGAAAAAAAACAGCTTGCCGGTTCAAATGATCCGATTGCCGCAGAACCTGAGCCGGTTGCGGAGCACCCTCAGGAAGTTAAAGAGTCCCCTTCAGCAGAACCAGTATCTCAGAGCAAATCGCCGCCAGCGGAGCCGATTAAAGCCCAGCCACAGTCTGTTGCCTCGACAGCAGATATTGAAAAAGCACTGACAACCAATAACCGGACGGTCGATAAAATATGTCAGCTGTTGCGAGAGCAGCGGATTACCGATCCTTACCCTTATCACCTGCTTCGCACCAGTACCTGGATGATTCTGGAAAAGCTTCCCGCTACCGGTGTTCTGCCAAAGATTCCGTCTGACAGCCGAATTCAGGAGTTGCAAGCGCTTGAACAGGTGGGTAACTGGCAAGTCCTGATTCAGGAGTGCGAGAAAAGCTTTGCTGGTGGTGCGATTTTCTGGCTGGGCCTGCATCGTATGGTCTATCGGGCTTTGCAGGAACTGGGCGCGCCAGACGCCGCCGCTGCGGTGGCGCATAATGTCAGCCATCTGCTTGCCCGGTTTCCTGAGTTCAGCATGAACAAGTTTGCTAACGGCGAAGGGTTTATTGATCCGTTGACCCAGTCGTGGATAGAAACTGAGTTGAACTCCTCTGGCAATAACGAGGTGTCAGACACATCCAAAGGTGCGGAGCCCGAATGGGTTAGTGCTTATGACGATGCCAAGAAGGATGCCTTAAAGGGGCAGTTTGATGTGGGGTTAAAGCGGTTAAGTGACGGAGCAGCCCAGGCTCGTGGTGAACGTCAGCGCTGCTTCTGGCAACTGCAACAGGCCCGCCTCTGCTTTGATGCCGGGCACCTTGAGGTGGCTATGTCGCAGCTGAAGATGTTGCATCAGATGCTGCAGGGGAACGGCCTGGAAAGATGGGAACCGGAGCTTTATCTGAATGTAATTAAACTACTGCTGAGTGGCCACAGTCAGACACAAGCAAAGCAGAAATACACCAAGGAACAGCAGGACGAAGTGGATCAGTTGAGAATGGCGTTATGCCTGATGGATCCACTGAGCGCGCTGGCACTATAACTTATATAAGAGGGATGAGTACTCATGGCTAAAGATGGATCAGTGGCACCGAAGGAGCGGATCAATATCGTCTACAAAGCGGCAACGGGCGATGGCAAGGAAGAGATTGAACTGCCCAATAAGATTGTCATGCTGGGCGATTATACGCTGCGTGAAGAGGAAGAAGATCTGCAGGATCGGGAACTCATCGATATCAGTAAGGATAACTTCTCTGATGTTATGGCCAGTCAGCGTCTGAGTGTGCAGATGACGGTGCCAAATAAGTTATCAGGTGAGGAAGATGCAGAGATCTCAGCTGATCTGTCTTTCAATAATCTGCGGGATTTCGAACCCGAGTCAGTGGTTAAACAGGTGCCGGAACTGGCAAAGCTTCTTGAGCTGCGTGAAGCATTATCCTTTCTTAAAGGGCCGTTGGGCAATGTACCTGCGTTTCGCAAACAGATCGAAGAGCTGTTGGGAGATGATGACTCCCGCAAGAAACTGATGGCTGAACTGGGCATCGATGAAGAGTAATTGCGTCACTGAAACAACACGGTGACCCATGAAGTAAGGGATTGAATTATGTCAGAACAGGAACAGATAGCCGGCCAGGCTGCAGTCGAGTTAACCAGCGAAGGGTCTCTGCTTGATCAGATCATGCAGCAGACCAATATGAAAACCGGAGACGAAGCTTATGATGTTGCCTCTAAAGGGGTGCAGGCGTTTATAGCTGAGATCTTGAAATCCGGAGAGAAGAGCGATCGCATCCGCAAACAGCTGGTTGATGAGATGATTGCTTCCATCGATGAGAAGCTGAGTTTGCAAGTGGATGAGATTCTCCACAATGACTCGTTTCAGAAGCTGGAGTCAGCCTGGCGTGGGCTTAAATTTGTTGTTGACCGCACAGACTTTCGGGAAAATAACCGCATACAGTTACTGAATGTATCCAAAGATGATCTGGCGATGGACTTTGAAGATGCGTCAGATATTACTGAAACCGGTTTGTACAAGAAGGTTTATACTGCGGAGTTTGGGCAGCACGGCGGTCAACCGGTCAGTGCCATGATTGCAAACTACGAGTTTGATCACAGTGCCCCGGATATCAGCTTACTGCAGAGCGTTGCCAGTGTCGCTACGATGTCTCATGCGCCGTTTATTGCTGCTGCCGCTCCTCAGTTTTTTGGTGTGGATGATATCCAGAAACTGCCTAACCTGAACGATATCGCGTCAATTTTTGAAGGTCCGCAATACGCTAAATGGCGCTCATTCCGTGAAAGTGAGGATGCCCGTAGTGTTGGCCTGACGATGCCCCGTTTCCTGTTACGTCTGCCCTATGACGAGAGTGACAATCCGGTAAAAGCATTTAAATACAATGAAAGTATCTCTGGCGATCATAAGAACTATCTCTGGGGTAATACCTCATTCTCGTTCGCCACACGGCTGACAGAGAGTTTTGCAAAATATCGCTGGTGCCCCAATATCATCGGGCCTCAAAGCGGTGGTGCTGTGGATGATCTGCCACTGCATCACTACGAGGCAATGGGACAGATTGAAACCAAGATTCCGACCGAAGTACTGGTCTCTGACCGCCGTGAATTCGAGCTGGCCGAAGCGGGTTTTATCCCTCTGACGTTCCGTAAAGGCAGTGATAATGCGGCATTCTTCTCCGCCAACTCGGTACAGAAACCTAAATTCTTTGGTGTCAGCAAAGAGGGTAAGCAGGCTGAGATGAACTATAAGCTCAGCACTCAGCTGCCCTATATGTTTATCGTTAATCGTCTGGCCCACTACATAAAGGTATTGCAGCGGGAAAACATTGGCAGTTGGAAAGAGCGTAATGATCTGGAAGAGGAACTGAATGTCTGGATCCGCCAGTTCGTTGCCAATCAGGATGGCGCCAGTGCTGACGTTCGCAGCAAACGACCTTTGCGTGAAGCTTCAATCCAGGTGTCTGATGTAGAAGGCGAGCCAGGATTCTACAAAGTCTCTCTCCATGTCCGTCCTCACTTCAAGTATATGGGTGCTGATTTCACGCTGTCCCTGGTGGGCAAGCTGGATAAGTCCTGATCGATTAATGATGCTTGACAGAACCGCTCTCGTCAGAGGGCGGTAAGGATACAGCTATGTTGCACTACACGCTTCTACAACGCGTAGCACTAGGCGATGAAGGGGCTAAGCTTTCGCTCGATGTGAATGAAGATAAGCTGCGTGAATCGGTTCAGATGCATTTGCAGAATATGTTCAACGTACGTCAGGGCAGTGTGACCGCATTGGATGATTATGGCTTACCGGATTTTAACGATCTGGATATGAGTAGCGGCTATATGAAAGCTGTGACTGAGATGCGTAAAGCGATCAAGCTGGCGCTTGAAAAATATGAGCCCCGCCTTGACCGGGTCCGGGTCCGTTATCTGCAAAATGATGATAACCCACTCGATCTTAGGTTTGAGATCAATGCCCATATGGCGATTCCTGAAAGTCCGGTCAGGGTTCGTTTTCAAACAATGATGGCGAACGACGGTCTGTGTAAGGTAGTCGGATAAGATGGCGTTTAATAAGTATTATCAGGATGAACTTTCATATCTGCGGGATATGGGGGCAGAGTTCTCACGACAAAATCCGGGCTTATCAAAGTTTCTGTCAGAAGAGGGAAATGATCCGGATGTGGAGCGGCTGTTCGAGGGCGTTTCCTTTCTGACCGGCCGCTTGCGACAGAAGCTAGATGATGAATTGCCCGAAGTGACCCATGCGTTACTTGGATTGCTATGGCCGCACTACCTGCGGCCACTACCCTCGATGAGTGTGCTTGAATTTAAACCGGTTGAGAACGCGCTGATTGAAGGGAAACGGATCGCCCGTGGTGAAGAGGTGCAATCTGTTGAGGTGGAAAATACCAGTTGCCGGTTTCGCAGTTGCTATGATGTGGATATTTATCCGATCGAACTGGATCAACTGACCTCAACTAACCAGAGCGATGGGGCGACGCTCACACTGAATTTTCAGATAGAGCCAGGCGCCGCGTCAGAAAATCTTGGTCTGGATAAACTGCGGCTTTTCCTCCACGGTGATCGCGAGATGCATATCAGTCAGGGGCTTTATCTCTGGTTGTTTCGTTATCTGGATAAGCTGGAACTTGGTGTGCATTTTCGTTCAGGGGAACAGACCCGTGTTCAGCTGGGGGCTAAATCGGTTACTCCGGTAGGGTTTGCTGATGATGAAGCGCTATTGCCCTACACCAATCGCTCATTTAATGGATACCGTTTGCTACAGGAATATTTTAGCCTTCCTGAAAAGTTTCTCTTCGTTGATATTAATAATCTGAGTGAGCATCTGCAGGCTCCAATGATCGAATCATTCAGCCTGACATTTAAGTTTAATCGTAAGTTTGATTCACAGCTGCGGCTTCAGAAAGGCCATGTCAGGCTTCACTGCACGCCGATCATCAATCTGTTTAGCGCAGATGCAGACCCTATTCGGGTTGATCACCGACGGCAGGAGTATATGATTCGCCCCGCCTATGAGAAGCAGGAGCATATCGAGCTTTTTTCAATCGATCATGTCAGCGGGAGCCTGCGGGGTCAGAGCAAGCGGTATCATTATCCAGCGTTTGAGAGCTTTGATCATGAGATCCGCAGCGACAGAGATGACAAACAGGTGTTTTTTTCACTCAAACGGCGCCTGTCTACATTGCAGAGTGGTCTTGATAGCTTTATCAGCTTTGTTCATGTGGATAGCCGGGATACTGTGCCGCCAACCGAAACGGTATCGATGGAACTGACCTGTACAAACCGGAAACTTCCCGAGGTTTTACGGGCGGGGGATATTATCTATCCGACGGCGGACTCGATTGAGTTCGCCTCATTTCGCAATATCACCCGGGTGACAAATGCCCTTCAGCCACCGCTTCGCGATGGCTTGCATTGGCAGCTGATTTCGCAGATGGCGCTTCATTACCGTTCATTATCACGGCTGGATTCACTGCGCACTCTGCTGGCCTGTTACGATTTTCGGGCCTTTTTTGATCGCCAGGCCGAGCGTGCCAGCCAACAGATGCTGGAAGGTATTCAGAGTATATCCACCACTACCCGGGACCGGATTATCAAAGGGGTCCCCGTGAGAACACTGCAGACAAAACTGCAGCTCAGAGAGAGTAAGTTTGGTGCTAAAGGTATTCAGGGTGAGAGCACGATGTTTTTGTTTGCCTCGGTACTGAACGGATTTTTCAGTCAGTATGCAAATATCAACGCCCATCATGAACTGGAAGTTGAAGGGTTGGACAACGGAGAGATCTACCGATGGCAGATTCAGAGCGGTCAGCATTTCTTACTCTGAGTAATGAATTGCAGCGGGCTGCCCATAGCTTTGAATTTTTCAAAGCGGTCAATCTGCTGGAATCGTTTCACACTGGTGCCCGGGTAGGACATCAGGGGCCGGTCGCTAGCGAAGCGATCCGCTTCAGGGGACATCCAAGCCTGGCTTTTCCAGCCTGCGATATTCAGCATGCGGGTATCAGCCGCCAGGGACAGCTGGAGCTGCAGAATAATTTTATAGGTTTGTATGGGCCGGCATCACCGCTGCCGGCACATGTGACGGAATCGATCATTGCAGAACAGGTGCAGATTGAGAATCAGGAACTGACAGAGTATTTCCTCACCTCGGAACAGCAGATCAGAGCGTTGCGCGATCATCGGCTGGATATATCCAGTCTGGTGCTTCGGGCGGCTGAATATAAACAGCAGATTCGAGCGGGCGTTCTCAGTGCCAGAGCGCTCAACAATGATGAGCTGGAACAACTGGTCCATGGTGAAAGTCTACAGGAGCTGCTGAGTCCGGTAGAACTGACGAGTTTCAGGAACGGGCAGTTAGTGATTCAGGTTTTTGAACTGCCGACATCCCGTCAACGGGATTTTCTGGATCTGTTCAATCACCGGCTGACAGCATTTTTATACCGTATCTGGCATAAATACCGGCCGGCCTTGCAGTACCAGCCAGAGGCCCGGAATGATTTTTCAGAGTGGCTGTTTGCTCTTATGGGCGCACCCGAAAAAGCGTATAGAGAGGAATCTGCTATCAACTGGCCCCGGCTGCTTGGATTTTCCGGCTTGATGGCGATGCAGGGTAACTCTGCCAGTGTTATGCGTCAGGTCGTTAGTGGTTATTTTAATAATGTGCCGGTACAGATTACTGAACATGTGGAGCGCTGGGCTTCAGTACCTGACGAACAAAAGAACCGCTTAGGGCTGGGGCCTAGTCTGTTGGGCGAAGATATAACCCTCGGCAGCCGGGTAAAAGATTTTAACAGTAAGTTTATCGTGCAGATGGGGCCGCTTGTGTATTCACAATTTGCTGATTTTCTGCCGAATGGGGCTCACTATGCAGCCCTGAAAGAGATGATTCTGATGTTGATGCCAGAACAGCTCTGCTTTGATATTAAACTGGTGTTACAGGGCGATCAGGTACCCGAATCTACTCTGGGAGGTGAAGCAGGCTGCTATCTGGGCTGGTCTGGCTGGCTGGGTAATCCTGGTTCTCATGATCGTAATGTCATACTACATGGTATTGGTTAACCGGTTCAGACACGAGAGTACTGAACTGCAACAGGGACGTAATGATGGAAAAAATTCAGCTTAAATCATTGGTTGAGCGACTCAACAGCAACTGCACCCGAGCCCTTGAGGCTGCCGCAGGGCTCTGTGTTTCTCAGGAAGGCTATGAAGTCAGTGTGGACCACTACCTGATGAAGCTGCTCGAAGAGGAAAATGACCTTGCCCGGATTCTGGTGCACTACGAAATTAATGTTGTTCATTTTGTAAAGCGCATTCAGCACAGCATCGAACTGGATAAAAAAGGTCATCAGGGTAAACCGGTATTTTCGTCGGCTCTGGTGGGCTTGCTGGAGGATGCCTGGTTGATTGCATCGCTGGAGCTGGGCGCCGCTGAGGTTCGTAGTGGGCATTTGGTGATGGCCATTCTCGCTAATCAGCGCCGTCATGGTATGGCAAGCTACGTCGATGATCTTAGCAGTGTGCCGTATGATGACCTCAAAACACACTATCATACAGTGACCGAAGGGTCCTGCGAGATTAACCTGAGCACAAACAAAGGGTCGGTCGCATCTGCTGTGGCCGAAGCTGATCTGAGTGTGTTGGACAAATACTGCACCAATCTGACGGCCAAAGCCCGGGATGGCGAAATTGATCCGGTATTTTGTCGCGATGTTGAAATCCGACAGATGATCGATATTCTGGGCCGCCGTAGAAAGAATAATCCGATCTGTGTCGGTGATGCCGGGGTAGGCAAAAGTGCCGTGGTCGAGGGCCTGGCCCTGAAAATTGCGCAGGGTGAGGTGCCTGATGTGCTGGCTGGCGTAGAGCTCTACGGCCTTGATCTTGGCTTATTACAGGCGGGTGCCAGCGTTAAAGGGGAGTTTGAAAATCGTCTGAAAGGGGTGATTAACGCGATTAAATCATCGCCTAAACCGATCGTTCTGTTTATTGATGAAGCGCATACGCTTATCGGTGCCGGAGGCTCGGCTGGCAGTGGTGATGCCGCCAATCTGCTTAAACCTGCGCTGGCCCGTGGAGAGTTGCGCACAGTGGCCGCAACAACCTGGTCAGAATATAAAAAATATTTCGAAAAAGACCCCGCACTGGCGCGCCGCTTTCAGCTGGTTAAGCTGGATGAACCCACAGTCGAGCAGGCGGTGGTGATTATCCGCGGGCTGCGTCAGACCTATGAGGCGGCCCACGGTGTCTATGTCAGGGATGATGCGGTAGAAGCGGCGGCAAAACTGTCATCCCGGTATATCTCGGGTCGCCAGCTACCGGACAAAGCAGTGGACGTTCTCGATACCGCGGCGGCGCGGGTAAAGATCAGCATCACCGCCAAGCCGGATGCAATTGATGATCTGGAACGTGTGATTCAGACCCTGGAACGCGAGTTACACGCACTGTCCCGTGATATCTCCAGTGATGTGCTGGCAGATGAGGGACAAATCGATGCCTTAGCACTGCAGATCGATGCGCATCAGACCGAACTGGAGACTTTACTGCTGCAATGGCAATCCGAGCAGGAGCTGGTGAACACGATAGTACAGCTTCGTCAGACACTGGCTCAGCATCGGGAGCAGAGTGTTGACGCGGATCCGCAAGCCGAACAATCGTTACGCCAGGAAATCAGTGAAAAAGTCGCCGCACTGAGCGAGCTGCAACAGGATAATCCATTGATTCATTATGAGGTCTCGCCGGATGTTGTCGGCCGGGTTATTGCTGACTGGACCGGTATCCCACTGGGTAAGATGGTGCGTGATGAGGCCCAGAGTGTGTTGAGCTTTAATCAGCAGCTCCAGCAACGGATCAAAGGACAGAACCACGCCATTGATGCCATTGATCAGGGGGTTCGTGCAGCTAAAGCCGGGGTGAATAATCCGGAAACCCCGATGGGGGTATTTCTGTTTGTTGGCCCCAGCGGGGTCGGGAAAACAGAGGCGGCTATCGGGGTTGCCGATCAGCTATTTGGTGGAGATCGCTTCCTGACCTCAATTAACATGTCAGAGTTTCAGGAGAAGCATTCAGTCTCTCGTCTGATCGGTTCACCGCCTGGTTATGTTGGTTATGGTGAAGGTGGTTTACTGACTGAAGCGGTTCGGCAAAAGCCTTACTCAGTTGTCTTGCTGGATGAGGTAGAAAAAGCAGACCTCGAAGTGATGAACCTCTTCTATCAGGTATTCGATAAAGGGATGCTCTCCGATGGTGAAGGTCAACTGGTGAATTTTCGCAATACCATTGTGTTCCTCACCTCCAATCTGGCCACCGATATCATCACGGATCTGTGCGCCGATGGGCATCGTCCTTCAAAAGAGGAATTAATCGACGCAATTCGTCCTGTCCTCAGTGCCCACTTTAAGCCCGCGTTACTGGCGCGGATGCAGATTGTTCCATTCTACCCCATTGCCTCTGAGGTGATGGGTGATATCGTGCGCATCAAGCTGGATAAGCTGGTGCAACGTTTAGCCAGTAGTCAGAAGCTGGTATTGAATTACACAGATCAGGTGGTGGAGACCATCGCTCAACGCTGCACAGAGGTTGAGACCGGAGCCCGGAATATTGATCATATTCTTAACGGTACACTGCTGCCTCAGATTGCCACTGAAGTGCTGGAAAGGATGACGGAGGAGACCCGTTATACGCACCTTCTGCTCGATATCGATGCTGACGGCGGGTTCACGCTTAGCTTTGGTAATGAATATAACCCACCGGTTGCAGATGATGATTCTGACCTACTACTGGCGGAAGAGAGTGCAGAAACAGAAGTGCCTGTAAATGATTGAACAGAGTATTGAAGATTCCCTGCTGGCTCTGGAAGAGCTGGTGCAGATCAATCTCAGTATCACCCGGGAGAAGGATCTGCATCTGTTGCTGGACAAAATTCTCACGGCGGCTCGCAAACTGACCGCGGCTGAAGCCGGCTGCATCTATATTCTTGACCGGACAAAACGTTATCTGCATCCGGAAGTGGTTCAGGGCGATTATCTGCAAAGCAGTGCTGTGCCACTGCAAAAAGTCGATCTGCGACCGGATCGTCGACCCAATATGGAAGAGATTGCTGCTTATACGGCGCTGTCGGGGCAGATCGTCAATATCAGCGATGCCTACGCCTACAGCGGCTTTAACTTTGATGATCTGTATCACCGTGATCGTCTGAGTGGTATCCGCACCCGCTCGCTGATGGTGATCCCCCTGACCGACTATGAAGGGGTTAGTCTGGGGGTGATGCAACTGTTCAATCGCCGGGTCAGTGAGAAAGGGGATGTGGAAGCGTTTCCGGCAAAACTGGAAGCCTTTGTCCGGGCCTTTGCTGTACAGGCTGTAGTGGTCGCTGAAAACACCCGCTTACTGGCAGAGAACCGAAATCTGATCGTGCAGCTGGATGAAACCAACCAGGTGCTCCAGATTGAGAACGAAGAGCTGCGCAACCGAATGAGCGGTAAGCTGAAAGTCGATGAGATCGTCGGTCAGTCAGTGGCGATGCAGCAGGTATTCAGTCTGATTGAGAAAATTGCTGACTCCACCGCTACCGCCCTGATTCAGGGGGAAACCGGCACCGGAAAAGAGCTGATCGCCGCCTGCATCCACCGCAACGGCCCCCATCGTGATGGGCCGTTCATTGCGCAAAACTGTGCTGCGCTACCAGAAGAGCTGCTGGAAAGTGAGCTGTTTGGTTATCGTAAAGGCGCATTTAGTGGTGCAACCCAGAACAAAAAAGGGCTGATTGAAGCGGCAGAAGGGGGCACGCTGTTTCTCGATGAAATTGGCGATATGCCGCTTAAACTCCAGGCAAAACTGCTGCGGGTTCTGCAGGAAAGAGAGGTGCGGCCACTGGGGGCTCTGGAGAGTATTCCGGTGAATGTCCGCATTCTGGCGGCCACCCATCAGGATCTGCCTAAACTGATCGCTCAGGGAAGTTTTCGTGAAGACCTGTTCTACCGATTGAACGTTTTTCCCATAGCGTTGCCGGCACTGCGGGAAAGACGTGAAGATATTCCCGCACTGGTGCATCACTTTATCGGTCAGTTCAGCGGTCAGTATGGCAAAGCGATCAGCGGTATTAAGCCACAAGTGCTTGATCTGATTCAGAGTCTGCCCCTGCCAGGCAATATCCGAGAGTTGAGAAATATCATTGAACGGGCTGTGTTACTGGCCGATCAGGACGGAGTGATTGAACCGCAGCACATGCCTGGGTATGAAACCAGTAGTCTGCCGGTGACCCCGCTGGAACAGGAACTGGAAAACGGTGCCAGTCTGAAAGATATTATGGGCCGTCTGGAAGCTCGGGTGATCGCCCGCCATCTGCAACGTCATAATGGCAACCAGACCCGCACAGCCGATGCGCTAGGGGTATCCCGTCGCTCACTGGTGGAAAAACTGGGACGTTATGATCTGCGGGAACCATCCCGGTCATAGCATCACCACTGTCTGTCTCAGGGAGAGAAAATGCAGCAGGATATATTGACACTTCAGATTGAAAAAGGGGTCATGCGGATTATCATCGGTGTTGTATTGGTGATTTTTAGCGCACCTGCGGGGTTCCCTTTAAATTTAATTACACTGGTTGGCTTAGGACTGTGTGTTGGCAAAAGTGAGATCCTTATTAACCGGTCGGAGCGGCTGGTTAACCGGCGTTTCAGGGTATTTGGGCTGTCACTTTTCAAACGCAGTGATCCATTTCCCAATGTTGCAAAAATCAGAACCTATTGTGAGCAGAGAAAAAAACCAAACGACAGACGGGCTTATACCGTTTGTATAGTGGCGTTTATATCGGATGACGATCAGCACTATAGTCTTTATGAGAGTGCTGACCCGGTGGTGATTCGCCGACTGGCAGAGACCGCTGCGAAATTCTTTGATGTCAGCATCTATGATTCACTGGATGGGACGGAGCAACTCAGAACACCCGACTCGGTGGATAAGAAAATTTTTGCTGAATCGGCCCCCGATAAAATGAATACACAGGCGTACCGTGAGAAAACCTATCGGGGTTACGTTCGCAGCAGAGATCTTCTTGATGTCAGAGCCAGAGAGAAGCGTGTCTTAAAGCTACCGCTTCATCAGGGGTGGGGGACGGTATATATCTATTTGGGGCAGTTAATTTTTGTCAATCTCCTGTTAGGTCTTCTGTTTGTTGCAACCTGGTCTGAAAGTTTCGCCGTTGTCGATGCAATCGTTTCACTGTTTATTATTTTGTTCCTGCTGGATGCGATATCAGTGCGTCTCTTCCAACCGGAAATAACGATCTCTGGTAAGCAGCTCCGTTATCGCAGCAGTTATTTTTTAAGAGCCAACAAGGTCCCTGTTGCTGAGATTGAAGAGGCCTATATTGATAATGGAAATATCATTATCCGAACGGATAAAAAGACGTTAAGTATCGCTTACGCAGGCGATAATACAGACGATTTTTTTGCCCGTTTTCTCAGGATAATGCCTGGCAGCAAGGAGGCTGAACATGTTTAAAGTCTTTTTTGGCGTAGTCACAATTCTGCAGCTTGTATATTTTGTTTATGTTGGTGAAAAGATAGATTTTGTTCTGCAGGCTGAAGCTATCCAGGGACAGGTTGTGAATGTGGTTGACCAACAAACTAATACCTATAGCCCCAGAGTTGAATACCGGCCGCCGAATGGTGAGGTTTACTATGTCCCTTCGCACAGTTTTTTGTCAGGTCTGCAGGAACAAGCCGGGGAGTTTATTAAGGTTTACTATCTTCCGGACCAGCCGGCAGAGTCACTCGCCGCAAGCTATATGTGGTCACTTCCTGCGTTGCTGTTGCTGCTCCTGATTTTCATCTGGATTCCGGTTTTAGCCCTGGGGTTCTTTAAATGGCAAAGCGCAAAAATGCAACGGTATTTCGACGAAAATAGCGGTATGACAACAACCGAAGAGTTTGATACGCAAGCGATGTCTGAAGCTGAACGTAATGAGTTGTTTGAACAGCTACAGCTGCCAGAAGATATGCGGGATAGCTTTGTAAACCGCGGGGGACATATCTCTGTTACGCGGTCTGAAGCAGACATTTAACGGTTAACTATCACTAGGTGGCACAGCACTTGCTGTAAAGTCGGGTGGTTGTCACAAAGGTCTGGCGTTCGGCAGGCTCAATAAAAGAGAACACAGCAAAGGATTGAGTTATGGTGTTTTTAAAGGCGAACGAAGAGCGCTTTTTCTTTCAGCTACAGGATACAGACGATTCAGAACAGTTCAGTCTGGTGCGGCTTAACGGCGCAGAGGAGATCTCGGCGCTGTTTGAGTTTGCCATCGAAGTGGTCTCAGATGATGGCGATATCGATTTCGCTACCCTGATTGGCCAGCCAGCATTCGTTACCCTGTTGGATCAGACCGATGGTAGTGAAGAGCTCACCCGCTATATTCACGGCATGGTCTCTGAAGTGAGCCTCGGTGATCAGGGGGTTAACCAGAGCACCTACCATATCCGCCTGGTGCCTAAAATCTGGGCACTGCAGCACCGGCAGAACAGCCGGATCTTCCAGTTCCAGAATGTGCAAACCATCATCCAGATCATTCTGACGGATGCCGGGCTGAACACCGATGAGTTCCGTTTTGATCTGCTCAAAAGCTATCCCGATTATGACTACTGCGTGCAGTACCGGGAAACTGAGCTGGACTTTATTCAGCGACTGCTGGCTGAAGAGGGGATACATTATTACTTCGAACATAGCGACGAAGGCCATGTGCTGGTGTTCAGCGATACCTCCGGCTCTAACCCCGCCATCAGCGGTGATCCGCTACTGGACTGTTTTCACGACAGTCAGGGGGCGGTGCGTGAACAGCATATCTTCAGCTTCAGTTACAGCGAATCGATTGTTCCGGGAAAAGTGACCCTGCGGGATTTTGATTTTAAAAAGCCCAACCTCAAACTGGAATCCGCGAAATCGGGCGAGCTGGATGTGCCGCTGGAGATCTATGACCACCCGGGCCGTTTTATCGATTCAGGCCGGGGCAATAATAACGCCCTGATCCGGTTGGAATCTCTCAACCGTTACCGTCAAATGGCTAAGGGCAGCAGCGATGTTAACCGGATGACCCCGGGTTATAGTTTTGAACTCACCGGGCATGATCGGGATGCGCTCAATAGTGAGTATTTGATTGCGCGGGTTGAGCATGAATGTTCTCAGCCTCAGGTGCTGGAAGTGGGGGCCTCGACCGAGGGCAGTCAGTATAGTAATAGTTATCTCTGTGTTCCCTTTGAGGTGCCGTTCCGTCCGACGACGGAAGTAAAGTCTCCCCATGTGGAAGGCACCCAGACCGCGACGGTCACTGGTCCCGAGGGCGAAGAGATCTACACCGATGAGCATGGCCGCATTAAGGTTCAGTTCCACTGGGATCGCGAAGGCCAGGGTAATGAGACCAGCTCCTGCTGGATTCGGGTGAGTCAGTCCCATGCCGGTGGTAGCTTTGGTGGCATGTTTATTCCCCGTATCGGCGAAGAGGTGATTGTTGATTTCCTCGAAGGCGACCCGGATAAACCGCTGGTGATTGGTCGGGTGTATCACGGCCTTAACCGTCCGCCGTACAAACTGCCGGAACATAAAACCCGCAGCACCATTAAGACCAACTCCAGCAAAGGCGGCGATGGTTTTAA
>NZ_FOGB01000028.1 GCF_900111095.1 Amphritea atlantica | reverse complement strand
GTACGGATGGAAGCGGACCACGGTATCGATCTGTACAAGATTATGGATGTTGCTGAAGACCTGATTGTACCGATGATGGACCAGCCGATCCGTGTCGATCGTGACGCGCTGACACTGGGCTTTGCGGGTGTTTACTCCTCGTTCCTGCTGTTTGCCAAACGGGCGGAAGCGAAGTATGGCATTCAGGCCCGGGATATTCTGGTTGAGCTGGGGCGCCGCGGCACCGTTGGCGGGCAGGAAGATATGATTGAAGACCTGGCACTGACCATGTTTAAAGAAAAGCAGGCAAAAGAGAAGGGATTAATCTGATGGGGATGACAGTACAGATTGAACCGGCGGATAAGTCCTTCACGGTTGAGGCGTCTCAAACAATCCTTGAAGCTGCATTGGAAGCGGGTATCACGCTGAAACACAGCTGCCGCGATGGCCAGTGTGGCGAGTGCCGGGCCCCGATTCTGTCAGGCGCTGTCAGCTACGCTGATCCTGCTGGCATCAAGCTTGAGCAGAGTGATCTTGAGGGTAAAACCGGATTGATGTGTGTCGGACATGCAACCGCTGATCTGGTGATTGAAGCGCCTGAGGTTACAGAGCTGGAAGGGATCAGTGTGCAAAAGTGTGCTGGCAGAACCATGGCTAAAGAGGCGGTATCTGATGATGTTGCGGTGCTTAAAATAGCGCCGGCCCCGGGGATCAATTTCGCCTTTAAACCCGGTCAGTATCTGGACCTGACCGTCAAAGGTTATGACACCCGCAGCTATTCCATGGCCAGTACAGATGCCGATGCGCTGATAGAGCTGCACGTGCGGAAGATGCCGGATGGCGCAGTCAGCCCGTTTATCGTTGATGAGCTGAAGCCCAAAGCGATAGTCACCATCGAGGGGCCGTACGGCACTTTCTATGTCAGGGATTCGGATAGCCCGATCATTATGGTTGCCAGTGGTACCGGTTTTGCGCCCGTTAAATCGATGATGCTGGATCTGGTTGCCCGTGGTAATACCCGTCCGGTTGCTCTTTATTGGGGGGGGCGCTGCCAGCAGGACCTTTATATGGATCAGCTTTGTCAGCAATGGGCAGAACTGAATCGCTGGTTTTCATATATTCCGGTGCTCTCCGATAGCGTTGATGAAGGCTGGAACGGCCGCACGGGCTTTGTTCATCAGGCGGTTGTCGATGATATTGCGGATATGTCGGCTTATGAGGTGTATGCCTGTGGTGCGCCTATTGTTGTTTCCTCAGCCCGGCGTGATTTCGTTGAGCTCTGTGGGCTGGAGCCGGACCGCTTCTATAGCGATGCTTTTGTCTGAGTCATAATCCATAACATACAGTTATGCACTTATTTTTAATTCTATAGAACTAATATAACTTACTGAATAATAATGTATTTATAGAAAATAAATATTTTTTAATAATATAGACATACAATACTGTATTGTGAAACAATTTTGTTGTGTTCCATTTAATCATAATAAAACCGAGGAACGGCTATGCTACTTAAGAAAACCTTTATCGGAGCGGCACTGATCTGTGCATCACTGAGTTCCGCTACTATTGCTCAGGCAAGTGAAACCCTTACGCTTCGTTACAACCAGTGGTTTCCACCCACTCACTGGTCGCAGGTTGACGGTCTGTTAAAGTTTTTTAAGCAGGTTGAAGATGCCACGGAAGGTCGGGTAAAAATTCGTCCTTCTGCAAAACCGCTTGCGCCGCCTACCCGAAACTACCAGGCGGTGGTTAATGGTGTTGCGGATGTTGCCTGGGGGCCTCACGGATATACACCGGGTGCCTTTCCGCTGAGTGAGATGGTTGAGTTTCCATTTGATAACCTCGATGCCGAGAAAAGTTCTAAAGCGTATTGGCGTACCTTCAACAAATATTTCAAACCAAGCGGGATGCATGATGATGTCGTTACCCTGGCGGTGCATGTGACTTCCGGCGGCAACCTGCATACCAAAGATAGCGCGATTGTGTCCGCTAAAGATCTGGATGGGCTGAAGATCCGGGTTCAGACCCCGGTGGTATCGAATGCACTTAAAGAGCTGAATGTTATCCCTATCTCCGGTTCTCTGGTGGAACTGCGTGAATTCCTCTCCCGTGGTGTTATTGATGGCACAGCGCTGTCGGATGAGCTGCTGACCGGCTTTAAAGTCGACAAATATATCAACCATGTGACGCAGATCCCCGGTGGACTGTATTCAAACTCCGCGTTCATCATCATGAATAAAGATAAATGGGAGATGATCAGCCCGGCGGATCAGGCGGCGATTATGGATCTGGCGGGTGAAAAGCTGTCTGCTCTGATGGGTAAACTCTGGGATGAAAATGACGTCAAGGCAAGAGCTGCTCTGAAAGCTCGTCTGGGGGCTGAATACCGGGTTGCCTCTCCTGAACTGATCTCATCTCTGACAACGGTATTTGCCCCAGCCCGTGAAAACTGGCTGAAAGAGGCGGAGAAAGAGGGTGTCGATGGTCAGCAAGCAATGGACTACTACAAGTCTGAACTTGAAGCGATGAAATGATGTTTCACCGCCTCCTGAACTGTGCTTTATCGGCTCTGATAACGGGCAGTCCGGGAGGCGGTTTCATAAGAGTATGCTGTTATGCCTTTATCCGTTCTCAAAGTGTTGGAAGTTCTTTGCTCGAAAATAGCGATTGTGGCTGCGTTGCTGATGGCGTTAGTTATTTTTGTCGACGTGGTTGGCCGCACCGTTTTTGATACTCCTCTCGGGTTTTCATACGAGGTGGTCTCGATCTCGCTGGCTATCATGTTTTATTCGGGCCTCTACCATGTGCACAAAACCAAAGGTCATATCACGATAGATCTGCTGGATAAGTTTTATGTAGGTACCTTTGGCAAGATTATTTTCTGGTTTGTCTATCTGATTGAATGCGTCTTTTACACCACGTTGGTGATCACACTGTTTATGCAGGTGGAAGAGTCCTACAAGTTTGGTGATGTTTTCCTTTTTCTGGGTGTGATGAAGTGGAAGGTGTTACTGGCGGTGAGTGTCTTTGCCCTGATTGCCTGGGTCAGCCTGTTTGTTTCTGCGCCTAAACGAAATTCTGGTTTCTAGGACTCTGTCATGATTATTCTGATCACATTTGTAGTGCTGTTTGCGCTGCTGTTTTTACGCGTGCCTATCGCGGTCGCTACCGGCTCTGTTGGTGTTTTGGGGCTGGCTTATTATCAGGGCTGGGGAGCTGCACTGAGTCAACTGGGCAGTATCGCGTCTGAAACGGTTATCTCCTACGAATTTGCCGTTATCCCTCTGTTTATTCTGATGGGTAATATCGTTGCAAAATCCGGATTGGCCGAAGAGCTTTATGCTGCGACCTATGCACTGATAGGGCATATGCGCGGAGGTCTTGCGATTACCACCATTGGCGCCTGTGGTGGTTTCAGCACCTTCTGCGGCTCCAGTTTTGCAACCGCGGCAACCATGTCAAAAATTGCTTACCCTTCGATGATTCGCTATGGCTATAGTCAGGAGGTTGCGACAGGGGTTATCGCCGCCGGTGGAACCCTGGGGATATTGATACCCCCCTCTATCGCGCTGGTGTTTTACGGCATTATAACGGAGACCGATATCGGTCAGCTGTTTGTCGCCGGTGTTATTCCAGGCCTGATCGGTATTGTGATGTACTGTCTCGCCATCATTGTTATCTCTTATCTGAAACCAGGTAGCTGTCCTTCAGGGGAAAAAGCGACATTCAAAGAACGCTTTGCTGCGATCCGTCAGTTGTGGGCGTTTACCATGCTGGTTTCGATTGTATTAGGCGGCATTTACTTCGGATTTTTCTCCCCAACGGAGTCGGCAGCCGTCGGTGTTGTTGGCGCAATTTTTCTGACGTTCCTGCGTGGCAAGTTTGACTGGCAGCGGATGCGTGATGCACTGGAGGATAGTGCGGTGACATCCGTATCACTGATTGCGATTCTGATCGGTTCGCTGATTTTTGCCAATCTGGTGAATGTGTCTAACTTCCCTTATGACGTGGTCGACTGGATCGATAGTCTGGGGTTCGGCTTGTTAGGCGTGCTGTTCGTCATTATTGCAATATACCTGTTGCTGGGGGCTGTGCTCGAATCGATCTCTATGCTGTTGCTGACGGTGCCGGTGTTTTATCCGATTGTTTCCAGTATGGGAATGGATCTGATCTGGTTTGGCATTGTGGTGGTCGTCGCAACAGAGATCAGTCTGATCAGTCCACCGGTGGGTTTGAACTGTTTTGTGTTGAAATCGGTGCTACCAGATGTTGAGCTGAAAACTATTTTTAAAGGGGTCTTCCCCTTTGTTGTTGCAGATCTGTTTCGCTTAGCCCTGATTGTATTAGTGCCATCTATCTCTTTAATTCTGGTTCAGTAGATACTCATTGAAAGCCCTTGATTAAATCAGATCAAGAGGCTTTCAGTATTGATAGATCTGTTCGTTAACTTAATTCATACGCTCAATATGACTCTTACAACAAGAATAAATTGTGGAGGTAAGCATGGCTGTAGTGAATGCCTTTTCTTACGATACCTTTTTGAAGCAGGATGCTCTATTCGCGTTAGGAACAGTCCTTCAAAAAGAGCGCCGTAACCCTCCTCAGGCCCCACACTATATAATGAAGAAATCCCTGGGGATGATTCAGGTTTGTGTGGGCAGCTATGATCAGTTTGTCGATATTTCTGAACCTGATAGTCCCGGATGGTTTCAGTTGATAATTGTTCAGCAAGGAGGAGCTCGCCTTTGGCTCAAGAGCGATGAATTATCTCTGGGCTGTGGTGATCTTTGCCTGGTTAACACCTCAGAAAATCTGAATACGGCAGTGGATGCGGGCAGTCAGATTGTGACAATCAGAATGCCGGTTGAAACCCTGACAGAGGATGCGGTTCACCTGGGATACCATCTGAGGGCATCCGGTCTGGTGTTTAAACCGAATGTGTTTAAACTGGAACAGCTAGGTGTACTTAAGCATCAGATTCTGTCGCTGCTGGATGCTGAGCCGGGTCAGACACCTGAACAGCTGAAGGTTCAGTATCGTCATTTCTTTTCATGCTTGTTGTTGCAGCGGTTCGAGAATAACGCTGACCCATTTTATAAAGTCAGCTACTGCGAAAACCCGAAGATTGAGAAGATTCGTCGCTGGGTAATCTCTGATCCGCGTAAAGAGTATAAGCCTTTGGATCTGGCTGCCTATATTAATGTCAGTGAGAGATCGCTGTATCATCTTTTCAAAAATGAATTTGGTTTGAGTCCCCGGGTATACATCTGTCATATAAAACTTGAATGTATTTATAGAGAGTTGGTTGACCTGAAGAGTATGAAAAATATTACACAGGTAGCATTGGAATACGGCTTTAATAATCTTGGCCGATTCGCAAAGGTATATCGTGATTACTTTGGTGAGTCGCCTTCGCAAACGTGCAGGAGATGACCGGCAGAATGGTTTATTCTGCCTGTAGTCTAAGTTAAGCCGGTTGGTTTTTCCGTTTAGGGCATTTGCTTACGGGACAATTATCAGATAAAAACTCAGCCAGACGTCGGGACATCTCCCGGCGTTCTTCGAATTTATTATCAAAGTGTATCAGCGACATCGCCACAATATAGGAGTAAACCAGGTTTGCCAGATCATCAGCCCGGTCTGATGTATGGCCAAGATTGGTAAAAATACTGTTGATGAATGACAGGCGATATTTGTCGACTTCTTCTACGGCCGAACGTGCCAGTTTGTCCCGCCGGGCCCAGGCTCTGATAGAGATTTCTACTGAAGCCCCATCAAAAGAGCGTTTGCCTGTAATAGGCAGATTCATCAGTGTGGTGATCTGTTCAACCGGGTCGTTGCTGGCGCTTTGAATCCGCGCAATGACTGCTTCGGTTGCCCGCAAACGCCATTTGTCCAGAATGGAAATTAACAGATCATTACGGCTGGTAAAGTGATGATAAAAACTACCGCGGGTTATTTTCAGTTGCTTGGCAAGTTTATCGACGCGAACCTGATCAATACCGCTGGTGGCGAGTACCTGAGTGGCGGCATTTATCCATTCTTCGCGGGATAATTTTTGTGTAGTCATCTATTTATTGCAGCTCGCATGGAAGGTCAAAGACAGTGGTAAAGTAGCAACTGTGGTATGTGTGGTCAACACATTCCGGCGTTATTGGCAGGGGTTTTATTTCTATTTTTTCTGGCGCTAATCTGATGATTAAATGAACATGGAAACAAGGAGATACAGATTCTCTGGTTGGATAAGAAAGCAGCACTATTCCGGTTATATCGTCGCGGAATAGTGCTGTAGAGATCAGGTTAGTTTATCCCGGCAGGATAGGCACGGGAAGCTTTGAATTATGGATCACTTTATGCGTTATTGAATCCAGTAAAAACTGAACAACACTGCTGTGAGTACTGCAATCATATCACTATGGCATCTGCGTCGATCTCATCTGCAACATGCCGGACTTGTTTGAATCAGCGGTAATATTACTCTCTTGCTGATTTCCGGCTCAGCGATAAAGCAGTTCAGGAAGAAACAGTGATATCGGAGCAATAAGTGTGATCAATATAAGCCGGACAATATCCGCGCACCAGAAAGGGGTAACCCCTTTGAAGATGGTGCTGGCTTTGACATCTCTGAGTACCGCGCTGAGGACAAACACATTCATCCCGACGGGTGGGGTAATCAGACTGATCTCGGTGACAACCACTACGACAATACCGAACCAGACCAGATCGAATCCGAGGCTCTGCACTAAAGGGAAAAAGATAGGTACGGTCAGCAGCATCATAGAGAGGCTTTCAAACACCATTCCCAGCACAATGTAGATGCCCAGGATGATAAAAATGATTGCCATCGGCGATACATCGACACTTTGTACCAGTGTCAGCAGGTCACCCGGCAGACCTGCACGATTGATGAAATTTGAAAAGATCAGCGCGCCAATCAAAACACCGAACAGCATTGCCGAGGTTCGTGCGGTATCGGTGAGAATATCAAACAGGTTGGCCAGGGTTAGTGATCGCCGGTACAGGGCAATGACAAACGCGCCACCGGCTCCGATACCTGCTGCTTCAGTCGGGGTAAATACACCGAGGTAGATACCACCCATTACCACGCTGAACAGGATCAGCACTCCCCATACACCCTGTAGTGCCTGAATACGTTCCGGCCAGCTGAGACGCTCGCCACAGGGGCCGTCCTCCGGATTGCGCCAAACGGCGAACCGCACTGCGCAAAGGTAGAGCAGAATGCCGATAAATCCGGGGATAAACCCTGCCGCAAACAGCTCGCGGATGCTGGTTTCAGTGAGCAGGCCATAAATTACCAGGATAACGCTGGGGGGGATCAGAATACCCAGTGTACCGCCTGCCGCAATCGAGGCGGTTGCAAGTGAATCGGCATAACCGTATTTACGCATGGGCGGCATGGCGACTTTAGCCATGGTTGCCGAGGTGGCCAGGCTGGACCCACAGATTGCAGAGGAACCGCCACAAGCAACCACCGTGGCCATCGACAGACCTCCCTGCATATGTCCTAGAAAGGCGTTCGAAGCCCGGTATAACTGATGGGATAACCCCGATTTTGTGACCAGGTTGCCCATCAGAATAAACAGGGGAATAACCGATAAACTGTATTCCTGAGCGGTATTTATAACCCGTTTGGCAGCCATTGAAAGCGCACTGTTCCAGTTGAAATCTGTATAGCTGTCGAAATTCAGGCCCTGCATATAGGCAAAGCCGAAGAATCCCACGATCGCCATGGAAAAGGCGATAGGGATACGGAGGATTACAATCAGAATAAGAAGGATGGCAAAGCCAATCAGGGCAACAGTCATGCTAAATATACCTGTTTAAGGTGGTGTCGGTTAATCACGGGAAAGCCACAGCAGCCGGTAAACACCGTAGCTCAGCAGGGTGGCTGCGGTTATCCAGCTCATGAAGGCGATATATTCAACGATTAAGCCGACCGGCAATTGCAGAAATTCAGTCACCTCACTGCGTCGAAATGAACGCTCAGCCAGAAAGTAAATCTGTGTGGCGATAAAATAGAGCGATGAAGCGATCAGGAATACTGAAAATAGTCCCAGCAGTTTGATCACTGTGCGGCCCATCATCCGGTCAAGGATATCGACGACAACATGTCCTCCCCGCCAGGTAATCACCGGCATCTCGGCAAAAATCAGAATTGCCAGCGCGATTTCGGTCAGTTCCGTTGTGCCATCGATCGAATTCGATAGAAAGTAGCGGCCAACCACGTCAGAGCAGGTCAGCAGCATAAGTAAAAACAGTGTTGTTGCAGCGATCATTTCAAGGGCAAAGGCCAGCCATTTTACTGGCCCCTGCTCCTCATAATGCGCTGAGATCCAGGCGCAAAATGACATGGTTAGCGCTCACTCATGATAACTGTGGGCGATAGAACGAAGCTCTGCCAGCGCGGATTTTGCATCAACACCGCGGTCAGCTACGGAATCCAGCCAGATCTGATCCATGCCTTCAACCAGCTTGTTGAAGTCCTTGGCAAAGGCATCGTCTGCAGATACTTTGACGATGTTAACACCGGCTTCTTCAGCGGCTTTCAGGCCTTCTCTATCAGCGGAATCCCAGGCTTTACCCGCCATCGCCGACAGCTTTTCACCGGAAACACTCATGATCGCCTCACGATCCTTGTCGCTCAGGCTATCGAGGAAGTCTGGGTTGATAAAGATCGAAAAGCTACCCAGATACATACCGCCGGGCAGAGCGACAACATTGCGGGCAACTTCGTTCAGACGCAGAGTCTTCTGTTCTGCTATCGGTAAAAAGACACCGTCAACTATCCCCTGTTGCAACAATTCATAGACTTTAGGGGCCGGAGCGCCCACCGGGGTTACCCCAAGACGATTGCCAATTTCAGCAGGCACACCACCGCCGATACGGATCTTCTTACCCTTAAGGTCAGCCAGTGAGCTGATAGGTTCTATCGTCTGAATCTGGCCGGGTCCATGTACAAACACCCCTGCCACGGTCAGGCCATCATGTTCATTGGCGGCAGCAAAATATTTCTGATGCACGCGCCAGTAAGCAACAGATGCCGCTTCAGCGGAGGTCCCCATCAATGGTTCTTCAACCCCCAGCGCCAGTTTAAAACGACCCGGAACATAACCATGGTAGCTGAAGCTGGCATCGGCAACACCATCTTCGACCAGCTCAAACAGGGTTTTAGGATGGCCTAAACCATACTCGATCTCGAGTTTAACCCGGCCTTCGGTGGCTTCCTCAATCCATTTACCCCAGGTTGGCCATACCACTGCATTTTGTACATGGGTGGGGGGCAGCCAACTGGCAACGCGCATAATGGTTTCAGCGGCAGCGATATTGGTGAGGCCCATCAGTAGAGCGATCAGTGTCAGGGATTTTACTTTTTTTATTATAAACATCGGTTGTTTTCCTCAATGAATGGTTGATTGAGATAGTTAAATAAGATGGTTAATTGAGATGGTTGAATGAAATTGGTAGTACAGCCATTGATGGCATGAGTCGGTATAGCCGCGAGGCTCACCAGCAGACTATTCTGCTGGTGAGCCTGTGCGCTTATTTTTGTCTGGCCATGGTCAGTGCCAGGTCTTCAATCATATCTTCCTGTCCGCCAACGGTGCCGCGGCGCCCCAGCTCGACCAGAATGTCCCGGGCCTGAATGCCATACTTCGCTTCCGCCCGTTTGGCAAACAGCAGGAACGAGGAGTAAACACCGGCAAAGCCCAGTGTCAGCGCGTCGCGATCGACACGGATCGGCTGGTCCATCATCGGTACAATCAGGTCTTCAGCAACATCCATAATCTTGTACAGATCGATACCGTGGTCCGCTTCCATCCGTAC
>NZ_FOGB01000029.1 GCF_900111095.1 Amphritea atlantica | reverse complement strand
CACCGCAACGGATCAGACCTATACCGGTGCGGTAAGCCTGAGCGGTGATGCCGTGCTGAGCGCGACCGGAGTGGGTGCTGCGATCACGCTCAATGACACCGTCGACGGTGCCCAGCGTTTGGAACTGGATGCCGATAGCGTCACGCTGTCGGGGCCTGTTGGCGGGACCACCGGGCTGACCGAGATAGTCTTTGATAAAGCCGCGACACTGGGCGTGGATATCACCGCCGGTATCCAGACGTTCATGGACAGTCTGACACTGAGTGACAACGTTACCCTGACGGGGGATGTCACTGCGCAGACAGTACAGGGTCCGTTTGCTCTGACGGTGTCAGGGGATGCCGATTTAAACAATCTGGTTGATATCAGCAGCCTGGATATCCAGGGTAATAGCAAACTGTTTGCCGGTGTTTATACCAGTGGCAGCCAGAACTACGGCGGTACGCTGTTGCTGGGTAATGATGCTGTGCTGAGGGGCACTTCGGTCACCACTCATGGAGTCAGCGGAGCGTATAACCTTACTCTGGATGGTGCCGCCGTCATCGATGGTGCTATTGATACCCGGAGTCTTGATGTTACGGGGCCAGCTAGTCTGGGGGCAGATGTCACTACTATTGCAGACCAGGTCTACATGGGCGCAGTGACTCTCACCGGAGATACATTACTGACGGGTGCTGGTCTTATCTTCAGCGATACTATTGATGGTGCTCACCGACTGGAACTGGATGCACCTGTTGTAAATCTGACCGGGGATATCGGCTCCATCCAGTCGCTGAATGAGATTGTCTTTGATCAGGGGGCAACGCTGGGGATTGATATCAATGCGGGTACTCAAACCTTTATGGACAGTCTGACGCTGAGCGATAATGTATCGTTAAAGGGTAATGTCACTGCGCAGACAATAAATGGTCCGTTTGCTCTGGCTGTGTCAGGGGATGCTGATTTAAACAACCTGGTTGATATCAGCAGCCTGGATATCCAGGGTAATAGCAAGCTGTTTGCTGATGTTAATACCAGTGCTACCCAGAGCTACGGCGGCACGCTGTTGCTGGGTAATGATGTTGTGTTGAGGGGCGCTTCTGTCACCACTCATGGAGTTAGCGGAGCATATAACTTTACAGTCGATGGTGCCTCCCTCATCGATGGTGCTATTGATACCCGGAGCCTCTATGTTTCGGGCCCCGTCAATCTGGGGGCGGATGTCACTACCATCACCGATCAGACCTATATGGGTGCAGTGACCCTCACCGGCGATGCGCTACTGAAGGGGAATACTGTTAATTTCGATAACACCGTTGATGGCGCTCACCGTCTGGAGCTGGATGCACTTGCCGTTAATCTGACCGGAGATATTGGTACAACCCAGTCGCTGAGTGAGATTGTCTTTGATCAGGCGACAACGCTGGGGGTCGATATTATTGCTGGCACTCAGACCTTTATGGACAGTCTGACGCTGAGTGACAAAGTCTCCCTGACGGGTGATGTTACTGCGCAGACAGTAAACGGTGCGTTTGCTCTGACTGTGTCAGGAGATGCTGATTTAAACAACCTGGTTGATATCAGCAGCCTGGATATCCAGGGTAATAGTAAGCTGTTTGCTGATGTTAATACCAGTGGTACCCAGAGCTACGGCGGCACGCTGTTGCTGGGTAATGATGTTGTGTTGAAGGGCGCTTCGGTCACCTCTCATGGTGTTAGCGGAGCATATAACTTTACAGTCGATGGTGCAGCCCTCATCGATGGTGCTATTGATACCCGGAGCTTCTATGTTTCGGGCCCCGTCAATCTGGGGGCGGATGTCACTACCATCACCGATCAGACCTATATGGGTGCAGTGACCCTCAACGGCGATGCGGTACTGAGGGGGAGTACGGTTAATTTCGATAACACCGTTGATGGCGCTCACCGGCTGGAGCTGGATGCACTTGCCGTTAATCTGACCGGAGATATCGGTACAACCCAGTCGCTGAGTAAGATTGTCTTTGATCAGGGGACAACGCTGGGGGTTGATATCAATGCGGACACTCAGACCTTTATGGACAGCCTGGTACTGACAGACAATGTTACGCTGGGCGGCAATGTCACTGCGCAGATGATAAATGGCCCGTTTAGCCTGACGGTTGACGGTAATGCTGATCTGAATGATGTTGTTTCGACAGATAGCTTATCCATCACAGGCTCAACCGATCTTGGTGATGATATCTCGACAGTCGCCGGCCAGGTTTACGGTGGGCCTGTTTCTTTGTCCGGCGATGTAAGACTGACCGGGTCCACTGTCGACTTTGCCAGTACGGTTGATGGTAATCATCGCTTGTTCCTGGACGCACAAGTTAGTCAGGGAGGGCGTATTGGCGGTAATCAACAACTTAATGAAATAGTCTTTAATAAAGCGGTTGATCTGAGTGCAGATATTTCGGCAGATGTACAGACCTATCTGAATCATATGAGCCTTAGTCAGGATGTCCTGCTGACAGGAGAGGTTACAACCCAGTCTGTTAGCGGTTTACATAACTTAGTTATTCATGGCAATGCCGACCTGGATGGGGATGTCGCTGTGGCTGATCTCTCAGTGAGCGGTCATTCCCGTTTGGGATCATTAGTGGATGCGGGAGGGATCACTATTGGTGGTGATGCCATCTTCGTGGACAGTGTTATGGCCGATAGTCTGGTAGTGGACGGAGCCAGTGATCTGGCTGCCGATATCACCACCACCGGTGCTCAGGCATATAATGGTGTCTTGCGGTTCAGTAAGGCAATTACTCTCACCGGGAGTGGCATCGATGTCAACGGTATGACGGGCGCTCATAATCTGGCTATTTCGGGCAACACTGCCCAGCATGGAGCTGTATCCGTCAAAGATCTGACCATCAGTGGCAATGCGGATTTCGCCTCTACCGTAGATGCCGGAGTTATTACGATTGGTGGTAATACTGCCATTACCGATACAGTGACTGCCGAGAGTCTGACGATTTCCGGAGAAACGCAGCTTGGCGCAGATGTCAGTACGGTTGCCTCGCAGACATATGGCGGTGCAGTTACGCTGACACAGGATGCGGTATTGTCAGCAACAACCATCAATTTTGACAGCACAGTGGATGGTAATCACCGGCTGGTACTGGATGCTGTTGTGAATATGTCTGCAGATGTAGGGGGGGGGCAACAACTGAGCGAAGTTGTCTTTACCCGGGCAACCGAACTGGCTGGTAATCTCTACGCCGGGGTGCAGACCTACATGAGTGATCTGACCCTCAATCATGATGCTGTTCTTAATGGTGATATTACGGCTCAATCGGTGATTGGGCCCCATAATCTGATGGTTAATGGTGATGCCGATCTGCAGGGTGTGGTGTCAGTGAATGACCTGACCGTCAGTGGGGACGGCGCATTTGCCGCGAGCGTTGATGCCAGCGTTATGAGTATTGGTGGAAATGCTCTGATTGAAGGCGCGCTAACCGCTGATAGTCTGACGGTTGGCGGCAGTAGTAATCTGGGTGCCGATATTCAGACAACAGGTGCACAGCGCTATGGGGGGGCTGTGACACTGGGCGATGAGATCACTCTTACTGGCTCCAGCATCACAGCTAATGGTGTGGCAGGCAGCCATAATCTGACCTTGAACGGTGATACGAATCTTCAAGGCGCGGTGGATGTTAATAATCTGTCAGTTAATGGCAGCGCCGCTTTTGGATCAACTCTGATTGCCGATATTATCAGTATTACCGGTAATACTGCTGCGTCGGATACCGTTACCGCAGGCAGTCTTGTGGTGGGTGGCGATGCAATACTCGCTGCGGATATCACCACTACCGGTTCGCAGAGTTATGCCGGGGTTGTGACTCTGGATAACGATCTCACCCTTTCAGGCACAACAATTACCGCAGGAGGCATGACGGGTACACGGGATCTTACCATTGATGGTGATGCAGCTATGCAGGGCGCCGTGTTTGTTCATGATCTTCTGGTGAGTGGCGATGCTGATTTTGGGGCTACGGTAGATGCCGGGGCTATCAATATTGACGGTAATACTTCCATTTCAGATGCGGTAAGCGCTGAAACTCTGATCGTGTCCGGAACCAGTGATCTTGCCGCCGCTATTACCACCACTGGCACTCAGGTATACAACGGTGCTATAGCACTGAGTGATACTGTTATTCTCAAGGGCACCACGATCACGGCTTCTGATATCAGTGGCGCACAAGATCTGACTATTACCGGTGATGCAAATCTGAAAGGTGCTGTATCTGTTAATGATCTGAGTGTCACGGGTAATACGGCGTTTCTATCCACTGTCAATGCCAGGGATATCAATATCGGCGGCAACAGTGTTATAGGCGATACAGTTTCCGCTGAGAGTCTGGTTATTCAGGGAACCACCGATCTGGGGGGAGATATCACCACGGTGGCCGGACAAGTGTTCGGAGGTGCGGTTACTCTGAGCAATGATTCTAACCTATCAGCTACAACCATTGATTTTAATAGTACGGTTGATGGCAATCACCGTCTGGTGCTGGATGCCGTCGTTAATCTGTCGGGTGATATGGGGGCAGATGAGGCCTTAAGTGAGGTTGTTTTCAACCGGGCGACCGATCTGGCTGTGGATATCTATGCAGGTGTGCAAACTTATATGAGCGGTTTGAGTTTGAGCCGCAATGTCACCCTGACCGGTGATGTCAGTGCACAATCCGTGACCGGGCCTCATCATCTGGTGGTGAGCGGTGATGCTGATCTGAACGGCGCAGTATCTGTCAGTGATCTGTCGGTTGGCGGCGCTGCAAATTTTGCATCGACAGTGCAGGCCCGGGACGTCCGAATTGCCGGCAACACAACGATTCACGATCTGGTCACCGCAGAGACTCTGGCCATTAGCGGAACCACCGATCTGGGAGCCGATATCGCCACTGTTGGCAGCCAGAGCTATACCGGTGAAGTCACCCTGAGCAAGGCTGTCCGGCTGTCGGGTACTAAGGTCAGCGCGAATCAGGTCTCAGGTCCATATAATCTGACCGTCGCCGCTGACGCTGATCTTCAGGGTGTGGTGTCAGTCAATGATCTGACCGTTGACGGCGATGCGACCATCGGCGCTGCGGTTAATGCCCAGGATATCTATCTGGGCGGTAACACCATTATTGAAGACCGGATTAACGCAACCCGTCTGGAGGTTGTCGGTACCACGGATCTGGGGGCCGATATCAGTACAAC
>NZ_FOGB01000031.1 GCF_900111095.1 Amphritea atlantica | reverse complement strand
GGGGCGCGCCTCCTACTACAGGTAGCTAATTAAATCTTTTCCCTCTGTGTTCTCTGTGTTCTCTGTGGTTAAAATGCGCTATACAGATCCCCCTTGTTTTAAATGGTAAAAGCTTTGCTTTAAATGGCAAAGGCGATTCACTGCTGCCACCTATACTCGCTTTCTATGGAAATGACTTCCGTTTAACAAATCAAATAACAACAATGTATTGAGGTGAGTTATGGGCGAATTGGTTCTGGCAGCAAAAGTGACACATGTGCCTTCAATGTTTATCTCTGAGCAGGAGGGGCCACTGCACGGTATTCGTGAATCGGCGATTCAGGGACTGCGCCGTATCGGTGATATGTGCCGTGAACGTAAAGTCGATACTATCGTGATTTCAGATACCCACTGGCTGGTGAATGCCGGTTTTCATATCAATGCGAAGCCAGAGATGTCCGGGGTGTTTACCAGCACCGAGTTCCCCCACTTCCTCAATAATATGGAATACAGTCACACCGGCGACCCTGAACTGGGGCAGCAGATTGCCGAGATCGCCACCAACAACGGCGTTACCACCCTCTGCCACCATGAAGTTGAAACCCTTCAGCTGCAATATGGCACCCTGGTTCCCCTGCGCTACCTCGGCGTTGGCAACGATATTAAAGTGGTTTCGATTGCCGGCTGGATGTATGACGCAGATCTGGAGGAATCGAAACAGGTCGGCGAAGCGATTCTTGAGGCGATCAACAAGTCCGATAAACGGGTGGCGTTCCTCGCCAGCGGCTCGCTGTCACACCGGATCCCACCGAATAAAGTGGTTGGCGACTATATGTTCAAGATCAGCGAGCCATTGAATCAGGAGATCGACCTGATGGTGATGGATATGTGGAAAAAGGGTCAAACCAAAGCGTTTCTCGACCTGCTGCCGAAGTATGCTCAGGACTGTTCTGGAGAAGGCGGTATGCATGATACAGCGATGCTGTTTGGCCTGCTGGGCTGGGACAAATATGAAGGTTGCGCCGAAGTCATGACCGAGTACTTCCCAAGCTCTGGCACCGGTCAGTGCAATGTCGTGTTCCCGGTCTGATCCGGATACAGATCTCATCCTGAAAAAGCCGTTCTGAGAACGGCTTTTTGCCTTAGTCCCGGGAGAATTTAAGCAGTCTATCGGTCGTAATAATCCGCGAGTTACGCTCATTTCGGTAGAGAAGATCGGCAGGATTACCGGCCACCGTTTCAGCCATTGCTCGGGCACTGAGTATCAATTCATGATGTTCCGACTTCGCACACACCGGATCCGCGTTATGCATATCGCCAGTCAGCATATAAGCCTGACAATGACAGCCGCCAAAATCTTTTTCCTTTTCATCACAACTGAGACAGGGCTCCTCCATCCAGCTATCGCCACGGAAATGATTGAATCCGGAACTCTCATCCCAGATCTTCTGCAACGGCATATCGATAACATTAGGAAACTCGATCGGTAGCATCCGCGCACTGTGACACGGCAGCGCAGTGCCATCCGGGGTAACCGTCAGAAACACCTGTCCCCATCCGTTCATACACTTTTTAGGCCGCTCTTCATAGTAATCCGGTGTGACAAAAATCAACTTGATCGGATTGCCCGCTGCTGCCAGTTGTTCACGGTATTGATTGGTGATCCGTTCAGCCCTTTTCAGCTGTTCATGGGTGGGAAGAAGCTGTTTAATATTGTCAAAGGCCCAACCATAGTATTGGCAGGTGGCCAGCTCAACGTAATCCGCTTCAAGCTCGACACCGAGTTCGATAATGCGGTCGATCCGATCGATATTATGCCGGTGAGTCACAAAGTTAAGCACCATGGGGTACCCCTGAGCTTTCACTTCCCGAGCCATTTTTAACTTCTGCTTAAACGCTTTTTCTGACCCCGCCAGCAGGTTGTTGACTTCGGGATCTGCTGCCTGGAAGCTGACCTGAATATGATCAAGACCCGCCTCATGCAAACCCGCAATCTTCCCTTCATTCAGTCCAACTCCCGAGGTGATCAGGTTAGTGTAGTAACCCATCTTGTGGGCACCAGTGATAAGCTCAATCAGGTCCTGACGCACCAGTGGTTCACCACCGGAAAAGCCCAGCTGAACCGCCCCCAGCTCACGCCCCTGACGGAAAACATCAAGCCATTGCTCAGTGGTCAGTTCAGCACCCACCTCAGCGAAGTCGAGAGGGTTCGAACAGTAAGGGCACTGCAACGGACACTTATAGGTCAGTTCGGCCAGCAACCAGAGCGGCTGGCCGTGGCCTGGGACACTGCTTAAAGAGGGCGCCTGTGAAGGCTGACCGTTACAGGCTGATCCAGAGTTGCTCACGGGCGTCTCCTAAAAAATCCAGAATATCCCGGTCGATCCCCTCGGCATCGG